>NZ_VKDF01000003.1 GCF_007096355.1 Paracoccus sp. M683 | reverse complement strand
CTTCGAATATCTAAGGGCCACCTTGACCGCGATTGCCAACGGCCACCCTCAAAGCCGCCTCGACGACCTGCTGCCGTGGAACTTCAAGCCGTCAAGCTAAGCTGACCGTGCTGTTCTGCGACCGCTTACGACGAAAATTTCTTCGAGTACAATATTCAGCACTCCAAGGGCGCAAAGATGCCTCGTGGAAGCAAACCGCACATTCTACAGTATCTTGTCCCCATCCCGTGCCCGTGTGATCCGGAGAAGTCGTTGGCGATACAGGGGGAGATTGTCCGGATACTCGACAGCTTCACCGAGCTTACCGCCGAGCTTACCGCCGAGCTTACCGCCGAGCTTGCCGCCCGCAAAAAACAGTACAACCACTACCGCGACCGGCTTCTCAGCTTTGAAGGTGGGGATGTCGAATGGAAACCCTTGGACGAGATTGGTGAGTTCATCCGTGGGAAGCGCTTTACGAAAGCCGATTATGTCGATGAAGGCATCGGCGCGATCCACTATGGCGAAATCTACACGCACTATGGTGTCTTCGCGCACAAAACGCTTTCAAAGGTCAGAAGCGATATGGCTACGTCTTTGCGGTATGCTGAACCAAATGATGTTGTCATCGCGGGCGTCAGCGAAACAATCGAAGACGTCGGCAAAGCGGTTGCCTGGCTCGGAGAAGAAAAAGTCGCGATCCACGATGATAGCTATGCTTTCCGCCACAACATGAACCCGAAGTTCATCGCATATGCGATGCAAACAGATGCTTTTCATGATCAGAAAGCGAAGTACGTTTCGAGCGGTAAGATCAAAAGGCTCCTGATTGATGGGGTCAAGAACGTGCGGCTGCCGGTTCCTTACCCAGACGACCCTGCCAAGTCTCTCGAGGAACAGACGCGCATTGTCGCAATCCTCGACAAGTTCGACACGCTGACGACTTCGATCAGCGAAGGCCTACCCCGCGAGATCGAGCTGCGTGAAAAACAATATGCCTATTACCGCGATCAGCTGCTGAGCTTTCCCAAACCTGATTCAGTGGTGGCGTAAATGGGACATACGCTGACCGAGATCGCCGGGACGCTGAGGGACGCCGACAAGAAGGTCCAGCTGATCTATGCGTTCAACGCCTCCGGCAAGACGCGACTGTCCCGCGCATTCAGAGAGCTAATCGACCCGAAGACCGAAGAGCGGGACGACGATTATCGCCCTAAGGTGCTCTACTATAACGCCTTCACCGAAGACCTCTTTTACTGGGACAATGATCTGACCGGAGATACCGAGCGGAAGCTCTGCATTCAGCCGAATGCGTTCACCAGGTCCGCCTTCGAAGATCTTGGGCTCGACCTCAATGTGATCACCGTGTTTCAGCGTTACACCCAGCCGAACCTTACGCCCCGCTTCAATGAGGAATACAAAACCAGGGACAAGGACAACAAAGAGATTACCGTCCCGGCATTTTCCGAAGTGATCTTCACACTGGGGCAAGATCCGGCGACCAACCCAGAACGTCTCAAAATATCGAAGGGTGAAGAAAGCAACTTCATCTGGAGCGTTTTTTATTGCCTGCTGGATCAGGTCATCAGCACCCGCAATGTCGCCGAAGTCGATGAGCGCGAGACGGATCAGTTCAACGATCTCGAATACATATTCATCGATGACCCGGTTAGCTCGCTCGACGAGAACCATCTCATTCAGCTTGCCGTCGATGTCGCCGACCTCATCAAGAGAAGTGAAAGCGTGAACGGCCTGAAGTTCATCATCACGACCCACAGCCCGCTGTTCTTTAACGTGCTGTTCAATGAGTTGGGGAAAAAAACCTGCTACATGCTGAAAAGGCTGGAGGATGGAACCTTTGAGCTAGACGCGAAGAATGGCGATTCCAACCAGAGCTTTTCTTATCACCTCTACCTCAAGCGGACGCTGGAGGAGGCAATCGCGGCGGACAAGATCGAGCGCTATCATTTCACACTGCTGCGCAATCTCTATGAAAAGACATCGAGCTTTCTGGGCTATCCGCGATGGTCAGAGTTGTTGCCTGGCGACCAGCAACTTTACCTGAACCGCATCATTCAGTTTACGAGCCATAGCACGCTCTCTAGCGAGGCCATTGCTGAGCCGTCGCCGCAGGAAAAGCAGACGGTGAAGCTCCTGCTGGAGCATTTGCGCAACAATTACAGCTATTGGCAGGAGGAGGCCCCGAATGCCTGAGCAGACGACCCCGATCGCCGAGACCAATCGCTTTATCGTTCTGGACAAGTACGTGCGCGCCTGGGAGGCGGCTGACAGCTATCAGTCTGAGGGCGACCTGGAGCGCGAGTTTGTTCAGGACCTGCGCAATCAGGGCTATGAGCATCTGCCTGACCTGAAATCAACCGACGCCATGCTGGCCAATGTGCGCGTGCAGCTGCAGGCGCTCAATGATGTTCAGTTTACCGATAAGGAGTGGGCGCGCTTCATCGAAACCTATTTGGACAAGCCCAGCGACAGCGTGACGGACAAAGCCCGCAAGCTCCATGACGACTACATCTTCGATTTCGTCTTCGATGACGGCAGGATTCAGAACATCTATCTCGTCGATAAGCGTCACGTCTGCCGCAACAAGATACAGGTCATCAAGCAGTTCGAGCAGGCCGGAACCCACGCGAACCGCTACGATGTGACCATTCTTGTGAACGGGCTGCCGCTGGTGCAGGTCGAGCTGAAAAAGCGCGGCGTCGCCATTCGGGAAGCGTTCAACCAGATCCACCGTTACAGCAAGGAGAGCTTCAACTCGGACAGTTCGCTCTTCAAGTACCTCCAGATCTTCGTGATCTCGAACGGCACGGATACGCGCTACTTCGCCAACACGACCAAGCGCGACAAGAACAGTTTCGACTTCACGATGAACTGGGCGCAGGCGGATAACAGCCTGATCCGGGACCTGAAGGATTTTACGGCGACCTTCTTCGAGAAGCGCACACTGTTGAAGGTGTTGCTCGATTATTCCATCTTTGATGTCAGCGACACGCTGCTGGTGATGCGCCCCTATCAGATCGCGGCGACGGAACGAATCTTACGAAAGATCAGAAGCTCGTTCGAAGGCAAGACGCTTAGAAAGCCGGAAAGCGGCGGATATGTCTGGCACACTACGGGCTCGGGCAAGACGTTGACCAGCTTCAAGGCGGCCCGCCTCGCCACTGAACTCGATTTCATCGACAAGGTCTTTTTCGTGGTCGACCGCAAGGACCTCGATTTCCAAACGATGAAGGAGTATCAGCGCTTCTCGCCAGACAGCGTCAATGGATCGGACAGTACAGCCGGGTTGAAGCGGAACCTCTCCAAGGACGACAACAAGATCATCGTCACGACCATCCAGAAGCTCAACAATTTGATGAAGAGCGAAGGCGACCTGCCGGTCTACGCCCAGCGCGTTGTCTTCATTTTCGACGAGTGCCATCGCAGCCAGTTTGGTGAGGCACAGAAGAACCTCAATCGGAAGTTCAAGCAGTTCTGCCAGTTCGGCTTCACCGGCACGCCGATCTTTCCGGAAAATGCTTCGGGCGCGGAGACGACGGCCAGCGTATTCGGGAGCGAACTCCATTCTTACGTGATCACCGACGCGATCCGCGACGAGAAGGTGCTGAAGTTCAAGGTCGATTACAACGATGTGCGCCCGAAATTCAAAGCGATCGAAACCGAACAGGACGAAAAGAAGCTGACCGCCGCCGAAAACCGGCAAGCTCTTCAGCACCCCGAACGAATCGCCGAGATTTCCCAGTACATTCTCGATAACTTCCGCCGCAAGACGCATCGTCTCTATGGAGACAATAAGGGCTTCAACGCCATGTTCGCGGTGAGCAGCGTTGATGCAGCCAAGCTCTATTATGAAAAACTGAATACGCTGCAGAACGGTAGCGACAAGCCGTTGAAGATCGCGACCATCTTTTCATTCGCGGCCAACGAAGAACAGGATGCGATTGGCGACATACCTGACGAGAGTTTTGAGATTTCGGCGCTGAACAGCAGCGCCAAGGAATTCCTGAACGCCGCCATCGCGGACTACAACGCCTGTTTCCGAACGAATTTCAGCGTCGATAGCAAAGGCTTCCAGAATTATTACCGTGATCTGGCGAAACGGGTGAAGTCCAAGGAAGTCGACCTGCTCATTGTGGTTGGCATGTTCCTGACCGGCTTTGACGCGCCAACCCTGAACACGCTGTTCGTGGACAAGAACCTGCGTTTTCACGGCCTTATACAAGCCTACTCCCGCACCAACCGCATTTATGATGCGACCAAGTCTTTCGGCAACATCGTTACCTTCCGCGACCTGGAAGAGGCGACCGTCAAGGCGATCACACTCTTTGGCAACGCCAATACCAAGAACGTCGTTCTGGAGAAGAGCTACTCAGAATACATGGAAGGTTTCACGGACCAGACGACAGGCGAGGCGCGGCGAGGCTTTGTCGATGTCGTCCGTGAGCTGGAAGAGCGTTTCCCGAACCCCGCCGCTATCGAAAAGGAAGCGGACAAAAAGGCTTTTGCGAAGCTGTTCGGCGAGTATCTCCGTATTGAGAATATCCTTCAGAATTATGATGAGTTCTCCAGCCTAAGAGAGCTTCAGGAGATTGACGAGAGTGACGCCGAAGCGGTGAGAGCGTTCAAGGAGCAGCATCATTTGAGTGATGATGAACTTGACGAGCTCAAGAGCATCGAGATGCCTGCCGACCGAAAGGTCCAGGACTACCGTTCGACCTACAATGACATCCGGGATTGGCTTCGCCGTGAAAAGGCGAGCGCCGAGCAGGCTGAGTCAACGATCGACTGGGATGATGTTGTCTTTGAGGTCGACCTCTTGAAGTCCCAGGAAATCAATCTGGATTACATCCTTGAGCTAATCTTCGAGCACAACAAAAAAACGAAGAACAAGTCAGAGCTCGTTGACGAAGTTCGCCGTGTCATCCGCGCCAGTATTGGCAACCGCGCGAAAGAAAGCCTCATCGTCGATTTCATCAATCAGACAAACCTTGACGAACTGGGGGACAAGGCCGGGGTGATTGAGGCATTTTTTGCCTTCGCACAAGCCGAACAACGCCGGGAAGCGGAAGAACTGATAACCGATGAAAAATTGAACGCGGATGCCGCCAAGCGATACATCGCGACGTCGATCAAGCGCGAGTATGCGAGCGAAAACGGCACGGAGTTGAACTCAATCCTTCCAAAAATGAGCCCGCTCAATCCACAATATCTGACCAAAAAAAGAGATGTCTTCCAACGCATCTCTGCGTTCGTTGAAAAGTTCAAGGGCGTTGGCGGAAGAATTTAGGCGTGATCATGATGATGGTCGCGAACCACTGCATAACAGCTATGGTTTTCGATCCGCGTCGCGCCCGCATGCCGATCGTCCGCCGCAAAGGTACAGTTCTAGCGACCTAAAAAGAGTAGCATTTTCAAAACTTTGTAGAACTGTACCTAATGAGCGCAGTCAACAGCTCTGGAGAATTCTGGCCCCGAGAGACCGTTTTCGGGCCACATGGCGGCGGGGCCGGTGCTCAGCCCCTCCCGCATAACCTTCGAAAACAACGGAAAAATCCGGCCGCAGCCGGATCGGGAGAACGCTTTCGCAGGGGCAAGTGGCGGAGAGGAAGGGATTCGAACCCTCGAGACGGTTCCCCGCCTACACACTTTCCAGGCGTGCGCCTTCGACCACTCGGCCACCTCTCCGCCGGCGGGTGTAGCGCGGGGCGAGAGGCGGCGCAAGGCAGGATCACAGCTTGGAAATGCGTTTCTGCAACTCCTCCAGTTGCTTGCGGATCTCGGTCATGTCATCGCCATCGCCGGCAGGTGCCACCTTGGCAGCCGCAGCCGCCTTGCCCTTGCGCGCGGCAGGCGCAGCCTGGGTATTCGGCGCTGTCTCGCGATCCCCGGCTTCGTCCGAACCACCGTCGGACGCACCGCCCCGCCAGCCGCCCATCATCGCCTTAAGGAACATCTGCTGCTGACGTTGCAACGCCTCGAAACCCGGCATCGACGCCATCGGATTTCGCATGGTTGACATGTTCTCCATCATCTTCGACTGCCCCTCGCGCAGCATCTCGAAACTGGCGGCCAGGAACTGCGGCACCACCGATTGCGCCTGGGTCGTATAGCTGCGCACCAGATCCGTCAGCACGTCGATGGGCAGAACGTTTTCGCCCCGGCTTTCGTGATCGGCCACGATTTGCAGCAGATATTGGCGCGTCAGATCATCGCCCGATTTCAGATCGACGATCTTGACCTCGCGCCCCTCGCGAATGAATGCGGCAATATCCTCCAGCGTGACATAGTCGCTGGTCTCGGTGTTATACAGCCGCCGGCTGGCATAGCGCTTGATCAGCAGCGGCGTGTCGGTTGCGGCCATGTTTGCGCCCCGGTTTGTTGCATTTGCAGCATGATGAGCGCAGCGCAGAAAAAAAGCAAAAGGAAATACAAGGGACAGGCTTCACGACACAGCGTCGGATTGACCTGCGGGCCATCTCGCAAAGGGGGCGTTCGACTGCTATGGCTGGCCCGGCAACATGGCAGAACAAGGTATGCGATGCGCACCGCAATCGTGCTTGGTGGATATGGGCTGATCGGGTCAGCCCTGATGCGGGGGCTTCGAGAGGCGGGGTTTCAGGTGATCGGAATCGGTCGGTCGATGGCCTCGGCCATGGCGTCGGATCCTGGTGCGACCTGGCTGATCCGCGACATCTCCATGATCACCACCGCAGAATGGCCTGGCCTGTTGGACGGGGTGGATGTGGTGGTGAATGCCTCTGGCGCCTTGCAGGATGGCGGGCGTGATCGTCTGGAGGCGATCCATGTCACCGCCATCGAACGGCTGGTCGAGGCAAGCGCCACCCTGCCCTTGCGGATCGTCCAGATCTCGGCCGCCGGGGCAAATGAACGGGCCGGCACGGCGTTTTTCCGCAGCAAGGGGCGTGGCGATGCGATCATTCAGGCCGGGGCAAGGGATTGGGTCATCCTGCGGCCGGTGCTGGTGCTTGCGCCCGATGCCTATGGCGGCACGGCCCTGCTGCGCGCGGCGGCGGCGATGCCGGCTGTCCTGCCGCGCGTTCTGCCGGGCGCGCAGGTCCGGACGGTCGATATTCGGGATGTGACGGGTGCGGTTGTCATGGCGGCAAGGGGTGAAATTCCCTCGGGCAGCGTTGCCGATCTGACAGAATCACAGTCACATGCTTTCGATGACCTGACGCTGTCGATCCGGCGCTGGATGGGTTTTGGCAGGCCGGTGCTGCGCCCTGCCCTGCCGGACCTGCTGTTGCGCGCGGCGTCGTGGCTGGCCGATGGGCTTGGTCATCTGGGCTGGCGCTCGCCCCTGCGCAGCACGGCACTGCGCGGTTTACGTGATGGAATCACCGGCGATTCCTCGGCCTGGCGCCGGATCACGGGGCGAGAATGCGGGTCCTTGACGCAGACGCTGGCGCGGATGCCGGCTGTCCGGCAGGATCGGCTGTTTGCGCGGGCCTATCTGCTGCTGCCGCTTGCAATCGCGACATTGTCGATATTCTGGCTGTTTTCCGGGCTGATTGCATTATGGGATGTGCCGCGCGCGATGGCTGTCCTGGCCGGCAGGCTGCCCGGCTGGCTGGCATGGTTGCTGGTTGTCGGGGGCGCGATTGCGGATATCGGGGTCGGCTTGGCAATCCTGTGGCGGCGTTGGACCAAGGCTGCCGCACTGGCGATGATGGCACTGTCAGGCAGCTATCTGCTGGGCGGGGCACTGCTGGCGCCGGCGCTGTGGGGCGATCCCCTGGGGCCAATGCTGAAGGTCTTTCCGGGTGTCATGCTGGCGATGACGGTCTGGCTGTTGATGGAGGACCGATGAGCTACGAGATCCTCAGATTCCTGCATATCCTCGGGGCGATGGTCCTGATGGGCACGGGCATGGGCATCGCCTTCTTCATGCTGATCTCGCATCGCCGCGGCGATGCCGGGCAGATCGCACATGTCGCGGGCATCGTCGTTCTGGCGGATATGCTGTTCACCGCGACGGCGGCCGTGGCCCAGCCAATCACCGGCTATCTGCTGGCGCGGCACAGCGGCTGGCCCCTGACCGAGGGCTGGCTGGGTCTGTCGCTGCTGCTATATCTGCTGGTCGGCGCATTCTGGTTGCCGGTGGTCTGGATGCAGATGCGGATGCGCGACCTGGCCCTTCGGGCGTCGCGACAGAACGCACCGCTGCCGCCGGCCTATCACCGGCTGTTCCGGCTGTGGTTCGCCTTTGGCGTGCCCGCCTTTACGGCGATGCTGGGCATCATCTGGCTGATGCTGACACGGCCGGCGTTATAACCGGCCGTGATCGTCCCGGCCGGGTCAGCCAGCCATGGCAGGGCGCGGCACCAGCGGCGGCGACACATCCAGCGGCAGCGGATTCTGATAGGGAGTCTTGCGCAGGCGCGTTGCGTGTTCGGCCTTTGCCTCGGCCAGCATTGCGGGATCGGTCAGTATCATCTGCGCACAGCGCGCCATCGCCTTGGCGGCATAGGTCATGCCCTTATGGGCCGCAGGCGATTTGCCCTGCGCCGTGATCTGCCAGCTATGAGCCGGTGTGCCGATGGCATGGGTCGCCACCAGCACCTCGGACAGCGGCACCGCCCAGCTGACATCGGCCACATCGGTCGAGCCGATCAGCACCTGCCCCCCCGGACGCAGCGGCACCACATAGTCGCAAAGCGGCTCGTCCCCGCGCGGGTCCATCGCCACGCCGTCATATGGCGCGGCCAGATCGGCCTGCGACAGCGTGGCCTGAATGGCGCGGGCATAGTCGCGGTCGGTCTCGTCAAAGGGCACGCCGCCCATCTCGTCCAGCGCGCGCTGCATCGCGCCGTCCATCACCCGGTTTTCCAGCGTATTCGACACGGCCGAGAAGACCTTGAACTCGACCTCGGTTCCCGTCATCAGCGCCGCGCCACGGGCGATATCCTTGACCCGCTCGACCAGTGACAGCATCTCGGCCAGTTGCAGCGCCCGGATGGAATAGCGGACCCGCGCCCGTGCCTGCACCACATTGGGCGCCGTGCCGCCGGCATCCAGATAGGCATAGTGGATCCGCGCATCCTGAACCATATGCTCGCGCAGATAGTTGACGCCGACCGACATCAACTCGACCGCATCCAGCGCCGAGCGGCCCAGATGCGGGCTGGCGGCGGCATGGGCGGCCCGGCCCTTGAAGGCAAAGTCGATCCGCGTATTGGCAAGGCTAAGGGGATCATCCACCCGCGTCATGCTGTCGGGATGCCAGGTCACGGCCGCATCGACGCCGGCGAAAGCCCCTTCGCGCACCATGAAGGTCTTGGCCGCCCCGCCCTCTTCCGCCGGGCAACCATAGTAACGCACCCGGCCCGGCGTTCCCGTCTCGGCCAGCCAGTCCTTCAACGCGCAGGCCGCCAGCAGCGCGGCGGAACCCAGCAGGTTATGGCCGCAGCCATGCCCGTTGCCACCCGGCACCACCTCGCGCGGCTCGGCGATGCCCGCAACCTGTGACAGGCCTGGCAGCGCGTCATATTCGCCCAGAATCGCGATGATCGGGCCGCCCTCGCCTGCCTCGCCCATGACGGCTGTGGGGATGCCGGCGACGTTTTCGGTCACCGCAAAGCCCTTGGCACGCAGCATTTCGGTATGCGCGTCGCAGGATTCGTATTCGCCGTAAAGCAGTTCCGGTGTGGCCCAGACCCGGTCGGCAAGCCCCGTCAGATCGTCGCGATGGGCATCGACCTTGTCCCAGATCGGCTGGCTGTTCTGCATCGTCATGTTCTGCCCCTACAGCATGTTCGGCACGACCAGATCCGGCGGCCGGTGACCGTCGGCATAGGTCTTGATGTTGATGATGACCTTCTCGCCCATCTCGTTGCGGCCCTCGACCGTGGCCGAGCCCATATGCGGCAACAGCACCACATTGCTCAGTTCGCGCAGGCGAGGGTTGATCTCGTGCCCGTGTTCGAACACGTCCAGACCCGCGCCGGCGATCTCGCCCGCGCGCAGCATCCGGGTCAGCGCATTCTCGTCGATCACCTCGCCGCGCGAGGTGTTGATCACGACTGCCGTTGGTTTCAACAGCTTCAGTCGGCGGGCGTTCAGCAGGTGAAAGGTCGCCGGCGTATGCGGGGCATTGATGCTGATGATGTCCATCCGCGCCAGCATCTGATCCAGACTTTCCCACCAGGTCGCCTGCAACTCGTCCTCGGTCTCGGGGCGCAGACGCCTGCGGTTGTGGTAGTGGACCTGCATGCCAAAGACATTGGCACGCCGCGCCACGGCCTGACCGATACGCCCCATGCCCAGGATCCCCAGGCGACGCCCGCCGACCCGGCCGCCCAGATGCGCCGTGGGCGACCAGCCGTGCCAGCGCCCGGCCTGCATCTCGGCCAGCCCCTCGGGAATGCGGCGGGTGACGGCCAGGATCAGCGCCATGGTCATGTCGGCGGTATCCTCGGTCACGACGCCGGGCGTGTTGCTGACCAGAACCCCCCGCTGGCGGGCGGAATGCACGTCGATATGGTCGACGCCTGCGCCATAATTCGCGATCAGTTTCAACCTCTCGCCGGCCTGAGCCAGCATATTCGCGTCGATATGGTCGGTCACCGTCGGCACCAGAACGTCGCTGTCACGCATCGCGGCCACCAATTCATCCCTGCTGAACTTGCGATCGGCTTCGTTCAACGAGACATCGAACAGCTCTTTCATCCGCGTTTCGACCGCTTCGGGCAAGTGCCGCGTCACGGTGACCCGAAGACGCTGGCGCGAAGATGGTGACATGTTGACCTCACTTTATCGACGGCGTGATGCTGCGCACTTTTCTTGCGCGGCCGCTTTTGGCAAACTGCCCCCGTTAAGGGGCCGGCACAAGACCCCTGTAGGTGGGTTGCAACGGCGAATGCGCCGCGCGATCCGGGAATGAGGCAAGGCAGAGGACATGCCGCGCGCCTGAACGGTCGCGGCCACTGTCGGCACAGGCAGGAATGGGCAGGATATGACGGCGAGGGCGGGCTTCGGCGCGATGGCAGACAGAAGAGGACGGCTGACGGCCCTGGTCGCGGCGGCCGCGATGACGGGCTGGCTGGTGGCCAGCGGGTCCGGGGCCGCGCAGGAACAGGAACAGGCGCCGGCAGATGGCGAAGCGCCCGCCGCGGTTATTCCGCACGGCATTTCCATCGTCTCGACCGGCGGGCCTGACAACCGCACCGATGGCACCCCGGTGCCGGCCGGCGGCGGCGTCATTGTTCTAAGCCAGGCGCCGACGGCCGATGCCGCGATCAGCCGCAATCCCGACGGGCGCGATCCGGGCAAGGGACCGGTCACCAACCTGCCCCTGCCCCGTTATGTCAGCCTGAAGGGCAACGAGGGCAATGCCCGGCGCGGCCCCAGCCTGTCGCACCGCATTGACTGGGTGTTCCGCCATGCCGGCATGCCGCTGCGCGTGGTGGCCGAATTCGGCCATTGGCGCCGGGTCGAGGACCGGGACGGCGCCGGGGGCTGGGTGCATTACGCCCTGCTGTCGGGCGTGCGCACCGCCATCGTGCAGGAGGACATGGTCGAGCTGCACGCAAAGCCGGATCTGAAATCAGATGTCGTGGCCCGCGCCGAAACCGGCGCGATCGTGCGGCTTGGCGAATGCACGATCGACTGGTGCCGTATTTCCGGTGGGGGCGAGCGTGGCTGGGTGATGAAGCCCTCGATCTGGGGTGTGGATCCCGACGAAACCCGCGAATAACCGCGCGATCTAATCCACGACCTGCAAGCGCGCATCGCGATCGGGATGCGCGCCGGGCAGCTTGACATCCCAGGCCAGCCCCAGCCCGCGCAGCACCCGGATCAGCAGATAGCCGGGATCGCTTTGCCCCTGGCTGACCCCCAAGCGGGCGGAATAGGGAAAGGCATGGTGGTTGCCATGCCAGTTTTCGCCAAACGTCAGCAAACCCAGGCCCGGCAGGTTATAGCCCTGCACCGACATGTCGGGCGCAAGCCAACTTTGGTAGCCCCGCCTGTGGGCGTAATGCCCCACGGCCCAATGCCCCACCAGCGACACGAAAACCCGCAGGCTGCATCCCCACAATACCCAGGCCCAACCGCCCAGCAGATAAAGCGGCACCGCAAGCACCAGTTGCTGCGCCATCCAGCTGCGCTCGACCGCGCGGCAAAAGCGGCTGTCGGCGACGCTGGGTTCGATCACCAGCTGCGGCGGGCGATTCAGGCGAAACTCGCAGCACAGCTGCCACCAGGCGTCGCGCCAGAACCCGGCCCCATGCGAGGGATGGGGCGGGCAGTTTTCCTGCCGCTGGTGCCAGTCGCGCATGTCATGGGCGCGGATCATGCCGAACGGGCCGGCCATGCCGACCAGAACGCCCAGCCAGACCAGCAGATATTCGACGGGGCGAAATGTGGAAAAGCTGCGATGGATCAACAGCCGGTGCATCCCCACGGAATGCCCCGCGCAGATCGTCACCCCGGTCAGCACCACGAACACCGCCGCCGCACCGACCGAGGGAAACAGCACCACCCCCGCCAACCCGGCCAGACCATGCCCCAGCAGCCAGAAGGTCTTGACCGGCATCCATGTGATCCGCCCGTCCATATTGCTGGTATCCGCCCGCGGATGAACGCGATCAGTCGACCGAAGATGGGTCATCGCCACAAACCTGCCACTTGCATAAACACCCATGCAGATTGCAGCAGCGGCAAGGGGCGCTCAAGCCCCGCAGGCCGGCAAGCGGCAGCCTAGCCCTCGCATTTGAAATAGGTAAGCGTGCTGCGGTCTTGTGTCAGGCGCAACTCTCCGGGGCGGTTTTGCAGATCGACCACGCGGTTGAACTCTTGCCCCTCGCCCGTGCAGGACAGCGTCACGCGGGTATACGAGGTGCTGCTGACCGAATTGGCCACGACGCAGGCCGATTCGTAGAAATTGAACTTGTTGCCATCAATGACGAGGCGCGTTTCCGGCTCGTCCTGACGGGTGCAGTCCGAAGCACGCAGGTTATAGGTCCCGTTCAGCGAATCGGCCGCGTCGATCGGGCCCGATGCGGGTTCCGGCTCGGGCGGGGCAACCCGCTGTCCCTCGCAGGCGGCCAGGCCCAGAACGGCAGTGGTGGCGATAACCAGAAGACTGACGGTTTTCATGGTGGTTCTCCCTTTTCTCGGGGCCTAGATCAGTCCGCGCCCCTTCAATAAAGGCTCGACACCGGGCATTCGTTCCCTGAAGGCCAGCCACAACGCATCCGCCTGCTCGGCCCCACCGCGCGACAGGATGGTCTGTTCCAGCCGTTGCGCAGTGCCTGCATCGAAGATGTCGCCGGCCTCGCGGAAGGCCTCGAAGGCATCGGCATCCATCACCTCGGACCACAGATAGCTGTAATAGCCGCTGGCATAATGACCGCCCGAAAAGACATGCCCGAATTGCGGCGTGTCATGGCGCAGCGGAATGGCGGAAGGCGCATCCAGCGCGGCCAGCAGATCGGCCTGACGCGCGGCGGGATCGGCGGGCGCATCGCCGCGGTGAAAGGCCAGATCGACCAGCGCCGATTCCAGATATTCGACGGTCGAGAACCCGGCATCGGCCTTGTCCGCCGCCAGCAGCCGATCCAGCAGTGCCTGTGGCAGGGGCTCGTTCGTGGCGTGGTGGCGGGCATGCTGGGCCAGCACCTGCGGCTGTTCCAGCCAATGCTCGTAAAGCTGGCTGGGCAATTCGACGAAATCCAACGCCACCGAGGTGCCCGAGATGCTGGGCCAGTCGACATCCGAAAGGATGTGGTGCAGCGCATGGCCAAATTCGTGAAACAGCGTGCGCGCGTCATCCCATGACAGGAAAGCCGGGGCACCCGGTTCGTCGGGCGGGGTGAAGTTGCAGATATTGGTCACAATGGCGCGTTGACCCGCGCCAATCCCGTGCTGGGGTTGCAGGCTGGAACACCAGGCGCCCGAACGCTTGCCGGGGCGGGCAAAATAATCGCCCAGAAATACCGCCATGGGCCGGCCCGACCGCGTGATCTGCCAGGCCCGGACATGGGGATTCCACAGCGGCGCCTCGAAGGGGGCAAATTCCAGCCCGAACAGCCGATACGCGGTATCAAAGACGGCGTTGATCATCGCATCCAGCGTCAGATAGGGCTTCAACGCATCTGGGTCGAAATCAAAGGTCGCACGTTTGCGGCGAGCCGCGTAATAGCGCCAGTCCCAGGCCTCGAACGGGCCGTTGCCGCCGTCCTCGCGCAGCATCGGGGTCATCGCGGCCTGATCCTCGCGGGCGCGGGCGATGGCCGGACGCCAGACCTGCATCAGCAGATCCTCGACCCGCGCCGCATCGCGCGCCATTTCCGGTTCCAGCCGGAAGCTGGCGAAATCAGCATAGCCCAACAGCCGCGCCATTTCGTGACGCAGGGCCAGAATTTCGGTGACGACACCGCGATTGTCAGTGGCACCGCCACCCGCCCCCTGCCCCGAACCGCGCGCGGCCCAGGCCGCCAGCGCCGTCTCGCGCAGGGCCCGATCATCGGCCAGTTCCAGAAACGGCATGATCAGCGAGCGGCTAAGCGTTACCACCTGCCCCGGCAGCCCCCGTTCGCGCGCCGCAGCCCGCATCGCGCCCAGCAGCCAGTCCGGCAGCCCGGCCAGCCGGTCATCGGCCACCGGCAGCACATAATCGCGTTCATCCGCCAGCAGGTTCTGCGAAAACTGCGTCGTCAGCGTCGCCAGCCGTTCATTGATCGCGGCCAGCCGGGCGCGATCTTCGGGCGACAGCCCCGCACCCGCGCGGCGCCGGGCCCGCAACTGCAATTCGGTGATCCGGGCATCCTGGGGTGGCAGCTGTGCCGCTTGTTCCGCCACCGCCTGCACCCGGTCGAAGAGGCGCGGATCCATCATCACCTTGTTGCCGTAAGCCGCCAGTCGTGGTGCCAGATCGCGCTGCAAGGCTTCCCGCGCGGGGTTCGAATCGACCGAGGCCAGCGTGTAGAAAATCGACAGCGCCCGTTCCAACGGCTCTTCCACGGTTTCCAGCGCGGCAACGGTATTGGCGAAATCAGGCGTGGCGGGATTGGCCGCGATGGCCTCGACCGCAGCCTCGGCGCGGGCCAGTTCGGCCTGAATGACGGGGCCAAAATCCTCGTCGCGGATCAGGTCGAAACGCGGCAGGCCGTGCGGGCCGGTCCAATGGGTCAGTTCGGGATTCATCGCGGGGGCCCTTCTGCTTGGCAGCTGTCAGGCTATGCCAGCACGGCGCCGGATGCCAGAGGCGGCGCCTTAACCCTCGGGCAGATTGAAACTGGCGCGAAACGCCGCCTCGCCCTGCCGCGAGAACAGGATGACGCGGCTGCCGGGCTGGCGTTTCGCCCAGCCAAGCGCCTCGATCCGGGCCAGCAGCGCCCGGCCCAGGCTGCCGGCCAGATGAGATCGCCGCTCGCTCCAATCCAGGCATTCGCGGCACAGGGCCGCGCGCTCCCGCGACAGGGCGTCAAGGTCGATGCCGAAATCGCGGACCTTGCCTTCGCCTGCGGCCGTCATTCGCGGCGGATCCCCCGGCCGGATCAGATCGCCCGCGATCAGCGCATCGAACAGCTGCGTCCCCAGATCGCCGGCAAGGTGGTTGTAACAGACCCGCGCCTTGCGCAGCGCCGCATCGCGCGGGCCGGTGCGGCTGCGCAAATGCCCGGCGCCGGCGGCAAGCCCCATCAGCGCCTCCAGCACGCTGGCCACCTCGGGGCCGGCCAGCGCGGCATAGCGATGCCGCCCCTGCTTGCGGATGGTCAGCAAACCGCCCGCATCCAGCTTGGCCAGATGCGCGCTGGCGGTTGGCAGCGTGACACCGGCCTCGGCCGCCAGTTCGGTGGCGGTCAGGGCCTTGCCTGTCATCAACGCCGTCAGCATATTGGCGCGGGCAGGCTCGCCGATCAGCGCGGCGATGCGGGCAATGTCGGGTCCGTCCTTCATACTAAAATGATGGCCGAAGCTTGCACGCGGATCAAGCCTGCGGCCTCAGGCCCCCCGGCCGCCACAAACCGGGCAATCGGCGCGCGCCGTCAACCCGATGGTGCGGGTCTCGCCATAAAGGCCGTCAAAGATCAACATCCGCCCGCGCAGCCCCTGCCCCGCGCCGGTCAGATGCTTGATCGCCTCCAGCGCCATGACACTGCCGATCACGCCGGGCAAGGCGCCGACGACACCGGCCTCGGCGCAAGAGGGCGCAAGCCCCGCCGCCGGTGCCACGGGAAAGATGCAGGCCATGCAGGGACCGCCGCGCGCGGGGTCATACAGCGTGGCCTGCCCCTCCCACTGCGCGATCGCGCCAGCCAGCAGCGGAACGCCGGCCTCGACGCAGGCTGCGTTCACAGCGGCGCGGGCGGCGAAACTGTCGGTGCCGTCCAGCACCAGATCGTGCCCCGCCACCAGCGCGGCATCGCTGGCGGCGACGCGCCGCATCAGCGGCGTCACGGTGACATGGGGGTTCAAGGCCCCCATGGCGGCGGCCCCGGCCTGCGCCTTGGGCTGCCCGGTCTGGTCGCTGCGAAACAGCACCTGACGTTGCAGGTTCGACAGGCTGATGCTGTCATCATCGGCCAGCGTGATCCGCCCGACACCCGCCGCCGCCAGATACAGCGCCAGCGGCGCGCCAAGCCCACCGGCCCCCACCAGCAGCACATTCGCCCCGCGCAACCGCATCTGCCCCGGCCCGCCGATCTCGCGCAGCACGATATGGCGGGCGTAACGGTCAAGCTCGTCATCCGACATCGTCGCAGACCGGTCGCCGCCCACCACCGGCACCGCCTCCGGCACGGCCACCGGATCCGACGCCTGCCCACCGCCCGCCCGACGCGACAGCCCGCGCAGCAACAGCCGATACCCCAGCACCAAGCCAAGAACCGCGCCGCCAACCAGCCAGCCGGCAAAGCTGCCCCCGATCGCCCGCGCCACGGCGCCGCCAGGCATCGAAAGATGCACCCCCAACACCGCCAGCCAGATGGCCAGCGCCGCGATCCCCAGCCAACGCGCCGGCACCCGAACGACGAAAGCCGCGAAGGCAAAGCCGATCAGCAGCCAGAAAACAACCATCAGCCGCGCCCGGTCGAGCCGAATCCGCCCGCCCCCCGCGCCGTATCGTCCAGAACCTCGACCAGTTCGAACCGCGCCCGAGGCGCCGGGGCCACCACCATCTGCGCGATCCGCTCGCCATGGGCGATAACCACCGGCGCATCACCCAGATTGATCAGGATGACACCCAGTGGCCCGCGATAATCACTGTCAATCGTGCCCGGCGTGTTCAGCAGGGTAATTCCCTGCTTCAGCGCCAGCCCCGAGCGGGGGCGAACCTGCACCTCCCATCCCGGCGGGATGGCCAGCCGCAAACCCGTCGGGATCAGCGCTCGCTGCCCCGGTCCCAGGGTGACCGTCGCCCCGCCCAGATCGGCGCGAAGATCGGCACCCGCCGCCCCGGCGCTTGCATAGCTGGGCAAGGGCAGCGACGGATCGGCAGTCTCGATCCGGGAAATGGCAATGACGGGGCCTTGGGCATCTGTGTTCCGCATGGGTCGGTGATCCCATGAAAAAGGCCGCGCGGCAATAACCGGCGCGGCCTGATGATCAATGCGGGCGATGGATCAGCGCGGGGCGATCATCATCACCATCTGCCGGCCTTCCAGCTTGGGCATGGACTCGATCTTGCCGGCCTCGCCGACATCGTCGCGAACACGGGTCAGCAGGTCCAGCCCCAGATCCTGGTGGGCCATTTCGCGGCCACGAAAGCGCAGGGTGATCTTTACCTTGTCACCGCCTTCGAGGAACTTCATGACGCTGCGCATCTTGACATCATAGTCGTGCGTATCCGTGCCGGGACGGAATTTCACTTCCTTGATCTCGATGATCTTCTGCTTCTTGCGGGCCTCGGCCTCGCGTTTCTGCTGTTCATACTTGAACTTGCCCAGGTCCATGACCTTGCACACCGGCGGCGTGGCATTGGGCGAGATTTCGACCAGGTCAAGACCGGCCTCTTCCGCCATCTGCAACCCGACCGAGGGCGGCACGACGCCGACATTCTCTCCGTCGGGGCCGATCAGGCGAATTTCCGATACGCGGATGCGTTCATTGACGCGGGGTCCGGTGTCACGTTGGGGCGGCGCATTATGCGGTCTGCGGGCTATGGCGAGAATCCTTGGATTGTGGTTGTCGAGTTAACCGAAAATAAGCGTGTCGCAGCGACGATTCAACCGGAAACAAGGGCCAAGCAACGGCAAAAGCGGGCATTTTGTGACCCGGCGGCGACTTTTCGACCGGCCTGCCATGTGCAATAGGTTAACCGAACCCACCCCCGGAACGGAGCTTTGCCGATGCGTCGCCTTCTACCCCTGATCGTGATTCTGGCAGTGGCCCTTGCCGGCTTCCTGTGGTGGCAGGGCCGCGCCACCGCACCCCTTGCCGAACAGGAACCCGCGCCTTCCCCCACCGAGCCCGCCGAACCAGCGCCGCAAGCTGCGGCCGACATCGCCCAGCAGGCCGCCCAGCAGGCCGAAGCCACCGCAGATCAGGCCCAGACCGAGGCCGAGTCCACGGCGACCGACAGCGCCGCCGCCGCCGAGGCCGCCGCAGATGCGGCCGCCGATGCCGCAGCCACCGCCACCGATGCCGCCGCCGAAGCGGATCGGGCCGCCAGCGATGCCCAGATCGGCGCGGCCACCGAAGCCGCGACCGAGGCCGAAACCGCCGCCGAAACCGCCATCGAGGCGGCAGATCGCGCCGCCAACGCCGCAGCCCAGGCCGAATCCTCAACCTCGCCGGGCACCGAAGCCGCCGCGACCGAACAGGCCGCCGATGCCGCGCGCGAGGCCGCCTCGGCAACCCAGGACGCCGCCGATGCGGCCGCGACCGCAGGCCGGATCGAGGCGCTGCTGACACCCGAGGGCTTTGACAAGGCGCAGGTCGATGCGCTGATCGACCAATCGGCACTGAGCGATGTGCAAAAGGCCACGTTGAAACGGCTGGTCGAAAGCACGGAATCGAACCCGGACCTGCTGCGCTCGGCGCTGGAACAGGTCAAGGCGGTGATGCAATGACCCAGGCCGCGACCCCTGCGTTCGCGTTGGGCGATTTTCTGGCATCGCGTCCAAGGACCATTTCCCGCGGGCCGATCGCGATGATCCTGTGCGAGGATACGACCGAGATCGAGGCGAGCTTGCGGTTTCACCTGCTTCGCGGCTTTCGTCATATCCTGGCGCTGTCGCCCGAGCCGCTGGTGCTGCCTGCGGCGCTGATCGCCGATGGCCGGGTGACCAACCTGATCCATGACACCCGGCGTCCCGACGCCCATGTGGCCGCCGTCAATGCCCTGATCGACGCCGTTCCCGCAGGAACCTGGCTGTATTACGGCTATAATGCCGAATTTCTGTTCTACCCGTTTTGCGAAACCCGCAGCATCGGTGAATTGCTGGCCTTTCACACCGAAGAGCGCCGCGACGCGATGCTGGCCTATGTCATCGACCTTTATGCGCCGGATCTGCAAACCAACCCCGATGCGGTCAGTCTTGAACATGCCATGTTCGACCGCACCGGCTATTACGCGCTTGGCCGGAAACACCCTGGGGCCGAGACCGAGCAATACGAGGACCGACAGCTGGATTTTCACGGCGGGCTGCGCTGGCGGTTCGAGGAACATATCCCGGCAAACCGCCGCAATATCGACCGCATCGCGCTGTTTCGGGCCGAGCCGGGGCTGCGCGTCACGCCCGAACACAGGTTCAACCAGCCCGAATACAACACCTATGCCTGTCCCTGGCATCACAGCCTGACCTGCGCGATAGGCTCGTTCCGGGTGGCCAAGGCGCTGGCCCGCAACCCGGATTCGCGTGACCGGATCGGCGGTTTCATCTGGCGCAATTCGGCCGCATTCGAATGGCGCGGGCAGCAATTGATGGATCTGGGCCTGATGGAACCGGGGCAATGGTTCTAGGCCGGGTCACCGCACCGCACTTGCACGGGCTTGACCGCGGATGCTAGACGGAACGTCAACATGACATATATGGCGATATCAGAGGAAAGAGCGACCTGATGGCAATGAACCGGACCAGCTTTGACTATGATGACCTGCTGGCCTGCGCGCGGGGCGAGTTGTTCGGGCCGGGCAATGCCCAGCTGCCGGAACCGCCGATGCTGATGATGGATCGCATCACGGATATTTCCGAAGATGGTGGCGCCCATGGCAAGGGTCATGTCGTGGCCGAATTCGACATCAAGCCCGAGCTTTGGTTTTTCGAGTGCCATTTTCCCGGCAATCCGATCATGCCCGGCTGCCTTGGCCTTGACGGGTTGTGGCAGCTGACCGGGTTCAACCTGGGCTGGCGTGGCTGGCAGGGGCGCGGCTATGCCCTGGGTGTTGGCGAGGTCAAGCTGACCGGCATGGTCCGACCCGATCGCAAGCTGCTGCGTTATCATGTGGATTTCACCAAGGCGGTGCAGACTCGCCGCCTGACGATGGGTGTCGCCGATGGCCGGGTCGAGGCTGACGGCGAGGTCATCTATCAGGTCAAGGACATGAAGGTCGCGCTTTCCGAAAGCTGATCTTGGAACGAATGAAAGGGGTGCATATGCGCCGCGTCGTCATCACCGGGCTGGGGATCGTCTCGCCCATCGGCAATAATGCCGCAGAAGTTACGGACAGCCTGAAGGCCGGCCGGTCCGGCATCGTTTTCGCGCCGGACTATGCCGAACATGGTTTCCGCAGCCAGGTCCACGGCATGCCGCAGATCGTGCTGGAAGATCACATAGACAAGCGCAACATGCGCTTCATGGGTCCGGGCGCGGCCTATAACTTCCTCGCCATGGAACAGGCCATCGCCGATAGCGGCCTGGAAGAAAGCGACGTCTCGAACGAGCGCACCGGGCTGATCATGGGTTCGGGCGGGCCGTCGACCAGCAACTTCTTCGAAGCGCATCAGATCGTCATCGAAAAGGGCGCGCCGAAACGCATGGGGCCGTTCATGGTGACGCGCTGCATGTCCTCCACGAACTCTGCCTGCCTGGCGACGCCCTTCAAGATCAAGGGCGTGAACTATTCGATCACCTCGGCCTGCGCCACCAGCGCGCATTGCATCGGCAATGGCGTCGAGCAGATCCAGATGGGCAAGCAGGATATCGTCTTTGCCGGTGGCGGCGAAGAACTGGATTGGACCCTGTCCTGCCTGTTCGACGCCATGGGTGCGATGTCGTCGAAATATAACGACACGCCGGCCACGGCATCGCGCGCCTATGACGCCACGCGGGACGGTTTCGTCATCGCCGGCGGCGGCGGGGTCGTGGTCCTGGAGGAACTGAGCCACGCGCTGGCGCGCGGCGCCAAGATCTATGCCGAAGTGACGGGCTATGGCGCGACCTCGGATGGCTATGACATGGTGGCGCCGTCCGGCGAAGGTGGCGAACGCGCGATGCGCGTGGCGCTGTCGACCCTGCCCGAGGGCCGCAAGGTCAGCTACATCAACGCGCATGGCACCTCGACGCCCGTGGGCGATCTGGGCGAGATCAAGGCGATCCGCCGCATCTGGGGCGAAGGCACGACGCCGCCCGTCAGCTCGACCAAGTCACTGACCGGGCATTCGCTTGGCGCGACCGGCGTGCATGAGGCGATCTATTCGCTGCTGATGTTGCAGGATGATTTCATCACCGCATCGGCGAATATCACCACGCTGGACCCCGCGATCAACGCCAATGAAATCGCCACGGTGCGGGTGGATAACGCGGGGCTGGACACGGTCTTGTCGAACAGCTTTGGTTTCGGTGGCACCAATGCCACCCTTGTGATGTCGAAATACCGGGATTGAGTGAATGGGCGATTTGCTGAACGGAAAACGCGGCCTTGTGATGGGGGTCGCGAATGACCGTTCCATCGCCTGGGGTATTGCAAAGGCACTGGCGGATCAGGGCGCGGAACTGGCCTTTTCCTATCAGGGGGAAGCCTTCGGTCGGCGCGTTGAACCTCTGGCCGCCAGTGTCGGCGCGGACCTGCTGGTCGATGTGGACGTGACCGACGATGCCTCTCTGGATGCGGCCTTTGGCCAGATCGCGGAACGGTGGGGTCGGCTGGATTTTCTGGTCCATGCCATCGCATTCAGCAACAAGGACGAGCTGACCGGCCGGTTCGTGAATACCAGCCGCGAGAACTTCAAGCATTCGCTTGAGATTTCCTGCTATTCCCTGATCGAGGTCGCCCGCCGCGCCCATCCGCTGATGTCGGCGGGCTCGTCGATCATAACCCTGACCTATGGCGGCTCGAACCGGGTGACGCCGTTCTATAACGTCATGGGCGTGGCCAAGGCGGCGCTGGAATCAACCGTGCGCTATCTGGCCAATGACCTTGGTCCCGACGGCATCCGCGTGAACGCCATCTCGCCCGGCCCGATGAAGACGCTGGCCGGCGCAGCCATCGGCGGGGCGCGCAAGACCTATCGCCATACCGAGGCCAACGCCCCCCTGCGCGCCAATGCCACGCTGGAGGCGATCGGCGGCACCGCCGTCTGGTTGACCAGCGATTGGGGCGCCTGCACCACCGGCGAAATCGTGCTGGTCGATGGCGGCTATCACGTGCTGGGCATGCCGCAGAGCGAGAATTTGTGATGTCGGACGGGGGCTTCGCGCCCCCGAACCCCCGCGGGATATTTGGACCGGGTGAATGAACATGCCGCATTTTTCCACCGCAGACGGCGCTCGTCTGGCCTATTCGGATGAGGGGCGCGGCCTGCCGGTCCTGTGTCTGGCCGGGCTGACGCGCAATATGGCCGATTTCGACTATCTCGCCCCGCATCTGCCCGATTTGCGGCTGATCCGCATGGATTATCGCGGGCGCGGGCAATCGGATTTCACCGGCGCCGCGACCTATACCGTGCCGCAAGAAGGCGCCGATGCGCTGGCCCTGCTGGATCATCTGGGGATCGAGAAGGCGGCGGTGCTGGGCACCTCTCGCGGCGGGCTGATCGGGATGCTGCTGGCGGCGGTGGCGCATGATCGCTTGCTGGGTCTGTGCCTGAACGACGTCGGCCCGGTGATTGAACATGCCGGGCTGGATCGTATCAAGGACTATGTCGGCCGCAATCCAGCGGCAAAGACCTATGAGGCCGTGGCCGATCGCATGGCCGCGCTGAGTCCGGGTTTTTCAGACGTGCCCGAGGGGCGCTGGCTGTCGGACGCGCAAAAGTTCTATGTCGAAGGCGAGCGGGGCTTGACCATCCGCTATGACCCGGCGCTGCGCGAGGCGTTTCTGGCGGCATTCGAGGGCGAGGCTCCCGATCTGTGGCCGTTGTGGGAGGCGACGGCAGGCTTTCCGGTCGCGCTGATCCGGGGGGCAAACTCGGATCTGCTGTCGCGGGAGGTGTTCGAGGAAATGCGGCTGCGGCGACCGGATGGGGTCTATGCCGAGGTGCCGGGGCGGGCGCATGTGCCTTGGTTGGATGAGGCTGAGAGTTTGGGGGTGGTCAGGGCGTGGGTTGAGAGGGTGCGGGGTTAGGGTGTGTGCTTGCACGCACCGGATCATTCGTTCGCCATGCCGGAACGGTGCGTGCGAGCACGCACCCTAAGCTGGCTAGAATACGGCGCTGACAAAGGCTTTACCGAAGTCGGTAGTACGCAAAAGACCCTTTGTAATCTGGATCATGTTTTCATCACCCACCTCATTCAATAATGAAATGTACTCTGGACGCGATTTCACCCAATCATACGCGTGATCAGCAGTTAACCAGGTTCCATAGTCAACGTCGATCAAACCAAGCCTTATCCAATTATCGATATACTGTGGGAACTGAGGTATTAGAACTGCACTTCCCGAATGTTTATCATATACCATAATACAATGAACATATCGAAGTTTGGCGCCGTTATTGTCGATCTTCCTACTCAATTTCGCGATCGGGCTCATCCCATACGGCAAGTAGAGCTTGAGAAAACCAGCTTCGGTTGCATTCAGTTGACGGATGATTTCGGAAAACGCAGGATGAGCTTTATCCGGGGTTCGACCATCCATGGCCGACGCGAGCAAGTTGAGGTACATCTCTTTTAGACTCGGTTCTTCGTTAGAGAACCCGAGGCCTTGTAGCGCTGGCGCTACTACGGACGCTGGCGGTTCGACTATTTTGTCTGGCGGAATATTGGAAATCTTCTGAGACATATCTTCAGAAAATCTCGATTCAAAATACTCTTTTGCTTTCTTAAATCCAAAATTTACAGCAGCTATTGGTAAGAGCGTATTTTCTACCAACTGCGCAACAGTAGCTGCCGACCGCGCCAGGCTCTGACCCGCTTTCCTGGTATCCGGATTGTCGCCCGCAATTTGTATCATCTGGCCGATGGCGCCAGTTACGCGGCTAACTTTCTCTATACCTTCATCGAAATCATCCGCATTCGTACTCACCCCCAAATCTCCTCAAACTCCCGCCATTCCCGCGCGCTCATCCCGCTGTCTTCCTGCGTCACCACCTCGCCCTTCAGCCGACGCCGCAGCACCGCTGCTGCCTGGGCCGACAGGCTGACCGCCTCCATCCGGTAATCGCGGAACGCTCCGAACGCCGCCGGCACCCAATCGGCGACAATCTGGCACATCGCGTCGGCATAGGCGCGGATCTCGTATTGGGCATGGGCGTCGGCGCGCAGGCGCAGGAAATGCAGCAGGTTGTGCAGGTCGACCTTCCAATACCATTGCGTATAGATATTCGCTGGCAGGTTCATCCGCGCCAGTTCGCGCGCCAGACCCTGCTGGGGCGTTCCATCAGGTTGGGCCTGCGACAGCATCGCCTCGTAATGGTCATAGCTGCGCATCGCGTCCTCGCGAAGCAGGCTCAGCACGCGCTGCGCTTCCTCCCCCTGCAACACCTGATCGCGGCCCTGGCGGTTGTCGGAGGATTGCGCGGCCAGTTGCTCGGGCGCGGGGATATAGAATTCGCGGTCGAGGATCGAATAGCGCGCCGAATATTCGTTCACATTGGCGGTGCGGTGGCGAATCCATTGCCGTGCCACGAAAACCGGCAGCTTGACGTGGAACTTGGCCTCGCACATCTCGAACGGGGTCGAGTGCCAGTGCCGCATCAGATAGCGGATCAGCCCCTCATCCGTGCTGACCGACTTGGTGCCCCGGCCATAGCTGACCCGCGCCGCCTGACAGATCGCCGCATCATCGCCCATATAGTCGACGACCCGCACGAAACCGTGGTCCAGCACCGGATGGGCGGTATAGAGATGCGCCTCCATCCCCGGCGCGACGGCGCGCAACGTGGGTTGGGTGGTTGCGCGCAGCGCGTCGATCTCGGCCTGCTGTTCGGCGGTCACCGGCGTATTCATAGTGTTCTTGTCCTCTCGATCCACATCATCTTGTGCCATCCCGGTTCGTTTCGTTCAACCAAATTGCACCATCATTAAGCCGTTTGCGCCAGGTCGCGCGACATGCCACTGTGCCAGCGACCCAACTGACCGGAGGTCCAATGAAAATCCGCTATCTGCACACAATGGTCCGTGTCAGGGACCTGGAAAAATCCATGGACTTCTTCCGCCTGCTGGGGCTGGAGGAAACACGCCGCATGGACAGCGAGAAAGGCCGGTTCACCCTGGTTTTCATGGCGCCACCTGGCCAGCCCGAATGCCCGGTCGAATTGACCTATAACTGGGACGGCGATGATGGCCTGCCCTCGGACAGCCGCCATTTCGGCCATCTCGCCTATCGGGTGGACAACATCTACGACTTGTGCCAGCGGCTGATGGATGCTGGCGTGACCATCAATCGCCCGCCGCGCGACGGCCATATGGCTTTCGTCCGCAGCCCCGACAATGTCTCGATCGAGATTCTGCAAGAGGGCGAGCATCTGCCCGCACAAGAACCCTGGGCCAGCATGGAAAACACCGGCCACTGGTGACAGGCCCGCCCCAAGGCCGATACATTCCAGAAACGGGATCGGATCGCAGCCCGGCACAGGCCTGATCCCGCCGCCTCGCTTTGATCAAAATATCCCGGGGAGGGCGCCGCAAGGCGACCGGGGCAGCGCCCCATCTTATCGCGGCTTTTACAATGGCAAGGCCCGCGCCGTGGCGCGGACCTCTCCGCAAAATCGTTAAACAATCAATAGATATAGCGGATCTGTTCAGTCCAGTAACGCTCGATCCTGCGGGCCTGCAGATTGACCTGGCCAAGGGGCGGATCGTCCAGAACGCCGGACATTCCCAGTTGTTCTGCATGACGCTGGAACAGGCGCAGAACAAGTTGCCGCACCTCAAGCCCGGTATCGGTCAGCCTGACCCGGACCGAGCGGCGATCAAGTTCGCAGCGTTCGTGATGGACATAGCCCATCGTCACCAGCTTTTTCAGATTATAGCTGACATTGCTTCCCTGATACATGCCGCGCGACCGCAGCTCGCCCGCCGAAACCTCGGCCTCACCCAGATTGTACAGGATCAGCGCCTGCACCGGGTTCAGGTCGTTTCGTCCAAGCCGCTCGAACTCGTCCTTGACCAGATCATGCATCAGGCGGTGCAGCCGCTCCAGCAGTTGCAGCGATTCGAGATAGGCGGTCGCCGGCGTGACTTCGCCTCCGACAAGGGGAAGCGACGACTGGGGAAATTCGCGTCGCGCAGGTGCAAGCATCGTCATGGTCCGTCCTGATCTGACTGTCTGACAACCACATTGCCCCAGAATGCCGAATCTTCGGTTAACCCGACCCGATTTCCTGCATCGTTTTCCTAAAATGTTCTCTACCTGGTTGAGACTTCCTAAACCAAGAAACTCTGAGGGCAGGACCGCGACCTTCGAAATCGCTGTGGTTTTGCCGCGGCAAACTGACTAGATAGCACTAAGAGACGATCATCGGACGGATCAGGATGACACTGGATCAGCACCCCATGCCCAAGCAGCCTGCGACGGAAACCAGCGACCGGTTGACGGGCCAATCCATGCTGCGCGGCGCGGCCGGTCATTGTCCGGCCTGCGGCAAGGGCCGCATATTTTCGGGCTATCTGTCGGTGAATGACCACTGCCCGAATTGCGGCGAGGCGCTGCACCATCAGCGTGCCGATGATGGGCCGGCCTATCTGACCATTCTGATCGTGTCGCACCTGGCCGCGCCGCTGCTGTTGTGGATCTTTGTCGCCTATCGTCCCTCGACATTCAGCATGTTGCTGGGCTTTGGCACCGGCACGGTGCTGGCCTCGTTGCTGCTGCTGCCACGGATCAAGGGCGCGATGATCGGGCTGCAATGGGCGCGGCGGATGCATGGCTTTGGCCACGATACGGAACCTGACGCGGCATGAACCAGGCAGATCCCCCCATTCGTGACGCCGCCACCGTCATTCTTCTGCGCCGGGGCGCCGACGGCCCCACGGTGCTGATGGGGATGCGCGGCGCGGCGGCGGTGTTCATGCCTTCGAAATATGTCTTTCCCGGCGGTGCGGTTGACCGCGAGGATGCCGCAGTCGGATTGGCGGCGGGCCTGGCCGAGCCAAGCCTGTCACGCATCGCCCAGGAACCACGCGCCGGCGTGCCGATCGACGCGGCGGCGCTGGCCGTGGCGGCATTGCGCGAACTGGCCGAGGAAACCGGCCTGCTGATCGGGCGGCGCGATGGCCCGCCCAGCACGCTGACCGGCTATGCCGAGGCCGGGCTGTCCCCCGACGCCAGTGCGCTGCACTATGCGTTTCGCGCGATCACGCCACCGGGCCGGCCACGGCGTTTCGACGCGCGGTTCTTCATCGTCGATGCAGATCTGCTCAGCAACGATCCCGACGATTTCAGCGCTGCCTGCGACGAGCTTTCGCATCTGCACTGGGTTCCCCTGGCCGAGGCGCGCGCGCTGGACCTGCCCTTCATCACCGAGGTGGTGCTGGCGGAACTGGCCGAGATGGTGGCCGAATCCGGTGATGGCCCGCTGCTTGCGCCCGATACGGTACCGTTCTTCGACAATCGTGGCCCTGCCCCGCGCTTTGCCCAGATCGTCTGAACCCCGGACAAGCACGCCTACAGCGTGACGATGCGGTCCGCGGCTTCGCGCTCGGCCTGCCGATGCGAGGCGATCAGGATGGCCGCATCGGGCAACCAGGCGCGAATGCCTTGCAGCACGGCGCGGGCGGTCGCGGCATCCAGCCCTTCGGTCGGCTCGTCCAGCAGCAACACAGCCGGCCGCCGGATCAGCACCCGCGCCAGGGCCAGTCTCCGGGTTTCACCGCCCGACAAGCCCTGCCCTGCCTCGCCCAATTGCCGATCCAGCGGCTCGGGCAGGTGAACAACCTGCAACATCTGCGCCATCAAGTCCGGCGTGGCATCTGGCGCGGCCAGTTGTAACTGCGCTGCAATGCTGCCGCTCAGCAGGGCAGTGCGCTGCTGAAGATAGCCAAGCACCTGACGCAAGGCGTCCTCGTCGGCAGCACCGGCCGCCATGGCGATCTCGCCTGAAATCGGGGGTTGCAGGGCGGCGATGGTGTCCAGAAGCGTCGTCTTGCCACGCCCGCTGCGCCCGACCAGCGCGACGGTCTGACCCGGCGGGATTTGCAGATCCAGTGCCGGCAGGATCGCCAGCCCCTCGCGACCAACCACCAGCCCGGTCAGAGCCAGCCCATCCAAGGGGGCGGCCTTCACAGGGGGGATGGGTGGCACGGTTTGCGGCTGCATCAGCGCGTCCAGCCTGCCGGCAGCACCGCGCATCCGGCCATACTCGGCCATCGCCCGTGACAGCGGCACCACCAGTTCGATCAGGGCCAGCGAGGCGAAAAAGCCCAATGCCGCCTGTGCCGCGCCAAGCCGCCCGTCCAGAACCGCCTGACCGGCGATCAGCAAGGTGCCGGCCGAGGCCACAGCGGTCAGGGCCTGCATCGCCCCATCCAGCGCAATTTCCGTTCCAGCCAGCCGCAGGGCGGCGGCGCGCGCGGTGCGGTCATGATCCAGAACGGTCTGGCGGGCCTGCGGCAGACGCCCCTCGACCGCCAGCAGCAAACGGGCGCGCAAATGTTCCACCATGGCGGCACGCAGGCTTTGGCGCGCCGTCTCGGCCAGATCGGCCTGCCGGGCCGTCGCGGGCGCGGTCACCAGAACCGCCAGCGCCACACCGGTCAGCATCACGCCCGACAGCCACAGCGCAACCGCGGGCAGCACCAGCCACCACAGCAGCGCCGCCGCGATCAACAGGCTGCCAAGCCCCGCCAGAAGCGGAAAGACCAGACGGATGGCCAGACCGTCCAGCGCATCGACATCCGCCGTAAGGCGGTTCAGCGCGGTCCCGCCTCGCAGCCGTGCCTGCACCGGATGGCTGGCCAATGTCAGCGCCGCCAGCAACCGCACCCGCCAGCCCGCCAGGACCCGCAGCGTGGCATCATGTGTCAGCAGCCGCTCGCCATAGCGCGCAGCCGTACGGCCCAGGGCCAGAAACCGCACCCCCGCGCCGGGCCGAAACGTGTCAAAGACCACGCCCGCCCCGGCCAGTCCGGCAATGCCGGCAGCGGTGATGAACCAGCCCGACAGGCCCAGCAACCCGATCCCCGCCAGCAGCACCAGCAGTGACAGCAGCAGGCCGCGCATCAGCGCCACCCGCTGATCGCGCCACATCAGCCGCAAAAAGGGGGCAAGCCGGCTCACAGGCGTATCTCGCGGGGCATGGCCGCGATCAGGCGCGGATCGTGGCTGGCAAGGATCAGGGTCGCCCCCGCGTGATGCAACCGCATCAACCCGTCTATCACCTGCCCGGCGGTTTCCTCGTCCAGATCGGCCGTCGGCTCGTCCGCAAGCAACAATGCAGGTCGTCGCAGCGCGGCGCGGGCGATCATCAGCCGTCGCGCCTCGCCGCCAGACACCCCTGCGCCCTGCTCGCCCAAACGGGTTTGCAGGCCCTGAGGCAGGCGCGCAACGATGTCCACGGCATGCGCCAGTTCCAGCGCGGCCTGCAAGTCACTGTCCGGCGGCACGGCCGTGCCGCACAGATTTCCCAGCAGCGTATCATCGGTGAAATGCACGCGCTGCGGCACCAGCGCCACCAATGCGCGCCAGGCATCGGCGGTCCCGTCATCCAGCAACCGTCCGTCGATCAGAACGCGCCCCGGCGCCGCATCGGCAAGCCCCGCCAGGATCAGGATCAGCCGTGTCTTGCCCACGCCCGATTTGCCCGTCAGCACGACGGCCTCGCCGCTCCGGACGTGCAGCGGCGGCAGGATGCGGTCACCGATCCGCAGCCCCTCGGCGCGCAGATCGCCAAAGCCGGCAGGCGCATCAGCGGCTGCGCCCTCGCCCAGTATGGCCGGGGCATTGCGCGTCATCTCGGCATGCAGATCGCGGGCCAGCGCCAACGCATCGGCGCGGTCATGCCAGGCGGCCGCCATGTCACGCATCGGCTGGTAAAAGGCCGGCGCCAGCATCAGCATGAAGATCCCCTCGCCCAGGCCAAGCCCGCCGCCCCAGCTGCCGAATTGCAACGCCCCAAGCAACGAGAAGCCGACAAAGACCGCCATCAGCGCCACGCCGATCGACGAAAACAACTCCAGCACGGTGCTGGACAGGAAGGCCAGGGCCAGCACGCGCATGGTGCGGCTGCGCAGACGCTCGGCCGAGGCGGCAAAGCCGGCCAGCATCGCCCGACGCGCGGCCAGCAGGCGGATATCGGTCAAGGCGGTCAAGCGTTCGACCAGCAGCGCGTTCATATCCGCGATCTCATCCATCCGGTCCTGGCTGGCCCGCCCCGCCGCCATGCCGACCAGCATCATGAAGACCGGGATCATCGGCCCGGTCAGCGCCAGGATCAACGCCCCCATCCAGGACAAGGGAAGCACAGCCACAACGATCAGCAAGGGGATCACCGCCACCCGCATCCGCGCCACCGGCCAGCGTCGCAGATAAGGCAGCAGCAAGGCCAGCTTGTCCGTCGCCAGCGCGGCAATTGCCGCAGAGGGCGCGACGCCGCCCATCGGCCCGCGCCGGTCGGCCTGTCGCAGCAGCCCGGACCTTTGATCCCCTGTCAGCCGGTCCCCCGCCGCCACCAGAGACCGCGCCGCCATGGCATTCAGCCCCGCGCGAACCAGCCCCACAAGCAGAAATCCGCCAGCCGCAACCAGCAATGCCACGCGCGCACCGGCCATGTCCTTGCCGGCAAGCGCGGACAGCGCCGCCGCGATCAGCCCCGCCTGAACCAGCCACAGCGCCTCGGCCAGGGTGGCCAGAACCGAAGCCGACCGCAACCGACGGGTTTCACCGCCGGCCAATTGGGCAAGATAGATCGTCGCCTGTGCGTTGCTGTCCTTCATATGCCCTGCTGACAAGGTTTCGCCGCTTGCGTCAATGCGGCGCTTTGCCCCCGCCACAGCGACGGCATCGGGACCGGACCTGTCACGCCGACCCGCGATCCGAACGACCGCTTGCAGCAGGCGTCAAGACCGAACGCGCGCCGCGCCCAGACAGCGCTGTGCCATTCGCGCCGCCACCGGGTCGTGACCGGCGGCAGCCTCGGTGCGGGCAAACAGCTGCGCGGCCTGCCGTTGCTGCCCGGCCTGCATCGCCACAACCGCGCGCTCAACGACCTCGCGCCCGGCGATCAGCGCCAGGCGTTGCGGTTCCTCGTGGATGTCCAGCAGTTCGAACACACCCAACGGCGCCTGCAACCCGCGCAGATGCATCCGACCGAACGACCGCAATGCGTGGCGCTGCGGATCGTCCAGACGCGCCACGCAGGCATCCGAGACCAGAACCCGGCTGCCAAATTCCTTGTTCAGGTCGTCCAGACGGGCGGCCACATTCACCGGGGTTCCCAGAACGCCGACCTGAACATGGTCCTGTTCGCCGATCATCCCCAATGTCAGCTGACCGATATGCAGACCGGCCCCAAAGGACAGATGCGGCAGATCACCGCGATTGGCGTTATATCCTGACAACCCCCGCGCCATCGCCGCAATTCCGAACAGCGCGAAATCCGGCCCGTAGGGGAACAGGGCCAGCAAGCCATCACCCATGTAGTTGCCGACAAAGCCGCCATGCGCCGCGATCGCAGGCTGCACATGTTCAAGATAGCGGTTGATCATCTCGATCGTGCGCCCCGGCCCGATATCCTGCGCTATGGCTGTCGAGCCGCGAATGTCAACGAAAACCGCCGTCATCTCGGTCTGGGCATGTTGGTTCAGTTTTACGTCGGTGATGTCCCCCTGCCCCAGTGCCTGCATCAGGTGATCGGGCACGAACCGCCGGTTGGCGCTGGTCTGACGCATCTGCGATTCCAGCGCATGCTGAACATGCGCCAGAAGCCGGGCATTGTGCAGCCCGACCGCCGCCTGATTGGCCAGGGCCTGGACCAGACCCTGTCGCGATGGCGCAAAGGCATGGCGGCTGACCCGGCTGTGCAGATAGAGCGCACCCAGAAGCCTGTCGCCCTGCACCAGTGGAACGCAAAGCAAGGCGCGCGGCATGTCCTGACGCTGCCCTGTCGCATAGGGCTCGGCGCCCGGATCGTCGGAATGAACCATCGACCGCGTCCGCAGACACAGCTCGATGACGCCCCTGGGAAAAGGTGGCGCCGAGGCCAGCGGTCCGATGTCCTGTGACGGGCACCCCGCGTCACCCGGATGACAGGAAATGCGGGTGTCACCCTTCCCGTCAGTCACCGCCAGCACAGAGAAATCGGCATTGCCGACCCGCATCGCAAGCGCGGCAACCCGCGCGAAACGCTGCTCGGGCGGGGTGTCGTCGCCGGAAAGGGTTCCGACAAGGTCGATGAACGCTTGCAGATCGGTCGCAGCCAGCGTGGCGTCGCCAGCACTGCGCAGAGGCGCGTCGGCAATCCCGGCTTCCGCGCTGATGGCGTCGGCAAGGCAGGGTGCCCCCCAGACGCGCGCCACCCTGCTGGCCTGACGTGCGGCGTCGCGGGCCTCGGTCGCATGTCCGGCATCGCGCAGCACCCGATACCGGCGACGATGCGCCAGTTAGGCATAAAGCGGCGCCTGTGGTCCCGCCAGGGCGCAGCATTCATGCAAGTCCATCACCGCACGGCCATGTCGCCCCTTCGCGGCAAGGCGTCCGCCCTTCAACAGCGCAAGGCGGTGGGCAAGATTGGCGGGCCCGCTGCGTTTCCAGAATTTCAGCCGCAAGGTCTGGCGCAGGGCGATCCGCCGCATCCGCGCCGCTTGGGCGGGGTCCTGTTCGGCCAGCCAATAGGCATTCAACGCCTGAAAAAATGCCAGCCCCGGCACCAGCACCAGCACCAGCACCTGCGCGATGATGTGGATCTCGTTTTCGGCAGCCAGGGCGAACCGATCCTCGGCGCGCTGATAGCGGCCAGCCAGATGGTCCAGCACCCCCGCCGCGATCGAGCTGATGGCGATCTGCACGCAATTTTCGATCTGCCTGAACGCGGCGATCTTCGAGGGATAGTCGAAGTCATCGCCGCTCAGCTCGGGCGGAAGTTCGGGCTTTCCCATCAGGTGCAGCATCTGGCCCCAGGCCAGAAAGCAATCCTTCACATGCGGCATTTCCGTGCGGCGCAGATAGTCGATCAATTCCGGGTGACGCCCGGTGGTGTCGACATGCCGGCCCGACAGAAAGTCGGCATAAAGCACCACCCCGGCACAATAGGTCGCATCCTCTTGATCACCGGCCTCGCGGTTGCGCAGCCAGCTGTCCAGCAGGTGATCGATGACCTGATCCAGCGGCTCTTTCCAGTGCCGGACAAAGGTGTCGACGGCGAATTTGGCCTTGGATTGATGGGTGCCGCCATAGCGTTCGGCCGTGGTGATCGCCAGTTCGCCAAATCTGTAGCCCTGTTCGATCAGCCGAAGACCACCGCACAGGGCCAGCGCCAGCGTGGCGAAGGAATAGGGCGGATAGGGATTCAGCCCGTGTTTCAACGAAAGCCGCGTGGCCGAGGCGGCCAGCACCGGAAACAGGTTAGGTTCGGCGAAATAGGCGGCAGGCGCAGATTGCGCCATCAGCTGCACGGCGACATGAATGCGGGGATCGATGGCTGCGGGCAGGTCGGCATAGCGACCAAGATCCAGCCGGGCCTGGGGCATCACGGCGCGGGCTACCTCGGTCAGAACGCGCATCTTGCCAGGATGGCGGGGCAGGCGCACGCCCAGCTCAGCCGCCACGTCGATGCAAAGATCGGCGGCCTGCCGGCCCTGATTTCCGCTCGACAGGTTGCGGATGCGCATGCCCTGTATATCCGCGACGTCATAAGGGTCCGAGGCATGGGCCAGAACCATCAGCGCACTGGCCTGCATCTCGTCGCGATCGTTCAGGGCAAAGGCACATCTTGCCTTGGCCTTGCAAAGCGGCAGGCAGATGGTCGGATGGCGTCGTTCCAGCCGCCGCCCATCATGTCCTGAACCGTGCCCAGATATTGCCGCGCCGTGGCGAAGGCCAGGCCAAGCTGCGCCTGTTCGGCCGCGACAAGCCCCAGATGGGCAAGGCGGACAACCTCGGCCTGGGCGATGCGTGCGCTGCCTGCGATGACCACATGGCCAAAGATCTCGACCGCGCGGCCAGGCAGTTCCTCTTCGCCGACCCGATCAAGCATCAGCCGGGCGATCTGAAGATGTCGCAACGCCTGCTCTTCATCCGTCAGCCGATCACGAACGGCCTGACGGATCTGGTCATGGCGAAAGCTGTAGCGCGCATTCACCCGAACTGTCTGGTCATCCTCGTCCTGCGGCAGGGCGGCAATGACCGCATGCTCCTTGTCAGCGCGCGGATCACCGTGGCGTCGATGGCGGGCGACAGCATGGCCGCTGCCATCGGCCGCGACAGGTTGCTGACCCAGGCCAGCGTTTGCAGATCGAAGCTGCTGCCAATGCAGGATGCGCTTTCCAGCAGATCCAGCGTTCCGGGCGGCCATCCCCGCAACCTCTCGGTCAGCAGACCGGCGACCGAGCCGGGCACCTCGGTTCCCGCCAGGGCGGCCAGATCGAACTGCCAGCCAAGCGCATGGGGGTCATAGGCCAGCACACGATCCCCGGTCAGCGATGTCAGATATTCCCGCATGAAGAAGGCATTGCCCCGCGACACGTCATGCACATGCCGGGCCAGGTGGCGCAGCCCGGCCCTGTCACGTCCAAGGCTGGCTTCCAGCAGCTGTTCGACATGATCCCGGCCCAAAGGCCCAAGGCTGATGGTTTCGGACAGATCCGTCGCGCCATGACATTCTGCAATCACGCGCCGGGCGGGATGCGCGGGGCCGACCTCATCGGCGCGATACCACAGTATCAGCATGAAATGGGCCAGTTACGGCATCTGCGAAATGGCCTGCAACAGATGCAGCGACGCATGATCGGCCCATTGCACGTCGTAGAAAAACAGGATCATCGGCGTTTGCCGCCGGGAAAAAAGGCCGATAAAGCGGCCAACCATACCGATGAAACGGCGATTGACCTCGGCCGGGGGGATCTTCTCGGGCGTGGGCTGCGGCCCGATCAGAATGGCCAGTTCCGGGATCAGTTCGGTCAGCAGACCGGCGAACCGGCCCAGACCGTTCTGAAGATCGGCGCGCCAGGCGGCCAGAACCGGCTCGTCCGCGCTGAGGATCGGCCGCAGCAGTTCGCGGGCCGCCTGCATGAAGGCCAGATAGGGCCGATCCTTCTTGAAACGGTCGAACTTTCCGGTCAGCAGCCGCATCCCCTCGCAGATCGGCTGCCAGCGGATGTCGGTGACAAAGGCGGTCTTGCCGATGCCACTGGGACCGGACACCGAGACCACGGTTCGCTTGCCCTGCAACAGCCCCCCGTCAACCGCAGCCAGCAAGCGCGCTTTCTCGGGCTCGCGACCGTAAAGCCTGTCGCCTAGCCGGAACCGGGTCGTCCCCCCCTTGGTTGACAGATCGAAGTCGCGGATCACACGTGCGCGGTCGAAACTGGCCGCGCAGCTTTCCAGATCCCGGACCAGTCCGAAGGCGCTGGCATAGCGGTCATCGGGATCCTTGCTCAGCATTCGGCGCGTTATCCGCGTCAGCATGGCGGGCAGATCATCACGCGCGCCGCAGAAATCCGGGATCTCGCGGGCAACATGGGCATAGCTGAGATCATGGTCATCCGTGTCGGCAAACAGCACATGGCCGCTGATCATCTGCGCAAAGGTGACGCCCAGGGCATAAAGATCGGCCGGGTCGTCGATGGGCACATCCAGCCGGCCCGACAGCTCGGGCGCGGCGTGATGCGGCGAGGCGCCGATGTCACCGGCCGCAAGCCCGGATTGCCCCCGATGGGTCGCGGCGCATTCCAGGCCAAGACATTGCGCACCCTGTTCGCCCACCCCGACCAACAGCCGGTCAGGGCGAAGATCGCGGTGCAGGATCCCCGCCGCATGCAGGCGCAAGGTCAGGCGCGCCAGAGCCAGCATGGTGTCGATCAAGGCCACCAGCCGCATGCCCTGCGGCGGGATCATCTCGCTCAGCGGCGCGTGGCCGTCATCGGCCATGACCAGGGTGCCGCCGGTCAGGGCGACCCGCTATGCCAGAACAGGCGCGCACAGCCCTTCGCCAGCCCGCCGGGAAAGATCGCTGGCCATGCGCAACCTCGCGCAGGCGATGTGTTCACCGCCGGGCGGCCGGTGATCCAGTTGCAGAAACCAGGCAGCCCGGCCGTCAGCCATCCGGCCGCGCCACAACGCGGTCAGCTGATCGCGGCAGATCACTCGGCCCAGGTCATCCTCGCACCCTCGGGCAGGCAATCGGATATCCATTACCCTGCCCTCGCCTTGCCGATCTAGTACTGGATGCTTTGCGGGATGGTCCGCACATAGGGAATGGCACTGCCGACCGGTATGCCGACCGGCTCAAGCGGCTGGCAGTCTGTCACCGCGGTTGGATCAATCGGGCTGCCGCTGCATGGGAGGAATTTCAGCAACTCGTCATTGATCTTCTTCAGCGCGTCGCTGAACGCAGCCGCCGCCTGAAGCAGGCCCGGAATCGGCAGCGCATATTTCGTATCTGCCAGGTTCGGCTCGATCGCCCATGCCTGAAAGAACATATATTGGCACAGCGCCGCGCGTTGCATGTCATTGGGGCTGAAGATCGGGTCCGTCCCGTTATCCACCGGCCGGCCGTCGCGGGTGACGGGCGGCTTGCGCCGGATCCGCAGGCATTTCTCGACCGCCGTGATCTGGTTCGAGAAGCTCCAGTGATCGCCGCCATGCGAGACCGATCCGTTCCACATGTAGATCGCCATGACGCGGGCCAGCGTATCGCCCTGGGCGATCTGTTCTGCGCCTGGAAATCCGCGAACATGGGTGTTCAGATAGCGCGCCCACAGTTTCGTATAGGCAAGCATATCGGCGCTGTTGCAGAAGTCAGCGCCAAGACGTGATGCCCCTTTCCCCAACCAAGATCAGGCCACGCGTTCGATCTCGGCGGTGCCGAGGGCGTTGAAGCGGTTCATCAGGGCAACTCGGATGTGGATCTCGGCGGTCTGGCGATCGGGATCCCTTGACGCGATCCGTTCGCCGAAGGACCCCAGGTTTCTCATCCGAGCTTCGATCTTGCTACGGACATGAGAGCCGGACCACCGCTTCCAGATCGTCCGGCCGAGGCGCCGGGTCGCCCGCAGGATGTCGTTCCTGGCGAGCGCAGCCGGGCAGTCCTCCTTCCAGAGGCGGCCGTTCTTGCGGATGGGAATGGCTCCCGCGCCGTCGCGCGCCAGGATCGCCGAATGGCATCTCCGGGTGTCAAAGGCGCCATCGCCCGTTACGGTGCCAATTTCCTCGCCATCCGGTATCTGGTCGAGGAGTTCGGGCAGGACAGGGCTGTCGCCCTCTCGGCTGGAGGTGAACTCTACCGCCCGGATGTCGCCTGTCGCGGCATCCATGGCCAAATGGACNTGGGTGCCGTGCTTCCTGGCCAGCCACTCGCCGTCGCCGAGAAACGTGATCCCGGTGCTATCCACCAACAGCTTCAGGGGGCCCTGGGTCCGGCGGAACGAGAGCTGGACGGTGATCGTCTTCTGGCGCCGGCTGCGCGTGGAAAAGTCGGGTACCGTCCAATCCAGCCCTGCCATCTTGAGGATGCTGGCAACCATGCCCGTCGTTTACCGGAGCGGCAGGCCGAAGAGCACCTTCACCATCAGGCTAAACTGGATGGCCGCGTCGGAGAACACGGGCGGACGCCCCGGCTTGCCGCATTTCGGAGCGAGCCAGGCCATGTCCCGGTCCAGCCAGACGAGCAGCGACCCGCGCCGCTTCAGCGCGTCGTTACAGGATTTCCAGTTCGTCGTACGATAGCGGGCAGGTTCGGGCTTCGTCATGGCAGGCGCTTAACCCACCGGATTCACGCTGTGAATCCCGGAAGTCGATGAGTTCTGCAACAACGCCGCGCAGCCCTAGCCGCGCAGCCGCCCCTGTGCATGTTCGGCGATCACATCCAGTAACGGCGCCAGCGCCGCCGGCCCGTCGGCCCGCCCCGACAGCCGGCCACTGATCCAGCGATACAGATCCTGATCGTTCTCGGCCATCAAAGCCTCATAGCTGTCCAGCATCGCAGCGGACAGGCCCGACAAGGGGCCATCCGCGAAAGGACCAAGGATCAGGTCCATTTCCTTCATCCCCCGCCGCCAGCTGCGCATCCGCAGGCGCCGCAGCCGCTGGCCGTCATCGTTATCCGTCATGCTAGCCTTCCGTCAGCAACTGTTCCAGCCGGGCCAGCCGGCGCGACGCATCACGCATCGACTGCTGAAGCCCACGCAACTCGGTCATCGCGGCGGCGCGATCCGCCTTGCCGCGATCACCGGGCGTATCATCGGCTGATGGTCCCGCGCCCTGCCCGCTGAGCAGCCAGATCAGCGACACCCCCAACAGCCCAGCAATCATCCGCAGATGATTGGCCCGAGGCTCGCGCTGGTCATCCTCCCACCCCGCAAGGGTGGTGGTGCGCACCCCCAGCTTGCGGGCCAATATCTCGGGCGCCAGCCCTGCTGCCTCTCGGGCGACGGCAATCCGGTCACCCATGGTCGCCTTGTCCTCGCTGTACCAGTCCTTGCCCAAAACCTGCCCTTCCCGGATAACGCCGCTTGTGTCGATTGAACGCCAAGCCTAAGACAACCACGCCGCTTTTTCAAACCCCGGAGCCAAAGATGGCCTTTCTGTCCGATACGCTGGCACGCGTCCAACCCTCACCGACCATCGCCATGACCGGCCGCGCGGCCGAGTTGCGCGCCGTCGGCAAGGACATCATCAGCCTCTCGGCCGGCGAGCCGGATTTCGACACGCCCCAACATATCCGCGAAGCCGCCAAGGCGGCCATCGACGCGGGCCACACCCGCTATACGGCCGTCGACGGCATCCCCGAGCTGAAAAAGGCCATCTGCGCCAAGTTCGCGCAGGAAAACGGCCTGGACTATAAGCCGGCGCAGATCAGCGTCGGCACTGGCGGCAAGCAGATTCTGTATAACGCGCTGATGGCCACGCTGAATCCGGGGGACGAGGTGATCATTCCGGCCCCGTATTGGGTCAGCTATCCCGATATGGTGCGGCTGGCCGGCGGCGAGCCGGTGATCGTGCCGGCCACTGCCCAACAGGGTTTCCGCATCTCGCCCGAGGCGCTGGAGGCCGCGATCACGCCGCGCACGAAATGGCTGATCCTGAACTCGCCCTCGAACCCCTCGGGCGCATGTTATGACCGCGCCGCGATGCAGGCTCTGACGGACGTGCTGGTCAAGCATCCCCATGTCTGGGTGCTGGCAGATGACATCTATGAACATCTGGTCTTTGACGGGTTCGAATTCGTCACCCCGGCACAGGTCGAGCCGCGCTTGCGCGACCGCACGCTGACCATGAACGGCGTCAGCAAGGCCTATGCCATGACCGGCTGGCGCATCGGCTATGGCGCCGGGCCTGAACCGCTGATCAAGGCCATGGCCAAGCTGCAATCGCAATCGACCTCGAACCCGGTCTCGATCAGCCAATATGCCGCGCTGGCGGCGCTGACCGGGCCGCAGGACTATATCGCGGAAAGCCGCGACGTGTTCCAGCGCCGTCGCGATCTGGTGGTGGCAGGGCTGAACACCTGCCCCGGCATCACCTGCCCCACGCCGCAGGGGGCCTTCTACGTCTATCCCTCGATCGAGGGGCTGATCGGCAAGACCTCGGCTGGCGGCACGGCGATCACGAATGACGAGGCCTTCGCCAATGCCCTGCTGGAGGAAACCGGCGTTGCGGTGGTCTTTGGCGCGGCCTTCGGCCTGTCACCACATTTCCGCATCTCCTATGCCACCAGCGATGCGGAACTGACCGAGGCCATCGCCCGCATCAAGCGCTTCTGCGAGGGCTGCCGCTAGATACGCATCGGCCATTGGGTGTCGCGCTCGGGTTTCAACCGGGCGCCGCCATCCAGCCCGATATCGGAGCGCAGGTATTCCGGCATGTCCTCAAGGGCACGGGCCAGATCACGGTCGATCAGACGATTGCACGGGTGACGCGGGGTGGCCCAATGCGCCAAAAACGACGCCAGGCGCGACAGGCTGGCGGCGGGTCGAACAATTGCTGACATGATATCCTCCATCGAAAAGCCTGACTGATACAGGTGGTTGATCCGTATTTCAGTGGTGCTATATTTCGCGGCTAATGACCAACAAAGCTCACGCACCCATCCATAAGCCAAACTTATGAATATCCCCCCGCTCGCCGCCATCCGAGCCTTTGAATCCGCCGCCCGCCACCTGTCCTTCACACGTGCGGCGGATGAATTGGGCATGACCCAGGCCGGGGTCAGCTATCAGATCAAGTTGCTGGAAGAACGCCTTGGCGCCGCGCTGTTTCTGCGCAAACCCCGCGCGCTGGAACTGACGGCGCTTGGCGCAAGGCTGGCCGGCCCAACCAGCCAGGCCTTTGATCTGCTGCGCGCGGCCTATGCCGACCCACTTGGCCGCGCCACCACGCTGTCGGTCACAACGCCGGTGACGCTGTCGGGGAACTGGCTGGCGGAACGGATGGGCCGGTTTCAGATGGAACACCCGGACCTGACCCTGCGGCTGGATGCCAGCGACCGGCTGATCGACTTCAACCGCGAGGATTTCGACATCGCCATCCGCCATGGCGACGGAAACTGGCCAGGCCTGGCCACGCATCGGCTGTTCGATTACGAGGTGACACCGATGCTGTCACCCACATTGCTGCCAGACGGGCCATTGACCCGCCCCGAACAGCTGCACGACCTGCCCTGGATCGACACCCAGGATCCAAATTGGGCGCTGTGGATGCAACAGGCGGGTGTCGCTGGCTGCATCTGCCATGAACGCCACACCCCCGATCTGGGCACCCAGATCCACGAGGCCCGCGCCGCCATTGCCGGCCAGGGCGTCGCCATGCTGACGCCGCGCTTCTTTCGCTATGAACTGGCCACGGGCAGCCTGGTCCAGCCATTCCCGCTGACGGCAACCAACGGCCTGGCCTATTGGCTGGCCTATCCCGAATCCCGCCGCAGCCGCCCGGCGATCCGCGCCTTCCGGCAGTTCATCCTGGCCGAGGCCGAAAAATCCTGAAACAGCAAAGGGCGCGGCCCATACGCCACGCCCCCATCAGCCGTGCCCAAATATCCCCGCCGGAGGCACCCTCGCCCCCGGCAAGCAGGAACATTGGCCGTTACAGCGCTGTCCAGCCGCCATCGACGGAAATCGTCGTCCCGGTGATCTGCGCGGCCGCATTGCTGCACAGGAACACCGTAGTGCCGCCGATTTCCTCGACCGTGGCGAATTGCTTTGACGGCTGGCGCGTCAGCAGCACGTTGCGCACCACCTCTTCGCGGGTCATCTTGTATTCCTTCATCGTGTCGGGGATCTGCGCCTCGACCAGCGGCGTCAGCACATAGCCCGGACAGATGGCGTTGCAGGTGATCGGCTCTTCCGCGGTTTCCAGCGCCGTCACCTTGGTCAGCCCGACCACGCCATGCTTGGCCGCGACATAGGCCGATTTGAACGGGCTGGCCGTCAGACCATGGGCCGAGGCGATATTCACCACCCGCCCCCAGCCCGCCTTGCGCATCACCGGCAGCGCAGCGGCGGTGGTGTGGAAAGCCGATGTCAGGTTGATGGCGATGATCGCATCCCATTTATCGACCGGGAAATCCGGGATCGGCGCGACATGCTGGATGCCCGCGTTGTTCACCAGAATGTCGCAGGCACCCGCCTGCTCGATCAGCGCCCGGCAGTCCTCGCCCTTGGACATGTCGGCACGGATATAGCGTGCGCTCACGCCATGTTCCTTGCCCAATGCTGCGGCCAGCGCGTGATCTTCGTCCCGATCGGTAAAGCTGTTCAGCACGACATTGCAGCCAGCCCGCGCCAGTTCGGTGGCAACCCCCAGCCCGATGCCGGAATTAGAGCCGGTGACAACGGCCGTCTTGCCCTTGAGGAAAGTGTCAAACATGGGATTCTCCAGATCGTCGCGTTTGCGGGTGCAGCATAGTCAAGCCAGCCGGCCGGCGCAGCATGAAACTTGGGATGCCCGCGCCCCCGGGCCCGGCATCCGCAATCCCCGGCTTCAATGTGGAAACGCTCAACAAAAAAAGCGCCCGCACAAGGCGGGCGCAAGTCATGAGGCAGGTTTCATACAGGCAAGAAACCTATCGAGCAGTAAGTCATTTATACGCGATTGCCTGCCGGAGTCCAAGGTAGAAGTTTCCAGCTTGGTTGACGCTGCCCCGCTCTGACGATTGAAATCAAAGGCAAAGCAAAAACGAGCAGGCGACGACCCATGCGATTCTTCAAAATCCCTAACGATTCCGCGATCAAATCGGCTTTTTTCGTGAGTTTAGCCCTTGGCGGGACTGTTGCAGCAATGCCTCTGGCAAGCCTTGCCGAACCCAGCCATGGCATTGCAATGTATGGAAAACCTGCGCTTTCCGAAGGCTTTACATCACTGCCTTATGCCAGGGCAGACGCGCCCAAGGGCGGTGCGATTCGCTTTGCCGAACCGGGGGGATTCGATTCGCTGAAACCCTGGGTGATGAAGGGTAATCCGGTCTTTTACGGCACCATGGGCCTGGTGACCGAGTCACTGATGTATCGCAGTATAGACGAGCCGTTCACCCTTTATGGCCTGCTGGCGGAATCCGTCGAAACCGATGAAAGCCGCGCCTGGATCGAATTCACCCTGCGCCCCGAGGCCAAATTTTCCGATGGCAGCCCGGTCACCGTCGAGGATGTGATCTGGTCCTATGAAACGCTCGGCACCCAGGGGCATCCGCGTTATCTGGGGGCCTGGGGAAAGGTCGAGGGCATCGAACAGACCGGCGAACGCTCGGTTCGGATCAGTTTCAACACCCAGGACCGCGAGTTGCCGCTGCTGATGGGCATGCGCCCGATCCTGAAAAAGGCGCAATGGGAAGGCAAGGATTTCACCGAATCCGGGCTGGAGGTTCCCATCGGTTCCGGCCCCTATGTCGTCGACAAGGTCGATGCCGGCCGCCAGATCACCTTTCGCCGCAATCCCGACTACTGGGGCAACGACCTGCCGGTGAATGCAGGGCGCAACAATTTCGACACGATCCGCTTTGACTATTTCGGCGACGCCAATGCCATGTTCGAGGCTTTCCGCGCCGGCGAGGTCGATGTCTGGCGCGAACTCTCGCCGGTGAAATGGGCGACCGAATACAATTTTCCCCGCGTCCAGTCGGGTGAGATCAAGAAATCCGAGATCGGCAACAGCCGCCCCTCGGGGATCATGGGGTTGGTGATGAACACCCGCAACCCGATCTTCGCCGATTGGCGTGTGCGGCAGGCCCTGATCGAGGCGTTCAACTTTCAGTTCATCAACAACACCCTGAACGGCGGGACCGAGCCGCGCATCACCTCGTATTTCTCGAACTCGGATCTGGCCATGCGGCCCGGTCCCGCCGAAGGCCGGGTCAAGGAATTGCTGACCCCTTTCGCCGCCGATCTGCCACCCGGCGCGATCGAGGGCTATACGCTGCCAGAGGGGTCCGAAAAGGCGTTTGACCGGCGCGGCCTGCGCGTTGCGCTGAAGCTGCTGGAAGAGGCCGGCTGGACAGTGCAGGACGGCGCGCTGAAGAATGCGCAAGGCCGGCCGTTCCGGTTCGAGGTGCTGCTGAACCAGTCGGGCAGCGCCATGCGGCCGGCATCCGAGATGCAGCAGATGGTCGACATCTATATCGAGGCGCTGCGCAATCTGGGGATCATGCCACAGGTTACGCTGCTGGATTCGGCGCAATATATCGACCGGACCAACCGCTATGATTTCGACATGACCTGGTATGAACGCGCGCTTTCGCTGTCGCCGGGCAACGAACTGATGCTGTATTGGGGATCGGCCGGCGTGACGGAACCTGGCAGCCGCAACCTGATGGGCATGAACAGCGCCGCGGCCGAAGCTATGATCGCCGAAATGCTGAACGCGGCCACCCCCGAGGATTTCAACGCCGCCGTTCAGGCGCTGGACCGGGTGCTGACCGCCGGGCGCTATGTCATCCCGGTCAGCTATTCGCCGATTTCACGGCTGGCGCATGACGCCAGCCTGCATTATCCTGAAATCACGCCGGTTTACGGCGACTGGCCGGGTTTCCTTCCTGAAGTCTGGTGGAAGGAGATGGAATGATGAGACAGGTTATATTCGCTGTTCTGGCCGGCTTTGCGCTGGCAGGCTGCAACACGATCGCGGGCGTGGGCGAGGACATCACCGGCGCCGCCCGTTCGGTCCAAGGGGGAACGTCTGGGGGTTACTGATGAAATGGCATCATGTCGCTGATAACTGGCCGGCCTTCTACGAGGCGATCCAGGACAAATGGCCCGAGGCCGATGAAGCCGAGCTTGACGAGATCGACGGCGACCAGCGGGCCTTTATCACCTATATCGCCCAAATCACCGAGCAGGACCCGCGCGAGGCGCTGGAAGAAATCCGGGACTGGCTGACCGGCGAAATCCCGTCAGACGTGGTCATGGACCCGATCCACGACAATCACTCGATCGCGCTCAGTTCGAAATACGTGTCCGATGGCGAGGATGAATATGACGATGACGCCCGCTTTGGCGATGACGGCGACGAGGATGACGGCTAGGCCCGGCCCTTTTTGACCGGGCAGGACAGACAGGACGGGCAGGTGCGACATCGCGCCTGCCCGTTTCGATTTGGCCTGTTGGCTCAGCCGGTGCTAGTAGATGAAGGTCCGATTGCCATTGTCGAAGGATGGCAGCACCAGGACCCGCGCGTGATGGCGCACACGCTGTTCCAGGTCGATGGCGTCCTGATCCAGCATGCGGATACAGCCTGACGACACGGCCTTGCCCAGATATTCAGGCTCGCTGCCGCCATGAATGCGATACAGCGTATCCACCCCGTCCTGGAACAGATACAGCGCCCGCGCGCCAAGCGGGTTGCCCGGCCCACCGGCCATGCCGCCATTGTTCACCGAATAGGGCGCCAGCTCGGGCTGCCGGGCGATCATCGTGTCGGGCACTTTCCAGCGCGGCCAGCTGCGGGTGAACTGCACCACCGACTCGCCCGCCCAGGCAAAGCCCGCCCGCCCGACGCTGACGCCATAGCGCAGCGCCCGGCCCTCGGGCAGGATCAGGAACAGAAAAGCCGCATCCGGATCAACGACGATGTCGGTCGGATTGCGGTCGGGATAGGGATTGGCGATCTCTTGCCGCCACAGCTCGGGGGGCACCACGCCCTCGGGCACGGCAGGGACGGGATGCGGCTCGCCTGAAATGGCGCCATAGCGGGCGGGCATCGGCGGGATCGGCACCGCCGGCGCAGTGATCGCATCGGCGGGCGCTGCGGGCGTGGACATGGTGTCAGGGCTCATGGGGCGCGAACAGGCGGCAAGGGCGGCTGCCGGTGCAGCGGCCACGAAAAGGCGTCGGGTCAGCATGGGTCATCCTCTGGGGTGATGGGCTGCGCGCCGCACCCGCTTTCGTCAGGGCGCGGCGGCGGGCATTCCTATGATCAGCCCCGTATCGGAGGATCCAGCATGGCTGACACGGATACTTCTCGCCCTTGCCAATCCGCACCCGGCCGAAAGGGCGCGGCCGTGACATGCCGCGCAGTGACCACCGCCCCACCCAGCACAAGCCCGTCGCCGAGGCAGATAAAGCCGGGTATGGCCGGTCCGTGGCAACGCCGAGGCGGCGCGACAAATACGGGCCTGGGCTTTGCCGGCGCGGGCTGGACATAGGTGACGGCCTGCCCGGCACCCCGCATCGCGACCGAGGCGCCGACAGCTGCCGCCATACCGCTGGCCCGCGCATAAGCGCCCCAAGGCAGAACGGCCAGAATCAGCAGCAAGGACAGGATGATATGACGAATATCTCTCACTCTGCCCTTCTGGACGAGCGATCCGGCAAATGCCAGCACCAGGGTGGTCATCGCGAATCACATTCCGATCAGTGGGGCCGATCAGCGGGGCCAATCAGGCTGCCAGCCGCACCCAGACCGGCACATGATCGCTTGGCTTGTCGCCCGCCCGCGCCTGACGGTCGATGCCGGTTTCCTCGACCAGATCGCTGGCTTCTGGGCTTAGCAGAAGGTGGTCGATGCGAATGCCATTGTCCTTCTGCCAGGCACCGGCCTGATAGTCCCAGAAGGTGAAAGGCCCGCGCGTGCCGAAGGGATCGGCCAGCCGCAGCGCATCGGACCAACCCTGATGCGCGATCCGGCGCAGCGCCGCCCGGCTTTCGGGCCGAAACAGTGCATCATCGACCCACAATTCGGGCCGCGCCGCATCGCGCGCCTCGGGGATGACGTTATAGTCGCCCAGCATCACCACCGGGATCTCGGCCGCCAGCAATTCGGCTGCCCGTGCTCGCAGCCGCGCCATCCAGGCCAGCTTGTAATCGTATTTCGGCCCCGGCGCAGGGTTGCCATTGGGCAGATAAAGCCCCGCGATGCGCACCGCGCGCGCGCCAATCACCGTCGCCTCGATATAGCGGGCCTGTTCGTCGCCGTCGTCGCCCGGCAGCCCGCGCGTGACATCCTCCAACGGCAGTTTCGACAGGATCGCGACGCCGTTGAAGCCCTTTTGCCCATGGGTTTCGACGGTCCATCCCAGATCCTCGAAATGGCTGCGCGGAAATCCTTCGTCGACGGATTTTATTTCCTGCAACACGACCAGATCGGCATCCGATTCCGACAGCCATGCGGTCAGGGCCTCGATCCGTGCCTTGACCCCGTTGATGTTGAAGCTTGCGATTTTCATGCCCGCAGTTTTAGCAAGGTCGCGCCAATTGGCAACAGCGGCTGACGCTTTGCGCGAATGCGGCTAGACTGGGCAGGAAAGGGAACGAAACCGGATGCGCCTGATCCTCGCCCTGGTCCTGCTGCTGACCACGATGCTGGTGCCGGTTGCGGCTCGGGCACAGGACCGCCCGCCGGCCGGGCTGATGTGGAACCGCAGCGGCCTGCCCGCCACCCTGCCCTTGCAGATCCGCAGCCCGCCCGGCCGCGATCTGGTGGTTTTCCTGACCCGGCCGGGCAGTGCGGACCCGCTGGTCGCGGGCTTTGTCCGGGGGGGCGATTTCTTCCGGTTGCTGGTGCCTCCGGGCGAGTGGCAGATCGACCTGGCGACCGGCGAAACATGGCAGGACGAAAGCGCCCTGTTCGGCCCAGACACGAACGTCAATCGGCTAAGCCAGCCGCTGATCTTTTCGATCACCGGCGGGAACAGGCGCAACGGCCATGTGATCACGCTGATCGAGGATGCCGGCAAGACCGCCATTTCCGGCCTTGCCCCGCAGGTCATCTGCCAGATTGCCGACTGGAATGGCGAAAACCGTGAATACCGGCCCGCCGGAGACACCGCCGACATCCAGGCGCCCCCGCTTGCAGCCGTGCCCGCGACGCCCGAAGTGCCGCGCCGCGCATGGCGCTATCTGCACCGGACCCTGAAAACCCGATCCATATTCTGCGACTGAGAACCCGGCCGATCAGACCGAGAAGGACGTTCCGCAGCCGCAGCTGGAGGTCGCGTTGGGGTTCTCGATCACAAAGCGCGCGCCGATCAACTCGTCGGCAAAGTCGATCACCGCGCCGGCCAGAAATGGCAACGAGACCGGATCGACGACGACCTGCTGGCCCCCGCCTTCCAGCACCAGGTCATCCGCCTCGGCATCGTCCAGCCGGATGTCATACTGGAACCCCGAACAGCCGCCACCCGACACCGCGACACGCAGCGGCCGCGCCGCCGCACCATCGTTGATCTCGGCCAGCCGGGCAAAGGCGCGGTCCGTCACTTTCGGAGGCAGGTTCATGAGCTGTTCCCGTTTTCGTCCTTACCGACCGAATATAGGGTTCCGCCGAACGCCCCGCAAGGAAGCACGATGACCGCCCCTTATGCCTGCCAGCCGGATGACAGCCGCGGCCGCCTGTGGACCGAACGCATGTCGACCTTTCGCAGCCCCTGGCAGCGTGATCGAGACCGCATCATCCATTCCAGCGCCTTCCGGCGGCTGAAACACAAGACCCAGGTTTTCGTCGAGCAGGACGGCGACGATTACCGCGGCGATTACTTCCGCACCCGCCTGACCCACACCATCGAGGTGGCCCAGGTCGCCCGCACCATCGCCGGCGCGCTGGATCTGAACACCGATCTGGCCGAGGCGGTGGCCCTGGCCCATGATCTTGGCCACCCGCCTTTCGGCCATACCGGCGAAGACGCGCTGGCCGCCCTGATGGCGCCCTATGGCGGGTTCGATCACAATGCCCAGGCCCTGCGGATCGTCACTCGCCTTGAACGCCATTATGCCGATTTCGACGGGCTGAACCTGACCTGGGAAACGCTGGAAGGCATCGCCAAGCATAACGGCCCGGTGGCCGCGCCCCTGCCCTATGCCCTGGCCGAGGTCAACGCCCAGTGGGATCTGGAACTGCACACCAATGCCAGCGCCGAAGCGCAGGTCGCCGCCGTGGCCGATGACGTGGCCTATAACCATCACGATCTGCATGACGGGCTGCGCGCCGACCTGTTCACCGAGGATGAGCTGCGCGAATTGCCGGTGATCGGCCCGGCCTTTGACGAGGTCGACCAGCTGCATCCAGGCCTGCCCCCGATGCGCCGCCGGCACGAGGCCCTGCGCCGGGTCTTTGGCGTCATGGTCGAGGATGTAATCGCCGTCGCCCAGAACCGGCTGACGGGATTGCAGCCGCGTTCAGCGCAGGAGATCCGCGACATGGATGGGCCGATCATCCGCTTTTCCAAGCCGCTTTATCAGAACATCAAGGCGATCAAGTCGTTTCTGTTCACCCGCATGTATCGCGCGCCGGCCGTGGTCGAGGAACGCGCGCAGGTGACCTCTATCCTGAACGACCTGTTCCCGCTGTTTCTGAACGACCCCGCCCAGATGCCGGAAAGCTGGGGCGAGGCTGCCCGCACGGTTACCGACGAAACCGAGCGCGCGCGGCTGGTGCTGGACTATGTCGCCGGCATGACCGATCGCTTTGCCATTGCCGAATGGCGCAGGCTGTGCTGCTAGGGGCGCATCAGTGCAGCGCCGCAAGCGCGGCGGCCTCATCCTCGTCCGACAGCGGGGCGCCCGCGCCGACCGCATTCAGATAGGCGTCCAGCGTGTCCAGTGACGAGGCCGGGGCATAGCCGGTATCGCTGCCGGGTGCGGCAAGGATCGCCAGTTGCGTCGACCATGCCGGGGTTTCGCCCCCGGCCTGATAGCAGGTGACCGAAACAATGGTTTGCCGGTCGGGGTGATTCAGTTCAAATTCACGGCACAGCCGCCCGTCCTGATCGGTAAAGCTGGCGATGGCCGCCAGCTCGCCTCCGCCTGCCATCGCCTGACGCTCGCCCGATGGCAGGTCTTGCAGCGCCTGATCCAATTCAGCACTATCTAGAACCGCCAGTTGCGACGCGCCCGGTCCCTCGACGGCCTGTTGCGGGCCAAAGCTGACCCCGGCCCACAGACCAAGCGCCAGAAAGATGCTGGCCGCCAGCGGCAATTGCCAGATCGGCACCCGCCGCGCCGCCGCAGGCCCGGCGTCATCCCGAGACAAGCGATCCTGCGCCTGCCTGTGCGCGGCAAGGTCGATGATGGGTGCGGCCTCGGCCGGCGCGGCATCGCCCGCCTGCGCCGCCAGTTCGCGCACCCGCGCGATCAATGTATCGGGCACGCTGTCATCCTGAGCCTGCGCCAGCGCCTTCAGGCGGCGGCCGGTTTCGCGAAACGCCTCGACCCGCCGCAGCAGATCGGGATCGCGGGCCAGCGCGGCCTCGACCCTTGCGGCCTCGGCAGGGTCAAGCATGCCATCGGCATAGGCCATCAGGATTTCGTCGCTTGGCGGGCTGTCGGTCATTTGCAGTCAGTTCCTTGTTCCGGCGCTGCGACAACGCATGACGGGGCACCTTATTCCCAGCCATCCAGATTCAGATCAGCCGCCAGCGCCTTTCTGGCGCGTGCCAGTCGACTCATGACGGTGCCGATCGGTATCTCAAGAATATCGGCGGCTTCCTGATAGGTCACCTCTTGCATGCAGACCAGGATAAGCACATCGCGCTGATCACCGCTCAGCCGGTCAATGGCCTGCCGCGTCTGATCCAGCATCAACCGCCCCTCGACCACGCGCGGCCCGTCATCGCCGGCAAGGGCGGGGGCATCATCTATCGGCAGCTGCGTGCCCCGCGTCTTGTCGCGCCGGGTCATGTCGATCCAGGCATTGCGCAGGATCCGCAGCAACCAGGCCTGCATTTTGGTCGCCGGATCGAAACTGTCGCGGTTGCGAAAGGCGCGCTCGACCGTGGTTTGCACCAGATCATCGGCCAGATCGGGCCGGCGGCACAGCGACATCGCATAGCGTTTGAGGTTCGGCAGAAAGTCGATCAGGTCGTCGCTGAACGTGTCGCTCATTGGTGTCAGGCCGCATCATGCTGTAAAATGGCGGAATAATACTCGCGCCGCATCGTTGACTGGGTGGCGCACACAGGTGATGCGCGACGGATGGGTATAGTAAGATGCTGAAAAGACTTTGCAAGTTATGGTTGATTCTGGGCTTGCTGATCGGCGGGCTGACGCCATTGACCGATGGCGGCAACGGATTGCTGATCACCGCTGCGCTGGCCGATGATGACGACGACGATGACGACGACGATGATGATGACGACGATGACCGCCCCGTGCTTCGTCGCGCGCCGGTCCGTCAGGCACCCCGCGTCCGCCGCACCCCGCGCCCCAATCGCGCGCCTGACGAGATCGTTGCCCCGCGGCTGGAGGATGACGACTACCAGTCATTGCTATCGCAGGGCTATACGCTGATCGAGGAATACCAACGTCCCGATGACAGCACCGCGCGTCGGCTGCGCATTCCGCGCGACACCACCTTGCAGGCAGCGCGCGAGGCCGTGCGCGCCCTGTCCACCGGGCAGCAGGCCGATTTCAACCATTATTACCGCAGTGAACAGGCCGGCACCATCATCGAGGCCGCCGCCCCGATCCACCCTGCCTGCACGGGCGATCATTGCGCCCAGCAGCAACTGATCGGCTGGCCCCAAGATCCGCAACGTGCGATGGCCTGCCTTGGCGATGTCACCATCGGGGTGATCGACACCGGGCTGAACGAAGCGCATGAAACCTTTGAGGCCGCGCGGCTGGATGTGATCCGCCTCGCCCCCGAGGCGCTGCCGCCCTCGAAGGCGATCCATGGCACGGCGGTCACGGCGCTTCTGGTCGGCGATCCGGCCAGCCGCTCGCCCGGACTGGTGCCAGGGGCACGGGTGATTGCCGTCGATGCCTTTTACCGCGCCGGCACGGACGAACGTGCGGATGTGTTCACCCTGATCAAGGGACTGACGCAACTGGGCGAACGCGGGGCCGACATCATCAATCTCAGCCTGGCCGGGCCACAGAACAGCGCGCTGAAAGAGGTGATCGACCAGTTGACGGCCCAGCAGAACGTCATTGTCGTCGCCGCTGTCGGCAATGCCGGATCCAAGGCGCGGCCGATGTTTCCGGCCGCCTATGGCTCGGTCATCGCGGTGACGGCGGTGGACAGTGATCTGAACGTCTATCGCCGCGCCGTCACCGGCCGGCATGTCGATCTGGCAGCACCCGGCGTCAATGTCTGGACCGCCGCCTCGATCAGCGGCATCCGGCCCAAGACCGGCACCTCATTCGCGGTGCCCTTCGTGACCGCCACCATCGCCATGCTGCGGGGACAGCAGCCCGATCTGACCACCGAAGGGGCACTGCGGATTCTGTCACGAGACGCACGCGATCTGGGGGCACCCGGCCGCGACCCGGTTTTCGGCAACGGGCTGATCTCGGCATCCGCGGTCTGCCCCGGTTAAGGCAGGGCGGGCCAATCCTGCCGCCCGGCGGGGCAGTTTCCTGAAAATGCTGTCTCTGCGGGCTGAAACCATAGGCGCTGCGCCGCGTTGATCATGCACAACTCATCCGAAGGAGGACAGCAATGATCACCAAAAGCGGCTCGGCCAAATGGGACGGCAATCTGAAACAGGGCAAGGGCCTGGTGTCGACGCAGTCAGGCGTGCTGAAGGATCAGCCCTATGGCTTCAACACCCGGTTCGAGGGTGGCGCCGGAACCAATCCCGAGGAACTGGTCGGCGCGGCCCACGCCGCCTGTTTTTCGATGGCGCTGTCAGCCATGCTTGAGAAGGCGGGCATCACCAATACATCGGTGCAGACCACATCTGAAATCACGCTGGACCGCGAGGGCGACGGCTTCAAGGTCAGCAAGGCGCATCTGACCACGCAGATTTCAGGCGATGGCGATCGCGATCAGATGCTGGCGCTGGCCTCGGAGGCGGAAAAGGGTTGCCCGATTTCCAAGCTGATGAACGCCGAGATCACGCTGGACGCGACGGTGGTGTGATGCTGATCCGCGTCGGCCATCAGATCACCATCGAGGCCGCGCGGGACACGCCCCTGATCTGCCTTGTCGCGCCCCATGTGTCGCGGCAGGGCGATTTCACCGGGCCCGAACTGGTCGAGACCGATCCGCAGGTGCCCATCCACAGCTATTTCGACCTTTACGGCAATATCTGCCGCCGGCTGATCGCGCCGGCAGGTCGCTTTACCCTGCGCGGCGACGTGATCCTGCGCGACAGCGGACAGAAGGACGAGGTTGCCGAGGATGCGGCGGAATGGCCGGTCGAGGCCCTGCCCGATGATGTGCTGACATTTCTGCGCGGCTCGCGCTATGTCGAGACCGACCTGATCAGCCAGGAGGCCTGGGATCTGTTCGGCGCGGTTCCCTCTGGCTGGGGTCGGGTGCAGCATATCGTGGACTATGCCCATGCCCGGCTGACCTTTGATTATCAGCAGGCCTGCGCCACCCGCACCGCGACCGAGGCCAATGTCGAACGTGTCGGCGTCTGCCGCGATTTCGCCCATCTGGCGCTGGCCTTCCTGCGCGCGCTGAACATCCCCGCCCGCTACGTCAATGGCTATCTGGGCGATATCGGCGTGCCCGATCCGGGTCATCCGATGGATTTCTCGGCCTGGATCGAGGTGTTTCTGGGCGGCAAATGGTATACGTTCGACCCCCGCAACAATGCGCCCCGCATCGGCCGGGTGGTGGTGGCGCGTGGCCTTGACGCAACCGATGTGCCGCTGATCAACAGCTTTGGCCAGCACCGGCTGCAAGAATTCCTGGTCTGGTGCGACGCCGTGGACGAGGCCGGGAACAAGATCGACGGGATGGCTTTTGCCTGAACAGCTGATCAGGCCTGGCCGCTGACGGAAGGATGGATCACCGGCGTCAGCCCATTGGCGAACATCCTGACCAGCGCAGCCGGGGTCGGCACGGTGACCGGCCCTGTCGGGCGCGGCTGTTGCGGACCATATCCATCGGGCCCGCAAGGCAGGACCCTGTCCCCAAGAATCAGCATCGCCGCGCCGTCATGCTGTATGAAGCAACCGTCAGGCAGGCTGTCGGCCCCTGCGACAGCGTTCGCCGTTCAGGTGGCGATCAACCTGCTCTGGGTTCGTCGTGCCGTGCAGATGGTGATACAGGTCCATGAACTGCCGGTATCTTTCGAGCCGGCAGGTGTGGCAGGGACGATGCCCTGCCGCGAAAGAGACCGCCTCGTCATAAAAGAACAGTTCGGTATAGCAGCCCGGCGCGATCAGCGACCCCCGACCGCGAACGTCCGTTAAAGCTGAGCGCGCAGCTGACCCAATGGTGATGCGCCCATTTCCGGCCGGTCAACTGACCGGTTTCGTCATGCAGGATGCCGCGATTTCCCATCAGCATACCCCGGCCGCGCAAGGGGCCAAACTTACCATCAGGACCGACGCCGTGCGCGGCTTGCTCACACCATCATTTCCTTCGTCGCCGTCAGCTTCAGGTCGGGATAGTCTCGGATCACCCGGTCGATATCCCATTGCAGCCGCGTCAGATAGACCGGATCGCCGTCATGATCGGTCGCCATATGCTGCTTGTTCAGATTGGCAAAGGCATCCAGCTTGTCCTGCGGCCCGCTGACCCAACGGGCGCTGGTGAATTGCGAGGATTCGAACCGCACCGGGATGCCGTATTCGATCTCGATCCGGCTGGCCAGAACCTCGAATTGCAGGGCGCCGACGACGCCGACGATAAAGCCCGAGCCGATCATCGGCTTGAACACCTTGGCCGCGCCTTCCTCGGCGAATTGCATCAGCGCCTTTTCCAGATGCTTGGCCTTCATCGGATCGCCCGAGCGGACCGTTTGCAGCAGTTCCGGCGCGAAGCTGGGAATGCCGGTGAAGCGCAGCCCCTCGCCCTCGGTCAGCGCGTCGCCGATGCGCAGCTGGCCGTGGTTGGGGATGCCGATGATGTCGCCGGCCCAGGCCTCATCCGCCAGTTCGCGGTCGGCGGCGAGGAACAGGACCGGGTTGGTCACGGCCATCGGTTTCTTCGAACGCACATGGGTCAGCTTCATGCCGCGTTCGAAATGGCCGCTGGCCAGCCGCACGAAAGCCACGCGGTCGCGGTGCTTGGGGTCCATGTTCGCCTGCACCTTGAAGACAAAGCCGGTGACAGGGGTTTCATCGGCGCTGATCTGACGCTCGGCGGCCTTTTGCGGCTGCGGGGTCGGGCCGTAATTGCGGATGCCGTTCATCAATTCCCTGACGCCGAAACTGTTGATGGCGCTGCCGAACCAGATTGGCGTCAGATGGCCTTCCAAAAAGGCCTGCCGATCAAAGGCGGGCAGCAATTCGCGCGCCATTTCGATTTCCTCGCGCAGCTTGGCCAATTGTTCCGCCGGGATGTGGTCGGCCAGCTTGGGATCGTCCAGCCCGGTGATCTGGACCGTTTCCGCCACCTTGTTGCGGTCGGCGCGGTCCATGATCTCCAGCCGGTCATTCAACAGATCATAGGCGCCGATAAAGTCGCGACCCATGCCGATGGGCCAGCTGGCGGGTGACACGTCGATGGCCAGATTTTCCTGAATCTCGTCGATGATCTCGAACGTGTCGCGGCTTTCGCGGTCCATCTTGTTGCAGAAGGTCAGGATCGGCAGGTCGCGCAACCGGCAGACCTCGAACAGCTTGCGGGTCTGGGATTCGACGCCCTTCGCCCCGTCGATCACCATGATCGCCGCGTCCACCGCCGTCAGCGTGCGATAGGTATCTTCGGAAAAATCGCTGTGGCCCGGCGTGTCGACCAGGTTGAATCGGTGCCCGTCATATTCGAAGGACATGGCCGAGGCGGAAACCGAAATGCCCCGGTCCTGTTCCATCTTCATGAAGTCCGAACGCGTGCGCCGCGCCTCGCCCTTGGCGCGGACCTGACCGGCCATCTGGATCGCGCCGCCGAACAGCAGGAACTTTTCGGTCAGCGTCGTCTTGCCGGCGTCGGGATGCGCGATGATCGCAAAGGTCCGGCGGCGGGCGATTTCGGGCGGGAGGTCGGGGCGGTTTTCCATGCCGCGCCATGTAGCCTGCGCGCGTGCTTTCTGCAATGAGGCAGCGTTGCGGCGGGGGCGCTTCGCCCCCCGCACCCCCTGAGGATATTTGGATCAAAGCGAGGGCCGGCGGTCAGACGAATTGTTCGCGTGTCAGGCGTTCTTCCAGCCCATGTCCGGGGTCGAACAGGATGCGGTGTTCGATGGCGGGTTCTGATCTGATCTCGACCCAGTGAACGGAATCGACGCCGCGGCTGTCGGCATCGGCCATGACCGGGCGTTTGTCTGGTTCCAGCACATCAAACCGGACAGTGCCCGATTTCGGCAGGATGGCGCCCCGCCAGCGGCGCGGTCGGAAGGCCGCGATCGCCGTCAGCGCCAGCACGTCCGAGCCCATCGGCAGGATCGGGCCGTGGGCCGAGTAGTTATAGGCGGTGGATCCGGCGGGCGTGCACAGCAGCGCGCCATCGCAGACCAGTTCCTCCATCCGCACGCGGCCATTCACGCTGATGCGCAGCTTGGCGGCCTGGGGGCCGGCGCGCAGCAGACTGACCTCGTTTATGGCAAGGGCGCGATGTTCGTGGCCATCGGCCGCGCCCGCAACCATGGCCAGCGGGTTGGTTACGGTCAGTTCGGCCTCGGCGATGCGGTCGGGCAGGTCATCTTCGGCATAGTCATTCATCAGAAAGCCGATGGTGCCCCGGTTCATGCCATAGACCGGCAGGCCGGTATTCTGGTGCAGCGTCGTCAGCATCAGGCCGTCGCCGCCAAGCGCCACGATCACATCTGCCTCGGCCACCGGCGACTGGCCATAGCGTGCGATCAGCCCCGCCTGCGCCTGCTGCGCGACCGGCGTATCGCTTGCCACGAACCTGAGTTTGCGCATTGTTTCACGCCCCTTGCCGAACGATGCCAGCTTTTCGCCTGCCGCACCGGAAGGCAAGCCCTGATGCCCCTGCGGGGATGTCAACTGCCCGAGATCTTTGCCATAGTTGCCGCATAACCCATTGCAACGAGTGTCCCGATGCCAAGACCGATTCTGACCTCACTTCTGTTCGGGCTGGCAGCCGGTATGGTTACCGCCGTCACGCTGTGGCTGATGCATCTGCTGGAACAGCTGTTGTGGCAGGGCGAGGCATCGGCGCTGCGGGTCGCTGTCACAATCATGGCAGGGGCCGTGCTGATCGCCGCCATGCGCATCCGGTTGCCGCATGAGACGCTGGAATCGCAGCTGGATGACAGCCGTGACGGCAGAAAGACCGGAATGGCCAAGGCCGGCATGCTGGCCGCGCTTGGGATCGTATCGGTCGGATTCGGCGGCGCAATCGGTCCCGAGGCCGGCATTCTGGCCGTCGTGGCCGAGTTGTCGGCGCTGATCTCGGCCCGGATTGCCCGCGATGTCCAAGAGGCGCGGCTGATCGGGCAGATCGGCGCGGCCGGGGCCCTGGGGGGGCTGTATGGCTCGCCGCCCGGCGGGGCCAGCTATGCCAATGACAAACCTGATGCGCCCTGGCCGCTGCTGGTGCTGGCTGCGCTTGCGGGTCTGGGGGGCATGATGCTGGCCGGGCTGGTGCTGCCCGAGGGGCCGGGGCTGCGGGTGGCCTTGCCGCCCGCACCACGGTTCGAGGCGATGCACATGATCCCCGCCATTCTGGCCGGGCTGGCGGGGTCGCTGGCGGGGACCGTCTTTGTGTTGGGCGCGGCCGGATTTGCGCGCTTGATGGCCGCCTTGTCGCGCGATGTCCGGGTGCAGGTGCTGGTGGGCAGTGCGATCTTTGCCCTGCTGGCCGCGATTTTCCCTGATCTGCGCTTCAACGGTCAGCACGAGATGGCGAATCTGGCCGAGGCCGGCGTGACGCTTGGGGTTGCCTATCTGGCCGGGCTGGCGGTGCTGAAGGCGCTGGCGCTGGCGCTGTGCCTGTCGGCGCATTGGCTGGGCGGGCCGATCATGCCGCTGGCGCTGGCGGGCTCGGCCGCGGGAATCGCGCTGGCAGCCGTCGTGCCGGGCGTGGATGTGGGCGTGGCCGCCGCCGCCGGAATGGCCGCCTGCTGCACCGTCGGGATGAACCGGCCTGCGGTGGTGCTGCTTGTCCTGATCTTCATGGCCTCGGGGACGGCGCTGATGCCCATCCTTGTGGGGGTCATGGCCGGCTGGCTGATAGCCCAGACCCTGCCGTCAGAGCGTGTTCATTGACGTGGCGACCCTTTGCGCGCCGCCTTGCGCGCCGCTTGCCGCCCGTGAATGTCGGATTCGCTGTTTATGCCGCCCCGCTCGTCGGTTAAAGAGACGCCGACTGCACCAGCCCCTTGCGGAGACAGCCCATGACAAACCCGACCCATGACTTCTTCACCGCCGCCCTTGCCAACAGCGATCCCGCCGTCGCCAAGGCCATCGGACAAGAGCTGGGTCGCCAGCGCGACGAGATCGAGCTGATCGCCTCTGAAAACATCGTCAGCCGCGCCGTTCTGGAAGCGCAGGGCAGCGTGCTGACGAACAAATATGCCGAAGGCTATCCCGGCAAGCGCTATTACGGCGGCTGCCAGTTCGTTGACATCGTCGAGGACCTGGCCATTGACCGCGCCAAGCAGTTGTTCGGCTGTGAATTTGCAAACGTCCAGCCAAACAGCGGCAGCCAGATGAACCAGGCGGTGTTCCTGGCGCTGCTGCAACCGGGCGATACCTTCATGGGGCTCGACCTGAACTCGGGCGGTCACCTGACCCATGGCTCGCCGGTCAACATGTCGGGCAAGTGGTTCAACGTCGTCAGCTATGGCGTGCGCCAGCAGGACCAGCTGCTGGATATGGAGGCGATCGCGGAGTCGGCGCGCGCCAACAAGCCCAAGCTGATTGTTGCCGGCGGCACCGCGTACAGCCGGGTCTGGGACTGGGCAGCCTTCCGGGCCATCGCAGACGAGGTCGGCGCCTATCTGATGGTCGACATGGCCCATATCGCCGGTCTGGTCGCGGGTGGCCAGCACCCCTCGCCCCTGCCCCACGCCCATGTCGTGACCACCACCACGCATAAATCGCTGCGCGGCCCGCGCGGCGGCATGGTGCTGACCAACGATGCCGATATCGCCAAGAAGATCAACAGCGCCGTGTTCCCCGGCCTTCAGGGCGGCCCGCTGATGCATGTGATCGCCGCCAAGGCCGTGGCCTTTGGCGAGGCGCTGCGCCCCGATTTCAAGGATTACGCCGCGCAGGTCGTCAAGAACGCCCGCGCCATGGCGGATGAGCTGATGAAGGGCGGCATCGACATCGTCTCGGGCGGCACCGACAACCACCTGATGCTGGCCGACCTGCGCCCGAAAGGCGTCACCGGCAAGGCGACCGAGGCCGCACTGGGCCGTGCGCATATCACCTGCAACAAGAACGGCGTGCCCTTTGACCCCGAAAAACCCTTCGTCACCTCGGGCATCCGCCTTGGCACGCCCGCCGGCACGACCCGCGGCTTCCGCGAGGAAGAATTCCGCCAGATCGCCCGCTGGATCGTCGAGGTCGTCGACGGGCTGGCCGCCAATGGCGATGGCGGCAATGCCGAGGTCGAGGAAAAGGTAAAGGCCGAGGTCGCGGCCCTTTGTGCGCGCTTTCCTCTGTATGAGGGCATGTGACGACACCGACCGATCAGCAACCCGGCGGGGGCGCAACCCGCCGGCTTGAACGACGGCTTGGCGATTGGGCGCGTGCCCGGTTGCCGGCCGGCCTTGTCGATCTGGCCATGTTCACGCTGAAGATGGGCTGGGCGGCGCTGTTCGGCGGGCTGTTGCTGATCGCGATTCTTGGAACCAAGGCGATCTGGCAGCCGGATTGGGCGCTGCAACGCTATGACGCGCTGTTTCTGCTGGCCGTCACCATTCAGGCACTGTTCCTGATCTTTCGGCTGGAAAGCTGGGCCGAAGCGCGGGTGATCCTGCTGTTTCACCTGACCGGCACCGCGATGGAGCTGTTCAAGACCTATGCCGGCAGCTGGACCTATCCCGAGCCGGCGCTGTTCCGGCTGATGGGCGTGCCTCTGTTCTCGGGCTTCATGTATGCCAGCGTTGGCTCGTTCATGGCCCGCGCGATCCGCATCTTCGACATGCGTTTCACCCCCTATCCGCCATTCTGGATGACGGTGCTGCTGGCGGTGGCGATCTATGTCAACTTTTTCGCGCATCACTATCTGCCCGATATTCGCTGGCTGCTGTTTGCCGGGACGCTGGCGATCTATGGGCGCACCTGGGTCTGGTTCCGTATCAGCCGCTGGTATCGGATGCCGCTGGTCCTGGCTGCCTTTCTGTCCAGCCTGTTTCTGTGGATCGCCGAGAATGTCGGCACCCGCACCGGCACCTGGCTTTATGCCGGCCAGCACGAGTTGCAGATGGTCAGCTTTGCCAAGGTGGGCTCGTGGTATCTGCTGCTTTACGTCAGCTTTGTCACGGTGACGCTGGCTGCGCGGGCCGTCATAGATGACCGCGGCGCACCATCACCCAGATCACCACAGCCGCCAGAACCAGCAGCCCGAATGCAACCGAGGCCGCAAAGTTCACCGCCCGGTTCTGCCAGCGGCTGACCCCGCCAAGCGGGCGCAGATGGGCTGTCAGCGCGCGATGGGCATAGGACGGCGCCGACATGTCCATCTGACGCGCCACGCGGGGCTGCGACAGGCGCTGATCCGCCTCGGCCAGCACCCGCGCCTGCCCCCGCAGCCGCCGCGGCAAGGCGCCGCCCCGGCGGCGTATCATGTCGGTCAGGCTGGGAAATTCGCCCCGCCGCGCGCCGCCAAAGCGTTCCGCCATCAGCCGTGCCACTTCGTCGGCCATGTCGCGAATGTCATCGGGTGTCTGTGCCTGTGTCATGGCCGCCAGCATAAAGGCTGCCACGGCGCTGCGCCAGCTTGAAGCCCGATGAAAAACATGATCCGCTGGCCAGGGCAATGAGGTGCCGATGACCATGACAGAAGGCTGGATCAAGACCCCGCGCGGCAACCTGTTCCTGCGCGAATGGGCCGGTGATCCCGATATGCCTGACATGCCGCTGATCCTGATGCACGATTCGCTTGGGTCGGTCGATCTGTGGCGCGATTTTCCCGTGGCCCTGGCGAAGGCAACAGGGCGTCGGGTCATCGCCTATGACCGGTTGGGTTTTGGCCGCTCGGATCCCCATCCGGGGCGGCTGGACCCATTAAGCTTTATCACCAGCGAGGCCAGGGGCGATTTCATGCATCTGCTGGACGGGCTGGGGATCGGCGACTTCGCGGTGCTGGGCCACAGTGTCGGTGGCGGGATGGGGCTTGGCATCGCCGCCGCACTGCCCGATCGCTGCCGGGCGCTGGTGACGATCGCGGCGCAGACCTTTGCCGAGCCGCTGACGCTGTCGGGTATCCGCGACGCACGCCGCGATTTCATGCGGCCCGGTGGGCTTGACGGGTTGGCGCGCTATCACGGCGTAAAGGCGGATTGGGTGCTGTCGGCATGGACCGAAACCTGGCTGGCGCCAGAATTCGCCACCTGGTCGCTGGATGAAACGCTGACGCGGCTGCGCTGTCCGGTTCTGGTCATCCATGGCGATGCCGATGGCTATGGCAGCCCCGCGCATCCCGAACGCATCGTCGCCCTTGCCAATGGCCCCGTGACATTGCGGCTTTTGCCAGGTGAGGGTCATTTCCCCCATCGCAGCGATCCCGCCGGCACCCTGGCCGCGATCGCGGCATTCCTGTTGACGACATGAACGGATGAAAGGCATCAGATGCTGAACACGATCACCACCGGCGAGGGTCCGGGCACGCCAGTCCTGCTGGTTCATGGCCTTTTCGGACAAGGTCGCAATCTGGGTGGCATTGCCCGCAGGCTGGCCCAGGGCCGCGCCGTCATCAGCGTCGACATGCGCAATCATGGCGAAAGCTTTCACGACGACGATCACAGCTATCCCGCGCTGGTCACCGATCTGGCCGAGGTGATAATGGCCCATGGAGGCCGAATGGACGTGGTCGGGCATTCGATGGGCGGCAAGGCCTCGATGCTGCTGGCGCTGTCCCGTCCCGAACTGGTCGAACGGTTGGTGATCATGGACATCGCCCCGGTGTCCTATAGCCACAGCCAGTCAGGCTATATCGACACGATGGAGGCGCTGGATCTGGACGGGCTGGATCGCCGGTCCGAGGCTGACAAACGCCTGTCCGAGATCCTGCACGCCCCCAGCCTGCGGGCATTTTTCCTGCAATCGCTGGATCTTAAATCGCAGCCTCCCCGCTGGACCCTGAACCTGCGCGTGCTGCGCGACCAGATGGATCGGCTGGTCGGCTGGCCGGCAGAACTGGCCACCCCCGGCACATTTGCCGGGCCGGCCCTGTTCCTTGCAGGTGCCGATTCGGATTATGTCGATGCGGCGGGCGAGGCCGAAATCCGGCGCCTGTTCCCGCAGGCACAGCTTCAGCGGGTCGAGGGCGCAGGTCACTGGCTGCATGCCGACAAACCAGAGGCCACGGCCGAGGCCGTTGCGGCCTTCCTGGCGCGTTAACAATCCAGATCAAATGTGGCCTCGCCGGTATCGCCGGGAATACGGGTGCGCATCGAATTGGGGATCACCCGGCATCCCGTCACCTGCGCGGCAGCCCGTTCCATCAAGGCCGGAACAGGCCCGCGCTGCGCCCGCGTCAGATAGCCCATGCGCAAGACCTCTGCCTGGTCATCCTTGTGGAACACGACGAAACGGATGCCATCCAGCGTCACCTCGCCCTTGGTGGCACCCATCATCGAGTAATGCGGGGATTCGCAGGCGGCCAGAAACAGAAGAAGGGGAATCAGATATCGCATGACCCGGTGATAGCGCAGCCGGGTTAACGGGCGGTAAACAGGTGGCGAATTTACCAGCCGGCGGTGCCAATGATTTCTTAACCGCCTTGCGGGATAATGGCCCATGTCGCGCTATTTTCGCCCGCGCCTACCCGGCGTCCCGATCTTCTTCACCGTCGCATCGGCACGACGGGGTGACAGGCTGCTGGTTGACGAGATCGACCGGCTGCGCCAAGCGGTGCAGGTGACGCGGGCCAAAAGGGCCTTTGCGACAGAGGCCTGGGTGGTGCTGCCGGATCATCTGCATTGCATCTGGCGGCTGCCCGAGGGCGATACGGATTATTCGGTCCGGTGGCGGTTGATCAAATCCCGCTTTTCAAGAGGCTTGCCGGTGGGGCGTTTGCGCGACAGCCACGTCTTGCGGCAAGAGCGCGGCATCTGGCAGCGGCGGTTTTGGGAGCATCACATCCGCGACGAGGCGGATCTTGCGGCACACCTGCGCTACTGTTGGTGGAACCCGGTGAAGCACGGGTTCGTCACACGGCCCGAGGATTGGCCGTATTCGTCGTTTCATCGCGACAAGGCCGCCGGGTGGGTGGCGTAGGGTGCGTGTTTACACGCACCGCTTGGCGGGTGGCGTTGTTGAATGGTGCGTGCAAGCACGCACCCTACGGCTGACCGGGGCCGGATTCGTCAGGCGAAAACGCCGCCTCAACTGTCCATCTTCAACGCCTGAATAAACGCGGTCTGCGGGATCTCCACCTTCCCGAACTGGCGCATCTTCTTCTTGCCGGCCTTCTGTTTCTCCAACAGCTTCTTCTTCCGCGTCGCATCCCCGCCATAGCACTTGGCCGTCACGTCCTTGCGCATCGCCGACAGCGTTTCCCGCGCTATGACACGGGACCCAATCGCCGCCTGGATCGGGATCTTGAACATGTGCCGGGGGATCAGTTCCTTCAGCTTTTCCACCATCACCCGGCCGCGCGATTCAGCCCGGTCGCGGTGGACCATGATCGACAGCGCATCCACCGGCTCGTCATTCACAAGGATCGACATCTTGACCAGATGATCCTCGCGATATTCCGACAGTTGATAGTCGAAGGACGCATAGCCCTTGGTCACCGATTTCAGCCGGTCGTAGAAATCGAACACCACCTCGGCCAGCGGCAGGTCATAGACGACCATGGCGCGCGAGCCGGCATAGGTCAGGTCCAGCTGGATGCCGCGGCGGTCCTGGCACAGTTTCAGCACGTCGCCCAGATATTCGTCGGGGACCATGATCGTGGCCTTGATGCGCGGCTCTTCGATATGGTCCACATGGGTCAGGTCGGGCATATCGGCGGGGTTGTGCAGGTCGCGGACCTCGCCATCGCGCATATGCAGCTTGAAAACCACAGACGGCGCCGTCGTGATCAGGTCCAGATCGTATTCGCGTTCCAGCCGGTCGCGGACGACCTCAAGGTGCAGCAGGCCCAGAAAACCGCAGCGGAAACCAAAGCCAAGCGCGGCCGAGGTCTCCATCTCGTAGGAAAAGCTGGCATCGTTCAGGGCCAGTTTCTCTATGGCGTCGCGCAGGGCCTCGAAGTCATTGGCGTCGACCGGGAACAGGCCGCAGAAAACGACCGGTTGCGCAGGTTTGAAACCGGGCAGCGGTTTGTCGGCGCCCTTTCTCTCATGGGTGATGGTATCGCCCACGCGAGTGTCGCGGACCTGCTTGATGGATGCGGTCAAGACGCCGATCTCGCCCGGCCCCAACTCGGCGATGTCCTGCATCTGCGGGCGCAGCACGGCCAGCTTGTCGATGCCATAGATCGCCCCGGTCTGCATCATCTTGATGCGGTCGCCCTTGCGGATGACGCCGTCCATCACCCGGATCATCACGACAACGCCCAGATAGGCGTCATACCAGCTGTCGACCAGCATCGCCTTTAACGGCGCGTCGCGGTCGCCCTTGGGGGCGGGCAGACGGGTGACAATGGCCTCCAGCACGTCGGGGATACCAAGGCCTGTCTTTGCCGAAATCGGGATCGCATCGCTGGCGTCTATGCCGATCACGTCTTCAATGTTTTCCTTGACGCGCTCAGGCTCGGCGGCCGGCAGGTCGATCTTGTTCAGGACCGGCACGATCTCGTGGTTGGCGTCAATGGCCTGATAGACATTGGCCAATGTCTGCGCCTCGACCCCCTGGCTGGCATCCACCACCAGCAGGCTGCCTTCGACGGCGCGCATGGACCGGCTGACCTCATAGGCGAAGTCGACATGGCCCGGCGTGTCGATCAGGTTCAGTACATATTTGCGGCCATCCTTGGCGGGATACTCGATCCGCACGGTGTTGGCCTTGATGGTGATGCCGCGTTCCCGCTCGATATCCATGCTGTCCAGAAGCTGGGCCTTCATGTCGCGTTCAGCGACCGTCCCCGTCATCTGGATCAGCCGGTCGGCCAGCGTGGATTTGCCGTGGTCGATATGCGCCACGATGGAGAAATTGCGGATGAGATCAAGATCGGTCATGGGGCCGCATATATCCGGGCTGCGGGGGCTGCGGAAGGGGGTATCGGCGGCGCTGGACAGGTCGCGCGCTTGGGCGCAGGATAAGGGGATGGATCGGGTCATCGGATCGGGAATGATGCTGCCGGCGCTATGCGTGGGCATTGTCGCGGCGGCACCGGCCGCAGCACAGGATCCGTTCGGGCCGCTGGCACCGTTTCGGCCGGGCGTGGCGCAGGCCAGCCGGGCCGCAACATGTGCCACCTTGCCCGACTGGGTCGCCTTCGCGCCCAAGGGCAGCGAGCCTGTCAGCCTGACCATACGCGGCCGGATCAGCGTGATCGAAAGCGGCAGCGCCCCGGCCCAACTGGTCCTGTGCGAGCCGGGCGATGTGCAAGTCACCTGCATCGCAACAGCGATCGGCGACCGAAAGCCCGGTGATGGCGTGGTGCTGACCGGACTTTATCGTCGCGAGGGCGCGAGGCAGGTGGTGCTGAGCCGGTGCATCGCGACGGACCCGACCCCACCCTGAGGGCCAGCCTAGGGCTGGGGTCCCCGCTGCAACCCAATGCCCGAGGTCCGGGCGTTTCTGCGCCCCAGACGCGCCTCGCGCCACATGGCATAGGCGCCCGCCACCGCGATCAACCCTGCCCCGGCCAGCGTCCAGCCATCGGGACGCTCGCCCAGCACCACCGCCGCGATCAGCAGCGCAAAGACCAGCCGCGCATAGCGAAACGGCGCAATGACCGAGGCCTGCCCCGCGCGCGTCGCCGCCACCATGGCCGCATAGCCGGCCCCGCCGATCAGCGCCGCGCAAACCAGTTGCGCCAATTGCCCGCCTTCGGGGATCAGAACCGGCTGCCCGCCCATCAGTGTCAGCACCACACCGCCGGGCACGAACATCGCATAGGCCGCCGCCGACAGCTGATCCGAGGGCACATGTGCCGGCACCAGCCGCGTCACCAGATCGCGCAATGTCAGCCCCGCCACACCGATCAGCGCCAGCAGCGAGGCCGGCTGGAACGCATCGCTTCCCGGCCGCAGGATCATCAGCACCCCCGCAAACCCCAGCAGCACTGACAGCCAGCGACGCCAGCCCACCTGCTCGCCCAGAAACAGCGCGCCGCCCAGCACCAGCGCCAGCGGCAGCGCCTGCAAAATCGCCGAGGTCGAGGACAGGTCCGTCAGCGCCAATGCCGCTACAAAACCGAAACCGCCGATCAGCTCGCCCAAAGTTCGCAAGATGACGGGGAGCAGCAACAGGTCGCGGGTCCAGAACCGCCGCCCGCGCCGTCGCAGCAGCAGGCTGAACAACAGCCAGCCCAGCAATCCGAACATGGCCAGCAGTTGCGGCACGGGCAGATGCCCCGATAGCAGCTTGAGAAACAGATCCTCGATCGCGAACAGCGCCATGCCCAACACCATCAGCATCGCGGCCCGCATATTCGCGTTCATCGGGACAGCCTTTCGATCAGAGCCGGCAAATCGGCGATCCGGTCCAGCCGGTGAAAGCGCGGATGGTCGGGATCGGGCGCCTGTTCATGCGCCCAGGTCAGCGGATGGTCGATCAGCACCGCATGGCCGCCAGCCGCCAGCACCGGCAGAATATCGGAGTTCATCGAGTTTCCGGCCATCACGAACCCGTCCGGGTCGATGCCGTGGCGGGCAAAGATCGCCCCATAGGCCTGCGGCGTCTTGTGCTGGACGATCTCGATGGCGTCGAATCGCTCGGCCAGCCCGGACAGCGCGATCTTGCGTTCCTGATCCAGCACGTCGCCCTTGGTGATCAGGATGCGCCGCCGGTCCGACAGGGCCTCGACCGCCCCGGCTGCGCCATCCAGCAGGTGCACAGGATGGGCCAGCATGTCCTGCCCCATCTCTAGAATGCGGGCCACCGCCTCGCCCGGCAGGCGGCGATCGGTCAGTTCCAGCGCTGTCTGAACCATGGACAGCATGAACCCCTTGATCCCATAGCCATAGCGGTCAAGATTACGCCGTTCGGTGTCGAACAGATGTGCGGCGATCCGGTCTGGCGTGGCATGGCCGGCTAGCAATTCGGCAAAGCCAGCCTGGGTCGTGCGGAAAAACGTCTCGTTTTCCCACAGCGTATCGTCCGCATCGAAACCGATCCACTCCATGCCGCCCCGTGTGACGGCACGGGACGGCGCGGTCAAGCGAAGGAATGCAAATGGAATACAAGGTCCCCGACATGAGCTGCGGCCATTGCAAGGCCAGCATCGAGGAAGCGATCTCGACCGCCGGCGGCACCGCAAAGGTCGATCTGGAAAATCGCCGGGTCAGCATCGACGGGCTGGACCCAGCCAGGGCCGAGGCCGCGATTCGCGAGGCGGGTTTTTCACCCGAACCCGCCTGATCCCCAGATATTGCGTCCGCAGCACCACCTTTGCGCGTATCTGCCCCGCCGAGTTTATTGAGCAGCGGTAACTCTTTTGCTATATCCTTGGGGTATAAGGCCGTGAACAGACGGGTGACGAAACCCGCATGGCCAGCCCGAGGAACCGAGGAGACAGTCCCATGCTCAACCGCATCATCATCGCGGCGGCAGCCGTTGTGCTGACCACTCCGCTGGCTTTGGCCGGCCCCATCGACAATGCCTGCGTCCGATCAGACCGCGCCCGCGGCAACGGTGCGCTTTGCGGCTGCATCCAGCAGGTCGCCAACCAGACGCTGTCGCGTTCGGACCAGCGCCGTGCCGCCGATTTCTTCAGCGACCCGCACAAGGCGCAAGAGGCGCGGACATCCAAGCGTGACGCCGACAACGCCTTCTGGGCGCGCTACAAGCGATTTGCCGGCGCGGCCGAGGCCTATTGCCGCTGATTTCGCCTTGCGCATCACCGTTCTGACGGGGGCCGGTATCTCGGCCGAAAGCGGGCTTGCCACATTTCGCGCCTCGGACGGGTTGTGGGAAAATCACCGGATCGAAGACGTGGCCACGCCCGAAGGCTTTGCCCGCGCGCCCGAACTGGTCCACCACTTCTACAACCAGCGGCGCGCAAGGCTGGCCGAGGTCGCACCAAACCCTGCCCATCACGCGCTGGCGCGGCTTGCTAGGATGCACGATCTGACGCTGGTGACGCAGAATGTCGATGACCTGCATGAACGCGGCGGCAGCGCCGAGGTGATCCACATGCATGGTGAACTGACCCGCGCGCTGTGCGCGGCCTGTGACCATCGCTGGCCCGCGCCCGCCGTGATGCGGCCCGACGATCCCTGCCCCGCCTGCGGCAAGCCGACCACCCGGCCCGATATCGTCTGGTTCGGCGAAATCCCCTATCACATGGACCGGATCTGGGACGCGCTGGACCATGCGGATCTGTTCGCGGCCATCGGCACTTCGGGCAATGTCTACCCGGCCGCCGGCTTTGCCCAGCACGCCGCCCGCCGTGGTATCGACTGTCCGGAACTGAACCTTGCCGACAGCGCCAATTCCCGCGACTTCACCCACCGCATCACCGGCCCCGCCAGCCAAACCGTGCCGCAATGGGTCGCCAGCCTGACCGCGACCTGAACTCGCCCCATCATCCGTGCATAAATATCCACTGCACGGCAGCCATCGGGCGTCCACAGCGATATTTCTTGCGCCACGGCCCGTGATCGGCTAACCGGGCCTCTGCCTCGGTTCCGGGCCACAGCCCGGTGAAAAGGGAACGCGGTGCAACCCCGCGACTGCCCCCGCAACTGTAAGCGGCGAGCGAGGCCGGATCACGCCACTATCCGCCCCGGCGGACGGGAAGGCCCGGCCAAGCAGCGACCCGCGAAGTCAGGAGACCTGCCTTGGCCATCACCCTGACCGCATGCGGGGCGCGTGCGTGAAACGGATCTTCCGTCGTGGTGGTTCGAACCGTCCGGCGGGCAACCCTGCCGGTCATGACAGATCCAGCCCGCGAACCGGGCAACCGGAAGGACCGACCCAATGAAGCATCGGCATCGTCTTGCTACCGGCACCGCTCTGGCCACCTGCCTGGCGGCCGGCGCCATCCAGGCGCAGGAAAGCGCCACCCCTGATCAGCCCTATGCCCTGCCGGCCATCACGCTGACCGCAAATGCCGAGGAAACCGAACTGTCGCGCAGCGGCAGCTCGGTCTCGGTGATCGAAGCTGCGACGCTGGCCGCGCCCGCGCGCCCGGTTTCCGCCGCCTTGCAGGATCTGCCCGGCGTCAGCCTGCGCCGGTCCGGCCCGCTTGGCACCACGGCGGCGATCTCGGTCAGGGGCACGCCCGAGGAATATGTGCCGGTGATCTTCGACGGTATCGACATCGGTGACCCGGCGGCGGGCCAGCCGGCCTTTGACTTCGGCGGCTTGACCGGCGGCGGCATCGGGCGGATCGAGGTGCTGCGCGGCACGCAATCGGCGCTGTACGGATCGCGCGCGATCGGCGGCGTCATCGACATTCAAAGCCTGCGCCCGACGCGGGACGGCCTGCATCACAGCTTTGCGCTGGAGGCCGGCAGCTATGACACCCTGGCGGCCAGCTATGGTGTCACCTATCGCGACGATGCGACCGATCTGGCCTTTTCCGCCAGCCGCATCAAAACCGACGGCTTTTCCGCCCGCGACGAGAATGACGGCAATTTCGAGGCCGACGGCCATGACGCGACCCGCCTCAGCTTCTATGCCGCGCACCGGCTGGATGCCCAGACCACCATCGGCCTGAACGGGTTCTGGGAAGACAGCACCAGCAATTTCGACGATTTCAGCGGTGATGTCGCCGGCACGCCGGGCAATGACAAGACCAGCCGCGAAGCCTTTGGCCTGCGGGCCTTTGCTGACTTTACCACTGGACCGGTGGATCACAGGATCGCGCTGACCCGCTATCGCACCGATCGGCTCAGCAGTCAGGATTTCGCGGCCCCCCTCTATCTGCCCAATGTCGTGGTCGATGATCCCTTTGTTGGCACCCGCACGAAACTGGCCTGGCAAGGCGCCACCGATCTTGGCGGCAATGGTTCAAGGCTGATCTTCGGCGCCGATACCGAAAAGGAAACGGCTCAGGGGCTGGGCGATGCCCGCCTGTCCGGGGCCTTCGCCGAGATCACAACGCCGCTTGGACCCGATGTCGACATCAGCGCCTCGATCCGCCGCGATGACCATTCCCGCGCGGGAGGTTTTACCTCGGGCCGGGTCTCGGCCGTCTGGCGGGTTCAGCCCGATCTGCTGATCCGCGCTGCCATCGGCAACGGTTTCCGCGCCCCCTCGCTGTATGAACTTTACGGCCCCTATGGCGATGCCTCGATCACGCGCGAGAAAAGCATGACCGCCGAACTGGGCATAGAAAAGCAATGGGGCGAGGACAGCTATCTGCGCGTCACTGCCTTCTGGCTGGACGCCGAGAACCTGATCGGTTTCGACACCAGCTCGACCTCCTGCGGTCAGCCCTTCGGTTGCTATAATCAGGTCGAAGGCCGGTCGCGCCGCGGCGGGGTCGAGCTGGATGGCCGCTTTGCCCTGTCGAACGGTCTGACGCTGTCGGGCGCCTATACCTATACCGACAACATTGATTCAACCGACTGGTCGGACGTATCCGAACATGTGCTGTCACTTGGCGCGGAAACCCGCCTTGCGACCGGCACCACAGCCGGCATCAGCCTGCATTACGAGGCGGACCGCCGCCTTGACCTGCCCAGCTTTACCACCGTCGATCTGGATCTCAGCCACCCGCTGACAGCCGAGACGACCGGCTATCTGCGGATCGAGAACCTGCTGGACCGCGAATATCAGCTGGTCCGGGGCTATGGCACATCGGACCGCGCCATCTATGTGGGCATCCGTGCCGATTTCTGATCTGATACGGGGGCTGGCCGTGGCGGTTGCCGCGACCCTGCCCGCCTTTGCCGAACCGCCGGGGCGGGTCGTGTCGATGAACCTGTGCACCGACCAGATCGCAATGCTGCTGGCCGCGCCGGGGCAGCTGATCTCGGTCAGCGATCTGGCCGCCGATCCGCGCATGTCGCCCATGGCCGATCAGGCAGCGGACTATGCATTGAATTACGGCCGAGCCGAGGAAATCTATCTGATGCGCCCCGATCTGGTGATCGCGGGCCAGTTCACATCCGGCCCCACTGTCGCCATGCTGCGACGCCTGGGCATCCGGGTCGAAGTGCTGCCGCCCGCCGATGATTTTCAGGCGATCAGGGACGAGATCACGCGGGTCGGTGATTGGTTGGGCCGCGCGCCACAGGCCGCCGATCTGATCGCACGCTTCGATCAGGGGCTGGCCGCACTGGCGGCGGAAGTCCCGCGCGGGCGGGCGGCGCTGTATTACGCCAATGGCTTCACCTCTGGCCCCGACACACTGGCCGGCGCCATCGTCGAGGCCGCCGGCTATGACAATATCGCCGAGGATTACGGCATCGCCAATACCACGGCGCTGCCCATGGAACTGCTGGTCATGGCCGGGCCCGATCGCCTGATCACCGGGGCCAAATGGCCCGGCCAATCCCGATCCGAGGCGATCCTGGATCATCCCGCGCTGGCCAGGACCGCCCCCGGCACGGCCCAGGTGACCGATCGCGATTGGGTTTGTGGCACGCCCTTCGTGTTGAACGCGATCGAGGCGCTGCAATGATCCGCCTGATGCTGGCCTTGTCCGCGCTGGTTGCGGTGTTGTTCCTTATCTCGCTGACGACCGGTCCGGCCGGCATCGGCGTGACCGAGGGGTTGCGCGCATTGCTGGTTGGGGACGAGGGACCGCTGCCCATAGTGATGCGCGAAATCCGCCTGCCGCGCGCGGTTCTGGGGCTTGTGGTCGGCGCGGCACTTGGCCTGTCGGGCGCTGCACTGCAAGGCTATCTGCGCAACCCCCTGGCCGAGCCGGGGTTGATCGGTGTCAGCGGCATGGCCGCCCTTGGCGCCGTCATCGCGATCCAGACCGGGCTGTCTGCGGCAGCGGCGCTTGGGCTGCCGCTGGCCGCCCTGACCGGGGCCGCGCTTGGGGTTGCCACGCTGATGCTGCTGGCTGGCCCGCGCGGCGGGTCGGTGACGCTGATCCTTGCGGGCATCGCCATTTCCGCGCTGGCCGGGGCTGGCACGCAGCTGGTGCTGAACCTGTCACCCAATCCCTATGCGGCCAACGAAATCGTGTTCTGGCTGATGGGGTCGCTGGCGGATCGCTCGATGTTGCATCTGTGGCTGGCGGTGCCGCCCATGGTGGTTGGCGCGCTGGTGCTGGCGCGGACCGCGCGTGGGCTGGACGCGCTGACCCTTGGCGAAAGCGCCGCCGCCGCCATGGGCGTGGCACCGGGGCGTCTGCGCTGGATGTTGGTCGCGGGTGTGGCATTGCTGATCGGGCCGGCCACAGCCGTGGCGGGGGCCATCGGCTTTGTCGGATTGGTGGTCCCGCATATCCTGCGCCCGCTGGTCGGGGCACAGCCCTCGCGCCTGTTGCCGGCCTCGGCGCTTGGCGGGGCGGCGATGGTGCTGGCGGCCGATATCGCAGTGCGACTGATCATGCCGGAACGCGACCTGAAGCTGGGGGTTCTGACGGCACTGGTGGGGGCGCCGCTGTTTCTGCACCTGATCTGGAAAACACGCGCGCGCGGAGGGCTGGGATGAGCCTGATGTCACTGCAAGGCCTGACCGTCACCCGCCGCAACCGGCCGGTTCTGCGTGGCATCTCGCTGCGGGTCGAGGCGGGCGAGTTTGTGGGCCTGCTGGGCCCGAACGGCGCGGGCAAATCAACGCTGCTAGAGGCCGCGCTTGGGCTGATCCCCTTTCAGGGTGCGTCCGATCTGGCCACCCTGCCCGCCCATGCCCGCGCCCAGCACGCCGCCTATCTGCCGCAATCGCGCGAAATCGCCTGGCCCGTCAGCGTCGAGAACCTGGTGGCGCTTGGCCGCATCCCCTGGCCCGGCGCATCGGGCGCGCAGGATCGCGCCGCAATCGACGCCGCCATCAGCCGCATCGGGCTTGACGCCTTCCGCCATCGCACCGCGACGCGACTGTCGGGCGGCGAACAGGCCCGCGCGCTGATCGCCCGCGCCCTGGCGCAGAACACCCCGCTGTTGCTGGCCGATGAACCAATCGCCGGGCTCGACCCCGCCCAGCAGCTTGCCTGCCTGCGCCTGTTCGCCACCCTGGCGGATGAGGGAAGCAGCATCCTCGCCTCGTTGCACGATCTTGGACTGGCCGCCCGGTTCTGCACCCGCCTGATCCTGCTGGCCAAGGGCGAGATCCTGGCGGACGGCCCGCCCGAGACCGTGCTGACCGACGAAAACCTGTCGCGGGTCTTCGGCATCGCCGCCCATCGCATCGACACGCCATACGGGCCGGCAATCCTGCCGCTATAGGGCCTTGCGCATCCTAGCCGCGCAGTGCCGCGCGCAGGGCGTGCCAGCTGGCCTTGGGCATCCGCCGCATGGTCTGGTAATCGACATGGATCAGCCCGAAACGCGGCCCATAGCCCAAGGACCATTCGTAATTGTCCAGAAGCGACCAATAGAAGAAACCCCGCAGGTCGACCCCTTCGGCGATGGCCTGCCGCGCCGCCTGCAAATGCCCCGCAAGATAGTCGATCCGGCCCTGATCCTCGGCCTCGTCAGCCAGCGCCAACCCGTTTTCCGTCACATATAGCGGCAGATCACCAGTGTGTTCCCGCTTCAAACGCAACAGGAACTCGGCCAGACCTTCGGGCCGGATCTCCCACCCGATCTGGGTTTTGGGCAACGGTCCCGGCACCTCGGCCGTCTGCGGCCAGGGGCCGGGATCAAAGGTATGAAGCTTGCGCGTATAGTAATTCACCCCCAGCCAGTCCAGCGGCTGCGCGATCATCGCCAGATCGTCCTGCCAGCGCGGCGGCAGATGCGGCTCCAACCCTTCCATCGCGAGGGCCGGATAGCCCTGGCCCATCGCCGCCTGAACGAACCAGCGGTTATAGATCGCATCCTGCCGTGCCGCGGCAGCCACGGATTCGGGCCTGTCATCGGCGGGATGGGCGGTCTCGAAATTCAGGACCAGCCCCAGATTGTCGCGCATCCCATCCGCCCGCAACGCGGCAACAGCGGTCCCATGCGCCAGCATCACGTGATGCATCGCATGGCCCGTGGCCCGGATATCGCAAAGGCCCGGCGCATGGATGCCAAGAAAATGCGACAGCCAGGAGATACACCATGGTTCGTTCAGCGTCGCCGCTGCCTCGATCCGGTCGCCGATCCGGCCATGAACAACCCGGCAGAAACCCGCGAAATGATCGACGATCTCGCGGTTTTGCCACCCACCTCGCATCGCCAGCGCCGACGGCATATCCCAGTGATAAAACGTCAGAAACGGCTTCAACCCGCGGCTCAACATTCCATCGACCAGCCGGTCATAGAAATCCAGCCCCTCGGGATTGACCGTCACCCCATCCGGCATCACCCGCGCCCATGATGTCGAGAACCGATAGGCATCCAGCCCGGCCCCCGCCAGCAGATCCAGATCCTCTTCCCACCTCAGGACGTGCTCGCAGGCCCGCGATCCATCCTGGGCGCCCGCCGTATTGCCCGGCGTCGCCGCAAAACTGTCCCAATGCGACACCCCGGCCCCGCCGAAACCTGCCCCCTCGATCTGATAGGCTGATGTCGCCGCCCCGAACAGAAAACCGGGCGGAAAGCTGGACCTTGCGGGGATCATGGCGCGGGCCCTTCCCTTACGTGGAAAACCGAAATGTGTTAGCGGAAACACACATCAGATCGCCCTGCCACGTCAACCATAATTCAACACCATGACGCAGCTGGTGGCCTTGTCATAAGACAGGCCCGAAACCGCCTTGCGCGATTCCGGGCCTGCTTTGGTCCTGAAATATCCTGCGGGGGGTCCGGGGGGCGCAAAGCCCCCCGGCCATCGCGGGACGCAAATCAGACGATGCGGTCAACCATCATATGCTTGATCTCGGCGATCGCCTTGGCGGGGTTCAACCCCTTGGGACAGGTATTGGTGCAGTTCATGATCGTGTGGCAGCGATACAGCTTGAACGGATCTTCCAGTGCATCCAGCCGCTCGCCCGTCGCCTCGTCGCGGCTGTCGATGATCCAGCGATAGGCCGCCAGCAACGCGGCCGGTCCCAGATAACGGTCGCCATTCCACCAATAGCTGGGGCAAGAGGTCGAGCAGGATGCACACAGGATGCATTCATAAAGCCCGTCCAGCTTCTTGCGATCCTCGATGGATTGCTTCCACTCGACACCCGGTTCGGGGGTCTTGGTGATCAGATAGGGGTTGATGCTGGCATGCTGGGCGTAGAAATGCGTCAGATCCGGCACCAGATCCTTGACCACCGGCATATGCGGCAGCGGATAGATGGCGACATCGCCCGCGACCTCGTCGATGCCATAGATGCAGGCCAGATGATTGCCGCCGCCGATATTCATCGCGCAGGATCCGCAGATCCCCTCGCGGCAGGACCGGCGGAAGGTCAGCGTCGGGTCGATCTCGTTCTTGATCTTGATCAGCGCGTCCAGAACCATCGGCCCGGTCTTGTCCAGATCCAGCGTATAGGTGTCCAGCCGCGGGTTTTCGCCGGTATCGGGATCCCACCGATAGATCTTGAACACCTTGGTGCGGGTCGCGCCCTGCGGTGCGGGCCAGGTCTTGCCGACCGTGATCTTGCTGTTCTTGGGAAGGGTGAACTGGACCATGGGTTGCCTCGTCTTACTGGGTGCCTTCGGGCCGTTGGCCGGGACGAAGATCCGCCCCGTGATCGGCGTTGAAAAGAGGTTGGGCGCGCGCGACCAGATCGGCCACCTTGGCGCGCGCCTGCGGGTTCAGAGCCAGATTGTTCAGGCGCCGCATGAATTCCGTCGCGCCCGCATTCAGGCGCTGCATCGAGGGGCTGGCCAAGGGGCGCAGCCCGGAAATCGCGGCATCATCCAGCCCCGCCAGCCGCAAAAGCTGGGTGCCGGGTCGCGCGAAATCACGTTCCTCGGTCAGGTCGAACAGATGCATCCGCCCCGGCGCCGCCGCCAGCAGCCGCGCGGCCAGATCGTCCCAATCGGGCAGATCCCGCATCTCGTCCAGAAACTCGGCATAGGTCCGGCCATAGCCATCGGTGCGCACCGCCTGCGCCCAGACACTGGCCCGCCAGGCCTGCATCGGCCGGGTATAGACCGCATAGACCGGCGGAACCGGCGCAAAGGCCCGGTCCAGCGCCGCGATGATCCGGGGCAGCATCGGGAACAGCCGTGTTTCGCCGCCATTGCCGGGCATCGCACCGGCCAGGTTTTCATGGCTGATCAGAACCGTCCGGCCATCCTGCGGCAATTCCTCGCGGATGGTGGCGATGGCCTCGTCCAGACGCGCCTCGCTGTCGCGGTCGGGATCCAGGCTGAAATTGATCGCCGCACGGCCAAGCGGACGCATCGGCGTTCCGGCCTGCGGGGTGCGGATGACCAGCCGATCCGCCAGCTGATCCGCATTGCGCGTCAGGAAATGATGCAACGAGGTGCTGCCGGTCTTTTGCACACCCAGATGGATGATCAGCCGCGGGCTGCCGGCGCTGTCTGCTGCTGCGACATCGGCCATGATCAGCCCCGCCAGGCCGGCTGGTCGTGCAGCGGAACCGAGGGCGGCTGCCCCGAGCGGCGCATCACGCAATTGGCAAAGACATCCGCCGGATCACGGCCCATCAGATAGTCGCCGCTGACCTCAAAAGACAGGCTGCCATAGGGCCTCACATCCCCGCCTCGGGTCGAGGCGACACCGATGCCAAGTTCGGTGCGCGGCGCACTGGCCATCTGCGCATCACGCAGACAGCTGCGCTCGGCCTGATCGACCGGCACCGGACCGCAGGCCGCCAGCATCGCCGCCATCAGCAACGACGAGGCAAAGGCAAGGCGGGTTCCGGTGCGGGTCATGGCAGTCACCCGTCTCAGGTGGTGCTTCGCGCCGAGGCGGCGGCACCGGCGATGCACTGGGTCGTGCCCGGACGCGAGACGATCGCAGCCACGCTGTCCGCCGCACCCGAGACACCGGCATTGGTCATCTGGGCGATGTCGATCAGCTCGGCCGTGGTGGCATTGTTGACCACGCAATCGGTGTAAGGCGCGGTATTGGCACCGGGCAGGCGCTTGGCCATCTCGGCATTGATGGCGGTGCGGGCCACCGCGCGCGAGGCCGCATCCAGCACCGTCGGCGCGGTCGGCGTGGTGGCGACGGGCCCGGTCGGCGCCTGGCCCGGCATCGGGGTGATAGGCACACAGGCCGTCACCGCAAGCGCAGCGACGGTCAGAATGATCGGAAAACGGAATTGACGCATCAGTAAACCCTTTTCTTCGGCGCGATCTTTTTCAGTTCGATCCCGCCATCCTCGGCCTTTGTGAGGGGGTCAAGATGAACCGGACGATAGGCGAGTTTAACCTTGTTTCCGTCAACCCATGCAAGCGAATGCTTGCGCCAGTTGGCGTCATCCCGCTCAGGCCAATCCTCGTGCGCATGGGCGCCGCGGCTTTCCTTGCGCGCCTCGGCGGCAACGATGGTGGCCATGGCATTGGCCATCAGGTTTTCCAGCTCCAGCGTTTCCATCAGGTCGCTGTTCCAGATCAGGCTGCGGTCGGTGACCTTCAGATCGCTCAGCTTCGAGGCGATCTTTTCCATCTTCTCGGCGCCCTCGGCCAGGGTCTTGTCGGTGCGGAACACCGCTGCATCGGCCTGCATCGTGCGCTGCATCTCGTCGCGCAGTTCTGCGGTCGGGGTGTTGCCATCGGCATTCCGCAAGCGATCGAACCGCGCCAGGATCGCATCCACCGCCGGCTGGTTCGTGGCCGGGACCGGCGCCTCGCGGTCGATGATCTCGCCCGCCTTGATCGCCGCGGCGCGGCCAAAGACAACCAGGTCGATCAGACTGTTAGAGCCAAGGCGGTTTGCCCCGTGAACCGATGCACAACCTGCCTCGCCCACAGCCATCAGGCCGGGGAAAACGTGGTCTGGATGGGCCTCGGTCGGGTTCAGCACCTCGCCCCAGTAATTCGTGGGAATGCCGCCCATATTATAATGCACGGTCGGCAGGATCGGGATCGGCTCGCGCGTGACATCGACGCCGGCGAAAATCTTGGCGCTTTCGCTGATCCCCGGCAGACGCTCATGCAGGCTTTCCGGCGGCAGGTGCATGAGGTTCAGGAACATATGGTCCTTCTTCTCGCCCACGCCGCGACCTTCGCGGATCTCGATGGTGATACAGCGGCTGACCACGTCGCGGGATGCCAGATCCTTATAGGTCGGGGCATAACGCTCCATGAAGCGTTCGCCTTCGCTATTGGTCAGATAGCCACCCTCGCCACGCGCGCCCTCGGTGATCAGGCAGCCCGAACCATAGATCCCGGTCGGGTGGAACTGAACGAACTCCATATCCTGCAAGGGCAGGCCGGCGCGGGCAACCATGCCACCGCCATCGCCGGTGCAGGTATGGGCGCTGGTGGCGCTGAAATAGGCGCGGCCGTAGCCACCCGTGGCCAGCACGACCATCTTGGCGTTGAAGACATGCATGGTGCCGTCATCCAGCTTCCATGCCACCACGCCGGTGCATTTGCCGTCAGTGATGATCAGGTCCAGCGCGAAATATTCGATGAAGAATTCGGCGTTTTCCTTCAGCGACTGGCCATAAAGCGTGTGCAGGATGGCGTGGCCGGTGCGGTCGGCGGCGGCGCAGGTGCGTTGAACCGGGGGGCCTTCGCCAAACTCGGTCGTGTGGCCGCCAAAGGGGCGCTGATAGATCTTGCCCTCTTCGGTGCGGCTGAAGGGCACGCCGTAATGTTCCAGCTCGTAAACGGCCTTCGGGGCCTCGCGCGCCAGATATTCCATGGCATCGGTGTCGCCCAGCCAATCGCTGCCCTTCACCGTGTCATACATGTGCCATTGCCAGTTGTCGGGCCCCATATTGCCAAGGCTGGCGGCAATGCCGCCTTGCGCCGCAACGGTATGGCTGCGGGTCGGGAACACCTTGGTCACACAGGCCGTGCGCAGCCCCTGTTCAGCCATGCCAAGCGTTGCCCGCAGGCCCGCGCCACCGGCACCGACGACGACCACATCATAGTCATGGGTTTCGATCTTGTAGTCAGCCATGGTGTCCTCAGCTCGTGAATGCCATTTTCGCCAGTGCGAAGACCGTGGCGGCGATGACGCCATAGCCGAAGATCACGGCAAAGATGATACCGACCTTGCGTTCGGTATGTTGCAGATAGTCGTCGATGATCATCTGCATTCCCTTGATGAAATGCAGCATGCCCACCACGATGAACAGGGCGGTGACAACAGCCGGATAGGGCCGCCCGAAATAGGCAAGAACGCCCTCGCGCGGCAGGCCGATCGCGCCGCCGATCACCATCAGGAAGGCCGGCGTCAGCACCGCCAGCGCGACGGCGCTGATGGTCATGCGCCAGTGATCGACGGTGCCCGTATGGCTGGCACCCAGCCCCTCGGCTTGCTTGCGCGCAGAAATGTAACGCATCGTCAGCCCCCTTCAGATAAAGAACAGGATCAGCGCCACCAGGGTCAGCACGACCGAGGCCGCGATGATCACCCAGCTTGACTTGCGCGCGGCTTCGATCTCGATCCCGATGCCTGCGTCATAGAACAAATGCCGGATCCCGGCCAAAGCGTGATAGATCAGCGCCCAGGTGGCCCCGGTCATCACCAGAAAACCGAACCAGCTGCGCAGAACGCCATCGGCCAGATCAAAGGCACCCGGCCCGCTGACAGCAGCAACCAGCCACCAGACCAGCATCAACAGCCCCGCCACCAAGGCCACGCTGGTCGCGCGTGACAGGATAGAGGTCACGGCCGCGACAGGCAGCCGGTAGACCTGCAAATGAGGGGAAAGCGGGCGATTGCCCCGGTTCACATCAGCCATGCGTGCGGCCCTCCTGTCTCGCGTCTGACGCAGGCCCGCGAGCGGTCAGCACAATGCAGGCTGGCCGCGCGGGCTGGCGATTTGCCTTGCTTCTGTCGGTCTTTCTGCCAAGTGTCACGGTCTTATGCCACACCCGCAGATGAATTTATTCGATTTTCGCAGATCGTGATCACAGCCGCCGCGCATGTGATCACAGAACCCATCGCGCCATCATCCGTGCCCAAATATCCTTCGGGGTATCGGTCGGTCCGCCGTTGATCCGAGGACCGATCGACACGAGGCGGAAAGCCCCCGCCGCTTCGGTTCAAACGGGCATGAGCGCCCAATAGTCCAGATCCAGCAACACCTCGGGCAGGTATTTCCCATCCGCACCCTTCAACGGAAACGCCCCGCTATCGCCCTTGGTCGCAACCAGCCGCAACCGGATGGCACCGACGCCGGGCGCATCCGTCTTGGCCTTGTCCAGCACTTCGGACCAGGCCCGGATGGTGTCACCGGCAAAGCAGGGATTGGCATGGGCGCCCGCATTCAACGCAACGATCATCTGTGCATTGGCCAGCCCGTTGAACGACAGCGCGCGGGCCATGCTGATGACATGACCGCCATAGATCAGCCGCTTGCCATCCTCGCGATTGGTGGCGTCGAAATGCACCTTGGCGGTGTTCTGCCACAGGCGTGTGGCCAGCATATGCTCGGCCTCTTCGACGGTGACGCCATCGACATGGTCGATCTTCTCGCCAATCTCGTAATCGCCAATACGGTGCTTTTCCCCTGCCAATTCAAAATCATAATCGGAAAAATTCAAGCCCTCTGGAACCACCAGATCGCCGGCATCCACCGCACTAGCCAGTTCTGGCACCACGGTTTCGGGCGCGGGGGCGGCCTCGTCCCGTTTGCGGACCATGACCCAACGCACATATTCCAGCACCGGCTGGTCCATCTGGTTCAAACCGCGCGTGCGCACGTAGACCACACCGGACTTGCCATTGCTGTTCTGCTTCAGTCCGATCACCTCGGATTCCGAACGCAGCGTGTCGCCGGGCCAGACCGGAGCCAGCCAGCGCCCCTCGGCATAACCCAGATTGGCGATGGCGTTCAGGCTGACATCGGGCACGGTCTTGCCAAAGACCACATGAAACGCGATCAGGTCGTCCATCGGGCTGCTTTCCAGCCCGCAGCCGGCGGCAAATTCATCGCTGGAATACAGCGCATGCCGGGCGGGATACAGCGCGTGATACAGCGCCCTTTCCCCCTCGGCCACGGTGCGCGGCACGGCGTGCCGGATCACCTGCCCGATATGATAATCCTCGAAGAAACGGCCCGGATTGGTCTTGCTCATTGCTGTCCCAGTTTCAGATCAGGGGAATAGACGACATCGACATCCTTGGTCACGGCCTGGCCAAGGCGCATGACGCCCTTGACCGGATCAAAGCCCATGGTCGGGCTGCCATGCAGCGACCAGCCCTTTGACAGCGCCTCGCTGACGCGGTGGCAGAACTGCGCGGTGTCATCCTCGGTGATGCAGCGGTAAAGTGTCGTCATTCTCAGGCTCCGAACGGGTTATAGCCCAGCAGGGCATGGATGCCACCCAGCACCAGCAGCACGATCACCGCACCGGCAGCGGCCATGATTTCCTTGCGCGGCGGGAACGGCCCGGCGGGCGGGGTCCAGGCGGGCTGAGCGCGGTTGATCAGCATGATCGTGGCCAGCGCCCAGGCCAGCAAACCGCCAAACAGCACGAAGGACGGCAGGTCCCCATTCACCAGAAGATGCGAAAAGGCCCAGATGGCAAAGCCCAGCAACTGCGGATGGCGAATGCTGCGCGTGATCCGGGTCTTCATCCCCGAGGCCGCAAACAGATAGATCGACAACAGCATCAGCAGGTTGTTGATCCCCTTCAGCGCAGCCGTTGGCCCCCACCAGACCGGGCCGTCAGCCGTGCGATAACCCCAGATCATCAGGATGATCGACAGGACCAGAACGCCGGTGACAATGCCCTTGCCCTTTTCGCCAAAGCCCGCGCGATGATCGGGGGCGGCACGTTTCCACAGATGGGGCAGCCACCACAGGGCGACACCAAGGATCAGGATCAGCATCTGGCACTCCTTCGCTGGACGTGAATCGCCGCTACCCTGTCACGCCCCGGTCAGTTCGGCAATCGCCCGCGCCTGATCCAGCATCTTGCGAGCGGTTTCCACGTGCAGGTTCTCGACGATCTTGCCATCGACCACGGCCACACCCTTGCCCTCGGCGGTGGCGGCCTCGAAGGCGTCGATCTGGCGGCGGGCCAGGTCGATCTCGGCCTCGGTCGGGGCGAAGGCGGCGTTGGCGATGGCCAGTTGCGCGGGGTGGATCAAGGTCTTGCCGTCAAAGCCCATGTCGCGGCCCTGATCGCATTCCGCGCGCAAACCGTCATCGTCCTTGAAGGCGTTGAACACCCCGTCCACGATCACCTTGCCATTGGCCTTGGCCGCCAGCAGACACAGGCCCAGACCGGCCTGCATCGGCAGACGGTCGGCGCGGAAACGGGCGTTGATTTCCTTGGCCAGATCATTGGTGCCCATGACCATCCCTTCCAACCGCGGATGGGCGGCGATGGCGGCCGCGTTCAGCATGCCTGCCGCGGTTTCCATCATTGCCCACAACGGCGCATCGGGCACCAGCGCGGCGACCTGGTCCAGATCGGCGGGGCTGTTCACCTTGGGGATCAGCACCGCATCGGCTCCGGTGGCAAAGGCACGGGCATCGTCGGCACCCCAGGGCGTGTCCAGCCCGTTGATCCGCACGATCCGCGCCCGCCCGCCATAGTCATTCTGCAACGCCGCGCCCAACTGGTCACGCGCCGCCTGCTTTTCCGAGGGCGCCACCGCATCTTCAAGGTCAAAGATGATCGCATCCGCAGCCAGTCCCTGTGCCTTATCCAAGGCACGCGCATTGGCGGCCGGAATATAAAGAACCGAACGATAGGGTCGTGACATGAATTCCTCGCAGCAATAATCTTGCGCGAAACTGCCGCGCCGCGTCAGAATTGGCAAGAGACGATTTGCCGCAGCGCAGAAAATCAGGCCGCTGGCGGTTCCAGAACCCAGATTTCGCCCATGCCGATCAGGATCATGATGAACAGCATCAGCCCGAAAACGCCCAAAGCCACCGCCCCTGCGCGCCGCCATACCCCTCGGATGTTCAGCAGCATGATGGTCGCGCTGATGATGTAGAAGGTGGAGCCGAAAAAGGCGATGGTGTCGCGCAGAAGCTGGGGCAGGAACACGAAAGCCAGGCTCAGCAGCGCGCCCAGGATAAAGCTTTGCGCCACGATATAGCCGAAGCCCACGCCATATTCCCACAGGTTCAGCCCCTATCGCCGGAAGGCCAGCCGATAGATGAGGGCAAAAATCCCGATCTCGACCAGTTTGGGCGTAACCGGGTCCTCTTTGAACATCAGGCACAGCCCGTCATCGGCGGCACAGGCTGCGGGTTCGGACAGCAGACCCTGAACACCCAGATTGAAGGCGATGGCCAGCAGCAGATAGGCCATCGGCTTGATCAGATGATTGCGATCCTCGAACAGAAAGGTCCTGATTGCGCGGCCGGGATGGTGAAACAGCCCCACCAGCGTGCGGCGAAAGCCCTTTTCCATCCAAAAGACCGCCGGCCCCTTGGTCATCTCGCCAAAGGAATAGCGCGGCAGTTCCTGCAGCATGCCGCAATCGGGGCAGTATTTGCCGATGCGGCGGTGCCGGCAGGGCGCATCGCGGCCCAGAACGGTATCCAGCAACGCCATCGACTAGCCCCACAAGCCGCTGCCGCCATCCCAGATCAGCTTGATCGAGACCAGCAGCAAGGCCCAGGTGATGAACAGATAGAATGCCTTCGCCGGCATGATCCTGACCAGCCGCACCCCCAACCAGACCGAGGCCAGCGCCACCGGCATCAGCACCGCCGCCGCACCCAGGTTCTGCGGCGACAACTGACCCAGGGCAGCATAGGGGACCAGCTTGATGGCGTTCACCACGGCAAAGAACACCGTCGCCGTCCCGGCATATCCCATCGAGGACAGCCGCAGCGGCTGGACATAGACCTGAAACGGCGCCGCCCCCGAATGGCTGACGAAACTGGTATAGCCTGCGATCGTGCCCCAGAAACTGCCCTTGGCCCAATCGGCGGGCCGTGGCGGCCCCTCGGCGGCACGGCGCAGCAATGCGTTCAGGGCGAATGCCAGGCCGATCAGCCCGACGATCATCTCCACCCCTGCCACCGGCACGATGCTGGCCGTCAGCCAGCCGAACCAGATCCCGACCAACGCCCCCGGCCACAGCCTGCACAGCACATGCCAGTCAGCATCGCGCCAATAAGCCACCAACCCGCCGATATCGGACACGATATAGACCGGCAGCAGCAGCCCCGCCGCCTGCACCGGAGACATGACCAGGGACAGAAGCGGCACGGACAGAACCGCCACCATCGACAGCCCGCCCTTGGCCAGCCCCACCGCCATGGCCGCGATCACGGCAAGCACCCAGCCCGCCACGGACAACTCGATCATCGCAACGCTTCCGCCCCCCGACGGCAATATTCTTGCGTCAACTTTCCTGTTTTGTCCTGTTAGCGCAAGCCCCCTGCCTGTCGCTCTTGCGGTTTCGGTCCCGAAGGAATAGGCAACCCGCGACTGACACAGCCATACCGGAGGTTTTTCATGGCCCGACCCAAGATTGCACTTATCGGTGCAGGGCAGATCGGCGGCACGCTGGCGCATCTGGCCGCAATGAAGGAACTGGGCGATGTCGTCCTGTTCGACATTGCCGAGGGCACGCCGCAGGGCAAGGCGCTGGACATCGCACAATCCGGCCCGTCCGAAGGCTTTGACGCCGTCATGAAGGGCGCCAATGATTATGCCGATATCGCCGGTGCCGATGTCTGCATCGTCACCGCAGGCGTGCCGCGCAAGCCGGGGATGAGCCGCGACGACCTGCTGGGCATCAACCTGAAGGTCATGAAATCCGTGGGTGAGGGCATCAAGGCCCATGCCCCGAACGCATTCGTCATCTGCATCACCAACCCGCTGGACGCGATGGTCTGGGCGCTGCAACAGTTCAGCGGCCTGCCGGTCGAGAAGGTCGTCGGCATGGCGGGCGTGCTGGATTCGGCGCGCTTCCGCCACTTCCTGTCGCTGGAATTCGGCGTCTCGATGCGCGATGTCACCGCCTTCGTACTGGGTGGCCATGGCGACACCATGGTGCCGCTGGCGCGCTATTCAACCGTTGCCGGCATTCCGCTGCCCGATCTGGTCAAGATGGGCTGGACCAGCCAGGAAAATCTGGACGCCATCGTCCAGCGCACCCGTGACGGCGGCGCCGAAATCGTTGGCCTGCTGAAAACCGGCAGCGCATTCTATGCCCCCGCGACCAGCGCCATCGAGATGGCCGAGGCCTATCTGAAGGACCAGAAGCGTGTCCTGCCCTGCGCCGCCTATGTGAAGGGCGCCTATGGCCTGGACGGGCTGTATGTCGGCGTGCCGACCGTGATCGGCGCGGCCGGGATCGAGAAAGTCATCGACATCAAGCTGGACAAGGCCGAACAGGCCATGTTCGACAAGTCGGTCGATGCGGTGAAAGGTCTGGTCGCGGCCTGCAAGGCCATCGACCCCTCGCTGGCCTGATCGCAGATACAAGCTCTGCTTACGAAACGGCGCGTCATTCTTGACGCGCCGTTTCAGTTTGTGCAGCCAGCCGGTCATGTATCGTTTTCTGATTGCAGCCGCTGCGACCACGGCACTCAGCGGATCGCCCTTGTGGGCCGATGATACTGTCACCTCGGGCATGATCGCCCGGCAGGGGCTGACCGCAACACTTCAGCATTTGCGGGCTCGGCCACCCGGCCCAGACCGCGATATGGCGCTGGCCGCCACCGGCTTTCTGACGGCGATCCAGTCTGGCTATCAGTCGCGCTGGCAATACGGCAATACATCACCGGCCGGCGGCAGCATGTTGTTTTCTCTGCCGGTCATAGACACGACCTTGCCGCCGAACCCCGATCCGCAGCCAATGCCCGATACGCTGATCAACGGCATCATGGGCTATCTGGCCGGCGCGATGCCAGGAATCCGGGACGAGATGCCGCAGGACGCTGGCGACGGCGCATTGGTGCTGCGGCTGGACGATCTGTGGTTCGATGGCACCCTGAACGGCGAGCGCGATCCGGGCGAAGACCTGCGAGATCTGCTGTTCTTGCCCCTTCCAGACGGGACGCCGGGCGAAATCCGCTTTGACGCGGCCGATCTGTATTGGCTGCGTGCCTATACCCATATGGTCGAAGGGATGGCGCAGGCCGTGCTGGCCTTTGACCCGCAACCGGAAGTCGCAGCCGTAATGCAGCTGCGGCGGGCACTGGCCGATCAGCAGGAAACACAAGCACCAGAATCGCCCGAGGATTTCGACGCCCTGATGCAAAAGGATATGTTCGAGCGTCCCGTTGATACCGCCTGGATCATCTTGCAGACGCTGCGCCATCAGCCCGACGCTGCGCTGATCGACGCCGCACGGGCCAATTTCCGCGCAATGATCGCCGCCAATCGCGATTTCTGGCAGGCTGTCGCGACCGAGACCGACAATGACAGGGAATGGATCCCGAATGACACGCAAAAGGCCGTGCTGGGGTTCGAACTGCCGCCGGGCACCGGCACGACCTGGTTGGCCGTGCTGGATCAGGCCGATATGATACTGACCGGCGAAAGGCTGATCCCGCATTGGCGATTTGGGCCGGGCTATGGAATTGATCTTGGCAAATGGCTTGATGCGCCCGTCCCTGTCGACCTGCTGGCCTGGATGCAAGGCAGTCAGGCCATGACTTATGCCCGCGAGGGCGAGGTACTGGATGGCACCGCCTGGCGTCAATTCAACCAGATGTTCGGCGGCAGTGCAGGTCTGTACATGGTGCTACTGAACTGATCGCCACCTTGCGGTTCGGACCCAAATTGCGAGGGCGGCAAAAGCCGCCCCCTTTTCATGATTGGCGTCAGATAAAGTCGAAATCCGCCGCGGTCAGGCTGCTGGCCTGAGTGTTGTTGACGATGATCGTCGCGCCGCCAAAGCTGACAACCGCATTGGCGCCCGATTGCGTGATCGTCAGATCGCTGAAATCGTCATAGCGCTCGCCCCGATAGCTGCCCGAACGCAGCAGGATCGTGTCCAGACCATCCTGCCAGTCCATAATCCGGTCGACACCACTGCGCAGGTCGAACTCGAACCTGTCGGCCCCGCCGCCGCCCACCAGCCGGTCGCTGCCGCCCTGGCCGCGCAACAGGTCATTGCCGGTGCCGCCGTCAAGCACGTCATTGCCATTGCCGCCGTTCAGCCGGTCATTGCCGCCCCCGCCGACCAGACGGTCAGCACCGCCCAGACCGCTCAGCGTGTTGGCCTGGTTGTTGCCCTCCAGCCGGTCGCCATAGGACGAGCCGGTCAGGTTCTCGATCGAAACCAGCCGGTCCGAACCCTGCCCGCCGCCAACATTCTGCGCGCCGGTGACAGCCAGCCGCACAGTCACGCCGCCGGTGGCATTGATATAGGTGGCCGTGTCCGACCCCAGCCCGCCCTGCAACAGGTCGCCGCCGCCACCGCCATTCAGCAGATCGGCGCCACCGCCGCCCAGCAGGATATTGGCGACGTTGCTGCCGGTCAGTTGGTCGCCACGGGACGAGCCGACGACATTCTCGATATCCTGCAACGTATCGCTGCCCTGCCCGCCGCCGATGCCTTGCTGCGTGGTCAGGCCCAGATTGACGCGGATACCGCTGGTGGCCGCCGAATAATCGACCGTGTCATTGCCGGTGCCGCCACGCAGCCCGTCATTGCCGGCCCCGCCGATCAGCCGGTCATTACCCGCACCGCCATCGACGAAATCATTGCCGGAATGGCCAGTAAAGCGGTCATTGCCGTCCAGCATCTCGATCCAGCGCGCGTTCTCGATCCGGCGGATCCCGTCGAGGTTGAAACTGTCCGCCCCGCCAGTGCCCGAGATGCTGTAATAGGACATGTTCAGCGTCTCGGTCCCCACCACGCGGTTCGAGGAAAGGTTCAACACCGATACCACCACGTTCGAGGTCAGCCGGATCTGGTCGGCACCCAAACCGCCAAAAAAGGCGTCCTGGCCGAAATCTCTGCCGCCGATCAGGAAGGTATCATCGCCGGTGCTACCATACAGCCGGTCGCTGCCGTTGCCGCCGGTCAGCACATCGTTGCCAGCCCCGCCATTCAACCGATCATTGCCGGTGCCGCCATCGACTGAATCGGTGCCTGCATGACCCAGGTAATTATCGTTGCCATCAAACATCTGGATCGTGCTGGCGCTGCCGAAAGCCGCGATCCCGCTGAAGTCGAACGTGTCGTTCGCGCCGGTTCCATAAATGTTATAGGAACCGAAAAACAGTTGCTCGATGCCGACGACATTGGCCGCTGTCAGTTGCAGGTTCGACGCGGTGACGTGGCCATACAGCCGGATCACGTCCGAACCGGTCCCGCCATTGAAATAATCCGTGCCGATATCGTTGCCCGCGATGTAGAATCTATCATCGCCCGAACCGCCGATCAGCCGGTCATCGCCGCCACCGCCGGTCAGCTCATCATTTCCGGCGCCGCCGTCCAGCGTATCGTTTCCGGTGCCGCCATCGACGGAATCCGCGCCGATATGACCGACATAGCTGTCATCGCCATCATACATTCCGATGACAGAGGCGCTGCCGAACGCCGCGATCCCGCTGAAGTTGAACGTGTCGTTCCCGCCGGTTCCATAGAAGTTGTAGGAGCTGAAAAACAGCTGCTCGACGTCGACGACATTGGCCGCCGTCAGTTGCAGGTTCGACGCGGTGACGTGGCCGTACAGCCGGATCACGTCCGAACCGGTCCCGCCATTGAAATAATCCGTGCCGACATCATTGCCCGCGATGTAGAACCTATCATCGCCCGAACCGCCGATCAGCCGGTCGTTGCCGCCACCGCCGGTAAGCTCATCATTTCCGGCACCGCCGTCCAGCGTATCGTTTCCGGTGCCGCCATCGACGGAATCCGCGCCGATATGACCGACATAGCTGTCATTGCCATCATACAAGCCGATTAAAGAGGCACTGCCGAACGACGCGATCCCGCTGACGTTGAACGTGTCGTTCCCGCCCGTGCCATAGATGTTATAGGAGCTGAAAAACAGCTGCTCGATGTCGATGACATTGGCCGCCGTCAGTTGCAGGTTCGAAACCGTGACATGGCCGTTCAGCCGGATTACGTCCGAACCCGTGCCACCGTTGAAGATATCGGTGCCGAATGTCGAACCTCTGATGAAGAACACATCGTCGCCGCTGCCGCCTTCCAACGTGTCATTGCCATTGCCGCCGGTGATCGTGTCGTTACCGGCAAGGCCCTGGATCAGGTCGTCATCGTCGTTGCCATTGGGCAGACCGAGAGGCAATGTATCCGCGCCAGCGGTTCCAATATAAGTGGCCATGGGTTCCTCGTTCCCTAAACAGATCGTCAAAATCGCCCCTGTTTAAGACCAATTGGTATAGTCGCAAAGCAGGAATTGGATCGGTCGGTCAGTTTTTGCCGAAACTTCTCGAATCGTTCGAGGAGGCGGCGCGGCAGGCGGTTTGTGATCACATGATTTCGGCATGTGATCACGCATCCGGGCTTTCCCCGCAAAATCCTGTCATGTGCTTGAATAACGGTTCATCGCCGATTCATCCTGTGCCAGACACGCCGCAAATCTGCAGAACCGATCAAGGGGACCCGCGATGAACATCCACGAATATCAGGCCAAGGCGCTGCTGCGTCAATTCGGTGCGCCGGTCAGCGACGGCCGCGTCGTGACCGCCGCCGATCAGGCGAAATCCGCTGCCGGCGAGTTGGACGGCCCGTTGTGGGTGGTCAAGGCCCAGATCCATGCTGGCGGTCGCGGCAAGGGCCATTTCAAGGAAAAGGAAGCCGGTGAAAAAGGCGGCGTCCGGCTGGCGAAATCAGTCAGCGAGGCCGAGGAACTGACCCGGCAGATGCTGGGCCGCACCCTGGTCACACATCAGACCGGCCCGGTCGGCAAGCAGGTCAACCGCATCTATATCGAAGACGGCAGCGACATCGCGCGCGAACTGTATCTGGCACTGCTGGTCGATCGCGGCACCTCGCGCGTCAGCTTTGTCGCCTCGACCGAGGGCGGCATGGATATCGAGGAAGTCGCCGCCAAGACCCCGGAAAAGATCGTCAGCTTCAGCGTCGATCCGGCCTCGGGCCTGTCGGATTTCCACGGCCGCCGCGTGGCCTTTGCCCTTGGGCTGGAAGGCGCGCAGGTCAAGCAATGCGTGGCCCTGATCAAGACGCTGTATCGCATGTTCATCGAAAAGGACATGGAGATGCTGGAGATCAACCCGCTGATCGTCACCGAAAAGGGCGATCTGAAATGCCTCGATGCGAAGATGGGTTTTGACAACAATGCCCTCTATCGCCAGCCCGACATCATGGCGCTGCGCGACGAGACCGAGGAAGATCCGAAGGAGCTGGCCGCCAGCAAGTTCGACCTGAACTATATCGCGCTGGATGGCGAAATCGGCTGCATGGTGAACGGTGCGGGCCTTGCGATGGCCACCATGGACATCATCAAGCTTTACGGTGCGGAACCGGCCAACTTCCTTGACGTGGGCGGCGGTGCGACCAAGGAAAAGGTCACCGAGGCGTTCAAGATCATCACCTCGGACCCGAACGTCAAAGGGATCCTGGTCAACATCTTTGGCGGCATCATGCGCAACGACATCATCGCCGAGGGCATCGTCGCCGCGGTGAAAGAGGTCGGCCTGCAAGTCCCGCTGGTCGTGCGGCTTGAGGGCACCAATGTCGAGCAGGGCAAGAAGATCATCGCCGAAAGCGGTCTGAACGTGATCGCCGCTGATGACCTGTCTGACGCCGCCGAGAAGATCGTGAAGGCGGTGAAGGGATGAAGCCAGCTATACCAGCTATAGCGGCGACATTGGCAGCTTTGGCGTTGCTCGCAGGTTGCACCACAACCTATGAGGGGATGCCGGCCGGCACCGACAAGGCACCGGAACTCGTCCCTGAGGCTCAGCGCGCGCCCTTCGACCTGACCGAACAGCTTCGCGTGGCGACGAGAGCTTGCATTGACAGCGAGTTGCATGGACCTGCCAGGCTGCAAGCGCTTTTGAGTCAAGGCTATGTCGTAACCAACGAAATCGGAGGTCCGGACGGCTACACGCGGATGGAACCATCCAAGGGGCTTTTCGACAGGAATGCGGGTATGCTGCGCGTCTATGATGCAGGTGGTTCCCCATGTACGATCAACGTCATGCGAAACAAAGGGTACACGGCGATCGCAGCGATTGCCGGTGAGTTGACAGCGCAGGGCTGGCGCAAAACTGACGAGCGCTTGGGTAGAACTTTCTGGTCCAAGGGGCCAGACACGCTGCTGCTGAACGGCAGTAGCTCGAGTTACAGCGCATTGGCGGATATCTCGCTCTACCGCACCAAGCCGCGCAAATAATCTAATCACAGTTCAGACGGACGGACCAAATCATGGCCATTCTCGTAGACAAGAACACCAAAGTCATCACCCAGGGCATCACCGGCTCGCAGGGGACCTTCCACACCGAACAGGCGATTGCTTATGGCACGCAGATGGTCGGCGGCGTGACGCCCGGCAAGGGCGGATCCGAACATCTTGGCCTGCCGGTTTTCAACTCGGTCCATGAGGCCGTGGCGAAGACGGGCGCCAATGCGACCGCGATCTATGTGCCGCCCCCCTTCGCGGCGGATTCGATCCTGGAAGCCATCGACGCCGAGATTCCGCTGATCGTCGCCATCACCGAGGGCATCCCGGTGCTGGACATGATGCGGGTCAAGCGCGCGCTGGAAGGCAGCAGCTCGAAGCTGATCGGGCCGAACTGCCCCGGCATCATGACCCCCGACGAATGCAAGATCGGCATCATGCCCGGCAACATCTTCAAGCGCGGCTCGGTCGGCGTCGTCAGCCGGTCCGGCACCCTGACCTATGAGGCCGTCAAGCAGACCACCGATGTGGGCCTGGGCCAGTCCTCGGCCGTCGGCATCGGCGGCGACCCGATCAAGGGGATGGAACATATCGACGTGCTGCGCATGTTCCTGGACGATGACGAGACCACCTCGATCATCATGATCGGCGAAATCGGCGGTTCCGCCGAGGAAGAAGCCGCCGAGTTCCTGGCCGAACAGAAGCGCAAGGGCAAATGGAAGCCCACCGCCGGTTTCATCGCAGGCCGCACCGCGCCTCCGGGCCGGCGCATGGGCCATGCCGGCGCCATCGTCTCGGGCGGCAAGGGTGACGCGGAAAGCAAGATCGAGGCCATGAAAAAGGCCGGCATCATCGTCGCCGACAGCCCGGCCGGCCTGGGCGAGGCGGTCCTGGCGGCGATCAAGGGTTGATGATTTGACAAGGCGCGGCCCCGCCGGAACGTTGGGGCCGTGACGCGCGTTGACAGGTTAGCCATGAGCCAGGGACAGGGTGCAGAAATCGGCGAAAAGCCCGGATTTTCAAAGGCGCAGATCCGTGCCTTTGCCCGGTCCGTGGCGGCTTTCCGAAAGGCTGCACCATGAATTTTCTGACTTATCCCACCCGCCCCTGCCCACGCCGGTCCGTGATCGCCTTGGCAATTGGCCTGCTGGCGCTGTCGGCCTGCGGGCGCGCGCCCACCGACGACATCCTTCGCGGCGGCGTCCCTGCGATGACAAATCTGCATCAGGCCAGCAGCCTGCCGCCGGAATCGGTCAGGACCGTGGCCCGGCGCGACTATGGCTGGCGGCTGATCTATCACCCTGCCCGCGCGCCGGCGAATGCCGAACAGGGCGCCGCCGCCGCATTGTGCGGGCTGGAACGCCGCCGTCCCGCCCGCATCGAACATCTTCCCCGGATCGACCCGCTGGCCGATCCGGGCGCGCGTATCATAGACATCTATTGTGCATGAGGCCGGCATGAACCTGACCAGATCCCGTCGCCGCGCCTTTCCCAAAGCCGTGCAGCCCCCCTTTCGCCAAGAGGTCACCCACATGACGCAACAGACCACCCTGCCCCGCAGCCTTGCCGCTTCGCGCGCGGGCATCGCGCTTTTGCTGACGACGCTGACACTGGCGGGCTGTGCCCAGCCCTTCGGGGCCGGCCCCGGCACGCAGCCGCAGATCCAGCCACCGGTGCAATCGGCCGTCCCCAACCGCGCGCGCGACCGGCTGACCGCACGCGACATCGAGCCTGCGCCGGAAGTCGGCTCGCCGGTCGCCTCGGCCGTGCCTGCGCGCAGTGGTCCCACCGGCCCGATAGACGGCCGGACCGGGCTGCATCAGGCGGCGCTGGTTTCGATCTCGGGCAGCGCCGACAGCCAGTATACGGTGCTGTTCCGGCCCTCGGCCACCGATCAGACGCATATCGAGAACGCCCCTGCCCGCCTGTGCGACGAGGCCGGGCGGGCGCTGGCCAGCAGCCGCACCAATTCACCCGGATCAAGCAGCGCCATGCCCGGCGTTCAGATCATGATCGTCACATGCGGCGCAGCCTAACGCGCCGACAGCCCCATCCCAAGCCACAGCGTCAGGGACGCGAGAACCAATGACCGACCAACCCAAGAACGCCGATTTTCACGACTCGTCCTTCCTGCAAGGCCATAACGCGGCCTATGTGGAACAGCTTTACGGCCAATGGGCCCGCGACCCGCAGGCGGTCGACGCGGCCTGGGCCGAGTTCTTTCGCGGCCTTGGCGATGCCGAGGCCGACGTCACGCGCGAGGCCTCTGGCGCCAGCTGGAAGCGCGCCGACTGGCCGCCCGCGCCGGCGGATGAGCGCACCTCGGCGCTGACCGGCGAATGGCCGCAATCGACCAAGGCCGAGGCCGATGCCGCGATGAAGAAAATCGCCGCCAAGGCCGAGGAAAAGGGCGTCGCCCTGACCGAGACGCAGATGCGCCAGGCCACGCTTGACAGCATTCGCGCGCTGATGCTGATCCGCGCCTATCGGATCCGCGGCCATCTGCATGCCAATCTGGACCCGCTTGGCATGCGCATGTATCCCGACCATGGCGAATTGAAGCCCGAAACCTATGGTTTCAACTCGGGCGATCTGGACCGGCCGATCTTCATCGACAACGTGCTGGGTCTGGAAGTTGCCACCATCCGTCAGATCACGGAACTGATGTGGCGCACCTATTGCGGCACCTTTGCGCTGCAATACATGCATATCAGCGACCCCGAGGAAGCCGCCTGGCTGAAAGAGCGGATCGAGGGCTATGGCAAGGAAATCGCGTTCACCCGCGAGGGCCGCCGCGCCATCCTGAACAGCCTGGTCGAGGCCGAGGGCTTCGAGAAGTTCCTGCATGTCAAATACATGGGCACCAAGCGCTTCGGTCTGGATGGTGGTGAATCGCTGATCCCGGCGATGGAACAGATCATCAAGCGCGGCGGTCAGCTGGGCGTGAAGGAAATCGTCATCGGCATGCCGCACCGGGGCCGCCTGTCGGTTCTGGCCAACGTGATGGAGAAACCCTATCGCGCCATCTTCCACGAATTCCAGGGCGGCAGCTACAAGCCCGAGGATGTGGACGGCTCGGGCGACGTGAAATACCATCTGGGCGCATCATCCGATCGCGAATTTGACGGCAACAATGTCCACCTGTCGCTGACGGCGAACCCAAGCCACCTTGAGGCCGTGAACCCGGTCGTGCTGGGCAAGGTCCGCGCCAAGCAGGACCAGTATGACGACCGCTCGGCCCGCACGGCCGTGCTGCCGATCCTGCTGCATGGCGACGCGGCCTTTGCCGGCCAGGGCATCGTGGCGGAATGTCTGCAACTCTCGGGCATCCGTGGCCACCGCACCGGCGGCACGATCCACATCATCGTGAACAACCAGATCGGTTTCACCACGGCGCCACATTTCAGCCGCACCTCGCCCTATCCGACCGACATCGCCCTGATGGTCGAGGCGCCGATCTTCCACGTCAATGGCGACGATCCCGAGGCCGTGGTCCACGCCGCCAAGGTCGCGACCGAGTTCCGCCAGCGTTTCCACAAGGACGTGGTCATCGACATCTTCTGCTATCGCCGCTTCGGTCACAACGAAGGCGACGAGCCGATGTTCACCAACCCGGTCATGTACAAGCAGATCAAGGGCCACAAGACGACCCTTCAGCTTTATACCGACCGCCTTGTCGCCGACGGGCTGATCCCCGAGGGCGAGATCGAGGACATGAAGGCCGCCTTCCAGGCGCATCTGAACCAGGAATTCGACATCGGCAAGAACTACAAGCCGAACAAGGCCGACTGGCTGGATGGCAAATGGTCCGGTTTCGAACGCGAGGGCGCGGAATATCACGCCGGCAATACCGGCATCTCGCCCGAGGTGATGACCCGCATCGGCCATGCCCTGACCACCGCACCCGAAGGGTTCGACCTGCACAAGACCGTTGGCCGCCTGATCGAGGCCAAGAAGCAGATGTTCGAAACCGGGACCGGCTTTGACTGGGCCACGGGCGAGGCATTGGCCTTTGGCAGCCTGCTGGTCGAGGGCAGCCCCGTCCGCCTGTCGGGCCAGGACAGCACGCGCGGCACCTTCAGCCAGCGCCACTCGGCCTTTATCAATCAGGCAGACGAGGAACGCTATTACCCGCTGAACCACATCCAGAAGGATCAGGCGCAATACGAGGTCATCGACTCGATGCTGTCTGAATATGCGGTGCTGGGCTTTGAATACGGCTATTCGCTGGCCGAACCCAATGCCCTGACCATGTGGGAGGCGCAGTTCGGCGACTTCGCAAATGGCGCGCAGATCATGTTCGACCAGTTCATCTCGTCCGGCGAGAAGAAATGGCTGCGCATGTCAGGTCTGGTGATGCTGCTGCCCCACGGCTTCGAGGGTCAGGGGCCGGAACATTCGTCCGCCCGTCTGGAACGCTTCCTGCAAATGTGCGCCGAGGATAACTGGATCGTCGCCAACTGCACCACGCCGGCCAACTATTTCCACATCCTGCGCCGGCAGATCCATCGCGGCTTCCGCAAGCCCTTGGTCCTGATGACGCCGAAATCGCTGCTGCGTCACCCGATGGCCGTCAGCCGCGCCGAGGATTTCCAGACCGGCAGCAGCTTCCACCGGGTTTTGTGGGACGATGCCGAACGCGGCAATTCACTGACCGAGCTGGTCGAGGACAAGGATATCCGCCGCGTCGTCATCTGTTCGGGCAAGGTCTATTACGATCTGCTGAAGGCCCGCGACGAGGCCGGTATCCGCGACATCTATCTGCTGCGGCTGGAACAGTTCTATCCCTTCCCTGCGCAGGCGATGCAGCATGAGCTGTCGCGTTTCAAGCAGGCCGAGGTCGTCTGGTGCCAGGAGGAACCCAAGAACCAGGGTGCATGGAGCTTTGTCGAACCGAACCTGGAATGGGTTCTGGATCGCATCGGCGCCAAGCATGGCCGGCCGCGCTATGTCGGCCGCAACGCCGCCGCATCGGTCGCTACCGGCCTCGCATCGCGCCACAAGGCCGAGCAAGAGGCGCTGGTGAACGATGCGCTGTCGATCAACGAAGCCCTGGCAATCGAAGGATGACCCCATGACCACCGACGTCCGCGTGCCCGCACTTGGGGAATCCGTCACCGAGGCCACGATCGCCACCTGGTTCAAGAAGGTCGGCGACCGGGTCGAGGTCGACGAAATGTTGTGCGAACTGGAAACCGACAAGGTCACGGTCGAGGTCCCCAGCCCGACCGCCGGCATCCTGTCGGCCATCATCGCGGCCGAGGGCGAGACCGTCGCCCCCGATGCGCTGCTGGCCCAGATCGACGAAACCGGCGCGGCCAGCGCCACGGCGGCTGCCACCACACCGGCGCCCGCCACACCGATTGAGGAACCGGCAGAACGACCTGCCGCAGCGCCCAAGGAGGGGCAGAAGACAATGAGCGGAAAATCCGTTGACGTGATGGTGCCCTCCCTGGGTGAAAGCGTGACCGAAGCCACCGTGGCCACCTGGTTCAAGAAGGTCGGCGATGCCGTCGCCGTCGATGAAATGCTGTGCGAGCTGGAGACGGACAAGGTCTCGGTCGAGGTGCCCAGCCCGGTCGCCGGCGTTCTGGCCGAGATTCTGGCCGAGGAAGGCGCGACCGTCGACGCCAAGGCCCGTCTGGCGATCATCACCGAGGGCGCCAGCGCCGGTGCCCCGGCGCCCGCCAAAGAACCCGAGGCTGCGGGTGACAAGGACAGCGACACCGCCAGCGATGTGGGTTCCCCCGGCGCCGGCCCCGAGGATGTGAAGCCGCGCGAAGGCGCGGGCCGCACCGATGTCGAGGATGCCCCCTCGGCCAAGAAGGCCATGGCCGAGGCGGGCATCGACCGCAACGCCGTGACCGGCTCGGGTCGTGATGGCCGGGTGATGAAGGAAGACGTGGCCCGCGCCGCGACTGCCCCCGCACCAGCCCCCGCTGCCGCGCCGGCCGCCCCCCGCGCCGCCGCTCAGGCCGACCGCGAGGAACGGGTCAAGATGACCCGGTTGCGCCAGACCATCGCCCGCCGCCTGAAGGACGCGCAGAACACCGCCGCCATGCTCACGACCTATAACGAGGCCGACATGTCCGGCATCATGGGTCTGCGCAATGAATACAAGGACGCCTTCGAGAAGAAGCACAAGGTCAAGCTGGGCTTCATGTCCTTCTTCGTGAAGGCCTGCGTCCACGCCCTGCACGAGGTGCCCGAGGTCAATGCCGAAATCGACGGCGACACCGTCGTCTACAAGAACTACGTGAACATGGGCATCGCCGTCGGCACGCCCTCGGGTCTGGTGGTTCCGGTGGTGCGCGACGCCGACCAGAAAAGCTTTGCCGAGATCGAGAAAGAAATCGGCGAACTGGGCGCCAAGGGCCGGGACGGCAAGCTGACCCTTGCGGAAATGCAGGGCGGCACCTTCACCATCTCGAACGGCGGCGTCTATGGCTCGCTGATGTCCTCGCCGATCCTGAACCCGCCGCAATCGGGGATTCTGGGGATGCACAAGATCCAGGACCGCCCGGTCGTCGTCGGCGGCCAGATCGTCATCCGCCCGATGATGTATCTGGCGCTCAGCTATGACCACCGGATCGTGGACGGCAAAGGGGCGGTGACGTTCCTCGTCCGCGTGAAAGAGGCGCTGGAAGACCCGCGCCGGCTGCTGATGGATCTGTAAGAATGGCGGATCGCAGACTTGATACTCACCTCGAATCCGAGGGCGCAGAGTTTCTGGTCTGCGGTCTTCTGATGATTGAAGGCATACCCAGTTACAAGGCCTACACGAATACAGCCGGATACGACATCTTGGCGAGCCACCCAACCCGCGGGCGTGTCGCAAGAATTCAGGTTAAAAGTCGTTGGGCGTCCAATCATGGTTTCGGCTTTCCGCTAAAGAACGCCGATTCCGACTTTGTCGTTTTCGTGGCGTTGAACCGTGGAACACGGAACAAAAGCCAATCATCTGACGCTCGGAAAGGCGTCCCAGAATTTTATGTTTTCCCCACCCCGATCGTGCTCGCGGCTAGGCGCGAAGACGACTGGAAGAAGGTCCAGATGAGAAGGATCGAGCGATTGGCCTCATATAGAGATAACTGGAAGCTAGTCGCGGACTTTCTTGACGCCGACGAAAGCCCCAACTGATGCAAGACTGCTTCGAAACTGCGACGACATTGCACTTTCGTCCCCCAAGCCGTTGTTCGATTCCGTCAGTACTCAAGCAACGCCCGCAGGCTGTGTACGCCCTGTGCACGTCCTGTGCATCCCCTGTGCACGCCCTGTGCGCCCCGATTCCCAGCATTTGCAGGCCCTTCGCCGCCCGTCCGGCCCGCCGCCACAAAACGCAACGCCCGCAGCCGTTGCGCAACGCCCGGACCTGATGATGACCCGCCACTGGATCAGCACCGTCTCCCGCGAACATGTCCAGATCGGCGTGGCGGGCGGCTTTGCGATGATGAACCACGGCAAGCTTGCGCCGCTGAAACGCCTCAGCCCCGGCGACGACCTGATCTATTACTCGCCCAAAACCGCCTATCCAGACGGCCAACCGCTCAAGGCCTTCACCGCCATCGGCACCGTCCGCAATACCCCGCCCTATCAGGCGGAAATGCGCCCCGGCATGACGGGCTACCGCCTTGATATCGACTGGCGCGAGGCAACCGAAACGCCCATCGCCTCGTTGACCGACAGGCTGGAATTTACCCGCGGCAATTGGGGCATGCTGGCCCGTCGCGGGCTGTTCGACATCTCTGACGCGGATTTCCAGACCATCCGCGCCGCCATGACAGGAGCGTAACAAATGCAGATGATCGCCCATTACAAGATCAATGATTTCAACACCTTCAAAACCGCCTTCGACAATGACGCCGAGGATCGCGGCAATAACGGACTGTCGCTGTTGCAACTGTGGCGCGGCGATAACAGCAATGCCTGGGCGCTGTTCCAGGTGAACAACCCCAAGGCCGCCCGCGATTATCTGGACGGCGCGGCGGGCGTCTTCGACAGCCAGGCCGGCGTCACCGGAACCGAATTCCACATGGTCGAGACTGCCTGACCCATGACACCCGAACTGACCGTTCTGGCGCTGGCCGGCCTGCTGCAAGCGGTCCAGTTCGCGCTGTTCGCCATTGCTGCGAACCGCGAATTGGGCACCCGTGTCACCATGGGCCCGCGCGACAAACCGATCACGGTGTCGGGCCGCACCGGCCGTCTGCAACGGGCGCTGAACAACCATTTCGAGGGGCTGATCCTGTTCACCCTCGCCGTTGTCGTGGTCTCGCTTGGCGGCCAGTCGACGGGCTTCACCGCCGCCTGCGCCTGGATTTATCTCGTCGCGCGGGTGCTTTATATCCCGGCCTATGCCTTTGGCCTGACGCCCTGGCGCTCGGTCATCTGGAGCGTTGGCTTCGCTGCCACCATGCTGATGATCCTTGCAGCACTTTTCTGATGCTGCTTGGGTCCATAAATATCCCGCAGGGGTCCGGGGATGCGAAATCCCCGGTCCTGCGCCTGACACCTGAGAGGGACAGAAGATGTATGATCTGATCGTAATCGGCGCCGGCCCCGGCGGCTATGTCTGCGCCATCCGCGCGGCCCAGCTGGGCCTGAAAGTCGCCTGCGTCGAAGGCCGCGAGACCCTGGGCGGGACCTGCCTGAACGTGGGCTGCATCCCCTCCAAGGCGCTGCTGCATGCCAGCCACATGCTGCATGAAACCCATGAAAACTTTGACAAGATGGGCCTGACCGGCGCCAAGGTGAAGGTCGATTGGACCAAGATGCAGGGCTACAAGGCCGATACCGTCACCACCAATACCAAGGGCATCGAGTTCCTGTTCAAGAAGAACAAGATCGACTGGCTGAAGGGCTGGGCCACGATCGAGGCCGCCGGCAAGGTCAAGGTCGGCGATACCGTCCACGAAACCAAGAATATCGTCATCGCCACCGGTTCCGAAGTCAGCCCGCTGAAGGGCGTCGAGGTCGATAACGCTGGCGGCGTCATCGTCGATTCCACCGGCGCGCTGACCCTGCCGAAGATTCCGAAATCCATGGTCGTCATTGGCGCCGGTGTCATCGGGCTGGAGCTTGGGTCCGTCTATGCCCGCCTTGGGGCAGAGATCACGGTTATTGAATATCTCGACGCTATCACCCCTGGCATGGATGCCGAGATCCAGAAGCAGTTTCAGAAGACCCTGCAAAAGCAGGGCTTCAAGTTCATCATGGGCGCTGCCGTTCAGGGCGCCGAGGTCAAGAAGGGCAAGGCCGTTGTGACCTATGCGCCCAAGGCTGGTGGTGACGCGCAGACCATCGAGGCCGACTGCGTCCTCGTCGCCACCGGTCGGCGTGCATTTACCAATGGGCTGGGTCTGGACAAGGCCGGCGTGGCGGTCTCGGATCGTGGCGTCGTGCAGGTCGACAAGCATTGGCAGACCAATGTGCCCGGCATCTATGCCATCGGCGATTGCGTCCCCGGCCCGATGCTGGCCCATAAGGCCGAGGATGAGGGCATGGCCGTGGCCGAGGTCATCGCCGGCCGCGCGGGTCACGTGAACTATGACGTGATCCCCGGCGTGATTTATACCAGCCCCGAGGTCGCCAATGTCGGTCTGACCGAGGAAGCCGCGAAAGCCACCGGCCGCAAGATCAAGGTCGGCAAATTCCCCTTCATGGGCAATGCCCGCGCCAAGGCCATGTTCATGGGCGACGGCTTCGTCAAGATCATTGCCGATGCCGATACCGACCGCGTTCTGGGTGCCCATATTATCGGCCCCAATGCGGGCGAGATGATTCACGAGATCTGCGTAGCGATGGAATTCGGCGCCTCGGCCGAAGATATCGCGCTGACCTGCCATGCCCATCCGACCACCTCGGAAGCGGTGCGCGAGGCGGCGCTGGCATTGGGCGGCGGGGCGATTCATGTCTGACGTCGCGGCGGGGGCTTCGCGCCCCCGCACCCCCGCGGGATATTTGACGACCAAAGCAGGCAGGAGGGGGTTTCTTCTGGGGGCGCTGGCACTGGCCGCTTGCGGCAATGGTGGCGGCAAGATGCCTGAGGGTGGGTCCTCTGCTGGCCTTTATCCCAACGAAACGCCACAGCTACGCTCGCGCATCAATTACTGGTCGCGCCATTACGGCGTGCCGGTGCCGCTGGTTCATCGGGTGATCATCCGCGAATCGAGGCACCGGCCCGAGGCGCGCAATGGCCCCTATTACGGGCTGATGCAGATCGTGCCGCAGACGGCGCGGACGATGGGTTATCGCGGCCCGGATTCGGGGCTGCTGGATGCCGATACCAACCTGCAATATGCCGTCAAATACCTGCGCGGCGCTTATCTGGTCGCGGATGGCGACCATGACAAGGCCGTCATGTGGTATGCGCGCGGCTATTATTACGAGGCCAAGCGCAAGGGTCTGCTGAAAGAGACCGGGTTGCGCGGCTAGCGTCTTCTGCGCCGCGGGCGGTCGTCGCCTGCGGTGTTATAGCTGACATCGGGCAGATCGACCTGCCCCGCCAGACCAGGGAACGGATCGGTCGCATGCGGGATCGCATTGGCTGCGACGAAATGTTCCTGAAAACGCGGCGCGATGGCGGTCTCGATACGGGTAATATTCTGCACCTCAGCCTCGATCTCGGCCCGTGCGGCACGCGAGCACAGCGCAATCCGCGCCCCCGTTCCCGCCGCATTGCCCGCGCTGGTCACGCGATCCGGCGCGCAATCGGGGATCATCCCCAGAACAAGCGCATGCAGCGGCGAGATATGCGCACCAAAGGCACCGGCCAGCGTCACCCGGTCCAGCGTCTCGATGCCGAACTCATCCATCAGCAGCCGCGCGCCCGCATAAAGCGCCGATTTCGCCAGTTGGATCGCGCGGATATCGCCCTGCGTCACCATGATCAGCGGCCCGCCATCAGCGGTGCCATCATGCAGCACATAAGAATGCGTCCGCCCCTGCGGCACGGATCGCGCGCTGCCCACCTGCTCGGCCGAGCCGATCAGGCCCGAGGGATCGACCAGACCGGCGATGCGCATTTCGGCCACGGCCTCGATGATGCCGGAGCCGCAGATGCCGGTGATGCCGGTCGCCTTGGCGGCCTCGGCAAAGCCCTGCTCGTCGGACCATTCTTCCACCCCGATGATGCGGAAGCGCGGCTCTTTGGTCAGCGGGTCGATGCGGACACGCTCGATGGCGCCGGGGGCGGCGCGCTGGCCGGAACTGATTTGCGCACCCTCGAAGGCCGGGCCGGTGGGCGAGGAACAGGCCAGAACCCGCGTCTTGTCGCCCAGCACGATTTCCGCATTCGTTCCCACATCGACAATCAGCACCGGGCTGTCGGATTTCTGCGGCTGTTCCGACAGCACCACGGCTGCGCAATCGGCGCCCACATGGCCGGCGATGATCGGCAGGACATAGGCACGGGCGGCGGGGGCGATGCCAAGGCCAAGCTCGTTGGCTTTCAGCGTCATGGCATCACTGGTCGCGGGCGCAAAGGGCGCTTGCCCCAGTTCCACCGGGTCGATCCCCAGCATCAGGTGATGCATGACCGGGTTGCAGACCAGCACCGCCTCGACGATCCGCGCCGGTTCCACCTGCGCCTCGCTGGCCAAAGCCTCGGCCAGCCGCCCCAGCCCGTCCCGCACCGCGCGGGTCATTTCAACATCGCCGCCGGGGTTCATCATCGCATAGCTGACCCGGCTCATCAGATCCTCGCCGAAGCGGATCTGCGGGTTCATCAGGCCCGAGGAGGCCAGCACACGCCCATCATCCATCGCCACCAGATGCCCGGCAATCGTGGTCGAGCCAAGGTCGATGGCCAGCCCGTAAAGCGGCCCGTCCAGCAGGCCGGGCAGCAGGTCGATCAGTTGCGGCGGCTGGCGGCCATCGTCCCAGACCACCGCCGTGACCTTCCAATCGCCCTTGCGCAGCACTTTTTGAATGCGCGAAAGAACCTCAAGATCAGCTTGCAGTCTTTTGATATTCCACTGTTCTTCCAGCGCAGCTGACAGGCGCTGAAAATCACCGGTCGGGTCATCCAGATCAGGTTCGACAACTTCGACATAGAAGGGCCGCACAGCCGGGTCCATCGCCATCACCCGCTCGGTCGCGGATTTGCGGATCACCTGCCGGTGCAACTGGCTTTCCGGCGGCACGTCAATCACCACATCCGACTGGATGCAGGCCTGACAGCCCAAGCGCCGCCCCGGCTTCAAGCCGCGAATGCGGTCATAGCGTTCCTCGACCGCGTTGATCGGGGTCAGCGCGTCCTCGGCCACGGTCACGCCATGCTTCGGAAACGCCCCCTTGCCCGGCGCCACCTGGCATTTGGAACAGATGCCCCGCCCGCCGCAAACCGAATCCAGATCCACGCCCAAGCGCCGCGCGGCCTCCAGCACTGGGGTTCCGGCCGGAACGCGCCCGCGCTTGCCCGAGGGCGTGAAGATGACAAGGGGATCGTCGGCCATGGCTGGGGCACCTCGCTGTTCGCCACCGAGTTAATCGCGCGGGCCACCGCCCGCAAGGCGCGAAGCCGCCAGCTTGGCGCCTGAATGCGACCATCAGCCGTGCCGAAATATCCTCGGGGGGTGAATTGCGTTCGGACCCGAACGCAAGAGGGGGCGCGAGCGCCCCCTCAATCCGTCACAAGACGAGCCGAAATCAGGCGCCCTTGTAGATGTCCACCAGCTTGCCCAGCATGGCCAGCGCATCCTCGCGCGAGCGCTGGAAGCTGTTCCTGCCGATGATGCTGCCATTGCCGCCGCCGTCGCGGATCGCGCGGGCATCGTCATAGACCGCGTCGGCACCCTTTGCCGCGCCGCCTGAAAAGACCACGATGCGCCGCCCGTTGAACGAAGCCTGCATGCAATGCGCAACCCGCGCAGCCTGGGTAGCGATCTCGATCTTCTTGTCCTGATAGACTTTCTTTGCCTCGGGCAGCATCAGATGATCGGTCGAAAGCTTGATCTTGATGATATGAGCACCCAGCAGCGCCGCAATCTGGGCCGCATAGGCGGCGATGTCGATGGCGGTCTCGCCGTCCTTGGTGATGGCCTCGCCGCGCGGATAGGACCAGATCACCGTGGCCACACCCTTGCGCGCGGCTTCTTCGCGCATGGCGCTGATTTCCTCGAACATGTCCAGCGCCATGTCCGACCCCGGATAGATGGTAAAGCCGATGGCCGCGCAGCCAAGACGCAGCGCGTCGTCGACGCTGGCGGTGATCGCCTGATTCTTGCCGGCGGTTTCGGACATCAGGCTGTTGGCGCTGTTGACCTTCAGGATGGTCGGGATCTGGCCCGCAAAGGTGTCGGCGCCAGCCTCGATCATGCCCAGGGGCGCCGCATAGGCGTTCAGCCCGGCATCGATGGCCAGCTTGTAATGGTAATGCGGATCATAGGCGGCCGGATTCGCCGCAAAGGACCGCGCGGGACCATGCTCGAAGCCCTGGTCCACCGGCAGGATGATCATCTTGCCCGTCCCTGCAAGGCGGCCGGTCATCAGCATCCGGCCAAGCTGGGCCTTAACGCCGGGCGTCTCGCCCTCATAATTCGACAGGATAGTCTTGACGGTGCGCGTCATCTTCATCTTGCGGTCCCCTTTCGCTTTGGCCGTTTCCTAGCAGACCACCCGGCAAGGGCAACGCTGATCGCGCTAACGGGGACGCGGAGGGGCGGGCTAGCACAGAAAGGTAAATAGAATCTTAATTAGTCTTGAAATGCCCGATATTTAAAAACTGATATTGTGGACCTGTCAAACCAGACAGGAGTCAACGATGTATGTAAGTACGAGTCCGGTCAGCATCTATCTGCCCCTTTTGGGCGGTGCTGCACCGTCAGCAAGCAATGAAAAACTGACCTGGGGCCTTGAATCGCTGGACGTGTTCAACCGTCCCATCAGTGCCGCCAACCTTCAGGCCCCGGTCGAAAGCCCCGCCAATCCGCTGCTGGGGCCCGCCGAAAAGGCGCAGGACGGCTATTACGACTGGGTCGATCAGATGATCGCCTTCCGCAGGGCCGCCGCCGCCAACCAGCAACCGGCCGCCCCGCAGCAGGCCGCACCTGTCGAGGGCGCGGCAGCCGAAGCCGCCGCCCCGCAGCAGGCCGCACCTGTCGAGAGCGCGGCAGCCGAAGCCGCCGCCCCGCAGGCCAACGCCGCCGCCGATACCGAGGCGGTCGCAAGCGGCGATACGTCCGCGGGCACAGAAGCTGCCCAGCCCGAACAGCAGGAAGCCGCAAGCACCAGTAACGGCAATGGCAATGGCAATGGCAATGGCAATGGCAATGGCAACGCCTACGCCAATGGCCGCAGCAACGGCAATTCCTCGGGCGGGTTGTTAGGTTGGCTGTTCGGGCGTCGCTGATCTCGGCCCCGGCCGGCTTCAGCCCGGGATGACACTGAAGGCGGCGGCGTTCACCTGCCGCCATCAAATCCGATCTGATGGATCAGCAGGAATCAGAATACCGGCCGCTTCATGACACGTCAGGCGCGCGGAAGTGCTGTTTTCAGGGCCGTTTGGCCTTAAGCGCCGCGACACCGGGCAGTTCCTTGCCTTCCATCCATTCCAGGAAAGCGCCGCCTGCCGTCGAAATGAAGGTAAAGTCATCGGCCACTCCGGCGCGGTTCAGGGCCGCAACCGTATCGCCGCCGCCCGCCACTGAAACCAGCGTGCCGGCCCGCGTGGCCTCGGCCGCGGCCTGGGCTGCCGCATTGGTGGCGCGGTCGAAGGGGGCGATCTCGAAGGCGCCAAGCGGGCCGTTCCAGATCAGCGTCTTGCAGCGCGCGAACAGGTCGCTGATCGCGGCCACCGTGTCCGGCCCGGCATCCAGGATCATGGCATCGGGCGGGCATTGGTCGACGGGCAGAACCTCGCTGGCGGCACCTTCGCGGAACTCTCGCGCAACCACGATATCCACCGGCAAATGAATGGTGCAGCCTGCCGTTTCGGCCTTGGCCATGATTTCGCGCGCGGTATCGGCCATGTCGCGTTCGGCCAGCGACTTGCCGACCTCGACGCCCTTGGCGACCAGGAACGTGTTGGCCATGCCGCCGCCGATGATCAGGTGGTCCACCTTTTCGATCAGGTTGCCCAGCAGGTCCAGCTTGGTCGAGACCTTGGCCCCGCCCACCACAGCCACCACCGGCCGCTCGGGCTTGCCAAGCGCGGCATCCAGCGCCGTCAGTTCAGCCTGCATCAGCCGGCCGGCGCCGGCCTCCATCAGTTTCGCAAGGCCCTCGGTCGAGGCATGGGCGCGATGCGCCGCCGAGAAGGCATCGTTGACATAGACCTGCCCCAAGGCGGCCAGCGAGGCCGCAAAGGTCGCGTCGTTCTTTTCCTCGCCCTCGTGGAATCGGGTGTTTTCCAGCAACGCCACATCGCCCGGCTTCAGCGCCGCGACCACGCGCTTGGCCGGGCCGCCGATGCAGTCATCGGCAAAGACCACGGGCTGCCCCAAGGCAGCCTCCAGCGCGGGAACCACCTGGCGCAGCGACATGCTGTCGACGCGCTGGCCCTTGGGGCGGTCGAAATGGGCCAGCAGCACGGGAATGCCGCCCTTGGCCTGAATATCCTTGATCGTCGGCACGATCCGGTCGATGCGGGTGGTATCGGTGACCTGGCCGTTCTCGACCGGCACGTTGATATCAACGCGGGTCAGCACGACCTTGCCGTCCATGTCCAGGTCGTCGATGGTGTTGAAATCAGCCATGGTGCGATCCTTTCACGCCTGTTTCGGGTGTGTTCTTGCCTTGGCTTGTCACGCAAGTTGACAATCCCGTCAACCGCAACCCCACATTGAACGCAGCATGGCGGTTCCGCGTTGCTTATTGATCCGGTGACGCCTATCTGCGTTCCCATGTCCAACCTGAAGGAGGGCCCCATGGCCGAGATCAAGGACCCCGAGAACACCATCATCATCACGCTGAAGGACGGTCCCGTGACCATCGAGCTGCTGCCCGATGTCGCGCCCAAGCATGCCGAGCGGATGAAGGAACTGGCCCGCGCCGGTGCCTATGACAATGTGGCCTTTCATCGGGTGATCGAGGGCTTCATGGCGCAGACCGGCGACGTGCAGCACGCGAATATGGAAAAGAACTACAACCCCGGCCGTTCCGGCACCGGCGGTTCCGATCTGCCCGATCTGCCGGCCGAGTTCTCGCGCCTGCCGCATGCGCGCGGCACCCTGGGCGCAGCCCGTTCGGCCAATCCGAACAGCGCCAACAGCCAGTTCTTCATCAACTTCAATGATAACGACTTCCTGAACGGTCAATACACGGTCTACGGCCGCGTCATCGAAGGGATGGAGCATGTCGACAAGATCGCCCGTGGCGAGCCGCCTGCGAATCCCGACCGGATGATCTCGGTCAAGGTTGCCGCCGATGCGTAAGCTGACCCTGATCCCGGCCATGCTGGTGATGGCCGGCCCCGTGCTGGCCGAGGGGTTGCCGGGCGTCACCGATGGTCCCGGCCCCAACATGGTGATCGAGGTCGCCGCCGCCGATGGCAGCGCCAAGGGCACGATCGTGCTGGACCTGTTCGCCGACAAGGCACCCCAGCATGTCGAACGTCTGGTGACGCTGGCACGTGACGGGAAATATGACGGCGTGGTGTTCCATCGGGTGATCGACGGCTTCATGGCCCAGACCGGCGATGTGCAGCATGGCCGCCAGGGCGGCGATACCGCCATGGCAGGCATGGGCGGCTCTGACCTGCCCGATCTGCCGGCCGAGTTCAACGACGCCTCGTTCCAGGCCGGCACCGTCGGCATGGCCCGCAGCCAGGACCCCAATAGCGCCAACAGCCAGTTCTTCATCGACCTGGCCCCGGCGACCTTCCTGGACGGTCAGTATACGGTCGTGGGCCAGCTGGTCGATGGCTGGGACGTGCTGAACGCCATCACCAAGGGCGACGCCAATGCCAATGGCGCGGTGGCGACGCCCGATTACATGGCCAAGGTCACGATCACCGACGGCGCCAGCTGATCTGGCCCTGCCAGCGACCCGGAAAGGCCCGCCCAGATGTTCTGTGAGCGGGCCTTTTCCATCATACCGTCTTGCGCAATCGCCCCTGGGCCACCGCCCAGATGCGCCCCAACTGTCGCCACCGGCGCAGAAAACCGCGCTTTTCGCACTTGCGGCATTGCAGTAACGCGCTATTTCTAAGGCGTTATGACACATGCGGCCAGCATCGACGCAATCAGGATCACCCCTTCGGCGGGGATCGACCGCGCACGTCACGGCTGGCGGGCGAAATGCCTGCAACGGCTGGTGCGCATGGACCTGCCGGTGCCGCGCAGCCATGCGATCTCGGCGGAATGCGTCCAGCGGATTGCAACCGGAAACCCGCCTGATCTGACGATGCTGGCGGGGCTGATGGGCGACCGCGAGGATACGGACCTGCCGGCAAGCGGGCTGATCAGCGTGCGGCCCTCGGCGCTGAATCCGGAATGGGGCGGGCCGGGAACGGTTCTGAACGTGGGCATCAACGATGCCCGCCATGCCGCGCTGGCCAGTCGCATCGGGCAACAGGCCGCCGATGCGATCTATCTGCATTTCGTGCAATCCTATGCCACCCATATCGCCCGGCTGGATCCCGACATGTTCACCCAGGATGGCGAAGGCGCGCTGCACGATGCGCTGCGCACCTATGCCGACGAGATGGACGAGCCCTTCCCGCAGGATCCCGCCGTCCAGTTGGCCGAGGTGTTGCGGTCGATGGCGCGGGCCTGGGACGGGCCGACGGCCCGACTGCTGCGGCAGGCCAAGGGCGCGCCGGCCGAGGCACCACTGGGGCTGGTTGTTCAGGGCATGGCGCTTGGCATGGGGCCGGGGTTTTGCGGCTCGGGCACGATCCAGTTCGTCGACAGCGTGACCGGCACGCCGCGCATCACCGGGCGGTTTCGCGGCCAGATGCAGGGCAGCGTCCGCGCCTCTGATGCCCAGACCCTGTATCTGACAAAGGATGAACGCGGCCCCTCGCTGGAAGAGGTCGCGCCCGAGGTCTTTGCCGATCTGGTCCGCTTTGGCGTGGCCGCCCGCGAAAGGCTGCGCGAGGAAATGCAGATCGAGTTCGTCGTGAATGACGGGCGGGTCTGGATCATCGACGCGGTTCGCCTGCAACGCAGCAGCCGCGCCTCGGTCCGCATCGCGGTGGCACTGGCCAATGACGGCATCATCCCCCCCGCCGAGGCGGTGATGCGGGTGGAACCGCGCGCCCTGTCGGATCTGCTGCATCACCAGGTCGATCCGCGCGCGCCGCGCGACCTGGTCGCGCGCGGCATCAATGCCAGCCCCGGTGCCGCCACCGGCAAGATCGTCTTTTCGGCCACCGCCGCACAGGCCAGCGCCGCGCGGGGCGAGCCCTGCGTTCTGGTGCGCCGCGAAACCGTGCCCGAGGATATCCGGGGCATGCATGCATCCGTCGCGGTTCTGACCGAACGCGGCGGCACCACCAGCCATGCGGCGGTGATCGCGCGCGGGCTGGGCCTGCCCTGCATCGTGGGCGCATCCGGCATCAGCATCGACACCCGCACCCGGCTGTTGCGCGCGGGCAACCGCAGCTTCCGCGAGGGCGAGGTCATCACCATCGACGGCACCACCGGCGAGGTTCTGGCCGGCGCCGCCGAGATGCTGGAACCGGCGCTGGACGACAGTTTCACGCAATTGCTGGAATGGGCCGACCAGTTCCGCCAGATCGACGTGCGCGCCAATGCCGACACGCCCGAGGATGCCCGCACGGCGCGGATGTTCAACGCGCAGGGCATCGGGCTGTGCCGGACCGAGCACATGTTCTTTGACGCCGAGCGCCTGCCTGCCATGCGAGAGATGATCTTTGCCGACAAGGCCGAGGATCGCCGCCTGGCGCTGGAACGCATCCTGCCGATGCAGCGCGACGATTTCGCGGCGCTGTTTCAGATCATGGCCGGGCTGCCGGTCACGATCCGGTTGTTCGACCCGCCGCTGCACGAATTTCTGCCCCATGACCGCGACGGCATGCGCGAACTGGCCGAATCGCTGGACCTGCCGCTGCCGGACGTCATGCGTCGCGTCGATGCATTGTCCGAGTTCAACCCGATGCTGGGCATGCGCGGGGTGCGTCTGGGTATCGTCATGCCCGAGATCTATGACATGCAGGCCCGCGCCATTTTCGAGGCCACGGCACTGGCCGGCCGCGACGGTGCGGCGGTGGTGCCCGAAATCATGATCCCGCTGGTCTCGGCCATGCGCGAGGTCGAACTGGTCAAGAACCGCGTCGATGCCGTCGCGGCCGAGGTCAGAAACAAGATGCATACCGATTTCACCTATCGCCTGGGGGTGATGGTCGAAACCCCGCGCGCAGCGCTGCGTGCGGGCGACATTGCCGCCCATGCGGCCTTCCTGTCCTTCGGCACCAATGACCTGACACAGATGACCTATGGCCTGTCGCGCGACGATGCCGGGCGCTTCATGGGCACTTATGTCGGTCAGGGCGTCTATGACGAGGATCCGTTCCACATCCTCGATCAGGACGGCGTGGGCGAGCTTTTGATGATCGGGGCCGAGCGTGCGCGCAAGGTGATGCCGGACATCACCTTGTCGGTTTGCGGCGAACATGGCGGCAACCCGGAATCCATCGCCTTTTGTCACCGCGCAGCGTTTTCCTATGTTTCCTGCTCTCCGTTTCGTGTACCCGTCGCGAGGCTGGCCGGGGCGCAGGAATCGATTCGGGCCAATTACGATGATTCGGGCATTCGCCCGCCCAGACAGTTCCCGGATTAGTTCCGATACGGACCTAAAAATCGGCGCAAATTGCTGATTTCTGCCGTTTATTACCGTGATCATCGGCAAGATACCGCCAATTCTGCGCCGCAGCATAGCGATTCGGAAACTCACGCGCCTGTGTGGTGGAAAGCCTGCCGCCGATAATCCTATCCACATCGTCGATGAACGTGCCGGTCTACTGCTCGGACTGGTTCGGCCCTTTTCGGGGTCATCTAACGTCAACGACGATACAGGTCCGAATATGCAAACGCTGCTGCCAAAGCTGATGCGTAATTGTCTCTCTGTTGCGGTTGTTTCCGCTACTGCCTCGGGTGCGGCCCATGCCACGGGTTCCAGCACCGTCTATACCGATGCCTCCATGCATGCCATTTCGGCCCCCATGGACATGCCGCGGCCCAAGCCGCTGCTTTATGCCGATGCCGCCCCCGTCAAGATCGAGGGCGGCCCCGAACAGATCTATCTGACCAACGCCGCCGCCGGTGGCTATACGGCCAACGATCTGGATTGCCTTGCCGAGGCGCTGTATTTCGAAGCCCGCGGCGAGGGTCGTCAGGGTCAGGCGGCCGTGGCCGAAGTGATCCTGAACCGCGTGAAAAGCGGCCGCTTCCCGAACAGCGTCTGCGGCGTGATCAACCAGCGCAGCCAGTTCAGCTATACCATCGGCGGGCGCAAGACGATCCGCAATCGCGGGACCTATCTGCGGGTTCGTCAGGTGGCCGAGAACGCCCTGTCGGGCGGAACCGGGAACCTGACTGGCGGCGCGACCTATTTCCACACGCCGGCTGTTCGCCCGGCCTGGTCACGTCGCTTCCAGCGCACGGTCCAGATCGGTCGCCACATCTTCTATCGCACCGGCCAGCGGGTCGCCTCGAACTGATCCGGCAAAGGCCAGGCCAATGGCCCGGACGCGCATAAGAAAACAGGCCGCCCGGCAGAGATGTCGGGCGGTTTCTTTCTGTCGGCTGGCCCTGCCTCTTGCGCGATGGCCGCAATGCTGGGAAAGGGTGCCATGACCCAAGCCGACCGAATCCATCTGCGCGATTATCTGGTCAGTGCCGATATCGGCGCCTTCCAGTCCGAACGGGGTCACCCGCAGCGGCTGCGCTTTAACCTGACCGTCGATCTGGCGCGCCCGGCCAGCGGCGCCCAGGATCATGTCGACGATATTCTGTCCTATGACGTCCTGACCCAGGCCATCACCGCCGGATTGGCCGATCAGCGCTATAACCTGCTGGAAACACTGGCTGAAAAGATCGCCGATGAGGTTCTGTCCCACCCGGCCGCAGCGCGGATCGAGGTGGGCATAGAAAAGCTGGATCGCGTGCCCGGCGCGCTTGGCATCACCATCATCCGCAACGCCGGACGGGCTGCTGCCCCGGCATCGGTTGCACGGCCCGCGCTGTTGTTCATGGGTCGCCCTGTGACGCTGCCGGATGCGCCTGTGGTGATCCTGCCCGACGCGCCGGCGCTGCCCCTGCCCTCGGACGGCGATCAGCGGCGGATCGCCCTGCTGGCGCTGGATCAGGCGGCCTGGGCGATGGCCGGACGCCTTGGGCTGGACATCGCCGACACGCGGACCGAGATCGACTGGTCCATCGCGGCCGGCCGCTCTCTGGTCTGGGCGCCATACCGGATGACGGCGGATGAAACCGATCTGCCCGCCGATCCGCATGCGCTGGCTTTCTGGCTGGCCCATCGGCTGAACGCGGCGCGGCTGGATTTCGCGCTGCCCGGCGGTGCCGACCTGCCGCCAGCGCCGCCCGGCTTCAACCTGCCGATCACGCGCCTGCCATGACCGACGCGGCCTATTACCGCCCTGTTCCCTCCCCGCTGACGGGGCGCTGGCAACTGGCCGGCGGCTGGACGCGGTTTTCGCAATTCGAACTGCTGGCGCGCGGCAGGCCCCCGCGCATCGTCGACACCGCCCCCGACGAGGTGATGCACGCCCTGACGGCCCCGCGCGCGCCCGTGCTGGGCCTGTCCATGGACCAGCCCCGCCTGATGGGGATCGTGAATGCCACGCCCGACAGTTTTTCCGATGGCGGCGCCTATCAGCCGCTGAATCAGGCGCGGGCGCTGCTGGATCAGGGGGCCGAGATTCTGGACATTGGCGGCGAGTCCACCCGACCAGGCGCGGCCGAGCTGTCCCAGGCCGAGGAAATCGCCCGCATCCTTCCGGTGATCAGCGCCATGGCGGCGCAAGCGCCAATCTCGGCCGATACGCGCAAGGCGGGCGTGGCGCGGGCGGCCCTGTCGGCGGGTGCGGGGATGATCAATGATGTCTCGGGCTTCGATTTCGATCCCGATTTGCCCCCGCTGGTGGCCAAGGCCGGCGTTCCGGTCTGCCTGATGCATGCGCAGGGCCTGCCGGAAACCATGCAGGACGATCCGCGCTATGGCGATGTGCTGCTGGATGTCTATGACGCGCTGGCTGCGCGCGTTGACAGGGCCGTCGCAGCCGGGATCGCCCGCGACAGGATCGTGATCGACCCCGGCATTGGTTTTGGCAAGACAAGCGCGCATAATTTGGCGATCCTGCGGCGAATCTCGCTGTTTCACGGGCTTGGCTGCCCGGTTCTGCTGGGCGTATCGCGCAAGCGGTTCATCGGCACGATCGGCGGGGCAGAAATCGCCGCAGATCGCGGACCGGGCACATTGGCGCTGACCATCGAGGCCGTCGCGCAGGGCATACAGATCCACCGCGTCCACGACGCGGCCATGATAAGACAGGGACTGCGCATGTGGGGCGCATTGCAGGAAAACGGGGCAAAACAAGAATGAGCAGAAAGCTTTTCGGAACCGACGGCGTCAGGGGCCGTGCCAATACCTATCCGATGACCGCCGAGATGGCGCTGCGCCTTGGCGCCGCCGCCGGCCGCTATTTCCGCCGTGACGGCCGCAACGGGCATCGCGTCGTGATCGGCAAGGATACCCGCCTGTCGGGCTATATGCTGGAAAACGCGCTGACCGCCGGGCTGACCAGCACCGGCATGAACGTGCTGCTGCTGGGGCCGGTGCCAACCCCTGCTGTGGGCTTTCTGACACGTTCCATGCGGGCCGATGTCGGCATCATGATCTCGGCCAGCCACAACCCGGCCGCCGATAACGGCATCAAGTTCTTCGGCCCTGACGGCTTCAAGCTGTCCGATGAGGCCGAGGCCGAGATCGAGCGCATCGCCACCGGCGAAATCACCCCCGCCCAGCCCGAAAACATCGGCCGCGCCAAGCGCATCGACGACGGGCGCGGGCGCTATGTCGAATATGCAAAGACCACATTCCCGACGGGGCAGCGGCTTGACGGGCTGAAGGTCGTGGTCGATTGCGCCAATGGCGCCGCCTATCGCGCCGCGCCCGATGTGCTGTGGGAGTTGGGCGCCGAGGTGATCCCGGTGGGCGTCGAACCCGATGGCACCAATATCAATGCCGGCGTCGGCAGCACCCACCCCGAGGCCTGCGCCGCGGCTGTGCTGAAACATGGCGCCGATCTGGGCATCTCGCTGGACGGCGATGCCGACCGCGTGGCGATCATCGACGAAACCGGCCGTCTGGCCGATGGCGATCAGATCATGGCCCTGCTGGCCGGTCGTTGGGCCGATGAGGGCCGGCTGAAAGGCGGGGCGCTGGTCGCGACCGTGATGTCCAATCTGGGGCTGGAACGCTATCTTCAGGGGCGCGGCCTGCGGCTGGAACGCACCAAGGTCGGCGATCGCTATGTGGTGGAACGGATGCGCGGTCAGGGCTTCAATCTGGGTGGCGAACAATCGGGCCATATCGTGATGACCGATTACGCGACGACCGGCGACGGCCTGATCGCGGGCCTGCAATTTCTTGCCGCCATGGCCGATAGCGGCCAACCGGCCAGTCGGCTGATCAGCCAGTTCGACCCGGTCCCGCAAATGCTGAAGAATGTCCGCTATGCGGCCGGTGCGGACCCGCTGTCAGCCGAAGCCGTCAAGGCGGTGATCGCCGAGGCCGAACGCCGGCTCAGCGGCTCTGGCCGCGTGCTGATCCGCAAATCGGGGACCGAGCCGCTGATCCGGGTCATGGCCGAGGCAGAGGACGAGGCAATTCTGCGCGAAGTCGTCGACGGCATCGTCGCCGCCGTCGAACGCGCGGCCTAAAGCGCCCGGTTATAGCGGATGAAGGGCGATTTCACCGCGACCTTGTCGTAAAGCATGCGCCCCGGATAATTATTCTCGGCCGTCAGCCAATAGACGGCCGGAACGCCCCGCGCATCGGCTGCGGCATAGACCGCCTGGATCAGCCCGCGTGCCACGCCCCGGCCACGCGCCTCGGCAGTCGTGAACAGATCCTGCAAATAGCAGACGCCTTCGGTCCGCCACAGGTTCGGATGAAAGACATAGTGGGTCAGGCCCAGCAATTGCCCCTTTTCTTCGGCGACCAGCCCGTGAAAATCGGCCGGATTGCCTGAAAGCAATCGCGCGAATGCCGTGTCATAGAAGCCCTGTTGCAGTCCTCTCCTGTCATAAAAGGCCTGATAACCCTCATAAAGCGCCTGCCATTGATCGCGATCAGACAGGGCAAGGGGTCGAATGGACGGCGCGGTCATGACATCTCCGTTCAGTGCCAGTGAATGATCATCAGCCCAGAATGCGCAGCATCCATCCCTGGTCAAGGCAGCGGAGCGGCGAACCTCTCCTCGGGCAGCATTCTCCGGGCGTCACCTGCTTCGCCGGACAGAACCGTCTCGATGATAACGGCATAGCGATCCGCCAGCTGCCGCAGTTCGTCATGGGCCTGTTGAAACACCAGCTGAAGCCGCGGGTCCGCGCCTATGGGGCGATAGCCGAACCGCTCCATATGGGTCGTGATCGCCTGGATCCGCTGCGGTCGATCTGCAAGAAATTCCCGAAAATCGCGATTACCCTTGCTGGCATTGCAACGCGCACAACTTGGCACCAGATTTCCCAGACGATGCTCGCCAAGCGATTTGCGATTGATCGGAATGACATGATCCATCTCAAGCACCCCTGGTTCACCGCAATAGGCGCAGCGATGACCAAAGGCGGCAACCACAGCCTGCCAATCCGCCAGGCCAAAACTCTCCTCGCCAATTCGGGCCAGAATGCTGCGGATCAAGCCGTTCTGGGCGTTTCCGATCGCGGGACTGCGATATCGTCCGCGACCGCCAGAGGCACCAGCCCGCACCACTTTCCCGGCAGACGGTTCCTCGGACGGCAGCGCACAATCCGGCAAGGGCAATCCTCGCGCCGTCAGATATTGCTTCAGCAAGAACAGACTGCGGCTGGCCGGCGGATTGAACCACTGGCTTGTCACCCGCACCGCAATCCCATTCACATGCCGGATCTCGCGCCAATAGCGGCGCGACTGGTCTGGCGCGATGGTCTCGACCCTCGACCAGAATGGATGGCCAAGATCGAAAACCTCTTTCGACCAGGCCCGATCACACAGCCGCCCAAATTCGGCCGCATCCTCTGCTTCGCAGAACGCCACGATTCCCGGCAGGCTGCCCCTGACATATTCGGCGATTTTCATGCCCGCTCCGCGCTCACTACCGGCGCAGCATAGCGGCACATATCCTGACAAATAGTTAACGACAGGCAAACCGCTGCCCATCAGCCGTGTCCAAATATCCTCGGGGGTGAGCCGCATCGCGGCGAGGGGGCAGAATGCCCCCTGCCCGCCGGCCCTATCGCCCCTGCCGCCGGGCCATGAAGGCCAGCTTTTCGAACAGAGCTACGTCCTGCTCGTTCTTGACCAGCGCCCCATGCAGCCGCGGCAGGACCTGGCCCGGCTCACGTTGCAGATCCTCGGGCGCCAGATCCTCGGCCAGGATCAGCTTCAACCAATCCAGAAACTCGCTGGTCGACGGCTTTTTCTTCAACCCAGGAGCCTCGCGCAGTTCGAAGAATTGCGTCAGTGCCACGTCCAGCAGGCGCGGCTTCAGGCCCGGATAATGAACCGAAACGATCTGCTTCAGTGTTTGGGCATCGGGAAAGCGAATGTAATGAAAAAAGCAGCGCCGCAAAAATGCATCGGGCAGCTCTTTTTCATTATTCGAGGTAATTACAACCACAGGGCGATATTTTGCACGGATCGTTTCACCGGTCTCGTAAACGTGAAACTCCATCCGGTCCAATTCCTGCAACAGGTCATTGGGAAATTCGATATCGGCCTTGTCGATCTCGTCGATCAGCAACACCACCTTGCCCTCGGCCTCAAAGGCCTGCCACAGCTTGCCCTTGCGGATGTAATTGCCGACATCATGGACCCGCGCATCACCCAGCTGGCTGTCGCGCAACCGGCTGACGGCGTCATATTCATAAAGACCCTGCTGCGCCTTTGTCGTTGATTTCACGTTCCATTCGATAATCGGCAGCCCCAGCCCGGCCGCCATCTGGCGCGCCAGCTCGGTCTTGCCGGTCCCCGGCTCGCCCTTCACCAGCAAGGGCCGTTCCAATGTCACGGCCGCGTTCACGGCCACGGCCAACTCTGGCGGGGCGACATAGTCTTTGGTTCCTGTGAACTGCATGGGCTCTTCTCTGGCTTTGCTGGTGTTTTGCCTCGATTTCCGGCGGACCGTAGGATCGGATTACAGAAGCTGCAAGCACGTCCGCGATGTTAGCACTAACATCCATCGACAAGACAGGATGCATCCTTTAAGGCTCCGCCCGAGGTGCCGGGAACCCCCCACAAACCTGGCCGAGCCGGAGGAAAAATGAAAGCACAGACCTTCCTGCCGCAGGATTATCGTCCCGCAGAGGACGAACCTTTCATGAATGAACGTCATCTCGAGTATTTCCGTCGCAAGCTGGAAGCCTGGAAACACGAGTTGCTTGAACAGTCTGCCGAGACCCTTGAAGGCCTGCAAGACAGCGGCCGCAGTGTGCCCGACATTGCCGATCGCGCCAGCGAGGAAACCGACCGGGCGCTGGAACTGCGCACCCGCGATCGTCAGCGCAAGCTGGTCGCCAAGATCGACAGCGCATTGCGCCGGATCGAGACGGGCGAATACGGCTATTGCGAGGTTACGGGCGAGCCGATCAGCCTGAAGCGGCTGGATGCGCGCCCCATCGCCACGATGACGCTGGAAGCGCAGGAAAAGCACGAACGCCGCGAGCGTGTGCATCGCGACGACTGATTGCGCCGGCTGATTGCGCCGGCTGACGGGGCAGGATTGCCCCGGTCAGCCAGCCGATCACAGCCGGGCCGGGAATCATCCCGGCCGACATGAATTGGATTGCCCCGATGTCGACCAACCTGCCTGATCCGACCGGCCTGCCGGGGACCGGCGTTCATCGCATCGAAAAGGTGGCATTGACTGCGGGCTTGCATGATCGTTCGGCCAGGATCATCGGTGGCGGCATTGCCGGGCTGACCGCCGCGCTGGCCCTGGCGGCACGCGGGGCTTCGGTTACGGTAACCGAACGCGCGCCCGAACTGACCGAGATCGGCGCCGGATTGCAGATTTCCCCCAATGCCGGCCGCGCGCTAGAGGCGCTTGGGCTGGGACCAGCGCTGGATGCGGTCTCGATCCGAGGGCGCGGCGTTCGGATGTGGGATTCCGCTGGCCGGCGCATCGCCACGCTGGATTTTCTGGCACATCGTCCGCAGGCGCGGTTTCGGATGATCCACCGCGCCCGCCTGATCGAGGTTCTGGCCGCGGCCGCCGACGCGGCCCGCATCACCCTGCGCCTTGGCCATGCTATCGAGGCCCTGCCTCGCGAACCTCTGGTCATCGGCGCGGACGGGCTGCACAGCCGCGTGCGGCAGGTGCTGAACGGAACCGAGGCGCCATTCTTCACCGGCCAGACGGCCTGGCGCGCGCTGATCACCGACCCGGAACCGCCGACGGATGGCACGGGCTGGGCCGATCTGTTTCTTGGGCCGAAGCGCCATCTGGTCAGCTATCCGCTGGCCGGGGGGCTGCGCAATATCGTGGCCGTGCGGCAGCGGCCGGACTGGCAGGCCGAGGGCTGGTCGCATCACGACGATCCGGCACATCTGCGCGCAGCCTTTGCAGCCTTTGGCGGCCCGGTGCCCGGCTGGCTGGCGGCGGTTCGGGAAACCGGAATCTGGGGGCTGTTCCGCCATCAGGTCGCCCGGCGCTGGCATGATGACAGCCGGGTGCTGATCGGGGATGCGGCCCATCCGACGCTGCCCTTCATGGCGCAAGGCGCCTCCCTGGCCATCGAGGATGCCTGGCAGTTGGCCGCCTGCCTGGACGCCCTGCCCGACCAGCCGGCGGCGTTCGAGCGGTTCCAGTCGCTGCGCGCCGACCGCGCCACCGCCATCGTGGCGCTGGCCGATCGCAATGCCCGCGCCTATCACCTGTCGGGACCGGCGCGGCTGGCTGCCCATGCCGGATTGCGGGCCATCGCAGCCGTGGCGCCGGCCCGGCTGACGGCCCGGTTCGACTGGATCTATGACTACGACCCGACACGGCTTGGTGCTTAGGCCGACAGGCAAAGGCCCGTTGCCTGCCGCCTCGCCGATTTCCATTGCGGATCAAGGCCGGCGAGGCATAACCTGCGGCCGAAACACCTTTCGGAGGACGACATGACCCAGCCACAGGGCTTTGACACATTGGCCATCCATGCCGGCGCGGCAGCCGATCCGGCGACCGGCGCGCGGCAGGTGCCGATCTATCAGACCACGGCCTATGCCTTCCGCGATGCCGATCACGCCGCCCGTTTGTTCAACCTGCAAGAGGTCGGCTATATCTACTCCCGGCTGACCAACCCGACCGTCGCGGCGCTGCAAAGCCGCATCGCCGCGCTGGAAGGCGGGGCCGGCGCGGTCTGCTGTTCCTCGGGCCATGCGGCGCAGATCATGGCGCTGTTCCCGCTGATGGGGCCGGGGCTGAACATCATCGCCTCGACCCGGCTTTACGGTGGCACCGTCACCCAGTTCAGCCAGACCATCAAACGCTTTGGCTGGTCGTGCAAATTCGTCGATCTGGACGATCTGGATGCGCTGCGCGCCGCCATCGACGACAACACCCGCGCGATCTTCTGTGAATCCATCAGCAATCCGGGCGGCTATGTCACCGATATTCCGGCGGTGGCGGGCGTCGCCAATGATGCCGGCATTCCGCTGATCGTCGACAACACGCTGGCCACCCCCTATCTGTGCCGCCCGATCGAAATGGGCGCGACGCTGGTTGTCCACAGCCTGACCAAATACATGACGGGCAATGGCACCGTCACCGGCGGGGTCGTGGTGGACAGCGGCACCTTCGACTGGTCTGCCAGCGGCAAGTTCCCGTCACTGTCGGAACCCGAACCCGCCTATCACGGGCTGAAATTCCACGAAACCTTCGGCAATCTGGCCTTTACCTTCCACGGCATCGCCATCGGGCTGCGCGATCTGGGCATGACCATGAACCCGCAGGGCGCCCATTACACGCTGATGGGGATCGAGACACTTGGCCTGCGCATGCCGCGCCATGTGGAAAACGCCCAGAAAGTCGCCGAATGGCTGGAAAAAGACCCGCGCGTCGCCGCCGTGACCTATGCCGGTCTGGCCTCTTCCCCGTGGAACGCGACGGCGCGGCGTGTCTATCCCAAGGGCGCGGGGGCGCTGTTCACCTTCGAGATCAAGGGTGGATATGATGCCGCCGTCAGGCTGGTCGACGCGCTGCAACTGTTCAGCCATGTGGCCAACCTTGGCGATGCGCGCTCGCTGGTGATCCATTCGGCCTCGACCACCCACCGACAGCTGACCGAGGCACAACAGCGCGCCGCAGGCGCAGGCCCCGAGGTCGTTCGCCTGTCCATCGGGCTGGAGGACGTGGCCGACATGATCGCTGATCTGGATCAGGCGCTGACCAAAGCCACCGCCTGACCACGTCAACGCAACGACAAGCCGGACGGCCGCTATGGAACGGCCGCCCGGCAGTTTGGCGGATCGTCAGTTCGACGGCGCGGTCCCGGCGTCATCACCTGCCGGCTCATCGGTTGCCGCATCAGGGGCGGCGTCGGCATCCGGTGCCATGGCGCCGCAGTCGCCCATGCCGCCCGCACCGATCAATGCGAACTGAACCTCGACCTGCGCGGTCATGGTCAATTCGCCGCCCTGCACCGGCACCGCACCACCATCAGAGGCAACCATCGCCTGCCGCATCATCATCGGCTGCGGCCCGCCAGACGGCAGGACCGCATCGCGGATGGTCAGCACCGGACCAAGCGTCAGCCCGGCCGCCTCGGCCATGACCTCGGCGCGGTGGCGGGCATCGGCGACGGCATCGCGGCGGGCATCGTCCTGCACCTGATCGGAATCGTCGCGTCCGAAGGTGATGCCGTTGATCTCATTCGCGCCGGCACCCACGATCGCATCCAGCGTCACGCCCAGACCGTCCAGATCGCGCACCCGCACCGTCACCATGTTCTGCGCCTGATAGCCGGTGACACGGGGCGGCTGGCCCTCGCTGGAATAATCCATCATCGGGTTCAGGTTCAGGCCCGATGTCTGGATGTCGCGCGCCTCGATCCCGGCTGCGGTCAGCGCATCAATCACCGAGGTCTGCTGGGCCGAGTTCGCCTGCATCGCCGCAGCAGCGGTCTCGGCCTGAGTCGTCACGCCAAGGTTGATGGTGGCCATGTCGGGCTGGGTTGCCGCCTCGCCCTCGCCGGTCACGATGATGCGCGCGCCATGGCCGCGCATTCCCTTGCCGCCGGCATCGCAGGCGTGATGGGCATCGCGCCCATTGGCGGCGGGCATATCTGCCGTCTGCGCCAGGGCCGGCGTCGAGGCCATCAGGGCAGCCCCGGTCAGCAGCGCGGCAAACCGCTTGCGCCCCCTGTCAGACCCGATGCCGGCGGCCCGGTTTTGCGCTCGTCTCATGTTGGTTTCTCCTTATCGTGGAAATTGGTGCTTCTGAACGCAGTTCTAGCTGATTTGTTCAACGAATTGCGTTCACAGCTGCGCCAGTTTCACTTTCCCCACACAACAAATTGAGGTAGACCATAGGGCATAACACCAGATCGGGACAAACCCGCACGCCGAGGCATTGCAGACAGTCATGACCAAACATTTTACAGCCGCGTTCGCGATGAGTTTCACCCATGAGGAAGTCGTGCTGGAAAAGCGCGACTCCGGCGGATGGCGCAAGCTTGGCGCGGCGCGCTTCACGCGCGGCGACCTGGGCCAGCAGCTCAGCGTCATGCGCAACGCCGAATCGACGGCGGACGGGGCCGGGACAGCGGCCATGCAGGACGGGCCTGATACGCTGCTGGTGATCCCCGACGACCAGATCCTTTATACCACGCTGACCGTGCCACCCGGACCCGAGCCGGCGCTGGCGGTGGCCCGCGCGCTGGAGGGGCTGACCCCATACGACGTCTCTGATCTGGCCTTTGACTGGGTGCCGGCCGCCGATGGTCAGGCCGACAGCCTGCGCGTTGCGGCCGTCGCGTTGCGGACCCTGGAAGAGGCTGAAACATTTGCGCTGGAACAGGGCTTCCGGCCGACCGGCTTCATCGCGCGTCCCGGCGATGACCTTTTTCCCGGCCAACCCGATTTCGGCCCGAGCGAAACCGCCCGCCAGTTGGGGCGCCGCACAACTACCGTCACCGTCCCCGATCTGCGTCGGGCCGGGATTACCTCGGCCGGCATCGCGGATATGCCCGACATCGCCGTGGTCACTGGCCCCATCGTGTCGCCTGTGATCCCGCATCGCTATGCGGCGGCCCCCGAAGCCAGCCTTCCGCCACGTCAGGTCATATCCGAGTTCATCCCGCCCGCCCCGCGTCAGCACATGGTCGAGCCGAACAGCCGGCCGGCACGGATCGCCAACACGGCCGGCAGTGATCGGGTCCGCGAACCGCGTGTCGAAGGCCCGGCAGCCCGCCAGCAAGCCCCCGCAGCCCGCGACGACGGACGCTCGCGGGTGCTGCCGCCGCGGGCGCAGGCCATTCACAGCCGCGCCGCCGAGGCCCGCGCCCTGCGCGAGCCCGAAGCTGCGACCGATCAGCAGCCCAAACGGCTGGCGGCGCTGATCAAGGCAACGCAGACGCTGAACGATCGGATGCCCAGCACCTTCGCGGTGATGATGGGTCTGCTGGTCACGGCATTGCTGCTGACGCTGCTGTTCTTTGGCGGCGCAGACAGCACGCCGGAAACCGACCGAGTCGCCGTTGCAGACCCCGCCCCGGTGAACGAGCAAGCCGCCGCAGCCGATGCCCTTCCGCAAGATGCCGTCAGCGATCAGCCTGTGATCGAGGACACGACCGAGCCGGCCGAGGAAACGGCTTTGGCCGAGGATGCGCCGGCAGCGGCGGATCCGGTTGAACAGGCCGCGCCCGCCGAACCGGCCAGCTTGCCTGCGGATCCGCAGCGTCTTACCGCCGCGCCCGCCCAGACCGATGGCCAGCAACCCGAAACCGATGCCGTGCCCCCGGCGCGGGTCGCGGAAGAGCCGACACCACCGGCCGAAACCGTTGCAACAGCCGACACGCCGGTCCCCGAAACCCCGCCGACCGGGGCCGCAGACCAGACTGTTGCCGCAGACCAGGAGGCCGGCGAAACTGCCCCTGTCGCCGCTTCGGTGCCGCAGGCGGCGACCGACGTGGCCGCAACGACGGCAGCAGCGCCCCCTGCTGCACCTGTCACCGCCCCCCCGGCCGAGGCAGCCCCCAGCCCGGCCCCGCTGCGCACGCTGGCATTGACCCGCTCGACCCGGCCGGTTTCATCGCCAAACCGCACGGCAGCGCCCGAGCCGACAGATGCCTCGCCGCAGGTGCCGCTGAACCCCCGCCCCTTTGCCGAACGGGCCGAGCCCGCCCCGGTGCGCGTCACCGCCATCCGCCCGCCCTCGCGTCCCGCACGCCCGACCGCCGCGGCGTCAGGTCCGGCGGCCCCTGCCACCGCAGCGCCGGCCGCCGCACCTGCGGCAGCCACCACGGCCCCGGCAAGCGGGTTACAACGCTCGATCCGGCCGCCCTCGCGTCCTGCCAGCTTGTCGATGACCCTGCCCGAAGGCAGCGATGATGGCACGATGCAGGCAGCATTGACCGCCGATGAACGGCGCTTTCTGGAACAGATGCTGCGCGATCTGCGCACCGCCGAGCTGGGAAATAGCGGGCTGAGCCAGGCCGAGCGTGGCGCCGTCATCCTGCTGGCCCAGGCAAGGCCGCAGCGGCGCCCCGTTGATGTCGGTGCCAGTTCGCAGCGGGCGGTCGACAATGCCGTCGCGGCAGCCATGTCGGCCGCGCCACCGCCCGGCCGCCGGGCACAGTCCGAACCGCAGCGCACCGCCGCGTCGCCCACCGCGACCGGCGGTCTTTCACATTCGAACCGCCCACAGCGCCGCCCCGGAACGCGGTCCGTCCCCGCCCCGGCCCCCGCAGATGACGGTGCCGTGCAAAAGGCCCTGGCGGCGGCGATCTCGGACGGCCCGCTGGCCCCCGGAGCGATGGCGCTGACGGCCCTCTCCTCATCCCCGCTGCCGCCCCGGCGCAGCGGCAATCGCGTCGCCGCGCTGGCAGCAGCAGCCACGCAGCAAATCGCGGCCGCGGCGCCCCAGCCCGACGCAGCAAATGAGGCAGCGGCGGCTGAACAGCGCCGCGAGGATGCGGAATTGCAGGCCCAGGCCGAGGCCCGCGCCCGCGAGCGCGCCGCCGCCGACGCCCGCGCCGAAGCACAGGCCCGCGCTGCCGCCGAGGCCCGCGCCCGCGCCCAGGCCCAGGCCGAAGCCCAGGCCGCCGCCGCCCGAAATCAGAACTATACCCCTCCCGAGGCCGAAAACGAGCCAGAGGTCGCGGTGAATATTCCAAGGGGCACCACTGCCGCATCGGTGGCCGCCGCCGCCACGGTCAAGGACGGGATCACGGTCAACCGCACCCAGATCATCGGGACGATCGGGGCCGGCAAGGGCAGCCGCGCGCTGGTCCGCCTGTCCAATGGCCGGATCATCACCCTCCGCCTTGGCGACCGGATCAATGGCGGAACCATCACTGCAATCGGCAATAGCCGGATCACCTATGTCAAAGGCGGGCGCAGCAGCGACCTGGCGGTGCTAGACGGACGTTAATGGAAAATTTCCTTTTTGTTTCAACGATTTTTCTGATCACCATGGTGATCGCCGTGCCCCTGTCTGCACGGTTGGGTCTGGGTTCGGTTCTGGGTTATCTGATCGCCGGCATCCTGATCGGCCCGGTGCTGGGGCTGGCTGGCAGTGAAATGTCCGAGTTGCAGCATTTTGCCGAATTTGGCGTGGTGATGATGCTGTTTCTCATCGGACTAGAGCTGGAACCGCGCAACCTGTGGAACATGCGGCGCAAGCTGATGGGGCTGGGCGGCGCACAGATCGCCGGAACCATCGGGCTGATCTTCGTGATCGGGCTGATGACGGGTCAAAGCTGGCAGGTATCGTTGGCCCTTGGCATGATCCTGTCGCTTAGTTCGACCGCAATCGTGCTGCAAACCCTGTCTGAAAAGCGGCTGATGCAGACGGCGGGCGGGCGCTCGGCCTTTTCGGTGCTGCTGACGCAGGATATCGCGGTTATCCCGATGCTGGCGCTGATGCCGCTTTTGGCGACCTATCCGGTCGGCGAACGGATCAGCGCCGGGCATGGCGAAGATGAGTTCATCGGCGCCGTGATCATGGCCAGCCTGCCGGGCTGGGCCGCCACATTGGTCACGCTGGCGGCCGTGGCGGCGGTCATCCTGATCGGGCAGTTCCTGATCCGGCCGATCTTTCGCTATGTCCATTCGGCCCGCCTGCGCGAGATGGACACGGCGCTTGCCCTGCTGATCGTGGTGGGCATCGCCTCGTTGATGACATTCGTTGGCCTGTCACCAGCGCTTGGCACCTTTCTGGCCGGCGTGATGCTGGCCGGGTCCGAGTTCCGGCACGAGTTGGAAAGCCAGATAGAGCCCTTCAAGGGCCTGCTGCTGGGCCTGTTCTTCATCACCGTCGGCGCGGGAATGAATTTCGACATGCTGGCCGCCGATCCGATCCAGATCCTGTCGATCACCGCGGCGCTGATTGCGGCCAAGGCCGGCGTTCTGTTCGTGATCGCGCGCGTCACTGGCATGGCCGATCGTGACAGGCCGCTGTTCACGCTGTCCCTGGCCCAGGCCGGCGAGTTCGGCTTTGTCCTGATTTCCTATGCGGCGTCGCTGTATATCCTGCCGCGCGCCAAGGCCGAAAGCTTTCTTCTGGTCATCGCGCTGTCGATGCTGGCCACGCCGCTGCTGTTCATCATCTATGATCAGGTCGCCAAGCGCATGGGCGATGGCGGCGACGATCTGGACCCCGACGAAATCGACGAACAGCAGCCCATCATCATCGCCGGCGTCGGCCGGTTTGGGCAGGTGATCAACCGTCTGGTCACCATGTCCGGCTTTCAGACAACGGTTCTGGATCACGATCTGAAGGTGATCCAGGTGATGCGGCGCTTTGGCTTTCACGGCTATTTCGGCGATCCGACCCGCCCCGAGATTCTGGCCGCCGCCGGGCTGGACAAGGCGCAGATCCTTGTTGCCGCGTTGGACGATCCGGCGGCCAATCAGAAACTGGTCCGCTATGCCCGCGACCGGCGGCCGGACCTCTGCATCATCTCGCGCGCCCGCGACCGGGTTTCGGTCTATCAGCTTTACGATGCGGGGGCCGATCACATCGTCCGCGAAATGTTCGATTCCAGTCTAAGGGCTGGCCGTTATGTGTTAGAAAATGCTGGTCTTTCCGAATATGAAGCAGCAGAGCTGGAAAAGATCTTCTATCGCCTCGACCGCGCCAATCTGCGCGAACTTGCCGATGTCTGGAAGCCCGATGTCCCGCTGGAACAGAATCCCGATTATCTGAAAAAGTCGCAGGATCTGAACAAGGTGCTGGAAAATGCGCTGATGGATCGGTTTTCGCATGGTCCCTCGGCTGCCCCGATCGACCCCGAGGATCATTCCGGCGATGAGGAACCCGAACACGGCCTGACCATGCCGCCGCGCGGCCGTGATCAAAAGGTCCAGCCGGTCACCGATCATCCCGTCGGTAGATAGCCGCGCAGCTGCCTGGCCCGAAGCTTGACAGCAAAACCACCCGATCAGAACCGTTGATCACGACCTGCATAAGGAATGTTTTTCATGCCTATCCCCATTCAATCTGACACCTTCTAATTTATCGACGAATCTACCCCTCTGGGCATCAGCGGCGATCCAAGGGGCAGAGGCCTTTCTGGTGGCGGTTCGTCGCTGGATCCCAACTGGACGGGCGGCGGCGGCTGGACTTTGGAAGATCTCAACACGCCACCGCTGACCGAAGTACCGGCCTGGGCGGAAACGCTGATCGACTCCCTTAACGCAGCACTCGCAAACGATCCCGATACCCAGGAACTGATCGAATGGTATGTCCAGTTCGACAATCCCTCGCCCGCGCTTGAAGAGGCATTCAACGAAACGCTCTCGGTATCGGTTAATCAGGGCATTGCCGATGGGATCTATGACGATTTCATGTCCCATGCGCGGATCATACAGATCAGTCAGGGCGAAGATTGGGAAGCGATCTTCAGCAGTAACGCCGCGATCTTTTGATCGGGGGGCTACCCGTCCAGGCGTTCAATGGTCCAGCCGCCCTGTTCAAGCAGTCGCAGCACCCCTTGATCGCCTGGCAGATGCAGGGCACCGAAACCGGCGATCACGCCCTTGCCCTGGGTCGCGGCCTCGGCCGCGGCCTGTTCCAGCGGGGCGACCCAGCTGGCATTTCGGGCATCCATCAGCTTTGATTTGGCCAGCGCGGTCTGTTGGTCAACCTCCGCACGGCTGAGGCCCGAATTTTCATAGGCATCCAGACGGCCAAATTCCCAGATCGACCAGACATCGGCATCGAAATAGGCCTCGGTCATGGTGACGGCGTAATCGTCGGCATATTGGGCGGTCGGCAGCGTGGCGCGAATCATGTCCTCTTCCTGCTGCGGGGTCAGGTCGGCAAACAGGCTGAACACGGTGTCCCACGGCTCCAGCGAGCGGACCGGCAGGTCAAGCGCCTCGGCCCGTTCCACCAGCATGTGATCCAGCCCGCGCACCTCGCCGTCATTGGCGACGCCGCGCAGCATACAGGGCGAGATCCCCAGCATCATCGAGACATACCAGGGCCGCAGCTTGGCGGTGATGATCGCCGGCGTCCCCCGCTCGGCCATGGCCTGCGACAACATTTGCCATTCATCTGCGCTTAGCCGTTCGGGCAGGGTCGGCCCCTCGGTGGTGACCGTCAGCGAGGGGTCGCGGGCCAGCGCGGCGGCCAGTTGCGTCTCTTCCTCGGGGCCAGCTTCGACCATCACGACGCCGGCATCGGCAAAGGCGCCCTCCAGCCGGGCCATGGTGGCATCATGGCGCGGGTCCTGAAAGTGATAGGTGCCGACCATGGTGATGCGCTGATCGCCCTTTGTCGCGCGCCACAGCAAGCCGCGATGATAGGGGGTACCAGCCACGGCCCGATCCAGTTCTTCGCGTGTTTCGGGCGCCATCGCCTCGATCAGGTTTTTCCCCACGCATTCCTGCGCGACGGCCGGAACCGCCAAAGCCAGGTTCGCAAGAAGGGCGGTGGCGAAAAGGCGCATCGGAACTCCGTCTTTGATTGCCTGGGCAGGATGGCACAGCATGCGCCGGGGTGCCAGTGCGGCAGTCAGTCGAACTCGCCGCGGTCGCGCGGGGCAATGCCCGCCAGAACGTCCTGCCAATAGCTAAGTGTCGCGCGGGCCTTGTGATCCCAGGTGTAATGCTGGCTGGCATATGCCTGTGCAGCGGTGGCGCGGCGGGTGGCGTTATCGGGCTGCTGGACACAGGCGATCAATGCCTGGCGATAACCCTCGATCAGCGGCTCGATCTGTTGCAGGGGCACGACATGCCCGCGGCCGGCACCGGCCAGATGACCTGGTGCGCCATAACCCGTGACCACGGGGCACATGCCGCAGGCCATCGCCTCGATCACCACACCGGCGCCAAGCTCCCGGATCGAGGGGAATATGAAGCCGTCACAATCGCGCATCATCCCGGCCAACTCGGCCTGGGTTTTGCGGCCTTCGAACCGCACGACCTGCTGCAATCCATGATCGGCCACGATCTGTTCCAGGCGCTGCATCTCGGGGCCGTCGCCAACCACATGCAGCCGGTGCCCGGCAAGCCGGGGGTCCACGCCTGCCCCCGCCCCCGCCGCCACAAAGGCACGGATCGCCACCTCGGGCAGCTTATAGGGCACCAGACGGCCGGCGAAGATGAACCGATACGGCCCCGGCCCGCCAAAGGCCGGATGCGCACGGCCATGGGCGTGAAAGATCTCGGGGTCAAAGCCGATCTCGGGGAAGTTCACCACCTTGCCGGGCGCTGCGGGGCGCAGTTCGGACATGGTATGTTCGAATCCCGCCAGAACCAGCGCGGCCTTTCTGAAGGTGGTGCGGGCATAGGGCAGATGACGCGCAACCTTGCGCAGCGCCCGCAGCCTTTCACGTTCACGCTTCTGTTCGCCCCGGAAGGCCCCCGGCCAGGGCAGATTGCCGTTCAGCGGGCCGATGACGAAGGGCACGTCCAGCTTGCCCGCGATATAGCTGGGCAGCGTCGGCGTCATCGGTGTGATCCGCTGGACCAGGTCGAAACGCCCTGCGCGCAGATCGGGACGAAACCGCTTCCACGCTTCGCGTTCAAAGGCGAGGTAGGGCAGATATTGCATGATCATGTTGGTCGACCAGGCAACATCGGACCCGCCGCGCAACCAGGTGGCCAAGCGGTACAGCGGCGCCGCGACATATTCATTGTCGACATAGACGAAGCTGATCCCGTCCGGTGCGGCCTTCTGGATATTCTCGCGGTTGCGGACATGCGTGGCCACAGTGACATCAGCCAGACGCGACAGGGCCAGCGCATATTTATAGCCGACGATGGGCAGCGACGGCCATTCAGGGTTGCAGTCATCGGCCAGCAGCAGGACCGACGGCCTTCCGTCACGCCGTTTCCCGTATCGCGCCTGTGTGCCGGTCATGCAAATGCCTCCCTCGGGGCTGGTCCGATCCCGAGTTACCGGCATGCTTTCGCAGGGGTCAAGCCCGGCCCGGCTTTTTCACGCGCGCCCGTTGACACCTATGCCCATGCGCCCTAGATCACCCATCATTGGCACTCATACGAGGTGAGTGCCAACACTCGGCACTGCAACCTGAAACACAGGAGTGTTCTACAATGGCATTCAAACCGCTGCACGACCGCGTTCTGGTCAAGCGCGTCCAGTCGGACGAGAAAACCAAGGGCGGGCTGATCATCCCCGACAGCGCCAAGGAAAAACCGGCCGAAGGCGAGATTGTCGCCGTTGGCGAAGGCGCACGCAAGGATTCGGGCGAACTGATCGCACCTTCGGTCAAGGCGGGCGATCGTGTCCTGTTCGGCAAATGGTCGGGCACCGAGGTCACGCTGGACGGCGAAGAGCTGCTGATCATGAAGGAAAGCGACATCATGGGCATCATCGGCTGATCCGCCGAACTTCCCTGACAAACGCTTCATTTCAAACGATATTTTAGGAGAGATAACATGGCTGGTAAGGACGTTAAGTTCAGCACCGACGCCCGCGACCGCATGCTGAAGGGCGTGAACATCCTGGCCGATGCGGTCAAGGTGACGCTTGGCCCGAAAGGCCGCAACGTGGTCATCGACAAATCCTTTGGCGCGCCCCGCATCACCAAGGACGGCGTCACCGTCGCCAAGGAAATCGAACTGTCGGACAAGTTCGAAAACATGGGCGCCCAGATGGTCCGCGAAGTCGCTTCGCGCACCAATGACGAGGCCGGCGACGGCACCACCACCGCGACGGTTCTGGCGCAAGCCATCGTCCGCGAGGGCATGAAGGCGGTTGCCGCCGGCATGAACCCGATGGATCTGAAGCGCGGCATCGACATGGCCACCGCCAAGGTCGTGGACGCCATCAAGGCCGCCGCCCGCCCGGTGAATGACAGCGCCGAAGTGGCCCAGGTCGGCACCATCTCGGCCAATGGCGAAGCCGCCATCGGCACGATGATCGCCGAGGCCATGCAGAAGGTCGGCAACGAGGGTGTCATCACCGTCGAAGAGAACAAGGGCATGGAAACCGACGTCGAAGTCGTCGAAGGCATGCAGTTCGACCGTGGCTACCTGTCGCCCTATTTCGTCACCAACCCCGACAAGATGATCGCGGATCTGGAAGACGCCTATATCCTGCTGCACGAAAAGAAACTGTCGTCGCTGCAACCGATGGTTCCGCTGCTGGAAGCCGTAATCCAGTCGGGCAAGCCCCTGCTGATCATCGCCGAGGACGTGGAAGGCGAGGCTCTGGCCACGCTGGTCGTCAACAAGCTGCGTGGCGGTCTGAAAATCGCCGCCGTCAAGGCGCCGGGCTTCGGCGATCGCCGCAAGGCCATGTTGCAGGACATCTCGATCCTGACCGGCGGCCAGGTGATCAGCGAAGATCTGGGCATGAAGCTGGAAAATGTCGGCATCGACATGCTGGGCCGCGCCAAGAAGATCACCATCAACAAAGACAACACCACCATCGTTGATGGCGCTGGCGAAAAGGCCGAGATCGAGGCGCGCGTCGCCCAGATCCGTCAGCAGATCGAAGAAACCACCTCGGATTACGATCGCGAGAAGCTTCAGGAACGTGTGGCCAAGCTGGCTGGCGGCGTCGCCGTCATCCGCGTCGGCGGCATGACCGAAATCGAAGTGAAAGAGCGTAAGGACCGTGTTGATGATGCGCTGAACGCGACCCGCGCGGCCGTTCAGGAAGGCGTTGTCGTCGGTGGCGGCGTGGCTCTGGTTCAGGGTGGCAAGGCGCTGGACGGTCTGAAAGGCTCGAACGCCGATCAGGATGCCGGTGTTGCGCTGGTTCGCCGCGCGCTGGAAGCGCCGATGCGCCAGATCGCCGAAAACGCTGGCGTCGACGGCGCCGTCGTGGCTGGCAAGATCCGTGAATCGGCCGACAAGGCCTTTGGCTTCAACGCCCAGACCGAAGAATATGGCGACATGTTCAAGTTCGGCGTCATCGACCCGGCCAAGGTCGTGCGCACCGCGCTGGAAGACGCAGCCTCGGTTGCTGGCCTGCTGATCACCACGGAAGCCATGGTTGCCGAAAAGCCGGAACCCAAGGGTGCCGCTGGCGGCATGCCCGACATGGGCGGCATGGGCGGCATGGGCGGGATGATGTAATCACCCCCCTGCCCCAGGCAGATACGGAAAAGGGCGCCCCATCCGGGCGCCCTTTTTTGTTTCCGATGCGGACATCCTTCACCGCCATCATCATTGCCGGCCCGGCGCCACAGGGCTAAGCCCAACCCAAGGGTCGCGCCCCCGCGCGGCCTTTCGCAGCAATTCGGGATGGCAGGATGACCGCGACAACGACAACCGATACCCGCCAGTTAGAGGCGCGCGCGCTGACAGTGGCGATGTGGGGCAATCTGTTCATGGCCGTCGCCGGGGTTCTGGCCGGCTTTCTGTCGAATTCGAACGCGATCGTCATGGACGGGCTGTTTTCGCTGATCGGCTTTGTCTCGGCCTTGCTGGGCCGGCGGATCAGCCGCAAGGTCGAAGCCGGCCCGGACCTGCTGCGCCCCTATGGCTATGCCGCCGACGAGGCGATTTTCATCACCTTCCGGTCCTTGTCGCTGCTGGGACTGGTGCTGTTCGCGGTCACCTCGGCGCTGAAGAACATCTATGACTATGCCACCGGTCAGCCGCCCGAGCCGCTGATCTTCGGGCCGATGATCGGATATTTCGTCATCATCGGCGGGACGTGTTTCGCCATCTGGGCCATGCATCACAATGCCTGGCGAAAGACCGGCCGGCAAAGCGAGATCCTGCGGCTTGAAGCGCGGGCCTCGGCCTTTGACGGGCTGATCACGGCTGCGGCCGGCGTGGGTCTGGGGGCCATCTATCTGATGCGCGAGGGGCCTTTGGCCGTCATCGCGCCGGTGGGGGATTCCCTGATCGTGCTGTTGCTGTGTCTGACGGTGATCGGCCAGTATTACGGAGGTTTCCGCGCCGGCCTGGGCGAATTGGCCGGCGTGACTGCGCCGCCCGACTGTATCATCCTTGCCCGCCGCACCTTGCGGCCCGCGCTGGCCAAGGATGGCGGCCGCCTGCTGGATATGTCGGTGATGAAACTGGGGCGCAGCTATCAGGTCACCGCCTATTACGATCCGGGCCGACCGGTCACGGCGGCCGAGATGGACGAGTTGAACCTGCGGCTGATCCGCGACATGCGTGACGCCCTGCCCGGCAGCGATGTGTTGTTGCTGGTCACCGAACATCCCCGCCGCTGGCCCGAAGACCTGCGCCCGGCTTGACCGCGCAGGGCCATCCCGCAACGCTCGCGCCGATCACGACGCGATCCCGCTGAACCGCTATGGCCGCGCATCCGAGATTGGCGAGGTGATCCGGTTTCTGTGCAGCGACAAGGCCAGCTGTCTGACCGGCCTGAGCCTGTCTGCGCTGCGCGCCACGACCCCAAACCCCCACACTATAAGGCGGCGGAGACCATCCGCCGCCATTTTTCCGGCTAACCGCAAACCGCATTTACCGGCGCGCCGCAGCCAATTGCCGCCTTTGCAGGACATGGGGGGCCAATCCTGAAAAGTCGGCCGGGCGGGCCACCAACGACCCGCCCGGTCTGTAAATCACTCGTAAACCCGAGCCGCCAGCGACAACCCTTCCGGGCCGGGCCGCCGGCCCATACCATCAAACGCCGATCCCGCGATCTCATACCCAAAGTCGATCTGATCTTCCGGATAGCGAAGGAAAAACGGCGGCCTCTCTGCCACGTCTTTCGCCCCGCGCCGATTGTCATCCCTGTCGAGCATCGCCATTGTAAACCTCCAACCTGATAACCGATGCCTGACCATCCCCGGATACAAGACTGCCCACACGCTCGCAGTCCTCTGTCCGGGCGAACCCACAAAACCCACACTGGGAACGAAGCACCGTCACTGGATTCAGTTTGCGGCAAGAATCCGCCTGCACCAAAAGTTTTACCCACCCGCCTGCCAAATTCTGACCAAAAAGACAGCTCGGCATCGCACCAAAACGCACCTGCCGGTTCAGACGGGTGCGATAAGGTCGTCTTGCAAAGGGAAAACCGCCAGCCATCCAGCCGCAGCGAGGCAGGCAGATTCGTTTTCAGCTGGCCTTGGCTATTCCGCCGAGACCGTCTCGGCCAGTTCGCCATGCTGCGGATCGGGCAGCCCCGCCTGGCCATGCTCGGCCAGAAAAGCCTCGGCATCCAATGCGGCCATGCAGCCCATCCCGGCGCTGGTCACGGCCTGGCGATAGATGTGGTCGGTCAGGTCGCCCGCGGCAAAGACGCCGGGGATCGAGGTCCGGGTAGAGCCCGGCTGCACCTTCACATAACCGCCATTATGCAGCTCCAGCTGGTCCTTGACCAATTCACTGGCCGGCGCATGGCCGATGGCGATGAAAATGCCATCGCCCCCGATCTTCATGGTCGAACCGTCCTTGGTCGACCGCAGCACCGCCCCGGTCACGCCAAGGGGGCTGTCCTCGCCCTCGACCTCGACAAGCTCGTGGTTCCAGATCACCTCGACCTTGGGGTTCTTGAACAGCCGGTCTTGCAGGATCTTTTCAGACCGCAGGCTGTCGCGGCGATGCACCAGCGTCACCTTGCTGGCGAACTTGGTCAGAAACAGCGCCTCTTCCACGGCGGTATTGCCGCCGCCGATCACCAGCACCGGCTTGCCGCGATAGAAAAACCCGTCGCAGGTCGCACAGGCGGAAACGCCAAAACCCTTGAATTTCTCTTCCGTATCCAACCCCAGCCAGCGGGCCTGCGCGCCCGTCGCCAGAATGACCGCATCCGCGGTCACGACCCGCCCGCTGTCACATTCCGCACGGAACGGCCGATGTGACAAATCCAGCCTGGTCACCACGTCGTTGACGATCTCGGTTCCCATGGCGCGGGCATGCTCTTCCATCTTGACCATCAACTCGGGGCCCTGGATTTCCAACAGGCTGGGCCAGTTTTCGACCTCGGTGGTGATTGTCAGCTGGCCGCCCGGCTGCATCCCCTGAATCAGCATCGGCTTCAGCATCGCGCGCGCGCCATAAACGGCGGCGGTATAGCCCGCCGGGCCGGATCCGATGATCAAAAGCTGCGTATGAGTGGTGTCAGACATGTCTCGCCTCGTCTCGCTTTGGGCATAGGTAATGCTCGCAGGGCGCTTCCGCAATGCATCGAAATTCGAGAAAGAATATTGCGCAAGACCGGCCCGCAGGGTAGTTTCCCGCAAGCTTCAAGGACAAGAGGGCAGCATGGCAGGCGCAAAGCTGGATGAAATCGACCGTCACATCCTGGCCGAGTTGCAGGCTGATGGCCGGATGACGAATGTGGAACTGGCCCGTCGGGTGGGCATTTCCGCCCCCCCCTGCCTGCGCCGGGTCCGCGCGCTGGAGGAATTGGGCTATATCCGCGGCTATCACGCCAATATCGACCCGCGAGAACTGGGATTCGAAGTGCAGGTTTTTGCCATGGTGCGGCTTGCGTCGCAATCCGAGCGTGACCTGTCAGCGTTTGAAGCGCTGGTCAAAGGCTGGCCGCTGGTCCGCGAATGCCACATGCTGAACGGCGAGATCGACTTTATCCTGAAATGCGTCTCGCCGGATCTGTCGACCTTCCAGCGGTTCCTGACGGACAGCCTGACGGCCGCGCCGAATGTGGCCAGCGTAAAGACCTCGCTGGTGATCCGGGGTGCCAAGGACGAGCCGGGCGTGCCGTTCGAGATTGTCGAGGAAAGGGTGCGCGAGGCGGGGTAAGGCATCGCCATCCGGCGCGATCATGGCGCTGTTACTGCACATAGCGGAGGCACCGGAAGATTGGGCCAGACACAGCGTCAGAAAATGGACGCGGGCGAGTGGTACAGTTGCCTCGATTCTGAACTTGAGCAGCAACGCAAGATCGCCCATGCGGCCACCTACCAGCATAACAGCACCCATCCGGGGCAGCGTGATGCAATTTCCCCGCTGCTGCGGTCGCTGCTGGGCAAGGTCGGGCAGAACGTGCTGATCGAGGCGCCGTTCCACTGTTCTTACGGGTTCAATATCTGTCTTGGCGACAATGTCTTTATCAATCTTGGCGCCGTCTTTCTGGACAGCGCGCCGATCCGCATCGGTGCGCAGACACTTATCGGCCCGAACGTGCAGATCTATTGCCCGCAGCACCACAAGGACCCCGGACTGCGCGCCAAGGGCCTGGAAATCGCGCGTCCTGTCGAAATCGGCGACATGGTCTGGATCGGTGGCGGTGCGATCATCCTTGGCGGTGTAACCATCGGCGATGGCGCCATCATCGGGGCTGGCAGTGTCGTGACCAAGAACGTTCCTGCGGGGGAAACAGTGGTCGGCAACCCCGCCCGTCCGATTTCTGCTGCTTCGCGCTATTAAAGCGCAATCGCCGAAATCAGCCGCCCGTAATCCGCCTTCCCCTCATGGGTCGAGCGGCGATAGCTGAAGAACCGATCAGCGTCGGAATAGGTGCAATGCCCCGACCAGACGGCCTCGACCCCCGCCGCGCGCAGGCGCATCAGCCCATAGCCCGGCAGGTCGAACATCGGCCGCCCGTTCGGGCCGCCCGCGAAAAACCGCGTGTAGTCCATATCCTCGGCGATGAAATCCTCCATGAAGTCGTGGCCGACCTCATAGGCGCGCTGGCTGATCGTCGGGCCGATCACCGCACGGATATTTTCGGCCCCCGCCTCGCGCATGGCCGCAACGGTCGCCTCAAGCACGCCGTTCAGCGCGCCCTTCCAGCCGGCATGGGCCGCGCCGATCACGCCCGCATCCGGGTCGGCGAACAGCACCGGCTGGCAATCCGCCGTCAGCACCGCCAGCGCCACGCCCGGTCGCGCCGTCACCAGCGCGTCGGCCCGGACCCCCTGGCAATCCTCGGCCGTCATGCCCTCGGTCAACACCACGACATCGGGCGAATGCACCTGATGGACCGTCACCAGCGCGTCGGCGGCAACGCCCATCGCCTCGGCCACGCGGGCGCGGTTGATGGCCACCGCCTCGGCCTGATCAGATGACCCACGACCGCAATTCAGCCCCGCGAAAAGCCCCGAACTCGCCCCGCCCTTGCGCGTGAAAAAGCCGTGCCGGACCTCGCCCAGCAATGGATGTGTCAGGATCTCAAGCATGGTTTGCATCGTCATTCAGCGCGGTAAATCCGGGCACAGCGGGGGTGTCGCGCGGCCAGATGGCCAGCATCTTGAACAGGTGACCCATTTCATCGGCATGGGTCAAGCGGTGAAGCGCAGCCATCGCCCCGTGATCGCCCGCTGCGGCCAGCCGGCTTGCCCGTGTCTCGATCCCCATGGCCCGCAGCCAGTCGCCCTGATGCACCGGACACGAGGCGACCGCCCCCGCCCGCAGCGCCGCCGCGGCCAGTGGCGCGAAATCGACATGCGCGGTCAGATCCGCCTCGCCCGGATGCGCCAGCGGGTCGTCAAAGGCATGCCCCCGCAGCGCCTGAAACGTGTCGCCCGTGCCGTTCCAGCCGCCGTAATCGGCGATGATCGCAGCGCCGCCATGGGCTGCGATCCGGCCCGCGATCACCTCGATGATGGCAGGGGCCGAGGGGCAAACCTCGTAGATCTCGCCCTCGCTGCCGGCGCGCGGCAGGCCCACAGGCGGCGCAAGGCCCATCACCAGCCGGTCGCCCTCAAGGCCGACCACCCGTTCGGCCCAGCCATCCGAGACGCGCTGAAACTGACGGATGGGCAAGGCGTCGAAGAATTCGTTTGCCATCAGGAACAATGGCCTGTGCGACAATTCCTCGATGGTCTCGACATGCCGGACCTGGCCCAAGCGATCCCGCTGCAAGGCCCGCAGATGCGGCGATGCCTCGATCAGTGTGACCTCGGCGGCATCCGCCATCCGGGGTGCGACCCGAATCGCGCGCAGCATATCGGCCATCAGCGTGCCCCGCCCCGGCCCCGGCTCGGCCAGTGTAAAGGGCGCAGGCGCCCCCTGATCCAGCCAGGCCTGCGCCAACGCCAGACCGCAAAGCTCGCCGAACATCTGGCTGATTTCGGGCGCCGTGGTGAAATCGCCTGCCGCACCGAACGGATCGCGCGTCGCATAATAGCCATGGGCCGGATGCAGCAGGCAGACTTCCATATATTCCGCCAGCGAGATCGGCCCGCCGCCGCGAATGCGGGCCGCAAGAATATCAGCCAGCGGCGTCATCCGCGGCGGGCGCGCAAAATGAAGAACAGCCCCAGCAGAACCATCGGCAGCGACAGCAACTGCCCCATCGACAACCCCCAGACCGGCCCGCCGATCACATGACCAAGCGGGTTGTCGGGCGTGATGAACTGCGCATCGGCCACGCGGAACAGTTCGACGAACATGCGCGACAGGCCATAGCCCAGCAGAAACACGCCGAATGCCAGACCAGGCCGCGCCAGACCGCCTGCACGGACCAGCAGCCACAGGATCAGGCCAAGGATCAGCCCCTCCAGCCCGGCCTCATACAGCTGGCTGGGATGACGGGCGAAATCGTCGCCGGGGAAGATCACCCCCCACGGCACATCGGTCGGCCGGCCCCACAATTCGGCATTGATGAAATTCGCGATCCGGCCAAAGAACAGACCGACCGGCGCAACCACAGCCAGCGCATCGGCCAGTCGCAAGGGCGCGATGTCATGACGGCGAGCATAGGCCCACGCGGCGACAATGACCCCCAGAAAGCCGCCGTGAAAGCTCATTCCGCCCAGCCAGACCTTTGGAATATCCAGCGGATTGGCCAGATAATAGGCCGGCTCATAGAACAGCACGAAGCCCAACCGCCCGCCGACGATCACGCCGAGGATGATCCAGGTCAGCAGGTCGTCGACCAGCTCTGGCCGCATCGGCGCGCTGCCGCCCCACAGCGCCGGACGCCGCATCAGCGCCACGACCAGCCGCCAGCCGATGATCAGCCCCGCCAGATAGGCCAGCGCATACCAGCGCAGCGAGAACGAGAACCCGCCAAGATTGATGGTAAAGATCTCGGGGCTGATATCGGGAAAGGGCATCATGGGGCCTTTAAGTTTTCAGTCGGGCGGCAGGCTTAGCGGCGCAGGTCTTACTGTCAACATTGAACCCGGCCGCCTTCTGGCCCATATGGATGACAATTCAGTCAGGAAGGTCCGACGATGAGCACGAACAACCGCTTTTTCGACGATATGTCGAAGCTGATGACCAACGCGATGGGCGTCGCCCAAGGCGCCCGGACCGAGGCCGAAAACGCCATGAAATCCTGGGTTGACCGCTGGCTTGCCGATCGCGATTTCGTAACCAGGGAAGAGTTCGAGGCAGTCCGCGACATGGCCATCAAGGCCCGCACCGAAAACGCCGAGCTTAAGGCCCGTCTGGACGCGCTGGCCGCGAAAATTCAGGGCTGAAGCCGATCCTTCAGCGCGCCGTTGCGGTCGTAAAGCAGGATTTCGCCCGTCCGGGTGACCACGATGATGTGATCGGGCGCAAAGGTCAGCGACTGCACCTCTGCGCCATCGGGCAGCGCGATGCTGGCAGGCAGGTCCGGCAGCATCGGTTGACTGAGGCGCATCCACAGCAGGGCGACAATGGCGATCACGCCCAGCCCCATGACAAAAGTCAGCCCGGTGACCAGCAGCTTCAGCCAGCGCAGCTCGGGCACCGCTTTCGCAGCCTCTTTCCAGTCGTTATCATCCTGATCCATGCCCGACCTTCTGATTACCATCCCGGCCAATCCGCCCGACCGGCTTGATAAGGCCCTTGCCGCCGCAGTGCCAGAGGCAGCCGCGCTGTCGCGATCCCGGCTGGCGCGCCTGATCGCCGATGGCGCCGTGACCGGCCCCGATGGCCCGGCACGGGACGGCAAGGCCCGCGTGACCGAAGGTCAGGAATATCGCATCTCGGTGCCCGACCCCGAGCCGGTCGAGACCCGGCCCGAGGCGATCCCGCTGGTCGTCGCCTATGAGGACGATGACCTGATCGTCATCGACAAGCCCGCCGGCATGGTCGTCCATCCGGCCCCCGGCAGCCCCAACGGCACGCTGGTCAATGCGTTGCTGGCCCATTGCGGCGACACGTTGTCGGGCATTGGCGGCGAACGTCGCCCCGGCATCGTGCATCGTATCGACAAGGACACCTCGGGCCTGCTGGTCGTGGCGAAATCCGACCGCGCCCATCACGGTCTTGCCGCCCAGTTCGAGGCGCATACCGCGCAGCGCCGCTATCTTGCCCTGGCCCATGGCGTGATTGACCCCGCCGATCCGCGCCTGCGCGGCACGCCTGGCGTGAATTTCGAGGATGGTCAGGTGCTGAAGATCACCTCGCGCCTTGGCCGCCATGCGACCGATCGGCAGAAACAGGCGGTCTATTTCGACAAGGGCCGCCATGCCGTGACCCGCGCCCGGATGCTGGAGCGTTTCGGCAACCCGCCCTCGGCCATGCTGGTCGAATGCCGGCTGGAAACCGGGCGCACCCATCAGATTCGCGTCCATATGGCCCATGCCGGGCTGGGGCTGATCGGCGATCCGGTTTATGGCGGGGCGCGCAAGGCCTCTGCCCGCGCGCTTGGCCCGGCCGCGCAAATCGTGACCGCCTTTCCGCGCCAGGCGCTGCACGCGGCACATCTGGGCTTTGACCATCCGGTGACGGGTCAGCCGCTGGCTTTCGACAGCCCTCTGCCCGCCGACATCGCCGATCTTCTTGCCATCCTGCGGGCACCTTGACGGAAACGTTACCGCTACCTACATTGCATAACCCGCGTGCTGCGGCACAGTTTTCCCAGCCACGTCCACGCTGCCATCACGGCCCATGCGCGACCGACGCCACACCATTCGCGGAACCGTGACTGACAAGGCTGCGTTTCCCTCTGATAGAGAAAGTGCATCCACATGGCGAATTACACTGGTCTTCCCGCCCCCAGCCCCGAACAGGGCCTGAACCGCTATCTGCAAGAAATCCGCAAGTTCCCGCTGCTGGAACCCGAAGAGGAATACATGCTGGCCAAGGCCTGGGCCGATCATGAGGACAGCGAGGCCGCGCATAAGATGGTGACCAGTCACCTGCGCCTGGCCGCAAAGATCGCCATGGGCTATCGCGGCTATGGCCTGCCCCAGGCCGAGGTGATCTCCGAGGCGAATGTCGGGCTGATGCAGGCGGTCAAGCGGTTCGACCCGGAAAAGGGTTTCCGGCTGGCGACATATGCGATGTGGTGGATCCGGGCCTCGATCCAGGAATATATCCTGCGGTCCTGGTCGCTGGTAAAGATGGGCACCACCAGCGCGCAGAAAAAGCTGTTCTTCAATCTGCGCAAGGCCAAATCCAAGATCGGCGCGCTGGAAGAGGGCGATCTGCGCCCTGAAAATGTCGCCCAGATCGCCAATGACCTGAATGTGACCGAACAGGAAGTCATCGAGATGAACCGCCGCATGTCGGGCGGTGACGCCTCGCTGAATGCCCAGGTGGGATCGTCCGATGGCGACAGCACCGCGCAATGGCAGGACTGGCTGGAGGATGAAGATGCCGACCAGGCAGGCGCCTATGCCGAGGCGGACGAGATGGACACAAGGCGCAACATGCTGCTGCAAGCGATGGATGTGCTGAACGACCGCGAGAAAGACATCCTGATGGAACGCCGCCTGCGTGACGAGCCGATGACGCTGGAAGATCTGTCCGCGCGCTATGATGTATCGCGCGAGCGCATCCGTCAGATCGAGGTCCGCGCCTTTGAAAAGTTGCAGGACCGCATGCGGGTTCTGGCCCGCGACAAGGGGATGGTCGTTCCCGAGACGGCTTGATCCTGTCCGGCTGCCGCGCGTCGGGCCGTCCTGCTGATTGACCGGCGCGGGGCTGCTTGTATGGTCGGCTGTGCAAGGCCGGGCGTGACAGCCCCGCGGCAGGCAGGCAGGCATGAATGACGGCGCTGACCGAATTTGTACGGCTGGAATCACCGGGCGCATGGCGCGCCGGGCCAGATTCGCGCCTTCAAGAGGTGGTGGTGTCGGTCGGCGATGCGACGCTGATTCTCAGCGATCCTAAATCGGACCGTCCCTTGTCGCATTGGTCGCTGCCGGCCGTTACGCGACTGAACCCCGGAAAATTGCCCGCGATCTATTCGCCGACCGCCGATCAGCCAGACGAACAGCTTGAAATCACTGAAGAGCTGATGATCGACGCGATCGAGCGGGTGCATCGCGCGATCCAGTCGCGGCGCGCCCATCCGGGGCGGCTGCGCGGCGGGTTGATGGCGCTTGCCGCCGTGGCGATGGTCGGCGCGGGCCTGCTGTGGCTGCCCGGTGCCTTGGTGCGCCATGCCGGCGCCATCGCACAGCCCGCACAGGCCGCCCAGATCGGCGATGCGGTCCTGGCCGAGATCACCCGTTCCACCGGGGCGCCCTGCCATCGCGTGTCCGGTGATGCGGTCCTTGGCAATCTGGCAGACCGCCTGCTGCCGGCAAATGCGCGGATCGTCGTCGTGCCGGCGAATCTTTCCGGTGCGCGGCGCCTGCCCGGCGACCTGTTTCTGATCGGCGAGGATCTGCTGTCCGAGGATTCCGCCCCGGAACTGCTTGCCGGTCAGTTGCTGGCCGCCTCGCTTGCCCCCACGGCGCGGATGGCGCTTCAGCAGGCCCTGGATCATGCCGGACCGCGCGCGGCGGTTCAACTGCTGACACAAGGCCACCTGCCGCAGGATGCCTTGCTGGGTTATGGCGAAATTGTGCTGACCCAGGCATCAGAGCGACCCGATGACGCGATCCTGCTGGCCGAGATGGCCGCGAAGGGCATCCCCTCGACACCCTATGCGCGCGGTATCGACCCAAGCGGCGAGACCGTCCTGGGCTTGATCGAGGCCGACCCCTATGGCATGCAGCCCCCTCCGGCGCCGGTCCTGACCGAGCCGCAATGGCAGGCCCTGCGGCTGATCTGCGCAGGCTGACAATTGGGATGATCCACATTTTTGAATCGCATCATCCATCCACCGACCATTTCTGAAACTCATCCCGACGGTCAGATCCGACCGGATTGCGCGGCGCACCCGCCGCGCAGCAAGGCTGCAATGCAACGACCCGGATCGGCCGTCTGCCCAAGGGCGCTGCGACCCTAACGGGCGGTGGCCTTGGGATAGCTGGTCGCGCGAAGATGGTCCAACGCGGCAATCACCGCCCGGCGATCCGCAAATGGCCCCGCCATGACCAGACGGCCACCGACATCTGCGCGATCACCGACACCACGCACGACGGGATACCCCATCCCGGAAAGATGGCGGATCGCGGCATCCGCATCCGCCGGAATCGGGAACCGGCCGACCTGGATATAGCGGGCGCCTGCGGGCACCATCTCGATTGCAGGGCCGGCGGCCACGGTACTGGGCGCGCGCGGCTCGGCCGGCATCTTGCGCTGGTCGGGTTTCCGGTCGGCCGAACCGGATGCATTCGCCCCCGCGACCGGCATCCGGGGACGACTGGAAACGGCCGTCACCTGCACTTTTTCGTCTCGGGAGCGTCCTGTCCGCCCCTCGGTCGGGGCTGCCGCCGTCACCACTTGCGCCGGCAACATTGCCCCACCGCCGGCTGCGCAGATGCCAAGCGTGGCACCGCCTCCGCCCGCACTGGCCGTTTCATATCCCAACAACTCGCAAAGCTGCTTGCCCCCCGCAGGTTGGCCAGCCGCGGCAGAGCGCATGGCCGGTATCGCATCCATGGCGCGCCCCAGTTCGGCCAGTTCGCCCGATCTGGGCTGTGGCGTCGCCACAGGCGTCCGGCGCAGGTTTTCATCGGTGCTGCCAATGACATCGCCGTTCTGCAACCCTTCGGCAAGGGTTACAGACAGGCGTAATGCCGGGCTGGCTGCCTCGATTTCGTCGCCAGCAGCGGCATGGCCGGGCAGCGACGGCGGAAAGCCGCAGATCACCGCCCCCGCGCTGTCCAACCTGGGCGCCCAGACCGCGCCCTGCCTGCGATAGACGCAGCCGGCGCTGTCTATATATTGCGGCGCCGTGAAATCGTCGGGCGGCAGTTCGACCGGGCCGGTCGTTCCGGCCAGAATCGCGGATGCCGGCCAGATTGCCAGCAAGACAAGCATCATCCGAAACCCGGTTCGCATCCCATATCCGTCAATTCGCGCTTCCATGGCCCTGTTCTAGACCAGGCAGGCTAATCGCCGGTTAATGCGCCGCTATTTCGTGCCGAACATCCGATCTCCTGCATCTCCCAGCCCCGGCACGATATAGCCGTGATCATCCAGCCGTTCGTCCAGCGCAGCCGTGAAAATCGGCACGTCAGGATGGCTTTGGCGCATCCGTTCGACCCCTTCCGGCGCGGCCAGAAGGCAGAGAAAACGAATGTTTTTCGCACCTTCGGCCTTCAGCATGTCGATGGCCGCTGCCGAGCTGTTGCCGGTGGCCAGCATCGGGTCGACCACGATGGTCATGCGCGCATCCAGCTGCGCCGGAACTTTTGAGTAGTATTTTACCGGTTGCAGCGTCTCGGGGTCGCGGTAGAGGCCGATAAAGCCCACCCGCGCCGCAGGAATCAGTTCGAGGATCCCATCCATCAGACCGTTGCCAGCCCGAAGAATCGAGATCAGCGCCAGCTTCTTGCCCTCTAGCCGGGGGGCGTCCATGGGGCCAAGCGGGGTTTCGATCCGCTCGGTCGTCAGGTCCAGTTCGCGCGTGACCTCATAGGCCAGAAGCAGGCTGATCTCGCGCAGCAGCCGGCGAAAGCTGGCGGTCGAGGTGGTCTTGTCGCGCATGATCGACAGCTTGTGCTGGATCAGCGGGTGGGTCACGACGGTCAGGTGCGGCTGCTGGCTCATGCAAATTCCTTCCTCAGGCGGTTCTTGGTCGCATCGTCGCAGAAGGCGGCATCGACCGCCATCAGGTTGATCTGGCGGAAATCATCCTCTTGCCAGCCGAAGGTCTGGGCCAGAAGGTCATATTCGCGCCCCATCGTCGTGTGGAAAAACGGCGGATCATCGGTCGAGACGGTGACCTTCACCCCGGCATCGCGCAGCCGGGCAATGGGGTGTGACCGCCAGTCAGGATAGACCCGCAGCGCGACATTCGATCCGGGGCAGATCTCCAGCACGATACCGCGTTCGGCCAGTTCCTCGACCAGTGCGGGGTCGTCGATGGCCTGAACGCCGTGGCCGATGCGGCTGATGCCCAGTTCCAGTGCGTCGCGGATGCTGGCAGGGCCACCCCATTCGCCTGCATGACAGGTCAGGCCCAGCCCGGCCTCGCGCGCGGCATCATAGCTCCAGGCAAAATCGGTGGCGCGGCCCATCAGTTCGGCGCCGCCCATGCCAAAGCCGGTCACCCAATCGCCCGCTGTCTCGGCGGCACAGATGGCGGTTTTCCTGCCGCGATCCGGCCCGAAATGGCGGATAAGGGTCACGATGGCGCGACTGTCGACACCCTCGGCGCGCATCTTGTCGGCCACCTCGGTCATCGCACCCAGATAGTCGCGCCAGGCCGACAGATCGCCGCCGCCGCAAAACTCGGGCGAGACGAACAGCTCGGCATAGATCACGCCCTGTTCACCGCATTCCTCCAGCACCGATTGCAACAGACGCGCATAATCGGCGGGCGTTTTCAGCACGCTGGTCGCGGCTTCGTACACGCTGAGAAATTCGTTGAAATCCTGATAGGCGTAATGGCCGCGTTCATCGAAAACGCCAGTCAGGTTCACGCTTTTCTCGGCGGCCAGACCGCGGATGAAGGCCGGGGTGGCAGCACCTTCCAGATGCAGGTGCAATTCGGTTTTCTTGAGACCTTTCATAGAAAGCTTGTGCCTTTTCTTGTTGTTATGGGCAGATCCAGCACATCAAGGACCGATGCGCCGAGATCGCTGAATGCCACCTGCCCGATGGCGCGCGACCCGCGCCCCCAGCCCACGACCGGCACCCTTTCGCGGGTGTGGTCGGAGCCTGTCCAGGAGGGATCATTGCCATGATCGGCGGTGAAGATGGCCAGATCGCCGGGGCGCAGCGTGGCAAGGAACCGACCGGCAATGGTATCGAACCATTCCAGCTGTTCGGCATAGCCGGGAATATCGCGCCGGTGGCCGAAATTTGTGTCGAACTCGACGAAATTGGCAAATGTCAGACTGCCCGGCTCGGCCTGATGGCCAAGGCGGATCAGGTGTTCGGCCAAGTCGGCATCGGATTTGCCCTTGTGCAGATGGGCGATGCCGCGATGGCTGAAGATGTCACCGATCTTGCCGATGGCATGGGTCACGCGGCCATGGGCGGCGGCAATGTCCAGGATGGTATCCGAGGGCGGTGCGATGGCGAAATCGCGACGGTTGGGGGTGCGCTGGAAACTGGCCCTGTCGGTCCCGAGGAAGGGCCGCGCGATCACCCGGCCCACGCGCATCGCATGCAGCATCGGCGCCAGATCGCGGCACAGATCCAGCAGCCGTTGCAGGCCAAAGGCTTCCTCATGCGCGGCAATCTGCAACACGCTGTCAGCCGAGGTATAGCAGATCGGCCAGCCGGTCCGCAGATGTTCCTCGCCCAGCTGCTCGATCACGGTGGTGCCCGAGGCGTGGCAGTCGCCCAGAATCCCCGCCGTCCCGGCCAGTTCACGGATGCGGGCCGTCACCTCGGGCGGAAAGCTGGGATGGGTGTCGGGAAAATAATGCCAGTCCCAGGGGACGGGAACGCCGGCGATTTCCCAATGGCCCGACGGCGTATCCTTGCCGTTCGACACTTCGGTTGCGGCACCCCACAGACCCTGCGGTTCGGCCATCAGCCCCGGCGCCTCCTGACCCGAGGCCAACCGCACCGCCGCCCCCAGCCCCAGCCCCGCCAGCACCGGCATGTGCAACGGGCGCGCCTGTGCGATATGGCCAAGGGTATTGGCCCCGGTATCGGGCCGGCCGTCGTTGAAAAAGCGATCGGCGTCGGGCGCACCGCCGATGCCGACGCTGTCCATGACGATCAGAAAGGCGCGCGCGTCAGTCATCGGCGGCAATGTCCTTCAGGATCAGCGGGCGCGCTTTGGGCGCCTCGCCCAGGTGATAGGCCGCCGCCACGGCCCGGATGGCCCGGTCGGCCTGCGCCTCGGTTGCGGCATGCACCATGGCCAGCGGTCGGTCTGATCGCGTTTCTTCGCCGATCCGCAGCAGATCGGCAAGCCCCACCCGAGGGTCGATGCGGTCCCCCGCCTGTACCCGCCCGCCGCCAAGGGCCACGACCGCATGGCCAAGCGCCTCGGTGTCGATGGACGTGACATGGCCGGGCCGGACCGCATGGACCGCGCGGATCACCGGGGCGGCCGGCAGATGGGCATCGGGATTGTCCAGCAGATCCGCAGGCCCGCCAAGCGCCGCGACCATGCGCGCAAAGCGTTCCGCCGCAGCGCCGCTGGCGATGACCGCAGACGGATCGCCGGTCAACCCGCCCAGATCCAGACATCGCGCCGAAAGGGCCAGCGACAGATCGGCCAGCGCACCACCCTCACCCCTGAGGGCCGCGATGGCCGCGCGCAATTCCAGCGCATTGCCGGCGGCGCGCGCCAGTGGCTGATCCATATCCGTGATCAGCGCGCGCGTCGGGCAGCCCAGTTCGGTCCCGGTTCGCACCAGCGCACGGGCCAGGGCCTCGGCCGCATCCGGCGTCTTGGAAAACGCGCCCGAGCCGCATTTCACGTCCAGCACCAGGCCCTGCAAGCCAGCCGCAAGCTTCTTGGACAGGATCGAGGCGGTGATCAGATCAAGGCTTTCCACCGTGCCGCTTTCGTCGCGGATCGCGTAAAGCCGCCGGTCCGCCGGGGCAATCTCGCCGGTGGCGGAAACGATGGCGCAACCCACATCAGCGACAACGCGGCGAAATTCGCCTTCGCTGATGTCGACCTGATAGCCGGGAATCGCCTCCAGCTTGTCCAGCGTGCCGCCGGTGTGGCCCAGGCCCCGCCCCGAGATCATCGGCACATAAGCCCCAAGCGCGGCCAGAACCGGCGCGAGAACCAGGCTGACGGTATCGCCGATGCCACCGGTTGAATGCTTGTCGAGCACCGGGCCTGGCAGATCCCAGACCAGTACATCGCCCGAATCGCGCATCGCGGCGGTCAGGGCCGCGCGCCCGCCCTGCCCCGCGCCGCGCGTCAGAACCGCCATGGCAAAGGCCCCCGCCTGCGCGTCGCTGACCGAACCATCCGCAAGCCCGCGTGCGATCAGCGCGGCCCCGGCCGCATCCAGCCCCCGCCCGTCGCGAATGCGCGCAATGACCGGGCGCGGATCAGTGCTCATTCCGCGCGGCTCATATGCGACAGGTCGAACCGGCCCGGCAGCAAATCCCCGATCGTGGTCTGCTGCAACACGCCTGCGGTCGTGGCCAGCGTGACCGGCACCTCGGCCGCGCCAAATTCGGCCAGCTTCTGACGGCAGCCACCGCAGGGCGGCACCGGGGCCGGGCTGTCGGCGATGACGGCAACCTCGACCAGCCGCGTCTCGCCGGCCGCCACCATGGCCGCGATGGCGCCGGCCTCGGCGCAGGTGCCCTCGGGATAGGCCACATTCTCGACATTGCAGCCGCGATAGACCGCGCCCGAGGCCCCTCTGACGGCCGCGCCGACCTTGAATTTCGAATAGGGCGCATAGGCCGCCTCGCGCACGTCGCGCGCCGCATCCAGCAGTGACATCGGCATTCTCCTGAAATCTGACGGACAGTTTCGCCGCCGTCAGAGGTGTTTGCAAGCGTTGCCCCGCTTGTTCGTGGCAAAGAAAATGCGCTAACCAAGGGTCAACGACAACAGGTCGGCAGCGGGGGAAGAAGCAGAATGGACGATCGCAGGCAGGACAATGCGCGCCAATCGGCATTGGATTATCACGAATTTCCGCGCCCCGGCAAACTGGAGGTCCGGGCGACCAAGCCCCTGGCCAATGGCCGCGACCTTAGCCGGGCCTATTCGCCGGGCGTGGCCGAGGCCTGTGTCGAGATCAAGATCGACCCGGCAAATGCCGCCCGCTTCACCGCGCGCGGAAATCTGGTCGCGGTTGTCAGCAACGGTTCGGCGGTGCTGGGGCTGGGCAATATCGGCGCGCTGGCATCCAAGCCAGTGATGGAAGGCAAAGCCGTCCTGTTCAAGAAATTCGCCAATATCGACTGTTTCGACATCGAGGTGGACGAGGCCGATCCCGAAAAGCTGGCCGATATCGTCTGCGCGCTGGAACCGACATTCGGCGCCATCAACCTTGAGGACATCAAGGCGCCCGAATGTTTCGTCGTCGAACGCCTGTGCCGCGAACGGATGAACATCCCGGTCTTTCACGATGACCAGCACGGCACCGCCATCGTCGTCGGTGCGGCGGCCACCAATGCGCTGCGCGTGGCCGGCAAGCGGTTCGAGGACATCAAGATCGTCTCGACCGGCGGCGGCGCGGCGGGAATCGCCTGTCTGAACATGCTGCTGAAACTGGGCGTGAAGCGCGAGAATATCTGGCTCTGCGACATTCACGGGCTGGTCTACAAGGGCCGTGCCGAGGATATGAACCCGCAAAAGGCCGAGTTCGCGCAGGACAGCGACCTGCGCACCCTTGGCCAGGTGATCGACGGCGCCGACATGTTCCTGGGTCTCAGCGGGCCTGGTGTGCTGAAACCTGAAATGGTCTCGCGTATGACCAAGGCGCCGATCATCTTCGCGCTGGCCAACCCCACGCCCGAGATCCTGCCCGACGCTGCCCGCAGCGTCGCCCCCGACGCGATCATCGCCACCGGCCGCAGCGATTTTCCCAATCAGGTCAATAACGTCCTGTGCTTTCCCTTCATCTTCCGGGGCGCGCTGGATGTCGGCGCGACCGAAATCAATGACGAGATGGAAATCGCCTGCGTCGAGGGCATCGCGGCCCTTGCCCGCGCCACCACCGCCGCCGAGGCCGCAGCCGCCTATCGCGGCGAGATCCTGACCTTCGGCCCCGATTACCTGATCCCCAAGCCCTTTGATCCGCGGCTGATCGGCGTTGTCTCGACCGCCGTTGCGCGCGCGGCGATGGAAACCAAGGTCGCAATGCGCCCGATCGAGGATCTGGATGCCTATAAGCGCAAGCTGGATGGCTCGGTCTTCAAATCGGCGCTGATCATGCGCCCGGTATTCGAGGCATCGGCGCTTGCCGCGCGCAACATCGTCTTTGCCGAGGGCGAGGATGAACGCGTGCTGCGTGCCGCCAATGCAATGATCGAGGAAACGACCGACGTGCCGATCCTGATCGGCCGTCCCGAGGTGATCGAGATGCGGGCCGAACGGGCCGGCCTGCCGATCCGGCCGGACAAGGATTTCCAGATCGTGAACCCGGAAAACGACCCGCGTTACCGCGATTACTGGGAAACCTATCATCACCTGATGGCGCGGCGCGGCGTCTCGCCCGACATCGCGCGGGCGATCATGCGCACCAACACCACCGCCATCGCCTCGGTCATGGTTCACCGGGGCGAGGCCGACAGCCTGATCTGCGGCACCTTCGGCCAATACAGCTGGCATCTGCAATATGTGCGACAGATCCTGGCGCGCGACGGGCTGCACCCGGTGGGTGCCTTGTCGATGGTCATCCTGGAAGACGGGCCGCTGTTCATTGCCGACACGCAGGTCCATCACGACCCGTCCCCGCTGGAGGTGATGGAGGCCACGATCGGCGCGGCACGCCATGTCCGCCGGTTTGGCATCACCCCGCGCATCGCCCTGTGCAGCCATTCGCAATTCGGCAATCTCGACACGCCCGGCGGGCACAAGATGCGCGAGGCGATGGACCTGCTGAAAGGCCACGAGGTCGATTTCATGTTCGATGGCGAAATGCAGGTCGACAGCGCGCTGGACCCCGATCTGCGCGAGCGGATCTTCCCCGGATCGCGACTGGAAGGCCCGGCCAATGTGCTGATCTTTGCCAGCAGCGACGCCGCCTCGGGCGTCAGGAACGCGCTGAAGATGCGCGCCAGCGGGCTGGAGGTCGGGCCGATCCTGATGGGCATGGGCAACCGCGCCCATATCGTGACGCCCTCGATCACCGCGCGGGGGCTGCTGAACATGTCGGCGCTGGCCGGAACGCCTGTCTCGCATTACGGCTGATCCGGCCCCCCGCCCGACTGCGGCGGATCGTCGCGCCCCTGCCAGGGTTGACGCCACCACCCCGCGCAGGATTCTTGCGCGGGCACCTGACGCAGCGTAACAACATGGCGCAAGCTGCCCGCAGCACCGGAGGAGGATCATGGCTTATCGCGAAATCTATGAGGGCTGGAAGGCCGATCCCGAGGGGTTCTGGATGGAACAGGCGCGGGCGATCGACTGGATCGCGGCACCAAGCCGCGCCTTCTTCGATCAGGGTCCGGCGGGCGAATGGTTTGCCGATGGCATGGTCAATACCTGCTGGAACGCGGTGGACCGGCATGTTCAGGCCGGGCGCGGCGATCAGGCGGCGATCATCCATGACAGCCCGATCACCGGGCGGAAAACCTCGATCACCTATGCCGACCTGCAAGGCAGGGTCGCGCAGCTGGCCGGCGCGCTGGCCGCGCGCGGCATCAGCCAGGGCGACCGGGTCATCATCTATATGCCCATGATCCCCGAGGCGCTGGTGGTAATGCTGGCCTGTGCCCGGCTTGGCGCGATTCATTCCGTCGTCTTTGGCGGTTTCGCCGCCCATGAACTGGCCGTGCGCATCGACGATGCCCAGCCCAAGGCGATCATCGCCGCGTCCTGCGGGTTGGAGCCGGGCCGGATCGTCGAATACAAACCCCTGCTGGACCGCGCCATCGACCAGGCCGGGCACAAGCCCGATTTCACCGTCATCTACCAGCGCCCCGAACATCAGGCCGCGCTGACGCCGGGCCGCGATTTCGAATGGCAGGCCTTCCAGCAGGGCGCCATCCCCGCCGATTGCGTGCCGGTGCCGGGCAACCATCCGGCCTATGTGCTTTACACCAGCGGCACGACCGGCCAGCCAAAGGGCGTGGTGCGCGCCACTGGCGGGCATCTGGTCGCGCTGATGTGGACGATGAAGAACGTCTATGGCATCGAGGCCGGCGACGTGTTCTGGGCGGCGTCCGATGTGGGCTGGGTCGTGGGCCACAGCTATATCTGCTATGCCCCGCTGATCGCCGGCGCCACCACCATCGTCTTCGAAGGCAAGCCCGTGGGCACACCCGATGCCGGCACCTTCTGGCGGGTGATTCAGGATCACGGGGTCAAAAGCTTTTTTACCGCCCCCACCGCCATCCGCGCCGTCAAGCGCGAGGATCCGAAGGGCGAGTTGATCGGCGCCTATGACCTGTCGTCCCTGCAAGCGCTGTTTCTGGCGGGCGAGCGTGCCGACCCCGACACCGTGCAATGGGCCGAGGATCATCTGAATGTCCCGGTCATCGACCATTGGTGGCAGACCGAGACGGGCTGGGCCATCGCCGCCAACCCTTTGGGGATCGAGTTGCTGCCGGTCAAGAAAGGCAGCCCGACCCATCCCATGCCCGGCTATGACGTGCAGATCCTGGACGAGGCCGGCCATCCCGTTCCCGCCGGCACGCTTGGCGCGATCGCCGTGAAGCTGCCGCTGCCGCCCGGCACCCTGCCGACGCTGTGGAATGCCGAAGGGCGGTTTCGAAAATCCTATCTGGACCACTTCCCCGGCTTTTACGAAACCGGCGATGCGGGCTATGTTGACGAGGACGGCTATCTTTACATCATGGCGCGCACCGACGACGTGATCAACGTGGCTGGCCACCGCCTGTCGACCGGCGCGATGGAAGAGGTTCTGGCCGGCCATCCCGCCGTTGCCGAATGTGCGGTGATTGGCGTGGCTGACAGCCTGAAGGGCCAATCGCCGCTTGGGTTCCTCTGCCTGAAAAAGGGCGTCGACACCCCCGATGCGCAGGTGGTGAAAGAGGTCGTGGCCCGCGTCCGCGATGAAATTGGCCCCGTCGCGGCCTTCAAGACGGCGGTGGTCGTGGACCGGCTGCCCAAGACCCGGTCAGGCAAGATCCTGCGCGCGACCATGGCCAAGATCGCCGATGGCGACGATTTCAAGATGCCCGCCACGATCGACGACCCGGTCGTTCTGGACGAAATCGCAACGGCGCTGAAATCGGTGGGTTATCCCGGCGCGACCTGACCGCTCAGACCCACCAGCGCCCGGTCAGGGCCAGCCGGGCCAGCGCGGCCCGGCGACGAAAGGGTGAAACCGTCGGCTGCGCCGCAATATCGCCGGCATCACGGACCAGCGCGGCCAGAAATGCGCCGGTCCCCGATCCCGCGAACAGCGCGGGCGCCGCCCGGCGCGGCACGATGCGGCGCAATTCCCGCGCCTGTGACAAGGCGTCGGTTCCGGCCCGTACCAATGCCACAACGTGATCCGGCCCCGGCCGCGCCAATCCCAGCCCCATGCCCTGCAATTGCGGCAAGGCCCGCAGCCACGCCGCCATCCCCGCGCCCCGCGCCTGCGCCGCCACCACCTGCCGCGCAGCGTCCGGCGCGCCAAGCGCCTGCGCCGCAGCCCACATTACACCGCCCGCCGTCGCATCGACATAGGCCAGCACCTCGGCCTGATCGGCAAAGGCGTCGCGCGCCGCGTCGCGCCGCCGCGCGTCGGCCAGCGGCACCAGCGATCCGGCCGCAAGGCCCCAGCTGTCCCATAGCGGCGTCAGCACGTCATGAAAAGGCGGGGCCGTGCCCTGCCCCATTTCCGCCAGCCGGTCGATCCACCATTGCAACCGCATCTCGGCCAGCATCGGTTCGGCCGATTGAAAGGGCGCGCGGGCCAGTTCCAGGTTCAGCGCATAAAGCGTGATCAGCCGGGGCCGGTCATCCGGCGCAGCCGCCAGCATGGCGCCAAAGCGGTCCGGGTCCTGTTCGCGCAGCGCCTCGGCGCAGATCGCAAGGGTCAAGATCCAACCTCTGCGACCAAGGCCTTCAGCCGTGCCAGATCAAAGCCCGTGGCCAGCGACCATTCGGCCCCCGCCACCGTATCCTTGACCTCGACCCCGGCCGTTGCAAACCCGTCACGGATCGCATCGGCGCGGGCGAAATCGCGGGCTTTGCGGGCGTCGGTCCGGGCCGCCAGCAGCGCCTCGATCAGTGCGCCGGCCTCATCGCCCGCCTCGGCCCAACCACCAAGATCATCGGTCAGCAGCCCCAGCATCCGCGCCCCGGCCAGCAGCCCCGCCCCATCGCCTTGCCCCGCCAATTCATGCAGCGCCGCAATCGCGCCCGCAGTGTTCAGGTCATCGGCAAGCGCCGCGATGACGGCGGGCGCAGGCGTCGCGGCGGGCTCGATGCCCGCCGTGAGGCCACGCCACCGACGCAGCACCGCCTCGGCCTCGGCGCGTTTCACATCGGTCCAGTCCATCGGCTTGCGGTAATGCGTGGACAGCATGACAAAGCGGATCACCTCGCCCGGCACGCCCTGATCCAGAAGGTCGCGAACGGTGAAGAAGTTGCCCAGGGATTTGGACATCTTCTTGCCCTCGACCTGCAACATCTCGTTATGCAGCCAGACATTCGCAAAGCCCGCATGCGGATGGGCGCAGCAGCTTTGGGCGACCTCGTTTTCGTGATGGGGGAATTGCAGGTCGATGCCGCCGCCATGAATGTCGAAACTGTCACCCAGCAGTTCCGCCGACATGGCCGAGCATTCGATATGCCAGCCCGGACGCCCCCGGCCCCAGGGGCTGTCCCAACCCGGCAGATCGTCATCGGACGGCTTCCACAGAACGAAATCCATCGGATCTTCCTTGAACGGCGCAACCTCGACGCGGGCGCCCGCGATCATGTCATCGACCGACCGCCCCGACAGCTTGCCGTAATCGTCAAAGCTGCGGACCCGGAACAGCACATGCCCAGCCTTCGCATAGGCATTCCCGCGCGCGATCAGCGTCTCGATCATCGTGATCATCTGCGGGATATATTGGGTCGCGCGGGGCTCAAAGTCGGGCCGCGCCGCGCCAAGTGCATCCATGTCGGCGTGATACCAGCCGATCGTTTCCTCGGTCCGCTCGGAAATCAGGTCTTCCAGTGACAGCGGGCTGCCCAACCCCTTGCGGCGCTGCGCCTCGGCATTGATCTTGTCATCGACGTCGGTGAAATTGCGCACATAGGTCACCTGATCCGCGCCATAGACATGGCGCAGCAACCCCACCAGAACGTCAAAGACCAGAACCGGCCGCGCATTGCCCAGATGGGCGCGATCATAGACGGTCGGGCCACACAGATACAGCCGCACATTTGACGGATCCAGCGGCGTGAATCCCTCTTTCCGCCGCGTCTTCGTGTTTGTCAGCCGGATCTCGACCATGGCTCGCCTCTTTTCAGATCAGAGGCCCGCTTACACCTTCGGTCCGAAGCTTTCCACCCATTCGATCAGCCGTGGCAGGCTGTGCCGGCGCAGGTCATAGCCGTCCAGGATACTCTGCCGCGCCGCTGCCTTCAGCCGCGCGGCATCAGCGTCGCCCTGCAAGCCACGGATCAGCGCCGCCGACAGGGCGGGCACATCGAAGAACGGTACCAGCCTGCCATTTTCGCCATCGCGGATCATTTCGCGCACCGGCTCTGTATCGGATGCGACGATATAGGCGCCCGCCGCCATCGCCTCGGTCAGCGACCAGGACAGCACGAAAGGAAAGGTCAGATAGCAATGCACCCGCGCGACCTGCAACAACGAGACATAGTCGCCATAGGGCAACCGGCCCGTAAAATGCACACGTTCAAGATCAAGCCTGCCGTCCAGCTCGGCCAGGATCTTGGCCTTCCAGCTGTCAGCATCCTTGGGCATCGCACCATAGCTGACACCTTCTCCGCCGACCAGAACCACATGCGCATCGGGACGCGCGGCCAGCACCTCGGGCAAGGCGCGCATGAAGATGTGAAAGCCACGATAGGGTTCCAGCGAGCGGTTGACAAAGCTGATCACCTCATCACCCGCGCGCATCACCGTCCCGTCGGGCAGGGTGACACTGGCCTGCGGGTTCGGGCGCAACAGATCCGTGTCGATGCCATCATGGATGGTGGTGATCTTGCCGCGCAGCTCGGGCGGAAAACTTTCGGCCTGATAGCGTGTCGGCGCAATTGCCGCATCGGCCTGAACCAGACCCTGAATCAGATGCGCGGATCGCGCGATGGTCATGAACCGCCCTTCATCGGTGGCAGGACTGATCTCGGCGTCAAAACCCACATCATGCCCGCGCGTGCGATACATCAGCTCGGCATAGACCAGCAACTTTGCCTCGGGCCAGATCTCGCGCAGAAACAGCGTCTCACCCCAGCCCGAATGGCCAAAGATCACGTCGGGGACAAAGCCGTGGCGGTCCCGCAACGCCCGGCATCCTCTAGCGGTCAGATAGCCGCGCTCGGCGTAATCGGCATAGGTTCGCCCAAAACCCGAACTGATCTCGACCTTGGTGGGGGTGGCATAGCGGACCACCCGCACCGGGCTGGGCCGTTCGTTCTGCTCATCCGTCAGGCCAAGAACCTGATGGCCGCGTGCCGCCAGGGCCGGCGCAAGATGCAGGAACTGACCGGGAAAATTCTGATGAACGAACAGGATACGCATGGTCGGGTGATAGCGCGCCCGCCCGCGCCCCGCAATCCACCGCCACCGGCCGGTCGTCAGCGGTCATGCATGCCCTGCCCGGCCAGAATCCGCGGCGCGGCCTTCTGTATCCGTGCCACGACTGTTTTCGATTGTTTGGGCTGGCTGAAATGCAGCAGCCAGCCACGCCGCCTGCCCGGAGTCAGCGCCTCGAACGCCGCGCGCAGGGCCGGATCGTCGTCCAGCGCGGCCTCCAACTCGGGCGGCCAGTCCAGATCATCCTTGGCAAAGGTGATCTTGCGGCCGTCCTTCTCGTTCTGGACCGCCGCATCGACAAAGGCGCGAATGGCTGCGGCCTGGGTCTCGACCTGCTCGACGCTGGTGAACTTCATCATTCGGGCCGAGCGCGAATTTTCCCCCGGCGCCAGCAGTAACCCCTGCGGATCGGGCAGCAGCACCCCTTTCAGAAAGGACAGGAACGCGCCTTCCTTCATCGCGCCCAGGATCGCGATATTGCCGTCATGCGCCCGATAGCAAGGCTGGCGCCAGCGCAGATCCTCGTCCACCGGACCATCCAGAACCACCCGGCGCAGGGCCTGCATTTCCGCCCGCCACGGCTTGTCCCGCGCAAAGAACCTGTCCAGCCGTGGATTTGGCGCGCCCATGCGATGCCCCTTTTGCTGCATTCATCGGGGTGATTGTCCCCCCTTCCGCGGGGCCTGTCCATGCCCATGCCGGCGCAGATTACCAAAGCCGCGCCCTTGCACCCAGCCCATCTGCGGTCCACATCTGGTCCCAACAGAAAGGACCTCTCATGCTGCCGAAGCCGCTTTACGATGCCCAGGACCCTGTAACCGACAAGCCCTTTGGCGACCTGCCCGAATGGGACCTGACCGACCTTTACCCCGCACCCGATGCACCGGATCTGGCCCGCGACATGGAGGCACTGAAGAATCAGGCCGCCAGCTTTGCCGCCGATTATCAGGGAAAACTGGCCGACCTGACCCCGGCCGAGATGCTGGGGGCCATCCTGAGATACGAGGCGATCGACATCCTTGGCGGGCGCATCATGTCCTATGTCGGCCTGCGCTATTACCAGCTGACGACCGATCCTGCGCGGGCAAAGATGCTGGGCGACTATCAGTCGAAGATCACCGACTTCACCACGCCGCTGGTGTTTTTCAGCCTTGAATTCAACCGTATCCCCGATGCGACCTATCAGGCCGTATTCACTGCCCCGGACGGCCCCGCCCGTTATAAGCCGGTATTTGACCGGATGCGCGCCATGCGGCCGCACCAGCTGTCGGACGAGTTGGAACAGTTCCTGCACGACAATTCGGTCGTCGGCGCCGCCGCCTGGAATCGTCTTTTCGACGAAACCACCGCCGGGTTGGAATTCGAGGTGGACGGCGAGACGCTTGGCCTTGAAGCCACACTGAACCTGCTGACCGATCATGACCGCGCCCGGCGCGAGGCCGGCGCCCGCGCGCTGGCCGTGGTGTTCCAGAAAAACATCGGCCTTTTCGCCCGCGTTCACAACACCTTGGCCAAGGAAAAGGCCATCGAGGACAAATGGCGCAAGATGCCCACGCCGCAATATGGCCGGCACCTGTCAAACCATGTCGAGCCCGAGGTGGTCGAGGCCCTGCGCAACGCCGTCACCGCCGCCTATCCGCGCCTGTCGCATCGCTATTACGCGTTGAAGGCGAAATGGCTGGGGCTGGAAAAAATGCAGGTGTGGGACCGCAACGCCCCGCTGCCGACCGAGACGCCGCGCGTGATCGACTGGCCCGAGGCACGCAAAACCGTGCTGGATGCCTATGGCAGTTTCTCGCCGGACCTGGCTGAACTTGCTGAACCTTTCTTCGAAAAGGGCTGGATCGACGCAGGCGTGAAGCCCGGCAAGGCGCCGGGTGCATTCGCGCATCCGACGGTGGTGACGGTCCACCCCTATGTGCTGCTGAACTATCTGGGCAAACCGCGCGACGTGATGACGCTGGCGCATGAGCTGGGGCATGGTGTCCACCAGCGGCTGGCTGCGGCACAGGGCGAGCTGCTGGCCTCGACTCCGCTGACGCTGGCCGAGACGGCAAGCGTCTTTGGCGAGATGCTGACCTTCCGCGCGCTGCTGGCCCAGACCACGGATCCGGTTCAGAAAAAGGCACTGCTGGCGGGCAAGGTCGAGGACATGATCAACACCGTGATCCGCCAGATCGCCTTCTATGATTTCGAGGTGAAACTGCACGCCGCCCGCGCCGAGGGCGAATTGACGCCCGACGACATCAACGCGCTGTGGATGTCGGTGCAGGCCGAAAGCCTTGGTCCCATCTTCGAATTCATGCCGGGCTATGAAACCTTCTGGGCCTATATTCCGCATTTCGTGCATTCGCCCTTCTATGTCTATGCCTATGCCTTCGGCGACGGTTTGGTGAATGCGCTTTATGCGGCCTATGAGGATGGTCTGCCCGACTTCCAGTCGAAATATTTCGATCTGCTGAAGGCGGGGGGGGCGATGCACCACAAGGAATTGCTGGCGCCCTTCGGCCTCGACGCCTCGGACCCGGCCTTCTGGGACAAGGGCCTGTCGATGATCGAGGGGCTGATTGACGAGTTGGAGGCGCTCGAGGCGTGATCACGCTGGCGCCTCTGGCCAAGGGCGACCCAACGCCGGTCGCCCATATCCGCGTCGCCCCGGCGCAGGAACCGTTCTGCGGCACCATCGCCGGGCATTTTGCGGCGGACGAGCCGCTTGTCGATTTTCACCGAATTCTGCGCGATGGGCAGGCGGTGGGGTTCTTCAAGCTGGATCGCGGCTATGCCGAGCGGCTGGATTATGCCCTGCCCGGCGATCTGGGGGTGCGCGGGGTCATGGTGGATCTAGCGGAACAGGGGCGCGGCACCGGGACGGCGGCCATGGCGGCGCTGGCGGAATATGTGCCGCCGCGCTACCCGCAGGCGCGGGCCCTTATTCTGACGGTGAACATGATCAACCCGGCCGCAATCGCGTCCTACAGGAAAGCCGGTTTTGTCGATACCGGAAAGCTGTGTCACAGCGGCAGCATCGGGCCCCAACATATCATGCGGATGATGTTGGGCTGAAGCGGCCGGCAGCCATCACCCATGCCAGTGCTGCGGTGCTGCCGTACTGCGGTGATGCCCTGGGTGACGGCCACCTTTGACCGGTGCTGCGCGCCCCGGATCGTCGCTGATGAATGCCGGCAGGGCCGGAGCACCGTCCCCTTTCGGGGCGAGGCAGAACGGTTCTGGTGGCGGTGGCGAACACCGAATACCGTCCGGGCCGCGTGTCCGCCCTCGCTTTAGGCGATCGGACGTTCATATCCGTGCCCGGCCGCAAATGCCGTGGGAAAGTTCGTATTGCGTGCCTGCGCAGATCCTATGCCCTCAGCGGCTCCGCTGCATGGGTGACACCGGAAAAGAGCACCCAGCTTGCCTGCTTTCCATCATTCCCTCACTCCCGTCGGACAAGCCACCGCGCAACAATCGTTAAATCAATCCGATCACCCGCCCTGTGACCCGGTTCCTTCCCAGGTTCTTGCTTTCGTAAAGCAGCTTGTCGGTACTCTCGATCCAGGACGGAATCGTCATACCACGTTCGCAATAGCGGCTCAGCACCCCCGAACTGATCGTCACAGAGGGCCCAATTTTCGACCCGGCATGCGGGATGGCCAGATCCTCGACTTTGCGGCGCATCTGTTCGGCAATATGCAACGCCCCGGCCAGATCGGTCTTGGGCAAGACGCATGCAAATTCTTCGCCACCGAAACGCGTGCAATGATCGCTGCCTCGCCGCATCACGGCGCCAATTGCCTTCGCAACCGCTTGCAGGCACTTATCCCCCTCTAGGTGGCCATAGATGTCGTTGAACTGTTTAAAGAAATCAATGTCAACCAGGATCATGCTCAACCATTGAGATTCCCGAGCCATGCGGCTGATTTCCTCTTCCAGCGCAGCTTCCAGCATGCGGCGATTTCCCAGCCCGGTCAGAGGATCGACCATCGCCAGGCTGGTCAGGCGATCCCGCATCTGCTTCATCTCGACATGATTGCCCACACGCCGACGCAGCGCAACCGGCTGGACCGGCTTGGTGACATAGTCGATGGCACCCGCCGCCAGGCCCTGAACCTCGTATTCCACTGAATCGAGGCCCGTGGTGAAGATCACGGGAAGATCGGCAAGCTTGGGATCCTGTTTGATCAGCCGACAGGTTTCATACCCGTCCAGTCCCGGCATGACGATATCCAGAAGGATCAGATCCAGCTTTGTTTTCCTGGCAATTTCAATTGCCTGATTGCCGGATCTTGCGAACAGTATCTCATAGTCATCTTCCAGGACGGCGCCGATCATCTCGATATTGGCGATCTCATCATCGACGATCAGGACAACGGGTCTTTGGTTCATGCCGACATATCCCTTTCACGGGGGCGAAGATCGTCATAGCGCGCATCCAGCAGGGCCAGTGCCTCGTGATAGTCCAAACGCAGGATCGCAATCCCGATAGGATCGACGTCTCGTTCGTCCAGGGTCATACCCATAATCTCGGCATAATTCTGAAATCCCTTGCGGGCCGAGAGACTGTGGCGATTGATCTGCTCACGCAGCGCCCGGCGTGCTTCGGCCGCTTCAGACAGGTTCAGTATTTTTCCCTGGCCCGTCGCGGGCATCGTTGCGGCGATCTGATCCCCTTGCGCAACCGGCCCGCCATCCAGCAGTGCAACGGCTGCCATGGCCTCGCGCATTGCATCACCCAGATCAGACAGAAGGCTGCCCATGCCATCTTCCTGACCGGCTCGCAGACGATCTTCCAACCGACGGGCGATGGCTGCGACCTCTGCCAACTCCAACGACGAGGCAACCCCCTTCAGCCCATGCGCCAGACGCGCGGCATCATCGGCTTGGCCGGCATGCAGCATTGCGCCAAGCCGTTCCGCCACGTCATTATAGCTGTCGCGGAAGCCGATGATCAGCCGACGCAGCAACGGTTGCTTTCCATTCACCCGCAAAAGCGCCGCTGGAATGTCGAAAGGCGGCAATTCCGACGGCAGATCAGCGCCGCCTGATATCAGCCGCGTCTCACCCTGCGCCGAAGCAGGACCTGAGGGTGCAGAACGACGCAACCAACGCTCCAGCGTGGCCAGGAATACCTGCGGGTCGATCGGTTTGGCGATGTGATCATTCATCCCCGAGGCAAGACAGCGCTGACGGTCCTCTTCATAGGCATGGGCTGTCATCGCGAGAATGGGCAGATCTTCGGCTGACCAGTCGCGGCGGATTTGCCGTGTCGCCTCGACCCCGTCCATCTCGGGCATCTGGACATCCATAAGAACGGCCGCAAAGCTGTCCCCGCGTTCGCTGACCATTCTGCATGCGACCAGTCCGTTTTCAGCGCAATCGACGTCAAGCCCGGCATCCTTCAGCAGTTCGACAGCGATCTCGCGGTTGATTTCATTGTCTTCGACCAGCAGGATCCGCAAGCCATGCAGATCCCTTCGCACCTTTGGGCAGTCAATCGGAGGCACCGCAACAGCGGGTTGTTGACGTTTAAGGGCCGCATCCTGCGGAAAAAGCTGGGCCAGTGCGTCGCAGAGCCGCGCTGCGTCGACCGGCTTTCCCAGAAATGACCCAAGCCGGTGGCCTGCGCCCTGCTGGATGCATTCCTCGATATCATAGGCGGTCATCATGATCGTGGCGGGCTGCGGTGAAATCTCGGGCGTCGCGCGCATCCGCCGCAGCGTCTCGAAACCATCGAGCACCGGCATCTTCCAATCCAGCATCAGCAAGTCATAAGGACGCCCCGCGACCGCCGCGATCCGCAGCATTTCAATCACCTTTTCGCCCGAACTGGCCAGATCCGCCTGCATCCCCCAACGGGCAAATATCTCTTGGATGATCTGCCGCGCCGCCGGATTGTCATCCGCAATCAGCACACGCAGCCGCTTCAATGCGGGATCCGGCCGCGTCTCGGTCAGCGTCAGCTTGTCCGAGACGCGCATGCAGACGGTGAAGGTAAACGTGCTGCCCCGGTCTGGTTCGCTTTCGACCCCGATCTGTCCGCCCATCTGCTCGACGATCTGCCGGCAGATCGCCAGGCCCAGACCGGTGCCGCCAAAACGCCGGGTGGTCGAGGCATCAGCCTGCGCGAATGAATTGAACAGGATGTTTTTCTGTTCGGCCGTCATGCCTATGCCGGTATCCTGCACCTTGCACTGGATGACCGCGATCCCGTTCTTTTGCCGCAGCATCTCGGCGGTCAGCACGATCCTGCCGGCTGGCGTGAACTTGATCGCATTGCTCAGCAGGTTCAGCACAATCTGGTTGAACCGCATGTCATCGCCGATCAGACAGGCCGGAATGGTACTGTCCACGCGGATCTCGACCCGCAATCCCTTTGCATGAGCCGTCTCGGATACCATTTGCAGCTGGCTTTCGATCGCCGCGCGCAGATCGAATTCATGTTCGTCGAATTGCAGCTTGCCAGCCTCGATCTTCGAAAAATCCAGGACATCATTGATCAGCCGCAACAGCGCGACGCCCGCCGTACTGATCTTGGACACCTGATCCTTTTGCCGAGGCTCAAGCGCCGTCCGCTGAAGAAGGTGAGAAAACCCCAAAATCGCGTTGATCGGCGTGCGGATCTCGTGGCTGACATTGGCAAGGAACATGCTTTTGGCGCGATTGGCGGATTCGGCGTCACGGGTGCGCTCCTCCAGCGCGACACCTTTCTGGACCAGTTCGGCACTGAGCCGACTCATCCGTGAAAAAGTCTCCTGCACCTTGCCGACAACCCAGAGCAACACGACCATCTGAAAGGCGACGATCACCGCATGCAACAGAACGCGCGGCAAATCTCCTTCGGCCGGAAACACGACATAAGGTAGCAGATACAGAAGAACCAGATGATGGAGCGCCGTCAGGATCGCGCCCAGAAATATTGGCGCCCGGTCGAACCAGGCGATGTTCAGCGCCATCACCGCGAAGAAATACATATGCATGTCCATCTGCCACGGATGACCTGTGAACAGCACCAGCAGAAAGGCGGGCTCTGCGATCAGCGCGACGGTGGCGATGAACTGCGTCGTCCTTGTCGTTCCCCGGCGGACGAAGCTGAGCTGATAGGCCAGCGCAAAAACCGACGCGACAAGCAACGCGACCCAGACCGGCATCGCCTTGTTCCACAACGCAGCCAGCCCCATCACAGGGACATGAACCCAGAGCAGCCAGACCACAAGCCGGCCATATCGCTCGCGCAGCATCTCCAGTTCGACGGTCATCGGTCATCCCCGCGCGCCAGGCGGAAGCAGCCTTGCAGAACCGGCGACGCAATCACCAGCCATGCACCCTGCGCGCGCAGCGCATCCGCGAAATCAACATCATCGGACATGGCGATGACCACCGATGACAGGCCGCCATCGCCCGCAACCCCGCCTCCGGCCTGCCAGACGATGCTGTGCATCTGCGCCCGGTCGGCCCAGGGCGGACCAAGCACCAGATATTGTCCTGTGCCCTTCGCCACGGCCAGGGTTGCGATGACAAGCGCGATCAGGCCAACCCCCGCCAATGCAAGGGCCGGCAGCATATCGCCGACCACCGAACCGCCCGGCTTCGGTCGCTGGCCCGATTCTGTCTGGCTGTTTGGTATCACCTTCACGACATTCGCCCCTTGTCCGGGCATGACGCGCCCCTGCCCCTGGAATTAGCAGGATTAGCCCAGCAAATCGTAAATGAACCCGCTGAAAACAATCGGTAATTTAATAGGATTTGATGCATTTTTCTGCCCGGCCCGGACAGACGCTATACCCTGCGATTGACTTCCGCGCTGCACCGCCCGAAACATCGCCGCAGGAGGGTCGCTGACATGCTGGATATCGGCCATCTCGGCGCAGGACTGGCGGGGCTGTTGTCATTCCTGTCGCCCTGCATTCTGCCGATGGTCCCATTCTATCTGGCCTATATGGGCGGGCTGACCATATCCGAACTGCGCGGCCAGGATGCGATCCCCGCCGGCATGCAAGCCCGGCTTGTGGTTTCGGCGGCGGCCTTTGCGCTTGGCGTCACCTCGATCTTCATGCTGCTGGGACTGGGGGCCACGGCGCTTGGAAAGGTCTTTGCCGACTATCGGCAGCCGCTCAGCTATCTGGCGGCCGCCATCCTGTTCATGCTTGGCCTGCATGTTCTAGGCGCGCTGCGGGTCCCCTTTCTTGACCGGGACAGTCGATATGCGCCCAAGGCCCCTCGCGGGTCGCCGCTTGGCGCCTATGTGATCGGCCTTGCCTTCGGATTTGGCTGGACGCCCTGCGTCGGGCCGGCGCTGGCAGCGATTCTGCTGATCGCTTCGGGCAGCGGTGATCTGTGGCGGGGGGTGTCGCTGTTGCTGATCTTCGGGTTGGGCATGACGATGCCCTTTGTCATGATCGCCGCTTTTGCGCGCCCGTTCCTGACTTGGGCCAGCCGGCATCGCCGCCTGCTGGGGCATGCCGAGAAAGCGACCGGGCTGATGCTGATCCTGTTTGCGGTGCTGATCGCCACCGGCAGCGTTAACCGGATCGGTCAGTGGATGATCGAGAATTTCGACTGGTCCGCCACCGTCATCTGAGCCTCCGACCCCCGACTTGGCGGATCAGGCGCCGCTGACCCGCCAGATCACATTGCCCACGTCATCGGCCATCAGCAGCGATTTCCCATCCGGGCCGATGACCACGCCAACAGGTCGGCCATAGGACCATTTTTCGTCCTCCGACAGAAAGCCCCACAGAATATCGCGCGCCGGACCAGAGGGCTGGCCATCCGCGAAAGGCACGAAAATCAGCTTGTAGCCGCTGAGGGTCGAGCGGTTCCAGGATCCGTGCTGGCCGATCACCATGCCATCGCCGAAGCCCGGCAGCGTGCCTTCGGGCATCCAGCAAAGGCCAAGCGATGCGGTATGCCCGCCAAGCGCATAATCGGGCCGGATCGCACGGGCAACCAGCGCGCTGTCCTGCGGGACGCGGTCATCGACGATCTGGCCCCAATAGCAATAGGGCCAGCCGTAAAAGCCGCCATCCTGAACCGAGGTCAGATAGTCAGGCGGTGTTTCGTCGCCCAGCCCATCGCGTTCGTTCACCACGGTCCACAGCCTGCCCGTCACCGGCTCCCACGCCAGGCCCACGGGGTTGCGCAGGCCGGTGGCAAATTCGCGGGCCGCGCCGCTTTCCAGATCCAGTTCCCAGATCGAGGCACGCCCCTCTTCTTCCTGCATGCCGCGATCACCGATATTGGACAGCGAGCCGACGCCAGCATAGATCCGCCGCCCATCGGCCGAGACGATCAGGCTGCGCGTCCAGTGACCGCCGGGTTTGAAATCGACCAGGCGCCGCCCCTCGCCGGTGATGCGGTCGGCACCGGCCTGATAGGGGAAGGCGACGATGCCATCGGTATTGCCGACATAGAAGGTATCCCCCACCACGGCCATGCCGAAGGGCTGGTTCTGCCCGGTCAGGAAATCGTTGCGGATCTCGGCCACGCCATCGCCATCGCGGTCCCGCCACAGCGAGACGCGATTGGCGCTGACCCCCATGGCATGCGCGCGCTTCATCGTGCCGACCATGGCCCGGTCGAACAGGTCGCGCGGCGGGCGTTCCTCGGCCAGGGCCTCGGCCACCAGCACATCGCCGTTCGCCAGAACCTCGATCCAGCGCGGATGGGCCAGGCCCGAGGCAAAGGCATTGACCTGCAACCCGTCCGCCGCCTTGGGTTTGTGTCCCGGCACCCAGCCTTTCGCCGTGGGCATCTTCAGCGTCATGATTCCCTGCCGGCGCGCCTCGGGGATGTCGGGACTGGCGCCGATGGCCTGTTTCCGCGGCGCGGACGAACGCCGCAGCCGAACCATCGCGCCGCCGACGACCTCGGCCAGTTTCGTCATGAAATCCATGATGCCCTCATCTGGTATGCCAGATCATACTAGCGGCCGGGCGCGAAGAGGCCAGAGGCGATTTTTCGTGATGTCACGGCAAGCCGGTTGGGCCAGCCGGGCGCCGCTATCCCAGCCCGGTCTGATCCAGATAGTGCCGCACCGCATCGGCCACATGGCGAAACCTGTCGCCGCCCAGATGCTTGCCACCATACCAGCGCGTCACGACGATCACATGATTGCTGATCCCCGCGCGTTCCAGCATTTGCAGTATCAGCGTGCCGGCGCCGCTTTCGCCGTCGTCATCCTTGACCGGCTCGCCGGACAGGATCGCGGCCCAGCTGTTATGGGTGGCCTTGGCGAACCGTTTCTGCCGCTTCAGCCCGGCCAGCAGCGCCGCCACCTGATCACGGTCATGCGCCACCCCGCCGCTGACGGCATAGCGCGAACCACGATCACTGATGATCTTGTCAAAGGTCAGCAGCCCGCCGGCCGAGGCTTCGGCCATCAGCCCTTGGTAACCGGCTGCTGGCAATAGCTTTGCTGGCTGGTCCAGGCCGCGATATCGGCCCGCTTGGCCGCGCTGCGCAGCGGAGCCCAGTCCCGCGCGATGCCGCGCCACCCGCCCGAGCCGTCGCGCACCACCGCATTGTCGCGCCCGACCTGCTGGGTCATGATTTTCACCGCACAAGCCATGTTATCGGCCCCGTCCAGCATCTGCCCGTTGCAGCCATAGGACCGCCAGGTCGCCGGCGCGATCTGCATCAGCCCCAGCCATTTGCCGCCACCGCCCTTGGCTTGCGGATTATAGGTGCTTTCATGCTTGGCCACCGCCGACAGAAGGCCGGCCCAGAAAGCCCGGCGGCCGTTGGTCCCCCGTTCGGCATAGCCGGGGCAATAGGCGTCGATATCCTTGGGCACCTGCGACATGATCTGAACGCCGTGACGGTCCAACGCCTCCAGCGTGGCCTGGGTCCAGGCGTCCGAGCCGCTGCGATCACCCCACCGCATCGCCACCTGCGTCGCCACCGGCGCAGCAACGGCAGCGGTCCGCGGGCTGACGGGAACCAGGTTGTTCACACCGCCCCCCCCATCCGCAGTAACGGCGCTGTCGCATCCGGCGATGGCAAGGCACAGGGCAAGCGGGGCGAAAAGCTGGGTCAGACGGGGCATGTGCTCGACAGGTTTGTTGCTGTTGTCACGTCGCTAGCCCAAAGCGGCCATTCCTCAAATGCCTATGTCAGTCCAGTTTTCGTGATCGCCACGGCTTGCGCAACAATCCGCCGAGCCCGCGACGCGATTCCGCCGATTGCCATGGCCCGAGTTCTCTTTCATAGTCGCGGCAGTGCCGCGCCTTGCGACATGTGTTCATTTCGGGGTTGGGATGGTTTTTGCTATCATCGGCGCGTTGGCCGCCGCAGGTTTCTGGATCTGGCGCATACGCATGGCAGGCGAGGCCGCCCGCGAACTGGGCAATATGGCCAACGATGTCCTGGGTGCTGCGCGGGCGCTTGGGTTTCGCCGCCGGGCGAACACCCATCCTGCCGACAGCATCGACGATCCCGAACTGGCAATCACCGCCACCGCCATGGCCTTTCTGGAACTGGACGGGCTGCCCTCGCGCGAGGATCAGCAGGCCCTGGCACAATCGCTGACAAAGCAACTGGCCTCGACCCGCACCAAGATCGAGGAAATGATGATCGTCGGCCGCTGGCTGGTCAATGAATGCAACGGCCCTCAACCCGCGATCACGCGCCTGGCCAAGCGGTTGGCGCGGTTGGATCGCGGCGCGTTTCAGACGCTTCTGCCGGTGCTGAACGATATCGGGCAACGCGCCGGCGGCCTAAGCGACCGGCAGCGTGATGCGCTGGCCGATATCGCCCGCGTGATGAAACTGTCCTGACGCACCCGGCGCGCACCCTTGCCGTGCCCCCGACCCTGCCGTAAAACACGGGCCACAGCTAAACGAGGCCCAAGATGCTTGACCACCTGTCCTTTACCGCCCCCGAGCCGAAAGTCATCTCTGGCGCCAAGCAGGATTGGGAACTGGTGATCGGGCTGGAGGTTCACGCACAGGTCAGCAGCAATGCGAAACTGTTCTCGGGCGCCTCGACCGGCTTTGGCGCCGAGCCCAACAGCCATGTCGCCTTCGTCGACGCCGCCATGCCCGGCATGTTGCCCGTCATCAACGAATTCTGCGTGGCGCAGGCGGTCAAGACCGGTCTGGGTCTGAAGGCCGCGATCAACCTGACCTCGGCCTTTGATCGCAAGAACTACTTCTATCCCGACCTGCCGCAGGGCTATCAGATCAGCCAGCTCTACCACCCCATCGTCGGCGAGGGCGAGGTGATCGTGGATATGGGCCCCGGCATCGGCCGCCGCGTCCGCATCGAGCGCATCCACCTGGAACAGGATGCCGGCAAGTCGATCCATGACATGGACCCGACCATGTCCTTCGTCGACCTGAACCGCACCGGCGTCGCCCTGATGGAGATCGTCAGCCGCCCCGACATCCGCGGCCCCGAGGAAGCCGCCGCCTATGTCGCCAAGCTGCGCCAGATCATGCGCTATCTGGGCACCTGCGACGGCAATATGCAAAACGGCAACCTGCGCGCCGACGTGAACGTCAGCGTCTGCCCGCCCGGCGCCTATGAGCGCTATCAGGAAACGCAGGATTTCAGCCATCTGGGCACCCGCTGCGAGATCAAGAACATGAACTCGCTGCGTTTCATCCAGGCAGCCATCGAGTATGAGGCCCGCCGCCAGATCGCCATTCTGGAGGACGGGGGCAGCATCGTTCAGGAAACCCGGCTTTACGATCCCGACAAGGGCGAAACCCGGTCAATGCGCAGCAAGGAAGAGGCGCATGATTACCGCTATTTCCCCGATCCTGACCTGCTGCCGCTGGAAATCGAACAAACTTGGGTGGATGCCATCGCCGGCGACATGCCCGAACTGCCCGACGCCAAGAAGGCGCGTTTCGTGCAGGTGCTGGGCCTGTCCGAATATGACGCCGGCGTGCTGACCGCCGAGGTCGAGAATGCCGATTTCTTCGAAGCCGTGGCTGCGGGCCGCGATGGCAAGCAGGCCGCGAACTGGGTCATCAATGAGTTGTTCGGCCGCCTGAACAAAGAGGGGCTGACGGTCGAGACCTCGCCGGTTTCGGCGGCCCAGCTTGGCGGCGTGATCGACCTGATCGGCCATGGCGCGATTTCCGGCAAGATCGCCAAGGATCTGTTCGAGATCCTCTGGACCGAGGGCGGCGATCCGGCGCAGATCGTGGAAGCGCGCGGGATGAAGCAGGTCACCGACCTCGGCGCCATTGAGGCCGCCGTCGACCAGATCATCGCCGAGAACCCCGCACAGGTGGAAAAAGCCAAGGCCAATCCCAAGCTGGCGGGCTGGTTTGTGGGCCAGGTGCTGAAGGCCACGGGCGGCAAGGCCAACCCGGCGGCGGTGCAGGATCTGGTGGCGAAAAAGCTGGGCGGCTGAGGCGCGACATCGGCAGTCGACGCCGAACAGCTATTCCAGATTGAACACGTCAGAACCCAGAGACTTGAGAAACGACCGAACCATCTGTTGGTTCGGTCGCCTTTGCTGCATATGCTTGGCGGCCGCCCAGCTTTGATCGGGCGACCGGCTTTTGGGCGACCTTAAAGATTTCGTCATCTTTCCTTGACGGCGGCCTGTCACAGCCTTGCCAGGCGGCGAGATGCCGCCTTACCGGCCAATTCCGTCGATCGGCGGCAGCGGCACGCGCTGCGTCACCAGATGGCTTTTGCGCTTTTCATAGAACGCATTTCCGCCCGCCGTCAGCGTATAGTGCATGTTGTCATAGGGAAAACGGTATCCATAGGTATGGAAGAACCGGGCGCGACCGATACCCGGCGCGCGTTCGCCACGCAGCGCCGCAACCGCTGCCTCGCGCACCTCTGGCAGCGCCTTCGAGTTCATCTTGCGCGTCATCACCCCCGGCGCGAACTGGTTCTTCTGCCCCACGACGCCGCAGACCGTATCGGGAAAATCATCCGAGGCCACCCGGTTCATCACCACATTGCCGACCGCAACCATGCCGGTTCGGCTGGACCGGTTGGCCTCGAAGAAGATCGCCCGTTCCATGCAGGCAAGATCGTTTCTGCTGCTGCGCCCGCCCATACCGGAATCCCCGCCGCAGGCAGCCAGCACAAGCTGCGTTGTCATCAGCGCAATGCCCAATCGGGCTGTCGATCGGTTGATTTTCATGGCCTGCTCTGCCCTCGATTGTTTTGGCCTGCCTTGTGGCGGTCTTGTTTTGCTCTGTTTTGCTGGGCCGCTTCGGTGATTTCAACGACAAAAACGCGGCCAGTCGCCGCATCGGCGGGGAACCGTCACCTGCCGTGACAGGGGCGCGGACGCGTCGGGCGGCACTTTCCATGCCCGGCCATCTGGCCTATCACTCGGACCAAGCCGATGTTCAGGATTCAACCGATGCGCTATGAATACACCGTCATCCCTGCCCCCGCGAAAGGCGACAAGGCCAAGGGCGCCAAGACCCCGACCGACCGATTCGCATTGTCCCTGACGGCCGAGCTGAACCGGATGGCCGCCGAAGGCTGGGACTATGTCCGGGCCGAGACCCTGCCATCCGAGGAACGCAGCGGGCTGACCGGCCGTTCGACCATCTATCACAATCTTCTGGTTTTCCGCCGCGCCTCGGCCGGGATCGAATCCGTGGCCGACCCCGCCGCGGCCGCAACGCCGCAGCCCGAATACCCAGTCAGCGCCAGCCCCGTGCGCGCACCGCAGCAGACGCCGGAACTGCCGCAGGCCGCCGCGCCGCAATCGCGCGATCAGGCCACCATAATCGAAACGCAGCCTGCGACGGATGAGACCGAACCCGCAACGCCCCCGGCGCCGCGCACCGCGCCATCGGCGTGATCAGGCCGCCCGCGCCTGTCGAACAGGGCAGAAGGGACTGATCTGAACCCCTTCGCCCTCGAAAATGCAGAAACTGCCCTGCGGCACCTCCTGCCAATCGTCCTCATCGGTCTCAAGCGGCTCGGACACCACGGCCCGGCCGCCCCGGCTGGCCGACCAGCGGTGATAAAGCGTCGGCGCCTGCTCGTCGCTGGCATAGCGGATCGCGTAAAGCCGCTGCCCATCTGAAAATGCCGCCGTCAGCCGCACATATGGCGCCGTCCCCCGCCGCATGGCCAGATCGGCCAGCCGCCCGGCGGCGCGTTCCATCGCGGCTTTCGGATCCTGTTCCAACCCTTCGCCAAGTGCGATCAGAAACAGCGCCTCACTGTCGGTCGCGCCCTTGCGGTGCGGATAGAACTCGTCAGTGATCTGCACATCGGCATCGCGACGGAACCCGTCATAGCCGCCGAATTGTCCGTTATGCATAAAGCACCACCGGCCGACGGTGAAGGGGTGGCAATTGTTGCGACTGGTCGCGGTGCCAGTCGAGGCGCGGACATGGGCCATGAACAAACCGGATCTGACCTGCGCAACCAGACTGCGCAGATTGGGGTCGGACCAGGCGGGCATCACATCGCGATACAGCCCCGGCTCGGGCCTTTCGCCATACCAGGCCAACCCGAAACCATCGGCATTTACCGGCGTGTGACAGCGCATCGCGCCATGGCTTTGGCGGATCAGCGAATGCGCCGGCCGGCTGACGATATCCTCAAGAAAGATCGGCTGGCCCAGATAGGCGGCCCAACGACACATGCCCTGCCCCTTCGCGGTTCTGCTTTTGTCACAGAACTACCACGAAGGTTTTAAGAATTCATCCTATTCCGCAGGCGGAGGCGTTTCCTCGATGATCACAAGATCGCGCTCGGATGCGTGCCGCGCATGGTCCAGCGCGGCCTGGTATTCGGCGCTGTCATAGCAGGCCACCGCCGCTTCGAAGCTGGGGAAACGGGCCACGACATTGCGCGGCCGGTCATTACCTTCCAGCTGCTTGTAGCGCCCGCCGCGCGCCAGAAACAAGCCACCATGCGCCGCAATGGCGGGCCCCGCCAGCGCGGCATAGCGGCCATAGGCCTCGGCATCGGTCACATGGACATGGGCAATCCAAAGGGCGGTCATGCGGTTTCTCCGATCAGCTTTTCGACATCGGCGATGGCCGCATCGGCGGCCGCCAGGCTGGGCGCACCACCCTGCGCACGGTCGGGACGGCCACCGCCACCCTTGCCACCAAGCGCCGCGACCGCGGTCTGCACCAGCGTCACCGCGCTGATCCGGTCGGTCAGGTCGCCGGTCACGCCCGCCGCGACCGTGGCCTTGCCATCGGCCTCGGCCAGGACCAGCACAGCGCCGCTGCCCAGTTGCGATTTCATTTCGTCGACCAGCGCACCCAGTTCCTTACCGCCGACGCCCTCGACCTTGCGGCCGATGAACTTGACCCCACCGATTTCCTTGGCCTCAGACGCACCGCCGCCGCCCATGGCCAGTTGCCGCTTCAGCTGCGCCACCTCATTGGCCAGCGCCTTGCGTTCATCCGACAACGCACGAACCTTGTTCACCACATCGCCCGATTGCGCCTTGAGGATGCCTGCGACCTCGGCCAGTTCCTGATCGACACGGCGCAACTCGGCCATGGCAGCCTGGCCGGTCAACGCCTCGATGCGCCGGATGCCAGCGGCCGAAGCCGCCTCGGTGGTCAGCGCGAACAGACCGATATCGCCGGTCCGGGCAACATGGGTGCCGCCGCACAGTTCCAGCGAATAGGTCTGGCCATCCGTGCCCTTCCCGGAATTCGGCTGCCGCCCCATGGAAACGACCCGAACCTCATCGCCGTATTTCTCGCCAAACAGCGCCTGCGCGCCGATCGCGCGGGCATCGTCGGGGGTCATGATCCGGGTCTCGACCGGCGTGTTCTGGCGGATGAAATCATTCACCTCGCGCTCGACCCGCGCCAATTCCTCGGGGCTCATGGCCTTGTTATGGCTGAAATCGAAGCGCAGCCGATCCGGTGCGTTCAGGCTGCCGCGCTGCGCGACATGTTCGCCCAGGGTCCGGCGCAGCGCCTCGTGCAGCAGATGCGTGGCCGAGTGGTTCGCGCGGATCATCCCGCGCCGGTCGTGATCGACCGACAATTGCGCGCCCTGACCCTTGCCGATCGTGCCCAAAGTAACTTCGGCCACATGGACATAGACGCCCGCGACCTTCTTCGTGTCAGTCACCTGCGCGGCGCCGGTCTCGGTCTTGATCAGGCCGGTATCGCCGACCTGCCCGCCGGATTCGGCGTAGAAGGGCGACTGGTTCACAACGATCTGCACCTTGTCGCCCTGCTTCGCCTCGGGCGTTTCCACCCCATTCGCGACCAGAGACAGGATCTGCCCCTCGGCTTCCTCGGTGTCATAGCCCAGAAATTCGGTCACGCCGTTCTTTTCGGCCAAGTCATACCAGATCGCGGCATCCTTGGTCTCGCCCGTGCCGGCCCAAGCGGCGCGGGCCTTGGCCTTCTGCTCGGCCATGGCGGTGTCAAAACCGGCAACATCCACCGCCCGGCCCTTTTCGCGCAGCGCATCCTGCGTCAGGTCCAGCGGGAAACCATAGGTATCATACAGCTTGAACGCCGCCTCGCCCGGCAGGTTCGCGCCATCGGGCAGCTTTGCAAGCTCGTCATCGAGCAGGCGCAGGCCCCGGTCCAGCGTCTGGCGGAAGCGGGTTTCCTCGCTGCGCAGCGTTTCCTCGATCATCGCCTGACCGCGCCCCAGCTCCGGGTAAGCCGCGCCCATCTGGCGCACCAGCGCCGGGACCAGCTTGAACATCACCGGGTCCGTCGCCCCCAGCATATGCGCATGCCGCATCGCCCGGCGCATGATCCGCCGCAGCACATAGCCGCGCCCCTCGTTCGAGGGCATGACGCCATCGGCAATCAGGAAAGAGGTCGAGCGCAGGTGATCCGCGATCACCCGATGATGCACCTTGCCGGGGCCGTCGGGGTCGCTGTTCGTCGCATGGGCGCTGGCCTCGATCAGGCTACGCATCAGGTCGGTGTCGTAATTGTCATGCTTGCCCTGCAACAGCGCGCCGATGCGTTCCAGCCCCATGCCGGTGTCAATCGACTGCGAGGCCAGTTCCTTCATGCTGCCATCTTCGAACTGCTCGAACTGCATGAAGACGAGGTTCCAGATTTCGATGAAGCGGTCGCCGTCTTCCTCGGCGCTGCCCGGAGGGCCGCCCCAGATCTTGTCGCCGTGGTCATAGAAGATTTCGGTGCAGGGGCCGCAGGGGCCGGTCGGGCCCATGCGCCAGAAATTGTCATCGGTCGGGATGCGGATGATGCGGTCATCCGACAGACCGGCAACCTTTTTCCAAATCGTCGCCGCCTCGTCATCGGTGTGATAGACCGTGACCAGCAGCTTGTCCTTCGGAATGCCGAAATCCTTGGTCAGCAACTCCCATGCAAAGGGGATCGCGTCGGCCTTGAAATAGTCGCCGAAGCTGAAATTCCCCAGCATTTCAAAGAAGGTATGATGGCGCGCGGTATAGCCCACATTGTCAAGGTCATTATGCTTGCCGCCCGCGCGCACGCATTTCTGCGCCGTCGTTGCCCGCTTGTAGTCGCGCGTCTCGACCCCGGTGAACAGATTTTTGAACTGCACCATGCCCGAATTGGCGAACATCAGCGTCGGGTCATTGCGCGGCACCAGCGGGCTGCTGTCTACCTTGCGGTGACCATTCCGCTCATAGAAATCAAGGAAGGTCGAGCGGATATCGTTTAGACTGGGCATGATCGGGCCTCGGCTAGGCGTGGGACGGGCGAGACCCGGAAATATCAGCGCCGGGCGGCGGCGACAAGCGCAAGCGTCAATTCGCGGTGCCCTTGAACACGCTATCCCCGATCATGATCGAATCGTCAGCCCAGAACACCGCCTCGGCCCTGCCTGCGGCGCCGTTCGCGGGTGAAAAGACAATCAATCCGTCGCGGATCTCGTATTGACCATTCGCGTCATCGCTGCTGCCCACGCTATAGCCCCCGCCACTGTCGAAACTGCCAAAGCTGCCACCAAAGCTGCTGCCGTCATAGCGACCATCAGAATGGAACACGGTCGAGCTGGACGAGGATATGCCGCCGAAAATCCCGCTGCCGGGGCTGAAGCCGGAATAATAGACCGACGAAATTTCACCATCCAGCCGGCTGCCATCAGGCAATGGCGTCACCCGCGTCATGTCATAGCCATCACCGCTGATAAATTCACCATTGCGTTCAAGCGTCGCCGTGCGTCCGTCGGCATAGGTCAGATCTATGCTGTCACCCCTAACCAGATAGTTCCCCCAATCGGCCAGCATCGCCCTGTCCAACGCGGCCCTATCCGGCACAGCGGTCCCACCAGGCGATGTTCCCTCGTAAAAACTGCCATCGGGCCAAAAGCTGATCCGGCGGAAACTGCTGTCAAGCCGGATCAGCATATCCATGCCAAGATTGGTATCCAGCCGCGATGCCCACCACAGTCCTTCCATTTCGCCCGGCGTTGGCGCGGGCAATAGCGACGGCGCCCCGTCAGACCGATAACGTAACAGCGCCAACCAGGGCAGATAGGTGGTGGACATGAATTCCATATCCGCCATCAGCCCTTCCGGCTCGCTGTTATAGGCCGAAAATCCTGTCAGAACAAAATCGGAGCCGGCCCTGATCGCGACCAGAACCTGCATTTCGGTTCCGTCGCCCATCACCAGTGTCGCGGCCTCTCGCGCGCCAACCGAGGTGCTTTCGGCCGGCATTCCAATCTGGAACTGCGCGCGGTCGTCCTCGTCGACAAAGGCAAAGCGATTGCGATCCAACCAGTCAACAAGCCCGCCGACTGCCGTCTCACTTCTGCCGATCAATATCGTGCAATAATCGCAGCGATCATCTCGCAGTTCGGACCACATCGTGACGTGACCCCTGTTACCGCCCGGATCAGACCAATCCGGGATGGTCGGATAGATAACGGCCCCGAACTGCCGCAACTCGGCTAAAACAGGCGTTGCGGTCAGGAACCCTGCCGCAAAGCCTGAAAGGACAAGTGTACCGAAACGCAAACCAATACCTCACCACCACACCAAGGCGGCAGGCTGATGGCCGGCATCAATCCTCGGTCACATTGTCATCTTCCTCCGAAGCGCCGAAATCCAGACCGTGGCTGGCGCGGATCTTATCCTCGATGGCATAGGCCACATCTGGATTGTCACGCAAGAACTGCTTGGCATTCTCGCGCCCCTGACCGATCCGCTCATCACCATAAGAATACCACGAACCGGACTTCTCGACCACGCCAGCCTTGACGCCAAGGTCAATCAACTCACCCGTCTTGCTGATTCCTTCGCCATACATGATGTCGAATTCCACCTGCCGGAACGGCGGCGCGACCTTGTTCTTTACGACTTTCACGCGGGTCTGGTTGCCAACAACCTCATCGCGGTCCTTGATCGAGCCGGTGCGGCGGATATCCAGCCTGACCGACGCATAGAATTTCAACGCATTGCCGCCGGTGGTCGTCTCGGGGCTGCCGAACATCACGCCGATCTTCATGCGGATCTGGTTGATGAAGATCACCATGCAGTTTGACCGGCCGATGCTGGCGGTCAACTTGCGCATCGCCTGGCTCATCAGACGGGCATGAGAGCCCATCTGCATGTCGCCCATGTCGCCCTCGATTTCGGATTTGGGTGTCAGCGCTGCAACCGAGTCGACCACGACCAGGCTGACCGCGCCGGAACGCACCAGCGTATCCACGATCTCCAGCGCCTGCTCGCCCGTATCGGGCTGCGAGATCAGCAATTCGTCCAGATTCACGCCCAGCTTCCGGGCATATTGCGGATCCAGTGCATGTTCTGCATCCACAAAGGCGCAGATGCCGCCTTTTTTCTGTTCTTCGGCCACGGCATGAAGCGTAAGCGTCGTCTTGCCGCTGCTTTCGGGGCCGAAAATCTCGATGATGCGGCCCTTGGGCAGGCCGCCAATGCCAAGCGCAATATCCAGCCCAAGAGAGCCGGTCGAGGTCGCCTCGATCTCGGCCACCGGGTTATCCTTGCCCAGCTTCATGATCGAACCCTTGCCGAATTGCCGTTCGATCTGCGCCAGGGCGCTGTCCAGCGCCTTCTGCTTGTCCGCGCTGCGTTTGTCGTTCATGTCCAGAATGCTCGCCGTCGCCATCTTGTCCTCGCCCGTTATTCCACACACCCCGTCAAGGGGCAATCTGCCTCGATCCGCCGGGGATGTTCACCCCTTGTTCCATTGTTCTTGCGCGAATTGGCCCGGTGACGCAAGTGCTTTCTTCTGCGGTCGATCGCTCGATATTGCATGGCATGTCTTAAGAAACGGTTTACAGCCGGCAGCGGCCCGGATATTGCCACCGGCCTTGGAACATTGCGCCGAATTGGGGAAGACATGCTGATCTTCTGGGAACCGCGTCTGGTCTTTCTGGCCACGCCCAAGGCTGGATCGACCGCCATCGAAGCCGCGCTGGAGCCATTGGCCGCGGTGGCGGTGCAGCGCCCGGCCGCGCTGAAGCATGTCGATATCAAGGCGTTTCGCGACCATGTTCAACCTTGGCTGGAATCGGTGGGCGGTGGCAGCTTCACCACCGTCGCCCTGATGCGCGAACCCGTCGACTGGCTGCGCAGCTGGTATCGGTTCAAGCTGCGCGACGATCACGAAGACCCCGAACACCTGATGGAAGGTGTCAGCTTCGCCCAATTCGCCAGCAATTACGCATCCGAGAACGGCCCCAAGCAGATGAGCATGGTCGGCCAGGCACAGTTTCTGACCGGCGGCAGCAGTCCTGCCGACCGGATATTTCGATATGAAGAAATGCCGCGATTCGTCGAATTTCTCGAAGATCAACTGGATTGCGCCATCAATCTGCCGCGCGTGAACGTGCCGCCAATCGTCGATGTCGATCTTGATGCCAACCAGGAAGCAGCACTGCGCATCGCGATGGCAGCCGATATCCGGCTGTACCAGACGCTATAGCACGCCGCCTTTCTGCACCCGATATCTGCGTCGGACCGGACGTCCAGCGCCCTGCCGGCATTTCATCGGCTCATGCTCTGCCACCGTGCAGGTGACGCTCGACTGTCTGGGTCAGTTCAACCAGAGAGAACGGCTTTGCCAGAAAGACGGAATTGGGCACCGGGCTTTGGCCCTCGGCAAAAATATCCTCGGTATAGCCCGAAATGAAGACAACGCGCGTTCTGGGCCGATCACGCAATGCGCTGCGAACCCAACTGGGACCGTCCATACCAGGCATGACAACATCGGTCACGAACACGTCGACCTCGACCGCCGGATCGGACAACAACGCCAAAGCCGCTTCTGCATTTTCGGCCTCCAGCACCTCATGGCCCTTCAGGCGCAAAGCGCGGGCAGCAAAGGCCCGCACGGGCGCCTCGTCCTCGACCAGAAGAATTGTGGCCTTCCGCGCCTCGGCCCCACTGTCGGCTGCGTCACCCTGCGGTTCGGATGACACAACGATTTCATCAAGATCATGCGCAGGAAAATAGAGTGAGAAAACAGTCCCTTCCCCCAGTTTACTGTCGCAAAAGATGAACCCTCCTGTCTGCTTGACGATACCATAGGCGGTGGACAGGCCCAGCCCGGTCCCCTCTCCGGTCCGCTTGGTCGTGAAGAAAGGTTCGAAAATCTTGGTCAGGATGTCCGGTGCGATTCCGCTGCCCTCATCGCGCAATTCGACCATGACATAGGCCCCCTTGGCCACAATCGCACGATCCCGTTCAAGGGGGGTATCCAGGCGCATATTGCGCGTCCTGATGGTAATATCGCCGCCCAATGGCATCGCATCGCGTGCATTCACGACCAGGTTCATGATCACCTGTTCCAGCTGCCGCTTGTCGGCGCGGATCGGCAGCAGCCTGGGATCGTGCAAGATGTTCAGTGCGACGCGTTCCCCAACAAGACGGTTCAGCAGGTGGGTCAGATCAGCAAGTGTGTCGCGCAGATCAAGAATCTCGGGCTTCATCGTCTGCTTGCGCGAAAATGCCAGCAGCTGACCGACCAGCGCCGCAGCCCGATTGGCATTCTGGCTGATCTGATCCAGATCGGCATAGTCCTGATCCGCTTTGTCATGGCGCATCATCAGCAGATCGCAATGACCGCTGATCGCCGTCAGCAGATTGTTGAAGTCATGTGCCACGCCGCCCGCCAACTGGCCTATCGCCTGCATTTTCTGACTTTGGACGAACTGTGCTTCCAGCGTTTTCAGCGCACTGGCATCGTTCAACACGGCGATCAACCCAGCCGATTCGGCCGGGTCACGGGCCAGCGACACCTGAAAATGCCTGTCACCGCCGGCGCGCAGGCGCAACATCTCGGCCCGTTGATCCGTGCGCCCCGTCGCCACATCGGCCAACCAGTCGCCCACCGGCCTGCCCGGTCCGTCAAGGATGGCGCCCATATGTGTCTGAACGGGGTTGCGGCCCAGTAATCGCTGCGCAGCCGGATTGGCGCGATTGATCATTCCATCGCCGGTCAGGCGCAGCAAAGCCACCGGCAGGGCATCGAACTCGTCATCCGGCTCTGGCTCTCCCGCATCGGCGAGATCATCATCGCCCACGTCATCGCCGGCAGCGTGATAGGACCAGATTTGAAGCGGGGCATCCGCCGCCCTGCCAAGGGCCAGCATGTCACCGTCAGGCAATCGCGTTTCTGCAAAGCCGGACCGGTCGGCGCGAGCAATCAGATCTGCAATCAACCCCGCCGCATTGGCGCGGATATGCGACATCCAGCTGAGAATATTCTGTCCCAGGATATCCCCGAATCCGTCAAGCGAGGCCGCGTTCTGAAACAGAACGAGACCGTCAGAATCGGTAATCCAGATCGGTTCGGGCGCTGCGACCACCTCGGACTTGATCGCGGCCAGCGCGCGGCGCCCCGTCAGCGCGCGCGCCGCCTGCAACAGCGAAATCGCGCCCCCCAGCAGATACCACGCAACCGCCATCGTCGCGAAGACGACCGCTGCCGTGCCGCTGCTGCTGCCGGGAAACAGTAGCAGCAAAATACTGCCAACCAGTGCCGGCAGCACCAGCACGGGCAGAAAGGCCACTGCGCCGCGCGGCAGGCCGATCACCCGCTCCAACCCGGTCATGTCTCGTCCTTCGTGCTGATTGCGCCGCGGTCATCCTAGCAGCGCTTTCGTTAATATGACGTTAACAAGACCGGCAACTGACAGTCAGTTCATCCTTGTCTTTGAAACAAGGACAGAAAGAACCCGTCACTGCCATCGAGGGGGGTCCATTGCCGCCGTATGACCTGCGTGAAATCTGGATTTCGGGTGAGAAATGCCTGCGCCTGCCCGTCATTTTCCTCGACCAGAACCGAGCATGTCATATAGGCCAGATAGCCCATCCGCCGAACAAGGGGCACCACCTCGTCCATGATATTCGATTGAATATTCAAAAGACTATCCATAGAACGTCGATCCAGTCGCCATTTGGCATCAGGGCTGCGGCGCCAGGTGCCCGAACCGGAACAGGGCACATCAGTGATGACAAGGTCATAGGCGCCTTGCGGCCGCGCCACGGGTCTGATCGGCGTTCCCGCGCGGGTTGCGCGCGCAGGCAGATCGGCCATGCGCGCGGGATCGGCGTCATGCGCATCGACCGACACCCGAAATCCGGCAGCAACCGCAAGCGCCTTGCCGCCCCCACCGGCGCAGTAGTCCAGGACGCTCTGCCCTGCCACCAAGGGCAGCGCCGCGCAGGCCAATTGCGGTGACAGATCCTGTAATTCGACCAATCCGTCGCGATAGCTCCGCGACCCGCCGATCCTTCGCTCGCCCGACACGACCTCAAGCGCCGAGGGCAGGCGCGGATCGGACCGGACCGCTATGCCGTCCTCGGCCAATGCCACCATGGCCTGATCCGGCGTGACCTTGGCCAGATTTGCCCGCAACCACACCGGTGCCCGGTCAGCCATCGCCAGGGCGACGGGTTGGGCCTCGCGCCCCAGTGCCGTGTCCCAAAGCGGCAGCACCCATTCGGGCAAATTCATCGACTGAACGCGGTCTGGGGCCATACCGGCCAGACGCTCGGCCTTGGTCAGCGGCGCCGGCGCGTGGCCCGCGCCATTGAATATCTGATCAGGATCACCACCGTCATGGCGGATCCTGCCCAACATCAGGCAGCGCCCCCCATGCCCGCCGCCCAGTGCTGCATAGGCTTCGCGCCGCCGAAGCGCGTCAAAGACAAGATCGCGCACGGCGGCCCGATCACCCGATCCGGCAAACCGGCTAGACCGTGACCAGCGCAGCAACGACGGCTCGGCCCAAGCGCCACCGGCGATCTGATCAAGAATGTCGATCGCCGCGGCAACGCGCGCCTGCGGCGTCATCGGATCATGCCTTGATCATACCGCCGATGTCGCCGGTCACGCTGCGACGGGCCCACGGCAGTGATCACGGCCGATCCCCTGGAGATGGCGGCAAGTGCCACGCCAACCCCTAGCCGACCGCAGCCGAAGCCATGGCTTGCTGCCGCTTCGCCTTGCGGCGGGCGGCATGCAGCAGTGGCTCGGTATAGCCCGAGGGCTGGGTCGCGCCCTGCAAGATCAGATCGCGCGCAGCCAGGAAGGCCACACCGTCAAAACCGGGCGCCATTGGCTGATAGGCCGGGTCGTCCGCATTCTGGACATCCACCTTGGGCGCCATGCGGCGCAGCGCGGCATCAATATCCTCGATGCTGCACAGCCCATGCAGCAGCCAATTGGCAAGATGCTGGGCCGAGATCCGCAGCGTCGCGCGATCCTCCATCAGGGGGACGTCGTTGATGTCAGGCACTTTCGAGCAGCCGACACCTTGATCGACCCATCGCACGACATAACCCAGGATGGATTGGCAGGAATTGTCCAGTTCGCGCCGGACCTCGTCGTCGGAAAGATTGCGCCCGCCCAGCAGCGGCAGGATCAGCAGTTGGTCCAGCGACGCTGGTGCCCGGTCGGCAAGCGCACGCTGCACCCCGGTCACGTCAACAAGGTGGTAGTGGGTCGCATGCAATGTTGCGGCGGTTGGCGAAGGCACCCAGGCAGTGTTGGCGCCAGCTTGCGGATGGGCAATCTTCTCGCGCAGCATGTCGGCCATGGCGTCGGGCTTGGCCCACATCCCCTTGCCGATCTGGGCGTGCCCCGCCAGGCCGTTTGCCAGGCCGGTATCGACATTCCCATCCTCATATGCGCCAAGCCACGCGGCGGATTTCATCTCGCCCTTGGGAACCATCGGGCCGGCCTGCATCGAGGTATGGATCTCGTCCCCGGTGCGGTCCAGAAATCCGGTATTGATAAACACGCACCGGTCCCGGACCGCCGCGATCGAGGCCGCCAGATTGGCAGAAGTTCGCCTCTCTTCGTCCATCACGCCCAGCTTCACGGTGTTGCGCGGCAGGCCAAGCAACTGCTCGACCCGGCCATAGAGCCTGTCGGCAAAGGCGGCCTCGTCGGGGCCGTGCATCTTGGGCTTGACCACATAGACAGAGCCCCTGCGGCTGTTGCGCGGCCCCTCGGACCGGTTCAGGTCATGCATGGCGGCGGCGACCGTGACAACGGCATCCATGATGCCTTCGGGTGTATCCCGCCCATCCATGCGGACCGCGTCGGTCTGCATCAAATGGCCCACATTGCGCACCAGAAGCAGTGCCCGGCCCGGATGGCTGACCGACCGGCCCATGGGATCAATATAGTCGATATCGGGATTCAGCCGCCGGGTCAGCGTCTTGCCGCCCTTCTCGAAGGTCTCGGCCAGATCTCCGCGCATCAGGCCCAGCCAGTTGGCATAGACCAGGCATTTATCCTCGGCATCGACGGCGGCCACCGAATCCTCGCAATCCTGGATTGCCGTGACAGCGCTTTCCAGCAGGATGTCGGCGATCCCCGCCGGATCGTTCCTGCCGATGGTGGATGTCGGGTCTATCACCAGCCGGATCAGCAGCCCGTTGACCCGCAAGAAGATATCACCTGCCTCCGCATGGCCTGCGAACTGGGCAGAATCGGCGAGGCCGGTTGCCCCTGCGGCGTTCGTGACGCGCAGCACGCCGTCCAGCAGATCCAGCGCCGTGACATCAGCCCAGCTGCCGCTTGCCAGCGGCGCAACCCTGTCCAGATGCGCCCGCGCCCAGGCAATCACCTCCGCGCCCCGCGCTGCATCGAAACCCTTGCCTTGTGGCGCACCTGCAATCGCGTCAGTGCCGTAGAGCGCATCGTAAAGCGATCCCCACCGTGCATTCGCCGCATTCAGCGCGAAGCGCGCGTTCATGACCGGAACAACCAGCTGCGGCCCCGCAGTCGAGGTGATTTCAGCATCGACATTGGTGGTTCCAAGGGAAAAATGCTCTGGTGCCGGCACCAGATAGCCGATTTCCGTCAGGAATTGCCGATAGGCCTGGGCATCATGGGGTTGCCCACGATGCGCGACATGCCAGTCGTCGATCCGGGCCTGCAATGCGGCGCGCCGGTCCAGCAATGCGGCATTTTCCGGCATCAGATCGCGCAGCAGCGCATGATAACCGGACCAGAACGCATCGGCATCCACGCCGGTCAGAATCCGGGTCTCGATCAGTTCGGCAAGCGGTGCGGCTACCTCCAGCCCATGTCGCGAAACATATGAAGTCATGATACCTCCGCACAGCATTGTCAGATCCGATACCGCCAACCAGCAGGCGATTTCGTCAACCAGTTCATTGACATTGGGGGTATCTAGTCCCCAGCGCGCCCCGCCTCAAGTGCAGAAGAGCCGCCGGCCCGACCAAGAATGGATGGCGGTCAAAGCGACGGACGCCGCCGCGCCGATTTGGGGTCTGGCCACCATCAATCATCCAGACGGTTAAGATAGGCCTGCACCCTGTCATTCCGCTCGGGGTCGCCATTGTCGCCACCAAACAGGTGCCGCTGCGCCAGGCGCGGGCTGATCCGCAATGGGCCAAGCGCCTTGGCAACACGCTGATAGGGTGCAATGTCCTCTTGCGGCAGGACCCTGCCCCAAACGGGCCGATCACCGGCGGTCACGACCACCAGCTCGCCACGCCGGTCAACGGCCACATCCCCCCCTTTCGCCAGCATCGACAGATCCGGCAGCCGGTCACGGAAGCCCGCGCCGATCAGCGTGCGCCAGCCGATATCAGCCAATCCGACAGCAACCGGGGGATCCTCGTCGACGTCTTGCGTTGCAAGGGCCTGCGGCATGATACAGAAAGCGACACAGCGTGGCGTCACCTCAATGGCGGCATTCGTCCGTGCCATGGCCATCGGCAAGGCAAAGACCAGGCTTTCCAGATAGTCAGGCAGAAAATATCCGAACCCTGCAACACCACAGCGCAATGACATGGCCGAAGCAAATTCCGTCACCTGATCGGTAAAGTCCACCAGATCATCTGCGTCGGGCGGCAGTTCCAGCGCCAGAAACGCCAGATCGCCAAGCTCACCAAGCCGCAGACAGGGCGCGGATTCGATGAAATGAGGGCTGTCTGTCCAGCCCGCCAGACGGATGCCGCTATCCATGCGCGCGGTGCCCGCAGCCAGTTCCGCACGCAGGGCCGCAAGTGATGCATCGGTGTTCGGGCAGGTGCGTGGCGGTTGATCGGCACTCGCCCGCGTCAGACTGTGGAACTGGCCGGACCATCGCAGGCAGAACAGGTCGAACACCCCCAGCATCGCCTGCCGATTCGCCCGGTCCCGCCAGTGACCATCGCACCACAGCAGGATTCTGAAGACCGGCGTGGCGATGGTCCGCCCCTCAAGATAGAAATAATCCGATGCGGCCGGACGGTCGGCGGCACCTGCCAGAACATTTTGGGTCAGCGCGGGTTTGAACATGGGCGGCGCCTCCGTTTTCGATGCCTTTGTTCCCGGCTGAAATCTCCGGGCCTGACCAGGAATACGATGAAATACCTGACAAAAGGTTTCCGCCCAGACGATTTGCGGCAAATATCCATGCTGCGGCTTGCACATGTTGCAGATTGCGACGCAGGATGCCGCCAGACCACGGCCTGGGTCCGAAGGATAGCCGAATGCCCGATGACATGCCGATCCTTGTCCCCGAAGCCTTGCCAGCCGGGCTGGATGGCGTGGTCATCCGCTTCTCGCTGAACCCAGAGCCTCGGGCGATGGCCGCCGCGCAGTTGCTGGCCGCCGATCTGGCGGGCGATGCGCCGCAGGGCGTGACCGAGATCGCGCCGGGACTTGTCTCGGTTCTGATGCGCTTTGACGCCGCGATCATCGCACGAGCGGCATTGATGCGGGACGCGCTGACACGCGCGCAGGCGGTGGCAGCGCATCCGCGTGCCCTGCCCGCCCCTGCGCGGCGCTGGACCATTCCCGCGGCCTTTGGTGGCGAACACGGCCCGCAACTGGGCCAGATCGCACGTGCCATCGACCTGTCGGAACAGGCCGCGGTGGACCAGCTGTGCCAAGCCGATCTGCGCGTTCTGGCGATCGGATACGCCCCTGGCCAGCCCTATATCGGCCTGCTGCCCGAGCCGTGGAATCTGCCCCGGATGAGCGAGTTGAATCCGATGGTCCCGGCCGGGGCGGTCGTATCAGCCGTGCGCCAGCTGGTCATGTTCACCGCAGCTTCTGCAACCGGATGGCGCCAGATCGCACGAACGGGGTTTCGCGCCTTCGACCCGGATCGTCAGGATCCGATGCCGCTGCGGGCCGGCGATGCCATCCGCTATGCAGCTGTCGCGGCTGACCAGCTGGACGGGCTGATGGCCCGTGATGACGGGCTGGGTGGCGCGCGGCTTGAGGTTCTGGGATGAACGAATTGCAAGTCATCCGGGCAGATGGGCTGCTCAGCGTGCAGGATCACGGACGTCCGGGCCATATCGCGCAAGGCCTGTCACGGGGCGGCGCGATGGACCGGCTGGCCTTGATCGAGGCGGCGGCCTTGCTGGGTCTGAACGCCGTCGTCGCCGGGGTCGAGATGGCGGGCGCAGGCGGCGTCTTTGCCACCACCAAACCCATGCGCATCGCCCTGACCGGCGCGCCCATGACCGCCACGCTGGACGACGCCCCCCTGCAATGGCAGGCCAGTCACCGGATCGAACCGGGGCAGCACTTGCGGATCGGCGGCGCACAATCGGGTGCCTTCAGCTATCTGACGCCTGCGGGTGGAATTGCCACGCCCCCCTGGCTGGGCAGTCGCGCGGCCCATCTGAACATCGGGCTTGGCGGCATGTTGACCGCAGGTGACCGCCTGCCGCTTGGGACCGATCCCGACCCCGAGGCGCCCGCGCGCATCATTGAGGTCTCAAACCGCTTTCGCGGCGGCCTGATCCGTATCATCGACGGGCCGCAGACCGCGCTGTTCACCCCCGAAACCCTGGCCAGTTTCGTCGAAACCCGGTTCACCCGCGCCCCGCGCGGCAATCGCCAGGGTGTGCGGCTGGATGCCGAGGCGCGGTTTGCCTCGGACCAGGCCGGCGGGCTGGCATCCGAGATGGTGGGACCGGGGGATGTGCAGATGACCGGCGACGGTGTGCCCTATGTGCTGCTGGCGGAATGTCAGACCATGGGCGGCTATCCCCGCATCGGCACGGTGATCCCGACCGATCTGGCCCAGATCGCCCAAACACCGCCGGGCGGGCAGATCCAGTTTTTGCGGCTGAGCCTTGATCAGGCCGATGCGCTTTACCGCAGCGATGCGCAACTGTTACGAGAAACAGCCGGGCGCTGCCGCAATCTGGTGCGCGACCCAGCCATGATACCCGATCTGTTGGGCTTTCAGCTGGTCGGCGGTGTAACCCGAGGGGATGAACTGGAGGACGGCTGATGCAGGTGGATCTGAACTCGGATATGGGGGAATCCTTCGGGCCATGGCGCATGGGCGACGATGCGGCGCTGCTGGATATCATCACCTCGGCCAATATCGCCTGCGGCTTTCATGCGGGCGATGCCGATGTGATGGCGGCGACCATGCGGCGTGCGGCGGAAAACGGCGTGGGCATTGGTGCCCATCCGGGCTTTGCCGATCTTCAGGGCTTTGGCCGCCGGAGGATGAAACTGTCAGCCGAAGAGCTGGGCAATATGGTCGCCTATCAGCTGGGCGCGGCGCAGGGCATGGCGCGACTGGCCGGGGGCGCGGTGCGGCATCTGAAGCTGCATGGCGCGGTCGCCAACATGGCCAGCGAGGATGCCGACATCGCCCGCGCCTGTTACAGCGCCGCCTTGCGGGTCGATCCGCAGATCATCCTTGTCACCCTGGCCGCCACCGCCTCTGAGGCCGTCGCCCGCGAACTGGGCGCGGCTTATGCCAACGAAATCTTTGCCGACCGCGCCTATAATGACGATGCCACACTGGTCGATCGCAGCAAGCCCGGCGCGGTGCTGCACGACCCGGCCATCGTCGGCAAGCGGATGGAGGACATGATCCGCGCCGGCGGCATCATCACCGAAAGCGGCAAGCGCATCCCTTGCCGGATCGACACCATCTGCGTGCATGGCGACAGCCCCGGCGCGGTGGCCATCGCGGCGGCGGTGCGCGATCACCTGACTGGCTCGGGCATTGCCGTGCGGCAGTTCTCGGGCGCGACCGCCTGATCCGACGAACCGAAAGCAGGAATCCATGAACCAATTCACCACCCGCCCCGATATTCGCGGCACCTTCGGCACCGTCACCTCGACCCATTGGCTTGGCTCGGCCGCCGGCATGGCGATGCTGGAACGCGGCGGCAATGCCTTTGACGCGGCCGTTGCCGCAGGGCTGGTCCTGCAAGTTGTCGAGCCGCATCTGAACGGGCCGGGCGGCGATCTGCCGGCGATCGTCCATATCGGCGAAACGGGTGAAACCAAGGTTCTCTGCGCGCAGGGCGTGGCGCCGGCCGGCGCGACGATGGACCATTACCGGCAGTTCTTCGGCGACGGGCTGATCCCCGGATCGGGCCTGCTGGCGACCGTGGTGCCGGGGTCTTTCGATGGCTGGATGCTGATGTTGCGCGACCATGGCAGCATGGAACTGGCCGAGGTGATGGAACCCGCCATCGGCTATGCCCGCGACGGCCATCCGATCCTGCCTGCCGTGGTGAAAACCATTGCGGGGATCGCCGGCTTCTTCCGCGAGGAATGGCCCAGCAGTTTTGACACCTGGCTTCCGGGCGGGCAGCCGCCCGCCGATTGGTCGCTGTTCAGGAACCCCGATCTGGCCGCCACCTGGCAGCGCCTTGTCGACGAGACACAGGGCGACAGCCGCGAGGCGCGCATCGACGCCGCCCGCCGCATCTGGTCGCAGGGCTTCATCGCCGATGCGATCTGCGATTATCTGGACGGGGCAAAGGTGATGGACGTCTCGGGCGCTGCCCATGCAGGCGTGTTGTCGCGCGCCGATATGGCGGGCTGGCAGGCCAGATGGGAGGCCCCGGTCAGCATCGACTATCACGGCTGGACGGTAATGAAGACCGCGCCCTGGTCGCAAGGGCCGGTGCTGTTGCAAGCCTTGCAGATCCTGCGCAATTTCGACATCGCCGCGATGGATCCGATGGGCGCCAATTTCGTCCATACCGTGATCGAGGCGATGAAACTGGCCTATGCCGACCGCGAGGCCTATTACGGCGATCCCGCGCATTTCGACATTCCCCTTGATGTGCTGCTGTCCCCCGAATACGGGGCCGAGCGTGCCCGGCTGATCGGGCCGCAGGCCAGTCTGGAACAGCGCCCCGGCCGGCTGCCCGGTCTGGAACATCTGGCCGATGCCGCCATCGCCCGCGCCGCCCGCGATTTCGCCGCCGCCCGCGGGGTCAGCGCGGGTGAACCCACCATGGCGCATCTGACCGAGCGCCGGGGCGATACCGTGCATCTCGATGTGATCGACCGTTGGGGCAATATGGTCAGCGCTACGCCCTCGGGCGGGTGGCTGCAATCGAACCCGGTGGTGCCGGGGCTGGGCTTCCCGCTGAACAGCCGGGCGCAGATGTTCTGGCTGCAAGAGGGCCTGCCCACCTCGCTGAAACCCGGCGCGCGGCCACGCACGACGCTGACGCCCTCGCTGGCGGAAAAGGATGGCACCCGTATCGCCTTTGGCACGCCTGGCGGCGACCAGCAGGACCAATGGCAGCTGATCTGGTTCCTGCGTTACGTCCATCACGGGCTGGACATGCAGAAAGGCATGGATTCCCCCCTGTTCCACAGCCTGCATTTCCAATCCAGCTTCTACCCGCGCGAGGCGAAGCCGGGCGAGATGCTGATCGAACCCGATATTGGCGAGGCGGTCATTGCCGATCTTCGGGCGCGCGGCCATCGGGTCACCGTGTCCCAACCCTGGGCCATCGGTCGGCTGACCGCCGCGCGGCGCGACCCTGACGGGCTGTTGACCGCCGCCGCCACGCCGCGACTGATGCAAGCATATGCGGTGGGCCGCTAGGACATGGACGGGCTGACCACCGGCACATTGCTGGAACTGGCTGCCGTCGCCATTGGCGCGGGTATCGCAGGCGGCGTTCTGGCCGGGCTTCTGGGCGTAGGGGGCGGCATCGTCATCGTCCCGGCCCTGTATTTCGCCCTGACCCTGACCGGGATGGAGGGCGATATCGCCATGAAGATCGCCGTCGGCACCTCGCTGGCGACGATCGTTTTCACCTCGCTGGCTTCAAGCTGGGGGCATTACCGCAAGGGCGCCATCGACATGGAGCTGCTGCGGCTTTGGGCGCCCTCGATCCTTGTGGGTGTGGTCGTGGGCAGCCTGCTGGGGGGCTATGTCTCGGGCAATGTGCTGGTGGCGGTCTTTGCGACCGTGGCGCTGATCGTGTCGGCGGACATGATCCTGCGCAAGGGACGCGCCGATCCGCAGCCGCGCGGGTTCAGCAAGCCGGTCTGGGCGTTCTTCGGCGTGATCACCGGCACGTTAAGCGCGATGATGGGCATTGGCGGCGGCACCATCGGCGTGCCTTTGTTGAACTTCCTCGGCTATGACATCCGCCGCGCGGTCGGCACCTCGGCGGCCATCGGCTTTCTGATCGGGGTGCCGGGGGCGATCATCTATGCCGGGACCGGGCTGGGGGTGGATGGGTTGCCGCCCTTCTCGCTTGGCTATGTCAACCTGCTGGCGGCGGCGGTGATCACGCCGCTGACCACCACCTTCTCGCAGCTGGGCGTAAAGCTGGCACATTCCATTCCGCGCCGGACATTGCGGCTGGCCTTCGGAGGGTTCCTGCTGGTGACAGCGCTGCGCATGTTCATGGACCTGTTTTCAGGCTGACGCTTCTGCCAGGGGTCATGGCTGTCATGGGACCCGCGAAAACTGATGTCGCAAGACCCTGCCGCGCCCCGCTTTGCGGAAAACAGGGGCAATTGACCTTTGCGACGGCGACGGAAATCTGATCTGACCCGCCGGAGAAACAAAATAGCGGGCGAAAATCATGGGATATTCTCTGCGTTTATCGCGAAATTCTGGTTCGCAGATCAGCCTTCAGCAATGGCAAAGCGCTGTCGAGAAGCATCCGCTTGTGCGGCTTTCCCAAGAGGCCGAAATCGCGGTTCAGAACCCGCAAACGGGCAGCGGATCAGCCGTGTAGGTTCGGCAGGTGATGCAGAGATCTGGCTTGAGGAAAGCCAAAGCTGGGTGCATGCCTTCCGATGTAGCGATGATGGCACGGCCAGGATCAACGCCACACACGACTTCGACCAGCCGGACAGCTTTCTTCGCATCCTGCTGCGCCAGCTTGCCAAGGATCTGGACGCCGGAATCTATGGCGCAGAAGGGGAAGAATATCGCTAGCCCCCGCATGGCTACACGCGCGCGGCCCAGGTGATTTGCCAAAAGAAATGCCGGGCCTCACGCCCGGATTTTATTTTCAGAGCAATCTCTTGACCAGCCGCTGCGACCCCGCGCCTGACCAGAACGCCAATCATATGCGCGCGATATTCCGGGGTGACATGGATTTCCCCATCAGCCCGTCGCGGTTTACGCCAACCCCGTCCAGCGAGGCCGCAGAGAAGCCGCCCGCCAAGGCATCCTCCAGGGCATCGGCGCGGACCACGCCATTCGATCCGCTGCACCTGGCCTTCGGTGGGTTTCCTGTTGGTGACAGCGCTTCGTATGTTCATGGATCTGCTTTCGGGGTAAGCCCTTCCTGCGGGTTTGGCTTTTGGTTCGTTCCGAAAGGGGCGCTTCGCCGGCGCAGTCCCCTTGCTGTTGCGTATTTGCCGCCGAAAACCTAGCTGCATCATATCCACGATCTTATAAAGGAAGCGCCTCATGAGCGATGTGAATCTGAAAAACCTCGTGATCGGCAACACCCGCCCCATGACCCTGATCGGCGGCGTGAATGTTATCGAGTCGCGCGATCTTGTCATGACGGCCGCCGAACGCTTCGTCAAAATCACCGGCGAGCTGAACATGCCGTTCATCTTCAAGGCCTCATTCGACAAGGCAAACCGTTCCTCCATTCATTCGTTTCGTGGTCCGGGCCTTTACGAAGGTCTGAAGGTGCTGAATGAGGTCAAGGAAACCTTCGGGGTTCCCGTCATCACCGACATCCACGATCCAAGTCAGGCCGCCCCTGTCGCCGAGATTTGCGACATCCTGCAAATTCCTGCTTTTCTTGCGCGGCAGACCGATCTGGTCGCCGCGGCGGCCCAAACCGGCGCGGTCATCAATGTCAAGAAGCCACAGTTCATGAGCCCCGGTCAGGTTCGAAATCTTGTCGAGAAGATCAACGAATGCGGGAATGACAAGGTCCTGCTTTGTGAACGGGGATCTTGCTTTGGCTATGACAATCTTGTGGTCGATATGCTGGGAATCCGGGTCATGCGTGACAACAGCAAGGATGCGCCGATCATCTTCGACGTGACCCATGCCCTGCAAATGCGTGACGCCAGCGCAAATGCGTCAGGCGGCAGGCGCAATCAGGTCGCGGAACTTGGTCGTGCCGGTCTGGCCGTCGGCATTGCCGGGCTTTTTCTGGAGGCGCATCCTGATCCAGACCATGCCAAATGCGATGGCCCAAGTGCATTGCCACTGGACCAGCTGCCGGCCTTCCTGTCGCAAATGAAGGCCGTGGATGACCTTGTGAAATCGTTGCCGCCGCTGGACATCCGATGACCATCGCGGGCATTTTGCAGCCCGACAGAACCTGACGGCGTATCGAAGAATGCCGGGCTTTTGGCCCGGCATCCGGTTTCTGCTGAGCTGGCCTCAGCCCGCCGCGGCAACTCCGCGTCTCGCCAGCACTCCGATCAGATGCGCGCGATATTCCGGGGTGGCATGGATATCCCCCATCAGCCCATCGCTATCCACGCTGGCGCCTTCCAGCGAGGCGGCCGAGAAGCCCCCTGCCAGCGCCTCTTCCAGCGCTTCTGCGCGGAATACCCCATCGGAACCCGCGCCCGTCACCGCAACGCGCGGGCCGTCGCCCGTGTCAGCCACCAGCACGCCCACCAGCGCGAAGCGCGAGGCCGGGTTGGGGAATTTCTGATAGGCGGCGCGGCGTGGCTTCGGGAAGCGCACGGCCTTGATGATCTCGCCCTCGTCCAGCGCGGTGGTGAACAGCCCCTCGAAATATTCGTCCGCGGGGATCTCGCGCTGGTTGGTGATGACGGTGCCATTCAGGCCCAGAACGGCGGCCGGGTAATCCGCCGCCGGGTCGTTATTGGCAAGCGAGCCGCCGATGGTGCCCATGTGGCGCACCGCCGGATCCCCGATCAGCACCGCCAGATCGCAAAGAACCGGAATGACCGCCCGCAAAGCCGCGTTCGAGGCCACCTCGGCATGGGTGGTGGCCGCACCGATGGTGACGCTGTCGCCATCGACCGAAATGCCCACCATGCCGTCGATCCCGCGCAGGTCGACCAGATCGGTCGGCGCGGCCAGGCGCTGCTTCATGGTGGCCAGCAGGGTCTGGCCACCGGCCAGATATTTGCCATCCTCGGCCGCGCCAAGCGCCGCTACGGCATCATCGAAACTGGCGGCCTTGTGATATTTGGTCTGATACATGACGTCGCCTCCCCTATTCCGCCGCCATGGGCTTTGCAGCCGCTTGCAGGGCGGTCCAGACCTTCAGCGGCGTGGCCGGCATCTGAAGGTCGTTATTGCCAATCGCATCGGTGATCGCGTTGATGATCGCGGGCGGGGTGCCGATGGCCCCGGCCTCGCCACAGCCCTTGATGCCCAGAGGGTTGCCCGGACAGACGGTCTTGTTGTGCTCGATCGTGTAGAAGGGCACGTCATCGGCGCGCGGCATGCAGTAATCCATATAGGAACCGGTCAGCAGCTGTCCGTCCTGATCATAGACCACGCCCTCCAGCATCGCCTGCCCGATCCCTTGGGCGGCACCGCCATGCACCTGCCCCTCGACGATCATCGGGTTGATGATGGTGCCGAAATCATCGGCTGCGGTGAACTGGACAACCTTGGTCACGCCGGTTTCGGGATCGACCTCGACCTCGGCGATGTAGCATCCAGCGGGGAAGGTGAAGTTCACCGGGTCATAGAAGGCGGTTTCTTTCAGGCCCGGCTCCATCCCTGCAGGCAGGTTATGGGCGGTATAGGCCGCCAGCCCGACCTCGTGCCACAGCATCTGCTTGTCGGTGCCCGCGACCTTCACCGCGCCGTTTTCGATGACGATGTCATCCTCGCTGGCTTCCAGTACATGCGCCGCGATCTTGCGCACCTTTGCCTCGACCTTGTCCATCGCCTTGACGATGGCCGACATGCCGACCGCGCCGGAACGCGAGCCATAGGTGCCCATGCCGAACTGCACCTTGTCGGTATCGCCGTGCACGATCGAGACATTCTCGATGGGCAGGCCGAATCGCTCGGCGACGATCTGGCTGAAGGTCGTCTCATGCCCCTGCCCGTGGCTGTGGCTGCCCGTCAGGATCTCGATCGTGCCGACCGGGTTCACCCGCACCTCGGCCGATTCCCACAGGCCGACGCCCGCGCCCAGACTGCCGACGGCAGCCGAGGGCGCGATGCCGCACGCCTCGATATAGCAGGAATAACCCAGGCCCCGCAGCTTGCCGCGTTGGGCGGCCTCGGCGCGGCGGGCCGGGAAGCCCGCCACATCGGCGGCCTTCTGCGCCATGTCCAGATTGCCGGCGAAATCGCCCGCGTCATAGGTCATGATCACCGGCGTCTGATGCGGGAAGCTGCCGATAAAGTTGCGGCGCCGCAACTCTGCCGGGTCCATCCCCATCTCGCGCGCGGCGGTTTCCATCATCCGTTCGACCAGGAAACTGGCCTCGGGCCGTCCCGCACCGCGATAGGCGTCGACGGGCACGGTGTTGGTATAGACGCCCTTCACATTGCCATAGATGTTGGCAATGTCATACTGCCCCGACAACAGCGTGGCGTAGAGGTAAGTCGGCGTGGCGCTGGAAAACAGCGACATATACGCCCCCAGATTGGCCAGCGTATCGACCTTGAAGCCGGTGATCTTGCCATTCTGGTCAAAGCCCATGCGGGCATTGGTGATATGGTCGCGGCCATGGGCATCGGTCATGAAAGCCTCGGACCGGTCCGCCGTCCACTTCACCGAACGCCCGGTTTTCATCGAGGCCCAGAGGCAGGTGATTTCCTCGGGGTAGATATAGATCTTGGCCCCGAAGCCACCGCCCACATCGGGCGCGATCACCCGCAGCTTGTGTTCGGGCGCGACATTATAAAAGGCCGACAGCACCAGCCGCGCGACATGCGGGTTCTGGCTGGTGGTATAAAGCGTGTAATGTTCCTCGGCTGAATCATAGATCGCCACGGCCGAACGCGGTTCCATCGGGTTGGGGCTGAGCCGGTTGTTCACGATCCGCATCTGGGTGACATGGGCGGCCTCGGCCAGCCCCTTGTCGGCGGCGGCCTCATCCCCGATTTCCCAGTCAAAGCAAAGGTTGCCCGCCGCATTGTCGTGGATCTGAGGCGCACCGGATTCCAGCGCCTTGTCCGAGGTGACGACCACGGGCAGTTCCTCGTAATCGACCACCACCGCCTCGGCCGCGTCACGGGCCTCTTGGCGGCTGTCAGCGATCACGACGGCGACTGCATCGCCGACATAGCGCGCCGTATCGGTCGCCAGCGCAGACCAGGCGCCCATGTTCATCGGGCTGCCATCCTTGGAACTGACCGCCCAGCCACAGATCAGGTTGCCAATGCCGTCGCCGGTCAGTTGATGGCCGTCCAGAACGGCGATCACGCCATCCATCGCCTCGGCCTCGGATTTGTCGATGCCAGTGATTTTGGCATGGGCATGCGGGCTGCGGACAAAGACCGCATAGGCCTGATTATCCACCCGCACATCGTCGGTATAGCGGCCCTGCCCGGTGGTGAACCGCTTGTCTTCCTTGCGCTTTACGCGCGCGCCGATTCCGGTGCTCATTGACTGATCCCTTCCCTACTCGGCGGCCTTGGCCATGCCGGACATCTGCTGAGCGGCGGCGTCGATGGCCTTGACGATGTTGTGGTATCCCGTGCAACGGCAGATATTGCCCTCAAGCTCGAAGCGGATGGCCTCTTCGGTCAGCTCGCGCCCCTGCGCCTGATAGCGGTTCACCATGTCGATGCCGGTCATGATCATACCCGGCGTGCAGAAACCGCATTGCAGCCCGTGATGGTCGTTGAAGGCCACCTGCATCGGGTGCAGGTCAGCGCCGTTGGCGATGCCCTCGATGGTGGTCACCTCGGCGCCCGCCAGCGAGACGGCAAGCTGGGTGCAGGACTTGATGGACTTGCCATTCACATGCACCACGCAGGCCCCGCACTGGGTCGTGTCACAGCCGACATGCGTGCCGGTCAGGCGCAGTTGTTCACGCAGAAAATCGACAAGAAGCGTGTTGTCCGGCACATCGCGGCTGACCGCCTTGCCGTTCACCTTCATGCTCACCTTGGTCATCTTGCTTCTCCCTAGGGTCGTCTGATGGTTGGGCCGGGTTCAGGACATGCGCCCTGCCCCGCCCTCGGTTATGTAGGTCTGGAAATTCTCGAAGAACTTGGCCGCCAGCTTTTTCGAGGTCGACTCGATCAGACGGCTGCCAAGCGCGGCAAGCTTGCCGCCGATCTGGGCATTGACGGTATAGGTCAGGACGGTGTCGCCACCATCCTCGGCCAGGCGCACATCGGCACCGCCCTTGGCAAACCCGGCCACGCCGCCCTTGCCCTCGCCCCGGATGGTATAGCTTTCGGGTGCATTGATGTTTTCCAGCTGCACCTCGCCATTGAAGCGCGCCTTCACCGGGCCGATCTTCTGCATCACCGTCGCGCTGAACCCGTTATCCGAGGTCTTCTCAAGCGCCTCGCAGCCGGGGATGCAGGCGCGCAGCGCGTCGGGGCTGTTCAGGGCCTGCCAGACAACGTCGCGCGGGGCGGAAATCCGAAATTCGCCAGTCATATCCATGCGGTCTGTCCTCCTCAGGAACCGGGTATGCCATGCCCGCCAAGCTTATCGGGCGATGCCCACAACGCAAGGTTTTTGGCCGGGCGGCAAACTGGCAATTGGTCGTATAGACCCGCGGATCAGACCTGATGCAGCAGCCGGTCGCGCAAACCCGGCTCTGTCAGCGCATCGCTAAGCGCCGAAAGGCTGTCCAGCGAGTGACAGGCATGCAGGCTGCTCACATGCGGCAACATCGCCCTGACGCCAGCGGCGCGGGGCTGGAATCCGTCAAAGCGCAGCAGCGGGTTCAACCAGATCAGCCGCCGCGCCGACAGCGACAGGCGCTGCATCTGCGCCGCCAATTGCGCCGGATCACCGCGTTCCAGCCCGTCGGTGATCAGCAGAACCACGGCATTCTGCCCCAACACCCGCCGCGACCAATCCTTGTTGAAGCGACCAATCGCCTCGCCAATGCGGGTGCCACCCTGCCAGTCATCGGCCTCGGCCCCGATCGCCGCCAGCGCCAGATCGGGATCGGCCTGCCGCAGGGCGCGGGTCACATTCGTCAGATGAGTGCCGAAGGTAAAGGCGCTGACCCGCCCCCATTGGCGTCCGGGTGCATGGGCCAGCGCATGCAGAAAGCGCAGCAGCAGCCGTGAATAAACCGACATCGACCCGGAAATATCGCAGATCGCCACCAGATCGGGCGGCCGCCGCAGGGTCGAGCGGCGGGCGATGCGGCCGATCTCGCCCCCCCGGCGCAGGGCAGCGCGCAGGGTGGCGCGGGGATCGGGGCGCGCACCATGCGGATCGGGACGCATCCGTCGGGTCAGAACCGGCGGCACCGGCAGGGTCAGGCGGCGAATGGCGGATTGGGCCTCGGCCAGTTCGGCGCTGCTCATCTGTTCGAAATCCATCCGCCGCAAGACGGCGTTGTCGGACCAGCTTAACAGCGCATCACGCTCTAGTTCCTGCCGTTCGGGCAGGTCGCGGGGATTACGCTCGGGCATGTCGCCCATGGCGTCGGCGGCGCGTCTGTGGGCGGCGGGCTTCGGTGAGGGTGGCTTGTCCTCGCGCAGCTTCGGCGACAGCATGTGCAGCATGGATTCAAGAAATTGCGGATCGCGCCAGAACATCGCGAAAACCTGATGAAAGATCTGCAAATCATCGGCCCGCGTGACCATGGTGGCGCGCAGCACATAGTAGAAATCGACACGCCGGGTGAAGCCCGCCGCCTCCAGAGCGCGGATCGCGGTTTCGACCTGCGCCGTGCCCAGCTTGACCCCGGCCTTGCGCAGGGCGCGGGCGAAATGGACGATATTCTCGACCAGCCGCCCGTCGGGCGCAGTCCGGGCGGGTCCGCCTGACATCATTCGACCGCCGCCAGCTGCGCCTTTGTCTGATCCAGCAACCGCGTTGTTTCGGCCCCGGCGATCCGGGCGATGTCATCCTGATATTTCAGCACCGCGCCAAGCGTGTCGGTCACCAGATCGGGTGACAGCGCCACCGCATCCAGCGCCACCAGCGCCCGCGCCCAATCAATGCTTTCAGCCACGCCCGGCGCTTTGAACAGATCCTCGGCCCGCAGGTTCTGGACAAAGGCGACCACCTCGGCCGACAGTTTTTCACTGGCCTGCGGCACCCGTGCCCGCAGGATCGACAATTCGCGCTGAAAACCGGGATAGTCGACCCAGTGATACAGGCAGCGCCGCTTCAACGCGTCATGCACCTCGCGCGTGCGATTCGAGGTCAGGATGACGATCGGCGGCTGTTTGGCCTTGATCGTGCCAAGCTCGGGGATGGTGACCTGAAAATCGGACAGCATCTCCAGCAGAAAGGCCTCGAAAGGTTCATCCGTGCGGTCGATCTCGTCGATCAGCAGCACAGGCGGGCCCTCGGGCTGCGGTTCCAGCGCCTGCAAAAGCGGGCGGCGGATCAGATAGGCATCCGAGAAAAGCTCGTCCTGCAAGGCGGCACGGTCGGTCTGGCCTGCGGCCTCGGCGGTGCGGATGGCGACCATCTGGGCGGCGAAATTCCATTCATAGATCGCGGTCGAGGCATCAAGCCCCTCGTAGCATTGCAGCCGGATCAGCCGCCGGCCAAGCGCCGCAGCCAGCGCGCGGGCAATCTCGGTCTTGCCGACGCCGGCCTCGCCTTCCAGAAACAAGGGTTTGCCAAGGGTCAGCGCCAGAAAGGCCACCGTGCCCAGATCGCGCCCGCAGATATAGTTCTGACCGCCTAGCAGGCCGATGGTCGTGTCGATGCTGGTGGGCAGGTTGTTCAAATCACCCCTCCGCCTGTTGTTCGGGTCATCCTAACCGGTAACGCGGATGGGCCGCCCCTGTCCATTGGTCGCAGGGGCTTGCGTCGCGGGCAGCAATGCGTCGATATGGGCGTTTGATACGAAAACGGGGGATCGACCATGGCACGCAAGATCATCATTGACACCGATCCGGGGCAGGATGATGCCGTGGCGATCCTGCTGGCGCTGGCCAGCCCCGAAGTCGAGGTTCTGGGCCTGACGGCCGTTGCCGGCAATGTGCCGCTGCCGCTGACCCAGCTGAACGCGCGCAAGATCCTTGAACTGGCCGGGCGGGGCGACGTCCCGGTCTTTGCCGGCTGCGATGCGCCGCTGGCACGCAAGCTTGTCACGGCCGAACATGTCCACGGCAAGACCGGCCTCGATGGCATCACCCTGCCGGAACCGACGCTGCCGCTGCAAGATCGTCACGGCGTTGATTTCATCATCGACACCTTGCGGGCCGAGCCTGCGGGCACGGTCACGCTGGTGCCCATCGGGCCGCTGACCAATATCGCCGAGGCCTTTCGCCGCGCCCCTGACATCATCAACCGCGTTCAGGAAATCGTGCTGATGGGCGGCGCCTATTTCGAGGTCGGCAACATCACCCCGGCGGCCGAGTTCAACATCTATGTCGATCCCGAAGCAGCCGCCGAAGTCTTTGCCTCTGGCCTGCCCATCGTGATGTTGCCGCTGGATGTGACGCATGAGGCGATGACCTCGGCGGCCTGGGTCGAGGCCATGCGCGCCCTGCCCAATCGCTGCGGCCCCGCCGTGGCCAGCTGGACCGATTTCTTCGAACGCTTCGACAAGGAAAAATACGGCAGCAAGGGCGCGCCGCTGCATGATCCCTGCACGATCGCCTGGCTGATCAGGCCCGATCTGTTCCAGGGCCGCCGCATCAATGTGGAAATCGAGACCGCCGGCACCTTCACCCTGGGCATGACGGTCGCCGATTACTGGCGCGTCACCGGCCGGCCGGAAAACGCCCTGTTCCTGCGCCATGTCGACCGCGACGGGCTGTTTGCCCTGATCGGTGACCGCATCGCCCGGCTGCCCTAATCGCTGCTTCCGGGCGCCGGCGGGGCGGTTTCTTCCGCGACCGGGGCGGTGTCGGTTTCCTGGGCCGGGGCGGGGCGGGTCTGGGCCAGATCGGCACCATCGCCCAGTTCGACGTCGATCCGGTCGATCAGGTCGGGGGTGATATTGATGCTGCTGACCGACACCAGCACCGTACGACGATCCAGCACCGCCAGCGCGCCACGTTCCTGCATCAGCCGGCCCATGATCGGGCCGACCGCCTGAAAGAATGTCGCCCGCTCGTTCTGGACATCGGTATTCAGATCGTCGACCGATTGCGCAAATTCGCGGCGGATCTGGGTCGCACGAATGTCAAAAGCGTCGGCGCGCTGACGAAACTCGTCCGGGTCAAGGGTCTTGCGCAGGCTGGTCAGCTCTGCCTCTTCGGACGCCAGCTGATTATACAGCCGGTCGTTTTCCTCATCCAGCCGCTGACCCGCCGCATCCAGTTCGGCCTGCACCCGCTTGCCCCAGGCCGAACCGCTGAACAGCAATTCCTGATCGACCGTCAGCACCGGCGCGGCAATTTGCGCCACCGGGCTTTGTTGGGGCTGATCCTCGACGATCTGCGAGGGTGGATCGGCGGCAGCATCACCCGATGCACGCGGGGCTCGCGGCTCGATTCCCGGCAGGGGCGGCGCCTCTTGCGCGGCGCCCGGCCCCGCGATCAGCAGGGACAGGCACAGCACGACAAGGCCGCGCGCCAGCATCAGAAGTTGGTCGAGATGGTCAGGTCGAAGTTCTGTTCCTTGTCGTAATCTTCCTTCTTGATCGCTTTCGAGAAGTTGAAGCGCAGAGGTCCGATCGGCGTGGTCCAGAACAGCGAGGCGCCGATGGATGCACGCACCTTCATGCTGTCGTCGACCTCATAGGCATCGCCCGCCGGGGTATAGGCGGTGGTGTTGTCCAGCCCCCAGACCGAGCCGACATCGGCGAACAGACCACCCGAGATGCCGTATTCCTCGGGCAGGCCAAGCGGGAACTGCGCTTCGGTGCGCAGCGCCCAGAAATAGTTGCCCCCAAGCGCATCCTCGTTCTCGGCCTCCAGATCACGCGGACCAAAGCCGTTCGGCTCGAAACCGCGAACCCTGCCGCTGTTGCCGCGATAGCGGTCGATGATCCGCGTATTGGTATCGCCATAGCTGACGATCGCCCCGGCCTCGAACTCGGCCCGCAGCGTCACCTCTTCGCGCCAGGCGCGGCTTTCAAGCCCGGCCAGAACGCTGGTCTTGACGTTCTTCACATCGCCGCCCAGACCCGCGAAATCCTGGCTGAAGGTCAGCTTGTAGCCGGTCAGCGGGTTCAGTCCGGTGATCCGGCTGTCATAGGTATAGCTGTAACCGATCGCCGAGGTGATCAGCGTGCCCTCGTCATCAAGGATCAGCGACGAGCTGCGGGCTTCGACATCTTCATCCTCGTCGGGGATGCCATCGGCGACGTTCAGGATCGCATCGCGGCTAAGCCGATAGCGCACTTCCAGACGGCCATTCTGCGAGACCGGGAAATCAAGCCCCGTGCCGATGCTGGTCGAGCGGGTATCGTATTTCGAGTTCAGCTGTTCAGTCTCGACATAGCCGCCCGACAGCCGCCAGCGCAGGTCGCGCCCCAGCAGATAGGGTTCGGCAAAGCTGAACTCGGCCTGCTGGTCGCCCTTGGCCGTCGACAGCGCCACCGAAACCTGCTGGCCACGACCCAGGAAGTTGCGTTCCGTCAGGGCGGCGTTGAAACCGACGCCCGAGTTCTGGCCATAGCTGGCCCCGAAAGACAGCGAGCCGGTGGGCTGTTCCTCGACGTTCACATCGACGATGACCTGCTGATCGCTGCTGCCCTGACGGGTCTCGACCTGGGCATCGCTGAAATAGCCAAGCGCGCGGATACGCTCGGCGCTGTTGCGGATCTCGCGCGGGTTGAAGGGATCGCCCTCGACCGTGCGGAACTGGCGGCGGATCACCCGGTCCAGCGTGGTGGTGTTACCCTCGATGTCGATGCGTTCGACGAAAATGCGCGGGCCACGGGTCAGCGCAAAGGTCAGATCCAGCGTCTGCGAACCGGGATTGCGGGTCACGCGCGGCTCGATACTGACGAAATCCAGCCCCTGCTCAATGGCCACGGTTTCCATCCGGCGGATGGTATTGTCGATCACGGCGGGGTTATAGACGGCGCCCGTGCGCACACGGTTCTGTGCCGCGAACATCCCCGCTTCGACACCGGCGATTTCCGAAACCGTATCGACATTGCCAAAGCGGTACATCGGACCTTCCTGAATATTGAAGGTGATGTAGAAGGCGTCGCGTTCACGCGCGATTTCCGGTGCCACCGCCTGCACCTTGAAATCGGCATAACCGCGCGAGCGGTAGAAATCGGTCAGCAGCTGTTCATCCAGCGGGATCCGCTCGGGCGCAAAGGTATCGCTGCGGATAAAGGTGCGCAGGATACCGGCCTGCTTGGTTTCCAGCACCTGCCGCAGGCGGCGGTCGGAAAAGGCGCGGTTGCCGGCAAAGCCGATACGCTCGATCTCGGTCAGATCGCCCTCGCGGACCTCGAACACCAGATCGACGCGGTTGCCGCTGCGCCGGATGATGCGCGGATCGACACGGGCGGCCAGCCGGCCCTGCGCGGCATAGGTCTGCGCGATGGCGTTGGCGTCGGCAAGCGCCTGACTGGGCTGATAGACGCGGCGGGCCTGCGACTGGATCACGCTGGTCAGATTCTCGTCCTTGATGCGGCGGTTGCCCTCGATGCTGATCTGGTTGATCGTCGGATATTCGCTGACCCGGATGATCAGCGTATTGCCCTGCGGGATGACCTCGACCGTCTCGAACAGGCCCGAATTCTGCAACCGTTGCAGCGCATCATTCACCTCGCCGGCCGAGACCTCTTGCCCGCGTGCGATATTGGCGAAGGACAGGATGGTCGCCGCCTCGACCCGTTCGGCCCCCTCGATGCGCACATCCGTGAAGGTATAGGCCGAGGCCGGTGTCGCCACCATCCCCACTGGCGTGGCGATCGCCAGCGCCGTCATCAGCGCCACTGCGCGCGTTCCCAGTTTGCGTGTCATTGCCGCCCCTCTCGATTTCCAGCCTGTGCGCGCCACTTATCGGACGCCTTGCTTTTGTTAATGCTCTAACCCCGTTTCGCCGCGACTGTCAAAAGCGCAGTCACCTTCACGGGCAGAAAAGGTCGTTGGTGAGGCCGAAAATCATCAAGGCGATGACAGTGGCGAAGCCCAAGGCCGTCAGCAGGTTCAGCGCCCGATCCGAAGGCGGGCGGCCCGTCACGGCCTCGTAGCTGTAAAACATCAGATGCCCGCCATCCAGAACCGGGATCGGCAACAGGTTCAGAAAACCGATGGCCGCAGAGAGAAACGCGATCCAGGTGATGAAACTTGCGCCACCCGCGCTGGCCGCCTGCCCCGTCGTCTGCGCAATCGAGATCGCGCCGCCCAGATTGCAGCTGTCGATCTGCCCCGAGATCATCGCCCACAGACCCGACAAGGACATGGTGATCACCGACCAGGTCCGCTCTGCGCCCAACCACAGCGCCTCGAACAGGCCGGCGCTGCGGGTGGCCGGGGTGAAATAGCCATCACCACCGGTAACGCCGATCAGCCAGCGCCGCTCGAACCCGCCGCCGACTGCCGGCAAATCCTGTTGCTTGGGCGTCAGAGTGAAGCTCAACGTGCCGTCGCCACTGCGCCAGACGGCCAGGTCCAGCGGCCGGCCCTCGGCCTCGGCCACCTTGCTGGCGATCTGGTCGAACCGGGTCACGGCCACCCCGTCCACCGACAGGATCACATCATCGGGCCGGATGCCGGCATCTGCGGCGGCGCTGCGCGCGCCCACGCCGGAGACGCGCGGCGGCATCGGGTCAGGTCCGGGGACTGTCAGCTCCTCGCCATCGCGCATGACCAGCCAGTCCTGCACCGGCGCCGGCGGCACCTGATCAATCACCCGCCGCATATCGGCCCAGCCCGCGACCGGCACCCCGCCGATCCCCAGCACCTGATCGCCGGGGCGCAATTCGCTGGTCACCTCGGGCGGCATGGGCGCGATCCGGCCGACCACCACCTGATCGCGGGGCAGCCCCATGAAAATGGCAAAACCCGCGAAAATCAGGATCGACAGGATGAAATTGAATACCGGCCCCGCCAGCAGCGTGGCAAAGCGGGCCCAAAGCGGCGCGCCGGCCAGCGTTTGCCGGCGCAGCGCCGGATCAACCTGCCGCCCCGGCCCGGCGCTGGCTGCGTTTTCGTCGCCCAGAAAACGCACATAGCCGCCCAGGGGCACCGCAGCCACCTGCCACAGCGTGCCATGCCTATCCCGGCGCGAGAACAGCCGCGGACCGAAACCCACCGAAAAGACCTCGGCCTTGATACCGGACCAGCGGCCGATGATGTAATGGCCGAATTCATGCACCGTCACGATGATCGACAGCGCCAGGATAAAGGCGACCAGCGTATACAGCGTATTGCCAAATTGCGGGATCAGATCGGTCATGCGGCAGAGGCCTTTCGTGAAGCGCGGTCCCAGTCCAGAACAGTGGGCAGATCGCCCGGTTCATCCCCGAAATGGGGCTCGCCCGCCATGCGGTCCAGTGTCGCCTCGACGCGCGGGGCCATTTCGGTAAAGGCGATGCGCCCGGCAATGAAATCATCCAGCGCCTGTTCCTTGGCGGCGTTGAACACCGTCCCCGCCGCCCCGCCCGCCGCGATGACCTCGCGCGCGAGACGCAGCGCCGGCCAGCGGTTTTCGTCGGGCTGGCGGAAATTCAGGCTGCCGGCCGCGGCCAGATCCAGCACCGGCAAAGGCAGGGGCTGCCGATGCGGCCAGTTCAGCGCATAGCCGATGGCATGGCGCATATCGGGCGGGCCAAGATGGGCAATGGTGCCGCCATCCTTATGCGTCACCATGGCATGCAAAATGGATTCGGGATGGACCAGCACCTTGATCTTATCCGCAGACAATCCAAAAAATTCATGCGTCTCAATAACTTCCATCGCCTTGTTGAACATGCTGGCGCTGTCGATTGTGATGCGCTGACCCATCTGCCAATTGGGATGGGTCGAGGCCTCGGCCACGGTCGCCGCCGCCAGCCGCTCGACCGGCCAGTCGCGGAAGGCGCCGCCAGATGCGGTAATGGTCACATGTTCGACATTTTCGATGTTTTCCGCACCAAGGGATTGAAAAATGGCGGAATGTTCTGAATCGACGGGCAGAATTCTTGCGCCACCGATCTGGGCGACGCCATGCAGCAGCGCCCCGGCACAGACCAGCGATTCCTTGTTGGCAAGGGCCAATGTGCCGCCGCGCCGCAGGGCCGTCAGCCCCGGCGCCAGACCGGCCGAGCCGACAATGGCCGAGAGGGTCCAGTCGGCGGGCCGCGCGGCTGCCTCGATCAGCGCGGCGGTGCCTGCGGCGGCCTGAACCCCCGACCCGGCCAGCGCGTCACGCAGGGCGGGCAATTCCTCCTCATGGGCGGTGACGGCGATTTCAGCTTGCAGGGCCCGCGCCATCTGCGCCAGCCGGGCGACATTGCGCCCCCCGGTCAGTGCAACCGTGCGATAGGCCTGGGGGCCGCCCGCGCGCATCAGCAGGTCAAAACCGCTTTCCCCGACCGAGCCGGTCGCGCCAAAGATGGAAATGCTGCGCATCTTGTCAGAAAACCAGTTCGGGAATATGCACCAGTGCCGCAATGGCCAGAACCGCCAGAACCGCGCCGGAAACCGCGTCGAAACGGTCCATGAAGCCGCCATGTCCGGGGATCAGGTTGGAACTGTCCTTGACCCCGGCCCGGCGCTTCAGCCAGCTTTCGGCGATGTCGCCCATCTGCCCGGCAAAGGCCACCAGAGGTGACACCCAGATCAGCGCCGGATCGCCATGCCCGCTAAGCCACAGCACCAGCCCCAGCACGGCGCCACCGACCCAGCCCGCAATCGTGCCCGACCAGGTTTTCTTGGGGCTGAGCCGGGGCCAGAACTTCGGACCGCCAAAGAATTTGCCGGCGAAATAGCCCAGAATATCGGACAGAAACACAACACCCATCAGCCAGACCACAAAGCCCAGCCCGTATTGCTCGCGCATGCCGACAACGCCATAGCCCACCAGCAGGATGGCCAGCCCGAATACCGCATAGGTCAAGCGATCGCGGGCAATCGCACCGGGCAGCCCCGCCAGAATCGGCACTGCCAGCGCCAGCAGTCCCCAGTGGGAATAGGTGCTGAGCGCGATCATCAGCGATATCCCCGCCAGTGCGGCCAGCACGATGGGGCGCAAACGGCCAAACACGGTTTCATGCATCGAGGGATGGCGCCAGCCGGTCATATTGGCCAGCTCCCAAAAGGTCAGCGCCACGAATGCCGACATGAACAACCGCAACGTCACCCCGGTCGACAGCGCCAGCGCCAGACCGATTCCCAGCAGAATCGCAGCCGAAGTCATACGCCGGCCCAGATCAGACCAGCGGCCGGATTGCGCGCCCCCCGTCATACCCCTCCGAAGCGCCGCTTGCGCAGGCCGAAACGGTCCAGGATCTCGGCCAGCGTGTCGGGCGTGAAATCAGGCCAAAGGGTCTGGGTAAATTCATATTCGGCATAGGCCGCCTGCCAGGGCAGGAAATTCGAGGTCCGCGTCTCGCCCGAGGTGCGGATCACCAGATCGGGGTCGGGATGGCCGGCCGTATCCAGACAATCCTGCAAATCGCGTTCCGTCGGACGGCGATCGCCCAGCTGCCCCGAGGCGATCTGCTGAGCCAGGCGGGCCGAGGCACGCACCAGTTCGTCGCGGCCGCCGTAATTGATCGCCACAGTCAGGTTCAGCCGGGCATTGCAGGCGGTCCGCGCCTCGATCCCGCGCATCAGGTCCTGTAACTTCTGGTCCAGCCGCTCGCGGTCGCCGATGAAACGCATCCGCACGCCCTCGGCCGACAGGCCATCGGCCTCGCGCTCGATATAGCGGCGAAAAATTTTCATCAGGCCAAGCACTTCCTCGGCCGAACGCTTCCAGTTTTCGGTCGAAAAGGCATAGACGGTCAGCCAGTTGACCCCCAGATCGGGGCAGGCCCGCACGATCTGCTTGACCCGCTCGGCCCCGCGCCGATGACCGACCAGACGCGGCCAGCCGCGTTCCGTCGCCCAACGGCCATTGCCGTCCATGATGATCGCCACATGGCGCAGCGGCTGGTCGTCGCCGGATCGGATAGGCATGCCTGTCTTGGCGGTTTCAGCCATCTGGTCAGACCTGCATGATCTCGGCCTGCTTGGCCTCTAGCGCCTGATCGACGGCAGCGATCATCTTGTTGGTCAGGTCCTGCACCTCGGATTCCCACAGCTTCTGGTCGTCCTCGGACATGCCGGCGGCCTTGCCCTTCTTGATCTGGTCCATACCGTCGCGGCGCACGTTGCGGATCGCCACGCGGGCGCTTTCGGCATATTGCGCGGCAACCTTGGTCAAGTCGCGCCGGCGTTCTTCGTTCAGCTCGGGAATCGGCAGCATGATGATGGTGCCATTCAGCTGCGGATTGATCCCCAGACCGGATTCGCGGATCGCCTTTTCCGCCTTTCCGACCAACGCCTTATCCCAGATATTGATGGTAACCATGCGCGGTTCGGGCACGTTCACCGTGCCGACCTGGTTGATCGGCGTCAGACTGCCATAGGCGTCCACCATGATCGGCTCGACCATGCTGGCCGAGGCGCGCCCGGTCCGCAAACTGCCGAATTCATGGCGCAACGCCTCCATCGCGCCCTTCATCCGACGTTCCAGATCGTCGGTATCGACTTCAAATTCCTCTGCCATGTCGGCCTGCCTGTGTGTTCTGTTTCGTCAGCTTGTAACCACAATGACCGGCCATGGCAAAGCCTTTGCCCGTCCCGGCGCGCATGATCCCGCGCATCGGCCCGCATATCCACCCCTCCATTGGCGCACCCACCCCTGCGCGGCTGATCTGCGACATCGCGCGGCCGGCCTTCATCACCATGGCCAATCACGCAGGCCATTCGCGATCTGCCTGCAATTTCATCACCCTGCCCAATCGACGATCAGCAATCCCGCCGTTTTCGTCACCATGGCCAAGGCGGATGGTCCACCCGTTGTTCGTCACCGGGATCGCATGCCAAGGCTGCGCTCATGTTGGACGGCACCCCATTTCAGCGCAGCAGCGGCCAGGCCGAGATCGCCTTTGACGGCGGCCGGCTGTGCCGCCTGCGGCAATCGGGTTCGGCCAAGGTGATGCTGCCGCGCTGCCATGGCCCCTGCCCCGAAATCGTGTTCCTGAACACCTCTGGCGGGCTGACATCGGGCGACAGGCTGGATCTGTCGGTGGCGCTTGGGCAAGGCATGCGCGCCGTCGTCACCACCCAGACGGCCGAGCGCGCCTATCGCGCCGATGGCCCGCCCGCCCATGCCCGGATCAGCCTGACGCTTGGCGATGGTGCGGGCCTGGATTGGCTGCCGCAGGAAACGATCCTGTTCAACGGTGCCGCGCTGCATCGCGAAACGCGGGTGGAGCTGACGGGAAAGGCGCGATTCCTGGGGATTGAAACCGTCGTCCTGGGCCGGGCCGCGATGGGCGAGCATGTCACGCGGCTGGCCTTTGCAGACCGGCGATTGATCCTGCGCGACGGCCGCCCGGTGCTGCTGGATCCGTTCAGGATGGACGATGCCGCGATGACCCGCTTTGGGGGGGCGGCCCTGCTGGGCGGCATGCGGGCAATGGCGGTGCTGGTCATGGCCGGCGATCCGGCGGTCGACGCGCTGCCCAGCCTGCGGGCGGTTCTGGACGAGCCCGGCGTGACCGCCGCCGCCTCGGCCCGCGAGGGGCTGCTGGTGGTGCGCTGCCTTGCCCCCGATGCCTGGCCGCTGCGGCGCCAGATGATGCGATTGATCGAAGCCCTGCGTCCGGGCGGCTTGCCCCGCGTCTGGCAGAACTAGGAGAGCCGAATGAACCTGACCCCTCGCGAGAAGGACAAGCTGTTGGTCAGCCTTGCCGCCATGGTCGCGCGTGGCCGTCTGGCGCGCGGCGTCAAGCTGAACCATCCCGAGGCCATCGCGCTGATCACCGATTTCGTGGTCGAGGGCGCCCGCGACGGCCGTTCCGTCGCCGACCTGATGGCCGAGGGCGCCGAGGTGATCCGCGCCGAAGACTGCATGGAGGGCATCCCCTCGATGATCGAAACCGTCCAGGTCGAGGCCACCTTTCCCGACGGAACCAAGCTGGTTACCGTCCATCATCCCATTCGATAGGAGTTCTTCCGATGAAAAAGCTGTTCGCCCATACCGCAGTGATCACCACCCTGCTGCCGGTGGCTGCGCTGGCCCATCCGGGTCATGACACGGGCACATTCGCGGGCGGCTTTGGCCATCCGCTTGGCGGAACCGATCACATACTGGCCATGGTGGCACTTGGTCTGCTGGCGGCGCAGGCGGGCGGGCGCGCCGTGTGGCTTATGCCGCTCGGCTTCGTCGCGGCCATGATTGCGGGCGGTGTCGCGGGTTGGGCAGGTTTGCCTTTCCCGGTGGTCGAGCCTGCGATTATGGCCTCGGTCATCGTGCTGGGCGCGCTGGTCGCACTTGCCGTCCGGCTGCCGCTTGCCGCGATGGCTGCCATGGCCGCCGGTTTTGGCTTTGCCCATGGCTGGGCGCATGGGGCGGAAGGTCCGGCGCAAGGTCTGGTGATCTATGCCGCCGGTTTCGCCGTGGCCACGGCGCTGCTGCATCTGCTGGGCATTGCGGCAGGCCGCACGGTTCCGGCGCTGACCTTGCGACTGGCCGGCGCCGGCACCGCGCTTGGCGGCCTCGTCCTGGCACTGGCGGGATAAGCCATGATCCCCGGTGAAATCATCCCCGCTGAAGGCACGATCACCCTGAACGCGAACCGCCAGACGATCACCCTGATGGTCGCCAATACCGGCGACCGCCCCATGCAGGTCGGCAGCCATTACCACTTTGCCGAGACGAATGCGGGGCTTGATTTCGACCGCGCCGCCGCGCGCGGGATGCGGCTGGATATTCCCGCCGGAACCGCCGTCCGGTTCGAACCCGGCCAACGCCGCGAGGTGCGGCTGATCCCCTATGCGGGCGGTCGCGCCGTCTGGGGGTTCAACGCCAAAGTCATGGGGGCGCTGTAGATGCCTGTTGAAATGTCCCGCGCGGCCTATGCCGATATGTTCGGGCCGAGCACCGGCGACCGGGTGCGGCTTGGCGATACCGATCTGGTGATCGAGGTCGAGCGCGACCTGACCATCTATGGCGAAGAGGTGAAATTCGGCGGCGGCAAGGTGATCCGCGACGGCATGGGTCAGTCTCAGGTTACGCGCGCGGGCGGGGCGATGGATACGGTCCTGACCAATGCGCTGATCCTTGACCACGCGGGTGTCTACAAGGCCGATATCGGGCTGCGGGATGGCCGGATCGCCGGGATCGGCAAGGCCGGAAACCCAGATACGCAGCCGGGCGTGACCCTGATCATCGGCCCCGGAACCGAGATCATCGCCGCCGAGGGCCGGATCGTCACCGCAGGCGGCATTGACTGCCACATCCATTTCATCTGCCCCCAGCAGGTCGATGACGCGCTGCATTCCGGCATCACCACCATGATCGGCGGCGGCACCGGCCCCGCCCATGGCACGCTGGCCACCACCTGCACTCCGGGCCCCTGGCATATCCGCCGCATGCTGGAGGCCGCCGATGCCCTGCCCATGAATATCGGCCTTGCGGGAAAGGGCAACGCCTCGCGCCCCGAGGCATTGCAGGAACAGATCCGCGCCGGGGCCTGCGCGCTGAAGCTGCACGAGGATTGGGGCACCACCCCCGCCGCCATCGACTGCTGCCTTGGCGTGGCCGAGGGGCAGGATATCCAGGTGATGATCCATACCGACACGCTGAATGAGAGCGGCTTCGTGGAAAACACCCTGGCCGCCATCGCGGGCCGCACCATCCACGCCTATCACACCGAGGGCGCGGGCGGCGGCCATGCGCCCGACATCATCCGCGTGGTGGGCTCGCAGAACGTGATCCCCTCATCCACCAACCCGACGCGGCCCTATACGAAAAATACCATCGAAGAGCATCTGGACATGCTGATGGTCTGCCACCACCTCGACCGCTCGATCCCCGAGGACGTGGCCTTTGCTGAATCCCGCATCCGCCGCGAGACCATCGCGGCCGAGGATATTCTGCATGATCTGGGGGCCTTCTCGATCATCTCATCGGACAGTCAGGCCATGGGCCGCGTGGGCGAGGTGATCACCCGGACCTGGCAGACGGCGCATAAGATGAAGGTCCAGCGCGGGCGGTTGCAGGGCGAGGCGGGCGCGAATGACAACCTGCGCGCCCGGCGCTATGTGGCGAAATATACCATCAACCCGGCAGTGGCGCATGGGATCTCGGGTCATGTCGGCAGCGTCGAGGTCGGAAAGCGTGCCGATCTGGTGATCTGGCATCCGGCGTTTTTCGGCGCCAAGCCCGAGATGTCGCTGATCGGCGGGCAGATTGTCATGGCGCAGATGGGCGACCCCAATGCCTCGATCCCGACGCCGCAGCCGATGTATTCGCGGCCCATGTTCGGCGCGCTTGGCCGGGCGGCGCAAACGGCTGCGGTGGTCTTCGTCAGCCGCGCGGGGCTTGAGGCGGGCTGCGGGGAGGGGCTGGCCAAGGCGATGATCGCGGTCGAGGGGACGCGCGGCATCGGCAAGGCCGATATGCGGTTGAACGATGCGACGCCGATGATCGAGGTCGATCCCGAGACCTATGAGGTGCGGGCGGATGGCGTGCTGCTGACCTGCGAGGCGGCGGCGGAATTGCCTCTGGCGCAGCGGTATTTCCTGTTTTGAGGTCGGAAATGGGTATTTATGCGAAAGAGAAACCCATGGATCTGGGCGTGGCGGGCGCGGTTCTTGAGGCAGGCCATGGCCGGGCGGTGGCCGGGCGTGTGGTGCTGGATTACGAGGGGCGCTGTTTGCGGCGCAAGCGGCTGGTGACGGATGGCGGTGCGGGGTTTCTGGTGGATCTGCCGCAGACGATCAGCCTTTCGGTCGGCGCCGCTTTTGCCTTGGACGATGGCCGCGTGGTCGAGGTGGTCGAGGCGCGCGAGCAGGTTCTGGTGATTTCGGGCGATCTGCCGCGTCTGGCCTGGCATATCGGCAACCGGCATTGCCCCTGCGACCTGGCGGGCGATCATCTGGTGATCCGCGCCGATCCGGTGCTTGAGGCGATGCTGGTGCAACTGGGCGCGACGATCACTCGCAGCTTTGCCCCGTTCCGCCCTGAGGGAGGGGCCTATGGTCATGGACGGACATTCGGTCATTCCCATTGAAGCGGGGCGCCTGCTGGCGGTTCAGCTGCTGTCTCCGGCCTTTCCGACCGGGGCATTCGCCTATGCGCAGGGGCTGGAATGGGCGATGGATAGCGGCGCGGTGCGGGATGGGGCGACGCTGGCACGGTGGATTGTGGATGTGCTGGAATATGGTTCTGGCTGGTCGGATGCGGTGATCCTGTCGCTGGCCTTGCAGGATGGGGCGCATCATGGCGCGCTGGCCGATCTGGCGCGGGCGATGTGTCTGACCGCCGAGCGGTTCACCGAGGTGATGGAACAGGGTGCGGCTTTCGCGCGGGTCGCGGCGGGGTTGATGGGGGCGGACGCCTCGCCTGCGCCTTTGCCGGTGGCCGTGGGTCGCGCCTGTGCGGGGCTGGGTCTGCCTGCCGCCGAGATGATCGGGCTTTATCTGCATGGGCAGGCGCTGGCCCTGGTTCAGGCGGCGGTGCGGTTTCTGCCTTTGGGGCAAGGTGAGGGTCAGCAGGTGCTGGCCGATCTGGCGCCGCTGATCCTGCGGTTGTCGGCGCGGGCGGCAGTGGCATCAGAGGACGATCTGGGAGGCTGCGCGATTGGCGCCGAGATCGCGCAGGCCCGGCATGAGACGATGGAAACGAGGATTTTCAGGACATGAGCAATGGACCCCTTCGCGTCGGCATCGGCGGCCCGGTCGGCGCAGGCAAGACCACGCTGACCGAGAAGCTGGCCCGCGCGCTGGCCCCGCGCCTGTCGATGGCCGTGGTAACGAATGACATCTATACCCGCGAGGATGCCGAGGCGTTGATGCGCGCCCAGGTCCTGCCGCAGGAGCGGATCAGGGGCGTCGAGACCGGCGGCTGCCCCCATACCGCAATTCGCGAGGATGCCAGCATCAACCTGGCCGCCATCGCCGACCTGAACGCGGCCTTTCCCGACCTGGAACTGATCCTGATCGAATCCGGTGGCGACAATCTGGCCGCGACCTTCAGCCCGGAACTGGCGGATCTGACGATCTATGTCATCGACACCGCCGCCGGGCAGGATATTCCGCGCAAGAAGGGGCCGGGGCTGGCGCGATCCGATCTGCTGGTGGTGAACAAGACCGATCTGGGCCCGCATGTCGGCGTCGATACGGCACTGCTGGAAAGCGATGCGCGGGCCTCTCGGGCCGGGCGGGCGGTGGTGATGGCGGCGCTGCGGCATGATCAGGGCGTGGCCGAGATTGCCGATTTTCTGATCCGCGAGGGGGGCCTTAAGCCGCGCGGATAGGCGGGTTGCCCGTGAATTGACCAGCCCGCACGGCGGGTGGCGCGAAATTCAGCAGATCCGGGCGGGCCTGCGAAAAAGCGCCGCAAATCATTGCCCTCGGCCCTTCGGCAGCTTTTGCTGCAAGTGCGAAAGGTCGGATACAGACCGGTAGTGTGCGGCGGCGAAGCCTTGGAAACGACACCGCCGCACGGGTGCAACAAGGTTGCCGCGTCAGACTAGCACCGCGCCCCTGCCGGGGGAAGCGGCAGCGTCTCTGCGGCCAAAAATCTGGGGACGAAGAATGACGCGAGTGATGAAGGGCCTGATGGCCGGCTGCGCGGTGATGGCCTTTGCGGCTGCCGCATGGGCGCAGGATGAAACGATCAAGATCGGGGTGCTGCATTCGCTTTCGGGGACGATGGCGATTTCGGAAACCACGCTGAAGGATACCGTGCTGATGCTGGTGGATCAGCAGAACGCCAAGGGCGGCATCCTTGGCAAGCAGATCGAGGCCGTGGTGGTCGATCCGGCCTCGGACTGGCCGCTTTTCGCGGAAAAGGCGCGCGAGTTGATCAGCGTGCAGGGCGTCGATGCGATCTTTGGTTGCTGGACCTCGGTAAGCCGCAAATCGGTGCTGCCGGTGATCGAGGAGTTGAACGGGCTGCTGTTCTATCCGGTGCAATATGAGGGCGAGGAAAGCAGCAAGAACGTCATCTATACCGGCGCCGCGCCGAACCAGCAGGCGATCCCTGCGGTCGAATACATGACCGAGGAACTGGGCGTCGAGAAATGGGCGCTTCTGGGGACCGACTATGTCTATCCGCGCACGACCAATACCATTCTGGAAAGCTATCTGAAAGCTCAGGGCGTCGCCGAGGGTGATATCTTCGTCAACTACACCCCCTTTGGTCATTCCGACTGGTCCAAGATCGTGGCCGATGTGGTTGCGCTTGGGAAGGACGGCAAGAAGGTCGGCGTCGTCTCGACCATCAATGGCGATGCCAATGTGGGTTTCTACAAGGAACTCGCCGCTGCGGGCGTTTCCGCCGATGACATCCCGGTCATGGCCTTCTCGGTGGGCGAAGAGGAATTGTCGGGTCTGGATACCGCCAACCTCGTCGGGCATCTGGCCGCCTGGAATTACTTTGAAACCGCCGAGAGTGACGCCAATGCCGCCTTCATCGCCGAATGGAAGGCGAAGATGGGCGGGACCCGCGTGACCAATGACCCGATGGAGGCCACGATGATCGGCTTCAACGCCTGGGTCGCGGCGGTGGAAAAGGCAGGCAGCACCGATACCGATGCCGTGCTGGATGCCATTGTCGGCGTCGAGGTGCCCAACCTGACCGGCGGCACGGCGCAGGTTCTGCCGAACCACCACCTGACCAAGCCGGTGCTGATCGGCGAGATCCGCGACGATGGCCAGTTCGACATCGTCAGCCAGACCGAGCCGGTGGCCGGCGACGCCTGGACCGATTTCCTGCCCGAAAGCGCCGTGCTGGATGCCGATTGGCCGGGCAAGCAATGCGGCATGTGGAACACCACCACCAATAGCTGCGTGCAAGTGCAGTCGAATTACTGACCAAGGCAGCGGTGGCCCGGCGCATCCGGGTCGCCGTATCTGAACCAATCGGGCGGACATGATGCGTCACCTTCTTCTTTCGCTGCTCTTGCTGGCTGCCTCGCCTGTCTGGGCGCAGGATCTGGCGAACGTGCTGGACACTCATCGCGACCAGATTTCGAAACCCTCTCGCCAGACCATCGCCCCGGTGATCGCGGCGCTGGCCACGGCCGGCCCCTCGGCCGGTCCGGTGCTGGAGGCATGGGAGGATCGCCGTCTTGGCCTTGCGGGCGAGCGTTTCGCCATCATCGAGGGCGATACCGCGATTGATGCCGTGACCGGCGTTCCTGTCAAGGGCGAGGTCAAGGCGCTGCGCCCCAATTCCGGTGTGCGCGGGCTGATCGCTGCGGCGCTGGTGCAGTTCCAACTGACCGATCCCGACCCCGCCCGCCGCCGCGCCGCGCTGGCCGCCATCGCGCGGGAACCCGATGAAAGCCATCTGCAAGCCCTGCGCGAGGCGGCGGCGGAAACCGACCCGGTGCTGGCCGCACGTCGCGCCCGTCTGGAACGGCTGCTGACCATCCGTTTCGACCCTGACACACAGGCGCGGCTGGACGCCATCGACGGTTTTGGCGGCGATACCGGCGCCGATTTTCAGGCGGTGCTGAACCCATTGCTGACCACGAACCGGATCGCCGCGACGACCCTGCCCGAGGGCGCCAATCTCGCCGCCGAACTGGAACCGGGCAGCGACACCCTGCCCCGCGCCGAGGCCTATCGCCTGCTGGTCGATGCAGGCCTGGCCGAGGCCCGGCCAAGCGATGCAGACATCAAGGCGGCTCTTGCCGGCAATATTCAGAATGGCGGCGTGGGCGGGGTTCCGATCGGGCAACTGACCGATCCCGACCGCCGCGATGCGGCCTATGCCACGCTGGTGGCCGAGGGCAAGGTCGCGCCCGCCGCCAGCGCCGATCAGGTGACGGCCGCGCTTGAGGCACATCAATTTGCCGACCTTTATGTCGAGCCTGAACCAAAGATAACCGATGCCGCCCGCGCCGCCCTGCGCGGCATGGCCACGCGCGAGGGCACATTGCAGGCCGCCGATCTGGCGCTGGACGCGCTGTCTCTGGCCTCGATCTATTTCCTCGCGGCCATCGGGCTGGCCATCACCTTTGGCGTCATGGGCGTCATCAATATGGCCCATGGCGAGTTCATCATGATGGGCGCCTATACCGGCTATGTGGTGCAAACGCTGATTTCCGATCGCACGGTCTCGCTTGTCGTGGCGCTGCCTGCGGCATTCGCCGTGACCTTCCTTGCCGGGGTGCTGCTGTATCAGCTGGTCATCAAGCATCTGGCCAAGCGCCCGCTTGAAACGCTGCTGGCGACATTTGGCGTGTCAATCGCATTGCAACAGATCGCCAAGAACATCTTCGGCACACAGGCCCGTCCGCTGACGGCCCCCGCATGGCTTGAAGGATCGGTCAGTTTTGGCGGTGACGTTTCGATCAGCTCGATCCGGGTGGCGATCTTCGTTCTGGCGCTGCTGTTTCTGGGGCTGTTCCTGATCGTGATGAACCGCACAAGGCTGGGCCTTCAGGTCCGCGCGGTGACGCAAAACCCCGGCATGGCTGCAAGCATGGGGATCAACCCCGACCGCGTGGCGATGATGACATTTGGTCTTGGCTCTGGCATCGCCGGTATCGCAGGCGTGGCCATCGGGCTGTTTGCCAAGGTCACATCCGAACTGGGCAGCGATTACATCGTGCAAAGCTTCATGACGGTGGTTGTCGGCGGGGTCGGCAATATCTGGGGCACGCTGGCCGGGGCCGCGCTGATCGGTGGCCTGCAAAAGGGGATCGAGGTGCTGAACCCGGCGAATACGCTGGCCGCCCAGACCTATATGATCCTGTTCATCATCATCTTCATCCAGTTCCGGCCACGCGGCATCATGCCGCAAAAGGGCCGCGCGGCAGAGGCCTGATCCCCATGTTCATCCGCAAAAACCCCTCGGTTCTGGCCTTTCTGGCAATACTGGCGATTTTTACCCTGACCGTAACCGTCATGTCCGAGGCCGGAGGCACCGGCGCGATCCCGACCTCGATGGTCAAGACGCTTGGCAAGACACTATGCCTTGCGCTGGCCGCATTGGCGATGGATCTCGTCTGGGGCTATGCCGGCATCCTGTCGCTTGGCCACATGGCGTTTTTCGCCCTTGGCGGTTATATGATCGGGCAGTGGCTGATGTATGCCCGCACCGGCGAGATCGTCACCGCCACGCTGATGAATGCCCAGATCCCGCCCACTGCCACCGAGATCCGTGACGGCATTGCCGGCCAGATCTTCGGCGTCGTCGGATCTGCCGAGCTGCCGCTGACCTGGGCCTTTGCAGGCAGCCTGCCGATGCAACTTCTGCTGGTGCTGGCGGTGCCCGGCATCTTTGCCTTTCTGTTCGGCTGGCTTGCCTTCCGCTCGCGCGTGAATGGCGTCTATCTGTCGATCCTGACACAGGCGATGACCTTGGCGCTGGCGCTGTGGCTTTATCAGAATGACAGCGGCTTTCGCGGCAATAACGGGCTGTCCGGGTTGCAGAACATCCCCGGCCTGACCCATGTGTCACAGGCAGATATTTCGGTCTGGTTCCTCTGGGCATCGGCGGCGGCTCTGGCGTTGTGCTATGTGTTGGCGGCCTGGCTGGTCAGCGGCAAATTCGGCAGCGTCATCCGCGCCATCCGCGACGACGAAAGCCGCGTGCGGTTTCTGGGCTATTCGGTCGAGGCCTATAAGATGACGGTGTTCACCCTTTCGGCGATGATCTGCGCCATTGCCGGGGCGCTTTATTACCCGCAGGCCGGGATCATCAACCCGGCAGAGCTGGCGCCCATCGCCTCGATCTATCTGGCGGTCTGGGTGGCGATTGGCGGGCGCGGGCGACTGTATGGCGCGGTCATCGGCGCGGTGGTGGTGTCGCTTCTGTCAAGCTGGTTCACCGGGGGGCGGGCGCCCGACCTGAACCTTGGCTTCTATACCGTCAACTGGGTCGATTGGTGGCAGGTGCTTCTGGGGCTGGCCTTTGTCTGTGTCACTCTGTTCGCGCCGCGCGGGCTGTCATCCATCATCGACGCGCTGGCCGGGCTGCGTCCGCCAATGCGCCGTGGCAAGGATCTTGGCCCCGATCTGGGTGCATTGCGCGAAAGTGAGGCCGAAGCATGACCGCGCTTCTGGAAGTATCCGGCGTCTCGAAATCCTTCGACGGGTTCAAGGCGATCAACAACCTGTCCTTCAGCATTGGCGCGCGGGAATTGCGTGCGGTGATCGGCCCCAATGGCGCGGGCAAGACCACCTTCATGGATATCGTCACCGGCAAGACCCGCCCCGATCAGGGGCAGGTGCTGTGGGGCGAGAAATCGCAATCGCTTCTGAAGCTGAGCGAGGCACAGATCGCCCGTGCCGGCGTGGGCCGCAAATTCCAGCGCCCCACCGTGTTCGAGGATCAGTCGGTCGCGGGCAACCTGACCATGGCGCTGAAGGCCCCGCGCGGCCCGTTCAGGGTGCTGCGCTGGAAACCGTCAGAACACAGCAGCCAGCGCATTGCGGAACTGGCCAGCGAGGTGGGCCTGGGCGATCAACTGGCCCGCAAAGCGGGCGAACTGAGCCACGGCCAGAAGCAGTGGCTGGAAATCGGCATGCTGCTGGCGCAGGAACCGCGCCTGCTGCTGGTCGATGAACCCGCCGCCGGCATGACCCTGGCCGAACGCGAACAGACCACCACGCTGCTGCGCCGTCTGGCTGAAACGCGGGCTGTGGTCGTGGTGGAACATGACATGGATTTCGTGCGCCGGCTGGCTTGCCGGGTAACCGTGCTGCATCAGGGCGCGGTTCTGGCCGAGGGATCGCTGGATCACGTATCCGCCAATCCCGAGGTGATCGAAGTGTATCTGGGGCGATGAAAGATGATCGAGGCTGAAAACGTCGCGCTGCATTACGGCGGCTCGCAGATTTTGCACGGGGTGTCCCTGTCGGCACAGCCGGGTCAGGTCACCTGTGTCATGGGCAATAACGGGGTGGGCAAGACCAGCCTGATGAACCTGCTGGCGGGGCGGCATCCGCGTTCGGGCGGCGAATTGCGCCTGATGGGTGAAAAGCTGGGCGCGGTCACGGCGCAGGACATGGCACGTCGCGGCGTGGGCTATGTTCCGCAGGGCCGCGCGATCTTTCCGATGCTGACCGTGCGCGAGAATCTGGAAACCGGCTTTGGCTGCCTTCCACGCGCAGACAGGCGGGTGCCCGATGAGATTTATGACAGCTTCCCGGTGCTGGCCGAAATGGCGCATAGGCGCGGCGGCGACCTGTCAGGCGGGCAGCAACAGCAGCTTGCCATCGCCCGCGCCTTGGTGATCCGGCCGCGCGTCTTGCTGATGGACGAGCCGACCGAGGGCATTCAGCCCAATATCATCGCCCAGATCGGCCGCGTCATCGCGGCGCTACGCGACAGGGGCGACATGGCCATCGTGCTGGTCGAGCAGTATTTCGACTTCGCCTATGATCTTGGCGACAGCTTCGCGCTTCTGGAACGCGGCGCGGTCGTCATGGGCGGACCCCGCAGCACGGTCGCCCGCGACGACCTGCATCGGCGGCTGTCAGGGCTGGCGGCGGCATAGGCGCCTCGACGCGCTGTTGCCGCCCCCTGCCCGCCCCGCTAAGGTGGCGCGGCAATAACGGGGCAGGCATGAGCGAGACCGAACAGACCTATCAGGTATTGGCACGAAAATACCGGCCCGAGACCTTTGCCGACCTCGTCGGTCAGGACGCGATGGTGCGCACCCTGAAGAACGCTTTTGCCGCCGACCGCATCGCGCAGGCCTTTATCATGACGGGCATTCGCGGGACGGGAAAGACCACCACAGCCCGCATCATCGCCAAGGGCATGAACTGCATCGGCCCCGACGGCAATGGCGGCCCGACGACCGAGCCTTGCGGCAAATGCGAACATTGCGTCGCGATCAGCGAGGGCCGTCATGTCGATGTGCTGGAAATGGACGCCGCATCCCGCACCGGCGTGGGCGACATTCGCGAAATCATCGAAAGCGTGCATTACCGGGCGGCCAGCGCTCGCTACAAGATCTATATCATCGACGAAGTTCACATGCTGTCGACCAGCGCATTCAACGCGCTGCTGAAGACGCTGGAAGAGCCGCCCCCGCATGTGAAATTCATCTTCGCCACCACGGAAATCCGCAAGGTGCCCGTCACCGTGCTGTCACGCTGTCAGCGCTTCGATCTGCGCCGGATCGAACCCGAGGTGATGATCGCGCTGCTGCGCAAGATTGCGACCGCCGAAACCGCGCAAATCACCGATGACGCATTGGCGCTGATCACCCGAGCGGCCGAAGGGTCCGCCCGCGACGCGACCAGCCTTCTGGATCAGGCGATCAGCCATGGCGCGGGCGAAACCACCGCCGATCAGGTGCGCGCCATGCTGGGGCTGGCCGACCGGGGCCGGGTCATCGACCTGTTCGAGATGATCCTGCGCGGCGACGCGGCAGCGGCGCTGGCGGAACTGGGCGCGCAATATGCCGATGGCGCCGATCCGGTCGCCGTGCTGCGCGATCTGGCCGAGATCACGCATTGGATCTCGATCGTGAAGATCACGCCCGAGGCCGTCGACGACCCGACCGTGTCGCCCGACGAACGCTCGCGCGGCAAGGATCTGGCGGAAAAACTGCCGATGCGGGTGCTGACCCGGCTGTGGCAGATGCTGCTGAAAGCGCTGGAAGAGGTATCTGCGGCGCCCAATGCGATGATGGCCGCCGAAATGGCCGTGATCCGTCTGACCCATGTCGCCGACCTGCCCGATCCAGAGGCGCTGATCCGCAAGGTCCAGCAGGCACAGGCAGCGGGCGAGTTCACCCGGCCCCAGACCGCCGCGCCCGGTCAGAACGGGGGCCAGAATCTTGGGTCGTCGCCTGCGATGCAGGCGCCGCGCGCTGCCGCCCGGCCGGCACCGGTCGCGGTCCAGCCCTCGGGTCAGGCAACCGCCCTTGCCATCGCGCCCGAGGCTTTCGCGGCTTTCCCTGATTTCGCCGCGGTGGTCGAACTGATCGCCCGGATGCGCGACATGGTCTTGCTGACACAGGTGGAAAAGCACGTCGCGCTGGTGCGCTACGGCCCCGGCCGGATCGAGTTCGAGCCGCGCGGCGATGCCCCCCGCGATCTGGCCCAACGGCTTGCCGAAAGGTTGCGCGGCTGGACCGGCGGGCAGCGATGGGGTGTCAGCGTCGTCAACACGGGCGGCGCGCCGACCATTGCGGAAATCCGCGCAGCCGAAGATGAAAAGGCCCGCGCCGACGCAATGCGGAACCCCACGATTCAGGCGGTGTTCGCGGCCTTCCCCGGCGCCCGGATCACCACCATCACCACGCCCCCCGCTCCCGAGCCGGTTGAAACGGCCGATGCCGAGGCTACATCACCCCATGAGACGACCGGCGGCGTTCTGGCCGAGGTCGAGGAATGGGACCCCTTCGAGGACGAGGTTTAGGACATGCTGAAAGGTTTGGGCGGTCTTGGCGACATGGCCAAGATGATGGCGGCGGCCAAGGACATGCAGGAAAAGATGCAAAAGCTGCAAGACGACCTTGCGGCGATCACGGTCACCGGCGATGCCGGGGCCGGGCTGGTCAAGGCCACCGCAACAGCCAAGGGCGAGTTGACGGCACTGGACATCGACCCCTCGATCTTTGTCGCCTCTGAAAAAGAGGTGGTCGAGGACCTGATCCTTGCCGCGATCAAGGATGCACAGCGCCGGGCACAGGACCGGACGCAGCAGGAAATGGCGCGTATCAGCCAGGAACTTGGCCTGCCTGCTGATATGAAACTGCCCTTCTGAGGCATCGGATGGTCTGCGATCATGGCTGAAGGCAGCGACGATATCCAGGCACTGATCGCGCTGATGGCGCGGCTGCCCGGACTTGGCCCCCGTTCTGCCCGCCGGATCGTGCTGCATCTGATCCGCAAGCGTGCGGGGCAGATGGCACAGCTGTCGCAGCTGCTGGACAGTGTCGCGACCCATTCGCGCGAATGCCTGACCTGCGGCAACATCACCGACCGCGACGAATGCGCGATCTGCACCGATCCCGCCCGCGCCACGGGCGAGATCTGCGTGGTGCAGGACGTGGCTGACCTTTGGGCACTGGAACGCGGCCATGCCTTCAAGGGCCGCTATCACGTTCTGGGCGGCACGCTGTCCGCGCTGGATGAAATCGGCCCCGAAGATCTGGGCATCCCTGCGCTGGTCGACCGCATCGCCCGCGACCGCGTCACCGAGGTCATTCTGGCGCTGAACGCCACCGTCGATGGTCAGACCACCGCCCATTACATCGCCGACGCGCTGGAAGGTAGCGGCACCACCGTCACGGGCCTCGCGCAGGGCGTGCCCATTGGCGGCGAGCTGGATTACCTCGACGACGGCACAATCACCGCCGCGCTGCGCGCCCGCCGCCGCCTGTAACGAAAAGGGCGCAGCCGACCGGCCACGCCCCTTCTTCTTCACGAAAATATCCTCGGGGGTCTGGGGGCAGACAGCCCCCAGCCATCGCGGGACGCAAAAGCTCAGGCGTCCAGCTTTTCGACCCGGCGGCCGTCCAGCTTTTCAATCGCGATCTGACGGGGCTTCAGCGCCTCGGGGATCTCACGCACCAGATCGACATGCAGCATGCCGTCGACATGGCTGGCGCCGCTGACGCGGACATGATCTGCCAGGGTGAACTTGCGCTCGAAGGCGCGGGTGGCAATGCCGCGATGCAGGAACTTTCGCTCGCCCTCTTCCTCGGCCTTGCGGGCCGAGACGATGACGGCACCGTCACGAACCTCGACCGACAGATCGTCGGCGGCAAAACCGGCCACGGCGATCGAAATGCGATAGGCGTTATCGCCGGTCTTTTCGATGTTATAGGGGGGATAGCTGGTCTGGGCCAGATCGCTGGTCAGCGCCCGGTCCATGGCATCTGCGATACGGTCAAAACCGACAGAGGCCCGGTAAAGGGGCGTCAGGTCCAAGTTACGCATTGTGACATCCTTTCAAAGCGATGCGTCAATTGCCCCCCGGCAACCGGGCGGGCATCGGGCCGGTGCGGATCCGCCATCCGGCCTTGAAGCAAAGCTGGGATCGTCAGCCGGCCTTTTCAAGCCCCGCACGATACAGCGCCACAGGTTTCGGCCCGCCCGTGGCCCAATCCAGCAGCTGCACGGTATGGATAACCGGCAGCGCAGTGCCCCCGCCGATCTGGACCATGCAGCCGATATTGCCGGCCGCGATGATGTCGGGGGCGGTAGCCTCCAGCGTGGTGACCTTGCGGCTGCGCAGCACGCCCGAGATCTCGGGCTGCAACAGGTTGTATGTCCCGGCCGAGCCACAGCACAGATGTGGATCGGCAGGCTCGACCACGGTGAACCCGACCTGCTGCAACAGGGTTTTCGGTGCCATCTTGACCCGCTGGCCATGTTGCAGCGAACAGGCCGAGTGATAGGCCACACGGCCGCTTGCCCGACCCTGCGGCAGACCATGACGCTCCAGAAACTCGGTCACATCCAGCGCCAGTCCCGAGACGCGCTTTGCATCGGCCTCGATCGGATCGCCCTCGAACAGGTGGCCGTAATCCTTGATCGTCGTGCCGCAGCCCGAAGTGTTGATGATGATCGCATCCAGCGGCCCGCCCTGCTGCTCGGCGGCAAGCAGGCGGTGGATGCTGTCGCGGGCGCTGGCCTTGGCGTCATCGGTACGGCCCATATGCAGGGTCAGCGCGCCGCAGCAGCCAAAGCGTTCGGGGATCACCACCTCGCATCCGGCGCGGCGCAAAAGGCGGATGGTGGCGTCGTTGATATCGGTATCCAGCGCCCGTTGCGCGCAGCCGATCATCAGCGCGACACGGGCGCGCCTTTCACCGACCGGGGCAAAGGTCTGGCCATCGTCATTGCGGCTGACAGGCGGGATGCTGGCCGGGGCCATGGCGATCATTGCGCGCAAACGCTGATCGGGGATCAGGCGGCTGAAAGGCCGCGCCAGTTTCGCGCCGAACAGCGCCAGACGAAAGCGGCGCTGATGCGGGATCACCTCTTTCAGAATCCAGCGCAACGCCCGGTCGCGCCAGGGCCGGCGCAGGGTTTTCTCGACATGTTCGCGGCCATGTTCGATCAGCTGGGCATAATTCACCCCCGAGGGGCAGGTGGTCATGCAAGCAAGGCAGCCAAGGCAGCGATCCAGATGCAGCGCGGTCTTGGCATCTGCGGGACGGCCGGATTCCAGCATGTCCTTCATCAGATAGATGCGGCCACGCGGGCTGTCCAACTCATCCCCCAGCACCTGATAGGTGGGGCAGGTCGCGGTGCAAAAGCCGCAATGAACGCAGGTGCGAAGCACCTTGTTCGACCGCGCGATCTGTGGATCCTTCAACTGTTCTTCGGTGAAATTGGTCTGCATTCAGCCTATCCCCTGAAAGATCGCGCGCGGGTCGAGGCGCTGGCGCAGCCCGGCAGCCAAGCGGGCGGCCACGGCATCGGCGGCAGGCAGCAAGGCGGGCGCATCGCCCGAGACACGCATCGCATGGCCCGAAAACCGCGGCAGCGCCGGCATGGTGCCCGCGGGCAGAACCGCCCAGATCAGCGCGCCGCCCCAATCCACCGCGGCGATGTCCGGCAAAGCCGCAATCAGCGCCGGCGCCTCACTGGGCCGGCAGACGATCCGCCACAGATCGCCACCTGCCGGATCACGCGGATGGGCCAGCCGCCAGCAATCGGCATTGGCATGGACCACCTCGCCAAAGCCCGCCAGCCGTTGCAACAGCGCCTTGCGGCGGATCTTGACGGAACCATCCAGCCCCTCAATCCGCAACACCGCACCATGGCCGGGCAGCCAACCCGCCGCCGAAACCTCGTAAGGGCCGGTCAGGGCGGCGGTCAGGGCCGGGATTGCCGCAGCCGGACCAAGCGCCGGGATCGACAGCGTCAGCGTGACCGGCGGAATGGGCGTCGTGCGAAAGGCCACCTCGGTCAGCGCGCCAAGCGTGCCGCGGCTGCCCGCCATCAGCTTGGCCAGATCATAGCCGGTGACGTTCTTCATCACCCGCCCGCCATTCTTGACCACCGCACCATCGCCGCCGACAAAACGGACGCCGATCAGCGCATCGCGGCAGGCCCCGACCTGCACCCGGCGCGGCCCGGACGCATTGGCCGCCACCACGCCCCCGATGGTCGAACCGGCCCGCGCATCAGGTTCGAAACCCAGCATCTGATTTTCTGCCTTCAGCGCCGCCTGAACCTGATCCAGCGGCATGCCGGCCCGAACCACCAGCGTCAGCGCCTCGGGTTCATAAAGGGTGATCCCGGTCAGTCCGGTCATGTCCAGCCGCGCGCCCTGCCCTTCGCCCGGATGCAGCCGCGTGCCGCCGCCGGTAATCGAAAGAGGTTCGCCGGCCTCGCGGATCATCCCCGCCAGTTCCTGTTCGGTTTCAGGCCGCATTGGGGCGGGCCTCGCGACGGCTGGCGGATGCGTCCAGCGGAAACACCTTGGCCGCATTCAGCAGCCATTGCGGGTCGAACACATCCTTGACGCGCATCTGCGCCTCGATATCGGCAGCATCGAACTGCACATCCATCAGGTCGCGCTTTTCAATGCCGACGCCATGCTCGCCCGTCAGGCAGCCGCCAACCTCGACGCAAAGACGCAGGATGTCAGCGCCAAGCGCCTCGCATTTTTCAAGATCGCCAGGCGTATTGGCGTTATACAGGATCAGCGGATGCATGTTGCCGTCGCCTGCATGGAACACATTCGCGACGCCCAGCCCCGCCTCGCGCGACATCTCGCCAATGCGAGCCAGAACCGTTGGCAGGGCCGAAACCGGGATGGTGCCGTCAAGGCACATATAGTCGTTGATCTGGCCCATGGCCCCAAAGGCCGATTTGCGACCCAGCCAGATGCGGGCGGATTCGGCCTCGCTGCGGGATTCGCGGAATTCCAGCGGTTTGTGGCGCATGGCGATGTCGCGGATCAGGGCCAGTTGTTCGTCGATCTCGGGGGGCGTGCCCTCGACCTCGACGATCAGCAACGCCTCGCAATCGGGATAGCCGGCATGGGCGAATGCCTCGGTCGCGCGGATACAGGGGCGGTCCATGAATTCGATGGCGACGGGCAGGATGCCGGCGCGGATGATGGCGGCCACACAGGCGCCCGCGGTTTCGCTGTCGTCAAAGGCGATCAGCACCGGCCGCGCGCCCGGCGGCTTGGGCAGGATGCGCAGCGTGGCCTCGGTCACGATGCCAAGCTGGCCTTCGGACCCGCACACCACACCCAGCAGGTCCAACCCGCCCGCCTCGCCCATCGGGCCGCCCAGTTCCACGACGGAACCATCCATCAGCACCATGGTCGCGCCCAGCAGATTGTTGGTCGTGACCCCGTATTTCAGGCAATGCGCCCCGCCCGAGTTCATCGCGATATTGCCGCCGATGGCGCAAGCCAGCTGCGATGATGGATCGGGTGCATAGAAAAAGCCCAAGCCGTCCACCGCGCCAGAGACCGACAGGTTGGTGCGCCCGGTCTGGACGCGGATCAGCCGGTCCTCGGGGCTGATTTCCAGCACCTCGGTCATGCGGGCAAGGCCGATCACCACGGCATCGGCGGTTGGCATCGACCCGCCCGCAAGGCTGGTGCCGGCCCCGCGTGGCACAACCGGCACAGCTTCGTCATGGCAGATGCGCAGCACCGCCGAAACCTCGGCGGTCGAGCGCGGCAGAACCACCGCCAAGGGCGGGCAGCGATAGGCCGACAGCGCGTCGCATTCATAGGCGCGGGTTTCGGCAGGATCGTCGATCACCGCATCGGGCAAGGCGATGCGCAGCCGCGCGGTGATGGCGTCGCGGCGGGCGATGACGCCGGCATCGGGCGTGGGCATCTGCATCGGAACCTCCTCCAAATTCCGGTGGGCGCGGCTTCATGCGCCGGACAGCATGGCCGCGATCTGGTCCTTCAGATGCGCACGCTGCTGGCGCAGCTGCTTCTCGGCCTCGTCGGTGATCGGAGGGTTATAACTTTCGGCGCTGTGGACCTTGTCATTCACCTCGTCATATTCCTCAAGCAAGCGGGCGAAATGGTTGTTCGACAGCTTCAGATCGTGGATCTTCTGCGCATCGTCGGGAAACTCTTCGTGAATCGCATGAGGGGCCGCCATGATCTCTCCTGTCATCAAAGCTGTCGCGTGCATTGACGATAGGACAGCACCAGAGGGCTTTCAATGGCCGCTGGCACAGCATAGAAATTCACCATGACCCTGCCGATGAACATGATCCTTGACCCCGCCGATCTTGCGGCACTTGCCCTGCTTTTCGGAGGCTGGCTGCTGATCGGCTGGTTCACCGAGCATCCGCCGCAGGGCAAGCCCTCGGTCTCGGTGCTGATGAAGCGGTTCCGCCGCGAATGGATGCGCCATTTCGTGACCCGAGAGCCACGCATCTTCGACGGCAATATCCTGACCAGCCTGCGCGAGGGCACAGCCTTTTTCGCATCGGCCTGCATGATCGCCATCGGCGGCACGCTGGCGCTGATCGGCAATACGGAAAGGCTGCGCGGATTGGCCCAGGAATTCGAACTGGACAGCGGCGGCGCGATCCTGTGGGAAATCAAGCTGCTGGTGCCGATGTTCTTTGTCGTCAACGCCTTTCTGAAATTTGTCTGGGCGCATCGACTGTTCGGCTATTGCGCGATCATGATGGCCGCCGTGCCCAACGACCCCGACGACCCCGAGGCAATGCCGCGCGCCGACCAAGCCGCCGATCTGAACATCACCGCCGCCCGCAGCTTCAATTCCGGGCTGCGCAGCGTCTATTTCGCAATTGCCGCGCTGGCCTGGCTGGCCGGGGCATGGGCGCTGATCGTGGCCAGCGCAATGGTCCTGTTCATCACCTGGCGGCGCGAATTTGCCAGCCGGTCGCGCCGGGTGATCATGCGCAGCCTGCCTGCGCCGCGCCTGCCCGCTCATGCCAGATTGCCAGGGTCAGGATCAACGCCCCCGCAGCCGTAAGAGCGATGCCGACATAGCCGCTGGACTGCCAGCCCCAGCCCGCAGCCAAGGCCGCGCCCGCCAGCAGCGGCCCAAGCGCATTGGCGGCGTTGAAGGCGGCGTGGTTCATCGCGGCGGCCATGCTTTGGGCATTGCCCGCGACATCCATCAGCCGCGTTTGCAGCGGAATGACCAACCCGGCGCCAGCCGCCAGAAGGAAGCTGGACAGGATCATCAGGGGCCAGTTCCCCACCACCTGCGCGGCGAAAAGCTGGGTCACGGCCATGGCGGCGAGGCTGGCATAGGCGGTCTTGTTCACGCCCCAGATCTCGGTCAGCCGGCCCGAGGCCCAGGTGCCAAGCGTGCCGCCGACGCCAAAGACCGCCAGCGTGGCCGGGATCGCCCAACCGGGCGCATCGGTGGTGGCCAGCATGGCGGCGGTCAGGAAAGAGTAGACGGCGAAAAGCCCGCCAAAGCCGATCGCGCCCACTGCCAGCAGCCACAGCACGCGCGGGTTGCGCAGCGCGGCCAGTTCATCCAGCGGGCGGGCATTCGGATTGCCTCCGACGCGCGGCGCCAGCTTCAGGATTGCCCAGGCCGAGATCAGCGCCAGCACCCCCGGCAGCGCAAAGCCCCATCGCCAACCGATCCCCTGCCCAAGCGCACCAGCCAGCGGAACGCCGACGATATTGGCCACGGTCAGCCCCAGAATGACCTGCGCCGCCCCCCGCGCACGCTGTTCACGCGGCAGCGCATCGGCAGCATACAGCATCGCCACACCCAGGAACCCGCCATGCGGCAGCCCCGCCAGAAAACGCATCCCCGTCAGCGTGGCAAAGCCCGGCAGCACCGCCGCCAGCAGGTTCATCACGCCATAAAAGGCCATCAGCGCCGCCAGATAGCGCCTGCGCGGCAGCCGCGCCCCCAGGATCGAGGTCAGTGGCGCGCCCACAACCACGCCAAGCGCATAGGCGCTGATCACATGGCCCGCCTGCGGATCGGTGATGCCAAGATCAGCGGCGAAATAGGGAAGCAACCCCATGGCCGCAAATTCCGAGGTGCCGATGGCAAAGGCACCAAGCGACAGGGCAAGAATAGCGGGGCGAAGATTGCGCGCTTCAGACATGACAGACTCCGGGGGTGTTCCGGTATACCATTATGCCGCAATGCAGCAAAAATCACCCGACAAAGATGAAGGGCTGGCTTGCAGAAACCGCATGGCAGGATCGGGCGCCGGGCGCCGGGCGCCGGGCTAGCTTTGCCAGCGTGGTTTCTGCTTGTCGAAGAAGGCGGTGATGCCTTCGGGGGCCTCGTCACCTTCCCACGCGGCAACCAGCCGGTCGATGCTGTCATTGATTCGCGCCTCGTCGATCACCGGGCCATAGGCGCGGCATTGCGCCTTGGCGGCGGCCACCGCGCCGGGGGCAGCTTGCAGGAAGGGCGCGATCTCGGCCTCGATGCTGGCATCCAGATCGGCGGCACCGACGGCTGCGGCGGCAAGGTTCAGACGCACCGCCTCGTCGGCGTCGAAAAGTCGGGCCGAGAAATAGACCCTGCGCGCCTTGTCCTCGCCCATGCGGGCCAGAACATAGGGGCCGATGGTGGCAGGGATCAGGCCAAGCCGCACCTCGGTCAGGCCGAATTTCGCCCCGCGCGCGGCAACGGCGATGTCGCAGACCGCCATCATGCCGATGCCGCCGCCAAAGGCATTGCCCTGCACCCGCGCGATCACCGGCTTGGGCAGCAGGTTCAGCCCGTTCAGCATCATCGCCAGATTGCGCGCGCCCTTGCGCCGGGTCTCGGCATCGGCGCCGATCTGCTGGCGCATCCAGCCCAGATCACCGCCGGCGCAGAAGCTGGCACCCTCGGCCGCCAGCACGACGACCCGCACCGCCGGATCAGCGCCCAGTTGCGCGGCCGCCTGTGTCAGCTCGTCGATCATTTCGGCCGACAGGGCGTTGTGTTTCTCGGGTCGCGCCAGCCACAGGGTCGCGACGCCGCGCGCGTCAGTGTCGATGCGAATGGTGTTGAACATGGTGACTTCCCTCAACCGATATCGAATTGCCAGACGGGCGACATGCTGCATGTGGCGCCGCCACGACTGGCCGAAAACTGCCCCAGCCACAGCCGGTAATGGCCGGGCTGCGGTGCAACCTGCCCCAACTGCCCGGCCAGCGACACCGAAGCCGTCGCACCGCCCGTGCTGCCTGATCCTGCCGCGACCACCGGCAAATCACGCCAGCCGCTGCCGGTTTGCTGCTGGATGCGTGCCGCAACGCCCGGCAACCGCGTCTGGATCGCCCCGCCGGCGCGATAGGGATAGGCCCGCAGATACAGCGCCTGCCCCGCGACCGAGGCCACCGAGACCTGCCGGGGCGCCAGCAGCTCCATCGCGTAGCCGTCGCAATTGCGATAGCCGATGCGGCGCAGGCTGGCGCGGTCTGGCATCGCAGCGGCGGATACCATCGGGCCAGTGACAGGCGCAGCTTGCTGAACCACCACCGGCGCGGCACAACCCGCCAGCAGTGCCAGCGCCATCAGGGAAGCGCGGGGCGTCATGCCGCTGCCCTCATGCCCTGCGCCATCTCGGCGGCGCGCGCAATCACCTCCATATCAAGCCCGGTCTCATAGCCCTGCGCCGCCAGATGCGCCGCCACCCGCTCGGTCGCGACATTGCCCTTGGCGCCGGGCGCATAGGGGCAGCCGCCAAGCCCGCCAACCGCCGCGTCAAAGACCCGAAGGCCGCGCGCAAGGCTGGCGTCGATGTTCAGCAGCGCCCGGCCCATCGTATCATGGTAATGCCCGGCCAGCCGGTTCGCGGGCACCTCGTCCAGCACCCGGCCCAGCATGGCGTCGATCTTTTCCGGCGTGGCATGGCCGATCGTGTCGCCAAGGCTGATCTCATAACAACCCATGTCGCGTAAAGCCGCCACCACGCGGGCCACGTCGCCGGGCGGCACATCGCCCTCGAACGGGCTGTCCGTCACCATCGAGACATAGCCGCGCACCGGCACGCCATCCGCCGCTGCCGCCTGAACCACCGGGGCGAAACGTTCCAGCGATTCCGCGATGGTGGCGTTCAGATTGGCCTTGCTGAAGCCCTCGGACGCGCTGGCGAAGATCGCCACTTCGCTGGCACGGGCGGCCCGCGCGCCCTCATAGCCCTTCAGGTTCGGGGTCAGCACGGCATAGCTGACGCCGGGGGTGCGGGTAATGCCGGCCATGACCTCGGCGGCATCGCCCATCTGCGGCACCCATTTCGGGGAAACGAAGCTGGTGACTTCGATCCGCCGGAAGCCCGCCGTTGACAGCAGGTCGACCAGCGCGATCTTTTCCGCAGCCGGGATCAGCCGCTTTTCGTTCTGGAGCCCGTCGCGCGGACCCATTTCAAAGATCTCGACCGGATCAGGCATCGGGCACCTCGTAGAAATCCTGCGTGTAAATGCCGTTCCCGCCCGCCTTGGCCTCGGCGCGGGCATAGGCAGGCCGCGCCTGCATCCGCTCGCGATAGGCCGCAAGCGCGGGATAGTCGGCGGCGGGAAGAAAGCGGAAAACCGCGTCGATATTGAAGCCCAGCATGCAATCGGCGGCGGAAAAACCACCGGGCAGCAACGTATCCTGCCCCGCCAGATGCGCATTCAGTGCCCGCGCGGTGACGGCCAGACGCTTGGTATCCAGCCGCATCAGCGGGATCGAGCGCGCGGCCTCGGGGCGCAGAAAGATGTGCTGGATGTTCAGCGCCTGCACGATATTGGCCTGCGTTTCCGCAAAACCCATCCATTCCAGAAAGGCGACGCGGTCGGCCTGTCCGGGCAAGGGCGCCAGCCGCCCCTCGCGTTCGGTCAGGTATTGCACGATTGCCGAGGATTCAAAGATCGACCGGCCGTCGATTTCCAGCGCGGGCACCCGACCGGCTGGCGACATGGCCAGAAATTCCGGTCTGCGCAGCCCGCCATCGGTCAGCGACCATTCCTGCAACTGGTAGTCCAGCCCCAATTCTTCGAGCAGCCACACGACCCTCATCGAGCGTGAGCCGGGAATGTGGTGCAGGCGGATCATGCGACGGTCTCTTCCTCTTCCAGGCGGATCAGGGGCGCGCCGGCCTCGACCTGATCGCCAGCGCGGGCCAGAACCTCGGCCACCACGCCATCGCGGGCGGCGGTCAGGCTGTGCTCCATCTTCATCGCCTCCAAGACGGCAAGGCGGTCACCGGCCTTGACCGCCTGACCGGCCTCGACATGCACCGACTTCACCAGCCCCGGCATGGGCGACAGGGTCAGCGCCTGATTGCCGCCGGCACCCGAGTCGCGATCCAGCGGGTCCAGCGGCGTCAGATGCACGGCGCGCCCGCCAAAGACGCTGACGCCAGCGGGATGGCTGACGATGCGGTGACGCCGCAGCGCCTGATCGACCCACCAGCGGTCGCCCCGCCAGCACACCTCGCGCGGGGTGCCATCGTCCAGCGTGACGCGGGCGGCACCGGGGCCAAGCACCTCGAGCACGGCCTGACCGCCATCCCAGGTGATGGTGCGGCGCAGGGGCTGCCACAGGGTCATGCCGCCCTTGGTGTCGGGTTTGTCCAGCCCCGCCAGACCGATGACACCAAGCGCACGGGTGCGCGGATCGGGCTCACTGGCCGCGACCAGCGCATCCAGATCGCGCCCGATCAACCCGGTATCGACTTCGCCATCGCGGAACCCCTGATGCCGGGTCAGGGCAATAAGGAAATCGAGGTTGGTGACAGAGCCCGCCACCTCGGTATCGACCAGCGCGGCCTCAAGCTCTCGCAGGGCGATGGCGCGGGTCGGGCCATGGGTGACGATCTTGGCGATCATCGGGTCATACCAGGGGCTGATCGTGTCGCCCTGACGCACGCCGGTCTCGATCCGGGCATGATCGGGGAATTGCAGATGCGCCAGCATGCCGGTCGCGGGCAGGAAACCCGCAGGCACGTCCTCGGCGTAAAGCCGGGCCTCGAAGGCATGGCCGTGGATATGCAGGTCCTCTTGCCGGGCGGGCAAGGGTTCGCCACTGGCCACGCGAAGCTGCCATTCGACCAGATCGACGCCGGTGATCGCCTCGGTCACGGGATGTTCGACCTGCAGGCGGGTGTTCATCTCCATGAACCAGAAGCCATCCTCGCGCAGGCCGTTCGAGCCATCGACGATGAATTCGATGGTGCCCGCACCCTTGTAGCCAATGGCCTCGGCAGCCCGAGTGGCGGCGGCGCCCATGATCTTGCGGATCTCGGGCGTCATACCGGGGGCCGGGGCTTCCTCGATCACTTTCTGGTGGCGGCGCTGCAAGGAACAGTCACGCTCGAACAGGTGGACGGCGCGGTGACCGTCGCCAAAGACCTGCACCTCGATATGGCGGGGTTGCAGGATGTATTTCTCGATCAGCACATCGGGATTGCCGAATGCATTCTTCGCCTCGGACTGGGCCGAGACCAGCGCATCGGCGAAATCCTTGGGATCATTGACCTGCCGCATGCCCTTGCCGCCGCCGCCAGCGACGGCCTTGATCAGCACCGGATAGCCGATCTTGCCCGCCTGCTCGGCCAGATAGGCCGGGTCCTGATTGCTGCCGTGATAGCCCGGCACGACCGGCACGCCGGCCTTTTCCATCAGCGCCTTGGCGGCGTCCTTCAGGCCCATGGCGCGGATGGCCTTGGCCGAGGGGCCGATAAAGACCAGCCCCGCCGCTTCCACCGCATCGACGAAATCGGGGTTTTCGCTGAGGAAACCATAGCCCGGATGGATCGCCTGCGCGCCGGTGGCCTTGGCGGCAGCGATGATGGCATCGCCTTTAAGGTAACTGTCAGCGGGTGCGGGGCCGCCCAGGTGCACGGCCTCATCGGCCATGGCAACATGGCGCGCGCCCCGATCGGCATCGGAAAAGACCGCGACGGTGGCCACGCCCATGCGGCGGCAGCTGTCGATGACGCGGCAGGCGATCTCGCCACGATTGGCGATCAGGATCTTCTGGAACATGGCGGCTCCTTGCTTTGGTGGCGTTGGACGGGGGCTTCGCGCCCCCGGACCCCCGCGGGATATTTGGATGAAGAAGAAGTCATGACAGTACCTCGACCAGACGGAAGCGTTCGCAGACCAGTTCCATCTGCGGATCGAAGCCACCGTTGCGGGTGAAAAAGGCGATATGGCCGGTTTTCCAAGCCTCGAAATCACCCTCGCCCTCGGCAAGGGCGAAATCCTCGGGCAGGTCGCAAAAGCGGCGGATGGTAACCTCGACCGTCTCGATCAGCAGCGCGGGCTTGCCATTCCAATCCAGCGCGACGTCCTGTCGCCCGACCACAGGCATGGCTTCACCGCCATCCTGAAAATCGCGCAAGGCGCCGCAGGTCGCGGTTTTGCGCCCCGAACGGACAAGATCCAGCAATTCAGCATTCAACGCACGCGAATCTCCGAAGGTGAACCCCACGGCTTTCTCGCTCGTTGAAATATCCCCGCCGGAGGCAGCCATCATCACCACTCTTACATCCGGAACACGCCGAAGCGCGTCGGTTCGATGGGCGCGTTCAGGCTGGCGCGCAGGCTCAGCGACAGCACCTCGCGGGTCTTGCGCGGATCGACGATGCCATCGTCCCAAAGCCGCGCCGAGGCGTAAAGCGGGTGCGACTGGCGGTCGAACATCTCGATGGTGGGGCGTTTGAACTCGGTTTCTTCCTCGGTCGACCATGTGCCACCCTTGCGCTCGATCCCGTCGCGACGGACGGTGGCCAGAACGCCCGCCGCCTGTTCGCCGCCCATGACCGAGATGCGGCTGTTGGGCCAGGTCCAGAGGAAGCGGGGCGAATAGGCGCGGCCCGACATGCCGTAGTTGCCGGCACCGAAGCTGCCGCCGACCAGCATGGTGATTTTCGGAACCTTGGTCGTGGCCACCGCCGTCACCATCTTGGCGCCGTGGCGGGCGATGCCTTCGTTTTCATATTTGCGACCGACCATGAAGCCGGTGATGTTTTGCAGGAAGATCAGCGGGATATTGCGCTGGCTGCAAAGCTCGATGAAATGCGCGCCCTTGATGGCGCTTTCCGAAAACAGCACGCCGTTATTGGCGACGATGCCGACCGGGCAGCCCTCGATATGGGCAAAGCCTGTCACCAGCGTCTCGCCATAGCGGGCCTTGAACTCGTCAAAGCGCGAGCCATCGACCACGCGGGCGATCACCTCGCGGATGTCATAGGGCGTGCGCAGGTCGCCGGGGACGACGCCCAGAATTTCCTCGGGGTCATAGGCTGGGGCCTCGGGCGCCTGCCACATCACGGTTTGCGGCAGGCGGCGGTTCAGATTGGCCACGGCGCGGCGGGCAATGGCCAGCGCATGCGCGTCATCCTCGGCCAGGTAATCGGCCACGCCGGACAGGCGTGTGTGGACATCGCCGCCACCCAGATCCTCGGCGCTGACGACCTCGCCGGTGGCGGCCTTCACCAAGGGCGGGCCAGCAAGGAAGATGGTGCCCTGATCGCGCACGATGATCGAGACGTCGCACATGGCGGGCACATAGGCGCCGCCTGCGGTCGACGACCCCATGACCACGGCGATTTGCGGAATGCCTTTGGCCGACATATTCGCCTGATTATAGAAGATGCGGCCGAAATGGTCGCGGTCGGGGAAAACCTCGTCCTGATTGGGCAGGTTCGCGCCGCCGCTATCGACCAGATAGACGCAGGGCAGGTTGCATTGATCGGCGATCTCTTGCGCGCGCAGGTGTTTCTTGACCGTCATCGGGTAATAGGTGCCGCCCTTGACCGTCGCGTCATTGGCCACGACCATCACGTCCTGCCCATGCACGCGCCCGATCCCGGCGATCACCCCCGCGCCCGGCGCGTCGCCGTCATACATGCCATGTGCCGCCGTCGCGCCGATTTCCAGAAACGGGCTGCCGGGGTCCAGCAAATTCGCCACCCGCTCGCGCGGCGGCATCTTGCCGCGAGAGGTGTGCCGCTCCATCGCTTTCGGCCCGCCACCGGCCAGAACGGCATCGGCGGCCTCGCGCGCGGTGGCCAGCAGGGCCAGATGCGCCTCGCGGTTGGCCCGGAAGCTGTCGGAATTGGTCAGCGCCTGCGATCTCAGTTTCATCTCACGGCTCCCGCATGTGTTTCAGTTCCAGCGCCCGTTGCGCCGTGTGTTCCATCTGGCAATTGGCCGAGGCGATATTGCGCATCGAGCCGCCGCCCCATCGGTCATAGGCAATCCGGCAATCGGCATCGCGCAAGGCGATCCAGCCGCGTTGCGCCGCCAGCAGCAGATCGCCGATCCCCGGAATATCGGCGAAATCCGACCGTGCGGCGCGATATTCACGGTTCAGGATCGCGTCCCATGCCGCCGTTTCAGCCATCGCGCATTGCGAGATGCCCAATGTCGTGTCACCGCCCGGTGTGGCGACCTGACAGGCGGCCGAGGCGATACCGATGCAATCGGGATCCGTCATGCCGCTGCGCGTCCTGGCGAAACAGGCCTCGACGATGCTGCCATCAAAGCTGACATCCTGCGCCTGGGCGGGCGAAGACAGGCCTGCAAGCAACAGGATGATCCGGGCGAACATCATTCCGCCTCTGCCAGCTTGCGCAGCTCGCGCCGCATGACCTTGCCTGTCACCGTCATCGGCAAGGCATCCAGAAAGGCGATCTCGCGCGGATAGGAATGCGCCGCCGACAGTCGTTTCGCATGCGCCTGCAACTCAGCGGAAAGTTCATCAGATGGTTCAAATCCATCACGCAAGACAATGTAAGCCTTTACGATTTCTGTCCTGATGTCATCCGGCTTTCCAATCACACCAACCTGCGCGACCGCCGGATGTTTCAGCAAACAATCCTCTATCTCGGACGGGCCGATGCGATAGCCGGCGCTGGTGATCACATCATCATCGCGCCCGACAAAACGGATATAGCCATCCTCGATCACGCCACGATCCCCGGTCAGCACCCAGTCGCCGCGGAATTTCTGCGCCGTCTCGTCAGGGCGGTTCCAATAGCCCAGCATCATGCTGCCCGCGCCGCGCCGTACGGCAATGTCGCCCTCGCCATCCGAGGGCTGGCCGTCCTCGCCGATCACCTGCACATCAAAGCCGGGGGTCGGTTTGCCGATGGCGCCAGGCCGCGCCGGAAACAGCGAGGCGGCCGAACTTGCGACCATGTTGCATTCGGTCTGGCCATAAAATTCGTTGATCGTCAGGCCAAAGGCACGCTGACCCCAGTCCAGCATTTCCGCACCCAGGGTCTCGCCGCCCGAGGCAACGCTGCGCAGCCCCGGAATGGCCACATCCGCCGCCTTCAACAACTTCAGCGCAGTGGGCGGGAAAAAGACGTTGCGCACGCCGCAACCCTGGATCAGCGCATCCACGGCGGCGGGGTCGAATTTCGGCATTCTTGCGGCAACGACCGGCACACCAAGCGCAAGCGCGGGCATGGCCACGTCGAACAGCCCGCCGATCCAGGCCCAATCAGCCGGGGTCCACAGGCAATCGCCGGGCTGGCCAAGACGGTCATGGCTCATCTCGACGCCGGGCAGATGGCCGGTCAGCACACGGTGGCCATGCAACGCCCCCTTGGGCGCGCCGGTGGTGCCGGATGTATAGATGATCACGGCGGGATCTTCGGGGCCGGTCTCAAGGGTCACGAAGGGGCCTGAATCGTGCATGCCATCCTCGGGGACGATCACCCGCAGATCGGGGAAACCCGCCAGCATCTCGCGGCCCTCGGGATCGGCGATGACGGTGCGGACGCCCGCGTCGCGCAGGCGCAGGGCCAGCGCCTCGGGGCCGAACAGTTTGAACAGAGGGATCGATATGGCGGCCGATTTCCAGCAGGCCAGATGCGCGGCGGCGGTCCAGGCGGATTGGGTGCGCAGCACCGCCACCCGCTCGCCGCGTTCGGCCCGCAGCGCATGGGCCAGCCGGTCAGTCATGGCGGTCAGTTCGGCAAAGCGGACCGGGCGCGGGCTGCCATCATATTCGATGATCGCCGTGGCCGCGCCGGGATGAGACAGGCATTGATCGGCCATGTTCAGCCGGGCCGGGAAGTTCCACCGGAACCCGTCGCGCAGGGCCTGATAGTCGCCTTTTTCAGCCAGCATCCTCATGGCTGGGTCCCGGCATAGCCGGACAACCAGATCGCCTGCGCGGCCGTCAGCCGCAGCCGGCACCCCTGCGAGGCCGGACCGCTGCCACTGCCGCCTTGCCAGCGGCTGACCTCATATCCGCAGGCGGAATCCCGAAAGGCGATCCAGTCGCGCTGCATCGCCTGCAATTCCGGCGCAGACGGCCCGGCGGCCGAGCCCAGCTGCGCCAGATCGGCATCGGCGGCCTCGGCCTGCGCCAGCAATGACGCATAGCTTGCGTTCAGGGCCGCGTCCCACTGGTCGGCCTCGGCCGCCAGGCAGCCGCCCATGCCGACATTCGAGCCGCCCGCCCCCGTCGCCATGCAGCGATCTGCGGCAATACCGATACACTCTGCCTGACGGTCGGCCTGCCGCCCAGCCAGGCAGGTTTCCAGGATCAGCGGGTCGTAATCCAGCCCCTCGTCCTGCGCCCATGCCGCGCCAGGTCCGATCACGGCCGGAACCCCAAGGGCAAGGCACAGTGCAAGGCGCGGAACAAGGCGCAGGCGGGCGATGTGGCTCATCCCATCAGGCCCATCAACTCGCGGCCGACCAGCATGCGGCGGATCTCGCTGGTGCCGGCGCCGATCTCCATCAGCTTGGCATCGCGGAACAGCCGGCTGACCACGCTGTCATTCAGGAAACCCGCGCCGCCAAGCGCCTGCACCGCCTGATGCGCCTGCACCATCGCCTGTTCGCTGCAATACAGCACCGCGCCGCCGGCATCCTGCCGGGTCACGCGACCCGCATCGCAGGCCCGCGCGACCTCGTAAAGATAGGCCCGCGAGGTGTTCAGCGCGACATACATATCCGCGATCTTGGCCTGCATCAGCTGGAAGGACCCGATCGGCTGGCCGAACTGCTTGCGGTCGCGCAGATAGGGCATGACCTCGTCCAGACAGGCAGCCATGATACCAGTGCCGATGCCCGACAGCACGACACGTTCATAATCCAGCCCCGACATCAGCACACGCACGCCGCGGCCTTCTTCGCCCAGAACGTTCTCGAACGGGATCTCGCAATTTTCAAAGATCAACTCGCCCGTGTTCGAGCCGCGCATCCCCATCTTGTCGAAATGCGGGCTGGTCGAAAAGCCGGCCATGCCACGCTCGACGATGAAAGCGGTGATGCCCTTGGACCCGGCCGAGGGGTCGGTCTTGGCATAGACCACCAGCGTATCGGCATCGGGCGCGTTGGTGATCCAGTATTTGTTGCCGTTCAGCACATAGCGATCATTCTTCTTTTCCGCCCGCAGCTTCATGCTGACCACATCGGAACCGGCGCTTTCCTCGGACATGGCCAGCGCGCCGACATGTTCACCGCTGCACAGTTTGGGCAGGTATTTCGCGCGCTGTGCATCGCTGCCGTTCAGCTTGATCTGGTTCACGCACAGATTCGAATGCGCGCCATAGGACAGGCTGACGCTGGCCGATGCACGGGCCAATTCCTCGACCGCGATCACATGTGCCAGATAGCCCATGCCCGAGCCGCCATATTCCTCCGGGACGGTGATGCCCAGCAAACCCAGCTCGCCCATTTCGGGCCATAATTCGTTGGGAAAGCTGTTGCTGCGGTCAACCTCGGCGGCGATGGGCTTCACGCGATCCTGTGCCCAACGGTGAACCATCTCGCGAAGCGCATTCACATCCTCGCCCAGATCAAATTCCATGCCTTGCGTGAACATCGTCCGGCCCCCTCCAGTTTATTGAACGGTCGTTCAGTTAATTGCCTTATGCCCTGCCGCCCCCGCCTGCGTCAAGGAAAACCGTGCGCGAGCCGGGCCCATCCGTCAACCGTGAGCCGTTGCCTGCCATCTGGCAAGCGCCTCTTTGATGGCGATCTGGCGGCCCTGCCCCACGCCCCCCGGCGTCGACGACAGGCGCGGCGCGGGCATGGGCTGGCCGCCCTGAAAGGCAGCGCGGGTCTGCATGTGGGGATGGGTCGGGGCCTCGTCGATCGACAGGACCGGGGCGGCGCAGGCATCAGTGCCTTCCAGCAGGGCGGCCCAATCATCGCGGCTGCGGCGGGCAATGATGCCGGCCAGCGCGGCGCGGATCGCGGGCCAATTCGCCGGATCGGCACGGTCGGGCAGATTGGCGGCATCAAGGCCAAGCCGGTGCAGCAATTCGGCCCAGAATTGCGGTTCGATGGCGCCAAGGGCCAGATGCCGGCCATCGGCGCATTCGTAAACCGCGTAATAGGGCGCGGCCCCGTCCAGCAGATTGGCCTGCCGGTGGTCGGCCCACATGCCCGATGCCCGCAGGCCCGAGATCATCGCCATCAGGTGCACCACCCCGTCGCTGATCGCGGCATCGACCACCTGCCCCTGCCCGGTCTGGCGGGCATGCAGAATCGCCGCCAGCATACCTGCGACCAGATACATGGACCCGCCAGCGAAATCGCCCAGCAGGTTCAGCGGCGGCACCGGGTGCCCGGCCGGGCCGATGGCATGCAGCGCGCCGGTGATCGCCAGATAGGTGATGTCATGGCCCGCCGAATGCGCCAGAGGCCCACTTTGCCCCCAGCCCGTCATCCGGCCATAGACAAGGGCCGCATTCTCGGGGAAATCGCCGGGACCAAGGCCAAGACGCTCCATCACGCCGGGGCGCATGCCTTCGATCAGCGCATCGGCGCGGGCGATCAGGCTGCGGGCGGTTTCGCGGCCGGCGTCGGATTTCAGGTCAAGCTCGATCCAGTCGCGCCCCCGGTCCAGAACGTCACGATCAAGGCCCAGCACGTGCCGCGCGCCGGGCCGGGTGATGCGGATGACCTGTGCGCCGTGATCGGCCAGCCACATCGCGGCAAAGGGCGTGGGGCCAAGCCCCGCGATCTCGACCACCCGCAACCCGTCCAGCGCGCCCATATCCTGTCCCCCGCTTCCCGGTTTCAGATTTGCCCGCCCTCGCGTGCAGTGCAAGCCCGACCGTCGGCGTTGACAGGCGCCACCCGCCCGGCCAACCTGCGGGCAATCACAGGGAGAATAAAAATGACCAGACAGATCAGCCTCATCGCGTTTCTTGCCATGGCCGGCCCGGCGTTGGCCCAGACCAATTGGGACATGGCCACGCCCTATGCCGATGGCGATTTCCACACCCGCAACATCACCCAGTTCGCCGAAGAGGTCGCCACCGCCACAAATGGCCAGCTGACCATCACCGTGCACAGTTCCGGCAGCCTGTTCGGGCATCCCGAGATCAAGGATTCGGTGCGCAAGGGCCTGGCCCCCATCGGCGAGGTTCTGATGAGCCGGCTGGCCAATGAAGACCCGCTGTTCGAGGTCGATTCGGTCCCCTTCCTCGCCACCGGATACGAACAGGCGCTGAAGCTTTGGGACGCCAGCGAGCCGGCAATCACGCAGAAACTGGCCGATCAGGGGCTGACGCTGCTGTTCGTCGTGCCCTGGCCGGGTCAGGGGATCTATACCAAGGATGCGGTCAGCGACGCCTCCAGCTTCCAGGGCCAGAACATGCGCGCCTATAACGCGGCGACGGAACGGCTGGCCCAGCTACTTGGCGCGACGCCAACACAGGTCGAGGCGGGTGATATTCCCACCGCCTTTTCGACCGGGCGGGTCAGCGCCATGGCGACCTCGCCCTCGACCGGGGTGACATCGCAGGCCTGGGACTTTACCAGCTATTACACCGATGCGCAGGCCTGGCTGCCCAAGAACATGGTCATCGTGAACACCGCCGCCTTCGAGGCCCTGCCCGAGGATCAGCGCACCGCCATCATCCAGGCCGCCGCCCAGGCCGAGACGCGGGGCTGGGACATGTCCGCCGTCGAGGCGGAAGAAGCAACCGCCACGCTGGCCCAGAACGGCATGACCGTCGCCCCGCCATCCGAGGCCTTCAGCACCGAGTTGCAGGCCATCGGCGAGACGATGACGACTGAATGGCTGGAACGGGCGGGTGATGCCGGTCGTGCCGTCGTCGACGCCTATCGCGCCGAATGAGGGCTGCGCTGGACCGCGCCTATGCCGCGGGGCTGTGGTTGGCCTGCCTGTGCCTTGTGGCCATTGCCGTGCTGGTGCTGGTGCAGGTCGCGGGCCGGTTGATCGACCGGCTGGCCATGGCCATGGGCGCGGCCCCCTTGCAGATCGCCGTGCCCTCATTGGCCGAGATCGGCGGCTTTCTTCTGGTCGCGGCATCATGCCTGGCGCTGGCGGGAACCTTGCAGCAGGGCGGGCACGTGCGGGTGACGATGATCACCGGCGCATTGCCCGCGGCTGCGGGCCGGATCGTCACCTTGCTGGCCATCGCCACGGCGGCGGGGCTGGCGATCTGGGCAAGCTGGCATTCGGGTTTGCAGGCGCTGGACAGCTGGCAGTTCAATTCGCTCAGCTTCGGGATCGTCAAGATCCCGCTATGGCTGCCGCAGGGGGCAATGACATCGGGGCTGGGGTTGCTGGCCGTGGCGCTGGTCGATGCCTTTGTCACCCTGCTGTCGGGCGGCGTTCCGGGCTTTCTGGCCGCCGAGCAGCAATCTGATCTGGGGGCCGAGTAGATGGAGGTTCTGCCGCTGTCGCTGCTGCTGATCGTGGTCCTGTTCGGGTTGCTGGCCACCGGCCTGTGGGTCGGCTTTGCGCTGATCGGCGTGGGCCTGGTGGCGATGGTCACCGCCGCCCCCGCGCCGCCCGGCCCGGTCTTTGCCACAAAGGTCTGGGGCGCGCTGAATGTCTGGGATCTGACGGCGCTGCCGATGTTCATCTGGATGGGCGAGATCTTGTACAGATCGCGGCTGTCATCGGACCTGTTCCGGGGGCTCGCACCCTTTACCCGCCGGCTGCCCGGCGGCTTGCTGCATGTCAATGTGCTGGGTTGCGCCGTCTTTGCCGCTGTCAGCGGATCATCAGCCGCCACCACCGCCACGGTCGGGCGCATGTCGCTGCCCGAACTGAAGGCGCGGGGCTATGACCCAGATATCTCGGTCGGATCGCTGGCCGGGTCCGGCACGATGGGCTTTCTGATCCCGCCCTCGATCATCCTGATCGTCTATGGCGCGGCAACCGAACAATCCATCGCCCGGCTGTTTTTGGCGGGTGTGCTGCCCGGCCTGATGCTGGCCTTGCTGTTTTCGGGCTGGATCGTTGCCTGGGCGCTGCTGAATCCCCGAAAGATGCCCCCGGCCGAGCCGGTTTCCACCCGGCGCGAGAAACTGGCCGCGCTGCGGTTGCTAGTGCCGGTGGTGGGGCTGATCGTGGCGGTGATCGGCTCGATCTATGCTGGCATCGCCTCGCCGACCGAGGCGGCGGTGATCGGTGTTCTGGGCGCCATGATCATCGCATGGGCCACGGGCGGGCTAAGCCGCGCAGATGCCGTGCAGGCGTTGCTGGGGGCGGCGCGGACCAGCGCGATGATCTGCTTCATCCTGATGGGCGCGGCCTTTCTGACCGTCGCCATGGGCTATACCGGCATTCCCCGCGCGCTGGCGGCCTGGGTGGGGCAGCAGGGTTTTGCCGCCCATTGGCTGCTGATCGCGCTGATGGCGCTGTTCATCGTGCTGGGTTGTTTCCTGGACGGCATATCCATGGTGGTGCTGACGGTTTCGGTGATCCTGCCGATGGTGCTGGCTGCGGGGATCGACCCGATCTGGTTCGGCATCTTCCTGGTCCTCGTCGTGGAAATGAGCCAGATCACCCCGCCGGTGGGCTTCAACCTGTTCGTGCTGCAATCGGTGACGGGGCGGAACATCTTTGACCTCGCCCGCTGTGCGTTGCCGTTCTTCCTGCTGCTGGTGGCCGCCGTGCTGATCCTGATGGCCTTTCCCGGCATCGCGCTGTGGTTGCCCTCGACCATGATGGCACGCTAGGTGTGGCGGCATCCTGAGAGGGGTGCCGCCATGACCCGCCTTTACCTGATCCGCCACGCCACGCCCCTGCATGAGGGGCGTCTGGCCGGTCGCCGCGACATCGCCGCAGATTGCAGCGATGCGGCCGCCTTTGCCGCCATCCGCACGCGCATCGCCCATGTGCCGCAGGTCTGGACCAGCCCGGCGCTGCGCTGCCGCCAGACGGCAGATGCGCTTGGCCTGGACGCCCCCGACCTGCATCCCGAGCTTTGGGAACAGGATTACGGCGCATGGGAAAACCTGCCCTTCGACCAATTGCCCGACCTTGGCCAGCTTGCCCCGCCCGAACTTGCCCGCCACCGCCCCGAAGGCGGTGAAAGCTTTGCCGATATGGCGGCCCGCGTGCTGCCCCGCCTGGCCAAGGCGCGGCAGGATACCGTGATCGTCGCCCATGCCGGCACCGTCCGCGCGGCCCTGTCGCTGGTGGTCGGCCCGGCGGCCCTGTCCTTCACCATCTCGCCCCTGTCGCTGACCATCCTGCGCCGTGCCGGCACCGATTGGTCGGTCGAGGCCGTGAACCTGACCGCGCCATGATCACCGCCCTGATTGCGCTTGCGCTGGATGCGCTGATCGGCTGGCCCGACCGGATCTATCGCCGCATTGGCCACCCGGTCACCTGGCTGGGCCGGCTGATCGCGGCGCTGGAGACACGCCTGAACCACGGCCCCCACCGCATCGCCAAAGGCGCGCTGGCCACGGCCCTGACCATCGCCGCCGCCGCCCTGCCCGCTTGGATCATCGCCGAGGCCTTCGGCCCCTGGATCGCCGGGCTGCTGGCCTGGCCGCTAATCGCCGCGCGCTCGCTTTATGACCATGTCACCGCCGTCGCCCGCCCGCTGATGGCAGGCGACCTGCCCGCCGCGCGACAGGCGACCTCGATGATCGTGGGACGGGACGTGTCGCAGGCCGACGCGCCCGCCCTGTCCCGCGCCAGTCTGGAGAGCCTTGCTGAAAACGCATCCGACGGCGTGATCGCACCGCTGTTCTGGCTGGCGGTGGCGGGGCTGCCGGGCGTGGCGGCCTATAAGGCCATCAACACGCTGGATTCGATGATCGGCCATCGCAATGCGCGATACGAGAAATTCGGCAAGTTCGCCGCACGGCTGGATGATGTGGCGAACCTGATCCCTGCCCGACTGACGGCGCTGCTGTTTGCCTGGGCCGCCGATTCCCGTGCAGCGTGGCAATGCGCCTTGCACGAGGCCCACCAGCACCGTTCCCCCAATGCCGGCTGGCCCGAGGCCGCCATGGCCGCGGCCCTTGGCGTGCGCCTGTCGGGGCCGCGCCAATATGGCGAGCGGATCGCCCAGGAGCCCTGGCTTAACGGCAAGGCACCCGACCCTGCGCCGCACGACATTCAACGCGGGCTGGATCTTTATCGCGGCGCCGTCATCCGCATGGCGCAAGTCATGGCTGCCCTTCTGCTGGCAAAGCTGGCGCTGGCTGCGACCATCCTGGTCATCGCCTCAGGTTTGTGGCTGCCGGAATTTGGGACTGGTGGGCGGTGAGGGGCTCGAACCCCCGACATTTTCGGTGTAAACGAAACGCTCTACCAACTGAGCTAACCGCCCCACGGCGCAGGTCTTAGCCCGACCGGCCGGGGCTGGCAAGCCACCTAGCCGTCTTCGCGCCAGATCTCGTGCTGGCCATCGCGGATGACCTGAACCGCACCCTGATATTGCGGCAGATCCTCGAAACGTGACATGTCCCAGCCCATCGCCAGCATCCGCATCATCCGCAGCGTGATGCCATGGGTCACGATCAGCGCCGGGCCGGTCAGGCTGTCCAGGAAATCGCGCACCCGCGCGGTCAGGCCGGCAAAGCCCTCGCCACCCGGTGCATGATCATACCAGCCCAGCCCCGGCATCTGGAAAACACCGGGCTTCGCCGCCACCAGATCGCTGTAAAGCATGCCGCTGAACGCACCTATGCTGATCTCGACCAGCCGATCATCCAGTTGATAGGGCCGGTCACCAAAGACGATCTGGGCGGTCTGGCGGGCGCGGCCAAGGGTGCTGGCATAGCAGGTCGCCTCGACGCCGCGGATCAGCCGATTCTGGGCCTGGGCCTGGGCGATGCCCAGTTGCGTCAGCGGCGAATCAAGCCGACCCTGCATCCGGCCCTCGGCATTCCATTCCGTCTGGCCGTGCCGCATGAGATAGAGATCAGGATACATCAGCTGCCGCGCAATTTCTTCAGGTCATGATTTCGGGGCAGGACGACCCCGCGCCGCCCTGCCCCGTTGATTGCCGGATCGGTCCCGGCAGGTCAATCACCAGAGGAAATCGTCAGCGTCCAGCTGCGAAAGCCGCGTGTCCTCGATCACCAGCCGATGATTGCCCTGGACGAAATGCACGTCGTCACCGACCTGCCGCAATTGCCGCGAGACATCGGACCAGCTGTCCAGCCCGCCCCAGCTGCGCAGGTCGATATCGTCGTCACCCGGCTCGAAATCGGTGATCGAATCGCGGCCGGCGGTAAACACGAACCGGTCAGCCCCGGTCCCCCCGGTCAGGCGGTCATTGCCATTGCCGCCATCCAGCACGTCATTACCCTCGCCGCCGATCAGCCGGTCACGGCCACCATTTCCGGCCAGCACGTCATCGCCCTCGCCGCCCATCGCATAGTCGTCGCCCGTGCCCAGAATGACGCGGTCATTGCCCTCGCCGGCGCGAACCGTGTCATTGCCGGTGCCGCCAAAGACGGTGTCATTGCCCTCGCCCGGCAGCATCAGATCATTGCCGCCGCCGCCCGACATGTAGTCATTGCCGCTTACGTCGGTCATGACGTCATTGCCGGCCTCGCCATACATGCGATCCTCGCCCTTGCCGCCGATGATCCGGTCGGCACCGAAACCGCCATAGATCAGGTCATCGTCGTCGCCGCCATAGATCGTATCGGCGCCGGCATTGCCATAGATCCGGTCCTCGCCGTCACGCCCGAAAATCAGGTCCGCAAAACCCGTGCCGCGCAGCAGGTTGGCCGCATCCGTGCCATTGATTCTTGCCATCTTGTTCGCTCCTTTTTCATTCGCCTGCGATGACGGACCATCCGGCCCGTTCATGTCGGAAACGTGGCGACAGGACGGTTATTCCGCCGACAAGGCAGAAAAATCATCACAGAAATGTCAGCAAGGCCCGCAGCCAGGCAAATACCGATCGCAACAAGGCGCGAACCAGGATCAGATCAGCTGAATGTGTCCAAGGGGGGGATGGATGGCGCGGTTGACGGGGCTCGAACCCGCGACCCCCGGCGTGACAGGCCGGTACTCTAACCAACTGAGCTACAACCGCGCATATATCCGGGCGAAAGGTGTGTGTGGCGCGGTTGACGGGGCTCGAACCCGCGACCCCCGGCGTGACAGGCCGGTACTCTAACCAACTGAGCTACAACCGCACACTCACCTCCCCGGTCGATCGCCCGCCGGGGTGAGGGGCGGTTTACGCAGAGCGCGCGACAAGGTCAAGTGCGGATCGCGCGAAAAAAAGAGGCGCCCGAAGGCGCCCCCAGATAATCGTCAAAAAGATACGGGTTACATGGCCGGGGTCAGTTGCTGGCCGGAGCCTCTGCCTCGGCGGGCATTGCGGCTGGATCGGCCGCCGGATCGGCAGGTGCTGCGGCGGGATCAACCGCAGGGTCTGCCGCAGGATCCGGCATCGGCGCATCAGCCACAGGCACAGCCGGCAGCGGCAGCACCGTGCTGTCGTCAAACTCGGGCAGCGCCTCCAGCTCTTCCTTGGTGTAGTTGGTGGCAAAGACCGAATCATTGCCGAAATGGCCCAGCTTGATCGCCTCGGTGCCCAGCAGAACCTTCTTGGCACCGATGCCAAGGAAGCCGCCAATATCCGCAATATAGCCGATCACATTGTTATCATTGTCGATTACAATGTCGCCAACCTTGGCGATCGACGCCCATTCGGCGGGAATCGCGTCGCCTTCCAGCACGCCCCATTCGCTGTCGGCGGGCATATTGGTCGTATAGATCTGCAAACCCGAGATCCAGCTGGACAACATGCCGGGATTGGCGGCGCTGATCGCAGGTGCTGCGACATCAGGGGCCACCACGGGCTCTTCGGCGGGCATCTCGGCCTCGGCGGCCATCTCGCCTTCCGCGGCAGCCGGATCGGCCATCACAGGATCAGTGGCTTCGGCTGCGGCATCGGCAGCAGCATCCGCCGCCTCGCCCGCGGAATCGGCGGCGTCGGCAGCAGCATCGGCCGCGTCCGCAGCAGCGTCACCGGTGGCATCTGCCGCATCGGCGGCGGCATCACCTGCCGCATCCGCAGCCTGGTTTGCCGCATCAGCAGCATCCGACGCGGCATCCTCTGCGGCCTGCGCGCTATCCTCCATGACCGTTTCGGGGGCCGTGGTGTCCTGGGCAAAGGCCGGGACGGCCAGGGCTGCGATTGCGGCGCTCATCAGCAAGCGTTTCATTATGACTACTCCTCTTTACGAGTCTTCCAACCGGGCGCTTGGCCCGTCGCAATCACAACGCAGAACAATATCGGCCGTTCCGCCCCGGTTTCCGACCGGCGGAATCTTGCCACATATTGCCGATAAACTTTTGATTATCGCCGATTTAACGCCGCTGACTGATGCGGCCGCCGCAGATCGGCGCCGGTGCCCCCGTCGTCGAGGGGCCAGAGGTCGGCAGCCCCCGCAGCACCCTGACCGCCAGCCAGCCAAAGGCCTGTGCCTCCAGCATATCCCCGTCCAGACCGGCGCTTTCGACCGGCTGGACAAGGGCCGGCAAGGCCTGCCGAAGCGCGGCCATGATCGCACCATTGTGGCGACCACCGCCGCAGACCAGAACGGTTCCCGGTGTCTCGGGCAACCAGCGGAAGCCCGCCGCCACAGAACCTGCCAGCGCCGCCACCAGCGTCGCCGCCGCATCGGCATCGGACAAGGGCGCGACGGCCGGGGCAAGACCGGCAAAGGCATCGCGATCCAGCGATTTGGGCGGCACCCGGTCGAAATACGGATGGCGCAGAAATTCCGAGACCACCGCCGGATCGACCCGCCCCGACGCAGCCAGCGCCCCACCCCGGTCATGGCTTTGTCTCAGGCGGGCGCGCATCAGGTCATTGATCGGCGCATTGGCCGGGCCGGTATCGAAGGCAAGGCAGGCGCCCGGCGCCTCGGGCGCGGGGGCCGAGGGATCGACCCAGGTGATATTTCCGACCCCGCCAAGGTTCAGAAACGCCACCGGGGCCACCGGCAGATGCCCCTGCCCCACGGCCCATTCCGCGCAGGCCCAGTGAAAGAACGGCGCCAGCGGCGCGCCCTCGCCGCCCTGCCGCACATCCTCGCTGCGAAAATCCCAGACCACCGGCCGCCCCGTCGCGCGGGCAAGCGCCGCGCCGTCGCCGGCCTGATGGGTGCCCCGCCCGCCCGGATCATGGGCCAGCGTCTGACCGTGAAAGCCGATCAATTCGGCCTCGGGGAAGGACTCGGCCAGCGCGGCATGGCTGGACTGCGAGATTTCGGCGGCCTCGGCCACGTTCGGGCCATCCTGCCACTGCCCAAGCGCGCCGTGCAGCACCGCGGCCTCATTATCGGAATAGGCGCGATAGGCCGACCGGCCAAAGCCGTCGATCCTGACGCCATCGGTCTCGATCATTGCCGCGTCGACCCCGTCCAGCGAGGTTCCCGACATCATCCCCAAAGCCCGGATCATCGCGCCTTTCCCTTTGGTCCTGCCGGCGGTATATCCGCGCCATTGGAAAGGAACCACCCCGATGACCTATCACGCCAAATCCGATTTCCTGCGCATCATGATCGAACGCGGCTTTCTGGCCGACTGCACCGATTATCAGGCGCTGGATGAGGCGCTCAGCAGCGGCTCGGTTACGGCGTATATCGGCTATGACGCGACGGCGGCATCGCTGCATGTCGGCCATCTGCTGAACATCAAGATGCTGCGCTGGTTCCAGAGAACCGGCCACCGGCCGATCACGCTGATGGGTGGCGGCACCACCAAGGTGGGCGATCCGTCTTTCCGCAGCGACGAACGCCCGCTGCTGGGGCCGGAACAGATCCAGTCGAATATCGACGGGATGCAGCAGGTCTTTGCCCGCTACCTGGATTACCGCGACGATGGCGGCGCGCTGATGCTGAACAATGCGGAATGGCTGGACGGGCTGAACTATCTGGATTTTCTGCGCGATATCGGGCGGCATTTCAGCGTCAACCGCATGCTGGCCTTTGAATCGGTGAAATCCCGGCTGGATCGCGAACAATCGCTGTCCTTCCTGGAATTCAATTACATGATCCTGCAAGCCTATGATTTCCTTGAGCTGTATCGGCGCTATGACTGCCGGTTGCAGATGGGCGGCTCGGATCAATGGGGCAATATCATCAACGGCATCGACCTGACCCGCCGGGTGCTGGACCGCGAGATCTGGGGCCTGACCTCGCCTTTGCTGACCACCAGCGACGGGCGCAAGATGGGCAAGTCACAGGGCGGCGCGGTCTGGCTGAACGCGGCGATGCTGTCGCCTTATGAGTTCTGGCAGTTCTGGCGCAACACCACCGATGCGGATGTCGGCCGCTTCCTGAAACTTTATACCGAACTTCCTGTCGAGGAATGCGACCGGCTTGGCAGCCTGCACGGCTCGGAAATCAACGACGCCAAGATCCGCCTGGCCAATGAGGTCACCACCCTGCTGCATGGCGCCGAGGCCGCAGCCAGTGCCGAGGCAACCGCGCGCGAGGTGTTCGAACAGGGCGGCGCCGGCGGCGATCTTCAGGTGGCCTTGCTGCCGGCATCGGCGCTGGATGGCGGGTTGTCGGTTGCGCAGATGCTGGTTCAGACCGGGATCACCGCGTCTGGCAAGGAAGCCAAGCGCCTGATCGCCGAGGGCGGATTGCGGCTGAACAACGATGCCGTGACCGACCCGCAGCTGACCGTTGATGCGGCGCTGATCGGGGACGGGCTGAAGGTCTCGGTCGGGAAGAAAAAGCACCGTATGGTGCAGATCGGCTGACATGCCCCTGACGCAAGGCCGATATGCGCCGCAGCGGTGACGCTGCGTCGCGGCATTGCACCTGTTCCGGGCAGTGACTATTTTTCGGGCACGGGAGAGCAAACCTCCTAACGACCGGAGAAAGATCATGGCGAACGACCTGAAATCGCCGCGGAAAACGGCAAATCCCACGACGCCCGCAGAGGATGCGATCGAGCAGATGTTCGGTTACTACAGCCGCGACACTCGTTCGGCCGTGCGCGCTGCCAATGACAGCGGCGCCCGCGTCATCAGCGAGTTGGACGCAGCCGGCGCGATCCTTGCGGCCAAGCGCGTCGCCTAGAAAGCAGACGCGTCGTCACCAGTTATCCAAAGGGGCCAGCCGGCCCCTTTTTTGTTGGCTTCGGGGGCCATCGCACTTTCAAAGCCGGGCCATCCGTGATGATCATGACCGGCATGAGCGACACCCACGCCCCACCCGATGCCGACCGGCGCCGCGCCCTGAAGCCGGTGATCTGCTACGATCCCGCCACGCTTCCCGATCCCGGGCTGGTGGCGCTGCGCGCCGCCCGCGCCGACGCGCGCAAGACGGCGGAAATCACCGTGCCCCCGCGCGAGGGGCGTTGTTTTGACGTGCCTCGGGGCCATTTCTTTCGCATCACCAGCATCGAGGGGCCACAGGTCGGTGATCTGAACCTGTGGTCCGCCGCCGATCCAAACGAGCGGTTCTTTTCCGGCAAGACCCGCGCGCTGCATGGCACTCATCTGACGGCGGGCGACCGGATGTGGTCAAGCCTCCCTGCCCTGCGCCCCATGGCCACGGTCATCCGCGACACGCTGGAATGGTATGGCATCGACGCGGATGGTGGGGGCGTGCATGACGTGATCGGGACGCGCTGCGATCCCTATACCCATCACCTGCTGTCGGGCGGCAAGGATTACCATCATTGCTGCCATACCAACCTGACCCGCGCGCTGATGGCGCATCTGGACCTGCCGCGCCAGCAGGCCGAACCGCTGGTCCATGACGTGCTGAACGTTTTCATGCTGACCGGCTTTACCCGCGATACCGGCCAGTATTTCATGAAGGCCAGCCCCGTCCGCCCCGGCGATTTCATCGAGTTCTTTGCCGAGATCGACCTGATCGGCGGGCTGTCGGCCTGCCCCGGTGGCGATTGCGGCGATCAGCATTCATCGGACAAGGCCAGATGCCATCCGCTTCTGGTCGAGATCTTTGCCCCCAATTCCGCCCCTTCGGGCTGGTCATCGCCCGTGCCAAACGGCCACAGCTGGGACTAGGCGACGCCATGGCAGCGGCCCGGCGGCAGCCGGCATCTTGACGGTCTGCCCCACGCACGGCAATCAGGGCGGATGATCGACTTGCGCCCCGTCATCCATACCATCGGCAAAATCGTCGTCGTGCTGGGTGTTGGCATGACCTTGCCGATGCTGGTCGACTGGTGGCACGGTGATCCGCATTGGACGGTGTTCCTGCAGGTCGGGCTGCTGACCGTGCTGATCGGCATCATGTCGGTCGTCGCGACGCATAGCGTGCATCAACACCTGACCATCCAGCAGGCCTTTCTGCTGACGGCGGGTCTTTGGGCGGTTCTGCCGGTTTTTGGCGCATTGCCCTTTGTTATCGGCGCGCCCTATGCCAGCTTCACCGATGCCTATTTCGAGGCGATGTCAGGCGTCAGCACCACCGGGACCACCGCCTTTCCCGAACTGGACGGCCTGCCCATGGGCACACATCTGTGGCGCGGCATCCTGCAATGGTCGGGCGGTCTGGGCATCGTCGTCGTCGCCATGGTGTTCCTGCCGGTGATGAAGGTCGGCGGCATGCAGTTCTTCCGCTCGGAAGGGTTCGACACCCTGGGCAAGATCCTGCCCCGCGCCGGCGAGATCGCATCCGAGATGACGCGCATCTATTTCATCCTGACCGGCGCCTGCATCATCACCTATATCCTGCTGGGCATGAACGGCTTCGATGCCGTCATGCATGCGCTGACCACCATATCGACCGGTGGCTTTTCCAATTACGATGCCAGTTTCGGCACCTATCTGGGCGGGCCGGAATGGGCGGCCTCGATCTTCATGGTGCTGGCCTCGATCCCCTTCATCCGCATGGTGCAGGTCATGCGCGGCAATTTCACGCCGCTGTGGCAGGACGTGCAGATCCGCGCCTATCTGCGCTGGATCGGCTATAGCTGCGGGGTGATCATCCTGTACCGGCTGCTGTACATGCAACAGGACATGCACCCGCTGGAGGTGGTGCGCGAAACGGTGTTCAACACCATCTCGACCTTTTCGGGCACCGGCTATGCCTCGACCGACATGCTGGCCTGGGGGCATCTGCCCTTTGCCGTGCTGATTGTCGTGGGCCTGATCGGCGGCTGCACCGGGTCGACCGGCTGTTCGGTCAAGATCTTCCGCTATCTGGTGCTGTTCCAGGCGGTCCGCGCCCAGATCAAGCGCATGCACAGCCCGCACCGTGTCTATCCGCTGCAACTGGAAGGCCGGCCGCTGGACCAGGACGTCATCAATTCGGTCATGGCGTTCTTCACGCTGTTCGTGCTGACCTTTGGCCTGTTGATCGTGGGGCTGGCGCTGACCGGGCTGCACACCCGGACGGCGCTGACCGCCGCCTGGACGGCGATCGCCAATGTCGGCCCCGCCTGGGGGCCAGAGATCACCGCCAACGGGTCCGTCGCGGAATTTCCCACCAGCGCCAAATGGCTGATGATCCTTGGCATGTATCTGGGCCGGCTGGAACTGATCGCCGTGTTGGTGCTGCTGTTGCCGCGCTTCTGGCGGAACTAGGGGATCAGCACCGTCGCGCCGGTGGTCTGGCGCGCCTCCAGCGCATCATGGGCGCGCGCCACCTCGGCCAGCGGGAACTGATGAGAGACCTGCGCGCTGATCTTGCCATCGGCCAGCGCCGCGAACATCTCGGCCGCGCGCGATTGCAGCTCGGCCGGGTCGGCAATGTGCTGAAACAGCGTCGGCCGGGTCAGAAACAGCGATTTCGCCCCCAGCTCGGCCATCGGCACAGGCGCGACAGCCCCCGAAGACTGGCCAAAGCTGACCATCATCCCGCGCACCGCCAGCGACGCAAGCGAGCCCTTCCAGGTCGCCTGCCCAACCCCGTCATAAACCACGTTCACGCCCTTGCCGCCGGTGATTTCGGCCACGCGGGCGGCCACATCCTGGGCGCCATAGTCGATGACGTGGTCATAGCCCAGATCGCGCGCCAGTGCCGTCTTTTCGGCCCCGCCCGCCGTGCCGATCACCGTGCCGCCCTGGGCCCGGATCCACGGGCCGATGATCTGGCCCACGCCGCCGGCGGCCGCCTGCACCAGCGCGATCATCCCCGGCCTGATCGGAAAGGTCGAGGTGATCAGGTAATGCGCCGTCAGCCCCTTCAGCATCAGCGTTGCGGCCTGCTGCGCGGTGATCCCATCGGGCACGCGCACCAGACGGTCAGCCGCGATCAGCCGCGCCGAGGCATAGGCGTTCAGCGGCAGCGTATAGGCGACCCGGTCGCCCACCCGCAGCCCGGTGACGTCCGGCCCGACGGCCTCGACCACGCCCGCGCCTTCGGAACCGGGCACCAGGTCACGTTCAACCGGCCAGGGATAGGTGCCGTTGCGGTGATAGACATCGAGAAAGTTCAGCCCCACGGCCTGCTGGCGCAGCAGCACCTGGCCCTCGCCCGGCTGCGGTGTGGCGATCTCGCGCCGCTGGAAATCGGCTGCGGTGCCCGGCCGGGGCATGACCATGACATAGTCGCTGTCGCTCATCTCGGTCCCTCCTGAAATCGGGACCAGTCTGGACGCGGCCCGCAGCGACCGCAAGGCGGATCAATCGGCCGGCGGCTGCACCGGGTCCGTAACCACCTGCGGGGCGCCGATCGCAGAGCCTGCGCCGGTCGAGGTGGAGGCGGGCCGGGGATCGTTTTCCGCCGGCGCAAAACGGGTAAAGCTGTCGGACAGCTCGGCCGCGACACGGCCCTGATTGGCCTCGTCGCCAATCGGCCAGATCAGCACGAAGCCCTCGGCCCGGCCGTCGCGCACCCGCCCCTCGGCATGGCCGATATGCGTGGCGTTCCGGCCGTGCAGGGTGATCGCGCCGGGCTGCACCTCGCGGCGCGGCTGAGGCACCCAGCCAAGCGCGATGACCAGCCCCGACAGGTCGATCAGTTCCTGCTGCCCGCCTGGCTGCGAGAACAGGATCAGCGCCGCACCCGAACCATCCCTGGGCCCATAGATCGACAGCACCCGTTCATTGCGGTCAAAGGCCAGCCGGTCCATCGGCACCACCGCCGACAGGCCGGTATAGGCGTCGTCCAGCTGCGACAGCCCCATCTCGTCGCGCCAGGCCGCACGACGCTCGATCAGCCTGGCCATGGCCGTCCCGGCATCCGGCGACAAGCGTTCGGCGGCGATCTCGGCATTGATGGCGGCGCGGGTCTGGGGGCCGCTTTTACCGTCGATCGTGCCATCGTAATATCCCGCCCACCGCAAGGCGCGCTGCACCTGATCCAGCGGCGGCAGCTCGGCCGGCTCGGCCGGCGGGGCGGGCAGATCGGGTGCGGCAGCAGCAGCAGCACCGTCGCCGACCGGGATGCCGATTTCCGCGTCGCTCGCCAGGAAGGCATCGCCGGGCACAAGCTCGGCGGCCTTGAAGGCCACCAGCCAGGCCGCCGCCACATCCTCGGCCAAGGGCCCAAGCCCGATGGCAAAGCGACCGCTCGGCAATTCCCACATCCCCGCATCGGGAATGTTCTGGCGCAAGGTCTCTAGCGCCGCATCCGCCGCTGCACGGTCCTGAAATGACTCGAAACGCATGTAAGACCCGGGCACCGCCGCGGCGGGCGGCGGCGTAACGGCCGGGGTCTGATCCGTATCCGTCGCGGATTCCGCCGATGGTTCAGGGGTGTCGGTGACCGCCTGCCCTGCCGCATCGGCCGGTATTTCGGCGGCATCAGTGGCTGCGGCGGCAGTCGCGGCGGCCGGATCGGGCGCGGCCACGGTGGTCAGCACCATATCGGCTTCCTGCGGTGCCACGAAACTGTCGGCGGGAACCTTGCCCTCGGCCTTCAGCTGTTCCAGCCGCGCCGCAGCCTGATCTGCCGGCATCGGCCCAAGCCCGATCCCGGTCCAGCCGCGCGCCAGCGGGAATGTCACAACATCCTCGAACTGGTTGCGCCAGCCCTCGGCGGCCTGGGCCGTTGCAGCCTCGCCGCGCTTGGCCTCGATACGGATCACAACCTGCGCGTCCTGCGCCTGCGCCAATGCCGCACCGGGCAGCCACGCCGCCATAAGCATCCAATGAAAGCGCCGCATCCGCCGACCCCGCAATTGACCCTGTCCCAAGCCGCGCCTAGAAGGCGCCAAGCTTCGCATGATCTATGCAAAAGGATGGCCCAGATGACCAGCCCCAACCGACCCCGCAGCTTTCAGGAAATCATCCTGCGCCTGCAAAATTACTGGGCCGCGACCGGCTGCGCGGTGCTGCAACCCTATGACATGGAGGTCGGCGCCGGCACTTTCCACCCCGCGACCACGCTGCGCAGCCTTGGCAGCAGGCCCTGGGCTGCGGCCTATGTCCAGCCTTCACGTCGCCCGACGGACGGGCGTTACGGCGAAAACCCGAACCGGTTGCAGCACTATTATCAATATCAGGTGATCATCAAACCCTCGCCCCCCGATTTGCAGGATCTGTATCTGGGCAGCCTGCGCGCCATCGGCCTGGACCCGATGATCCACGATGTCCGCTTTGTCGAGGATGACTGGGAATCGCCCACGCTTGGCGCCTGGGGTCTGGGCTGGGAGGTCTGGTGCGACGGCATGGAGGTCAGCCAGTTCACCTATTTCCAGCAGGTCGGCGGCCATGACTGCCGCCCCGTCTCGGGCGAGCTGACCTATGGGCTGGAACGTCTGGCCATGTATGTGCTGGGCGTCGAACATGTGATGGACATGCCCTTTAACGACCCTGACAGCCCGATCCCCCTGACCTATGGCGACATCTTCCGCCAGACCGAACGCGAATATTCGCGCTGGAACTTCGATCAGGTCGATACCGCGATGCTGTTCCAGCACTTCAAGGATGCCGAGGACGAATGCGCGCGCATCCTTGCCGCCGACCCCGAGGACAGCGCCGGCCGCCGCATCCCGATGGCCCACCCCGCCTATGACCAGGCGATCAAGGCCAGCCATATCTTCAACCTGCTGGATGCGCGCGGCGTGATCAGCGTGACCGAGCGTCAGGCCTATATCGGCCGGGTGCGGGCGCTGGCCAAGGCCTGTGCCGACCTGTTCCTGACCACCGATGCCGCGCGCGAGGATGCGGCATGAACTGGGGCAAGGTCGCCGTCGCCGCATTGGCGCTCAGCACAGCCGCCGCCGGTGCGGGGGTCTGGTATGCGCAGGTCTATGGCTTTTACGACCGGATCGAGGCAGACGGCCCCGGCGCGCAGATCAACACCCAATCGGCGGCCGACGGCACGATGATGCCCCTGTCGCTGACCGATTTTCAGGGTATCGACGCCAGTTCATCGCCGCTGCGCTGGCGGGCCTGCTTTCGGCTGACCAGCGAACCCCTGCCCGAAAGCCTGATCCCCTATGACGGCGCCACGCCGCTGAACGGCCCCGGCTGGTTCGATTGCTATGATGCCGACCAGATCGGCCATGACCTTGCATCGGGCGCGGCAGTGGCGGTGCTGGGAACGCCAGAGATTCGCCCCGATGTGGACAGGGTGCTGGCGATTTATCCCGATGGCCGCGCCTATGGCTGGCACCAATATAACGACAAGACACCCGAACGCGGAGTGATGGACTGATGCCCGACCTTCTGATCGAACTGTTTTCCGAGGAAATCCCCGCCCGGATGCAGGCGCGCGCCCGCGAGGACCTGAGGAAACTGCTGACCGACGGGCTGGTCGAGGCCGGGCTGACCTATGCCAGCGCTGGCGCTTTTTCCACCCCGCGCCGCCTGACCCTTGCCATTGAGGGCCTGTCGGCCAACAGCCCCACCACGCGCGAGGAACGCAAAGGCCCCCGCACCGATGCGCCCGATGCCGCGTTGGAGGGTTTTCTGCGCTCGACCGGATTGACGCGCGACCAGCTTGAGGCGCGCGACGACAAGAAGGGCCAGGTCTGGTTCGCCACCATCACCCGCCCCGGCCGCCCCGCCGCCGAGATCGTAGCCGAGGTGTTGGAAGCCGCGATCCGCAACTTTCCATGGCCCAAATCCATGCGGTGGGGGTCGGGCAATATGCGTTGGGTCCGCCCGCTGCATTCCATCATGTGCATTCTGACCGATGAGGCGGGCGCGCAGGTCGTCCCCCTGACGGTCGAGGGCATCACCGCGGGCGACACCACGCGCGGCCACCGCTTCATGGCCCCCGACGCCTTCGCGGTCACGGGCTTTGACGATTACGCCGCCAAACTGCGCCGCGCCCGCGTCATGCTGGACAGCGCCGAACGCGAGGCCGAGATCCGCAGCCAAGCCGAAAACCTGGCCTTCGCGCGTGGCTGGCAGATCGTCCCCGATGACGGGCTTCTGGCCGAGGTTGCGGGTCTGGTCGAATGGCCCGTGCCACTGATGGGGGTGATCGAGGACCGCTTTCTCGACCTGCCGCCCGAGGTGCTGCAAACTTCGATGAAAGAGCACCAGAAATTCTTCTCGGCGCGCAATCCCAAGACGGGCCGGATCGAGGGGTTCGTGACCGTCGCCAATATCGAAACCCCCGATGACGGCACGACCATCCTTGCGGGCAACCAGCGCGTGCTGGCCGCGCGGCTGTCGGATGCGGCCTTCTTCTATGAAAACGACCTGCGAGAGGCCCGCGCCGGCATGACCCATTGGGCCGAGGGCCTGCAATCGGTGACCTTCCATAACAAGCTGGGTTCCCAAGCCGACCGCATCGCCCGCATTGCGGCACTGGCGCGCGAAATCGCGCCGCTGGTCGGTGCCGACCCGGATCATGCCGAGGAAGCCGCGCAGCTGGCGAAGCTCGACCTGCGCTCGTCGATGGTGGGCGAGTTCCCCGAGTTGCAGGGCACGATGGGCCGCTATTATGCGCTGGCCGCTGGCAAACCCCAGGCCATCGCCGACGCCGCCCGCGACCACTACTCGCCGCTTGGGCCGAGCGACGACGTGCCGACCGCGCCGGTCTCGGTGGCCGTGGCGCTGTCCGACAAGATCGACACGTTGACGGGCTTCTGGGCGATTGACGAAAAGCCCACGGGTTCGAAGGACCCGTTTGCGCTGCGGAGAGCGGCGTTGGGGGTTATTCGGTTGGTGTTGGGGAACAATCTGCGCGTTCATTCGACCCAATGCTTCATCAACCATTTGATGAGCAAATGCCTCATTGACACCAACCCGCATGGAACTGGCCGTGGTGATGGATATGGTTTTGGTCCACAGCCTGACTATAGCATTGAGTTTTTTGTCATGGCTTCAGGAGGTGGCTTCGGAGGTGGTGATGATCAAAAGGCTGCGTTCTGGGCTGACGAGGCCGCTCAGGCGGCCACCGACCTCCTCGCCTTCCTCCACGACCGCCTCAAGGTCTATCTCCGCGACCAGGGCATCCGCCACGACATCATCGACGCCGTGCTGGCGCAGCCCGGCAATGACGACCTCGTGCTGGTGGTGAATCGCAGCGTCGCGCTGAACGACATGCTGAAAACCGAGGACGGCAAGAACCTGACCCAGGGTCTCAAGCGCGCGGGCAATATCCTGACGCAGGCCGAGGAAAAGGACGGCGTCGAATATTCCTTCGGCGCGGATGAGAAATTCGCCGAGACCGAGGCCGAACGCGCGTTGTTCAAGGCGCTCGACACCGCCGAACCGGCCATCCGTCAGGCGACCAAGGCGGAGGATTTCCCCGCCGCCATGCAGGCCATCGCCGCCCTTCGCGCCCCCATCGACGCCTTTTTCGAGGCGGTTCAGGTCAACAGCGACAACCAGATCCTGCGCCGCAACCGGCTGAACCTGCTCAGCCGCATCCGCGAGGCCGGGCGGCAGATCGCCGATTTCACGAAGATCGAGGGCTGAGCCATCGTCACCGGCCCGGTTCGCCGGGCCGGACCAGGCCGCAATCAGTTGGTCTTGGCCAGAATTTCATCCGCCAGGGCCTCAATCTCGATACGGGCCGGGGTGGCGCGGGTTTTTTCCGCCGCGCTAAGGCCCTGCCCCAGGGTCTCGGCATAGGCGACGCGGTTGGCCAGCTGCGTGTCGGCGATCTCGGCCCCAAGTTCGGCCACCTTTTCGGCGATCTCGGCCCCCAGGCGGGTGCCCGATTTGGTGCGGTTCAGCACGATCAGCACCGGCGCCTTTTCGCGGCGGGCAAGGTCCAGCACGCCCTCGGTCGCCCACAGATCGACATGGCTTGACGCCACCGGCACGAGCACCAGATCGGCCACGCGCAAGGCCGGGCGCAGGTCGCTGTCGATCTTGGGTGGCGTGTCGATGATCACGAAATCAAAGCGCTTCTTCAGCTTTTCGGATTCGTATGACGCGCCCCAGGCCGACGAGGTCGAAAATTCCAGCGCCTCGTCTTCCTCGAATACCTGCATCCGTTCGATGAACCAGCGGCCCATGCTGCCCTGAGGATCGGTATCAATCAGCGCCACAGAATGCCCCCGCGAACGCAGCGCCACGGCCAGATTTACGGCGATGGTCGTCTTGCCCGAGCCACCCTTTTGCTGGGCCACGGTGATGATCTGTCCGGCCATGCGAATCCCCCTGCAATCACTGGGCGATGATGGATCGCGCCCCGGCGCTTTGCAACCGCAGCATCACCGCCGAAAGACGTTCTGGACCTCATACATCACCGGCTCGAAGCTTTTGCACATGGCATGGATTTCGCGGTTGCGGCGGCGCATCTCGGCGCTGCGCAGCATGGCCTGATAATCCTTGCGGTCGCCCCATTGGGAATAGGTCGCGATGCGCGTATGGGCGTCATTCAGATGGATCGCCCCGGCGATGAAACCGGGCTGTTTGCTGATGACCTGATCCCATGCGGCCTGCAACATCTCCAGCACGTCCTCGGCGCTGCCGGGGGTGACCTCGAAGGTCGTGATGACCGTCTGGCCGTCGAAATCGGGGCGAATATCGGGCATGGCGTGGCCTTTCTGCTGGGCTTGGCTGTCCCAAGCCTAGGCCGATTCTCGGATCGCGAAAAGCACGATCGCGGGAAAGGCCGCCAACAGGCAGACCCGCGCAAGATCGGCCGCGACGAACCAGATCACCCGCCGATAGGTCGCTGTCACCGGGGTGTCGGGATCCAGCCCCGCCAGCACGAACAGGTTCATTCCCACCGGCGGGGTGATCAGGCCGATCTCGACCACGATCAGCACCAGCACGCCGAACCAGATCGCCATCTCCTCGGGGGCAAGCCCGAAATCCAGACTGGCCATCACCGGAAAGAAGATCGGGATCGTCAGCAGGATCATCGACAGGCTGTCCATCACCATGCCCAGCAGCAGATAGACCAGCAAGATCAACGCCAGAACGCCATAGGGCGGCAACCCGGCAGCGATGACCCAGGCCGACAGGGTCTGAGGCACCTGTGTCAGCGCCAGGAAGGAATTGAAAATCGCCGCACCCAGCACGATGAAAAACACCATCGCCGTCCCCGAGGCCGTGGCCATGATGGCCGCTTTCAACCCTGACCACCCCAATCGCCCCGAGGCCAGCGCGACCAGCCCGGTGCCGGCGGCGCCGATCGCCGCGCCCTCGGTGGGGGTGAACCAGCCGTCATAGATACCGAAAACCACCAGCAGAAAGATCGCCAGCACCGGCCAGACCGCCAGCAAGGCCCGCAGCCGCAGCCGCCAGCCGATGCGCGGGATGGTTCCCGCCTCGGCCGGATGACAGGCCAGATACAGCCGGATGACCAGCATATAGCCAAGCGTGGCCAGCACCCCCGGCACAAAGGCCGCCATGAACAGCTTGGCGACATTCTGTTCGGTCAGCACGGCATAGAGCACCAGCACCACCGAGGGCGGAATCAGGATGCCCAATGTGCCACCTGCGGCCAGCGTCGCCGTGGCCAGCCCGCCCGACCAGCCGGCGCGCCGCAGTTCAGGCAATGCCACCTGCCCCATGGTCGCGGCGGTGGCCAGCGAACTGCCGCAGATCGCGCCAAAGCCGGCACAGGCACCGACGGCCGCCATGCCCAGCCCGCCCCGGCGATGCCCCAGCAGGGACTCGGCGGCGCGGAACAGTGCCGTGCTCATCCCGCCAAGCGTCGCGAATTGCCCCATCAGCAGGAACATCGGGATGATCGACAGCGAATAGGTCGAAAAGGCCGAGAAGGGTTCGGTTTTCAGCTTGGCCAGGATCATGTTCGGGCTGCCCGTAGCCAGCCACAGCCCACCGCCCCCGCAAAGCAGCATCGCCAGGCCAATCGGCGCGCGCGCAAGAATCAGCAGCAACAGGACCGGAAAGGACCAGAAGCCCAGCTCAAGATTGGTCACATTGCGTCCTCCGCCGGGGCTGCACCGCCGGGCCGGGATGGCGTGATGGCAACCGACAGTGCCACGATCACGCCGATCACGGCAAAGATCATGGCGACCGCATAGGCCCACCAGACCGGCAACTCTAGCAGAAAGCTTGTCTCGCCCGATGCGATCTTGCCCAGCATTCCAAGCCACAGACGCCAGGCGATGATCAGCGTGGCGATCAGCATCACCCAATCCCACAGCACCGACAGTCCGTGATCCAGCCAGTGCGGCAGCCGGCCCTGCAACAGATCGACACGCGCATGGGCGCGGGTCAGATGACACCATGGCAGGAAGGCGAAAACGGCGATGGCGCTGCCCATCTCGATCAATTCGTAATCGCCGCGAACCGGGCGCAGGCGTCCGAGAACCCCCGGCAGGTCGAACAGCGCCGACAGCGTCAACCCGGCCCGCCCGATGACCGACAGACAGGTCATGGCGATCAGCGCCAGCAGCACCGCACCGCCGGCCAGCGCACTGACGCGGGCCATGTTTTCGATGCAGCCCCTCATCCGGTCGCGGCCCGTATTCGCGGCGAAATGCCGGCTGTGACGGCTTGTCCCGGCGCCGAGGCAGGCAAGGACGCAGGCGAAAAGACCAGCGGCAAAGCGCCGATCCACCAATGGGTTGGCATCAAGACCTCCGGTTCCGGTCGGGGTGGTTATGATGCGGAGGGGCGCCATTGTCCATGTGCCCGGAACAGTGCATTAGGGGGCCAAAACGAATTGGAGACGACGATGATCCCTGTATTTGACGGGCATAACGACTATCTGCAACGCGCCGTTGCTGCGGGGGATCAGGCTGACAGTCTGTGGCAGGATGGCGATGGCACCGGGCATATGGATCTGCCGCGCCTGAAACAGGGCGGTATGGTCGGCGGCTTTTTCGCGATCTGGGTTCCGGCCGAGGAAAACCCGAACGGCGCCGACATCGCGCGGATGATGGAAAATCCGCCCTATGCCGTGCCGCTGGCGGCCGAGATACCGCACGATCCTGCCCTGCCCCATGCGTTCCGACAGGCAGCTGCGCTGCGCCGGATGGAACGGACCGGCACGCTGGACGTGGTCACAAGCGCCGCCGATATTCGCAACAGCATCACGGACGGCCGGATCGCCGCGATCATGCATATCGAAGGCGCCGAGGCGATCCGCGACATGGACGCGCTGCATCTGTGGCATGCGGCGGGGCTGCGTTCGCTTGGGCCGGTCTGGTCGCGGCCGACGATCTTTGGCCACGGCGTTCCCTTCGCCTATCCCGGGGGCCCCGATCAGGGACCGGGGCTGAGCGCGGCCGGCCAGGATCTGATCCGCGAATGCAACAAGCTGCGGATCATGGTCGATCTGTCGCATCTGAACGAGGCCGGGTTCAACGACGTGGCGCGCCTGTCAGATGCGCCTCTGGTTGCCAGCCACAGCTGCGTTCATGCCCTATGCGCCACGCCGCGCAACCTGACCGACCGACAGCTGCACGCCATCGCCGACAGCGGCGGTCTGGTCGGTCTGAACTATGGCGTCAGCTTCCTGCGCGAGGATGGCCGGCGCATCCCCTTCACGGGTTTCGCACCGATCCTGCGCCATCTGGATCACCTGCTTGGCATCCTGGGCGAGGATGGCGTGGCGCTTGGGTCCGATTTCGACGGGGCGCTGATGCCGGCCGATCTGGCCGATGCGGCGGCACTGCCGGCCCTGATCCAGGCCATGTCCGATCACGGTTATGACGCAGCGCTGATCCGCAAGATCGCCAGCGAGAACTGGATCAACCTGTTGCAGCGGACCTGGGGCCAGTAACGGCGCGCCGACGACACCCGGCGCAAAGGGCTGCGGCCGGTTCCCCCGGCCACAGCGCACTGATTGAGAGCATCCGACCGGCCAAGCCGGCACCTGTTTCGCCGGGCCGTGCAATGCGGTGCGACGGGTTATTCAGTGCGCGCGGATTCGCCTTCTGGGTTGCCAACCGTGGCCGGATCGGCCTGAGCGACGGCTACCATCTGCGCCAGTTCGGGATCGGCCGTCAGATCAGCAAAGGCATATTTGGCCGTCAGGCTGGCCGGCGACAGCTCGACATTCTTGACGACCTGGGGGCCGGGGGCGGCCGGACCATAGGTGCGCCCATTGACCGCGAAATAGACCGCGCCCGAATTGCCGGTGCGCAGCAAGGGCGGTTCTTCCAGATTGGGCAGCGTGAACCGTTCCCCCTGATCCATGATCTTTTCCAGCAAAACCGTGCCATCGGATGCGGTCACCCGAACCCAGGCCGGACGCGCGGCGAGCAGCTGCAATTCCGGTGCATCGGGCGCAACCGTCCGCACCGCCAATTGCTCGACCGGCAGCTGCGGGCCAAAGCCCATGGCCTGCGCCGCCGCAGTCCCCGACTGGACCGGAACGGGTGTCACCACCTGACCATCAGCAGAAGCCACAACCGCCTCGGCAGGTGCCGGCGGCTGCATCAGGCCCGGATCAATGGCCGAGATCGGCCCGTCACGCGCCGTCAGCACCGGCGCTTCCAGAATCTGCGGGCGATAGGCGCGATCCAGCGATTCGGGCTGCGGCAGTCGAGCGGCCAGATCGACCCCCTCGGCCGGATCAAGCTCGGGCTGCGGCAGACCGCCACCCTGAACCGGGTCCAGATCGGCGACCACGGCAGGCGCATCATCGCCCGGCGTCAGATTCACGCGCTGCACCTCTTGCAGCACCGACCAGCCGCCATAGCCCAGACCCGCGATCAGCGCGATCAGCACCACCAGAGAGCCGATGGCCCGCGGTTCGACCGAGGACCAGAAACTTTCGGGCTGCGGGATGAACAGCGCGCGCGGATTGGCCAGCGCCTCGGCCGGGTCCGAAGGCCGGCGAACGGGTTTTGGACCTGCTGCGGCGGGGGCCATGCCATGCGTCGGCTGGAAGCCCGATTCGGTGCAAAAACGGCGAAAGGTCCAATCCGGGTCCATGCCCAGATAGCGCGCATAGGATCGGACATAGCCTGAAATGAAGCTGGGCGCGTCAAAGGCGGTGATGTCGCAATTCTCGATCGCCGCCACATAGGACGCACGAATCCGCAGCTCGCGCTGAACATCCAGCAGCGACTTGCCCTTGGTCGCCCTTTCGCCACGCATGATGTCACCAAGCCTGGTGTCATCGTCATAAATTCCGGTGGTGTCCGTCATCGGATACACCTCCTCTTCCGGGCCAGTCGCCCGAATACCGCTCATTCCGAACTGCCTCACAGCGCGATTATCAGCCACCTTCGCGAATCACGAAGATAACGCCCTTTAACTAAGGAAAGATTATCACGGATGTGAGAGCCTCACACCCCCCAAGGCATTTTACGCCACGATTTCGGCGCGATTCAACGCGCAGCGTGACCACAGTGCATCCATCGCACGAACCAGATGTTCGATCTGCCCGCTATCGTGGACCGGCGAGGGGGTGAAGCGCAGCCGTTCCGTGCCGCGCGGCACGGTGGGGAAGTTGATCGGCTGCACATAGATGCCGAAATCGGCCAGCAGCATGTCGGAAAGCGCCTTGCAATGCACGGGATGGCCGACATGGACGGGCACGATATGGCTGCCATGGTCGATGATCGGCATTCCGAGGCCTTTCAGCCGCATTTTCAGGATGCGCGCGTGCAATTGCTGCTTCTCGCGCAATTCCTGCCCGCCTGCCCCCTTCAGAAAGGCAATCGAGGCCGCCGCCCCCGCCGCGACCGCAGGCGGCAGCGAGGTGGTGAAGATGAAGCCCGGCGCATAGGACCGGATGGCATCCACCATCCGGGCGCTGGCCGCGATATAGCCGCCAAAGACGCCAAAAGCCTTGCCAAGCGTGCCGTTGAAGATGTCGATTCGACCGGCCAGCCCATCGCGTTCAGCCACACCGCCACCGCGCGGGCCATACATGCCGACCGCGTGAACCTCGTCCAGATAGGTCAGGGCGTTGAATTCGTCGGCCAGATCACAGATCGCCTTGATCGGACCGAAATCGCCATCCATCGAATAGATGGATTCAAAGGCGATCAGCTTGGGCGCCGCCGGATCGTCGGCCTCCAGCAATTCGCGCAGATGGGCCACGTCATTGTGGCGGAAGATGCGCTTGGCGCCACCATTGCGCTTGATCCCCTCGATCATCGAGGCATGGTTCAGCGCGTCGGAATAGATGATCAGCCCCGGAAACAGCTTCGGCAGGGTCGAAAGCGTGGCATCATTGGCAATATAGGCGCTGGTAAAGACCAACGCGGCATCCTTGCCATGCAGATCGGCCAGTTCAGCCTCAAGCCGCTTGTGATAGGCCGTCGTGCCCGAGATGTTGCGCGTGCCGCCAGAACCCGCGCCGGTCGCGTCCAGCGCCTCATGCATGGCACCAAGGACGACCGGATGCTGCCCCATGCCCAGATAGTCATTGCCGCACCAGACGGTGATGTCCTGTTTCTCGCCATCGGGGCGATTCCAGACGGCCCGAGGAAACCGGCCCTTGGCACGCTCGATATCAACGAAGGTGCGATAGCGCCCTTCCTCGTGAAGCTTGCCGATAGCCTGATCCAAAGCGGCGTCGTAATTCATCCCGGCGTGTCCCTTGCATAGCTGGCTGGGTGCGATCATGGTCCTGATCACGCGCGTCTTGTCTTGTTACCTTCCAATGATCGGAAATGACAGGGTCAAATTGTCGCAATGCGGCGAAAGGCGTATGCCGAAAACGATGAAAATCAGTAAGGAAAGCGAGGCTGATATGGCGCAGACGGAAAAGCTGGACCTGGTCCTGACCCAACTGGACAAGGGATTGGACACGGCGTTGCAGCGGTTGCTGGATTTCCTGCGCATCCCCTCGATCTCGACCGACCCGGCGCATAATGGCGATGTCTGCGCGGCCGCGGAATGGTTGCGTAACGAACTGGAAATACTGGGTTTTCAGGCATCCCTTCGCGACACGGACGGGCACCCCATGGTCGTGGCGCATTCGCAGCCAGGCGAGGGGCGAACGCTGCTGTTTTATGGCCATTACGACGTGCAGCCGGTCGATCCGCTGAGTTTGTGGGACCGGCCGCCCTTTGATGCCGCCATCCAGGATACAGCCGCGGGCCGGATCATCCGTGCGCGGGGCGCATCGGATGACAAGGGACAGCTTATGACTTTTGTCGAAGCCTGCCGCGCCTGGAAGGCGGTGCATGGCGCCCTGCCCTCGGGCCTGGTGCTGCTGTTCGAGGGCGAAGAGGAATCGGGTTCGCCCTCGCTTCTGCCGTTCCTTGACGCGAATGCGGACGAATTGCGGGCCTCGCTGGCGCTGATCTGCGATACCGGGCTTTACGCCGATGGCCGACCGGCGATCACCACCCAATTGCGCGGGCTGGTGGGCGAGGAAATCGTCGTACGCGCGGCGGATCGTGACCTGCATTCGGGCCATTTCGGCGGGCTGGCGGCCAACCCGATCATGGTGCTGGCCACGGCGCTGGCCGCGCTGAAGGATGAAAACGGTCGCATCACCCTGCCGGGTTTCTATGACGGGGTCGAAGAGTTGACGGACGAAATGCGCCGCAACTGGCAGGCGCTTGGCTTCGATGTCGGCGCATTTCTGGCCGAGGTGGGTTTGAAATACCCGATTGGCGAAAAGGGGCGCGACCCGCTGGAAATGATGTGGAACCAGCCGACGGCCGAGATAAACGGCATCAGCGGCGGCTATACCGGCGACGGGTTCAAGACCGTCCTGCCAGCCGAGGCTCGCGCCAAGGTCAGCTTCCGCCTGACCGGCCAGCAGGATCCGGCCAAGGTACGCGCCGCATTTCGCGCGCATATGCAGGCGCATCTTCCGGCGGATTGCCAGATCGAGTTCCATGAACACGGTGGCAGCCCGGCCAGCGTGATGGATACCTCTGATCCGGCATTCGCGGCGGCGAAGCAGGCGCTGACCGAGGAATGGGGGCGCGAGGCGGCCTATATCGGGGCCGGTGGCTCGATCCCCATTGCCGGGGATTTCAAGCGCATGCTTGGAATGGATTCGATGCTGATCGGCTTTGGCCGTGAGGATGACCGAATCCATTCCCCGAATGAGAAATATAATGTTGAAAGCTTCGCCAAGGGCGCACGGTCCTGGGCACGTATTCTGGCGGAATTGCGGGGCTGAGGGGCGTTGCCCCTCGGCGCGGGCCGCGCCTCACCCCAGGATATTTGAATGAAGAAGAAAGCCGGATCAGCCGCGCCCGCGATAACCGGGAACGCCCTGATCCGGTAGCCAAAGGTCCTGCGGCACCGGGCCGGTCTGCCAGAACACGTCGATCGGCATGCCCCCGCGCGGATACCAATAGCCACCAATGCGCAGCCATTGCGGCGCCAGAAGATCAACCAGCCGGCGACCGATGCCGACGGTGCAATCCTCGTGAAATGCGCCGTGATTGCGGAAACTGCCCAGAAACAGCTTCAGCGATTTCGATTCGACCAGCCAGTCGCCCGGTGCATAGTCGATCACCAGATGGGCGAAATCGGGCTGGCCGGTCAGTGGGCAGAGGCTGGTAAATTCGGGCTGGGTAAAGCGTACAAGATACAGCTGGCCGGGCTGAGGGTTCGGAACCCGCTCCAACACCGCCTGTTCGGGGTTGTTTGGCAGAGGCGTCGACTGACCCAGCTGGGTCAGGGAATCGGTGTAATGGCTCATCTCATTGTCCTGTTTTGACCGGGTGGGCTGCGACCGGGATGGCGCGGATCGCGCTGCGCCATTCTTCTTCATGAAAATATCCTCGGGGGGTCCGGGGGGCGACGCCCCCCGGCTTCGCGGCGTCACAATTGCGCCGCGACCTCTTCGGACAGGTCGAAATTGCCGGTGACGTTCTGCACGTCATCGTCATCTTCCAGATTGTCGATCAGCTTCATCAGCTTCTGGGCGGTTTCCAGATCGGTGATCTCGGTCGGGGCCTGCGGCTTCCAGATCAGCTTGGCCGTCTCGGATTCGCCCAGGGTGGCCTCCAGTGCGGTCGAGACCTCGTTCAGATCCGTATCGGCGCAATAGATCCAGTGGCCCTCGTCATCGGTGTCGACATCGCTGGCACCGGCTTCGATGGCGGCCATCATCACCGTGTCGGCATCGCCTACCGACAGCGGATACATGATCTCGCCCATGCGATCGAACATGAAACTGACCGAGCCGGTCTGGCCCATGTCGCCGCCCGATTTGGTGAAATAGCTGCGCACGTTGGACGCGGTGCGGTTGCGGTTGTCGGTCATCGCCTCGACGACCAGCGCGATGCCGTTGGGGCCATAGCCTTCATAGCGGATCTCTTCGTAATTCTCGCCCTCGCCGACCTGCGATTTCTTGATGGCGCGGTCGATCACGTCCTTTGGGACGGAGTTCGACTTGGCCTCTTTCACCGCCAGGCGCAGGCGTGGGTTCTTGTCGGGATCGGGGTCGCCCATCTTGGCCGCGACGGTGATTTCCTTCGACAGCTTGGAAAACAGTTTCGCGCGGATCCCATCCTGCCGCCCTTTGCGGTGTTGGATGTTCGCCCATTTGGAATGGCCTGCCATGTCACTTCGTCCTTGCGGTCATCGTCAATCGGATTTGCGGCGCTTTTAGTCCAGCCCGGCGGGGAATCGCAAGCCACCAGCGCAGTCCCGCATTGCGCAATCGCCTCACGGGGTTATCTTCGGAGGCAAGACCGGTACGAGGTAGGGCGGGATGAGTTTCGATCAGTTGGTGCTGTTTGCCATTTTCGGCGCCGTGATGGTGCTGATGTTCTCGGGTCGGTGGCGACATGATCTGGTGGCCTTCGCGGGGCTGATGGCGGCGGTTCTGGCCGGGGTCGTCCCCAGTGACCAGGCCTTCGTGGGCTTTGGCCATCCGGCCACCATGGTGGTTGCCCTGATCCTGGTGGTGACGGCAGGGCTGCGCCGGTCGGGTGCCGTTGCCGCACTGACCCGACTGCTGGTATCCGAGGGCCGGTCGGTGACGGGCCATATCGCGGTCATGGGCGGCATTGGCGGGATTCTGTCGGGCTTCATGAACAATATCGCGGCGCTGGCGATCCTGATGCCCATCGACATGCAGATGGCGCGCAAGGCTGGCCGCGCCGCCGGGCTGACGCTGATGCCACTGGCCTTTGCGACCATTCTGGGCGGCATGCTGACGCTGATCGGCACGCCGCCGAACCTGATCGTTTCGGGCTTTCGTCAGGATGTGCTGGGCGAGCCCTATCGGATGTTCGATTTCCTGCCCGTGGGCGGCGCCGTCGCGGCGGCAGGCATCGCCTTTGTCGCGCTGATCGGCTGGCGGCTGATCCCGATCCGCAACGATGGCGCGCATGCCGGGGCGGATCATGCCCCGACGCGCGCGTATCAGGCGCAGCTGATCGTGACTGACAGCAGCACGGTTCTGGAAAAGACTGTCGGTGACCTGTCCGAAGATGCCGCCAAGGCCGAGGTCCGCATTCGCAGCGTGTCGCGCCACGGTCATCCGGTCGAGGGGCCGCTCGACCAGATCGTGCTGGAGTCGGGCGACGTGCTGGCGATACGCGGCGGCATGGACGAACTGGACGATTTCCGTTCCGGTCACAAGCTGGCCTTTCCCGATGGCCGGCAGGAGCCCCGCGCAAGACGCAGCGACGAAGGGCAGGAGCTGGTCGAATGCCTGGTTCCCGTCCGGTCCAGGATCGCCGGGCGCACCGCGCAGGGGATCGGATTGGTCAACCGCCATGACGCCGTGCTGATCGGCCTCAGGCGGCGGGGGGCGATCATCAGCACCCACCTTCAGCGAGAGCGGATCCAGCCCGGTGACCTGCTGTTGTTGCTGATGCCCGAAAGTCGGGTGGATGAGGTTCTGGATGCGATCGGGGGGTTGCGTCTGGACGGGGCATCGCGCTCGGTCATGCGCGAGACGCAGATGGCGGTGACGCTTGGCCTGTTTGTCATCGCGATCATCGCGACCAGTTTCGGTCTGGTGACGATGCCGATCGCGCTTGGATGTGTGCTGGTCGCCTATGTGCTGTTCGGCGTGCTGTCGATCAGCGAGGTCTATGACCATATCGACTGGCCGGTGGTAGTGCTGCTGGGGTCGATGATCCCGCTTGGCCTGGCGCTGGATTCCACCGGCGGCACGGCGCTGATCGCCGGGCTGATCGCGACGATGACGCAGGGCTATCCGGCCTGGGTGGCGCTGGTGCTGCTGATGGTGGTGACGATGTTTCTGTCCGATGTGCTGAACAACAATGCCACCACGATCCTGGCCGCCCCCGTGGCCATCCGCCTGGCCGAACAGCTGGGCGTCAATCCCGACGCCTTCCTGATGGGTGTCGCCGTATCGGCGGCCTGCGCCTTTCTGACGCCGATCGGGCATCAGAACAACACCCTGATCATGGGTCCGGGGGATTATCACTTCAGCGATTATTGGCGGATGGGCCTGCCGCTTGAGGTGATCGTGATGATCGTGGCCGTGCCCATGCTGCTGATCGTCTGGCCGCTGACCTGAGCATCGCATTTACCGCGCTGCCCTCTGCTGTGCCGTTTCCCGGCGGCGCGAACAACAAAGCCGCGCGCCCGATCTGTGACGGGCGGCGCGGCCTTGTCCGATCATGCCGCCGGGGCGGCCGTCGATATGGATCAGATATAGAGGCTGTTCGAGAAGATGCGGCGCACTTCTTCGGCGCGGGTGGTGCCACGGGCTGCCAGCTCTTCGTCGCTCATCGCGTTCAGCTTGCGCACCTGCGCCATCCGGGGGCCGGCTTCGGCCAGGGCGATCAGCCCGTTGCCAATGGCACGGAAAGGCGCGATCAGCAGGCTGCCCAGATTGGCGGCGGAAGATTTCGGGGCGTGGCTGGTGATATCGGCCATTTCAGGACTCCTTGCAGTCGTCTACGTCGTCCCCCCTGACGGCAAAGATGGACGACCGCGTCGCCCCGGACAACCGCCGATGCCGCAAAGCCGGTTTGCATCAGACACATGGCAGAGAATGCTTGACGCTAGGTCATCGCCGCTACAGCGGCCAGACGATCGGGATCACTGTCGAGGCGACCACCGCCATCATGAAATTCAGCGGCAGGCCGACGCGAATAAAATCGACAAAGCGATAACCGCCCGGACCATAGACCAGCGTATTGGTCTGGTAACCGATGGGCGTGGCGAAACTGGCCGAGGCCCCCATCATCACCGCAATCACCAGGGGGCGCGGATCGACGCCCAGATGATTGCCAAGCGAAATCGCCACCGGCGTGACGATGACGGCCACGGCATTGTTGGTGACGGTTTCTGTCAAGGCCATGGCCAGCAGATAGACCGCCGCGACAATCGCCCAAGGCGGCAGGGTCGCCAGCCAGGGCGCCACCTGCGCCACCACCAGTTCCACCGCGCCCGAATTTTCCAGCCCCGCCCCCACGGCCAGCATGGCAAAGATCAGCGCCAGCAGGCGGCCGTCGACAAAGCTCAGCGCCTCGTCCGCGTCGATGCAGCGGGTGACCAGCACCACGCAAACCCCGATAAAGGCCAGCAGCAGGATCGGCGCCACCTCAAGCGCCGACAGCCCCACCACACCCATCAGCGTGGCCACGACAATCGGCGCATGGCTGCGGCGGAAGGCGCGCTCGGACGGGGCGCTGACCTCGACCATCTCCATATCGGTGGCCAGTCGCTGAATATCGGCTGGCGCGCCCTCCAGCAGCAGCGTATCGCCGACGCGGACGACCAGGTCATCCAGCTGCCGGCCGATATTCTGGTTCTTGCGATGCGCGGCCAGCACATAGACGCCATAGCGGCGGCGAAGTCGCATCGAGCCAAGCGACCGCCCGACCATGTGACAGCCCGGCGTGATCAGCACCTCGACAGTCGAGGTCTGCACCGAACTCAGCTTGTCGACCATCCGCAGATCCTTGTTGCCTTGCAGGCCAAGCACCTCGGACATGGGGGTTCGCAAAACCACGCGGTCGCCCGGTTCAAGCCGCACCGCTGACAGATCGCGCCGCAGCGAGGCATCGCCGCGCAGCACGTCGATGACGCGGGCGGTGTCGCGGGTAAAGATGTCGATCTCGTCCAGCGCCTTGCCGACAAGGGCCGAATCCTCGGGGATGGCGACCTCGGTGAAGAATTTCATCTTGGTGCGGCCCGACATCAGCTGCGACATGGAATCGCGGTCGGGCAGCAGGCTGGGGGCCACGAACAGCAGATACAGGATCCCGACAATGGCCATGGGGATACCCACGGGCGAAATCTCGAAAATGCTGAAGGGTTCCATCCCCGACTGCCGCGCAACGCCGTCAACCAGCAGGTTGGTCGAGGTCCCGATCATCGTGACCGTGCCGCCAAGGATCGACAGATAGCTAAGCGGAATCAGCAGCTTGGACGGGGATTTCCCCATCTCTTTGCCCAACTGCATGAAGATCGGCATCATCACCACGACCAGCGGCGTGTTGTTGACAAAGGCCGACATGGTGCAGACCACGACCGAAACCAACCCCAGGGTCATCATCGGATGATCGCCGGCATGGCGCGCGGCCTTCTGGCCGATCCAGTCCAGCGCGCCAGTGCGCACCAGACCGCCGACGATGATGAACATGAAGGCGATGGTCCAGGGCGCGGGGTTGGAAAGCACGCCTGCGACATGCCCCGGATCAAGGATACCCACCACCAGCAGCACGGTTGCGCCAAGAATGGCCGTGACCTCGGGCGGATAGGTCTCGCGCACGAACAGCGTCAGCATGCCGGCAATGATGAACAGCGTAGCGATCGCCGAGGCGGTTCCGGTCAGCTCTATTCCGAACATTCAACCCTCATTGCGGGCGTCCATTATCGTCGCCCATCGCCCCATCCGGGGCATTCTTTCCCGATTCCAGCGCCGCCTGCAAGGATGGTGGACGCGGCTGCACCAGAAACACGCCCAGCATCACCACCGCAAGCGCGATCCAGAACCCCGGTGGAAAGCGTTCCGACAGGATCAGCATCGACCACATCACGCCAAATCCGGTCACCAGATAGGACACCTGCACCGCAAAGACCGCCCCTGCCCGCCCGATCAGCCACAGATATCCGACATAGGCAAACACGCTGAGGATCGCGCCCCCCAAAACCGCTGCGCCCGCCGGGCCAAGCAGGTCGCCAGGCGGAATGAAACTGCCCCGGATCACCGCTGCCGGTCCGGTGATGACCATCGACACGATGGCCGCGCCCGCCACCATCTGCATCGGCGCCAGCCCGGCCGTGCCGTGACGGGCCAGCACGTTGCCCTCTAATGCGTAAAAGAACGGCGCGATCAGCGCCAACAGGAACAGCGGCGAAATTGCGCCGCCTGCCAGCCCGGTCCCCGGCGCGACGATCAGCACCACGCCGATCAGGCCCGCCAGCAGGCCCAGCACCCGTTGCACTGAAAAGCGATCCGTCCCCATCAGCACCGCAACGGGCAGCGCGATCAGCGGCGCAAAGCTGAGCCCGACGGCGACAAGGCCAGCCGGCAGATGCTGCGCGGCGATGACCGATGCGGTCGAGGGCAAGGTCGTCCCGACCAGCCCGACAAAGGCATAAACCCGCAGCGCCCCCGCATGCAGCGGCAGCCGCCCGACCATCGGCAGCAACAGCGCGGCGTCGATGATCGACACCCAGAAGGTGATTCCGAAATCACGAAACCCCGCCAGCGTGGCGAATTTCGTCAAACTGACCTGCAATCCCCAGACCAACCCGAGTGCGATCAGGATGGCCAGCAGTCTCACGTCGGGGTCTCGATGGCGGGCAGCAGCCTCGGCCCCTTGCGGATCGCCCGGACCGAGGTGGCAAGCCCGCTGCGATCATCGGTTTCCACGAACAGCCCGCACAGGGTCGCGGTGTCATTCGCCGGCGTAAACCGTTCGCGGGTCATCCCGGTCAGAAAGCGGCGCATCGGCTCGGCCTTGTCCATGCCGATGACGCTGTCATAATCGCCGCACATGCCGGCATCGCTTTGATAGGCGGTGCCTCGGTTCAGGATCTGGGCATCGGCGGTCGGCACATGGGTATGAGTGCCCACGACCACGCTGGCGCGGCCATCGCAGAAATGGCCCATCGCCATTTTTTCGCTGGTCGCCTCGGCGTGAAAGTCGATCAGCGCCGCCTGGACCAGCCCGCCCGGCGGATGCGCACGCAGCACCGCATCGACCGCCGAGAACGGATCGTCAAAGGGGCGCTTCATGAACACCTGGCCCAATGCCTGCGCCACCAGGATCTTGCGCCCGCGCCCATCCTGAAACACCCGCGCGCCCTTGCCGGGCGCCTCGCGCGCAAAGTTCAGCGGCCGGATGACACGCGGCTCTTTCTCGATAAAGGCCAGCATGTCCTTTTGATCGAAGGCGTGGTCACCCAGGGTCAGACAATCGGCGCCTGCATCCAGCAATTGCTGGGCATGCGCGCCCGTCAGCCCCATGCCGCCACTGGCATTCTCGGCATTGACCACGACGAAATCGGCACGCAGTTGCGCGCGCAGGCCGGCCAGCTCTTCGATGATGGCGCGGCGCCCGGCGCGGCCCATCACATCGCCCAGAAACAGGATTTTCATGCCCGTGGCCTAAGCCATGCGCCGATCGGCGGCAAGTCACCGCGATCAGCGGAATGTCGCTAAATTTTGAGTTGCCAACTTTCCATCAACACAATCACTGATAGAAGGATCCGAGATGAACTGTTCAATGTGGAACCATGCGGATATTCGCCATTTCCCTGCTGATCACCTTGTTCGGGGCGCCGGCCATGGCGGCGGCCAGCAATTGTGACGTCAAGGATCTGGGCGCGGTTGTCGCCACCCTTGGGCAGCAGACCAACCAGACCAGGGCCGCGCGCGGGCAGCAGGAACTGCGCATCGACCGGCGGCTGAACGCGGCGGCGCAACGCCATGCCTGCGACCTTGCCCGGCGGCAGGCGGTCAGCCATCGCAGCGGCAATGGCGCCCGTCCCATGGGGCGGATCAGGAATGCCGGCTTCCGCGCATGCTTCTCGGCCGAAAACGTCGCACAGGGCACGAAATCAGCGGATCTGACGGTGCGCGCCTGGCAATCATCGGCAAGTCATGCGCGCAACCAGCACGACCCTCGTGCCCGTGCCATGGGCTTTGGCGTCGCACGTGATGGCAATGGGCAGCTTTATTGGGTCGGGGTCTATGCCACCGACTGCCGAAATGTCGCGGGCGTGCAGGAACAGTCGAACGCCCGCATCCGCCCCTTCAGCTGGTAACCGCCCCTGTCGCTTTGACTGCGCCCGGCATTGGCCGGATCAGCGCTGGCAGGATCAGTGCTGGCAAGACCATTGCTGGCCGGGTCAGTGCTGGCCAAGCTTATCTGACATCGCAGGTCGGCGGGTTTTCAACCTCGACCGTTCCGCACCATACCGGACAAGTGACAGGATCAGCACATGATGTGCCGAACTGCGGGATCTCACGTCCGGGGCAGCGCAATGACATGGTTGTCCCAGCTGCGCCCCCGCAAACCAAGTGCGCGGATCCCCGCATCTTCGGCAACCAGAATACCACCGCCGCCATCGGTCAACAGAAAGCCGCCATCCAGCCCTGCCAGACCGCAGACATCGCCCCGCGTCACCGCGCCCAGAAAACGCCCCGATGCGTCAAACCGATGCAGACGCCCGCCACGCGGCGAGGTTATCGCGACCTGATCCCCAGCCCTGTCAAAGGCGATGCTGCCCGCATAGCCCTGCAAGACGCGCTGCTCCGGCTCGGGCGCGGTGGCAAGGATCGGCGCCTTGCCGCGCCGGTGCAGGCCCAGCAGCGGGACGGCCTCGATCGGATCGCCTTCCCATTGCATCGCGAAACCGATCAACCCGTCGCGTCCCACCGCCAGATGGCGGATCGAGTTGAAATGCAGCGCCTGCGCCAGCTCGACCGTTTCCAGCAGCGCCCCTTCCGGCGAAAGATAGGCCAGATTGGGGCGCATGTCGGGGATGTTCAGCTTGGTCCGGTCAGTGGGGTCAGTGGCGATACCGCCATTGCCGACCACCAGCAGGTCACCGGGAAGCCGCACCACCTCATGCGGACCAATGCCGCCGGTCTGACACTCGGCAATGCGGCGATAGCCGTCACGGGCGGCCCACAGGCCCAGAAGCCCGGCACTGTCGCTGGCGCGCTGTTCGGTCGTGACCAGGATCTCGCCGCCCCCGATAAAGACGCCGTGACCGTTGAACTGCCGGCCCTCGGGCGGGGTCAGCCGGTGCAAAACGCCGCCGCCCACGCAGTCGATCACAAGCGCATAGGCACCGGGCCGGCGGGCAAAGACCACCGCTTCTGGCCGTGTCGGATGGCCAGCCCCGGCATGACCGCGCGCCGGCAAAGCCACGCGGAAGCTATCCGCCCCCGACTCGGTCATGCCATAAAGGGCGAAACTGTCATCGGCCTCGCGCGCGCAGGCCAGAAAGGCCGGGTTGCCGGCATCGGCCCAGGACAGGCGCGGCACGGTCGAAGCCGCCAGCAGTGCCGCCATGAACCGGCGTCGATCGCTGCGCATTACCTCAGTCCCCATCCGCCGAGTTGAACCCGGCCGCAACACCAAGCGCCGTGCCGATTTCGGCCTCGACCGCCTGCCGGACAGCCTGGACCCGCTGACGCAGCACGTCCAGACGCAGCCATGCCTGCGGATCGCCAATGTCCTGAAAACCCGGATCGACGATCCGTTCGGCCGCCTGATCGGCCGCGTCAAACGCCGCCTGCGTCACCGGGATCGGCGTGTCGACCAGCGCCAGCGCCAAGGCCCGCTGTGCCGCCAGCGAGGCCCGCAGATTCGCCAGCGACCGGGCCGAGCGCCATGCCTCGGCACGCTTGGGATGGGGGTTGTCGAAACTGTCCAGTGGGCGGGCAAGGCGTTGATCTTCGGTAAATTCCAGGCCCACCATCAATTGCGTATACAGCGCCTGCACCGCCTCTTGCGGAGCGAGATAGATCGTATTTCCGGGCTGGCCGGCGCTGGTCAGGACCGGTGCAAAGCCGTCGCGCCAATCGCGATCCAGTGCCTCTGCCTGCGCGGCCAGATCGGCCGCAACAGTGGTGATCAACTGGCAGCGATAAGTGGTCGCCGCACCTTCCTCTGCGGCATATGCGTCGTCGAACACCAGCGCCTCGAAGGCGAAAAAGCCTCGGGCAGCCGCCGATTCCCGTGCATAGCGCACCGGGTCATCCGCGACCGGATCCCGATCGGCCAGCAGACGCGCCAGCGCCCGCGACCCCGCCCCCCGCGTGTCGGGCCAGAAGGCAATGGACAGCACCGCGGTTTCACCGGGCCCAAGGCGCAGGTGGCCGACCCGCATCCATGCATCGAATGCCGCGTCATAGGCCGGGCGCAGCGCCTGTGCATCGCAATCGGCCCCGGCGGCATCGGCCAACTGTCGCGCGGCGCCGGCAAAATCGGCAAATCCGGGCAGGATCTGGTCCTGCACGGCGCGGGGAACATCGGCAGCGGCGGGCTGGGCCAACCCGAGGGCCAGCACAGTCGCAAGAAACAGCGGGCGGGTCAGGCGCATCACAGACTTTCCAGAAAGCGGATCAGCGCAGCGCGATCCTGTGGGGACAGGCTGACGAAATGGTCACGGGCGGTCTGCGCCTCGCCACCATGCCACAGCACTGCTTCGGTCAGGTTACGTGCCCGGCCATCGTGAAGAAAGCGGGTATGGCCGCTGACCTGCCCTGTCAGCCCGATCCCCCAAAGCGGCGGCGTGCGCCATTCCTGACCTGTCGCGCGGCCATCGGGGCGGTTGTCGGCCAGCCCCTCGCCCATATCGTGCAGCAGGAAATCGGAATAGGGCCAGATCAGCTGAAAGCTCTGCTCGGCCCGGTCAGACAGGCGATGGGTCACGAATTTCGGGCGGTGGCAGGCGGTGCAACCAGCCTGATAGAATTGCTGTTTGCCGGCCAGCACCTGCGGATCGTCCAGATCGCGGCGGGCCGGGACCGCAAGATTGCGGGAATAGAAGGTGACAAGGTCCAGCCCCTCTTCGTCGATCTCGGTGCCGCGCGCATCGCCATCGCCATGCGGCCCGTTGCGGCAATCGGCCTGCGCTGCGCTGCATTCGCCCCATGGGGCCGGAACCAGAGGGGTCGAGATGCCGATATCGCCCGAAAACGCCGCGGCCGATTGTTCGCGGATCGTCGCCGCCCCTGCCTTCAGCCCGAAACGTCCCAGCACGGGGCGCTGAAATTCGGGGCTGATGACCACCGCCGCCCGGCCCGATATGCCGTCGCGATCGGTATCGTCAGGGTCCTCGCCTGCCAGAATATCGGCCGCCGGAATCGCCTCGATCAGCCCCAGCCCGATCATCTGGGGCGCGATCCGGGGGCTGATCATGATCCCGTCAGCGAAGGGGCCGTAATGCGGGCTGTCGATGCGCCAGTCGGGGCGCAGCAAGCTGGCCTGTTCGCCATCGGGAAAGGCAAAGGGTTCCTCGGTCCAGGTGACAGCCAGCCGTCCCTCGGGCGTCTGACCCGGCGTCGCCAGCGGCTGCAACTGGTTGCCATAGACGGGATCGGGCATCGTGGCCGCGACAGGCGCACCGTCACGACCTGCCAGATAGGCCGAAAGCGCGCTGACCGGCGCATCCGGGGCAACCGGCACCGACAGCCGCATCAGCATGGACAGCGCGCCAGTCTGTTCCGGGTCCATCGGCGGCTGGCCGCGCCCGTCCTTCAGGTGGCAGGACTGACATCCCCGTGCGTTATACAGCGGCCCCAGCCCGTCCGATGCCAGCGTGGATGAAGGAGACGAGACCCACAGCTTGCGAAACAGCGCATTGCCCAGCTTGAAGCGCAGTTCATCCTCGAAGGACAGATTGGCCGAGAACTGGGAAAAGGCATCCGCCGTCGCCATCGCCCGCACGGTCGCTGCCCCGCCGGGATTGGCCTCGAAGGGCTCGGGCGCGCTGAAATCGGACGTGGGCGCGGTGACAGTGCTGATCCGCGCGGCCTCTGCCGGGCTGCGCGGAACCGTGTTCAGATGCGGATCATCGGCAAGAGGGTCGGCGCCGGCGCTGGTGGCCGCCATCAGCAGACAGGCCACCACCGCGATCAAGCCCGCTGTCGCGGGCACCCTGCCCCCCTGCATGATCCCTGTCCCCTATTGAAAGACCGCGCCCGGATTATCCAGGCTGTCCGAGCCCTCGACCGTGATCGCAGACAGCCCGAGCACCGTCACCGCGCGCTCGATCGAGCGGGTCTGCGTGACCAGACCGTCCACTGCCGCCATGATCAGCGTCTCGCCCTCGGCATTGCCGGGCGCCAGCATCTGATCATAGGCCATGCCCCCCTGCGCCGCCTGACGCAGCGCATCCAGTGCGGTGACGCTGGCATCGAGTTCGCCGCGCAGTTGCGTGTCGATGGCGGGATCGGCAGCCGCAACCAGATCGGCCAGCGAGGGGCCGCTGATCGTGCTGCCATCGGGGCGGGTGTAGCTGCCCAGATAAACGTTCCGAATGCCCAGCCCGTCATAGTAATGGCTGTTCACCGTGTTGTCCGAGAAGCAGTCATGTTCTTCCTCGGGGTCGTTCAGCATCAGGCCAAGGCGCATCCGCTCGCCCGCCAATTCGCCATAGGACAGGCTGCCCATGCCGGTCAGCATTGCCGAAAGGCCGGCTTGCGGATCGGCGGTGACGGCGGCGCGCGCCTCGCCGTCGCTGGCCCATTGCGCCGTGATCCATTCCAGATCGCTGATCAGAAGATCGGTCGCGGCAATCAGGTATTGTCCCCGCCGGTCGCAATTTCCGCCGGTGCAGGCATCGCCCGCCGCGAAATCGGTAAAGGGCCGCTGGCCAGCGCCGGCATCCGTGCCGTTCAGATCCTGCCCCCACAGCAGGAACTCGATCGCGTGATAGCCCGAGGCGACATTCGCCTCGACCGCGTCGGCCTCGTGCAGCTTGTCCTGGATCAGCGCCGGGGTGATCGTGCTGGCGTCGATTTCCTCGCCCGACAACTGGAATTGCGGATTGGCGATAACGTTCAGCACCGCATAGTCGTTTTCGTCGCTGGCCCCGCCATAGGCCGGATCGACATAGTCGATCAGCCCCTCGTCCAGCGGCCATGCATTCACGCGGCCTTCCCAATCATCGACGATCGGATTGCCGAACCGGAAGGCCTCGGTCTGCTGATAGGGCACGCGGGCATCAAGCCAGGCCTGCCGCGCCGCCTCCAGCGTCTGCTGCGAGGGTTGTTCAACCAGCGTCCCCACCGCCTGACGCAGCGTCTGCGCCGTGGTCAGGCTGTCGTGATAGCCGGCCTGCGCAAGATCGGCGTAATTGGCGACGACGGCCGCAGGGTCGGCCGCCCATGCCGGCAAGGCCAGTGCCAAGGCCGGCGCTGTGGCCAGGACAAGCGGACGGGTAAGCAAGACTCGGGGCATGGGGCGTCCTTTTCGAACAGGGCTGATGGGTCGGACAGAAACCTGAGTGAATTTATAGGCTTTGTCAATTGCCCGCTCCGGATCGCCCCCCCCGTTCAGGCCATGCCAAGTGCGGTCTTGTACAGTTCCAGGATCGCGTCTTCCTCTTGCACTTCCTGCGGGTCTTTCTTGCGCAATGTCACCAGCTTGCGGATCGCCTTGCTGTCATAGCCGCGGCCTTTCAGCTCGGCATAGACTTCCTTGATCTGTTCGGCGATGTCCTTTTTCTCGGCTTCAAGATGCTCGATCCGCTCGATGAACTGGCGCAGCTCGTCGGCGGTCACGCTATAGGGGTCGGTCATGTCGCTCTTATCTCCGGTCTCGATCCTGCCTGATTGCGGCCGAGGCATAGGCGCTCTTGCCGTCTGGTGCAATCGGGGCTAGGGCCGCATGACAACAAGGACATGCGATGACGGTATTCGATCTTCTCATCTGGGGCGGCGCGGCGCTGACACTGATCGGCGTGGGCCTGCTGATCTGGTGCATCATGACGGTGGCGCGGGCGCGCAAGGCCGGTCTGAATGATCAGGCGCTGAAGAACAAGATGCGCCGCGTTCTGGCGGTGAACATGGCTGCGCTTGGGGCCTCGACCATCGGATTGATGGCGGTGGTGCTGGGGATCGTGCTGGCCGGTTGACGCATTCCGAAGTGCGAATATATCTGACGCCAAGAGCTGACAAAGCGAGGCGCAGATGGATCCAGACTGGATTTCCGGCCTGACGGGCGGGTTGATGATCGGCACAGCGGCGGCGGCTTTCCTGCTGCTGAACGGGCGGATCATGGGGGCCAGCGGGTTGCTGGGCGGGCTGGTCGACGGCAGCGGCCACGCCAACCGGGCCGAGCGCCTGGCCTTTGCCGCCGCCCTGATCCTGGTCCCGGCGTTTCTGTGGCGCGCGGGCATCGGCGGGCCTGCAACGCCGGTTGCGGGCATTGGCGTCATGGTGCTGGCGGGGCTGCTGGTGGGATTTGGCACGCGGCTGGCCAATGGCTGCACCTCGGGCCATGGTGTCTGCGGGATCTCGCGGTTGTCCTGGCGCAGCATCGCAGCAACCGTGACCTTTCTGCTCGCCGGAGGCGTCGCGGTGCTGATCGCCCGCGCGCTTGGGTCGTCGGCATGATGCGCCTGGTCTTTGCGGCGCTGTCGGGCGGGCTGTTCGGGGCCGGACTGCTGGTATCGGGCATGACCCAGCCTGAAAAGGTGCGTGGCTGGCTGGACGTGTTCGGGCAGTGGGATCCGACATTGGGCTTCGTACTGGCTGGCGCAATCATCCCCATGGCGATCGCTTGGCGCATCGCTGCAAGGCGTGACCGGGCGATGACCGGCCAGCCCTTCCCGCCGCCGCCGTCGCACCGGACCGACGCCCGACTGATTGCCGGATCCGCCCTGTTTGGCCTTGGCTGGGGGCTGTCGGGCCTGTGCCCCGGCCCTTCGATGGCGGTGCTTGGCTTTGCCGGGCCGCCCTTCTGGGTCTTTTTCGCCGCCATGGTGGCGGGGATGGCATTGTTCGCCATGTGGAACCGGCGGGTATGATGGCGCTTCTGCAACGGGTGGCCGAGGCATCGGTCACGGTCGAGGGCCGGACCATCGGCCGCACCGGCCCTGGGCTGCTGGTGCTGGCCTGCGCCATGCGCGGCGATGACGAGACCACGGCCGAAAAGCTTGCCGGCCGGATTGCCCGGCTGCGCATTTTCCGTGACGAGGCGGGCAAGATGAACCTCTCGATCAGCGATACGGGCGGGGGCGTGCTGGTGGTCAGCCAGTTCACGCTGGCGGCCGATACCAGCAGTGGCAACCGCCCCGGATTTTCGGCTGCCGCCGCGCCGCAGGACGGGCAGCGGCTGTATGAACATCTGGCACAGGCGCTGCGCGGCCACGGGCTGCCAGTCGAGACGGGCGAGTTCGGCGCCGATATGCAGGTGGCACTGGTCAATGACGGTCCGGTCACCATCTGGCTGGATGTGACCTGAGGGCTGGCCACCCCGATCGAAGATGCGCTGCGGCTCGATGGCAACGCACAGCGGTTGCCGAGCAAGAATATAGCGCCTGTTTTCGCGTCAGTCAGGTATTTTGTTTCAACCGTTGAAGAGTGTCTCGTCATGCCAGCCGCGCATCGCAAGGGCGACATCGGATCCGGCCACGCCTGCCATTTTCCCCCTACACCGGCCACCGACGGCAGCCCGGACGTTTTCGTCAACGGCCGTTCCGTGATGCGTGAAGGTGACAGTTTCGCCGCTCATGCCTGCGTGTCCGGGCACGCGCCGGCCCATGGCAGGGCATTGGCCGCCGGATCGCCGACGGTGTTCATCAATGGCAAGCCGGCCGGCCGCAAAGGCGACAGCATCAGCTGCGGCGGAACAGCGCAAACCGGATCGGGCGATGTGTTCATCGACGATAACGGCCCAGGCAAGCTGGCAGGCGGTTCAGCGGCAGCGGCAGCGGCACCGGCACCGGCACAAGGCGCCGGCGGAACGGCGTGTCAGGTCCAGCAGGCCAGCCAGTCCTCGCCAATGGTCAGGGGCTGACCATTCGCCATCACCAATTGGGCCGACCGGAACCGCGTCGCGCTGCTGACCCATCTGACCCAGCTGGTGCCGGACGACGAGACGCGAATATTCGCCGTCATGGACGGGGCGTTCTTCGACGATCTGGGCGCGGCCTGCCAAAACCTCGGGCCAAGCTGCCAGCCGCTCTATCGACATGTCGAAGATCAGGCCGTGATCCGCGGCGGCCCATGGCTGATCAATCTGTATCGCGACGGATTCGGTCCCGCATCCACACCGGATTGGGCGGCGGATCTGGAAAGCGGCACGATCGCCGCCGAAGATCTGGCCGAACGGATGCGCGCGGCGCTTGAGGCGGGTCATCCGTCGGGCGGCGGCATGCTGCCCGTTGACGACACCACCGACCGCCGCGCCGTGATCGCCCGGCTCTCCCGCCCCCGCCAGCGGCGCTCTGCGGCTGACGCCCGCGACCATCCGTGCCATCGAACAGCGCCGGCTGGACGGGTCGCGCCGCAAGGTCGCGACCTATCTGCCCGAGGTTGATCCGGGCGGCACCGATCACCTGCCCGATGACGCGTTGCACCAGCGCGTGCTGGACTATGAAAAATCGGGCGACGATCTGGGCCTGCGATCAGAGCGCGCGCAGATGAAATGGGCCTATCTGATGTCGATCACCGACGGCAAGGCGGCCGGGGGCGGGCTGGCCCGGCGCCATTTCCGTGACAGCCCGCGCCAACCCGACGATGCCATCGACGATGTTCTGTCGGAACTGGACGACGTCACAGGCGCCAATTGGGACCGGATCTGGAAAAGCGGTGCATAGGCGATGGGCGCGCTGCTGAGACTGCTGTTGAAGCTGCTGACAAAGGGGCGCGGCGGGGCGCGAAAACCGCCCGCACTACCCTCGGGTGCCGGGAAACGGGCCGATCAATCCGGCAACGGGTCGCCCAAACGCGGCAATTGCGTCGGTTCGTGCAAGAAATCGCGCGAGGAACTGGAAAAAGAGGCGAATGTCTCGCAGACCACCAAGGGCAAGACGCGCCATGGCAGCAAGCCCGGCGGCATGTCCCGCGCCGATCGCGATTTCGACGATCTTGGCCCCCAGAACGTCAAGCCGATCAACACCCAATACGGCCCCGGTCGGACCGGAACGCTAAGCGACGGAACCAAGGTCACCGTCCGGCCCGGCAGCTCGGACGGGCGGCCCACGCTGGAAATGCGCAATCCCGGCAATGGTCGCGGCACCGAAATCCGTTATGATCCGTGACCGATGGCCGGACCGAACAGCAGGAGTTTCCCCATGCAGAACCTGATCGCCCTGGCGCTGGATGACCGGCGGCTGCTGCGGCCCGCCTTTGTGCAGGAACAGGGTTTTTCGTCTCTGATCTTTCCCGATTACATCGACCGTGACGATTTTCTGCGCCTTGCCGCGCAGGCGCGTGCCGCAGGCAGCACGGCCATCACCATTCACCACGCCGAATTTGGCGCCGGGGAACAGGTCGAGACGGCGGCGGATCCCGAAGCCGCCTGGGAAAGCCTGTTCGACCATTCCCACGAAGATATCATTGTCAGCTTCGCACCCGCCCCGCTGTTGCTGTGGCTGCCGGCGGGCGAACATTTCCACGTCGCCTTCGGCTCGGCGGCGGCGATGACCGGCCTGGCGGATGTCGTGGCGCTGAAGGCCGATTTCATCGCCTATGTCGAGGAATCCGGGCTGACCGAAAAGGGCCAGGCCTTTCTGCGCGACTGCCTGACGCGATACATGATCCAGGCCTGATCCACGCCTGACCGGGGGGGGGGGCCGCTGCTGGCCCCCGGGGCAAACGGGTCAGGCCGCAGCTGATCTCTGGTCTTCAGCCTCGTCCTGGACCGCGCGGCGCAGATAGCGGCCAAATTCCGAGGCCAGCGCACTGATCGACCCCTGGGTCAGATACATGTTCAGACTGCTGCGCGGCAGCGGCGGCAAGGCTCCGCCATGGTCGATCTGTTCGATCCCCGGACGCTGAGACTTGTGCAGGAAGGTGTTCACCCCCTGATCGGCCGCCGTCAGCATCTGGTTGCGTTCACAGCTGCCCACGCCCGAGGCATGTTCCCAGGGGATGCCGGCCGCATCCAAGGCCGCGATCCCCGCCCGCAGGAAGGAACAGTTCAACGCATTGGTCAGCCGCAAGGGCCGTTGCAGCCAGGCCGTGCCGCCCTCGGCCCCCATCCAGATCAGGTCGATCTCGTACAGCTGGACCGCATCCTTGCCACATTCCAGTTCCGTGGTCAGGATCACGTCAAGCTCATCGCGTTCGAACTGCCGGCGCAGATCGACGCTGATGCCATCCGACAGCACCACCTCGACATTGGGATTTGCCTCGCGGAACTGGCGCACGGCCAGGGTGAAATGCAGCATCGGCCAATCGGTCGTCAGACCGACACGCAGCCGGCATTCCGGCCGGACGCCGGTAAATCGCCCGATGATCGCATCGTTCAGCCCCACAAGCTTGCGCGTTTCCGTCAGCAGCAGCTGGGCGAAGTCGGTCAGAACGATGCCCCTGCCCTGCTTTTCCAGCAAGGGCTGGCCAAAGACATCCTCTAACCGCCGGATCTGCATCGACAGCGCGCTTTGCGTCATGTTCAGCGATTCAGCCGCGCGGGTGACCGCGCCATATTCCGCCACCGCCTGAAGCGAGCGCAGGGTCGCGATATCGAGATTTCGCATCATTCAATCTCCGTGATTGATTCGATCAAAATCATTCATTTCACTAATGCATCTGTTCCATCCATATTATCACTGTCAAAGATGAATTCAAAGAAACCATTCACCTTTGTTGATGATAAATCGCATCAGGAGGATTGAACGATGTCAACCAAATCAACCGCCTTGCTGCGTGTCGTCACCGGTCAGGGCATCGTCCCCCGGCCAAACTGGCTGGAGCGTATCCTGACGGCTTTCGACCTGCGCAAGACCCGCATCGACCTGTCGAAGCTGGACGATGATCTGCTGCGCGATATCGGCGTGACCCGCCAACAGGTCGAGGCCGAGGTCAATCGCAGCATGTGGGATGCGCCCGAGCATTTCTATAGCAAGCGCTGATCACCAGCGCCCCTGCCACCCTTCCCCTTGCGCGGGCCATTCCGCCGCCCTATCTGAACCGGGCGGCCGAAGCTGGCCGCGTCGTTCTCGGGGCGGGGTGAAAGTCCCCACCGGCGGTAAGCGGCATGGCCGCACAGCCCGCGAGCGCCCTTGATCCGATCGGGTCAAGGGGTCAGCAGATCCGGTGCAATTCCGGGGCCGACGGTCACAGTCCGGATGCAAGAGAACGGGAAACACGCCGCCAGTCATGCGGCGCGTGTTCCTGTTTGCCTTGGGTTATGTGCGTAGGGGAAAGGGTGGCGCCATGGCTGGGTTCTTCAATTCGTCGAATGCGATGGGCGCGGCGCTGATGATCGGCGCCGGCGCGGTCTTCGCGCTGATCAATGTGCTGGTGCAATATGCCGCCATGGTGCTGGGCATCGCCGCCCCCACCATCACCTTCTGGCAATATGCGATCGCCCTGCTGATCATGCTGCCGTGGCTGGGCGCGCGCCCCTCGGGGTTCCGCACCACCCGGATCGGCGCGCATCTGCTGCGCGTGGGCCTGGCCGTGGGCGGGGTGCAGCTTTGGGTGCTGGGCCTGGCGCATGTGCCGATCTGGCAGGCGATCTCGTTGATCATGCTGTCACCCTTTTTCGTCACTGCCGGCGCGGCACTGCTGCTGGGCGAGCGGGTGACCTCGCCGCGCTGGATCGCGGTTGGCATCGGCTTTCTGGGCGGCGCGGTAATCCTTCAACCCTGGTCGGATGCCTTTACCCCCTGGGCGCTGGTGCCGGTGGGCGCGGCGGCGCTGTGGGCCGGCGCGTCGCTGATGACCAAGCGGATGACCACGACCGAAACGCCCGCCGCGCTGACCCTGTATCTTCTGGCGCTGCTGACGCCGCTGAATGCCGGGCTGGCCGTCCTGCCCGGTGCCGGCGGCTTTGCCCTGCCGGGCGGTTCGGCCATTGCCGCGCTGATCGCGGTGGGGCTGCTGACAGCGGTGGCGCAATATGCGCTGGCTCGCGCCTATGCCGTGGCCGACGCCGCCTTTCTGCAACCGTTCGACCATGTGAAACTGCCCTTCAATGTCGGGCTGGGCCTGTTGGTTTTCGGTTTTGTGCCGCCAGGCAGCATGTGGCTGGGCTCGGCGCTGATCGTGGGCGCATCGCTGTGGCTTTTGTCGCGGGAACGCGGCGGCGATGGCGCGGTGGTTGCGACGGGTTAGCCTTCGACCGGGGGGCCGAAGCGGTTGATCATGGTCTTGCGGATCTGGTCACGGGTCTGGCGATACATGGCCAATTTGGCATCGCGCCCCTCGGCCATGCCGGTCGGGTCCATGATCGGCCAGTATTCCACCTCAAGATGGAACAGCCGCGTCATTTCCAGCGCCAGCCGCTGACTGGCAGGCGACAGCGCGACCACCAGATCGAACCCGCCCAGATCGTCGCCCCAAGCCTGCATTTCCTCGAAACTGCGGGTGCGGTGATTGTTCAGCGTGACGCCGATTTCGTCGCAGACGGTGACGGCGAAACCGTCAATCTCAAGGTCGTTCTTGACCCCGGCGGATTGAACATAGGCGGCGCGACCATAAAATTTCTTCATCATCCCTTCCGCCATGGGCGAACGGATGGCGTTGTGGTCACAGCAGAACAGCACCGAGCCGGGGATGTCCGCCGCCATCTATCAGACCTTCTGCGGGATCAGCGCGCAGATCAGCGTGAACAGCCGCCGCGCCGTGTCGATATCAAGCGAGGCCTTGCCCTCAAGCCGTTCCTGAAGGGTGCGGGCGCCCTCGTTATGGATGCCGCGACGCGCCATGTCGATCGCTTCGATCTGGGCGGGGGGCAGCTTCTTGACCGCGTCGAAATAGCTTTCGCAGATCTGGAAATAATCCTTGGTCACCTGCCTGAAAGGGCCAAGCGACAGGTGGAACTCGGCCACTTTCTCGGCCTGTTCGTTGTTCAGGTCAAAGACCAGCCGCCCCTCGCGAATAGCGAGATCCAGGACATAGGGGCCATCGGGCACGGGCTGGCCGTCGCGGCCGGGCACGGAAAAGCTGTTGTCTTCGAGCAGGTCGAAGATGGCCACGCGGCGTTCCTGTTCCATCTCGGGCGTGGCCGGAGGCAGGGCGGAATCGTCGATCTCGATCTTGCTGAGGCGGCTCATTCGTCCCCCTTCTCATTCAACTGGTTCAGCCGAGCCTGAACCGATTGGCCATGCGCCTGCAAGCCCTCTGATGCGGCAAGGCGCACGGCGGCGCCGCCAATTGCGACCAGCGCACCGGGGGTCAGACGGGCAATCGTGGTGCGTTTCAGAAAATCCATCACCGACAGGCCCGACGAGAACCGGGCCGAGCGCGCGGTGGGCAGCACGTGATTCGGGCCGCTGACGTAATCGCCCACGGCTTCGGGGGTGAAGGCGCCAAGAAAGATCGCCCCGGCGTGGTTGCATTGGGTGGCCAGCGCTTCGGGGTCATCGACCAGCAGTTCCAGATGCTCGGGCGCGATGCGATCCGACAGGCGGGCGGCTTCGGCCAGGTCGCGGGCGATGATAATGGTGCCATAATCGCGCCAGCTTGCACCGGCAATTTCGGCGCGCGGCAGCGTCGGCAGCAGGCGATCAACCGCATTGGCGACAGCGCGGGCCAGGTCTTGATCGGTGGTGATCAGGATCGACTGCGCATCGGCGTCATGTTCGGCCTGTGCCAGCAGGTCCAGCGCGATCCAGTCGGGGTTCTGCGCGCCCTGGGCGATGATCAGCACTTCGGACGGACCGGCGATCATGTCGATGCCGACACGGCCAAAGACCTGCCGCTTGGCCGCCGCGACATAGGCATTGCCGGGCCCGGTGATCTTGTCCACTGCGGCAATCGTCTGCGTGCCATAGGCCATGGCGGCCACCGCCTGCGCCCCGCCGATGCGATAGATCTCGTCGACGCCCGCCAGTTGCGCGGCCAGCAGCACCAGCGGATTGATCACGCCCCCTGGTGTCGGGACGCAGATAACCAGCCGTTCCACCCCCGCGACCCGCGCCGGGATGGCATTCATCAGCACGGACGAGGGATAGGCCGCCTGCCCGCCCGGCACGTAAAGTCCAGCGGCGGAAACCGGTGTCCAGCGCCAGCCAAGCGTCGCGCCTTCGGGGTCGGTCCATTGCGCGTCATCGGGCATCTGGCGGGCGTGATAGGCACGGATGCGTTCAGCAGCCATTTGCAGGGCCGCGCGGTCCTCGGGGGCGACCCTGGCGGTTTCGGCGGCGATTTCCTGCGGGGAAAAACGCAGCATGCCGGGGGTCAGGTCCAGCCGGTCGAACCGGGCGGTCAGGTCGCACAGGGCCGCATCGCCCCGCGCCCGGACATCCGCGATGATCGCCGAGACCACATCATTCACATCAGCCGAATCCTCGCGTTTCATCGACAGCATGGCGGCAAAGCCTGCCTCGAAATCGGGATCGGTGGTGTTCAGCGAAATCGGCATGTCTGTTCCCCCGCGCTCGCGCCTTGTTAACGGCTTGGGACGGGGGGCTCAAGCCGGGGCGTTGGCGCGGATGGCAGGCGCGGAATTTGGATATTTGGGCACGGGTGAGAGGGCCAGCGAGGCACTTAGCCGGCGATCTTCAGCTGGATGGCCGGGCCGGGCTGACGCGTCACGATCATATAGTCGCGAATGCTGGCCGCGCTGCCCTCGGCGCCGCCAAGGCCGATGGTCGGCATTCCGGCGGCGCGGGCCGAGGCCAGACCGGCGTGGGAATCCTCGAATGCCAGCATGCGGGCGGGGTCGTGGCCAAGCTGCATGGCGGCCAGGGCAAAGGGTTGTGGGTCCGGTTTCGGATGGGCGACGTCATCGGCAGTGATCACCAGCGGCGGCAGCGGCAGGTTGCAGATGCCCATCCAGCGCCGCGCCAGATCCGAAGGGGCCGAGGTGACCAGCGCCCATTCGCCCGGTGCAAGGCTGGCCAGCAGGTCGCTGGCGCCGGGCACAGGACGCAGCAGATGTTCCAGCCGCGGCAGCCGGTCCAGCACCCATCGCGCCTCGGCCATCAGATCGGCATCGGGGGCGAAATGGCCGATGATGCGGTGCAGCGGTCGACCGGGGCAGAAGTCGATGACATCTTGCGGGTTCAGTCCCCGGCGCTCGGCCCATTCGGTCCATGAGGCGATGATGACCGGGTGAGAATCGACCAGGGTGCCATCCATATCGAAGGCAAGCGCATCGGCCGTCAGCATCATGGCAGATCTTTCAACATCTCGGTTTCGGGCAGGCCGCGCGCATTGGTGATGCCCTGCCGGGCGGTGGCGCGAAACCCAAGCCGGCGATACAGCGCCTGCGCATGAGGGGCCGTATCGCGGACATTGAGACCCATCGAGGTCATGCCTTGCCGGGCAGCATCGGCCAGCACAGCATGAATGACCGCCGTTGCATGGCCTTGCCCGCGCGCCTCGGGTCGCGCAAAGACACCCAGCAGCCAACCGCGTTTGCGGTCGCGATCATCAAGGCCTGGCAGCCAGGATGCCGTCGCCAGCGGCCTGCCCGGATGGTCACCGGCGGCGAATGTCGGGACCTCGGCCAGTCGTTCGGCGAAATCGGCCAATGGTCGGTCCTGCCATTCGGCAAGCGTTGCATCAAAGGCATCAGGCGCGTCGCGCAGGGCCGCCAGTCGGATCGCGCGCCATTCATCGGCGCGGTCAGGGGTCAGCCGCCAGATGATCATTCGGGGTGATGTGGTGCCTTGCCCGAGGGGGCGATGTAAGGTTTGGTCACGTCGCGCAGGTCGATATTGATGCATTCGACATCTGCCGCCAGCGTGCCGTCGCCGGCAAATTCCAGCAGCAGCCGGCCGGTGCCGTCCTGCCCGGCCTGCCATCCGATCGTCAGCAGTTCCAGCACCGTATCGGCATCGCGGTCCACGCCATCGCTTTGCACCCGAAGCACATCGCCCAGCACCAGCAACGCCCGAACCCGTTCAAAGGGGCGCCCCTCGCGGCGCGCGGCATCGACATCTTCCCAACGGAAGCGGTTGATCAGCAGGGCCAGCTGTCGTTTGCGCGGATCGTAAGATATTTCGTTGGCGGGCAGGATCGCATCCTGCGCCAGCGCCGCGATGATCTTCAGATCGGCCTCGTCCTCGGCCTTCAAGGTCAGAGGCGTGTCGGGACCGGCATCCAGAAAACTTGCGTCAGTCATGGTGCTGGCCTTCCTTCACGCGCTCGATCTTTGCGCCAACGCCGCGCAGTTTGCGCACGACATGTTCATAGCCGCGATCCAGATGATAGACGCGGCTGACGATGGTTTCCCCTTCGGCAGCCAGCCCCGCAAGGATCAGGCTGACCGAGGCGCGCAGATCGGTCGCCATGACCGGCGCGCCCTTCAGACGTTCCACCCCGGTCACAGTGGCATGGCCGCCATGCACGTCGATCCGGGCCCCCATGCGCATCAGTTCCGGCGCATGCATGAAGCGATTCTCGAAGATGGTTTCCTCCAGCATGCTGGTGCCTTCGGCGGTGCACATCAGCGCCATCATCTGCGCCTGTAGATCAGTGGGAAAGCCGGGGAAAACCTCGGTCTTTACGTCGACCGCACGGATGCGGCCGTTCTTGCGCGCCACCTTGAGGCCGCGATTGGTCTGTTCGACCGCGACACCGGCCTGATCCAGCTTCTCGCAGAAAGCCTCGATCAGCTCGATCCGCCCGCCCAGCAGTTCCACCTCGCCGCCGGCAATGGCGGGGGCGATCATATAGGTGCCAAGCTCGATCCGGTCGACCACGACAGGGTGCGTCGCGCCATGCAGGCGATCGACGCCCTGAACGGTGATGGTCGCCGTGCCCTCGCCCTCGATCTGGGCGCCCATGGCGCGCAGGCAGCGGACCAGATCGACGATTTCCGGTTCGCGCGCGGCGTTCTTCAACACCGTCGTGCCCTTGGCCAGGGTGGCGGCCATGACGATATTCTCGGTGGCCCCGACCGAGGCGAAACGCTGGTCGATCACCGCACCCTTCAGCCCGCCCGGCGCCTTGGCATGCAGATAGCCGTCTTTCAGTTCGATCTGGGCGCCAAGCGCCTCCAGCCCCGAAATATGCAGATCCATGGGCCGCGAGCCAATGGCACAGCCGCCGGGCAGCGACACCACCGCCTGCCCCGCCCGCGCCAGCAGCGGCCCCAGCACCAGATTAGAGGCCCGCATCTTGCGCACGATGTCGTAATCGGCGGTCAGGTTGGTCAGATCATGCGAGGACATGGCCAGAACCCGCCCGTCCTGCATCGAGGTCACCTCGGCGCCAAGCGATTCCAGCAGATCGGTCATCGTGCGGATATCCGACAGGCGTGGCGCATTGGTCAGCGTCAGCGGCTCGTCCGACAAAAGCGTTGCCGGCATCAGTGCCAGACAGGCATTCTTGGCGCCGGCGATCGGGATTTCGCCGTGAAGCGCCCCGTTGCCCTGCACGATGATCTGATCCATCTCTACTCGTCCTTCTTTGTCTGGTCCGTCGGATCGGCGTCGGTGTCATCCGACTCGCCGCCCTGCGCCGCACGTGCCCTTGCCTGCGCCTTGCGCCGCGCAAGATTGGCACGCAGCGCCGCGCGCAGCCGATCGTCGCGGCTGTCCCGTGTCGGGCCGTTGGGGCGTTTGTCATTCATCGGCCCCTGTTACCCTCGCGGCGCGGCGCAGTCCAGTTTTCACCGCATGCGGCAAGGCTGTAACCTTGGGTCCGATGCAGTTCCGCCGATTTTTTGCGCGACGGCCCCTTGCGCCCTGACGCGGCTTTGTCTAAACGCCGCTCACCGATGCTGTGGTAGCTCAGTGGTAGAGCACTCCCTTGGTAAGGGAGAGGTCGAGAGTTCAATCCTCTCTCACAGCACCAGTCCTTCCACGATCATCATCTTGTGAAAGGCGCGACCAGCGCGTCACCTCGGGGCGTCCGTCCAGCAGGGGCAGAATCCGGGTCAGAATCGCGTCCAGATAAGCGGTCTGGTTATGGCCCGTTTCGGCCTGAGGCGTTGCCCAATGCTCGAATGAGGTAAATCGGTCGCCCGAGCGGAAATAGTCATAGGACAGACAACCGGGTTCGGTCCGACTGTGATCGGCCAGTTCGACCAGCAGCGGGATCAGTTGATCGGCCTGCCCCGCACGGGCGCGGAACCGGGCCGTGACATACAGGCTCATACCCGGCGGTCCCATTCCTCGATCTGTTCACGCCGGGCCATGTCCTCGGCCGGTTTGGGCAGCACGGTGCGATAGGGTGGGTTGTCCTCGGTCAGGACGCGGATCATCGCGGCGACCATTTCCGAGGGGTCGGCCTGGCGGGTCAGTTCGCGCACGGGCCAGTGATCCATTACCCGCTCGCCCTGCGCCCACCATTGGTCCTGCGCCTCCATCCCGGTATCGTTGAAACCGGTGCGATAGGCGCCGGGATTGATGGTGCAGACCTGGACGCCATAGGGGGCCAGTTCCTCGCGCAGGGCCAGGCAGAAGCCCTCGACAGCGAATTTGCTGGCGGAATAGGCGCCGTCCCAGGGCACCTTGACCAGCCCGGCAACAGAGGATGTCCAGACGATGCGCCCCGCCCCGGCGCGGATGAATTTCCGTGCGGCGCCCTGTGCCATGTCCAGCGCGGCGAAAACATTGGTATCGAAGATGCGGCGGGTGATTTCCGGCGGCAGTTCCGCGACCGGACCGGATTCCATGATCCCCGCATTGTTGAACAGCGTGTCGAAATCCAGCGCCAGCGCGTGATTTCGGTCGATCTCGGACAGCACGTCCAGCTTGATGACCTTGAGGTCCAGCCCCTCGCGCGCGGCCTCGGCCCGCAGGTCAGTGACTTGCGGCCAGATCTGGCACGAGGCGATCACCTTGTGCCCCGCCCGCGCAAGCCCAAGTGCCACACCCCGGCCAAAGCCCGAGCCTGCGCCTGTGATCAGAACTGTTTTGGTCATGACTGTCCCCCATATGCACGAATGCCAGATCAGCATGACGGGGCGCGAATGTCGATCCATGCGAATGGGGCATCGTCGCAGGGGGGCTTTTGCAGCCCCCCAACCCCCGCAGGATATTTGGATCAAAGCGAGGAGCGGTTCAGCTTTCGTGCCCGATATGGATCATGTCGCCCGATAGGGTCAGGGGCACACGGTCCAAAGCGCAATCGGCACCCTCTATCGGGTCGCCGGTTGCCGCGTCGAACTGGGCGCCGTGACCGGTGCACATCAGCCGTGCACCATCAGCCGACAGGATCTGAGGGCCGCGATAATCAAGCGGCAGGTATTGATGCGGGCAGGCGTTGACATAACCATGCACCGCATCACCCGCACGCACCAGCAGCAGCGGAAATTCGCCCTTTTCGGTCGAGAGCAGCAGCGTCATTGCGCCTTGCAGATCGTCCAGCCGGGTCACGGGCGTGCCGGGATCGGGCGCGGTGCTGTAGTCGGTCCAGGCCATCTGGGTTCCTTGCATGGGAAACGCCCGGCACAGAGGCCGGGCGCGGGTCTGGTCGGGACCGGGTTATTCGGCGGCTTCGGCCTTGAGCACGCCCCGGCGGATCTGGTCTTCCTCGATCGATTCGAAGAGGGCGCGGAAATTGCCCTCGCCAAAGCCGTCATCGCCCTTGCGCTGGATGAATTCGAAGAAGATCGGGCCGATCACCGTTTTCGAGAAGATCTGCAACAGGATGCGGGTTTCGCCGCCGCCAACCACGCCTTCGCCGTCGATCAGGATGCCGTGCTTCTTCATCCGCTCCAGCGGTTCGTCATGGCCGGTCACGCGCTTTTTCGACATCTCGTAATAGACGGCGGGCGGTCCGGGCATGAATTCCATCCCGGCATCCGAAATCGCGTCGGTGCCTGCATAGATGTCATTGCTGGCAATGGCGATATGCTGGATGCCTTCGCCCTTGTATTCCTTCAGATATTCCTCGATCTGGCTGTTCTCGTCCGCGCTTTCGTTGATCGGGATGCGGATCTTGCCATCGGGGCTGGTCAGGGCGCGGCTGGTCAGGCCGGTCTGCTTGCCCTTGATGTCGAAGAACTTGATTTCGCGGAAGTTGAACACGTCGTGGTAGAACTTGTACCAGGTGTCCATATTGCCGCGAATGACGTTATGGGTCAGGTGGTCGAGATAGAAGAAGCCGAAACCTTCGGGGCGGGGATTTGCCTCGGCCAGCCAGTCGAAATCGGCATCATAGCAGCTGCCCTTGTCGCCATAGGTATCGACGAAATACAGCAGCGATCCGCCGATGCCGATCACCGCCGGCACGTTCAGCGATTTGCCGGGGCCGGTATATTCCTCGGCGCCCAGTTCCACAGCGCGTTTCAGCGCATGCTGGGCGTCGACGACGCGCCAGGCCATCGCGGGCGCACAGGGGCCGTGATCGCGGACGAACTGTGCCGCATGCCCGTCCGGGTCGGCGTTCAGCAGATAGTTGATGTCGCCCTGCCGATACAGCGTGATGTTTCTGGTCTTGTGCTTCGCCACCGGCGTAAAGCCCATCTGGCGGAAGATCGTATCCAGCACCTCGGGTTGCGGATGGGCGAACTCGACAAACTCGAACCCGTCAGTGCCGGCCGGATTGGCGGCCGTGATCGTGGCTTTCGGGGCGTTATGCGGGAACGGGCCCATGGCAGTCTCCTCTGGTTTCGGCTTGCCACAAAAATGCCATGAATCCCGTGCATGAGGCTTGCATTCTGCGCCCGATCGACGATCAATATGCACAAAGATCGCACAAAAATGAGATTATCCGCACGATATGAGCGTAGACAGCTTTGACATTGCAATTCTTTCTGCATTGCAGCGCGACGGTTCGATGACCAATGCCGCGTTGGCCGAGGTGGTGAACCTGTCACCCTCGCAATGCTCGCGCAGGCGGGCCGCGCTGGAAGAGGCGGGGCTGATCCGGGGCTATGCGGCGCGGCTGAGCGCGGCCAAGCTGGGCTTTGGCTTTCGCGCCATCACGCGGGTGAACCTGCAAAGTCACGGGCAAGGCACTGATGACAGTTTCGCCCGGTTCATCCAGCGGCAGCCACAGATCCGTGCGGCCTTTTCGGTCGCGGGCGATGCCGATTACGTGCTGGATGTTCGGGCCCGCGATCTGGAGGATTTTGCGGAATTTCTGCACCAGCATCTGCTGCCCCATCCGCAGGTGGCGCATGTGCGATCGGAAATCGTGCTGAAAACCCTGAAGGAAGAGGAAGGGCTGGCGCTGCTGCCCTGAGGGTCAGCCGTCGCGGCGCAGGCTGAACAGGTCGATGAAACGCTGCGCCTTGTCCAAATCGCCGGTCAGGCCGATGGTGCCCCGATCAAGCCAATGGGTCAGCGGCATCGGGCCATAGACGGCATAGGCCAGCGCATTGCCATCGCCGTGCAGCCGGAAATCGCCTGCTGGCTGGGCCACCGCCTGCACCTCGGCCGCGCCGCTGGTCGCAAGGCGCATCTCGAACCCCTCGCGCCCTGACTGGAACCCGGCGATCAGATCCGCCCCCTGCGCCGCCTGCGCATCGACATTGGCCGTCATCGAGATCATCAGCGCGGTCGGACTGATAAACCGGCGCGGATCATGGCCCGGATGCTGGTTTCCCCAGTGGCACAGCGCGATCAGCACCGGATACAGCGCCTTGCCCGATGCCGTCAGCCCATAGATGCCAAGCGCCGCGTCATGCTGCACCACCCCCGCCTCGGCCAATTGCCCCAACCGCTGCGTCAGCACGGCCGCCGTGATGCCCGGCAGCCCCGCCCGGATCGCCTGGAATCGTTTCGGCGTCAGCATCAGCTCGCGCGCGACCAGCAGCGCCCAACGGTCGCCGATCACATTCAGCGCATGGGCCGCCAAACAGCCTTCGTCATAGCGGATACGCGGTGTTTCGCCGTTCTTGGTCATATTACCATACTAAAAGTTGTTTTTTCATACCGCAAGATTGATACTTCGATTCGTCCCGGCCCGTGCAGGCCCGGCAACAGGAGGTTCAGATGAGCTATTATTTCGGCATGATCGCCGCCGTTCCGACCGCGAATAAACAGAAATATATCAATCACCTGAAAGAGGCCTGGGGGCTGATCGGAAAATATGGCGCCACCCGGATGATCGAGACCTGGGGCGTCGACGTCCCAAGTGGCAAGGTCAATGACCTGTTGGGCGCGGTCGAGGCGAAGGATGACGAAACCGTCGTGTTTTCCTGGACGGAATGGCCGGACAAGGCGACCGCCGATGCGGGTTGGGAACAGATGCGGAACGATCCCGCAATGGCCGCGATGGGCGATATGCCCTTTGACGGCAGCCGGATGATCTTTGGCGGGTTCCAGCCGGTCTGGGAAGCCGGGCAACCCAGTGGCGCGCCCTATTATCAGGGCTTTGCGCTGGCGGCGCCTGAAAAGAACAAGGCCGCCTATGCCAAAATGGCCGGCGATGCCTGGTCGATGTTCGAAGGCTATGGCGCGCTTGGCACGGTCGAGGGCTGGGGCGTGGATGTGCCTCATGGCAAAAAGACCGATTTCTATCGCGCGACGCTGGCCGAGGAGGGCGAGGCCCCGATCTTCAGCTGGATCGCCTGGCCCGACCGCGCCACCTGTGATGCCGCCGCCAAGTCGATGGAGGCCGACATGGAGGGCCAGGAATTCCCCGAGATGCCCTTTGACGGCAAGCGGATGATGTGGGGCGGATTCGAGACGATCTTCGATTCCAAGGACGCCTGAAATCCCTTTCCCCTGAAGGAGGACATGATGGGACAATTTCACGGAAACCCCTGCTGGTACGAATTGACCTCGGGCAATACGCCTGCGGCGGCCACGTTCTATGGCAGGGTGCTGGGCTGGACGGGCCGCGATGCCGGCGTGCCGGGCTTTGAATATCTGCTGGCGCTGTCGGATGGCGACATGGTGGCGGGCATGGCCAATGCCGACAGCGACGTGCCGCCGCATTGGCTGATCTATTTCGCGGTCGATGATTGCGATGCGGCGGTGCAGATGATCCTGAAGGCTGGCGGCAAGGATTTCGTCGGCCCGGCGGATATTCCCGGTACCGGGCGCTATGCCATCGTGGGCGACCCGCAGGGCGCGCGCTTTGGCATCCTGCAACCGGATATGTCGCAGATGACGCCCGAACAGGTCGCCAAGGCCGCAGAAACCGGTGCCTTCGACCAGAAAAAGGCCGGCCACGGTAACTGGAACGAGTTGATGTCAACCGACCCAGAGGCAGGCTTTGCCTTCTATTCCGGTATCTTCGGCTGGCAGAAATCCACCGCCGTCGATATGGGCGAAATGGGCACCTATCAGCTGTTCTCGCATAAAGGCGCCGATATTGGCGGGATGATGGGGCTGGGCAATGCGCCCCTGCCCTGCTGGCTTCCCTATTTCGGCGCCAATGGCGTCGATGCCGCCATCGCCCGGATCACCGCCGCGGGTGGCACGGTTCATCACGGCCCGCATGAGGTGCCCGGCGGCGCCTTCATCGCCATCGCCCAGGACCCGCAAGGCGCCTGGTTCGCCGTGGTCGGCCCAAAGGAGGAAAGCTGATGGCCCGCAATCCCGTCACCATCGTCACCTTTGACTGGGTGCCCGATTTCGCGCGCGGCTTTGTCCGTGACATCCGCGCCCGGTGGGCGGCCGAGGAAACCGGCACCCCCTACCGGATCGAGACCGTTCCCGCGATGCAGAAATCCGATGCCCATCGCGCAATGCAACCCTATCAGCAGGTGCCCGCGCTGAAGGATGACGGCCTGACCCTGTTCGAAAGCGGCGCCATCGTGCTGCATCTGGCCGAGGGAACCGCGCTTCTGCCCCCGGCTCGACGGTCCGAGGTGACGCAATGGGCGATCTCGGCACTGAACACGGTCGAGGCCGCCTCGGGGATGTGGATGCAACTGCTGTTGCAGGACCGGATGCCAGACTGGTTCGGCCCTGCGCCCGGCGCCGACCAGATTGCGAATGCCCGCAAATATGTGGACATGCGCCTTGCCGCGCTGCAACAGGCAATGGCCGGCCGCGACTGGCTGCTGGATGATTTCAGCGCCGCCGATATCCTGATGGCCGATACGCTGCGCGTGATCGACGCCGAGGGCGCGCTGGCCGATTTCCCCGACCTCAAAGCCTATCTGGCCCGTGCAACGGGACGCCCCGCGTTCCAGCGCGCCCTTGCCGCGCATATGGCGCATTGGTCGGCGGCCGATGAGGCCCGGAACCCGCCGGTGCCGGCATGACCACCCCCTTGACCAGCCCGATCCGCACCTGCCTTTGGATGGAAAAGGATGGCGAGGCGGCCGCCACCTTCTACACCAGCCTCATTCCGGGCAGCGCGATTCAGGACAGCCACGGCTTCAGGGGCGGCGACGTGCGCGCGCTGGTGGTAAATTTCCATCTGGGCGGCGTGCCCTACATGATCCTGAATGGCGGACCGCATTTCACCCTGTCGCCCGCCGCCTCGATTTCCGTCCTGACCGAGGATCAGGCGGAAACCGACCGGCTGTGGGACGCCCTGATCGCGAATGGCGGGCAGGAAAGTCAATGCGGCTGGCTGGTCGATCCATGGGGCCTCAGCTGGCAGATCACCCCGCGCGCGGTCATGGACATGACCTTCTCGGACGATCCCGAGGCATCCGAGCGTGCCCGGCAGGCCATGTACACGATGACCCGGCTGGACATCGCCACGATGCGCACAGCCTTCGAGAACGCGGGATGAGCGGCGCATCCGGCATGAACCCCGCCGCTTTGCTGACCCCTGGCGTCCTGACCATGCCTGCCGCAAGCCTGGCCGAAACCGTCACCATCGAGGGTCACGAGGTCTGGTATCGCGTCCAGGGCCAGCTGTCGCCGGATCGCATCCCGATCCTGCTGCTGCATGGCGGGGCGATGCATCTTGATTCGACCTTTGGCCAAATGCTGCCCGCGCTGGCGGCCGACCATGTGGTGATCGGGGTTGAACAGCAGGGTCACGGCCACACACCCATCAACGATCAGCCGATCACGCTGGCGACGATGCGCGCCGATACTCTGGGCGTTCTGGATGCTCTGGGGGTTCAGCGGGCGCATGTCGTCGGATTCTCGGCGGGCGGGATGCTGGGACTGGAACTTGCCGTCAACGCGCCCCGGCGGGTGGCCAGCCTGACCGCGATCTCGGCCAGCCAGAACCTTGGCGGCTTTCTGCCGGAATTCGCGCGGATGAACCGCGATCCTTCGTTCCAGCTGTCGCCGCCGATGGCCGCGCTGATGCCCTCGACGCAGGAATTTGCGCAGATGCGGCAGGACGTGGCCGATCTGAACCCCGGCGGGGTCGCGGCAGCGGATCAGATGTTTGCCAAGATGAGCGCCTTTATCGGCGGCGATTGGGGCTGGCGCGACGACCAGCTGGCCGCCATTGCGGCACCCGTGCTGATCGTGCAGGGCGATACGGATTTCATCCGCCGCGATCACGCCCTGCATCTGGCCGCCACTATTCCTGGCAGCTGGCTGGCGATCCTGCCCGACACCACCCATAACCGCATAATGCAGCATCCGGCCCTGCCCGGCATGATCCTGCACCGTATCGCGACCACCAGCCCCGAGGCCCCCTAATGACCAGCCAGCCCGACAGGATCGAGGTCGAGAACATCACCAGCCCCGGCCACAAGACCCGTGTGGACGCAGCCAAATATTTCGCCATGCGGCAGGCCCTGCTGGCGGTTCTGCCCGATGCGCCGCCAGGATTGGCTGTGGCAGATGCCAAGGCCGCGCTGCTGCCGCATCTGGATCAGGGGCTGTTTCCCGGCGGCGACAAGGCCGGCTGGTGGCTGAAATGCGTGCAGCTTGACCTTGAGGCCAAGGGCGTGATCGCGCGCGCGCCGAAACCGCCGGTGCGGCTGTTCCGGCGGCCCGGCTGACCCTCAGCCCCGGATCATCGCCAGGGCGTCGGGCGGCGGGGCCTGCTCGATCCGGCGATACCAGCTGCCATCCCTTGCCCGCGCCATCAGCCGGTGGTCGATCAGCGAGCGGCGCAACAGCACATGATCGCCAAACAGATGCCAGTCCTTCAACGCCGCGTTCAGGTCACGCTCGGCATAGTCGCGCCCCGGCGACAGCCCGGCCCAGAACCGCCACAGGCACAGGCCTTGCGTCATGGTGCCGGCGGGCCAGCTGACCAGACGCCCCTGCCCGTCGAAATAGCGCAAGGCACGCGCAACGGGTTTCGAGATGACGGGCTGGGGCGCATCCGCCCGCAACTGCTGATAATTGCGAAAACCGGCCGCGCGGGCGATCAGGCCCAGCATCGCCTGATGGCCGGGCGGGCTGGTTCCCTGCCCCGCAAGATCCGACCGCAAGGCGCGGGCGAAACCGGACAGATCATGGATATAAAGCGCGTTCAGATCACGCGACATGGCGGCATCCTTTCAGCCGCGCAGGCCCGAAAACGGGTGCCGATGGTCGCCCTTGTCGGCGCGCGGGAAAGATGCGGCACAACACTTTGTCTGGCAGGTTCAGCTTGGCCAGATGGCCGGCGACGCCTCGGTGAACTGCGGACCGTGGCGGAAGAATAGCGCCGCCACGGCCGTTTGCGCAAGAACCCCTAACGAACGATGGTTTCCGGCCCCATCATCAGCGTCGGCAGCCAGGTCGACAGCCAGGGGATATAGGTCACCATGATCAGGAAGATGAACAGCACCACCAGGAAGGGCAGCGCCGCCTTGACCACCCGCATCATCGACATGCCCGCCACGCCCGAGGTCACGAACAGGTTCAACCCGACCGGAGGCGTGATCATCCCGATCTCCATGTTCACGACCATGATGATGCCCAGATGGATCGGGTCCACGCCCAATTCGATGGCAATCGGAAAGACCAGCGGGGCGACGATCAGGATCAGGCCCGAGGGCTCCATGAACTGCCCGCCGATCAGCAGGATGACGTTCACGATGACAAGGAACATGATCTTGCCGAAACCCGCATCCAGCATGGCGCCGGCGATATGCTGGGGAATCTGTTCGTCCGTCAGCACATGTTTCAGGATCAGCGCATTGGCGATGATGAACATCAGCGTGATGGTCAGCTTGCCCGCTTCCAGCAGCGTGTCGCGGGTGCCGGGATGGAAAAACCCGGTGATCAGCGCCTGCGGCTTCTGCCACAGCGGGATGCGCCGGTCGCCATCCTTCAGCGGCCCCATGTCGCGATAGATGAAGATCGCCACGATAAAGGCCCAGACCGAGGCGACCGCGGCGGCCTCGGTCGGGGTGAAGATCGCCTTGGTCACGCCCGGAATGCCGTAAAGCCCGACCATGATGATGACGATCAGCATCAGGCCCCAGAACGCCTCGCGGAAGCTGGCCCAGATCTCGCCCCAGCCCTGCCACTGGCCGCGCGGCATGTTCTTCCAGATGGCGATGATCAGGATCGCGGCCATCAGCATGAACCCCGCCAGCAGGCCGGGGATCACGCCGGCAAGGAACATCCGCCCGACCGAGACATCGGTGGCGCTGGCATAGACGACCATGACGATCGAGGGCGGGATCAGGATGCCAAGCGTGCCCGCGTTGCAGATGACACCGGCGGCGAAATCCTTGGAATAGCCCACCTGCCGCATTGCCGCGATCACGATGGACCCGATGGCCACGACAGTCGCGGGCGAACTGCCAGAAAGCGCGGCGAACATCATGCAGGCGAACACGCCGGCAATCGCCAGCCCGCCCGGCAGATGCCCGACGCAGGCGATGGAAAAGCGGATGATCCGCTGTGCCACGCCGCCGGTCGACATGAAACTGGATGCCAGGATGAAGAACGGGATGGCCAGCAGCGTCGCATGCCCCTCCATCGCGTTATACAGCGTCTGTGCGATCGAGGCCAACGAGGTATCTGAAAACCACAGCAGAAACAGCGTCGAGGCCAGACCCAGAGAGATGGCAATGGGCACGCCCAGCAGCATCAGCCCGACGATCAGGACGAAAAGCAGAACGACGTCCATAGGATCAGCCCTCGCGGTTCATGTGGCGGACATCCTCGACGGCGTCCTCGGCTTCGTGGCTGACGATCAGGCTTTCGCGCTGGCCGGTCCAGATCATCCAGACTGCCTGCAACAGGCGAAACAGCAGCAGCGCCACACCAAGCGGCAGCGCCAGATAGGGGATCATCCGGGGCAGCTTTTCGTAGGGCTCGCCCTCGTTGAACACATTGCCCATCCAGGACAGGAAGCCCGGCATCGGGATCTGTTCGGTCACGTAAAAGGCGCGGTCGCGTGTCTCGATGAAACCGGTGGGGAACCAGCGTCCGCCCGTCTGCTTCAGCCCCGCGAACGGTGCCCAGTAGTCCCAGGCCCCCTTCATCAGCAGTGCCGCATAAAAGATGCACAGCGCGCCGGCAATCAGCGCCAGCACCTTGCGCGCCGCCGGCGGCAGCAGGTTGATGATCGCATCGACACCCAGATGGGCATTGATCTTGACCGCATGGCTGACGCCCAGCAGCACCAGCCAGGCAAACAGCGCCAGCGTCAGTTCCAACCCCCAGATCAGCGAGGATTGAAAGACGTAGCGCAGGATGACGTTCACAAAGGTCAGAATCGTCATCACCCCCAGAAGGATCGCGATGACGTTCTCTTCAAGACGATGGACGAAGTGGCCGACCGGGCCCTTCGGTTCGTAGCGATGGCTCATGGTCCCTCATCCCCCGACTTGCGCGGGAAACGGCCCCGTCCCGCATCACCTGCGGGGCGGGGCCAATGGCCTGGTTCAGTGCTTTTCGTTGATCGCCTGCGCGGCGTCGATGTTATCCTGGCCCACGCCTTCGGCGAACTGGTCCCAGACCGGACGCATCGCGTCGACCCAGGCCTGGCGCTGCGTGTCGTCCAGTTCGACGATCTTGCCGCCGGCATCCAGAATGGCCTGACGCGCCTCGCTGTCGACATCGTTCACCGCGCCATTCCGCTCGGTCGTGACCTCGTTCAGGATGGTCAGCATCTGGTCCTTGACCGCCGGATCAAGACTGTCCAGCCAGTCGACCGAGGCCACGACCAGATAGTCCAGAACGCCGTGATTGGTCTCGGTCGAGCCGTCCTGCACCTCATAGAATTTCTGGCCATAGATATTGGACCAGGCATTTTCCTGCCCGTCCACAACGCCGGTCTGCAACGCGCCGTAAACCTCGGCAAAGGCCATGGGCTGCGCCGAGGCACCAAGCGCCTCGAACTGGGCGATGATCACGTCACTGGGCTGGACGCGGAATTTCAGACCCTTGGCATCGGCGGGCAGCATCAACGGCTTGTTGGCGGACAGCTGCTTCATGCCGTTATGCCAGAATTCCAGCCCCATGATGCCGCGCCGCTCCATGCTGGCCTTCATCGCGGCACCGGCTTCGGATGCCTGGAATTCATCCACCGCCGCGATGTTCTTGAACATGAACGGCAGGTCATAGATCTGGAAAACCTTGGTAAAGGTCTCAAACTTCGACAGGCTGGGCGCGCCCATCTGGACATCGCCCTGCAACATCGCCTCCAGCAGGGCATCGTCGTCGTAAAGGGTCGAGTTCGGATAGACCTCGACGCACATCTTGCCATCCATCTCGGCGTTCACGCGGGTCGCGAACAGCTGCGCGGCAATGCCCTTGGGATGCTTGTCCGAATTGGTCACATGGCTGAACTTGACGACGGTTTCGCCATCATCGCATTTCGCCGGATCAGCCAGAGCGCCCGTCGCCATGACTGCGAAACCGCAGGCGGCGGTCATAAGTGCTTTCATCGTGTTTCCTCCCAACAGGTCTTTTTGCCGGCTCATGCGCGACCGGCTTCGGTGCAGATCACTTTCGGCAGATGATTGACACAAGGCAACATCTTTTTGCCCAACGGGCCCGCGCATCCGCGCAACCGCCCCGAGGAAGGCCAAACCGGCTGCTGCGACGCGCACTGTCTCTTGGCCTTTCCGCCAGGCTTCGCTAAGTCCAGATGCAGCACGAGACGGGATCAGAACCATGAGCATGGACAAAAGCTTTGACGCCGCCACCGCCGAGGCGCGCATTGCCGCCGAATGGGAACAGACCAATGCCTTCGCCGCCGGGGCCAATGCCTCGCGCAAGGAAACCTTCACGGTGATGATTCCTCCGCCCAACGTAACGGGTTCGCTGCATATCGGGCACGCCTTCAACAACACGCTTCAGGACATTCTGGTCCGCTGGCACCGGATGCGCGGCTTTGACACGCTGTGGCAGCCGGGTCAGGACCACGCGGGCATCGCCACCCAGATGGTCGTCGAGCGCCGCATGGCCGAGCGTCAGGAACCGAACCGCCGCGAGATCGGGCGCGAGGCCTTTGTCGAAAAGATCTGGGCCTGGAAGCAGGAATCCGGCGACACGATCATCAGCCAGTTGAAGCGCCTCGGGGCCAGTTGCGACTGGTCACGCAACGCCTTTACCATGTCCGGCGCGCCCGGCGCCCCTGCGGGCGAGGAAGGCAATTTCCACGACGCGGTGATCCGGGTTTTCGTCGACCTTTACAACAAGGGCATCATCTATCGCGGCAAGCGGCTGGTGAACTGGGACCCGCATTTCGAGACCGCGATTTCCGATCTCGAAGTCGAGAACCGCGAAACCCCCGGCCATATGTGGCATTTCAAATACCCGCTGGCCGGCGGCGAGACCTATGAATATGTCGAGCGCGACGCCGACGGAAATGTAACCCTGCGCGAGACCCGCGACTATATCAGCATCGCCACGACGCGCCCCGAAACCATGCTGGGCGATGGCGCGGTCGCGGTGCATCCCTCGGATGCGCGCTATGCCCCCATCGTCGGCAAGCTGGTCGAAATCCCGGTAGGGCCCAAGGAACACCGCCGCCTGATCCCGATCATCACCGATGAATACCCCGATCCCACCTTCGGCTCGGGCGCGGTTAAAATCACCGGCGCGCATGATTTCAACGATTACGGCGTGGCGATCCGCAACAACATCCCGCTTTATGCGCTGCTGGACAGCAAGGGCGCGATGCGCGTCGATGGCCTGCCCTATGCCGAGGCCGCCGCCACCGCCACCCGCGCGGCGCAAGGCGAAGATGTGGGCGACGTGTCGAACGTGAACCTCGTCCCCGAACATCTGCGCGGGCTGGACCGCTTTGACGCCCGCAAGCAGGTCGTGTCCGAGATCACCGAAGAAGGTCTTGCCGTCACCGATGCCGAAGGCAACCCGGTGGTCGAGGCCAAGCCGATCATGCAGCCCTTCGGCGACCGCAGCAATGTGGTGATCGAGCCGATGCTGACCGACCAGTGGTTCGTCGACACGGCGCGCATCGTCGGCCCCGCGCTGGACGCCGTGCGCGACGGCCGCACCCAGATCCTGCCCGAGCAGCACAAGAAGGTCTATTTCAACTGGCTGGAAAATATCGAGCCCTGGACCATCAGCCGCCAACTGTGGTGGGGCCATCAGATCCCGGTCTGGTATGGCCTCGATCTGTCGCTGGAAGGCCTGGTCGATGACGATCACGACGGCGCGCTGGACGAGGTCGAAATCTTTGCCCTGCTGGAGGAAGGCCTGGTCCATCGCGACGAAATCCACCACGCCGCCCCGAATTTCGCCGGCGTGATCGAGCCCTTCCGCGACAGCATCGCCGCCCTGCCCCAGCCTCTGGAAATCGCCCGCGTGATCGAGGTGGCCAACCGCGCCGAGGCCATCGACGCTTTCGCCCAGGGGCTTGCCGACTATAACCTCAGCCAGGACCCGACCCGGTTGGTCTATCCCGTCTGGCGCGACCCGGACGTGCTGGATACCTGGTTCTCCTCTGGCCTCTGGCCCATCGGCACGCTCGGCTGGCCCGACAACACCCCGGAAATGCAGAAATATTTCCCGACCGATGTGCTGGTCACGGGCTTTGACATCATCTTCTTCTGGGTCGCCCGGATGATGATGATGCAGCAAGAGGTGGTCAAGGACATCCCCTTCCACACGGTCTATGTCCACGGTCTTGTGCGCGACGAAAAGGGCGCGAAGATGTCGAAGTCGAAAGGCAACGTCATCGACCCGCTGCTGCTGATCGACGAATTCGGCGCCGACGCGCTGCGCATGACGCTGACCAGCATGGCCGCCATGGGCCGCGACCCCAAGCTTGGCCCGCGCCATGTCGAGGGCTATCGCAACTTCGTCACGAAAATCTGGAACGCCACCCGCTTTGCCCAGATGAACGGCGTCCGCGGCGGCGGCGTGCGCCCCGACCCAAGCCATACCGTCAATCGCTGGATCATCGGAGAGGTCGCCCGCATCCGCCAATCCACCGACGAGGCGCTTGACACCTATCGCTTCAACGACGCGGCAACGGGGCTTTATGCCTTTGTCTGGGGCAAGGTCTGCGACTGGTATGTCGAATTTGCCAAGCCGCTGCTTGACGGCGAATATGCCGAAGAAACCCGCGCCACGATGGGTTGGGTTCTGGATCAATGCTATCTGCTTCTGCACCCGATCATGCCCTTCCTGACCGAAGAGCTTTGGGCGCTGACGGGCGAGCGTTCCAAGATGCTGGTCCACGGCGACTGGCCGACCTATGGCACGGAACTGATCGACGCCGATGCCGACCGGCAGATGAACTGGGTGATCCAGCTCATCGAAAGCATCCGCTCGGCCCGCGCTCAGATGGGCGTGCCCGCTGGCGCAAAGCTGGACCTGATCGTGACCGAGGCCGATGCCCCGGCCCGCGCCGGCCTTGCCGCCAACGCCCCCCTGATCGAGCGTCTGGCCCGCGTGAACGCCCCGCAGCACGGAACCATTTCCAAGGGCATGATCGCGGTCGCGGCGCAGGGCGCGTCCTTTGCCCTGCCCATCGGCGATGTCATCGACGCGGCGGCGGAATCGGCGCGGCTCGACAAGGCTGCGCAGAAGGCGGCCAAGGATGCCGATGGTTTGCGCAAGCGGCTTGGCAATCCGAAATTCGTCGAGAATGCCGAGGCCGAGGTGATCGAGGAAACGCGCGAGAAGCTGGCGGCACTGGATGAAGATATTGCCCGGTTGAAATCGGCGCTGGATCAGCTGGCGGCAATGTAGGCCGCCTCTGGCGGGGGTATTTGGACAAGCGAGAAGCTGGTTTCTTTCTCGTTCAAATACCCATCGACCGGCGCCATCAAAGCCGCGCCAGAACCTTTGGCAGGACCTCGGCCAGAATATCCAGCTGGGCGTCAGGCCCGCAGGAGATGCGGATACAGCGGTCAAGCGGCGGAACACCGGGCATGCGGATGAAGACGCCTTCGGCAGCCAGCGCGGCAACCATTGCGCGGGCAAAGGCGCCATCGCGGCCGGTGTCGACGGCGACGAAATTGGTGGCAGAGCAGAGCGCCGTCATGCCGTTTTGCTGCGCGATCCGGGCAATGCGGTCGCGGGCGGCGGCGACCTTGGTGCGGGTCTGGTCCAGCCAGTCGCGGTCTTGCAGCGCGGCCAAGGCGCCGGCCTGTGCCAGCAGGTTCACCCCGAAATGGTTGCGGATGCGGTTGAAGCCGCCGATCAGGTTCGGGTTGCCGAAAGCATAGGCGATGCGAGCGCCTGCCATGCCGTAAGCCTTGGAAAAGGTGCGAAACCGGATGACGCGGGGGTCATCGGCGGCAATCTGCGGAACGGCGCTGGCGGGGGCGAATTCGACATAGGCCTCGTCCAGCAGCAGCAGGCAATCGGCGGGCAACTCGTCCAGCATCGCCTGAATCATTGCGCCCTCCTGCCAACTGCCCATCGGATTGTCGGGATTGGCGAGATAGACCAGCCTGGCGCCGACCTGTCGGGCCTTGGCGGTAAGGGCTGAGGGGTCTTCGGCGTCATCGCGATACGGCACCTTGTGCAGCACGCCCCCAAAGCCCGCGACGTGATAGTTGAAGGTCGGGTAAGCACCGTCCGAGGTCACGACCGCGTCGCCCCGTGTCACCATCAGCCGCACGGCAAGGCCCAGAAGCCCGTCGATCCCCTCGCCCACCGTGATATGATCCGCGGGCAGGTCCAGATGCGCGGACAGCGCCGCGATCAGATCGTGATTGGTGCTGTCGCCGTATTTCCAGATCTCCGAGGCGGCGGCGGCCATGGCCTGAACCGCGCGTGGCGACGGGCCGAAGCCGTTTTCATTGGCCCCAAGGCGCGCGGCGAAGGGCGCGCCGCGCTGGCGTTCCAGCGTCTCGGGGCCGATGAAGGGGACGGTGGCCGGAAGGCCGGCGGGGATCGGGGCAAAGCGGGGCGTTTTCATGGCCCGACAGAAGGACGAAACGCGCCCGCTGGCAAGAGCCTATAGCTCATCTCGGGAGCGCGGCGGGCTGGGTTCCTCCATCATTTTCCGGTCGGCCTGCAACTCCAGCCACATGGCATTGACCACGGCGAACAGCGCCGCAAGCGGAAGGCCCAGAAGCCAGGCGAAATACCACATCTGTTGGTCCTTTCCTCAATAGGCGTGGTTGTCGGGATCCTTGACCCCGTCCTCGGTCACCTTGCCCCAGAGGACGCGATAGACCCAGGCCGTGTAAAGCATGATCAGCGGAAGGAAGATTGCCGAGGCAACCATCATCACGAACAGCGTCAGATGCGAGGACGAGGCGTCCCAGACCGTCAGCGAGCTGTCCGGGCTGGTATTCGAGGGCAGAATGAAGGGGAACATCACCAGCCCCACGGACGAGATCATCCCCACGATGGCCATCTGCGACCACATCAGCGGCGACAGGTCATTGCGACTGCTGCGCAGCGCCCGCATCGCCATGCCGGCACCGACAAAGCCCATGATCGGCGCGATGATGATCCAGGGCCGGTCCAGATAGGCGGTCAGCCACGATCCGTCCTGCACCACGGCGGAAACCAGCGGGTTCGATGGCCCGTCATGGGGCGGCTCGGTCACGAAGCGGAAGCCGGTAACGCCGATGGCCATCCATAGGCCTGCCAACGCATAGCCCGCAATCGCCACCGCCGCCGCCTTGGCCCCATAATCCCGCGCCCGCGCCTGCACGACGCCTTCGGTCTTCAGCACCAGCCAGCCGGCGCCGTGCATGACCAGCATGGCCAGCGAGACCACACCGCACAGCAGTGCGAAGGGCCGCAGCAGGCCGAACAGCTTGCCGAATGCCCCCGCATCATAGACCGCGTGAAGGTCTTCGGTCAGGTGGAAGGGCACGCCCAGCAGCACATTGCCAACGGCGATCCCGAACAGCAGCGGCGGCACTGCGCCACTGATGAACAGCGCCAGGTCCCAGGTCGCACGCCAGCGCGCATCGTCGCGCTTGCTGCGATACTTGAAGGCGACCGGCCGGGCGATCAGCGCCGACAGGATAATGAACATCGCCAGATAGAAGCCCGAGAAACTGATCGCGTAAAGCGGTGGCCAGGCGGCAAATATCGCCCCGCCCCCCAGAATGAACCAGACCTGATTTCCTTCCCAGACCGGGCCGACCGTGTTGATGACCACGCGCCGCTCCATGTCGGTCCGGGCGACGAAAGGCAGCAGCGCCCCCACCCCCATGTCGAACCCGTCGGTCAGCGCAAAGGCGATCAGCAAGATACCGATCAACAGCCACCACAGAACGCGCAGAAATTCATAGCTGAAAAATTCGTGCAGGATCATGGCTTTACTCCGCGGGCATGGTCAGGCGGGCGCGATGGGCGCGCATCCAGTCCTGGGTCATCTCGACGTCTTCATGCGGGCCCTTGCGGATGTATTTCAGCATCAGCCCCATTTCGACGATGAACAGGATCGAGTAGAAGACGGTAAATCCGGTCAGCGTCAGCAGAACCTCGGTGATCGACAGGTTGCTGACCGACATCGCGGTGGGCAACAAGCCATCGACCGTCCATGGCTGGCGTCCGACCTCGGCCACGATCCAGCCGGCTTCGATGGCGATCCACGGCAGGGGAATCATCCAGACTGCCAGCCGCAGCGACCAGCGCGGATAGCGCGCACCCCGGAAGGACGAAAAGACAAAGAAGAACGCAGTCGTCGCGATCATCAGCATGCCGATGCCGACCATGATGCGGAAGGCGAAGAACAGCGGCCAGACAGGCGGAATGGTATCCTCTGCCGCCTGCGCGATCTGTTCATCGGTGGCGTCCAGCGGGTTCTCGACATAGCGCAGCAGCAGGAAGGCATAGCCCAGATTTTCGGAATGCTGCTCGAAGCGCTGGATCACCTCGGGCTGGGTCGCCTCGCGGTCCTGGCGAATCGTCAGCAGCGTCTCATAGGCAATCAGGCCGGATCGCACCCGCGCGCGCGCCTCGGATTCCAGATCCTCGATTCCGGGGATCACCTCGGTCAGCGAACGTGTGCCGATGATGCCCATGACGTAAGGGATGTGGATCGCGTATTTCGTTTCCCGCGCTTCCTTGTCAGGAATGCCGAACAGCGTGAAGGATGCGGGCGCCGGTTCGGTTTCCCACATGGCTTCGATGGCGGCCAGCTTCATCTTCTGGTTCAGGCCGGTGTCATAACCCGATTCGTCGCCCAGAACGACGACCGATAGCGACGCGGCCAGGCCGAAACTGGCCGCCACGGCGATCGACCTGCGCGCCAGTTCCACATGCCGGCCGCGCAGCAGATACCAGGCCGACACGCCAAGGACGAACATCGAGCCGGCGACATAGCCCGCGCTGACCGTATGGACGAATTTCGCCTGTGCCACGCTGTTGAACACCACGTCAAAGAAGTTGGTCAGCTCCATCCGCATGGTCATCGGATTGAAGGCGGCGCCCACCGGGTTCTGCATCCAGCCATTCGCGATCAGGATCCACAGCGCCGAGAAATTGGTACCGATGGCGACCAGCCAGCCGACCAGCAGATGCGCCGGTTTCGACAGTTTTTCCCAGCCAAAGAACCACAATCCGACGAATGTTGCCTCCATGAAGAAGGCCATCAGCCCCTCCAGCGCCAGAGGGGCTCCGAAGATGTCGCCGACATAATGGCTGTAATAGGACCAGTTCATCCCGAACTGGAATTCCATCGTGATCCCGGTTGCGACGCCGATGGCGAAGTTGATGCCGAACAGCATCCCCCAGAATTTGGTCATCTGCCGCCAGATGGGACGGTTGGTCATGACATAGACCGTCTCCATGATGGCAACCAGAACCGACAGGCCGATGGTCAGCGGCACGAACAGAAAGTGGAACATGGCGGTCAGCGCGAATTGCAGGCGCGACAGCTCGACGACACCTATCTCCATCAGCGGGCTCCTTGATATTCAACGACAAGCTTAGCGCGAACCGCGCCACTTCCCAATGGGTAGATCGCGTGGCAAGTGGTCGCGCCCTGCGAAAGGGCCGCAGCCGGCCGCAGCCGGTTGACACGCGCGGCTGAACAGGCATCCTCCGGATCAGCCAGCCCCCCCTTCCCCCGGAGCCAGCCATGCCGCCACCCGAATCCGACACGATCATTGTGGAATATGACAGCGGGAAATGCATCCATGCCCGCCGCTGCGTTCTGGGCCTGCCCCAGGTGTTTCGCCCCGGCACCAAGGGCGGCTGGATCTTTCCCGATCAGGCGCAGGCCGAGGAAATCGCCCGCGTGATCGACGCCTGCCCATCCGGGGCGCTGACCTATCGCAGGAAGGATGGCGGGCTTGAGGAACAGATGCCGCACGTCAACACGCTGCGCCCCTGGGAGGATGGCCCGAACGAGTTGCGCGGCGACATCCACATCGCGGGCCAGGATCCGCGCAAACGCGCGCTGTTGTGCCGCTGCGGCCTGTCGCAGAACAAGCCCTTCTGCGACAACAGCCATCTTGCCGCCGAATTTCGCGCCACGGCCGACATTCCCTCGCAAGAGGATCCGCCGGTGCTGGATGTCCGCGATGGCCCGATCGAGGTCAAGCCGACGAAAAACGGCCCCAACCTGGTCAAGGGAAATCTGGAAATCATCGCCGGCAGCGGCCGCCGCATCACCACGGGGACGAAATTCTTCCTGTGCCGCTGCGGCCATTCAAAAAACAAGCCATTCTGCGATGGCAGCCACAAGGAAGCAGGATTCGAGGCCGATTGATGAACGAGATCAAAATCACCCGTGAAGACGGCGAGACCCGCGGCCGCTATGTCGTGACCATCGACGGGATCGAGGCGGAACTGACCTACAGCAAGGCGGGCACGGCAGGACTGATCGCCGACCATACCGGCGTGCCCGAAGCACTGGCCGGGCGCGGCGTGGGCCGCGCATTGGTCAATGCGCTGATCGCGGATGCGCGGACGGAAGGGGTCAGGATCATCCCGCTCTGCCCTTTCGTGAACGCGCAGTTCCAGCGCCATCCCGAATGGGCCGACCTTCGGGGCTAGCCGCGCGGCGCCGGCAGGCCGATCTCGTCCAGCGCCGCCTCGATCCCTGACAGCGGCCTGCCCCGGACCTCGGCCACCAATGCATCGAACCGCAGTCGCAGCGCCGCCTTTTCCTCGCCCCGGCAGTCATTCCAGGGCCGGCCCTGCAAGCTCATATGCAGGACGTAATACCAGATGAAATGCGGCCGCCCGCCTGCAACCAGCAAGGCGCGATAGGCCTCATGGGCCCCGATCGCCCGCAAGGTCGCCGCATCCGGCACGCCCGCCGCGATCAGCGCCGCCGCCGTGGCCGGGCCGATGCTTTGCATCTCTGTCAGATCGCTCACCATCCGCCCGTTCCGGCCTCGCTTTGATCCAAATATCCTGGGGGTCCGGGGGCAACGCCCCCGGCTTTCCAAATCTGCTGCTTTCCTGTATCAGCGCGGCAATCCCAAGGACAATGCCCATGACCGACCAGACCGCAGCGCCCAAGAAGCTGTTCATCAAGACCTATGGCTGCCAGATGAACGTCTATGACAGTCAGCGCATGGCCGAAGCCATGGGCGCCGAAGGCTATGTCCTGACCGAGGATCAGGCCGACGCCGACATGGTGCTGCTGAACACCTGCCATATCCGCGAGAAAGCCGCCGAAAAGCTGTACAGCGACCTTGGCCGGCTGAAACCGCTCAAGGCCGAAAAGCCCGACCTGAAGATCGGCGTCGCGGGCTGCGTGGCCCAGGCCGAGGGCGAGGAAATCACCCGGCGCATGCCGCTGGTCGATCTGGTCGTCGGCCCGCAGGCCTATCACCGCCTGCCCGCCATGGTGCGCGGCGAGGCCCCGAATATCGTCACCGACTTCCCCGAAGAGGACAAGTTCGAGCATCTGCCCGAACGCCGCGCCACCCGCCGCGCGCCCGCCGCCTTCCTGACCGTGCAGGAAGGCTGCGACAAGTTCTGCGCCTTCTGCGTCGTCCCCTATACCCGCGGGGCCGAGGTCAGCCGCCCCGTCGACCGCATTCTGCGCGAGGCCCGCGATCTGGTGGCGCGCGGCGTGCGTGAAATCACCCTGCTGGGCCAGAACGTGAATGGCTGGCACGGGCTTGGCCCGGACGCCCGCGAATGGGGCTTTGGCCGGCTGATCCGCGCCATTGGCGAAATCGAGGGGCTGGACCGCATCCGCTATACCACCAGCCACCCCAATGACATGGCCGATGATCTGATCGAGGCGCATCGCGATGTGCCGCAGCTGATGCCCTATCTGCACCTTCCCGTGCAATCGGGCAGTGACCGCATCCTGAAGGCGATGAACCGCAAGCATACGGCCGATCAGTATCTGCGCCTGATCGACCGCATCCGCGCCGCCCGCCCCGACATCATGCTGACCAGCGATTTCATCGTGGGCTTCCCCGGCGAGACCGATCAGGATCATCAGGACACGCTGCGCCTGGTCGAGCAGGTGAATTTCGGCACCGCCTTCAGCTTCAAATACTCGCCCCGCCCCGGCACTCCGGCCTTCGATCGCGCCGAGGTGGACAGCGCCACGGCCGATGCCCGCTTGCAGGAATTGCAGGCCCTGCTGAGCCGTCAGCAGAAGGCCGCGCAACTGGGCATGGTCGGGCGCACGCTCGGCGTGCTGTTCGAGAAGGCCGGGCGCGAGGCCGGGCAGATGGTGGGCAAGTCGGACTATCTGCATTCCGTCTTTGTCGATGCGCCCAAGGCTCGGGTGGGTGATCTGGTCCGGGTCCGCATCGTCGAAAGCGCGCCCAACTCGCTGCGCGGGGAATTGGCGGCCTAGGCGGCAGGGTCTGGCTGGCACGTGCCGTCACGGCTGTGACAAGCCATCGCATGGCGGGCCTGCTGCCCGCAATTGCTGGTGATCCTGCCCGGCATCGGGCCAAGCCCGTGATGCAAATCACTTTTGCGCGGACCCGAATCGTGGTTTTCTATGCGCAGGGCCACGCCATGCCCCGATGGGCCAGTCACCGCGCGACCCTCTACAGCCAGAGGAGGCTGACATGGCCTATAAGAACATCCTGACCATTCTTTCCGACCAGCGCCAGGCTGCGCAGCTTGATGCCGCGCGGCTGGTGACCCGGCAGCAGGATGGTCATCTGGATATCCTGTGCCTGGGAATCGACGTCAGCCAGCCGGGCTACTATTTCCCCGGCGGTGCCCCCTATGTCTATAACGAAGGACTGGAAGCGGCCGAGAACGATGCAGCAAGCCTGCGCGACGCCGTAGCCGAAAGGCTGGCGACCGCGACCGATCTGCGCTGGCACAGCGAGGCCGCCGTGGCCCAGCTTGGCGGCGTGACCGGCCTTGTCGGCATGCGCACCCGCTATGCCGATCTGACGGTGCTGTCCCAACCCTATGGCGAAAAAGCCTCGGGCAGCGGCGAAACAGTGATCGAGGCCGCGATGTTCGAGGGCGGATGCCCGGTGCTGGTCATCCCCGACGCCGGCCTTGCAGATACCGGCTTCAGGCGGGTGCTGATCGCCTGGAACCAGTCCAGCGAGGCGATGACGGCGGTGCGCCGCGCCCTGCCACTGCTGCGTGCCGCCGACAGCGTCGAGATCGCCATCATCGACCCCGGCCGCGCGGGCGTCGAGGGTTCTGATCCCGGCTCTGCCCTGGCCACCATGCTGACCCGCCACGGCGTCAAGGCCGAGGTCGCCGTGATCGCCCGCACCGCGCCCACGATCAGCGACGAGATCAACCGCCGCGCCATCGACATCGACGCCAACCTGATCGTCATGGGGGCTTACGGCCATTCGCGGTTCCGACAGGCGATTCTGGGCGGCGCCACCCGCAACATGCTGGAAAAATCAAAGCTGCCGGTCTTCATGGCACGCTGACCATCGGGCCGCGTCACCCTGTCCCGGCGGCGCGGCTTGATCCTGATCAATGACGATGCCCGGCCGCGGCGCCATACCGACCGGCATGAGCAGCACATCGCAACTGAAACAGCTTGGTTTGTTCGAGGCCCGCGTGCCGCGCTATACCAGCTATCCCCCGGCCACGCATTTCGCCCCCTTTCAGGGAACGGGCATGGTCACCGACTGGATCACCGCCATCCCGGCGGAGACCGAAATCTCGCTTTACGTCCATATCCCGTTCTGCCGGCGGCTGTGCTGGTTTTGCGCTTGCCGCACGCAGGGCACGCAGAAACTGGAACCGGTGGCGGCATATGTCCGCATGCTGCTGGCCGAATTGCGGATGCTGCGGGTCCTGCTGCCGCCCGGCATCCGCCTGTCGCGCCTGCATTGGGGCGGTGGAACGCCCACCTTGCTGCCTGCGGCGATGATCACGCGGCTGGCCGAGGCCATTCTGTCGGCCTTTCCCATGACGCCCACGGGCGAGTTCTCGGTCGAGATCGACCCGTCGGAAATCGACGCCCCGCGCATGGCGGCGCTGGCTGGTGCCGGTGTGAACCGCGCCTCGATCGGGGTGCAGGATTTCGATCCGCAGATTCAGGAAACCATCGGCAGGCCGCAAAGCCATGAACTGACCGCCGCCGCCGTGCGGCTGATCCGCGATCATGGCATCGCCAATCTGAATGCCGATATCCTTTACGGCCTGCCCCATCAGACAACTGCCCGCATCTCGGATACGGTGCAGAAGCTGCTGGCGCTGTCGCCCGACCGGGTGGCGCTTTACGGCTATGCCCATGTGCCCTGGATGTCCAAGCGGCAGGTGATGATCCCCGAACAGGCCCTGCCCGACGCGCAGGCCCGGCTGGCACTGTTCGACACGGCGCGCGCGCTGTTTCTGTCCGAAGGCTTTGGCGAGATTGGCATCGACCATTTCTCAAGGCCCGATGACGGGCTGGCGCGTGCCGTGCGGGCGGGCAGGCTGCGGCGGAATTTTCAAGGCTATACCGATGACCGGGCCCAGGTGCTGATCGGGCTTGGGGCCTCGTCCATCTCGCGCTATCCGCAGGGCTATGCGCAGAACGCACCAGCCACGGGCGCCTATATCGCCGCTGTTCGCGATGGGCGGCTGCCGGTCACACGCGGCCATGCCTTCACCCCCGAGGATATCTGGCGCGGCAGGATGATCGAGGCGCTGATGTGCGACTTCCGCATCGACGCGACGGAAATGGCGGAACGCTTTGGTATCGGGCCGGGCCAGTTTGACCGGATCGTGGGTCCGGCGCTGGCGCAATTCGGTCGGGTCCTGCATCGTGGGCCTGCGGGGCTGGACATTGCGACCGAAGGCCGCCCGCTGGCCCGGATGATCGCCAATGCGATTGATGCCTATGCCATCGCGCCGGGCAGCCATTCATCGGCGATCTGAAGCGGGCCGCGGGCCGCAAGGTCAAGGCGCGTGGTCATCCCGCGCATTGTCGTGATCGTCGTGGTGGTGATGACCGTCCGGCTCATCCTCGCCGATCTCGTCCGCGCAATGCCCACCGGGCAGTTCGATCTCGATCGTGCTGTGCTGGATGGCGAATGTTTCGCGCAGCATCACCTTTGCATCGCGCACCAGCCCGCTGAAATCTGCCGTCTCGGTGACCAGATGAACCGAGGCCGCGTTGCGCGTTTCGTCGATCTGCCGCAGATGCAGGTGATGGGCATCCGCGACGCCGGGCAGCTTGCGCAGCGCGGCCAGCACCTGATCGGCCGCGATCCCCGGCGGCGCACCCAGCATCAGGCTGCGCAGCACCGGGCCGATCTCGCCCAGGACATGCCAGATGATCACGGCCGAGATCAGCAGCGTCAACACCGGGTCAGCCAGATACCAGCCAAAGGCCCAGATCAGCGCGCCGCCGACAATCACCGCAAGCGATGCAGCCGCATCGGCCAGATTATGCAGAAAGGCCGCGCGGATATTCACGCTTTCGCGAGCGGACCGATAGACCAGCGCCGCCGTGGCCAGATCAACCAGCAACGCAAAGGCCGCAAGCCCCATGACCAGACCGCCCGCAACCGGCGGCGGATCGGTCAGCCGGCCAAATGCCTCGATCGCCAGCCAAAGTGACACGACGATCAGCGCAAGGAAGTTGACAAAGGCCGCAAGCGTTTCAGCCCGCCCCCAGCCATAGCTGAAATCGGACGTCGCCGGCCTGCGCGCCAGACGCCGCGCGCCAAAGGCCAGAACCAGCGCCATCGCGTCGGACAGGTTGTGCACCCCATCCGCAATCAGCGCGGTGGAAACGGCAACCAGCCCGCCGGCGATCTGCGCCCCGGTCAGCGCCAGATTGACGATGACCGCCCACAGGATCGCGCGGTCATTTCAGGGCAGCGGGTGGCTGTGGCCGTGGCCGTGGCCGTGATGCGAGGCGGGGCCGTGATGATGGCCCACACCCATCAGTGTGCCTCGGCCCAGTTATCGCCAACACCAGCGTCGACAACCAGCGGCACGGAAAGTTTCACTGCCGGTTCAGCAGCCGATTCCATCACCTGACGGGCAGCGGCGATCAGCGCATCGGTCGCGCCCTCATCCACCTCGAACACAAGTTCATCGTGAACCTGCAACAGCATCGTGGCGGGCAGGTCCGCAATTGCCTCGGGCATGCGGATCATGGCGCGACGGATGATATCGGCGGCGGCACCCTGAATCGGCGCATTGATCGCCGCGCGCTTCGCCCCGCCCGCCGCCGGACCATTGGCGTTGATATTGGGCGTGTTGATCCGCCGCCCGAACAGCGTGCGCACGAAGCCGTCGCGTTTGGCATCGGCAACAGTCTTGTCCATATATTCGCGGATACCGGGGAAACGTTCGAAATAGGTGTCGATAAAGGCCTGCGCCTCGGCCCGAGGGATGCGCAGGTTGCGCGACAGGCCAAAGCCCGAAATGCCATAGATCACCCCGAAATTGATCGCCTTGGCGCGGCGGCGGACCATCGGATCCATCCCCTCGACCGGAACGCCGAACATCTGGGACGCGGTCATGGCGTGAATGTCGATCCCGTCGCGAAACGCCTGTTTCAGCGCCGGAATATCGGCGACATGGGCCAGAATCCGCAGCTCGATCTGGCTGTAGTCCAGGCTGACCAGCTTTCTGCCCTTCTCGGCGATGAAAGCCTCGCGGATGCGGCGGCCTTCCTCGGTGCGGACGGGGATGTTTTGCAGGTTCGGATCGGTCGAGGCCAATCGCCCGGTCTGCGCCCCGGTGATCGAATAGCTGGTATGAATGCGCCCCGTTTCCGGGTTCACATAGGTCGGCAACGCATCGGTATAGGTGGATTTCAGCTTGGCGACCCCGCGCCAATCCAGAACGCGGGCGGGCAGGTCATGGCCCTCGGCGGCCAGATCCTCCAGCACGTCGGCGCTGGTGGAATAAGCGCCCGATTTACCCTGTTTGCCGCCTTGCAGGCCCATCTGATCGAACAGGATTTCACCCAATTGCTTGGGGCTGCCAAGGTTGAACTTGGTGCCGGCCAGCGTCTGCGCCTCGTCCTCGAACTGGGCCATCTTCTGCGCAAAGGCACCTGACATGCGAGAAAGGTGCTGAGGGTCAATGCGGATACCGGCCATCTCCATCCCGGCCAGAACCGGGATCATCGGGCGCTCCAGTCGCTGATAGGCGGTGGTGACGGCATTGGGGCCAAGCTGCGGGCGGAAAATCTGCCACAGGCGCAGTGTGACATCGGCATCCTCGGCCGCATAGCCAGCCGCCTTGTCGACAGGAACCTGCGCAAAGCTGATCTGCGATTTGCCTGATCCGATCAGGTCCTTGATGGGCTGGGGCACGTGGCCCAGATAGGTTTCAGACAGCTCGTCCATGCCGTGATTATGCGCGCCTGCGTAAAGCGCATAGCTCATCAGCATGGTGTCATCGAGCGGGGTCATGCGGACGCCGTGGCGGGCCAGGATTTTCCAGTCGTATTTGGCGTTGTGCAGGATCTTCAGGATGCTGTCATCTTCCAGAACCGGCTTCAGCGCGGCCAGAGCCGCCTCGCGGTCCAGCTGACCCTCGGCCCGCGCCCCGCCGCCGAAGAGATCGGCTTCGCCCGCGACATGGGCCAGCGGGATATAGGCTGCCCGTCCCGGCAGGGTGGCCAGCGAAATGCCCACAAGTTCGGCCTGCATCTCGTCAAGGCTGGTGGTTTCGGTGTCAATGGCAACATGGCCGGTGGCGCGGATATCGGCGATCCAGTCATCCAGCGCGGCCAGATCGGTGATGGTCTGGTAATCCTCGCGCCGGATCGCAGGGAAATCGGGTGCGTCCGCCGGCGCAGGCGCCGCACCATCGGCGGCCGGCGCGGTGGGCACGGCGCTGATGACCGGCGCCTCGGTCTTGAAGCGCTCGGCCACGCGGTTGGTCAGGGTGCGAAACTCCATCTCGGCCAGAAAGCCCAGCAGGGTCTGGGGATCGGGCTCCTTCACCTCCAGGCTTTCAAGCGTGAAATCCAGCGGCGTGTCGCAATCCAGCGTCACCAGGCGTTTCGAGATGCGGATCAGTTCGGCATTGTCGATCAGGGTTTGGCGGCGCTTGGGCTGTTTGATTTCCTCGGCGCGTTCCAGCAGCGTTTCCAGATCGCCATATTCCTGGATCAGCAAGGCGGCGGTCTTGATGCCGATGCCCGGCGCGCCCGGCACATTATCGACCGAATCGCCGGCCAGCGCCTGCACGTCGATGACCCGGTCGGGGGCGACGCCGAATTTCTCGAACACCTGATCGGGGCCGATGATCTGATTCTTGATCGGGTCCAGCATGTCGACGCCATTGCCCACCAGCTGCATCAGGTCCTTGTCGGAACTGATGATGGTGACGCTGCCCCCCGCGTCGCGCGCCTGACAGGACAAGGCGGCGATGATGTCATCGGCCTCATATCCTTCGGTCTCGATGCTGGCGATATTGAAGGCGCGCGTCGCCTCGCGCGTGAGGGGGAATTGCGGGCGCAGATCCTCGGGCAGTTCGGGGCGGTTGGCCTTGTATTCGGGGTAGATCTCGTTGCGGAAGGTCTTGGCGGAATGATCGAAGATCACCGCCGCGTGGGTGGGTGCATCGGCGCCGCGTTCATCGGTGACGTATTTCCACAGCATGTTGCAGAAGCCGGCGACCGCGCCGATCGGCAAGCCGTCGGATTTGCGGGTCAGCGGCGGCAAGGCGTGATAGGCGCGAAAGATGAAGGCCGAGCCGTCGATGAGATGCAGGTGGTGGCCTTTGCCAAAGCTCATGTCGGTGGTCCCCTTCTGTTCGGGGTCCGTTTTGGCATGAAGCGGGGGCAGAGGCAAAGGGGGTGGCATTGGGGGCGTTGCCCCCGGTTCCTGCGGAACCTCCCCCAGGGTATTTAGCCAAGAAAGAAGCCGTGATCAGTGGTCGTCATGGGCGTGGTCGCGGTCGATCACGAAACGCTTGTCGCAATAGCCGCATTCGACCCAGCCCGTATCGCGCGGGATCGCCAGCCAGACGCGGGGATGGCCCAGACCGGCCAGTTCGTCGCCATCGCAGGACACTTTCCAGCGGGTGACGGTTTCGGTCTCGGGCGCCTTGTGGGCGGGCGTGGCACTCATGTCCGTTCCTTGAGCTTTGGCTGCAAACCGGGTTAGCTGACGCTGATATTAGCGGGGGAATGCGCGCGATGCCAGACGGGGTTGGCCAGAAAACCGGTCGCAATGCGATTGAAATCAGCGGGCTGCGCAAGACCTATGCCGCGACCGGCAGGCAGGCGCCGAAAGAGGCGTTGAAGGGCGTCGATCTGGCGATTGCCGAGGGCAGCATCTTTGGCCTGCTGGGGCCGAACGGGGCCGGCAAGTCGACGATGATCAACATTCTGGCGGGGCTGGTGAACAAGAGCGCCGGACAGGTTGTCATCTGGGGTTTTGACCAGGATGTGAACCCGCGCCAGTCGCGTGCCGCCATCGGGGTGATGCCACAGGAGTTGAACATCGACCCGTTCTTTACCCCCCGCGCCAGTCTTGAGGTTCAGGCCGGGCTGTATGGTGTGCCAAAGGCCGAGCGCTGGACCGATGAATTGCTGGCGCTGGTCGGGCTGACCGATCAGGCCGAAAGCTATACCCGCAACCTGTCGGGCGGGATGAAGCGGCGTCTGCTGCTGGCCAAGGCGCTGGTCCATCGTCCCAATGTGCTGGTGCTGGATGAGCCGACGGCGGGCGTGGATATCGGCTTGCGCGAGATGCTGTGGGCCAATGTGCGCCGGTTGAACGAGGCGGGCATGACCATCATCCTGACCACGCATTACCTGGAGGAAGCCGAACAGATGTGCGACGAGATCGCCATCATCAATCACGGGCAGGTGGTGGTGCAGGCGCCGACCTCGGCTTTGCTGGGGCGGATGGATGGCAAGACCATGATCATCGACGCGGGCGGCCGCGTGGACCTGCCTGCCCTGCCCCATGGCGCGCGGGCCGAATGGCGGACGGATGGGCGGCTGGCGATCAGCTATCCACCCTCGCAGATCAGGGCCGATCAGTTGCTGGATGCGCTGCGCGGTGCGGGCGTGCCGATTGTCGATGTCGGGATCGAGGCGCCGGACCTTGAGGATGTGTTCGTTGAGTTGACGCGGGGGTGAGGTGATGGAGGAATTGACGGGCGGATGCCGTTGTGGCGCGGTGCGGTTGATGGTTCGGGGTCGGCCGATGCTGACCATGGCGTGCCATTGCACCGGCTGCCAGCGGATGACCGCCAGTGCCTTTTCGCTGAGCAGTCTCTATCATCAGGACGTCGTCACCATCGAGGGCGAGACGTTGCTGGGTGGTTTGCAGGGCGATTTGCAGCATCATTGCTGCGCCAGCTGCCTGAGCTGGGCCTTTACCCGCGCCGATTTCCTTGGCCCGCTGATCAATATCCGCAGCACCATGCTGGACGGTGCCGCGGTCGAGAAACCTTTCATCGAATGCTGGCTGGACGAAAAGCTGCCCTGGGTCACGATCGGGGCGGTTCATGCCTATCCGCAATTCCCGCCGACCGATCAGATCCCGGCCTTGATGGCCGAATTCGCGGCGCAGCGGCCGCAGCGCTGAACCCGCGCCCTGTTCAATGTGCCGTCATTTCGGTGACGATCTGGTCCACCGTCAGCCCGGCAGGATAGAAGGTCGGCCAATTGGTCAGTTCGGCCAGAACCTCGGCCCGGTCATCGCCCCAGTAAAGGTGATAGTGATCGGCCCTGGCCGGCGCGATGCGGTGATCGCTGAACTGGATGAATCGCGGCGCCAGAGCATCGCCGCCAATCTTCTGAAAGATGAACCGGACGCCGCGATTGCCTGCCTTGTAGGTAAGGATCTCGTGCCCGTCGGCGGCATATTGCCCCTCGACCGCGGTTGAGGCGCGATGGAAGGTCACACGATCGCCGGCGATGGTGATGCGGTCAACATCGGTCCGGTATCCGGTTTCGTAATAGCTGCGGTATTCCTGCGCGCTTTTTTCGCCATGAGCCGCCTTGTGATCCATCACCGGATCAAGGCGTCCGGCCAGCAGAAGCGGGTAGACCGATTGCCATTCGCCCGCCCAATCCGACAGGTCGCGTCCGGCAATCTGATCATCGGCGAAATAGCCCTTGCCGATCCGCTGTGCCGCCCGGCCATCCACCTGACCCTGCATATTGCCATGGTCGTGGTCATGTGCGTGGTCATGACCATGTTCGGTTTGTGCCTTGGCCGTGCTGTCGCCAGCAATGGCCGGAACTGCCAGAACCAGCAGCGATGCAACCGTCGCTGCACCAATCTTGCGGATGAATGCGGATTTCATGTCCCTCGACCTTTCGTTCGTCAAAATGCTATGTTATTACATAACATTTTTGACTTAGACGAAACGGCCATGCCGTGCAACCACGCCGAATCGACGGCGAAGGCAGAAAGCCAGCGGCGACGGCCGGGCTGCGGCATCAGAGCCGTGCCCTGCGCCCCGTGAGCCCTGGCCTATTGCCCTTCGCGCATGCGCAGCCCTAATCGCGCAGCATCACCATCGGCCCCATCATCCGCCCGCCCATGATATGCAGGTGGAAATGCGGCACCTCTTGCACGCCATCGGGACCGGCATTGGTGATGGCGCGAAAACCCGCGCCGCCATCCAGCGACACGCCCTCGGCCTGCGCGACCTGGGCGCACAGGCGCATGAAGCCGGTGATTTCCTCGGGCGAGGCATTGGCGGCGAAATCGTCAAAGCTGACATAGCGGCCCTTGGGAATCACCAGAACATGCGTGGGTGCCTTGGGTGAAATGTCGCGGAAGGCCAGCGCGTAATCGTTCTCGGCCACGGTGCTGTTCGGAATCTCGCCGCGCAGGATGCGGGCAAAGATGTTCTGGTCGTCATAGTCATAAGCCATGGTTCGGGTTCCCTGTCGGTCAGTCGTCAAGCAGATGCGGCGTCTCGGCCAGTTCCTGCGCGATCTCGGGCGGCACGTCCAGAAAGGCCGCCAGCGCCACGGCATTACCCGCCTGACCCTGCGCGCGCGAAATGGTCTGGAAATGCGCGAAATCCATGTCGCGCAGCCGTTCGACCTCGTCCTCCAGGTCGGCGCGCACGGTCGGCAGGATACGTTCAATCAGCTCGGCCGAGGTATGCTGCCCGGCCAGCCCGACCCGGCCGATATGGCCGCGCACATAGTCGTCGTCAAATTCACTGTCGATCAGCAGGATCCGGGTGGCCGCCCGGTCGGCGGTGAAATCGCTGAGCAGCGGCAGGGCCGACGGATCGAGACAGATCACCATACGGCGCGATTCGAACTGGTCGAACAGCAGCCGCAGCAAGGCGCGGCGGTGGCGCTGGCGCTTGGCCAGCGTCGTCTCGGCGCCGCCCAGATCGGGCAGACTGGCCTGATCCTCGTTGAACAGGTAGTCCACGGCCGGAATATCGGTGCGGTCGCGTATGGCCTGGGTCAGCCGTTTCGCCAGATGCCATTTCTTTGCCACGATCACATGCAGCACGTTGCGGCGCCCCAGGCCGGTATCGCCTTCCCAGAAACGCGGGGCAAAGCGGCGCCCCACCCGACCACGCCCGGTCAGGAAACGAAACAGGCCCGGCCCCTCGGTCGAGCGCGCGAAACGCTTGCCCTTGGCCTGCCACAGCGCACCAAGCCGTTCCTTCAGGCCGGTCGCCTCGGGGCTGATCTTGCGGGCGAACATATAATCCTGCGAGACGAGCAGATCGTAATGGTCGTTATAGAAGGTCACCGGCATGCCGTAATCGGTGAACATCAGGAAGGTCAGCGTGCGGCTGCGGATCTGGTTGCGCGGCACGACATGGCGCACGACGGTCTGAAAGAAGGTCTCGTCCGGGATCCAGGTGGTCGAGAAAAAACGCATCGCGTCAGGCCGGGTATCGCAGAAATTCAACACCTGCTCGATCGTCAACCGGCGCAGGCACCACCATTGCGAGCCGATCATCATACGGATATCGGCTGGCGGGCTGCGATGGATGTTCAACCGCCGTTGCAAGGCGAGGCTGGCATAAAACAGCCGCTTGCGCTTGCGCTCGTTGAACAGGTGATAGCGCGACAGCCGTTCTTCCTTGATTCCGGTCTTGATCCAGTCGCTTGCGAAGAAATCGAAACTTTCGATGAAGTCGCAATTCTGACCGTCCAGGAATTCATGCGCCTCCTCGGCCGATTTGATCGGCATGCAATCGCCCGACAGCATGTAGAAATGCGTGGCCAGCGGAAAAGCGCCATTGGCGGCGCGCAGGGCCTCTAGCGTGGCGGCGACCAGCGACCATTCACCCCAGCCGCATTTATGTCTGCGGCGGGCAAACACGACCGAGGGGTTATCGGCCAAAGCCGTGGAAATCATGGCGAAATCAGCGGCTTTCGACCGTCCGTCGAAATGGATCGCGACATAGTCCCCGGTGGCCGTCAGGCGGCGGGCCTGCTGGATGACGGCTTCGGGTTCCTTATGGGCCAGCAGGATGAAGGCAATCCGGGCCATGGGGTCTTGCGCCTTCCTGTAACTGTTTAATTGACTTCATTTGCCGCAAGGCGTTGAAAACCACGCGGTGATTTGCTTTCTGTCTGTAACAAATTTGACCGACGGGCAAGAAGGCCGGATCACGTGACGGCCAGCCGCCGGATCGACAGGTAAGAGGTTACAAATGGGGTTTCCCGGCGTCTGGATGACGGAAAGCGAAAGCATGATCTATCGGGTCGTGCCGAAATGCGCGTGCTCGTCCATCGGGCAGGTCATGTTCTATTCCGATCATGGCCGCTATTTCGATGGCGACATACATGATTCGACCGAAGGGCTACACAAATGGGCGCAGGATTACAGCCAGCAGCCGATCGAGCAGGCCGTCCATGACGGCCAGGCGCTGACCTTCACCTGCGTGCGCAACCCCTATACCCGGATCCTGTCATCCTTTTTCGACAAGATCGCGGGCATCCAGCGCAATGGCAAACGCTATCGCGGCAAGCTGGTGCCACAGCTGGTCCAGACCTACGGGATCGAGGTGGGCAGCCCCGAGGACGGTTTCGACTTTGACCAGATCAAGTCCTTCCGCCGCTTTCTGCTGTTCGCGCGTGACACGATTCGCTGGCGCCGGCCGATGGAGCCGGACATCCACTGGTCGTCCATGTCGGGCCATATCTCGACCCTGATCGCCAATGGCGGCCATTACGACCAGATATTCTTCACCGAGAAGTTCGACGAAGGCATGCAGAAGGTGCTGAATGCCAGCAAAACGCCCGTCAAGCTGGACGTGAAGGACGTGCCGCGCTTTAACGAATCCGAAGGTCACGGCCCCAAGCGCGCCCATAAGGTCAGCGACTATTTCGACGATCTGTCACGGCATCTGGTCTGGGAAATCTATCACACCGATTTCCGGCTGTTCCGCTATGACTTCGATGATCCCGACAACAAGATGCCCCTGGGCGAGGTCGATATGGACGAAGTTCACGCCAAGCTGGGCCGCTGATCAACTGGCACCGGGCAGGCGCGCCGGACGCCTGCCATCGCTGACACCGGCGGCGGGTCGTGCGGCTGATCGCCGCCGAACCTGCCGCCGGTCAGCATCCTTCACAGGATGAAGTCACCCGCATCCAGCTGGGCCAGCAAGGTATCTTCGATGATGATCGTCGAATTGGCGTTCAGCACGATGGCCACGTCATTACCACGCTGCACCGCAAGCGCAGCAACATCGGCAAAGCTGTCGAACCCGTTCCGGCCTTCCAGCGAGATCCGGTCGATGCCGTCCTGCCAGTCAAGGATGCGGTCCGTTCCGACAGGGCCGCGGAAGACAAAGACATCCGCCCCTGCCCCGCCCGTCAGCAGATCCTCGCCGGTACCGCCGTTCAGCGTATCCCGCCCGGCGCCGGCCTGTAGCGTGTCATTGCCGCCACCACCGAACAGCAGGTCGTTGCCCAGCCCGCCCAGCAGCCGGTCGATGCCCAGCCCGCCATTCAACTGGTCATTGCCATCGCCGCCATCCAGCCTGTCGCCGCCATAGTCACCGAACAACTGGTCACTGCCGCCATCACCAGACAGCTTGTCACCACCCTTGCCGCCATACAGCGAATCGAACCCCGCCCGCCCCTTCAGGATGTCATTGCCATCCTCGCCCAACATCCGGTCGCCACCTGCGCCACCGTCCATCTGGTCATTGCCGCTGGCACCGAACAACCGGTCCATCCCGACCTCGCCCATCATCCGGTCATCACCGACGCCGCCGGCCAGCAGATCATCGCCGCCGCCGCCCAGCAGAACGTCACGCCCGTTCCCGCCCACGATCCGGTCATTCCCGGCCCCGCCATCCAGTTGGTCGGCGCCATCGCCGCCTTCCAGGGTGTCGTTGAACTGCGCCCCGGTCAGCCGGTCATTGCCCAGTCCACCCTGCATCAGGCTGGGGGCGCGGCCCGTGGCGATCTGATCATTGCCCGCCCCGCCCGTGATCGCCAGGAACTGTCCGCCCGACCGCCAGGAGGCGGCAAAGCCCTGATCCGCGCCGTAAAGATACCTGATGGCCTGAAGATCAAGCGTCGCCAGCGTATCGCGCGACCGCCCGCTGTCCCAACCCGCCCACTGCCAGTTATAGGACATGATGGTATAGTAATGACTGTCAAACTGCGGATCCAGCAGCTTGTTGTCTATCCCGTCATGGGGATGTTCCAGGCCGATGGAATGGCCGATCTCATGCACCAGAACGGTATAGATCGAACTACCCCGCGACCAGTCCTGCGACCAGCTTTGCGAGGCGCTATAGCTCATCGTGACATAGACGCTGTTCAGATAGACATCGCCGTCGAAGCTGGATGTCTCGGGGAAATAGGCCCAGGACGTCATGTTCGGGTCGCCAGTCTGGTTGGCCAGGATCTGAACCGAGGCATTCGCCGGGTCATCGACCTCGACGAAATGCAGCCCCGATTTCGAGCCATATTCGTTCAGCGCCCTGTTGACGGCCGCCCGCTGGCTGCTGTCCATCGAAACATAGCGGTTGCTGTAATAGGGCACGGCGGCGGGATGTTCCCAAAGGCTGGGCAACTCGCCGGAATCGAGGAAGGTGTATGTCACCACCGTTCCCGTTCCCAATTTATCCGTCGCGTTCCAGCGCGACTGGCCCGTCGTCAGCGCGGTGAAATCGCTCACATAAGGCATACACTCATTCCCTGTCTGCAACCTGTATCAACATTAGCACTACCGCAGGCAGAAATCGCCCGCCGGCAAGAAAAAATGGCGCCTTTCGAAAACGAAAAACGCCAAATCGCATTCTAGCTTAAGATGCCTGTCTGCGATCAGACGGCGCCCTTGATGAAATTGACCGCATCGCCAAAGGTCTGGATGGTTTCGGCGGCGTCATCGGGGATCTCGATCCCGAATTCTTCTTCAAAGGCCATCACCAGCTCGACGGTGTCGAGGCTGTCGGCACCCAGATCGTCGATGAACGAAGCCGACTCGACAACCTTGTCTTCGTCGACGCCCAGGTGCTCGACAACGATCTTTTTCACGCGATCAGCGATATCGCTCATGTCACTTCCTCATTTTCGCGGGCATCCGCCCAAATGTGTCACGCCCAGGTCAGGACCACAGGACGCATCAACAGCCGAGGGCGGTTCCCCATCGGCCTTGCCGCCGGGATATAGCACTGCATGGGCCTCATGCAACCCGCATTCGTCGCGACGACGTGATCGCACCCGGCGTCTCAGATCATCGCCATGCCGCCATTCACATGCAAGGTGGCCCCGGTGACATAGCCGGCTTCGGCACTGGACAGATACAGCACAGCCGCGCCGATATCGCCCGCCCCGCCCATCCGACCGGCGGGTATCTGGCCCAGGATCGCGGATTTCTGCTGATCGTTCAGCTTGTCCGTCATCGCCGTCTCGATAAAGCCGGGCGCGACACAGTTCACGGTGATGCCACGGCTTGCCACCTCATAGGCCAGCGATTTCGACATGCCCACCAGACCGGCCTTGGCGGCGGCATAGTTCCCCTGCCCCGGATTGCCGGTCGCGCCGACAACGCTGGTGATATTCACGATCCGCCCCCACCGGGCCTTCATCATGCCCCGCAACACGCCCCGGCACAGCCGAAAGGCGCTGGTCAGATTGACCTCCAATACCTGCGCCCATTCGTCATCGGACATGCGCATGAACAGGTTGTCGCGGGTGATCCCGGCATTGTTGACCAGAATATCGACCGAGCCCATCGCCTCGGCCGCAGCCTTGGGCAACGCATCCACCGCCGCCGGATCGGACAGGTTCGCGGGCACCACATGCGCCCGCTGGCCCAGCTTGTCAGCCAGCTCGCGCAGCGGCGCCTCGCGCGTGCCCGACAGCGCCACCGTGGCGCCCGCCGCATGCAGCGCCTCGGCCACCGCGCCGCCGATACCACCCGACGCGCCCGTCACCAGCGCTGTCTTTCCCGTCAAATCGAACATCCCTGCCCTCGCTTTGATCCAAATATCCTCTGGGGTCGCCGGTTGGTTCGCCACTGGTTCAAGAACCAGCCGGCGACGGGGGGCGAAGCGCCCCCGATCGGCAGCTCAGCCCTTCACCGCCCGCACCTCGTCCGGCATGCCGATATTGCGCACCGCAACATCCTTGGCGATCCGCTTGATCATCCCCGACAGGGCCTTGCCCGCACCGATTTCCCAGAAATCGGTCACACCGGCCTCGGCCATATTCGCCACCGACTCGCGCCAGCGCACGGCACCCGTCACCTGCTCGACCAGCAGCCGACGGATCGCGCCCGGCTCGATCACTGCCTCGGCGCGCACATTGGCAATCAGCGGCACGGCGGGCGGCTGAATGTCGACCCCGGCCAGCGCATCGGCCATCACCGCCGCCGCAGGCTGCATCAGCACCGAATGGAAAGGCGCCGAGACTGGCAGCATCAGCGCCCGCTTAGCGCCGCGTTCCTTGGCCAGCGCCGCCGCGCGCTCGACTGCCGCCTTGTGTCCCGAAATAACCACCTGAGCGGGGTCGTTGTCATTGGCAGCCTGGCAAACCTCGTCACCGGCGGCCTCGCGGGCGATGGCATCCACCGTCTCGAAATCCAGCCCCAGAATTGCGGCCATCGCGCCCTGCCCGACCGGCACCGCCTCTTGCATGGCGACGCCGCGCAGGCGCAGCAGCCGCGCGGTATCGGCCAATGTCAGTGCACCGGCCGCACACAGCGCCGAATATTCGCCAAGCGAATGCCCGGCCACGAAATTGGCGTCCTGAATGTTGATGCCTTCGGATTCCAGCGCCCGAAACGCCGCCATCGAGGTCGCCATCAGCGCCGGCTGCGCGTTCTGCGTCAGGGTCAGCGTCTCGATATCGCCATCCCAGATCAGCGCCGACAACTTCTCGCCCAGTGCCTCGTCCACCTCGTCAAAGACATCGCGGGCCGCGGGATAGGCCTCGGCCAGTTCCCGGCCCATGCCTACGGTCTGGGCACCCTGGCCCGGAAAGACGAATGCGCGCATGGTCTCACCTCATATCCATTTCCTGTTCCGAATAGCCCGCCCTGCCCGGTCCCGCAACCGCGCCGAGGGCTTTGCCGCCGCGAAGCACAGCCAAAACAGCGGTTTGGGCAGGCCGTCAAACGCGCCAGTCAGACCCGGATCCCGTTGCGTCCGGCCAGATCGGTAAAGAACTGCCAGGCCACCCGGCCCGATCGCGCACCACGCGTGGCCTGCCATTCGATCGCCTCGGCGCGCAGTTGATCATCGCCGATGCTCACGCCGTAAGTGTCGCAATAGCCGCGCACCATCGCCAGATATTCATCCTGCGTGCAGGGATGAAAGCCCAGCCACAGACCGAACCGATCCGACAGCGAGACCTTTTCCTCGACCGCCTCGCCCGGATGGATGGCGCTGGATCGTTCATTGTCGATCATGTCGCGCGGCATCAGGTGGCGGCGGTTCGAGGTGGCATAAAGAATCACATTCTCGGGCCGCCCGGCAATGCCGCCATCCAGCACCGCCTTCAGCGATTTATACTGCGTGTCGTCATGGCTGAACGACAGATCATCGGAAAACAGCACAAAGCGCCGGCCCACCGCCGCGCCCAGAATGGCCAGCAGCCGCCCGACCGAGGCCAGATCCTCGCGCGCAATCTCGACCAGGATCAATGGCAGCCCTTCGGCCACGGCCTGCGCATGCGCGGCCTTGACCAGCGAGGATTTCCCCATCCCCCGCGCGCCCCAGAGCAGCGCGTTGTTGGCGGCATATCCGCGCGCGAATTGCAGCGTATTGGCCAGCAGCGTGTCCCTGGCCCGGTCGATGCCGATCAGCTGCACCAGATCGACGCGGCTGACCGTATCGACGGGTTCCAGCCGATCGGGATCAGGATGCCAGATATAGGCCGTCGCTTCCGAAAAACTGGGCGCGGGCGCGGGTGCCGGGGCCAGACGCTCCAGTGCCTCGGCGATGCGGGTCAGGCTGGCGGCATCTGCTGGAACATTAGTCACTTTTCGGCCTCGGCATCGTCGTCCACATCATCGACCCACAGGCCCTGCGCGCGCAGTTCGGCCTCGCGCTTTCTCTCGATGCGGCGGATCAGCTGGATCGAGATTTCGTAAAGCCCATAGATGACCGTGAACAGAACCACCTGGCTGATCACATCGGGCGGCGTGACGACCGCGGCCAGCACCAGAATGCCCAGCACGGCATATTTGCGCATGCTGGCCAACCCGGCGGCCGAGGCCAGCCCGGCCTTGCCCATCAGCGTCAGCAGCACCGGCAGCTGGAAGGACATGCCAAAGGCCAGCAGGAATTTCATCGTCAGGCCCAGATATTCCTGCATCGAGCCCTGAAAGGCGATGCCGGCGACCTGTTTGGTATCGGTGATTTCCTCGCTTGTGGCCACGACCGGCCCCTGCTGAAAACCGAGGAAGAAGTCATAAGCCATTGGCAGAATGACATAATAGGCGAATGCCGCGCCCAGAAAAAACATCGCGGGCGAGGCCAGCAGGAACGGCAGAAAGGCCTGTTTCTCGCTGCGATACAGGCCCGGCGCCACAAAGCGCCACAGCTGATAGCCGATGATCGGAAAGGCCAGAACGAACCCGCCGAAGAACGAGATATTGATGGCAGTAAAGAAGCCTTCTTGCAGCTTGATGATCTGCAATTGGCAATCCTGGCCGCGATCGGCCAGCGCGCTGCAAATCGGCTGCGTCAGGAAATTATAGATCGGCTGCCAGACGGTATAGGACAGCACCATGGCGCCGACAAAGGCCAGCATCGACCAGATCAGGCGGCTGCGCAGTTCGGCCAGATGCTCGATCAGCGGGGCGGAACTGTCGTCAATCTCTTCTTCGGGGCGTTTCGCGGTGGCCAAGTCAGTCGTCTTTCATGTCCGAGCGCCGAACGGCATGGATCCGGCGCTTGCCGGCCGCAGGATGATCATCCGCGTTTGGGTCAGCGGCAGCGACCTCCACGGCGGCAGGCGCTGCGACGGCAGGCGCCACGGCGGCAGGGCTGGCGGCCGATCCGGGCGTCGGCGCGGGCTTGTCGCCCGGATCGCGCGTCGGCCCCGGCTTTGCCGCTGGCTTCATCGGATCCCATTTCTCGAATTTGTCGGCGGCGCGATCCAGCGCATCCAGCCCAAGGCTTTTCTTCGATGTCAGCGACCTGACCTCGCGGATCGAGTTGCTGGCCTCGTCCAGGCCAGACGATTTCGCCGCATCTTCCATGGCCGAGGTGAATTCTCGCGCCATTGACCGCGCCTTGGCGGTGAAACGCCCAAGCTGTCGAAACAGATGCGGCAGATCCTTGGGGCCGATAACGATCAGCGCCACGATGCCGATCAGCAGAAGCTCGCTCCAGCCGAGATCCATGTTGCTCTGCCGCTCCTGTGGCTCAGACCTTGTCCTTGGTCTCGGCCGGCGTCACGTCGCGGGCCTTTTCACCGGGCAGGTCCCTGGTCTCGTCGGCGGCGGCTTTCTCGACCTCTTCGGTGCCATCCTTGACGCCCTTCTTGAAGGCGGTGATTCCCTTGCCGACCTCGCCCATCAGCGAGCTGATCTTGCCGCGACCAAACAGCACCAGCACAACGACAGCGATAAGAAGAAGGCCGGGAAGGCCGATATTGTTCAGCATTGTCTGCTCCCATACGCGGGCCTTATGCCCGCCTGAGCCAAGGTTCTAGGCGCTCGGGACAGGATTTGCAAAGCCCGAATCCGTGATTGTGACCCAAGGATGCGCGCCGCCGGCACGGCTTGGCAGCCCTGCGGCGGCACGTCATAAGGGGCCATGGATCTGACGCTGTATATCTCGGCCTTCGTGACGCTGTTCGTGGTCATCGACCCGGTCGGGCTGGCGCCGATGTTCGTCGCGCTGACCCGCGACATGAGCCATCACCAGCGCCGGCAGGTGGGTTGGCGGGCGGTGATCGTGGCCTTTGCCCTGCTGACGCTGTTCGGGCTGGCGGGCGAGCAGATCCTGACCGGCATCGGCATTTCGCTGCCCGCCTTTCGCATCGCTGGCGGCATTCTGCTGCTGCTGACCGCCTTTGACATGCTGTTCGAACGCCGGACCGAACGGCGCGAGGGCCAGACCGCGCCCGAGGCCGACGATCCGTCGGTCTTTCCGCTGGCCATGCCGCTGCTGGCCGGGCCGGGGGCGCTGGCGACGATGATCCTGCTGGCGGGCGATGGCGATGGCTGGGGCCATGTCGCGGCGATCCATCTGATGATGGCGGCCGTGCTGGCCATCGCGCTGGTGCTGTTCGAACTGGCCAGCAGTATCGCGCGGGTTCTGGGGCGAACCGGCATCATGGTGCTGACGCGCCTGTTCGGGATGCTGCTGGCGGCCTTGTCGGTACAGTTCATCATCGACGGGCTGAAGGGATCGGGGTTGGTGTGATGGGTGATCTATTGCCGGATGACTGGGCCAGCCTGATCTATTACGGCCTGCTGATCCTGTTCATCGGTGGCGCCCTGCTGGTGGAGTTTTCCGGCCGGGCGGGTCAGGCCCTGCGCATGGCCGCGCTTTGGGCGATCATCTTTGCCGGTGCGATCTTTCTGGCCGGGATGTGGCAGGACTGGAATGCCCCGCGCCAGATGGTCAGCGAGGATGGCACGCGAATCGAGGTGCCCATGGATTCCAGCGGTCACTTCCTGCTGACCGCCGAGGCGAATGGCGAGACCCTGCGCCTTGTCTTTGACACCGGGGCCAGCTCCATCGCCCTGTCGCCCGACGACGCCCGCCGTATCGGGATCGACCCCGATGATCTGGCCTATGTCGGGCTGGCCGAGACGGCCAATGGAACGGTCGAAACCGCGCCCGTCACCATCAACCGCTTTGTGCTGGGCGATTTCGTCGACGAGAATGTTCCTGCCGTGGTGATCCGCGCCGATATTCGGGGATCATTGCTGGGCATGTCCTATCTGCGCCGCTTTGCCCGCGTCGGATTCGAGGGCGATCTGCTGGTTCTCGAACGCTGATGTGATCTCCAGGAAGCCTCGACAACAGACCGAAAATCAACGCTTTCTTTCCCATCCACCGCCCTGTTCCGACCAGTATTCCGCAGTGACGCCCGCGCAGGTCAGGCTGCGCCACTGATCGCGGGCGCGGTCGGTTGCCGTGGGATCGTTGCCATCGAACAGGATACAGGCGCGTTGCAGCCCCTCGCATTCGCTCGGCGCGATCTCGGCACCGTCCAGCGCCAATAGACAAGCGGGCGCATTGGTCGCCGCCTGCCCGGCCACTGTCAGCAGCACGGGCTGGCGTGCATCATGGGGGCCACCGGCCATGCCATGCGGCAGGAAACCGTCATCCTGCCACAGCCGTTCATCCAGCCGCGACAGGCGGTCGCGATCCACGCCGCGCAACTCGACCCGCCAGCCCGCCTGCAACGATTTGCCGATCAGAATCGGCAAAAGCGCCTCGGCCGGGCTGCGGGTCAGGTGATAGAACAGCGCGTTGCCCAAATCAGCCCTTCTCGAATTTGTCGCGGACCAGCCGGTTCAGCGTCATCACGCCCCAGCCCGTCGCCCCTTTCGGCGCCAGATCGGTGGCGGAGGGCGGCAGCGCCACACCGGCAATGTCGATATGCGCCCAAGGCTGATCCTTGCGAATGAACCGTTGCAGGAACTGCGCCGCCGTAATCGAGCCCGCCGGGCGCCCGCCAGTATTCTTGATATCGGCCAGCCGCGACTTGATCAGCTTGTCATAGCCGGGCCCCAAGGGCAGCCGCCATGCGCCCTCGCCCTCGGCCCCGGCGGCTTTCAGCACATCGCCCGCAAGCGCGTCGTCATTGGCGAAAACGCCGGCATTGTCGTGACCAAGCGCGATGATCACCGCGCCGGTCAGGGTGGCAAGGTCGATGACGGCGGCCGGTTCGAACCGCTGCTGTGCATACCACAGCACATCGGCCAGCACCAAACGCCCCTCGGCATCGGTGTTGATCACCTCGATCGTGTCGCCCTTCATGGATTTCACGATATCGCCGGGACGCTGCGCGCGGCCATCGGGCATGTTCTCGACCAGCCCGACCAGACCGACGACATTGGCCTTGGCCCGGCGCAGCGCCAGCGTGCGCATCACGCCCGCCACCACGCCCGCGCCGCCCATGTCCATGGTCATCTCCTCCATCCCCGCGGCCGGTTTGATCGAGATGCCGCCGGTGTCAAAGACGACGCCCTTGCCGACCAGCGCCAGCGGCGCATCGCCCTTCTTGCCGCCGTTCCACTGCATGACCACGACTTTCGAGGGCGACTCGCTGCCCTGCCCCACGCCCAGCAGCGCGCGCATGCCCAGCTTTTCCAGCTCTGGCTCGTCCAGAACCTCGACGGTCAGGCCCAATTCCTCCATCGCCTTCAGCCGGTCGGCGAAATCACTGGTGGTCAGGATATTGGCGGGCTCATTGACCAGATCGCGGGTGAAGAACACGCCCTCGGCCACGGCAGCGCCGTCCTTGGCGGCCTTGGCCAGTGCCTCTGGGTCCTTGGCCATGAAGGTCACGCGCGGCTTTTCAGCCGCCGATGCGGCGGTTTCACCGCCATCATCGGACGACTCGGTGTGATAGATCGAGAAGTCATAGCCCCGCAGCGCCAGCCCAAGCGCGACATCGCCTGCCTGCTTGTGATTGCCGGCGACAACCAGCGTGTGCACCTTGCCCAGCCTGGCGCCGATGGCGGCGCCGGCCTTGCGGGCCTGTTGAACGGTCGAGCGCGCAGGCAGCGCGACCAGCTGGATCGCCTCGGCTTCGATGCCGGCGGGATAGGACAATTCCAGCGCCTGCCCCGGCTTCAGCTTCTGCCCCTCGGCCGATTCCATGGCCCGGCGCACGGCATCGCGGGTCGATTTCGGCAGGCCCAGCTTGGGCGCGACGCCGGGGCTGACCAGAACGGCGATCCGGCCCTGATGGGCGGCAAGCTGTTCGGTGGCAATCGGGGTGAACTGGATCTCGACGGGGTGGGTCATGCCTGGTCCTCACTTTATGGTTGCGCAAAAGCCTATCGCCACCGCAGCCCCTTGGCCAGAGCCGCCCTTGCGGCTAATCATGAACAACCCTCGGCGCTGCAAGGATCCCATGCCCCGTATCGACCGTTATATCCTGTCGCAGATGCTGACACTGTTCGGTTTTTTCGCACTGGTTCTGGTGTCGGTCTATTGGATCAACCGCGCCGTCAGCCTGTTCGAACAGCTGATGAGCGATGGCCAGACCGCGCTGGTCGTGCTGGAATTCACGGCGCTGACTCTGCCGCTGGTCATCTCGGTCGTGCTGCCGGTGGCAGGCTTTGCGGCCACCGCATATGGCACGAACCGCATGGCCAACGAATCCGAGATGGTGGCGATGCAGGCCGCCGGCCTGTCGCCCTGGCGGCTGGCCCGACCGGTGCTGATCTTCGGGGTTTTCATCGGCGCGATGGTGGCGGTGCTGGTGCATGGGCTGGTCCCCGCGGCGCGCACCCAGCTGGCCGACCGTCAGGCCGAGATCGCCGAAAACGTCACCGCCCAATTCCTGCGCCCCGGCGTTTTCCAATACCCGTCGGACGGGCTGACCGTCTTTATCGGCGCCATCGCCGGCGACGGCCGGCTTCAGGACGTCTTTCTGGAAGATGCCCGCGACCCGGCCCGCCGGGTGTCCTACACGGCGGAAGAGGCGCTGATCGTGCGCGGCGAGTCGGGGCCGGTTCTGGTGATGCTGCAAGGCATGGTCCAGACCCTGCGATCGGGGGCCGAGACCCCGCAGCTGGACGTCACCCGGTTTCAGGAACTCAGCTATGACATCGGCGCGATGATCGCAGTGCGCAGCGCGCGCGGTCGCGATCTGCGCGATTACAGCACGCGGCGACTTTTGAACCCCGATGCCACATTGCTGGCCGATACCGGCGCCACCCCCGAGCGCGCCCGCGTCGAGGCGCACGAACGCATCGCCCAACCGTTGCTGTCGCCCATCGCCGCCATGATCGGCTTTGCGACGCTGCTGATCGGCGGCTATTCGCGCTTTGGCGTCTGGCGGCAGGTGGTCTGGGCGATTGTCGGGCTGATCGGGGTGCAGTTTCTGACGAACGCGGCCTCGAACCAGGCGGCATCCGATCCGTCGCGATGGCCGCTGCTGTATGTGCCGGCACTGGCGGGAACGGCGCTGTGCCTTTTGCTGCTGTGGCTGGCCGCCCGCCCACGTTGTCCAAAACCGGCGCGCACACCGCCCGCGCCTGCGGCAGAGGCCCGGCCATGACCCTGTCCTTCTATATCGCGCGCCGGTTTCTGCGGGGCCTGCTGCTGATCGGCGGGGTTTTCGCGCTGATCCTGTTCCTGATCGAGATGATCGAGATGATCCGCCGCTTTTCCGACAATGGCATCGGACTGACCGGCGCGGCCGGTCTGGCGGGGCTGAACATCGCTGGCAGCTTCTATGGCATCCTGCCGCTGATCACGGTGCTGGCCGGAATCGCTTTGTTTCTGGGCCTTGCCCGCACCTCGGAAATGGTGGCCATCCGCGCCTCGGGCCGGTCTGCGCTGAAGACGCTGATCGCGCCGGTGCTGACGGCCATCGCGGTCGGCGCGCTGGCGGTGGGGCTGCTGAACCCCTTCGTGGCGGCGACCGGCAAGCGTTTCGACACGGCGGCGGCGAATATCGAACGCGGAGGCAGCCAGACCGTCAGCCTTGGCGACAGCGCCGTCTGGTTGCGGCAGGGCTTTACCGTCGATGGCGAGGATGGTGGCCAGCTGATGATCCGCGCCAGCCGCGCCAGCCCGGACGCCGCCACGCTTTACGATGCCAGTTTCACCATTTTCGCCCCCGGCGCCGGCCCGACCCGCCGGATCGAGGCGCGCGAGGCTGTTCTGGCCCCCGGCGAATGGCATCTGAGCGGGGTCAAGGACTATCCCCTGACCGAGGCCAACCCCGAGGCCGCCGCCCGCCTGTCCGACAGCCTGAACCTGCCTTCGGATCTGACCGCGCAGCGCATCCGCGAGGGGTTCGGCCGGCCCGATGCGGTGCCGGTCTGGCAATTGCCTGCCTTTATCGCCGGGCTGGAGCGGGCCGGTTTTTCGGCCAGCCGGCATCGGACCTGGTTCCAGATGGAACTGGCCCGGCCTTTCCTGATGGCGGCGATGGTGGTGATCGCGGCGGGCTTCACCATGCGCCATGTGCGTGGCCGAAATACCGGTGTTGCGGTTCTTCTGGCCTTCGCCGCAGGGATCGGGGTGTTCTTTTTGCGCAATCTGGCGCAGGTTCTGGGCGATAACGGGCAGGTCGCGCCATGGATCGCGGCATGGGCGCCGCCGGCGGTGGCGGCGCTGCTGGGTCTGGCGCTGGTCCTGCAACGGGAGGACGGATGAAAACGGGGTTCGCATTCGCGGCGGTCAAGGCCCGTCGCGCGGCGCTGGCCGGTGCTGCGGGCATGGCGCTGGCCACCGCACTGCCGCTGTCCTTGCAGGCCCAGGATACCGGCAATCTGGCCGGCGGCCCGGCATTGGCGCCGACCGCGACCATGCTGGATTTCAACGCCATGAGCGATGGCACCCTGGCCTCGGCCGCACCGGAAACGGCTGATCCGGTTGCCAATGTCACACTGAATGACGCGGCTACGACGTCCGGCACCACAGCCGAGGATGCCGCGACCGTGCTGGCCGACAATATCGTGTTGCAGGGCGACCGGACGCTGATTGCGGCGGGCGGGGTCGTGATCTGGTATCAGGGGTCGCGGCTGGTTGCCTCGCGGTTGGTGGTCGACGGGGCCTCGGGCGATCTGACCATCGAAGGGCCGATCCACCTGACGGAACCGGGAAAGGCCGGCACCGAACAGGAGGCCACGCTGATCGCCGACAGCGCCCAGCTGGATCGCAAGTTGCAGGACGGCATCATCCGCGGCGCGCGGCTGGTCATCGCCCGTGAATTGCAGCTGGCCGCCAATGAATTGCAGCGCACGGGCGGCGGGCGCATGACGCGGCTGACCCATGTGGTCGCCTCGTCCTGCCAGGTCTGCGCGGAAAACCCGGTGCCGCTGTGGGAAATCCGCGCCCGCAGCATCACCCATGATGCCGAAAAGCGCGAGCTGACGCTGGAAAACCCGCAGCTGCGCGCCTTTGGCCTGCCCGTTGGCGGCCTGCCCTTTACCATTACCGCGCCCGATCCGACCGTGGACCGCCGCTCCGGATTTCTGCGGCCGCAGCTGCGCACGACCTCGGGGCTGGGTTTCGGCATCAAGGTTCCCTATTTCATCACCCTCGGCCGCAGCGCCGACCTGACGCTGACGCCCTATCTGTCGGCCAGCCGCACCACCACGCTTGAGGCGCGCTATCGCCAGGCCTTCAGCAATGGCGCCCTGCAACTGGAAGGCGCGATCAGCCGCGACGATCTGGTGCCGGGCGACACGCGCGGATATCTGTTCGGGGCGGCGCGGTTCGAGCTGCCGCGCGGCTATCGCCTGGGGATACAGGTGCAGACCGCGTCCGACCGGGCCTATCTGCTGGATTACGACATCACCGATGCCGACCGACTGTGGAGCGGCGTGACCCTGGAACGGGTGCGGCGCGACAAGTTCGTGGCCGCCCGCGTCGGCAATTACGAATCGCTGCGCGAGGACGAGGATGACGCCTTTTCGCCGGCGCAGGTGGCCGATGCCATCTGGATGCGACGGATCACGCCGGGGCTGATCGGCGGCGAGGCGCTGCTGGAATGGTCGCTGCATGCCCATCGCCGGCCTTCGGATCAGGATGTCGTTGGCCGCGACATGGCGCGTGCCTCGGTCGGGTTGGACTGGCGCCGCAGCCAGATCCTGCCGGGCGGTTTCGTCGCCGCCGGGCTGGTCGGGGTTCAGGCCGATTTTTACCGGATCGCGCAGGACAGCGGCTATGACGATTACGAAAGCCGCATCACCCCCAGCATCGGCGCGGAACTTCGCTGGCCGCTGATGGCCCATTCGGCCGGCGCCACCCATATCGTCGAGCCGGTGGTGCAGCTGCTGTATTCGCCAAACGGCGACGATGACGACATCATCCCGAACGAGGACAGCCGCCTGATCGAGTTCGACGAGGGCAATCTGTTCGATGCCAACCGCTTTCCGGGCTGGGACGCGCAGGAAACCGGGCTGCGGGCAAATGTCGGCGTCAGCTGGACCCGGCTGGACCCGACCGGCTGGTCTGTGGGGCTGACCGCAGGCCGGGTCTTCCGCAAGGATGCGGTGCAGGCCTTTGGCCCCGATTCGCCGCTGACCGGGCGCCGCTCGGATTGGCTGGTGGCGGCGCATTATTCCGCCCCCAACGGTCTGGCCGTCGCCAATCGCGCGCTGTTTGACGACGACTTCAATTTTTCGCGAAACGAATTGCGGCTTGGGTGGCTGCGGCCCGATCTTCAGGTTTCGGCCGGCTATCTTTGGATCGACCGCGATCGCAGCGAAAGCCGCCGCATCGACGCCTCTGAATTGACCGGAACCGTTGGCTGGCAGATCGCGCCGGGCCTGTGGGGCGTGGCCGAAACCCGCTATGATTTCGTGGCCGACCGCGCCCAGAATGCCGAGTTGGGGCTGACCTATCGCAACGAATGCGTAACCATCGACATGGGCCTGCAACGGCGTTTTTCGGCATCCGATACCCAGAACGCACAGACCGATTTCGACCTGTCAGTGCGGCTTGGTGGTTTCGGCCGACAGAAAGACGGCCCCGGCACGGTGGCGCGGCGATCCTGCATGCGCTAGTGTCCGGGCAAGAACGACGAATTAGAGGCATATGATGCGGCAGTTTCTTTCCGGCCTGACCCTTGCGGCGATCCTGATGACGGCCGCGCCCGCAATGGCGCAGAACCCTTTCGAGGCGGTCGTCTATGTCAACGGCTCGGCCGTCACCCGATACGAGATCGACCAGCGCATCCGCTTCATGCAGCTGCTGAACGCGCCCGGCGCCTCGCCCGAGGCCGCGGAAAAAGCGCTGATCGAGGACCGGCTGCGGATGCAGGCGGCGCGCAATCTGGGTATCACCGTCAGCGAAGAGGCGCTGGATGCCGGCCTGTCCGAATTCGCAGGCCGCGCCAATCTGGATACGCTGTCCTTCATCGACGCGCTTGGTCAGGCCGGGGTCGAACGCCAGGTCTTTCGCGATTTCGTCGAGGCCGGTGTTGCCTGGCGTGACGTGATCCGCCAGCAGATCCTGCCCGGCGTTCAGGTGCGCGATCCCGAAATCGACCAGGCCCTGAAACGCGAGATCGAAACCCCGATCGTGACCCGCGTGCTGGTCTCGGAACTGATCATCCCCGCCCCCGAAGGCCAGGAAGAGGCTGCCATGGCCGCCGCCCGGCAGGTCATCGCCAGCGTCACCGACGAGGCCAGCTTTGCCTCGGCCGCGCGGCGGCTGTCGGCCACGCCCTCGGCCCCGCGTGGCGGGCGTCTGGACTGGATGAATGTCGAGAACATGCCGCCCTCGCTGCGGCCGATCCTGCTGGCCCTGCGGCCGGGTCAGGTGACGCAGCCGCTGACAGTGCCCGGCGCGGTCGTGCTGTTCTTCCTGCGCGACACCCAGGGCACGCTGCGCCCAGGTGCCAGCGAACAGGTGCTGGATTATGCCACGCTGCGCGTGCCTACGGCGCAGGACGCGGCCAATATCGTGGCCCGTGTCGATACCTGCGCCGATCTGGAAGCGCAGGGCCGCGGCAACACCCTGCGTCAAAGCCAGTCCCAAAACGCGATTCCGGCGCTGCTGGCCACGCAGCTTGCCTCGCTGGATGCCGATGAAACGGCGATGATCAATATGGGCGGGGCGGTCGATGTCCTGATGCTGTGCTCGCGCCAGCCGGCCCTGCTGGCCGCCGCGCAGGCCGATATCCCCGTCACCGCCGAGGAACCCGACGGGGTCGAGGCCGCCGTGCCCGATCCCAACGCGCTGCCCGACCGGCAGGTCGTGCGCGAGGCGCTGTTGAACCAGAAGATCAACGCCATGGCCAATGCCTATCTGGCCGAGCTTTACGCCGACGCCGTCATCCGGCGCCCCTGATTACAGATGAGCGGGCGCGTCATCCTGACCTGCGGCGAGCCGGCCGGCATCGGACCCGAACTGGCCCCGCTGGCGCTGGATTCGGGCGTCGACTTCGTCTGGATGGGCGATCCGCGCCATTTGCCAGCCGGCACTGACTGGGCAGAGATCGCGACCGCCGACACGCGGGCTGCGCCGGGTAAACTGCCGGTGCTGCGCCATGATTTCGCCGCCCCCACGCTGCCCGGCCGCCCCGATCCCGCCAATGCGACCGGCGTGATCGAGGTGATCGCGCGCGCCGTCGATCTGGTGATGCAAGGCAAGGCCGCCGCCATTTGCACCCTGCCCATCAACAAGCAGGCGCTGAAGGAAGGCGCGGGATTCGCTTTTCCCGGCCATACCGAATATCTGGCCCATCTGGCCGGCAATCTGCCCGTCGCGATGATGCTGGCCTCGACCACGGTGACGCCACCCTGCCGGGTGGTGCCGGCAACGATCCATATCCCGCTGTCGCAGGTCCCCACCACCCTGACACCTGACGCTTTGGAACAGGCCATCCGCATCACCCATGCCGCACTGATCCGCGATTTTGGCATCCCGACCCCGCGCATCGCCGTGGCCGGGCTGAACCCCCATGCGGGCGAAGGCGGAACCATGGGCCGCGAGGAACGGGACTGGATGCGCCCGCTGCTGGACCGGCTGCGCGCCGAGGGGATGGCCCTGACCGGCCCGCTGCCCGCCGACACGATGTTCCACGCCCCGGCCCGCGCGACCTATGACGCGGCCATCTGCGCCTATCACGATCAGGCGCTGATCCCGATCAAGACGCTGGATTTCGCCGGCGGTGTCAATGTCACGCTTGGCCTGCCCTTCATCCGCACCTCACCCGACCACGGCACCGCCTTCGACATTGCCGGCCAGGGTCGCGCCGACCCCGCCTCGACCATCGCCGCCCTGCGCATGGCCCGCGACATGGCATCAAAGCGCGGCGCATGATGTTTCTTTCTCGTCCAAATACCCATCCGGCGCGGCGGCCATGAGCACGATCGACGGCCTGCCCCCGCTACGTGATGTCATCACCCGGCACGAGCTTCGGGCGAAGAAGCAACTGGGCCAGAACTTTCTTCTGGACCTGAACCTGACGGCCAAGATCGCCCGTCAGGCCGGTGACCTGTCCGGCACCGATGTGCTGGAAATCGGCCCCGGCCCTGGCGGCCTGACCCGTGGCCTGCTGGCCGAAGGCGCCCGTCATGTGCTGGCCATCGAAAAGGACGCGCGCGCCCTTCCCGCGCTGGCCGAAATCGCCGAGGCCTATCCGGGCCGGCTGACCGTCATCCATGGTGACGCGCTTGAGATCGACCCGCTGGCGCATTTGACGCCGCCGATCCGCATCGCCGCCAACCTGCCCTATAACGTGGGCACGGAACTGCTGATCCGCTGGCTGACGCCGCCGGCCTGGCCGCCCTTCTGGCAATCGCTGACGCTGATGTTCCAGAAAGAGGTGGCCGAGCGTATCGTCGCCAAACCCGGCGGCAAGGCCTATGGCCGGCTGGCCCTGCTGGCGCAATGGCGCGCGGATGCGCGGATCGTTATGACCCTGCCGCCCGAGGCCTTCGTGCCCGCGCCCAAAGTCCATTCGGCAGTGGTGCAACTGACCGCCCTGCCCCAGCCCCGCTTTCCCGCTGATCCGGCGGTCCTGTCACGGGTCTCCGCCGCGGCCTTCAATCAGCGCCGCAAGATGCTGCGCGCGTCGCTGCGTGGCCTGCACCCGGATATTGAAACGCTGCTGGAAAGCGCCGGCATCCCGCCCACAGCCCGCGCCGAGGAAATCGACCTGGAACGTTTCTGCGCCCTGGCCCGCCTGCTGGCCACGGCACAGGGCGACTGACGCAGCAAAACCCAGCTTTATGGCGACCCGGCGACCCGGCGCCCCGGTCAAGACTGGTGGAATGATCGACAGGGTCCAGCTTTAGGGTCCAGCTTTCGGCACCATTGCCGGCATTCCCATCCTAGCGTCGCCATGCCGGACCCAACGTACCGATCCTGCCGGGAAAAATCAGGACATCCACATAGAAAAACGCGCCGCATCATCGCGGCCCGTCCCCGGTTTTCTGACCAAAGCCTGTCCGGCCCTCAGGATTGCTCGGCAGGATCGGCCGCAGCCGCGCCGGAATCAGGCTTCGGATCGGCCTTGCGCCGGCCGCGACCGGCATTGCTGCGGGGGGTCGCGGCCGCCTGCCCCTCGGTGCGCGGGGTCCGCGCACGCTTGGGCTTCGGCTTGGGCTGGCTTTCGGGCGTTTCAACCAATTCGCTGTCAGTGCCTTCGGCATCATCGGCCAGCACATCCGGCAATCCGCCCTGCTGGGGCGGCACCTCGGCCCGAGGCGCGCGCGCCGGCCGACCCTGATGACGTTCGGCCTCGGCCGGCTGCCCGGTATCGCCGTCCTGCACCTGCGCCTGCTGATCATGGCGAATCTGCCCGGCCTGCGGCTGATTTTGCTGCTGATTTTGCGGCGGGTGCTGAGGCTGAGGCTGGCCCTGATCCTGGCCACCCCGGCCAAAGCCGTCGCGGTCGTCATCGCCATTCTGACGATAATTGCCCTGATGCTGATTTTGCTGGTTCTGCGCCTGCCGCTCGGCCTGCTCACGCTGAGCCTCGCCCAGCATGCGGGTGTAATGCTCGGCATGTTGCAGAAAGCTCTGCTCGGCCACCCGGTCATTGGACAGCTGCGCGTCACGCGCCAGCGTCAGATATTTGTCGATGATCTGCTGCGGGGTGCCGCGCACCTTGCCCTCGGGGCCCGAGGAATCAAAGACCCGGTTAACGATGTTACCCAGCGTACGCTGGCGGTTCGACTTGTTGCGCGAACGGGATTTGGATGATCTCATCTGTCTGTCAGTCAGTCCAGTTGTCCGTCTGGAAATGGTGGGGGTCGTCCGACCGCATCTGTATCACTGCTTGCCCGAACCGGGCGGGGGGAAATTCCCCATTTCAGCATTGCGTCATGTCAGGCTGACCCGTGCGTTGGCGCGCCGCGCCCCCGTCACAAAACCGACTAAACATGCTGCCACCCCTGATACAAGGGCAAAGTGCACAAATTCTTGCCGAACACCCGGTTTTTGGCGCTATTTCGCCGGAAATCGCACCAGAACGACGCGATTTCGCCCATCAAGATCTGTCAAAACCCGCACCTCGCCCCCCGCATCGACGAAGATCCTGCCCACATCCTCGGCCTGAGCCGCACCAATCTCGACCAGCACATGCCCCCCCGGCGTCAGATGGGCCGCGGCCCCTGCCGCAATCACGCGATAGGCCGACAGCCCGTCAGCCCCGTCGGTCAGGGCCAGATGGGGTTCCCAATCGCGCACCTCGGGGGCCAGCCCGGCCATCTCGGCCAGCGCGATATAAGGCGGGTTAGACAGAATCAGGTCGAAACGCCCCTCGACCCCATCAAACCAGTCCGCCTGCTGAAACCTGGCCTCGACGCCAATTCGCCGGGCGTTGCCCCGTGCCACCTCCAGCGCGGCAGCCGAAATATCGGTGCCCAGACCTTCGGCGCCCGACCGTTCCGCCAAAAGCGAAATCAGGATCGCGCCGGTTCCCGTCCCCATATCCAGCAGGCTGTTCCAGGGCAGCGCCAATGCCGCCTCGATCAGTGTTTCGGTGTCAGGTCGCGGGTCCAGCGTATCGCGCGTGACGTGGAAGTCATGCTTCCAGAAGGCTCGACGCCCGATGATCTGGCTGACCGGCTGACGCGCGGCACGGGCAGCGATGGCGGCCCCAAAGCGGGCCTGCTGCCCGGTATCGGGACTGTCCCCGGCCGACAGTCGGAACCGGCCTGCCCCCCCCAGAACATGATCGGCAAGCCGCTGCGCATCGCGTTCGGCGCCCTCGATCCCAACCTCGCGCAGAACGGCCACAGCCCGGCCCAGCAACTCGGCCCAGGTCATTCCTGCTGGGCCAGCCGCGCGGCCTGATCATGGGCGATCAATGCGTCGATCATCTCGGTCAGATCCCCCTGGATGATCCGGTCCAACGCATAAAGCGTCAGGTTGATGCGGTGATCGGTCATCCGGCCCTGGGGAAAATTATAGGTGCGGATACGTTCACTACGATCGCCGCTGCCCACCTGGCTTTTGCGATCGGCGGCGCGTTCGGCATCCGCGCGCATCCGCTCGGCATCATACAGCCGCGCACGAAGGACCGCCATGGCATTGGCCCGGTTCTGATGCTGCGATTTTTCCGAGCTGGTCACGACAATCCCGGTCGGCAGATGGGTGATCCGCACCGCCGAATCGGTGGTGTTCACATGCTGACCGCCAGCGCCGCTGGCGCGCATCGTGTCGATGCGGATGTCGCTGGCAGGAATGTCGATATCAACCCCTTCGGCCTCTGGCAGCACGGCCACGGTCGCAGCGCTGGTATGGATACGCCCGCCGCTTTCCGTCTCCGGCACCCGTTGGACCCGATGCACGCCCGATTCATATTTCAGCCGGGCAAAGACGCCCTCGCCTTCGATCCGGGCCACGGCCTCTTTCACCCCGCCCAACTCGGTCTCGGTCAGATCCAGCAGCTGAAAACTCCAGCCCTGCGCTTCGGCATAGCGGCGATACATCGCCAGCAGATCACCCGCAAACAGCGCCGCCTCGTCGCCGCCGGTGCCGGGACGGATCTCGACGATGGCCGGGCGGGCGTCAGCCGCGTCCTTCGGCAACAACGCGATCCGCAGGCGCTGCTCCAATTCGGGAAGCTCGGCGGTCAGGCGAGCGATCTCATCCTCGGCCAGCTCGCGCATCTCGGGATCGGCACGCATGGCCTCGGCCTCGGCCAGCCCGTCACGCGCCCCGCGCCATAAGGCAATTTCATCGACCACCGGCTTCAACTCGGCATATTCGCGGCTGATGCTGGCGATCCGGTCCGGCGCGGCGCCGGCATTCAGCTGCGCTTCGAGAAACTCGAAACGCTGGGTGATCTGGGCAAGGCGGTCTTCTGGCAACATGGTTTGGCCTTACCCTCGCCGATGCGGGGCGACAAGACGCAAGCGCCCCTCGCTTTGATGCAAATATCCTCGGGGGGTCCGGGGGGCAGACAGCCCCCCCGGCCATCGCGGGACGCAAACCCGGCCCGGGACTAACCGCCGCGCCGCGTCCAGCCGTAAAGCGCGATCAGTTCCATCGCGACATGGGCAGCCGCAATGGCCGTCGCCCCGGTCGTGTCATAAGGAGGAGAGACCTCGACCACATCGCCGCCGATCAGGTCCAGCCCCGCCAATCCGCGCAGCAGCGCCGCTGCATGCCAGGATGCCAGCCCGCCCCAGACCGGCGTGCCCGTGCCCGGCGCGAAGGCCGGGTCAAGCGCGTCGATGTCAAAGGTGATATAGACTGGGCGTTCACCCACCACCTGCCGGATACGCGCCAGCGTGGCGGCGACGCCATCCTGGTGAACCGAAGGGGCGTCAAGGATGGTCACGCCCAATGTGTCGGGATTTTCGGTGCGAATGCCCACCGACACGCTGGCCCCGGGATCGACAACTCCCTCACGGATCGCCTTGTAGAGAAAGGTGCCATGGTCGATCCGGTCGGGGTCGTCATCCACCCATGTGTCAGAATGGGCGTCGAACTGGATCAGTGCCACAGGCCCGCGCCGCGCCGCCACCGCACGCAGGATCGGCAGGGTGATGAAATGATCGCCGCCAAGCGTGACCGGTGCTGCGCCGGCATCGAGGATGGCGCCCAGATGCGCCTCGATCCGGGCCGGCACTTCGCGGGTATTGGCATAGTCAAAGGCCATGTCGCCATAATCGACAATATTAAGCAGGGCCAGTGGATCATAACCCCAGCCATAGGGCGGATCATAGGGTTGCAGGGTCGATGCCTCGCGGATGGCGCGGGGGCCAAAGCGGGTGCCGGGCCGGTGGGTCACGGCCTGATCGAAGGGAATGCCGGTCACGGCCAGATCCACCCCCTTCAGATCCTTGCTGTATCGCCGCCGCAGAAAGCTGGTAGCACCGCCAAAGGCGTTCTCGAAGGACAGCCCGCGCGGATCGTTGCGGGTAAAGGCCTGATCGACCTGATTTTTTGCATCTTCCAGCGACATGTTCCCTCCGTTGCCGGCTGCAAACCGGCGCAGGACGGATTGTGGCGCGCGGCGCGTCCCTATGCAATGAAACACCGCAAGATGGGGCTGCCGCCCCGCCCGGCCTGTTCAGGCCGGTCCCCCCGCGGATATTTGGACACGGCTGATGGGGGGGGCGGACACTAAAATCCCGCTGCGTGGCAGGCATGGTCAACCAAGCGCCCGAATCGCCTTGCAATCGCAGCGATCGCCGCTATAAGTCCGCATCCTTCCGCATATTGCGAAACCGGCGCAGCCTCTCGTGGCGGGGCGCGGAAGGGTTGACCCGCCGTTGAAGCGCGCCCGAGACGAGAAAGGATCTGCCCATGCCGCTGTACGAGCATGTGCTGATCGCCCGCCAGGACCTGTCGAATACGCAGGCCGAAGGGCTGATCGAACATTTCTCGACCGTGCTGGCCGATAATGGCGGCAAGGTCATCGAGAACGAATATTGGGGTGTCCGCACCCTCGCCTACAAGATCAACAAGAACCGCAAGGGGCATTACGCCTATCTGCGCACCGACGCGCCCTCGGCCGCCGTGCAGGAGATGGAGCGTCTGGCCCGTCTGCATGACGATGTGATGCGGGTGATGACCGTGCGCGTCGATGAGCACGAGGAAGGCCCCTCGGTGCAGATGCAGAAGCGTGACGAGCGTGGCGACCGCGGTGATCGTGGCGACCGCGGTGATCGCGGCGACCGTGGCGGTGAACGCCGCGAACGTCGCGAGCGCAGCTAAGGAGATCTGAGACAATGGCGAACAAACCGTTTTTCCGCCGTCGCAAGGTCGATCCGTTCGGTGGCGAGAATGCCCCCAAGATCGACTATAAAGACACCCGGACCCTGCAGCGTTACATCAGCGAACGCGGCAAGATCGTGCCGTCGCGCATCACCGCCGTTTCGGCCAAGAACCAGCGCAAGCTGGCCCAGGCCATCAAGCGCGCGCGGTTCCTTGCGCTGCTGCCCTACGCCGTGAAGTAAGGAGGAAGACCGATGCAAGTCATCCTGCTGGAACGTGTGGCCAAGCTGGGCCAGATGGGCGAAGTCGTGAAGGTGAAAGAGGGCTATGCCCGCAACTACCTTCTGCCGCAGGGCAAGGCGCTGCGCGCCAGCCAGGCGAACATCGACGCCTTCGAGGCCCGCAAGGTCGATCTTCAGGCCCGCAACGCCGAATCGCGCGCCGATGCCGAAAAGATCGCCGCCACTCTGGACGGCCTGAAATTCGTCGTGATCCGCTCGGCTTCCGATGCCGGGGCGCTTTATGGTTCGGTTACGCCGCGCGATGTTGAAACCGTCGCGGCTGATGCCGGCCACCAGATCGACCGCAAACAGGTCGTGCTGGGCAGCCCGATCAAGGAACTGGGCCTGCATGACGTCACCGTCGTGCTGCACCCCGAGGTCGAGGCCACGGTTACGCTGAACATCGCCCGCTCGACCGAAGAGGCCGAGTTGCAGGCGCAAGGCAAGTCGATTCAGGAACTGGCCGCCGAAGCCGATGCCGAGGCAGAGTTCGAGATCGCCGAGCTGTTCGACGAAATCGGTGCGGCCAATGACGATCAGGACGGCGACGACCGCTGATTCTGCCGGGCCTCTTTCCGGCGGCCCACTGATCTTTCGCCGCGTCGAGAAATCGGCGCGGCGTTTTCTTTAAATGACTTGAAGCTGTCTTATGTTCAGGGCGAGGACAATGAATTTGACCTGCCGCCTTGCCCATGAAACAGCATGGGAAAGGCCAATCGAGGGGACCGATGATGAGTGACGCGCTGAGCCGGATGCTGGCGGAACGCGATTGGCTGCTGGCCGACGGGGCCACGGGCACCAACCTGTTCAACATGGGTCTGTCGGCGGGCGAGCCGCCGGAGCTGTGGAACGTGGATCAGCCCGAGAAGATCCGGGCGCTGTACAAGGGCGCAGTCGATGCCGGTTCGGATCTGTTCCTGACCAACAGTTTCGGCGGCAATGCCAGCCGGCTGAAGCTGCATAACGCGCAGCATCGCGTGCGCGAGCTGAACCGCGTCGCCGCCGAACTGGGCCGCGAGATTGCCGATGCTTCGGGTCGCGCGGTCATTGTGGCGGGCAGCATGGGCCCCACCGGCGAGATCATGGCGCCGATGGGCAGCCTGACCCATAACGCCGCCGTCGAGATGTTCCACGAACAGGCCGAGGGGCTGAAGGAGGGCGGCGCGGACGTGCTGTGGGTCGAGACAATCAGTGCGCCTGAGGAATATCGCGCCGCCGCCGAAGCCGCCGATCTGGCCGGCATGCCCTGGGTCGGCACCATGAGCTTTGACACCGCCGGGCGAACGATGATGGGCCTGACCTCGGCCGCCATGTCGGCGATGGTCGAGAAGCTGCCCAATGCGCCCGTGGCCTATGGCGCCAATTGCGGCGTCGGCGCCTCGGATCTGTTGCGCACCGTGATGGGCTTTGTCGCCTCGGGCAGTGAACGCCCCATCGTGGCCAAGGGCAATGCCGGCATCCCCCGGTTCGAGCATGGTCATATCCATTATGACGGCACGCCCGAATTGATGGGCGAATATGCCGTGCTGGCGCGGGACCTGGGCGTCAAGATCATCGGCGGCTGCTGTGGCACCATGCCCGATCACCTGCGCGCCATGCGCGAGGCCTTGGAAACCCGCCCGCGTGGCGAGCGTCCGACGCTGGAACAGGTTGCCGAGAAGCTGGGCGGCTTCAGCTCGGCCAGCGACGGGACCGACGATTCCGGTCCCGCCCGCGAGCGGCGCAACCGCCGGCGTGGCTGATCAGCGCCGGGGCGCATCGGGCCATCTGCCTGCGCGCCCCTTCGCGACTGACCTCAGCCGCTGGTTGTCTGGGTGATCTTGCGGGTCAGCGCGCGAACGCGGGCCAGCTCCATCTCGGCTGCGGCAACGGCGTCTTCGATCTGCGCGGCCAGCGACAGGACCTCGCCCTTGGTGGCCAGCAGTTCATCCAGCTCGACAATGGCATCGCTTAGCGTGGGCGAGATTTCGGTGCCGCCACCGGCCTCGGCCACACCGATCCGGCGAAAACGATAGACCCGCGTTTCCGGCAGGAAAGAGCCGGGCCTGCGCCGGTATTTGATGCGCAGAATATCCTCGTCATTGGCATCCTGGAAATAGTCGTAGGAACTGATCTCGCCGGGGCTGGTGATCCCCATCTGGGTCAGAGTCGGATACATGGACGATCCTCCTGTCGATTCTGCCGCATTTCGCCCGTTGACGTTAGCGGTAGCAGACAGACCGATCAAGATGGCACAAGGACGTCAGAACAGGCTTAGTTGATCGCCCTGCCGGGGCGGTGGGGCAAAGCGGCTGCAATCCAGCATCGGCGGCCGGTCGGCATAGCCCAGCTTGCCACGGGCCAGATGAAAGCGCTGGCGCATCAGATCGGCCTCGATCCCCTGCCCGCGCATCCGCTGGCCAAAACGAGGGTCGTTGTCGCGGCCGCCACGCATGGCCTGGATGCGGTTCATGATATGGGCGGCCTTGCCGGGGTGATGCCGGTCCAGCCAGTCGCGAAACAGGGGCGCGACCTCATTCGGCAGGCGGATGGGGATCATGCTGGCGGTGGTGGCGCCGGCCTCGCGGGCGGCGGTCAGAATCGCCTCGATTTCCGGCTCGTTCAGCACCGGGATGACGGGTGCGACCATGACCCGGACCGGAACGCCCGCACGCGACAATTCACGAATCATCCGCAGGCGGGTTTGCGGCGCAGGGGCACGCGGTTCCATCTGGCGCGACAACGCAGGGTCCAGCGTCGTCAGCGACACACCAACGGCCGCCATGTATTTCGCCGCCAGTTCCGCCCACAGGTCCAGATCCCGCAGCACTGTCTGACCGCGCGTCACCAGCATGACCGGGTGGTTCCAGTCACGCAGCACCCGCAGGATGCCCGGCATGATCGACAGCTTGGATTCGGCCGGTTGATAGGGATCGGTATTGGTGCCCATGGCGATCGGCGCGACCTGATAGCCGCGCCGCCCGATTTCCCGTTCCAGCAGGCTGGCGGCATCGGGCTTGGCGGTTATCTTCGTCTCGAAATCCAGCCCCGGCGACAGGCCAAGATAGGCGTGGCTGGGCCGCGCGAAACAATAGATGCAGCCATGTTCGCAACCCCGATAGGGATTGATCGAGCGGTCAAAGGCAATATCGGGGCTGTTGTTACGGGTGATGATGCTGCGAGGCTGTTCGGTGGTGATCTGGGTGCGCAGCAGCTGCTCGTCCTCGGGGATGTCCCAGCCATCGGCCTCGCGCTCGGACCGCAGCCGGTCGAACCGCGGCGCGGGGCGCGTATCGGCGCCACGGGCGCGCAGGCGTTCATCGGGGTTTCGGGGCGGCAGCATGGGTGCATGCTAGAACATTAAGGGAACATTGACCATAGATTTGCCACATGCGTCGCCCGAATGCGTGGCAATGTCGGAATCTGGCTATTCAAAATGACAAAACCCGTCCAAAGGGCGGGAAAGACCAAGTGGAGTCCGCATCATGGCTGACGAAGACGATATCATCCTGTCCGAGCTGAACGACGACGATCTCGTCCAGCAGATGATGGACGACCTGTATGACGGTCTGAAAGAAGAGATCGAGGAAGGCGTCAACATCCTGCTGGAACGCGGCTGGACGCCCTATGACGTGCTGACCAAGGCACTGGTCGCCGGCATGACCATCGTTGGCCACGATTTCCGCGACGGCATCCTGTTCGTCCCCGAGGTGCTGCTGGCCGCCAATGCGATGAAGGGCGGCATGGCCATCCTGAAGCCGCTTCTGGCTGAAACCGGCGCGCCGCGCATGGGCAAGATGGTGATCGGCACGGTCAAGGGCGACATCCACGACATCGGCAAGAACCTTGTCTCGATGATGATGGAGGGCGCGGGCTTCGAGGTCGTCGATCTGGGCATCAACAATGCCGTCGAGAAATACCTTGAAGCCGCCGCGCGGGAAGAGGCCGACATCATCGGCATGTCCGCCCTGCTGACGACGACCATGCCCTATATGAAGGTCGTGATCGACACGATGAAGGAACAGGGCATCCGCGACGATTATATCGTGCTGGTCGGCGGCGCACCCCTGAACGAGGAATTCGGCCGCGCCATCGGCGCCGACGCCTATTGCCGCGATGCTGCCGTGGCCGTCGAAACCGCCAAGGATTTCATCAAGCGCAAGCATAACCTGCTGGCCAGCGGCGCCTGATCAGCGATCCAGTTCCGCAACCGCTCGGGCGGCCGCAGTTTCTGCGTGCCGCCTGTTTGCTGTTGGGCCGGTCGATTTTCGTTCGGATAGCGCCTGTAACGGCAGCCGGCCGCCCTTCCTAGCCGCTGGTCAGATGTCGCAGCCCATGGGTCACATCGGCCCTGACAGCCAGACGCAGCGCCGGTTCGTCCCCGGCGCGCAGCGCGGCCAGGATCATGCGGTGGTGGCGCGGTGGCTCGTTGCGCTTTACCCGCCCATACAGCGCCCGCATCGTCGGCCCCAGCTGCAACCAGATGGTTTCCAGCATGGCCAGCATCAGCGGCGCCTGCGCGCGCAGATACAGCGTGCGGTGGAAATCCAGATTGTTGCGGATATAGCCGATCGCGTCATGCCGCTCGACCGCATCGGCGATCTGCCCATTCATCCGCGCCAGCCGGTCGATCAGGGCGAAATGCGCGCGCGGAAGGGCGCGGGCCGCCAGTTCCGGCTCGATCAGGGCGCGCAGGGCGGCCAGTTCCTCGATCCGCTCATCGGTCAGCTCGGGGGTCGACATCCGCCCCGAGGCCGACAGCGTCAGCGCACCTTCCGCCACCAGACGCCGCACCGCCTCGCGCACGGGGGTCATCGAGATGTGATGTTCCGCCGCAAGACCGCGCAGGGTCAGCGACTGGCCGGGCGGCAATTCACCCAGCATGATCTGGCTGCGCAGCTGGCGATACAGCCGCTCATGCGCGGCCGTCTCGGCACCCGGCGCGCGGTGGTGGGAATCCGTGATCGTATCCATGGATCGCTTGTGATCACAAAATCCTGTCAGGTCAATCGCGGAATCGCCAGGCCAGCAACCCATCGCCATGTTGACGCAGCCAGGCCCGGCGTGGGGCGTAATCCGGCATCAGCCGGGCCACCGCCGCCCAGAAACGCGGCGAATGGTCCATATGGGCCAGATGCGCGACCTCATGCGCCGCGACGTAATCCAGCACCTCATGCGGGGCCATGGCCAGCCGCCAGGAAAACATCAGCCGGCCATCGCTGGTGCAGCTGCCCCACCGCGAGCGGGTGTCGCGCAGGGCGATCGCACTGAACGACCGGCCGACCGCGGCGGCATGGCGGGTGCAGCTGTGCAGCAATGCCTGTTGCGCGCGGTGCTTCAGAAAGGCTTGCACAACCGGCCCCGCAGCGCGGCCCTGCGGCACCAGCAGGGCACCGTCCTCGACCCGGACCGCGCGAACAGCCGCCGCCGTGATCACCAGCCCCTGCCCCATCACCGGCAGCACCGCACCATGCGCGACCAGCTGCGCCGCGGGCATTCGCGCCCGCGCCTGCCGCAGCCAGTCGGCCTTTGATTCGGCAAAGGCCCGACCCTCGGCCTCGGGGATGCGCGAGGGAAGCGTCAGCACCACCTCGCCACCGTGCCGGGCCACCCGCAACGTCATCCGCCGCGCCCGCGCCGAGCGGCGCAGCATCACCGGTATTCCGTCGCTGGTGGTAAAGCTGGCACTCACAGTCCAAAATCCTGTCAGAAAAGCCTTTGACACCCCTCTTGCACTGTGGCAGGGGAACGCCGATTTATGCGAATTCCCTAATCGCGGCTGAAGGAGATTACCATGCCCAAAGAGGAATGGGGCACGAAACGCCTGTGTCCGCATTGCGCGACGCGCTTCTATGATCTGAAGAACGACCCGATGACCTGCCCGGCCTGCGGTGCGACCTTCACGGTCGAAAACCTGACAGATGGCCGCTCGCGCAATCTGTCGGCTGAAAAGTCGTCAAAGATCACTGACGATCAGGATGATGTCATCGATTCGGATGACGATCTTGATGACGATGACAGCGGCGATCTGGATGATGATCTGCTGGATGAGGACGACGACGATGACGCCGTCTCGCTGGACGACATCGCCGATGTCTCGGACGAGAACGAGGACTGATCCGCGCGGTCCGCTGCCCGAGCCGGCAAGCTGCCAAGGAAAGACAGCGCCGGTCCCCAGGGTGACACATACCGGATTTCGGGACCTGATGAAGCCGCAACAAGAAATTGTTGCGGCTTTGTTTCTTGCAGCGCCGCAGGGGCGGATCGGCAACGATAGCCGATGAACCACACGGCATCGGAAGGCTTGGATACCCGGCGGGCAGCAGCGTCCCGATCAGCCGGCCAGCCGCATTGGCCGTGCCTTAAAGACCGGCACCGTCAGACCGCCCCATCCCATATCCGCAACGCCTGATCCCGACGCGAAAAGGGTTCGTCGCACCTCAAGCCCACCCTTTCGCGACAATGCCAGTCTGCGTCCTCGTCACCCCGGTCATGGCGGCGTGTCTATTAGCCGACCGGGCACTGCCGCCTTGCGCGGCGGCTTGCAGGCCCGGACTTCGACCCATCCCTTGCATCGGAATTTCCCGGATAGCGCGGCCCGCTTTTTCGCGTCGATCCCGGCTTGATTTGAGGACTGACATATTCTGCATCACATCACGAATTTTCCGCTTGCACCCCAGGTCCACCCCCCCTATACGACCCTCCACACGCCGGGCAGAAATGCCTGCGTGAGACCTCCGGTGGGGCCATAGCTCAGTTGGTAGAGCGCTTGAATGGCATTCAAGAGGTCAGGGGTTCGACTCCCCTTGGCTCCACCAAATTATCCAAACAGTATTTTATAAATATATAAAATTCAATATGTTACCAATTGATCGACCATGAAGCCGTAGCATTTTGCTACATTTTTTGCTACAAAACGTGCTGCATCCGCGCGCCATAGGAGCGGTGACAACACCAGCGGAATCGCCTCTGATTATGAGGCCGGCGGGTCCTGCGCCGGCGTCCCATTGGCGAACCGTGCCAAGGTCAAGATTGATTATGTGGAACTGGCACCGCTGACGTCTGAAAAGGCATCGTCTAATCAATATGGCAATAAAATGCGTCATGAGGGGCTAAACAGATGCCCCCGTCCATGCTCGCCGCCGACACTTGTCGACAACTGAGAGAGACTCAACCTGTGGTCTGAACTTAAGGTTATCCATAAGGTCAGCATCTTAGCCGACTTCAACCCGCAGTATCAGGCGGCCCTCGTCGGACGGATATCCCTCGGCACGCTTCAGCCGCTTGACGATCTGGGATGCGTCATGTGTTGGGCATGATCTTTCATTCAGAAAACAATATCCCCCCAGAGGGATGCAGCAAGCGGGATCGCGCAGCAAACGCGGCGAGAGACAGGCAGAGCGTGACGGCACCATTGCCCGACAGGATGGTCCGGCGTGACGCTGGCCCGCCAGGGACCAAGACCTCGGCCGCGCGCGGGACAGGGTGAACGGCGCGGATCTGCCATGCCTCATCCTCATGCCCATCCGGCAATTATGGAGGGAAGGCACAACCGCACCGATGCGCCGGTCTGCTGCTTCTGCGGACGGGCGGCGCCTATGCCCAGATGATCGCGCCGTGACCCTAGCCGCGCGGGGCGAACAGGATCACACCCGCCCCGGCCAGCACAAGAACGGCCCCGCCCAGATCCCAACGATCCGGCCGGGCGCCCTCGACCGCCCAGAGCCAGACCAGCGAGGCCGCGACATAAACCCCGCCATAGGCTGCATAGGCCCGCCCCGCGAGGTCCGAAGGCGCCAGCGTCAGCAACCAGGCAAAGGCCGTCAGACTGGCAAGTCCAGGCAACAGCCACAACGCCGAGGCGCCCAACTGCGGCGCGACAAACAGGATGAGATTCCGCGTCAATCAGGATGAGACTCTGCGGCGGGTGTGTGTCGGAGGGAGGGCGTAGCCCGACCGGAGGCACACACCCGCCGCTTCGCCCTGTTCCGGGGTCTGTGATCGCGGTCGGCCCGCTACACTGGTGGTTTCCAGGAAGGGAGACCCACCTTTGTGCCGGGGCGCCATGTAACCGATCATCAGATGAGACTTTTCATGAAGTTGAG
>NZ_VKDF01000029.1 GCF_007096355.1 Paracoccus sp. M683 | reverse complement strand
CCTTCGAATATCTAAGGGCCACCTTGACCGCGATTGCCAACGGCCACCCTCAAAGCCGCCTCGACGACCTGCTGCCGTGGAACTTCAAGCCGTCAAGCTAAGCTGACCGTGCTGTTCTGCGACCGCTTACACTTGAAGATCAGATTGGCGTTCACCGCGTAGCGGCGGGCAACCTGCGCAACCGAAACCCCCGGCGCGGTGGTCTGGAAGCAGATCGATCGCTTCTCCTCGTCGTAAGCGTTCTCTGCCCCCCACCTTCCGCGCGGCATTCTGATCGGTTCATTGGACCGCGATGATTGTTGGGACGGAGTTTCTCCATGGAGTCTGCATTGGAGCTTCTCCCGGCTGGCGGCCGCGGCCGTCGGAACCGGAAGTGGCCGGATGAGGTAAAGGCGCGGATTGTGGCGGAGACGCTGATGCCGGGCGTGACCGTGAATACCGTTGCGCGGCGGCACGGGGTGCCGGCGAACCATGTCTCTTCTTGGCGGACGCTGGCGCGGAAAGGGCGACTGGTGCTGCCTGCTCCTGAAGATCCGGTAGAGTTTGCGGCGCTGTTGCTCGGCCCCGCTGAAGATGCGCCGCGGGCCGATGTCGGTGCCGTGGCCCGGCCGGAGATCGTCGCGGGCGCGGTGGTGATCCGTCTGGAAGCCGGGGCCTCGGCGGAGCGGATTGCCATGGTCGTGCGCGCCCTGGCGGCTACCCCATGATCTTCCCCTCCAACCGCGTGAGGATCATGGTTGCGACCAAACCCGTCGATTTCCGCAAGGGGCATGATGGCCTGGCTGCACTGGTGTCGTCGGTGCTGCGCAAGGATCCGTTCACCGGCACGGTGTTCGTGTTCCGCTCGCGCCGGGCGGACAGGCTGAAGCTTTTGTATTGGGACGGCACCGGTCTGGTAATGGCTTACAAGCGGCTGGAGGATACAACCTTTACCTGGCCGGCCGTCAAGGACGGGATCATGGCGCTGAACCATGCCCAGTTTGAGGCGCTGTTTGCCGGGCTCGACTGGCGCAAGGTCAAAGCTCTGGAAACCCGCCCCCCTGCTGCGGCAGAATGAATCAGTTGTCTGATTTTCCATGTTTTTGCCGGAGATCCTTGATAAAATCAGAGCATGTTCGCAGCCTCTGTTCTCGATCTTTCCGCCATTCCCAACGCGCAGCGCGCGGCGGTTCAGGCGTTGCTGGAAGAGGTGGCGGCTCTCAAGGACATCACTAGACGCCAGGAGCACCTGATCGCCGAGCTGAACCATGCCCTGCATGGCAAGCGGTCGGAAAAGCTGACCGAGGATGAGCGGCAGCTGGCTTTCGAGGACCTGTCCATTGCGTTGGCCGAGGTCGAGGCTTCGAGGGAAACGCAGGCCACCAGGGCGGGCAAGGGGGCGACCAGGCCCGCGCCGAAGCGCAATATCGGCAACCTGCCGGCTGCACTGCCGCGTATCGAAGAAGTCATCGAGCCCGCCAGCCTGATCTGCCCCTGCGGCTGCGGCATCATGCACAAGATCGGTGAAGACCGCAGCGAGCGGCTGGACATCGTGCCTGCCCAGCTGCGCGTCATCGTCACCGTCCGCCCGAAATATGCCTGCCGGTCCTGCACCGACGGCGTCACTCAGGCACCAGCACCCTCCCGCCTGATCACGGGCGGGCTGCCGACCGAGGCGACGCTCGCCCATGTGCTGGTCAGCAAGTATGCGGACCATCTGCCGTTGTATAGACAGAGCCAGATCCTGGCGCGGGCGGGCCTTGATCTGCACCGCGCCGTTCTGGCCGATTGGGTGGGCAAGGCCGCATTCCATCTGACGCCGGTGGTGGATCGGCTGGCCGAGCATCTCAAACGGTCGGGCAAGCTGTTCATGGACGAAACGACGGCCCCGGTGCTGGACCCGGGGCGCGGGACGACAAAAACCGGATATCTCTGGGCACTGGCGCGCGATGACCGGCCCTGGGGCGGCGAGGACCCGCCCGGCGTGGTCTACTTCTATGCCCCCGGCCGCGCGGGCGAGAATGCCGAGACCTTCCTGACCGGCTTCGATGGCATTCTGCAAATCGACGGTTACACAGGCTATAACCGGCTGACCAAACCCTCGCGCAAGGGCGGTGCCCCCATTCGGGTCGCGCATTGCTGGGCGCATGCAAGGCGCAAACTAAAGGAAGTCTTCGACCGCGATGGCTCCGACATCGCTGCTGAGGGGCTGCGCCGCATCGCCGAGTTCTACGCCGTCGAGGCCGACATCCGCGGTGTCTCGCCCGGCCAGCGCCTCTCGGCCCGCCAAGCCCGCACCGCACCGCTGGTGGCAGCCTTCGGCGGCTGGCTGCAGGCGCAACGCCGAAAGATCTCCACCAAATCCCGGTTGGGCGAAAAACTCACCTACATCCATAACCACTGGGAAGGGCTGCAAGCCTTCCTGACCGACGGGCGCATCGAGATCGACTCCAACAGGGTCGAAAATCTGATCCGCCCCATCACCCTCAATCGCAAGAATGCGCTCTTCGCAGGTCACGACGAAGGCGGCGTTGCTTGGGGCCGCATCGCCTCGTTGATCGAGACCTGCAAGATCAACGGCATTGAGCCCTTTGCCTATCTGAAGGCCACCCTCACGGCGATCGCCACCGGCCATCCACAAAGCCGCCTCGATGACCTGCTACCGTGGAACTTCAAGCCGTCAAGCTAAGTCGACAGTGGGGGCCAGCGACCGCTTACTCCTCGTCCGTCCAAAGCCGCTTCGTCCGACGCGCCACGCCATCACCACAGTGTCCACTATCAATGGTGGACACTATCCGCCTCTATCTCCCCGCGGCAGAGCGGTCAGGCCGGACGGTTACAAAGCTCCCAAGCCCACTCCCTGAGCACGGACACCCGTCCGCGGCCTACGCCGGATGGTTACGCTTCAGGCGCAGCGATGCGTCTGGAGAGGCCCATCAGGCCGACGACCGCGAAAAAGGGAGACCTGACAACTCCACGTCGGGCAGCTCGGTAAGCCACCCTCAAACAGATCCCGCCACCGAGTTTTGACGCACCCTCGGCCCTTAGTTGACTTTCGGAACGTCTTGCCGCCGCAGCGCGGCATTCCCTTGAACGGCCATTCATACACCACGCAGCATTTCCGTCGGCGAATTGACGACAATGTGTAGGAGCAGGGGGAAATTTTCAGTCGTCCCACACCACTTCAGTGGCGAGATATTCGCGGATCACCGTTCGAACGATAAACTGACCGTGGTTCATAACCGCGAAGCGGTATACGTTTGGTTGCACAACTACCCAACCATCTGGCCTCATATCCTCGCCAGATATAAGGCGCTGCATCAGGCGACTGCCTACCTCCGGCCATCCGGCCCGGTAGTCGATGGTTTCGAAGTTGGCTAACGCATTCGGGGACAAGGTAGGGATCGGGTGGATCGCCACATGCGCCGGTTCACCTTCGGCCCGCTGTCCATGTTCGAACAGGACATGCCCGCGGGCATTCTTTATAACGACATTTTGAATACGCGCTATGTCGGGGACAAACGTGACCTGATCGTTTCCATCCGCGCCTTTGACGATCTGAAGTTGGGACACGATTTCATTCTGAAGGCGATGGTTGTTGCCGAGTATTTTCTCAGACCGCTCTACAACCTGTTGATCCGGGTCTGCGGTCCCAGCGAGAACCGACCCCAAGAATGCCGTGAAATACTCTTCGTCATTCGAAAACGAAGTGTTGCAAGACTTGCAAATCTGGACGGTGGGAAGGTCATTCGGAAAGGGGCGATCAAGTATGCTTTTTGAAGGGACATGGTCGAGATTACTCTCGGCAATTCCCAAGTCAGCATTACAGTGAATGCAGCGCCCTTTGTGTCGCTCGTCAGCATAATCCCGCATCTGCTTCATCGATATTCCGTTTCTCCTAAAGAGATTTTATGACCGCGGCACGGCACACTGCCCGTTACGTCGGCGGTTCACGTACGGCGCAGCGAACCCGATCGACCAACGTTACTGAAGCTAAGAACTTGACGGCGAGTAACAGGAGTGACGGCCCCTAGGCCACCAAGCTCAAGATCGAAGCGCACGTTGGAAATCGGATCCTCGCCGCATAGGGATGGCACAGGCAAAGTGCCTGCATCAAAGAGCGCTATAGATGCGCAGTCCGGCAACGTGCTTAAGCGTAACTCAGATCCATAGATATCCGCGCCGCCTTTGCGCAGGCACTGACGAAAGAACCGGGCGCGGCTGTCAGCGTCGTCCAGCGCAGCATAAACCTCATCGATCAACTCGTACACCGCTTCGCCGCCCGGTAACTCGGCCAGCAAGATGGAAGCGACATAGACCTGAATGTCCGCATTGGGGCGAAGCTGCTCAAGCGAAAACCTGTGCTGCCGGGCAGACTTCAAGGTTGTCTTTACTTCCAGCGCAAAGTGCTCGGTCATGAAGTCGTACCGCGCACGGGCTGACGATGACCACGCCCTGGCTGCAGCGTTCACATTCTGAGCGGTGCGAATGATGTGCAGTTCGCCCCAGAGCCCTACCACGTCTTTCAGATCGTCGCTCAACCGCGTGAAGAGGTCTGCAATCGAAAGAATTTGGCTTCGCACCGCCGCTGGTGACTGATCCGCGCCGGGTGCCAGGAACGCTTCTTCCAAGAGGCGGAGAAAGACGCGGATGATGTCTGGGTCGTCATTGGCAAGGGAAACCAGCGTGTAAGTGCCGGAAAGAGCGCCTTCATCCTGAAACTGGATATCGCAGGGGCATGCGAAGCGAACCTCGACGGCTTTCAGCTTCAGATCAGGCTGGCCATCATCTTCGGCCATCTCGAAGAGCAAATAGGGCTGCCCTTGCGCATCCACGGAAAGCCAGAGCCCTTGGGCACTATCGATCTTGCTCCCGAAGAGATGCTGGCAGGCATTCGGAAACCGACGGGCGAGCTCCTGATATGTCTCAAACAGCATGGTCCTCTCGTTCCACCCAAACACGCTCAGACAGGGATTCGGGGATGTGCACGGCAAGCACGGGCAAATCTTCCAGAAGCACGCGGTTCTTGGCGGCGTTCTCTAGGTGGTAGCGATGAATCTGGAAGGTGATTGTGTCATCGGACCGAATTTGGCGCGCGCCTGGATAGTTGGTGCGAGCGTTGCTACCCTGGAAGAGGTTTCTGATCTTAGGCGGGTCTTTGGTATCGAGACTGCGGCGTGCTTCAACGCCCGACCACGGGCCGGAGAAGGCAAAGACCCCGCACCGCATGTCACGGTCTTCACTGGCGAGCTTTTCAAGGCCGACCATGATGGCTGAGTGCTGCAAGCTATCGCCGGGGTTCTTGTAGCGGATTTGTCCGATGAAGGGGATTATCTCGCTGAGCGGAATGCCATCGCTGAACGCCGGAATGGTCTGCTGCTGGTTCCAGCCGTCCCGCTTGTATTCCCAGAAGTCGAACGCACTGAGTAGCTGGTTCACCGTTTCGCGGTTATCGGCGACGAAGCCGGTATCCTCATAGGGATAGTCAGGGTAAATCCAGCCTTCGCGTCCGCGCGACTGGTACATGTCGAGCAAGATGACGGAGCGCCGTGTAGGCTGGAACCTCTGGCTAAGGAACCAGGTGCGCCGCCAGTCTTTCAGGCCGCCGCCATCTTTAATGTGCTTGGAAATCGATGAACGGACCGATTCCTCGTGGGATACATAGTCTTGAAACGCTTCGATGTTTTCTGTCGTCAGATAGATGCGGCATAGGCCAAGATAGCGCTTCTTGTAGCCGAAGAAGCGCGCGCGTTGCTGGATGTTATCGGCGTTTCCGATGCCGACGGACCTTGGCATATAGGAGACCGTCAGGCCTTCGACCGTGAAACCGCGATCAAGCCCGATGCCGCCGACCAGGATCCAACTGTAGTCGCCCTTCCAGTCGATGGAGGGGATTTTGGTCTTCTCGCGCGTGTTGAGTTCTGCGATGGCGGTTTCTGACACGGCGTCGAAGAGCAGCGGTTCGATCTGATCAAAGCCGTAATTGGCGGCGTAGGTCTTGCTCAACCGTTCGAAGGCCGCGCGAAAGCCTGCCAGCAGGTCGTCATGGGCGTGATGATCCGGGTCGTCCAAGATGGACGCCCATTCATCGCGCATGTTCTTCGCCCATCTCGCAAACATGAGATGATCTGCTTTGGGGATGGCCGGGTGGATCATCATGGAGCGATTGCCGCCGCCCTGATCGTCTTCTTCGCGCAGGCCGATGGCGACGCCGACGAAGAAGTCTTTCAGGGCCTCCAGCATGCTGGCAGGCGGGCTCGCGGGCGGATCGTCCCTGTCCGGCACATCGGTTTGCGGGATGAGCTCGATGTACTTGTCCGGCCCGTCCACAAAGAACTCTTTGCCGCCGACATAGGCATCTCCGGGTGTCAGCACCGCGCCGAAGTCGGGCGAGAGCGTGTCGATGCGGCTGATCAGAAGCGGCGCTTGCGGCGTGGCAGTGTAGAGAAGATAGCTGTGATGCGGGAAAAGACGGCGCAGCGCCGTGATGCGCGCGTAGGTCGTACTCTCTTCCTGTTGCAGGGCCTTGGTATTCATCCCTGCCTGGTCGCCTTCGTCATCAATGATGAGCGTCGGCACGTTCGTCAGATCGACCCCGGCGAGCAGTGTGGCCAGATGATCGAGATGGCGATGCTCCTTCATAGAGACGATCAGCACTGTGCGCGAGCGCGTGCTCCCCTTGCGCCATTTCGCGAGCTCGCTTTTGACCCGCTCCACCTCGGCCCCCTGGAAGCCTTTGTCTCTGGTCGAGAACAGCTTCCAGTTCCGGTTCTTCTCGACCTCCAAGTCCTTCTTCAGACGCTCGAAGGATTGCTCGACCAAGTTGTTGGTTGTTCCGGCAAGAAGAAGGACGATCTGATAGTCGTTGTCGTGCGCGAGCGCGGACAAGCTTGTGAAGGAAAGCGTCTTGCCGCTCTGGACGTAGCCGATGATCAGGCCGGTATTGTGATCGCCTCGATTCTTGGGATCAGCGCATTGACGCATGATCGACAAGGTTTCCGAGACAAGCCGGGTCTTCTCGGTGTCTGAAAGTGATGTGTTTGACTGAAGAAGGCGCGTCAGAGCCGGACCTTGCGCCGGGTTCCACTTGCCGGACGTCTGGCGCTCGTGAATCTGGATAATGCCTTCGTCACTCATCGGGGACAGTCCTCGTCACAAGGTTCTTGAGGATTTCATTGGTGTATTGCCGGATTGCTTTGGGGTGATGCGAGGCAAGCTCCGTGGCGATGACTTCTGACAACGCCATGGTAGCAGCGATGTTCAGCACTGCCGCGAAGCCTTCCGAGTCGAGATTGGGAAACTGCGCCATGAACGGATGTAGCATGGCCACGCGGATCAGCACTTCGCGCGGATCAGGGTCTGTGATGGCTGGTCTGCTCTGGATGGAAAGCCAGTCACTTTCCTTGTCGGCATAGGACAATTCTAGCTTTACGATCCAAGGCGTCCCCCGGAACAAAAACTCGAACTGAAAATCATCGCGCTCTCCCTCCGCAACCGCGTCAAGCTGCTCCCCAACATCGAGAAGGTTCTCGTCCGGCGAAGGCTCAAGGCTTGGCGATACAACGCTTGGAAACGCCTGCTGAGATGTAACTAGGGTTCTGTGATCGAACTGCTTGGCCACGGCGGGAGCGGCGCTGCGGGCGACCTTGCGTGCGTTCCGCGCGTCCTCCAAGGCCCTGTATTTTTGTGTCTGCTTGATAATAGGCAGGTCTTCGCCGTTCAGTATTTTGTAGAGCTTGCGAAGAAATTCGTCTTCATGCTCGCCCCACTGAACACCGTCCTTAGTGTGAGAAACACTGAAGCCCTTCAGGTGGATTTCACCAAAGATGCGCTGCGATTCATAGCTGTTTGGCCGTTTGAAGATATCGGTTGGTCGGTAGGTTTCATCGGCGCTGCCAAGGACCAGTCTGTTGCGCCGGAAGAGCGCGAGACCGGCAAGGCGGGTATCGGCTTTCTCACGGATGGCAACGAAGCCGGTCGCTGATTTTCCTGGCCCGAGATCAATGTCGATATCGCGCTTCCACATGATCTGCGGTCCATCGGGGTCTTTGTAGGATGGCGTGACCAAGACCTTGGGCTCGTCGTATCTCAGCTTCTCACCGTCTACGAAGAGTTCCAACGCGCCAGAGCGCAAAAAGATGCGATAGATGCTGGCCAGATGCTCCTTGATCTTGCCGATGGTCCGGCCTTTCGGAAAGCGGCGAATGTCCTCCAGCCGGATTTCCGTATAGTGCTTGTCCTCGGACGCAACCGAAGTAACGACATTCAACTCTTCAATGCTGTCATGGACGATACGGTCAATATCGAAGAAGACGGTGCGCTCGTCTCTTTCGCCAAGTGCGCTGGAGCGGACGCTCCATTTCGGCGCGAACCAGCACGCGGCGCTCTTCATGCCCATGCCGAACTCGGACAGGCCTGTTGCATCGGGCGGGATTTCGGCGGGCCGGAAAGCGCGCTGATAGTCGGACGAGGCAATCCCGGCAGCGTTGTCGAGAACCAAGATCCGGCTGTCGTCCGCATCGAAGATGATATCGACCCGCAGTACGTAGGAGCCGCCCGAGGTTGCCTCCAAGTCCTTACGGCGCGATATACTGCTTTGGATCGAGTTATCAACAAACTCGGCCAGAGCGTACCACGCCTTGTAGTTGAGGTGCGGCAGCACTGAAAGGACGTTTACACCGGGCCGGATATTGACCGTGTTCAGGCGACTCATATTACTCTGCGGCAACGGCCCGCTGCGCGGACTCCGATGCATCTTCTCTGGTGACAAGGGCGGCGAAGATGCGTTTCACAACTTCAACATTTACGGCATTGCCAAAGGCTTTGTAGGCACCGTTCTTAGTGCTCGGCAAATGGGTGAGATCAAGGCTTTGCAGGCGGCTACATTCGCGCGGCGTCATATAGCGCCGTTCCCAGCCTATGATGGGGACCTGGCTCGTTGTCATCGCAATGAGTGAAGGGGCAGTATCGGCCTTTTTGATGCGAATACCGCTCGCCCGGAATTGGATGATGTGTTTCCAGATATCCCGCTCACCGCCTTTGACGTTCCATTCGAGCTTCTGGAAGCTGGGCGGAAAGGATTTGATCTGATCAATCCAAGGATCGATGATCGATTTGTGTTCAGTATAGAACATACGGTTTTTTTTGATGAAATCGATCTTCCACGCCGGAAAGCGCTCCAACTTTGTACGGGCATATCCTGGAAGCGCAGCCTCAGTTTCTGCTGGCGACATCCCTTTCAATGATCGCCCAAACGCGCCTTTGTAGCGGCCCAAACTACGATATCCGCGCGTAAGCGGAGTGAGTCCGTCGAGGGGGTAATTCGCACCGAATTCCATCGCCCAAATTGGGAATGACGGAAGCTCCTTACCCTTCGGAAAGGTAGCTACAAACTCCTGCCAGACCGATAGATAGTGAACATGGCTTGAACTCAAGTGCAGTGCATCTTCAGGGTCATCGTCCAAAACGGATGCGATGGAAAGCTGTGCTTGATTATTTAGCTTTGGCCAGGAAAAGCCGCCAAGCCCTTCGCGATCGCCAATGATAAAGGCCCTCTCACGCTTTTGCGGCACGCCGAACATATGAGGAGATAAACGTGCGAAGTCGATATCATAATCGAGCGCACGAAGCCGGGTACAGATGTTCTGCCACGTCGCGCCGCCATCATGGCGGATAAGGTTTGGCACATTTTCGATGATGAAGAAGCGCGGCTCCTTCACGCGCAAAATGTCGATCACGTAGTCGATAAGATCGCCCCATTGCGGGCATTGCAATCCTTTTTGCTCCCCAGCCTTGGAAAATGGTTGGCAGGGAAAACCTGCACACAGGACGTTATGATCAGGAATCATGGAAATGTCAGCGCTGCGGATATCACCATGGGGCTTGATGCCGTGATTCTTCTCGTACAACGCGGCCAGATCGGTGTTGATCTCTGAGGCGAAGACGCAGTGACCGTCTGACGCGCTCAGCGCCTGATGAAATCCACCAAGACCAGCGAAAAGATCGATGAATTTCGTCTGGACCAAGGCAATCAGGCTCACAACTAAGAGTTTCGGATGGGCGTTGGCGGTGTCCTTGAACCGCCAAGCAGAGCTAGCCACACGATATAGCGGCTCGCCGCCATGTCAACGCAAGACCTGCGCGCTTAGAGTGGAAATGCGTCGGCGGAAAGGAGCTTGGTATGCACCACGGCGGATGCACAGTAAAAACTGTTGACGGGCGTAAGCGTGTTTCACTTCAATACTCAGCAGGCTGCTGAAAAAGTCATGACGCGACCAGACCTTGCGCTGAAAACAGGGAAATTGGTCCGCCAGCGCGCCAAAACGCACGGTTTTCTGGCCTTCTCCTGACAACGCCGGGATAATTTCCTCCACGAAGCAATGCCAAAATACTTTTTCAGCAGCCTGTTAGACGACGACAGCTTATGAGCGATGCTGCAAACGCCCTGCTGCACCACCGCATGTCCGCTTTCCGCCCTTCTCGACGTTTTCCGTCTGGCACAGGTCCAATGATTTGATGCAGATTGTGTCATAAATCGTTTCCTTTTTGAGTTCCATAACGAAAGAAATTCTTGACATGAATACCTTGCGCACAACGCGTCGCCAACTCGGACTGACGCAGGCTTCAGTCGCGGGCTCGGCCGGGATCAGTCTGCCGACGCTCCGGGCGCTCGAGCGGGGCGAGGGTGGTGTGCGGGCGCTGGTCGCGGTCATGGCGGTGCTGGATCTGCGCTGGGGCTGGGTGCCGGATCGCGCGCAGGCGGCGCGGGCTCTGGCGGACCGGCGTCGGGCTCGGGGGCTGAGCCAGGCGCAACTGGCCGCTCGGATCGGGGTCAGCCGACCGGTGATCATTGCGCTCGAGAGGGATCTGGGCGCGACGGTCGCGACGCTGGTCAGGGCGGCGGCAGTGCTGGGTGTCAGGTCGGTCCTGCGGGCGAATCCTGCAGGACGTGGCGGATTGGTGCCGGTGACGAATGCCCCGGCGCAGGATCTGGTGATGACGCCGGCGGAGCTGGCGGCAGGGGTAATCGCGCATTTCGCCGGGCGGATGACGGGCGCGGTGCTTGACCCGGCCAGAGGCCAAGGGGCGTTCCACGACCGCTTTCCCGAACATCTCGAGCGGGATTGGTGCGAGATCACCGAGGGCCGCGATTTCCTGGATTGGCAGAGGCCGGTCGACTGGGTGATGACCAATCCGCCGTGGTCGCGGCTGCGCGATTTTAGCCGCCATGCCATCACGATCGCGCCGAATATCGTCTGGCTGGCGCCGCTGACCAATCTGACGACAAAGGCGCGGCTGCGTGATCTGGACGAAGCCGGGTTCGGCATTGCTGAGCTGGTGCTGATCGACACGCCAAAGGACTGGCCGCAGAGCGGCTTTCAGCTGGTCGCGGTCTGGCTGCGCAAAGGGCACAGCGGCGGCTGGTCGGTGACGAGGCTGGTGGAGGGGGCGCAAACCCCCGGGATGTGATCAGGGCATCGGTGTGCCCTGATCGGGTGCATCGCCCTGCAAGACATCATCATCTGGATTGACGTCGAAGATGCGGGTGAACAGGAATTCTTCGGCTTCGGCTTCGGCTTCGGCTTCGGCTTCGGCTTCGGCTTCGGCTTCGGCTTCGGCTTCGGCTTCGGCTTCGGCTTCGGCTTCGGCTTCGGCTTCGGCTTCGGGGATGCGCCTGGGTTTGGCCCTTAGCAGGCTGCTGAATTAGTCGAGGGGCTGGAATGGTTTCCCTTGGTTGCCGGCTTTGCTGCCCGGCCGCGCGCTTTTTGTTCTGAAACGCGTGTGTGTGACTGACGCGGTTTTTCGTCATCATGCGGCCAACAGCCGAGGCAGTCGCGCGAGGTTGTTGGCAGTCATCGTCAGGATGAAGCGGGAACGCACCCGTTCGATGCCCCGATAGACGGTCTG
>NZ_VKDF01000028.1 GCF_007096355.1 Paracoccus sp. M683 | reverse complement strand
GCGTCGGAAATTGGCCCTATGGCGTTACGACTACAACACGGTCAGGCCGCACTCTTCCCTGGGCAACCAGACGCCACAGCAAGCGCGCCGAGCGCTTGAGCAATTTGAGGGCTCCGCGCCCGGCGCGCTTGCGCCGGACGGCGAAGCCGAATACCCAAATCCAACCTGCAGACTCTCGTTATGAACGAGGGACCAGCAGGGGGCAGGTCACCACGAGGAGACTAGTCTGCGGGGACTGGCCCGATATGAACCGCGGGGCGCCGGCTAAAATAGGCGATCATATTGTCCTCCAGCTGCTTACGTGCCGGGCTGTCGCACGACAGTCGCCCAACAATTCGCGCCATCTCCAAATCGAGGACCCACGACGTGTCGATGGTATCGTTTGCCCGAACGATCTCAGCGAACTTTGCGGGCACCTCGGCGGAAGACGTTCTCGTCTCGCTTGGTGACGAAGATAAATGCTGCCCGAAGCCATTGATATATTCGGTCCAGTAGACAGTATCCTGACTGAAAGTTGTGGTGGGATCGCCGCATGCACCCAGATGATAGGTCCGGCCAATGGCATAGGCTGTTAGCACGCCGGCATCTCGTTTTACAGCGGATTCGAGCTCCATCGCCAAGCGAAATAGCTTTGATACTGGATTGTCGGGATCACTGCCTAATGGATTTGAAATCAGCTCTCGAAACTGGCCGTTAACCTCTTCGACTTGGGCAAAATTTCCAACCGCAATCGCTCGAAGGATTCTTCCAGCATAGCTATTGCCAAAGATTGCATCATTCCCTGATTGCGACTCCGCAAGACCGATCTGCCGCGCTGTCTCGATATCAATCGGATTCGAAAACGCAATCTCGTACTGTCGGATCCCGAAGTCAACCAGCGCATTTTTCGACCCCCTTGCATATTCCACAAATGGAAGCTCGGACTTCATGCTATGTCGAAATCGGTCGATGACCGCCCCGGTGCATCCATGCACATCCAAAATGGACTTCCAGTCTACTGACCACGCCCCTATTGCCCGCTGATAAATGCCCTGTACTTCCCGAAATGTGAAATCATTGCGCACCCGCTCGTCGTAGAGCCTTTGCATGACCGGCCCATAAATCTGGGTCGCCTCAAAGAGGGTGGCGAAGTCATCGGGCGGAACGGCAATCAGCGCGCTATCAACAAAAATATCTGTATAAACGAAATCAAGCGAAGCGCCTTGCTGCGCGCCGCACGCGCGCGAGTATGCAAGATGAAATGCAAGCGGTACAGTCAGGCGCATTTCCAGCGGAACGTCCATATCGGCCGGTAGTCCTTGGTAGATCCTTTGCACAATACGACTTCTGGAAGCATCCAGAAACGAAAGATCAAGATCTTCACGAGGGTCTTCGATGATTGCAGAACCAGGCGTATCTGCCATCGGAATTATAACGCGATCCATCGGATTGTCATTCCCGGCCCGGCAATGTTCCAGTAAAGGTCCTACCGTCGTTCGAACATTCGGGAGATCAACCCCAACCCTGAGCGGCGTGTGTTGGCCATTTACGTAGGAAAAGCCCTGAAGGGTTGTTCCGCGGAGGTTCCGAAAAAACTGGTCGTTGCTGTTTGCAGCCCCCGCAAGCTGGACCTGGATGCGTGACTTGTTACCCTCGGCATCAGTCGATTCATTTCCCGGCCATGTGAATGCGACGGCAACCGGCATATCATAGGCTGCGTCTCCCTCATAGGCCGTCAGGCGCACCACCGCAGGGACGCCCCGTCCGAACTCCATGATCTGACCAGCGACCTGATCAAATGCAGCCTCTTGCTCGGGGGAGTACATTGGCCGACTGGCAAAGGCCGCGAAGGAGAGATCGACAATTCCAGAGCCTCGGCAGCGCATCACGAAGGTTATAACATCTTCGCTCCAACGTTCCTTCACATAAACAAACGCGGGCTCGCCCTCTATGGACACGAGAATTGGCGGGAGGGTTCGGAAGTTTGGTCCCGATTCGGCAAATTGTTCTCGCATGGTCGCAGACACGCGCTGATCCGAGCCCGCCTGCGCGAGTGCGACGAAGCGTTCAATCTTTGGCATGTCGAACGCGGCAACGGCGTCGAGCGCGGACTGGGCATAGGCGGTAGCACCGCAGAGTATGAATGTAGCAGCGCTCGCGATGAACTTGCAGACGGCCACAGTCATTGCAGAGGTCTTCATTCTCATCCTCGTATGTATGAAAGCCAGCATTCCCTGATCGGTTCATTGTTACCGGCTCAGCCCAGGGCGAAATCGGAACGACGATTACTTCGGCAAGGGCCAAGTTATTGCTTAGATTAGATATGATCACGATTCGGTCAAGCCTTCTGCTCGGCGCTCTGTAGAGAAACCCGCAGGGCGACGAATGGTATCAATTTCGGTATCCTCACAAGGGTACGTTTCATTTTCCCTCCATCAAGTATGCACGCACAAGCAGGTCGTATAACTCGCGAAGTGAATTAATTTTTGTCAGATGTCAGCTCCCTTTCAGATCGAAACTCTCCCGTCAATTTAGGATCTTCATTGCGGATCTACCCATACAGGGAACCGTTTCACTAAAGATATTTTCTGCTCGGCGACGGCTATCCGTCGCTGGAACGCGTCTCACTAAGATCGCTCTCCCGCCGCAGGGCAGGTACGCAGTAAATCTTTTATGGCAACTGACGATTCTTTAAGATCCAGTGTAAGGAAAGTATCATCGTTACCGCGGGTCGGATCGATAACTGTCATCGAATTTCCATCGGCAACGACAGCAGCGTGCCGGCCGAAAGGAAATTTGCTGGAGATCCAGCTTTCCTCTGGACCAGTCGGGTAGTCTGACAGGCCCGATGCAAAGCGCACCCCGTCAACCACGAAAGCAATAGCCCGCGGTTGGTCTTTTCCGGTCAAGAACGGTCTTTCACTTTGGACGGTGAATTGGATTTCTGCACTACCGGGATAACATCCGATCATTATTTTCACATCGCCAGAACCAGCTTCGTAGAAAGTACTGTTCATTGTACTGTCAACCCTTTCCCATGCGTGGGCAGGTCACCAGGAGACCCGCATCGACTGGCACTACATCGCGCCCGGCAAATCGATGCAAAACGGTTTTGTTGAGAGCTTCAATCAGCTTCCGCGATGAGCTTCTCAATGAAACGCTGTTCTCGTCGCTGGCTGCGGCCCGCGAGAAGATCACAGCCTGGAAGGAGGACTACAACCGTCAAAGGCCCTACTCATCCCTCGGCAACCTGACGCCCGAGGAACTCGCGATGCAATCGAGACTGGAAATCCAGGCCTCATAAGGCCAGAAATCAACCGACGGATTCTTCCAAAGGCTGGAGGGAAGTCGGGTCTCAGGTCATGCGTAAAAAGATAAGAGACCACCATCTGGAACGCAGCACTGGTTTTTTTGCATCGGACAACTTCATGAAGAATACCAAAGATGAATAGACCACGCCTCCTTTGCGGTAGGACTCTTGGCGTTATAACTGGGGCCTAGGCACGCGCTCTGCATTGATTTCCAGCCGCTCCGCCTCGTTCATTTCGCTCCAGACCCGCTCGTACAACGCCAAACCTGAAGGTGTCCCAGCCCCCGTATAGGTTGTTGCAAGAAGGCCGGTCGATGAAGTTATTCTGTTGCCACGACGCGAGAACAGATCATGGATGAAAGGCACTGCATCATTACCTTTGATAGCCAATTCACTGCCTTCTAGATTCAGCACTGTGAACGCATCCGGCGGAACCAGCGAACGGGGCCGAAGCACAATCGCCGCGCGGTCGCGTGCCAAGGCAACGAACGGCCCGATCATCGGGTGATTGAAGCGCAGCTCGCCGGTCGACATGTCTATGGCCTCCAGACCATTTTCACCCGCAAGGAAAAGTAGGCGGATCTCTGGATAGGCGAAGGCGGTGATATTCATCTCGTAGTTTCGACCTTCCTTCGACACGAGCGCCAATTTCGTCCCATCCTGTTGCCATCTCTCGATGATGACTTGGTCGGGAGTTTTTCTGTTAGGATCGCTCGTCGTCGTCTGAATGATCAATCCGTCTTCATGGTCCCATCCCAAAGGCACCTGCCGCGTGGTCCTGTCCGAGACGGTCTGAAAGTTATGAATGAGATCGCGTGATTGCACATCCCATATGTCGATACCCGTCGTTCGGAGAACGCTATAGGCGCGCGCATAAAGGCGGCCGTCCTGATTGAAGCCGGCCTCGTAGCCGATGGATCTTCCTCCACTTGCCTCGGGACTGGGTTCCATTTCCCCAATATATGCGCCATCTTTGGCGGCGTAGAGATGGACGATCGATGTCTCGTTCGATGGCAGGGCCAGAATGCTGCCATCGGGCGAGAACGAAGCAGAAATACCCGGCGTCGTGACCCCGTGAACCTGTATCTGTGGATCCAGCTTGGCGATCAGGCGAGCGTCGCGCGGGTCGATGATGGATTGGGGAAAACTGTCCTGATCAGGGTGTGTCGGATTTTCCCACCGGCTGACGAACGCCCGCGTTCCGTCGCTGCTTAGGCTGTAACGCGCTTCTCTGTCTTGGTCGATGCGCGGAACGCGCGCGCCATAGGCCAGCTCCAGAGCGAAAACTGCCGCAGGATAGCGCATCAGATCCTCTTCGGTGGGCTGATCCGGCAGACCTCGCAGGGCGAAACCGAGCGCGGCAGGCCTGTCGCCCTGGCGAAGTGCCGTGATCGCCTGCCTGGCATATTCCCTTGACAACAGGTCGGCGAGACGTTCGCCATCCGTCTGGGCGGCGGCGGAATGAGCCAGGATCAGCCCCGCAAATGCGGCCACGCGGATCATCATGGCCGAACAACCCGATCCAGGTTGATCGCCTGTTGCGTCGGTTCGTCTAGCCCGTCCCAAACAGCGTTATAGAGCGCCACACCTTCCGGCAGATCCTGCCCGAGATATGTGTGGCGCGTGGCGTTTTTGGGAACCGCCGCAATCATGCCAGACCGTGATACAGCCGCCTGCGCCAGAGGAATGAGATCGCGTCCCGTTGGCTGGAGACGATTTCCGTTCAGGTCAAAGACCTGAAAGTCGTCAAGCGATTCGATATCAAAGGGCCGAATGGCGAATGCTGTGCCGTTACGCACAAGCGCGATTTCGGGAAACTCAACCTCGGTCGTGAAACGGACGGCGCCGGTCTCAAGATCAATCGCCGCCAAGCGCATCTCGTCCGACATGAAGACGAGGGGCACGCCCGGAAAGGTAATGGATTTCAGCGATACGGTCTCTATCACGCCTGCGAGATCGGAAAGCATGACCTTTCCTCCGTCCTGGCTCCACCGCTCTAAACCAGCATTCGTTACCATTCCGGTCGCTGTATCATTGATGATCTTCTGAACGGCGAAGCCGCCCTCATGATCCCAACCGAGTGGCACCCATGTTTCGGCACCCTCACCCTCCGCCGCCAGATGGCTCACCAAGCTGCCGTCAGCAACGTTCCAGACCAGGATGCCTCCGCGGTCGTGATGATACCCGTATGCGTATTGCGATCCGTCAGCCGAGAAGCCCAAGGGCACTGGCACCAGCCAATCGAACGGCGCAGACACATCAGTCGTCAGTTCGCGCACCAGACTTCCATCTTCAGAGCTGAAAAGCTGGACCTTCGCTCTGGGAAAGGTCGGATAGGCAAGAAGCTTGCCGTCAGGCGAGAACTCGGGAGAAAACTCGGGGGAAGACGACGCCGCGACCTCCTCCAGCGCGCCGATCAGAACTCCGTCACGTGGGTCATAAATTGCCGGGGTGACATATTGCGTATTCACTTCTGGACGAGGATCGTAGAAACCTGCGAACGCCCTCGTACCGGTGCTGTCAACACTGTAGAGCCCCGTCCCTTCGTCGTCGATATGCGCGATACGTGCGCCCATAGCGATCTCCAGGGCGAACATTGCCTCAGGAAGCGCCATTGCCTCTTGCTCGGTCGGGTCCGGCGGGAACGCGCGAAGCGCAAAGTTCCGCGCGCCCTCAAGATCGCCCAACATGACCGATTGCAAGGACTGCATGGCGTAGTTCTTGGACATCATTTGCGCCAGCCGCTCGGCCTGGCTCTGCGCGTGAACAGGAAAGGCAGCGATGAAACAGCAGCCAAAAAGAGCCTGTCTAATATGGATCATAACACATCACCTTCCTCTACCAGTTGGAACAAATACTTGTTCTTGTTCCATCGATTAGATTCCGCAGCGTTCGCGAAAGGCCAAGCGTGCCGCGCCGGTCCCCTTCATTCCAGACTGGAACAGCGCTTTTCCCGTGCCGACATCCTCAAGCAGCAGACTCTGTCCATTCGCGAATGCCTCAAGGTCGAAAGAACCCGTAGGCACCTCGGCCGCGACAGACCCTTGTTCATTGAAACTGGCAATCGGTTTACTGCTCGTACGGCCGTCAGGCAGCCGGATCGTCAGCATCAGAGATCCCGACGCCTCGATCGAGGCGAGTGGCGCGGAGAGGTCAACTCCCTTTGAGAGGTCGGTAAGCATCATGGACACCCGGCCGGTGCCGCGACTACAACTGAACCCAAGCCTTATCCCGTCGCTGCTTTCTGCTGTCCACGCACTATCCGCAGATTTGCCAAGCTCCCACGCGTCGGCTCGCGATGTGAAGAGCGGTAATGCCTGAAGCGCGATGCACAATTGCCATATTGAGATCCGTCCAAGTTTTCTCATCTCAAACCTCCGGGCTAAAGCACAATCCAAGCAAGCATCAGAACAACTTGACCTGACACAAGGAAACTACATCCTTGGGCCACATCATATCCCGCATCTTTCTTGGAACAGTTTTCGTCCTCGCGACGTGCCATTCATGGGGCTGGAGAAAATTATTCGCCCGGTCGCGTTGTCGAGGATATCAAGCTTGCTGCCAGCGGCTAGGCTTTCGAGACCGTCCGCTGATGTATTCAAAAAGCCGGTAAGCTTTATATCCCGATCAGTTGAAAGCTCGACCTCAATCTTTTGGGAGAAATCGACAGATGTTCCGGTGTAGATATTAAGTGTCACGGATTCTATGCGCTCGATTTCATCGGTCGGCGGATAAACGCGGAGTATTTCGAGGCGCAGCTTACTACCGTCAGCCTTGGCGCATCTAAACTCTACGTTGTAGTCGACGCCCGATTGCATCAGCGTAACCGATTCTCCTACAGGAAAAGCGTCCCAAGCTAGGCTTGGGCTCACATGTACGAACCAAAGCACTGTGATCAACCAAGAAGATTTCAGCGAGCGAATGAATAACATCGACGTAAGAAACCCCATAAATTCGATCACTGCAGCCTTATTCTATTCTTGCAGCTCTGGCAGCGCCCGAGGACAAACAAGATTGCAGCATTTTTTGAACGAGATATAAGTCCATTGCATAGAGGCGGTTCAACAAAGCCAAGTATGCCGACGTTGGCGTGATGTGGGAAGCAATTTCCTACTGCCTTATGAGATTAGTGGCACAGACGACTGCCAACCGCCCAGTTGACGCCAAGTTGGGCGGGCGGCAGCAACTAGTGATTGTGCAACGGTGGCGCTCGACCACCTGCGTACCGTGTCGCGTTCTGGCACTCATCATTCAACTGATTCGGGTGCGATTAAGCTGTAGCGAGACCGTCAGCACGCGGCAACTTGATAGCCCAACAGCATAGACAGGGCCTTCAACATCTACTTCGCTGTGATTGTGTCATTGGCTTCAATCCGTGTCGATCCGCTCTCCTACGCCGCGCTCGAATATCCGCCGCGACGTCATCGACAAGTTCATCGTCGGACACGTGGTTGGTCCGATCTCGGCGGCCGTCGTTCTGACCGGTGCCTGCTCGGTCGGGTAAATATTTTGAATTGTGACCCGGAGGCGCCTTTTCTGATCTATGCCGTGTGGCAATCAAAGGCGTGAGTTTTTGGAAGGCTAATGGGCAGCCAAAATTTCCTTTTAGCAATCGGGGCAATCATAGCTACCGGCACCCTTCCCTCCGACTTCCGCCCCCTTCCGCCTCCCCGCCGGTCCTGGCGCTCAGGTATGACTTGCCATGCGCGCGAGGCTGAGCCTCATGTGGGATGCAGAAAGGAGGCGCGGGGCATGGTGAAGCGATTGAGGTTGAACGAGAAATCGGTGCGGGAGGCGGCGCCGGAACCGGGGCGGGACTATCAGATTTTCGACAGCGAGGTGCGGGGTTTTGCCATCTGCATCTACCGCTCGGGCAACCGGGCCTTCACGCTGGATTACCGTCATGCCGGGCGGCAGCGGCGGATGACGCTGGGGCGCTGGCCGGAATGGTCGACGGCGGCGGCGCGCGAGCGGGCGAAGGAGCTGCGCCGCGACATCGATGCCGGGGGCGATCCGCTGGGCGCCAAGGAGGACGGGCGGGAGGCGCCCCGGTTCAAGGATCTGATCGCGCGCTATGCGGAGGTGCATCTGCCGAACCTCGCCAAGACCAATGCCTCAGATCAGCGATCAATGCTGAGCAAGCTGGTGGGGCCCGAGTGGAACAACCGGCTGGTGACCGAAATCACCTCCTATGATGTGGAAAAGCTGCTGAATCGCATCGCCGAGGGCCGCGCCCGGCCGCACAAGGCCAAACCCAACAACCGCGCCCGCAAGCTGCAGGGGTCAAAACCGACGCCCATCCGCGCCAATCGCACCGGAGAGGTGCTGCGCAAGATGTTTACCTATGCGCAGGGCTGGGGCTGGCGCGAGGATAATCCGGCCTCGGGCTTTCGTCGCCGGATCGAGAACCCGCGCGAGCGGTTCCTATCGCAGGAAGAGATCCGGAAACTTGCTGCCGCGCTGGACGCGGCCGAGGACCGGCGCGCGGCGGATATCATTCGGCTCTGCATGCTGACCGGGGCTCGGGTTGGCGAGGTCCGGCAGGCCCGGTTCGAGCATTTCAACCTCGAACATCTGAGCTGGTCCAAGCCCGCCAGCATGACCAAGCAGCGCCGGATCCACCGCCTGCCGATCTCGGACGAGGCCGCTGCCATCGTCCGCCAGCGCCAGCTACTGGTGCCGCGCGGCTGCCCGCTGCTGTTCCCGGGCGATGTGCCCGGCGAGCCGGTGAAGGAGATCCGCCGGTTCTGGCATCAGATCCAGAAGCAGGTCGGGATCGAGGATGTCCGCATCCACGACCTGCGCCACACCTTCGCCTCACTTCTGGTCAGCGGCGGCGCCTCGCTGGAGATGATCGGCAAGCTTCTGGGCCACAGCCAGACCCAGACCACGGCGCGCTACGCGCATCTGATGGATTCGCCGCTGCGCGCCGGGGTCGATGCTGTGGCCAGCGCCTTCCGGCCAAAACCGGTGCTGGTCCATGATGCAGATGATCAGGCGCGCAGGAGCGCCTGATCCAGATTTGGTTCGGTTGCGGCGCTGGGCCGTCTACCGCTCTGCCCTACGCATCCCCTTGAAGCGATCTCCAGATCGGCCCCAGACGGCGACGCAGGGTGCGTTCGTCCGGCACCTCGCCATTGGGAGAGTTCTCGGCGAACCACTCCTGCGCGATGGCGATCAGTTCGGCCTGTGTCGCGGGAACACCCTCGAAATGCACACGCCGGATAAGCATGGCGAAGAGCCCTTCCCAGTCGTACCTGTTCGGCGCGCCGGTGCCGCTCGATCGGCGCAGAACGTCATGATAGGTCTCGAACTGATGAACGTCGTCCGACATGATCAGGAGATCGTCCAGCGAGACCTCGATGGGGTCCGCGGGGCCTGACAGCCAGATCCAGTCCTCCTGACCAAGCGGGCGAATACGCCTGGCGGCGAGGCGTGCCGCATCGCCACCATTGTTTCTGAACAGGCCAAGAATATCCGTGACCGGCACGGCGACAAAGCCTGACATGACACCCGCGCCATGTTGAACCGGCTGGATGGCCATCGCGATGTCCAGCTTTCCGACGGCAGCCCATCCGGCAAGCTCATCGAGGCTGCAGCCCCAGCGGATGGCAGTTTCCTGAATGGTGAAGAATGCGCGTGGCGGCAATGGCATTGATATCATCTCCCCGTCTTTCCGTCGCTGAAACCGTTCCTCACGGCGATCGGCGCCTGCCTCTTTCCTCTCGCGTCCGGACACAGCTCTCCCGGTCGCGGACTTCGGCAAAGCCCGCGTTCTTCAACCGCATCCGGCGTGATTGGGCCGCTTTGTTCACCACCGTGGCGCGACTTGTCCAGCCGATTTGGCTGGGGATAACGAACTCTTTGTTCTTGACATGTTCCATCCCCAGCAAAGGCAGAACTTCTTCGGACACATGACATGGCGTCACCCGGCATGTCCGGCGCTTTGCTGGACATGTGCCGGTCAGATGTCCGCGAGAGGCGTGCAAACCCAGCAAAACATGGGGTGGCACAAGTCTCTGGCAATTGCGCCACCTTCCGCCTCCCTGCCCGGGATTCCGATGTGATTGTTCTTCTCCCCGTCAGCCGCCCGGTTCGGGCGATGCAAGAAGGAGGCAAGAGCATGACACAACCCATGAGTGCAAAGCCGGCCATCGAACCGAGGCTGCTGCGCGGCTGGATCAGCCGCACCGATCTGGCGCAGGAGCTCGGCCTGACGGTCGATACGTTGGGGCGCTGGGAGCGTCGGCGGAAGGGGCCGGCCTGCGTCCGCGCCGGTCGCAAGATCTTTTACCGGATGAGCGTGGTGCAGGACTGGCTGCAGTCGCAGGAAATGCCGCGTGTTCCTGACACGAAAGCCAGCGCGCGGGGGCGGGCATGAACGCCATGATGCCGATTCCCGCCGCAGATCCCCGTGCCGATGCCAACGCGCCCAACCCGGCCGACTGGCCCGCCCAGCGCCTCACCGAGGCCCGCAGCATCGTCGCCGATTTCGTCCATCACCCCGACAGCCTGATCGTCCTCGCTTGCCGCGCCATCGCCGCACACAGCCCGGATCCGCGAGAGGGCCGCGAAGCATTGGCGCTTGCCGGCCTGCTGATCTGCCTGTCGATCCGAAAGCCGAAAGGTGGAGCCGCATGACCCGCCGCACGCCAGAGGCCGATATCCAGCGCGCCATCGTCCACACGCTTCGCATCGTTCTGCCCCGCAATGCCATCATCCACCATTCCGCCAATGAGGTCGGTGCGGGCGGCAAGGCCGCACGCCAACGCCAAGCGATCCTGACCGGCATGGGGGTGTTCCCCGGCTTCGCCGACCTCATCGTCCTGACCGGTGGTCAGGTACTGCTTCTGGAGGTGAAGAGTCCTTCCGGCCGTCTCAGCCCCGCGCAGAGGGCGTTTCGTGACATTGCCAAAGCCCAGGGCTTCGGCTGGGCACTGCTGCGCTCGGTCGAGGACGTGCTGGGAGCGCTGGCCGATCACAGCATCACCACCCGCGCCCAGGCGCTGAGCTCGCGCCGACGGATTGCTGACAGCGACGTCGCTGGTGGCCAACGCCGGAGGTCGCGCGCATGAGCCATTTCGCGACCAACTGGGCCATTCTGCAACGTGGGCTGAAGCCCGCGACCAAGATCGTGCTCTGGCATCTCTGCGACCGCCACAATCCGGATCTCGGCTGTTTCCCGACGCAAGTGCGATTGGCCGCCGATTGCGAAATGCCGGTGTCATCCCTGAACAACCAACTGCGGGCGCTGGAAGAGGCCCGGCTGATCCACCGGGTCCGGTGCCACGATCCGCAGACGCATCGGCGGCAGGCAACCCGCTACATCCTCGGTTTCGAGGACAGGTTTCCGGATCCGTCGGACGAGGGCGGCAACGGCGATTCCGGCCCTGACGATGGTGATGACAGCGGCGATCCATGTCCGGATTCGGGAGATGGAGCCATCTCCGAAAAATCGCCAAAGCCATCTCCGAATTTGGCCGGTTTCCATCTCCGAAATTCGGAGACTAACCCTGTAAGAGAACCTTTAAGGGAACCAGTAAAGGAGGAGGAGGGCGCGAGAGCGCGGTAAGCGGTCGCAGAACAGCACGGTCAGCTTAGCTTGACGGCTTGAAGTTCCACGGCAGCAGGTCGTCGAGGCGGCTTTGAGGGTGGCCGTTGGCAATCGCGGTCAAGGTGGCCCTTAGATATTCGAA
>NZ_VKDF01000027.1 GCF_007096355.1 Paracoccus sp. M683 | reverse complement strand
TTGCGGTTGATGAAGAGGACACCGCAGCTGTCCCAGAAGTTCTTGCCGTCTTTCTCGCCGGTTTTCACGCGGAGCTTCATGCTTTCGTTGGCCATTTGGTTTTCCTTTCCTGCTTGGCGTTTCGATGAAATTTCCGGGACGGGGCAGGAAGAGCGCCGGTCAATGAGGAATTTGTCTTCCGCGCGGAATGGCCGAGAGGCCAGGGGAAATTCGTCGTTGAAGGCCGCAGGCCGTCCGGCGCGCTGCCCTGTCATATTTCATCGATGAGAAACGCCTTCGCTGGTAAGGACCGGGTTGGCCACGACAGCAAGCGACCGCGCAACCCGCGAGCGAGAAACACGGCAAGAACGGGACCGGCTACCCGTCTACGGTTCTACCGCAATGCTGCCGGGGTGACTGCCCCCCGACAGCGACAGCCACGACCTGTTCCCCCACGAGATGTCTTGGCGCGTCCGTACAGACGGACCGGGATTGGCAGCGGCGGTGACAGCTGCCCGATGATCCGGTTGGGAACGCGACGGCTGAAAGCCAGCCCGCGTCAGCGGCCGTGACCCGAATGGGCCGAGACGAGCGGGGCAGGGCACCCAGGACCGGCGCACGAGGACCTGGCTCGGGACGAGACAGACCGCAGGCGCCGCAGCCGGGTGCATCGCCCTGCCTGGCTTGGGTCGCGCACGCGCGACGAGGACGCGGTGCCCGCTTGCGGGCAGACGCCCACCAGACTGTCCCATTGGGCCGAATTTCGATTAAATAGCCCGAAGTTGCGATGAATATTCCCGCCGCTGTGCTTCCCGTTATGTTTCTCGAACGAGGTGTTCATGAACTGGCTTTCACTATTTTTCAGCGCAGCACACGCTCAAGTCCCCGAGCCAAATGATCTCGGTGGATATGTTCCTGCACAAGAAATCGTCCCGATACAGATCCCCTACACCCCATGGCGAGACATTTACGACCAGTTCTTGTTCGGGCTGAAGGAAGGGGCCTATATGGCCTCACAGGTAATTCCGATCCTGATGCTGCTGCTTGTCAGCTATGCCATAATCCGCTGGATGAACCGCAAATTTCGGCAATCTCCGAATGACATCGAAAGCAGCCAGACCAGGATTATCAACAACACCGGCGATCTCGTCCTTCTTCCAAAGGCACATGCGGAAACAGAAAACGGGATCGTGGTGATCAATCTGCCTTCAAGAACACATACATTGGAGCAACCCAAAATGACCCTGCCCATGGAAGGCCGGTTGATCGCGGAAACCAGCGACGGCAGCGAAATCCAGCTTGCGGCAGGCGAGGGCCAGCATGTTCTTCACGCGCTGGCCACGTTGGCGCGGACGCCAGTTGGCGCGCATGTCACGATACGGGCGCTGCGCACGACAGATGGCGAAGAGCTGTGGCGATCGCCGGTCGCGGAGCTACGCTGATGGCCGCACCCCCAAAACCCGCTGACCAACTGACCGGCCCGCGCGAGCTCGGACCCTATGCTGATCGGGACCTCGATTGTCAGGAAAGCCTTGAGGCCAAATTCCTTGCTTTGGTCGACCAGGCGGAAGCAGTCGGATGGGTCAGGACCGAGATCTATGATGCGCTGATCGAGCTGATCGAAAACCACGCGATTGGCGATCATGCTCTGGAAGCCGATATGGATGCGGTCCAGCGAGCTATTCGCGCCCGGCGCTGACGCGCCGGCGGCGCGTCTCGGCGCGAAGCGCACGGGCCTGGCCAGTCCCCGGCACATAGCCGGGGCCGGCCAGGGCAATCAAAGGCATCCTCGCAAAAAGTGACCCCGCGCGAGGCGGGGCCAGTTGAACCTTCGTCGCAGAAGGAATTCTTTGTATTGAGCCTTCATTGCGGAGTGGCCGTACAGCCACTCAGGAAATTAGTAGGCGTACTGCGAGTAGAGCAGAATGCCGACGATGATGGCACCGTAAATCATGGTCTCCTCCTCTATGATGCCGGGCAAGATCGCCGCGACTTCCTGTGTCTGATGTTGCCATGGTCGGGCATCATTTCAACTTTGGGACGGCTATAGGCACCGAGGACGAAACCCGACGAAAATGTGACCGTTCGAGAGCCGAGGGTTTAATATCGCCAGTAATCCGCACGATATTAAAAAGAATAATTGAAACATTACTGACATCCGATCTGAAGGTCATATGGATTTCGTGATGAAAGCGCCACACATGGTGAGTTCCGATCACCCGTTTCAACGTATCTAATCATCTTTATTCGGCTCAATCCCGTTCGCGCCCATGGGGGTCGATGATCCAGCCAGTGCCGTCGCGCCGGATGGCGGCATCCGCCCCGTGCTGCCGAATGAACGCCCGATCAGCGTCAACGCCGCGCGCATCGTGCAGATCGGCGGCGAGGCGGCCGCTCGGGCGCGACGGCACTTGCCCGACGCTGATCCTTGTTCAGATCGGCAGAGGCATGAAGGGCGGCAAAAGCCGCCCGACGCTCGGCCTCGGAATGGGCGGGGATGGCACCTGCAACATCGCGGGCGCGCAGGATGGTCATGATCATGGCAGGCCTCCGATGCCGATGCTGTGGCCACGCGCATTGACCGGCTTTGGTGTGAAGGGCAGGGCGTCCATGCTGCGCCGACCCACGCGAAGCTCATGCAGGAAATCCAGCAGATAGACTGGATCGGCGGGGTAGGGTGCGCCGTCCCATGCGGCGCGGACCTTGCGCCGCATGTTTTTTGGCATGGCGTCGATTTCGCGGCGGGCCTGCCGCCATCGCTCCGCGCGCCATTGCCGCCTGCGGGCTTGGCTGACAGCCCAGCTTACCGCACGGGCCTGCATCACATCGTCAGGGCTGCGCTGGCCGGCGGCGATTTCTGCCGCGAAGAGCGGCATGGCCTCGCGTTCGGCCTTCTGCTTGCGGACAAGGGCGGCGCGCTTGCGGGCGGTATCGGTGAAGGGGTGGTGGGTTGATTTGATGAAGCGCATGGCTCAGCCTCCATCGACATATTTGGTTGGCAGGCGCTCGATCTCGGCCCTGATCCGGCGCAGATCGGCGATTTCCTCCTGATCGCCTGCCGCCTCGGCGCGGGCCAGATCATCGGCCAGCCAGGACAGATTGTCTTCGCGGGTCGCGTCCGGGCAGCCAAGGGCGTGACCGACGCGGTATCCGCCACCACAGCAGCAAGAGAGCCCGTGCCACGCCTTATCTTTCAGGTAGTCGCTCTGCTTGAAATCATCGGTCATAGGTCGATCCTCGCTGATGGGTCGGAGCGCGCGTCTTGCGCGCGCCCCGCCTTGGTCACTCCATACCCTCGGGCAGCCATGCGGCGATCCGGGCCTCCTGCGCCTCGTTCACACCATAGGCCTTGCGGGTCGCCGGGTCCGCGAACAGCTGTGCCAGCTTCTCGGCCTTCTCGCCCTTTTTCAGCTTGGCGAAGGTGGTGGCGGTCGGATGATCCTCTTTCAGGTCCAGCAGATTGCGCCACAGATCATTGAGGTAAGGGCCGCCGACACGGCTGAAGAAGTTCGCCGCAGTGGGGGTCCAGACCTCGCGGATCGCGGGTTTGGTGTCCTTGTCGACCAGCGCGCGCAGTTCCTCCGATCCGCCGCGATAATGGGCCGCAAGGAAGCGGGTCAACTCGCCGCGAATGTGATCCTCGCCTTTCTTGCGGAAGGCGCGGAAGGATTTGCCAAGGTCTTTCCCGTGCATATCGGGCGGCGCGTTCGTGGTCAGGCGATCATCCAGCGCATAGCCTTCCGCTGCCGTTGTCGGCCAGTTCGGCACGTCCTCGGTCGAAAGCCCAAGCGGGTTGCGCCATTGCAGATCATGGCTCAACTGATAGGCCAAGAGCGCGATCAGCAGATCGGGATCGCGCAAGACGGCGTGTTGCCGTGCGCCCTTCGCCACGCGGTTCAAATCCTCGCGCAGCGCATTGCTGATGGGCGATTTCGGCTCGGCATCGGCGGCACTGCCGGTCTGACCGCGCATGGCGGCATGGCCGGTCAAAACCTCCGCCGCGATGGCGGCGTCACGATCCTCGGGCCGGACAAAGGCCGCTTGCACGGTCAGCTGCCCATCGCGGGCCACAAAGATGAACAGCCCGGCATGGTCGCGCTGCGTGTCGGTGAAATCACCGTCACAGACCGCTTGCAGCGCATCCAGTTCGGCCTGACCGGCCTCGTCCAGCACATCGCCTTCCGCCAGTTCGGCCAGTTCATCATAGCGGATGGCCTGTTCCTCGGTCAGTTCGCCCTCGACGCGATAGATGCGGTCCAGCTTCGACGTGACCTCATAGGAGATATACTGGTCGTCGCTCGTCTCGACCCATTTCCAGCCCTGGCCGAGCATTTCGGCATCCATTGCCAGTTTTTCGTTAAAGAGGCTGTCCAGCAGATCGGGATCGGTCAGAAAGACCTCGTCTGCGAACAGATCGCGGGTCAGTTCACCGCCTGCGCCTTCATAGGCATCCATCCCGACATAGACCGCGCGGCGATCATCCTTGCCGATGGCGTCAGGCTGCAATGCCTGTTTCAACCGCCAGTCGGACACGTCCTGACCCCGCACCCGGTCCAGCACCTCCAAGGCAAGAGCCTCGCTTTGCGCCACGGTGAAGCAAGCCGCCGCGCCAAGGGTGATGTCTCCGGCTTTCAGCGCGTCCAACACCGGGGCGGGCAGGGCGGCAAGGGCGAGGCGGCGATAGACATGCTGTTCGGTCTGGCCGAACACGCGGGCGATGGCCGGGACGGTGCTTCCGCTTTCGGCCATCCGGCCATAGGCGCGGATTTCATCGGCGGGGTGCAGGGCTTCGCGGGCGGTATTCTCGATGCTGGCCCATGCGCGGGCGGTGGGTTCGTCGGGCGCGATCCGCACCGGGATTTCGGCCAGACCGATGGACGCCATGTCCTCGGGCGAGATTTCCGTCATGGCCAGCAGGCGACGACCACCGGCGACGATGCCGACCTTGCCGTCCTCGTCCAGATGACCGGCAAGGTTCTGGATCAGTCCCGCGATCTTGATGCTTTCGGCCAAGAGGCGCAGGCCATCCCAATCGGAGCCTTTCCGGGTGCGGGGGTTCATGTCCGAGACATAGAGGCGATCCAAGGGGAAATACTGGATCGGGGCCTTGTCGATAGCACTCTGTTTCATGGTGTATATCCTTGTTTGCGACATTGGTTTTGTGGTATCGGTGCCCCGGCCCAGATGGGCCGAGGCGAGGGGATCACATGACCCCGTGCTGGATCAGGAAGGCGCGGCCGATCTTGGCAGAGTGTCCGCCCTTCCTGATGAGCGCCCACGCTTCGGTGATGCGCTGTTCAAGCCACTCGTTCGTTTCAATCACCTCCTTTCGGTCTGATGGTCGGGGGAGACGTTGGCCGCCCCTCCCCTTTGGCCTGTAGGGCAGGCCAGCCCCGGCCCGACCTTCGCGGCTCGGGCCGATCCGATTACCACCAACAGGAATAGGCGACGGCGCGGCCTTCGCTGATTTCAGCTTTGGCCCATGCACAGAACGCGAGGTCCTGATCGTGATAGGCGTCCGCCTGTTCCTCTTGCGCTTGGTGGCCGTAGAAAAATCCGCCATGACAGACGGGCAGGGCCTTCTCGCGGATGGCGGTTTCCAGCGCCGTCAGGTCCGCTTCGGTCAGCCGCAACTCACCACAGTTGAGGTTGTCGGAATGAAGCCCGGTGCGGGCGGTGTAGAGGGCTTCCATCCACGTTTGCAGCCGGGAATGCTTGCGCCATGTGAACTGCGGCACATGGCCGCCCTCTGCGGCGTTTTCCTCGGAAATGCTGTAGGCGTATTGGTCCAGACCCATGGTCATTTTCCTTTTTGCAACGGTCCCGCCTTGGTCTTTGGCCCCGGTCGGGATGCCCATAATCGGGCGGGGTTTCAGAAGAGGACGCGGAACGCGCGCCTCTCCTGAAACCCTGCCTCCCGGCGAGGGCGGGAAGGGGACCCGACAACTTGAAAATCCAGCCGACAAGGGGGTGGTGCGGCCCGCAGGCGCAGCCGAGGACACGGCCCCGCAGGTGGCGCAGCATTTTCTGGTTGACGGGGAAACCGGCGGTTTCCTGACGGTCGCGCCTTGGCGCGGCCCAACAAAAGCCGGGGCGTTCGGCTTCGTCCGAATCCCCCGGCTGTCGTGGCCCGTGGCACACGGGCCTCCTGATCCTTGGATGGTGCAGGTTGCCCACAGGCTGACGCTCGATCCTTGATGGGGTGGATGCCCCTCCCGCGCCTCGTGGGCTACCGTGGGATAGAGAAGAGGAGGAACAGCAATGGACGAAGTTACCATCATCGGCGTCGATTTGGCGAAAAGCGCCTTTCATGTTCATGGGGCCAGCAAGGACGGCAGTCAGCTCTTCCAGAAAAAACTGACGCGGCGCCAATTCCCTGAATTCATGGCGCGCCAGCGGCCGTGCATGGTCGCAATGGAGGCGTGTGGGAGCTCGAATTATTGGACACGTGAATTGACGAAGATGGGGCACGATGTCCGCCTGATCGCGCCGATCTACGTAAAGCCGTTCCTCAAGCGTCAGAAGAATGACGCGGCTGATGCAGAGGCGATCGTTGAGGCAGCGCAACGCCCTTCGATGCGGTTTGTCGAGCCCAAAACCCCGGATCAACAAGCACGGGCCATGCTGTTTCGATCACGCGAGCAGCTCTTGCGCCAACGAACCGAAACAATCAATTCGCTTCGCTCCCATCTGTCGGAGTTCGGAATCATCGCCTCACAGGGCGCGGTTGGAGTTTCGCAGATTCGGGACACCCTCGATGATCCAGAGGCAACAATTCCGGAACTCGTGCGAGAACTTGCTGTCGGTCTCCTGCGGCGAATTGACCAGCAGACCAGCGAGTTAGACATTCTCCGGAAGCATATGAACGCTGTCTCGGAGGCTGGTGAAACTGCGCGTCGGCTTCGAACCTTGCCTGGCATAGGTCCTATTGGAGCACTAGCCATCGAAACCTTTGCGCCTGAAATGTCGACCTTTAGGCGGGGTCGTGATTTCGCTTCTTGGCTGGGGCTGGTTCCACGCCAGCATTCGACCGGAGGGCGGCCGCGGCTCGGGAGGACAACGAAGATGGGTCAGAGGGATATCAGACGCTTGCTGATTTCGGGAGCGATGGCAGTAATCCGGTGGGCAGTGCGGCGGCCAGGTTCGGTTGGACCATGGCTGCAGGCGATGCTGGCCAGAAAGCCGCGCCTCGTCGCAGCGATTGCGTTGGCAAATAAGATGGCCAGAGCCATTTGGGCCATGCTGACAAAGGATCAAGATTATCGAGGTTCGGTCGCCGCCTGATGGCGATGACCGCACAAGCGGGGGTGTGAGGAGGTCACTGCACGACGGGCGAATGATCGAACAGATCGGGACCAGATAAACCAGTGAGACGCTTGGCGCTTTACAGCGCGTATCCTTGATATGGACCTGGTCCGCGTATCTCCATCCCGGCCAGCGGCATGTGAATCGCCGCACTATACAGGCCTTACACATGAACGCACCCGATCACTCCGCCAGCGAGCAAACAACCGACTTGCATTAAACGGGGCAATGGTATGGACCCCGCCGCCTTCGGGTGGCGTATCCTGGGAAGAAAAACAGGAGGGCTCGTGCCATGGAGATCAAAAGGATCGGCCTTGATCTGGCCAAGTATGTCTTTGAAGTTCATGCCGTCGATGGTGATGAACAGGTTGTCTTGCGAAAGACACTCAGGCGCGAAGCCGTCGCTCAATTCTTCGCCGAGCTGGCGCCTTGCCTTGTCGGGATGGAGGCGTGTTGCGGATCGCACTACTGGGCACGCGTCCTAACCGATCTGGGGCATGATGTACGATTGATCTCCCCCCAGTTCGTGAAACCCTACGTCAAGTCGAACAAGAATGATCGCAACGACGCCGAGGCGATCTGTGAAGCGGTTGGCAGGCCATCGATGCGGTTCGTGCCGCCGAAATCATCCGAGCAACTGGAAATACAGGCCGTTCACCGGATCCGCCAGCGGCTGGTCGCAAACCGCACCCGGCTTGTGAACCAGGTCCGTGGCCTGCTGGGGGAGCACGGGATCGTGGTGGCCCGGGATATAAACCGTATTCGGCGTGCCCTCGGCGAAATTGCGGATCGGCAATCGGGAGGTTTAGGAGAACTCTTCCTCGAAATGTTGGGCGACATGCGTGACGAACTTGCTGAGCTCGACGCTCGTCTGGCAACCTACAATCGCAGGATCAGAAACCTTTTTCGTTCAAACGAGATGTGCCAACGTATCGGCCGGATCGAAGGTATCGGCCCAATAACAGCGACAGCATTGGTGGCAGCCATAGGAGACCGATCAAGCTTCAAGAACGGTCGCCAGTTCGCAGCTTGGCTCGGGCTGGTCCCAAAGCAGAGATCCAGCGGCGGCAAGGCACGACTGTTCGGCATCAGTAAACGAGGTGACAGATACCTGCGAACGATGCTGATCCACGGAGCGCGGGCTGTTCTGGGTCGATCCTCCGGAAAAACGGACGCGCGCAGCCAATGGGTCAATCGCATGCGCGAAAGACGCCACCCAAACGTAGTGGCGGTGGCGCTGGCAAACAAAAATGCGCGGATCGTCTGGTCGCTGCTGTCACGGGAACAGAGTTACTGCCCGGAGCACGTCGTCTCTTTCGCATGACCACGAACAGTTAGAGGAGGAAGCGCCCACCGGAATATTGCAACATCTGCCAAGGGATGGAAAAGGGTCACGCCCGTTGCTTCTCGAACCTGATGTGTGGATCGGCAAGGTCAACACCGATGCCTTAGGGGCGATGAGGTAGAAGCAAGCGGAAATCCATCGGGGCTCGCGGCGTTGATCCGTCAGGCCGCCCGAAGAAGCCGGATATACATCAGCAATCGCGACCGCCGATCCAGAACCAAACAGACCGTTGCAATCAGGCGGGGTCCATATACATCCACACATGGCGTCTCGCTTTCAGCCTGCAAGGCCCTGGGCTAAGCTCAGGGCTGGACAACCCGCCCCACCGCCGCGCCCACGGCAGGGACTGTTACCCGAAGGGCCGAGACGCGCAGGGCGTGGCTCGGGCTGAAGGCGGGCGAGGCCCGACGGAGGCTAAAGCCCGGTCCCGGCTCTGCCGGGGGTCGCCTAACCGGGATAATCCTGCCCCTCGCCACAGAGGCGCGATTCCTGCTGCGCCTGCAAAGCCATCTGCAAGTCGGGCGGGAAGCTGCCGTTCGCTGCGCTTGTCACGAACGACCGCGATGCGCAGGAAGGTGCTGGTTGCTGTGACGTTCTGGTCAGGCCAGACCGCCAGTCCCCGGCCTCTGGTCATTTCGACTGAAGTGTCAGCGCAAAGCAAAGCGGCCGTTTCTATGCCAGCTGGAGTTGAAGACAGGTTCATGCACCTTTCACGAGCTTGTGTACTTCGATAACCTTATAAGAAACGCAGAAGCGCTCAGACTGAGCGTAGCCGACCGTCAACCGCATTGAGCGCAAGGGACACATAGAATGTTTACCAGTCTGAGGCTTCGGAATTTTAAAGCTTGGATAGACTCAGGTCCGGTGAATTTGAAGCCGGTTACCATGCTCTTGGGCACGAATTCTTCGGGGAAGTCTACGATTATTCAGAGCCTTCTTCTGCTGAAGCAAACTGCAATGTCACCAGACAGGACTATACATCTAAATCTAGGAGGGGATGAAGTTAATGATTTGTTTAACTTTGGGGATTTCGACGACGTTCTGAACCAGTACGCGGAAGCACCCCGAAGCTTCTCTTTGGATATATCGTTGCGTCGAGATGATAGAAAGGCAGACGTTGAGGAGATTTCGCTCAGGTGTACGTACGGGAAAATATCCTCGGGTAGCGTAGCTATTCAACAGATGGAGATGTCCACTGGAAACAAGAGCTTCCGTGCGATCCGCAGAGAAAAGGGGGCTTACTCAATATTTGTGGGTGAAGAGGTGCAGCCACGAGATAAAGGCAGGGGTCTTGCTCCGGAAAGGTCTATTTCATTCTCGGCTGACGCGTTGTCGATGCTTGAGAAGGAAGGGGACCTGGTTGAGGATATGAGCTTAGATATCCGAAGAGAACTCGAAGACATCTCATACCTTGGGCCACTCCGGCGTAAACCTGAGCGTGATTATTCGTGGAACAAGTCTCGCCCTGGTGATCTTGGAGCGGACGGAAAGGCCGCGATAGACGCGCTCCTTGCAAGCTCGTTGATGAGGGGCGATGATCGAGACTATATTCTAAATGGAGTTTCGAAATGGCTTTCCAGAATGAAGTTGGCGGATCGGATAGAAGTTCGCCAACAAGGGCGCTCTAATAGATATGAGCTAATTGTTCATCGTGGCGAAGTTTCGTGCAACCTAAGAGATGTCGGAATAGGTGTGTCGCAAATTCTTCCCGTCCTGGTTGTCTCCTATTTTGCCAAGCCTGGAAGCGTTGTCATCCTTGAGGAGCCGGAGATTCACTTGCATCCACTTGCTCAGTCGACACTTGCCGAGCTATTTACGGAAGTCAGTAAAGAGAGGAATTTGCAGTTCATCGTAGAAACGCATTCGGAGCATTTATTCAGGAGGATGCAGACGATCATTGCTAGAGACCCGAAGAAACTTGAAGATGTATCCATGTATTTCATTGAGAGGGAGGATAAATCTGCAAAGCTCAGAGAGCTTGAGGTTGACGAGGTCGGTCGGCTTAAGAATTGGCCGGAGGGATTTTTTGGCGACGCCATAGGTGAGACGCGTGAGCAGGCGCGGATAGCGATCGAAAGGAAGAAAGGATCCAGAAAGTGAAAGATCGCTATGTGATTGATACGAATGTTCTAATTGCAGCTAGCGCAGCGGACCCTGAGACTCAAAAGGAAATTGATGCTACTCCTGATGATCCCGATTTGTTGCTCGAGATTTGGTTGTGGCTGGACACCTTTCGTCAAGGGGATGTTCGCATGATATTAGACTTAGAAGGTGAGATTTACAACGAGTACTGTAGAAAGCTTGGCTTCAACGACTTCGGCATTCAGGTGGTGATGCACAAATGGCAGACCGCTTCAGTTGATGATGTCTTGGTTTCTTACGATGCTGATGGTCATGGTATTTTGCCCGCATCCCTGGCCCATACCATCCATGATCTTGCAGATCGAAAAATGGTGGCAGCGGCTCTCTCTTCGTACGCAGAATTTAATGAAGGTTGCGTAGCTTTCGCCGGCGATACCGATTGGCATGGCTGGGAAGATGAACTGTTGAAGCATAATGTGCATTTGGAGCCTCTGATAGAAAAATGGTCGCGAGCAAAGTATTTGGAGAAGTTGGCGCGATAGGGCTGGAAATTATGGGGATTTTCCTATGACTATCGTCGATGGTGGAGTTTAAAGGGTGCTCAAAGTTAGGTAAGTAGCGCCCGGTATCCGCGTCGTTTTAGGGCGATGAGGATAATTAAATATTTGGAGTAGAGCTTTGCAGCACATAGCTCCTGAACTTACAGGTATTTCCGATTTTTCACCCAACAAGAGAGATGGAAATCGGTAGGGCCTCGTGCTATCCCGTCGGTATGAAAAAGTATGGGCGCACCTTTCATCTTCCAATGTCACCTGGCGCCACGAGTGATGATAAGATCATGTCGTCACTGGATGGACTAAAGGTTGACGACCTCGTTGTTACCGAAAAGATGGATGGAGAAAACACCACTATACATGCCAATGGCTCGCATGCGAGGAGTCCAGATAGTAGACATCACCCCTCTCGCGACTGGTTGAAGGCTTTTGCCGCGACGATCTCGCCCCAGCTTCTTGATGATGAGAGGATCGTCGGGGAAAATCTTTATGCTCGACATTCAGTTGCTTATGAAGCGCTGCCATCATATTTTCTGGGCTTTTCCTTGATCATAGCAGATGAGGTCCAGGCATGGGATCAGACCCTTTTGCGCTTCGCTGAACTCGGTATAAAGCCAGTCCCAACTCTGTATCGCGGGCCATTCCGGAACGATCTTTTCGAAGAGCTGGCAAGATCACTGGACTTCAGCTGCCAGGAGGGTTTCGTGGTCAGAATCTCAGGCGCTTTCCCGGAAAGTGATATGCCAACCCGGATAGGTAAATATGTACGGGAAGGCCATGTCCAATCGAAACGTCATTGGATGAAGTCTGAACTTGTGCCCAACGGGCTTGATCGGAACTGAAGCAGCACCCTTTCAGGCGATTGAGCAATTCAACGAGTAGAAGGTGACGATGGTTTGATCGCTGGAGCAGGGCGAGATCGAGGCGTACGTTAGGCTTGGCGATCCCTCCAATTAAGGCTGACTTCGGTCATCCGCAGCGCCTGGCGCGAAGGTCCGGTTAGGGCCGGCGACGCTCGGCTTGGTCGTGATCTGAATGAGTCCGTCCCTCGGTTGCTGGGCCGCAGCATCTTGCCCGGAGCCCATAGATGACTCTCGCGCCCGAGCAGTTTGCAGTGTTTGCAGCGTTGGATTGGCCCAAAGCATCTTTTGGCCGAATCCGGAGCCTTATCGTAGCAGCCATGTGCGTTTGTCGCTTAGAATGTCAACGAAATGTCCCGGCGAGAAGTGGGCAATCGCGTCATGCTGGCCGCCCAAGGAACACGCGCACCTCTAGTCATCTAACCGAAAGGACAACTTGCTCGGCGAAGTATGCCGCGGCTACGTCGAGAATGACGATCGGCGTTTTTTGCCCGTTTTAAAGTAGCCATTTATTTGGAGCTATCATGCCCGATACCGGCCCGTCCCGCCTGCTTTCTGTCGATGCGCCTTCGGTGCTTGATCTTCGGGCCGGGCAGGTCCAGGCGATCTTTGCTGCCAGCGTCAGCGACCCCGACGGCGTCCAGCAGGTCACCGTCTATTTCGACCGTCCGCTGGCCACCGAAACCGGGGCCTACGCGTTCCAGATCATTCATGGTTGGGGCGCGGATTGGGCTGATGGCAGCCACAGTTACGCAGCGCAGGTCCTGCCGCATAATATCGGCGGCACGCTCAACATCACCCATGTCGAAATCACCGACAATCTGGGGAATCGCACAACGGTCTCGGGGCCGGCCCTGCGCGGGCTTGGGGTCGATACCTCGATCACCATTCAGAGCACCGATCCTGACAGAACCGCGCCGGAACTGACTTCGCTTGACCTGCCTGACCGAGTAGATCTGCGCAATGGTAATGTCATGGCTGAATTTTGGGCCGCTGGCAGCGATGTCAACCAAGTCAGCGATATCGCGATCATATTCGACCGAGATATCGCGGTTCGTTATGGCAGCGCCGGCAGCTACAGCTTCAATAATGTGACCTTTTCACCCGGCGAAGTGAACGGCAGTGCATTTCGGGAAATCACCGCCGCAAACTATTCAGGGACCGTCGATATCAGACAGGTATGGATCACCGACGAATATGGCAATCGGCGGATCTATACCAATGACCAGTTGCGCGAACTGGGCTTCGATACCTCGTTCGAACTGATCGGCGCACAAGCCCCCACGCCAACGACCTATGTCGCGGCATTTCCCGAAACAATCACCCTGCGAGAAGGTCAGACGGCCAATCTGGCGTTGAACTTTGTCGGGATGACCAACCACTGGGTCAGCTACAGCTACTATACCACCACCTCGGGCGGTACCGCAGACGCGGGCGATACCGGGGCGACGTCGGGCAACGGCTATCTTAGCTTGGCCTCGACCTTTCCGACGACGCGCCAGCAGAGCTTCACGATCTCGACGACCCGCGATGGGGTGATGGAGACGACAGAAACCGCCTATCTGGTGATCGAACTTAGCGGCAACATGACCTTTCCGGACGGTGGCACCATGCAGGTCGTCGAGATCCGCATCACCGATGACAACCGTATCACCGGTGGCGCAGGTCGCGACGTGCTTTACGGCACAAGTGGGGTCGATACATTGACCGGTGGCGCGGGGAATGATGTCTACCACGTCACGCTGGGCGATCTGGTTGTCGAGACCACCGATGGTGGCATCGATACGGTCCATAGCGCATTCAGCCGCGCGATCGAGGCCAACATCGAAAACCTGACCCTGACTGGATCTGGTCACATCAACGGCAACGGCAATGTCCTGGCGAATCTGCTTGTCGGCAATGCCGGAAACAATGTCCTGAACGGCGGAATTGGTGCCGACACCATGCGGGGTGGTTCTGGGAACGATACCTACGTCGTGGACAATCTCGGCGACGTTGTGAGCGAGGGCTGGAATGCCGGGAACGACCGCGTGCTTTCCTCGGTCAGTTATACATTGGGCGCACATGTCGAAAACCTGACCCTGACTGGCCTAGCGCACCTGAATGGCACAGGGAATGCGTTGGCCAACCAGATATTGGGCAATGCCGGAAACAACATCCTGAACGGCGGAGTTGGTGCCGATACCATGCAGGGCGGCGCCGGTAATGACACCTACATTGTGGACAATATTGGCGACCGTGTGGTCGAGGGCCTGAATGGGGGCGTCGATCGCGTGCAATCCTCGGTCAGCTTCACTTTGGGGGCGAATGTCGAAAATATGACCCTGACTGGCATGGCTCATATCAATGGCACGGGGAATGTTCTGGCCAACCAGATTATCGGCAATGCAGGCAATAACCTGATCTTTGCCGGATTGGGCAATGACAATGTCCAGGGTGGCGCAGGCAACGATACGCTGCATGGCGGATTGGGCAATGACATCCTGATCGGCGGTGCGGGCGCTGACCGCATCATCGGCGGACAGGGCGCAGATCGCATGACTGGCTCAGCGGGCGCGGATGTGTTTGTGTTCCAAACACTTGCGGATTCGACCACGGCCGTGGCCGGACGCGACGTGATCACGGATTTCAGCTTTGCCCAAGGCGACCTTATCGACCTGAGTGCATTGGACGCGCGCACCAATGTTGCTGGAAATCAGGCGTTCAGCTTTGTCGGCACCGGCGGCTTTACCGGAAATGCTGGTGAGCTGGCGTATCGAAGTGTCGCGGGCGGCACCCTCATCGTAGCCGATGTGAATGGCGATCGCATCGCGGATCTGGCGATCTTGCTGGACGACAGCCTAACGCTCAATGCCAACAGCTTTATTCTTTGAGATAAACAGGGGGCACCTGGTTGCAGGTGTCCCTTAGGCTCGTAGACCCCGGCGGAACTGGCGGTGCGCCCGGCACATTGGCGTCTGGGATAATCGGATATCCGCACCAAAATCCCGCAATGAGTTCGCGCCTGAAGTCTTGCCGATGGCCACATGGGGCTCAAACATCCACATCATTTTCCGATTTCCCACCACCGTGAATGGCAGCAATCTCAGCAGCGCCGTAACCTCCTCAAGGCTTTCGCGCGCGGTGTCTGAGCGGCCGCTTCCACGGATGCCGCGCGGCAGCATCCGTCGCGACCGAATGGCCGCAATGGGCCGACCCTGCCGAGCGGCCTTGGCCGAGGTTGAATAACAGTGCCGCAGCGCCGCAGGTCGGGTCAGAGCCCATACTTCAAAATTTCTGCGACGCAGCCAATGGCTGTTCCTGTGTTTGACAGCAGAGCCGTTTCTACTTAGTTCTGTAGTTCAGGGGTGCGCAAGAACCCCGTGAGGCGCCAGCCCAATCTTGCATCCTTCCAATTCTCTCGCTCTCCGAGGAGGATGCTTCATGGCGTCGTATAATGAAATTCCAGTGTCTGCTCTAGCTCGCCTGGTCGGGACCCCCGACTGTCCGGTACTTCTTGATGTGCGCATCGATGAAGACTTTGACGATGATCCAAGGTTTATTCCTGGTGCATTTCGCTATCCGTTCAAAGATGTTGCCGATTTGGCGAATGAGCTTCAAGGCCGCTCAGTGGTTGTCTACTGTCAGAAGGGGCTCAAGATCAGCCAGGGCGCGGCGGCACTTCTACGCGCATCCGGAGTGCACGCAGAAGTTCTTGAAGGCGGACAATTCGCATGGAGAGACGCGAAGCTCCCAATGGTCACGACGGCCAAACTGCCGCCGCTGGACAGGTCTGGCCGCACCGTGTGGGTCACGCGCCATCGCCCGAAAATCGACCGAATTGCCTGTCCATGGCTCATTCGTCGTTTCATCGACCCCAAGGCCCAAATCCTGTTCGTTGCAGCCTCTCAAGTGAGCAATGTGGCAGAGCGCTTCAACGCGACGTCCTTCGATATCGAAGATGTCTTCTGGAGTCATCGGGGCGAAACCTGCACCTTCGACACGATGATCGAAGAGTTTGGCATTGGGCATGACGCCCTGACAAGACTAGCCATGATTGTGCGGGGGGCCGACACCAACAAACATGATCTCGCCCCGGAGGCCGCTGGCCTTCTGGCAGCATCCCTGGGTCTGTCGCGCATGTTTCGCGATGATCTGCAACAGCTCGACGCCGGCATGTTGCTTTACGATGCCTTCTATAGATGGGCGCGTGACGCAGTGAGCGAAGGGCATGATTGGCCAGCAGCTTCGACAAAGGCGTAAATCATGAGCAGTACGAATGATATACGGACGGATATGGTTCCGTCTATCGCCGACGCGACGCGCGTGTGGTGGAAAATCGGAATCCTGTCTTTCGGTGGTCCAGCTGCCCAGATCGCACTCATGCATAAGGAGGTGGTTGACGACCGTAAGTGGTTGTCTGAACAACAGTTCCTGAATGCGTTGAGTTTTTGCATGTTGCTTCCGGGGCCGGAAGCCATGCAGCTTGCAACATATGCCGGATGGCGGCTTCACGGAACGATTGGCGGTCTAATTGCCGGATTGCTCTTTGTTATTCCCGGAGCAGCCGTCATCATGGCATTGGCGGCAATCTACAGTATTTTTGGGAATGTCCCGCTCGTTGAAGCGCTGTTTTATGGGATCAAGGCCGCTGTTCTGGTGATCGTTGTCGAAGCGCTTCTGCGCGTCTCGAAGAAGGCACTTCAACAAAGGCAGCATTGGGTCATCGCGGGTGCCGCTTTTGTCGGAATATTCTTCCTGACCATCCCCTACCCGTTGATCGTCCTGATGGCGGGTCTTTACGGTTTGATCACGGCACCCGCGGGCGTGGCGCAAAATACGGTCGATATGACCCATGTGTCGGCCCGGAAAACGGTCGGCACCATCATCCTTTGGCTTGCGATCTGGTTACTTCCGCTGCTGGCGCTTACCTGGTTGGGCGCGCCTGACCTCCTTGTCCAAGTCGGAAGGTTCTTCAGTACTCTTGCCATCGTGACCTTTGGTGGTGCCTACGCAGTCCTTGCCTATATGGCGCAGGATGTCGTGGTGCAATTCGGCTGGCTGAGCGCAGGCGAGATGATTGACGCCTTGGGTCTGGCAGAGACCACGCCCGGCCCGCTGATCCTCGTGACACAGTTCGTCGGCTTCCTAGCTGGTTTCAAGGACGGGGGGCTCGGTCTCGGAGTGATCGCCGCAATCGTCGCACTTTGGGTGACTTTCGCGCCGTGTTTTCTGTGGATATTCGCCGGTGCCCCTTACATCGAGTGGATATCGAACCAGCCAAAATTGCAGGGTGCGCTCAAGGCGATCACCGCGGCGGTCGTTGGCGTCATCCTGAACCTTTCGGTCTGGTTTGCACTTCATGTGCTGTTTGCCACCGTAACCCGCGAACAGAGGGGGCCATTCACCCTGTGGATGCCGGAGCTTGCCACCATCGAATGGCTCGCCTTATTACTATTTGGTCTGAGCTGCCTACTGGCTTTTCGACTGCACTGGGGCATCATCCGAATTCTGCTTGTCGCCTCGGTTCTGGGCGCAGCGCTAAGGCTACTGCTCTGATGCGCCAACCCAAATCCGGACTTTGGTGTGGGCGCGGCGAAAGCTAACTTTGTCCCACAGTGCGGACCTCAGACACTAAAGAAATCGAGCACCCGCAGCGAATGGCCGGTCTGGAGAAGCTGCAACGCGGCGCTCGGCGTCGGGATGAAGGTCCGCTTTGGTGAAGGTTTTCCGATGCGGGTCGCGTTGGCACGCTGTTCATTGGCGCGACCACGACCCGCGTTGGGAAACCTCCCAAGGTGGAAGCCGCGGGGGTCTTGGATCAGGCTATGGGGAAAGTGTGCGAACGGTCGCGGCGGCGGCTGCATCCGGGGCGCGGCTGATGGCGAGGCAGGCGCCGGATACGGTCTCAAACCCGGCTGATGATCCCGACGAGGCTGTGCGTTCTGGAGATGCTGCTGCCTTGTGCCGCGTTGGAAATAAACGAGCACGCACTGTTCGGACCGGGTCAGCGGAGTGTAGCCGGTGCTGTTTCGTGACGGATGACGGGCGATATGTCATGCTGCCTGCTCCCTCGGTGGGGCGCGCGACATCGGTTTCTGTCCCCGCCTGAAGATCTCGATGATACGCATGGGACCGCCGCAGCAGGGGCATGGCTCACGCAGGGTGAGCGGGGCGATCTCGGGCTCTGGTCCTGGCTCTGGCTCTGGCTCTGGAGTGGCGGGCGGTTCAATCTGCTGGACGCAGAGCAAGGCGCGGATCTTGGTGATGTTGGCCTTGCGGATCGAACTGGCCAGCAGGCCGTAATGCCGGATGCGATGGAAGCCATCGGGCAGGACGTGGATCAGGAACCGGCGGATGAAGTCAGGCGTGGCCAGCCGCATGACCTTTTGCCGGCCGCCGGATTTGCCGCGGTAATCTTTCCAGCGTAACGCCACGGTATGGGCATCGGCACTGACCAGGCGTGCGTTCGAAATGGCGACGCGGTGCGTGTAGCGGCTCAGATAGGCCAGCACAGCCTTGGGCCCTCCGAACGGTGGTTTGGCGTAGACCACCCATTCGGATTTGCGGAACGGGGCGAGCCAGGCGGTGAAGGTCTCCGCGTGGGCCAGTTCGGCCAGAGCGCCGAAGAAGGCCAGCTGACCGGCCCGGTGCAGGGCCATTAACCCCTCCAGAAACAGGCGGCGGAACAGTCGCGAGAGAACTCGCACATGCAGGAAGAACCCTGGTTTGCAGGCGATCCACCTGGTGCCGTCTGGCGACAGGCCGCCGCCGGGGACGATCATGTGGATGTGCGGGTGGTGTGTCAGCGCCGATCCCCAGGTATGAAGGACGCTGGTCATACCCACCCGCGCGCCCATGCGCTTGGGGTCGGCCGCGATGGTCATGACGGTCTCGGCCGACGCCTTGAACAGCAGGCCATAGATCGCCTTCTTGTTCCAATAGGCGATCTGCGCGATTTCGGCTGGCATCGTGAAGACGACGTGGAAGTATTCCACCGGCAGCAGGTCCTCAGCCCGTGCCTCCATCCAGTCGCGCGCCGCCGGCCCCTGACACTTCGGACAGTGCCGGTTCTTGCAGGAGTTGTAGGCAATGTGATGGTGGCCACACTTGGCACAGCCCGCCACATGCCCGCCGAGCGCCTCGGTCCGGCAGGCCTCGATGGCTGACATGACCTTCAGTTGGGTCAGGCTGACATGCCCGGCATTGGCCCGCCGCCAAGTGGGACCATGGGCGCGAAAGATGTCAGCGATCTCCAACTTTGGCCGAGGCACCCCGGCGCCCGGTCACTCCAGGCTTCGCTTTACGGTCTGGTCCTGTAACCTGGCCAGCATCTCGTAGGGGCTGACGGTGTCACGGATCGTCTTGGTGGCCACGTGGGTATATCGGGCGGTCGTCGTCAGCTTGGCATGCCCGAGCAGCACCTGAATCACGCGCACATCCGTGTTCGCTTCGAGCAGATGCGTCGCGAAGCTGTGGCGCAACGTGTGCAAGGTGGCGGGCTTCTTCACCCCGGCCATGTGCTTGGCCGAGGTGAAGGCCCGGTTCAGTTGGCGCGGTGAGATCGGGTTGATCTTGGGCTTGCCGGGGAACAGCCAACCCTCCGGCCGGGCCTCGCGCCACCAGGCGCGCAGCAACTCCAGCAATCCGGGCGACAGCATGACCTTGCGGTCCTTCTGGCCCTTGCCCTGCTCGACATGGATCAGCATCCGGTCGCTGTCGATGTCGCCGATCTTGAGATTGCAGACCTCGGCGGCCCGGAGCCCTGCACCGTAGGAGATGCTGAGCGCGGCGCGATACTTGAGCCCAGGCCCCGGTGCCGCCATCAGGATGTCGGACACCTCCTCGACGCTGAAGACTACCGGCAGCTTGCGCGGTTCGGTGCGGAATTGCATGTAGCGCTTCATCTCCTCCCGCCCGCAGGTCATGCCGAAAAAGAACCGAAGCGCCACTATCCGCACGTTGAACGTCGATGGCGTGACCCCGGTGTCGGTCATGTGGAGCTGATAGGCGCGCAAATCCTCGGGCGTGGCCGTATCGGGTGACCGCCCGAGAAAGGCCGCGAAATCCTTGATGGCCCGGATGTGCGACTTCTGTGCCTTGTCGCCCATCCCGCGGATGCGCATGTCTTCGATCATCCGCTGACGCAGCGGGCTTACTCTCTCCTCTGTCATGGAAGCCTCCTGTCTGATGATTGAGAAGGCCCCAATCGTCAGGCAGGATCGTCCATTCCCAAATGCACGACGGTCAGATCAGCGCGCAACCTTCACAACAGGCGCCATTGCCGCGCGAGCGGCTTCGTCCATGGGCCGAGTGCGCTGGTCAGGGGCCGCCCAGGACCGTTGCCGGCACCAACGCCGGCAAATCGACGTTAAGAGCCCATCAGCGACATTCGGCCCGGTCGCAGCGAATGCAGGTGCAGCATAAGCGGCCTGCCCTCGCCGCCACTCGGCGCCTCAGTTGTGCTGCAGCGCCGGTTTCTCGACGGCGCTCGTGCGTCGGGCATAAACCTTGGCGAGGTAATGGATGCGGCGCGGAGTTTCCAACCTCTCATTTCGGAAACGAAGCTGCACAAGGCGTGCCAAACAAGCTCTGGCGCATGGGACAGAGGCCGGCATGGAAGGAATGGCTGATGCAGCCAGCTCCGCAGGACCCGAGGAAACCTGTGACCCTTGTCAGCCTAAATGGGTGGCTCACGGTTACACGGAGTGGAGCCATAGGGCTCCGGCTTGGCTGTTGTCCGCTATCTTGAGCTATGCGGACGCCGCCTTCGTTGCCGCGCGACCCGTTTCGGCCAATGTGGCCTCTATTTCCTCGGCTACATGGTGCTGCAGCGCCCAGATGTAGTCGTCGTGGATACCGTGCTCGGCAAGGCCGCGGACCGTGCGCAAAAGATACTCCGCCCCCGATCCCGCGGCACCGGCGGCACGGGCAAGCCGGTGCGCCTGCTCCCTGATCGTCAGCTGGGCCGTCTCGGTTCCCACCGGGTCCGCGTAGAAGGTCAGGGCTTCCTCGCGGCCGCGCTCGGTATCAACGGCGATCCAGCAGGCATTGGCGACCAGTTCATGGGCCACAAGCTCGCGCTTGAGGATGGCGCGCAGGGACTCGGTCTCGGTCCCCTCGGCAATGTCCAGAACCAGACCCTCGCATGTCCCGCCCGAAGCAAGGGCAAGCATGAGCCCCGGCCGCTCGGGCGAGCCGCGGAAATGGTCGAGCGAGATCGAGAAGCTGCGATGCCACCCGACGGCCGTGGCTCGGCGTCGTGCCTGCACGGCAAAGCCGGGGTTCCAGATCAGCGAGCCATAGGCAAAGATCGGAATTGGCCGTGGCCGTCCCCGGGTCAGATCCTCGGCCAGGCTGTCGAGATCGGCGTCCTCGAGCATCCGCCAGCGTGGATCGTGCAGCGGCCCCTCGACCGAGGGTATCCGGCCAACATGAGTGTCGGAGAGGACAATGGGGCAGGGCTTGGCCATCGAGTTCCTTTGGGTGCGGGCATCGCTTCGTGCAATGTGGGTGTTATCAAGACGGGGTCAATCGCAGAAGTCACGCCCGTTGCAATCTTGATCCTCAGGCATAACTTCCGTTTCCCTGCTTCAACTAGGGAGCGTGATAGGTCGCTGTCACAGCTTTCCTGCGGGTGCGATGCTGCGCTGTTGTCAGGCAGCTTCCCATCTTCGTTGACTGCAATCGGCGAGATTCAAGATCTGCCGATGCAGCCGCAGCGAATGACCGAAAGGTCCCGATTTTGTTGAAAAACCCGGCGTGCTGGGTGGTTTGTTTTCGTGGTGGGTTTGGCTGCAAGCCTTTATGGTGTCAGGCTTTTCGCGGATGCTGCGGTGCAGGAAAGATCTTGGCGAGTTTGCGGAGGT
>NZ_VKDF01000026.1 GCF_007096355.1 Paracoccus sp. M683 | reverse complement strand
GGCCAGAAAGCCGCGCCTCGTCGCAGCGATTGCGTTGGCAAATAAGATGGCCAGAGCCATTTGGGCCATGCTGACAAAGGATCAAGATTATCGAGGTTCGGTCGCCGCCTGATGGCGATGACCGCACAAGTGGGGGTGTGAGGAGGTCACTGCACGACGGGCGAATGATCGAACAGATCGGGACCAGATAAACCAGTGAGACGCTTGGCGCTTGAAAGCGCGTATCCTTGATATGGACCTGGTCCGCGTATCTCCATCTCGGCCAGCGGCATGTGAATCGCCGCGCTGCACAGGCCTTACACATGAACGCATCCGATCACTCCGCCAGCGAGCAAACAACCGACTTGCATTAAACGGGGCATCCACACATGGCGTCTCGCTTGCAGCCCGTGCCGGCCCATAGCACTTGTCCGAACCGATCTGATCGCGCGGGCTGTTCAGTGGACAAAAAGGGCCGCCCCGAAGGGCGGCCAGGTCAATCCTCACCACAAGGATAATCTATTCAGCGGCGGCCAGGTGTTGCTGTTCCAGCATGGCAATCATGGCGGCCTTCTTCTCTGCGGCGCGGGCCTCGGCCTGTGCCGCGGCGATCTGGCCGGCGAAAGGATGTCCGTGCAGCGCGACAAAGGACGCGGCGGCGGGTGTGAAGGCGTGGGCGAAGGTTTCACCTGACAGCGAATTACCGCAGATCATTCGCCCCGCGATGCCACGCGCCGCCACCTGGACATAGAGCATGTGGAAGGTGCGGCGCGACAGTTCGGTCCCCTCCATCCAGACATCCGATAGATCGACGTTCAGACGTTCGAGCGTATCAGCTGCCGCGAGCATCATGCCGCCGGCACCGGCGGCAGGCTCGCAAAGGGTGATGAAGCCCTTTGCCGCGACAATCGAGGCGGCATCGCCAAGATTCATTTCAGCCATCAGGCGGCTGACCTCATATGGGGTGAAAAACTGCCCCAAGCCGGCGTCCAGCGCACCGATCTCGGCCGCGACCTGGCCCATGAAATCAACGCCGCCGCCGGCGATGGTTTTCATGGCCAGCCCCATCATGGCTGGCATCCTGCGCACATCATCCTTGCTTCGATAGCGCGCGACAGCCTGCATATATTGTGCCTCCAGCGCGTCGCGCTGATCGGTGTGTGGTTGGGCCGGTTTCGCCAGGGCGCAATAGGCCATCTCGCAGAAATCGGCGAAAACCTCGGTGCGGCGCTTCGAGCGATCAATCTCACCCAGGGCGCGCACAAATTCCTTCACGGCAGGATGTGCCATGGCAATGATCCATTATCATTCAGGGGCAGGGGATGCCGGGCAAGACCAGACCCGCCCGGCATTGAAGGGTGCGGCAGGCCGTCACCGGCCCGCCGGTGATTCAGGCGCTTTTCAGTTCGGCCATGCGTTGCGTCAGCAGCCACAAAGCGCGATTCAGGCTGCGGTTCTGGTCGATCCCGGCGACTTCGCGGGTGGTGCGGCGCTGCAAGCGGCCCTCCGCGTTTCGAACACGTCCAGTCAGACCACCCTTGAGAGTATTTTCCTGCACGACGTTGAACGCCGTCCAAAGATCGGTGGCGCGGTCAGCAGAACGGCGCGGCCGCAACAGCGCCTCGGGCTGAACCGGGGCAGGGGCCTCGCCATCCTGATCAGCCTTTGGAAAGCGCAGGATGTGGGCGCTTTCGGCGAGGGCCAGACGCTCGCCATCCTGCAAGGTGATGGCCTTCCAGCTTGCAACCTGCTCCGCGACAAGCGGTGCGTCCTCAAGGACGCGATAGGCGCCCTCGATCACCTCTCCGATGGCATTGCCGGAATGACGGACCTTGACCTCGCTGAAGGTCTCGCCGGTCATCAGTCCATTTTCGCAAACGAACCGGAAAAAGCCGGGGATCATCTGATAGGCGCTGGTGCCGTCATTGGCATTGACCAGCACGATTTCAAAGCTGTCGCCGGTGGTGTTGGTCAGCGAGCGATGGCGAAGCCTGACCATGTGCTTGGTAAACTCGGCTTTGCCTTCAACGCGGGTGCGGGCCTGCACGGCGCTGAACGGTTCAAAGCCTTCGGCGCGGGTGCGGGCCTGCACGGCGCTGAACGGTTCAAAGCCTTCGGCGCGCAAGCCGTCCAGAACGGTGACGGTCGGGACAGGCGCAAAGCGGGCGCTGCGGCTTTCGTGCGCCTCGGTCGCGAAGATCGACGGGACCGCCGCGCGCAGCATGTCATTGCTCAAGGGTTCGCCATCAGCGGCGAAGATGCGCGAACCGGGTGCGATGCCACGAGTGAAACGGCTGAAATTGTAACCCATTTGGGTCTCCTTTGTGGTGATGCGGTGGGGTCTGTCGCCCCTTCCGCCGATGGGCGAAGCCTTTCCTCTTTGCTGTCGAAAGGCCCCGTGCCTTTCGGACGGCAAAGCGGGAAGGGCGCAGCCCTGCCCGCGGCCCTGGGGCTGGCTGTCACGGGGTCGGGAAGGCGGGGTGGTGCGGCCCGCAGCGCGGCACGCGCGAGGACACGGCCCGCCTGGACGACGACGCGCTTGCGCGGCGCTGGCCCCTTGACCGGCAGACGCAGGGATGCGTGGCGGACAACACGAACAGGAAGATCGTCGGGATGGGGGTGAGCCGGGCCTGCCCGGTCGATCCCCCGTGCCGGCCATTTTCAGATCGTGGCCCGCCAAAGCGGGCCTCCGTAGATCTTATGACCGTAAGGCCGTCGCGTGAGCGACCGGATGGAATGGTGAAGGGCGGCTTGCGCCGCCCCTCGGGGTCATTCTTGCGGGTTGGCTGCACGCCAGGCGTCACGCTGCGCCTTGGTGGACAGAAGCTGGAAGTCCTGGGCGACCAGCAGGGTGGTGTAGACGGGTTCGCCGTCCTTCTCGTAGCTGTCTTCGCGGATCATGCCTTCGGCCTGGACCAGATCGCCTTCGTGGACATAAGCCCGAATGAACTTCATCCGCTTTTCGTCGAAGACCGTGACGGTGTTCCAGTAGGTGCGGTCCTCGTAATCGCCATTCTGGTTGCGCTGCCGATAGCTGCTGCTGATGGAGATTTTCAGGGTGGTGCCGACTTCCTTGATCTTGCCGACATAGCCTTGGGTGAAATGTTTCGCGAAGGTTCTCATCTTATGCTCCTGCTTTGAGGGTTTCGATGGAAACGGATCGACAGGGCCAGCGATGCAAGCAAACCAAAAAACGGAAGGTTCACCTTGGTGAAAGCCGTTTTTTTGTTTGCAGTCCGCCAGGGAAGGGCAGGGGTGCGCGGGGTGCCGCGCGCATCTGTCTGGCGGATGGTTGCGAAGAGCTGGCCCTGGTAGTCATCCGGAATCGAAACCCGGGCAGGGGCATGATGACCGCTCGCAGGCTTGAACAGGGCATGGCAAGATCAAGGACGTTGGTGCCGCCCGATCGATAATCGTGCAAGCGACAAGGCCGCAACGGCGATTACGAGGGCTGCGCCGGACACCACGGTTGTTCGGAGAACCGGGTTCATTCGGGATCATGTCCTGATGGCATCCCACCGGCCGATCTGATCCCGACAGCTATGAGAAAGGACGGTGACAGCAGGGTGTCTGACGTCAGCGCCTATGGGACAGATTAAGCAGACTGCGTGACGGAGGGTTTCTTGCGCCGTCGCAGCATTTATGGAGCGAAGACGAGCAAGAAAACCTTAACAACGAAATCAACGCCGGAGCCGATAAAGCCGTGAAAGACATTCGTTCATCGGCCCCAGAGCGTGTCACCGCGGATTTTTAGAACTGGCGTCCACAGGCCCGTTGAGCTAGATAACATAAACAACTATCGAGACACCCATGTTACTCTACTTCTCGGAACACCAAGTTCGTTATGCCAAGATTCCAAAGAACGCTTGCTCGACCGTCATCAATTCACTAGGTCACGCAATCGTTCAGGATCGCAGCCCTCACCAGTTCGATCACCATTTCCGCCAGCCTGTTGCGGGCAGCGAAGGATGGCCGCTGCTGGCCGTTCTGCGAGACCCCTACGAACGCCTCGTCTCCGCCTATCTCAACAAGCTGGTCATCCCGAGCAAACGGGAACCCTTTGCCGGCAAGTTGCTGGATGCGGTCTGGAAGCACCAGCGCGAAACGGAACGCACAGATCCATTGGCTTCGATCACCTTTGCCGAGTTCGTGAAGTTCGTTTGTGCGCGGCAGGACAATGCCTTGGATCAACACTGGCAGAGCCAGACCCACCACCTTGATGGCGCCGATCCTCAGATCGTCCTAGACATGAAAAACATGCGGGCTGGCTGGCTGGAGAACCCGATCTTGTCGAAAATCGAGCTACGCGATTTCGCGCCGCATGCGACCAAGTCGGACATCATCATCGAGCGCGATCTCTCGCGGGTCGACGGCAACGATATCGCGAGCTTCTTCCGAGTTGCGCGAAAATTCCCCCCACAATCGGCATTCTACAACGCGAGACTCTTTGAACGTGTCCGCGAGCGCTACGCCGCCGATTACGAGCTCCGCAACGCGTTCGGACTGGAGCCGACGCTCACCCCTCCCACCTGACCGAAGCAATGTCGCGGCAGGGAAACAGGGCAAGGCATTCGATCGGGTTCAAATTCAGACTGTAGGGTGGCAGAAAGAGAAGCCAACAACCGTTGGCTTGAAGCGGGTCCGCAGATCCTTTGAAGGCCCGGATCAAGGCCCTGGAGCGCGAGGTGCGCGAGCTTCGGACGGCCAACGAGATCCTGAAGAAAGCGAGTGCGTATTTCGCGCAGGCGGAGCTCGACCGCCCGTTCCGGAAATGATCGCGTTCATCGCAGATCATCGAGAGGTCTTCGGGGTCCCGCTGATTCAATCGTGTTTGGCGATGCTGTAAGCCCCGAAAAATCGCTTCTTGGCCATTTCCGCGATGGGTTTAATGCCGACTCCCTGACCAAGGCGTGCGGTGGTCGTGAAATAGCTATGAATCAGCGGCACAAGATGGAGCGGGATATTCTGCGCTATATTGGCCGCCTGCCTGATCTGCTGCTGCTGCCATTCCGCCGGCTCCGTAGCAAAGCCTGAAAGGTCTTCAAAGAACCCCTCTCCGTAGCGCTCCACCAGCCATTCAATCTCGTGTTCCAGACTGGCAATGTCGAGTTCGTTCTTGGTCAAGGCAAATCGCGGCCCGCCGATCAGGGAAAATCCGATGATGTCACGGTTCTCCCGCAACGGGTTCAGGACGCCTGCAGAGCCGACGGGCGCATGGGTATTGAGGTAGGAGCAGAGGCGGATCGCATTGTCAGACCAGGCCGCATTGCTCACCACATCCACGTCCAACCCCGGCAGTTCCGCGCCGATTTTATCTAAAAAGAACCCCACAGGCCCGGATTCATGGGCGCATGCATCGCGAAAGCTGTAAAGTTCCACGTCGGGGAAGGTCTTTGTTAGATGGGCGCAAAGCTTCATTGGTGATTTCTGCGACGAAACCCGCAGAGGCATACCCGTCTTGACAAACTGCTGGGACAGGCTCGACAGGAAGGCAAGCGTCGGACGCACCAAGCCTATCAATCGAAGTCTGATGCCACGCACTGCAAAGAAGTCGCGAATGTTTTCCAACTCCGCCTTGGTAAAGAAGGGAACCGTTTCGCTTGAAATCACCAGCCTCTCGGCAGAGTTCTCGAGCGCATGCTCCAGTTCGGCCTGAGCACGGGCCCGCTCCCTAGTTTCGTCCAGCCGCAACTTCGCGTTGACATGGTGGGTCTTGCCTCGTTCGGTGAACAGATAAGTCAGCGCAAGGCTGTGATTGGTGATCTCCTTGCCCTCAAGGCTAAAGCGGGCGTAAGAGATCCCAGACTTGGCCAGCGTATCGCGGTTGCACGCCAAAGTGCTCTGGATGCCGGTTGAGGCGGTCTTGGCAAAGCCGACGTGGAGGATGACTTCTTTCATGAGATCCCGATGATGTAGCGTCGCATTCTGGGGTGGATTTTCAAGCCCCCGCAGGTTGATGCCCCGGTGGTCAGCCGAGTCTCGCTCCGCATGCTCAGAACTGCTGTTCTCTCTGTTTCGGTTGGATGCTGAGTTCGCTGCCCGAGCACCAGCGCCTTTCAATCCAGCGTGCCGTGCGTTCCAGCCCCTCATAGAAGGACGTCTGAGGCGTCCACCCCAGTTCTTCAAACGCCAGGGTGTTGTCCAGTACGCTGACCTGCACATCCGTGGGGCGCGCGTCGAGATGCTTCACTTCGGTCGAAAAACCGACGGTCTCCTCGATTCCTTTGAGAATTTCGAGCACGCTCAACCCTCTCCCGAAGCCGATGTTGAACACTACCTTGTCTCCGCGATACCCCAGCGCCGCGATGATCGCATCACAGACATCACCAACGTAGATGTAGTCGCGGACCGCCAGCCCATCTCCCCAGATTTCGATCGCTTCTCTGTTCAAAACCTTCCAGAGAAAGGTCGGCACTACCCCTTGTCCGTCCGTGAATGACTGAAACTCACCGAACGGGTTGGACACGCGCAGGATACTCGCCTTGAACCTGTTCAGCCTAACGAACATCTGGATGTATTTTTCGATCGCAAGCTTGGTAATTCCGTAGGAGGAGAATGGCTCGGTGGGGTGGGCCTCCTTGATCGGCACGTATAGCGGATTGCCGTAGACCGTACCGCCCGAGGACAGATAGACAAATTTCATGTCCGGTTGCTGGCCCAGCTTTTGCATGATCCTGACGTTGTTGATCAGGTTGGAACTGATGTCGTAGGACATGTTCCCGTTGGCGGTGCCCGGTTTCGTTGTCGTCACCAGTTGAACGCAGGACTCGCAGCCCTCTAGTACAGCGCCCACCGCTTCCGGGTCCAGAGGATTGCCGGCAATCCACTCGACATGAGGGCTTTCGAACGATGGTTCACGCGAACGTGACATCGCACGAACGGCCAGCCCTTGATCTGCCATTCTGCGAACGAGGTGCCGTCCGATGAAACCGGAAGCTCCCAGAATTAGGCAGCGCGGCGATGTAGGAACCGTAATCAATACTATCTCCAATCTGATTGCAGCCGGGATACTTCAAAGCGGAGAAGAAAAGAAAGCGGGGATCGGTTGTCCCCTCTCGCGGAGGTCGAGAAAAGCCTTGGCCGCATCCAGCGCCTCGGCGATGGTCACGTCCATATCCATGTATTTGTAGCTTCCAAGCCGCCCCACAAAACTGATCCCGCTCTGGGTTTTGGCATAATCCACATATTTTCGCAGCATGTTGGTCTCGTTCACCAGCCGGATCGGATAATAAGGGATATCCTCCTTCTGGCAGAAACGGCTGTATTCGTGGAACACCACCGTCTCTTCGAAGATGTCCCATGGGGTGAAATGCTTGTGTTCGGTGATCCGGGTGAAGGGTACCGACACATCAGGATAGCTCATCACGGCACAGCCCTGGAAGTCGCCTTTGTGGTAACTGGCTTCGAAATCGAGCGTGCGATACCCCAACTGCCCGAGTTCATAGTCAAGCCATGCGTCGATCGGCCCGGAGCAGAACACATGATCGTATCCTTCTAGGTCACCGGGCGTCACCCTGCGGCCCAGAGTCACCGAGATGCCCGGGTGATCGAGGATGCGCTTGACCAGAACGGTATAGCCTTCCGCTGGAATGCCCTGGTGGCGATGATTGAAGTAGTTGTCGTTATAGTTGAAACGCACCGGCAAACGCTTCAGCACCGAAGCCGGTAACTCGCTGGGGTGCATCCCCCATTGTTTGATTGGATAACCCTTGAAAAAGGCCTCGTAGAGTTCGGGGCCGAGGAACCGCAGCGCCTGATCTTCGAAGCTGCGCACCTCGTCGATGGACCGGTTAGAGCGCTCCGCGATGAACGCCTCGGCCTCGGCCGGACTGAATGTAGTGTTGAAGAACTGGTTGATGGTGAGCAGGTTGATCGGTAGGCTGAACACCCGTCCGCCCGTCGTCGCCTTCACCTGGGTCTGGTAGGGGCGGAACGCGGCGAATCGGTTCACATAGCCCCAGACCTCCTCATTGTCGGTATGAAAGATGTGCGGACCATGTTTGTGCAACGTGATCCCGGTCCGTTCGTCAACTTCCGTGTAGCAGTTGCCCGCAACATAAGGGCGCGACTCCACGATATCCACGTGGTAGCCGGCCTCGGCCAGTTCCCTACCGATCACGGCGCAGGTAAAACCAGCCCCAATGCCGAGAATACGGCCGCGTGCATCAGTCTCTGCAAGCATATGCGATCCACTGATTGCCAAGGCCACTACCCGATGGCCCGTTTAACGCGAAGCGCGAAGGGCCAGATCGTCGCTTTCAATCGGGGAGGCAACGTATGCCAAACCGATGTGCCAACCCTTCGCAGGGCTTGCCGCACGAAGGGCTGGGGGACCGGCACGGTGCTCGGGCGCGCGTATCGATTATCCAGAAAACTAAACAGGAGGGTCTCGTACCAGGGGGTTTCCCGCAGGAATTCCCAATAGTAATGCGACAGCGGATTAGCGGCATTCAACCAAGGTTTTCCGGCTCCGGCAAAGTGAATGACCGCAGGATTGTCCAGAGAGGCACGATAGGGCAGGTTATCCTCGGGTTTCAACGACTCGGCATGGACATCGTCCATCCATAGGGCATTCCACCGGTTGTCGATAAACTTCACTTTCCCAAACAGGTACTTGTTCAGGATGTCCTGATCTAGAAACCAGTAGACCCTCGCTGCCAGATCTTCGACGGCCTCCCGCAACAACCCCGATCTGCGCAACCCGTCCAGATCCATCACCAAGGTGCCGGCCTGAAAATAACTCTCGAAGGCCGATGTGCCGTTCTTTTTAAGCCCCAGGTACTCCGAAACGTATTTCTCCGCAGGGAGCGAACCAGTGGTGTCGATGGACGGAACCATCATCCGAGCGAAGGCCCGCATAACCAGATCTGGCGCTGCTGCTATCAGCGCCCCATCCAGCTCGATCTTGTTCAGCTCGTTCAAGTCATCGACTACCACCATATCGGTGTCCAGAAAGATGATCCTGTCCCTGCTTTCCAAAAGTTCCGGCAGGCTCAGGCGAAAAAACGTCGCTCGCGCAAAGTAACTGTGCACGGGAATGTTTAGATGCTGAAAACGCATATCGATAAAGGACAGCGATGCCTGCTCCCGTAGCGCGGCCATCCTGTTCAAGAGCCTTCGTTGCCCCGGTGTGATCCCGCCATCTAGAACGATGAAGTCTATAAACACGTCCGGAGTCGTCGATTTGAACGTGGAGCTGATAAGCGTTCCCAAATGCGGAACATAGGCCGCATCGCTAGAGGCAACGACGGTGATAATGGGCAGATCAGTCTCTGGCATCGGCGGCTCAGAGGGATCGGGCACGGTCGATGCAACAAACACGCGGCGCAGCTCCTTAACCTTCAGCGCGGGATTCATCCCCTTTTGTCCGAGGATGAAAGCGGTGAACAGGCGCTCGGCTATGTAACCCACCGCCCGCGCTTCCTGCCAGTTGTAGGAACCAGTGTCGATCTCCGCATCCAGGCGCTCGAGGATCGGGAAAATCCATGTGCAGAACTCTTCGAAGATCGGACGACGAAACAGGAACATGTTGTTCGGATAAAGGATGTGGCCCGACATCGCTGCTTCGAAATAGGGGGCATACTGCGGCGAAATTTCATCCACGATCCGTCCGGCCAATTCCAGATCTTCAATGTGATGGTGGATTGCCGTCTCATAGTGTTGACGAACCGTTCTGGGGCCAGTGCTTCGGACATCGAAAGGCTCCGGAATTGCCATGTCCAATCCGGCCATCACCTGCTCGATGACATCATCGCTTAGGCCATATTCACTGATGAGCTTCCGATCCATCGTGGGATGGTCGATCATGCCATGAGGATTCAGCTTCCGCCGTTGATCCGGACGAAAATCAAAATATCGCCGGTAGTGAAGGAAGCCCAATACATCGGATTGGCTGTCGTTCTTCCAAGCCCAGTAAATGCCGGTCATTTCGCAGTAGGCGGGGTTCCGAACAGATATGTTCTCACCGCTGTCGTCCCTCAGGATTCCGAGATCCTGCTTCGAATTGGCCGCTCCGACCTGAATCGGTTTGATGATGTTGGATTCCAGAAGTTTCGCGGACGCGAAATAGTTCACATAAATCGAAATCATCCCAGAATCCCATCAAAACTGGAGTCAAGCCACCGCTCCAGCCAGCGTCTATTTCCCCAACTGAAGCCCGCTTCCCCCCCTCTATCGGTCGTCGAAATCACCAATGTACGCATCCTTTTACCCGTACCCCGGCTCTTAAAATACGCTAACGGAACAGTTTTCAAGGGTGAATTGGGTTTGTGTTCTTCGGCAAGGGCGGCGAGATTGCATCCAACCGGATCGCCGATCAGGAAATCTCCGCCCTGGCGCTGCAACTGGTTCAGGCGTCGATGGTCTATGTGAACACGCGCACGGTCCAGTCGGTCCTGTCCGACCGGAATTGGCAGAACCGCCTGTCGCTCGAGGATTATCGCGGTCTGACCCCGCTGATCTACGCCCACATCATACCCTATGGTCGCTACGACATCGATCTGGCGACCCGGATCGACTATGAACGTCAGGCTGCACGAGTGTCACTATGGGTATACCCCAGCCTGACAACTTGTGTGAACAATGATTGCGGGCGGATTACTGTTTATTTTGGGTTCGTTCTGAGATAATGAACAAATCATGTCGAGGGTGTACCCAAAATGAACACTTCCCGCTACATGATCGGCTATGCGCGAACCTCGACCATAGATCAGAACCTCGACGCACAGGTGATCGCCCTGAAGGCGGCTGGTTGCAGCGTGGTCAGGACCGAGCAGAAGAGCGGAACCAGCCTTGATGGGCGTGATGAGCTGAAGGCCATCCTGACATTCATCCAGTCGGGCGAAACGCTTGTGGTCACGCGCATCGACCGGCTGGCGCGCAGCCTCAGCGATTTGCAGGCCATTGTCACGAGGCTGAAGGAGAAAGGCGCCCATCTGGCGGCGACGGAGCAGCCCGTCGACACTTCGACCGCGACCGGCAAGGCGTTCTTCGACATGCTCGGGGTCTTTGCCGAGTTCGAAACCAATCTCAGGCGTGAGCGCCAGGCCGACGGCATCGCCGCCGCGAAGGTCCGGGGCGTCTACCGTGGGCGCAAGCCAAAGATCGATATGGACGAGATCCAGAGAAGACTGAAAGAGGGGGCGGCACCAACCACAATTGCGCGGGACATGAAAATATCGCGAGGCACGGTTTATAAGGCAAAGGCGGCCCTCTAAATCAACTCACTGGCCTTGGCAGATCACACACGCCTTGGTGCAGCCTCAAATTCTCGGTTCGAACGGGTGCGGTTCATCCCACCAGGCCCAGAAACAGAGCCGGGATGAACCCTGTGGTGGGTTACGTACCTTTGTTGGGATGAACCCCATATGGAGGCCGGTCGGAATGGGGCGCGGAGCCAGCTCGGACCGGAGACCTCCGAATATCGGAGGCCGGGCTGGTGGGGGTGGCCTATCACGGGAGCGCCTTCATGGCCACATCTGCGCGGCGTGAAGCACTCGCAGCACCGTCACCGCCGCTGCTGTTTCGGCGTAGACAACGATGTAGTTGGGCCGGACCACCAGCTCTCGTGTCCCCTTTACTCTGCCGGGGCGGCAGCGTTTTGGATGCGCTGGAAGCTGTGCCACCTTGCCCTGAATCTCCTCCATCAGGGCAAGGGCCGCATCTGGGTTGTCGTCCGAGATGTAATCGACAATCGCCATCAGATCCGCCACCGCCGGGGCCTTCCATTCGAGTTCAGGCACGGCGCTTCCCGTCGATCAGGGCTCGCGCCTCCTGCATCACTTGGTCATGCGGTGTGGCCGGGCGGGGATCGGCCAAGGCTTCCTGAACCTTGGCGCGGAACCAAGTGTCATAGGCAGCTGGGTCCGTGGTCAGGCCGGCGGGCAGGCCTCCCTCGGCAGCGACCCGGGTCAGCAGGATGCGCACGGCGTCTGAGAGCGTCAGGCCGACGCCGGACAGGGCGTCGGTTGCTTGTGCCTTGAGCTGGTCGTCTACGCGGACATGGAGCATCGAGGTTTGGGCGGGCATGGGGTGTCCTCCTGTTTCAGAGGCAGAATGTATCTCAATTGAGATACAGTCAAGCCATGTACCCAAATGGCCGCTTTGAGCCCAATTTCAGCTTTCCGCGCTGAACGAAAGTTAGCGTCCCTCCGGGCAAGCCGGGGCGGTTCAAATTGTGAAAAGTTTCGTTGAGTGTAAGAGTGGCGCGGCCGGCTGTTGCGCCAGCACCTTTTCCGCCGCCTCGATCCGCCAGTCCAGCATCTGCGCGCGCCGATGTGCCTCGGCTTCGAACAGCAGACGGAGGTCCTCGAAATCCTCCGGTCGCAATGGCTGACCGGCGCGATCAAGGCGGTTCTGGTCCAGAATGGCGCGGGTCACGTCGCGGAGGTGCTGCAGCCCGCGCTGCATCAATTCGGCGGATTGGCGGACGACTTCGGGGCGATCCGAATAGGTGCGGATGGTGTCGGCGGCATTCAGCAGACCCCCCAGGGGGTTATTGATTTCATGCGCCAGCGATGACGACAACCGCCCAAGGCTGACGAAGCGCTCGCGCTCGGACAGGCGCCGCTCGGCCTCGGCGCGTTCCTCGACAGCCGTTGTCATCCGGTTATAGGTATCGATCAGGCGCGACAGGCCGGGATCGCTGCGCGGTATTTCTGCCTCGCCGACAGGTCGCGGTGTGCCGCGGGAATCGTCCATCGCGCGTACCAGCGTTCCGACCGGCCGCAGGATGCGCGTTACCGCCAGCCACCCGGCAAAGGTCAGAAGCGCGGTCGCCAGAGCATTGCCAACCAACAGCCAGATGGCCGCTTGCCGCCGCTCGGCCAGAAGATCGGTGACGTCGAGTTCGGTCACGATGTGGCCGACCGTCCTCCCCTGAACCGCCAGCTGTGCCGACACGTTCAGGATTGGATCACCCGTCATCCGCACCTGGTGCGGTGCCACGGCCGCGGCGCCAAAGCCGGCGACCTCGGCGCCCACCGGCGCGCGACGCGGGTCGGTGGCGGCCAGCACCCGGCCTCTTTCGTCCGCGACGATGGTCAGGCGCAGTCGTTGCCCGTCAAACGCGGTCTGCGCACGGTCTAGGATGTCATAAACCTCCCAGACGTCTTGGCGCAGGACTGCGGGACCGAGGGCGACCGACAGACCTTCGACATGAAGGCGCGCCGTCTCGGCCAAGCG
>NZ_VKDF01000025.1 GCF_007096355.1 Paracoccus sp. M683 | reverse complement strand
CAGATCAGGTCCAAATCAAAGCCGCGTGCTCGATGGCACGTGTTGCACAACTGGTTTTCCTGATCCTGTCTCACGACCGTTTCGCCAAAGGTCTCCTTGCCCTCTTCCGCTCCGACGTCTCGCGGCTTTTGACGACTTACATGGGGTCTGATGCCGGAGGGGGCAGAATCCTACGCTAAGCCCTTTTCGGCCACCTGTATTCGCCAGTGAGGAGGATATGGGCCCAACCGAGTGGCGAGGTGTGCGCCAGAAGGTTTGGTGAGCATCTCAGGCCTTCGCGTCGGCGGCCAGCGACGGCCTGGCCGAGATGTTTGGTGTTCCAGTAGATGACGATCGCGGCGAGGAGGTTCAGCCCGGCCATGCGGAAGTGCTGGCCTTCGGAGGTGCGATCACGGATTTCACCTTGGCGGCCGATGCGGAGTGCGTTCTTCAAGGCGTGGTGAGCCTCACCCTTGTTGAGGCCGATCTGGGCGCGGCGTTGCATGTCGGCATCGAGTAACCAGTCGATGATGAAGAGCGTCCGTTCGACCCGTCCTATTTCCCGCAAGGTCACCGCCAGCTCGTGCTGTCTGGGATAGGATGCGAACTTCCGCAGCAGCTGGCTGGGCGGCATGGCCCCTGACGCCATGGTCGCCACGCTGCGCAGTATATCCGGCCAGTTTGCCACAATGAGACGTTCCTTGATCTTGCCCCCGATCAGCCCCTTCAGCTCTTTCGGGCAGGAGGCCGGATCGAAGAGGTAGAGGCGCTTTGATGGCAGGTCGCGGATGCGGGGAATGAACTGGAACCCCAGCAGCGCGGTCACCGCGAAGACGTGGTCGGTGAAGCCGCCGGTATCGGCATACTGCTCGCGGATTTTCTGACCGGCGTCGGTCAGAAGCAAGCCATCGAGGATGTAGGGCGCTTCGTTCACGGTGGCCGGGATGGTCTGTGTGGCGAAGGGTCCGAACTGGTCGGAGACGTGGGTATAGGCCTTCAGCCCGGGTTCATGGCCGTACTTGGCGTTGATCAGGTTCATCGCCTCGCCCTGACGCGTTGTCGGGAAGAACTGGCCGTCGCTCGAAGCGCTCTGCCCGCCGCCCCAGAACCGCGCCATCGGCAACCTCGACTGCCCTTCGATCACCGTGGCCAGGGCGCGCGCCATTGCTTCGCTTTCGACGTGCCATCGCGACAGGCGTGAGAGTTGGAAAAAGTCGTGCGTGTTCGTGGCCCCGGCCATCTTGCTGAGGCCGAGATTCAGCCCCTCGGAAAGCAACACGTTCAGCAGGCCGATCCTGTCCTTGCAGGGCACGCCGGTGCGCAGATGGGTAAAGGCCTCGGTGAAGCCAATCTCATCGTCCACCTCCAACAGAAGATCGGTGACCCTGACTTCCGGCAGGCGGCGATAGAGATCGAGAACCAGCGCATCGGCTTCCTCGGGAACCGCGGCGGTCAGCCGGTCGATTTTCAAGGTGCCGTCCTCGATAGAGCCACCGGGGATTGCCCCGGCCTTTGCCGAACGCGCCAGGCGATGCGCGGCGTCAGCCATTCTGGCTTTGCGGTCGGCCAGCCAGGTTTCCGGCTCGAACGGCATGGCCAGCCTCGGGGTGACGCGGGCAATCTCTACCGGGACCAGCGCTTCCTTCAGATCGCCATACCTGCGCGAATGCGCCAGCCAGATGTCACCGGATCGGAAGGCCTCGCGCAGATGGAACAGGACCGCAACCTCCCAGTGTCTGCTTGCCTCATCAGCCTCCGCATCCAGATGCCGCAACCATTTTGAGCCCCGGCGAAGGAATGTCAGTGGCAGGACCGCCGCCATCTTCGTGCCCGCGATGATCGCGCTCGCCGCCAGCAGCGGTTCTGTCACGGGCGCGGCGCAAATGTCTAATGCCCGCAGCATGCGCGGTGCGTAACGCCGGAAGCGATGATATCCGTGAACGACATGCACCAGCGGATCGGCGGCAAACGTGTCGGTCAGTTGCTCGGCCGTGGCGACAAGCCCTTTGAGGGATATCCAGCCACCGGCATTGCCGACGGCCTCTTCGAGGGAGGCCCGATCCTCATGCGCTTCCAGGAGTGCCGCTCCCAATGTCTTGAAGGACTGCAGGGTGTCCTTCAGCGCCAATTTGGCATCGTCCATCCGGGCGTCACATCGCGATTTCGCCTCGCGCCAGGTCTTGCCGACGATCCGGTCATGGGTCTCGACCACGGCGTCAGCAATGGCGCCGCGCCATTCCAGAGCACAAACCGCAAGGATGGCGAGACGGCGGTCACCCGAGATATCCCGCAGATCGCCCGCGAAGTATCGCTCTCCCTGCCGGCGAAGGCGGGCAACGCGGTGTGGCTGTACATTCGCCAGAATGCCCCGGTCCAGCGCCAAAGCCTGCAGGAACTCGAGCCGATCGAGCAGGCGGTTCATATCAGCCGAGTTCCGCCCGATCTCAAACTGACGCAACCAGACGAAGCGCGTGACCGAGCCACCCGCATCTTCGGTCAGAAGGGCATCGAGCCGCGTTCGCATGTCATCGTCCAACTGACCGGCGACCCTGGCATCGACCCGCCGTTCAGCCGCGACAAGCGCATCCGCGCAAAGCCGCTCGATGACCGTGATTCCGGGCAGGATGGTCTGAGCCGCCCGGCACTGCTCGACGAAGCGCCGTGCCAGATCCTCGTTCGACCGGGCAGTTTCGGCCGCGCCTTCAAGCCAGGCCTTCAGGTCCCGGGCACCCCGCCCGGTGAACATCTTGTAACCGTAGATGGCGCGCAAGGCGGCCAGGTGCTCATGCCGGGTCTCCTCGCGGGCGGCGTAGCCGGCCAATTCGTCGGGCCTTATCCCAAGCTGCGCTGCCAGAAAGCGTGTGACTGCTAACGGAATGACCTCGCCCGGCGCCAGCAACCGCCCGGGATATCGCAGCGCGCATAGTTGCAACGCAAAACCGAAGCGATTGTGGGAACGGCGACGGGCATGGATGAGCTCCAGATCGTCGTCTGCCAGCGTGTAGTGGCGCAGCATCGACGCTTCATCGGTCGGCAGATCGAACAATGCCGCCCGTTGGCGGTCGGTCAGAATGCTGCGTCTTGGCATGGCGATCTTTCAGGAAATCGTGATGGACGACCGTCCGTAAGGGGATCGTTGAGAGGACGGCCAGCTTGCCCCAGAACAGGTCCGTTGAAGGCCAGCAAATGCTGGCAGGACGAAATCTCAGATGAATGGTCCGATATTTTTTGCAATGAAGGGGCGGCTACTGTTACAGATCAGGACATGACACAGATTTTGATCGGCTACGCCCGTTGTTCCACCGACAAACAGGATCTCGCTACGCAGAAGGGTATCCTTGCCAGCTTCGGGGTTGCCTCCGATCGCATCTACACCGACCACGGCTTTACCGGCACGAACCGTGCCCGCCCTGGTCTCGATCAGGCGCTTGCAGCCTTACGAGAGGGTGACACCTTGGTCGTGCCGAAGCTTGATCGCCTGGCACGGTCCGTTCCTGACGCCCGCGACATTGCCGACAAGCTGGCCGCACGCGGCATCAAGCTTCAGCTTGGCACCTCAATCCATGATCCGACCGACCCGATGGGCAAGCTGTTCTTCAACATCTTGGCGACCTTTGCCGAATTCGAGGCGGACCTGATCCGCATGCGGACCCGCGAGGGCATGGCCGTGGCTCGCGCCAAGGGCAAGCTGCGCGGCAAGAAGCCGAAGCTATCAGAGCGCCAGCACAAGGAGCTGCGGCGCATGTATGACACTGGCGAGTATTCCATCAGCGACCTGGCAGAGGTGTTCTCGATCTCGCGGCCGACCGTGTATCGCACCTTGGGCCGGCAGGCGGCGGCGTGATGACAGATGACCCAAAGCCTCCACGGCCGCCGTCGCTGAAAAGCGAGACCCGCCAGACGAACTGGCGCCGCACCAACCTGCCGAAGTATCTGGCTCATCTTGCGGTTCAGCGAGCGCTTTCTTCGGGCGAACTAGAAAAGCAAGTCTGCGAGGTATGCGGCACTGCGAAGGTTGATGCTCATCACGACCGGTACGATGAACCCTTGAACGTCAGGTGGCTTTGCCGCCGCCATCACGTCAAGCTGCACCACTACGGCGAGGATATGTTTCCTGTTGGTCCGACACTGCAGCTGATGTCTAAGCGTTAATGGAAAATGAATTTAGGGTCAGGATTCATAACCAATAGATGACGAGAGCCGCGAGGGTGATGGCTGAGAGGAAGACCTTGGGACATCGGTCATAGCGGGTCGCGACGCGCCTCCAGTCCTTGAGCCTGCCGAACATGATCTCGATGCGGTTACGCCGCTTGTATCTCCGCTTATCGTATTTGATCGCCGTCTTGCGTTTCTTCCGGCCTGGGATGCAGGCACGTATCCCCTTGTCCTGCAACGCTTCTCTGAACCAGTCAGCGTCATAGCCACGATCTCCGAGTACCCATTTGACGTTTGGCAGGCCACTCAGCAGGGCCCGAGCGCCGATATAATCGCTGACCTGTCCAGCGGTGACGAACAGGTCGATCGGTCGCCCCTGACTGTCGCAGATGGCGTGCAGCTTGGTGTTCATACCGCCTTTGGTTCGACCGATCAGGCGACCACGCCCCCCTTTTTGGCGGCCATGCTGGTCGCCGTTCGATGGGCCTTGAGGTATGTTGCGTCGATCATCACGGTCGTTTTCTCGCCGTGTTCCGCCGCCAGCCCGGCCATCATCCGCGCGAAGATGCCCTTTTCGCTCCAACGCTTTTACCGGCTGTAGAGCGTCTTATGTGGGCCATACGCGGCGGGCGCATCGCGCCAACGCAAGCCATTGCGATTGATGAAAATAATCCCGCTCAGCACCCGTCTGTCATCAACCCGGGGCTTCCCGTGCGACTTGGGAAAGAAGGGAGCCAGGCGCGCCATCTGCGCGTCGGTCAGCCAGAAGAGATCGCTCATGTCACCGCTCCGTTTTCGGAGGCGTGAATCACGCAGCGCAACAGAAATCAATGCATCCTGACCCTAGGCTGCATCCGAGAGACCTTGCGGCTTCCCGCCGATTTTCGCGTGAATGCGGTTACTTGGTCGCCTGCCGGTGTTTCTTGAACAGCGACGACTGCCTATACTGGCTCTTTCCCGACACTTCGCGCCCCAACCATGTCGGCTTCTCGAATTCAGCATCCTCGCTCGGCAGTTCAATCTCGGCCAGCACGAGGCCTGTGTGAACGCCCTGAAACTCGTCGACTGTCCAGACATACCCACCATGGGGGATGAAGTACCGAGTCTTCTTCAGAATTGTCCCGTCGCAATGGTCTTCCAAGAGGGCAAGGCCATCTCTGGCAGGAATTTCGTATTCGAATTCGTCGCGGGTCAGACCCTTCTTGGGCCCTTTGACGCTGAGAGTTGCCTTGTCGTCGCAGAAGCGCACCCGGATCTTCCGTCCATCACGGAATGCCAAGAGGCCGTCACGGATCTCAACCTTATGCGTGGCGAGCTCGCGCCAAGTATCCGTGCTGAGCAGAAACTTGCGTTCAATTTCCTTCGCCACAACCGTTCCGATCTCGAAATACCGCCTGCCGTTATCACCTTTGGTCATCGAGGGGCACGGCACAATGCGCATAGCCTGAAGTAGAGGCGACAAACAGAGAGCTGCCTCGACGGAAGCAGGCCGTTACAAAACCTTCACTTGGCAGGCAATCAATAATTCAATAATACATGAAATATGGAAAAAGAGATTCCCGACCAACTGTCCACCCTCGGCCATCCGCAGCGGTTGGCGATCTTCCGGCTGCTGATGCGCCGATACCCTGACCGTGTTCCGGCCGGGGAGATCGCCTCCACGCTTGGCGTCAAGGCGAGCACGATGTCCACCTATCTGTCCGCACTGACGCGGGACCAGCTGGTGGAACAACAACGGGCAGGCACGTCGCTTCTCTACGCGATCAACATGACCACGGTGCAACGGCTGTTCGGATACCTGTTCAGCGATTGCTGCCGTGGCCGTCCCGATATCTGCATGCCTTTCAGCACAGGAACCACCCCCATGTCTGGCCGCAAATACAACGTCCTCTTCATCTGCGTGGGCAACTCCGCGCGGTCCATCTTCGCCGAGTCACTCCTGCGCAGTGCCGCTGGCGACAGGTTCATTGCGTATTCCGCAGGAACTCGACCGGGGACCCAACTCAATCCCTTCGCGGTGCAGGTCTTGCAGGACAAGGGGCATGACGTTTCCGTACTGCGCTCGAAGGACGTGTCCGAGTTTGCTCGCCCCGATGCGCCGCAGTTCGACTTCGTCTTCACGGTTTGCGATCAGGCGGCAAACGAGGAATGCCCCGCTTGGGAGGGGCAGCCAGTAAGTGGCCATTGGGGTATGCCGGACCCGGTCAAAGTCGAAGGAACCAATGCTGAAAAAGCGCTGGCCTTCCAACAGGCTTACGGGGCGCTCAAGCACCGGATCGAAGCCTTTGTCGCCCTACCGATCGAGACCCTGGACCGCATTGCATTGCAAAAAGCCGTGGACGACATCGGCCGCGCCAGCCCCGAGACACTGGCATGACCACCTACGCACTGAATGGCCTCGGTCGCATGGGCAAGCTCGCCCTCAAGCCTCTCCTCGATAGCGGCGCCAAGATCGCCTGGATCAACGACGCTGTGGGTGATCCGGAGATACACGCGCATCTTCTGGAGTTCGATACGGTCCACGGACGCTGGGATGCCGCGTTCTCGCATGACGCCGAAAGCGTCACGATCAATGGCACACGCCTGCCGTTCATCGGCGCACGCGCGATTGCCGATCTGCCGCTGGACGGTGTCGATGTGGTGATCGACTGCACCGGCGTCTTCAAGACCGAGGCCAAGATCGCCCCCTATTTCGAGGCGGGCGTGAAGAAGGTCGTGGTCTCCGCCCCGGTGAAGGACGGCAATGCGGCCAACATCGTCTACGGCGTCAACAACGAGACATATGATCCTGCCGAGCACCGGATCGTCACCGCGGCTTCCTGCACGACCAACTGCCTCGCGCCGGTGGTGAAGGTGGTTCACGAGACTTTCGGCATCAAGCATGGCTCGATCACCACGATCCATGACGTGACCAACACCCAGACCATCGTCGACCGCCCGGCAAAGGACCTGCGTCGGGCGCGGTCTGCGCTGAATTCGCTGATCCCGACGACGACCGGCTCGGCCACCGCGATCACCTTGATCTATCCGGAATTGAAGGGTCGTCTGAACGGCCATGCGGTGCGCGTGCCGCTGCTCAATGCCTCGCTGACCGACTGCGTCTTCGAGCTGGAGCGTGCTGTCACGGCGGAAGAGGTCAACGCCGCCTTCGAGGCTGCGGCCAATGGCCCGCTGAAAGGCATCCTCGGCTACGAGACGCGTCCGCTTGTCTCGACCGATTACACCAATGATCCGCGCTCCTCGATTATAGACGCGCCATCGACGGTGGTGATCAATGGCACGCAGCTGAAGATCTACGCCTGGTACGACAACGAATGGGGCTATGCCAACCGGCTGGTCGACGTCGCGCTGATGGTCGGGGACTCACTGTGAGCCATCCCGCCCCGGCCCGTCCCGAAGGGCTGTCTGCCTATATCGCCGTCACGGCCGCCTATTGGGCCTTCATGCTGACCGATGGCGCGCTCAGGATGCTGGTGCTGCTGCATTTCCACACGCTAGGCTTCAGCCCGGTGCAGCTGGCCTACCTGTTCATTCTTTACGAAGTCGCAGGGATGATCACCAACCTCGCGGCAGGCTGGATCGCTCTGCGGTTCGGGCTGACCTCGACGCTCTATGCTGGACTCGGGTTGCAGGTGGTCGCGCTGCTTGCGCTTGCGCAGCTCGATCCGGGCTGGAGCATCGCGGCTTCGGTCGCCTTCGTCATGTGCGTCCAGGGTCTTTCAGGCGTGGCGAAGGACCTCGCCAAGATGTCCTCGAAATCGGCGGTGAAACTGCTGGCTCCTTCGGGCGATGGCGGACTGTTTCGCTGGGTCGCGGTACTGACCGGCTCGAAGAACGCAGTGAAGGGGCTGGGCTTCCTGCTTGGCGCGGCGCTGCTGGCGGTGCTTGGCTTCGACTGGGCCGTGCTGGGCATGGCCATCGTCCTCGGGGTGATCCTCGTCGCGGTCGTGCTGTTCATGCCTTCGGGCCTGCCCAAGGGCAGGAAGGGCACCAAGTTTTCCGAGGTCTTCTCGAAATCGGCCAACGTCAACTGGCTGTCGGCGGCGCGGGTGTTCCTGTTCGGGGCGCGCGACGTCTGGTTCGTCGTGGGCATCCCGATCTACTTCTATGCGGTGCTCTCGGACGGCACCGAGGATGGCAACCGCGCTGCCTTCTTCATGATCGGCACCTTCATGGCGGTCTGGGTCATCCTCTATGGGATGGTGCAGGCCAGCGCACCGAAGATCCTGCGCGCGGCGAGCCGCCCGGAGGGCGAGCTGATCCGTGCGGCTCGGAGCTGGGCTCTTGCGCTCTTCGTCGTGCCAGCCGCGTTGGCGGTGGCCGTTGCGTTTTCGCCTGCGCCGCAGACCTGGCTGACGGTGACGCTGGTCCTGGGTCTGCTGGCTTTCGGCGCGCTGTTTGCCGTGAATTCCTCGCTCCACTCCTACCTGATCCTCGCCTTCTCGAAATCTGAACGGGTCACGATGGATGTAGGCTTTTACTACATGGCCAATGCGGGCGGTCGTCTGATCGGCACGCTCCTGTCCGGCCTGACCTACCAGATCGGCGGGTTGACCCTCGTCATGGGCACGGCGGCGGTCATGGTCGTCCTGGCGGCCCTGACCTCGGGTCGCCTGACCGATCAGACGAACGAGGTGACTGCATGAGTATTTTCGAACGCTACCTGACCGTCTGGGTCGGTCTCGCGATGATTGCCGGTGTCCTGATTGGTCAGGGCGCACCCTGGCTTGTGCAGGCCATTGCCGCGACCGAGGTCGCGAGCGTGAACCTTGTCGTGGCCGTGCTGATCTGGGCCATGGTTTACCCAATGATGGTGGGCGTGGACTTCGGCGCGGTCGCCGGTGTCGCGCGCCAACCCAAGGGGCTTTTGGTTACGCTGGCCGTCAACTGGCTGATCAAGCCTTTCACCATGGCGTTTCTGGCCGTGTTGTTCTTTGACCATGTCTTCGCGCCGCTGATTTCTCCCGAAGATGCCGCCCAGTATACGGCGGGGCTGATCCTGCTCGGGGCCGCACCCTGCACGGCGATGGTTTTCGTCTGGTCGCAGCTGACCAAGGGAGACGCCACCTACACGCTGGTGCAGGTCTCGGTGAATGATCTGGTCATGGTGGTGGCCTTCGCGCCGATTGTGGCCTTCCTTCTGGGCGTGACGGACCTCTCTGTGCCGTGGGAAACGCTTTTGCTGGCCACGGTGCTCTATGTTGTCCTGCCGCTTGGAGCCGGTCTGATCACACGCCGCAAGCTGGGCTCCAAGGCGGCCATCGACGCGTTTTCGGCGCAGGTAAAGCCGTGGTCCATGGTCGGGCTGATTGCTACCGTCGCAATCCTCTTCGGCCTTCAGGGAGAAACGATCCTCGCCAAGCCGACGGTGATTCTGCTGATTGCGGTGCCGATCATCATCCAGAGCTACGGCATCTTCGTCCTGGCCTATTGCGCAGCCTTCGCCCTCAAGGTGCCGCACCAGATCGCCGCGCCCTGCGCCCTGATCGGAACATCGAACTTCTTCGAACTGGCGGTTGCGGTAGCAATCTCGCTCTTTGGCCTGAACTCCGGCGCGGCGCTGGCCACGGTGGTGGGGGTGCTGGTCGAGGTGCCGGTGATGCTGTCGCTCGTGGCTTTTGCCAATCGCACCCGCGCACGCTTTCCCGAGCCTGCGGCATGAGCATCGTCATCCACCACAATCCGGATTGCGGGACCTCCCGCAATGTTCTGGCCTTTCTTCGAGCGACCGGCGAAGAGCCGGTCGTCATCGAATACCTGAAGGAAGGCTGGACACGCCCGCAGCTGCTAGCGTTGTTCGCGGCGGCGGGGCTGTCCCCGCGTAGCGCCTTGCGAGAAACGAAATCTCCCGCTGAGGCGCTCGGCCTTCTGGAACCGGGTGTCTCTGATGACACGCTCCTGAAGGCGATGATCGAACACCCGATCCTGGTGAACCGGCCCATTGTCTGCACGCCCAAAGGGGTGCGCCTGTGTCGCCCGTCCGAAACCGTTCTCGACCTTCTGGACAGGCTGCCGCCCGGACCGCTGTTCAAGGAGGACGGAGACATGATCCTGAACGAAGAGGGACAACGCATTGCCTGAAACGCCGAACCTTGATGAGACCTTGCTGCGCCAGCCAGACCCGGACACGCTGTTCCCTGCGACGCGCAGCACCCATGCTCCGCGCATTCTGATGCTTTACGGATCGCTGCGCGAGCGCAGCTTCTCGCGGCTTGCAGCCGAAGAGGCCGCGCGCATTCTCGAACGCCTCGGGGCCGAGGTGCGGTTCTTCGATCCCCGTGATCTGCCGCTGCCTGACAGCGTCGGGGCCGACCACCCCAAGGTGGCCGAGCTACGCGATCTGGTGCAGTGGTGCGAAGGCATGGTCTGGTCATCCCCCGAACGTCACGGGGCCATGACCGGCATCATGAAGGCGCAGATCGACTGGATTCCGCTCTCGCTCGGTTCCGTGCGTCCGACCCAGGGCAAGACGCTGGCGGTGATGCAGGTCTCCGGCGGATCGCAGAGCTTCAACACGGTCAATCAGCTGCGCATCCTCGGGCGCTGGATGCGCCTGCTGACCATCCCGAACCAATCCTCGGTCGCCAAGGCGTGGAATGAGTTCGAGGAAGATGGGCGGATGAAACCCTCGCCTTATTACGACCGGATCGTCGACGTGATGGAGGAGTTGGTGAAATTCACCCTGCTGACGCGCGACATCCGCGATCATCTGGTCGACCGCTATTCCGAACGGAAGGAAAGCCATGCCGAACTGTCGGCACGGGTGAACCTGAAGACGATCTAATTCGACGTCGCTGGAAATAGATGTTGACGCCCGCGAGATTTGGCGCGCATCTACTTCCATGAACATCGAAACAGCTTCCCGCCAACTCGACGCCCTCGGCAACGCGACGCGTCTGCGCATCTACCGGACTCTGGTGCGCGCCGGTGAAAGCGGCGCTCCGGTCGGTCGGGTGCAAGACGCTCTTGGGCTTCCGGCATCGACCCTGTCGCATCACCTAAAAAAGCTGCTCGATGTCGGTCTGATCCGACAGGAGCGCAGCGGCAACACGCTGCACTGCCACGCCGAATATCCTGCGATGAAGGCGTTGGTGGGCTTCCTGGTGGACGAGTGCTGTGCAGATGAGGACGCACCCGGCCAATGATCCCGCCGCGCACAAAAGTCGTGTCTTCGCTCGGGATCGTCCAGATCTTCGCTTGGGGTAGCAGCTATTACCTGCTGGCACCGCTGGCCGGTGCAATCGCAGAAGATACCGAATGGGGTCATGCCCTGATTTCCGCCGGTGTATCGGTTGCCTTGCTCATGTCAGGTCTGACGGCACCGAAAATCGGCCGCTGGATCGGCCGGAGCGGTGGCAGAAAGACCCTCTGCCTCGGGATGGCCTTCATGGCCATTGGTCTGTTCCTTCTCAGCATGGCGCACGCCCCATGGGTCTACCTGCTCGCTTGGAGCGTCCTCGGTTGCGGGATGGCTGCCGGGCTCTACGACGCCGCCTTCTCCGTCCTGGGGGCCGCCTATGGACGTGATGCGCGATCCGCGATCACGCAACTGACCCTCTGGGGCGGCTTTGCCAGTACCGTGTGCTGGCCGCTTTCGGCTTGGCTGGTCGAAAGCATCGGCTGGCGCACAACCTGTCTGCTCTATGCTGGCATCCACATCTTCGGAACGCTGCCCCTTTGCTGGTGGGCCTTGCCGCATGCTTCCGCCACGCACTCAGCAACGATGCATGAACCAGTGCGCCGATCGGAAGTTGGCGTTCGCCGCGCCGATATCAGGTTCCTCTGTATCGTCGTCGCAGGCGTCACGCTGACTCTTCTTGCGACCATCTGGTCCATTCACATGGTGACGATCCTGACCGCCGGGGGCTACACCACGGCTGCAGCGATCGCGGTCGGTACTTTGATCGGGCCATCCCAAGTCGGTGCCCGCGTCGTCGAAATGATGGGAGGGGGCCGACATCACCCGATATGGACCATGCTTGCAGCGACCATGCTCGTTTTCGTCGGCTTCCTGGGGCTGCAGATGGGATTTCCAGCTGCCGCCGCTCTCGTCGCATACGGGGCCGGAAATGGCCTTTGGTCCATCGCGCGCGGTGCTCTTCCGCTCGCGCTCTACGGTCCGGAGCACTATGGCGCTCTAATGGGACGCTTGGCTCGCCCGATGCTGTTGGCTGGCGCTGCCGCCCCGACGCTTGGGGCATTGCTCATTGACAAGGTCGGCGCCGAAACGACGATGGTCCTTCTCGCCGCAACGGCCATCGTCCCGTTCTCGATGGCATTCTTGATCCATGTGGACTTGATGCGGGAGCGGCGCAGCGCAGAATTCCTATAGCGGAGGGCCGGTTCGCAAGACAGGAGCATTGTGGCGAGGTTACCGGATGCTCGACCCAATCTGTTCTATGTCGCCACGGATAAGAATGCTGCGAATGCTAAAAACTCTGAGCCGGGGCGGCTGGTTTGGGCTCGATGCGGTCATGCGGCGGTGCGGCAGGCCGTGTGACCATCCTGGCAGAGCGACATGGCACGCCCGGCCCTTTGCAGACGTTGGCGCGACGATCTGATGCTACGTCGCGGCTTCACCACTGCGGACATTCGGGGTGCCTGCAGCAATCTTCCTGTCCGAGCTTGAAGCAGGCTTCGCGCGGATTGCGGGTTGGCGTCGCGCAGAGTAAAAAATTCCGAGCAACACCGGGAGGTATTTATGGACCAGTCCGATCAGGAACTCGAGCGTCTCAGCGCGCTGTTGCATGCGCTGCCCATCGAGAACATGCCCATGACGCTCAGTGAACTTGATGGCTATGTAGTCGGTGTTCTTGCCTGCCCGGATATGATCCCGCCCTCGGAATGGATGTCCCATGTCTGGGGAGAGACAGGTGAGGCAAATTTTCCCGATCAGAAAACCGCCGAAGCCACGGTCGGTGCGGTCATGGCTCACTACAACTCGGTTGCGGAGGCGATGACCCGCTCACCTTGGATCGAACCCATCTACGAGGTTGACCCCAACAGTGATGAGGTGATGTGGGAGCCTTGGATCGATGGCTTCACTCGCGCTATGGGGCTAAGACCGGATGCTTGGGATCGACTGCTCGCTCAGGCCGACGAAGAGACGCGGACGACGATGATCTTCTTGATGGCGCTTCAGGAAATATACACTGGCCACAGCAAGTTCACGGATGAGGAGATCGACGAAATCGACCTTGAAGCACCCAATCTGATCCCGAACTGCGTTGCGACGATACTCTATCAGTCTCGTCCCGAGCTTTCCCGCATGGAGCCCGCAAATCGTTCCGAGATGCCGTTCAACGCCGGTCCCCGGCCCGGGCGGAACGACCCATGCTCCTGTGGGTCGGGCCGCAAATACAAGCAATGTTGCGGTCGGAACTGACCGATCGCCCAAGTCTCTCACGGCCCGGAGCCGACCTTCAGTCTCGGCTCAGGATGCTGCAGCGCTGCCCGTCGAAGCCGCCATTCGCTGCGCTTGCGAACCCCGGCGGAGGCGGAAGGCTAGCTCTCGGCACCAATACTGTCTCAACCCTTCAAAGATTTGGGTGAGGCCACCAATCCTCTGAAATGGGTCAGAAGTAAGTCGGCGCGAGATATGGTCTCACCCCCGGCCCGAGACAGCACGAGTCCGGACCACAGGGCGTAAAGGCTGATCGCAAGCTGGCGTGTTGGAAGCTGATAGCTCAGCTCGAAGCGCGTTTTCAGCGTTTCCAGAACCGAGGCTAGGGCGTCATAGCTAGCGTTGCGCGCGTGAGCGCACTGAGCGGCGAAATCGGCGTCACGCTGCGCCTGCAATTGCAGTTCGATCGCCAACAGGGACCATTGTGTTTGCTCCGCGATGGCCGTGAGGTGCTCTGAAAACCCTTCCAGAGCGTGATCAAGCGTATCGCTTGACACCGATTTCACCAGAGACTGCAGCAGGGCCGCTTCGCGTTCGATATGACGTTCGAGAACCGAAAGCAAAAGGTCCTGTTTGCTCGCGAAGTTGGAATAGAAAGCCCCCTGGGAGAACCCGGCCCGCTCGCATACGTTTCGAAGCGAGGTCGCATTGACCCCGCCTTCGGCGAACAGCATTTCAGCCGCATCCAGAAGGCACTCGCGTGTGCGCTGTTGCTGTTCCTGTCGCGACAGTCGACGGGGGGCATCTGTCATGGCGAGAGTCTTCTGGCTGTGGCTCTGGGATCAGCGGTCATTCGCTCGAGAAGCCTTTGCGGACGTTGCTGATCCAGCTCCCCAGGGCCTTCAGCGCGGCACCGCCTTTGGCGGCCAGAGTATCGACTTCGGCCTCGAAGGCTTCATCACGCTGGGTCTCGGGTTCAGGCAAGGGAGGCAGGATATGCGCATAATACGTCCGATCCAGCAACCGGTGCAGCAACCTCTCGCCCAGGAACGGCTTGCCGCTATTCAGGGCGCGCGCGCCCCTGAGTAGATTGCGGATGTCATACTGGGTTGGGCTGATGTCGGGCGCCTGCTTGGGAATGTTCAGCAATTTGTAGACGCCGATCCGGGCGGTGCGGATAGAGGCCTCCATTGTGAATATTATGTCGTTGCGGGTTTCGACGAATTGCCCGATCAGGCCCAGATTCGTGCATCCTTCCGGCACGACCCGGGGCCGGTCGCCGGCGGCGCGTTTCATGAATTGCGCCGTGATATAGGGCATCAGCGCGGTACGCACCTTGGTGTTGGCGACCACATCATCGATCTGGTCTTCAATCCCCAGATGATAGCAGAGTTCGCTGAGAATCTCGCGTCCTGTGCACTCCGGCAAGGCCTTGCCGACATGATTGCCCGGCTGGTCCATCAAGAGGCCATAGACCCACAAGACAAGCGTGTCTTCAGGTTGATCGGGAAAATGGGGCTGACGGTTGCACGTCACGTTCAGCAGCCAGTTTGAGTCCGTGAAGGTAATGATACCGCCTGTCACTGTGCGTCCCGAATACGGGTCATTGACCGAAAGCGTCTTGAGCTTGTCGACAAGCGGCGAGGGTTTGCAGGTCAGGGTGGCGGACTCCCAGATCGACTGGTCGGTGTCGCCATAGAATTTTTCGGGATGGCCGAACACATCAGATTTTTCCGCCAGGTTCCGCCAGAGCGTCCAGCCGCTGTCCTGGCCGGGCTCGTGGCGTCCGACCGTCAGTTGGGGCACAGTATCCAGATCGCCATAGGCCGTGTTCTCCGTCATCGAGCCTGTCAGCGCAAAGACAAGATCGGTGTCCCCAACCTCCAGTCGTTGCGGCTGACCTGCGACAGTGCAGACAATGCCTGTCACGGTCTTTTGGGCGCCGGTCTCGCTCAGCTCCAGATCCTGCACGCGCGTGCCGAACTGAAAGCGCACGCCTTTTTCGCGCAGCATGCCCGCCAGCGGTTTGATGAAGGTATCATATTGATTGTACTTGGGAAAAACGAGGGCTGACAAATCCCCGAAACCGTCAACGGAATCTAGGAAGCGGTGCATGTACAGCTTGGTTTCCAGAAGGCTGTGACAGTTCTTGAACGCGAACATGGAGCGGAACAGCGCCCAGAAATTGCTGCTCAGAAAACCTTCGGAGAAGTATTCCTCAATGGTTATATCATCGAGGTCTTCTTTTCTCTTAAGCATCAGACGGATCATTTCCCATTGCTGGGAGTGGGTCAGCCCCATATCAGTGAAATCAACGATTTCACCCTGATTGCGCATCAGACGCGCCTTGGAATAATTGGGGTCGTTGTCATTCAGCAGGCGGTATTCATCCAATACCGAATAGCCTTCAGGGAGCTCTACGGCTGGGACATCCTGGAACATGTCCCACAGCGTGTCATAGTTCCAGTTCATCTCCCTGCCGCCCCGGATAAGGTAGCCGTCTTCGGGGTTGCCGGCGCCGTCCATTGAGCCGCCTTCGATATCCATCTCTTCAAGAACGGTGATATGGGCGGGCGGCATATGGCCGTCCCGGATTAGGTAAAATGCTGCGGCGAGCCCGCCAATTCCGCCACCGATTATCCAGGCTCTCCGGTCTTCCACGCCCGGCGTGGGGAGCGGGCGGTGCCGGGCATAGGGGCCAATGAAGTCGGGGGGCGGCAAGGTGTTTTTGGCCCGATGGCTCCAGTAGCCGGCTGTAGCGTCAGGTTCGTGCTCGAAACCATCCGGAGCGGTGGAAGGGCCGTAAAGGCCGGAGTGTGCGCCATGGGTCATGTGAGGCTCCGCTATCTGTATCTGGCCGTGTCAAACGTGACGACCTTGAAGACAATAGATAGTGTTCGATATTCAAATATCAAGTTATATGTGAAATGGTCGGATTTGGGTGACGGGCCAATCAGATGCGCTTGAGGTTGGCGACGAGATGGTGCGGGCGCTTGAGCTCCTCGTCCAAGCGGCCCGGGCTGCCGTCGGCGGCGATGCTGATGCTCATGGGACAAACCTCTCTTAAGCGGTGATGGCTGGCTGTGATCTCGGGGTTGGAGACTGATGCGACGCTGGCGGCAGCCGCCAAGACGCGCAGCGGGAGCCTGACCGATCCGGACGTCGCGAATGCCGGACGATACTTGCGGCCATTATCGCGATGGCTGCGGGTTGCACGGTATCCCGCCCTTCCCTCCATTGAAGATCTCGGCGATGTCGCCCGCGTCGAGCGTGCCTGCCGTCTCGAGAGCGTCTGCAAGCTTCAGAAGTCGGTTACGAGGAGCCTCAACGAAGCATTGCGCCATCTGCGTGGCCGCCTGGAGCCGCGCATCGACAAGGTCGAGGAGATCGCCGTCCCGCAGCGGCGGATGCCCCGCGAGATCGATGTTGCGGTGGACCAGCGGATGGTCGGCACCGAGGCCGAGATTGGTTTCCATGGGAAGCGCGATGCGGGTGGCTTGGGCGAGGTCCCTGCAGGCCGGCTCGCCGCTTGCCGCGATGATGGGATCGAAGACCGCCGCCTCCGCCGCATGGCCGCGGGGGCAGACTGCGATACGCTTCATTAGCCACGCCTCGGTCTGCACCTCAAGCGGCTCCTCGTTCAGGGGCATTCTCACCCGCAGCGAACAGTTGGCTCCCGGCCTTAGTATCAATCAACCCAGACCCGGCGGAGCAAGTCAGGCTGAATGTCCGCTCAGATCGTGAAAACGCGCGGTGCTCGCACCCGCGGCGAAGGTCGGCTCCCCGCCCTTTTGGTGAATCCCGCGCCAGCGAAGTACATGCTCTCGCTGCATCTGCGAACGGCAGCTTCGGTCCGCACAGCGGTTGTTCGTGCGCAGGCGAGCGAAGGTCCGCAATCGCTATGCCGAATGAGTTCGACGCGCAGGCTCCCCAGTCTTGAGCACCGCGTTCAGGATGACGGCGAGCTTCCGCATGATTGCGGTGATGACCACTTTCGCGGGCTTGCCACGCTCTTTCAGGCGGTGCGCGAAAGCTTGCATCGCCGGATCGAGGCGGAGGGCAGTCAATGCCGCCATATAGAGGCTCGACCTGACCTCACGCCTGCCTCCTGAAATGCGGCGGCGTCCTTTCAGCGTCCCTGAATCCTGAGCATGGGGCGCAAGACCGACAATCGAAGCAGCCTCTCCTTTGGTCAGCGACCCCAGCTCTGGAAGATAAGCCAGACAGGCCGCTGCCGTCTTTAGCCCCACGCCGATCACAGACGTCAGCAGGCCCGACTTCTGCCGAAACTCCGGCGTTGCGGCGACCAATGCGGCGATCTGAGTATCGAGCTCCTTGATCTCGTTGCTCATGGCGCGAACATGACGCTTCAGAGAGCGTTCCACATGCTTGATTTGCGGATGCTCCAACCTGTTTTGCTCGATGCGGATCATCTGTGCCAGATCATCGCGCCGCCGCCGCAAGCCACGCAGCTCGACCGTCTCTGGGGCGGGTGGCGGCCATAGCCGCAGATCGACCGACTTGGCGGCGAATAGCGCGAGCATTCGCGCATCCACCGCGTCTGTCTGTAAGCGTCGCCTGTGCCCCACCTTCCGCATTTTCACGTGACCTGAGATTTCGCGCCTGATGGAGATTGGGCGGGAGTTTCGCGATGGCGACTACGGTGGAGTTTCTCAGGGACTATGGGGTGGACAT
>NZ_VKDF01000024.1 GCF_007096355.1 Paracoccus sp. M683 | reverse complement strand
GCCGCCAGCCGCCGCGCCCGATCCTTCGGTTGCTCGCCAAACCCCCACAGGTCGTGGATCACCAGCACCCCCGGCAGGGGCCCGGCAAGGCTGTCATCCCAGGCCGCATAGGCGCCGCAGCGCTGGCCCTCATAGTCGAAATCGAAATCCTCGGTCTGCATGATCCCTGTCCCCTTTCCTATGCCAGCAACATCAGCCGCGCCGCATCCGAGGCCGGCATCTCAAGCGCCACACCGGCCGCAAGCGCAAGATCATTCGCCGCCGATATCCGACCGTCGTTCCAACTGCTGTAACCATCGCCAATCCGCGCTGACATGCTGGCCACCGATGCCGCCATGATCCCCAGATCGTTCAGCAAAGGCAGGCTGCCAATGCCGGAATCGTTGCGCGCCTTGCCGCAATCATTGCCGATACAGCCCTTGAAACGCCGGGTCTGCAAGATCCTGGCCGCGATGGTCCCCATATGCGCCCCCCAGGCCAGCACGTCCTGGGCATGTTCGTCGCCCTCGGGGAAATTCGTCGCCGCCGATGAGGCATAGCCCTTGCCCGACCCGACCTCGATCATCACGCGAAAGCTGTGATCCAGCGGCAGCGCCACCTCGGACGGGGCGCGCATCGGCGCTTTCAGCATCAGCAACCCCGCCTGGGTGGCATTCATGCCGGGCGTTATGCCAAGCGCCGCGGCCAGCGCATTGGCATGGCTGATGACCCCCTGCCCGGCCATCGAACGGCCATTCGTCACCTCGGCGGAAAGATTTTCCACTGCGGCAACCGGCACGCCCCGTTCATCGCCCAGCGGCAGCGCGCCAATGCCCGCGCCATCAAGGCCGATCCCCGCGTCATGGGCGATCATGCCGCGCACCCCCTGCCGGATCGCATGGGGCAGGTTGGCCGCGCCGCAATAGGACCCCGCGATGACCACATCGGCGGGCGTGACGAGCGGGTCATAGATCTGTAACAGCGAATCCATCGCGATGACCTTGCCATCGGCGGTCTCGCCGACCACGCCCCGCGCCTCGGCCCCGAAGGGCGGTGGCGTATCCGATGACTGGGCGCGCGCCGCAGCGGGCAGCAGCCCTTGCCCAAGGACCAGTCCGGTCGCAAGGGCCGAGGCGCGGCCCAGAAAGTCACGTCTGATCATCAGCCCCTCCCCGACGGTGTCAGCGATCCGGGCCGTCCGATACCGGACAGCCCCTGATCATATTTGCCGCCGGGCATCCGATCCGCAACTGCAAAGCAACGGTCAGGGCCGCAGGGTCAGCGGCCCGCCCGGATCAGCTGATCGTCGGGCCAGCTGTGGCAGGTTGTGCAGGTGTTCGGGGCATCCTGCGCCTGATGGCAGCTTTGGCAGCTGGCCATGCTGGTCACGGTGGTCAGCTGCTGCATCTGCGGCAGTTCCGGCACCGCGCCATGGCAGTTCACGCAACCGACCCCGGCATCGACATGGGTGCGATGGCTCCAGTTCACGCCGGGCAGGACCTGATAGACGCGCACCCAGGGCACAGCCTCATTGGCATCGTGATATTGGGTCAGCCGCTGGATGGATGGCTTGTCGGTGCCGATGTCGGTGTGGCAATCCATGCAGGTATCGGTGGCCGGAAAGGTCATCATGTTGCCGGGGTCGGGATTGGTGTGGCAATTCGTGCAATCCAGACCAACTTCGGTCACATGCCATTCATGGCTGAAGGGCAAGGGCTGTTCCGGCGGGGGTGGCGGCGCGGGATTCTGCATGACCCGTTCAAACAGCTGGTTGAACAGCAGCGGATCGACATCCTCGTCCGCCTGTTGCGTCAGGGCCGGGCTGGCCGCAACCAGCACCACTGCCAGCCCCAAAACGGGCGCAAACGACGCGACGCGGGCGCCTGATTGGAAAGATCTGTCCATCTGCTACCCCTTCCCGGTCACGTCTGCCAGGGTCTTGCCGTCATCTTCCAGAATGGCGATGGCGGCATTCCGGCCGGGCTGGCCGGTCACAGACCCGCCCGGCGCGGTGCAGGCCCCGGTCTGGTAAAGCCCCGCAATCGGCATCCGGTAGGGCGCGAAATTGCCCCATCGCTTGTCCAGATGATGCACGCTGCCGCGCCACATGGCGGGGTTCATCCGCTCGATGTCCAGGGGACTCATGATCACCTTGGCCAGCACATTGTCGCGGCTCAGATTGGGGGTATAGCGCAGATAGCGGTCCAGCACCTGATCGGCGACCTGATCCTTGATCGCGTCCCAATGTTCCGGCCCTTCCTTCAGCGCATAGGGCATGCCGCCCTCGATCTTCAGCAGGGAATGGCCGGCGGGCGCGCGGGTCTGGTCGTATCCCGCCGCATGGACGATCTGCAAGGGATAGTCGTCCAGCGTCAATTCGCCCCGCGCCTGATCCTGGTTCAGCGTGAAGATGCTTTCGGGACGTTCCATGATCGAGGCCTCGGCCCCGGTGATCGAGCCGCCGGCGGCCAGCGGATATTCCGGCGTGCCCTTCAGCGCGAAGTGAAAGGCGAACATCGCATGTTCGGGCTGCCAGATATCGACGCTGTCGGTAAAGGCCTGCCCCCACAACTCGCTTGGCGCCATGGCCATCAGATGCTTGACATGGATGGTCGACACCACGCCCTTGCGCGCCCGGAACCGGCTGCCATCGGCGCATTCAACGCCGGTGCAGCGATTGTCCTCGATGATCAGCTGCACCACGGGCATATTGGTCAGGACGATGCCGTCATGGGCCTCGATGAAACGACCAAGCGAGGTGCTGACCATGCCCGAACCACCAACCGGCATTGGCCGGCCGTTCATGTGGGTCAGCATGGAATAGGCCTGCGAGCCGGTGCCCGGATCGCTGCCCGGCACCCCGCCCCACCGCCCGCCGGAAATCCCGGCAGCCTGCATCTGCGGGCTTTCCCAAAGCTGCCGCGCCGCGTCAAAGGCGGACAGCACATCCAGCCGCTGAAAGAACAGCGCCTCGCGCGAGGGATCGGCGCTGTTGGGATCCTCGCCCGCGACCTTCTGCCGCGCGGTGGCCAGCTGCCGGAAGGTTTCGGCATCCTTTTTCGAGACCCGCTCGATCGTGGCGGCGGTCTGGTCCAGATCGCCCCGGTGAACGGTCATCGAGGACCCATCGGCAAAAGGATAGTGCACCACGATTTCAGGGTCGAACAGCTCATAGCCGTAATCCCTGATCTCGATCTCGTTGTCGCGATAGGCGGGATTGCGGGCAAAGACGTGATGCGAGCTGGAACAAAGATCCTCGAAGAATCCCGGCAGCAAAACCTCGGCCGTCTTGGCCCCGCCACCGATCATGCCGCGCCCTTCCAGCACCAGGACGCTGTTGCCGGCCTTGGCCAGATAGGCGGCGCAAAGCAGGCTGTTATGGCCGGCCCCGGCAACCACATAATCGAATGTCTCGGGTCGGACGGCGGCGGATCCTGCCTGGGCAAAGGCTCTGGACGCACCGGCCACGAATGCCGCTGATACAAGTCCCGCCGATGTCAGAAATTCACGTCGATTTGCCACAACAGCACCCTCCCCGCTGATGGCAAGCAATCCGATGATCGCGTCGACTTGGTTCTGAAGGTCTAGCTAGCCCGATATCCGCGCCGAAGTTCGAATCGCTTGCTGTTGCAGATAGTGTAAATCCGAATCGCCACAGGACACGACCCACAAATGTCTGTTTAACCGGAAAAAAGGGGGGCATACGACCTGCCGCAAGAAAAACGCCGGCACCCGAAGGCGCCGGCGGCGGGTTCTGCCGGGGATCAGGCGGCCTGCGTGTCCAGGATCGGCAAGCCGGTGACGGGGCCTTCTGTATTGGGCTTCCAACCCAGCTCCGGCGCGACATGCTTGGCAAAGCTTTCCAGGATATGCAGGTTGTAATCCGGCCCCAACTGGCTGGGGATGGTCAGCATCAGCGTGTCGGCAAGGGCGATGGCCTTGTCCTTTTTCAGTTCTTCGATCAGCCGGTCGGGCTCGGCCGCATAGGTCCGGCCGGAGGTGGCGCGGAACCCGTCCATGATCCCACGACTGTCGCGCGCTTCGGCGCCGTTGCGATGGCCGAAATAGGCAGCATCGGTTTCATTCATGATCGGGATGATGCTGCGGCTGACGGACACACGCGGCGCGCCGGTATGACCCGCCTCGCGATAGGCGTTGCGGAAGCGGATGATCTGTTCGGCCTGCAATTCATCGAACGGCTGCCCGGTATCCTCGACCAGCGCGGTTGACGACATCATGTTCAGCCCCAGGCGCCCGGCCCATTCGGCGCTGTCGCGCGTGGCCGAACCCCACCAGACATGATCGCGCAGACTGGGCGAGCGCGGCTCGATCGGCAGCATCTGGCCATGGCCGACCAGATCGGGATTACCCGGCGCGATGCGGTCGCCCTCGACGGCGCGCAGGAACAGATCGAATTTTTCGCGCGCGATATCGGCGCCGCGCGGGTCGGTCGAGCCGGTATAACCAAAGGTTTCATAGCCGCGCCGTGCCGTCTCGGGCGAGCCGCGGCTGATGCCAAGCGCCAACCGGCCATCGGCGATGATGTCCAGGGCCGCGGCCTCTTCGGCCAGATACAGCGGATTTTCATAACGCATGTCGATCACGCCGGTGCCGACCTCGATGCGCTTGGTGCGCGCGGCGATGGCCGTCAGCAGCGGGATGGGCGCGGCCTGTTGGCGGGCAAAGTGATGAACCCGGAAATAGGCGCCATTCACGCCCAGTTCTTCGGCGCCGACGCCGATCTCGACCGCCTGCTTGATCATGTCGCTGGCGGTGATGGCCTGCGAACCAAGCGACTTGCCATAATGGCCAAAGCTGAGAAAACCGAATGCTTTCATCGTCATTCTCCTGATGGATGCAATCTGATCGGCCGCGCCGAACGGCGTGCGGGCAGGGCCAGGGCATCCCGATTTGAAAGGGAATGCGATCCGGGCGCGAGCTTGCGGGCGGATCGCCTGTTGCGATCAATCTGGGGGCCGGCCGGCGGGTTTGGCAGTGCGGGATGCCGGAAACCCGCATTCGTCAGGATCGAACGCCGGCGTCAGGCCTGTGCCTGTGCCAGCAAGGCTGCTGCCGCGTCGATCCGGGTCTCGATCTCGGGCCAGTCGGGGGCCGCGCCCATCAGCGCGTGGTTGACCGGATCGGTGACGATCATGTCATGGAAAAAGACGGCAAGCTGCGCGGCGTTGGGTCCGTCCCCCAGAAAGGCTGCGATGACCGATTGGCTGCGCTGCGGCCCAACGCGATACCACTCGGCCATCAGGTCGGGGAACTTGTCGGAAACAGCCAGCACCATCCGCTGAAAGGCGATATGGCGCGGCTGCATCAGCTGCCGCATCAGCGTGCGCCCCAGGATCGCCAGGCCGGTCTGGCGCGACACCTGACCCAGATCCAGCGCCACCAGCGGCGACAGGAAATCGGCGGCCAGACGGCGGACGATTTCGGAAAACAGCCCCTCTTTGCCACCGAACTGCTTGTAGATATTGGTCTTGGACCCACCCGTCGCGCGCAGGATCTCGTCCAGGCTGACCGCATCGAAACCGCGTTCCAGAAACAACCCGGTGGCGGCTTCGATGATGATCTGCTGGCGGGCAAGGCCCCGGACGTTCAGCCGGGGCCCATCAGGCTGGTCGGTCATTCGGCGGGAACCTTCTGGCTGGCCTGCCGGGCCGACGGTTTGTGGTGATGGGCCACACGGAAGGCCCGGCGATCGACATGCTGGCCGTAAAGCAGGCTGCCGATGACGATGGCCACGCCAAGCGACTGGATCGGCGTCGGGATGAACCCGCGAAACAGCGCATCCAGCGCAAAGGCGGTCAGCGGGGTCAGCAACATCAGGGGTGCCACTGCCGAGGGTCCGGCCTTCTGGATCGCACCGAACCACAGCACGAAGGCCAGGGCGGTGATGACCAGCGCCATGATGGTCAGGCCAAGGATGTTTTCGACCGTCAGGCTTGCCGGCACATCACCCAGAAAAGCTGCCACGATGGACAATTCGACCCCCGCCACGATCAGCTGCCACGCTGTCAGCCCGATGACCGAAATCGGCCGTCCCCAATGATGCAGCAGCGTGCTGCCAAGCGCAACCGAGGCAGCGGCCCCAAGCGCCGCCGCGATGCCGATCATATCCAGCGCGGCACCGCCTTTCAGCACCACCATGGCCACCCCGACCGCACCCAGGACCACCGCCGTCAGCTTGCCGCGCGACGGAATGGCGCCGATCACCGGCCAGGCCAGCAGCACCATGAACAGCGGACCAAGCGCCTGAAAGGTCGCCGCCACCCCGCCCGGCAGGCGGATCGCCGCGACAAACAGCAGGCCAAAGAACAGCCCGCTGTTCAGCGTGCCAAGGACAATGATCCGCCCCCACCAGTCGCGCGGCGGAAATTCCCGCGCCAGCAGCAGCAGCGGCAGGCCACCACCGATCGCGCGCACGGCAGCGATGAACATCGGGTTCTGGGGCAGCATCGTCGTGGTGACGATATAGGTCAGCCCCCATAGCATCGTGGCCACCGCAGCGGCGAGTTTGGGTGAGAACGTCATGACAGCCTCGTATCAATGGGTCGGAATCAAGTTTGATACGATATAGTATTATTCTCTACCTATATGGTATGATACTTATGCATGACAGGCAGACCGTGGCTGCAAGGCTGGGCCTGCCCTGCCGCGCCGATCAGCCCGCCCGCAACAGCCCTGTCAGACCGGGAAAGACCACCAGCAACAGCAGCAGAACCAGCATGCAGCCCAGATAGGGCAGCACGGCCAGACTGACCTGTTTCAGCGTCGTGCCCTTGGGCGCCACGCCCAGCATAACGAACAGGCTCAGCCCGAAGGGCGGCGTGACCAGCCCGATCTCCAGCGCGACCAGGACGACGACGCCGAACCAGATCGGGTCAAAGCCAAGACCTTGCGCCAGCGGAAAGAAGATCGGCACGGTCAGCAACATGATCGAGGCCGATTCCATGAACAGCCCCAGCAACAGCAGCACCGCGAACATTGCCGCCAGAATGACCAGCGGCGCGACCTGCAAAGAGGTCGCCCAACCGATCAACCCGGCCGAGGCGCCCGAGAATGCCAGCAGCTGACTGAAGCTGGACGATCCGATGATGATCAGGAAGATCATGCCGCTGACCCGCACCGTGCCGATCAGCGACAACCGGATCGCACCCAGGGACAGGCTGCGAAACAGCGCCGCCACGATCAGCACGCCCAAGACCCCGAAGGCCGCCGATTCCGTCGGCGTGGCGATGCCCAGGACGATCAGCCCCACCACCATCGCCACCACGCCCAGCATCGGCAGCAGCGTACCGCAGATCATGCCAAGCATCCGCGCGGCACCGACCGGCTGCACCTCATATCCGGGCGCGGCGTCGGGGTTCAACCTGACGGTGATGAACACCACGGCCGCATACAGCCCCGCCAGCAGCAGCCCCGGCACCAGCCCGGCCAGCAGCAGCGCCCCGATATCCAGATGCGCCAGGCTGCCCAACAGCACCGCCAGACCCGAGGGCGGGATAACGATCGCCAGACCGCCGCAGGCCATGATCGGCCCCATGGACAGCCGGTCCTGATAGCCCCGCGCCTTCATCTCGGGCAGAAGCGACGACCCCAGCAGCGCCGTATTGGCCAGGCTGGATCCCGACAACGTGGCAAACAGCGTGCCGCCGGTCACGGTCATATAGGACAGCCGCCCCGGCAGCCGGCCAAAGATCTTGTCCAGCACGTCAAAGACGCGCTGCGCGATGCCGGTGTGGAAGAACAGCTCTCCCATCAGGATGAACAGTGGAATGGTGACCAGCGTGAACGAGGTGATCGAGGTGGTCATGTTCGCAACCAGCTGCTCGATCCCGGCCGCACCGCCCAGAAACACCACCGCACCGATGACATTGGCCAGCAGAAAGGCAAAGGCCACGGGCATGGAACTGGCCATGGCCAGCAGCACCATGCCGATCAGGAAACTGCCCGAGGCAATCCAGGTCATCGCCTATACCCCGCTGTCTGGTGATATCGGGCAGGCCGCCACGGCGCCAAGGCCCTGGCGGGCAAGCTCGGTCGCGCAAAGGCCAAAGCCGATGGCGATCTGGGCGAACAGGATCCAGCGCGGCACCTCGATGGCTCGAATGTCCATCTCGCCCCGCGCGGCCGAGTCCAGCCCCATCCGCGCCGCAACCACCGCGATCAGCGCACAGGTGGCGGCAGCGGCAAGGCCGACACCACGTTCGACCAGCGGCGCCGCCCGTGCGGGCAACAACGAGGTCAGCGCAGTGACGCGGACATTGGCGTGATGGCGCACCAGCCAGGGCGCGATGGCCATGACCAGCAGCAGCATCAGATGTTCGGTCGCGGCACCGGTCCAGACCGGCGGGCGCTGGCCAAGGGCGCGCAATGCGACATCGGTGATGACGGCGATCAGCACAAAGACCAGCGATCCGCCCGCGATCAGCAGCGCCAGCAGGTCGGTCATCCGGTCATAGGCGCGGACCACCGCCGCCCATCGCGATGGGCCGGCGATCCCCATGGCGGTCATTCCGTCGCCTCGTCCTGGCCCAGGGCCTGACGCAGGGCCGCGGCATGATCGGGGGCGGCCCGTTCCAGCCGCTGCCAGACCAGATCATGCGCCTGATCGCGATAGGCCTGCGCGGCGGCCTGATCCAGCGTGACGAACTGAATCCCCGCCGCTGCCTGCGCCTGATCCTCGGCCGCATTCATCGCGGCAAAGCTGTCAATGGTCGCCTTTTCCCGCGCGATGGCGGCATCGGTCAGGATCTGCCGCGCCTCGGGCGTCAGGCCATCAAAGCTGTCGGCATTCATGATGATCAGCGTGTCGATCTGCCAGACCTGCGGGTCGATCCGTGCCTTGATGAAATGCTCGATCCCGAGATCGCTGAAGTTGATCGCGGCGATGGCCAGGCCGTCCAGCATTCCGCGTTCGAAGGCAGAAAAGGTCTCGGCCGGGGCCATCATCACATTGGTGGCCCCAAGCGCCTGAAACCATTCCTTGTAGGCCGAGGATGACCGCAGTTTCAGCCCGGTCAGGTCGGGCTGGCCGGTCGGGGTCAGCTTGGGCGGCTCGGTCAGATAGATGTGAAAGCCCGTGCCACCGCTTTGCCAGCCCAGGATCACGGCATTCAGCCGCTGGCGCCAGATGTCGGACAGCAGGGCCGTCGCACCGCTTGCGCGCGCCTCGACCGGCGACTTGCGCGAGGCTTTCAGCGCATCCGCCTCGGGCACCGTGCCGCCGTAATACGAGGCCGCGCCGAACTGGATGTCGACCACGCCATTGCGCACCGCCGTGGCCTGCTGATCGGCCGGGATCGCCTCGGGGCCGCCCATGCTGTCGATGCGGACGATGCCCTTGCCGGCCTGATTCACCGCGTCGATGAACTGCTGGTAATCCTTCACCACAGCATAGTTCGCAGGCCAGGCGCTGACCGATTTCAGCACGATTTCCTCGGCCAGAACGCCAAATGGCATCAGCGCTGCGCAGGCTATTGCGGCAATCTTGTGAACATGTGTCATGTCATTCCCCCCAATTGTCCCGTTTCGCAGGGACGACAGCATCCTGCCCGGCCAGACGGCGGGTGAGCCGCCGTTCTCCTCCCGGCGGATCAATGGATGATTGAGCGGCGCGAGTCGCGCCATACAAGAATCAAATTATCTATTTTCGATAATTCGACAAGATAAAATTACATAAATACCCAAATTTCGCGATTTCAATTCATTGACATCATCAACGACAGGCATTGACGCGCCAGGTCTGCCGCACCCTGATCGCTGGCCGCCGCGACATAGCGGTCGGGCCGCAGGATCATTGCCACAGGCCGCGCGGGGCGCCCCGGCCGGGCCATCCGGTCATGGATATCGCGCGCCCATGCGACGGTTGAGTTCGGGTCGGGCAGCGAATGCCGCGGCAGGATCGCCAGCGGTGGCGGCAGTTCGATGCCGAAATCCAGCGCATCAGCCCCGGCCAGACTGGCCTGCGCGTCATGGCCATATGCGATCAGCTGGAAACCGGGGGCAAGATCGTCCAGCAGCACCCGCGTGCCGGCGGCTGTCTCAAGCTCGGGTTGCGGGCACATGCGGCCGCGCATCTGCAACGGATCGGGTCCGGCGGCGACGAAACCCTCGGCGAAAAACGGCTTTGGCTTGTATTTCATCTGCGCGAAATAGGCTTGCAGGCGCGGGATCAGGCGCGTGGCACGAAAGCCGGTCTGCACCAGCGCTGCATTCAGACGCGAGGGCGGCACCATGATCTTGCCGATGGTCACGGCCAGGTCGATCAACTGTGTGGCATGGGGTTTGCGTTCGGTCTGATAGGTCTTTAGCAGGCCCTGCCCGACCTGCCCGCTGACCACTGCGGCCAGCTTCCAGGCGATGTTGTGGGCGTCGCGAATGCCGCTGTTCATGCCCTGCCCGGCAAAGGGCGGCGACAGATGCGCGGCATCGCCGGCCAGAAAGACGCGGTCGGTTTGCCAGCGATCCGCGATGCGCGCATGGAAGGTATAGACCTGCCGCCGGACCACCGGCCGGTCGGCATCGGGGCCGGCGATGCTCATCAGTGCGGCCAGCCGGGCCGGATCGGCGCAGATCGCATCGCCATCCTCGTGATCATGCAGCAGAAATTCATAGCGCCGGATGCCATGAGGGCCGGGCAGCGAGATGAAGGGCCGCGCCGGGTCGCAATTCACGCGCGTTTGCCGCGCGCGGTCGTGGCTGCTGGCCAGATCGACGATCAGCCAGCGCTGCTGATAGGTCGCGCCGCCAAACTGTGCGCCGATGGCCTTGCGCGTGGCGCTGCGCCCCCCGTCGCAGCCCACCAGATAGCCGGCCCGCACAGCGCCCCGGCCCGGCAGGTCCAGCGTGACGCCCATGGCATCCTCGGAAAAGCCCGCGCAATCCTGCCCGAATATCTGGGTCACATTGGGAAAGCGGTCCAGCCCGCGCCGCAGCGTCGCCTCGAACAGGGGCTGGGAAAAGGCGCTGCGCTTGGGAAAGCCGTATTCGCGGCTGTCGGGCGAGACCGACAGGAATTGTCGGCCGCCCATTCGGGAATAATAGTCGCTGCCATAGTCCAGCGCGATATCGGCAAGCACCGCGTCCAGAAAGCCGGTGGCCTGAACCGTGCGCAGGCTTTCGTCGTCGATGGATACGGCGCGGGGCGCATCGACGGTGCCGGGATTGCGTTCGATCAAGGCAACGCGCAGGCCTGCGCGGCCCAGCAGATTGGCGACGATCAGGCCGGTTGGCCCAGCACCCAGCACCGCAACATCATGGTCCATCCTGGTCTTCCCTTGCTCTGGCAGCCGGGCAGGCACACGGCATCACCCCATGGGCGGGGATGCTGCGGGCAGCCGGTTCGGTGTAAATCTCAGTCCGCGGCGGTGGTGCGGGCTGTCTGTTGGTCGTCGCGACGCAGCCGCTCGGTGACCAGCCCGGCCGAGGACATCAGCAGCAAGGCCAGCCGCTGTTCGCAATCCTCGGTCAGGTGCCGGCTGTCGCAGATCATGCCGATGCTGGCAAAGATCCCGATTTCCGGCACCGCGATCGGCGCGGCCAGCGCCGACAGCGCCGGGTCGATCTCGCCGGTCGAGGTGACAAAGCCCCGTTTGCGGATCTGGCTGAAATGCTCGTTCTCGCCGGCCAGCCGCTGCGCCTCGGCCTTGTCCTCGGCCTGGGCCATCAGCAGCTTGCGTCGCTGCAAGGCCGGCAATTGCGCCAGGATCACTTGCGAGGACGACCCGCGCGTCAGCGGAATGGGCCGACCGCGTTCGAACAGGCTCCATTCGAAATCGACCTGGGACGAGGCTTCATGTCCGATGCACATCACCATGTTGCTGGACAGCCGCGCCAACAGCACCACGCAGGGCGTGCGCGATTGCAGCACGATTTCATGCATCAGCGGGCCAGCCACGCGCACCACCGGATCGGCCTTGCGCGCCACCCAGTCATAGGCCGGAAAGGCCGAGCCAAGCCGATAGCGCGCGCCCGTCGCCGGTTCCAGAAACGACGCCTTCACCAGATCGCGCACGATCCGATAGACGGTGCTGCTGGGCATATCCAGGTAATCGGCGATCTCCTGCACTGACAGAAGATCGACGGTCTCGCTGTAAAGCGACAAGACGGCGACAAAGCGGTCAAGCCCGGACATGGTTATGCCTGTATATCCTCATCTTTTATGTCATTGCCCAAAATACCGATCTGATCAATGCGCACCTCGACATGATCGCCCGGTTTCATGAACAGGGGCGGCTTGCGCTTGAACCCCACACCGCCGGGCGTGCCGGTCACGATCACATCCCCCGCCGACAGCGGCGTGAAGGCCGAGATATAGGCGATCAGTTCGGGGATCTTGAAAATCAGCTCGTCCAGCGTGGCCTTTTGCACGGTTTCGCCGTTCAGTCGGGTCTCGATCACCAGATCGGTCAGGTCGGGCGCCTCGTCCGAGGTGACCAGATCGGGGCCGAAAGCGCCGGTGCCGGTAAAGTTCTTGCCCGGCATGAACTGGTGAGTGTGGTTCTGGAAATCGCGCAGCGAGGCGTCGTTGAAAACGGAATAGCCCGCAACCAGGGTCGCCGCCGCCTCGGCCGGCACGCGGCGACCGCCACGGCCCATGACCACGGCCAGCTCGCCCTCGAAATCCAGATCGGCGGATTCAGGCGGGCGGATGATCGGCGCACCATCGGCCACCAGCGTATCGGCAAAGCGCGCGAACAGCGTCGGATGGGTCAGCTTGGGGCGGCCTGTTTCCAGCCGGTGCCCCTCATAGTTCAGCCCGACGCAGATGATCTTGCCAGGATTGGGCAGCGGCGGCAGCCGGGTGACATCGGCCAGCGCCAGATCGGCCTGCTGCGGCACCTGCGGCAGGGCGGCCACGGCGCCTGCCTCGGCTGCGGCAAGATAGCTGCGCAGATCGGGCAGCCAGGCCCCCAGACGGGCGCCAAGGTCGCAGATCCCCTGCCCCGTCAGCACGCCATAGCTGTCACGGCCCTCATGGGTGAATGAAATGAAACGCATGATCTTTTTCCTTTCCTCAGGCCCGCATCAGCCCGTCGCCCCACAGATTCAGTGTCCGTTCGACATGCGGCCATTCCTGAACGGGGCGGTCATAGACGGTCTCCAGCTCGGCCGAGACCTCAATCCAGTTGCCATCGGGATCAGTGATGAAGATGAACAGGTTATTCCCCGGCCCATGCCGCCCCGGCCCCCACATCAGCTTGATTTCGCGTTCCGAAAACCGGTCGGCCCAATCGCGGATGGTCATGAAATCGCCCGCTTCATAGGAATGATGGTCGATGCCATTGCGGTCGCGATGCAGAAAGCAGGCCAGCGTGTGATGTTCGTGGTTCGAGCGCATGAAGCAGGTCGTCACCTCGCCCTTCTCGTTGCGCACCCGATCCGACACGGCAAAACCCAGCTTACCGGCGTAAAAGCCCTCGATCGCGGCAATGTCCTGCGAGGCCAGCGTCAGGTGCTGGATCGGGCCGTGAATGCCCGCGCGGCTGGCAGTGCCACTGACCGGCCGGATTTCATTTCCGGGGCGTACCAGCCCAAAGACCACCTGATTGCCGTCAGGATCCCTGACGGCAAACGCGCCCTGATCCAGCAGCGGCGATTTGGCCGGCTGCGGTGACAGGCCCTGATCCTCGGCGCGACCAAACAGCCCCGCCAGCGCCACCTGATCCCGGCAGGCAAAGGCAGCCGCCGCCAGCTTGCGCGCGGGGCCGGCGCTGAACACCACCTGCCGGCGCGGGCCCGAGACGATGAAGGCGCCGTCCGCCTCGGCAATATCCGGCATGTCCATGGTGTCGGCATAAAAGCGCGCCAGGGCGCCGGGGTCGGGGCTGTGCAGGTGGATATGGTGCAGATAGGCACCCGATTCGATCGCTGTCTTGGTCATCTCTAGGCTCCTCTTTGTCGATATATCGGTAATTTACTTGCCTATGTAAACATGAATTTATCGTTTTATGATAATTTTTGCAGTTAACCTTGATCCGAGAGCGTGAACCAGGCCATCATTGCGGCCAGGATCAGCCCGGCCGACAGGAACAGCGCGCCGGCACCAAGATGGTCGAAGATGCGGGCGCCGAGTGTGATCCCGGCGGTCTGGCCCAGAAACATCGCGCTGGCGAACATGGCCAGCGCCGCGCCCCGGCTGTCGGGTGCCATCCGGGTTGCGCTGAACTGCAAACGGTTGTGAACCATATAGAAGCCCAACCCCGCTGCGCAGATCAGCGCAGCCACCACGACAAGATTCTGGGCCATGCCGAACCAGGCAAGGGCAGCGGCCTGCAACATTGCGCCGGCCATGGCGGTGGCCACAGCACCGGGCCAGCGCATCAGCCGCCCCGATAACAGCGTATAGACCAGCCCGCCCAGGCCGTAGCCGGCCATCAGCAACCCGGCGCTGCCCGCGCCCAGTTGCAGGTTCAGTTGCAGATGGCTGGCGGCAAAGGCCAATGCACCGAAAACGGCAAAGCCCTCGATGAAGACGGCCAGCAGGACGCGGCGCACCGCCGGCCGCCTCAGCAGCCCGCCGATCCGGCTGAGCGACTGGCCCAACCCGCCCTGCCCGCGCCGTTCCCGCGCCCCGGGTGCGCGGGACGAGGTCAATTCGCGGATCATCAGCGCGCCGACTGCGATCTGGATCAGCGCCATCGTGGCGAATACCGCGCGCCAGCCCATCACCTCGCTCAGCACGCCGCCGACGGTCTGGCCAAAGATCACACCCAGGATCTGCCCCGGAACATAGCGCGCCAGCACCACCTGACGCTGATCGTCGGGGATTGAATCACCGATCCACGCCAACCCCATCGGCATGATGGCCGCCGCGACCGCGCCCGCCAGCAGCCGCGCCAGCATCAGGCTGTCCAGCGACCAGGCCAGAACCGAAAGCGCCGTCACCGCGCCCGACAGCAGCGTCGCCAGACTGGCCAGCCGGTATTTGCCGATCCGGTCACCCAGCAGCCCGCCGACCAGCTGCATGACGCCATAGGCGACGGTAAAGCCCGTCACCACCTGCGCCGCCGCCCCGGCCGAGACGCCAAATTCACGCCCGATGGCCGGCAACAGCGGATCAACAGCGCGGATCGACAAGGCGCTTGCAAAGGCCGCCATCGACAAAAGCGCGACCGAGCGCCAGGGCAGCGCCCCGGTTTCCCGCGACGCCGGCTCTGTATTGGCAAGGGTCATGTCGAAGCTAGCGCAGGTTCTCTTCGAAGAAAGCGGCCAGCGCCTGCCAGGCGCGGCGGTCGGCGGTTTCCTGATAGGCGACGCCCGGAATGCCCGCGCGGTCAGCGAAGTTGTTGGTGAAATTATGCCCCGCCCCGCCATAGAAATTCATCTGCCAATCGGCACCGGCATCGCGCATCTCATCCATGAAACCGCTGATCTGGTCCTGCGGGATGATCGGATCATCGCCGCCCGTGCAGATCAGGACCGACGGCCGCACCTGCCCCTTCCGCGCCGGCAACGGCGTGTCCAGATTGCAATGAAACCCAACAATCGCACGCAGATCGGCCCCGTCCCGCGCCAGTTCCAGCGAGCTGACCCCGCCCAGGCAGAACCCGATCGAGGCCAGCCGCCCGGCATC
>NZ_VKDF01000023.1 GCF_007096355.1 Paracoccus sp. M683 | reverse complement strand
CCTGTCGGAAGTCTGGGTCATCAATGGCCTCGGCCATGCCTGGTCTGGTGGCGATCATCGCGGCTCCTATACTGATGTGGCCGGGCCGGATGCGAGCGCCGAAATGGTCCGATTTTTCTTTTTGGAAGGTGGGTGAGCCGAGCGAAGACAGGTCCCTGCAGCAGCATGTCTGCGGCCGATCTGGAAACTCAGACCCTGGGCTCCGCGTTCTGGACCAGAACACCCAGTTTGACATGGTGAAAGCAGGGAGCAGCAAAGCTTGGCTCAGGCGACCAATGAGAAGCCCGATGAAGTGACGGATTGCGCCATCATCGGATGCGGACCAGCAGGACTGACAGCGGCGATCTATCTCGCGCGCTTCCTGCGCCGTGTCACGGTCTTCGACGGCGGAAAAAGCCGCGCATCCTGGATCCCGAAGTCGCACAATCATGCGGGCTTTCCATGCGGGATCGAGGGGCGAGAACTTCTCGCGCGGATGCGGCAACAAGCTGAGCAATTCGGCGCGAATATCATTGAAGAACGTGTCACCTCGATTGAGCGTGAGAATGACGAATTCCAGCTTTCCCATCAAAGCGGCAAAGGCTGGTACAGAACCGTCCTGCTGGCAACCGGTGTTGTCAATCGCAAGCCATCGATCAATGAAACAATTCATAAAGAGGCAATGGATGCTGGGTTTCTTCGCTACTGCCCGATCTGCGACGCCTATGAGGCCAGAAAACAGAAAATTGCGGTCCTCGGCGCGAACGGGGCTGGGGTCGCAGAGGCTCTGTTCCTTCGTCAGTATTCAGATTCCATAACCCTGCTGACGCTGAAGGAAAGCGAACTTCAGCCTGCTCACAAAGAGGCTTTGGCGAATGCAGGAGTCAAGGTGGTGCTCTCTCCGGTCGTAAAGTTCGATTTCACCTCGAATGCAACTGTCGTCCTGATGGATGGCACAAAACTCCAGTTCGACACGCTCTACCCCGCACTTGGGACGGACCCCAACAACGAACTAGCCATTTCGCTTGGTCTGGTGGTTTCCGGGGACAAATGCCTGATTTCAGACAAGCACCAGCGACTTGGGATCAAGGGGCTCTATGCGGATGGCGACATCCTGTCAGCACTTGACCAGATCAGCGTGGCCATGGGGCAAGCCGCCATCGCCGCAACGACCATGCACAACGACTTGCGCGAGGAAGCAGGAGAGATCTGGAAGCCAGTTTAAGGGGTGTCCTCCTTCCGGCTTCGGTCGACTTCTGCCGAAGTCAGGCAATGCCCGAGACTCCCATTTCTTTGGACTGAGGGCATCTTGGGGCTTCCGTAAGGGGGGTGCCGAGCGCGGTGGCGCCGTTTCGCACGCCGACGCGGACCTGAACATCTGCGACCTGACGATCGAAATCCCCGATCGAGACGATGACGGTCCGCCGCTCCGAAGTCGAACACCTGTTTGCACGATCAGGGCCTGGATGGGCACCACCCATTTCCTGACCCGAAAGCGAGGCGCGTGCCGAGGCAGCAGGCTGACACGAACTGCGCTGCTCGATGCGGGCAGAGCATTTAACCTTTCGCGTCTTCCAGACTTTTGCGGTTCAGAACGCCGGCTCCAACACCTTGCGCAACAACGCGCGGGCGCGATTCACCCGGCTCTTGACGGTGCCGATATCGCACCCGAGGATCCGCGCAGTATCGAGATAGCTTTCGCCCAAGGCACCCACCAAGATAATCGCCTCGCGGTAATGCACGGGCATATCCCGCAAGGCAGCTGCCATCTCCCGGGCCTGCAAATGCCACTCTTGGTCCGGTTTGACCTGTGGAAGCAATGACACGCAATCAGCGGCTCCGGTGCGTTCTCGCGCAGCCTTTTGGCAATTTGTAAAGAAACGGTTGCGCATGATGGTCAGAAGCCAGGCCCGCATATTCGTTCCCGGCTGATAGCGATGGGCGTTTTCTATGGCGCGTAACAAGGTTTCCTGCACCAGATCATCCGCATCTGGAACAGACCTACATAGCGCACGCGCATAAGCTCGGAGTGCTGGAATGTACCCGAGTATGTCGTCCGACATTACCGTCCTACTCCCCCATGTACCGATGAGGATCCAATGCTGGGCCGGGAGGGACGGTTCCCTGTGAAATTGCGCGTCGGCGGAAAACTGCGCGGCTGTCAGTGTTTAAGGAGCGGGGCGATTTCGACGCTGTCGTGCGTCCTCGAGCGCTGTTTCCAAACGCTTCGCGAGTTCGCGCAGGCGTGGCGAAATAGGTTCTTTCTCCGTCTGCGCCAGCAGCTCGGCCAAAACCTTGTCGATTTCAGGATCGACGATGGGGCCGCTTTCACTGTTGGCCATCGGTAACTCCTCTCACTAAGCATGACATATTTTAACTGCCCCGGACAAGTTGGCGAGTCTTGCCAACCTGAATATTCGTCCAGTGTTACATGCAATACGCTCACATTGAGACGATGCCGTTTTTTCGCTGCGTTCAGCAACAATCTGCCAAGCCGAACACAGCGTTACTGCAGAGCATCGGGCGAAGGTGATCCCTGAACTGCGACCTCTCCGTCGCTCGTTGATCGCCTCCACAGCATCGCGGCAAACTCATGGCGAGGGACACGGGTGAGGGAAATCTGGCAGGTCCAAGATAAATAAGTTGCTTGATCTCACATGGTGCGATCCTTTCTTTGGAATCGAAGGAGTCCTATCGGACAAATCCGCCACGGCAGCGCCACGATCGAGCCAGCACCAATACGAGCCGAGATTTCGGTCGGTTCAGCCGCTTCCAGAATTCATCACCCCCCGCATCAGCCGCTTCCTCATTGAGACGGCGTCGCCGAAGGGGTGGGTGGGGGCTGAGGCAGGTCATCGACAGGCCCAGCCACTTCGCCCGGCATGATCGGATCGGTGGTCTCATCGCTCAGCCACCAGACGAACCCCAGGCCCACAAAGATCAGGATCGCGATGATCGTGACAATTGGAACCAGATGATGACGCTTCTGCTTTTCAATATTCGTTCTCGGAGCGGACATGGTTATGACTTCTTGTGCTCGGGCAAATCTTCGTGCGACGTGGAGGCTAGGTCTTTCAGCTCCTTCTCGGTCATCGAGTCGTACATCTGCCGCGATGCGCCACGCAGCTCGCCTTTTGGCGTCTCGCCACGCTTGGCGGCCAGGGCAGCACCTGCGGCTTCCTGCTGGGCTTTCGACTTGGCGGGCATGCTCTTCTCCTTCCGTTCGGACCGTCGCGATTTCATCGCGCGCCGCGGTGACAGGGAGGATCTTCAACCGCGAACTGCGCTGAATGTTCCAGCCGCGACGCCCCTATCGCGTTCTTGGTGGCGCTCCATGCCGCTATTCCTCTGGAAAGCCCGGAAAGATAAACTGCTTGGAGCGCCGATGAGTCCTGTTCGCTTGTCTCATCTTCCGCGCTGCGCGTGTGGAAGCAGCCCGGATGTGTTGACCGTATCCCTGCTTTCGCTGATCTGGCTCAGCGCAATGCTGGCAAGGCGTTACTCGATGACCGCGCAGGCCAGGCGGTCGCCGGCCGCTCCCGAAGGCTGGCTGGAGTAGTCGTCGGCCTTCGCGTGGACCATCAAGGCGCGGGATTTGATGCTGTTCTCTCCCTCGGACAGGGTCGCCGAAGGGTTGAAGACCTCGATCCGCGCAAAGCCGGTGGCATCGACGCGCTGATTGGGCATGTCACCGGCATGGGGGCCGGTTTCGGAAAGATAGCCATGCTCGACCCCGGACGGATTGAAATGCCCGCCCGCCGAGTCATGTTTGGTCGCGGGATCGCAGGTGCCGGTTTCGTGGATATGGAACGCGACCCAGCTTTCGGGCGGAAGCTCTCCGATCTCGGCTTTGATCAGCACGCCCGCTGCGGTTGCCGTCAGGCTCGCGCTGCCGATCTCGGCGCCGTCGGTGTTCACGAATTTGGCCGTGGCGTCCTGAGCCATGGCTGCGACCGGGAAAAGCGTGATGGCGAAAATCATTGAAAACTGCTTCATTTTAACCTCTTTGATGCATGGGCATAAGTCCGGGACCCAACCGCGATGGGCGCCGTTTGTTCCTGAACGCGTGGCTCTGCGGCCTGCAATCGCCGGTGGCGGCCGCGCAGGAACCTTTCGCGCTGTTCCCGGTTAGACCGCCATGGCACCGCGATATTTCTGGAAAGGCTATCTGAAACTGTCGCTCGTCACCTGTCCGGTGGCGCTGATCCCCGCCACGACCGAGGCTGATAAGCTGCGTTTCCATACGCTGAACGCCCGGACCGGAAACCGCGTGCAAAGCCGCTATGTCGACAGCGTCAGCGGCAAGACCGTGCGCGAAAAGGACGAGGCGCGGGGCTATCCTCGCGGCGAGGATGATCATGTGCTGATCGAGGATGACGAGATTGACGCGCTGGCGCTTGAAAGCACACTGACCATCGATATCGAGCTTTTCGTGCCCGCCGACAGCATCGGCTGGATCTGGTATGACAAACCCCATTACCTGACCCCCACCGACAAGGTCGGCGAAGAGGCGTTTTCGGTGATCCGCGAGGCGATGGCGGCCTCGGGCACAGTCGGCATCTCGCGGCTGGTGATGTATCGGCGCGAATACGCGGTGATGCTGCAACCGGCGGGCAAGGGGATCATCCTCTGGACCCTGCGCTTTGGCGACGAGCTGCGCGACACCCCGCCAGTGCCAGACGACAAGCCCAGCCCTGCAGCGCTTCGGCTGGTGACGCGGCTGATCAAGGAGCGCACCAGCAAATGGGACCCAAAGATGGTTGCGGACCCGGTTCAGGCGCGGCTGCTGGAAATCATCGCCAACAAGAAGAAGGGCCGGAAATCGCCTGACAGAAAGAAGGCCGCCGAGCCTGCAAACAATGTCATCGACATCATGGATGCGCTCAGGAGATCGCTCGCGACCGAGAAGAAGGGCGGAAAGTAAGCGGGCGCGCGGCCTTGCGAAACCCCTCCCACGGGTCTGGCAGATCCGAGCGGACGGTATAGCTTGCAGGCCCGATCTGTGACAGCACTTCCCATTCCACCGGGGTCGAGACCGCCGCACCGGGCCGGGCGCGGGTCGAATAGGCGGCCACGGCGGTCGCACCCCTCTGGTTGCGCAGATAGTCGATCAGAACCTTGCCCTTGCGTTTGGATTTGGTGATCGTCGCAACATAAAGATCGGGCGCATCGCTGGCCATCGCCATGGCCATTGCCTTGGTGAAGGCCTTGACCTCGGGCCATTTCGCATGGGGTTTCAGCGGCGAAACCACATGAAGCCCCTTGCCGCCCGAGGTCTTCACGAAAGCAGCCAGCCCCGCGTCCGTCAGCCGCTGCCGCAGCTCCGTCGCGGCCACAACGATCTGGTCCCAGCTTGCGCCCTCACCGGGATCGAGGTCCATGATGATCATGTCGGGACGCTCCAGATCCTCCAGCGTCGCACCCCAGGGGTGAATTTCCAGCGCAGCCGATTGCACCAGAGAAATGAGACCGTCGAGACCCGAGATCGCGATCAGCGCCTCGCCCTTGTCGTTTGGCTGGTCGGTGCTGGCGTTGATGCCCTTCCACGGGTGCTTCTGAAAAAACCGGGGTCCATCGATGCCATCTGGACAGCGCAGCAGGGCCAGCGGGCGGTTGACGACGAAGGGCGCGATTTCAGGCCAGACCCGGCTGTAGTAAGTCGCAAGCTCTTCCTTGGTCACGCCCGGATCTGGCCAATAGATGCGCTCGGGATGCGTCAGATTGATTCTGGCTTTGGGCGCATCTTCGCGGGTGACTTCGGTGGCGGGCTTGTCCTCGCGCAGCCCGCGATACGCGGCATGACGCAGATGGCCATCGGCCGTCCAGGCGCTGAAATCGACCTCTGCCACCAGTTCCGGGGTGACATAGATGGCCTCTCGGGCAAGCTTTTCCCCAAAGGGGCTGGTCTTCCGGCGCAGCGGCTGGAGGCGTTTGAACAAATCGGCCGCAGCCTTGCGGGTAAAGCCCGTGCCAACCCGGCCGACATGCTGCAACCCGGGCTCACGCGCGTCATGGACGCCCAGCACCAGCGAGCCGATGGCGTCTGCCTGCGCCTGCGAGGGGACATAACCGCCGATGACGAATTCCTGGCGCGCCGAGCATTTCGACTTCACCCAGGCCCGCCCGCGACCCGAGCGATAGGGCGCATCGGCCAACTTCGACACAATACCCTCAAGGCTCATCCGGCAGGCATGCCGCAACACCATTCCTCCGGTCTCGGCGAAATGGGCGCTGTAGCGGATGGCGCTGGTCCGCAGGATACGCTCGAGCGAAGCTTTGCGCGCGGTCATCGGCTCGTCCCGCAGGTCGTGGCCGTCGAGGTACATGAGATCGAAGGCATAAAAAAGAAAGCGGTCAGCTCGACCATCCGCAAGATCCGCCTGCAAGGCCGAGAAATCCGAGGCCCCGGCATCGCCTTCCACGACCAGTTCACCGTCGATGATCGCCGATTTCAGCGCGAGTTCAGCGAATTTTCCCGCCATATTGCCGAATTTCTCGGTCCAGTCATGGCCGCTGCGGGTCAGAAGCGTCGCCTTCCCCTCGTGGATATGCGCCTGCAGGCGATAGCCATCAAACTTGATCTCATGCACCCATTTTTCACCCGAGGGCGGCTTGGATTGCAGCCGCGCAAGCATCGGCTGGATGAACCTGGGCATTTCGGCCTTTACGCCCTGCGCGAGGGAGCCGTCCTTCGACGACCAGCCGGGTGGTTCGTCCTCGACTTCGGCCAGACCGCGCCCGGACGAGACTGAATCCGGCTCCTCCTTCAGGATATCGCCCTTTTTTCGGGCATATTCGTCATCGGCCTTGATCAGCAGCCAGTTTTCTCGCTTTTCCCGGGTTTGCATCCGCACCAGATGCCAGCGCCCTTTGAGTTTCTGCCCCGAGAGTTCGAATTCGAGATGGCCCTTGGCATAGCCCTTTCCCGGATCGCCAATCGGTGTCCATGTGCCGCGATCCCACAGGATGACGGTGCCCGCCCCATATTCGCCCTTGGGAATGGTGCCCTCGAACGTGCCATATTCAAGCGGATGGTCTTCGACATGCACGGCGAGCCGCTTGTCGTCAGGGTTCAGGCTTGGGCCGCGCGTCACGGCCCAGCTTTTCAGGACACCTTCCATCTCGAGCCGGAAATCATAATGCAGCCGCCTGGCGTCATGTTTCTGGATGACGAAGCTGTTGCCCTTTTTGCGCGAAATGCTGCCCTTAGGCTCGCTGGTGGCAGTAAAATCGCGCATCTTTCGGTAAGGTTGAAGCGACAATTTCAGACCGCCTTGCGCTTGCTCTGGGCTTTCGTCGTCGGCTTTGCGCTGGCGCGCAGAGCCTCGATCAGGCTGATGACCTTGGGTTTTTCTGCCGCGCGGCGCGGCAGTTTCCGGCCCTCCTGCTTGGCCTTGACCAGTTCGATCACTGCCGCTTCATAGCGATCCTCGAAGGTCGCGGGATCGAACTTGCCCATCTTGGTCCGAATGATGTGCTGGGCAAGATCCAGCATCTCGGGCTCGATCTTGGCAATGCGGATGCTGCTGAAAACCTCGTCAGCGGCGCGAACCTCATAGTCGTAATTGAGCGTCGTCGCGATCATTCCGGCACCGTAAGGCCGGATGAGAAGATTGCGCATCCGTCGAAACAGCACGGTTTGCGCCAGCGCGGCAACCTTCTGCTTGACCAGTCCCTGCCGGATCAGCGCGAAAGCCTCGGCGGCCGAGCGGTCGGCGGGGGCCAGATAATAGGGGCGGTCGAAATAGACCGGGTCGACCTCATCGCAGCGGATGAAATCCGTGATGCCCAGCGTCTTGTCGCTGTCCGGTACGGTCGAGGCGATCTCTTCATCGGAGAGCATGACATATTCGCCACCCGAGATTTCATAGCCCTTGACCTGATCGTCACGCTCGACCTCTTTGCCGGTCTCGCCGTCGACGAACTCACGCCTGACGCGATGGCCGGTGGCGCGGTTGATGGTGTGAAAGGCAATGCGGTCCGAGGTCGAGGCCGCGCTATAAAGCGCGACCTGACAGCTGAGATCCGCAATCCTCAGCACGCCTTTCCAATTTGCGCGCGAGGCCATCGGCGGGCTCGTCTCTCCGCTCATGGCGCGGGTCGCAAACCCTCCTCGCGGTCCCAGGCGCGGTCGGCCAGCCTGGCGACGACACCCTTTGCGTCCTTATGATCCAGGGTGAACGCGTCCTGGCCGCCATTGGCCTTGTCGAGAATCTTTCGCCCACCCGGGCAGAGGCCAAGAGCCTTCAGATGGCTCCAAGCCAAGGCTGCAAATTCAAGCGCCGCGGGGTCATTGATCAGCGCCTCGTAGCCCTCTTTGCCCGTGGTGATGACCACGGCGTCGAAGATCAGTGAGGGCGTCCCGGCAAGCTGGCCGTCCGCCGGCAGAACCGAACCGTCCGACAGCGTGGCGCCGCCGACCTTCTGGCTGACGATCACGCAGCTTGCGCCCGCCGTCCTGGCCTCGTCCTGCAGCGCCTTCACGACAGCGGCATCTGCGCCGTCGCCCACCAGAATTCCCAGCTTGCGCCCCTTGGGCGCAGGCGTCGCATGCTTCAGGATCGCCAGCGCGGGCGAGGGTGGCAGGTCCACCGCCTTCCTTGCGGCAGGGGCAGCGTCGGGCAGCTTGTCCATGCCCAGACCGTTTGCCACCCGCATTGCCACCTCATCGTCGATGTTGCGCAGCTGCGCCAGGACGGCTTCGCGGATGGCTTTGATGCTGACCTTCGACAGCTCGAACACCAGCGCTCCGACAACATGATTCAGCTCTGGCTTCGACAGCGAGCGCAGGAACATGCGCGGCTGGCTATAGTGATCCGCAAAGGTCTCCGCGCGCAGACGAAGCTTCTGGGTCGCATCATTGCCCAAGGCATCCGTGTCGGTGGTGCTGCGAAACCCGCCCTTGGCATCTGCCCGAGGACCGCCGATTTCTCCGGCCTTGGCAAGCGAGTTCGGCTCGTAATTGGCGCGGCCTTTCGGGATCTGTGTTTGCATCATGCCGTCGCGCTGGAAATTGTGCATGGGGCAGCGCGGTGCGTTGATCGGGATCTGATGGAAGTTCGTTGTCCCCAACCTGGATTTTTGTGTGTCGAGATAGGAAAACAGCCGCCCCTGCAGCAGCGGGTCTGCCGAGAAATCCATGCCGGGCAGGATATTCGAGGGCAGAAAGGCGACCTGATCGTTCTCGGCAAAGTGGTTGTCGGGGTTGCGGTTCAAGGTCATCGTCCCGATCAGCTGGACCGGCACCTCTTCCTCGGGGATCAGCTTGGTCGCATCGAGGATGTCATAGGGCTGTCTGGACGCCCAATCCGGGTCGATGACCTGAATGCCCAGATCCCATTCGGGATAGCTGCCCGCCTCGATGGCCTCGTAGAGGTCGCGGCGGTGGAAATCGTTGTCGGCCCCCTGAAGCTTGGCAGATTCGTCCCAGATCAGCGACTGGATGCCCAGACGCGGCTTCCAGTGATAGCGGACGAAGGACCCTTTGCCCTCGGCATTGATCAGGCGGAAGGTGTGGATGCCGAAGCCTTCCATGAAACGCAGACTGCGCGGGATCCCGCGATCGGACATGGCCCACATCACATTGTGAAGCGTTTCCGGCATCAGCGAGACGAAATCCCAGAAGGTGTCATGAGCCGATGCTGCCTGCGGATAGCCGCGGTCTGCCTCCATCTTCACCGAATGGACGAGGTCGGGAAACTTCATCGCATCCTGGATGAAGAAGATCGGAGTGTTGTTGCCGACGAGGTCCCAATTGCCTTCCTCGGTATAGAACTTCACCGCAAACCCGCGAATGTCGCGTGGGGTATCGACCGAGCCAGCACCGCCCGCCACGGTCGAGAAGCGGACGAATACATCGCAGCTATTGCCCGTTTTCTGAAACAGCGCGGCCCGGGTCAGTTCGGGAATGGCCTTGCTGACCGTGAATGTGCCGTGCGCGACCGAGCCGCGCGCATGGACAATCCGCTCCGGGATGCGCTCATGATCGAAATGGAAGATCTTTTCGCGCAGCACGAGATCTTCAAGCAGCGTCGGTCCGCGCGTTCCGGCCCGGAGGCTGTTCTGGTTGTCCGAAATCGGAACGCCGTGGTTCGTCGTCAGACGGGCGGCCTTGTCATCCGTCACCTGCTGAAGCTCGCCACCGTTGCCGGTTTCCTGCGCAAACGGCGCGCTGATCGGATCGCTGTTGGTGCCGTCTTGTCTGGGCACAGAAGCAGGGTTCGTTTCCGCAGGGGTGTTCGATTTCGCCATGGCTTCCTCTCTTTCGGGCTGCTGAACGCATGCAGTTCCGCCGAGGTGTCAGCGGCACCAGGTTCGTTGCTGCCGCTCAACGCGGCGCAGCCGATTTTGTTCACTTGCGGGTTGCAAACTGCAGCTGACTTGCCCTCAAGCGACCTGCCGTTCAGGGAACTTTCCGCGTTTATCCCGTGTTCATCGAGGACGAAACGGACGACGAATCTGCCGTCATGTCACTGCGGATCCTGCTTGTGGAAGGGTATTGTGCGTGGCCGATTTCGATGCAGAGACCCGGAAGGATGACTTGCGTGTCGGCACGCCGCTTTGGGTCAAGACGCCGCACTCGACATTGGCGGCGAAAAGGACACTCGACAGAAAACACGCCGATGTAGTTGTGGTTGGCGCCGGGATCAGCGGGGCATTGGTGGCGGAAGCCCTGACGCGCCAAGGCCGCGATGTGTTGATCCTTGACCGTCGCCCGCCGGTGCGCGGATCGACCGCGGCCTCGACCGCCATGATTCAGCATGAAATAGACGTGCCCCTCACCCGGCTGCAAAACCGGATCGGCAGTCGCGCGGCCAATGCGGCATGGCGACGGTCGGTAAAGGCCGTCTACGATCTGGTGGATCTGAGCCGAAGGCTTGGCATCGAATGTTCAATGGAAAGCAAGCCCGCAATCTACATCGCGGGAAATCTGCTGGGCTCTCGCGCCCTGAAAGCCGAGACAGATGCCCGTAACGCCATAGGCATCGAGGCGCAGTACCTGGGAAAGTCCGAACTGCTAAAGCGCTATGGAATGGATCGATCCGGCGCGATCCTGTCGCCTGCCTCCGCGTCAGCCAATCCCGCTCAACTTGCGACAGGGCTTCTGGGGGCGTCCCTGAAGCGCAAAGCGCAACTCATCAGCCCGGTCGAGATCACGGATATGGCAGAGCTTGCGGGTGGCGTGGCCCTGGCGACCTCTGATGGTCAGGTCATCACCTCGGATCACGCAGTTTTCTGCACCGGATATGAATACCTGCACCAGATGAACACCCCTGCACATCATGTGACGTCGACCTGGGCCTTGGCCTCTCGTCCGATGTCGGGCCTACCCGAGTGGATAAAGACCACCATCGGCTGGGAGGCGGCGGATCCTTACCTCTATTTCCGAACAGACGCAGCCGGACGGATCATCGTCGGTGGCGAAGATGAGGATGCAGGAAACGCCAACAGCGATCCGGCCAAACTGGCAAGCAAGACCAAGCGCATCGCCGAAAAGTTCGAGGATCTCACCGGCATCCGCATCGGCAGGCCCGCCTATGGATGGGCGGCACCTTTCAGCGTGACGCGGGATGGCCTGCCCATCATCGACAATGTTCCGGGCTTTGGCCGGATTTTCACGCTGATGGGCTTTGGCGGCAACGGCATCACGTTCTCGATGATCGGCGCGCAGATCATTGCCGCCCGCATCGCGGGCGACACCGACCCGGATCAATCTGTCTTCCGCTTTCGCTAGATGAGGGCACCCGACTGGAGAATATCGTCCCTTTTGAGGCTGGCCGCATCTGGTTCGACGGAGCTCCAAGGCTGTTCCTGCTTGAGATCGTCTTCCGCAGCACCTTCGCCTATCTTTATTGCTTCCTGCTGATCCGGCTTTTGAATGCGCGTGCGGTCGCGCAGATGTCGATGACGGATATGATCCTGGTCATCGCGCTTGGATCGGCGGTCGGGGATCTGACATTCTATGAGGATGTGCCGATTTTCCATGCGTTGGTGGCAATCACCGTGATCGTCCTTCTGACCAAGTTCGCCGATCGAGCGATCCATAATCAGGACTTTCTCAAGCGCGCACTGGCCAATTCGCCGGTCATGCTTGTCCGGGACGGCGTGATCGCCATGGAGGGCGCCTCTCGCCGGGATCTGAACACATTGGAAGTCATGGAGCTGTTGCGCATTCATGGCGTCCGGAACCTTGGCGAGGTCGAATGGGCCTTCATGGAGGCGGGTGGTCAGCTTTCTGTCTTTCTGTTCGATGCCGCCCGCCCCGGCTTGCGCATCGTCCCCCCGCTGGACATGCAACCGGCTCGCGCGCCTTCCGCGCCGCCGCAGGAAGGCGCGCAGGCCGCCTGTCGCTGTTGCGGGCTGACCACCGCCGCGCTGGCGCGCAAGGATGCCGACTGCCCGAACTGTGGTCAAAATGAGTGGTTGGCGGCGTCTGTGCGGTAGCCCCGCGCCTCCCCGGGGGAACCGATCAGCGAATTTGCCAGTTTTGATCGTGACGAAAGTTCAACTTCGCCGCCGCGTTTCAAGCGGCGCTCATCAGAGGAGAACCGAATGGCCGATTCACAACGCGAGGAATTCTGGGACCGCCTTGAGGACGTCCGCGCCGGCATGCTGGAGATCGACGGGGCCTTCCTGCCCATGTCGCACAACCTGGAACCGGAAGACGGCAACATCTGGTTCATCACGGCCAAGGGCACGTCGATGGCAAGGGCCGCCGGCGAAGGGGCCCGAACCCGATATATCGTGAGCGACACCGCACAGGGCATCCATGCCGAGATCAAGGGCCAGTTGGAAATCTCCCACGACAAAGAGAAGCTCGACGAGGTCTGGAGCACCGTGGCTTCGGCCTGGTTCGAAGACGGCAAGAGCGACATCGATATCGTTCTCATTCGGCTGATCCCTGCCTCGGCCGAGGTATGGCTGGGCCCGGAGAGTGGCCTCGCATTTCTGTTCGACCTGGCCAAAGCCAAGATCTCTGGAAAAAAGCCGGATTACGCCCCGAAATTTTCACTGAGTTTCTAGGCTTGCGTTGTGGGTGGGGGATAGAAGGGCGCGCGATGGAAACCCCGACACAAGAGTGCCACGGCCACGCTCGCCATGCGATCAGCATTGACGAGGGTTTCGGTGCTTCGGATCGAGCTCTGGTTCGAATGATCGCAAGCTCAGACCGCGGAACCTGGCCGGGAACGGGGCATCCACATCAGCAGCTGTCTAATCTTCCAGCTGGCCTTTGAGCCACGTTTCAAGAGCGCGGAAAGGTCTTCTGTCAAATCCGGCTGTCCGTTTAGGGAGGGGAGATATGGCGGAACGGTTTGGTCGTCCTGTTACACCATCAGGGACGTCTTTCTATTATCGTGAGACCGATCTTTCTGGACTCAGGATATTGCTTTATCAAGATGTTAGTATCTTGGAAGAAGACGTGGAGATTCATATCAGAAGCGGCGGCGCTAACATTTTCCGCATTGAGTGCCGCGACGGCTTGCCGGTTGAATCGATATTGGAAAAGCACCAGGATATCTACGAATTTGATATCGGAATAGTATATACATCAGACCCTCGCCCAATCTCGGATATGTTGGCATCATGCGACTTTCCCTTTATCATTTTTACTGATCGCCCAGAACACTGTCTTTCGTGGTACCCTGCCGCGTTATGCGTTCATACTGAAGACGGTCCCGAAGCACTTGCCTCGTCTATTCTGCTGCAGATGGCAGTCCGAAAAGCGGAGCTCAACAGCATGCCGGCCGAAACTCCGGTGATTGATTGGATACCACGTCTGCGCGCCATGGCGCGGTTTCTGGTAAAAGATCAAAGCGTGGCCGACGACATTCTCGCAAGAGCAATGACCGAGGCGTTAGATTATGTTGACGATCTGGCCTCTGACGGTGAGGTGGGCGCACTTCTGGTAATGTTAATCGAGCGCATATGGCATCGTGAAAAAATGTCGCGCCTGACCTAAATTTCGGAAAATAAGGGCAAAGGAAACGTGGGCAACGGCGCTGATATGCGTCGCCGTAGACCACGGCGAGCCCGTTGCAGAGAGAGATTGGGGACCTACGCATAGCTTGTGGTGACCGGCACTGAACCAGCCTTCTTCTGGAACAAAGCTGAGACTTGTCGGTTGATACGACTCAACTGTCGTGTCCGCTATGACAATATGCTCATCGAGACGATTGCCAAGGGCTCGCTTTTTGGCCCCAGGGGCTTGCTGCCACTGTAGACAGCCTTTGCATCTCCCACTCGACCGCGTTCAGGCCGAGCTTTGACGCTGTCTACGTCGGAATGGCCTAGACGTTGGCGGCACCAGAGTTGTCAGCAACGAAATCACGAAGAAAGGTAACGTCATGGAGACCTACCCCAAGCCACCCTTTCCAAAACAGCATCAATCACTACCGGGCAGCTTCCAGGACATGGACCCTGTGCCAGATCATGGCGAGAGCAGTTGGGTGGGGCATGGGCGACTGAAAGGTATGGTCGCGCTGATTACTGGTGGCGATAGTGGGATCGGTCGGGCCGTCGCCATCGCTTATGCACGCGAAGGCGCCGATGTGGCGCTCTCCTGGCTGAACGAGACAAAGGATGCGGCTGACACAGCCGACCTCGTCCGCAAGGCAGGCCGGAAATGTTTATCGATCGGTGGAGACATCTCTGATCCAGACCATTGCCGTAAGCTGGTGGAGGATGTCGTCAGCAATTTTGGACGGATTGATATTTTGGTGAACAACGCAGGACATCAAAAACTGTTTGATCGGATCGAAGACATCTCCGACGAGGAATGGCGCAAAACCTTCGCAGTCAATATGGATGCGGTCTTCTATATAACCAAAGCGGCCGTTCCCCATATGGCCCGCGGCGGATCTATCATAAATACAGCCTCGATTAACTCTGACGTGCCCAACCCAAAGCTTCTTGCATATGCCACGACCAAGGGCGCAATCCAGAACTTCACAGCGGGTTTGGCGCAGCTTCTTGCAGATAGCGGAATTCGCGTGAATGCGGTGGCGCCCGGTCCCGTCTGGACACCACTAATACCCGGTAGCTTTTCGCCTGATGAGGTGGCGGAATTCGGCAAGAATTATCCCCTGAAACGGCCCGCGCAACCCGTCGAACTGGCATCTGCCTATGTGATGCTGGCAGAGCCTATGTCAAGCTACCTCACCGGCGCCACAATTCCAGTAACCGGCGGCAAGCCGATGCTCTGAAGGGATTATGCTATGAACAAGTCTTCACTGATGTTTTTGTTCGGCGTTACGCTAGGTTTGAGCTTTGCTTGCTTCTCTAGAGCCGCGCGCGAACGAAATTATGACAATCGGCCCAAGCAGTACATTCGTCCTGCGGGTCGTTCTCAGATGCAGAATCCACCCAAGGAATGGGACATGGTTGATGAACAGGGCGATGAATCCTTTCCCGCAAGCGACCCCCCTGGGAACTACTAAGAATGTTTAGCCAAGGTTAATAACATAAGTCGTTCTGCTTGCGTGTCCACGGAAAGTACGAACGGTCGTTTGGATGCTTTCGAACTTCTCAATGAAGTCGATGGCGCTTGCTGCGATTTTTCAAATCCATGCGCCTGAGAACAGCATTCGTATTGCCAAGGAACTTACGGCACCCATTGACGTTGGAATTCGCATATCGCTGCAAATATGCTTGGAGGAGACGGTATGAACAGCATTATCTATCTGGTTGGACTGGTCGTCGTCGTTCTATTCATTCTTAGCGTGTTAGGTCGTGTTGACAAAAGGGATTCCCCTTGGGCTTGGGGCATGATTCAAGCTGGCATCTGCGATGGAGACCAGCTTGGCACGAGACCTTATGTCGGACGAGGAGTGGGCGTTCTTTGAGCGCTTCATC
>NZ_VKDF01000022.1 GCF_007096355.1 Paracoccus sp. M683 | reverse complement strand
AAGCGAAAACGCGTAGAACAGTGCCGCTTGTGCTTCCTGCCGTGGACCCATCATTGCCGATCCTCCCGCCTGACAACGGAATTGAATCAGCGACCAGCCCACCAATCAAGGAGAGTTTTTCAACAAAATACGCCCAAACTTTCATAGTCCAGCGAGGGAAAACACGCCGACCCTGCTCCTAACCTGGACGGGTGATCACATGGCGATCCATCATAGATAGCTGCGCGGATCATATTTGCGCGGCGAATGGATTACGGATCGTGATCCTATCGGCCACCCTGAACCCGTCCTGCATGTCCTCGGAAAGCAAGGTATCACAGCCAGCTAGCAGCCCGGCCGCAACGATCACCGCGTCATAGACAGACAGCGCGTGTTTCCGCGCCAAGGCGATACCAAGGTCATGCGTCTCATAGGTCAACGGCTCGACGGTCACAAATTCACGGATCATGAGCAGGAACTCATCCGTCTGCGACCAGCTCATCCTGAGCTTCCTCTGCGTGACATTCGCAATCTCGTTCAGCACCTGCACGCTGACGGTTCCACCGCCGCGCAGCAGCCCTTCGGCAATGTCAGCCTTGGTGTGGTCGTCAGAAAGCAAGTAAAGCAGGATGTTCGTGTCGAAGAACCTACCTGGCATTCGCCTCGTCCCGATCGAACCGATAGCCCTCGGGCATCAATCCGCGAAACTCGCGCAGGCGGGCCAGAATTTCTTCGGGATCGCGGCGCCGGTGGACCTCAAAATGCCCGGCATCGGCCGCAGTTATCTCGATCTCATCGCCCGCCTTCAGCCCGAGCTCCTGGACCATCCGCGCAGGTAGACGGACGGCCAGAGAGTTGCCCCATTTCGCGATCTGCATGGTGTTTGGCCCCGCCTAGAATGATACACATCACCAGTAATGTATATCTTGCTGCCCGACGGTTCAATCAGTGATGCGATTACAGCTCGTGACCGAGATCTTTGTTGCGCGAGACGTGCTGATCGTCAGCCTCCTGCTCGGCCATTTTCTCTTTGACCTGCCGGGTCTGGGCGAGGGTCATGCCGACCGACTGATGGGCTTCGCCCGCCGCTGCCACAGCCCGCGCAATGGCCCGACGCTGACCTGCGTCAGGGAAATCGACGGCCAGAGCGTTGGTGTCACCCGCTGCAATCCGCGACATGGCGTTTTCGCCATAGCGTTCACGGAAGTCGGAACCGAAGCGGGCAGCATGCTCGTCATTCTGGAACTCGACCTTGCCGTGTTGGGCATGGGCCTCGGCCATTGCCGACAGGGTGCGGGCGAGCTTGTCGTTCTGGGCCTCCTGCTCGATCGGCACCGCGCGGGAAATCGTCCGCGCCGCAGCGGCATAGAAGGTGTCAACCAGATCGGCCGCTCTGCCCCGCCCGTCCTCGGAAGCGAGATCGATCTTCTTCGTGTTGGCCACGGCCAGAATATCGGCCTTGATCCATTCGCGCTCCTGCCAGGCATTTGCCGCTCCGGTCTCCAGCCGGGACTGGATCACGCTCGGATCGAGACCTGCCTTCTCTGCGGCCGCACCGATCTGCGCCGTCATTTCCTTCGCGCCATCCGGCCCGATGACCTTGTGCTTGTCCTCGACAGTGATGCGATCGCCGTCCATCTGCGCCTGATAGACCGGCGTGCGCGGGGCATGGCGCATCAGCTGCGCACCGCGGTTATCGCCCAGATCGCGCACGATCTCCGAGGCAATGCCATACAGTTCTTCACGCATTTCACGCTGTTCCTGCACGGGCATGCGCGAAATGTCGTTCTCGCTTTCATCCAGCCAGTTCCCGAAGGCATTGGCCAGATCGCCGCGATTGCGGATGGTCTCGAGGTCCATGACGATCTCCTGATTTCGATGATTGATGATGCCGCCCTGTTCCAGCAGGTCGGCTGCGGCTTCTATCTTCCGGGCCAGATCCTCGTCACTGATCAGCGAGGCCACGACTGCGAGACTGCGCAGCGTCTCGATATTACGCTGAATGTGATCGATGGCATCGCTGAGCGCCCTGCCCTGCCGGCGGGCTTCGACGGGCTCACGGCCCTCACGTGCCGCCCGCTCGATCTCCGCCCGTGACGGCCCATAGGTCAGGACGCCGCGATCCAGGCGGCTGCTCTTGTCCAAAAACATGCCCTGCCCAGCCGCGATCTCGACCAGCCGTTCCTTCATGAAATCCAGATTGAAGACATGATCCTTCGCCATGAAAAACCAGTCGCCATTTTCCAGGCCCCGGTTGTTCACGACGACATGGACATGCCGATTGACGCGATCCGTATGCAGGGCTGCGACATAGGCCCATTCCTCGCCATCCGAATGCAGTCCCGACTGGAACATCTCCATGCACCATTCCTCGACCACCGGCCGGGCCCGCTCGCCGCTCACATCGAAGGGGAAGGACACCAACAGATGCGTGGTATGGCCGTTCTTCGGATCGCCTGTCCATTCGTCCGACCACTGATCGACGACAGCCTTGCGCTGGTCACCGTCCAGCGTCCTGGCCCGCGGGTCCAGCTCGGCCATATTGCCGAACACCGCCGCCGCCTTGGAAAACAGGTAATCCAGCTGATTTCCGAGCTGCTTGCCGGTATGGGTGCCGCCATTGTGGATCTTCTTCAGCACCACCGCATTAGAGCCCTGGGCGACGCGCCACAGGTTCGCGGCACGCCCCGAAACCTTTGGCTTCGGCGTCATGAACCTGTCGAACTCGCGGGCCACTTCGGCCTGCTGAAAAGCCAGCATGCCCGCCCCACCCTGCCAGATCGGGAACTCGATCTCGCCGATCAGCGCCTTGGCCAGACCGCCGCGTGTCATGCTTCACCCTCAACGAAGGCCTTGAAGAGACGCACGCCGCGCCGACGCTGCTCAGCGACGACCGCCTGCAAAAAGGTCCGCACCTTCGGCATGGTTAGCCGTAGATCATCCAGGGCGCGCATCTGACCCCTTGCCAGCTTGATCTTCCGGGTGTTCGCGGCGAAGGCGATTTGGTTGATGTTGACGCCGATCTTGTGCAGCTCGTGCTTGATCGCCTCCAGTTCCGCCGCCTGCTCGGGTGGAAATTCAAGCATCCCGACGCTGGAACGCAGCAAGGTGCGCAGCACTTCTGATCTGCTGTCCGTGCCAAGAACGTCCTTCAGCCGGTCCAACTGCTGCACCTCCTCAGGGGACAGGCGCACAGTCACGACGCTTCCATAGGTCGTGGTGGCCTCCGACTGACGCAGTTTCAGGGCCTTTTCCTTCTTGATCGCCTCCGGCTCGGCCCCGACAGCATCGGCAACGCTCGAAACAGCCCCGCCCGCTTTCAACTGGCGGATGGCCTCTGCCTTCTGGTCTTTCGTCAGCGATTTACGCGCCATCAATAGTCTCCTGACGATGGCGGTCAGACGGTTTGTATACATTCCGCATTTCCTGCCACTTCCCCATATGTGCCAGAGTAGCCCACAATCGCGATCATAACAAACAAAATCGCAACCAAAGGTTGCGTCCGCTGTCGCGATCACAGGGATGCTCGGTGCGGCACATAGGGTCCGTTTGCTTCAATGAAAAAACAGCGCCGGCACGCCGGCACCGCTGCCGGCGCCAACATGGCGCCGTCGCCTGTGACCGGATGAACCCTGGGGTGATCCGCTGCCCCGCTATGGGGATCCTCTCAATCGATAAGAAATCGCGTTGCCGCGACCTCGCTCCTCACGCAGGGCTTGTCGGAAGAGCCCCTGCAGGTCGGCGGTGCCGCGAGCCCCAAAAGGTAAAGAGGCCCCTGCCCTTTGGCCGGCACCGATGCGGTCGAAACCAAATCCGTGACAGATTGAGACCAGTACAGAAGATCGTGCGCCTACGGCGCAAGATATCTGGGCAGGCGAAGTTTAGGGGCGTTGCCCCTCGCTCTGGCAAGGGAAATCGACAGAACCGGGTCCTCGCCGCTGGCGCGGCTGCGGGCCGCACCACTTCCATCGATTCCCCTTGCCAGAGCTACCCCCAGTCTCGGCGACGGCCAGACCCCGAAAACGAATGTTTTCGGGGCTGTCCCCATTGCGGGGTGCCCCATACCGGTGGAGGGGAAGATGGCCGATGCTGCTGGACGGGATTGCGAAGAGATGAGCCCGGGACTGCGCCTGTCGCGTGTGGCGGACCTGATCGATGCGATCCATGCCTGCCATCCTGAAGATGCCGAGCAGGTTCTGTCGGTCGTCCTGGAGGAATGGCAGACCGGGGCGCCCATGCAGCCCTTCCTTGACGCCATGAGCGATGCAGAGTTCTGGGCCCATGCCGCGACGTTCGACGATCTGCGTGCGGTGTTCCTGGCAGCAGGACAGAAGATGGCGCGCTATCCGCTCGGGCCGCGCGGCCGGATCCGCATGATCCGGAGATTGATGGCAGGTCTGAGTGATGACGAACGGCAGGAGATCATCGGCCGGGGCTCGGCAGAACGCGGTCCTGCGTGATAAAGCACGATGGAGACACCAAGCCGGGATGTGCCCGCAAGGGTTCGTTCTCGGAGGACCTGCTGTCAACTGCAGATCCGTCGATAGAGATCGGCGAAAGCCACCCCCTGAACCGGTTGCCCCGGGCGGCGGCCCAGGGCCAGGAGACGCGCATGGCAGCGCCGACCTGCACATCGGTTCGAAATTTGCTGTGGATCAGGCGGTGGCCCGCATCGCTGCTCCCCTCAGAGCCCGTCGCGGCCACCGCCTTCCCTTCCGTCCAGTTTCCGCCGGCGGCACTGCGCCGGACGGGAAACACTCCTGCGCATCTTCGGCCCCTTCCAGCCGGGGTGGAGCAGAATAGCCCCTGCGCGAGACCCAATGTCGACACTGCACCGGAGGTGAGTTTTGCAATGCCGTCGGTGCCGATTGATTGGCTCTGGACGTCCCAACTGTACTCCCGATGACGACTCGGCGCGAGAAACCGGTTTGTCACCTCCGGCTACAATTCTGTATCACGGCTACCCCGTTCCTGCTCCAGTCTTACTGCGATTGCGTGATCGATAGCGCGCCGGGCAGCGGGCCTCTCGATCGCTGACGGCATTTTCGTTCACAGCCTTGCGCCTGCAACCTCGGGCTGACGTTTGGACAGCTTGTCGGTGGGCATATGTTCCCATTATGTTCCTACCATGCCGTCGATCCCCTCAACCAACAGATTCGCCAACCGCTCGATCCGCGACTGTGCCCGCGACCATATGCTCATGGTGATGCGCTGCGACCTCTGCGGCCGGACGGTGAACTATTGGGCCGAGGATCTGGCGAAGGTCATCGATGACCCGTTTCACGAAGCGCATGTGCCGCCCTGGGGTTGCGGCCAGTGCCGGACGATCGATTACATGTCGATCCGCTGGCACCTGCCGAGCGCCAATGAACTGGCGGCAGGCTTGACCGTTCGCAGGCCAGTCAGGCAGGTTGTCAAATGGATCTGGCGCGATGAAAGGGTCTGACGATCTGCAATCTGTATAATAACGGCACCACGCAGGAAATGATGCGCCGACTCTTCCCCGGCGTGACGGACCGTGCCGGCAATCTGCAGCCGGGCCGCGTCTATCCCGACCAGCCCGGTGCGATCATCCGCCATGACGGTGACGGGTTGGAGCTGGTCACAGCGCGCTGGGGTCTGCCCTCGCCGAAATTCGCCCTGAAGACGGAACGCGACCCCGGCGTGACCAATATCCGCAATCTTGGATCGCCGCATTGGCGCCGCTGGCTCAGTCGGGACAATCGCTGCCTCGTCCCGCTGAGCGCCTTCGCCGAGCCACGCGGCAAGGGGAAGGGCAACCAGTGGTTTGCCGCCACGAACGACCAACCGATGTTCTTTGCCGGCATCGAGATCCGCGACTGGACCTCCGTCCGCAAGGTGAAGGACGGCGAGACGACGGATGATCTCTATGCCTTCCTGACTTGCGAACCGAATGCCGAGGTCCGGGCGATCCATCCAAAGGCGATGCCAGTAATCCTGACCCAGCCCGACGACTGGACGGCCTGGTTGAGCGGGATCCCCGCTGCGGAGCTTCAACTGCCCCTGCCCGACGGATCCCTGGCGTTGCTGGACGAGGCCGAGCTGACCTGACCGGATAGACGACTGGCTCTGACTACCTCAGCGACGCCCCCCGCACGGCGAGACTGCGAGATCGACAGCGCTATGACATCCTGCAACCTGGCCATCACAAACATCTCCGGCGGTGCGGATCAGTCTGGAATTGATCTCGACGAAACCAGTAGCGAGTGACGAAAGGTCATGGGTGTCAGTTCCAGAGAAGCCGCCTTTATCGGCGATCGCGAGGCCCGCCCGATCGTAACCTAGACTGCAGCGGGAGCGCGGCGTGGCGCATTGGAGACGTAGCAACCAGTCAAACTCAGGTGTTTCCGAAAGGTCGAGAACGCATTGGGAAATTCATCCCCGGAATCATCCACAGAAACTGGGGATAAGTCTCGCCGCCCAAAAGACACCGCTCGAGGCGGGGCAGGCATAAACAGTGCCCCGGTCTTCAGCGCAGCAGTTCCGCCCGTTCCTCATTCGTCATCTCACCCAGGAGGCGGCGCATGAGGCGCATGCGCCCCCGTGCGCCAAGCCGGCGCTTGCTCAGGCGCGCCCCGGTGGCGAAAAAATAGGCCGTCAGTTCCGGCAATGTCGCAAAGGCCGCCCAGGCTTCCGCCTCCTCCTCGATGGCCCCCAGAGCGGGCAGCGGCGGGCCCGCGCCCATCTCGGCCAGAACTCCCGACAGGATGAATTCCGCATCGGCGCGGTCGCAGGCCGCGATGGCATCGAACAGGGCCTGCGTGCGTTCCAGGCGCGTTGGGTCGGGGCCGGCCATGAGCTGACCCTCAGAGCCGGATCCGCGCGGCCAGGTCGCGCGCATCGTGCTGGTGATGGAGCCTGTCGCGACCATCGTCGTGGCGGTCGCCGCGCCGGGCCAGATCGAACCGGGTGCGGGGATTGATTTTCATCGCGGCGGCCCGGATCACGGCGCCGCCGCCGGCTGAGATCAGCACGTTGAGGCGGGAATATCGGGCAAGGATGGGCATGATTGCTCTCCCATGGGGCCGCCTTACGCGGCGGCCCGGTTGGTTCTGTCCAAGAGACCCGCGGGGGCGGTGCGCATCAGCCAGTCGGCGGCTTTCTGCGCCTCGGTCGCGGCCTTGAAGATGAACCGCTTCTCGGACTTCAATGCTCGCAACCAGCTTTCCACATAGGCCGCCGTCTGCCCGAACTCCGGTGTCACCCCGATCTGTGCGCAGACCATGGCACCGCCGATCTCGGCCACCAGTTCCTCGAAGGCCCGATCCGCCCGCCCGTTGAAGCGGCTGAACCGGTCCAGCCGATGCGCCGCGCCCGTGCCGTGGCAGCTCTCATGGGCGAGCGTGGAATAAAATCCGGCGGCATCATGAAAGGTCCCGACCGGCGGCATGTGGATGAAATCGCCTGCCACATCATAGAAGGCTTCTGGTCGGTCGCTTGTGCGCCGCTCGATGCCGGTCGCGTCAAAGAAAGCCTCAAGCGCCGGGTCGGTCTTGGTGCCAAGATCGCGCGGGGCCTCGATGGGCTTGCCGTGAAATTCCTCGGGCAGGCCGTCGATCTGATCGCCGTTGAAGACGCGATAGGCCTTCGCATAGCCGAAGGTCTTTTCTTCGCCGGTCTCGGCATCCTCTTTTTCAAAGGTGCCGTATTTGACGACCGTGGCGGATGTCTCGCCCTTGCGGACCTGACCGCCGGCCTCCTGGGCCTGCCGATAGGTGAACCAATGGCCGCTGCGATAGCCCTGTTCAGCCGCCCGCGCCCAGAGCATCAGGATATTTATGCCGCGATAATACTCCCCGTTGCTGCGGCGGGGGAAAGGAATGCCGCCCGCATCGCCGGTCCAGGGCTTCCGCCAGACCGGGGTGCCAGCCTCGAGGCTGGCAATGATCTGGTCGGTGACATGCTGGTAGACATCGAACTCGGCCATCATGCGCCCTCCTGAACGGGACGCTCCACAGCGAACACGACGGTCTCGGTCTCGACGCGATAGTCGATCTTGCGCAGCAGCACCTGTTCCAGTGCCTCGCGCGGAACGCCGGGATAGGTCGCGGCGATGACATCCAGCAACTGCGGGCGATCTTCCTCGAAATAGTAGCCGTTGATCGCCCATGCGATCAGGCCGGGGGTATGAACGAGAGGGGAGGATCCCAAGCGATAGTCAGCCATGTCTGGCCTCCTTTCCAGTGACGGGCGGCGAGGTCCTTGCCCCGTTCCGCCGGTGGGCGGACCTTCCTGCTCTGCTTGTCTCGAAAGGCCCATGCCTTTCGGAAAGCAGGAGCGGGAAGGGCGTAGCCCTGCCCGAGGCCCTGGGGCTGACTGTCACGGGGTCGGGAAGGCGGGGTGGTGCGGCCCGCAGGCGCAGCCGAGGACACGGCCCGCCTGGACGACGACGCGCGATACGCGCGGCGCTTGCCCCTTGACCGGCAGACGCAGGGATGCGTGGCGGATGAAACAAACAGGAAGGTCGTCGGGTCGGGGGTGAGCTGGGCCTGCCCGGTCGATCCCCCGGCACGGCCACCGATCATCCTGGACCGCAAAAGCGGGCCTCCATCGATCTTCCTGGCCGCAGGCTGCCCGCGTGAGCGACTGGATGGAACGGTAAAGGGGCGGCTTGCGCCGCCCCTGTCGTTCACTCCTGGTCGTCGTCCCGTTTCGGGAAGGCGACCATATCGACGCCGGGGAACATGTTGTGGCGGACCTGGATGGAGGTGATCTCGCCGGCGTCGTTGCGGTTGATGAAGAGGACACCGCAGTTGTCCCAGAACGTCTTGCCGTCTTTCTCGCCGGTTTTCACGCGGAGCTTCATGCTATCAAAGGCCATCTGGTGTTCCTTTCCTGTCTGGCGTTTCGATGAAATTTCCGGGACGGGGCAGGAAGAGCACCGGTCAATGAGGAATTTGTCTTCCGCGGGGAATGGCCGGAGGCCAGGGGAAATTCGTCATTGAAGGCCGAAGGCCGTCCGGCGCGCTGCCCTGTCATATTTCATCAATGAGAAACGCACCTGCCGGAAAGGACCGGGTTGGCCACGACAGCAAGCGACCGCGTCACCGTGGGCGAGAAAGGTGGCAAGACCGGGACCGGCTGCCGTCTCCGGTTCAACTGCAATGCTGCCAGGATCAGTGCGCCCGACGACGACCGCCACAATATCGTCCTGCACGCGAGATTTTGCCCCATCCAAACAGGCCGACCGGGATTGGCCGGGGGCGGTGGAGGCTGCCCCATGATCCGGTTGCGAACGCAGGCGGCTCAAGGCCAGCCCGCGTCATGCGGCCGAATGGGCCAAGTCGGGCGTCACAGCGGCGCGGGCCCTGCTGCGCCTGCAAAGGTATCTGCAGGCCGGGCGGAGAGCCGCCTGATGGCAGCGCGGCATGGCAACTGCAGCGCCCCCGCCAAAGCGGTCGTTCGCACAGCTCGCAGCGAGGTGGTGGCGGCGAAATCCTGAGTGATCGTCCGCTTGGCGGCGATACCAAACGCGAGATTTTCGATCAGCACGGCTTGAACCCGATTCAGATGAGAGTGCGGTCGATTCCTAGTAGAAAATCTCCGATAAAATTGCAATACGTGGCTTGTGAAATCGAGAAAATGGCGATACAGATCGATACAACACGATCTTTATGGTGGATTTGTCGATATGGAGCACTTCGCGGTCATCCAAAGCATCGTTCGGGCCAGCTTAGCCGGGGACCGGGAGGCTGTGGACAAGCAGGTGCTGCGCCTTCGTGAGCGCCTCGAGAAGGCCGGGGCTACGAAGGAAGCCGCTACGTTGGAGCGCTTGCGCGCCGCTGCGCGCGACAGACAGGAACTAGCTCCGAGCCGCGTGGAGGTGTCTCGCGGCCAGATCTCCGGAGAAGCCCTCGAACAGGGAGTCAATCCACCGATTGATCGAGAAACCGGAGCCCGATTGTGCACGGTTGATTTTCCGGGTCGGAACGGCCGGGCGCCCGTTTATGGGGCAGCAGTGTCGGAAACGGTTGAGGGACTGTTGCAGGAATGGACCAGTGAGGCCGCGCTGCAGGAGGTGGGCGTGTCGCCCACGCGCTCTCTGTTGATTTACGGGCCGCCTGGCTCGGGTAAGACCATCACCGCCCACTATATCGCTGCCCGGTTGGGATTGCCGTTGGTCGTGGCGCGCATCGACGGCTTGATATCATCGTTTTTGGGCACGACCGCGCGCAATATTGCGAACCTGTTCGACTTCGCCAACCGATACGCCTGTGTTCTGCTGCTGGACGAGTTCGACGCGCTTGCAAAGCTCCGGGACGATCCGCAGGAGATCGGAGAGATCAAACGCGTAGTCAACACCTTGCTGCAGAATCTCGATCAGCGGCGCAACTTTGGAATCACGATCGCTATTACAAACCATGACAGGCTCCTGGACCCAGCTGTTTGGCGTCGCTTTGAAACACATCTTCAGCTTGGGGAGCCAGACGAGTCTGCTCGCGAAAGCCTGATTGCGCGTTTCCTCCAACCGCTGGAAGCGCCTGCCTCTACCCTCCGGGTCTTCTCATACTGTCTCGCAGGGCGCACGGGAGCCGACATCGAAAGAGTATGCACGGCTGCAAAACGGACGCTGGCGCTCAGCGGCGAATCTCATGACGGGCCAGGATTGTTCCATGCCTTGAGCTCTGTACTAGCCCGTTCGCCGCAACACGATCACGTGGGAGCCCGCATCCTTGCCGTCGATCCAGAAGCGTTCGTCAGCCTGATCGCGAATGATAGTGCGCTTGCGCTCAAGCAAACCGAAATAGGTGAGGCGACGGGATATGGTCAGTCGCGGGTGAGTGATCTCAAGAAGGCGAAGCGCCATCTGCCACTGCTAGAGGCAGCGCATGCCCAATAATCCGGTTCAAATCATTCTGAATGATCGCGACTTTCATCAGGCACCCGATCCGGGCCGGCCGCCGCGGAACAAGGATTTTTTCGAAGGAGCCGACAAGGCATTCGTCACCCACAAGGACTTGCTGCTGGCCGAGATCGACCGGATCATAGACGAAATTCGTACGAGCCCTTACGGTCCCGCGGCGTATCTCAAAGTCCAGATGCGAAACGAGGCGCTGGCGAAATCCTATCGACCGGTATGGTGGCTGTTCAAGCCTGACCAATTTCCATGTGTGGGAGCGGATGCAGTCGGAACGCTCTATTTTCGAGCTCCGTTGATCTATCTGAAAGCTCTGCGACAGCGCATCGAGCAGGCTGAAGCCTCCGTCGAGACAAAGTATCGGAGGGCTGACGAAAAGCCATACAAGGCGCCGACCATCGCCCGAGCCGAAGTCGGCGCCATCGAGACCATCGAAATCGCACCTCCCGAGCAGAAACGTGCATTTTCTACCGCAGCAGCTCTGGCAGCGATCGAAGATCCTCGTGCGGTCTCCGGCTATCAAATCGAGCTTTTCGAGACGCCGGCTGAACGGGTGATTGCCGATGACCCGCTCGGACGGATCGCATTACGGCGCTCGCTTGAGCGGCTGTTGTTGTCTCTCGGCTTGGGCGCGCGCAGTTACCTCGCCTTTGAGGTCGGACGAACCCCCGTCCTTGAAGTTCAACTGACCACGCAGCCTGTCGACGCCCTGATCGACCATCGAGCAGGTGCGGCTGGAAGCGATTCAGGCCAGGAAATCAGCCTCTCCTCGATTGACCGAAATCCGGAGCGACACGAGACGACCCTGAATGCACTCCAGAAGCATCCTCTGGTGCGTGCGATCTTGCCACCTGTTCTGCTCGAGCTGACAGACGACCGCTCAAGTTCTGATGCCATTGCAGCGATTGAACCAGTTGACATTCCCCTTCCGCAGGGCCGGTCGACTTACCCGATCGTGGGTGTCATCGACTCTGGTGTGGCGCCGGTTCTTGAGGGTTGGGTTGCGGGACGGTTCGACTATCTATCGTCAGGGGAATATGACACGGTCCACGGCACGAACGTCGCCGGTCTCCTGACCGTCGGGCAAGCCCTCAATGGTGTGGACGTTGCGCCCGAGGCAAATGGCTGCCATCTCTACGACATACCCCTCTACCCTAGCGGACCGTTCATGGCTCATTATCATCGAGGTTTCTCCGACTTCCTCGAAGAGATCGAGCAAGCCGTCGCAGAGGCGAAGAACGAACATGGCGTCAGAGTGTTTAATCTCTCCATAAACGCCGTCGCGCCGGTCGAGAGTCACCGATACAGCATCTACGCTTCCCGCCTTGACCAGATCGCAGATACCTATGGCGTGGTCTTCGTGAATTCCGCCGGAAACCTGCCACGCGCTCAGGCGCGTTCCGCCTGGCAGAAGCGTCCTGTCGACGTCATCAACTATTTCGCGTCGCGAACTTCACCCGACACGATCTTCAAGCCCGCCGAGAGCGTCAGGTCTATCTCGGTCGGCGCGCTCAATCCTCCGAACACCGATCAGATTGCCGACGCGCCGACCGTTTACACGACGCGCGGGCCTGGTCTCCAAGTTGGTGTCAAGCCCGATGTGGCGTTTTATGGCGGAACAGGGGGAAGCGGCCCCGGAAAGCCCACTGGGCTTTCGTCATTGTCTCCTTCGGGCGGCAGGAACAGCGTCGTCGGCACGAGTTTCGCCGCACCGCTGGTTGCGCGTACGTTGGCGGGCCTCGACACCGCGACCGAGGGCGGCCTGTCTGTAGAAGCACTGCGGGCCATGTTGCTGCATCACACGGCGATGCCCGACCCACTGACGAAGCGTGGCCTCAAGGACATCGGCCGGCAATTCGCGGGTTTCGGCAGGCCGCAAGCCGTCGCCACGATGCTGGAAACGGACGACCACCAGATCACGCTGCTTTTCCAAAGCCGCCTGAGCATTGGCGAGAAGAAGCCGGTCATACTCCGGTTCCCGTTCAGCTGGCCACAAAGCCTCGTTACAGACGGACGCTGCTCAGGCCGTGCCAAAATCACACTCGTTTACGCACCACCGCTTGATCCAGCCTTCGGTGCCGAGTTTGTCCGCGTCAATCTTGAGGCATCGCTGAAGCAGCGTCAGCCGGAGCCTGCTTCCGATGGCAGTGTCCGCTTCACGAACCAGATCACGGCCCGCTACCTGCCCAAGTCAACCAATCTCGCTATACCCGAGAAGGCGCTTATAGACCACGGGCTCAAATGGTGGCCGGCCAAGCAGTATGAGAGTACATTCATTGAGAACGGAAGCTCGTCGCAATGGCGGCTGGAGGTCACCAGCCTTGTTCGTGCTGAGGCGCAGTTTCCCGCGGAAGGAGTGCCTTTTGCAATACTCTTAACCCTAGAGGATCCAGACGGCAGCCAGCCTGTTTTCCAGGAAATGCGGCAGTGGCTACAGGCGAGCACTGCGGTAGCACAGGATGTTCGAACGGTAACGAGGCTGCGGCCACGCGGTCGGTAGTGGACACCCTCGCCGCCGTCAGTCAGGAATTCTCAGCCTTTAAAAGATACGGCAGCATTGGCGCGCTGCGCGCAAGAGCAAAGTCTTCGCCAGCACGTAAGTGAACAATTGGTCTCAGAACTGAGCTTCATGGTCGCAGCGGCCAGCGGGCGTGCTAGGACGAAGTGCTGCGGGGCGCGGGCGTAATTCCGGGTTTTCGGGATCGGTCCGGCTCGATGCAGTTCTCAGCGGGAGGAATGCGACCAAGTGCGGAAGCAGATGGACGAACCAAAGAAGCATCACTACATCCCGGCCTTCTACCTTCAGGCCCTGATCGGGGTCAGGCGCGGTTCTTGAAGCGCCATGACTCGTTGCCGGTTTCGATGATCTCGCAGTGATGGGTCAGGCGGTCGAGGAGCGCCGTGGTCATCTTGGCGTCGCCGAAGACGGTCGGCCATTCTCCGAAGGCCAGGTTGGTGGTGACGATGATGGATGTGCGTTCGTAGAGACGGCTGATGAGGTGGAAGAGCAGCTGTCCGCCGGATTGCGCGAAGGGCAGATAGCCGAGTTCATCGAGAATGACGAAGTCGAGGCGGGTCATGTAATCGGCAAGCCGTCCCTGCTTGCCGCCGCGGGTCTCGGTCTCGAGCCGGTTCACCAGATCGACGACGTTGTAAAAGCGGCCGCGGGTGCCATTGCGGATGAGCGCACGGGCAATGGCAATGGCGAGGTGGGTCTTGCCGGTGCCAGTGCCGCCGATGAGGACGACATTGCGCTGGTCCGCGACGAAGCTGCCAGCAGCCAGGCGTTCAGTTCGTCCAGACTTTTGACGCGGAGGCGCGGCGTAAAGAACCGTTCCCGCACCAGCCCGACCTGGTTCTCGACTTGTCCCTTCTCCCAGCCCGATGCGGGTGTGCAGGCGACCGGTTGAACAAGGTAATGGCTGCACATCTGCAGGAAGCGGCGATTGTAATGCCGTTCCTTGCCCGTGAAGACCGCTTCAACCGCCGTCTTCATGTTGTCGTAAATCCCGCGCGTGCAGGTGCCCTTGAAGAAGGCGAAGGCCCGGTCATGCGCGTCAAAGACCATCTCTTGACTCTCGCGCATGTAGGCCCGGGCGAACATCATCCGGCTGTGGCAAAGCCGGATATGCGCTACCTTCACCGTCACCGTGACGCCCGAGATCACCACGACCTCATGGCTCCAGTCGAACTGGTATGCCTCACCCGGTGCGTAGTAGAGCGGCACATAGGCTTCGGCTGTCATCGCGCCCCGGTTCTGCGACCAACCCTTCGCGAACCGGCGCACGGCATCATAGCCGCCTTCGTATCCCAGCCCGCGCAACTCCTCAAAGATGCGGATCAGCGTCAACCGTTCCCGCGACGGCTTGTTCGCATTTGATGACAGGAACTGTTCGAGCTGCCCTTGCCACGGTCCTATCCGCGGCATCGGTTGCCGCTCTCGTTCGTAGCTGAAGTCCGTCTCGTCCGTCCGCAGGATCTTGCGCACGGTATTCCGCGACACGTGCAGTTCCCGCACGATCTTCTTCACAGACCACTTCTGAACGTAATAAGCCCGCCGGACCCGCGCGATCGTATCCACCCGCTTCATCTCCCCTCCGTCCGCTGCCTCGCAACGAACGGTCCGACAGAACGTCAGGGGGGGCAAAATGGGACGCCGATACCCCGCCTTAGGGGGTCAAAATTGCATGCCGAAACACACCCTCCCCCGACAACGGGTCACGGGCGTAGATCGGATTCAGCGCCCGGTAAAGGAGTCCTCGATACCGCATATGACGTCAGGCGTGGACGCCTGCATCGACGGCATCGATATAGTCCATGACCGCCTCAGCCTGCCCATCGCGCACCAATTGCATTGCGGTCAGGCCACTAAATCCCGGCAGTGGTTCCGACCGATACCAGGCATAGGCGATCAAGGCCGAACCGAAGCGCGGTTCGACCCGGTTCAGGATCTCGACCATCTCGCGAAGGCGCTTCTGGGTTTTCGGACTTTGCACCCGGTGGGCCCGCATCAACGCGTCACGCCCAAGGCCGACGGTCCGCGCGACTTCATCCTTCGTCGTGCGCAGGATTTCGGCGATGCGGGCAGGGGCAAAGAGACCACCTTCAGCGAAAGACTCTATCTGCATGACGAACTCCACTTATCTTGACAAGATATAGCGTCATTATGTGCGGCGATCAAGGCCGTCACTGTCGTCCGATGCACCGTCACGCCGCCTGCCCGCTCAGTCTGCCGTAGAAGCTGCGCTCGAGATGCAACTCCCCTGCCCCGGCCTTTTCGACCATACCGCGGAGATAACCTCCCGGAGACGCAACTTCGCCCGCATTGTGCTTTTCGAAGACAAGCGCGAACGCCGCTGTCGCCACCTGCTTACCCAACCTGTCCTGCGCCACATTCCAGGCATGCTCGGACACCCCGATCATTGGCCTGAGTTGGCCGGCAACCCGGTGAAGATCTCCCCAATCCTTGACAAACCCTTCCAGATTGCGCGCCCAGGATGCGAATTCCGGACAAGCCTGCAGGACGGTCGGCAGATCCAGCGATACCCGCTTCTTGCGTACTTCGGCCACCCACTCTTCCAGCTCCCGATCAACCTGATCTTCGGGCTGAGCATTGTGCACCACGGCCGCGACTTCCTCATCTTCTGAGGAATTACTGATTACAGGATCAAGTTGGTTTGTAATTAGTATATGAGGGTCGGTAATGACCTCCCTGGGGTTCATTTCTTGAGTCTTCTCGGGCACTTGTGCTGTGGTTTCAGGCGTGTTTTCCACAGGCACGCTGGCCTCAGTTGCCTTGAGATAGGCGGCTTCGACCCGCGCCTGAAGCTCCTTGAACCAACCGAGCAGTCGGGCAAGCTGTTCGGACGCTTCATGACGGCGCGGAAGCCGGTCCAGAAGCTCCTCGAAGAACCCCGTGAACTGTGTCCAAGGCCCACGCAGCGCGCTGCTGACAGCCGCCTCAATACGCGCGCGGATCATCCGGCGCGCCACCGTGATCTGACGCTTTAGGCGCTGGCAGATCTCGCGTTCTGCCAGCAATTCGACATGCAGCTCTTCAAACTCCTCGACGCGCGCTGCGAGTGGCGACAGATCGAAGCCGTAGGCCTCGACGATGCGCCCTTCTGCGTCCCTGCGTCCCCACCGCTTGCCGTTGGGGCTGTCCTGGAAGGAAATCACGCCGATCTCGGCCAGACGCCGAGCATGGCGCTTGAGTGCGGAGAGCGAGAAGCCCGTCTGCTCCATCAGGTAGGCATTGGATGCCCAGACGATCGGGCGCTGCCCCTCCTCCCAGTCCTGGGCTTGGGTGAAGGCCCCGAGCGTGTCGAGGAGCATCAAGTCTCCGGCCTTGAGGCCAATATATGCACCGACCCGCTTCACGGCCACAAATGCCCGAGTTTTGGGTACAGCGACCTGTTCACCGGCTTGGGCAAGCTGCTCTGCAATGCCAAGACCCGGTGTAGGCTTGCGCCAACCTGAGGGCTGCCGCACGGTGGACACACTTCTCTCGAGCTGAGGCATGCCTACCTCAGTTGCTCCCGGCGGAGCATCAATGAATTTTTCCATACTTTGTCAGCAGACAAAGAAATCCCGTTCGCTCAGAAGCGATTTTTCTTGTATGGCGATTCGCTGGCTGCTAGTTTCTAGGTGTCTAATCTAAGAATTGCGCTCTGCGCGGCAGCCCTCGAAGCTTCGGTTTCGGGGGTTTTCTTTGTTTACCTTTCCTCCTTTCTGCTCGTCCTCACTTGCCATCCCCAGAGTTTACATGTGTAAACTCGGCGTAGGATCTCTTGATAATGTCCACTAGATTGGTCTCGAGCCAGTTCGCGAACTCGGCATTTGTACCAGACTTCTTCACGGACAGAGACAGGACCCCTCGCCCAGCCTTGATAACCACGCCATCCACGGGCGTAGACTCTCGAGGACCACTGGACACTTTCGTCCCGCGCTTGCTCGCCTCCTTGATGAGCGCTTCCAATCGTTCATCCGACGTCAACGAAGCGCTGATCTTGGTCAGCAGATCAAGCGCGACTGTCTCGGTGAGTTTCCGCGCAAGAAATAACTCAGCCAAGTCCGTCCACCTCGGTCGGCCGGATTTAGGCGCAGCACCAATCATGTCCCCAACCTTAGACGGGACATTCTGCGTCACTTTCGTCAGATGCGAATGCCCTGAGGCGGAGAGGTTCAAGACCTTGCGCACCGTCGCACTTTCGTGCCCCGCAGATTGGATCGCTTCGGCAAAGCGGGCCTTCTCATAGAACGAGAGGTTGCGACGGGCCGCGTTCTCAAGTCCCTTAGCCAACAAAGCGGTGGCATCATCGACGTCTTGGACGTTCGCACGCACCTTAAGGCCGAGATCTCGACACGCCTTCAAGCGACGGCGGCCATAGATCGCTTCAAAGCGGCCCTCCGAAGTCTTGGAGCGCCTAACGAGTATCGGCACCTGTTGACCGTCACGGCGGATGCTGTTCTTGAGGGCTTCAAAGCCTTCGTCGTCATCTTCGTCGTTTACAGTTGTAAAATCATCGAGTCGATCCTTGGGACCCCAGTCATCGATCAGGCTTGGATCGATCTCTCGGATAGACGCAAGAGACCCCTGCAAGGCTCCCAAAGCGGGTGCGCTTGTTTTGGGAGTTCTTTCTGTTGTGGCACTACTGGAACGCGCGATGGTGTTGGCGATACCCGACATGTCTCTAAGGGACTTTCTTGCCATTATTTACGCCCCCATGACTGGTGAATCATGGCTTCCACCTCATCACCCACGGCATCCATCGAACCTTTTGCGCGATCGTAAGTCGCACGTGTCATCTCTGAGCGCACGACCTCATAGATAGACTGCTTGAGCATGGTTGCGTCACTGATTGCAGTGCTCTTTAGAGCGGTCGCGGACATAACCCGATCTTGAAAAAGCGCGCGCATGAATGAGGTCAGCTGTTGTGACGGCACATCCGTTGGTTCATCCCGAGTGATCAGGAACTTGAACTGATCGTATTGAAGTGTTGCGCCTGCATCCTCGATCACCCCCATGTAGGCCCCGGCAAGTTCAAGGAACTGAGCTGTCGACGAAACGTCCAACATTGAGGGCGATAAAGGGACGATCAGGGAGCTCGCCGCAGCCATCCCGGCGATGGTTAAAAAGCCGAGTTGAGGTGGACTGTCCATCAAGACCAGGTCGAAATCATCGCCGACCTGAGACAACGCATTTCGGATGCGCGTGAAGAACGGCTGGTCAGGGTTCGAATGTACCGCAGATTCCGTCTCAAACTCTGACAACATCAGGCGCGACGGCGCGACTGAAAGCCCCGGAAAATACGTGGGGACCACGACATCTACCATGCTTACGGGCTCTTCATATCGGATAGCGTCATAGACCGTCAGACCGTCAAACTCGATCTCCGGGCTAATACCGCACATGGATGTCAGCGATCCTTGAGGATCGAGGTCAACGACCAACACGCGGTAGCCGCGAAGCGCAAAATAATGCGCAAGATGGATGCTCGTGGTGCTTTTGCTTGAGCCGCCCTTGAAGTTCATCAACTGCCAAACTTGCAGTTTCTCGTCACCAGAACGCCGCGGCAGATAGCGCCCTTTCTTGCGCGACGACTTCTCAAGAATCTCGCGCGCGTTCCACATCTCTTGCGCCGTATAGAAGCGCCGCCCACCACGAACATCCTTGGGCTCGGGGATTGTCCCTTCCGAATGCAGTTTACGCATGAACTGACCGGAGACCCCGAGTAGATCGGCTGCCTCCGGCGCGGAAAAAGATCGTAGCGTCTTGGTGCTATCTGGGGCAAAAGCAGAAAGAAGATGCTCCCGGATGGCAGCATTCAGTCGCTCGGAAATATCAGTCGCGAGCGCTGAGGGCTTCTCGTTTGCCAGTGGTGTCACAGGAATCATCTAGTTGCCCCAAAATCGAAAATATGGCCTTTTTCGCGCCACTTGAGGCTAAGAGCCGTGATTCACGGCGCTAAGTCAAGATTATTCCTCTATATAGCGTCACTAAAACTGGATAAGACTACATGTGCGGACTAGTTCGCTCTGCATTTTACAGCTGTAAAAAGGCCCCGCCACAGCTAAGCCCTGCCAGCCCGCTACTCCGGCGGCGGCCCTGACCCCAAAGGGACGGCCCGTGTGCAGATAGAGATCGTCCTGGTTGGCAGCCTTTCCAAGCTTGGCGCTGAAACCGTGGTCACGGATGGTTGGCGCGGAATAGACGGCATCGGTCGCCGATCAGTTGAGCGCGCCAGCAGGGCAGGGCGCGGCTGCCGTCGGACCCCGACATGCAACATCAAGGCCGCGCGGAACGCAGGATTGGCGCTGCTGGGCGAAGGTCAATCGAGCTGACGGCGCTCAAGCAAATCCGTCGCCGGGTTATCCTCGATCTCGACATCGGCATAGTATTTCTGCGCCTGCGCCGGATCGCGGTGCAATGACAGCTGCATGGCGGCGGCGAGCGGCGCGCCATCCAGCGCCGCCTGGGTCAGAAACCCGGATCTGAGCCCGTGCGGGCTGGCAAAATCCCTTGGATAGCCGGCCAGCTCCAGACGGTGCGCGACGATTTCGCGGAACCCGCCGGGTGTCAGCCGGCGTTTCAGCACCCGATCGGCCTGGCTGACCGGGCGGAAGAGCGGCCCGCCGGTGATCCCGGCGGCCTCGATCCAGGCCAGCACGGATCGCGCCGGAAACCCTTTCAGCGGCAGCCAGGGCGCCTGGTCCGGCGTGGTGGTCTTGGTGTGCAAGAGGCGAATGCGGATCAGCCCGCGCTCCGCCATTGGCCGGGCGTCGATATCATCAAAATTCAGCGCCGTGACCTCGGAGCGCCGGCGCCCGCCGCTGGCCCAGGCCAGCGCCAGGGCGGCGTGATCTCGGAGATCGCGCCTCGCGCCGGTGCGGCAGGTGGCCAGCATCGCCCTCAGCACCTCGCGGGTGATCGGGTTTTCGGATTTGCGCTGGCGCGGCCGGGCCGCGGCCCGCCGCGCCTTCACGCGCGCCTCCTTGATCAAGGGCGCATCGAAGGGCGACGGCAGGTTTTTCATCCGGTGGAAGGCACGCCAGCTGGCGATGCGTCGATCCAGTGTCGACGGGGCAGGGGCGGCGTATCCGCGCCTCAGTCCCGCGGCCACCAGGGCCTCGGCTGCCTCACGGGCCGGCCCGGTCGCGTCGCGCAAATCCCGCGCGTGATCGAGGATGAAGCGCAGCGCCACGGGTTCTTCCTCGGGCCAGGCGAGTGCGGCACCGAACGCAGCGGCTTTCCAGGCCCCGATATAGGCCAGGTCCTGTTCATAGGCGCGCAGCGTGTTCTCGGCCGTGCCACGTCGGAACAGCTCGGCCAGGGCGTCCTGGTCGGCGGGCGTCAGCGAGGCGGGAAGGGGCAGGGGTTGAAGTCGTGACATCAGGTTGCTATCATTGATACCGAATTGATGGAGAACCAGCCATGGCACAGCTGATCGTGCGGGATGTCGACGAAACCACGGCGCAGGCCCTGCGGCTGCGCGCGGCTGCCAATGGCCGCTCGGTCGAGGCCGAGCACCGGATGCTCTTGCGCGAGGTGCTGGGCACGCCCGGCCAGTCCGAGGACTTCGCGGCGGCGGCAGCCCGGTTGCGGGCCCGCCTCGATCGCGGCACCGACAGCGCCGCGCTGGTGCGCGCGGGACGGGACGCGCGCGGGTGAGCGACGCCGTCGCCGGTCCGCTCTCCGGACCCTGTGTGGTCGATGCCAGCACCGCGCTGAAATGGGTGCTGCAGGAAGAGGGCAGCGAGATGGCGGCCGCGCTGCTCGACGGACGGCCACTCTATGCACCGGCCCTGATCTTCATCGAGGTCGCGAATGCGCTGTGGTCGGCCGTGCGGCGACAGCGGCTGCTGCCGGCAGAGGCGGCCGATGCCCTCGACCTGATCACCCGGGCGCCGCTGCGGCCGGGCGCAGAGGACGCCTCGCTGGCGGCCCGGGCGCTGCAGCTGTCGTTGCTGCTGGATCATCCGGTCTATGACTGCACCTATCTCGCCCTGGCGATGCGCCAGAAGGTGCCCGTGGTGACCGCGGATCGCCGCTTTGTCCGGGCTGCGGCGGCGGTGGCCGAGGCCGCGCCCTTCGTTCGCCTGCTGGGCGATTCTGCGGCGCATTGACGCTCTCCCTGACCGGTTTCTCCGCCCGGTGATAGCGGTTTTCACGCGCCATCTCAACACTGTCGATAATGGCATCTTATCGACAGTAATTGCGTCAGAACGAATCTGCTTCAGTGCTCCGCAATTCTGGCCTATTTTGCGGACATGAGTGATTTGAATGAAGACTGGTTCGATCCGTCAAAGGACGACGATACCGGCGATCCGCCCCTGCCACGGGGTGATCGACGGCGGCTGCTGGATCCCGCGGCCTGGCGCGTCGCCGAGGCGGCCTGCGCCGTGGACCTGGCGCAGGCGGCGCAGGCGATCGGCCGGCTGGACGGGCTGCTGGCCGGGCAGGACGAGACCATGCGCCGCGGTCTGGTTACCCGGCTGGCATTGACGGAGGTCGTGTCCATGCTCTGGGCCGCGGGGACGCCGATCCCGCAAGACGTGCTGATCCGCGACCTGGCCGATGCCCCGGCCTCGGTCGACCTGGAGGCGCTGTCCCTGGCCCGGTGGGCCATCGGGCGGTTGCAGGGCAGGGGGCGTCTGGAGGCGTTGCGGGATTTCCTCGGGCTGCACCGGGCGGGGCAGGGTCGGGGCGACAGCGACCTGCTGCGCCCGAGTGGCGCAGCGTTCGACGACGAGGCCGAGGGCTTCGCGGCGGGGCTGGCCGCGCTGGAGGGGTGCCATGCGATCACCCGCGCCGCCTATGGGTTGCGGCTCTGGCGGCTCACCGATCTGTCGCCGGACGGGCACCAGCTGGAAGCGATGTGCTGGGCGGCACGGGCCATGGCGGACAGCGCGGGGCCGCTGGTCACGGTGCCGATGGGGCAGGCCGGGCGGCGAGTTTGGACGATAGGTGGTGATGCGGAGGAGTTTCTGCGGACGTGGTGCGGGGCCATTGCGGCCGGCTGCGAGGCCGGGTTCCGCGTGATCCGGCAGCTGACGGAGTGGGCAGATCGGGCGAGGCGAGCAACGGCGCGGATCAAGGGCGGCAATGCCGCATTGGTGATCGATGCGCTGGTAGTGCATCCGGTTCTGTCGGCCATGGTTCTGGAATCCACGACCGGGCTGAGCCGCGATACCGCCGAGCGGCTGCTGGCGCGCTTGCAGGGCCTGGGGCTGGTGCGCGAGATCACGGGCGGAACGCGGTTCCGGCTGTGGACGGCGGTGCTGTGACCACGAGCCCGACCGTCCCGGCGTGATCGTCTGTGTCACGCGACAAGGAATTTTCCGGTGGACTAGGCGGCTCCTCGGTAGCTCGAGAACCATCGCGCAACATCGATGAAGCGTCTCGATCGAGTAGTCGCGCGTCGTCAGGGCACTTCTGCGACTACCGAAAACGATAGATGACAGAACTCCGGCGTCACATATATATAGCGCGATTAAGGCCGAAGTGAACGGCACATCTCCGATGGCTCGACGGCTATCGCGGCTATATGTGAAGTAGTTTTTTTGGAGCGGATGTTCATGCCCAGTTTTACCTACCAGATGCTGTATCTCGGCCAATTGGCGGACATGGATCCCACCGAGACCAACAACACCGCAGAGAACGTTGGCGCTGTTCTTGGGAACCGGGTTTTTGGCAGCGCCGGGACGCCGCTCTTCTCGCAGAGTACCCAGGTGACGCTGAACGACAACCGCGGCACCGGCAATACCGTCTCGCTGAACCACAACCAGCCGGGCGGGACTGGAGCGCTGGACAATATCACTTACACGCTGAACGACACGACCTACACGCTGCAAGCGGACTCGACGATCCGGGTCTATAACGTATCGGTGGTCCAGGCCATCGGTGGCGGTGCGACCCGCACCATTACTGTACCGGTCCGGCTGATACAGGATGTGAGCGGCAATGTCTTCCTGATGCCGCCGCCGGTTGTCGGCAGCGAACCGGGTGAGTCGGCGATCACCGAATTTCCGATCATCTCGGTTTCGGTCCCGAACAACCCCTCGAACATCAGCAATTTCGGCGGGATCACGGCGGATCGCAATTTGCTGCCCTTCCGAGATGGCTATGTCGATGGCACCGACGGCAATAATGTCATCGGTCCGGGCTATATCGACGGGGCCGGTGACCGGGTCGATGCCAATGATGCCATCCTGCCCGGGATGACCGGCGATGACGATTATATCCGCGCCGGTCTGGGCAATGACTCGGTCTCGGCCGGGGCGGGCAATGACATCGTCGAGGGTGGGGCCGGCAATGACACGCTTCTGGGCGAGGCCGGCAATGATACGCTTTTCGGCGGTGCTGGTAGCGACACGCTGCGCGGCGGCGCCGGGAATGACAGCCTGAGCGGCGGCGCCGATAATGACCGGCTCGAGGGCGGGACCGGCACGGACAGTTTGACCGGGGGCGAGGGCTTCGACACCTTCCTTGCCGGCGACGCCGACATCATCACCGATTTCAACACCGCGACCGGGCAGAACATCGCCGATGGCAATCAGGCGAATAACGACTTCGTCGATCTGAGCGGCTATTACAACGCCGCCAACCTGGCCGCCTATAACCTGGCGAATGGCACGAATTACGCCACGCCGCTTGGCTGGCTCAGGGCCGATCAGGCCGATGGCGTGCTGCAATCTGCGGGCGGGCTGATCATTCGCAATGGCGGCGCGGCCGTGGCGGGGGCCAACCTGACCTGGGACAATACCAATGTCCTCTGCTTTGCCGCCGATGCCGGTATCTGCACCGCCTCGGGCGAGGTGGCGGCGGGCGATCTCAAGGTCGGCGATCTGGTCGAGACGCGGGATGCCGGCCTGCAGGCGATCCGCTGGATCGGCAAGCGCCGGCTGGATGCGGCGATGCTGGCCGCGCATTCGAAGCTGCGCCCGATCCGCATCCGCAAGGGCGCGCTTGGCGCGGGCCGGCCGACGGCGGACCTTGTCGTCTCGCCGCAGCACCGGATTCTGGTGCGCTCGCGCATCGCCCGGACCATGTTCGGCGCCGACGAGGTGCTGGTTGCCGCCAAGCAGCTCTGCCAGATCGAGGGCATCGACGTGGCGCAGGATCTGGACGAGGTGACCTATGTCCATTTTCTCTTCGATACCCACCAGATCGTCCTGGCCAATGGCGCGGAAACGGAATCGCTCTTCACCGGCGCCGAGGCGCTGAAATCGGTTGGTCCGGCGGCGTTGGAGGAGATCTTCACGATATTCCCTGAACTTCGAGCTCCTGAGCATGCTCCTGTCCCGGCGCGGGAACTGGTCTCGGGCCGGCAGGGCCGCAAGCTTGCGATGCGTCACCTGCAGAACCGTAAGCCATTGGTGGGAGAGGTCCGAGGAGAGGGCTAGACTGTGTGACCAGTCGCAAGGCTGTGGAGGACGTCTCACGGCCCGGGCGTGATCTCGGCAGAGAATTCGGCCCCCGAGTCTGCAAACTGACGGGGGGGGCTAACTGGCCGCGCGGTGGCCCAACTGGACCGTTGAAAACAAAAATGCCCCGCCAAAACAGGCGGGGCTTACTCTTTCCTCGGGGGGACAGAACTATATGAAGAAGTCGCGGATATGCGCCATTCAAGTTGGGTGAAGCGAAGCGTTTACAGCGAGATTTTGCCGACATTTGATAATTTAAGCACTGGAAATTGGCTGGCACCTAACGGACTGCTAGCATTCATTTCTATCAGTCAGACTGGAGGGAGAAATGGGGCGGAAATTCCTATCCGAGCTTCCTGATCCAAACCATCGGAAGGCTGAGGGACAGAAGGGCGAATTGCTGACGGAGGATGAAGCCGAACAGCGGTTCGATGCGATGATCGCCAAGCTGGATGCCGAAGACCGTGCGGCACATGATGCGAGTCGTCGACGCGCCGTCGGGAGGCAAGTTCGTTCTACTGATGGCCGTGTTGACGGGGGGCGCGAGAGCTTTCAAGGCCAGACGGAGACGGAACTGGGAGAACTGGCTGCCCGTTGTCACGCGAGGCTCGCGGCCCGCCCCCTGTATGAAAGTGCTGATCAGCGATGGATGATCCGGTTGTTCCCTTTGATCTGATCAGGATGTTTCTGGGCTCCGATCCGGCGCTGTTCTACCTGGAAATCGTCTTTCGGACCTGCATAATCTATGGCTATGCCTTGCTGCTGATCCGATGGGTTGGTGGGCGTGGCATTGCCCAGATGTCGGTGGTTGAATTTCTACTGGTCATCGCGCTTGGATCGGCTGTTGGCGATGGCATGTTCTATGCCGATGTTCCCATCTTCTATTCGATGCTGGTCATCACCCTGGTCATTGTGATCAACAAGGGGCTGGATATCCTGATCTTCAGATTCCGGCCTGTCGAGAAGGCGCTGGATGGCAGAACGGCCGAAGTCATCCGCGACGGGGTGATTGATACCCGCATTCTTCGCCGCCGCAAACTGGGCCAGAGCGAGCTGTTCGAAGGGTTGCGGGAAAACGGCTACAGAAACCTCGGCGAGGTCCGAATCGCTTATCTTGAGTCCTCGGGCCGATTCAGCACATTCAGTCAGTCGCAGCCTCGGCCAGGCCTCCCGATTGAACCGGCTTGGGATATCGAGCCCCCGGTCACCGTCGGGCCGGGGACCAAGATCGGGCAGGACCGGCGCCTTGCATGCTGTTCCTGCGGCTTTGTGCTGGCCGGCAATCTTGCCATGACCCCGTATCACTGCCCTCATTGCCAAGGGAAGTCATGGACTGCGGCGGTCATTGCATAGGAAGATTTCTCGCTGCATCATCATTGGGAGGGTAGCGCGCATGGTCAGCAGGCGGTGCCTTGTCCAGTCCCGACGGGCGCGGGCGACTTCGGGCCTGCGGCACTCATCCGGAACCAGCTTTTTTGGAGTGATAGACTAAGGGGCGCGGCGCCGGCGATAGCGAGCTTTCATCCACCCGGACACTCACGGCCTGGGCCAGCGCGCTCTTCAACTTGGCAGTGGTGATGTCGTGGTGAACCCTGCCTTTATGCAGTTAAGCGACATGCATTTTTTAAAGGCCCGTTCTCTTGACGCCGATAAATGACTTGGCACCGGCCGAGCGAAGGCAATGTCCTGAACAAGAAGCGCAGTGGTTGACTGATGCGGACGTGGCCCCTCACCTCGATGTATCGAGCACTTAACTCCAGCAAGCTCGCCCGCCGGCTAATCGTGAAAGGAGGGAGCCGCGGCCTCGTTCCGTGCCGCGCCCGTCACCGGGGCGTCATACAGCCCGCGTAATCTGCGGTAGTTTCTCAGAGGAGCCTTTCATGAACCGCATCCTTTTGACCACCGCCATCTCCGCGCTCGCGACCGCAGCTGCGGCGCAGGATCTGCCGCAGGCCCAGGACGCCTGGTTCACGGCGGGCGCGGCTGCCATCGAGGCGCGCATGGCTGTCCAGCCGAACACCGCGAAGGCGAAGAACGTCATCCTGTTCACCGCCGACGGCAATGGCGTCGGCACGAACTACGCCATCCGCCTGTTTACCGGGCAGAAGGCCGGTGGTCTCGGCGACAACTATGTCCAGCCATTCGAGACTTTCCCAAATGTCGCGCTGGTCAAGACCTATTCGTCGAACGGCCAGACGCCCGACTCGGCGCCGACAGCGGCGGCGATGAACTCGGGCATCAAGACCAAGAACGGCATGATCAACATCATGGACAGCGTCGCGGTCGGCGACTGCGCTGCCGGCGCGTCGGCTGGTACCCGCACCTTCGCCGAGATCGTCAACGACATGGGCAAGTCGGTTGGTGTCATCTCGACGGCGCGGATCACCCATGCCACGCCGGCGGCGGTCTATGCCCGCACCGTGAACCGCGACTGGGAGGACAACTCGGCCCTGCCCGAGGGTTGCGAGCAGCAGGACATCGCCGCGCAGCTGATCGACCAGATGAAGGCCGGCGTGATCGACATCGCGCTGGGTGGCGGCCGCCAGCACTTCCTGCCCGAGGGGACCAGGGACGTCGAGGACAAGGAAGGCAAGCGTACCGACGACCGCAACCTCATTGACGAGGCGCAGGCCCTCGGCGCACAGGTGGTGTTCGGCCAGGACGACTTCACGGCACTCTCGACGGCGGCAAACAACGCCCCGATCCTCGGGCTGTTCGAGGCCAGCCACATGAAATACGAGGCAGACCGCACCGGCGAGCCGTCACTCGCCGAGATGACCGAGGCCGCGATCAAGGCCCTGCAGGGCAACGAGAACGGCTTCTATCTCAACGTGGAGGCGGGCCGCGTCGACCACGCGAACCACGACGGCAATCTGGCCCGCACGCTGACTGACGGCCAGGCCTTCGCGGACGCGATCGCCAGGGCGATGGAACTCACCGACGAGGCCGATACGCTTATCATCGTCACAGCGGATCATGAGCACGCCATCACCTTCAACGGTTATTGTGGCCGCGGCTCCGACATACTCGGGCTCTGCATGGAGGAGAACGAGCAAGGGGTCGAACATACCGGCAAGCCGAACCTGGCCGCCGACGGCAAGCCCTACACCGTTGCCGGCTTCCTGAACGGTGCAGGGTCGATCCTGGTCGAGCAGCCAGCGCCGGCGGCCGAGATGGCGACACAGGAAAGCGTTCCAGCGCCGGGAACCGCACCCGATGCGACCGGAACCAGCTCGGCCGCCACTCCGGCTGATGCGGCGGTTCCTGCCAGCGACGCCGCCGGCGCGGCGTCAGCCGCTGATGCCGCAGCGACCCCGGCCGAGCCCGTGGCAGCGGACACGACTCCCGCCCCGACGGCTGACGCGACGGCGACGCCCGCCGCAGATGCCGCAGCGACCCCGGCCGAGCCCGCGCCTGTGAACACGACTCCCGCCCCGGCGGCTGGCGTGGCCGCGGCACCGGCGGCTGACGCCGCGGCGACGGCTGCCGCGGACGCCCCCGCTGCAGCGCCGGCGGCGGATACTGCCGCGGCGCCGGCGACTGCCGCGCCCGAGGTCCAGGAGGCGACGCCAGTCTATGCCGCGCCTGAGGGGCGCCCGACTGTGACCGAGGAGGAGGCGACGGATATCGACTACCTCCAGCAGGCCCTTGTGCCGATGTCGTCCGAGACCCACTCGGGCGAGGACGTCGCGGTGTTCGCTCGGGGCCCCTGGGCACATCTCTTCGGCGGGGTAATCGAGCAGAACGTCATCTTCCACGTGATGAACAAGGCCGTCACGGCCGAGTGACGTCCTTCCACGCCATGAGCGGGCTGGCCGCAGGGCCCGCCCGCCACCGTTTCGGAGACTGACTATGCACCGCCGCCCGCTGATGCTCGCAGCCCTTTCCGCGGCCCTCCTCCCCGCCCTGCCGAAGCTCGCGGCAGCGGAGGAGGCCTCGACCGTGCGACTGCGCGACCTCTACAACAAGGACCTGTCCTTCTCCGACCTCGCCCTGACCAGTGAGGGCAAGCGGATCACGGTCGCCGGGTTCATGGCGCCGCCCCTGAAGGCCGAATCGACCTTCTTCGTGCTGACCAAGAAGCCAATGGCGGTTTGCCCCTTTTGCGAGCCGGGGATGCCCTGGCCGGACGACATCCTCGCGATCTATGCCCGCCGCGTAGTCAACGTGATCGGCTTCAACATCCCGATCCTGACCGAAGGCGTGCTCGAGCTCGACGACTACGTCGATCCCGAGCTGGGCTTCGCCTCGAAAGTGCGACTCAGCGATGCCACCTACCGGCGCGCCTGAGCCGCTAGGGCTGAGCGTTGCCGGCCTGCGCGTCGAGGCCGGCGGGCGGGTGATCCTCGACATGCCGGCCCTCGAGCTGCGAGCGGGTGAGCTTGTGGTGCTGCGCGGCGCCTCGGGCGCGGGCAAGACCACGGCGCTCAACGCCTTCGCGGGCATTGCGCCGGTGCGCTCCGGGCGCGTGGCCTGGGGGAAAACGGATCTCGCCCGCCTGGGCGCACCGGCGCGCCGCGCCTTCCGCCGCGAACGGCTGGGACTGGTCTTTCAGGATTACCGCCTGTTCGACGAGCTCGACGCCCTCGAGAACGCCTCTCTCGCCGCCAGCTGGACCCCTGCCCGGCGGCGAGCCGCGCTGCGGGCTCAGGCAGAGCGCGCGCTCAACGTCCTTGGCCTCGTCTCCGCACGGCGGCGGCGCACCGCGGTCATGTCCGGCGGCGAGCGCCAGCGGGTTGCCGTGGCGCGGGCGCTGGCGACCGATCCGGTCGCGATCCTCGCAGACGAGCCGACGGCAACCCTCGATCGGACGAACGCCGAGGCCCTCGCCGCCGACCTCGCTGCCCTGGCGGGCAGGCGGACGCTGATCGTCGTCAGTCACGATCCGGCGCTCATCGGGCGCGCCGGACGTGTGCTCACGCTTGCCGATGGCCGCATCGTCGAGGACAGCCATGCCTGAGCTATCACCACGCGCCGTCGACGCCCTCCTGGCGCTGGCCCTGGTCCTCTGGCCGTTGCTCTGCGGACTCGTCGTGCTACGGGGCTTCCGCCCCTGGCGGGTGATCCTCGCCATGCTGCGCCGCGCCGCCGGCACTGCCGCGCTGTTTGTGGGCCTGATCGCTGTCTCTCTGGCGCTCGGCCTCGTCCTCACGGCGCAAGAGCGCGCCCTGCGCCAGGCCACGGCGCGCGCCGCAGATCCGTTCGACGTGGTCGTCGCAGCTCCGGGCAGCGAGGTCACGGCGATGCTGGCCGCGATCTACCTGCAGCCCGCCGACATCCCGCTGCTCACCGGCGCGCAGATGGCCGAGATCGCCGCCACGCCGGGCGTCCGGTTCGCCGCACCGATCGGCTTCGGCGACAGCGTCGAAGGGGCCCCGATCGTCGGTACCACGGCCGAGCTGGTCACCCATCTTGCCGGTCCGCTGGCCGAGGGGCGCGGCTTCGAGCGGACTGGCGAGGCGGTCGCCGGGGCGCTGACGCGCTTTGCCGTCGGCAGCGAGCTGGAGCCGGCGCATGGCGTTGGGGCCGCCGCCGAGGAGCACGCCCATGCGGGCGAGCACCTCGTGGTCGTGGGTCGGCTCGCCCGCACTGGCGGCCCCTGGGACCACGCCCTCGTCACGCCGATCGAGACCTTGTGGTACATTCACAAATTGCCGTACGGCCACGCGCCGGAGGCAGGACCCGAGCCGGGGACCGAGGCCGGTGACCGGGGCGAACATGTTGATCGCGACAATGCCACCGGCACCCGCATTGGTCCGCCCTGGGTCCCGGCGCTGTTTCCCGGCGTGCCGGCTGTCGTCGTCGACACCGGCGAACTGGCAGCCGCCTATGCGGTGCGTTCTACCTTGAACCGGCCGGATCTGATGGCGTTCTTCCCAGGCGCGGTCCTGTCGCAACTCCACGGCCTGCTTGGCGATGTTCGCGCCGCCCTGTCCGTCATGGCGCTCGCGTCTCAGGTGCTGGTGACCGTCGCCGTTCTGGCCGGCCTGAGCCTGGTGATGGCACTGTTTTCCCGGCAGTTCCAACTTCTCGCAGCAATGGGCGCGCCGACCCGCTTCGTCATGGCGGTCTCCTGGGGGTTCAGCGGGGTGCTGATCCTGGCGGGCACGGCGCTCGGCGCCGCACTGGCCGTCGCGGGGATGAGCGCCGCCTCGCGCATCATGACGGGGCGCATGGGGATCGACATCCATGCCGCACTCGGCTGGCCCGAGTTGCACATGGCGGCCGCGTTCGTCGCCCTGATGATGACAGCTGCTCTCCTGTCAGCCGGGTGGCAGGTGCTGCGGAACTGAGCTAAGAGGGGTGTCAGGGAAAGCCCGCCTTGCCGAGGTGATCTACGCTTCCGCTTTCCTTTGGAACGTCAAGGACCTGCTTTACCAACGCGGCATCGACATCTGCCACGAGACGGTACGCCAGTGCATCGAGGGACCATCAGAGGTTCGCGCTCGCTCCGGCACTTAAGTCGAACGGTCATTCGTCCGACAGCATATTCAGGTCGGCTCTCCCCCGAGGGGATCGTCGCTGTCTGGGTACCAATCCACCTAGCCCGCGATCATCTTGGCCTGGGTCTCGGGGTTCAGGCCGATGTGGCTGGCGATCACATGGCGGACAAGGCCCGCCGAGATCAGCTTGCCGATCCCCTTGCCGGGCATGGCGGTGTCGTTGGCGATGACGGTGAGGTCGCGAATGCCGCGCGCTACGATGGCGTCAATCATGCGCTCGGGCGTGCCGACGGCCATGAAGCCACCGATCATCAGGCTTGCGCCTTCGGGGATCATTTCCGCCGCCGCTTCGGGTCTCAACGCACCCTTCATTCTGCTGCCTCCTGCAGGCCCACCGCCGCACGGGCGGCGCGGGCAATCACCAGTTCCTCGTTGGTCGGAATGACCATGGCCGTCGTGCGGGCGAGGTGGGTCGAGATCACGCGGTCATTGGCTGCGTTCTTCGCGTGGTCGACTTCGATACCCATCCAGCCAAGGCGCTCGCAAATCCGGGCGCGGATCAGGCGCGAGTTCTCACCAATGCCGCCGCAGAAGACCAGGGCATCGATCCCGCCCAGAGCGGCGGCCATCGCCCCCACCTCGCGCTGACAACGGAAGGTGAAATAGTCGATGGCCTGCATTGCTTCGGGAGTGCCGGCCGTCTCCAGCGTGCGCATGTCGTTAGAGAGGCCCGAAAGGCCCAGAAGCCCGGACTTCCGGTAGAGAAGATCGGTGATCTCCGCAGCCGTCATGCCCTTCTGATCCATGAGGTAGAGCAGCACGCCCGGATCGACCTGCCCGCAGCGGGTACCCATCGGCAATCCGTCGAGCGCCGAGAAGCCCATAGTCGAGGAAACCGAACGGCCGTTCACAATCCCGCACATCGACGCCCCGTTGCCCAGATGCGCGACAACAACCCGACCAATGGAAAGTTGCGGCGCGGTACGGGCAAGTTCGTTGGCAATGTACTCGTAGGAGAGCCCGTGAAAGCCGTAGCGACGGACGCCCTCGGCATACATCTCGCGCGGGAGGGCGAAGGTGTCGTTGACGAATGGCTGGTTGCGGTGGAATGCGGTGTCGAAGCAGGCGACCTGCGGGACGCCCGGGAAGGCTGCCATCGCGGCGCGGATGCCAGCAAGGTTGTGCGGCTGGTGCAGGGGCGCGAAGGGGGAAAGCGCTTCAAGTTCAGCGAGTAGCGCCTCGGTCACCGGAGCCGGTGCATCCCGGTCCGCCCCGCCATGAACAACCCGGTGCCCGATGGCCACAAGATCAAGCTCCGGCCAATGCGCCCGGAAACCGTCGATCACGGCGGCCATCGCTCCGGCATGGGTGGAAAGGTCGCCTGAGGCCGCGACGGGTTGGCCTTCGGCATCTTTCAGCGTCAACACACCCTCGGGGCCGATCTTGTCGGCAAGGCCGCTGGCCAGCGGCACCTCGCCTACTTCGGGAAAGAGCGAGACCTTCAGCGACGATGATCCCGCGTTCAAGGTCAGGACGGCGCGGGTCATTTCTGCCCCGCAAAGTGATGGATGGCCGCCACGGCGCACGAAGCCAGCCGGGACATCGGGCTATCCGAACGGCTGTTCAGGATCACCGGCACCTTGGCCCCGATCACCAGCCCGGCCCCTTCGGCATGGCTGATGAAGGCGAGCTGTTTTGCCAGCATGTTTCCGGCATCCAGCCCCGGCACGACCAGAATGTTCGCTCGGCCCGCGACATTGCCTGTCAGGCCTTTGGTCTTGGCGGCGCCCATGTCGATGGCATTGTCCATCGCCAAAGGCCCTTCGACCTGGCCACCCTTGATCTGGCCCCGGTCGGCCATCTTCGACAGCAACGCCGCGTCGATCGACGATTGGATCGCGGGGTTCACCGTTTCGACCGCCGACAGCACACCGACCCGAGGGTCCATCCCCAGCGACAGTGCAAGGTCGATGGCGTTCTGGCAGATGTCGACCTTGGTGGCGAGGTCGGGCGCGATGTTGATCGCAGCATCGGTGACGAACAGGGGCTCGGGTTGGCCAGGCACATCCATGACGAAAATATGGGTCAAGCGGCGCCCCATACGCAGGCCAAACGTCTTGTCCAGCATCGCCTTCAGCAGGTCATCGGTGTGCAGATGGCCCTTCATCACGGCCGCGGCCCGCCCCTCATGCACCAGCGCGCACGCGCGTTCGGCGGCAGCGGCATCGCCGGCCACATCGACGATCTCGATCCCAGCAAGATCCGCGCCGATTTCGGTGGCGGCAGCGTGGATGGCGGCGGCATTGCCGACAAGAATTGGGGTGATGATGCTTTCTCTCATCGCCAGGAGCGCGCCGCCGAGCGATTTCGGTTCGTCCGGGCAAACCACTGCCGTCGGTAGCGACGGCAACGGACGCGAGCGCTCCAGCAACGCCTCGAAATGGCGGTGGCGCTGGACCAGGAGGCCCGGCACTTCGATATCATCACGATCAAATTTCTCGGTCGGTGCCAGCACTTCGGCCTCACCGGAAAGGATCAGCTTGCCGGTCTCGGCGTGGCTGACTTCGGTCCGCAACCGAACGATGCCATCGGCCTTGGACAGAACTTCGGCGTGGACGATGACCTCTTCACCCGCATGTGCGCGGGCGTGGAAGTCCAGGACCTGGCGGCGGTACAGCGTGCCTGGCCCAGGAAGCTGCGTGCCAAGCACTGCCGAGATCAACGAGGCCACGAACATCCCCGGTGCGACACGTTCCACTGTGCCATCGCCGTCCAGATCGCTGTCGGTCAGGTGCATCGGGTTCGTGTTGCCCGAGGCAACGGCAAAGATGTAAAGGTCATCCGCCGTGATCAGACGGCGCAGCTCGGCTTTGTCGCCGGGCTGCATCTCGTCGAAGGTCTTGTTCACCAGCCGCATATCAGCCCTCCGACCCGGCGTCCGCGACAGGCGGGGCCCGGCGGCGCGACCGACCGTTGCCCTTTGGCGCATCGGTGGCGACAACCAGCGCTGGCAAGTGCTCTGACTCGACTTCGGGAAGAGCGGTCGCGGCCAGCGGGTCGGCGGTCACGTTCTCTGTCAGGGGATCAAGGTCAAGCACTTCGCGGAAGCGCTGGAGAAGCGACAAGGTGCGCGGCGACATCTCTTCGATCACGCCGGGGACAAACTGGACGACACGCAACGCCAGTTCCCGCTCGGCCTTGTCGCCAAGAAGCAGAGGCAGGGTCTTGATGGCGGCCTCGGTTTCGAAGGTCGCAATCAGGGTCTGCTGGTGGATAATCATCGCGCGGCGGTCGGCGCCAAGCGACTTGAAGGGCTCGTCCTGGGTCAGGACCTGCGCCGAACGCTCCAGCCGGTCGCGGCGCACGGTGCCGCGGTTTTCGGCCAGCAGGACCAGCATCCGGATCACCGCTTCGGGGAAGCCGCCCTGTTCGATATGCATCAGCGCATTGGCCACTTCAGGCAGACCCCGAAGCTCGCCATGGCTTTTAAGAGTGCGGCGGGCCTCATGCGTCTTCCCGAAGCTGCGGGCCCAGGGGCTGCCCCAGACCGAGTGGAAGGTCAGCTCGACCATCATGTCGCGGCTGTCGCGCATGAGGTCGATCATGTACTCGGTCGACTGGACCCAGAACGCCTCGGCCGCGAGAAACGGGTTTGTGGCGGCGGCCTTCTGGCGCTCGGCCTTCACTTTTTCGGCTGCGGCCTCGACCCTTTGCATCGCCGGGTTGCGGCTCGACATCAGCGCGCGCGTCAGCCGAGCGGGATGCAGCGCCCGGGACATCTCGGCGCCGGTTTCGGTGACCAGCGCCATGACCATCGGGCGCAGGACTGTGTCGTAAAGCTGCGCCTGCACTTCGGCCGCACGCGCGACGGCAGCAAAGGGACGCTCGTCGCCAACCGTGTCATCCAGCGCGCGGATGTCATCCAGCGTGCGTTCGACGAATCCGACCGTGAAATGCTTTTGGCCGTTCTTTTCGGTCACATCCTCGATGATCATTTCGTAAAGACCGGGCGCCAAAGCTTCGATGGTCTTCAGGGTCGAAGCGACCTCGGAATACTCTTTCTTCGCGATCTGCGACGAGACGAAGATCCCCAGATGCCCGACCTGATCATGCACCATATAGATGATGCGCTGGCCGCGGATGCGGATCTCGTTCACGTCGGTATAGGTTTCGGCCACCCAGTTCAGCGCTTGCTGCGGTGGGGTGATGTTGTCACCGTGGCTGGCGAAGACGATGATCGGTGCGCGAATGGCCTTGAGGTCGATCGGGCGGCCGGGTTCGATCCGCGCCTCGTTCTTGACCAGTCGGTTGCCGACAAACAGCTGCTCGACGATCCACTTGATCTCGGGCTCGGTCATCAGGAAGAAGCCACCCCACCATTTCTCGAACTCAAGGAAGGTTTCGTCGCCCTTGTCGATGTCACGGAAGAGGTCGGTATATTTGCGGAAAAGGGTGCGGGAGGGGTTCATCTGCTCGAAGTTCTGCACCAGATGCGCGCCATCGAAGATGCCGCCGCCAAGGTCCGACAGCATCATCGGAATCCACGTCCCACCCAGCACGCCCGCATTATAGCGCATCGGGTTTTCGCCGACCTTGCCCGCCCAGGGGGCGACCGGGGCTCCGTTGATCACGATAGGGCCGGTCAAGTCGGGGTTTGTCGCAGCAAGAAGCAGCGTCGCCCAGCCGCCTTGGCAGTTGCCGGTGATCACCGGACGCGAGGCTTCGGGGTGGCGCCGCATCACCTCGCGCACAAAGGCCGCTTCGGCACGGGTGACATAGGACAGGTACTGGCCCGGCTCGGGCATCCGCTTGAAGGCGACGAAATAGACCGGGTGGCCTTCACGCAGGGCAACGCCGACCTGGCTGTCGGACTTGAAGCCGCCAATGCCGGGGCCGTGGCCGGCGCGCGGGTCGATGATGATGTAGGGGCGGCGGTTGTCGTTGACGATCACGCCGTCGGGCGGGGTGATCTTCAGCAGCATGTAGTTTGACGGATAAGGCAGGTCGGCCCCGTCCATGATGATCTCGTAGTCATAGATCAGCACCGGCGGGCAGCCTGCCGCCTCATGCTCCAGGAAGATGTCGCCGCGTTTTCTCAGCGTGTCGGTCGTCAGGACCATCCGCTCCCAGGCGTCGCGCATGTATTCCGACCAGTCCGTGCCCAGCCGCCCTTCGGTCTGCGCGGTCCGCAACTCCTCCATGAGGCTCTGCGCCTTTTCCAGCGCCTCTTCGGCGCGGCGGGAATGCGTCTCGGTGATGCGCGCCGACTGCCGCTGCGCGGCGGTGGTCAGAATGTTCAAGGTCGTCGATCCTGCCTTGATCTCGCCCTCGGCCGTGTTCATGCCGGTGCGCAAGGCGGCAAGCACATCGCCTTCCGGACGCGGCACTTGCGGCTGATGGGCAGGGTCGAAAAGATCAAACACGTTGGCCATGGGAAATTCCCCCTTCAGGCGGTAATCGAAAAGCCGCCGTCGATGTCGTGAACACCGCCGGTCAGGTTGCGGGCAGCAGAAGATGCCAGGAAGGCCGCCACCGCGCCCACATCCTCGATCGTGGCGAGTTGATGGGTCGGGGCGCGTTCGGAAGCGGCTTCAAGAAGCTCGTCAAAATGGTCGATGCCGCTGGCCGCGCGGGTCTTCAACGGCCCGGGCGATAGCGCATGCACCCGTATTCCCTTTTCGCCCAACTCGGCGGCCGCGTATCGCACAGAGCTCTCCAGCGCGGCCTTGACCGGGCCCATCATGTTGTAGTGCCGCACGACGCGTGACGATCCGAAGAAGCTGACCGCCAGACAACAGCCGCCATTCGGCATCAACGGTTCGGCCAACCGGATCATCCGCAGGAAGGAATGCACCGAGACATCCATCGCCAGCGAGAAACCGTCGGCCGAGCAATCCACCACCCGGCCATGCAGGTCTTCCTTGGGCGCATAGGCTATCGAGTGCAGAAGCGTGTCGAGTCGCCCCCAGCGATCCGCGATCTCACCGAAGACCGCCTCAAGCTCACCCGGTTCGCTGACATCCAGCGGCATCATGATCGCCGCCCCAAGCCGTTCGGCCAATGGGCGAACGAAGCGTTCGGCCTTCTCGTTAAGCCAGGTCACAGCCAATTCAGCACCCTGCGCCTTCAGGGCCTGCGCGCAGCCCCAGGCGATGGAGTTTTCATTGGCGATCCCGACGATCAGCACCTTCTGGCCAGACAAGGAATACAAGGCAATACCTCCAACCAAGGCCCATCATCGCCTCAATGCGAGGAGAGAATGCGCGTCCCGTGAATTGAAGGGGCTACAGATCGGCAAACATTTTGCGACATCGTCGAGGCAGTTTTCTGCCCGTCGCCGCAAGGTCTGACATTCATACGGAGCATTGCGGCGACGACGAAGTCATGTTGTTCAGAAATCTCCTGGCGCGCACTGCAGGCATGTCAGCCCTGCTGCACGCCAGAATGCAACAACGGACGAACGGTCATCCACCACCAGCCATGGCTCGAACCCATCGGCATGGATGCGGCAAAGCGCACTGGCCTTTGCTTCAGGATCAGGCAGCGGATCTTCGTCTGGCTGACGCAGATAGACGGCATCAAAGGGGATTTCTGCCTGTCGCAGCCATGCCTCCGTACGGGCCTGCCATCCAACGGGACGGCCATCGCATCATGGAAATCGTCCCAGTGCTTCTCGGCGCCATGAACCAGATGTCCCAGACGGGCCGCGTCAAACGTGGCCAAGGTGCCATCGACATCGAAGATGACGCAGTTCATGAGACCATCCTTGCCGCAAGAAGCGGCTGTTCTTCCCAGCTGCCGGATACGACCGAGTAAAGCAGCGGAGTGGTGTTTGGGGCCGAAGGCCCATTGAGGTCACGCCCTGTCAGGACGCGGGCGGCGCGGATCACCCCCGAATGGGCCACGATGACGGGAAGCGTATCACCCGCCATAGCCATGCAGCCGCTCAGAGCCGCGCCGATCCGGATCAGCATGTCCGGCCACCCTTCACCCCCTTCAGGGGTGGAGGTCCGGGGTGGCAATTCGGCGACCGGGCGACCTTCGAAGATGCCCCAGTCCCGTTCACGCAGATCCTCGACCACACGAGCGGCGTGGAACGGAAAGGCAAGACGGGCAGTATCCCGTGCGCGGTCCTGCGGGCTGGTAAACAGCGTGAAGGGCTGCGACCAGGCATGGTCCGCCAAGGCGCGGGCTGCAGCGCGTCCTTGGCCTGTCAAGCGCGCCTCAATCCGTCCAGCGATGATGCCATCGCGATTGGCGTCTGTTTGACCGTGGCGGATCAGGCAGAACGAGCGCTTCGGCAGGATCACAGCAGCGTCCTTCCGGCAAGAACAGGTGGCAGGTCCGGTTCGAGCAGGTAATCCTCGGGCATGGGGCAGAACAGCGGCGCGAAGCTTCGTGCTCCAAGCCGTGCCAGCATGCGCTTCTGATCGCGCAAGGGCGGATGGACGTTCCAACGCGCAAAATGCCCACCATGTGCTGCGATCGCCCGCGCATGGGCGGTCATGTGTCCGGTAAAGAACACAACGCCCCGTTGGCCCAGGGCACCGTTGTCGCGCCAATCCTGGACGATCCGCCAGGCCATCCCGCCATCTGCATTTGGCGTGTCGCAGATCAGGAACTGCGCCGTCGGATCGAAGGATGACGCGATCACCGGAGCCAGGCGCTGCGCAGCAGTCGATACCCCGCCCCTTGCGAGTGCATCGCACAGGGTAGCGCGACAGGTATCGTCCAGGGTCACGCGGCCGCGTGTCATCAGATGCAGCGCCAACTCTCCCGCGCGACCCGAGGGTGGTACGGGAAACAGCACCTGCACCCCTGGACCAAGCCTGTCGAGCGCCGCATTCAGTGCCTTGAGCCGGTCTGACTGCGGCACCGCGTCCAGATGGTACGACGCGTCAATAAGAGCCGTGCCCGCAGGTGGCGGGATATCAAAGGCGAACCACTCGGACTCTTCGGACCAGTCGCCGGAATAGAACAGTCCTTCCTGGCCAAGAGCAAAGTGCAGCCAGACGCCACCCAAGGCGTGACCATTGCGGCCAGTCGTCACGGTGATCCCGTCGATGATTGTCAGGCCTTGCTCGGGCAGCAGCCGCAGATCGGCCCCGGGCGGCAGCGCCCGCGCTGTCTGCGCCGTGGCATGGATCGGGATCCCGGCTCGGATCACATGCGCAGCCCCGCCGATATGGTCGATGTGGTCATGCGTGATGAAGACGGCATCCGCCCCCTCCAGCCACTCGACATGGAAGGGAGAGCTCGCTTCCGGACCGAAACCCACGTCCAAAAGCCAAAGCTGCCGTCCCGTCCACAGTTGGACGCACGCCGGGCCTTTTTCTCCAAGGCCAGACAGGACCTCGATCCATGGGGCCGTCCCACGATCCCGTGTGGCAGGATGAAGGAGAGGTTGATCAAGCATCCTGCATCACCCGAAGGATCGCTGGCGTGGCAGGATCGCGGAAAGCCCAAGGATTATGGAGTGAAAGGCGTACTTCCTCGCCTATTCGTGCGCGGGCGGGAGCATGGGCGACCAGCGTTTCAGCATCCGTTTCCAGCACGAGGCGGAAACGTCCGCCCTGGTAGGTGCAGGCGCTGACGCGGGCGCGGATCGGGCCAGCGGGATCGAGGCGCACCTGTTCAGGGCGAACACAGATATGCGTCGGAACCGTGCTGTCGCAGCGCGCCTCGATCTGTTGGCCAAGGGCCTGGACCATGACGCGACCTGCCGCGGATTGCCCGGCAGCGGATAGAGCGATCACCGCACCGTCGCCCACGAAGCCCGCGACGAAGCAGTCCTGCGGCCTGTCATAAAGCGCCTCGGGCGAGGCAAATTGCCGGATGCGACCGCCTTCCATCACGGCCACGCGGTCAGCCAGGGCCAGCGCCTCGGTCTGGTCGTGGGTGACATACAGCATTGTGGCGCCCGTTCGCCGATGAAAGGCCGCAAAGGCTTCCTGCATGGCCGCGCGCAGGGCAAGGTCCAGGTTCGCCAGCGGCTCATCCAGCAGGACGGCGCGTGGGTCGGCCACCAGGCAGCGCGCCAACGCAACCCGCTGGCGCTGCCCGCCCGAAAGCTGCGCCGGGGCGCGATCCGCAAAGGCCGAAAGGCCGGTCATTTCCAGTGCCTCGGCCACGCGGCGCTTGCGCTCAACGGCGGAGATACGCCGCACCTCCAGCGGATAAGACACGTTGCCCGCCACGGTCTTGTGCGGCCACAGGGCATAGGACTGGAACACGATGCCGATGTTGCGATCCTCGGGCGCGACAAAGGTGCCGCTCCCCGCCAGCACCTGTCCGCCAAGCGTGATCGTGCCGCTGTCCGGAACCTCGAACCCGGCCGTCAGGCGCAGAAGTGTGGTCTTGCCACAGCCCGAAGGGCCAAGAAGCGCAACGAATTCGCTTTCGGCGATTTCCGCATTGATCCCATTCAGAGCGGGTGTGCCGGCGAACAGTTTCGAGACGTTGGAAAAGCTCAACCCTGCCACGGCACGGTTCCTTTCGGCAGATGGGAGGCAGACAGCTGCACGATCCCCATGAGAAGGATGACAAGCGCGACGATGGATGCGGCCAAGGCCGAGGCCATCACCGTGTCGCCGCTGTCTTCCAGATTGAAGATGACGACGCCCAGAGTTTCCGTTCCTCCCACCCACAGGAGGGCGGAGACGGTCAACTCGTTCACAGCCGTCAGGAAGACAAGGATCGCGCCCGCTGCCGCCGCAGGCGCGGACAAGGGCAGCACAATGGTGCGAAGGCGGCGTCCGAGGCGCGCCCCAACGCTGGCGGCGGCTTCCTCCATTGCAGGGTCAAGCTGACCAATGGCGGCCTGCACCGGGCGCAGCATCACCACAAGGAAGCGTGACAGATAGGCCAGCAGGATGATCGTCAGCGAACCGTAAAGCGTGATCCCGAAGGGCAGCCTCATGAAGGCGAGGATGCAGGAAATCGCCAGCACCACGCCCGGCAACGCGTAGGGCAGGTCCACAAGGGTATCGACCGCACGTGTCAGGCGCGTCGGGCGCCGCGTCATGATCCAGGCCAGCGGAATGGCGACCGCCATCAAGATTACGGCGGCGAGGGTCGCCAGCAGCAGTGAGTTGGCATAAGCCCGCCGCGTGACAGGCTGGTTCAGCAGAACCTCGACCCAAGCCTTGAGGGTCGCGGTTTCAAGCGTCAATGGCACGCCATAGGCGGGGATCAGCGAGGTCGCCAGCAGCGCCAGAAGCGGGACCACAAGCACAAGGGCGATGAAGGCCCACAAGGCCGCCTCGACCAGCGATCTCTTGCGGCCAAGCGACAGGACCAAGGGCTGACCGGACAGGCCCACCAGGCCGTAGGCGCGGCGGCGCAGGAACAGGCGCCCCGCCAGGACGCCCGCAAGCGCGACTGTTCCGATCAGCAGCGCCAGAACGGCGACCTCGGGCAGGACCGACTGGCCCATACCCGACAGCCGCTGGTAGATCAGCGTCGGCAGCGTGGAATAGCGTGCGGGAATGCCGAGCATCGCGGGAATGCCGAAATTACCGAGCGCGGTCACGAAGGTCATGGCGGCACCAGCGGCAAGGCTGGGCAGGCTGAGTGGCAGGACGATCTGCGCCCAGACCCGCCAGCCGCGCGCACCGGAAATGCGGGCAGCCTCGACCAGATCGCCAGGGATCATGCGCAAACCAGCACGCAGGGTCAGGAATACGATTGACGCATGCTGGATGCCCAGGAGGATCGCGATCCCCCAGGCGGAATGAAGCGGCTGAGGGCTGCCCAGGGGCGGCGCAATGCCCAGCGTCGTCAGAAGGACAGAGGACGGGCCCGTGACCTGCATCCAGGCCAGGGCGGTGATCTGCGGCGGGATCATCATCGGGATCATCAGGCAGAAAACCAACGCCCCCTTGGCGCGGATATCCGTAAGCGCAACCACAAAGGCAAATGCCGCCCCGATCACAATCGAGATCAACGTGCCCGAACCGGCGGTAACAAGCGAATGCTGCAGAGCGGTCAGCGTGCTGTCGCGGCTCAGGACCTCGGTTGCATGGGCCAGCGTCAGGCCGCTGCCGATGCCGAAGCCTTCGGCCAACAGGCGCAGGACAGGGCCAAGCGCGATCAGCACGACAGGCAGCAGAAGCAATGAGATCAGCCGGTCCGGGGACCGGCTGATCGCGTTACCATGCGTGGCGATCATTGGACGCCGAAGACCTCCGAGAAGCGGGCCTTGTTGGACTCCGTATCGGCAAGCGCCTTGGCGGGATCGAAGGGCATCAGCTTCAGGCTGTCGCGGGCAGGAAAGCCCTCGGGGCTGGGGACGTCGTTGCGCGCGGGGATATAGCCCATGTCGGACACCAGTTGCTGGCCTTCCTCGGACAGCACGAAATCGACAAAGGCTTCGGCCGCATCGCGGTTGGCGGCGCCTTCCATGATGGCGACCGGCTCGGTCACATAGGTCACGCCTTCGGACGGGAAGACGAAATCGACGGGCGAGCCCTCGGCCTTGGCGCGCAGGGCCATGTAGTCCACCAGAACGCCATAGGGTTTCTCGCCCGAGGCCACGGCCTTGAACACGCCGCCATTGCCACCTTCGGCGCGCGTCTCGTTGGCGGCCAGTGCCTCGTAATGCTTCCAGCCCAGGGCCGGGTCATTCGTCAGCGTGGCCAGGTGAATCATCGCCGCGCCCGAGTAGAGCGGCGAGGGGGAGGCGACGAGGCCCTTGTACTCCGGCCTTTCCAGGTCCGCCCAGGACGCGGGAACATCCTTCGCGCCGGTGTTGTAGACGATGCCCGTGGTGATCAGCTTGGTCGAGTAATAGTAGCCCTTGGGGCTGAAGAGAGACGGATCGAAGAAGCCCTCGGCCTCGGGCGAGGCGTAGGCGGCCAGCTTGCCCTCTTTCGCAAGCCCTTCCAGCGTGACCGTGTCGGCGATCAGCAACACGTCGGGCTGGCCTGCCCCGGCCTCCATCTCGGCCGCCATGCGCGTCATCAACTGGGTCGTCCCGTCCCGCACCCAATCCACGGTGATGTCGGGATAGGCCGCTTGGAAGGCATCGACGGTCTTCTGGGCGTCTTCGTTCGGCTGCGAGGTATATAGCTTCAGCGTTTCGGCCGACGCCGCGAACGGCAGCGCGAGCGGAACGATCAGCGCAAGGGCAAGGCGGGACATCTCGATCTCCGAAGAATGTGTTTTCGAACGAAAGCCGTTTGCCTTCGTTGGGTGTGGCCAATACCTGCGGTTTGTGACGGAGGAATGACGTAATACCTGCATAGAAGCATAATTCTCGTCTTGGTTCAGAGTATCTTAGGGCTTAAAGGTTCATTATCCTGGCTTCGTAAGAAAATGAAGAACACTGAAATTGCTCGCCGCCACGATCGAATCCTGAGCCTTCTGGCAAGCCACGCCTCGTTGTCCGCGGCAGCAATGGCTGGACAACTGTCTGTGCAGGAGCTGATGGCGGAACTGCATCACCTGACAGTCAATTCTCTGATCAACTGAGGCTAACCCCCCGTGCGGCGCGTCGATTGCCCAAAAAGTGGCAATTGACGCCAAATTTTGGTTCTTGCTCAAAGCTGCTGCAATGCTGCGGCGAAGCGGGTGTGTTGATTTCCACCCAGAACTGAGCCGGATCGGCGCGTAATTTTCACTGAGAAGTGAGCCATGTGAACCTTTCCCCAAAGCGGTGAGCGGCGGGGGTAACGGGAGTGATCCACATGGGACTTTTGAACATCATCCGACGCATGCACTTGCGGCAGAAGCTGTCGGTCCGCGAGATCGCGCGGCGCACCGGCCTTTCGCGCAACACGATTACCA
>NZ_VKDF01000021.1 GCF_007096355.1 Paracoccus sp. M683 | reverse complement strand
CTCCGTTGTCGGTTTCAGGTCTCGCAACCCAAACCTTCTCCGAAGATCGGCGATAGCCGCCAGCGTCACCCGCGGCCGCGCGCTGCGCTACGCCGAAGGCTCCGCGCGCGGCCTCCTACACCACCACCCGGGACACTGCCGTTCTGCAACAACGCCGATAGACGGAGAACCATTTGCCGAACTCCTCGGGCAGGTCCCGCCACGGTGATCCGGTGCGGGCTATCCAGAAAATGCCATCCAGGACAAGGCGGTGGTTCACGGGCTTGCGTCCATTGGGGGCGCGTACGGCCCGGATGAAGGGCTCATGGAAGGCCCATTCCTCGTCCGACATCAAGTCCCGTGCCAAGCTGGTCTCCATCGCAGATACCAACTTGAATCACGATCAACGCGCCATGAGAATCCCTTTTGTCAACAGTACCTAGCTAGCCAAATATGCAAGCCATTTGCAGCGGGGGAGCCCACGCGACAAAGAGCTGGTGAATGGCTGGTAGAGAGAATGGTCTCAGGACCCATTACATCAAGCTCTTTGGCTTCATCGCTTCTTTGAGTAGATTCTGTATGGGAGTAGATGATTTCTGCCTAGACTTGAGAGGGGTGAGCTTCTTTCCTGCCAAGATGGATTGAAAATATTTTGAGTAAGATCTGGAAGAAAGGTCGCCACCTGAAGTGTAAGATGTCTTCTCTCTGACCTCTGGGAAAGTAGATGTTACCGCACGAAAAGTCATAGGATGGCAGATGTTAATATCGTTATCGAGCTTTAAGAAAGCGCTGATAGCTCCAGCATAGTATGAATTAAGCTCGGAGTATATTTTTTCCGCAGATGCTTCCGCGATGAATGGTGCAATTGTTTTCAATGCGGCGTTGAACGTAACGCGTGATATCTTGTCATTAGCCTTTTCGAACGCAGACATCTTGCCCAGAAGCGCGCTTCCGGGTTCGCTATCGAAAAGATCAAATATATAACCGACAACCTTTTCGGAAGCGCCTTGTGTTTTGGCAAGCTTTTTGATATCTAGAAGCAGTTCTGACGGAACGGGCTTTTGCTTTGTATTGACATCGATAAAAAGTTGAGCTTCTTCGCTTGTGTCGAGGCCATTATAGATAATTACAGGAACCCTTAAACTCGACTCTGCAAGGTGGAAGCCGTAGACACGATGCTGACCATCTATAATTAAGAAAGCGTTGCCTACCTTCTCGAAGGAAACAGTTCTATTCTTGCCGTTGTATTCGAGGCGGCAGTCTTCCTGCGCCGAGAGAATTATCGCCGTAGGAATTGTTCCTAAACCGGAGTCTATGTATGCCGCAATTTCAGCTGCACGTTTTGGATCCAGATATCTTTGGAAGCCGGCAACGCGGTCCTCTTGACGTGTCACAACAAATGAATGCTGGGCCAGAACGTCTGACGGCATGGCCAAGCTGTAAAACTTATGTCGGCCTTGAGTGATCAGAACCGCTGTATATGAGTAACGATCTGTTGCTTCGTTAGGTCGCTCTGGCGTGGCGTCGCTCATGCTTCTTGCTCCAAACATGCTTCCATCTGCTCGGATCTACATGACAGGACACTGTTTTATCAAACCTTCAAGTCACTACGTTTGCGAAATCTTTGCAGCGTTGCGTCCGCGCCCAACTTCTTCAAGGTCTGCGAGGGCCTGCTTTGTCCCGCACAGCAGACACTGCTTGGCCTCTCGCGCCGCGGCAAGTACGAACGTCCGGTCCGGGGATGCTGCAAGGCGGCGCCAGACCGGTGCTGACTGACCGCTATGGGCCGGGCGTGCCATGTCGCTCTGCCAGGATGGTCACACGGCCTGCCGCACCGCCGCATGACCGCATCGAGCCCAAAGTACCAGTTACTGCACTATGCGCGAATGTCGGCCATCAATGATACTACGCCTACACACGCGCAATCTCACGGATCAGATCATTTGTCTCTGGCCTCGTCGTTTGGTGCCGATAACGAAGAGCAGAAACAGTTCGCGAAATTTCAAGGCCGTCGATGGGTATCGAAACGAGGCCGCTGTCTGCTGGAATTGCCGTGGTTGGCAAAATCACCGCGCCTAATCCCTGCCGCGCGAGTTCGACTAACCAATCCACGCGATTTGACCGATAGGCCGCGTAGAGTTCGTGACCTTGGTCTGCACATGCCCCATGCAACGCATCCCGCATTTCGCAATTGGGTCGATCGAGCATGTCAGTTTCAGCGAGTGTCGAAAGAGAAATAGCGTCTCGTTCAGACAACGGGTGCGACTTGGACACCACAACCTTGTAGGACTCGTCATAGAGCTGGTCTATTCGATAGAGGTCTTCACTGACCGTCGTCGCTGTGACAACGACGTCAAATTCACCCTCTCGCAATCCGGCCAGAAGCTTGGAGGCAGACGCCACGATCAACTCTATTTCGGCTTGCGGCAATCGTGTACGGAAGCGTTCCACGGCGGCTGAAATCCGGTTGTGACCAATCGTTTCGCCAACACCGACAGAAATAGGAACCCGCGCTAGTCGCGTGTGGCGGACGGCTTCTGCCTTAGCTGCCTGCGTTTCGTCATGCGCTTTCTGTAGCCTTGGCTGCATGAGTTTTCCAAGTGCCGTCAACCTGCATCCCGCGCGGTCCCTGACAAACAGATCACCCCCGAGCTCGTGTTCAAGCTTCTTGATCGCGGTCGTCAGGGACGGTTGGGAAACATTTGAGGCGCTAGCGGCATGGGTGAAGTTGCGATGCTGGCAGACAGCCAAAAAATACCTGATCTGGTTCATCTCCACTGCCACAGTCTCCGTCACTTTCCGCCATGAGGTTCACCATAGCACATGTCTATCAAAGAATAGAAGTTCGGGATTGGTGCCTGAGGCATTCGGCATGGGAAAAGGGTGCATCGAAACCAGACACAACAACCTCTCAATCAGGAGGCGACCATGAAAGCCCAAATTCTCAAGACACTCGCCGCTTTGGCCTTGATCACGACATCTGCAGCCGCACAGGAAACCCCAATGGAAAATCACACTGCCAGCTACATCGCCATGCCCGCTGCTGAAGGCCAGACCGAAGCATTCGCCGAATTTCTGGCCGGAGCCGCCCCGATTGTCGCGGACACCGAACCAGGCACCGTGCTTTGGTTTGCCTTGCAAGCCGAAGATACGCTCGCGATCTTTGATATCTTCGTGGATGAAGAAGCGCGCAATGCGCATTTCTCCGGCGCCGTGGCCGCGGCTTTGAACCAAAATGCCGACGCGCTGGTCGCCGGAGGCTGGGACGATGGTGTTGTCGCGAACATCAACAATTCCGATGTCTTGTCGATGAGGGAACCGGTTGATCTCTACTCGGCCACGACAGCCACGTACATCACGCTCGAAGCAGCACCCGGCAAAGGGCCGGAATTGGCAGCCTTGCTGACCGCAGCTGGTCCCATCGTCGAAGAAACCGAACCCGGCACATTGTTCTGGGCGGCGCTGCAGATTGACGAAACATCCTTCGCAATCTTCGACATCTTCACAAACAATGCTGGCCGTGAAGCACACTTTGCCGGTCAAGTCGCCGGGCTGCTGAACGAACGGGCAGCGGAGTTGGTCGCTGGCGGGTGGGACGACGGTGTGGTCGCTAACGTCCACAACTTCGACATCCTCGCCATCAAGTAACGCGATGTGACAGGAACAAGAGGCGCCTGGTGCAACGCATCAGGCGCTTTGCCGAACGAATTTAGATCACCGTGAAGCGGTCGTTCGAGTAACTGCAGCGAATTAGCGCTTTGTTCGCATTGCTGACCTCAGACACTAAAGAAATCGAGCACCCGCAGCGAATGGCCGGTCTGGAGAAGCTGCAACGCGGCGCTCGGCGTCGGGATGAAGGTCCGCTTTGGGCCGATCGCGACGGGCAAGCACATGCTGAAACGGCGAACTCACCCGACATCAACGCGGTCAATTGGGCTCAAACCGGTCATTCGCCGCACCCCGCGCGAACGGCCGCAGTCAGCTTAGCGTAGGATTCCACACTCTCCCGCAAACGACCCCTTATGAGTAGTCAGAAAGATAACCGGCAGGCCAATCTGACGCGCGGCATCCGCGTCGAGATCGCCAGCCTCGTCTACAACATCATCGAGGTCGTCGTATCCGTCACCGTGGGACTTCTGACCGGCAGCGCGGCACTGGTAAGCTGGGGTCTCGACAGCACGGTCGAAGCCACCTCAGCCGCGACGCTGATCTGGCGCTTGAAGGGGGAGAAGGACGGTGCCGGCAAGCGCACGGTCCTGCACCGCAAGAAGGTCGCGCTCTACGTGGTTGCCTGTGCCTTCTGGATCGTCGTCGCGGCGATCCTCTACGAGGCGGTCTCCGCCTTCATTTCGCAGAAGGCGCCGGGCTTCAACTGGTGGGGTATCGCGATTCTGGGTGCTTCGCTCGTGGTCAACCCGTTCCTCGCCTGGGGCAAGTATCGCTATGGCAAACGGCTCGATGCGCCCGCCCTGAAGTACGATGCCAAGGACACCATGATCTGCCAGTATCAGACAATCGTGGTGTTGGCCGGGATCGGTCTGACGCAATGGATGGGCTGGTGGTGGGCCGACCCGGTCGCGGCGCTTCTGATCGTGCCCTACGTTGCGTGGGAAGCGTTTGAGGCCACCAAGGATGCGCGGTCGGTCGAGCCGGAGGAGGCCGACGCTACTGCCGACGCCTGACGTTGCGCATGATGAACCGGGATTTAGGCATGGGCGGCAGTTCTTCGGTTTCCAGATCCAGATCCTGATCTGGCACTTCGTAGTCGATGGCGTTCACGAAGAAACTGCAAAACGCCTTCATCTGGCTGATCGCGATCCACTCGCCCGGACAACGGTGGTTCCTGTGGTGATCACCACCGCCCTGCGGAATGAAGTCGTAGGGGGTGACCTCCCGATCGTGAAACCGCTCGGGCCGGAACTCTTGCGGCGCGTCCCACGAGCGAGCGTCGGTATTTGTGCCGTAGAGGTCGAGCAGAACCCTGTACCCTTTGGAAAAGCGATATCCGCGCCACTCGAAATCACTCTTCACCCGTGCCGCGACCGCGGGAAAGAACGGATACAGACGGCGGACCTCTTGCACGAAAGGTTCGAGCTGTCCCTCGTCGTCCTTCAGCTTTTGCCGCCACTCGGGATGCCGATGCAGGGCATGCGCCGCCTGGGCGATGAACGCAGAGACGGCGACGATCGGGCGTACTACGTTCAGAAGCTCCACGGCGGCAACCTTGGAGCAGCTCCCCATTCAGATCGCGCCACGTCGCGACGACATGGGCGGCGCTTTCCTGTCCTGTCTGAAGGCTTCCGTCGCGCAGCCGTTCAATAATCCCGGCTGTCCAACGCTCTGCGCGATGCCGCGCCAGACGCGCACCCCAGTGCTTCCAGCCGACCGCCCCGGCGTCTTGGAAGAGCGCCGTCATCTGCGCCGTCCGCGTCTCGACCTCCGCTTCGGGAAGCGGCACGCCCGACCAGGCGCAGGCAGCTCTGGTGAGGATTTCGCGCACTTCGTCGTAGAGAACGACCTTCTCCGCCGCTTGCCAGTCCCGTGCGTAGCGGTCCAACAGGTCCCGCGTCGTGTTTTCGAGAGCTTCGATCCGCTCCGACGCCATGAGTGACATAAACATCCGCTTCCGATGACGGTGGGCCTCGCCATCGAGCCCCTGGATGCCCTTTTCGCCGAGCAGGGTTCTCTGGATACGCTTCGGCATCGAGCCTGCGCGCACGAGCCCATCCTCGGAATAGAAGACCTCCGCAGCTGCGGCACCAGTCATGCAGATCGTCTTTTGAAAGAGGATGCGGGTCTCGAACAGGTCGCCCTCAAGATCGCGGCATGTGTCCGGAATGAACTCATATGGGTTGCGCAGCAGGGCAAGCGTGCTGTCGATGCCCTTTGCGGATGGAATGCTGGACATCGATTATTTCCCCGTAACGTTTTCTTCTCGGTGGTTACGTTCGGGCTTGTTCTGCGCCGAGCGGAAGCTGTCCCAGAACAGCAGGGCCGCACCGCAGAAAATCGCCACATCCGCAAGATTGAAGGACGGCCAGTGGTATGTTCCGTAATGGAAATCCAGAAAATCCGGGACGGCCTGATAACGCAGCCGGTCGAGGACATTGCCGAGCGCGCCGCCGATGATCAGACCGAGAGCGGCAGCCGTCAGCCTGTCCGGCGCGCGCCACAACCAGATCAGCAGCCATGCCACGATCACGCCAGCAAGCGCGATGAGACCCCACCAAGGCACGATCCCGCCCAGCATACCGAAGCTGACTCCATCGTTCAGAACCCGCACGAGATTGAGAAAGGGTAGAACCTCGACGCCGCGCTCAAGCGCCGGTGTGTTCAGCGCAAGCGCCTTGGTACCCTGATCGAGGCCGAACGCCGCGATCGCGCAGAGCCCGCCCAGAACGCGGCTGTTCATGCCGCTGCCTTCAGATCGGCCCGCGCATCGCGGATGATTGCCCAAGACGAGTGCAGGAACAGTCCGGCGATGCCGAAGGCGACGATGAGGTCCGGCCAGGCGCTGCCCAGCCACGCCACGAGACCGGCGGCAACGACAACCGCCGCATTGCCGATGGCGTCGTTGCGCGAGAATAGCCAGACGGCCCGCATGTTCGCGTCGCCCTTGCGGAACCGCAGCAGCGGCAGAACGGAGATGACGTTGACGACAAGGGCGATCATGCCAAGCAGGCCCATTAGACCTGCATCCGGCGTCGTCCGTTCGAAGACTCGCACGATGGTCGTGCCGAGGACGCCAAGGCCGAGCAGGCCGAGGAAGATGCCTTGGATCAAGGCCGACCGTGCCCGCCAGGCGAGGCTCCAGCCGATGGCCAGCAGGCCAAGGAAGGTGATCGCGCCGTCGCCGATGAAATCGAGCGCATCGGCCTTCACGGCCTGCGATCCGGAAATGAAACCGCCGATCATTTCGAGGACCCCGTATCCCACGTTCAGGATCACGACGATCCAGAGGGCACGGCGGTAGGCCGGGTCCTGATGGGCGGGATTCGGCGGAATGTCTTCATCGCCCTCGATCCGGTCGAAGCCATAGCCTGTCACCGCGACTGCCTTTTCGATGTCCGGCAGGCGCACTTCGGGTGCAGTCAGTGTCATGATGTGCGTCGCGGCCGACACTTTCACATCGCCGGGCGCGACCCCGGCTGCCTGTGCCGCCCGCTCGATCTGCGCGGCATCCTTGGCGCAATCCATACCGGAAACCCGGTAACGGACGGGCGGGACATCTGCCGTCGATCCGGCATTTTCGGTGTTGGCCATGGTCGCGCTATTCCTGCTAGGATGAATCGAAGAACAACATATCAGCGAGGAGTGATATGGCGCAATTGGTCGATGACCGCAAGAGCGCAACCATCGAGCGACGGGCGAAGCTGTTCCGCGGCTTCGCGGACCCGAGCCGCCTGGCCATCCTCGGTGCACTTTGCAACGAGCCATTGGCCGTTCACGAGATCGTCGAGCGGACCGAACTATCGCAACCCAACGTCTCCAACCATCTGAGGTGCCTGCTGGACTGCGGGCTTGTCGCCAGCGACCGCGAAGGGCGCTTCATCCGTTACCGTATCAGCAACCCGCGCATCACGGTCCTTCTGAACGATGTGGACGCACTTCTCGACGTGGTCGCAAAGGGTGTTGAGGCGTGTGACAATTATCGTGAGGCGTGAGTCAGAACGGACGGCCGGTCGACTCGGCGCAGATCGGTTGGAAAGATGTTGTCCGTGTGCAGGGTCCGACCGGAATCCTGCTGAGGTTCGACAAGCTGGCTTCGGAAGAGACACCATTCATGTATCACTGCCACATCCTCGAACACGAGGATGCGGGCATGATGGGGCAGTTTACGGTCACATAACAGGACCCCACCCGCTCGACACCGGGCGTCGTCAAGAGCTTACGTCTTCTTGCGGCGTTCTATCAGGTGCCGGTGTCGCCTTGTTGAAACGCATTACGGAGTATGTCTAGACCCGAACGGAGAACACCTCGCTAAGCTGCGGGTCCGCCGAAGCGGCCGTCCAGTCGCTCGGCAGCATTCGTCAAAAAGGGCTCGCTACCGACCTTCGCCGCGCCAAGCATGAACGGCAGCTCGGTATAATCCGCAAGGTTGTTGACCGAAGGCACACGGTAGATATTTGCGGTACTTGCAAGAGCGCTCGGTTATCCTTGGCTTGCCGTCGTCGATGGAGATGCCGCCGGGCTCGGCTACATCGCCAGGATCACCGCACGAAAGTTTTCCGCCGAGGAAATGGCTCGCCGCACCTTCTCGTTGCCGGCCGGTTATCTCGAACAGCAGCTCATAGCAGATGGACTGCAAAACGAACTGAAAGCAATTCTTGTCTCTTTTGGAAACGTAGGAGCAGCGGATTTTGACGATGCGACATTGATTGCGGCACTCGAGAACGACAAGAGCGGCTACGCAGCCGTCCTCGCAAAACAGTGCGCCGAGAACCCGGCGCTGGCGCAGCGCATGCCTGCATCATTCCGCAATGCAATCTTGGCATTGAGAGGCCTAACATGACCGATACCGCCCTCAACGTGGCATTGTCAGAACTGACCGAAGCACAAAGTATCGCTGTCGCTTGGCGCGATGGCCCGATGTTCGTTCTCGCCGGCCCCGGCTCCGGCAAGACCCGCGTCCTGACGACGCGGGTGGCCAAGCTGCTTGCCGATACGCCCGATCGTTCGTTCCGCGTGCTGGCTCTGACCTTCACCAACAAGGCGGCTGACGAAATGTCCGCGCGCGTCACTGCATTGGTACCTGAACAGGAACGGCGCGCTCTGATCGGGACCTTTCACTCCTTCTGCATGCAGATGCTGCAGCAGCACGGCTCCCACATTGGCATCAACCCTGATTTTGCAATCTACTCGCTCGACGTCGATCGCCAGGAAATTTTGCGCGACGCGATCAAACAGGCGGGCCTGAGCCAAAACGACGTTCGGCTTCTGTCTACCATTGACAAGCTTAAGTCGCAGCTTATCCAACCGACAGGCTCGGCCCGATACTTTCGTGATCCGTCCGATGGCGCACGGGTGGAGCAGGTATACACCGCATACGAGGCGGCGCTCACCCAAGCCAATGCCCTAGATTTTGGTTCGCTCATCGCCCAGGCCTATCGCCTTGTCACAGACTTCCCCGGCATCGCCGGACGCTATCGCAAGACCTATGCCTACTGGATGTTCGACGAGTTTCAGGACACTACCGATGGGCAGTACCGACTAATCCGCGCGCTCGCCGGCAAGGATTTCAGGAATGTCTTCGCCGTCGCCGACGATGACCAGATCATCTACCAGTGGAACGGCGCGAGCTACCAACAGATCCAGCGGTTCCGAGCCGACTTTTCCCCGCAGGAACTGCAGCTTCCCACAAACTACCGTTGTCCGCCCGCAATTGTTGCCGCCGCGAACCATCTTGTGGTCCATAATCTGCAACGCACGGCCGCCAAGCAGCCGCTGGAGGCGGGCAAGACCTCGCTGAAATATCGCGATGAACAGCACATCCGCGTCCTACGCTATTCCACCGACGAGGTGGAAGCCGCGTCGATTGCGGAAGGCATCGCCAAAATCGACCGCGCTCGATGGGGTGAAGTCGCGGTACTGGCCCGTACGCGCTACATGCTAGAAAAGCTTCAATCCGCGCTGACGCAGAAGCAGGTCAGTGCGGTCATTTCTCAGCGCCGCGATGATTTCCGATCACCTCAGTTCCTGTGGCTCACTGCCGTACTTCGCCAAGCGCTGCGCCCGCTTGATCGGCGTGCGCTGGAAACCCTGACCGGCGCTTTCAATCGTTGGTTTGGCACTGACGCCCGTGTCGATCTCATCATCACCGCCACCGAATTGACGGAACGCTCCCTGCTCGATGAATGGGCGGTAGCGGTCAAAGCCGGACTGGGTGATGATGTCAATGGCAACGCTCTCGTCGATGTAGCTGCAACCTTCGCAAAGGAGCCCGCGCGGTTCAGGCAGTTTGTTGACGCAGTCCTCGCCATGATCCCGGCGCAGGACGATGAAGCCAGTGACATTGCAGAAGACCGGGCGGCTTGGTCCGATCTTGTGAGAAGTATCGGCAAAACCATCGGCCGCGATGCGCCACTTGAACAGTTTCTCCAGGAACTGGCCATCCGCTCAAAGGAAGCCCCAGTCGGCAGCAATACCGTGACCCTTATGACGATCCACGGCGCCAAGGGGAAGGAGTTCGATCATGTTTATGTGGTCGGACTGGCGGAGGACATCTTGCCGAGCTTTCAAAGCCTGAAGGCGGGCGAGAACAGCGCTGAAATGGAAGAGGAGCGGCGCAACTGCTTCGTGGCTATCACGCGTGCGCGAGAGTGGCTCTGCCTCTCCTATGCAGACAACTATCGGGGATGGAACAAGCAACCGTCACGTTTTCTACGCGAGATGGGTTTCGTGTTGCCCGATCAACCAGCGCAATGAAGCTCTGATCAGTCCAGCACCAAGTGGTTGGCCTGCTGGACACTGATGACGAACCCACGAATGTCCGCCCCCGTCATTGCACCACGCCTCCGGCGCAGAAGCAGCGAAAGCCCGCCTTTTCGCCCCTGCTGGTCGAGCTTGCTGCAGTGCAGCCGATTACCGCGCCTCAGCAGCGAACGGCAACTTGGTCCGCAAGGTCGCAATGTTCATCGAATCAGCCGGCTTGTGTTGAGCGACTCCCCCGCGCCGCGCCGCCTTGGCCCTGAGTAGCATCACCGCCATTCTCCTGTATTTGCACGCCACACTACTACGACGGTCGAAACTTGTTGAAACGGCCGCTTTGGGGTCTCTTTTAGTCATCCCCATCCGGGGAACTCTCGCCTCCCCGGTGGAACGGGGACGAGATGGCAGGCATCAACCACAATCAGGCAACGGTGGACCGCGGCGCGCGCATGCTCCGAACGGCGCTCGGGCCTGCCATCTCAGCCCTGCTGCAAGACCCGTCGGTCGTCGAGGTCATGCTGAACCCCGATGGCCGGATCTGGGTGGACCGGCTGTCCGAGGGACTGGCCGATACGGGCGAGATACTGTCGGCTGCCGATGGTGAGCGCATCGTGCGGCTGGTCGCCCACCATGTCGGTGTGGAAGTGCATGCCCGCAGCCCCCGCGTCTCGGCCGAACTGCCGGAGACCGGCGAGCGCTTCGAGGGCCTGCTGCCGCCGGTCGTCGCCGCACCCGCCTTCGCCATCCGCAAGCCCGCCGTCACGGTCTTCACACTCGACGACTACGTGGCGGCCGGCATCATGTCCGCCGGTCAAGCGGAAACGCTCCGCGCCGCCGTCCAGTCGCGTGCGAACATCCTCGTCGCCGGTGGCACGTCCACCGGCAAGACCACGCTGACCAATGCGCTGCTGGCCGAGGTGGCCAAGACGCAGGATCGCGTCGTCATCATCGAGGACACCCGCGAGCTGCAATGCGCGGCACCCAACCTTGTCGCCATGCGGACCAAGGATGGCGTTGCCACTCTGTCCGATCTGGTCCGTTCCTCGCTGCGGCTGCGTCCCGACCGTATTCCGATCGGTGAGGTGCGTGGCGCCGAGGCGCTCGATCTCCTCAAAGCCTGGGGCACCGGGCACCCCGGAGGGATCGGCACCATCCATGCCGGTTCCGGCATCGGCGCGCTTCGCCGCCTCGAACAATTGATCCAGGAAGCCGTCGTCACCGTCCCGCGCGCCATGATCGCCGAAACCATCGACCTCGTGGCCGTCCTTGCCGGTCGCGGTTCCGCACGGCGGCTTGTCGAACTCGCCCGCGTCGATGGTCTCGGTCCCGACGGCGACTACCGGATTTTCCCCGCCTTTTCAGAACCCGGCACCACTCGCAACACTGGAGAACCTGCATGATCCGTCGCGCCTTCCGCATCCGTCACCATATCGCAACCGCCGCCGCCTTCGCCTGGGTGAGCCTGATGACATCCCCGGCCTTTGCCTCCGGCTCTTCGATGCCCTGGGAAGCGCCGTTGCAATCCATCCTCGAATCCGTCGAAGGGCCGGTGGCGAAAATCGTGGCGGTGATTATCATCATCGTCACAGGCCTGACGTTGGCTTTCGGCGACACCGGCGGCGGCTTCAGGCGACTGATCCAGATCGTCTTCGGCATCTCCATCGCCTTCGCCGCCAGCTCCTTCTTCCTCTCGTTCTTCAGCTTCGGCGGCGGAGCGCTGGTCTGATGGCCGTGAGTTTCGAGGCGCTCGACGCGGTGCCGGGCTTCGCTGTCCCGGTCCACCGCGCCCTGACCGAGCCGATCCTGCTCGGTGGGGCGCCGCGATCCGTCGCGATCCTGAACGGCACGCTGGCCGGGGCAGTCGGCCTCGGCCTCCAGCTCTGGCTCGCCGGCATCCTGATCTGGGCGGTCGGTCACATCGCCGCCGTCTGGGCCGCCAAGCGCGATCCGCTCTTCGTCGAGGTCGCGCGCCGCCATCTGCGCATCCCCGGCCATCTCTCGGTGTGAGGTTTGATCCATGATGAATCTCGCAGAATACCGCCGCACCGCTTCCCGCCTGGCCGATTATCTGCCCTGGGTGGCGCTGGTCGGGGAGGGAGTTGTCCTCAACAAGGATGGCTCGTTTCAGCGGACGGCGAAGTTTCGTGGCCCCGATCTGGATTCCGCCGTCGCGGCCGAACTGGTTGCGGTCGCGGGACGGCTGAACAACGCCTTCCGCCGTCTCGGCTCTGGCTGGGCCATTTTCGTGGAAGCACAGCGTTCGGAGGCCGCAACCTATCCTGCGGACCGCTTCCCCGATCCCGCCTCGGCATTGGTCGATGCCGAGCGCAAGGCCGATTTCGAGGAAGAGGGCAGCCATTTCGTCTCCGGTTACTTCCTGACCTTCCTCTGGCTCCCGCCCGCCGAAGATGCCGCACGATCGGAGTCCTGGCTTTACGAGGGCCGCGAGACCTCGGGCGTGAACCCGTGGGAGCTGGTGCGCGGCTTCATCGACCGCACCGACCGCGTGCTGGCGCTGCTCGACGGCTTCATGCCGGAATGTAGCTGGCTCGATGACGCCGGCACGCTGACCTACCTCCATTCCACCATCTCGACCAATCGGCATCGCGTCCGCGTGCCGGAAGTGCCGATGTATCTCGACGCTCTGCTGGCCGATCAGCCGCTGACCGGCGGGCTGGAGCCGCGCCTGGGCTTGTCGCATCTCCGGGTGCTGACGATCACCGGCTTTCCCGGCACGACCACCCCCGGCCTCCTCGACGAGATGAACCGGCTGGCCTTTCCCTACCGATGGTCCACCCGCGCCATCCTCATGGACAAGACCGACGCGACCCGGCTGCTGACCAAAATCCGCCGGCAATGGTTCGCCAAGCGCAAGAGCATCGCGGCGATCATCAAGGAGGTGATGACCAACGAGCAATCCGCGCTCGTGGACACCGATGCCGCGAACAAGGCCGCCGACGCGGATATGGCGTTGCAGGAACTCGGCGCCGACATGGCCGGCATGGCCTATGTCACGGCGACCGTCACCGTCTGGGGCGAGGACGCCCGCCGCGCCGACGAAAAGCTGCGGCTGGTCGAGAAGATCATCCAGTCCCGCGATTTCAGCGTCATGGTCGAGACGGTCAATGCCGTCGACGCCTGGCTCGGCAGCCTGCCTGGACATGCCTATGCCAATGTCCGCCAGCCCCCGGTCTCGACGCTCAACCTTGCCCACATGGTCCCTTCGTCCGCCGTGTGGGCGGGGCCGGAACGGGACGATCACTTTGGCGCACCCCCGCTGCTTTACGGCAGGACCGAAGGATCGACCCCGTTCCGGCTGTCCCTTCATGTCGGCGACGTGGGCCATACACTCGTCGTCGGACCGACCGGCGCCGGCAAGTCGGTGCTGCTGGCGCTGATGGCCTTACAGTTCCGCCGCTACGCGCGCTCACAGGTCTTCGCCTTCGATTTCGGCGGCTCCATCCGTGCCTCCGCACTCGCTATGCAGGGTGATTGGCATGATCTCGGCGGCGAACTGACCGACGCTTCCGAAACGTCTGTTTCGCTGCAACCGCTGGCCCGCATCCACGAGACTGCCGATCGGGCCTGGGCTGCCGATTGGATCGTGGCAATCCTGATGCGCGAGAATATCCAGATCACGCCCGAGGTGAAGGAGCATCTCTGGACGGCGCTGACCTCGCTGGCGTCCGCTCCGGTCGGAGAGCGCACCATCACCGGCCTCGCCGTGCTGCTGCAATCCAATGACCTGAAACAGGCGCTGCGCTCTTATTGTGTCGGTGGTCCCTATGGACGCCTTCTCGATGCCGAGACCGAGCATCTTGGCTCTGCCGACGTGCAGGCGTTCGAGATCGAGGGTCTGGTCGGCACCGGCGCAGCGCCGGCGGTTCTGTCCTACCTGTTCCATCGCATCGGTGACAGGTTGGACGGGCGGCCCACGCTGCTGATTATCGACGAGGGCTGGCTGGCGCTCGATGACGAAGGGTTTGCAGACCAGCTCAGGGAGTGGCTCAAGACCCTGCGCAAGAAGAACGCCAGTGTCATCTTCGCCACGCAGTCGCTGTCCGACATTGATAATTCCGCCATCGCGCCGGCGATCATCGAAAGCTGCCCGACGCGGCTCCTCTTGCCGAACGAGCGCGCCATCGAGCCGCAGATCACGGCGATCTATCGCCGCTTCGGCCTCAACGACAGGCAGATCGAAATCCTCGCGCGGGCCACGCCCAAGCGGGACTACTACTGCCAGTCGCGGCGCGGCAACCGCTTGTTCGACCTTGGCTTGTCGGAAGTCGGATTGGCGCTCTGCGCCGCATCGGCCAAATCCGATCAGACGCTGATAAACGAGATCCTTGCCGAACATGGCCGCGACGGGTTCCTCTCCGCCTGGCTTCACGCACGCGGCGTCGAATGGGCCGCCGATCTCATCCCTGACCTCACCAATCTCGTAACCGAAAACGAAATCCCGCCGCCGACAGTCGCTGACGTCGGCGAAATCGAACTCATCCTGGATGAAGAGGAGATTACACCATGACGCGCGCAATTCCCCGGTTCACCCGAATGGTCAGCACTTCGGCGCTTGCCCTGGCGCTTGCCGCACCGCTGGCGCTGGCCCCGGTGTTCACGACGCCGGCCCACGCCTTCTTTGGCGGGTTCGGCAGGATCGTCTACGACCCGACCAACCATGCCGAGAACCTGCTGACCGCCGCCCGCACGCTGGAGCAGATCAACAACCAGATCACCTCGCTCCAGAACGAGGCGCAGATGCTGATCAACCAGGCCCGCAACCTTGCGAGCCTGCCCTACAGTTCGCTTCAGGCGCTTCAGCAGAACGTCCAGCGCACCCAGCAGCTTCTCGGACAGGCCCAGAATATCGCCTTCGACGTGCAGAACATCGACCAGATGTTCCAGCAGGATTACGGCAATCTCTCTCTCGCAACCACCGACCAGCAGCTCATCGCCGATGCCCGGTCCCGCTGGGAGAATACCGTTGGGGGTCTTCAGGACGCCATGCGGGTGCAGGCCGGTGTCGTCGGTAACATCGACACTAACCGGGCTGAGATGTCCGCGCTCGTCGGCGAAAGCCAGGGCGCGACCGGCGCGCTTCAGGCCACTCAGGCCGGCAACCAGCTTCTCGCCCTCCAGTCGCAGCAGCTTTCCGACCTGATCGCGGTCATCTCGGCCAATGGCCGGGCCGAGGCCCTCACGGAGGCCGAACGCGCGACCGCCGCCGAGCAGGGCCGCATCCAGCGCGAGCGGTTCCTCAACCCGGGTTCGGGCTACCAGCCCGGCAACGCGCAGATGTTCAACTGAGCCGGGGAGGGCAGATCATGGAAGGGAAGGTGCTGGTCCGGATTGCCGCCATCGTGTTCGTCGCCGTCGCGATCACCGCGGCGATCATCGAGATGACCCGCGAGGAAGCCCCCGCGCCAGCACCTTCCGCTCCTGCGCTTTCGCGTCAGGTCGATCCCCTGCGCGAAGGGCAGCGCCGCTGTCAGGAGATGGGAGAGGCGGCAGCCAATGATGCCGCCTGCCTGGGCATCTGGGCCGAGACCCGCGACCGGTTTCTCGGCCGGACACCCGCGCCGTCGACGCCTGGCCCGGATGAGGGGCGATAATCATGGGCGGGACGGGGGTCATCGACAATTTTCTCGGCATCTTCACCGGCTACATCGACTCGGGCTTTGGCCTGCTCGGCGGTGAGGTTGCCTTTATTGCCACGACGCTCATCGTCATCGACGTGACGCTCGCCGCCCTGTTCTGGGCCTGGGGCGCCGACGACGACATCATCGCGCGCCTGGTGAAGAAGACGATCTTCGTCGGCGTCTTCGCCTATATCATCGCCAACTGGAACAATCTCGCCCGCATCGTCTTCGAGAGCTTCGCCGGCCTCGGCCTCATGGCCTCGGGCACGGGGTTTTCTGCCGCCGATCTCCTGCGCCCTGGCCGCGTCGCCCAGATCGGCCTCGATGCCGGGCGCCCGCTGCTCGAATCCATTTCCGATCTCATGGGCTGGATCGCGGTCTTTGAAAACCTCGTGCAGATCCTCTGCCTGTTCTTCGCCTGGGCACTGGTGATCCTCGCCTTCTTCATCCTGGCGATCCAGCTCTTCGTCACCCTGATCGAGTTCAAGCTGACGACGCTTGCAGGCTTCGTGCTGATCCCCTTCGGTCTCTTCGGCAAGACCGCCTTCATGGCTGAAAGGGTCCTGGGCAATGTCGTCTCATCCGGCATCAAGGTGCTGGTGTTGACCGTCATCATCGGCATCGGCTCGACGCTCTTCGGCCAATTCACTGCAGGCTTCGGCGGTGCGACCCCGACCATTGACGACGCCATGGCCATCGTGCTGGCCGCCCTTTCTCTTCTCGGCCTCGGTATCTTCGGTCCCGGTATCGCCACCGGCCTCGTCTCGGGCGGCCCGCAACTCAGCGCAGGGGCGGCGGTTGGAACCGGCCTCGCGGTCGGCGGTGCTGCTGTCGCGGGCGGTGGCGTGACCATGCTTGCGGCGCGTGGTGGCGGTGCCGCACTTTCGGGCGGTGCTGCACTTGCCCGCGGCGGGGCCTCGGCCGCCGGTGCGGCCTCGTCGGCCTATACGCTCAGTTCCATGGGCGGGTCCGGTGCAGCCGGTGTCGCGTCCGGCCTTGGTGGCGTGGCGCGCACCGGAGCATCCGCAGCCATCTCGCCCCTCAAGCGTGCCGCGTCTCGCTCCGCCGACAGTATGAAATCCAGCTATTCCGACGGCGCAAAAGCGGGGTTCGCGGCGTCCGGCGGCAGCTCCTCAATGGGCACGATCGGCGGCGCCCCATCGCCTGATCCGTCAACGCCCTCAGCCGCAGATAGCCCGCCGGCCTGGGCGCAGAACATGCGCCGCAGCCGGGCGATGAGCCATGGCGTCACCGCTGCCGCCCATGCCGTCCGGTCCGGCGACAGCCATGGTGGCGGCTCCTCCGTCAGCCTTTCCGAAAGTAACCGCACATGAACATCTTCAAACGACCGACGACCCATTACGGCAAGATGCCGGAACCCGAAACGCCCTATCAGCGCGCCGCGCAGGTCTGGGACGACCGCATCGGCTCGGCCCGGGTCCAGGCAAGGAACTGGCGCTACATGGCGTTCGGCTCCTTGATCCTCGCGGCAGGTTTCGCCGGCGCTCTTGTCTGGCAATCGGCGCGTGGGAGCATCGTGCCATGGGTCGTTCAGGTGGACAATCTCGGCCAGGCGCAAGCCGTCGCGCCGGCAGCAGCCGATTATCGGCCGACCGACCCGCAGATCGCCTTTCACCTCGGCCGTTTCATCGAACAGGTGCGCGCGCTCCCGGCCGACGCCATCGTCGTCCGCCAGAACTGGCTCAGGGCTTACGAGTTCACCACCGACCGGGGCGCGGCCGCATTGAACGACTATGCCCGCTCCAACGATCCCTTCACGCGCGTCGGCCGCCAGCAGGTAGCCGTCGAAGTATCGAGCATCATCCGGGCGTCGCCGGACAGTTTCCGTGTGGCCTGGTCTGAGCGGCACTACGAGAACGGCCAACTCTCCACCACCGAGCGATGGACCGCGATCCTGACGGTCGTGATCCAGACCCCGCGCAATGCCGAGCGGCTGCGCTCCAATCCCCTCGGAATCTATGTCAACGCGATCAACTGGTCGCGGGAGATGAGCCAATGACCGCCACGACTTTCCGCAAAGCCGGGCTTCCGGTTTTCCGCAAACCCGCCTTCGCGGCTTTGCTGCTTTCCGCCACCATGCTGGCCGGCTGCGCCACCAACCGGACGCCGCAGTTCAGCTACGACGCCGATGTGCCGCCGGTGCCGACCGTGCAGGCCGCCGCAGCCGACACAACGCCCCGGCCGCTGCACGTCCCGCCCGCCTGGACTGTGGCGCGGGGCGGCGAGGCTGCCGGCACGGCGACGGCCCGCGTCGAGAACGCCAATGCCGCCGCCCGCGTCGAGCCGCGCCGGGAAGGCTACTATAATGCCATCCAGATTTATCCCTGGTCGGAAGGCGCGCTCTATCAGGTCTATGCCGCAGTCGGGCAAATCACCACCATCGCGCTGGAGCCGGGCGAAAGCCTGACCGGCGCGGGGCCGATTGCCGCCGGAGACACCACCCGCTGGATCATCGGTGACACGGAGAGCGGCAGCGGCCCGACCCGCCGGGTGCATGTGCTGGTGAAGCCGACCCGACCGGACATTTCGACCAACCTCGTCATCACCACCGACCGGCGCATCTACATGATCGAACTCCGCGCCCGCGAAGCTCTCTATATGCCTGCCGTGGCATGGGCGTATCCGACACCACCGCCGGGAAGCCGCGTGACCACGCCCTCAGCCCCCGTCATCCCGGCCGAGACCGCGCGCAACTATCGTTACGGCTTGCAGGTGCAGGGCAGCAGCCCGCCATGGCGGCCGGTTTCCGTCTTCGACGACGGCAGGCGCGTCTATGTCGTCTTCCCGCGTGGCATCGTGCAGGGAGAGATGCCGCCTCTGTTCGTCCTTGGATCGGACGGCGAACCGCAGATCGTCAATTCCCGCATCCATCGGAACGTCCTGATCGTGGACCGCCTGTTCGGCGCAGCGGAACTTCGCCTCGGCAGCGGCGACCGCCAGCAGGTCGTCAGGATCGTCCGCGTCGAGCAGACGCGGGCCGCAGCCCAGCCAGCCGGTGCGACCACGGGAGGATCACCCTCATGAGCGATACCGACACCGCAGCCCCCATGCGGTTGCGCGCCGAGCCGCCCCGCGTCACCCGCCTGTCCCGCAAGGTGCTGGCAGGCGCCGGAGCCGTTGCCCTTCTCGGCATTGGCGGGGCACTGATCTACGCTCTCCAGACCCGCGATGCCGGGCCGGGCGGCGGCGAACTCTATTCGACCGAGAACCGCCCCACAGCAGATGGGCTTGCCGGCCTGCCGCGCGACTATACCGGCCCGGTCCTGGGACCGGCGTTGCCGGGCGATCTCGGTCGCCCGATACTTGAGGCGCAGAATCGGGGGCAGCCGGTCGCGCCACCGACCATCACGGCGCCCGCCGTTGATCCAGATGAGCAGCGTCGTCTCGCCGAGGAAGAAGCCGCTCGTCTGAGCGGCGTGTTCTTCCAGTCTGGCCCGCGGGCTGGAGCGACGCCGGGAACGACCATGCCCGGCCTCGCGGGTCTCGATCTCGGTGGTCAGGCTCCAGCGCAGGATCGCCATACCGCTTTTCTCAACGGGCCTGTGGACCGGCAAACCGTCGCCCCGGATCGCGTCGCACCACCGGCATCGCCCTATATCCTTCAGGCCGGGGCGGTGATCCCGGCGGCGCTTATCACCGGCATCCGTTCCGATCTGCCCGGCCAGATCACGGCCCAAGTGACCGAGAACGTCTATGACAGCCCGACCGGCAGCTTGTTGCTGATCCCGCAGGGAACGCGCATCATCGGCCAATATGATGACGGTGTGACCTTCGGCCAGCGCCGCGTCCTGTTGGTCTGGAATCGCCTGATCCTGCCCGGCGGCCGCTCCATCGTCCTGGAGCGCCTGCCGGGTGCGGACGCTTCCGGTTACGCCGGGCTTGAGGATGGCGTGGATTACCACTGGTGGGATCTGATGCGGGCCGCTGGCCTCTCGACCTTGCTTGCGGTCGGTGCGGAATTGGCCAGCAGCGACGAGGATCGACTGATCCGCGCCATACGCGACGGGGCGCAGGATACCATCAACCAGGCGGGTCAGCAGATCGTCCAGCGCCAGTTGCAGGTCGTACCGACACTGACGATCCGTCCTGGCTACCCGGTCAGGATCATCGTCACCCGCGATCTGGTATTCGAGCCGGCAGGAGGTTGACCATGACAAAGCTGAAACTCGGCCCGCTCCCCGACGACAAGCCCGTGAAGGTGACGGTGGAACTGCCCGCGTCGCTTCACCGCGATCTGGTCGCCTATGCCGAGGTACTGGCCCGCGAGACCGGCCAGCCCACCGCCGATCCCGTCAGGCTGATCGTACCGATGTTGGAGCGGTTCATCGCCACGGATCGTGGCTTTGCAAAGGCGCGAAAGATCCGCTCATGACGTGATCGGGTGTTTGGCCGGGCCGGTTGCCGCGATCATCTCCATGAGCGCGTCTATCACGCTCTGCGTCGAGTCCCACTTCGCCGCGTGGTCCAGCAGGCGGTTCTGAATGTTCAGACTGACCGCTCCATGGATCGTTGACCAGAACATGAAGCCGTAGCGTTGCAGGTCAGCACCCGGCAAGTAACCATGCTCCTGAGATGAGCGCAGGCCTGTCAGCAGCAGACTCAGGACCTGACGACCCGCTTCGCTTGACCACGGATCATCGCTCACCCCAAGCTTCGGGGGCGGTGAGAACATCAGCCGGTACAGAGTGGGGTTCTCCAGGGCGAAGCGCGCATAGGCATAGCTGCCATCGCGCAAATAGCCGAACGGATCGCCTCGCATCTGTTCGAAAACCGCGAACTTCTCGTTGTAGAGGCGTCCAAATCCTTCGTCGCGCGCCGCGCGCAGTAAAGCATTCTTGTTGCGGAAATGGCCGTAAAGGGCCGGCGCCGTGCAGCCCACGGCCTGTGCCACCGAGGTCAGTGGAACATCGAAGTCGCCTTGCTGTGCCAGCAGACGGATCGTTTCCTCGACCGCACGGCGAGCAATATCAAGTTCCTGCTCTTTTCGGGGGCGAGCCATCGAGATCCCTGTTGCGACTGTCCGCTGAAACTGAATACGATTTATTTTTTTCGTTGACGGAGCCGATGTCAAGCAGCACCATCTGGGAACTGAATGGTATTAAGTTTGAGGTGTGGAGGACGGCAGATGGTCGCGTATGAACCTGGCCATCACGGCACGCACCATCGCCTTCGCTGGCAGGCCGCGACCGAGCGCTGGCCAGAAGACGACTGCGGTTCGGGATGATGTGCCATGCCTATGCACCGAAACAGGGACGCCCCATCTGGTAGCTCCGTCCTCGCGCGTATTGTCGAGGGCAGCGCTGGTAAGAGCACAATCCGGTTGCGCCAGTTGCGGCATTTCCTTGCTGCGGCCGACCACGGGAGCTTCCGCAAGGCTGCAATCGCCTTGGACATCAATGAATCATCGGTCAGCCGCCAGATCCGCGACCTTGAGGATGAATTGGGTGCCTCACTATTCATACGACATTCGGGCGGGGTGCGGCTGACGGTCGCCGGGCAGGAGTTTCTGCGCAGCGCCCGGCATGCTCTTCGGCAGATCGACATCGGCGTGACCAAGGTTGCCGCGGTCGGTCGGGCTGACCAGGGACTGCTCAAGGTCGGGATATTTTCTTCGCTGGCGTCGGGATTTCTGTTTAACCTCCTGCGACGGTTCGGGACGCGCCATCCGACCGTTCAGGTCGATCTTATAGATGGAAATCCGTCCGAGCACGTCGCTGCCGTCCGGCAGTTGGATCTGGACATCGCTTTCATAACCGGAACGGCACCCTGGGATGGCTGCGAAACGGAGCATCTCTGGTGCGAACGGGTCTTCGTGGTGCTGCCTGCTGGCCATCCCTTGGCCGCCAAAGCCGAACTCGAATGGCCTGATCTGACAGGTGAACGCTTCATCGTGAGCGATGTCGCACCGGGCCAGGAGATCCACGACTATCTGGTTGCTCACCTTGCCGGTCTCGGTCATCACCCTGACATTCAATCCCAGCATGTGGGCCGCGACAATATCCTGTCGCTGGTAGCTGTCGGTCGGGGGCTAACGCTGACAAGCGAAGCCACCACCGTTGGGCAGTTTCCGGGGATCGCATTCCGGCAACTGGCGGATGAAGTGCTGCCCTTCAGCATGGTCTGGTCGGATAGAAACGATAATCCGGCCTGCAGGCGCCTGTTGAGCATGGCTCGAGCGATGGGGAAAACCTCGTCAGCATTACAACCGAACGCCTGAGGGGACATCGTCGCTTTCCAAATGTGTGCCTCTGTTGCGATTCCTCTCATACAGCACCACTTTCAGCGCCGACGGGAAGCCTCAGTTCCGCAGGATGCGTGGCACAAGAACTCCTGCGTTCCCCCCACCGAACGAAATTCGGCGGAAGTCGCGGGCTTCAGGAACCGCAGTTTCGATTATGGCGCGCGGCTATCCACTGGCTGAGCGCCTTCACCTCGGCAGCGCTGAAGCCCGTGGCCATCGCATCGGCAACGCGCTGCATCATCGCCCGATCATCCGGGCCGGTCGACTTTGCGGGCCAGGATGATCGGAAATGCCCACAGGCATAACTGAACCCGGCCGCCCAGTCCCGCATGGCCATCTGGCTTCGCGCGGACATCGCCGCTGAAAACTCCGCAGCCTCTTTCGCTTGGTCCAAGCAGGCGTTCGCGCGCATCAGGATCAGATCGGCGAAGCGCTGGATACTATCCGACGTGAGGTTGCCAATGGCGCTGCCGAGGATCTCGGGTAGCCACCTGTTCGGCGCGATCACCTTCGGCGCGATGGTGGCCGACATCAGGAACCCGTCTATCCAGTCCGCCGTGATCGCCGAGCCTTTCACGAGGCGCGCCAGTTCGCCCTTCCGCTCCGGCTTTGGCGCATCTGCCTCCGCCTCTTCCACCCATTCCTCAAGCGTGGCGTCCTGATCCACGTCAGGATCGTCGAACACCCACGCCTCGATTGTCTGGTCGTGGACATCGGCCATGACCGGGATCTTCTTCAGATCGCGTCCTTCGAGGAGCGCCATTGCCGTGGCCGTGAAGCTGGCGGCGTCCGGGTGGTCGCTTGCGGCCAGCACATCTGCCGCCCGCGCGACAAGCCGCGCCCAGAAGTCGCGCCGGGTCTCGAGCCATCGCCAGAGCGCCGCGTCCAGCGCGCGCGGGTTGTGGCGGCCCTCGAGCACCTCATGCGCATGATCACTTTCCTCGAACCAACTCTGGACGATCTCATGGCGATCCCACCAGCCCTCGCTGGCATTGATCAGCTTGCCTTGCGCCGGAGCCGAGAGACCGCGTATGCGTTCCGCGACGGGCAGCGCCGCGATCAGGGCCTCGGTCGTGACCGCTTCCGGCCGCAGCTTATCGAGGCCGCAAAGTTCCGCCACCTCGATGAGGCCCGCGGCCGGGGGCAACCCTGCTGCAAGGCCATCGGCCAGCGCCATGGCGAGGCTGCCTTCGAGCCAGGAGAGGGGCACCTTGACCGCGCCGGTCTCCTGGCTGATGCGGCTTAACAGCGCCTTCTGTTCGTTCGCCGATTTGCAGGGCACGGTGTAGGCGTCCTTGACCCCGTGGCCCTGCTTGAAGAGCAGCATCGCGGTCTTGCGGCTGCCGCCCGACTGCAGCGCGATCATGAGGCTTTGCGCGCCGCCGCCATCGGGCAGTGTGGCCATGACCGAATGGATAGTCCACGGCTTGGCTGACGCGCCGGTCGCCAGACCCGACCGCATGGCGAGTTTCAATGCCTTGTCCACCGAGGCGCGGGCCTCGTCCTGAGGCATCCAGCTGCGCAGGATCACCATCTTGCCCGCTATCTCCTGCGAGAGCGTGCCTGTCGCGGCGCGTTCGCCCAAGGCGTGCGCCGCCGCAGCGCGGATCTGCGCTGACGGATCGAGCAGCCAGAAACATGCCAGCTTCGCGTGGATCGGCTCCGATCGTCCAACCGACCATGCAATGACATGCTGACGCATTGCCGACGGCATTGCTGGGAACGTCTCGGTCAGCGCTGCATGCAGCGCGAGCGCATCGCCTTCGGTCTGCTCGATCAGACTGCGGAACAGATCTTCCAGCGCCGCCTCCGCCGCGACACGATCCTGCGGGGCAGGACTGGGCGCTGCGAGCATCATATCGGCGGCAGAAACCTCCAGAGATGTGGGTGCGGGCAGTCCGTTCGTGGTCCATGCGCTTGCAAGGAGCAGGCGGTGGAAGGGGCTCAGGCGCCCCTGGCCAGAAGCCAGTTCGACCGCATCTGCCACGGCCTCTAGAAAGGTATCACCTCGCTTCTTTCGGTTCTCCCTAGCGATACGTGCGGCATCCAGTGCCGATGCCAGCAATTCGGTGAGTGGCTCCAGCTCCGGGGCACTCTCCTTCGTGGCGCAGAGCTTCGCGACCAGACGGCCACCCAATGCTGGCCGATGCAGCATCGAAAAACTTGCGCGGTCGAGAACCTCGCCGCGCGCACTATCATCGTCCTGCAGCCGCGACAGTTCCGCCAATGCTGTCTCGATCGGTCCTTCCGACACGTATCCCCACTTTCTGAATCGCGCCCTTATATTTTTCGCAGCCTATTCGCCGGCCGTGGGATTGTCACCGACGCGAGCACTGAGAGCGGCACTTATTGGCCCAGAACAGGTCCGACCCGTCGTCGTTGGCCACAGGTCCAGACCGGAACATCGATGCTGACGCGACGGTGACCACAAGTTATAGTGCCCCATGACCTTTGCCTTCTACGATCTGGAGACGACCGGCACTTCCCCTGCATTCGATCAGCCCCTGCAATTCGCTGCCATTTTGACGGATGATGCGCTCGCGGAGATCGAGCGCGTCAATTTGCGTTGCCGCATCGCGCCGCATGTCATTCCGTCGCCTTGGGCGCTTGCAGTTACCGGGGTGCGCCCGGCGCAGCTCCTAGACCCGGCTTTGCCGACGTTCTTCGAGCTTGCGCAGCAAATCGGCGCGCTGATCAAGCGCTGGTCTCCCGCGATCTGGACCGGTTTCAACAGCGTCCGCTTCGATGAGGAAATGCTGCGCCAGGCCTTTTATCAAAACCTGCAGCCCGACATCTTCGCCACCCAGTTCAACGGCAACACGCGCTTCGATGTGCTGACCGCGCTCTATGCCGTCTGGTATCGTCAGCCTGACCTGTTTGAGTGGCCGGTCGAGGTGGACGGCAGGTTACGCTTCAATTTGGACCGCATAGCGCCGCTGAACGGCTTTGCTGCACACGATGCGCATGATGCGCTCGGCGATGTCGAGGCGACCATACACATCGCCCGCCGCATCGCCGACCGTGCCCCGGCGCTCTGGGCAGAATTGCTGGCCAACCGGGACAAGGCGCATGTTCAAGCCAGCCTTGAAACCTACCAGCCCATGGCGCTGGTGGAGCGTTTTGGCGGCGGCCCGCCGCACGCGACCGTCGGCTGCTTCTGTGGCATGTCGGCCAGCAACGCCAATCAGGCGGCCTTCTTCGATCTTGATGCCACTGATCCGGCAGATCTCCTTGCGGTCGATGACGCAACGCTCTTTGCTGCCGTCGATGCCACACCCAAGGTCATCCGGGCCTTCTCGATCAATAAGTCACCCGCTTTACTTTCGGTCTCGACGCCCAGCGCTATCCAGGTGCAGCGGGCACATGTGATCGCTACTGCTCCTGACTTCCGGGCGCGGGTCGCGCAGGCGCTGGCCGCCCGCTTCCCCAAAGATCCTGCGGCACCGCTGCCTCCGGTAGAAAAGCAGATCTATGACGGCTTCTACGGCCATGCGGACAAGACTCTCCTTGCCAAGTTCCAGCCTGCGGACTGGCGTCGACGGCAGGAGATCGTGTCCAGTCTTGCAGACCCCCGCCTGCGCCAGCTCGGCCGCCGCCTCGTTGCGTTTCACGCGCCCGATCTGCTCTCGACCGAAGAGCGCGGGCAATACGAGGCATGGTTGCGGGGGCGCTGGTCTGCACCGGAGGACCGGGAGACTGAATGTATGACCACGGTTCGCGCACACGCTGCTCTGGACGAGATGCGGGCCGATGAAGGGCTCGATCTGGGACTTGTCGCCGAGATCGAGATATTCCTGCAACAGTTTGGTCTGCCGGAAAGCTAACGATCAGAGGCTGTTCAGCTACCAGAATCATTTTATTGCGAGGGACTAATTTATGGTTCTATACTCGCAACAGGTGAAGGAAAGGCTCGGTGTGCCCCGCAGACAGATCAAACAGCTGAACTGGGGTGCGGAGCGGCGTAACGAGTTCATCGAATTCCGGGTGTTCTGGCATGGCCGGATCAATCGCTCGGACCTGATGGAAACTTTCGGCATCTCACTCCAGCAGGCATCCCTCGACCTGACGGGCTATGCAGAGCGGTGGAAGCGAAACCTCGTCTATGACAAGAGCCAGCGTGCCTATGTCCGGGGTCGGAGCTTCAAGCCGCATTTCATAAAGCCTTCCGCCGAGGACTATCTCGCTCAGCTGCGTGCCCTCGATCAGGGCCTGGTCTCGCGCGAGCAGAGCTGGATCTGTCTGTTTCCAGGCTATGGAACCACGCCGACACCCGCGCGGGGGATTGCGTCCGAAACCCTGCGCGAGGTGTTGACCGCCATTCATGAGCCATCGGCTCTTGAGGTAACCTACCAGTCGATGTCGCGCCCCGAGCCAAGCGCGCGCTGGATCGAGCCGCACTCACTGGCCTTCGACGGGTTTCGCTGGCACGCCCGTGCGTTCTGTCAGAATGACCAGGTGTTCAAGGATTTCCTGCTCTCCCGGATTGTCGAAACAGGCAAGCACGGGCCGGTCACGGCCGACCCTCAGAGTGATGTCGATTGGCACACGGAGGTCATCCTGGAAATCGGGCCGCATCCTGATCTTTCTCCAACGCAACGTCGTGCGATCGAGATGGATTATGGGATGGAGAACGAGCGCGCGCAGATTCCTGTGCGCAAGGCGCTGCTGTTCTATGCGCTCAAGCGTCTCGGCCTCGACACGGACCCGGCGGCGCGGCGGCCGCAGGACCAGCAAATTGTACTGATCAGCCAGAATTCCCTGCCAAAGGTCTACGCATGAACCCCACTGAAATTTACGAGGCCTTGGCCAATCTTGCGAGCAAGCCCTTCGATGCTGCGGAATTTCCCTTCGAGTTCGCCTTGGCGACCGACAACGCACCCGCGACGATCGCGAAGCTCAAGGGCGGCACCTACAACAAGTCCGACATTCCCGATGGGGTGCTTCTGAACCAGAAGTTCCATTTTTCCCCGGCACTGCCCGGCATGAGCGCGGCGTGTCTGGATGCCTTGCGGGCCAGCAAGCGAAACGCGAAGCACCGGCCCGCTATTCTGATCGCCACAGACGGACAAGAAATCGCCGCCGAGCATCCAAAGTCCGGCGACACCCTTTATTGCGCCTTTTCGGAACTTGGCGACCGCTTCGGCTTTTTCCTGCCCGCCGCCGGGAAGGAACGCTACCGCGCGGCCGAGGAGAACCCGGTTGACGTCAAGGTCGCGGGCAAGCTGGCCAAGCTTTACGACGCGCTGATCCGCAAGAACCCGGACTGGGCAGAAAAGGCGCGTCAGCATGACATGAACCAGCTGATGACCCGGCTGATCTTTTGCATGTTTGCCGAAGATGTCGGTATCTTCCCCGAAAATCAGTTCAGCCGCCTGATCTTCACCCATGCCGGCGACCGGGGTGAAGGGATGCGTGAGGTGTTGATCAACGCTTTCACCGCGATGAACACGCCCAAGCCGGACAGAGGCGGGCTGCCCGCCTCGACGCGCGAGTTCGAATACGTCAACGGCGGCCTCTTTGCCGGCCGCATCGACGCGCCGGTGTTCGACGTGACCGCCACCCGGTATCTCAAGGATGTCTGTGGCGAGACCTGGACCGGGATCAACCCGGACATCTTCGGCTCGATGATCCAGTCGGTGGCGAACGCCAAATTGCGGTCGGAACTGGGGATGCACTATACCAGTGTCCCGAACATCATGAAGGTGCTGGGGCCGCTGTTCCTTGATGATCTTGATGCCGAAATCGAAAAGGCTTGGGGGCGCGAGCGGGCCTTGCGGCAGGTGCTGGAGCGGATCGGGAAAATCCGGGTGTTCGACCCGGCCTGTGGCTCGGGGAATTTTCTTGTCGTCGCCTATCGGTCCCTGCGCGAGCGCGAGATCAGGATTCTGACGCGGCTTGCCGAACTGACCGGCGGCGCCCAGACCGAAATGTGGTCGGCGGTGCCGATCCGGAACTTCTATGGGATCGAACTGACCGATTTTGCCGTGGAAACGGCAAAGCTGGCGCTGTTCATCGCCGAGTATCAGGCCAACGCCCTCTTCAAGGAGGCCTTCGGCCGCAAGCCCGCCGACCTGCCGCTGAGGGACGCGGCGAATATCGTCTGCGACAACGCGCTGCGGGTTGACTGGGAACGGGTCTGCCCGCCGCCGGAGGATGGCGGCGAGGTGTTCATCGCGGGGAACCCGCCGTTTGTCGGAACAACCTACCGGACAGCCGAACAGAAAGCGGACTTCAATCATGTTTTCAGCGGTCGCGTAGATTCGAGCGGGCGTCTTGATTTCGTATCGGCATGGCTGCTTAAGGCTGCCGACTATGTTCGCGATCATGCCGGTGTCGCAGCTCTACTTGCAACAAGTTCCACAGTTCAGGGGGCATCTGTTGAACCGCTTTGGACCGAGATTTTGAGTGGCGGAAACCAGATTTTCTTTGCCCACCGATCGTTTAAATGGCGAAACAACGCGGCGAGAAACGCGGCAGTTGAGTGCGTGATCGTAGGGCTTCGGCAGCACAAGCAGGGATCTGTTCGCCTATTTGATGAAAGCACAGCCCATACTGTCGAAGCAATCAATGCCTACCTGATTGCGGGCCAACAGATATTTGTCGCCGCTACGCGGAATAGTCTTTTTGGTATGCCGCAGATGGGGCCGGGGAATTTTCCATACGACTTCGGGCACCTCATCCTGTCGCCGGAGGAAAGGGATGCCATGCTGGATGTTTCCCCGGAAGCTGCGCCCTTCATCAGAAAATTCGGTGGTTCACGCGAGGTGATCCACGGCCTCCAGCGGTTCTGCCTCTGGATAGACGATCATGAGGTCGAGGTTGCGAGAAAAATTCCGGAAATTAGCCGTCGGATCGACGCTGTAAAGACCGACCGTCTTGCGAGCAAGGATTCTGGGACACGTCGAATGGCGCAGCGACCACACCAATTCCGCGAACATGTTGCGCCGAAGAGCCACGCTATTCTTGTCCCCCGAACGAGTTCTGAAAATCGACCATATCTTCCCTTTGATCGTGTGGGCGCTGATTTTGTGTCGTCAGACAATAACCATGTCATACTGGACGCCCCCGACTGGTGCATGGCGCTGATCGCCTCGCGCCTGCATCTGGTCTGGATCGGGACGGTCTGCGGGCGGCTGGAATCCCGTTTCCGCTATTCCAACACCCTCGGCTGGAACACCTTCCCGGTCCCGAAATTCACCGGCGATCAACTGGCTGCCCTGACCGCCTCGGCCATGGCCATCCTGCGCTGTCGCTATGGCCATTACCCGGCGACCATTGCCCAGCTTTACGATCCCGACAAGATGCCCGACGATCTGCGCGCCGCCCACAAGGCAAACGATGACCTGCTGGAAAGCATGTATATCGGCCGCCCGTTCCGCAATGACACCGAACGGCTGGAGCACCTGTTCAAGCTCTATGCCGCGCGGGCGAAAAAGCTGAAGAAGGGGGCCGCCTGATGTCCGATTTCGTTCGCGTCACCTATGGCCAGACCGGCAAGACGCAGGAACCGAACCCGATGGGCATGCGCCCCATGCAGGCCCGAGTCTATGACGCCCGCGCGGCCCAGTTCATCCTGCTGAAGGCGCCGCCCGCCGCCGGGAAATCCCGCGCGCTGATGTTCGTGGCGCTGGACAAGCTGGAAAATCAGGGGGTGGGCAAGGCCATCGTCTGCGTCCCCGAAACTTCGATCGGCGCCTCGTTCCGGTCAACCGACCTTACCTCACACGGGTTCTTTGCGGATTGGCAGGTGGACCCGCGCTGGAACCTTTGCCTGAGCGGCGCAGAGGATGGGGTGACCAGCGGCAAGGTGCGCGCGGTGCGCGACTTCATGGCATCCGGGGATCGGGTGCTGGTCTGCACCCATGCCACCTTTCGCTTTGCCTTCGATGAGATCGCCGAGGACGAGGGGACAGCGGCCTTCGACGATTGCCTGATCGCCATCGACGAGTTCCACCATGTCAGCGCCGGGGATGACAACCGGCTGGGTGAAATCCTGCGCCGCATCCTGAACCGGGGTCAGGCGCATGTGATGGCGATGACCGGCTCCTATTTCCGGGGCGACAGCATCCCGGTCCTGCGGCCCGAGGATGAAGCGCGGTTCCGGTCGATCACCTACAGCTATTACGAGCAGTTGGACGGGTATCGGTTCCTGAAAAGCCTTGGAATTTCCTACAGTTTCTACCGGGACCAGTATATCAGCGCGATCCCCGAGGTGCTGAACCCGGACCTGAAGACCATCATCCATATCCCGCATCGCGGCTCGGCCGAGGCCTATGACGTCAAGCAGTCCGAGGTGGGGGCAATCCTGAGCTGCATCGGCGAGGTGATCGGCCGGGAAGAGCAGACCGGATTCGATCTGGTCCGGCTCCCCGATGGGCGCGTTCTGAAGGTGGCGGACCTGGTGGACGACGGGTCGGAGCGCGATCTGGTGAAGGCCTCGCTGATCCGCGAGATCGTCGGGCCGGACGGCAAGCGCGACGATGATGCGGACCGGGCCAAGGTGGACCTGATCATCGCCCTCGGGATGGCGAAAGAGGGGTTCGATTGGGTCTGGTGCGAGCATGCGCTGACCATCGGCTATCGTTCCTCGCTGACAGAGATTATCCAGATCATCGGGCGCGCGACCCGCGATGCCCCCGGCAAGCGCCATGCCCAGTTCACCAATCTGGTGGCGGAACCCGGTGTCGAGACCGGGGTGGTCACGGATGCGGTCAATGACATGCTGAAGGCGATCTCGGGGGCTCTCCTGATGGAGCAGGTCCTGCAACCGAACTTCCGGTTCTACAGGCGCGAGGATGGCGATACCCGACCTCCTGTCGAGGTGGACGGCGAGGGTCGGGTTCATATCGGGATCGGTGGCTTGATGGCCCCTCCGACAGACCGCGCGCGGGCGATCGTCGAGAATGACATGCACGAGCTGGTGGCGCAGGCATGCCAGCAGATGGACCGGCGCACCGTCGCGGATGACGTGGCCCCAGAGGTCGCGACCCAGCTGGTGCTGACCAATATCATTGAGAAGACGTATGAAGACTTGACCCCCGACGAAACCGAAGCCATCCGGCAAGACTTGGCGGCCCGGATGAACATCGCCGCAATCGCGCGCCGAATGGCTCAGGAAGAGATGGAAAGCGGCGAGAAGGAGCCCGTCGAGGATACTGACGCGGACGAAGAGCGGTCGCCGGATGCGCTGAACCTGATCCGGATGGTAAAGAAGTTCATCAACGTGCGCGAACTGGACATCGACCTTATCGACTCCATCAATCCGTTCCGGGAAGGGTTCGATATCGCATCCAAAGCGCTGGACACCCCTCTGCTCCAGCAGATCCAGAGCGCCATGGTCGCTCAGCGGGTCCAGATGACCGAAGAGGAGGCACTGGTCCTCTGGCCCCGGATCAAGCGGTTCACTGCCCAGGAAGGGCGTCCCCCGAACCCCAACTCGCCCGAGGATCTGGAACGTCGCCTTGCAGAGGCCCATGCCTACATCCGCACGAAAAAGGCGGAGCGGATGCGCGCAGCTCAAGGGGGTTCGTGACGGATGCGGCGATACAGGTCGATCGAAGAAGTCCTTGAGGAAGAGGACGAACTGGGGCTTCTGAACGTAACCCTGCGGCCCCGCGCCACCCGATCGCCTGAACGGGAGCGGGATGCCCAATTGGTCACCGAGGTGAACGCATTCTTTGAACGGCATGGCCGTGTCCCGGATGCGGCGGCGGCAGATCATGATGAGATGCGTCTTGGCATGATCTGGAGCCGGCTGGTTGCCAAAGGGGATGCACCAGATCTGCTGGATGTCGATCGCAATGGCCTCTTGTCTGGCGGACGATTTGAGCTGACGCCCGAACCATTGGCTGCAGAACCCGATTGGCGCGACGATGTGGAAAACGACGAAGTACCTGCTTCTCTTGATGACATTTTTGACGATGAGGAGCTCGAGGTTTCAGAGGCGTTGACCGTGATCCGAAACGTGACCCCGGCGGAGGAACGGCTGGTTCCAGATCACCGGGCCGAGTTCTACCCCTGTCACGATTTCGATCGCTTCCGCGCGATGTTCGAGGGAACCCAGGCCGCGCTGGAGACCGGCGAGCGTGAGGTGCGCCCGATCAATCCAAATGAGGAGGTCAGAGTCGACGAAGGTTCCCTCTTCATTCGAAAGGGCTTGCTGACCTATGTCGCCGAGAAGGCGGAAATGACCGCTCGCGCAGGAAAACGCGATCACAGGCTCCGCATCATCTTCTCAAACGGCACGGAAAGCGATCCGCTCTTGTCGTCCTTCCGGAAGGCGCTCGCAGACGATCCTACCTCCCGCGCAATCCACAGGCACGGTCTGGGGGCGCTGGATCCCGATTGGGAGGCGGACCGGATCGATCTGACGGGGACCGTATACGTGCTTCGGAGCAAGTCGAACGAACCTCAAATCGTTGAAGTGCGTAACATACTCCTGAAGATTGGAGTGACGACACAAGAGGTGCGCCGCCGGATTGCTGATGCGCGCAATGATCCGACCTTCTTGCTGGCTCCGGTCGAGGTCGTCGCCACCTATGATCTGGTCAACCTGTCCTGGCGAAAAGTGGAGGGGCTCCTGCACCGATTCTTTGATGCTGCCCGACCGCGTGACCTGTGGATCACGGACCGTTTCGGCCGAAAGGTCTACCCGCGGGAGTGGTTCTACGTTTTGCCGGAGCACGTGAGCAGGGCGGTCCAGGCAATCAAGGACGGCACCCTTCACCAGATTGAATACGACCCGGAAACGCAAACAATCCGGAAGAAATCCTGAGAGACCTGACAAATTCTCTAGACTGACAAGGTGCCCCAATGACGATCTTCACTACAACCAGTTATCCCGTGGGCGCCTTGATCGCCGATATTGATCTAGGCAAGGTCGGGCTACCCGACCTGCAGCGCCCCTTCGTCTGGGCGAATGTGAAGGTTCGCAACCTGTTTGACTCGCTCTACAAGGGGTATCCGGCGGGGTTCCTGCTGTTCTGGGACACTGGGGCAGAGGGAGGCCTGAAAGGCATTGGCGCTAAGAACAGCAAGGCCGTCCCCAAACTAGCCATCGTCGATGGGCAGCAACGACTGACCTCGCTTTATGCTGTTGTAAAGGGCGAGGAGGTGATCCGGGGAAACTTCAAGAAGGAGCGTATTCGTATCGCCTTCAATCCATTGACTGAGCGCTTCGCGGTTTGGGATGCTGCTATTGTGAAGGACAAGTCATTCATTCCTGATATCTCGGAACTCTGGCGACCTGAGGCCAACGTCTTTTCGATCGCCGGCGATTTTCTCGATCAACTGTCGTCGGTGCGCGAGTTATCGGATGCGGACAAGAAAAGGATCCAGAACGCCATTGGCAAGCTGCACGGGTTGACGAACCAGTACTCTTTTACCGCCCTTACTCTGTCTGCCATGGTCGACGGTGCGACCGTGGCAGATGTATTCGTGCGGATCAACGGAGAGGGTAAACAACTCAACCAGTCCGATTTCATCATGACGCTAATGTCGGTATACTGGGATGAGGGGCGCACCGAACTGGAGGCGTTTGCCCGTGCCGCCACGAAGCCTCACGACGGTCATGCCTCACCGTTCAACCATTTCATCAAGCCCGCTCCCGACCAGATGCTCAGAGCGACGATTGGGTTGGCCCTTAAGCGCGCAAGGCTTGAAAACGTCTACAATGCCCTCCGTGGCCGCGATGCCAAGACCGGCATCGACAACCCCGAAAGGCGCGATGAGCAGTTTCAAAAGATGCAGGCTGGACAGGCGGAGGCACTGAATCTGGCAAACTGGCACCATTTCCTTAGCGCGCTGACTTTGGCTGGGTATCGCGGGGAGAAGATGATCAGCTCCGAGACGGCGATTATCTACAGCTATGTGCTCTACTTGGTCGGCATCGTGGACTATGGCATTGACAAGCAGTCAATGCGCCAGGCCATCGCCGAGTTCTTCTTCATGGCGGCCTTGACCGGCCGCTATACGAACTCCCCAGAAACCCGGTTTGAGGCGGATCTGGCTCTCGTTCGGGATCTGTCAGGCGGTACAGAGTACCTTGCGATGCTGCGCAAGATCTGCGCAACGACGTTGACGCCCGATTACTGGAGCATCACGCTGCCCAGTCAGCTGGCGACCTCTGCCTCCCAAAGCCCGTCGCTTTTTGCCTACAACGCATCGCTGATCAAGCTTGATGCCTGCGCCCTCTATAGCCCGGTGAAAATCGCAAGCCTTGTCGACCCTGCCGTGAAGGGGACCAAGGTTGCCCTCGAACGGCATCATCTTTTTCCACGCGCCCATCTTGAGGAAACTGGCATCCGGGAACTGAAGAAGATCAATCAGATCGCAAATTTCGCGCCGGTAGAATGGCCCGAAAACATCCGCATCGGTAAGAAGCCGCCGTCAGCCTATGTGCCACCGTTGGACGCTGCGCTTTCCGCGGAGAAGCGAACGGAGCTCTATTTCTGGCATGCGCTTCCGCACCTGTGGTGGGAGATGCCTTACGAAGCTTTCTTGGTCGAGCGGCGGGAACGCATGGCGCGTGTCATCGAGGCAGCTTGGAAGCTTCTCAATGGTAATGGGCCGAGCGTAGCGAAGGCGGAGATCAGCGTCGCAGAGCTGATAGAGACCGGTGAAACCGATGCCGTCGAGTTCAAGTCTACACTGCGCGTCAATCTCCACACCGGCCAGCAGGACGACAAGATTCATGTGTCAGCGTTGAAAACCATTGCCGGCTTTCTGAACGCCAAGGGTGGGACGCTACTTCTCGGGGTCGCCGATAATGGCGAAGTGCTCGGGCTCGAAGCCGATGGCTTTCCGGATGAAGACAAGATGGCCCTTCATCTCGCGAACCTGATCACGTCACGATTGGGGGATATCTTCCGTCCCTACGTTCACCCGAGGTTCGAAGAACAAGATGGTGTTCGTGTTCTAATGGTTCGCGTTGAACCTGGCCCGCGCGAGGCCTTCTTGAAGGATGGCAACCTCCAGCGCTTCTTCGTCCGTGGTGGTAATGCTACCGCAGAACTACAGGGGAACGCTATCACCGAGTATGTCAAGCAGCGTTTCGGAAAAAGCGCCGGTTAGCCGCCGCACCGCATCGCATGAAGGCTGATGCGCCCTGAGATCTCGGGCCCGTACGGACTGGTCCGGACATAGGCGTCAGGCGCTCACCTCGTAGGGCAAGCATCTACCTGACCACGTTCCGACAACAGTGCCAGAAGGGCGGGATTGATGGTAACCGTCCGGTGAAGCTGCCTACGTTTTCTTTGGCTTCCATTTCTTTGCGAGCTTGAAGACTTCGGAGCGGAGTTCGTCGGCGTCGGGGACATGCGGATCGAATGGCCCGCCCGCCCATTCTGTTAGGTCTTCGT
>NZ_VKDF01000020.1 GCF_007096355.1 Paracoccus sp. M683 | reverse complement strand
TCTCTCTGAAACGATGAAATACCTGCGCATACTCAATTGTCTGCGCAATTGGCGCGGGGTAGAGCAGCCCGGTAGCTCGTCAGGCTCATAACCTGAAGGTCGTAGGTTCAAATCCTACCCCCGCAACCAAAAAATACCCTAAAATCAAACGCTTGGATGCAGACTGAAATAGTCGGGTACCCCAACCCCCGTTTTACATCAACGCCACATCAACGTTTGCAAAGACGGGTGGCAGGTAACCGTTCGGTCTGACCGCTCTGCCAGGCTCTGATGGTTCCGGTTAGTGTCCACCAAGAATAGTGGACACCATGGGTGCTTGAACGACGCGTCGGACAAGGGGCGGTTCTGGACGGGTGAGGAAGAGCGGTCGATCTGTCAGCAGACGGCGGCGCCGGGTGTTTCGGTTGCGCAGGTGGCACGGCGTTACGCGCCGGGGGCATCAACCTCATCGCTTACTAATTTCCTTTAGATCGGGGAGAATACCAACGGGACGGATACGACGTGCTGGCCGATGCTTATGTATGCGGATGTGCCAACGTATTCCGCAACAGGTCGCGATAGCGGTCGAGGCTGCCTTTCAGATGTTCCTTCATCGCTGCTTCGGCGCGATCGGGTTCGCTCATCAGGATGGCGTCGATGATATTGTTGTGTTCCTCGACCAGCTTCGGGTTCGGAACATAGGCGCGGGGCGTGCCTCCGCGGGCCTCCAACTCGACCCGCGGGGCGAGGCCGGGGCGGATCAGTGTCAGGAATTCCGGAAAGCGCTTGTTCTGCGACGCCTCGGCGATGGCGTAGTGAAAGGCGAAATCGGCCTCGCGCGTCGAGACGCCGGTGTCGAAGCATTTCGCGACCTCCTCATTTGCGCGCACGATGGCGTCGATCTGGGCGCCGGAACGGCGCCTCGCGGCAAGGCCGGCGGCGGAGATTTCAAAGGCCGATCGCAGCTCGAACAGTTCGATCACGCCAGACAGGCGCTCGGTGTCCAGATCGGAAAAGGGTTGATGCGACTGCGTCGCCGGATCGAGCGCATAGGCGCCCGAACCCTTGCGCGTTTCGATCAGCCCATCGGCGCGCAGGCGTGCGAAGGCCTCGCGCACGACGGTGCGGCTGACGCCGTGGCGCTGCGTGAGTTCCGATTCGCTCGGCAAGCGGGCGCCGGGCGGAAATTCGCCCGCGATGATCGCCCGGCGCAGATCGTCGGCGATCAGGGCGACCCGCGTTTGAGCGCGGGGGAGAACGGGATCCAGGGTCGTTTTCGGCAAGGCTGAAACCGGATTTGTTAGACAGATCTCATATGTAGCGGATTGTCTGCCGGGCCGTCCAGACCTCGTTAGACGTGATCTGTTAGACATACCGTCAAATCATCCTTGACGGAATCGCCGAATCTGTCATACAAGATGTTATACAGATTATATTGATGCCGCTGCGAGGGAAGCAAAGTGATCATAACCGACGTATCTGCGCGCGTATTCCTGCACACGACCCGGCGGCATTCCGACACTGCGGGCCATGCCCATCCGGGTGAGCCGCATCAGGTCCAACAGGGTATCCTGACGATCCGAACCGAAGACGGGCACGAGGGTCACAGCTTTGCTCCGCCCGAGGTGATGCGCCCGCATGTCTTGGACAAGTTCGTGCGCAAGGTGCTGATCGGACAGGATCATCGTGATCGCGAAAGGCTGTGGCAGGAGCTGGCGCATTGGCAGCGCGGATCGGCGGCGCAACTGACCGACCGGACGCTAGCGGTGGTCGATTGTGCGCTGTGGGATCTGGCCGGTCGCAGCCTCGGCCAACCTGTCCACAAGCTGATCGGCGCCTATCGCGACAAGATCCCGGCCTATGGCTCGGTCATGTGCGGGGACGAGTTGGAGGGCGGCCTTGCCACGCCTGAAGACTATGGCCGCTTTGCCGAGACGCTGGTCAAGCGCGGCTATCAGGGGATCAAGCTGCATACCTGGATGCCGCCGGTCAGTTGGGCGCCGGATGTGCGGATGGACCTCAAGGCTTGCGCCGCCGTGCGCGAGGCGGTGGGCCCCGATATCCGCCTGATGATCGACGCCTTCCACTGGTATTCGCGCAGCGACGCGCTGGCGCTTGGGCGCGGGCTGGAGAAGTTGGGCTTCGACTGGATTGAAGAGCCGATGGATGAGCAGTCCATGTCCTCCTACAAATGGCTGTCGGACAATCTGGACATCCCGGTCATCGGCCCCGAAAGCGCCGCGGGCAAGCATTGGCACCGCGCCGAATGGATCCGGTCCGGCGCCTGCGACATCCTGCGCACCGGGGTCAACGATGTCGGCGGCATCACTCCGGCGTTGAAAACCATGCACCTGGCCGAGGCTTTCGGCATGGACTGCGAGGTGCATGGCAATACCGCGATGAACCTGCATCTCACCGCCGCCGTCAAGAATTGCCACTGGTATGAACGCGGTCTGCTGCATCCGTTCCTGGAATATGACGATGGCTTCGACTATCTGAATTCGCTTTCCGACCCGATGGATGCGGACGGTTTCGTCCATGTCCCCGACCGGCCCGGTCTCGGCGAGGATATCAACTTCGATCATATCGAGAACAACCGCGTGGCATGACGCCGCGCACAAAGGGCACACACCCGAGGGAGGAATTATGAAACAACTGCTTGCAAGCGCCGCTCTGGCGGCTTTGTTGGCCGGGGCGACGCCGGTTCTTGCCGAAACGCCCGAGGATCAGTTGATCGTCGCGTTCAACATGAACAACGTGCTGACCTTGGACCCCGCCGCGATCACCGGCGGTGAAACGGTGCAGATCCTCAATAACGTCTATGACGCACTTGTCGAACTGGACCCGGAGACGCATGAACTGATGCCGCGCCTTGCCGAAAGCTGGGAAATCGCGCCCGACAATGCCTCGGTCAAATTCACATTGCGCGAAGGTGCGACCTTCGCATCGGGCAATCCGGTCACGGCCGAGGATGTGGCCTACAGCTTCCGGCGCGCACTGACGCTGGGACAGGCGCAGGCGTCGAAACTGGCCAGCCGCGGCTATGACCCGGCGCAGGCCGACAGCTATTTCGTGGCCGAGGATCCGCGGACATTCGTGCTGAACATCCCGCAACCCGACGACCCGCGCCTGTTGATGATGCTCCTGGCCGAGGCCGGGTACGGTTCCATCCTGGACAGCAAGCTGGTTCAGGAGAACGAGACAGATGGCGATATGGGTCAGGCCTGGCTGTTGAATAACTCGGCCGGTTCGGGCGCCTATGCGCTGAACCAGTGGCGCGCGAATGAATTCGTCATCCTGACCCGCAACGATGCCTTCTGGGGCGATGCGCCGACGATGACGCGCGTGCTGATGCGCCACCTACCGGAATCGCAGACCCAGCGTCTGGGGATCGAGCAGGGCGATTTCGACGTCGCCTTTTCGCTGGCCGCGCCAGACCTGAAGGCACTGGAGGCTAACCCCGAAATCACCGTGGAATCGGTGCCGAGCGCGGGCTTCTATTACCTCGCGGTGTCGATGAAGGATGAACGCTATGCCAATCCCAAGGTCCGTGAGGCGCTGCGCTACCTGATCGACTATGACGGCATCAACAATGCCATCATGCCCTATTTCGGCGTCAAGCGTCAGCGCGGGATCAACAGCTTTGTTTTCGCGGCCATGCCCGATCCGGGCTATGCGCTGGATGTGGAAAAGGCGAAATCCCTGCTGGCCGAGGCGGGCTTTCCCGACGGGTTCGAAACGACGCTGCGCGTGATCTCGACGCAGGAATTCCTGGATTCGGCCACCGCCATTCAGGGCACACTGGCGCAGGCCGGCATCAAGGCCGAGATCATCACCGGCGATGGCGGCCAGATTTATGGTGCCATGCGCGAACGCAGCTTCGAATTGCTGGTCGGTCGTGGCGGCGGCGGGCAGCAGCCGCACCCGGACAGCAACCTGCGCGCGATGGCCTATAACCCGGACAATGCGGACGAAGCGCAACTGACCAACTTCCAGAACTGGCGGACCAGCTTCTATGACGAAAAGCTGAACGGGATGATCGAAGCTGCCCTGATCCAGTCGGACTACGACACCCAGGTCAAGGCCTATGAGGATATCCAGAACTACCTGGAAAACGACACAGTGATGTCGATCCTGCCCTTCTCGGAACGGGTGGTGACGGCGGCCTTCCGCAACGATGTAGAGGGCGTCGTCGTGGATCCGTGGGTCAACCGGTTCGAGGATGTCGTGAAGACGCGCTGACGTCCCCCCGCAAATCTGAAACGCGGCCCGCGAACCGGGCCGCGTTTTCATGTCAGGTGAAGGCGCAGAAAGGCTGTGGCCTGTTCGATAATGGCTGGCGGGCAGCTATGGGCGTGGTCGTGAAAGCCGGTATCGGGGGGCGGGCCCCCGGCGGCCTCGGCAATCGCGGCAATACGTCCCCAGGCAGCGTTTACGCCGTCCTCGGGCATGTGCCGGTCGCCGCGACCGGATCGGAAGAACAGCGGCCGGTCAGCGGCCAGCCCGGCCAGATCGGGGAAATCGGCCCGGTGGTCGATGCCGGGATGCAGGAAGGAAAAGGCCGAATGCCCCTGCAAAAGCGGGGCGCCGGGCCGCATCATTGACTCGCGCGTGGCCATCCAGCTGACCGAGGCCGCCGCCGCGACATGCGGGCTGATCGCGGCCAGCTGCCAGGCGCGATAGCCGCCGAAGGAAAAGCCGAAACAGCCGATCCGTTCGGCGTCGATACCAGGTTGCCGGGCCAGCCAGGCGGCGGCCTGCGCGTCTTCGGCGGCGATGATGCCGGCAAGGCTCCACCCCAGGGCGATGGCATTCGCGGCAAGCGCCTGCTGGGCCGGATAGCCGCCGGCAAAGCGCGCGCCGAAGCCGATGGCGTCAAGGCACAGCACCGCAAAGCCGGCATCGCGCAACGCCTCCGCCACGGCGATGCCGCCATAAAGCTGGTCGCGCGCGGGTTGGCTTTCGGGCAGATCAAACAGCTTTTGCCAGCCACTCTCGAACGCACCGCCATGTTCGTGCAGCAGCAGCACCGCCGGATGCGGGCCCGGGCCGTCCGGCAGCAGAAAGCGCCCGTCCGCCTCGGCCCCGGTGGCAAAGCGCAAGCGGATGGCGGTGCCAACGGCGTGGCCCTCGGCCGGGCTGTCATGGGGGGGCAGCGTGGCCAGCCAGGCGCTGCGCAGCCTGTCGTGCCACGGGGCGAATTCGTCGCCCTTCCGAAAGGCAAGATCGTGGTCGAGGCCTGCCAGACGGTCGGCCAGAAAGGGCGGCAAAAGCGGGTCGTCAGACGGCGCGTTCGTATTCAAGACTGGCCCCGATCAGCTCGCGTGAATAGGGCTGGGTCGCCGTGCCTTGCGTGATCGCCTCTCGCGACAGGATTTCGACGATATGCCCGTGCTGCATGATCGCGAAACGGTCGCACATGTGGTCGACCACGGCAAGATCGTGGCTGACCATCAGATAGGTAAAGCCCTTTTCCTTCTGCAGCCGGACCAGCAGGTTGAGCACCTCGGCCTGAACCGAGACATCCAGCGCCGAGGTCGGCTCGTCCAGAAACAGCAGATCGGGTTCAAGGATCAGCGCGCGGGCGATGGCGACCCGTTGACGCTGACCGCCCGAAAGCTGGTGGGGATAGCGGTCCAGAAAATCGACCGGCAGGCCGACATCGCGCATCGCTTGCGCCATCCGCTCGGCCCGGTCGCCGATGCCGTTGACGCGCAGCCCTTCCTCCAGCGCGCTGCGGATCGAATGGCGCGGATGCAGCGATCCGTACGGATCCTGAAACACCATCTGCAAGGTGCGGCAGCGGTCGCGGACCGGCATTTCACGGACGTTCCGACCGTCGATTTCGACGGTGCCGCTCCAGCTGTCGTTCAGCATCGAGGCGCAGCGCAGGATCGTCGATTTGCCCGACCCGGATTCGCCCACCAACCCGAAACATTCCCCGGCCGCCACCTCCAGCGACACCTCATGCAGCACTTGAACGGCCCCGAAACTGACCGAAAGGTTGTGGATCGACAGCGGTTTCATCATACGGCCTCCTGCGGGTTCACCCAGCTTGCCTCGCGTTCCAGCACCGGCAACGGCGCGCGCGATCCGCCGATACGCGGCTGCGCGGCCAGCAGGCCGCGTGTATAGGGGTGGCGGGCATTGTCCAGATCCTTGGCGTCCAGCGTTTCCACCAGCCGCCCGGCATACATGATCAGCACGCGGTCGCAGAAGGCGCGCACAAGGTTCAGGTCGTGACTGATCATGATCAGCCCGATCCCCTTGTCGCGCACCAGCCCGTCAAGGATCTGCAACACCTGCAAGCGCACCGTGACATCCAGGGCCGAGGTCGGTTCGTCCGCGATGACCAGATCGGGGCTGGTCAGCAGCATCATCGCGATCATGACCCGCTGACCCATCCCGCCCGAGACCTCGTGCGGGTAAAGGTCATAGACGCGTTCCGGATCGCGGATATGGACCTGCTCCAGCATCTCGATGGCGCGGGCCTTCGCCTCGGCTTTCGAGCATTTCATATGGGTGCGATAGGCCTCGGATATCTGGTGGCCGCAGCGCTGAATCGGGTTCAGCGAGAATTTCGGATCCTGAAGGATCATCGACATACGCTTGCCACGGATCTTCAGCATCTGCGCCTCGGTCGCGGCCAGCAGGTCCACATCCTCGAACTGCATCCGGTCGGCAGTTATGGTGGCGGTGTCGAGCAGCCGCATGATCGCCCGCCCGACCGTCGATTTGCCGGACCCGCTTTCGCCGACGATGCCCAGCCTTTCGTGGCCGAGGGTAAAGCTGACATCCCGCACCGCAGGTTTCGGTGCGCCGCCATAGCGGATGGAAAGGTTCTGAACGTCCAAGATCGGGTCCATGCCTATCTCCGGTTCATCTGTTTCGGGTCAAGCGCATCGCGCAGGCCGTCGCCCAGCAGGTTGAAGGCCAGGCTGACCGACAGGATCGCGAGGCCGGGGAAGGTCACCAGCCACCAGCTGTCGATCATGTAGCGCCGGCCGGTGGCGATCATCGCGCCCCATTCGGGCATCGGCGGCTGCGCGCCAAGGCCCAGAAAGCCAAGCCCCGCAGCGGTCAGGATCACGGTCGCCATATTCAGCGTCAGCCGGATCAGCACCGAGGGTAGGCACATCGGCACGATGGACCGCCAGATGATCCGCGCCGGCGACGCGCCCTGAAGGCGGGCGGCGGCGATGTAATCGGCCTTGCGGAAGGTCAGCGTCTCGGCCCGGGCCAGCCGCGCGATGGGCGGCCATGAGGTCAGCGCAATTGCGATGATCGCGTTGTTCAGGCTGGGACCAAGTGCCGCGACAAAGGCCATCGACAGGATCAGCGAGGGGAAGGACAGGAAGATATCGGTGATCCGCATCATGACCGTGTCGACGCGCCCGCCGAAATAGCCCGCGACAGTCCCGAAAAGCAGCCCGATCGGCCCGACGACGATGGTCACCAGAAAGATCACCGTCAGCGTGATCCTCGCGCCATAGACGAGACGCGAAAAGATGTCGCGGCCCAGCTCATCCGTGCCGAAGAAATGCGCGGCGTTCGGCGACTGCAAGGCGTTGTTCAGATCCTGCGTGATGGGGTCCTGCGTCGCGATCAGCGGCGCGAAGATCGCCACCAGGATCAGAACCGCCAGCACGATGAGCCCGAACAGCGAGGTCGGCTGTCTGGCCAGAAAGACTAGGATGTTCCGGGTCGCGGTCAGGAATTGCGGCGTCCGGTGGGCGGGGGCGGTCGGATGTGCGTTGGTCATGGCCTACCTCGTCCTGGGGTCGAATACGCGGTAAAGGATATCGGACAGGATATTCAGCCCGATGAAGATCACGCCGACGATCAGCACGCAGGTCATGACCGCGTTCATGTCGCCGATCAGCAGGTTCGAGGTCAGGTATTGCCCGAAGCCCGGCCAGGCGAAGACCGTTTCGATCAGCACCGCGCCTTCCAGCAGCGCGCCGTATGCAAGCGCCACGATGGTCACAAGCTGCACCCGGATATTGCCGAAGGCGTGGCGCCAGATGGTCTGCCGCCGGCTCAGGCCCTTGACCCGCGCGGTGGTGATATATTCCTGATTGATCTGGTCCAGCATGAAGCTGCGCGTCATCCGCGTGATAAAGGCGGCGGATGAATATCCCAGCAACAAGGCCGGCAGGATGATATGGTTGATCGCCGACCAGAACACATCCCATTGCCCGGCAAGCACGCTGTCGATCAGCAGGAAATTCGTGCGCTCCGGCACCATGCCGATATAGAACTGGCTCATCCTTCCCGATCCGCCGACCCAGCCAAGCCCGGCATAGAAGATCAGTAGGGCGATCATCCCGGTCCAGAAGATCGGCATCGAATTGCCCAGAAGGCTGATGATGCGGATGACCTGATCGGGCCAGCGATCCTTGTTGACCGCCGCGATCACGCCAAGCGGGACGCCGACGCCAGCGCCGATGATGATGGCGAACGTGGCCAGTTCGATCGTGGCCGGAAGCACGCGGGCGATATCCTGAAGGATAGGCTGGCCGGTGCGGATCGAGGTGCCGAAATTCAGCGTCAGCACGTCACGCATGTAAAGCATGAACTGCTGCCATAGCGGCTTGTCGAAGCCCAGTTGGCGATAGACGTTTTCATAGACCTCGCGTGTCGCATCCTCGCCCACGATGGCGCGGACCGGGTCGGCAGGCATCATGCGACCGATCACGAAGGTCAGGACCAGAAGCCCGAACAGCGTCACCAGAATCGAAAGCGCGCTCCCGGCCAGGCTGTTCAGGCGCAGTTTTCCTGCGGGCATGTCCCCCTCCCGATGATTCGACTGTCCGTTCAGTCCGAAATATGCACCATAGTTGTTATACAGATATGATTCTGTCAACAGCGAGTTTGCTTCGGCCCTGGAAATGGGGCAAGTATGATCGCAACGATCTGTTGTATAACGGAAAATTTTCATCTCTGTGCAACTTTTCATGCCAATTTGTCGGGATTTTGCGCTGCTGACGTTATCGAATTCGTCACCGTTCAGTTCGCAAGATGTCAGCCAAGGCGCAAGATGTATTGACAGAATTGGCGCCAAGTTGTCATACAGCTTACGCGCGGCCGATCGACTGCCGCGAGTCGTATCAGCACAAGGACCTTTCCTCAGATGGACCCGCAACAGATCAAGGCCGCCCTCGGATCGGGGCTTCTTTCCTTCCCCGTGACGCCTTTCGACGACGAAGACCGCTTTGCCCCGGATGCCTACAAGGCCCATGTCGAGTGGCTGTCCGGCTTTGACGCGCCGGTCCTGTTCGCCGCCGGCGGCACTGGCGAATTCTTCTCGCTGGCGCCGCAGGAAATCCCCGCCATCGTCAGCGCCGCTAAGGAGGTTGCCGGCAAGACCGCCATCGTGTCCGGCTGCGGCTATGGCACCGCGATTGCCACCCAGATCGCGCGCGATGTCGAAAAGGCTGGCGCCGACGGGATCCTGCTGCTGCCGCATTACCTGATCGACGCCCCGCAAGAGGGTCTCTATCGCCACGTCAAGGCGGTTTGCGACGCCACCGGCATGGGTGTCATGGTCTATAACCGCGACAATGCGGTGCTTCAGCCTGATACGCTCGCGCGCCTGTGCGACGAGTGTCCGAACCTCGTCGGGTTCAAGGACGGGACCGGCGATATCGGGCTGGTCCGCCATATCACTGCGAAAATGGGCGACCGGCTTATCTATCTGGGCGGGATGCCCACCGCAGAGCTGTTCGCCGAGGCCTATCTTGGCGCCGGCTTCACCACCTATTCCTCGGCCGTGTTCAATTTCGCGCCGGCGCTGGCGAACCGCTTTTACGCAGCGCTGCGCGCCGGCGATCGGGCAACCTGCGAGAGCATCCTGAACAGCTTCTTCTATCCCTTCATGGCGCTGCGTTCGCGTCGCAAGGGCTATGCGGTGTCGGCGATCAAGTCGGGCGTCAGGCAGGTCGGCTTTGCGGCCGGTCCCGTTCGCGCACCGCTGGACGATCTGACGCCCGAGGAAGAGGACATCCTGAAAGCCCTGATCGAGGCGCATAGCTGATCGCGTGACCGTCCCGTCCCAGTTCAGGGGGCGGGGCTATTCCGTCGCCAGCTCGGAAAGCGCCCCGTACTGACCGATCACCCGCGCCGACAATGCGGCGCCGCTGGTGACGGCCTCCTCGGCGCTGTGTCCCGCAAGATGGGCGGCAAGGAAGCCAGCATTGAAGCTGTCGCCGGCGGCGGTGGTGTCGACGACCTTTGCTGCGGGCTGGACCTTGCTGATGAACTCGCGCCCGTCATGGGTCACGAAAATATCTCCGGGGCCGTTCTTGACGACAACATAGCCCGCGCCCGCATCGGTATAGCGCCGCGCGGTCGCCCGCGGATCGGCATCGCCGAACCAGGTCGCCTCGTCTTCATAAGATGGCAGGACGATATCCGACACATGCGCGAAGTCCATGATCGCACCCGTCATTTCCGCGTCGCTTTTCCACAGGCGCGGCCGAAGGTTCGGATCGAAGACGACGGTGCCGCCACCGGCGCGGAAGTCCGACAGGATGCCGGCCAAAACGGTGCGGTCGTCGGGCGGCAGGATGGCGATGGTTATGCCAGAGAGATAGGCGATATCGGCGCCGCTCAGCGCAAGGCGCAGCGCCTCGGCATCCTGCGCCATCGCCCGCGCGGCACTTTCGTCGCGCCAATAGGCGAAGCTGCGTTCGCCATGATCCAACTGGATCAGATATAGCCCGACCGTGCGGTCCGGCCGGCGCTGGATATGGGTTGTGCCGATCCCGGCATCTTTCAGAAAGCCAAGCATCTGATCCGATATTGTATCGGTGCCGACGGCCGTCAGGTAATCGACCTGCCCGTTATCGCCCATCAACCGGCGCAGATACCAGGCGGCGTTCAGCGTATCGCCGGCAAAGCCCAGCCCATACTGGCCCTGCGCCGCCGTGGGTGACAGCTCGACCATGCATTCCCCGATCGCGACGATGCGCTTCATGCCTTTGTATCCACGAACCAGTCATGATTCTGCGTCTTGATCTGGGCGATCAGCACGTCAATCCGCGACAGGTGCCGCGTCATCGCTTTGGCTGCGGCATCTGGGTCTTTCGCGGCAATCGCGCTGTGGATCTGGATATGTTCCTGCAGCGCAAACTGCTGCGAATTCGCGCTGAGCGACAGCATTCGCACCCTGTCCATATGCGCCTTGTGATCGTGGATCAGATCCCAGACATAACCGTGGCCCGAGCGCGCGCAGATCGCGCTGTGGAAATCTTCGTCCAGACGGTGAAACAGCGCCGCATCGCCGCTTTCGGCCGCAGTCCTTTGCTGGTCGATCAGCGATTTCAGTGCGGCGATATCTTCCGGGGCCAGCACCTCGCAGGCGGTGCGGACCATCTGCACCTCCAGGGCAGTGCGGATGAACCGCGCGCGCTGGATCGCCTCTTCCGAGATCAGGCTGACCATGGTGCCGCTTTGCGGGCGAATCTGCAAAAATCCCTGCCGTTCCAGGCGCTTGAACGCCTCTCGCACGGGCTGGCGCGACACACCAAGGCGCTTGGCGATGTCAGCCTCGCTGATCTTGGTCAGGGGCGGCAGTTCCAGCCGCAGGATCCGCTCTTGCAGAAGTCTGAACACCTGATCCGCGACCGAGGGGCGGGTAGGTGGTGTGATCGTCGGCAGGTCCAGCCCGGCCTCATCATAGGTCACAGTCGTCTGCACGCGCCCACCTTTCCTCCATCTCACGTCACCATCTTAGCAACTAGGATATTATTTGACAAGACGGATACGCGAACCTAGGATATTAGTTGTCAGGTCGTGAAGCCGACCGACGATTCGCCGTTTGGGGGAGTGATGGCAATGCTGAGCGAAGACCGACTGTTTCCGGCCGATCCTGCGACCCGTGCCATTGCGCGCGACCTTTACGCCGGCATCAAGGACCTGCCGATCATCAGCCCGCATGGGCATACCGATCCACGCTGGTTCGCCGAAAATCAGCCTTTTCCCGATCCGGCCCAGCTTTTCGTGACGCCTGATCATTACGTCTTCCGGATGTTGCATTCGCAGGGCGTCCCGCTTGAACAACTGGGCGTGCCCCGTGCCGATGGCGGTCGGACCGAGACGGAATCGCGCAAGATCTGGCGTCTGTTTGCCGATAATTTTCATCTGTTCCGCGCCACGCCCTCGCGCATGTGGGTCGAACACGCGTTTCAGAACGTCTTCGGCATCACCGACCGATTTTCGGGCGCGACTGCCAACAAGATCTATGACCAGATCGCCGATTGCCTTGGGCGTGAGGAATTCCGCCCCCGCGCCCTGTTCGAGCGTTTCAATATCGAGGCGATCTCGACCACGGAAAGCGCACTTGACGATCTGAAATGGCACAAGATGATCCGGGACAGCGGCTGGGGCGGCAAGGTGGTGACGGCCTATCGCCCCGACGCCGTGGTCGATCCTGAATTTGACGGTTTTGCGGCGAATGTCGAAAAGCTGGGCGAACTGGCGGGCGAAGATGCGACGACCTGGGCCGGTTATCTGGCCGCCCATCGCAACCGCCGCGCCTTCTTCAAAAGCTTCGGCGCCACCTCCAGCGATCACGGCCATGCGACCGCCCGGACCGAGGATCTACCGCAGGATCAGGCCGCGAAGCTGTTCGACAAGGCGCTGCGTGGCGCCTGCACGCCCCAGGAAGCCGATGCCTTCCGTGGCCAGATGCTGACCGAAATGGCCCGGATGAGCCTTGATGACGGGCTGGTCCTGCAAATCCACCCCGGATCGGCGCGCAACCATTCGGCCGAGATCATGGCGCGGTTCGGTCGCGACAAGGGCTGCGATATCCCGACGCGGACGGATTACGTCAATGCGCTGCGGCCGCTGCTGAATGCGGTCGGCGGGCGGTCCGATCTGACGGTGATCCTGTTCACGCTGGATGAAACCAGTTACTCGCGCGAACTTGCGCCGCTGGCCGGCGTCTATCCGGCGCTGAAGCTGGGGCCGCCCTGGTGGTTCCATGACAGCTATGAAGGGATGATGCGTTTCCGCGAAATGGCGACGGAAACTGCCGGCTTCTACAACACCGTCGGCTTCAATGACGACACCCGCGCCTTCTGTTCGATCCCCGCGCGCCATGACGTCGCGCGCCGGGTCGACTGCGCCTTTCTGGCCAATCTTGTCACCACCGGCCGACTGGACGCGGATGAGGCGCCCGAGGTCGCGCATGACCTGACTTACCGGCTTGCCAAGGAAGCCTATCGACTGTGACCGCCCCGGCGGAGGAGGAGAACATGACCTATCCCATCGTCCCGACCGACCCCGGCGTGACCCGGCAGGTTCTGGCGGAAAACCCCGACATGATGGTCGTGGCCTTCCGTTTCGACAGCGGCGCGAAAGGCGCGCTTCACAATCACCCGCATGTGCAATCGACCTATGTCGAGGCCGGGCGCTTCACCTTCTTGCTTGATGGTGCCGAACACGAATTGGGGCCGGGCGACAGTCTGGTGATCCCATCGCGCGCGCAGCACGGCTGCATCTGCCACGAGGCGGGGACGCTGATCGACACCTTCACGCCCCGCCGCGACGATTTTCTTTAATTTGGAAAGGCCCGAGACATGCTGAAGACCCAGACCCGCCACGCCATTGATCCCGCCACGGCGAAGACGCTGGATACCGATCAGCTTCGCGATCATTTCCATGTCGGCGGCCTGTTCAAGGACGCCGAGATCAACCTCGTCTACAGCCATTACGACCGCCTGATGCTGGGCTCGGCCGTGCCGGCGGGCGGCACATTGGTGCTGGATCATGTGCCGGAAACCGGCACGCCGTCGGTTCTCGACCGGCGCGAGATGGGCGTGCTGAATATCGGCGAAACCGGCACGGTCAGCGTGGGCGGGCAGGATTACAGCCTGGAAAGCGGCGAAGTGCTGTATATCGGGATGGGCGCGGGCCCGGTCAGCTTCTCTGGCGCGGGGCGGTTCTATATCCTGTCGGCGCCGGCGCATCAGACCTATCCGACCAAACTGATCAAGCTGGCCGATGCCCGCCGGGTCGAGCTTGGCGCGCGCGAAACCGCGAACGAACGCGTCATCATCCAGTTCCTGCATCCCGAGGTCTGCCAGACCTGCCAGCTTCTGCTGGGCTATACGCAATTCGTCGAAGGCTCTGTCTGGAATACCATGCCGGCCCATTTGCACGACCGTCGGATGGAAGCCTATCTGTATTTCCAACTGCCCGAAGGTCAGCGCGTCTTCCATTTCATGGGCGAGCCGTCGCAGACCCGTCATATCGTCATGGCCAATGAAGAAGCCGTGATCTCGCCGCCCTGGTCGATCCATTCGGGGGCCGGCACCTCGTCCTATACCTTCTGCTGGGCGATGGCCGGCGACAATGTCGATTTCGCCGATATGGATATGGTCGCGATGGAGGATTTGCGGTGACAAACCCCTTCTCGCTTGAAGGGCGCCGCGCCCTGGTGACCGGCGCCAATACCGGGATCGGTCAGGCCATTGCCGTCGGGCTTGCCGCTGCCGGTGCCGAGGTGCTGTGCGCCGGGCGCCGGGCCAGCGACGAGACCGTGGCCATGGTCAGGGATGCGGGCGGCCGTGCGGATTCGGTTCTGGTCGATTTCGCCGACCCGATGGCCGGACAGGGCCTGTTCGACGGGCAAGGCATCGACATCCTGATCAACAATGCCGGCATCATCCGCCGCAACGATGCCGTCGAGTTCACCGAAGAGGACTGGGACGCGGTGATCGACGTCAACCTCAAGGCGCTGTTCTTTACCACGCAGGCCTTCGCCAAGGCCGTTTTGGCGCAGGGTGGGCAGGGCGCGGTGGTGAATATCGCCTCGCTTCTTTCCTTTCAGGGCGGGGTCCGGGTGCCGTCCTATACGGCCGCGAAACACGGCGTTGCCGGGCTGACCAAGTTGCTGGCGAATGAATGGGCGGCGAAGGGCATCAATGTCAACGCCGTGGCGCCCGGCTATATCGTGACCAATAATACCGAGGCCCTGCGCGCCGATCCCGCGCGCAGCCAGGCCATTCTCGACCGCATCCCCGCCGGTCGCTGGGGCGAGGCCTCGGATATTGCGGGGGCGGCGGTTTATCTGTGCACGCCGGCCGCCCGCTATGTCCACGGCGCGATCCTGAATGTCGATGGAGGCTGGCTTGCCCGCTGATCGCCTTTCCCCCTCTGGCGGCGAACGCCCCGCGACCGGCATCGTCCATCTGGGGCTGGGCGCGTTCTTTCGGGCCTTTGGCTGCGTCTATATTGCTGATGCGATGGCGGCCTCGGGCGGGGAATGGGGGATTGTCGGGGTCTCGCTGCGCAGCCCCGATACGCGCGACGCGCTGGCGCCGCAGGGCTGGACCTATCATTCCGTATCGCTTGGGCCGGACGGCGAAACCGCGCGCCGAATCGAGGTGCTGAACGACGTGCTCGTCGCACCGGAAAACCCCGAAGCCGTGCTGGCGGCGATGGCCGATCCGGGCGTGAAGATCGTGACGCTGACGGTGACGGAAAAGGGCTATTGCCACAATCCGGCGACCGGTGCGCTGAACATGGATCACCCCGATATCCGCCACGACCTGACCGCGGCCGCGCCGGTTTCGGCCATCGGCTATCTGGTCCGCGCCCTGCAACGCCGCCGCGATGCGGGACTTCCGCCCTTTACCGTGCTGACCTGCGACAACCTGCCGGAAAACGGCAAGCTCGTGCGCGGGCTGGTGCTGGACTTCGCGCGGGCGCTGAATCCGGCGTTGGCCGGTTGGATCGCGGCCGAAGCGCGCTTTCCCTCGACCATGGTCGATCGCATCACCCCGGCCACGACCGATGCGGATATTGCCCGCGTGTCCGAACTGACCGGCACATATGACGCCGCGCCGGTGATGCACGAACCCTTCGCGCAATGGGCGATCGAGGATGATTTCGTGGCCGGCATCCGCCCCGATTTCGCCGCCGCCGGGGCCGAGATGGTCGCCGACGTGACCCCGCATGAACATATGAAGCTGCGGATGCTGAACGGCACCCATTCCTCGCTGGCCTATACGGGCTTTCTGGCGGGACACGAGACCATTGCCGACACCATGGCCGATCCGGTTTTCGCCGACTATGCGCGGCGCCTGTGGTCCGAGATCGTGCCCGCCGTGACCGCGCCCGAAGGTGTCAGCCTGAACGACTACGCCGAGGCGCTGTTCCAGCGCTATGAAAACCCCGCCATCCGGCATCGCACATGGCAGATCGCCATGGATGGCAGCCAGAAATTGCCGCAGCGCATTCTGGGCACGCTGGAGGCAAATCTGGATGCCGGGCGCGACTCGCCGGGACTGTGGCTCGCCGTGGCGGCGTGGATGCGCTATGTCGGCGGTCTAGGTGAAGCAGGCCAGCCCATCGACGTGCGCGACCCGCTGGCGGCAAAGTTGCGCGCCCTGTCCGACGCCGCCGACACGCCCGCAGACAAGGTCGCGGCGCTTCTGTCTGTGCGCGAGGTCTTTCCCGAAAAGCTGGCCGAACGCCTGCGTCTGCCGGTGACCGCCGCCGCCGAACGACTGTGGTCCCTTGGTGCGCGCGCTGCAGTGGAGGAGCTGGTCTGATGTCCGCAGCGCTGATCCTGCAGGAAAATGACAATATCGCCGTCCTGACGGCGCGCGCGGCGGCCGGCGATGACCCGCTTGGCCTTGGCGCGCCGCTGGAAAAGCCGGTCGCGGCGGGCCACAAGATCGCTCGCGTGGCGATTGCTGCGGGCAGCCCGGTGCTGAAATTCGGCCAGTTCATCGGCACCGCCAGCCAGAACATTGCGGCGGGCGAACATGTCCACGCGCAGAATTGCAGCTTTGCCAATCCTGAACAGGATTACGCCATCGGTGCCGATCTTTCGCTGGCCGAGGGTGCCGTGCCGAAGGCCGATCTGCTGAGCTTCATGGGTTATCAGCGTCAGGACGGCCGCGTGGGCACGCGCAATTACGTCGCCCTTGTGGCGACGGTCAATTGTTCCGCCACCGTGATCCGCCGCGCAGCGGCAGAGATCGAGGCCAGCGGGATGCTGGACGCCTATCCGAATGTCGACGGTATCACCGCCCATGCCCATGGCACCGGCTGCGGCATGGCCGCAAGCGGGCGCGGCTTCGACATCCTCGACCGGGTGCTTTGGGGCTATGCGACACATCCCAATGTCGGCGCGACGGTCTTTGTGGGCCTTGGCTGCGAGGTGATGCAGATCGCCCGGATGCAGTCCCATTTCGGCGATGCCGGAACGGAACGGTTCCACGCCCTGACCATTCAGGACACCGGCGGCACCCGCGCCACTGTCGACGCGATCAAGGCCCGCGTGGCCGAGATCCTGCCACTGGTCAACAAGGCGACGCGCAGCCCTCAGCCCATGTCGGCGCTGCGCGTGGCGCTGCAATGCGGGGGCTCGGACGGGTTTTCCTCGATCACCGCGAACCCAGCGCTTGGCGTCGCCAGCGACCTGATCGTCGCGCAGGGCGGCACCGCGATCCTGTCCGAAACACCCGAGATTTACGGCGCCGAACAGTTGTTGCTGCGCCGCGCCGGCACGCCCGGCATCGCGCAGAAGCTGATCGAGCAGATCCGCTGGTGGGAAGGCTATGCCGCGCAGAACGGCGGCTCGATGGACAATAACCCCAGCCCCGGCAACAAGCAGGGCGGCATCACCACCATTCTCGAAAAATCGCTGGGTGCGGCGGCCAAGGGCGGCGCCACGCCGCTGCGGGCGGTCTACGATTATGCCGAGCAGGTGACGGTGCCGGGATTGGTCTTCATGGACACGCCCGGCTACGATCCGGTTTCTGCGACCGGCCAGATCGCGGGCGGGGCGCAGATCGTGGTCTTCACCACCGGGCGCGGATCGGCCTTCGGATCGAAACCCGCGCCGACGATCAAGCTGTCGACCTCGGACCGGCTGTTCCAGCAGATGCCCGACGACATGGACCTGAATGCGGGCGATATCGTGTCTTCCGGCGTCAGCATCGCCGACAAGGGCCGCGAGATCTTCGACGCGATCCGCGAGACCGCCTCCGGCCGCGTCACCAAATCCGAGGCCCTGGGCCTTGGCGACAACGAATTCGTCCCCTGGCAGATCGGAGCAGTGATGTGAGCCAGCGCCCTGTTACCATCGCCTATATCGGCGGCGGCTCGCTCAACTGGGCGACCAAGCTGATGGCCGATCTGGCCCATGACACGACGCTTGCCGCGCATGTCCGGCTTTACGATATCGACCATGCGGCGGCCGCGCGCAATGCGCTGATCGGTGCCCGTTTCGCAGCGGCCTCGAAGGGCAGTCCCGCCTCCTATGAGGCGGTGCCGGTGCTGGCCGATGCGCTGGCGGGGGCGGATGTCGTCGTCGTCTCGATCCTGCCGGGCGGGTTCGAGGATATGGCGCAGGACGTGGATATCCCGGCGCGTTACGGCATCCGGCAGGCGGTCGGCGACACGGTCGGTCCCGGCGGCTTCATCCGGGCGCTGCGGGCGGTCCCGATGATGGCGCAGATCGCGCAGGACATCCGCGATCACGCGCCGAAGGCCTGGGTCTGCAACCTGACCAACCCGATGAGCGTGCTGACCGGCGCCATGTATCGCGCCTTCCCCGAAATCCGGCTTTGGGGCGAATGCCACGAGGTGACCAAGCTGCGCCATCAGGTCGCCTGGATCGCCAATCAGCAGGCCGGAAAGGCGCAGTACAGCCATCGCGACGTGATGGTGAATGTGCTGGGGATCAACCATTTTACCTTTGTCGATGCGATCGGTCTGGACGGGCGCGACATGCTGCCGGCGTACCGCGCCTTTGCGCAGGCGCATGCCGAGGCCGGCTGGTCGCCCCGCCCCAAGGATCCGGGCAGCGAGCATGACACCTGGTTCATGGACGATGCGCGGGTGAAGTTCGACCTTTACCGCCGCTTCGGCATTCCGGCGGCGGCCGGGGACCGGCATCTGGCCGAATTCATGCCGCAATCCGATTATCTGGACGGGCATGAGGGCTGGGGCTTCACGCTGACGCCTGTCAGCTATCGGATCCGCGACCGTCAGCAGAAACGCGAACAGGCGGCAGCGCTGGCGGCGGGGCAGGGCACGCCCTTCGCCGACCGCTCGGACGAGGCGCTTGTCGATCAGATCAGGGGTCTGATGGGCCTTGGCGACTTCACCAGCAATGTGAACCTGCCGAACCGTGGCCAGATGGACGGGTTGCCGCAGGGCACTATCGTCGAAACCAACGCGCTGTTTTCATCGCTGGGTGTGACGCCTCTGGTCGCCGGACGCCTGCCCGCGCCGCTGCTGCGGATCGTCGCCGATCACGCCGCGCGCCAGACCGCGCTTCTGGATGCCGTCATGGCTGAAAGCTGGGGCGACCTGTTCGCCCTGTTCCGCACCGATCCGCTGATCGCACCGCTTTCGGACGCCCGCGCGCGCGAAATGTTCGTCGAGATGGTCCGGGCCACCGCCCGCCATCTTCCACAGGAATTGCAAAGGGAGGTTGCATGATGGGTGGTGACAACCGTTTTCTGGGGATGGCCTATGTCTCCCCTTACATTATCGGGTTGCTTGTCTTTACCGCATTTCCGTTTCTGGCTTCGCTTTATCTGTCATTCACGGATTACGACCTGCTTTCGACCCCGAAATGGGTCGGGTTGGACAATTACGAGCGTCTGTTCACACGCGACCGGACCTTCGACAAATCGCTGAGCGTGACGCTGTTCTACGTCTTCATGACGGTGCCGCTGAAGCTGGCCTTCGCGCTGCTGGTCGCGGTGGTGCTGAACTACAAGCTGAAGGCGATCGGGTTCTTCCGCACCGCCTATTACGTGCCCTCGATCCTCGGCGGCTCCATCGCCATCGCGGTGCTGTGGCGCTATATTTTCGCGGAAGCGGGGCTGGTCAACATGATGCTGACCGGGCTGGGCTTTGAGGCGGTGAACTGGTTCGGCGATCCGCAGAACGCGATGTTCACGCTGGTCCTGCTGCGCTGCTGGCAGTTCGGTTCGGCCATGGTGATCTTCCTCGCGGCGCTGCAATCGGTCGACAAATCGCTGTACGAGGCCGCCGCAATCGACGGTGCGAACAAGTGGCATGTCTTCCGCTACATTACCGTGCCGCTGATCACGCCGGTGATCTTCTTCAACCTGATCATGCAGACGGTGCAGGCGTTTCAGGAGTTCAACGGGCCCTACATCATCACCAATGGCGGGCCGCTGAAATCCACCTATCTGCTGCCGATGTATATTTACGACAAGGCCTTCAAAAGCTTCGACATGGGTTATGCCAGTGCCATCGCCTGGATCCTGTTCGTCATCATCATGGTGCTGACCGTGGTCGCGTTCTGGTCGTCGAAGAAGTGGGTCTATTACGCTGGCGACAAGAGGAGCTGAGGGTATGGTCGATATTTCAAACATCCCGTCCTATCCCGAAACCGGCCGCACGCCGCCGACGGAAATGGAACTGAAGCTGAAGCGCCAGGAACGGCGCGGGGCGATCATCCGCTATACCATCCTGACGGTGATGGGGCTGATCATGCTTTATCCGCTGATCTGGATGGTCGGCGCGTCCTTCAAGACCAATGCCGAGATCTTCTCAAGCCCGTGGTTCTTTCCGAAAGAGCCGACCGTGCAGGGCTATATCGACGGCTGGAAGACGTCGACGCCTTATACGTTCGGGCATTTCTTCCTGAACTCGCTGTATATCGTCATCCCGAAAATGATCGGCACGGCGATATCCTCGGTCATCGTCGCCTACGGCTTTGCCCGGTTCGAATTTCCCGGCAAGAAGATCCTGTTCGGGATCCTGATCGCGACGCTGCTGCTGCCCGATGTCGTCACCCGCATCCCGCAATACCTGCTGTTCCGCGAACTGGGCTGGCTGGATACCTATCTGCCGCTTTTCGTGCCGCAATGGTTCGCGATGGAGGCCTTCTTCGTCTTCATGCTGATCCAGTTCATGCGCTCGATCCCGCGTGACATGGAAGAGGCTGCCCGCGTCGACGGCGCCAATACGCTGCAGGTTCTGTGGTATATCGTGGTGCCCATGATGCGGCCGGCCATCATCTCGGTCTGTCTGTTCGTCTTCATGTGGACGATGAACGACTTCCTCGGCCCGCTGATCTATATCTCGTCGGTCGAGAACTATCCGGTCAGCCTTGCGCTAAAACTGTCCATCGACGCGACCGAGGCATTCGCCTGGAACCAGATCCTTGCGATGACGGTGCTAGCACTGACGCCATCGCTGGTCGTGTTCTTCATCGCTCAGAAATATTTCATCGACGGCATCTCGACAGGGGGGGTCAAGGGATAATGGCTGAACTTCAACTCAAATCCGTGGAAAAGGTCTATGGCAGCGGCTTCAAGGCTGTGCATGGCATAAACCTGACGGTCGAAGACGGCGAATTCATGGTTCTCGTGGGTCCGTCGGGTTGCGCCAAATCGACCACGCTGCGCATGATCGCGGGGCTGGAGACGATCACCGGCGGCGAGGTCCGCATCGGCGAACAGGTCGTCAACGATCTGGTGCCGGGCAAGCGCGGCATCGCGATGGTGTTCCAGAACTATGCGCTTTACCCGCATATGAAGGTGCGCCGGAACCTGTCCTTCGGCCTGAAGCTGAAGAAGGAACCGCAGGCGCAGATCGAACGCGCCACAGACGAGGTTTCCGGCATTCTGGAGATCGAGCAATTGCTGGACCGGCTGCCCAAGCAGCTTTCGGGCGGTCAGGCGCAGCGGGTCGCCGTCGGGCGCGCGCTGATCAAATCGCCCGAGGTGTTCCTGTTCGACGAACCCTTGTCGAACCTCGACGCCAAGCTGCGCGCCTCGATGCGGGTCCGGATCACCGATCTGCACAAGCGCCTGCGCGAGGAGGGCCGGCCGGCGACCGTGGTCTACGTGACCCACGATCAGGTCGAGGCGATGACCATGGGCGACCGCATCTGCGTGATGAAGGACGGCCATATCATGCAGGTGGCCGACCCGGTGACGCTGTATGAACGCCCGGCCAACGCCTTTGTGGCGGGGTTCATAGGGATGCCGGAAATGAACCTGGCGCCCGCCGTTCTGACCTTCGACGGCGTGCCGAAGATCACCCTGGCCGGCCAGACCATTTCCATCGCCGACGGGCTGGCCGAACGGCTGACCATGCGCGACGGGCCGGTGACATTCGGCATCCGCCCCCAGCATATCGAGCCGGTGCCGCTTGGCACGCCCGATGCGCTTGTGGGCAAGGTTCATAACCTGGAATTCATGGGCCATGAGGTAAACATGTATGTCACCATCGGCGATACCGACTTCATCTCGGTTGTGCCCACGGATCGCTTCGATCACGCCGTGACGCGCGGCTCTGAGGTCGCGTTGCGGCCCAACGGCGCGCGCGTGCATCTTTTCGACAAGGACAGCGGAGAGAATATCTCGCTTGCCGATCAACAGACGCAGAACTGACAGGGAGGAATATCATGGGCTGCATCAGGACAATCATCGCTGCCGCATTGGCCACGACCGCCATCGGCAATATCGCCAATGCCGAAGAACTGCGGATGAGCTGGTGGGGCGGCGACAGCCGTCACAAAGCGACGCAGGAGGCGCTGAAGGTCTGTGGCGAAAAGCTTGGCCACACCATCAATCCCGAATTCACCGGCTGGGACGGCCATTTCCAGAAGGTCGCGACCCAGCTTGCCGGCGGGACCGAGGCCGATATCATGCAGATCAACTGGCCCTGGCTGCCGATCTTTTCCAAGGAAGGCACCGGTTTCGCGGACCTGAACGATTTCGCCGACACCATCGACCTGTCGCAATGGTCCGCGGACGAACTGGCCTCCTCGACCCGCGACGGGCATCTGAACGGGCTGCCGGCATCCGTTTCCGGACGGTTGTTCTTCTTCAACAAGACGACCTGGGACAAGGCCGGCCTGCCGCTTCCGACCACCATGGAAGATGTGATGGCCGCCGGCCCGATCTTTGCCGAAAAGCTGGGCGACAACTATTACCCGCTGGAAGGCACCGGGCTTGATGCCTCGCTGATGATCCAGATGATCGTGACCCAGCAGACCGGCAAATCCTTCATCAACCCCGAAACCAACGAGGTTCAGTGGACCGCCGACGAGCTGAAGGCCGGTATCGACATGTATCAGGCGATGCTCGACAACCACGTCCTGAAATCCTGGCCGGATATGGCGGCGGCGGGAAACGTGCCGCTGTTCGAGAATGCTGATTGGTCGAATGGCATGATCGGCGGCAGCTATCAGTGGGATACGACCTATTCCAAGATCAACGATCCGCTAGCCGATGGACAGGAACTGGTGGCCGTGGGCCTTCTGCGTGTCGATGGCGCACAGAATGACGGGGTTTACCGCAAACCCTCGATGGTCTTCTCGATCTCGGCCCATTCCGACAAGCAGCAGGCCGCCGCCGAGGTGCTGAACTGCCTGCTCAACGAACCCGAAGGCATTGCCGCGATGGGCTCGGAACGCGGGGTGCCCTCGTCCGATGTGGCGGCGGCGCAATTGCTGGCCGATGGCGGGATCGAGCAGATCCAGGTCGATGCGCAGGACATGGTGATGGCCGCCGAGGCGCCCGCCATCAGCGCCTTCAACGAAGATCCCGATGTCCGCGCTGGGATCGAGGATACGCTGGAGCTTTATGCCTATGGCGAGATCGACAGCACCGAGACCGCTGACGAAATCCTGATGCTGGTCAATGAGGCGATGGAAGACAAGTAAACCGTCGGGCGGCGCCGGTTGGCCCGGCGCTGCCCACTTGCCGCTCAAGGATAATCCCATGCCCGATTTACACGCCATCGCCGTGACCGCGCGGACGGCGGTTCTGATGGTCGATGCCGATCGCTGCCGTTATCACCTGACCGATCCTGTGGATTGGGTGCTGAACGACGGCGCTGCGCAAGGTCGGACGGCCATCGTGCCGTTGTTTCTGGAAGGGCTTGAGCCCGATACCGAACACCGGCTGGATATCGCCGGAAGCAGCCTGACATTTCGCACACGCCCCTGCGCCGGACTGATCGACGCAACCGATCACGGCGTGTCGGCCGGCGCACGCGACAATGCGGCGGCCTTCGCGGCGGCCATTGCGGCCGTGCCGAAAGGGGGCACGCTGATGCTGCCGCCCGGCCGTTATGCCAGCGGCCCGATCTTTCTGAAATCCGACATGACGCTGTATCTGCCCGAGGGCGCGCGGATCGACGCGCTCGGAGATCGCAGCGAATGGCCGATCCTGCCCGAACATGACGGCGAAGGTCGCGTTATCGGGACGTGGGAAGGGCTGCCCGCCGCCTGCTTCGCCTCGCCCGTGACCGCCATCGGCTGCGACGGGCTGACCATCACCGGACGCGGCGTGTTCGACGGCGGCGGCGACCGGGGCGACTGGTGGACGTGGCCCAAGGAACGCCGGCAGGGCGCCTATCGCCCCCGAACGCTGTTTCTTGCCCATTGCCGCGATCTTGTGCTGTCGGGCGTGACCGTCCGTAACTCGCCGTCATGGACGGTGCATCCGTTCAACTGCCACCGCGTGACAGCCGCCGCGCTGCGCATTGAAAACCCGGCCGACAGCCCGAATACCGACGGTTTCGATCCCGAAAGCTGCACCGATCTGGAGCTGCGCGGCCTGTCGATCAGCGTTGGCGACGATTGCATCGCGGTGAAATCCGGCAAGCGCGGCACCGGCGACGACACCCGCGCAGATCACATTGCGCCGACCTGCCGCATGACCATCGCCAATTGCCTGATGCAGGACGGCCATGGTGCCGTGGTCATGGGCTCCGAGATGAGCGGCGATATCACCGATGTCGAGATCGTCCGCTGTGAATTCCGTGGTACAGACCGGGGCCTGCGCATCAAGACGCGCCGGGGCCGGGGCGGGAAGGTGGCGCGCATCGCCATGCGCGACGTGACCATGGACGGCGTCGGCACGGCGCTGGCCGTCAATGCCTTCTATTACTGCGATGCCGACGGCCGCTCTGACGCGGTGCAATCGCGCCGGCCCGCGCCCGTGGACGACACGACCCCGCAGATCACCAACATCACGGTTCAGGATGTCAGCCTGACCGGCGTCCGCCACGCCGCCGCCGCTTTCCTTGGCCTGCCAGAGGCGCCGCTGACCGGCATTCGCCTCTCTGGCATAGGTGTCAGCTATGACGATGCAGCCGAACCGGGCGATACGCTGATGGCCAGTCACCTGCCGCGCATCCGTCACGGCGGGATCCTGCATCGCTTTGCCACGGTCGAACTCGACGCCGCGCTTCGCCCCTTGTTGCAGGAGCTTCACGATGTTGAATGACTATATCGACGATTACGTCACCCGCTATCAGCCCTATAAGGGTGGGGCATGGTGTTACGAGGACGGCTGCATCTATCGTGGCCTCGAACTGCTGCACCGCGAAACCGGCGAGGCGCGCTGGCTCGACCACCTGCACCGATTGGCCGATGCCCAGATCGGCGCGGATGGCAGCCTGTCGGGCTATAATCTCAGCGACTACAATATCGACAATGTCCTGCCCGGCCGCGCGCTTCTTTATCTGCATGAACTGACCGGCGAAGCGCGCTATCGCACCGCTGCCGACCTGCTGGCGCGGCAATTGGCGACCCATCCGCGCACGCGCTCGGGCGTCTATTGGCACAAGCTGCGCTATCCTTGGCAGATCTGGCTGGACGGCATCTATATGGGCCAGCCCTTCCGCATCGCACATGCGCAGCTGACCGGCCAGCACGAGGCGGTGCAGGATTCGCTGCGCCAGATCGACACGGCACTTCAAGTGCTTCTCGATCCCGCGAACGGGCTTTACCGCCACGCCTATGACGAGGCGCGCGAGCAGCCTTGGGCCGACAAGACAACCGGCCAGTCGCCGGCCTTTTGGGCGCGGGCGATCGGCTGGCTGGCCATGGCTCTGGTCGATGTGGCCGACCTGGTCGGCGATGATTTCGCGCCATTGCGCGGCCGTACCGAGGACCTGCTGGATCGTATCCAGGCGCTGCGCCAGCCGGGAGGTTTGTGGTTGCAGGTCATCGACCGGCCCGATCTGGCGGGGAATTATCAAGAGACCTCAACCTCGGCCATGTTCACCTATGCACTGCTACGAGGCGCCCGGCTGGGCCTGAGCGCGCCGCCAAAGGAATTGGCGCAGACGCTGATGTCGCAGGTGGTGCAGCCAAAGGCGGGCGGCGGTTTCGAGATGGTCGAGATTTGCGAAGTCGCGGGACTCGGCATGTTCGAAGGCCGTTTTCGCGATGGCAGCGCCGAATATTACCTGACCGAGCGCCGGGTTGCCGATGATGCCAAGGGCGTCGGCCCCCTGATGATGGCGGCGGCGCTGGCGGGGCGTGATGCGGCCTGAACTGACCGAAGCGCAGGCCGCGGCTTTCACCCGCGATCAGGTGCTGGGCCATACCGGGAAAGCCGGCGATGACCGCGCCGATCCCTGGTCGCCGGGGCGGATGATCGCCGGGGCGCTTACGCCCGATCTGGTCGTCGGGCAGGGCGGACATGCAAGCGTCCAGCAGGCTGTGAACGCGGCGATAGCGCTTGGCCGGACCGGGCGGGTCTTCATCGGGATCGCGCCCGGCACCTATCGGGGGCTGGTCTATCTGCCCCGGCTGCCCTTCGCGCTGACGCTGTTCGGTCTGGGGACGGTCCCCGCCGATGTCCAACTGGTTGAGAATATCGACGCCGAAATGCCGGGCGAGGAATATCGGCAGCGATTTGAGGGCCAGTTCGCCACGTCCCCCGCGCCCGTGACGACGGTCTTTGACCGCATCGCCCGGATGGAAAAGATCACCACGGCACATGCTTCTGTCCTGCGGGTGGAAGGCGATGATACCCAGCTTCTGAACCTGGCCATCCGCAACAGCTATAACGCCGACCGCGACCAGCCGGAATCGACGGTGAAAAACGCGCAGGGCCAATATCGCAAGGGCCAGCATCAGGCCGTGGCGCTGCTCGTCGCTGGGGCGGACCGGGTGCAGTTGCAGGATGTTGCTCTCAGCAGCTTTCAGGACACGTTGTACCTTCAATCGCCGCGCAAGGGTGTCACCGTCCGGACCTGCCTGACCGGTTGCGAGATCGAGGGCGACGTCGACTTCATCTTCGGCCAGTCGACCGCGTGGTTTGAAAACTGCGTGATCCGATCGCGTGGAACACGCGCGCCGCAGGCCTGGGCCGTGGCGCCCAGCACCGATTTGCGGACGCGCTATGGGTTCGTCTTCAGTGGTTGCGACTTCACGCATGACGGCTCGGCCGCGGCACTGGCTGGCGGGTTCCGGCTGGGCCGGCAATGGTTCGAAGGGGTCCGGGCGACGCCTTACGGCCGGTCGCCGTTGCCGGGCTATCGCTGTGATCTGGGCGAGGTTTCTGCCTATGTCCCGCCGCGAGGCACGATCAGTCGCGCGACGCTGCAATCCGTCGGCAAATGCGTGATTCTGAATTCGCGGATCGGGGCACATATCGACCGGAATATGCCTTGGGACAGCTGGACTGGACCCGACTGGAACCCGCGATACCGTCCGGCGCAATATGTCGCCGGCGACATGCTTCGAGAGCTGTCGGATTGGCTGGCGCAACAAGCGCTGAACCTGGCCGATATCGAGCCCGAGATGATCTTTCTGGCCGAATTCCGCAACGATCACCGTGCCGCTGCGTCGTCGCCCGGTGGTTCGCAGGACGCGAGCGCGAGGTTTAACGGGGCCAAGCCTCCGGGTTGATGATTGGCGTGCGCGGTTCGGGGGCATCCCAATGCGATCTTGCGAACATAGGTCAATCCAGTTGGTCCGGCGACACGTCAATGCAAAGGCGCGGTCCATAGGGCGGGGTAGTCCTGTGGTTTGGGTGGCTTCGGGCGAGTGGATCCCGGCTGGATTCCACAGGTGTGGATTCCGGCTGGATTCCGCAAACTGGATTCCGGTGGATTCCGATTTGGACTCCAGGGAATCCACCCTGCGGCAGCGCTCAAATCCTTGTTTTATTGTTCGAAACAGCGCTCTGACGGCTCAAGTGGATTCCGGGTGGATTCCCCGGTGAAATTGCCTGACGCTGGCAAACTTCTGCGCTGCGCCCCCCCGAATACGGACAGCGCCGGGGAGGAACCACGGCAGGGGGGGTGTGCGGCGGTGATGGGAGGCGAAGAGGGGCTGAGGCAGCCATTTCTTCGGGCAGCAATCTTCGATGCTCGGGTTATGAGTCAAGAGGGGCACGAATGTCAAACTGTTTTGTTGCCGGTCTGTTCGCAGCTCGCAGGACGCGCCCACGGCTGCTGTTTCGGCATCGCATCCGTCACGTCGATTGTCCGCAGCATGCCACCGGCGCACAGCCCTGCGCACACCCAGTCCAGCGCCAGCCACCATTGTGCGTAGTGCCGATGCGCGGCGGCGATCTGGTCGGGATGCGGTGACCAGGTGATTGGGCAGGCGCGCAGCTCGACCGTCCGCCACTTGCCGCGCGACAGCACACGGGTCGTGCCGACCGCGATAGTGATCGAGCGTTCGCCATGCTGGTTGCGCTTCGTCTCGACCGGCAGGCAGCGCGGCACGGCGCCCGGCATCCAGTCGGACGTCATCCCGGGCGGGAAAGTTCGGCGATGCGGATCGCCATGCGCAACCCGCCAAGCGAGGACGGCAGGCCCGCGACACAGGCCGCAATCACCTCGGCGTCTTCGTGGGTCGAGCTGTCTGGCTTGTAGTGGCCACCATCGATCCGGCAGCCCAGCGCGGCGCGTTGCATCAGCACATATTCGAGGCCGAAGCCGGGCCTGTCGGCGTTCTCGCTGTCTGGCGGCTCGGGCAGCTCCAGCCGGGCCTTTTCGGTGCGAAACGCCCATTCCAGCGCCTGCTGGACGCCCTGCGCGCGGCGGGTGCGGTTGCCGGTGGCGCTGCGGTTCGGGAAGCGGGAATGGATGCTCATGCTACTCCCCGCGCCCTGAGCCGTTCCGCCGTGACCAGGCCGCGTTCCAGCATGGCATTGCGCACCGTGTTCGAGATGGCGTTGGAGGGCAGGTAACCATCGCCGTTCACCAGCCCGGCGTAGAAATCCGCGATCTCGTCCATGCTGGCGCGCGGCGCGTCTGCAGGCTTGCTGCCGCGCTTCCGGCGTTTGTCTCCGTCGGCGGGTTTTTGGGCCTCGGCCGTCCGCGCGGCCCGTTCCATGGACCTGTCCAGTGCCCTCGGCCCGTCCGGCGGTTCGGGATGGCGCTCGCGGCTGTCGCGCGCCACGGCGACGATCCGATCCTCGGTCAGGCCGAGATCGGTGATCCAGCGGCGGACATGTTCGCGCGGCGGCCAGCCCTGCCACCAGCCGGGGAGGCTGGCGTCGGCTTTGAGCCCCAGCGCGTCGAGCAGCTTCCCGAAAAACTCTTCAAATCGATCATCGCGCGCTCTGTAAGCGTCGCCTGTGCCCCACCTTCCGCATTTTCACGTGACCTGAGATTTCGCGCCTGATGGAGATTGGGCGGGAGTTTCGCGATGGCGACTACGGTGGAGTTTCTCAGGGACTATGGGGTGGACA
>NZ_VKDF01000002.1 GCF_007096355.1 Paracoccus sp. M683 | reverse complement strand
AGGCGCCGGCCTCGAAGGCGGCATGGGTCGATTCGATCTGTTCCGCAACGGTGATCGGGACCGCTGGGTTGTTCGACTTGGTCGGAAGGCTGCCCGTGATGGCAACACAGATAATGCAGGGCGTGGTCATGTCGGTTGTCCGGTTGTGGCGCGCCCCGAAAGGGTGTGGCCCGGTTCAGGGTGATCGGTCGGATAGGCGGAGGAAGCCGGATGGTGATTGCGCTGACCGCTGGCGCCGCCGGGTTCATCCGGGGTCAGGAACATCCCTTCCGCATCGGCCAGCGACCGGCCGGGGCAGCCGGGGCACGGGTTGTCGTGGTTCTTGCACATGGCTAATCCCTTTCTGGCTATGGTCGGGTCAGGCTGCGGCAGCCGATACCAACGGCATCTTGCCCAGTGCCTCGATGAAGAAGGGGCGGAATCCGTCTGGATGCTCGCTCATCGGGAAATGGCCAAGCTCGTCCATGACGGCCAGGGTGGCGCCGGGAATGGCGGCGGCGGTGCGGCGCGCGTCCTCGGGCGTGCAGGTCAGGTCATAGGCGCCGACGATCAGATGCACCGGCGTCCGCGCGGTGTCGATCCGGCCCAACCGCCCGATCAGGCTTTCATCGCGGGTATAGAAGGACAGATCGCCGCGAAAGACGCCCGGACCCGATTGCATGAACATCCACAGCGTATTCCAGCGCTCGGCCTCGGGCGCGTGGGGCGAGATATTGGCCGAGACCAGCGCCGCCCCCATCTCGCCGCCATGGGCATCGGGGCGGTGAAACCAGTCGATGTCATACCAGGCCGACTGGAAATCGGATGCCTCGATGGCGATGAATCCCGAAAACCGGTCGCCATGCAGCGCCGCCAGTTGCAGGGCGATGCGCCCGCCCATGGAACAGCCCGCCAGAACCGGACGATCCAGCCCAAGCGCGTCGACCATGGCCAGGACGGTTTCGATATAGGCCTCGGTCGTCAGCATGTATTCCTGGGTCTGAAAACCCTCGGGCGGCAGCGATTTGCAATGCCAGGGCATGTCAAAGGCGATCAGCCGGTTGCTCGCGGTCACCTGAGGATCATTCATCAGATGCCGCCATTGCCGCGTATCCGCGCCGGCCGTGTGCAGGCACAAGACGGGGCGACCCTGCCCGGCCTCTTCGAAATAGATGCGATGGGGCACACCCGACAGGGTGACGGTGACATAGCGCCCGGCAATGGGCTCGATCCGACTGGTCATTTCGCCATCTCCTCGCGCGGCAGGGCCATGAATTCCTTGAAAAATCGCAGGTTCTTGACCAGCGCCAGAATGTCGCCCTCGATCCGGCCGCGGGCGATCTTCACAAGGCCGAAAATGTCGTGAAATCCCGGCTCGGGCCGGGGCTGCCAGAACTTTTCCAGCGCCTCGGCATCGGTGATCAGCGCGAAACGCCAGGGCGTCTTGCGGCTTGGCCCCGGCTGGATGCCGGCCAGCGCCCCCTTGTCGAAGGTCAGGTAATATTCGTCCTCGCCGACCTTCAGCAGCACGGTTTCCGAAAACAGCCGGCCAAGCCGCAGCAGATGCGGCGTGTCATCCAGACGCTTCTTCATCGTCGTCAGGCGATCAAGCATGACGCCCCCCTTTCCTTGTCGAATATTGCGAAATCTGTCCTGCCCAGACTGATGCGCCGCGCCCAAGGGGGCAATGTCGCGCCGGGTATCCTGCAATACCCATCGCAATGATGGCATAGGGCTTGCCTGCGGGGTCACGGTATCGGACCATACTGATGCGGGCATTGGTCGGTGCCCGCAAAGCCGCCAAGAATGGATGACACAGGGCCAGCCGAACGCAAGCTGTGGGTGGCCCAACGCATTGCAGGCTTATGGAGGAGAAACACCGATGCGCAATGTTACCATCGAGAACGTCACCGATGTGGTCATCAACTCGCTTGGCCAGAACGGCCAGATCACCCAGCGCAACCGCGAGATCATGACCGGCCTGATCCGCCATATGCATGATTTCTGCCGCGAAGTGAAATTGCAGCATGACGAGTTCCTGTTCGCCTGCGACTACCTGGCCCGCGCCGGCCAGCTTAGCAGCGACAAGAGGCAGGAATTCATCCTGCTGGGCGATATTCTGGGCATCGAGGTGCTGGTCGACATGCTGACCCACCCGGCCACTGGCATTGAAAGCGAATCCTCGGTTCTGGGGCCGTTCTACCGCGAAAACCCGCCGGTCCTGCCCAAGGGCGCCTCGACCGTGCAAAAGGCGTTCGACAATCAGGAATCGGTCTATTTCGAGGGCCATGTCCGTGATGCGGACGGCAAGGGTATCGCCGGCGTGACGCTGGATGTCTGGGAGGACGCGCCCAACGGCCTGTATGAAAACCACGACCCCGATCAGCCCGACTTCAACCTGCGCGGCCGGTTCGAGACCGACGAGAACGGCCATTTCGCCTTCCGCGCCGTGCGCCCGGTGCCCTATCCGATCCCCGATGATGAAACCGCCGGCGAATTGCTGCGGGCGATGGGCCATCATCCGAACCGGCCCGGCCATATCCACTTCATCCTGGCCAAGGATGGCTATCGCACGCTGATCAGCCAGGTCTTTGACAGCAGCAGCGACTGGCTGGACAACGACTCGGTTTTTGCGGTCAAGGAAAGTCTGGTCGCCGAGTTCAACAAGGCAGGCGAAGAACTCGACCAGGACCTGTATGTCAATTTCGATTTCGTCCTGAAACCGCAGCAAGCCTCTGCCGCCAAGGCAGCCTGACATTTGCAGGATGATGACAGCAAAACCCCCGCGCCCTGTGGGGGTTTTATTTTTGGCGCGACCAGGCCGAAACTGGGGTAGTTTCAATCGCAAGGGGGGTCCGATGAACCTGAAGCAGCTGACCTATTTCGTGACGCTGGCCGAAGAGCTGCATTTCGGCCGCGCGGCCGAGCGGCTTGGCATGGCCCAACCCCCGCTGTCGCGGCAAATCAAGCAGTTCGAGGACGAGCTGGAGGCCGTGCTGTTCAACCGCGGCCACCGCGCGATCACCCTGACCCAGGCGGGCGAACGGCTGCTGGAACGCGGCCAGGCCATTCTGCGCGATCTGGAGGACACCCGGCTAGAGGTGCGGCGCATCGGTCAGGGCGCCGCCGGCCGGCTGCGGGTGGGCTTCGTCGGTTCGGCCACATTCGGGATTTTGCCCAATATCATCAAATCCTTCCGCGCCGCCTATCCCGAGGTCGCGATGAGCCTGATTCCGATGAACAACGCCCAGCTGTATCGCAGCCTGATCCGGCGGGAAATCGACGTGGCCTTTGCCCGCCCGACGCTGAGCGACAAGGAATTTCTGACCAGAAAGCTGCGCGAAGAGCCGCTGATCGTTGCCGTGCCCGACACGCTGGACACCGGCCATCATCAGACCTGCGACCTTGGCCGGCTGACCGATGGCAACCTGATCCTCTATCCCGAGTTTCCGCGTCCCAACTATGCCGATTTCGTGCTGGAGCGCTGCAAGGAGCGGGGGCTGGACTTCAAAAAGCGGGTCTTCAGCCAGGATCTTCAGACGGCGCTCAGCCTTGTGGCCATTGGCGAGGGCATCTGCATCATCCCCGAATCGGTGCGCAGCGCACAGCGCGCCGGCATCCGGTTTCTGAACATCATGCCGGAACTTGGCGCGACCGAGCTTTCGGTCAATTACCGCATTGATGAGCAAGGCGTGCATGTCAAGAATTTCGTGAAACTGGCGCAAGCCGTCTCGAAAAAGACGTTCTAGGTCGCAGACTCAATCAAGCCCACCATAGGCGTTGTTGCAGAACTCATCGACTTCCGGGATTCACAGCGTGAATCCGGTGGGTTAAGCGCCTGCCATGACGAAGCCCGAACCTGCCCGCTATCGTACGACGAACTGGAAATCCTGTAACGACGCGCTGAAGCGGCGCGGGTCGCTGCTCGTCTGGCTGGACCCGGATATGGCCTGGCTCGCTCCGAAATGCGGCAAGCCGGGGCGTCCGCCCGTGTTCTCCGACGCGGCCATCCAGTTTAGCCTGATGGTGAAGGTGCTCTGCGGCCTGCCGCTCCGGTAAACGACGGGCTTGGTTTCCAGCATCCTCAAGATGGCAGGGCTGGACTGGACGGTACCCGACTTTTCCACGCGCAGCCGGCGCCAGAAGACGATCACCGTCCAGCTCTCGTTCCGCCGGACCCAGGGCCCCCTGAAGCTGTTGGTGGATAGCACCGGGATCACGTTTCTCGGCGACGGCGAGTGGCTGGCCAGGAAGCACGGCACCCACCGCTGCCGCCAGTACCGCAAGGTCCATTTGGCCATGGATGCCGCGACAGGCGACATCCGGGCGGTAGAGTTCACCTCCAGCCGAGAGGGCGACAGCCCTGTCCTGCCCGAACTCCTCGACCAGATACCGGATGGCGAGGAAATTGGCACCGTAACGGGCGATGGCGCCTTTGACACCCGGAGGTGCCATTCGGCGATCCTGGCGCGCGACGCCACGGGAGCCATTCCCATCCGCAAGAACGGCCGCCTCTGGAAGGAGGACTGCCGGCTGCGCTCGCCAGGAACGACATCCTGCGGGCGACCCGGCGCCTCGGCCGGACGATCTGGAAGCGGTGGTCCGGATATCATGTCCGTAGCAAGATCGAAGCTCGGATGAGAAACCTGGGGTCCTTCGGCGAACGGATCGCGTCAAGGGATCCCGATCGCCAGACCGCCGAGATCCACATCCGAGTTGCCCTGATGAACCGCTTCAACGCCCTCGGCACCGCCGAGATCGAACGCGTGGCCTGATCTTGGTTGGGGAAAGGGGCATCACGTCTTGGCGCCGACTTCTGCAATAACGCCGTTCAAGACTGTTACGAACGTCAGCTTCGGGCCGATCACGGCTGCGATCCGTGGGCTTCCAGGCGGCTTGATCGCAGTTTCGCGTGGCGCGTACCCTGTCCAAGAGCCTGGAACGAACAGAGCGGCATCCTGGCGGGATAGGCCGTCCTTTGAAACAGAAAGCAAACCTTCCTGAAACGCCATAACGGGAAATCTGGTCGGAGCGAGAGGATTCGAACCTCCGACCCCCTGCTCCCGAAGCAGGTGCGCTACCAGGCTGCGCTACGCTCCGACCGTAGGAGGGGCAGGTAGCGTGGGGCGGGCAGGAATGCAAGGGGAATCGGGATCCTTTCCGCCAGGCCTTGGATTTCGTGTCAGGTCGAGCTGCCTTCGCATGACCCAGCAACTGCCAAGGCCCGAATTTGTCCCGCCGATGCCGCAGGCGCGCAGTGCAGGTTGGAAAGGGCACAGCCCGCCCCGCCCGCTGATCGTGAATTTCGGGGCCCGTCCCCAAAGGGCCGCGAGGCCGGAAACCTAGCGCCGATCCGCCCCTGACGTATCGGCCGCAGGTTTCTCGGCCGGATCGGACGACTGGTCTCGCCCCGGCACCAGCCGTTGCAGCAAAGTCGATTTCGGGGCCGTCACGGTCTCGGGGCGCATGCGCGCCGCGATCACCGGGCGGTTCTGCGATTGACCGCCGCTGCCCTCACGCCAGACGATATAAATCCCCGAGGCGATGATGATGGCCGTGCCGATCAGGGTGCCGGCATCCAGCCCCTCGCCAAAGATGAACCAGCCAAAGATCGTGGCCCAGATGATCTGCGAATATTGCATCGGCGCAACCACCGCCGCCTCGCCCGTGCGATAGGCGCGGATCACCAGAAAGCCGCCGATCAGGCCAAGGACCGAAATCATCCCGGCCAGCATCAGATCGCCCAATGGCATCGGCCGATAGGCCAGGCCCAGCATCCCGCCGGTCAACACGAAATTGCCCAGCATCGGCCACAGCATAAGCACTACCGCCCGCTCGGACGTGCCCAGCTTGCGCACGATGACCGAGGCCAGCGCACTGGCAGCCGCCCCGACCAGCGCCGCCAGATGGCCAGCGGTCAGATCGGCCTGACCGGGGCGCAGCACGATCATCACCCCTGTCAAGCCGACGATGACGGCACCCCATCGGTGGATGCCGACCTTTTCGCCCAGAATCGGGATGGACAGCACCGTCACCATCAGGGGCGTTGCGAACAGGATCGCATAGACCTGCGCCATGGGCAGTTGCGAAAAGGCGAAAAAGCCGCACAGACCCGCGATCACCACGCAGATCGAGCGGACGGCGACCCAGCCGGGGCGGTTGGGGCGCAGCGTGGCCTCGTTGCGGTCGCTCAGCAGGATGACGGCGACCAGCGGGAAGGCCAGAAGCTGCGAGAAGAACAGGATCTGATGCGATGGGTATTCACCGCCCAGCGCCTTGATGACGGCGTCATGCGTGGCATAGACTGCCATCGCGACCAGCGCGATGACCGCGGCCTTGCTGTTGTTGACGCCGCCCATCGCGATGCCTGCCCGTCAGCGACCGGAATCCAGCGCCGCCAGAATCGCGTCGCCCATTCCCGCGGTCGAAACCGGAACGCCGCCCTCGGGGCCCATCAGATCGGCCGTGCGCACGCCATTGGCCAGCACCGTTTCGACCGCCCGTTCCAGTTCCGCCGCCGCATCGCCCTGATCAAAGGAATAGCGCAGCGCCATGGCAAAGCTGAGGATGCAGGCGATCGGATTGGCCTTGCCCTGACCGGCAATATCGGGGGCCGAGCCGTGCACGGGTTCATACAGCGCCTTGGGCCGACCATTGGCCATCGGCGCGCCGAGGCTGGCCGAGGGCAGCATGCCCAGCGACCCGGTCAGCATCGCCGCCGCGTCCGACAGGATGTCGCCAAACAGGTTGTCGGTCACGATCACGTCGAATTGTTGCGGCTTGCGAACCAGCTGCATGGCGCCGTTATCGGCATACATATGGGTCAGTTCGACATCGGGATATTCGTTGTCATGGACCCATTGCACCTCTTCGCGCCACAGGATGCCGGATTCCATGACATTGGCCTTCTCCATCGAGCAGACCTTGTTGCTGCGCTTGCGCGCCAGCTCGAACGCGGCGCGGGCCACACGGCGGATCTCGCCACTGGTGTAACGCTGGGTGTTGATGCCGACGCGGCCACCTTCGTTATCGGGATTGTTGTCGTCGGCATGAATGCCGCGCGGCTCGCCGAAATAGACGCCGCTGGTCAGTTCGCGGATGATCAGGATGTCCAGACCGGCCACCACCTCGCGTTTCAGCGACGAGAAATCGGCAAGCGCATCAAAGCATTGCGCCGGACGCAGGTTGGCGAACAGGTCCATTTCCTTGCGCAGGCGCAGAAGGCCGCGTTCGGGTTTGACGCTGAAATCCAGCACGTCGTATTTCGGCCCGCCCACGGCACCCAGCAGCACCGCATCGACCTGCTGCGCGCGGGCCATCGTCTTGTCGGCCAACGGCGCGCCATAGGCATCATAGGCCGCACCCCCAACCAGATCCTGACTGACATCGAAACGCATGCCGCGATTTGCCGCGAACCAGTCGATGACGCGGGTGACCTGCGCCATGACCTCGGGGCCGATGCCGTCGCCGGGCAGGATCAAAAGGGAATAGCTGTCGGACATCGCGGCCTCCTCTAAGCACTGTCGTTGTTGCACTAGGCCGGCGCTGCCTCTTGGTCAAGTTCACGCCGAATTTGGTTGCGGATCGCGGTGTGATCGGGCGGGATGACCAGCAACTGACAACCTGAGGGCAATCGAGGCAGATATGAAACTTTGGGACGCGATCATGGTGCTGGTCGTGCTGACGGGCGTTCTGCTGGTCGGCGCGCAGGTTGCGCGGGCCGAGGACCGGCTGTCAGTGCCGTTGCCCGACATTTCAGGTCTCAGCGAATCCCAGGCCGAGGCGCTGACCCGAGAACTGGCCGAGGTGAACGTCATCACCTCGAACTGCCCCGACTATCCGGTCAGCAATGGCGAATGGACGCTGATGACCGGAACAAGCGACCTGCTGGCGGCCAAGCTGGGCATGGATCCGGGCGATTACGACCGCACCTATTACGGCCCGGCCTTCGCCCTGCTGGACGATCCGGCAGTCTGTGACCGGGTCGGACCCAAGGCCAAGCCCCTGATCGACCGGCTGGTCGGCATGGGTGGCGCGACCGAGGCCGCGACCGACTGACCGGGCCGTCCAGCCCAGCCACTTGCGCATCGCCCGGTCATGTCGCAGCTTGCCCGAAAAGCAGCGAGGACACATGCCGGTCATCTCGGCCTCGATCATCAGCCTTGTGCTGGGCTATACGCTTAGCCAGTTCTACCGCGCATTTCTGGCGGTTCTGTCACCTGTCCTGGGGCAAGAGCTTGGCGCGACAGCCGATGATCTGGCCCTGTCCTCGGGCATGTGGTTCATCGCCTTCGCGGCGATGCAGGTGCCCGTAGGCTGGGCGCTGGACCATATCGGCCCGCGCCGCACCGTGGCGGTGCTGCTGGGCCTTGGCGGGGCAGGCGGGGCCGCGATCTTTGCGCTGGCCACTGCGCCCTGGCACCTGCATGTCGCCATGGCGCTGCTGGGCATCGGCTGCTCACCCGCATTGATGGGGCCGTATTACATCTTTGCCCGCGAATATCCGGCGGCGGCATTCGGCTCGCTTGCGGGGATGATGGTGGGGGCCGGATCCCTGGGCAATATCCTTGGCGCCGCGCCGCTGGTCTGGCTGATCGACGCAATCGGCTGGAGACAGGCCTTGTGGGGCCTGGCCGGCGTGACCCTTGCCGTCGCTGCCGCGGTGGCGCTGTTCGTCCGCGACCCCGAGAGGCTGGGCGACGATCATCCGCGTGGCTCGCTGGCTGAACTGCTGCGCGTGCGCGCGCTGTGGCTGATGCTGCCCTTGCTGGCGATCAGCTATGCGGTTTCGGCCTGTATCCGTGGCCTGTGGGCCGCGCCCTATCTGGCCGAGGTCTATGGCGCCGATGCCCGCATCATCGGTCGGGCAACGCTGGCCATGGGGCTGGCAATGGTGATCGGCAATTTCCTCGTCGGTCCGGCCTCGCGGCTTCTGGGCGGGGCGCGGCGCACGCTGATGATCGCGACGGCGGGAACGATGGCGGTGCTGGCGGCGCTGGCCTTCAGGCCCGATGCCGGGCTGAGGCTGGCCATGGTGCTGTTGGCGTTGATCGGGCTGGCCGGCACAAGCTATGCGGTGCAGATGACCCATGCGCGGCCTTTCCTGCCAACACATCTGATCGGGCGCGGCGTGACCTTTCTGAACATGATCTCGATTGCCGGCGTCGGGGTAATGCAATTCGCCTCGCGTCCGGTCTATCGTTGGGCGGCCGATGGGCGCACGCCCGATCAGGTGTTCTCGCTGCTGTTCCTGTTCTTCCTGATCCCGCTGAGCATCGGCTTTCTGATCTATTTCCTGACCCCCGAGGCCCCCGATGAGTGAAACCCCGCTGGTCATCGCGCCCAACCTGAAACGCCGGCTGTCGGGCGTCACCGCCACCGTGGTTCGCCTTGTGCCCTTGCAGGCCCGGATGATACCGATCCGCGCCACCGGGCCTGGCCTGCCGCCCGAAGTGCCGCATATCCCGCTGATCCGCGCCGCAACCTTGCCCCGCGACCGCTGGCGCGTCTGGCACGCCCGCCGCAATACCGAGATGTTGCTGGGCCTGGCCCTGCGCCATGTGCTGCGACGCAAATACCGGCTGCTGTTCACCTCGGCCTCGCAACGGGCACATTCGGGCTATACCAAGTGGCTGATCAACGGGATGGACGCGCTTGTCGCGACATCGGCCAAGGGCGCGGCCTATCTGGACCACCCTGCCACGGTCATTCATCACGGCATCGACACCGATGGATTCGCCCCGCCCGCCGACCGCGAGGCGCTGCGCGCGCGGCTGAACCTGCCTGCCGGGCAAACGCTGGTCGGCTGTTACGGTCGCATCCGCGCCAGAAAAGGCACGGGCGATTTTGTTCATGCGATGCTGGCGCTGCTGCCCTCTCGTCCGCAGGTCACCGCGCTGGTCATGGGCCGCGCCACCGAACAGCACACAGGCTATCTGTCCGATCTGAAAGCTCAGGTCGCCGCCGCCGGCCTGTCGGACCGCATCCTGTTTCTGCCCGAGGTGACAGTGGACCGCATGGCCGACTGGTATGGCGCGCTGGACCTTTACGTCGCCCCGCAGCGGTGGGAGGGTTTCGGCCTGACGCCCCTTGAAGCCATGGCCTGCGGCGTGCCCGTCGTGGCCACCCGTGTCGGCGCCTTCGAGGAATTGCTGACCCCCGACACCGGCACCCTGATTGCGCCCGAGGACGGCCCGGCACTACAATCGGCCATTGCCCGCTGGCTGGATGATCCCGCCGCAATGGCGACGGCGGGCCGCGCGGCCCGTGCCCATACCATCGAAAACCACGGTATCGAGGTCGAGGCCCGCGCCCTTGTCGCCATCTATCGCGACTTGCTGGACCGCGCGCCATGACCCCGCTGCGCTTTCATTTCGCCCGGCTTTTCGGGGATGAGCCGCTGCTGGCCGGCATGTCAGTGCCGCAGGCCGCGCTGCTGGCCGGACTGGCGGATCAGCAGGTCGCGCTGGTCGGCAATGCCCGCGCATTGACCGAGGGGCGGCAGGGCGCGGCCATCGACGCCGCCGATCTGGTGATCCGCATCAACCGCGCACCCATGCCCAGCCCCGAAAGCCACGGCAGTCGCACGGATTGGCTGGCCCTCGCCACGCGGTTGAACGCCGCCGACCGCGACCGTATCGCACCGGACCGCGTGCTGTGGATGTCGCCCAAGCGGAAGCGTCTGGACTGGCAGACCGCGACCAGCCCCGGTTTCTACCTGCACCCCCTGGCCGATTACAACGCGCTGAAAGATCAGCTTGGCGCGCCGCCCACCACCGGGGCGATGATGATCGACCTGTTGCTGCGGTCCGATCTGGCCGGGCTGACGCTGTATGGCTTTGACTTTTTCGCCAGCCAAAGCCTGTCAGGCCGCCGCAGGGCCGATCAGGTGCCGCATGATTTCTCGGCCGAGGCGGACTGGGTCGCAGGGCTGTCCGCCACCGACGCGCGGCTGCGACTGATCAGGCCGGGCGACTGACCCGGCCTGACTGATCCGCTGTTATCCCTGCCCCGCGCCGGCTATTTCGCAGCGGCGATGCAATCAACCTCGACCTTGGCTCCCACGGCCAGCCCATTCGCACCAAAAGCTGCGCGGGCCGGGAAACGGCCCGGTTCGAAATAAGTCCGATAGATGTCGTTGAAGGCGCCCCATTCGCTCATATCGGCCAGCATGACGGTGCATTTCACCAGATCCTGCATGCCCAGGCCATGCCGTTCCAGCACGGCTTTGACATTGTCCATAACCTGCTTTGCCTCGCCCTCCATCCCGCCGGGGGCCAGATCCAGCGTGCCGGGCAGATTGCCGATCTGGCCCGACAGATAGACGGTATCGCCAAGGCGCACCGCCTCGGAGAAAGGCAGATCGGGCGGCATGCCCTCAGAGTTCAGAAATTCAGGCGTCTCCTGGGCGAATGCCGGCGATACAAGCGCGGCAAAGACGCCGACCAGTACAAGCTGTCGCATGATGAAATTCCCTTTCTCACATATCCCGGATCCACCCCAGACCCTGAAACCAGCTTGATCCAGCACCATATGTCGGTCAACCGTTGACGAAGGTGCCTGCGGACAGGTCTGCGCGCCTTCCATATTTGGACTGTTTGCGCTAATGGCGCGGGCACCGCATGAAAAGGAATCCCTTGATGGGCTATAAAGTCGTCGTCGCCGGCGCCACGGGCAATGTGGGCCGCGAAATGCTGAACATCCTCGCCGAACGCGAATTTCCGGTCGATCAGATCGCCGCGCTGGCATCGCGCCGGTCCATCGGCACCGAAGTCAGCTTTGGCGACAAGACGCTGAAATGCCAGGATATCGACGGTTTCGATTTCGAAGGCTGGGACATTGCGCTGTTCGCCATCGGTTCGGACGCGACCAAGAAATACGCGCCGCTTGCCGCCAAGGCCGGCTGCACCGTGATAGATAACAGCTCGCTTTACCGCTATGACCCCGACGTGCCGCTGATCGTGCCCGAGGTGAATGCCGACGCGATCGAGGGCTATCGCGCCAAGAACATCATCGCCAACCCCAACTGCTCGACCGCGCAGATGGTCGTGGCACTGAAGCCGCTGCATGACCGCGCCCGGATCAAGCGCGTCGTCGTTTCGACCTATCAATCGGTCAGCGGCGCCGGAAAAGAGGGGATGGACGAGCTGTGGAACCAGACCAAGGGCATGTATGTGCCGGGGCAAGAGGTCGCGCCAAAGGTCTTTCCGGCGCAGATCGCCTTTAACGTCATTCCCCAGATCGACAGCTTCATGGAAGACGGCACCACCCGCGAGGAATGGAAGATGGTGGCCGAGACCAAGAAGATCATGGACCCCAGGATCAAGGTCACTGCGACCTGTGTGCGGGTGCCCGTCTTTGTCGGCCATTCCGAGGCGGTAAATGTCGAGTTCGAGGATTTTCTGGACGAGGACGAAGCCCGCGACATCCTGCGCGAGGCGCCGGGCCTTCTGGTCGTGGATAAGCGCGAGCCGGGCGGCTATGTCACGCCCATCGACAGCGTGGGCGAATTTGCCACCTATGTCAGCCGCATCAGGCAGGATTCCACAATCGAAAACGGGCTGAACCTGTGGATCGTGGCCGACAACCTGCGCAAGGGCGCGGCGCTGAACGCCGTTCAGATCGCCGAATTGCTGGGCAACCGGATGCTGAAAAAGGGCTGATCGCGCTGAGTTTCTGGCCGGAACACACGATTTGCAAGGCGGCGGGGGATTTGTCTCTGCCGCCTTTTTTGCGGGACAGATTGCTCAATCCTTGTCGTGCACCGCGCTGGCTGATGGTGGATCTTTCAGAAACACATTCGCGCGACATCTCGGCGCGCGGCCACAGGCGCGCTTGTCACGGGGCGCTGGCTCGCTGAAACTGCCGGCGTAGTGACAAGTGGATACCGGCATGAAACCAACGACCTTTTCCCTGACCTTCTGCGCCCTTCTGCCCGCAACGGCAGCACTGGCCGACCGCATCGACATGCCGGCGCCCGTCAGCAGCGTCATCCTGTACCCACAGGGCGCCAGCGTCACCCGAACGCTTCAGCTGTCCGCGCCTGCCGGCCAACATGATCTGGTTATCCCCGGCCTGCCCGTCGGCACCGATCCCGCGGCGCTGCGCATTCAGGCGGAAAACCTGACGCTCGGATCGGTCCAGCTGCAATCGGCCCGCGCCCTGCCCGACCATGCGCCCGAAAGCCCGGCCATTCTGGCCGCCCGCGACCAGCTGCGCGCGGCCGAGGATGCTTTGCGCGATTTCGACCGTGCTGGTCAGGCCCTGCGCACCCGCGCCGAGGCCCTGCGCCAGCGGGCGCAGATCACCCGCGACCTGTTGCAGGGCGACAGCCGCCTGCCTGCCGCCGAGATTCCCGACACGGTCGAGCAGATGGGCGCGTTGATCGAGGATCTGCTGAATCGGGCCGACGAACAGGATTATCAGATCGCCATGCGCGAACCTGATCGCCAGCCGTTGTTGGATGCCATCGGCCGCGCACAGGCCGAACTGGCCGCGCTGCGCGCGCAAGTCCAGCAGGCGCAGTCGGAAACCCTGGTCCTGACCGTTCAGGCGACGGATCAGCCGGCTTCGGTCTCGATCACCGGTTTTGTGCCTTCGGCTGGCTGGCAACCCGATTATGATCTGCGCCTCGACCGCAGCGCCGATACGCTGACCATGCAGCGCGGCGTCAGTGTCTGGCAAAGCAGCGGCGAGGATTGGTCGGATGTCGCGCTGACGCTGTCGACCGCCCGACCGCAATCGCAAACCGCGCCGACCGAGGTGCCATCATGGATGCCGCGCTTTGGCCAGCCCGACCGCGACAGAAACCAGCGGCGAACGATGGAAATGTCCGCCGATATGGCCGGCGTGCTGCATGGCGCGCCGGCCATGGCCGCGCCCATCGCCGAGGCCAAGATGTCGACCATGGGCGTCACCGTCATCTATGACTACGACGGCCCCGTGACCATCCGCGACGGCGTCGACGCGCTGCGGCTGACGCTGGACGACAAGGCGCTGACGCCCGAGGTCATTGCCGAAGCCGCGCCCCGCTTTGACGACCGCGCCTATCTGGTGGCCGAGACGGTCAATACCACGGGCGAACCGATCCTGCCCGGCCCGGTCACGCTTTATGCCGATGGGGCACTGGTCGGGCGCAGCTTTGTCGATCTGACCGCCGATGGCGATGATCTGCGCTTTGGCTTTGGCCCGATCGACGGTTTGCAGGCCGAGTTGCGCCTGCCCGAGGAAACCGAGGGCGAAAGCGGCCTGATCCGCCGCCAGACCACGCTGCATGAAACCGCCACGCTGATCGTGCGGAACCTGACCGCCGAGGAATGGCCACTGCGGGTCGTTGATCGCATCCCGGTTTCGCGTCAGGAACAGTTGCGCGTCGACTGGTCGGCCGAACCCGAACCGTCCGAGACCGATCCCGATGGCCGTCTTGGCGTGCTGTATTGGCAGGCGCCCATCGCAGCCGGCGACACGCGCGAGATCATGCTGACCACGGACATGCGCTGGCCGGACGGTAACGAACTGCTCGACTAATGGTGATGAAACAAAGGGCGCCGACGAACGTTCAGCATCGGACCGCCAGTCAGGCGGCATCGAAACAAGAACAGGCGCCCCTCGTGGCGAGAGTGTGAGCATGGCAGAATTTCGTTTGAATACAGGCTATACGACGCGCAGCAACATCGACCACCGCGGCGATACCGATTCCTTCCAGACCACGCTGATCGAGGGGCTGACCTATACGGCCAGGGTCAGCGGATCCTATTCAGGCGGCGGCACGCTGGCGGACCCGAACCTGCGGCTGCTGGACAGTGCCGGCAATCCGCTGCTGTTCAACGATGACATCGTCAATGGCGTCAATCGCGACGCACAGCTGACCTTTACGGTCAATCGCACGGCGAATTACGATCTGCTCGTCGGCGAACAGGGCAACAACGCGACCGGAACCTATAAGCTGGTGCTGACGCCCGGCTATGCGACGAATGGCAATGACACCGTGAACGGCACCGTCTATGGCGATGCGATCAACGGCATGAAGGGCCGGGACATCCTGCATGGCGGCGGCGGCAAGGATTTTCTGTATGGCGGGCAGGGCGGTGACGCGCTGCTGGGCGGCAGCGGCCATGACCGGCTGTTCGGCAATATCGGCAATGACGTGCTGCGCGGCGGTGTCGGGTCCGATGTGCTGAACGGCGGGCCGGGCGCTGACCGGCTGATCGGCGGGCCGGGCGCCGATGTCTTTGACTTCAACCTGACGACCGATTCCGACGCCTCGGGCATCGACGCAATAGCCGCCGGTGACGGCGCCATTGCCTTCGAGGGCGTGGGCGTGCGCGGCGGCGATGTGATCGACCTGCGCGACATTGACGCCAACGAAAACCTGTCGGGCAATCAGGCCTTTGTCTTTTCCTCCAGCAAAGCCGCTGGCACTGTCTGGCTGGAAAACAGCAATGGCAGCACGATCCTTTACGGCCATACCGACAATGACGGGCGTTCGGATTTCGCCGTGGTCATCGGCGACGGTGCCGGGATCTCGTCGGGCGACTATACCTACGACGAATTTCTTCTCTGAATCCGGTCCGGGTCCGGCTGCCCGACAGGGCCGCGGCTTAGGTCGCGGCCCTTTTCTGTTGGTCAGGCCGGATCAGACCTCGACGAAATTTCCGCGCGGCCCCTCGGCCTGAACCAGCGTGCCATCGGCGATGTTGTGAACCATCGCGTGCAGCGTCAGTTCGCCCTTTTCGACCGCTTCCTTGACGAAGGGAAAGGTCATCAGGTTGTCGATAGACACCATCACCGCCTCGCGTTCCAGCGCGCTGACCTGCTGATCATCGGGCAAGTCCTTGATCCGGTCATAGCCGGGGCGCAGAATATCCATCCAGCGGCCGACAAAGCTGGATTTATCCTCCAGTTCCGGGGCGTGGCCTGAACACATCGCATGGCAGCCCGCCACGCCGCCGCATTGGGTGTGCCCCATGACGATCAGATGCGCGACACGCAGCGAGGTGACGGCAAATTCCACCGCCGCCGAGGTGCCATGCGGCTCGCCATCGGGGGCATAGGCCGGGACCAGATTGGCGATGTTGCGGTGAATGAAGAACTCGCCCGAATCGGCGCCAAAGATGCTGGTGACATGCACCCGGCTGTCGCAGCACGAGATCACCATGGCGCGCGGACGCTGCCCATCCTCGGCCAGGCGCCGATACCAGGCCTTGTTTTCCGAATAAACCGTGGCCTTCCAGCCATGATATCGCTGCACCAGATATTTCGGCAGAGGGCGTGTCACGTTCATGTCGGCCTCGAACTCTATGCGTTTCCAGCGACGTGATAGGCGGCATTCGTCGAAAATTCGAGCGGTTTCTTTGCCCGGCGATAACGGAATCTTCAGGGAAACGGGGCAATTTGCCCGAACGTGTGGGGACATGCTTGTTGGAGGTTTGTTATGGCGCAGGTAACTGCACTGGCCGTTGATGAGGCCATTCATGTCGACGCAAGGCGCGTCGGCGATATCGTGAACGAGCTGGGCGAACATGCCGCCCAGAATGTCATCGGTCTGTCGCTGGAACAGATGGCGGTGCTGCTGACCGATATCGAGACGGCGCTGGAAACGCAGCGGCTGGCCGATGCGATCACCCTGGCCGAGCGGCTGTCGCGGCTGGCCTGGCAGGTAGGGCTGTCCTCATTGGCGGGGGTGGCGGTCGATCTGGCCTCGTGCATCGAACGGCGCGACATGAACTCGCTGATGGCGGTTCGGGCGCGGCTGGCGCGGGTGGGCAACCGCTCACTGACCGAGATCTGGGAATGCGGCAGCGGCTAGATGCCCGTTCAGGGGGGCGGTTCGGCTTGCAGGGCGCGGCGGGCGGTGTAGTCTGGCGGGCGCAACAGCAGCCAGAAGGCCGATCATGCAGCCAGAATTTGCCCCGCCCTCATCCGAGACCCTGCCGCTGTGGACCGTTGCCAAGGGCGATCCGGTCCCCGATGCGGCGCAGGCCGGCGGTTGGCCCGATGCCAGCGGCTTTATTGGCAATGCCGGCCAGATCTGCCTGCTGCCATCGGCCGATGGCGGGCTGCGCGGGGCACTGTTCGGGCTGGGCGATCCTGCGCGGGCAAAGCGCGACCGTTTCCTTCTGGCCCGCGCGGCCAGCGGGTTGCCGGCGGGCGACTGGCGGCTGATGAACCTGCCCGATTGGCTGGATGCCGACGAAACCGCGCTTGGCTGGCTGTTGGCCAGTTATCGCTTTGATCGCTACAAGGCCGGCGGCGGCGCCAAGGCGCGGCTGGTGGCGCCTGATGGTGTCGATGCCGGGCGGCTTCTGGCCATCGCGGCGGGCGAGTTTCTGACCCGCGACCTGATCAACACCCCGGCAAATGACATGGGCCCCGATGCGCTGGAACAGGCCGCCCGCGATCTGGCCGGGCAGATCGGCGCAAAGATCACCGTCACCACGGGCGAGGCGTTGCTGCGTGACAACTTCCCGCTGATCCACACCGTCGGCAGGGCCGCCGCACAAGAGCCGCGGCTGATCGACATGACCCTTGGCGACAACGGCCCGACGCTGGTTCTGGTGGGCAAGGGCGTCTGTTTCGACACCGGCGGACTGAACCTGAAACCCGGCGCTTCCATGGCGCTGATGAAAAAGGACATGGGCGGCGCGGCGACGGTTCTGGGGCTGGTGAAGATGCTGGCGCTGACTGGCGCGACCGATCGGCTGCGGCTGCGGGTGCTGATCCCGGCGGTGGAAAACTCGGTGGCGGGCAATGCCTTCCGGCCCGGTGACGTGCTGACCAGCCGCCAGGGCCTGACGGTCGAGATCAACAACACCGATGCCGAGGGGCGGTTGGTTCTGGCCGATGCGCTGGCCCTGGCGGCAGAAAGCAAGCCTGACCTGCTGGTCAGCTATGCCACGCTGACCGGCGCGGCGCGGGTGGCGCTTGGCCCCGATATCCCGCCCTTCTATTGCGACGACGACGCCACCGCGACGGCGCTGCAATCGGCGGCGATGGCGGTCGCCGATCCCCTGTGGCGAATGCCTTTCTGGGATCCTTACGAGCCGCTGATCGAACCCGATATCGCCGATCTGGACAATGCGCCGGGCGGCGGCATGGCCGGATCCATCACTGCCGCCCTGTTCCTGCGCCGCTTTGCCGAAGGCGCGGGGCGCTATGTTCATCTGGATATCTATGGCTGGGCGCCGAAACCCGCGCCGGGCCGGACGAAAGGCGGCACAGGACAGGGCGCGCGAGCGCTGCTGGCCGCCCTGCCACAGGTGCTGGCATGAACGGCGATCCACGCCTGACCCCCGCCACCGACCGCATTGCGCTGTCCTCGCTGCACGGTGTTCTGGACCGGCCCGCCTATACGGACGGCGTGCCGATGCGCGTGGCCGTGCCCTTGGCGGAACTGTGCCGCACGCCCGCCGGGGCGCGCGACCGGCAGCTGAATTTCGGTGCCGATGTCACCGTGATCGACGAGGAAGGCCCAGATGGCTGGTTTTTTGTGCAAGCCGCCGCCGATGGTTATTGCGGCTGGACCACGGGGGCCGCGCTGTCTGACCAGCTGCCGCCCCTGACCCATCGCGTCAGCGCAGCAGCGACGCATCTTTACCCCGCCCCCGACATGAAGACGCATCAGTATTTCGCCCTGTCCATCGGCGCCCGGCTGGCCGTCGAGGGGTTCGAGGGCAAATTCGCCCGCCTCGCCACAGGCGGCTATGTTCCTGTCCAGCACATCACCGACCGGGACGAAACCGACCCGGTGGCGGTGGCGCTGCGCCTTTTGGGCACGCCCTATCTGTGGGGCGGCAACAGCGATTGGGGCATCGACTGTTCAGGCCTTGTGCAATGCGCGCTGGCCGCCTGCGGCATCGCCTGCCCCGGCGATACCGACCTGCAACGCAAGGCCGGCAAGCCGGTCGAGGGCGCACCGCAACCCGGCGATCTGCTGTTCTGGCCGCGCCATGTGGCGATGGTCATCGACGCGGACCGCATGATCCACGCCAATGCGCATACCATGGCCGTCACCATCGAGGGAATCGAGGCCGCCAAGGCCCGGATCGAAGCCGCAGGCGAAGGCCCCTTTCAGGGCGCCCGACGCTTCAGCGCAGGTTGAACACGCGGTCAGGGTGAACCTGACCACCCATATAGCGCCCGATGCACAGCGGCCCGTCGGCATCGCCCACCCAGACCGTCTCGCCAAATTCTGCGGTGCCGGTCACCTGCCCCGGATTGCCGTTGCGGATGCGCACCGCGCCCTCGGCCGTGGCGCGCAGGGCCGGCATGTCCTCCAGCGCAATTTCCAGCGGCATCAACTGGCTTTCCAGCCAGTCCTGCGCCTCGCGGTCGATGCGGTCGAAAGCCACGCCCTTTTCGGCGTCAAACGGCCCCGACCAGATCCGCCGCAGATGCGCGACATGGCCAAGACAACCCAGTTCCCGACCCAGATCGCGCGCGATCGAGCGCACATAGCCGCCCTTGCCGCAGACCATCAACAGCCGGGCGGTGTCTGGCGTGGTTTCGGTCAGGGTCAATTCCTCGACCCACAGAGGACGGGCTGCCAGTTCCACCGCCTCGCCCTCGCGCGCGAGGTCATAGGCGCGTTCGCCATCGACCTTGACCGCCGAGAAGGCCGGGGGGACCTGCATGATCTCGCCCGTGAAACCGGGCAGGGCCGCGCGGATGGCATCGGCATCCGGGCGGGCATCGCTGCGACGCACCACATCGCCACTGGCATCGTCGGTCGCGGTCTCTGCGCCCCAGTTGACGGTGAAGTCATAGGCCTTCAGCGCGTCGGTGATATAGGGCACGGTCTTTGTGGCCTCGCCCAGTGCAACCGCCAGCACGCCGGTCGCATCGGGGTCCAGCGTGCCGGCATGGCCGGCCTTTTTCGCATCCAGCGCCCAGCGCACCTTGGCCACAACCGAAGTCGAGGTCACGCCGGCGGGCTTGTCCACCACCAGCCAGCCATTGATGTCGCGACCCTTCTTGCGTGCCATGCCTTGCCCCTTTGGAAAGCGCGCGAGATAGCCCTGCGCCTAGCCGCCGTCAACCAGCCCGATCATCGGGCCAAGGCTGCGCCCGAAATCGGCGCGGTTCAGGCCCGGTGCGTAAAGCCGGCTGATCGAGCCGTCGAAATACAGCGCGTCGCGCACACCCAGCCCGTCGCGGAACAGCCGCCCGAATTCGTGGAAGGTAACCGGTTTGTCGGAAATGGCGAAATAGGCGGTCTGGCCATCGGGCGACACACCGACACCATTGCGGATATAGCGGCTGTCGCTGTCGACCAGAAAACGCGGATGCAATTCGCCGTCGATCACCAGCATCGGCCCCGATTGGGTGGCCAGCCGGCAATCAGGCCGGGCCGCCGCAAAGGCACGGCTTTCGATCACCTGAAAGGGTCGCGCGCCGCCGGTGCAAAAGACGCCATTGGGCAGCATGCCGAAGTTACCGCCTCCGCCCGCCGTGACGATGCCGTGGCGCTCGTCGCCCTCGATCACCAGCAGCCCGACGGGGCTGTAATCGGCGTGGAACATCCCTGCATTCATGGCGAAACGCAGGCTTTCACCACCGGCCAGCATCCGCCGCACGGCGTTGAAATTCCTCAGCGGGGCACCCTCGGCATCATCCTGCCACAGGCGCAGGCGCGGTTCCTCGGGTGCCTGCACCTCGCAGATGACATAGCTTTGCCCGTCATGGGCCAGCTTGCCGCAGCCCTCGGCCGATGCGGGGATCACAAAGGCCAGCAGAAAACCCGCCGCCAGCCCAAGCCGCTGCCAGCGGTTAGTTTCCTTCGGAATCGTCGTCATCCTCGTCGTGATGTTCCACATCGCGGCGCACGCGCTCGTCGGCGAACATGCGGCGTGTGTCATCCATGCGGTCAAAGGTCTCGTCCAGCACGAAGCGCAGCTGCGGCGCGTATTTCAGCGTCATCGCCTTGGCGATATGGTGGCGCAGTTCGGGTGCGTTGCGGCGCAGCGCGACCAGCGCGTCTTGCGCATCGCGCCCGCCAAGCGGCAGGACATAGGCCGTGGCGACCTTGAGGTCGGGCGAGGCCTTGACCTCGGACACGGTGATCGAGTGGCGGTTCAGATCCGGATCATGCACATCCGCGCGCATCAGCACGTCGGACAGGGTGCGGCGGATCAGTTCGCCCACGCGCAACTGTCGCTGCGAGGGACCGGAACCGTGGGTGTGGTGTTTCTGTGCCATCCGTCCGATGTAAGGGGTCGCGGGGCGTGCCGCAACGGGATAAGCACGGGCGTAACAAGGGGGTGACGCATGGACAAACCGGGAATCGTGGTCGCAGGCGCCTCGGGGCGCATGGGGCAGATGCTGATCCGGCTGATCACGGCCAGCGATCAGGCGCGGCTGGTCGGGGCGGTGGACCGGGCGGGCGGGCCGTGGATCGGGCAGGATGTGGGCGTGGCCATGGGCGGCGCGCCCCTTGGCGTGACCGTCACCGATGACGCGATCGAGGCGATTGCCGGGGCGCAGGCGCTGATCGACTTTACCACCCCCGCCGCGACCGTTGCCTATGCCGAACTGACCGCACAGGCCCGCGCCGTGCATGTGATCGGCACCACCGGCCTGTCGGATGAGGACCTGACATATATCGCCGCCGCCGCCCGCCACGCCCCGATCATCCGTGCGGGCAACATGAGCCTTGGCGTCAACCTGCTGGTCGGCCTGACCCGCAAGGTCGCCGCCGCGCTTGGCGAGGATTGGGATATCGAGGTGGTCGAGGCCCATCACCGCCACAAGGTCGATGCGCCATCCGGCACCGCGTTGATGCTGGGCGAGGCCGCCGCCGAAGGGCGCGGCGAAACGCTGGCCGACCTGCGCACCCCTGCCCGCGAAGGCATCACCGGCGCGCGCGAACGCGGCAGCATCGGTTTTTCAGCCATTCGCGGCGGCGATGTGGTGGGCGAACATGACGTCATCTTCGCCGCGGATGGCGAGCGCGTCGTGCTGCGCCATCTGGCCAACGACCGCGCCATCTTTGCCCGTGGCGCGCTGCGCGCCGCACTGTGGGGGCAGGACAAGGGACCGGGCGAATATGACATGGCCGATGTGCTCGGGCTGGACTGAAGGGGGACTGCATGGCGGACGCTTGCCTCTTTTGCCGGATCGCAGCCGGCGAGTTACCGGCGCACAAGCTTCATGAGGATGAGGCGATCATCGCCTTTCTGGACCTGCATCCGGTGCGGGAAGGTCATGCGCTGGTCATCCCCAGGGCGCATCACGTCTGGTTCGAGGATCTGCCCCCCGATCTTGCCACCCGCATCACCACCTGCGCGCAGGCGCTGGCCCGCGCCATGAAGCTGCTTTACGGCGTGCCGCGTGTGGGCATGGTCTATACCGGCATCCATGTGCCCCACGCCCATGCCCATGTCGTGCCGATGCACGGCATCCATGACATCACCTCGCAAGCCTATCTGGCCGACGGGCCGGATGGCTTTTCCGCGCCACCGCAATTGCCACCCGAGCGGATGGCACAGGTGGCGGCGCAGTTGCGCGCGGCGCTGGATCAGGGCTGAACCGAGCAGCACCCCTGCAACAGGCGCGGCTGATCGCCGTGCAGGATCACGCTGGCCCGCAGCCCGAACAACCGGTCCGACATGCCATCAGAACAGATCTGCGGCACCACACTGGCCGTCAGCCCTTCGGCCAGGATCGCGCGCGAGGGGTCGCGAAAGATATCCCCGCCCAGTACCGCGGAAATCCGGCGTGGCGTCTCGTCCATATCGGGGCCACCCAGGATCGCCCGGCTTTGCTGGACCGACAGGCCCCAGAACGGCTCGGTCCCGGCGCAGGCGAAACTGGCGGGCAGCATCCCGGCCTGCCACACATCGGTGCGATAGCTCAGATACCGCATCGACACCCAACCCGAGCCTTCGCCGCTGTTCACCCGGCCCCAGCCATCCCGTTCCTCGATCACCTCAATTCCGGTCTGATCGGGAACGAATTGCCCGATGATCGCGGCGCTGGCGCTTGGCTCGGCCCGGATGTTCAGCACGTCATCCGCAGCCACATCGGTCACGTCGAACAGCGTCGGCAGGATGTATTCCTGCGTGGCAAGGGCCGGGCTGGCCAGCAACAGGGCAAGGGCAAGAACGGTCAGGCGCATGGGGTCATCCGTTGTTGAATCGGTGTGCAGCATAGCAACATTTCGGGTGACAACATCTGACATTCCCGCGCGCAGTTCCCTTGGCCTGCGCCAGCGGCTAGAACCGTCCCGATGCAAACGCTTGCCACCCTGACCGCCGACGAGGCGATGACCGCGGCCCTTGCCCGGATGCTGGCCGCCAGCGCCCGGCCCGGCCAGACATTCCTGCTGGACGGACCCGTTGGCGCGGGCAAGACCCATTTCGCCCGCGCCTTCATTCAGGCCCGGCAGGGCGATGCGGCGGAAGATGTGCCCAGCCCGACCTTCACGCTGGTCCAGACCTATGACGACCCGATGGGCACTGAAATCTGGCATGCCGATCTTTACCGGCTTGGCGATGTGTCGGAACTGGACGAGCTTGGTCTCGACGAGGCCCTGACCGACGCCATCACCCTGATCGAATGGCCCGAACGGATCGAGGCGACACCGCCCGGCGCGCTGTGGCTGCGCCTCGCGCCTGATGCCGATCCGGGGATGCGGCAGATTTCGCTGCATGGCGCGCCCGAGGATTGGCCGGACCTCGCGAGGGCGGTGGAACGGGCGCAATTCATCCACGCCGCAGGCTGGGGCGAGGCGCAGGTGCGGCTGCTGGCGGGCGATGCCTCGGCGCGGCGCTATTTCCGGCTGATCCATGGCGGTGACAGCGCAGTGCTGATGGACGATCCGCCGCCGGGCAGCATGGCATCCTATCTGGCGATGACCGGCTGGCTGCGCGACAGGGGCTTTGCCGCGCCCGAGGTGTTTGCCGCCGATCCGGCACACGGCCTGCTGCTGATGGACGATCTTGGCGACGATCTGGTCGCGCGGGTGCTGGAACGCGAACCCGCGCTGGCGCGGCCGATCTATCAGCGGATCACCGATTTTCTGGTCGATCTGCACCGGCATCAGCCGCCCTTGGGCATCCTCGCGCTGGACGGCCCGGAACTGGCGCGTCAGGTCGGCATGTTCGCCGAATGGTATCCGCAGGCGGTCGGGGTCGATCCCGCTCCGTCGCTGGCCATCGCGGCACAGATCGAGGCCCTGCATGCCCGGCTGTGTGCCGACCTGCCGCCGGTCCTGTCGTTGCGCGATTTCCATGCCGAGAACCTGATCTGGCGGGGCGAGGCTGTGCTTGGCCTGTTGGATTTTCAGGATGCCGTGGCGACGCATCCGGCCTATGATCTGGTGTCCGCCTTGCAGGATGCCCGCCGCGATGTGGACCCTGCCATCGAGGCCGCGATGATCGACCGCTATATCGCCGCGACCGGCCTTGATGCGGATCGCTTCCGCGCCGCCTATGCGCTGCTGGGCGCGCAGCGGAACCTGCGGATCATGGGGATTTTCACCCGGCTGGCGCTGCATGTCGGAAAGCCGCGCTATCTGGCCTTCATGCCGCGGGTCTGGTCCTATGTGCAGCGCAACCTTGCGCATCCGGCCCTTGCGCCCTTGGCGGTAATCGTGAACGATCTGCCCGCGCCCACGCCAGACATCACCGACAGGATTGCCGCCCGATGCCAGACACCCGCCCGCTGACCCCGCTGATGCTGTTCGCGGCCGGTCTGGGCACGCGAATGCGGCCCCTGACCAATGACCGCCCCAAGCCGCTGATCACGGTGGGCGGCCAGACGCTGCTGGACCGGGCGCTGATCATGGCGCGCGAAGGCGGGGCCGGGCCGGTGGTGGTGAACACACATTACATGGGCGGCATGATCGCCGACCATCTGGCCGGGCAGGACGTGGCAATCAGCGACGAAGCCGAGCTGATCCTTGAAACCGGCGGCGGGTTGCGCCGCGCGCTGCCTCTGCTGGGGCAAGGCCCGGTCGCGACCCTGAACCCGGACGTGATCTGGCACGGTCCGAACCCCATCGCCGCCCTGCGTGCCGCTTGGGATGGCGAGCGGATGGATGCGCTGCTGGTGCTGGTGCCCCTGGCCCAGACGCGCGGGCGCATGGGCGGCGGGGATTTCAGCATCGACGGCGCCGGCCGCATCAGCCGCAAGGGCGATCTGGTCTATGCCGGCGCGCATATGCTGAACCCTGATCGGTTGGCCGGGATCGACCAGCCGGTGTTTTCGCTGAACATCCTTTGGGATCAGTTGATTACCGAAGGTCGTGCCCATGGGCTGATCTGGCCCGGCCAATGGTGCGATGTCGGACGCCCCGAAACCATCCCCCTGGCCGAGGCGATGGTGCATGGCAACTGACTGGCAACCGGGCCTGTTCGCGCTGGCTCCGGGCGTTGATTTCGCGCGCGAATTTGTCGCCGGCCTGCTGGACCGAATGTCCGGCCAACCGCCCGAGGCTTTGGCCCGCATCACCATCTATGCCAATTCCGGCCGCACGCTGACGGCGCTGAAAGCCGCCTTTGACGCGCGCGGGCCGCTGCTTTTGCCGCGCCTGCGGGTGGTGACCGATCTGGGTGCCGGGGCGGCGGCGGGGCTTGGGCCGCTGGCCGCACCTTTGGCGCGCAGGCTGCAACTGGGCCGGCTGGTCGCGGGGCTGCTGGACGGGCGGCCCGATCTGGGCGCGGGCTATTCCATCCCCGATCTGGCGCAATCGCTGTCCGAGTTGATGACCGAGATGCAGACCGAGGGCCGCGATGCCGCCGCCCTTGCCCGGATCGACCCCGGAGAGCATGCGCGGCACTGGCAGAACGCGCTGGATTTCCTGAAGATCGCAGCTGATTTCTATCTGGACGGTCCCCCGGTTGACCGCCCGGCGCGCCAGCGCGCCCAGGCCGAGACCGCCGTGCTGGGCTGGGCCGAGGGGCTCGATCTGCCCGATGCGCCGGTGATCGTGGCGGGATCGACCGGATCGCACGGGGCCACGCGGCTGTTCATGCAGGCGGTGGCTGCGCTGCCCAATGGCGCCGTGGTGCTGCCCGGTTTCGATTTCGACCAGCCCCCTGCGATCTGGGACGGGCTGGACGAAAAGGCCGAGGATCACCCGCAGGCCCGTTTCGCACCGCTGATCCGCAAGGCGGGCTATCCCCACCGCTGGACCGATACCCCCGCCCCTTCGCCCGCGCGCAATGCGCTGATGTCGCTGGCGCTGCGGCCCGCGCCCGTCACCGACCAATGGATCGCGGATGGCCCCTTGCTTGGCGATCTTGGCCCGGCAACGCAGGCGCTGACCCTGATCGAGGCCGACACGCCTGGGGCCGAGGCTGAAGCCATCGCCCTGTTGATCCGCCAGATCATCGAGGATGGCCAGCCCGTAACGCTGATCACCGGCGATGGCGGGCTGAACCGGCGGGTCCGTGCGGCGCTGGACCGCTGGCATCTGGTTCCCGATGACAGCGCCGGCCTGCCCTTGCCGCTGACGCCGCCGGGGCTGTTTCTGCGGCAGGTGGCGGCGCTGTTCGGCCAGCCGCTGACCATCGACGCGCTGCTGGCACTGCTGAAACATCCTGTCACCGCGACCGGGTCGGAAAAGCTGGGGCGCAACGATCTGCTGCGCCTGACCCGCGATCTGGAACTGAAGCTGCGGCGCTATGGGCCGGTCTTTCCGGGCGGCGATGCCTTGCGCGATTGGGCCGCGCGCGGGGACGAGATCCAGAAGGTCTGGGCCGAATGGCTGGGCGGAATGCTGGACCGGATCGGTGCACTGGCCGATGATCGACGCGCCCGCCCGCTGACCGACCGGGTAAAGGATCATCTGGCCCTGGCCGAGGCCCTGGCCGCCGGCCCGGATGGCGATGTCGGCCAGTCGCGGCTGTGGTCGGGCGATGATGGCAAGCAGGCGCGGGCGCTGATGGCGCATCTGGCCGAACACGCGCCAGAAGGTCCGCCCATGCGGCCCGGCGATTTCGCCGATCTGCTGCTGACCGAAATGCGGACGCTGGCCGTTCGCGCAGACCCCGCCGCGCATCCTCTGATCCGCTTTCGCGGTCCACGAGAGGCCCGGACCAACGCCTTTGGCAGCGTCATTCTGGCCGGGTTGAACGAGGGCGGCTGGCCCGGCGCGCTGGACCCCGATCCCTGGCTGTCGCGGCAAATGCGGCTGGATGCGGGGCTGACCCTGCCCGAACGCCGCATCGGGCTGGCGGCGCATGACTTCCAGCAAGGCATGGGTGCCGACCGGGTGATCCTGACCCGCGCCCGGCGCGATGATACGGCCGAAACCATCCCCTCGCGCTGGCTGAACCGGCTGACCAACCTTTTGGAAGGGCTGCCCGATCAGGGCGGCAAAACCGCGCTGGCTGCAATGCGCGCGCGCGGCGATGGCTGGCTTGAGATGGCCGCCGCGCTAGCCCGTCCCGAGGCCCGCACCGACCCCGCGGCCCGGCCCGCGCCGATCCCGCCCGCACCGGCGCTGACGGAACTGTCGGCCACCGATGTCGCGACCCTGATCCGCGACCCCTATGCAATCTATGCGCGGCGGGTGCTGGGCCTTCGCGCTCTGGACCCGTTGCGACCCGAGCCTGACGCCCGGCTGCGCGGCATTGCCTTGCATGATATCGTGCAGCGCCTGCTGGAATCGCGGCCCGATCCCGACATGCTGCCCGAGGCGCTGAAGGAACGGCTTCTGACCATCACCCGCGCGGTGCTGGATGAACAGGTGCCATGGCCCTCGGCCCGCGCCTTCTGGCTGGCCCGCATCGCCGCCATCGCCGATCGGCTTGTCGCCGATGAACTGGCGCGGCTGGCCCAAGGCAGCCCGGCGGTGATCGAGACCAAGCACCGCATTTCCGTGGCCGATACCGGCCTGACCCTGACCGCCAAACCCGACCGCATCGACCTGCTGCATGACGGGCGGGCGCAGGTCTATGACTACAAATCCGGCACGCCTCCGACCGACAGCAAGATCGAGACGCACGAGAAACAGCTGCTGCTAGAGGCGGTGATGGTGGCGAACGGGGCCTTTGACCAGATCGGCCCGACCGAGGTTGCCGGGATCAGCTATATCCAGCTGGGTGGTGAGGGGAAAACCAGCGCCCGCAAACTGCCCGATGATCTGCAAGGCGAGTTCTGGGATCGCTTCGTCGCGCTGGTGCGGGCCTATCTGTCGGGTCAGACGGGCTTTGCCGCGCTGCGGGATGCGGACGAGAAACGCTTTACCGGCGATTACGAACATCTGGCACGGTTCGGGGAATGGACGCTGTCTGACCCGACCGCCCCTGAAAAGGTTGGCGGCGATGACTGACCGGCCCATGAACGACGCGACCCGAAATCAGGTCGCGGCAGCCGACCCCTTGGCCTCGACCTGGCTGACGGCCAATGCGGGTTCGGGCAAGACGCGGGTGCTGACCGACCGCGTGGCGCGGCTGCTGCTTCGGGGCACGCCGCCTGAACGCATCCTGTGCCTGACCTATACCAAGGCCGCCGCGACCGAGATGCAGAACCGCCTGCTGCGCCGTCTTGGCGAATGGGCGATGCTGCCTGAATCCGATCTGCGGGCCGCGCTGGCCGCATTGGGCGAGGCCGGCACCGCCGACCTGACCGAGGCCCGCCGGCTGTTCGCCCTGGCGATCGAAACGCCGGGCGGGCTGAAGGTGCAGACGATCCACAGCTTCTGCGCCGCCTTGCTGCGCCGCTTTCCGCTGGAAGCCGGCGTGCCGCTTGGCTTTGCCGAGTTGGACGAACGCAGCGCATCGGTGCTGCGCGCCGAAATCATCGAGGAAATGGCCGAGGCCGGCGACCCGGCCATCGACGACCTGACCGCGCTGCACAGCGGGCACGAGTTGAACCGTTTTCTTGCCGGCCTGTCGGCTGCCGCCCATACCAAGCCGCCCGATCAGGCGGCGCTTTGGGCCTCGCATGGGCTGGCAGCGGCGCAGACCGAGGATGCGTTGCTGGCGCAGGTCTTTGACGGGGGCGAACGTGACCTTTTCGGCGCGCTGATACCCCAGCTTGCCCAAAGCGGCACAAACGATCAGCGCGCCGCCACCAGGTTGAAGCGCGGCGACTGGTCCGCCCCCGGTCCGGTCGAGCTGTCCATTCTTGTCGATGTCCTGCTGACCGGAAAAGACGCGAAAGAGCCCTTTACAGCCAAGATCGGGACGTTTCCGACAAAGGGATTGCGCAACGGGCCTTCTGCCGGTCTCATGCCCGATCTGGACGACCTGATGCTGCGCGTTCAGGACGCCCACACCACATTGCTCGCCCTTGCCGCTGCAAAACGCAGCCTGACCCTGCACCGTTTTGCGCATCAGTTCACCCACCGATACGAGGCGCGCAAGCTGGACCATGGCTGGCTGGATTTCGACGATCTGATCCGCCGCGCCGCCGGGTTGCTGTCGGAATCCAGCATGGCGCAATGGGTGCTGTGGCGGCTGGATGGCGGCATCGACCATATTCTTGTGGACGAGGCACAGGATACCAGCCCTGAACAATGGCGCGTGATCGAGCGGCTTACCGACGAATTCACCAGCGGCAGCGGCGCGGTCCCGCGCGATCGGACGCTGTTCGTGGTGGGCGATCCGAAACAGTCGATCTATTCCTTCCAGGGCGCCGATACCGCCGTTTTCGAGGCGATGCGCGACCAGTTCGACCGCGACTTTGCGCAGGCTCAGGCGCCGATGGCGCGGCGCGAGTTGCTGCATTCCTTCCGCTCGTCCCCCGCGATCCTGCGGCTCGTCGACGCGGTGTTTCAGGGCGAAACCGCGCTGGAACGGGGCGGTGACGCGCACCATATCGCCTTTCATCAGGCCCTGCCCGGCCGCATCGACATCTGGCCGCCGGTCGCCGCGCCCGAACCGGCCGAACCGGGGGAATGGTGGGTGCCGCAGGACCGGCCGGTGCCGCCCTCGGCCCAGACATTGCTGGCCAATGCCGTGGCCGCCCAGATCGCGGCGATCCATGGCACACCCTTCCATGACATCCGCGAAGGCCGCGTCAGGCCGCTGCGCTTTGGCGATGTGCTGATCCTTGTGCAAAGGCGCAGCGCGCTGTTCGACGAAATCATCCGCGCCTGCAAATCCGCCGGCCTGCCCATCGCCGGCGCCGACCGGCTGAAACTGGCCGCCGAGCTGGCCGTGCGTGACATTCGCGCGGTGCTGGCCTGCGTCGATACGCCCGAGGATGATCTGTCGCTGGCCGCTGCCTTGCGCTCGCCCCTGTTCGGGCTGGACGAGGATGCGCTGTTCCGGCTGGCCCATGGCAGGCGCAAACGCGAATTTCTGTGGGAAAGGCTTCGCCAATCCGACCATGCCGATGCCGTGGCCATTCTGACCGACCTGATGAACCTATCGGGCTATCTTCGGCCCTATGACCTGATCTCGCGCCTGCTGATCCGGCATGGCGGGCGCGACCGGCTGCTGGCAAGGCTGGGACAAGAGGCCGAGGACGGAATCGCCGAACTGCTGTCGCAGGCGCTGTCCTATGAAGGCGTCGAAACGCCAAGCCTGACGGGGTTTCTGGTCTGGCTTTCGGGCGACGATATCGAGGTGCGCCGTCAGGTCGGCAGCGGTGACGAGGACCTGATCCGGGTGATGACGGTTCATGGTGCCAAGGGGCTGGAAAGCCCGGTGGTGATCCTGCCCGACACCGCGAAGCCCAAGGCGTCGCCGGCGCCGCAGACCATCGCTTTGCCCGATGGCCCGGTGGTCTGGCGCGGCAGCAAGGGTCAGCGTCCTGCGGCAATCGAAGACGCGGTTTCCGACGAACAGGCGCGGCTGGAAGAGGAACGGCGCAGGCTGCTTTATGTCGGCATCACGCGGGCCGAAAGCTGGCTGATCGTGGCGGCGGCCGGCGAAACCGGGGCGGGAATGGACAGCTGGCATGCGCTGATCGCGGAAGGGGCCGGCCGGGCCGGGCTGGACAGCCGGACGGTCCCGATCGAGGGCATCGGCACGGCGACCCGATTTGATTTCGGCGACTGGCCCGATGGGCAGCCGCTGGATGGACCTGCGACAAACCGCGCGGGGGCGGGGCCGACCGCTCTGCCCGATTGGGTGCGAATCCGGCCTCAGCGCCCGCCACACCCGGCCCAGCCCATCGCAGCGACCGCGCTTGGCGGGGCAAAGGTCGTCGCCGGCGCGCCTGTCGAGGATGCCGATCCGCAGGCCGCCATGCTGCGCGGCACGCGGCTGCATCTGCTGCTGGAACATCTGCCCGGCTCGGACCCGGCCGACTGGCCTGCGCTGGCCCGCACGGCGCTGTCCGGCGCCGAGGGCGGTTTGCCCGGCGCCGATGAACTGGCCGACCTGCTGGCCGAGGCCGGCGCGGTCATTACCGCGCCCGATCTGGCGCAGGTGATGGCACCGGAACCGGGCGACACGGTTCTGGCCGAGATCGACCTGACCGCATCGCTGGATTGGGTCGGCCCGCTGCATGGCACGGTTGACCGGCTGATCATCGGGCCTGACCGGGTGCTGGCGGTCGACTATAAATCCAACAGCGACGTGCCGGCCACGCCGGACGCCGTTCCTGCCGGAATCCTGCGGCAGATGGCCGCCTATCGCGACGCGCTGCGGCTGATCTATCCGGGCCGGCGGGTTGCCGCGGCGGTGCTGTGGACCGCCAGCCGCAGCCTGATGGACCTGCCCGATGCGGTTCTGGATCAGGCGCGCGCTGCCCTTGACCCGCAGGCCTTGCGCCCCTAGCTGTCAGTCTGAAGCTTTCGTTCCGGCCCTGCCGGCATCCCATCTGAAGGAAGATCATCATGGCAACCAGCCCCGTCACCGACGCGCAGTTCGACGCCGAGGTCCGCAATGCCGATACCCCCGTTCTGGTCGATTTCTGGGCGGAATGGTGCGGCCCCTGCAAGCAGATCGGCCCCGCTTTGGAGGAACTGTCGGACGAATATGCCGGCAAGGTGAAGATCGTGAAGATCAATGTCGACGAAAACCCCGACACCGCCGCCGGACTGGGCGTGCGCGGCATTCCCGCGCTGTTCATGTTCAAGAATGGCGAGGTCATCTCGACCCGCATGGGCGCCGCGCCCAAGGCCGCGCTGAAAAGCTGGATCGACGAATCCATCTGATCCGGCAGGCGACAAGCCGCAAGACCAACGCCGTCAGGGGAAACTCTGGCGGCGTTTTTTGTTTGCTGGCGCCCATCACCGGTACGAGACGCGCAGCCATGGTGCCAATGGCATTTCCGCGGGTTTCTGCCCGCCGTCGTCATCAGATGAGAATCCGAAATTGAACCCGATCGTCTTTGGGCTATTGTACCCCGCCTAGCGTGAGGAATGCCCTTGAGGACCAGTTTTTCGACCAGCCCAAGGCACCGATCGTCAAGCCGGGATAGTTTGGCGGGCTCTGCTTCCCGTTCCGAACGGCGCGGCCTGACCATCGCTCTGGTCCTGACAGTCATGCTTGCGGGCTGCGCATCAAGACCCGAGCCTCAGACGCTTCAGCCGCAGGCCGGGATGGCCAGAGAGGCCAGTGACATCACCATTCTGGCGGCTACCGATCGCGCGCAGACGGACGCAACGCCGCCCGTATTTGGCGGTGATCGCGGCACGCTGCGCTATGAACGATTCACAATACGGCAGCTGTCATCGGCAGAAGCAGCAGCGCAGGCGAACGGCTCTATCGCCAGATACAGGGATCCGTCGAAGGTTTTTGTCACCACGGGGCGGCACGCGTTGAACCGCTCTGATTTCGTGCAAGCCATCGGGCAGGCGGATGCCACGGACAAAACCATCGGCGTCTTTGTCCACGGCTATAATACAAGCTATCAGGAAGCCGTGTTCCGGCTTGCCCAGTTAAGCGCCGAAACCGACAGACAGGCCGTCCCAATCCTGTTTTCATGGCCATCGCAGGGCGATTTCCGGGGCTATGTCGCCGACCGGGATTCGGCGACCTATGCACGCGACGATCTGGTTGAACTGCTGACCATGTTGAGCCGGTCGCACGCAAAAGGCAACATTACCCTCGTCGGGCACAGCATGGGTGCATGGCTGGTCATGGAGGCCGTTCGCCAACTTCGCCTTCAAGGCCGCGACGACGTCGTTAACCGCCTTCAGATCGGGCTGGCGGCGCCGGATATCGACATTGATGTCTTTCGCAATCAGGTCGCGGCCGTCGGCCGGCTGTCACCACCGATAACGGTTCTTGTTTCCAGGGACGACCGTGCGCTTGCCGTGTCAAGCCGGCTTGCCGGGGGCAAGCCACGGCTCGGCCTGGCCAGCGCCGATGACCCGCAGATCAAGGCTATGGCTGAACGGGACGGCGTCAGGATCATCGACATCACGTCGCTACCCTCGATCAATGCCCTGAATCACGACCGCTTCGTTGTCTTTGCGGCCCGCTATTCGCATGCGGCACAGGTCGGCGCTTTTGGCGAACTTGCCCAGGCAGGGGCGTTTCTTCTTAATGCGACAGGCAGAATCCTTTTGGCGCCGCCCACGCGGATCGCGCGGATCATCGAGCGATCACCTTGAGGCAAGGCGGCGGAATGCGGCGCAAGGGGCTTTGACCCGCATGCGCCCCGCGTTCCCGTCAGGCGGCGCGTTCCGGCCGGCGCCCGACCTGACGCACCAGCCCCGCCAATTGCCGCATCTGGCCCGAAAGCGGCGAGGTCTTGCGCCAGACCATGCCCACGCTGCGCGACGGACGGGGCTGCGGCAGTTGCGCTGTGCAGACCGGCGCATTCCCGGTTTCCAGCGGCAAGGCCATTTCCGGGATCAGCGTCACACCGATCCCCGCACCCACCATCTGCACCAGCGTCGACAGCGAGCTGCCCTCCATCAGATCGCGGGGCATGGCCGAGGACCGGCTGCAAAACGCCAAAGCCTGATCGCGGAAGCAATGCCCCTCTTCCAGCAGCAGCAGGCGCATTTCCGACAGGATCTCGGGGCGTGGAACCGGCTTGCCGGCATCGGCGGCGGGGCGGACCAGCACGAAATCCTCGTGAAACAGCGGTTCTTCATGCAGGGCCGGTTCCGAAATCGGTAACGCGACAATCGCCGTGTCCAGCCGCCCTTCGACCAGATCCCCGATTAGCTTGCGCGTCACCGCCTCGCGCGGGTGCAGCTCCAGCTGTGGGTGGCTGGCCGACAGCGCCTGAATGACGGCGGGCAGCAAATAGGGCGCGATGGTCGGAATCACCCCCAATCGCAACCGCCCCGTCAGGGGACCATCGGCGGCGCGGGCAAGTTCGGCCAGTTCATCGACCGATTGCAACACCGACCGGCTGCGTACGGCAAAAGCCTCGCCCAGGCTGGTCAGGCTGATCTGCCGCGCGCCGCGTTCGATCAGCGGCGCGCCCAGAATATCCTCCAGCTCTTTCATCTGGACCGACAGCGCCGGCTGCGAGATCGCAAGGCTGTCCGCCGCGCGGCCGAAATGGCCCCAACGGGCAAGCGCCTCGAAATAGCGAAGGTGGCGAAGGGTCAGGCGATTCATAACCTGCAATTATCATACAGATAAGAAAATACAAATTCTAATAATGATGGGTTTGGTGCAGACTGTCGGCATCACGGGGTTTGACCTGTCCTCATACCGGCGGAATTGCCAGACCGCCGGCCGGGAAGGGGCTGCCCCGACAAGCCGTTTCAACACGACGATATCGGAGAGCAAAGATGGACGGAAACGACGTGAACACCGGTGGCAAATGCCCGGTCATGCACGGCGCGCTGACCGAGACCGGCAACACGGTCACGGATTGGTGGCCCAAGTCGCTGAATCTGGACATTCTCAGCCAGCACGACAGCAAGACCGACCCGATGGGCGAGGGTTTCGACTACCGCCAAGAGGTCAAATCGCTGGATTTCGAGGCGCTGAAGAAGGACATGCACGCGCTGATGACCGAAAGCCAGGACTGGTGGCCGGCCGATTGGGGCCATTATGGCGGGCTGATGATCCGCCTGTCCTGGCACGCGGCGGGATCCTATCGCCTGGCCGATGGCCGTGGCGGCGGCGGCACCGGCAACCAGCGTTTCGCCCCGCTGAACAGCTGGCCCGACAATGCCAGCCTGGACAAGGCACGCCGCCTGCTGTGGCCGCTGAAGAAGAAATACGGCAACAAGATCAGCTGGGCCGACCTGATCGTGCTGGCCGGCACCATCGCCTATGAAAACATGGGGCTGAAGACGTTTGGCTTCGGCTTTGGCCGCGCCGATATCTGGCACCCGGAAAAGGATGTCTATTGGGGCGCAGAAAAGGAATGGCTGGCCCCCAGCGACGAACGCTATGGCGATGTCGAAAAGCCCGAGACGATGGAAAACCCGCTTGCCGCCGTGCAGATGGGGCTGATCTATGTCAACCCGCAGGGCGTGAACGGCAAACCCGACCCGCTGAAAACCGCGGCGCAAGTGCGCGAGACCTTTGCGCGCATGGCCATGGATGACGAGGAAACCGCCGCCCTGACGGCAGGTGGCCATACCGTCGGCAAGACCCATGGCAACGGCAATGCCGATGCGCTTGGCCCCGATCCCGAGGCCGCCGATGTGACCCAGCAGGGCATGGGCTGGGCCAACCCCGACCAGCAGGGCAAGGCCAGCCGGGCCGTGACCTCGGGTCTGGAGGGCGCCTGGACGACCCATCCGACCAAATTCGACATGGGCTTTTTCGACATGCTGTTCGGCCATGAATGGGAATTGCGGAAATCCCCGGCCGGTGCCTGGCAATGGGAGCCCGTCGACATCAAGGACGAGGACAAGCCGGTCGATGCCAGCGACCCCTCGGTCCGGCACAACCCGATGATGACCGATGCCGACATGGCGATGAAGGTGGACCCGATCTATAACGCGATCTGCCAGAAGTTCATGGCCGATCCGGCCTATTTCGCCGACACCTTCGCCCGCGCCTGGTTCAAGCTGACCCATCGCGACATGGGCCCCAAGGTCCGCTATGTCGGCCCCGATGTTCCGGCCGAGGAACTGGTCTGGCAAGACCCGATTCCCGCTGGTGCGACCGGCTATGACGTGGCCGCCGTCAAGGCAAGGATCGCCGCAGCCGGCCTTGGCGTGGCCGACATGGTCTCGACCGCTTGGGACAGCGCCCGGACCTATCGCGGCTCGGACATGCGCGGCGGCGCCAATGGCGCGCGCATCCGGCTGGCCCCGCAGAAGGACTGGGAAGGCAACGAGCCGGCGCGTCTGGCAAAAGTGCTGTCGGTGCTGGAACCCATCGCGAAGGAAAGCGGCGCCAGCCTGGCCGATGTGATCGTGTTGGCTGGCAATCTGGGGGTCGAACAGGCCGCCAAGGCCGCCGGTTTCGATGTGACGGTGCCCTTCGCGCCCGGTCGTGGCGACGCCACCGATGCCCAGACCGACGCGGCATCCTTCGACGTGCTGGAACCGCTGGCCGATGGCTTCCGCAACTGGCTGAAGAAGGATTATGTCGTCTCGTCCGAGGAACTGCTGCTGGATCGTGCGCAACTGATGGGCCTGACCGCCCCCGAAATGACCGTTCTGGTCGGCGGGATGCGGGCCATGGGCACCAATCACGGCGGCACCAAACACGGCGTGTTCACCGATCGCGAAGGCGCATTGACGACCGATTTCTTCGTCAACCTGACCGATATGTCGAACAGCTGGAAAGCCGGCGGCGATGGCCTTTACGAGATCCGCGACCGCAAGACCGGTTCGGTCAAGTGGACGGCGACACGGCTGGATCTGGTCTTTGGCTCGAACTCGATCCTGCGGTCCTATGCCGAGGTCTATGCCCAGGACGACAATGCCGGGAAATTCGTGCGTGATTTCGTGGCCGCCTGGACCAAGGTGATGAACGCGGATCGCTTCGACCTGCGCGCCTGATCGCCTGACATCACCGACCCGCGCCGTCCTCGTCGGATGGCGCGGGTTTTTCATGCGATCATGGCGGATGGCCGTGCAAACCGCATAGGCGCCGGGGGCATTCTCTGCTAAGCCGATCCGCGTTGATTGCGTAAGGAGTCTGTCGGGCATGACCGTCGAGGGCCGTAAGCTGGATCAGATCGCCCGCGCAGCCTGGCTGTCCTTCGTCGCTGGCCTGACCCAGGACGAGATCGCCGCCCAGATGGGCGTGTCGCGCCAGACCGCACAGCGGATGGTGGCGCAAGCGCAGGCCATGGGTCTGGTCAAGGTCCGCATCGACCACCCCTTTGCCGATTGCCTTGATCTTGCCGCCCGGTTGCGCCGCCATGTCGGGCTGACCTGGTGCGAGGTGGTGCCGTCGGACGCGCGCGGCGCGGGCATGGCCAATGCGCTGGCCGACAGTATCGAAAGCTGGCTGCGCCGCGATGGCCCGCTGATCGCAGCCTTTGGCACCGGCCGGACGCTGCGGGCCGGGGTCGAACAGATGTCGCGGCTGGATTGCGATCAGCATCGCATCGTCTCGCTGACCGGAAACATTGCCACAGATGGCTCGACCGCCTTTTACAACGTGCTGTTTTCACTGTCGGAACGTGTTACCGCGCGCAGCTATCCGCTGTTGATGCCAGTGGTGGCCAGCAGCGTCGAGGAACGGCAGGCGCTGGCCGCCCAACCCGGCATCGCCCGCGTGATCGAGATGACCCAGCAGGCCGCCGTGGCCTTTGTGGGCATCGGGCCAGTCGGCGATGATGCGCCGCTGGTGCTGGACGGTTTCGTGACCGAAGACGAAATTCGCACCCTGCGTCAGGCCGGTGCCGTGGGCGAGATTACGGGCTGGGCCTTTGACGCCGATGGCCGGCTTTTGCGCAATCAGCTGACCGACCGGGTGGCCTCGGCCCCCATTCCATCGCGCGAATCAACGCTGGTGATCGCCGCCGCAAGGGGCGAGGCCAAGCATCAGGCGATCCGGGCCGCGCTGAAGGGCGGGCTGTTGAACGGTCTGATCACCGATACCGAAACCGCTGAATTTCTTCTGAAATAGTCACGCTTACCCAGCGTCAAGGATTTCCATTGACTTTTGCATGGCCATGTATGAGCATTTGCCCATGGAGATGGCATTTGCCAACGGGAGGAAAAAATGAACTTTGCAAAACGCGCCCTGCTTGGTGCGACTGCCCTGACGGTTGTTGGATTCGCGGCCCATGCCCAGACGCTGACCATCGCCACGGTGAACAATGGCGACATGATCCGCATGCAACAGATGACCGCGCCCTTCACCGAGGCGAACCCGGACATCACGCTGGACTGGGTCTCGCTAGAGGAAAACATCCTGCGCGAGCGTGTGACGACCGACATCGCCACGCAGGGCGGCCAATATGACGTGCTGACCATCGGCACCTATGAAGTGCCGATCTGGGCCAAGCAGAACTGGCTGCTGCCCCTGACAGACATGCCGGCCGAATATGACGCGGCCGACCTGCTGCCTGCCGTCAGCGCCGCGCTGTCGGTCGACGGCTCGCTTTATGCTGCGCCCTTCTATGGCGAATCCGCGATGGTGATGTATCGCACCGATCTGGCCGAGGCCGCCGGCGTCACCATCCCCGAAAGCCCGACCTGGACCGACATCAAGGCCGCCGCCGAGGCGATGACCGACAAAAGCAAGGAACAGTACGGCATCTGCCTGCGCGGCAAGCCGGGCTGGGGTGAAAACATGGCCTTCCTGACCGCCATGGCCAACAGCTATGGCGCGCGCTGGTTCGACATGGATTGGAAACCCCAGTTCGACAGCGCCGAATGGAACGAGGCGCTGACCGACTATCTGGCGCTGATGACGAATTTTGGCCCTCCGGGCGCGTCCTCAAACGGGTTCAACGAAAACCTTTCGCTGTTCCAGCAGGGCAAGTGCGGCATGTGGATCGACGCCACCGTCGCGGCCAGTTTCGTGACAGACCCCGCCAATTCGACCGTGGCCGACAAGGTGGGATTTGCCCAGTTCCCCAACAAGGAAGGCGTCGACAACCACGGCAACTGGCTGTGGGCATGGTCGCTGGCGATCCCTTCCAGCTCGGACGCGCCGGATGCAGCGAAGAAATTCGTCGCCTGGGCAACCAGCAAGGAATACACCGCCCAGGTGGCCGAGGCGCAGGGCTGGCGCGCGGCGCCTCCGGGCACGCGGACCTCGCTGTATGAAAATACCGACTATCAGGCCGAAGCGCCCTTTGCCGCGATGACGCTGACCGCGATCAACGGGGCCAATACGCAGAAATCCTCGGTTCAGGACATTCCCTATACCGGCGGCCAATTCGTCGCGATCCCGGAATTCCAGGGCATCGGCACCGCCGTAGGCCAGCAATTCTCGGCCGCTCTTGCCGGTCAGATGTCGGCGGCCGATGCGCTGGCCGGCGCGCAGGCCAACACCACCCGCGAAATGACCCGCGCGGGCTATATCAAGTAATCCGGACCTCCCTGCCGACGCACCGCCCGGCCCGATTGCCGGGCGGCGCACCCAGAGACCGCGCGAGGCACCGCCTTTCGCCGCCGGAGGAGTAATGCCATGGCCACCCGCCAGACCCAAAGCCTTGCCCGCCTGATGCGCGCACCCGCGATCATCCTGCTGTTGATCTGGATGATCGTGCCGCTGGCGATGACGCTTTACTATTCGTTCCTGAATTACAATCTGCTGAACCCCGCCAACACAAGCTGGGCCAGATTCTTCAATTACCAGTATTTCTACACCGATCCGGCCTTCTGGGCGTCGATCTGGAATACGCTGGTGCTGGTGCTGGGTGTGCTGTCGATCACCGTCATCGGCGGTATCGGAATTGCCATGCTGATCGACAAGCCGATCTTTGGCCAAGGCATCGTGCGGATTCTGGTCATCAGCCCCTTCTTCGTCATGCCGCCCGTGGCCGCGCTGATCTGGAAGAACATGATCATGCATCCCAGCTATGGCGTCTTTGCCGATCTGGCCAAGTTCCTTGGCATGCAGCCGGTCGACTGGTTCGCGCAATATCCACTGTTCTCGATCATCCTGATCGTGGCCTGGCAATGGCTGCCCTTCGCCACGCTGATCCTGCTGACCGCCCTGCAATCGCTGGATGGCGAACAGATGGAGGCCGCCGAAATGGACGGCGCCCCCGCGGTGCAACGCTTCATCCACCTGACCCTGCCGCATATGGCCCGCGCGATCACCGTGGTGATCCTGATCCAGACGATCTTTCTGCTGGGCGTCTATGCGGAAATCCTTGTGACCACCAATGGCGGGCCGGGCAATGCCTCGACCAACCTGACCTTCCTGATCTACCGCGCCGCACGCCTGAACTTTGACATCGGCGGGGCTGCGGCAGGGGGCATCATCGCCGTCGTGCTGGCCAATATCGTCGCCATCTTCCTGATGCGCGCCGTCGGCAAGAACCTGGACTGAGGAGAGCATCATGGCACGCGCAGTTTCCCGCAATACCCGGATCGGCTGGACCATAGCCGCATGGTTCGTGGCCCTCTTGATCTTCTTCCCGATCCTTTACGCGATCATCACCAGCTTCAAGACGGAACAGGAAGCCATCGCCGGCTTTGACCTGATCCCCAGCTTCACGCTGGACAGCTATCGCGAGGTGCAGTCGCAATATAACTACTTCCGGCCCTTCATGAACTCGGTGGTCATCGCCGTCGGGTCTACCGTGCTGGCGCTGATCGTGGCCATTCCGGCGGCCTGGGCGATGGCGTTTTCGCCGACCAAGCGGACGAAAGACATCCTGATGTGGATGCTGTCCACGAAGATGATGCCCGCCGTCGCGGTGCTGGTGCCGATCTACCTGATCTTCCTGCGCACCGGCATGCTGGACACCCGCACCGGGCTGGTCATCGTGCTGATGCTGATGAACCTGCCGATCGTGGTCTGGATGCTGTATACCTATTTCCGCGAAATTCCGGGCGAGATCCTGGAGGCCGCGCGGATGGACGGTGCCACCCTGGGTCAGGAAATCGTGCATGTGCTGGCGCCGATGGCGGTGCCCGGCATCGCCTCGACCCTGCTTCTGAACATCATCCTGGCCTGGAACGAGGCCTTCTGGACCATCCAGCTGACCACCACCAATGCAGCACCCCTGTCGGCCTTCATTGCGTCCTTCAGCAGCCCGCAGGGCCTGTTCTGGGCCAAGCTCAGCGCCGCATCCACCCTGGCCATCGCGCCGATCCTGATCATGGGCTGGTTCAGCCAGAAACAACTTGTCCGCGGCCTGACCTTTGGCGCCGTGAAGTAAGGGAGAAACCTCAGATGGGCAGCATTACGCTGAAAAACGTTCGCAAGGCCTTTGGCGAGGTCGAGGTGATCCCCGGCGTGGATCTGGAGATCAATGATGGCGAATTCGTGGTCTTCGTCGGGCCTTCGGGCTGCGGCAAGTCGACCCTGCTGCGGCTGATCGCCGGGCTGGAGGATGTGACCGGCGGCCAGATCCAGATCGACGGCAAGGATGTCACCGATGCCGGCCCGGCCAAGCGCGGTCTGGCGATGGTGTTCCAATCCTATGCGCTGTATCCGCATATGTCGGTCCGCAAGAACATCGCCTTTCCGCTGAAGATGGCCAAGATGTCCGAGGCCGAGCAGGAAAAGCGCGTCAGCCATGCCGCCAAGATCCTGAACCTTGACAGCTATCTGGACCGCAAGCCGGGTCAATTGTCGGGCGGTCAGCGCCAGCGCGTCGCCATCGGCCGCGCCATTGTCCGCGAACCCTCGGCCTTTCTGTTCGACGAGCCTTTGTCGAACCTTGATGCCGCCCTGCGGGTGAACATGCGGGTCGAGATCAGCGAGCTGCACAACAACCTGAAAACCACGATGATCTATGTGACCCATGACCAGGTCGAGGCCATGACCATGGCCGACAAGATCGTCGTGCTGCGTGCCGGCAATGTCGAACAGGTGGGTTCCCCGATGGAGCTTTACGCAAAGCCCCGTAACCGCTTTGTCGGCGGCTTTATCGGCAGCCCCAACATGAACTTCCTCGAAGGTGCGGCGGCTGCGGCGCACGGTGCCCATGCCATCGGCGTGCGCCCCGAGCATTGGCAGCTATCGACCACCGAGGGCGCCTTTCCCGGCAAGGTCGGCGTGGCGGAACATCTGGGCTCGGATACTTTCCTGCACATCCAGCTGAATGACGGCACGCCCATCATTGCGCGGGCCGAGGGCGAGTTTCCGGTGCATCACGGCGACAACATCTGGCTGACCCCGCAGGACGGCCGGGTCTATAAATTCGACAAGCAAGGGCTGGCGCTGTGAGGTTGCCGGGCAAATCGGCGCTGATCACCGGCGCCGCACAGGGGATCGGTCGCGGCTTTGCCGAGGCCTATGCCCGCGAGGGGGCGCAGGTGGCCATCGCCGATATCAATCTTGCCGCCGCAGAAGCAACCGCCGCCGAGATCGGCGAAGCCGCCTATGCCGTGCAGCTGGACGTCAGCCGGCAGGACAGCATCGACGCCGCCATTGCGGCAGTGGTCGCGCAAACCGGCAAGCTGGACATCCTGATCAACAATGCTGCGCTGTTCGACGCGGCCGAAACGGTCGACATCACCCGCGCCAGCTTTGACCGGCTTTATGCGGTGAACGTGGCGGGCACCCTGTTCACCATGCAGGCGGCGGCGCGCCGGATGATCCAGCAGGGCCATGGCGGCAAGATCATCAACATGGCCAGCCAGGCTGGGCGGCGGGGCGAGCCTCTGGTGCTGGTCTATTGCTCGACCAAGGCCGCCGTCATCAGCATGACCCAATCGGCGGGGCTGAACCTGATCCGGCACGGCATCAACGTCAACGCCATCGCGCCGGGTGTGGTCGATGGCGCGCATTGGAAGCATGTGGACGAGATGTTCGCGAAACTGGAAGGCAAGGCGCCCGGCCAGAAAAAGGCCGAGGTCGAGGCCGGCGTGCCGGCGGGCCGCTTTGCCACCCCGGATGATCTGACCGGCATGGCGGTGTTTCTGGCCTCGGATCAGGCCAATTACATCGTCTCGCAATGCTACAACGTCGATGGCGGCCAGTGGATGAGCTGATCCCTGCAAAAGGTGAATGAAGATGGCACAGAAACTTTCCCAGCAGACCCTGACCGCGATCAGCCACCCCGTCCCGGCCTATGACCGCGCGGCGCTGACCGCCGGCATGGTTCATTTCGGCGTCGGCAATTTTCACCGTGCGCATCAGGCCGTCTATCTGGACCGGCTGATGAATGCCGGGCAGGGGCTGGATTTCGCCATCATCGGCGCTGGCGTCATGCCGGGCGACCAGCGGATGCGCGATACGCTGGCCGGGCAGGATCATCTGTATACGGTGGTGGAACAATCCGCCGCCGCGTCCGATGCGCGGGTGATCGGCCCGATGATCGACTATCTGGCGCCCGGCGACAGCGACCGGGTCATTGCGCGTCTGGCCGATCCGGCGATCCGCATCGCCAGCCTGACCATCACCGAGGGCGGCTATTTCATCGACGCCGCGACCGGGCATTTCGACCCGACACATCCCGCCATCGCCGCCGATGGCCAGAACCCGGACACACCCAGGACCGTGTTCGGTCTGCTGGTCGCCGGCCTTCGCGCCCGGCGCGCGGCCGGGGTCCAGGCCTTTACGGTCATGTGCTGCGACAACATCCCACATAACGGCACGGTCACGCGCGAGGCGGTGGTGGAAACCGCCCGCCTGTCCGATCCGGCCTTGGCCGAATGGATTGCCGCCAATGTCGCCTTTCCCAATGGCATGGTCGACCGCATCACCCCCGCCACCAGCGACCGCGAGCGTGCCATGGTCCGCGACGATTTCGGCATCGCCGACGAAGCCCCGGTCTTTTGCGAGGATTTCATCCAATGGGTGCTGGAGGACAATTTTCCCGCCGGCCGTCCACCGCTGGAACTGGCCGGAGTCGAGTTCGTCGCCGACGTGACCCCCTGGGAAATGATGAAAATCCGCATCCTGAACGGCGGCCATGCGATCATCGCCTATCCCGCCGGGCTGATGGACATCCATTTCGTGCATGAGGCGATGGAAAACGATCTGGTGGCGGCCTTTCTGGAAAAGGTCGAGACGGATGAGATCATTCCCGCCGTGCCACCCGTGCCCGGCACCGACCTGACGGCCTATTTCACCAAGGTCAAGGAACGCTGCGCCAATCCCAAGATCGCCGATACCGTGCGGCGGCTGTGCCTTGACGGGTCGAACCGGCAGCCCAAGTTCATCATCCCGACCATTGCAGACCGCCTGGCGGCAGGGCAGTCGGTCGATGGGCTGGCGCTGGAATCGGCGCTGTGGTGCCGCTATTGCGCAGGGGTGACGGATTCGGGCAAGGTAATCGAACCTAACGATCCCAACTGGGATCGGCTGACCGAAACGGCTCAACAGGCAAGGAACGACCCATCTGCATGGCTGAACATGGCCGAAATCTATGGCGCGACGGGGCGCGACCCGCGTTTTGCGTCAGCCTTTGCGGATTGGCTGGCCGCTTTGTGGCGGGACGGAACCGCGGCCACTTTGCGCCGCTATCTGGGGGGCTAGGCAAAGCGTGAGCCGGGCGCTGATCTTTGATTGCGACGGCGTATTGATCGACAGCGAGGTTCTGTCGATGACCGAATTGATGCGCGTGATCCACGCGCGCCAGGTGCCGATCACCGAGACGCAGGCCTATGACCTGTTCCTGGGCACCTCGGCCAGCCATGAAATCGCCTATCTGCGCGACCGCTTCGGCATCGACATCACCCCGGATCTGGCGGATTATCGCGACCGGCTGGCGCAACGCTTTCGCCAGGATCTGACCGCGATACCCGGCATGCCCGAAGCCCTGGCACGGCTGGACGGCCCGCGTGCCGTCGCCTCGTCCAGCAGCCCGGAACGGCTGCGCCTTTCGCTTGGGCTGACCGGGCTGTGGGACCGTTTCGCGCCACATGTCTATTCGGCAAGCATGGTCCAGAACGGCAAGCCCGCGCCTGATCTGTTCCTGCTGGCGGCCGACCGCCTTGGCGCCAGCCCCGCCGATTGCGTGGTGATCGAGGACAGCCCCGCCGGCATCCGCGCCGCGCAGGCCGCGGGAATGCGGGTGATCGGCTTTCTGGGCGGTGGCCATGCCGGCCCGGCGCGCCTGGCCGACAGGCTTGCCGCACTGAAGCCCGACGCGCTGGTTGAACATGCGGCCGATCTGCCCGACACTCTCAGCCGGATGGGCTGAGGGAGACAGTCTTGCTGATCAGTGCCGTTGACGTCGGCAGCGCCCGCGCGCGGGCCGCAATCTTTGGTCCCGACGGCCGGTTGCTGGCACGGGCAAGCCATGGGTTTTCCACGCTGACGACCGATGACGGCCATGCCGGCTATGATTTCGCCGAGATCTGGCAGGCCGTGGCCCAGGCCCTGCACGAGGCCCGCAGCATGGCCGGCGCCGCGCCCGGCGATGTTGCGGCGCTGGCTTTTGACGCGACCTGCTCGCTTTATGTCGACGCGCCGGGATTCGCCCCCGATGTGATCGCCTGGCACGACCATCGCGCCACGGCAGAGGCTGCGGAACTGGCCGCCACCGGCCACGCTGTTGCGACATTGGCGGGGGGCAGGTCTCGCCCGAAATGCAGACGCCCAAGCTGATCTGGCTGGCCCGGCACCGGCCAGAGATCTGGGCGGGGTTGCGGGCGGTGCATGATCTGGGCGATCAGCTGGCCTTTGCCGCGACCGGGGTGGCGGCGCGATCGCTTTGCGCGATGGCCGCGAAATGGCCATTCATCGCGGATCGGGGCGGCTGGCAGCTGGACCTGCTGGCCGGGCTGGGGCTGGCGGCGATGCCGCGCGATGGCGCGGTTCTGCCACCCGGCGCGCCCATCGGTCCGATCCGCGCAGATGTCGCGGACCAGCTGGGGCTGACCACCGGCTGTCAGGTCGCGACGGGGCTGATCGACGCCTTTGCCGGCGCGCTTGGGGCGGCAGCGGACATGCCGGTTCTGATCGCGGGAACATCGAATTGCGTCATGGCCGCTGGCGTGCCGCCGACCGCCGCTGTCTGGGGCCCTTATCCCGATGCCATCCTGCCCGGCGAGGCCGTCAGCGAAGGCGGCCAATCCGCCACCGGCGCGCTGCTGGAACGGATCCGCCAGCACTATCCCGAACAGCAAAGCCATGGTCAGATCCTGTCACGGCTGCGCCCCGATCAGCAGGAACCGGGCGCCGGCATCCATGTGCTGCCCGACATCAAGGGCAGCCGCACGCCCTTTGCCGACCCGCTGATGCGGGGGGTGATCCATGGCGCGACGCTGGATCGCAGTCCGCCGGCACTGGACGCGCTGTATTGGCGCGCGGCCGTCGGTATCGCCCTGGGCACGCGGCAGGTCATCGCGCATATGGGGCTGGCCGAAGCGCCCCGGCTGGCCATGGCCGGCGGTCAGGCCCGCGCGCCGCTGCTGCGTCAGCTTTACGCCGATGCAACCGGGGCCGAGATCCACTGGCAGCCCGAGGATGCCGTTTTGCGTGGCACCGCCATTGCTGCCGCGGCGCCGCAGATGGGCGGTATCCGTGCCGCCCGCGATGTCTTTGCCCTGCCCGCCCAGATCACCCGGCCCGACCCCGCCGCCCGTGCCCGCCGGCAGCGCGACTGGCAGGTCTATCTGCAACTGCAACAGCATCGCGCCCAGATCGACGCGCTGGAGGACGAGGCCCGGCACGGGACGCCGCAATAGGCTCTGGCACAAATCACCATCTTGGTATACCAAAAACCCAACCAGCTGAGGAGGGGCGGCAACATGCGACTGAAGGGAAAGACGATCCTGATCACGGCGGCGGGTCAGGGCATGGGGCGTGCCTCGGCCATCGCCTGCGCGGCCGAGGGCGCGACGGTCTGGGCGACCGACCGCGATGCCGGGCTGCTGGACGGGTTGCAGGACCATGGCATCCAGATTGCCGCGCTGGACGTGACCGACCGGCAGGCCATCACGGCGCTGGCCGCGCAGATTCCGCCGCTGGACGGGCTGTTCAACTGCGCCGGCATCGTCGTGAACGGCACGCTGGAGACCTGCACGATCGAGGATTGGGATCTTAGCTTCGTCCTGAATATCGACGCGATGTTCCATGTCACACGTGCCTTCATGCCGGGGCTGCTGGCGCGGGCGGCGGAAACCGGCAGCGCCTCGATCCTGAACATGGCCTCGATGGCATCCTCGGTGAAGGGGTTCCCGAACCGCTGCGCCTATGGCACGTCCAAGGCCGCCGTGATCGGGCTGACGAAATCCATCGCGGCGGATTACGTGACATCGGGCCTGCGCGCCAATGCGCTGTGCCCCGGCACGGTCGACACGCCCAGCCTGCGCGGCCGCATCGCCAGCGCCGCCGACCCCGTCCAGGCCGAGAAAGACTTTATAGCGCGTCAGCCCATGGGACGACTTGCCACCGTGGACGATATGACGCCTGTTGTCATCTATCTGCTATCGGATGAAAGCCGCTTTGTGACCGGCCAGGCCGTTCTGGTCGATGGCGGCGTCACGATCTGACGCGATTGAGGAGGAATTGCGATGAAATTGCTGCGTTACGGCCCTGTTGGCGCCGAAAAGCCGGGCCTGCTGGACGATCAGGGCCAGGTCCGCGACCTGTCGGGCCATGTGGATGACATCGCCGGCGCGGTGTTGACGCCCGAAGGGCTGGCGAAACTGGCGGCCATCGACGTCGGATCGCTGCCCGTGGTGGACGGCAAGCCGCAGAACGGGCTGCGCCTTGGCGCCTGCGTCGGCCAGGTGGGCAAATTCATCGCCATCGGCCTGAACTATGCCGATCACGCCGCCGAAAGCGGCCTTGCTGTGCCAGATGAGCCGGTCGTCTTCAACAAATGGATCACCTGCATCTGCGGGCCGGACGATGACATCGTCATCCCCAAGGGCTCGACCAAGACCGATTGGGAGGTCGAACTTGGCGTGATCATCGGCAAGGGCGGCACCAATATCGAGGAATCCGACGCGCTGGATCATGTGGCCGGCTATTGCACCATCAACGATGTAAGCGAACGCGAATGGCAGATCGAGCGTGGCGCGACCTGGGACAAGGGCAAAGGGTTCGACACCTTCGGCCCGATCGGTCCCTGGATGGTCACCCGTGACGAGATCCCCGATCCGCAGGATCTGAACATGTGGCTGGAAGTCGACGGCAGGCGCTATCAGAACGGCACCACCCGGACGATGGTGTTCGGCGTGGCGGCGCTGGTCGCCTATTGCTCGCGCTTCATGCGGCTGATGCCGGGCGATGTGATCACCACGGGCACCCCGCCGGGCGTGGGCCTGGGCCAGAAGCCGCCGGTTTTCCTGAAACCCGGTCAGACCATGCGCCTGGGGATCGACGGGCTGGGCGAGCAGACGCAACGCACCATCGGCGGATGACGCCCGAGACCCGCCTGCGCGAAACCCTGTGCGATCTGGCCGCGTCGCTTTACGCGCGCGGCCTGACGCATGGATCGACCGGGAATATCTCGGCGCGCACCGATGATGGCGGGTTGCTGGTCTCGCCCACGGGGTCCAGCTTTGGCCGGCTGGACCCGGCGCGGCTGGCCCGGTTCGACGCAGCCGGGCACCATGTCGGCGGTGACGCACCGACCAAGGAAATGCCGCTGCACCGGGCGTTTTACGACACGCGCGACGGCACGGGTGCGGTGGTGCATCTGCACAGCTGCCACTCGGTCGCGCTGTCGATGCTGCCCGATGCGGATACAGATGACTTTCTGCCGCCACTGACACCCTATGCGATCATGCTTTTGGGGCGGGTCAAGCTGCTGCCCTATTTCCGCCCCGGCGATGCTGCCATGGGCGATGCCGTGCGCGGACTGGACGGCCGCCGCGCGGCGGTGATGCTGGCCAATCATGGCCCGGTGGTCGCCGGCAAGACCCCCGAAGCCGCCTGCAACGCCATCGAGGAACTAGAGGCCACGGCCCGGCTGGCCCTGATGCTGCGCGGGATGCCGGCACGGGTGCTGACACAAGATCAGGTGGCTGACCTTGTCCATGCCCACAAGATTGCGTGGGATGACTGATGCCCCGTTTTTCCGCCAATCTGGGTTTTCTGTGGAATGACCTGCCTTTGCCGCAGGCCATCCACGCTGCGGCGGCGGCGGGTTTCGATGCCGTTGAATGCCACTGGCCCTATGACACCGATCCGACGGCGGTAAAGGCCGCGCTGGCGGCGACCGGCCTGCCGATGCTGGGGCTGAACACGCTGCGCGGCCAGCCGGGCGAGAACGGTCTGGCCGCCCTGCCCGGCCGCGAGGCCGAGGCGCGGGCCGAGATTGACCGCGCGCTGGATTATGCCGCCCGGATCGGTTGTGGCGCAGTGCATGTGATGGCCGGCATCGCCTTGGGCCCGCAGGCCGAGGCTGCCTTTCGCGCCAATCTGGGCCATGCCTGCGACAAGGCGGCGACGCAGGGTGCGGTGATCCTGATCGAGCCGCTGAACATCTTCGACGCGCCCGGCTATTTCCTGAACCGCGCCGAACATGCGGCCGAGATCATCGCGGCACTTGCCCGGCCCAATCTGCGGCTGATGTTCGACTGCTATCACATGCAGATCATGGGGGGCGATCTGACCCGCCGCTTGCAGGCGCTGGCGCCGATCATCGGCCATATCCAGTTCGCCGCCGTCCCCGGCCGTGGCGCGCCCGACCGGGGCGAGGTCGACTACCGCCACATCTTCGCCGCCATCGACGCGATGGGCTGGACCCGGCCCCTGGGCGCCGAATACCGCCCCGGCGGCCCGGTCGAGCCGACGCTTGGCTGGATGACCGCGCTGGTCTAGGCCGCCCGCCGGCGCAGGATCAGCCGCACCAGCGGCACCAGCCAGACCAAAATCGCCAGCGCGCCGATACCGGCGGCGATGGGGCGCTCGAAGAAGGCCAGCCAGTTGCCATCGGCCTTGATCATCGAGGTGATGAAGTTCTTCTCCAGCATCGGGCCAAGGACCAGCCCAAGGATCGCGGGGGCGATGGGGATGTCGTTTTCCTCCATCAGAAAGCCCAGGACGCCAAAGACCAGCATCAACACCACGCCATAGGCCGAATTGGTGATCGAGAAGGCGCCGACGATGCAGAACAGCAGGATGATCGGCATCAGCACCTTCTGCGGCACCTTCAGCACGCGCGAGGCCAGACGGATCGCCAGCCAGCCAAGCGGCAGCATCAGCAGATTGGCCAGCAGAAAGACGATGAACAGCGCATAGATCAGCTGCGGCTCGTGCAGAAAGATCGTCGGGCCGGGGTTCATGCCCTTCACATACAGGACGCCAATGACGATGGCGGTGATGGAATCGCCGGGAATGCCAAAGACCAGCGCCGGGATCCACGCACCGCTGACGGCGGCATTGTTGGAAGCGCCGGCCTCGACCAGCCCCTCGACATGGCCGTGGCCGAACCTCTCGGGCGTGCGGGAAAAGCGCTTCGACACCGCATAGGAAATCCAGGCCGCGATATCCGCCCCCGCCCCCGGCAACGCGCCGATCAGCGTGCCCAGCCCGCTGCCGCGCAGGGCCTGCACGGGATAGCGGCGCATATTGGCAATCTGGCTGCTGAACAGGCCCTTGGTGTCAGGCTGCAACGGGGCCGTCGCGCCCTTGCGGCCATGAACCATGGCGCGGAACACCTCGGCGGCCGCGAAAAGGCCGATCATCGCCGGGATGAAAGAGACGCCCGCCAGAAGGTCGAGATTGCCAAAGGTGAACCGCGCTTGGGCGGCCGGGTTGTCCATGCCGATGGTGGCCGCGAACAGCCCGATCACCAGCGACACCATAGCCCTCAGCGGCGAGCCGGGCGAGACGAAGATGGCGCAGGACAGGCCCAGCACCACCAGCCAGAAATACTCGAACGAGGAAAACTTCAGCGCGATTTCCGCCAGCGCGGGCGAGGCGAGGATCAGGATAAGCGTGCCAAAGATGCCTCCGATCGCGGAAAAGACCAGCACCGCGCCAAGCGCATCGCGGGATCGTCCGTCGCGGGTCATGCGATAGGCATCCTCGACATAGGCGGCGCTGGCGGGCGTGCCGGGGATGCGCAGCAGCGCGCCGGGGATGTCGCCGGCAAAAATCGACATGGCGGCGGCGGTGACGATGGCCGCAATGGCGGGGACCGGGTCCATGAAGAAGGTGATCGGCACCAGAAGCGCCGTCGCCATCGTCGCCGTCAATCCGGGGATCGAGCCGACGAACAGCCCGAAAATCCCCGAGGCCAGCATGACCAGCAGCACATAGGGATCAGCAACCAGCGCTAAGGCCTGACCAAGCACGTTCATCGCGGCCCCCTAGAACGGCAAGGCCAGCAGATCGCCGCGCGGCAAGGGCACGCGCAGCAACTGGCCAAAGGAATATTGCACAAGGGTCACCGTGCCGATGGCGACGATCACAGCGGTCAGCACGCGGGTGCCGGTCAGCAGCATCAGCGCCACCAGCAGGCCAAATGCCGTCAGCGCAAAGCCCAGCGTTCCGGCCAGCAGGATATAGGCGACGATCAGCGCGATGGCCGACAGCAGCCGCGCCCATGCCCCCGGATCGCGCGCCCAGTCTGAAATTGTGACGGCCAGCCCCGCCGCCCGACCGCTGAGGATCAGCGCCAGCCCCAGACCGATGGACAGCACGCCCACCGCCTTGGGCATGGTCTGCGCGCCGTAAACCTGTCCGGGGATCGGCGAAAAGCCAAGGCCGGCCCAGAACAGGGCCAGCCCGCCGATCAGCACCAATATCCCCAAGGATGTATCGCCCAGCTTCATGCCAGCCCCCTGCCAAAGACCGCCGGGGCAGGGTCATCCCCGCCCCGGCGATGGGTCATTCCTTGGCCAGACCGGCCTCTTTCATGACCGCGCCAAGATTGGCGTCGTCCTCGGCCACGATCTGCGTGGCTTCCTCGGGGCCGGCCCAACGCAAGCCAAAGCCGCGCTCGTTCATGAAATTCTGATAGGTCTCGCTGTTATAGGCGGCCTCGATGGCCGCGTTCAGCTTGGCGCGGGCATCCTCGGGCATGCCCTTGGGCGCGGCGATGGTGCGCCAGACCGACAGCGTCCAGTCCGACCCCGTCGCTTCCTTCAGCGTTGGAACGTCGGGGAACAGGGCTTGCCGTTCGTTCGACATGCTGGCCAGCGGCTTCACCCGCCCTGCCTCGATCAGCGCGCGCCCCTCGGCCAGCGATGATGGCACAAGGTTCACCCCGCCCGCGACCATGTCGGTCAGGCCCGCCGCCGCGCCTTCGCTTGGCACCCAGGTCAGGTTTTCGACAGGGATTTCCTCGGACATCAGCCAGCCAAGCGCACCCAGATGCCAGATGCCGCCCTGCCCGGTGCCCGAGCCCTTGAACGACCCCGCGCCCCCGGCCTTGATCGCGTCGCGCAGCGTGGCGGCGTCCTGATATTCGCTGTCCGAGGCCACCATCAGGCCGCCCGGATCGGCATTCACCATCGCCAGAATATCGAAATCGGCATAGGTCAGTTCGGTCAGTCCCTGCCAGTGCATCATGTCGATCTCGATCGTCATGATGCCGATGGTATAGCCGTCAGGATTGGCCCCGGCGATGGCCGAATGCCCCACCACGCCCGAGCCGCCAGTGCGGTTCACCACATTGACCGGGGTGCCCAGTTCATCCTGCAAAAGCTGGGCAAAGATCCGCCCCACGGCATCGGTGCCGCCACCCGCGCCCCAGGGCACGATCAACTCGATCGGGCGTTCGGGATATTCGGCCAGGGCAACCCCCGGCACGGCCAGCATGGCAGATACGGCCAGTCCGGTCAGGAATGTCTTGCGGTTCATGTCGGTTTCTCCCCCCGAGTTGTTCCGCCCCACCCGGCCAAGCGGCAGGCGCGGCGGGAATGGGTGCAGCATTGCGATCCATGTATACATTGTCAAATCAAACCGGATCGTCGCTGATCGGCGGATGATCGCGCCAGTCATCAGGAATTTTGTTGCCAACTGCCGCCGGTTTTGTCAGCCTCGCTAACAATGGATACCTGGGGAGGGGTCATCCACATGGCTTCGGTCACAATTGACGACGTGCGCAAATCCTTTGGTCAGGTCGAGGTGCTGCATGGCGTCTCGGTCGCCATCGACGAGGGCGAATTCGTCGTTCTGGTCGGCCCCTCGGGCTGCGGCAAGTCCACGCTGCTGCGGATGCTGGCGGGGCTGGAAAACATCACCTCGGGGCGCATCCTGATCGGTGACAAGGTGGTGAACAAGCTGCCGCCCAAGGAACGCGACATCGCCATGGTGTTCCAGAACTATGCGCTGTACCCGCATCTGACCGTGGCCGAGAACATGGGTTTCTCGCTGAAGCTGAACGGCGTGTCCAAGGCCGAGATCAGCGAACGGGTAAAGCCTGCCGCCGAAATCCTGGGCCTTGCGAACCTGCTGGACCGTTATCCCCGGCAGCTGTCCGGCGGCCAGCGTCAGCGCGTCGCCATGGGCCGCGCCATCGTTCGCGATCCGCAGGTGTTTCTGTTCGACGAGCCGCTGTCGAACCTGGACGCCAAGCTGCGCGTCAGCATGCGGACCGAGATCAAGAACCTGCATAACCGCCTGACCACCACCACCGTTTACGTCACCCATGACCAGATCGAGGCGATGACAATGGCCGACAAGATCGTCGTCATGAACGATGGCCGGGTGGAACAGATTGGCGCCCCGCTGGACCTTTACGACAACCCCGCCAACCTGTTCGTTGCGGGCTTCATCGGCAGCCCGGCGATGAACATGATCCAGGGCGCGCTGGCTGGTGCAAGCTTTGCCGCCAGTGACGGGCAGGCGCTGCCGGTGCCCTCGCGTCTGCCGGATGGGGCGGCGGCCGGGCCGCTGGTCTATGGCATCCGGCCCGAGGGGATCGCACTTGGCGGGGATATTCCGCTGACGGTCGAGGTGACGGAACCGACCGGATCGGAAACCTATGTCGCGGGGCAAATGGGCGGCGCGCCCGTCACCTGCGTCTTCCGCGAACGGGTGGCCGCAAAGCCGGGCGAGGTGATCAATATCAGCATCGACCCCGGTGCCGTGCATCTGTTCGACGCGGCCAGCGGCACCCGCCTGACCGCTGCCGGTTGACTGTCCCGGTCGCTGAAACGCGCCCGGTGAACCATAACAGGGAGGAGAGAAAGATGACCATTGACCGCAGAAGACTGCTGCAAGGCTCTGCCGCGCTGGCCGCCAGCACGGCCTTGATCGGCCCCTTTGGCGCCAAACGCGCGCTGGCGCAGGCCGCCGCCGCCACCTTCCAGCCCGAAGAGGGCGCGACCCTGCGCCTGTTGCGTTGGGTGCCCTTCGTCAAGGGCGAGGAAGAGGCCTGGAACGCCAACACCGCCGCCTTTACCGAGGCGACCGGCGTGCAGGTCCAGATAGATCAGGAAAGCTGGGAGGATGTGCGCCCGAAGGCCGCCGTCGCCGCCAATGTAGGCTCTGGCCCCGATATGGTGATGAGCTGGTTCGACGATCCGTTCCAATATCCCGACAAGCTGGTCGATGTGACCGATCTTTGCACGCAGCTGGGCGATGCGAATGGTGGCTGGTATGACGGGCTGCGCGCCTATGCCGAGCAGGACGGCAAGTTCATCGCCGTGCCGCTTTGCGCCATCGGCAACGCCATCTGCTATCGCGACAGCCATATGAAGGCCGCCGGGTTCGAGGAATTTCCGACCGACACGGCCGGTTTTCTTGAACTGTGCAAGGCGATGCAGGCGGCTGGAACGCCCGCCGGTTTCCCGCATGGCAAGGCGGTTGGCGATGGCAACAACTATGCCCATTGGCTGCTGTGGTCGCATGGCGGCATGACCGTGAACGAGGCGGGCGAGGTGGCGATCAACAGCCCCGAAACGCTGGCCGCGATCAATTACGCAATCGAGTTGTACAAGACCTTCATCCCCGGCACCGAAAGCTGGCTGGACATCAACAACAACCGCGCCTTCCTTGCGGGTCAGGTGTCACTGACGGCGAATGGCGTTTCGCTGTATTACGCCGCGATCAACGACCCGGCGATGGCCGAGATTGCCGCCGATATCCGCACCACCAACCTGCCCATCGGGCCGGTCGGCACCTCGGTGGAACTGCATCAGACCTCGACCATCTCGATCTTCAACCATTGCAAATTCCCCAATGCCGCCAAGGCCTATCTGGAATTCATGTATCAGGCCGATCGCATGAATGCCTGGCTTGAGGGCGCCAGCGCCTATTGCTGCCAGGCGCTGAAGGGCTTTGCCGGGAACCCGGTCTGGACCTCGAACCCGATCCACGCGCCCTATGCCAAGGCATCGGAATCGCTGCGCGCGAATGGTTATGCCGGGCCACTGGGGGCGGCTTCGGCAGGGACCATGGCCGATTACGTGCTGGTCGACATGTTCGCCGAGGCCGTCACCGGCCAGCGCACGCCCGAGGATGCCATTGCCAATGCCGAACGGCGCATCGCGCGCTATTACCGCTGACAAGGGGGCACCGCCGCCATGGCCATGACCGACCGCCCGCAAGATGAGGCCGAGCCGCGCGGCGGCATCTGGTCGCGCTTCATCGAAAGCCGCAATGGGCTGGGCTTTCTGTTCATGCTGCCGGCGGCGGTGTTTCTGCTGTGTTTTCTGACCTATCCCTTGGGGTTGGGCGTCTGGCTGGGCTTCACCGATACGAAAATCGGCCGGCCCGGCATTTTTGTGGGGCTGGAAAACTATGCCTGGCTGTTCGATGACCCGGTCTTCTGGCTGTCGGTGTTTAACACGATGGTTTATACCTTCGTCGCCTCGGTGCTGAAATTCGGGCTGGGGCTGTGGCTGGCGTTGTTGCTGAACCGGCACCTGCCCGCGAAGAACTTTTTCCGCGCCATCATCCTGCTGCCCTGGGTCGTGCCGACGGTGCTGTCGGCGCTGGCCTTCTGGTGGATCTTCGATTCCCAGTTTTCCATCATTTCCTGGGTGTTGATGAAATGGGGGCTGATCGACGCACCGATCAACTTCCTGGGCGATCCCTGGAACGCCCGCTGGTCGGTGATCGCGGCGAATGTCTGGCGCGGCATTCCCTTTGTCGCCATCTCGCTGCTGGCCGGGCTGCAAACCATCCCGCAATCGCTGAACGAGGCCGCAGCCATCGACGGCGCAACCCCCTGGCAACGCTTTACCAAGGTGACGCTGCCGCTGCTGACGCCGATCATCGCGGTGGTGATGACCTTTTCGGTGCTGTTCACCTTTACCGATTTCCAGCTGATCTATGTGCTGACCCGCGGCGGCCCGGTGAACGCCACGCATCTGATGGCCACTTTGTCCTTCCAGCGCGCCATTCCCGGCGGGCAATTGGGCGAGGGCGCAGCCATCGCCGTCGCCATGATCCCCTTCCTTCTGGCCGCCATCCTGTTCAGCTTTTTCGGCCTTCAGCGCCGCAAGTGGCAACAGGGCGGCAGCGACTGAGAGGCGCGTGATGAGCAAGGACACCGAAGACCACACCGTCGGGATGGAGCAGTTCGAGACCCTGCCCCGCCGCATCCTGACCGTCTATCTGCCGCTGGCGGTCTTTGTCTTCGTGCTGCTGTTCCCGTTCTACTGGATGGCGATCACGGCGGTGAAGCCGAATTACCAGCTGACCGATTACGACAATTACAGCCCCTTCTGGGTGGTCGGCGCGACGCTGGAGCATGTGAAATATCTGCTGTTCGAGACCAGCTATCCGGGTTGGCTGTGGAACACGATGATCGTGGCGGTGGCGTCCACATTCATCTCGCTGGCGGCCTCGGTCTTTGCGGCCTATGCGATCGAGCGGCTGCGTTTCACCGGCGCGCGGATCACCGGATTGCTGATCTTTCTGGCCTACCTGGTGCCGCCGTCGATCCTGTTCATCCCGCTGGCCTTCATTGTCTTTCAGGTCGGCATATTTGACAGCAAGCTGGCACTGATCCTGACCTATCCGACCTTCCTGATCCCCTTCTGCACCTGGCTGCTGATGGGCTATTTCCGATCAATCCCCTATGAGTTGGAGGAATCCGCCCTGGTCGACGGCGCGACGCGCTGGCAGATCCTGACCAAGGTGGTGCTGCCGCTGGCGGTGCCGGGGCTGATCTCGGCCGGGATATTCGCCTTCACGCTGTCCTGGAACGAATTCATCTATGCGCTGACCTTCATTTCCAGTTCCGAGAACAAGACCATCCCGGTGGGTGTGCTGACCGAACTGGTGCGCGGCGATATCTATGAATGGGGCGCACTGATGTCAGGGGCGCTGCTGGGATCGCTGCCGGTGGTGATCCTGTATTCGTTTTTCGTGGACTATTATGTGTCCTCGATGACCGGCGCGGTGAAGGAATAGGGGGCGCTGCCCCCATCGCCTTGCAGGCGATTCCCCCGGGATATTTGGATCAAAGCGAGGCGGTCATCTGTCGGTCGCGGGGGTGGCGGGTTCCGGGGTTTCCTCGGGTTCGCCATCCGCCTTGGCCAGCCGGCGCATCGCCTCGCGGAAACTGTCAGCACGGGCATGGGCCAGGGTGACGGCATCGGCGCCTTCGTTCTGGGCGAGGTGCTCTGCGATCAGCCGGTGACCAAGCCCATAGCCCGACCATTTGCGGATCTTGCCCTTGCCGAAGAACCATTCCGCATGGTCATAGCCAAGCCGCGACCATTCATTCATCGCCCGGCGCGCCAGCCCGGCCGATGGCGTCGTGGCATCCCAGGGATCGGGCTTGCCGCCCAGCACTTGCAGGGTGAAATGCCCCGCCAGCCCCTCGCTGACCAGCGCATCGCCCAGGGATTTGCCATAGCCCGGCCCGTCCCACCGGATCAGGTGGTGCATTTCATGGACCAGCGTGCGGGTCAGCGGCACGGGGTCGAAACGGTCGGGATTCAGCGTGACCTCGATCACGCCAGGGGCGGGGGCGTGGCCGCCCATGCCCCATTCGGGGATGATGTCGGTGCCGCTGCGGATCACCAGATCGAAATCGGGCAGGTCGGCATGGGCCGAGACCAGCGCCACGGCCTGCCGCGCCGTGGCGCGGAGGTCAGAGAGAACGCGGGTCAACTGGTGGCGCGCGTTCAGGAGGTGGAGGTTCCAGATCGTCATGGGGCGGAGTTTCGCAGGTTCGGAAGGGGCGCGCCAGCGGGATCGGTGGTGCTCGGCGGGCCGTTGCGCAAGGGAGAGCGGGGGCGTTGCGTTGGGTGGTACTGATCTTCTGCCGACGTCGTCTATGAAGCGGGTTCGACACAAATGTGACAGGCGCAGCCGGGATAAACAGACAGCGCCTAGGTTTTGGCAGCAACGGAGTGATTGCGGCCCATCAACGCCCAAGCCGGTCATAGAACCGACTTAGATCAGCAGCATCGCCCTTGATCTCGAAATCTTTGGTGGTCTTTCGAACGCTGGTATTGGAAGCAGCGGCAGCTTGTCTCACCTGGCGTCCTATAGACTGGTTCATGTCGCGTGTGATGGCATTTGCGAGCGACTGTCCGGAGAAGAAAGTCCGGCCATTGTATTTGATCTTCATCATGGCTCAACCTTTCGGTGGATGCGGTCGTTGCCATGGCTCCAGGCCTCGCGAAACTGTCCGCCGCGATTCTGGATACGAAGCTCAGACCCCTGATTTTGTGCGATACTACGGCCGTAGTCGATTGCCGGACTGTCCAGAACGATCACTACTTTCGGAGCGGCGAAGGGGACACGGCTTCTCGGCAGTGGTCTGCTACGACGGTATCGAAGCATTCATTGTCGCGAACGATTTCAATGACCAAAAACGGCAAACATCTGATATCGCGCATGAAGTTGCCCATGTTCTGTTGCGGCTTCCTCCGGAAAACCCCTTTCACGCAAGCGGTATTCGAGAATTTCACCCGGAGCATGAGCTGGAAGCATAGCGGCTCGGACCGACGCTTCTATTGTCGGATGCTGCTGCACTCCGTGCCTACCGGGAAATCGTCAGCGGCCGACACACCATCAACTCTCTCTGATGCCTGGCGGATCACTGGAGAAGTCATACAAATGCGGATAAACCTATCGGGCGCAAAGAAGCGAACCGGCTGTGCAGCCGCATAGTGATTGTTGTACTACAGCTCAGAAGGATTTCAACAAATCCAGCCCGAAATCAAGCGAGCAGCGCGCCGGGCCAGCGATCGACCGCACCTCGGCGGCCGCTTTGGCGATGTTCAGCGCTGAACGGCGGCTTCGCGTGGTGGCGCCATAAAGCTACGTCGTTCAGTCGCCTTGGCGGCAGCCAGCAATCGACCGCCGGTCCTGTGTCGGCTGAGGTGTTGAGGTTACCCGCTCAAACCTCCGGCACAAGCACTTCCCTCTTCCCCACATGGTTCGCGCTGCTGACCACCCCTTGCTCCTCCATCTGCTCCACCAGCCTTGCGGCCTTGTTGTACCCAATCGCAAGTTTCCGCTGGATATAGCTGGTCGAGCACTTCCGGTCCTTCGCCACGATCATCACCGCCTGATCGTAGAGCGCATCGTCCGAGCCATCGCCGCCCAGCCCCAGCACCGCGTCGATATCAGATGCGACCTCGTCCTCGGGGCCTTCGACCACGCCGGATTTGTAGGTGGGCGGGCCGAATGATTTCAGGTGGTTGACGACCTCTTCGACCTCTTCATCCGACACGAAGGGCCCGTGGATGCGGGTCACGCGGCTGCCGGAACCCATATACAGCATGTCGCCCTGGCCCAGCAATTGCTCGGCCCCCTGTTCGCCAAGGATGGTGCGGCTGTCGATCTTTGACGTGACCTGGAAGCTGATCCGGGTCGGGAAGTTGGCCTTGATCGTGCCGGTGATCACGTCGACCGAAGGCCGCTGCGTGGCCATGATCAGGTGGATGCCCGAGGCCCGTGCCATCTGCGCAAGCCGTTGAATACAAGCCTCGATTTCCTTGCCGGCGACCATCATCAGGTCGGCCATCTCGTCGACGATGACGACGATATAGGGGAAGGTCTCGGGCTGGAATTCCTCGGTCTCGAAAACGGGTTCGCCAGTATCCTCGTCAAAGCCGGTCTGGACGGTGCGCTTGAACATCTCGTTCTTGGACAGCGCCTCGCGGACGCGGCCGTTATAGCCCTCGATGTTGCGCACGCCCATTTTCGACATGCGGCGGTAACGCTCCTCCATCTCGCCGACGACCCATTTCAGGGCGACGACGGCCTTTTTGGGGTCGGTGACGACAGGGGACAGCAGATGCGGGATGCCGTCATAGACGGAAAGCTCCAGCATCTTGGGGTCGATCATGATCAGCCGGCATTCATCCGGGGTCAGCTTGTACAAGAGCGACAGGATCATCGTGTTGATGGCCACGGATTTACCCGAGCCGGTGGTGCCCGCGATCAGCAGGTGGGGCATCTTGGCCAAGTTCGCCACGACCGGATCGCCGCCAATATCCTTGCCAAGCGCCAGGGGCAGCGGGTGGCTGCCATCGCCAAAGGCACGGGCGGCCAGAATTTCGCGCAGCACCACCTTTTCGCGGCGCTGGTTGGGCAGCTCGATCCCGATCACGGTGCGACCGGGAACGGTCGAGACGCGGGCCGACAGCGCCGACATGGACCGGGCGATGTCGTCGGCAAGGCCGATCACGCGGCTGGCCTTCAGACCCGGCGCAGGTTCCAGTTCGTACAGGGTGACGACAGGGCCGGGGCGGACCTCGGTGATCTGGCCCTTGACGCCATAATCGTCCAGCACGGCTTCCAGCATGCGGGCGTTTTCCTGCAACGCTTCCTGGCTAAGCTGCTGGCGGTCGCTGGCGACGGCGGCGGTCAGCAGGGCCAGTGGCGGCTTTTCATAGCCGCCGCCAGCCTCGTCAAAGCGCAGCGAGGGCTGGGCCTCGTCGCGGGCCTGACGCGAGGGCGCGACGGGCCTGGCCTTGGGGGGCACCACGACGCGGGGGGTATGGGCGCCAAAGGGGCTGGCCTCGGCGGGTTCGACCGGCGGCTCGGCGCGAAGGGCAGGGGTGGCGCCATCCTCGCGCGCCAACCGGGCCGCCACTGCCGCCAGAACCGAAGGGCGGCTGCCACGCGATTGGATGGCATCGGTGATGCGGTGGCTGACCTCATCCGCCGAAGGCGCGTCGCCATCGTAATCGGCGCTGCGGTCGACCAGTTCCGGCTCGGGCCAGTCCTCGGTCAGATCGTCCATCGGATCGGCGGCAGCGGGCTGGCCGCGCAGCCGGGCGAACAGTCTGCCGCGCGGCTCGGCCGGGGCATCCTCGGGCCGGTTGGCTGCGGCCTGGCGGGTCTGCGCGCGCTTGTCGCGCATCTTCTGGGCGGCCTGGGCCGAAGCCGCCGCGCCACGCCCGACCAGCCGCATCGTCATGTCATAGGCCGTGACCAGCCCGATGACGAAACGCCGCCACAGCTGCCGCAGCTCGTCCTGATCAAAGCCCAGCACAAAGGCCGAAAAGGCCAGCGCACCGGCGGCGACCAGCAATGCGGCGATCTTGATGCCGACATAGGGGCTGAAGGGCAGCAGATTCAGGATCGCGCCCATCACCATATCGCCGAAATGACCGCCAAGGCCGTAATTCTGGGCCCAATCCGCCGGCGGCACCATCGAGGTCGCATAGACCGACCACAGCGCCACGGCGATCGGCAGGAAGATCGCGCGCATGAACCGGTCTTCACCCCGGTGCAGCATCAGCCGCAGCCCCCAAACGACCGCACCAATCACCAACCCCCACGAGCCATAGCCCGCAATCATCATCAGAGGCGAGGCGATATAGGCGCCAAACGTCCCCAGCAGGTTCTCGGCCGGTTGATCCGTCGCCGACAGGAAGCTGGGATCATCGGCCGACCAGCTTGCCAGCATCATCGCAACCACCAGACCCAGTGTCACAAGCCCCGCGCCCAGCAATTCCTTGCCGCGCCGTTCCAGTGCCGCCTGCGTCGTCTGATCGAACAGCGGATCGCGGTGTTTCGCCTGCCAGCTTGCCATACCCTTATCCCTCGCCGTCACTCGTTCTTGTCATAAATCACGGCCTTCAGCCGCGTCAGTGCTGTTTCTGTTTCATCCGCCGGCCCGACCAGCGCCACGCGGACAAAGCCGGCGCCCGGATTCTGCCCGCCCACATCACGCGACAGATAGGCACCGGGCAGCACCTGAATGCCCGCCTCGGTCCACAGCTTGACCGCCGCTGCCTCGCCATCCTCGACGGGCAACCACAGGAAAAACCCGCCCTGCGGCCCGCGATAACCCGGCACATTGCCCAGCACCCGGTCGGCAATGGCGTATTTTTCCTGATATTGCGCCAGGCTTGCGGCGACATGTTCCTCGTCCCGCCAGGCGGCCTCGCTGACGCGCTGCGCGGGCAGGGACAAGGGCGCCCCGGCGAAACTGCGCAGCTTGCGGATCTGGGCGATATTGGCGGCGCTGCCAGCGGCAAAGCCGGAACGCAACCCCGGCAGGTTCGACCGCTTGCTGAGCGAGTTGAAGATGACCACCCGATCCGCCTGCCCCATCTCGGTCGCAACAACAAGCGCGCCGGGCGGAGGGGTATCGCGGTAGATTTCCGAATAGCATTCGTCCGAGAAAATCAGGAAATCATGCTTCTCGGCCAGCAGGATCAGCCGTTCAAGATAGTCGCGATCGGCCACCGCGCCCTGCGGATTGGCGGGCGAACAGATATAGGCAATCGCGGTGCGATCCAGCAGATCGGCGGGCAGCGCGGCATAGTCGGGCAGATCGCCCGTCGCCTCGGTCGCCGGCACATAGATCGGATCAGCCTGCACGGCAGCCGCCGCGACCGCATAGACCTGATAGAACGGGTTCGGCATCAGGATCGCGGGGCGCTGGCCGTTTTTCTGTTCCGGGCACAGCGCCAGCGCCGCGTTGAACAGCCCCTCGCGCGTGCCATTAAGCGCCATGATCCGATCGGACGCCACATCAAGCCCATAGCGGCGGGACAGCCAACCGCTGATGGCGCTCAGCAGACCGGGCGTCCCCTCGTTTACGGGGTATTTCGCAAATTCCGCGATATGGTCGGCCATCACCTGCGCCACAAAGCCGGGCATGGCATGGCGTGGCTCGCCAATGGTCATCACCACCGGCTCGCCGCCGGGCTCTATCCCCGACAACAGCTTCCGCAGGCGCGGAAACGCATAATCCGGCAGGTTCGAGAACCGCTCGGGTATTGCCATATCTGCCTCTCTTCCGGGGTCTTTTGCCCCGTATTCTCATCAGATTAGCGTGAAGCCCCGCCTGCGTCCAGCAAAAGCACGGCTGCGGCCAGCAGGCTGTGGCTTTTTGGTCGGGCCGCGCCGGCGTGGCCTTTAGCGGCGCAGATAGACGTAATAGGCACCCTCGCCACCGTGGCGCAGATGGGCGGCAGTGACCTGCTGGACCAGCCCCGCAAGCGGCTGGTGGTGCAGCCAGATGGGCACCTGGTGGCGCAGCGCGCCGGGCCGCGTGGGCAGCGGGCCATGATCGCCCCGCCCCTTTCCGGTGATGATCAGCACCAGGCGCTTGCCCGCCGCATGGGCCGACAGCACAAAGGCGATCAGTTCGGGATGAGCCGTGGCAAGCGTCATGCCATGCAGATCCAGCCGCGCCTCGGGGCGCAGCTTGCCCTGCCGCATGCGGCGGTGGGTCTTGTGATCCATTCGCAGCGGGTGCTGGGCCAGACGCTCTGCCGGCGAAGCGGGGAACGAGGCCGGGCCGCTGCCGGCAACAGGTTTCGCTGTCTGGCCAAGCCGGAAGGTTGTCGGCTGAAACCGCTGATCAGCCAGCGGCGCCGGATCGGGGGCAGGGCGCGGCGCCATAGAAGCCGTGGGCCTTTTCAGCGCGGGATGCAGCGGCACCGCGGTGCGCGCGACGCGGGACCACAGGTCCTGGTCCTCGGTGCTTAGCCCACGCTTGCGGCCCATCAGCCGGTCGCGATCAACTGCCAGTTCGGATCGTCCTGACCCATCCGGCGCGCAAAAGTCCAGACATCACGCTGCTTGCGCGGCGCCTTGGGGTCGCCCTCGACCACCTCGCCCTGCGCATCGCGGGTCGCAGCAATCAGCTCGCCCACGAAACGGACCGAGATTTCAGCCTCCCCCGTGCCCGTGTCGAAGGTCGCGCCGGCAAGCGCGGTTTCACGGGTGCCCAGGAACTGCGCCTCGACCGTCTGGCCCTGCTGGCTGCGATGGTCGATGACCGACTGGAAGGCCTCGGCAACCTGATCGCCCAGGAACGGCCGCACATCGGACAGATCGCCGCGTTCAAACGCCATCAGGATCATCTCATACGCGCCCTTGGCACCCGACAGGAAATCGCCAACGCCAAAATCAGGCTCGGCCCGCTTCATCTGCGCCAGCGCCAGAGCAGCCGGGCTGCCGGATTCGGCATGGTCGTTGATGTCGTGATCAACCTGATCGGCGGTGCCCTCGATCACCTCGAACCGGCGAGGGCCTTCACGCGGCGCCTCGACCTTGGGTGGCTCGTAGCCATCGCGCGAGCCCAGCACATTCTTTAGCCGCAGGATCAGGAAAATGGCGATCCCGGCAAGCACAAGCAGCTGGATCAGCGAGTTGGACATGATGAACGACCTCAATTCTCGGACAGGCCGGTTGGTTACGGCGGCTTGTGACATTATGTAGGTTGTGGGTGCCGGCAAGTCCAGTTTCCGTCGTCCGGTAAAGGAGCATGCCATGTGGCTTTTCGTGTTGTTCATCGCCATCCCGCTGATCGAGATCGGCCTGTTCATTCAGGTCGGCGGATTGATCGGGCTGTGGCCGACACTGGGGCTGGTTCTTCTTAGCGCCGTGATCGGGACGACGCTGATGCGCAGCCAGGGCAGCCGGGCATGGGCCGAATTGCAACGCAGCGCGGCCGAGCTGCGCGACCCCTCGCAGCCAATAGCGCATGGGGTGATGATCATCTTTGCGGGCATGCTGCTGCTGACACCGGGTTTCTTCACCGATACGATGGGGTTGCTTCTGCTGATTCCCGGGATCCGCAATCTGGTGCTGCGGCAGCTGGGCAAGCGGGTGCAGGTCACCCATGTCGGGATCGGTGCACACCGCCCGCGTGATCCGCATCGCCCGCCCTATGACGATGGCGTGATCGACGCCGAATATGTGGTCGAGCCGGACGATTCCGACAGCCCCGCGCCGCCGCGGAACACGAATCGTCCGCCGCCCGGCTGGACGCAGCATTGAGGCCGGCCGGTCCTGCTGCTAGAAACCCGGCCAGACCGGATCGCCGATCCGCCGCGTTCTTGATGATGAGGAGCCACAGTCATGGCCGACGAAACCACGAATAACGGCACCGCCGCCACGCAGCAGCCGCAGGCCGCCGCACAGCAGCCGGTGAAAATGCAGATCCTGGCGCAGTTCATCCGCGACCTGTCCTTTGAAAACATCGTGGCGCAAAAAGGCGCGCCCTCGGGCGAGGTTCAGCCCGAGATCAGTGTTCAGGTCAGCCTGGACGCACGCAAGCGCGGGGCCGACAACCAGTATGAGGTTCTGTCCAAGTTCAAGGTCACCTCGGTTAACGGGTCGGACAAGCAGCCGCTGTTTCTGGCCGAGTTGGACTATGGCGGGGTGTTCAATATCGAAGGCGTCCCCGAGGATCAGCTGCATCCGTTCCTGATGATCGAATGCCCGCGCATGATGTTCCCCTTTGTGCGCCGCATCATCTCGGACGTGACGCGCGATGGTGGTTTCCCGCCGTTCAACATGGAACCGGTGGATTTCGTCGCCCTTTACCGCCAGGAACTGACCCGCCGCGCGCAGGCGCAAGCCCAGCAGCAACAGACCGAAGGTCAGAAACTGTCCTGATCGCGGCAGGCGAACGGCCCATGCCGCCCCGCACCGGATCATCGCCCAAGCGCGCCTGGCAGCGGATGCTGTCGGGCCGCCGGCTGGATCTGCTGGATCCCACGCCGGTCGATATCGAGATCGAGGACATCGCCCATGGGCTTGCCTTCGTCGCACGCTGGAATGGCCAGACGCGCGGCGATTGGCCCTATTCCGTGGCCGAACATTCGTTGCTGGTGGAACAGATCTTCACGAAACTGGCGCCTCAGCCCGAGCCGCGCTGGCAATTGGCCGCGCTGCTCCATGACGCGCCCGAATATGTCATCGGCGACATGATTTCGCCGGTGAAATCTGCCCTGGGGCAGGAATACGGAAAAATGGATGCCCTGCTTGCCGAGGCAATTCATCGACGGTTCGGCCTGCCTGCCGTTCTGCCTGCACCGATCAAACACCTGATCAAGCGCGCCGACCGAATCTCTGCCTGGCTGGAAGCCGTTCAAATCGCCGGATTTTCGGAATCCGAGGCAAACCGACAGTTCAAGCCACTGCCAGACAGCAGCTTTGCCAGCCTGACGATAGAACCTCGGCCACCATCACAGGTCCGCGGCGACATGCTTGCACGCCACGCCCAGCTGATTTCGGCGCTGGATTGCGTGAAAAGGTGAAAGGCAAGGGCTACGTCGGTCCTGACAACGCAGCCCGCCAAGCCTTTCAGATCAGCAGATCGTCCAAGGACTTTCCACGCTCAAGGCTTTCTTGCACCCAACGCGGCTTGCGGCCACGGCCGGTCCAGGTCATCGTCGGATCCGCCGGGTTCGAGTATTTCGGCGGCACGGTTCCCGCCCGACGGGTCTTGCCGCCGGTCAGTTCATTCAGGCTGAACCCGTGTTCGCGCGCCATCGTCTCGACCGCGGCGATTGCCTCGCGACGTTTGCGATCCTCATAGGAATTGATCGCCCTGTCGAGCTTGCCCTGAAGATCTCTCATCTCTTTCAGGGTCATCTTATCGAAGTTTATGGTCATTTCGTCGTCCATTCTATTCTTATTCCACCCACCATATATTCAACGTAACATAAGTCTCTTTAGCTTCATATCTTATTTATCGGGGTTCTCTTTTGGCAAGAATCCGCTGAAGCGTCCGGCGATGCATGTGAAGCCTGCGGGCGGTTTCGCTTATATTCCGATCACATTGTTCGTAAACGCGCTGAATATGTTCCCATCTTACCCTGTCCGCCGACATCGGGTTCTGCGGCGGCGGCGGCAAAACTTCGCCGACAGAAAGCAATGCGGCAGTAACTTCCGTTGCGTCAGCCGGTTTTGAAAGATAGTCGGTCGCGCCCATTTTCACCGCCGCGACAGCCGTGGCGATTGCCCCATATCCGGTAAGAACAATAATCCGCGAATCTTCGCGGGCCTCACGCAGGGCTTCGACAACATCCAACCCGCTGCCGTCATCAAGGCGTAAATCAATAACGGCATATGCGGGGGGCGAGACCCTGATCGCCTGCATCGCCTCGGCTACGCTGCGCGTGCTGGTCGGTCGGAAACCCCGCTTTTCCATGGCTCGGGCCAGTCGATTGACGAAATTCTCATCATCGTCAACCAATAGCAGCGATGGATCATCGCCAATCTTTTCCCGCAGATCGTCCATCACGACATCGCTCCTTGCCGGGGCCGGCCTAAGCCGCCGCCTCGACGAAACAGCCTGTCCGGTCTGCCATTTCCTCGGGGGATACATCGCGCCCAAAGAACTCGACCGTGCCGTTTTCAGGCAATACCAGATAAGTGTTGGTCATATGGTCTACGAGATAATATTCCTTATCTTCCTGATTTTGCAGCTTGTAGTAATTGCGCCATCCCTTTGAAACAGCGTCCACCTCTTGCTGGGTGCCTGTCAGGCCAATCATCTCATCCGAGAATTGCCGCGTAAAACCATCGACAACATCTGATGTATCACGCGCGGGGTCGACGGTAATGAAAACGGTCTGCACATCCAGTCCGCGATCTTTCAGAAGCGCAGCGGCATCGGCATTTCGCGCACTGTCCATCGGGCAGACATCGGGGCAGAAGGTATAACCGAAATACAAAAGCGATGGTTTAGTAAACACGTCCTTGTCCGTCACCCGCTGCCCGGTGCCATTGGTCAGGGTAAATTCGGCGCCGAACATCTCCATCCCGCCGGAAACGACGGATTTCTGGCACTGGGCGAAGGCGTTTTCCGCATCAACGCGCGACATCCACCAGCCACCAGCGACCAACGCGAGAACCGCCACCGCTGTTCCTGCAATAAGCACTTTCCGGTCGATTTTCATCGCGCCATCATCCTCTCGCTTTCAAAATGCCCGCATTGATCGCCTATCCTGCGGCGGTTATCAAGGCGCTGTATTATGGAATATGGGGCGGAATTGCCGATCTCGCGAGATTACGATGCGTCGGGGCGGCCCGCTGGCCCCGACCGGGCAGAGCCGATACGCTTGCGCACGCTGGTCATGCTGCGTTGGGCGGCGATCGGCGGGCAGATGGCGGCGGTGATCGTGGCCTGGTCGATCGGGCTGCGCTTTGCGATCTGGCCGGCATTGGCGTTGATCGGGGCGTCAGCGTTGCTGAACATCTGGCTGCTGGTCGGGCCGGCGCTGCGCGTGTCCTATGATCGGGCGGCTGCGCAGCTGGGCTTTGACATGCTGCAAATCGCACTGCTGCTGTGGCTGACAGGGGGGCCGGCCAATCCTTTCGCGCTGCTGGTGCTTGCGCCGGTGACCATTGCCGCAACGGCGCTGCCCAAGCGCCAGACGGCCGCGATTGGCGCCGCCACGATCCTGCTGGTGTCCTTCGCCTTCTGGTTCGCCCTGCCGCTGCGCATGGCCGATGGACGGTTGCTGGACATTCGCCCGCTGCTGGCGCTTGGTCATTGGGTCGCGATCATCATCGGTGTGGTGTTTTTCGCGGCCTATTCCCATCGTGTGACGGCAGAACTGTCGGCGACCTCCAGCGCGCTGTTCTCGACCCAGATGGCGCTGGCACGGGAGCAGCGGCTTCAGCATCTGGGCGGCGTGGTCGCGGCGACCGCGCATGAGCTGGGCACGCCGCTGGCCACGATCAAGCTGATCGCGGGCGAACTGGCGGACGAACTGGCCGACCGCCCCGACCTTGGCGGCGATCTGGCCGAGCTGCGACGTTCCGCGGACCGATGTGGCCAGATCCTGCGCGCCATGGGCCAGGCCGGCAAGGATGATCTTCTGCTGCACAGCGCCCCCCTGCACGTGGTTCTGGAAGAGGCCGCCGGCCTGCACGCCAGTCGCGGTCCACAGGTTCTGATCACCGCCGAGGGCCCCGATATTCGCCGTGATCCGGGCGTGATCCACGCGCTTCGCAACCTGATCCAGAATGCCGTCGACTTTGCCCGCCAGCGGGTGCTGATCGAGGCGATGACCGACCGCAACACTCTGACAATCACGATCAGTGATGACGGGCCGGGCTATCCGCCGGCACTGCTGGCGCGTTTGGGTGATCCCTATCCAACACCCCGCCGCAACCAGGCGCAGCGGCCAGGATATGAAGGCATGGGTCTGGGCCTGTTCATCGCCAAGACGCTGTTGGAACGTTCGGGCGCGGCATTGGACTTTTCCAATGGCGGGCCGGGCGCGGTTGTCCGGGTTTCATGGCCGTTGGACCGTATCGCCGCCAATTCCCGGCGCCCACTTGGAAAAAACCCCAGCCAAAGCGGTCTGGACATGGAGTCTTTAACCAAATCTTAAGTTTGAATAGCGTAGCAATTATGTGAGTTCGTTTCTTATTGCGGCCTGAATGACCCATAGCCTGACAATCCTGTTGGTGGCCCTTCCGGCCGGCACAATTTCCGTGATCCTGGCGCTGCTTGCGATCAGGTGGCTGGATCGGCGCAATTCCGGGCTGACGTCATTCAGGGCCCAGGCACAGCTGATCGCGGGGCCAGAGCCGATTATCTTCTTGTTTCGCGGGAATAATCTGGTCGATGCGACCGGACCTGCGAAAAACCTGATGGGCGCGATCAGTGACGAGGCGCTTGACCTGATACGCCTGACTGCCTGGCTTGAACGGCATTTCCCCGACCTGCCGCAGCGCTTGCCCGACCTGCCGGCACAGGGCCGAATCGAGGTGGCGGGTGAAACCGGCAGCGGCGTTGCGGCCATGCGGCTGGTGATCGAGGATATTTCTGCAAACACCGTCCGGGTCACGATCAACGACCCTATGGCGGAAAACGCAGGCATCATGGTTGATTCCCTGACCCTGCTGGCCATGGAACAAGAGCTGGAGCTGCTGCGAAGCTCGATGAACCATACACCGATGCTGGCCTGGCGGCAGGACGGTCAGGGCAACGTCACCTGGGCCAACGCCGCCTATCTGACCCGCGCGGATGAAATTGCCGAGGGCGAGCTGAGCTGGCCCTTGCCGCGTCTGCTGGATCTGCCCAGCCTGCCCGGTGGCACCTCGCGCCTGTCGCGCCGGGCGCAGCTGGAATCGCGCGGTTCGGTGCTGTGGTTCGACTGCCATGCGCATCGCTCGGGCAATCAGACGATGTTCTTTGCCCTGCCCGCCGATGCCGCCGTCCGGGCCGAACGTGGCCTGCGCGAATTCGTGCAGACCCTGACGAAAACCTTTGCGGATCTGCCGACCGGGCTGGCCATTTTCGACCGTGACCGGAACCTGCAACTGTTCAATCCGGCGCTGATCGACCTGACCGGGCTTTCCGCCGGCTTCCTGATCGCCCGTCCGACGCTGTTCGACTTTCTCGACAAGCTGCGCGATGCCCGGATGGTGCCCGAGCCCAAAGATTACCGCAGCTGGCGCCAGCAGATGAACAATCTGGAAAGCGCCGCAGCAACCGGCCGGCATGTCGAGACATGGTCACTGCCGGGCGGCCAGACCTATCGGGTTACCGGCAGGCCCCATCCCGATGGCGCTGTCGCCTTTCTGCTGGAAGACATCACCTCTGAAATCTCGTTGACGCGCAAATTCAGGGCCGACCTGAATCTGGGCGCGCTGGTGCTGGACGGAATTGACGATGCGCTGGTGGTGTTTGGCGCGAATGGGCAATTCCTGCTGTGCAACAAGGCCTATGAGGAGCTTTGGGGTGGCAAAAGCGGGTCGGTGACCGACGCGATCGAGGATTGGCGGGGACAGGTCGCGGCCGGGGCCGGCTTCACCGCGCTTTGTGACCGCCTGTCCGGTCGGGATGACGCAAGCCGCAGCAATGGTGCGGTCGCGGCCCCGGCTGGCGGTATGCTGTCATGGTCCGTCAGGGCCCTGTCAGGCGGCCGCCAGCTGGTCCGCTTTCGGATGCCAGAGACCGAGACGGCCGATCCCGCACGACCGACCGATAAGGGTGGCCGGCAGCCACACAATCAAAAAGCCGTCGGCGCCTGACGGCGCGAACCATCGGGATGGCCGTTGCCGGACGGCGGGCAGACGGCCCGTTCAGGCCGGATAGCCGGTCAATAATCACGCTCGAAATAGACGCCAACGGTGCTGTCACCGTCGCTGCCAACCGAGCCACGCGCCCGCAGCGTTTCCGAAATGTCGAGGTTCAGGTTCAGCTGCGTCTTGCCGTCATCGCCCACGGCAACATCGGTATAGACGTTGTCGGTCAGATACTTGCCGGCCCTGACCTGAACATTGCCCTCGTCATCCGTGGCCAGATCCAGATCGTCCAGACCGACCTGGTTGCGCAGATTTCCGATGATCCCCTCGCCAGCCCGGCCGGCCAGAACGGCGACGGCATTGGCCAGCTGGGCCGCCTGCAACGGGCTGATATTGTCCAGCCCGCGACCGAACAGAAGCTGCGACAGAACCTCTTCCTCGGGCATTTCAGGCGAGGATTCAAAGGTGATCTCGGGGTCCTGGGCCTCGCCGTCGATGATGATGCGGGTGGTGATGCCGTCTTGCGAGGTTTCTGCAACCAGCCGGATGACCGGCACAAGACTGCCCTGCATCTCGACCAGCCCCTCGCTAAGCACAAATCGCTTGCCCAGCAGATCGACACGGCCGCGGATCAGTTCCAGCGTGCCGATGGGCACGACATTGCGGGTGGTGCCGGTCAGCTGGATGCGGCCGCCCATTTCAGCATCGACACCACGCCCGCGAATAAAGACCTGGTTCGGCGCGTCCAGCACCAGATCAAGCCGTGGCGGATTGGCGGGCGGCGTCGCGGCCGGCCCCTGCATCCCCGCATCCTGTGAGGCGAGGCTGGGAAAGGCCTCTAGCCCGGCCTTGGCACGGGTCGCGCGGACCGCGCGGCTGTCGCCCACATGTTCGATGTCGGGAATTGCCTTTGCACCGCCAAGACCCGTCGAAGGAATGCGCAGCTCGGCCTCGGAGATCACGATCCGGCCGGAAATCAGCGGGCCGCCTGCCTGCACGCCAGCGATGCGCAGATCGCCCGAAACGGTGGTTTCATACAGATTCGGGTCGCGCAGCACCACGCCGTTCAGATTGATGCCGACATCCAGCGTGCCGGCACGCAGATCGACCGGGCCGCTGACGCGGATATTGCCACCGGCCTCGACATCGCCGCTGCCGTCAATATTGATCAGCCCGTTCTGAAGATTCGCGGTGACGTTCAGCGCCTGAAGGGTCAGGCCCATGCGCGGCTCGGACACGCGGCCACCGTTCAGCGAAATATTGCCCGAAATCGCGTTCAGCCCCGGCGGCCCCTGCATGGTGATGTCAAAGCTGATTGGCCCCTCGATGCTGCGGGTGCGGATCAGCGGATTGGCCAGCGCGGCATCGCTGACGCCCGAGATGCGCAGATCCGTAGTCGAGAAGTCGCCCGCAGCCGAACCCGAGACCTGCGCCCGTGTCCCGCCCGGTGCGGTGGCTGCCAGATCGACGACGTAATTGCCGCCGGCCTGAGGCTGCCGGATCGAGCCGGTGACCGTTGCCGGCCCGGCGAAACCGGGCTGCACCAGCGCCAGGTTGTTCAGCGTGACGGCAAGGTTGATGCCGGATTGCAGGCTGCCATCTGCGGTCACGTTCAGCTGCCCGTTGCGGGCCACCAGCCGCTGAACCGTCAGATCGCTGCCGCGCTGCGTTGCTGACAGATCCAGCGTCGTCTGCCCGGACAGCAGCGGATCCACCCGAGGCTGGCCGATCGCCAGCCCGTTGATCGTGCCATTGGCCGTGATCTGCCGCGCGCCGCCCTGATCGACGACCCGCCCGGTCAGATTAACCCCGCCCGAAATGCCGCGCCCCAGGAACCGCAGATCGCCCGCCGCCAGGCTGGCTGTCAGATCAGTCGCGCCCGTGCCCACCTGACCCGAGGCCGTCGCGTCAAGATTGGCATTGTCGATCCGGGCGTCCTCGATGGTGAACACGCCTTGACGCCAGGCGCCGCGCAGGCTGATCGCGGTTGGCCCCGACAGCGCTGCATCCAGATCCTGTTGGCCCATCGCCAGATCCTGCCCGGTGCCGGTCACGTCAATGCTGATGGTGCCATCGCTGCCCGCGACGGCGCTGCCATCGGCGACCAGGCTGCCTTGCAAGCCGGCCCCAAGCGCCGCAAGCCGTTTCAGGTCGACATGACCGCTGACATTGGTTTCGTCACCGCCGATCACGCCCTGCGCGGTAATCTCGGCCTGTTCGTTCAGGATCTGCGCCTGCTCGATGGTAAAGACGCCATCGCGCTCGGTGCCCCGGACGGCCAGCCGGGTTTCGCCCGTCAGCGCGCCATCGACCTGATTCTGACCAAGCGACAGATCACGCCCCAGGCCGGTCACATCCAGCATCCGCGATCCGTCGGCCTGATCCTGAAAGCGGCCCTGCGCCTGCAACGAGCCACGCCAGCCCTGACCAAAGGCGGCAAGCGAGGCAATCGACAGATCAGCCGTCAAATCGCTTTGGCCGGGGCCATAGACGCCCTGCGCGCTGGCCTGCATCTGGTCGTTTTGCAGCTGCATGTCGCGAATGGTGAACAGCTCGCCCTGTTGTTCGGCGCGCAGCGTCAGGTTGGTCACGCCGGTCAGCGCGTCATCGACATTTTCCTGACCCAGCCTCAGATCGCTGCCCCGTCCGGTCACGTCCAGAAAGCGGATGCCATCCTGTTCGTGGATCGTCGCATCGGCGGTCACGCCACCCGACCAGCCGCGCCCCAGCACCGACAGGTCAGGCACTTCGACCTGCGCCTTGGCATCCATCTGGCCCGGCACCAGATTGCCTTCGCCCGAGGCGTTGATCTGCGGGTTTGCAATCTGGAACTGCTCGATCACATAGCCGCCATCCTGTTCGCCCGCGATCACCGTCAGGTTGGTCTTGCCCTGCAAGGCGCCGTCCAGTTCGGCAACGCCGGTTTTCAGGTCCTGCGCCTCGCCGCTGACGGTCAGCCGCCGCGCGCCGGATGGGCCGGACAGAAACGCCTGCGCCTCCAGCGAGCCGCCAAGCTCGGCATCCGCCTCGGACAGCGATGGCATCGAGATATAGGCCTTGAGATCGCTGGAATTGCTGTTGACGAAACCCTCGGCGCTGGCGGTCAGACGCTGTGCGTTGACCAGAAGCTCGGACAGGGTGATGCCGGTTTCATCGCGGCTGGCCTTGACCGAGATGCGGGATTCCCCCGAAAGCAGCCGGTCAAGCTGGTCCTGATCGACGGAAATGTCATTGCCGGTCACCCGCAAATTCGCGTCGAACGCGCGGCTCAGCACGACATAGCTGCCCGAAACAGCCACCTGCGCCCGGCCCGCCATATTGCGCCCGGCCAGCAGCGACAGCCGCGACAGATCGTCATAACGCGCCGCCACATCCCCCGAGGCAGTGATGCCGGTGCTTAGCCCCTCGATCAGCAGCTGACCGGCAAGCCCGTAATCGGCGCCATCCACGGTCAGGCCGGACAGTTGCAGCGCCTCGCCGGGGGTGAACTCGAACTCGGTCCGACCGGTGATCGCCTCGCCGATCGCCTGCGTCAGCGCGGCATCGTCAAAGGCGATGTCTCGCCCGCCAAAGCTGATGCTGCCGTCAATCCCGGCCAGCCGATCATCTTCCAAACGCACCGTGCCGCCACCGTCCAGTTCCAGCGCGCCGATGCGCATGCCCTGCTGGTCCAGCTGGCCGACGCGGCCGGTCAGGGTCCAGCCATCGCCCTCTGCGGCGTCATATTGCAGTTCCAGCCGGCCATCGTTCACCCGCAATCCGCCACCGCCAAAGGGCAGCAGAACCGGCACCTCTGTCGCCCCGGCATCGGCGCCAAGCGTCATCAGCAGCACCGCCGATTGGGGGGCGCCGTTTTCATTCGTCGCCAGCGAGCCGGACACGTTCAGCGCATCCGTGTCGATCATCAGAACGGGCAGCTGCATCCGCCCATCCTCGCCACGCCAGCCCTCGGCCAGCAGCTGCGTATTCGTGCCAAAGAAGGCACGGTTGTCGGGCGGCAGCAGGCTGGCCACATCGCCGCCCAGTTCCAGCCGGAATGCGGTGCCCGGCGCACCATCCTCGGCCGCCTGTGCCGTGGCGCTGGCGCGGCCGGTGACACGGGGCTGACCGTCGGTGGCCAACTGAATGTTGGCCGTGAAATCCGACAACGGCCCCTCGCCCGCGATCTCGGCCTTGACCGAGGGCTTGCCATAAAGATCGACCAGATTGACCAGCAACCCATCGGCATCCTCGTCCAGACGCAGATCCAGCTTCAGCACCGTGGTGTCATTGGCATAGCCCGCATCCAGCGTGAAATGACCACGCGGCCCATCCAGCCGGTCGATGGTCAGGTTCGCAGTGCCCTCGCCGCCGGCAAGCTGCATCGTCCCGCCAACCTTCAACGAGGCCGGCATGCCGATCACCGGCTCGCCCAGCTCGACCCGTTCGGCCAGAATCTGCTCGATGCTGATCGAGACCGGCAATTGCGGCAGGGCAAAGGGTTTGGCCTCGGCGGTGCGTTCCTCGCCTGTCGAGGGCAGCCGCGGCAGCAGGATTTCGGCCGCCGACAGTTCCGCGATCTCGATCCGGCCGCGCAGCAGCGCCGTGCGGTTCCAGTGGATCGCGCCATCGCGCAGGGTCAGCCAGGTGCCCTCGGCATCGGCGATGGTGATCTGATCAAAGGTCGCGCGCGAGGACAGCGCCCCGCGAAAACCGTCGATGATGACCTGCCGGCCGGCGCCGGACAGGTTTTCTTCCAGCAAACGGGTGATAAAGCCCTTGTCGTCCTCGACCTGGTCGGAAATCTCGGCGGCACTGTCCTGCGCTTTGGCCTGCGCCAGGGGCAGCAGCACGATCAGCGCCAGAAGAAGAAGGATTTTCCGCATCAGAACGCCTGCCCCAGCCCAAGATATACCTGCACGCCATTGCCCGTTTCGCCCGAAACCGGACCGGCAATGTCAAAGCGCAACGGGCCGATCGGCGTCTTGTAGCGGACGCCGACGCCGGCCCCGGCGTGATTGCCGCTGTCGCCCTGAAAGCTGCCCTCGGTCCAGACCTGGCCGAAATCAGCAAAGGCAACCAGCCCGATGCGTTCCCGGACCTGATAGCGCAGTTCCGCCGTCGCATTCGCAAGGCTCATGCCGCCGGTGCGGATCGGACCGTCAGGGCCCTGGATCACCTCGACACCCAGCGATTCATAGGGCTGCCCCCGGACCGAACCGCCGCCACCCGAATAGAACAGGAACTCGCGCGGGGTTTCCTCGATATCGGGGCCGATGACCGATCCCAGTCGCGCCCTGCCGGCCAGGGTAAAGCGGTCATCCTCGCCAAACGAGTAATAGGCCCGCCCCTCGCCCAGAACATGCGCGCCGCTGCCGGTATCCTGCAAGCCGGCAAAAGGCACCAGATCTGCGGACAGCCAATAGCCACGCTTGGCGTCGGTCGGTTCGTCGCGCATGTCCCATTCGACATTCATCGGCAGGGCGACAACTTCATAATCGCTTTCACCATTGGCATCGGTGACGCGCGACTTGCCATAAAGAATCGCGATATCGGCGGTCAGCCGGTCGCTGAAGATATGGTTCAGACCAAAGGCCACGGTGCCGCTGTCGGAATCGTAATCCTCTTCACGCATGCGCGCGGCCGTGGTCTCGAAATAGGCGGTCGTGTCGGCCGTGATGGTGGCCGGCCGGTCCAGACGCAAGGTGAACTCGCCGTCCAGCCCGCTGGTGTCCGAGCTGATATCCGAGACTTCGCCGTCGATCCGCAGCCTTTCGCCACCCCCCAGCAGGTTGCGATGCATCCAATAGGCCGAGACCATCGCCCCGTCATTGTTCGAAATCTCGAACCCGGCCCCGATCCGACGCGGCTTCTGTTCCACGACGGTCAGGTTGACATCCATGCTGCCGTCAGGGCCAAGCACAGCGGATTCTTCCAGTGTGATCGCGGAAAACACGCCGCTGCGACGCAGGCGCTTGCGGACATCCTCGATTTCCTCGGGATCATAGCGGGTGCCTTCGGGGAAGCCGGCGATCTTGCGCAGCCGGCGCGGATCCATCCGGTCATATCCGGTGATGTTCAGCTTGCCAAAGGTAACGACGGGTCCCGGCTCAAGGGCGATCTGGCTGTCGATGGTGTTCTGGTTGTGGTCGGCGACGATGTTCTGGCCGCCGACATCAGCCTTGGCATGGCCGTAATTGCGCCAGCCATCGACACCCGCCAACGCCGCCGATTTGATCGTGCCCGTGCCGCCCGTCTCGCCCACGGCATAGCCGTCGGGAAGTTCGGTTTCCGGGGCGACCGGGTCGATGGCCGCGCGCGAAAAGGTGAAACGCGGGCCGGGATCCAGCGTAACCACCGCATTGGTTATCGTGGCCGGGGCATCCAGCGGTGCGATCTCGGCCGCCTCGGCACCGTCCAGGGTGATGTTGACGATGGCCGAATAATAGCCTTCGTCATACATCAGCCCGAGGATGCGCGCGTAATCGGCCCGCGCGGCGGCCAGCACGTCCTGGCCGGTATTGCGCCCTTCCGACAGCGCTGCCGAGATCAGCGACGTATTGCGCACCTGCCGGGCCAGCGCATCATTGTCGCCGGCAACGTTGATATCCAGCTTGACCGGGCCGTCAGATTCGCTGCCTCCGCCAAACAGGCCCGAAAAGGGCGATGACGATTGCGCCAGCACCAAGGCAGGCGCGGACAATGCGCATGACGCGATCAATGCTGCCCGAAGAAGCCCCATGTCACCAACCTGCCCGTTTCTGCCCTTTTGGGACAGTTTTTGCAGGTTGAAGCCCTAAATTCCAGCAAAGATTGGCAATTGGCCGGTTAACACAGTTCAATCCAGCGCAGCGAGGCAACCATGCAACGCCGCCATGTCGTCGCGGATCAGCAGCAGCGGCACGTTCTCGGGGATCTGGCGCATCTGCTCGTCCGACAGGAAGGCCGGGACCAGCAGTTCCAGCCGGTCCGACAGGCTGCGACCGACGCTGCCGGCCAGGAACATGCCGTCCATCGGCATGAATCGCAGCGCCAGTTCGCGACACATCAGCCCGAACAGTTCGGCAAACAGCCGATAGGTGGCATCGGCCTGCGGGTCGCCCTTTGCTGCGGCCTCGGCTATGTGTTCGCTGCGGACCGGTTCAGCACCGGTGCGCAGGGCGTGCAACCGGGACAGGCCGCGCCCGGCAAAGGTTTCCTCGACCGAAAAGAACTGATCCGCCTTGGCGCCCAGTTCAGCCTTCAGCCGGTCCATGATGATCGCGGGCAGATAGGTATGGCCTTCCTCGGCCTCAAGACAGGTGATGCGCCCGCCGCTGAGAACCTTGACGGCGCAGACGTTGAACCCCGTGCCGGCGCCGACCACCAGCGCCTGCCCGTTGCGATGCCGGTCGGCCGGCGCCTCGCGCAGCAGCGACAGCCCGTCGCCCGACAGCGAGGGCGTGGCATAGCCAAGCGCGGTCAGATCGTTGATCAGCCGCACCTGATCGGCATCGGTCAGACGCGCCAGACGGTCTTCGGAAAAATCCCAGTCGCGATTGGTCAGCCGGGCAACGCCACCCGAAACCGGCCCCGCCACGGCGATGCAGAGAGCCGTGATGCGAGGCTCGTCCTGTTCCTGAAGGAACTGGCGAACCACATCGTCAAAGCTGGTGAAGTCATCGCCGCGAAACCGGGTAACGGTCTGTTCGTCGATCACGCCGTTGCGCGCCAGCGCCAGACGCGCATTGGTCCCGCCTACATCTGCCAGCAAGGTCGCCATGGGTTCACCTCCTCCGGGGCTGTTAGCGCCCCCATACTAGACTGCCGCGGCGCTGGCGAGGGTGCAGCACTAAGAATCTGCGGCCCTGTGGCACCAGAGCGACCGGCCCGATGATAGCGTGGCAACGGTCAGAATGATTGATATTTGCCGATGGGCCGGTAAGCTCATGCTGTCAACAATGACCAACAGGGGAAATTCAATGAGTAAACGCGACGATCTGATCGCCAAATACGCGGCCGATCTGAAGGACAAGATCGGGATCACGCCCGACATGGATCTGCTGACCAAGGTTACGATCGGCTGCGGCCCTTCGATCTATAATGCCGATTCCGAAACCGTCTCGGGCAGCGACAAGGCCGAGCTGGAGCGCGTGAAAGACAGCTTTCTGATCAAGAAGCTGGGCCTGCCGGACAGCCCCAAACTGATGGAGGCGATCGACGGCGTCATCGAGAAATACGGCCGCTCGAACCGCAACAAGTATCGCCCTGTCGTCTATTACATGCTGACCACCCATTTCGGGAAGCAGTCGGTCTATGGCTGATAGATCAGCCCTTTGATCGCCATGACGTGATCAGTGCTGGCCCCGACGCAGTCGGCGGCCAGTTCCCGCGCCGCCGCCACCGGATCGGTGGCGATGCGGTCGACCAGCCCCCAGGACTGCGCCTGCGCGGCGTCGATCCGGGCCCCCGCCATCAGGATCATCTTGGCCCGCGCCGGCCCGATCAGCACGGTCATCCGCCGCGCATCGCCTGGCTGCGGCAGAAAACCGCGCTTCATCACCGGATAGAAGAACTCGGCCCCCGGCACCGCGACCCGCAGATCGCAGGCCAGCACCATGCCAAAGGCACCCCCGGCCAGCGTGCCGTTCAGCGCCGCGATGGTCAGGCAAGGCATGGTGGCGATCCGCGCAGACAGCCTTTCCCATTCGGGCGAGGTCGTCAGCCCCGCCTGCGCCTCGTCCAGATCGGCGCCCGCCGAGAACACCCTGCCCGCAGCCGTCAGGATCACCGCGTTGGACTGGCCCTGGGCGATGCGGTCGAATTCCTCGGTCAGCCGCGCCAGCATGGCACCGGTCAGCGAGTTCGCCTTTTCCGGCCGCTCGATCCGCAGAACCTCGATCCCGTCCTGCTGAAATGCGCTGATCACCGGAACGTCCCTTTCGCAAACTGCCCGCCTGTGCCACATTCCGCGCAAGCTCGACGACATTGAAAGGTATCCGGTATGTTCCGCACGCTTGCAACCTCTTCCATCGCGCTGGCCGCACTGGCCGCGCCCGCGCTGTCAGAAATCACCCCGGCCGAGGTCTGGGAGCAGCTGATTGCTGAAAATGCCGCAACCGGCATGACCGTGACCGAAGGCAATCGCGAAGAGGCCGGCGATACGCTGACCATCACCGATGCAGTCTTTGCGAATGAATCCGACACATCCGCGCTGACCATCACCCTGCCCAAGGTGGTGATGAACCAGACCGGCGACGGTGCCGTGCGCTGGTCGATCGACGGCGATATTACGGGCGAAATCACTGATACCACGCTGGACGACCAGCCCGTCGTGATCCCCTTTACCCTGTCGGTGCCGGGAAACGAGACCGTCAGTTCGGGTTCGGTCGATGACCTGACCCACGAATACAAGGCCGACAGCGCCGTCTTTTCCGCGCAGCTGCCCAGCGGCGAGGATAACGCGGTCGTGATCCCGCTGACCATGGCGATGGACGGGCTGACCGGAACGCAGCGATCGACCCAGCAGGGCGCCGATGGCGCGCGTGAAACCGCCTTTGATGGCAAGCTGGGTGCGCTGAAGATTGATATCAGCGGCGATCTGCCCGAGACGGCGGAAAGCGGCGCGGGCACGTTCTCGGGCGGTTATGCGATGAACGGGCTGGACGTTACCGGCAAGATGGTGATGGCCTCCGGCAGCTATGACATGAACACCCAGATGGAAGAGGCGCTGAAAAACGGCGCGCAATTCCAGTTCGACCTGACATATGCCGACAGCGCCGGAACATTCGAGTTCGCCGGAACCGATCTGGAAGGCACGGCAAGCACCGGCAACGGCACTTTCTCGTCCGGTCCGGGCACTCTGCGCTTTTCGATGAGCGATGAGGGCCTTAACTATGCCGGCTCGATGGAAGGCAGCGAAAACGAGGTCACGGTCAGCACGCTGCCCTTCCCGATCCGCTATGTGCTGTCCTCGGGCAGCTTCGATTTCGCGATGCCGGTCATGCAATCCGACACGCCTGCGCCCTTCCGCGTCATGACGGCGATAAAGGGGCTGACAATCAATGACGAGCTGTGGGGGCTGTTCGATCCGACCAGCCAATTGCCGCGTGACCCGGCCGATCTGAACATCGACCTGACCGGCGAAATGACCCTGCCGGAATCGCTGTTCGCCGCCGCCGAAACGCCCCCTGCAAGCGCACCGATGGCTGGAAGCTCGGCCATGCCGGCAGAGGACGCGGACTCTGATGCCGACGCGGCTGCCAGCGATGCGATGCCGGCCGATGATGGCACAGAAACCGGCATGCCCGACATGCCGCAGCCGCCCGAAGTGCTGAAGATCACCATCAACGACGTGTCGCTGAAGGCCGTCGGCGCCGATGCCAAGGTCTCGGGCGAGCTGGCTGCACCCGAGGGCGGTTCGATCACAGTGGCGCCCGTCGGTCAGATCGACGGCGAGTTCCTGGGCGTCAACGCGCTGCTGGACAAGCTGGGCGCGATGGGGCTGGTCCCGCAGGATCAGATGATGGCCGCACGGATGATGCTGACCATGTTCCTGCGCCCGGCCGAAGACGACCCCAACAAGCTGACCACGCGGTTGGAGTTCAAGGAAGACGGCAGCGTCTTCGCCAACGGCCAGCAGGTGAAGTAAGCCTGCCGGCACCTCAGGCGGGCCGGGGCTGCACCCCGGCCTTTTCCTTTCAGTGATGATGTGAGCCGCATGACCAGCGACAGCGCCGATCCCGAAACTCTTGCCCTGGCACTGATCCAGGCTGCCACGCGCGCCGGCGCCCAGCAGTCCGATGCCATCGTCCTGCGCGGGCAGGCGGTGTCCATCGACGTGCGCAAGGGCGGGCTGGAACTGGCCGAGCGCGCCGAGGCCACCGAAATCGGCCTGCGCGTGCTGATCGGCGGGCGGCAGGCCAGCGTCTCGGCGTCTGATCACGCGCAGGCAACGATCGAGGAAATGGCAGCCCGCGCCGTCGCCATGGCCCGCGAGGCGCCGGTTGACGACACATTGGGCCTGGCCGATCCTGACCAGCTGGCGCGCAACACCGATGCCGCGGCGGCGCTGGAAATGTCCGATCCGGGCGCAGATCCCGCGCCGGATCACCTGCAATCGCTGGCCCTGCGCGCCGAGGCCGCAGCCGCAGCCATGCCGGGCATCTCGCAGGTCGAATCCGCCGCTGCCAGTTTTTCGCGCCGGCAGATCTGGCTGGCCGCCAGCAACGGTTTTTCGGGCGGCTATCACCGCAGCAGCCATGCCATCAGCACCGTCGCCATCACCGGCGAGGGGCTGGGGATGGAACGGGACTATGCCGGCGAATCCCGTATCTGGGCGGCCGATCTTCCCCAACCGGAACAGATCGGCCAGCTGGCCGCACAGCGGACCATGGCCCGCGCCGGGTCGCGCAAGCCGCCGACCGGGGCCTTTCCGATCCTGTATGACCGCCGCGTCTCGCCCACGCTGATCGGACATCTGCTGGGCGCCGTGAACGGATCGGCCATCGCGCGCGGTGCAAGCTGGCTGCGCAACGCCCTGAACGAGGCCGTGTTGCCGGCGGATTTCACCCTGACCGAGGATCCGCTGCGACCGCGCTATGGCGGCTCGCGCCCCTTTGATGCCGAGGGGCTGCCCTGCCACCCCCGTGACATCGTCGCCCAGGGCGTGCTGACCGGCTGGACGCTGGATCTTGCCACGGGACGCAAGTTGGGCATGGCCAGCACCGGCTCGGCCACGCGCGGGCTGACCTCGGCGCCCTCGCCGGGTAACAGCAACGTCGTGCTGACGCCCGGCCAGGCCAGTTTCGATGATCTGCTGGCAGAAATGGAGCGCGGCCTTGTTGTAACCTCGATGCTGGGGGCATCGGTCAACGCGACCACGGGCGATTATTCGCGCGGCGCCGCCGGGTTCTGGGTCGAGGGCGGCAAGATCGCCTATCCGGTCAACGAATGCACCATCGCCGGCAATCTGCGCGACATGCTGATGACGCTGACCGCCGCCAATGACGCCGAGGACTGGCGCACCATCCAGGTGCCCAGCCTGCTGGTCCGGGGGATGACGGTTGCCGGCGCCTGAGGCCGATCTGCGCCTGCTGGAAGATGCCGCGCGGCAGGCAGGCCAGATCGCCATGCGCTTCTGGCGGCGCGATCCCGAAAGCTGGGACAAGGGCGGGGATGCCGGCCCCGTGACCGAGGCCGATCTGGCCGTGAACGCGCATCTGGAACAGCTGTTGCGCGCTGCCCGGCCCGATTACGGCTGGCTCAGCGAGGAAAGCGAGGCCGACCCGTCGCGGCTGGATGCGCAGCATTGCTTTATCATCGACCCGATCGACGGCACCCGCGCCTTCATCGACGGACAAGAGGGGTTTTCTCATTCCCTTGCGGTCGCGACCGGGGATCGGATCACCGCCGCCGCGGTTTTTCTTCCCGCCCGTGACCTGCTTTACACCGCTCATGCAGATGGCCCGGCGCTGCTGAACGGCAAGCCCATCGCCGCCAGCGACCGGCGGCAGATCCGGGACGCGACGGTGCTGACCTATCGTGCCGCGACCGAACCGCAAAACTGGGAATCGGGCCGGGTGCCACCGTTCCGGCGCGAATTTCGGCCATCGCTGGCATGGCGGCTTTGCCTTGTGGCCGAGGGGCGATTTGACGCGGCCCTGTCGCTGCGCGACGCCTGGGAATGGGACATTGCCGCTGGCACGCTGATCGCGGAACGTGCGGGCGCGGTGGCAACCGACCGGCGCGGCCAGCGCCTGCGCTTTAACGGGCCACGGGCGGCGCTGGATGGAATGGTGGTCGCAGGACCGGCCCTACATAGGGAATTGACAGCCGCCCTGGCCTGACAGCGAATCACCTTGAGCGGCCGCAAGACGGCGCGGATGTTTTCTTTCCCGCTAGCCGAAAATTTTGAAAATTTTCTTAATCTGCCGCGAAAAAAGCGACAGATTCGCGATTTTTCACATCCCTCGCCCGAAACTTTCACAGGTCTTTCACGCCCGATTCACGGCGATGGTGGATAACTGATCCCATAAGGCGCTGCACCACGAACCACCCATTCAGCGGCAGCGCATCACGGGGAGACAGAAGATGACGACTCGGAATGAACAACTGGATTGCTTAATCGCCGCCTTTCAGTTCCTGCGCACCCTTCCGGCGGGCGCGGAGAATGAGCCGGATCAGCGGTCTGCGCATGCGCTGACGGCGGCGACTTTCGGGCGGTCGGGAACGGGCCTTCCTCATCCCGCAACCGACCGCCCGGCCCCGATCGAGTTCGAACGCCTGGCCCGCGAAAACGCCTTGATGGCCCAGCATCTCGACGTGCTGGCCTCGGCCCTGGGGGCTTGCGGGAACTGCTGGGGCACCCTCCATGATTGCGAGGAATGCCATGGCTTTGGAAAGCCCGGCGGTCTGTCACCAGACCAGGAAATGTTCGATCGCTATGTCCTGCCGGTTCTTACGCGGGTCATGGGTGAAAGCCCCCTGCACCCGGATATCCGGTAGATCGCACTGTCAGGGTTTATCCGCTGAGCCTATTGTTTAACGAGTTCCTCCCCCCGTCATGGGTTCGCGGATAGGCGAACGGGCAGCCGAAAGGCTGCCCGTTTCAATTTCTGGACATTGCGCGCCTGATCGCGCGCAGGTTGTCACGGCGTTAGAGGATCGGATCCAGCGCGAAAGGGTCACGCGGCGTGCGGGTCACGAAGGTCGTGCCGGGACCGTCCAGCGTGGCGATCTGCTGGGCCAGGACCGACAATGCCGCCGATTGGGCCAATGCGATTGTCCCCGGCTGCGCATCTGCCAGCGGCACCGAGATGTCAAAGCTGCGCGCATGATTGGTGCCACCGCCGCTTTCATCCGCGACGAAATAGCGCCCGCTGAGGCGATAGATCCCGTCGGCCTGCGCCAGCGCCTTTTCCACCCGCACTTCAAGCTTGCGCTGCGGCGGCTCGCCCAGTGGCCAGGGTTCGGCGATCACCGCCGCGCCCGACACGTCCGAGATTGCCCGCGCCAGCGTCAGGGTAAAGGCACGTTCGGGATTGTCGGCCCACAGATTATCGGGCGTTGACCGGACCGCGCCATCGGCGCTTTGCCAGGACACCTCTTGCCCCGACGCATATTCCGGCAGCGACACGTCTCGCAGCTCGACCGTGGGGCCAAGCTGGTTGGCCACCCGAACCGGCGGCGAGGGCGGGTCGATCAGATAGCGCCCGGTTTTTTCCGGGTTCGAACAGGCTGCCAACAGGATCAATGGCAGTGCGGCGGTCAGCTTTAGCATGTGTTTCGTCACCTTATCGCCCCATTATGAAGGCGCGCGGATTGCGTTCGATCATTCGCGCCAGCGACCCGAAGGCCTCGGTCGCGCGACGCAATTCGCGCATCATGTTGATCGCCTCGGAATTGAAGGCGGACCGGTCCCCATAGGCCGCCATCACCGATTCCGCCCGCGCTGCCGTGCTTTGCAGCCGGGTGATCAGCGCCGGCAGTTCCTGAACCGCCTTGGCCACCTCATCCGCCGCGACGGATGCCGAATCCAGCGCATTGTTCAGGCTGCCCGCCGCATTGCCGTCGCGCAAGTCGTTCAGCAGGCCTGACGCGGCCTCCAGCGTGTTCGACAGGTTGCGCGGCAATTGTTCGGCATCCTCGGTGCCCAGCATGGCCCGCAGATCGGCCAGAATACCGGCGGCCTGGGCGCTGATCTCGGCAAAGGCAAATTCGTCCACCGCCTGCGCAGCGGCGTCGATTTCCTCGATCATCTGCGGCACGTCCCTGGCGGCCAAGGTAACCGCATCGGCGGCCTCGGCCGCGCTGTCCAGCGCCGTGCGCAGCGAGGGCACGACCTCGGCCTCGCGCAGTTCGCCCACCAGCGTCTGAAGATCGGTCAGCGCATTCTCGATCGAGGCCATGGTGCTGTCCAGCCGCCCCGGCAGCGCCGCCGCCGCATCGCTGCCGATCACGTCGCGCAGCTCGGACAGGCCGGCGTTCAATTCGGCCCCGATGCTGGTGAAATCGACGCCCTTCAGCGATGACCCCACCTCGTCCAGCGACGCGATGACCGAAGGCAGTTGCTCGGACGCGACATTCAGCCGCTCGATCAGCTGGGCGGCATTGGCGCCGGTTCCGGCCTCGTTCAGCTGGGTGACCACGGCGCGCAACTCGGTCATGGTGGCCTGTGCCTCGTCGATGGTCTGGCGCAGCGATGCCGGGATCGCACGGGTATCCTGCGAGGTCGCCAGCGCCGTGACCGAGTTCATCATGTCGGTCGCGGATTGCAGCACCTCTTCGATCGGCAGATCGCCGATCCGGGTCAGGACGCCTTGCGCGGTGGTGCTGAAATCGGTGATCTCGCCCTCGACCGAGGGAAGGATCGGATAGGGATCGCCCGAGACATCCAGCGTGGCCGGCACGGCATCGGGGATCTGCACGAACTCGATGATCAGCGATGTGCCCAACAGGCCGGCACTGGCCACCCTGGCGCGCATGCCGTTCTGAATTTCGCCGATCAAAAATTCCTGCACCTCTTCGGCCGTCGCCGTCGGCGCAAGGCCCATACGGCTGGGGGACAGCGCGACGGTGACCTGCTGGCGCACCAAGGTCGGCTGGCCATCGACCGGTTCGTCCACGCGGATGGACAGGTCGGTGACGCGGCCGACGGTCAGGCCCTGAAACTGCACATCGGCATCGCGTTCCAACCCGCGCACGGCATTGTCGATCAGCACGGTATAGCGGACTTCATTGGCGTCATTTTCAGCAAACAGACTGTTGCGGGCCGCATCTTCGTCGGCTTGCAGGCGGAACAGGTGGCCCGGCTGGACCGGGTTGCCACCGCTGGTCAGCGTGTCAAATTCAACCCCGCCCTGCACCAGCGAGGCCAGAGAGTTCATGTTGAACGATATCCCCTGTGCCCCAAGCGACAGCGAAAAGCCGGAAACGTCCCAGAAGACCGTGGCGCTGGACAGCCGCGCATCATGGGGCGCCGCGATGAACACATCGGCCAGAACCGTCTCGTCCCTGTCAGACAGGCGCAGGTTTTCCATCCGGCCAACCTCTAGCCCGCGAAACAGCACCGGCGCGCCCTCGCTCAGGCCCTCGGCATTTTCTGCCGACAGGGTGATCCAGGTGCCCTTGGCATCCTCGCGCGTCAGGGGTGCGCGTTCCAGCCCGGCGAAGCGGTTTTGGGGTTCGCCGCGACTTGCGGTCCAATAGCCCTCGATGAAGGCGCCGGTCAGCACGGTATCCAGTCGCGTGACGCCCTGAGCGGAAACCTGGGGCCGAACGATCCAGAACTGCGCGTCCGAGTCGATATAGGGTGCGACATCCTGATCGACGCGGATATGGACGACCACCTTTTCCAGATCCTCGGTAAAGGCGACGGATTCGACCTGGCCCACGGTGATTTCACGAAATTTCAACACCGTCTCGCCGGGATTGATACCGGTGGCGTCGGCAAATTCGACCTCGATGATCTTGCCGCGATTGGAATAGGCGTTCCAGGCGATCGCCAATGTCACGATAAGCGCAAGGATCGGAACCAGCCAGACGACGTTGATACCGGCCTGCGCAGCGCGGCGGGCGGTCTTGCGGACGGGGCTGGACGGGCGGCCGGCAGGGCTGCTGGGCGGGGTATCAGTCATTCGGTTCCGTTCACGTTCTTGCTGCTGTGCAGGGGCAGGCCCCGCCAGATCAGACGCGGATCAAAGCTTTGCGCGGAAAGCATGGTAAAGGCGACCGACAGCGCAAAGGATACGGCCGCCGGGCCCGGATGGATGGAAACGACGAAGCCCAGCTGCACCAACGCCGACAGGATCGCCACGACGAACACGTCGATCATCGACCAGCGGCCGATGAACTCGACGACCTCGTAAATGCGCAGGCGGCTATGGGCATCCTCGACCGTGGCCGGCTTGCCGGCGACCACCCCCAGCCAGATGATCGCAACGAATTTCGCGATGGGAACAACGATAGAGGCCACGAACACCACCAGCGCGATATCATAGCTGCCGTAATGGATCAGCTCGATCACGCCCTCGACGATGGTGGCCTCGCTGCTGCCGCTGAGGCCGGCGAAGGTCTGGGTCTTCATCATCGGAAACAGGTTGGCCGGGATATAGCAGATCATCCCGGCGGCAAGCCAGGCCCAGACCAGCTGCAACCGGCGACGGTCGGGCTTGTACAGCTTGGCATGGCAGCGTGCGCAGATGGCCGTGTCCTCGGGCCAGACCCGCCCGCAGCTGCGGCAGCCCACCAGGCCCGCGCGATGGGCTGTCATCACCGGAGGGGTATTCTCGCTCATTCGCCGGGCACCTGTTCACGACCGTCGGTTTTCAGGCCGGCATCCTCGATTTCGTCCCAGATCGTTGTCTGGCACATGAAACCACGCGAGGCCGCATTCACCAGGATCAATGCACAAAAGGCCCAGAAGGCCGGGCCAAGATGCACCTGTGCCAACCCGGCGACCTTGACCAGTGCGACGGCGGTGCCGATCACGAAAATCTCGGCCATGGACCAGGGGCGCAATTCCTCGGATATGCGAAAGGCATCGGCGGCATATTTGTGCGGCGGCCGGCCCTTGGCCAGCGGCACCAGCGTATAAAGCAGCAGAAAGGCCCGCGTGATCGGCAGGCCGATCACCATGGCCAGAACCGCCAGCACCAGGGGCAGCAGCGGTCCCTCGGCAAAGGCAAGCGCGACGCCAAACAGCGAGGTCGCATTGCCGAACCCCATGCGCGAGATTTCGAGGAAGGGAAAGAAGATCGCCCCGACCAGCAGCAACACCGAGGTCAGTGACAACGCGATGATCTGGACAAAGGCACCGCCCCGAGGCTTGGCCAGCACGGTGCCGCAGCGCACGCAGCGCGCGGTTTCGCCTTCGTTCAGTTCTTCCTCGATATGCAAGGCATCACAGCGAGGGCAGGCTATCAGCCCCTCGCCTGTCTTCAGATCGTAATTTCCCCCAGTCATCATTCCCCGGAAAATAGGGCCGATCGCCGGACAGACAAGCAGGATATCAACGCTGTCACATATTATCCGTGTCTAGTGGCAAGCCTGCCGATATCAATGACGTGCGCCCTTGCGCGCGGCCGAGGTCAGAACGACATTGCGAATATCGGTGACATCGACGTCATTGATCCGTTGGACCTTGAAGGGCAGGCGCAGCGTGAAGACGTGATCATCATGCTGAAATTCGGCCTTGCCTTCCAGCTGGGTGGCGAAAGCCTCGATCAACTGGCTGCCCAGCCCCGTGCCCTCGCCGATGGCCGCATCCTCTGGCCGCTGGCCGACCGAGTTCGAGATTTCCAGCACCGCCTGATATTTCTCGGGTCGGGTCAGGGTCACCCGGACCCAGGGGTGATCCTCGCCCGGTGCCTTGCCGGCATATTTCAGCGCGTTGGTAAACGCCTCGGTCGCCAGCAGAGTCAGCGGCACCGCGTGATCGGGTTGCAGGGTCAGGGGCTGGAAACTGGTCTTGACCCGCAGCCCGATGGCCGCGTCGACCGAGGCGTTGACCATCTGGTTGATGATGTCGCCAATCAGCCGGTCCGCCTCGACCGCGTCCAGATGCTCGGCCTGATAGAGATTGCGATAGATCGTGGCCAGCGCCGCCACCCGGTCCTGAACTGAACGCAGCACCCGCTTGGCGTCGTTATCCTCGATCATGCGGCTTTGCATGTTGATGATCGAGGCGATCAGCTGAAGGTTGTTTTTCACCCGGTGGTGGACTTCTTTCAGCAAGACGGTCTTTTCGGCCACGGCGGCTTCCATCGCCTCTTCGTCGCGGATCAGGATGCGCGCCATGTTGTGAAAGGTCTGGCTGACATCGGTGATCTCGGCCGGGGCATCGGTCAGAACCGGCGGCGGGACATCGCGATTGCCGATGGCAAAGCGGCGCATCTGGCCCCGCAGCACCCGGATATGGCGCAAAACCAAACGGTAGACGGCGAAATAAGCCACCGCCAGCGATACCAGCCACAGCGCGATGGGGATCAGGATGGCGGTGAATTGCGACATGTTGATGCCACCAAGCCCGGCAAGGCGGGGGCTCCAGCTGCCAAGGGCATAGACCAGGCCCGGCACGACGGGCACCACGGCAAAGACCCGCCTTTCGCCGGTATTGCTGCGTTCCACAAAAGTTGAATCGTTGCGTTCGATCAGGCTGGACAGGGTGGCGCCACGGGGCAGCAGGTCGCCCACCTCGACCTCTGGGCGGCCATCCGTGGTCAAGGGCTCGCCCTTGTGGTTGAAGGTCAGGATGCCCGCGCCCTCGGTGCCGAAACCGACGGAATGCGTGGATTGCAGCAGCGCCGAGGACAGCGACACCACCACATAGCCCAGCAGGTCGCGGTCCTGATACAGCGGCTGCATGACAACGACGATCGGCCGGCCGCTGATCGTGCCGCGTGACAGCGAGGTTATCATCGTCTGAGGCTGGGCGATGAACTTCTGATAGGCAGGCGAGGGGCGCATGTCGATCGGGTCGGCACCCGGCCCGTTCGAGGTGCAGGACGACACCCCATCCATCGGCACGAATGCTGCGCCCTGATAGACAGCGCTGTGCACGATGAACGAACGCATGATCTCGGAACAGGCATCGGCGGCGTTGACGACTTCCAGCACCGCCGGGCCAAGGGCATCGGCGGTGCCAAGCGCGCTTTGCAGCAACGCCCGTTCGCCCGCCGCCGCTGATGCGGTGCGGCCCAGCAGGGCGATTTCAGCGCTGCGATCCGCCTCGCGCGAGACGTGCAGCGTCTGCACCAGCGAGATCAGCCCGATGGGCAGGATCGCGACAGACAGCAGCGCCCCCAGCCGGAACCCAAGACCTTTCGTGAATTCCAGCCGGTCAAGCAGGCGCCAGTGCATCGCGCACCCCTAGCGCGAAACCGGGTGATTGGCGGCCATGACGGCCAATGTCGCCTGATCCGTCATTTCCAGTTCTTCCCCATCGGCAAGATGCAACAGCTCGGCCAGCTTGCGGCGACCGCGATTGGCGCGCGACTTGACCGTGCCCACTGCAACGCCGGTCATGCCCGCAGCCTCTTCATAGGAAAAGCCCGAGGCACCGACAAGGATCAGCGCTTCGCGCTGTTCGTCTGGAAGCTGTTCGAACGCCACGCGGAAATCGTGCAGCGCAAGCCGCCCGTCATGTTCGGGCCGCGTCGCCTGGCGGGCCGCGTGCAGACCGTCGCTGTCGCTGACCTCGCGCTTGGTCTTGCGCCGTGCCGAATAGAAGGTGTTGCGCAGGATGGTGAACAGCCAGGCGCGCAGGTTGGTGCCGGCCTGGAACTTGTCCATATTGGTCCATGCCTTGACGATGGTGTCCTGCACCAGGTCGTCAGCCGACGATCCCTCGCGCGTCAGGGACAGCGCGAAAGCCCTCAATGCGGGCAAGTGATCAACCAGTTCATCCCGCGGATCAGTCATTTTCCCGTCGGCATTTTTCGCCGCCGACGCCCGGCCCTTTGCTGTGGCCATCTATTTGTCCTGATCCCGCAGCTGCTGCAAAAGGGCCACGAAGCGATCAGGAATCTCGTCCGTTGCGTCCTGTTCGTAGACGCGTCGAAGATTCTCGTCGATCTGCTTTTCGATCTCGGCCCGGCGGCGATTTTCCCGCTTTTCGGTCATACTTTTGTTAAATCCAACAAGCTTGTGCGCACCCTGTTCAACATGTAGGGGTTTGGCTGAGTTCCCGATCTTCGGGTCTTTTTTTGAGGAACAGGACTATGTCTTCTGCCGACCTTGCGCAATCCATCGGACGGGAATTGCCCTTTCTGCGGCGCTATGCCCGCGCGCTGACAGGCACCCAATCCGCCGGCGACAATTACGCAGCGGCAACGCTTGAGGCAATTCTGTCGGACCGCTCGACCGCGGAAGGCGCCAGCGACATCCGCGTGGGGCTGTTCAAGACCTTTCACGCCATCTGGCAAAGCTCGGGTCAGCCGGTCGAGCAGGGCGAAGGCTCGGCGCGCGAGGCGCGGGCGCAGGCGTATCTGAAATCGCTGACCCCGAATTCGCGCGAGGCGCTGCTGCTGCGCACGATCGAGGAATTCCGCTATGATCAGATTGCTGAGATCATGCAGGTTTCGCGGGAAGAGGCCGAAGAGCTGGTCCAGATCGCCCTGAACGAGATGAGCCAGACCTTGCGCGGCCGGGTCATGGTGATCGAGGACGAGACCATCATCGCGATGGATCTGAAGGGGATCGTGCAGGCCATGGGCCACGAGGTGACCGGCGTGGCCCGCACCCATACGGCGGCCGTCGAACTGGGTCGGGATGTGCGTCCCGACATGATCCTGGCCGATATTCAGCTGGCCGACGGATCCTCGGGGATCGACGCGGTGAACGAGCTGCTGGGCGAGCTGGGCGATCTGCCGGTGATCTTCATCACCGCCTTCCCCGAACGCCTGCTGACCGGTGACCGGCCAGAGCCGGCATTCCTGATTTCAAAGCCCTATTCCGAGGAACAGGTACGCTCGGCCGTGTCGCAGGGGATGTTCTTTGCCTCGACCGAGGGGCTGGACGTCTAGGTCGGCTGCCTCCGGCGGGGATATTTGGATCAAAGCGAGGGAGGCCGCAGGGATTGGCGGACCTCTCGCGCGGCGGCAATACGGCGGCGGCGGGCCAGTTCGACATTGATCAACGCGCCCAGCAGGACGGAAAAGCCCGCAAGGTAGAACCACATCAGCAGCGCCACCACAGCACCGATTGATCCATAGATGCGGTTATAGCTGTTGAAGCTGCCCAGATAGGTCGAGAAGGCGATGGATGCGCCGGCCCAGGCCAGGGCCGCGACCAGCGCCCCCCAGGTGAATATCGGCGTGCGCGGCGATTTTACGTTCGGGCCAAAGCGATAGAGGATCCCGATCCCGACGATCACGATCGCAAACATCGCCGCCCATGGCAGCCCCGACACCCGCCAGGACCGCAGCGGGCTGGCCGGCATGAAGCTGATCAGGATTGGCAGGATGACGATCATCGCAAGCCCCATCAGCACCACGCCGACGATGGCCAGGGTCAGTCCATAGGCCAGGAAAAATCCGAAGATGGTGGAATGTGATCGCACGCCATAGGCCGCATTCAGACCCCGCACCAGAGCGTCGACGCCGGCGCGGGCGGCAATGGTGGCGACGAGGAAAGACAGGACCGAGGCCCATCCGATCGTCGTGCGCCCCCCTGACAGCAGGGATTCGATCTGCGCGTCCAGGATGGTCTCGGCGCCGTCAGGAAGAAATTCATGGGCAACGCGCAGGTATTCGTTGATCACGCTCGGGTCGAACCACAGGCTCCAAAGGGCAATGATGGCGGCGAGGCCCGGAAAGACCGCGAACATGGCATAGAAAGCCACGCCAGCGGCGATCAGGCCCATATGGATCTTGTCCATGCGGTGCAACACCGCAGAAAGAAAGGCACCGATGTCGCGCAGCCGGGCTAGCATGGGCCCTGGCGGGTGGGGCGATGTCGGGGCCGCGATCTCATTGGAAGCGGGTCCAGATGGCGGCATCACCCAGGCGCGCGACAAATTCGGCATGGGCGGCGGTTTCCGCCTGGGTCAGCCGCGAGGGCAGCGGGACCGGGCGCGGCTGCCGGGCATCCATCCTGCCATCGCTGATCTGGCCAGGCTCGGGGGCCTGCGCCGGACGGTCCAGAACCAGATCGGGCTGCCGGCCGCCGATCAGCTCCAGATAGACCTCGGCCAGCAATTCGCTGTCCAGAAGCGCGCCATGCAGGGTGCGGTTCGAATTGTCGATGCCGAAGCGCCTGCACAGTGCATCCAGCGAGGCGGGCGAGCCAGGGAATTTCTCGCGCGCAAGGCCAACGGTGTCCAGAGCCCGCGAGAAGGGCAGTGCCGTGTGGCCCGCGCGGCGCAGCTCGGCGTTGAGAAATTTCATGTCGAAGCTGGCATTGTGGATAACCAGGCGGGAATCCTGGCCGATGAAGTCGATGAATTTTTCGGCAATCTGGGCGAATTTAGGTTTGCCGCGCAGGAAATCGTCGCCAAGGCCATGCACATCGAATGCCTCTTTCGGCATTGACCGTTCGGGGTCGATATATTCGTGGAAGGTGCGCCCGGTGGGCAGATGGTTCAGCAGCTCGATCGCGCCGATTTCGACGATGCGGTCATCCTTTTCGGCGTCGAATCCGGTGGTTTCCGTATCCAGGACGATTTCACGCATGATCTTGGATGTCCTTGCAGATCTGTTCGACAGCCTGTCGGGCGGCGGCGAGGGTTTCAGTGGGGATGACCCAATCAGCCCGTGCCCTTTTTTCGGCATCGGGCAGCTGGCGGTCAAGGATCATCGCGAATGCATCAGGCGTCATGCCCGGTCGTGCCAGCACCCGCAGGCGTTGCGTTTCGGCGCTGGCAGAGACCACCGCCACGCCATCCATGGCAGCATTGCCCCCGGTTTCGAACAGCAGCGGGATGTCGAACACGATGATCTGCGCGTCACGGTTGCCGGCGGCAAAACGCGCGCGGTCATTCACCAGCAGCGGATGGACGATCTGTTCCAGCCGCGGAAAACCGGACGGATCGGCGGCCAGCAACTGCTTTAGTGCGGCCCGGTCGACCTGGCCGTCACGAATGGCGCCCGGAAAGGCCTGGCCGATGGGCGCCACCGCCTCGCCGCCCTGAGAATAGAGACGGTGGACAGCGGCGTCGGCATCCCAGACCGGGTGGCCGAGATCGCGAAACATCTGGGCGGTGGTCGATTTACCCATCCCGATGCTGCCAGTCAGGCCCAGGCGATAGCTCATCCCAGGACGGCGGCGCGGGTTTCGGCATCGACCTCGGGGCGGTGGCCAAACCAGCGTTCGAAGCCCGGCGCGGCCTGATGCAGCAACATCCCCAGCCCGTCCGCGATGCGGCAGCCGCGCTGCTGGGCCTCGGCCAGGAAAGGGGTGATCAGCGGCGTATAGACAAGGTCGGTCGCGACGGCATCGGGGGACAGCGCATCAAGCGGGATGCGGAACGGTTGCTTGCCATCCATCCCCAACGAGGTGGAGTTCACGGCGGTTGCCGCACCGTCCAGCATATTGCCAGCCTGCGCCCAGTCATAGACGACGACGCGGGCGCCAAATTCCGCCTTTATCTGTTCCGCCCTGATCCGCGTCCGGTTCGAGATCCGCAATTCCTGCACGCCACTGTCGAGAAGCGATGCAACGACGGCGCGCGCAGCACCGCCCGCCCCGATGACTGCCGCCGGCCCGGCATCGGCCTGCCAGTCTGGCACGCTTTGCCGCAGATTGGCGATGAAACCGTAGCCATCGGTGTTATCCGCGTGAATCTTGCCGTCCGGTCGGAAAATCAGCGTATTCGCCGCACCAATCAGTGCGGCGCGGTCGGTGACGACATCGGCAAGCGTCAGCACGGCCTCTTTGTGGGGTATTGTGACATTCAGCCCGACAAAACCGGCATAAGGCAGGATCCGCAACACCTCGGCCAGATGTTCGGGCATCACCGGCATAGGAATATAGTGGCCCCGAATCCCATAGCGCCGCAGCCAGTGCCCGTGCAGTTGTGGTGATCTGGAATGGGCGATCGGCATGCCAATGACTCCGGACAAAGGGATATTGGCGATCGGGGTCGCAGAAGAAATCTCGGTCATACGCGGTCAAGCCATCGGCACCTGGAACAAATGCAGCGTAGGCGTCATCTGCCTGTGACGAAAGGGGGAATCCTCGGAATGCGGCGCGGGCTGTGGCAGGCCTGACTCACCTGTGGATGAAATCGCGGATAAGCCGGGATGACGCCATTGGACCTTTCACACCGCCGCTAACGCTGTGGATAAACAGCCAGGACAAAGGATGAACGCGCGCAAGTCATCCACATGGTGATAACCATCGGCCGAACCTGGCCAGAACTGTGGGAAAGCACGGTTTCGCCAAATTATCCACAGATTTATCATGTTGTATCATATTGATTTTATAAGATTAACCTGAAAATCAACACGGCGGTTCAGCAAATATCCGAAGCTTCGCGATCTGTGGATAAAGTGCTGGCTAACTTGCCTGTCCAGACTATCCACTGGGCCTACAACAACATCATTCTTTTCTTCTTTTATTTATTTTAGAGAGAGGCAGACGAGAGGTTGCGACATGACTGATCTGCTGAGCTTGATGTATCCTTGGATCAAATCCCTGCATGTGATGGCAGTGATTTCCTGGATGGCGGGGTTGTTCTATCTGCCGAGGTTGTTCGTCTATCACGCCGAACGGGGGATGAATGGCGACGAGCCTGCCGCCAGCCTTGTGATGATGGAGCGAAAGCTGCTGCGGCTGATCATGAATCCAGCAATGATCGTCGCATGGATTGCCGGTTTGTGCCTGGTGTTCACCCCTGGGATCGTTGACTGGTCCTCGGTCTGGCCATGGACCAAGGCTGCGGCGGTGATCGCGATGACCTGGTTTCATCATTGGCTGGGTCGGCAACGGAAATTGTTGCAGCGTGGGCAATCACTTGGCGGGCGGCGCTATCGGATGATGAATGAGGTGCCGACGCTTTTGATGGTGGTTATCGTCCTGTCGGTGATCGTCCGGTTCTGATCGGTTGACTTTTTTGGCTGTATTGCTTAGGTGCAGCACAAGCCCGGCCGTCCGGTACGGGGATTTCCAGACATTGACATAGCGCCCCCAGTGATGTGGTGGGCAATTTCGTTGGTTTAGAAGATGAATGAAGAACGGTTGAACCTGTCCGACCTGAAAGCCAAAAGCCCGGCTGATCTGCTGGCTATGGCAGAGGAATGGGAGATCGAGAACGCCTCGACCATGCGCAAGGGCGAGATGATGTTCTCGCTGCTGAAAGAGCATGCCGAGGATGGTTGGGACATCGGTGGCGATGGTGTGCTGGAGGTCGTGCAGGACGGCTTTGGCTTCCTGCGCTCGACCGAGGCGAACTATCTGCCGGGGCCGGATGATATCTATGTCAGCCCGGACATGATCCGACAGCATTCGCTGCGCACCGGTGATACGGTGGAAGGCGTGATCCGCGCACCTGGTGAAAATGAGCGTTATTTTGCGCTGACCAAGGTTGAGCGGATCAATTTCGAGGATCCCGAAAAGGCCCGCCACAAGGTTGCCTTTGACAACCTGACGCCGCTTTATCCCAATGAGCGGCTGAAGATGGAGATCGAGGACCCCACCATCAAGGATCGCAGCGCGCGGATCATTGATCTGGTGGCACCAATCGGGAAAGGGCAGCGGTCGCTGATCGTTGCGCCTCCGCGGACGGGCAAGACCGTGCTGTTGCAGAATATCGCGCATTCGATCGAAAAGAATCACCCGGAATGCTATCTGATCGTGTTGCTGATCGACGAGCGGCCGGAAGAGGTGACGGACATGCAGCGCAGCGTGAAGGGTGAGGTGATTTCCTCGACCTTCGACGAACCGGCGAGCCGGCACGTTGCGGTCAGTGAAATGGTCATTGAGAAGGCCAAGCGTCTGGTTGAACACAAGCGTGATGTGGTGATCCTGCTGGATTCGATCACGCGCCTTGGGCGGGCTTTCAACACGACGGTGCCGTCGTCGGGCAAGGTGCTGACCGGTGGTGTGGATGCCAATGCGTTGCAGCGGCCCAAGCGGTTCTTTGGTGCGGCACGGAATATCGAAGAAGGTGGATCGCTGACCATCATTGCCACGGCGCTGATTGATACCGGGTCGCGGATGGATGAGGTGATCTTTGAAGAGTTCAAAGGCACCGGTAACAGCGAGATCGTTCTGGATCGCAAGGTCGCAGACAAGCGCGTCTTCCCGGCGATGGATATTCTGAAATCGGGCACCAGAAAAGAAGAATTGTTGGTTGATTCCAAAGACTTGCAGAAAACTTATCTGCTGCGACGGATCCTGAATCCGATGGGCACGACCGACGCCATCGAGTTCCTGATCTCGAAGTTGAAGCAAACGAAGACCAACGGAGAGTTCTTCGATTCCATGAACGCTTGACGGGGGTTCAGGGTAAAACCTCATGGACACAATCTATGCAGAAGCAACGCCGCCCGGCCGGGGTGGCGTTTCCATTTTAAGGATCAGCGGACCTGATGCGCGTGCGGTCGCCGAGGCATTGGCGGGTCCTTTGCCTGTGCCACGCAGGGCGGAATACCGAGCCTTGCGGGATGGTGGCGAGCTTCTGGATAAGGCGCTGGTGCTGTGGTTCGAGGATGGGCGAAGCTTTACGGGCGAACTGTCGGCCGAGTTGCATCTGCACGGTGCGCCGGTGGTTATCCGTCGGGTCGTGGCCTTTATGCGGGCGTCCGGCCTGCGAGAGGCCGAAGCTGGTGAATTTACACGGCGCGCCTTTTTGAATGGCCGCATGGATCTGTCCGAGATCGAGGCGCTATCTGATCTTTTGTCGGCTGAAACGGAATTGCAGCGGCGGCAGGCAATGCGGGCCGCGGATGGCGAGATCGGGCGTATGTCGGACCGTTGGCGCCAGATGCTGATCCGTGCGGGTGCACTGATTGAGGCAAGTATAGATTTTGCCGACGAAGATGTGCCCGATGAAGTGCCCGATGAGGTGTATTCCTTGATCGCCGGCTTGCGGACCGAGATCGAGAAAGAGTTGAATGGCTATCCGGCAAGCGAGCGGCTGCGAGAGGGGTTCGAGATTGCAATTGTAGGACCGCCGAACGCAGGAAAATCGAGTCTCATCAACAAGCTTGCCCGCAGGGATGTTGCTATCGTTTCCGCGGTTCCTGGAACAACCCGTGATGTGATCGAATTGCGAATGGATTTGCGCGGGCTAGCGGTCACTGTGCTGGATACCGCCGGCCTGCGCGCCACAGATGACGAAATCGAAACCATCGGGGTAGAGCGTGCACGGCAGCGTGCTGAGGCAGCCGATCTGCGAGTGTTTCTTTCTGATAGCGGAGAGCATGACCTGAGGCTGTATCAGGACGGCGATCTGGTTCTGCGATCAAAGGCTGATGATGTTCCTGGCGAGGGTAACATCTCGGCCCAGTCGGGGCTGGGCATCGACCGCATGCTGGCACGGATGTATGAGATCCTGTCCGAGCGTGTGGCGGGGGCAAGTGTTGTCAGTCATCGGCGACAGGCTGACGCACTGAGCGAAGCATTACTGGCACTGTCATTTGCAGATGACCGGCCGGAACTGCTTGCCGAATCCGTGCGACAGGCGGCATTGTCGCTAGAGCGGCTTATCGGGCGCGTTGGCGCCGAAAACTATCTGGATGTAATCTTCTCGTCCTTCTGTATCGGAAAATAGGTGTTTCACGTGGAACATTGCGATGTGATCGTTATTGGCGGTGGTCACGCTGGAACCGAGGCAGCGGCCGCCGCAGCGCGGATGGGTGCTGAAACTGTGCTGGTGACCATGCGGGAGACCGACATCGGTACGCTTTCCTGTAACCCGGCGATAGGCGGGCTGGGAAAGGGCCATCTGGTTCGCGAAATTGATGCGCTTGATGGTTGCATGGGCCGCATTGCTGACCGATCGGGCATTCAGTTTCGTCTTCTGAATCGGCGAAAAGGCCCAGCGGTTCGGGGTCCACGTGCACAGATGGACCGAGCGGCATATCGGCGCGTCGCACGTTCGTATCTGGATGGTGTCGCTGGTCTGCGCATGATTTTTGCTGAGGTCACCGGTCTGTTGCGTAGCGGCGACAAGATTCTTGGCGTCAGCCTGGCCGACGGGACCGAATTGCGGGCGCCTTCGGTGGTGTTGACGACGGGAACCTTCCTGAATGGTGTGATTCATATCGGCGATGAATCTCGTAAGGCGGGAAGGTGGGGCAATGATGCATCTCACGGACTCGCGGCCTCGCTGGCCTCGTTGTCGCTGCCCAGCGGCAGATTGAAAACGGGAACACCACCGCGACTGGACGGCCGGACGATTGACTGGGAGTCGCTGGACAAGCAGCCAGGCGATGATGTGCCATCCCTGTTCTCTGATCTTAGTGCGGCGCCGTCGCTGACGCAGATTTCTTGCGCGATCTCCCATACCAACCAGAAAACGCACAAGATTATCGCAGAGAACCTGCACCTGTCGGCAATGTATGGCGGCCATATCAGCGGGATCGGGCCGCGATATTGCCCGTCAATTGAAGACAAGATAACCCGGTTTGCGGATAAGTCGTCGCACCAGATCTTTCTTGAGCCCGAGGGGCTGGACGATCACACCGTATATCCGAATGGAATCTCCACATCGTTGCCCGAGGCGGTGCAAAAGGCGTATGTGCGCTCAATTCGCGGACTGGAAGACGCAGTTATTACCCAGCCGGGATATGCGGTTGAGTATGACTATGTCGATCCGCGAGCATTGCTTCACACCTTGCGGGTGAAGCAAATCGAAGGGCTTTATCTTGCCGGCCAGATTAATGGAACGACAGGATACGAAGAGGCTGCAGCGCAAGGTCTGGTCGCAGGCTTGAATGCCGCCGCAGCTGCCCTGGGGCGGGCTGCGATCCAATTCAGCAGAACCGACAGCTATATCGGCGTGATGATTGACGACCTTATTTCTCGCGGCGTAACAGAGCCTTATCGAATGTTCACCTCGCGCGCTGAGTTTCGCCTTAGCCTGCGGGCCGACAATGCTGATCAGCGGTTGACGCCTTTCGGTTTGGCATTGGGATGCATAGGCTCAGAGCGCGCTGCGTATTTTGAAAACAAGATGACGGCTTATCGCGAGGCGAGGTCCATCGCTGAGGCGACGCGATTCACGCCGACTGAACTGGGAAAGAATGGAATTGCCGTTCGGCAAGATGGGCAGTCGCGGTCGGCATTCGATCTGTTTGCCTATGCGGATCTGGATCAGACTGCAATCCTGTCGCTTGTGCCTGAGCTGGACAAATTCCCTTCACAGACCGTCGAACAGATCCGCAATGACGCAATCTATCATCAATATGCTGATCGCCAGGCCCGAGACGCCGAAATGATCCGGGCTGAAGAGCAGATCTCGCTGCCCGACGACCTGGATTACGCCAGTCTGTCGGGGTTGTCGTCAGAGCTGAAGCGGAAGCTGATTGGGCAGCGGCCGGCCAGCCTTGCGGATGCTGCGCGTGTCGAAGGGATGACGCCCGCGGCCTTGACGCTGATACTGGCGACAGCACGGAACCGACATCGGAAGCGTGCCGTATGACAGCTGTTTCACGTGAAACATCCGAACGGATCGCCGCTTATGAAGACCTGATCCTGAAATGGAATGGCAGCATTAATCTTGTTGGCAGGTTCAGTCTGGACGACATACGTGAACGCCATATCACGGATAGTCAGCAGCTGGCCGATCTTGCCGATCTTGGCGCAGATAGTTGGACGGATCTGGGCAGCGGCGGCGGCCTGCCGGGCCTTGTTGCCGCAATTCAAGCGGCAGACCTGCCTATCACCTTTCATCTTGTCGAAAGCGACCAAAGAAAGGCGACCTTTCTGCGCACCTGCGCCCGCACCTTGGATTTGCCGCATGTAAAGGTCCATTCGGCGCGCATAGAATCGCTTATTCCACTGAATAGCGATATTGTCAGTGCCCGCGCGCTTGCCCCGTTGCCGCTGCTCATGTCATATGTTCATCGACACCTTAAACCTGACGGGACGGCGTGGCTGATGAAGGGCGAAAACTGGCAGCAAGAGGTGCGGCAGGCACAGCAGACCTGGCAGTTCCACTATCACCCACATCCCAGCCGAACCAACGAAGACTCTGCAATCCTTGAGATAACCGGTCTAACCCATGTCTGAGCCGATGATCATAGCCATTGCCAACCAAAAAGGTGGCGTTGGCAAAACCACGACGGCGTTGAATCTTGGCGCCGCGCTGGCCGATGCGGGGCATCGCACGATCCTGGTTGATCTGGATCCGCAGGGCAACGCCTCGACAGGTCTGGGAATTGACGCCGATCGGCGAGAGGTCACCTCATACGACCTGCTTGGCGGTCAGTCCACGTTGTCAGAGGCGTCCATTCCGACAGATATTGAGAATCTGCGGATTGTTCCGTCGACCCCGGATCTATCTTCGGCCGATATGGATTTTTCGCGCAGCGCCGATAGAACGCGTCTGTTGCGACGCAGTTTGCGGACGGATTCGGGCGTGGATATCGTTCTGATCGACTGCCCGCCGGCACTGGGTCTGCTGACGGTCAATGCCATGGTTGCGGCCGATGCGGTCCTGGTCCCGCTACAGGCCGAATTTTATGCGCTGGAAGGACTGTCGCAACTTCTGCTGACCGTGCGCCAGATTCGCCAGTCCGCCAATGCCGATTTACGGGTCAATGGCGTGTTGCTGACCATGTCGGACAATCGAAACAATCTGTCGCAACAGGTCGAGGCCGACGCGCGCGCGACTCTGGGTGATTTGGTTTACAGAACCACGATTCCGCGCAATGTCCGCGTCTCCGAGGCGCCCTCGCATGGCAAGCCGGTGGTGCATTATGATTCGCAATCGAAAGGTGGGCTGGCATATACGGCATTCGCCGGTGAATTTGTGCAGCGACTTAAGGAAAGCAAGGCAAAGGAACCCGTAAATGGCTGATTCTAAAACGGGAAAGCGGGGCCTTGGCCGCGGCCTTTCGGCGCTGATGGCAGATGTCGAACTGACCGCGCCACCAAGCGCCGAGCCGCGCCCTGCCATCGACCGGAACATGATTCCGATCGAACAGCTGTCGCCCAATCCCGATCAGCCGCGCCGCGATTTCCAGCCCGAAGCCCTGCAAGAGCTGGCCCAGTCACTGAAGGCCCGCGGCGTTCTTCAACCGCTGATCGTGCGGCCTCATCCGCGCGATGACGGTCTTTATCAGATCGTGGCTGGCGAACGTCGGTGGCGTGCGGCGCAGCTTGCGCAACTGCACGAGCTTCCGGTCATCATCAAGGACCTGACCGATACCGAGGTTCTCGAGATTGCGCTGATTGAAAATATTCAGCGCGCCGACCTGAATGCGATCGAAGAGGCCGCTTCCTTCCGTCAATTGATGGATCGCTTTGGTCACACACAGGAACAGCTGGCCGAGGCCCTGAACAAAAGCCGCAGCCATATTGCCAATCTTCTGCGCTTGCTGAACCTGCCCGATCAGGTTCAGGTCTGGCTGAAAGAGGGCAAGTTGACAGCCGGACATGCCCGCGCATTGGTAACCGCCCCCAACGCCACTCAGCTGGCGCGCAAGGTGATCGAGCGCGGTCTTTCGGTGCGCGAGACCGAGAAACTTGTCCGCGATCTGACAGCGCCCCAAGCGGCCAGGCCGGCCAGTCGGGCTTCGGCAGAAAAAGACGCCGATACGCGGGTTCTTGAATCGGACTTGTCGGCCCATCTGCATATGCGCGTTGCCATCAATCACTCGGGCAGCGCCGATGGCGGTCATCTGGTGATCACCTATCGGGATCTCGATCAGCTGGATCGCCTGTGTCAGATTCTTGGCGCCACGGCTTGAAAACGCGGCTCAGCGCGAGGGTCGGCTGACGACATAGATCGCGATCAGCGCGCAGATCGTGGCCTGCGCCAGAACCAGCTGCTGATTGACACCCAACCAGAAGGAAAGCCCGACGCCGGCCGACATGGCCATGACAGCCCAGGTCTTGGCCAAGGGCGAGATGGCGCCGCGTTCTTGCCAGGCGCGGACCGTAGGGCCGTATTTAGGATGGTTCTGGATCCTGGCCCGCAATTCGGGTGATGATCGCGAAAAGGCCCAGGCCGCCAACAGCAAAAACGGCACGGTCGGCACGACGGGCAGGGCCAGCCCGATCGTACCCAGCCCGACGCCGATCCACCCGATGCTCAGCCAGAACAGCTTCATCTAACCCGCCGCCAGTTCGCGCAGGATGGCATTCAGCACCGGCCGCCCTGCGCGGGTGGCAATCACATGCCCCCCGGCCAGCTTGATCATGCCCCAATCCTGCAATCGTTCCAGCGCCTTCGGGTCCAGGGGAACACCCCCGATCCGCTCAAAGCGCGCGATCGACATGCCCTCGGCCAGCCGCATCGACATCAGCAGATATTCCGTCGCCTGATCTTCAGCCGACAGGTTCACGCGGTCAACATCGCCCGATCCGCTCTGCTCGACGGCGGCCAGCCATTCGCCGGGCGCGCGCAGCGCCTCGGTCGCGACGCGCCGGCCGTCCAGACTCAACCGCCCATGGGCACCTGGCCCGACCGCGGCCCAATCACCCTGGCGCCAATAGACCAGATTGTGCCGACTTTCCGCGCCCGCACCCGCGTGATTAGATATTTCATATCCAGGCATGCCGTGCGACAGGCAAATATCCTGCGTTTCCAGATACATATCAGCAGACACATCGTCATCCGGCAGCCCGCGCAACCGCCCGACAGCCTGGCGTGCGCCAAAGGCGGTGCCCGGCTCGATTGTCAGCTGATACAGCGACAGGTGATCAACCGCCATGTTCAGTGCCTCGCGTAACTCGGCGCGCCAATCATCAAGGTTCTGATCCTGCCGCGCATAAATCAGATCAAAGCTCACGCGCCCGAAACAGTTCCGCGCAATGTCAAAGGCAGCCCGAGCCTCGGCCACCGAATGCAATCGTCCCAACCGCCGCAGATCGTCATCACGCAAGGCCTGCACGCCCATGGACAGCCGGTTCACACCGGCATCGGCAAACCCGCGAAAACGGCCCTGTTCGACGCTGGTTGGATTGGCCTCCAGCGTAATCTCGATATCGTTGGTAAATCCCCACGCCGCCCGCGCCGCCCCGATCACGGCATCGACGGTCTCTGGCAGCATCAAGGATGGTGTGCCGCCGCCGAAAAAGATGCTGCCCAACTGTCGCGCCGGCCCCGAAACCTCTCGTCCGAGCCGCGCGATCTCGGCACAAAGCGCATCGGCCCAGCGGCGCTGATCGACACGTTCAACCACATGGCTGTTAAAGTCGCAGTATGGGCACTTCGCCGCACAAAACGGCCAATGTACATACAGGCCAAAGCCGCCCGCCCGCCAGTCGTCGACAGGCGCAGCGACCGTCCCGAGTGCAGCTTCAGCGCAGCTCATCCCTGTTACGCCTCAGTCTTGCGCAAAGCTGCCGGCCATCATGACCGCAACCGCCCGCGCCCGGTGGCTCAGGCTGTTCTTTTGTTCCGACGGCATTTCGCCCAAGGTGATGTCGTGACCTTCCGGCGCAAAAATCGGGTCATATCCATGCCCTTCGATCCCGCGGGGCGGCCAGACAACCCGACCCGGCAGAACCCCCTCGAACACCTCGTCATGACCATCGGGCCACATCAGGACCAGCGTGCAGCGAAACTGCGCCAGTCGCGGCTCGGGTGCCGCGACCGCATCCAGTTCCCGCCAGGTCCGCGCCATGGCCATGCCGAAATCACGACCATTTCCGGTTTCCGCCCAATCGGCGGTATAGACACCGGGCGCGCCGCCCAGCGCATCGACACTGATGCCGCTGTCATCGGCCAGCGCCGGAAGCCCCGTCGCCTCGACCGCCGAACGCGCCTTGATCCGGGCGTTCCCCAAAAAACTGTCCTCGGTCTCGACCGGCTCTGGCAGTCCGGCTTCGGCGGCGCCGACGACCTCGATCCCACGAGGCGCCAGCAACGCCCGCATCTCGGCCAGCTTGCCGGCATTATGCGTGGCAACCAGCAGCCGCTTGCCCTCGAACTGCCTCATGCGGTGGCGGCCTTTTGCGCCGCAACCAGCTGCGCCACCCCGGCCTCGGCCAGATCCAGCAGCCCGCCCATCTCGACGCGCGAGAAGGTGGCACCCTCGGCCGACATCTGCACCTCGATCAGGCGGCCCGCGCCAGTCATCACGAAATTGCCATCGGTGCCCGCCTCGCTGTCCTCGGCATAGTCCAGATCGGCAACCAGCTGGCCCGCATAGATGCCACAGGAGATCGCGGCCACATGGTCAAGGATCGGATCGCTGGTCAGAACCCCCGCCTTCAACAGCTTGTTCACCGCCAGCCGCAGCGCGACCCAGCCCCCCGTGATCGAGGCGCAGCGCGTGCCGCCATCAGCCTGGATCACGTCGCAATCCACGGTGATCTGCCGCTCGCCCAAGGCCAGCCGATCCACGCCAGCCCGCAGGCTCCTGCCGATAAGCCTTTGAATCTCAACGGTCCGACCGCCTTGCTTTCCGGTTGCCGCCTCGCGACGGTTGCGGGTGTTGGTGGCGCGGGGCAGCATTCCATATTCCGCCGTCACCCAGCCGCGCCCCGTGCCTTTCAGCCAGCGTGGTGGATTCTCCTCGATACTGGCGCTGCACAGCACATGCGTGCCACCCACCTTGATCAGGCAAGAGCCCTCGGCATGACCCATCACGCCGGTCTCGATTGTAATTGGCCGCAATTCGCTTAAATTCCTGCCAGAGGGGCGCATGGGCAGCATTCCTTTCCTTGGTTTCCTGCCCCATACAGCCGCCCCCCGCAACGACGCAACCCCGCGAGAGGCCCGGTTGAGCCAGCAACCACAGCTTTCCGAACTGAATGACCGCTCGCGCGAGGTGTTTCGCCGCGTCGTAGAAGCCTATTTGCAAACGGGCGAGCCGGTCGGCTCGCGGACGCTGACGCGCGACATGTCCGAACGGGTCAGCGCTGCCACGATCCGCAATGTCATGCAGGATCTTGAATATCTTGGCCTGCTTGACAGCCCGCATATCTCGGCCGGTCGCATGCCGACCCAGCTTGGCCTGCGGCTGTTCGTGGACGGCATGATGGAGGTCGATGCCGTCGATCCCACCGACCGCGCCCGGATCGAACAGACCATCGGCAATGATGATCCCGATACCGGAACGCTGCTAGACCGGATCAGCACCACCCTTAGCAGCATCACCCATGGCGCCTCGCTGGTGCTGACCCCGAAACACGAAGCCCCGGTCCGGCATCTGGATTTCGTCAGTCTGGCGCCGGACCGTGCGCTGGTGGTGCTGGTCTTTGCCGATGGCCATGTCGAGAACCGGATCTTCACCCCGCCTATCGGCCAGACCCCGTCCTCGATGCGCGAGGCGGCGAATTTCCTGAACGCCATCGCGGCAGGTCGCACCCTGTCGGAATTGCGCGGCCATATCAGTCGCGAAATCGCGGCCCGCCGCCGCCAACTGGACAGTCTGGCGGCCGAGCTGGTCGAATCCGGCCTTGCATTGTGGAACACCGCCGACAGTGACCCCCGCCTGATCGTGCGTGGCCGGGCGAACCTGCTGGACAGCGAGGCGGCCGATATCGACCGCATCCGCGAGCTGTTCGACGACCTGGAACGCAAGCGCGACATCGTGCAATTCCTGGAACTGGCCGAACAGGGCGAGGGCGTGCGGATATTTATCGGCTCCGAGAACAAACTTTTCTCACTTTCGGGTTCCTCTCTGGTCGTTTCGCCCTATATGAATGCCGACCGAAAGATTGTGGGGGCTGTGGGCGTGATCGGGCCGACCAGATTGAACTATGGCCGCATCGTGCCCATCGTCGATTACACCGCGCAACTGGTCGGGCGGGTGCTGTCCGGCCGGAAAGGATAAATGGCAATGAGCGATCAGAACGACCTGTCCAGTGACGACAACCTTGATGATCCGCTGGCCGACCCGATCGACCAGATTGATCGGCTGACGGCCGAGCGTGATGAATTGCGCGACCGTTTCATGCGCGCGCTGGCCGATGCCGAAAATGCCCGCAAGCGCGCCGACAAGGAACGCCGCGACGCCGAGCAATATGGCGGTTCGCGCCTGGCCCGCGACCTGCTGCCCGTCCATGACGCGCTGACCCGCGCGCTGGATACTGCGGGCGATGAACAGCGCGCCGCCGCACCCGGCCTGATCGAAGGCGTGGAGCTGACCCTGCGCGAGCTGGCAAATGTGTTCAACAAGCATGGCATCACCATCCTTGCGCCCCAGATCGGCGACCGATTCGACCCCCAGAACCACGAAGCCATGTTCGAGGCCCCGGTTCCCGGCACCCGCGCCGGCGACATCATTCAGGTCATGGATAACGGCTTCAAGCTGCATGACCGGCTGCTGCGCCCGGCCAAGGTTGGCGTCAGCTCGACTCCGTCCAGCTGATGGCCCGATTGTCCGAATGACGTTCCACCAGGCCTGATGATCGGGGGAACGTCATTCCGCGGGGCCTTGCTGCGCGGCAAATAGCCGTCCTTTCTGCTGTCCTGATGCAGGGAACCTCTTGCGGCTGACGGTTGTTGGACACAAGTGTTTGCCGAAATATCAAGGAGTTTTCCGATGATCAGATCGCTCGTCGCCGCCCTGGCCGTTTCGGCCGCCACCATTGCCCCTGCCGCCGCCGAAACCATCCGTGTCGGCATGTCGGGGGGCTATTTCCCCTTTACCTTCGTCGAACAGGACAAGCTTCAGGGCTTCGAAGTCGATTTCCTGAACGCCATCGGCGAAGTGACCGGCGACGACATCGAATTCGTCACCATGTCCTTCTCGGGTCAGGTCGGCGCGCTGGAATCGAACCGGATCGACACCATCGCCAACCAGCTGACCATTACCCCCGAACGCGAGGCGAAATTCGTCTTTACCCAGCCTTATGTCTATGACGGCGCGCAGGTCGCCGTGCGCGAGGGTAATGAGGTCGGCATCAACAGCACCGACGACCTGTCGGGCAAATCCGTTGCCGTGAACCTTGGCTCGAATTTCGAACAGCTGCTGCGTGAACTGCCCAATGCCGCCGATATCGACATCCGCACCTATGAATCGAATATCGAGCAGGACGTGGCCCTTGGCCGGGTCGACGCCTTTGTGATGGACCGCGTGTCCACCGCACAGGTCATCGCCAAAAGCCCCGCGCCGCTGGAACTGGCCGGCCCACCCTTCAGCGAGATCCGCAACGCGCTGCCCTTCCGCAATGACGAGGCCGGGATCGCGCTGCGCGACAAGGTCGATGCCGCCATCACCACGCTGAAGGAAAACGGCAAGCTGGCCGAAATTTCGCAGAAATGGCTTGAGGCTGACGTCACCAAACCGGCCGAGTGATGCGCGGACTTGATGTCGACTATATGATCGGCCTCGTGCCGATCATCCTCGGCTATGTGCCAAAGACCCTGGCGATGGCTTCCGTCGCCATGGTCCTTGCGCTGATTCTGGCAGTGCTGCTGGCCATCGTCCGGGTGCTGAAACTGCCGGTCGTCGATCAGGCGGTGGCGCTGTTCATCAGCTTTTTCCGCGGCACCCCGCTGCTGGTTCAGCTGTTCCTGTTCTATTACGGCCTGCCGCAACTTCTGCCGACCTTGTCCAAGATCGACGGCGTTACAGCCGCGATCATTGGCCTGACGCTGCATTTTTCGGCCTATATGGCGGAATCCATTCGCGCCGCCATCATGGGCGTCGACCGCAGCCAGTGGGAGGCATCCGAATCCATCGGCATGACCCGCGCCCAGATGCTGCGCCGGATCATCCTGCCACAGGCTGCCCGTATCGCCGCGCCCACGCTGATGAACTATTATATCGACGTGATCAAAAGCACCTCGCTGGCCTTCACCCTCGGCGTGACCGAGATGATGGGCGCCGCCCAGAAAGAGGCCGCCGGCAGCTTCCTCTATCTCGAAGCTTTCCTGGTTGTCGCGGTCATCTATTGGCTGCTGGTCGAGGCGTTTTCCTTCCTGCAACGCCGGCTTGAAACCCGCATGAACAGGGCCTTCGCCAGATGAGCACGGATTGCCACATCACCATTCAGGGGCTGACCAAGACATTCGGCGCCAATACGGTGCTGAACGCCATCGACCTTGCGCTGGAGCCGGGCGAGCGTGTGGCCATCATCGGCCCCTCGGGCACCGGCAAATCGACATTGTTGCGCTGCCTGAACTTTCTCGACCGGCCCGATGCCGGCCTGATCACCATCGGCGATCACCGCGTTGACGCCGCCCATGCCAGCCGCGCCGAAATTCTGGCGCTGCGTCGCCGCACGGGCTTTGTCTTTCAGAACTATGCGCTTTTTGCGAACAAGACCGCGCGCCAGAACATCACCGAAGGGCTGATCACCGTTCGCGGCTGGTCGCGCGACCGCGCGGAAGAGCGCGCCGATCAGGTGCTGGCCAGCATCGGGCTTACCGACAAGGCAGACAGCTATCCGGCATCGCTGTCGGGCGGCCAGCAACAGCGCGTGGGCATCGGCCGGGCGATGGCGATGGATGCTGATCTGCTGCTGTTTGACGAACCGACCAGCGCGCTGGACCCCGAATGGGTGGGCGAGGTTCTGGACCTGATCCGCCAGGTCGCGGATGGCCGCCAGACCATGCTGATCGTCACGCATGAGATGCAATTTGCCCGCGAAATCGCCGATCGCGTCATTTTCATGGAAGGTGGCCGTATCGTCGAACAGGGCCCGCCCGCCCAGATCTTCGACGCGCCCCAGGATGACCGCACCCGCGCCTTCCTGCGCCGCGTGACCGGCAACGGCTGACGGATGGCGGCTGACGCACAGGCGACCGCCGCGCCTTGCTACAACCTTTTTCTCACTTGTTCGCACCCCTCAGTCGGCGTCAGGCTGGCAGTCCATGAAACCTAGCGGAGGAGGGGGCCATGGTTGGCACAGAAGGGGTGACCATTCACCCGGCAGTGGATCACGGCGTCACGGCGGGAAGCCCAAGCTTCAGTGGCGGGGTGCTGAGCTGCCATTGCAGCAGCAACCCGGTCAAGGTCCGGGTCGGGGCGCAGACGGCGCATAACCATGTTTGCGGCTGCACCAAGTGCTGGAAGCCGGATGGTGCGATTTTCAGTCAGGTTGCGGTGGTGTCGCGCGACGCCATCGAGGTCTTGCAGGGCGCCGAGCGGCTGGAAATCGTCAACAAGGACGCACCGATCCAGCGCTATCGCTGCACCGGCTGCGGCGTTCACATGTATGGCCGTATCGAGAACAAGGACCATCCGTTCTATGGTCTGGACTTTGTGCATACGGAACTGTCGGACGAAGACGGCTGGTCCGCGCCCGAATTTGCGGCCTTTGTCAGTTCAATCATCGAATCCGGTGTCGATCCGTCGCGGATGGACGGCATCCGCGCGCGTCTGCGCGAATTGGGGCTGGAACCCTATGATGCGCTGTCGCCACCCTTGATGGATGCGATCGCAACCCATATCGCCAAGCGCAGCGGGGCCCTGCCGGCCTGAACGTGCATCTGAAAGAACGCCGGGGGGCCGCACATTGCCGGCCCCCTCGGCCATGACCGGAACGAACAAGACCGAAAGACAGGAGAAATACAGATGAGAACCCGCGCCGCCGTCGCCATCGAGGCCGGCAAACCGCTTGAGGTCATGGAGATCAACCTTGAAGGCCCAAAGGCCGGTGAGGTCATGGTCGAGATCAAGGCCACCGGCATCTGCCATACCGACGAATTTACCCTGTCCGGCGCCGATCCCGAGGGGCTGTTCCCCTCGATACTGGGCCATGAAGGAGCGGGCGTTGTGGTCGAGGTCGGCCCCGGTGTGACCTCGGTGAAGCCGGGCGATCACGTGATCCCGCTTTACACGCCGGAATGCCGGCAATGCGCGTCCTGCCTGTCGGGCAAGACCAACCTGTGCACTGCAATCCGTGCAACCCAGGGTCAGGGCCTGATGCCCGATGGCACGACGCGATTCAGCTTTCTGGATGGCCGCCCGATCTATCACTACATGGGCTGCTCGACCTTCTCGAACTATACCGTGCTGCCCGAGATTGCGGTGGCCAAGGTCCGCGAGGATGCGCCCTTCGACAAGATCTGCTATATCGGCTGCGGCGTGACCACCGGCATCGGTGCTGTGATCAACACGGCCAAGGTGGAAATCGGTGCCAAGGCGGTGGTGTTCGGTCTGGGCGGCATCGGCCTGAACGTGTTGCAGGGCCTGCGTCTGGCCGGCGCTGACATGATCATCGGTGTCGACCTGAACGATGGCCGCAAGGAGATGGCCGAGCGTTTCGGCATGACCCATTTCATCAACCCGACCAAGGTTGACAATGTGGTGCAGGAAATCGTGAACCTGACCAAGACGCCCTTCGATCAGATCGGCGGGGCGGATTACAGCTTTGACTGCACCGGCAACGTCAAGGTCATGCGCGACGCGCTGGAATGCACCCATCGCGGCTGGGGCCAGTCGATCATCATCGGCGTGGCGCCGGCGGGGGCCGAAATCAGCACCCGTCCGTTTCAGCTTGTGACCGGCCGGGTCTGGAAAGGCACCGCCTTCGGTGGCGCGCGCGGGCGCACCGATGTGCCCAAGATCGTCGACTGGTATATGGACGGCAAGATCGAGATCGACCCGATGATCACCCATCTGCTGACCCTGGATGAGATCAACAAGGGCTTCGACCTGATGCATGCAGGTGAATCGATCCGCTCGGTCGTCCTTTACTGATCCTTAATGGCTGCTTAGGTAGAAGAACGGCGGGGCCCCGGTCCCGCCGTTCTATCGTGGTGTGAAGGAGAGCAGGATGACGCGGCAATACTGGCTGGACGACGAAGACGACGATGATGACGACCGCCGCGACGAAAAGTCCAAGGGCGAAGGTCTGGGCCTGCCCGAAGGCGACAATATGGGCAAACTCTACTTCAAATCGCGCACCGTGATCGTTGCGGGCGAGATCAATGACAAGCTGGCGCAGCGCACCGTGGCGCATCTTCTGGCCCTGGCCGAAGACGGCGACGATCCGATCAACATGCTGATTTCATCGCCCGGCGGGCATGTGGAATCGGGCGACATGATCCATGATGTGATCAAGTTCATCCGCCCGACCGTGCGCACCATCGGCTCGGGCTGGGTGGCATCGGCGGGGGCGCTGATCTTTGTCGGCGCGCAGAAGCAGAACCGTTACTGCCTGCCCAATACCCGTTTTCTGCTGCACCAGCCCTCGGGCGGGATCGGCGGCACGACCTCGGACATGATGATCCAGGCCGAACAGATCCGTCTGATGCGCGAGAGGCTGAATCAGATCATGGCCGACGCCACCGGCCAGACGGTCGAGCGGGTCGAGAAAGACACCTACCGCGATTTCTGGCTGAACACGCAAGAGGCGGTGGATTACGGTCTTGTCGGCAAGATCATCCGCACAGTGGACGAGCTGAAATGAGTGACAAGCCGGGCGGAGAGGTGACGATCCGCCCCGCAACCCCCGCCGATCACGACGCGATCTGGGCGATCCTTGAGCCCGTTTATCGTGCCGGCGAAACCTATTGCATCGACCGCGACATCGACCGTCAGGCGGCGCTGGATGACTGGTTCGCCCGGCCTTTTACCGCCTTTGTGGCCGAGGCGGATGGTCAGGTTCTGGGCACCAGCCATGTCGGCCGCAACCGGCCGGGCGGCGGCAGCCATGTTGCCAATGCCAGCTTTGCCACCGCCACCGCTGCGCGCGGGCGTGGCGTGGCGCGCAAGCTGGCCGATCACGCAAAGGACTGGGCACGGGCGCAGGGATTTCGCGCGATGCAGTTCAATTTCGTCGTCTCGACCAACGCCGATGCCGTCCATTTGTGGCAGAAGGCCGGATTTTCTATTGTCGGGCGGCTGCCGGGCGCGTTTCTTCATCCCGAACATGGCTATGTCGATGGGCTTGTCATGTATTGCGATCTGACTCTGGGGAAAAACCATGACCTTGACCTATGAAACCGTGTCCGAAAACCGCAGCTTTGGCGGCGTTCAGGGCGTTTATTCCCACCAGTCGCAGGCCACCGGCACCAAGATGACCTTTGGCCTGTTCCTGCCGGAAGAGGCGCAGCACAGCCGGGTGCCGGTTCTGTGGTATCTGTCGGGCCTGACCTGCACCCATGAAAACGCCATGACCAAGGCGGGCGCTCAGGAATGGTGCGCCGAGGCCGGCATGGCGATCATCTTCCCCGATACCTCGCCGCGCGGCGAAGGTGTCGCCAATGACGAGGCCTATGATCTGGGACAGGGCGCGGGCTTCTATGTCGATGCGACGCAGCAGCCCTGGGCACCGCATTTCAAGATGTGGCATTATGTGACCCATGAACTGCCTGAACTGGTCTTTGGCAATTTCGCCCTGGACCGCGATGCGCAGGGCATCACCGGACATTCGATGGGCGGCCACGGCGCGCTGACCATCGCCATGACGATGCCGCATGTCTATCGCTCGGTTTCGGCCTTTTCACCGATTGCCAATCCTTCAGAATCCGATTGGGGCAGAAAGCAGCTGGCGGCCTATCTGGGTGCGGACAAGGCGGCCTGGGCGGCCCATGATTCCACCCTGCTGATGCGTGAACGCGGCTATCCGGGCGAAGTGCTGATCGACCAGGGCAGTGCCGACCAGTTCCTTGATCTGCTGAAGCCCGAGGCGCTGGCGCTTGCCATGGCCGAACGCCGCCAGCCGGGGCAGTTCCGCATGCAGCAGGGCTATGATCACAGCTACTTTTTCGTCCAGACCTTCATGGGCGATCATGTGATGTGGCATGCTGAACGGCTGTTCAATTAAGGATTGCCGGATTTTCCCGGTCGGGCTGCAAAACTGACCCATACTTTATGGCTACTTGCCCCTGCGGCGCATTGACGCATCGCCGGCCCCGTCCAAGACTGCTGATCGGATAGCTGTGACCAGGGAGGAATGTCACAGCCAACGAATCCGATTGGGAGGAAGCCATCAATGAAAACTCTGCTGACCGGCGCCGCGGTGGCCCTGCTGCTTTCAAGCGCGGCAATCCATGCGAATGACAGCGTCATCACCGAAACCGGAAAACCCGATCAATGGGCCATCCAGACCGGTGATTACGCCAATACCCGCTATTCCGAGCTTGACCAGATCAACCGCGACAACGTGGGCGACCTGCGCGTCGCCTGGAGCTTCTCGACCGGTGTTCTGCGCGGCCATGAAGGCGGTCCGCTGGTGATTGGCGACATCATGTATGTCCACACGCCATTCCCCAACAAGATCTTCGCGCTGGACCTGGCCAATGACGGCAAGATCCTGTGGCGCTATGAGCCGCAACAGAACCCCGAAGTCATCGCGGTGATGTGCTGCGATACCGTTTATCGCGGCGTGGCTTATGCTGATGGCATGATCATCAGCCACCAGGCCGATACCACGCTGGTCGCGCTGGATGCCATGACCGGCGAGGTGAAATGGCAGGTCAAGACCGGCGACCCGGCCATCGGTGAGACCAATACCGCGACCGTGCTGCCCGCCGGGGACAAGGTGATTGTCGGCGTTTCGGGCGGCGAATATGGCGTTCGTGGCCGGGTAACGGCCTATAACCTGGCCGACGGCAGCGAGGCGTGGAAGGCCTATTCCACCGGCCCGGATGCGGAAATGCTGGTCGACCCGGAAAACACCATGGTTCTGGGCAAGCCCATCGGGGCCGACAGTTCGCTGAACAGCTGGGAAGGCGACCAGTGGAAAATCGGCGGCGGCACGACCTGGGGCTGGTATTCCTATGACCCGGAACTGAACCTGGTCTATTACGGCACCGGCAACCCCTCGACCTGGAACCCGTCGCAGCGGCCCGGCGACAACAAGTGGTCGATGACCATCATGGCGCGCGATGCCGATACCGGCATGGCCAAGTGGTTCTATCAGATGACGCCGCATGACGAATGGGACTTTGACGGCGTGAACGAAATGATCCTGACCGATCAGGACGTTGATGGCACGCCGCGCAAGCTGCTGACCCATTTCGACCGCAACGGCCTGGCCTATACGCTGGATCGCGAAACCGGCGAATTGCTGGTGGCCGAGAAATATGACCCGGCGGTGAACTGGACCAGCGGCGTCGATATGGACCCGAACTCGGAAAACTATGGCCGTCCGGCCGTGGTGGCCGAATATTCGACCGAGCAGAACGGCGAGGATACCAACTCGACCGGGATCTGCCCGGCAGCACTGGGCACCAAGGACCAGCAGCCGGCCGCCTTCTCGCCCAAGACCAACCTGTTCTATGTGCCCACGAACCATGTCTGCATGGATTACGAACCTTTCCGCGTGGCCTATACCGCCGGTCAGCCCTATGTGGGCGCGACGCTGGCGATGTATCCCGCGCCGGAAAGCCATGGCGGCATGGGCAATTTCATCGCCTGGGACAACGTGGCGGGCGAGATCAAGTGGTCGCTGCCCGAACAGTTCTCGGTTTGGTCGGGTGCCCTGGCAACCGCTGGCGATGTCGTGTTCTATGGCACGCTGGAAGGCTATCTGAAGGCGATCGACGCTGAAACCGGCGAGGAACTTTACAGGTTCAAGACCCCGTCGGGCATCATCGGCAACGTCATGACCTATGTGTCTGGCGGCAAGCAGTATATCGGCGTGCTGTCGGGCGTGGGTGGCTGGGCCGGGATCGGTCTGGCGGCTGGTCTGACCAACCCCAATGACGGTCTGGGTGCCGTGGGCGGCTATGCCGCGCTCAGCGACTATACCGAACTGGGCGGGCAGCTGACCGTGTTCGAACTGCCGGGTGGTGGTGATGCCGCTGCCGCCGAGGCACCGGCAGCCGATACGGCGGCCGCGCCGGCCGAAGGCGAAGCCCCGGCCGAGGGCGAGGCACCGGCCAGCAACTAAGACTTTGGTCCGTTAAACCAAGTTTGAACTCTACAAGTGCCACCCCGGCGGTATTCTCGGGGTGGCATTTTTCTGACTGCGATGCGCACGGTTTGAGGAGGAAACCCGACATGCAACATACAGGTTCGCTGGCTGTGCTGGCCCTAGGTTTGGTGATGGCTGGTCCGTTGCTGGCCCAGACCAGCGGGGAAGAGGAAACGATTCCCGCGCCCACTGCCAATGACCAGCCCGCTGATCTTGCCGAGGGTCAGACCGTGCTGCCCAATGGCATGGACATCACCGCCGACTATATGGAGAACGGCCGCTGGTATAACGCCGATGGCATCCCGACCTTCAAGAACAATGACGACGAGGTCGATTATGCGGTGTTCTCGGGCTATCGCCGCTATCACGCGGAATGCCATGTCTGTCATGGGCCAGATGGCGAGGGATCGACCTATGCGCCGGCGCTGAAGACTTCGGTGCTGAACATGGATTACTATGATTTCATGGAAATCGTCGCCTCGGGCAAACAGGATGTGAACGCCTCGGCCAATCAGGTGATGCCGGCTTTTGGCACCAACAAGAACGTCTGGTGCTATATCGACGATATCTATGTCTATCTGCTGGTGCGCGGGACCGATACGATCGCACGCGGCCGCCCCGCCAAGCGGGCCGAGAAGTCACCCGAATTTACTGCGCAGGAAGATGCCTGCATGTCCGGCTGATGCGCGGCGCTGCAACAGGGCTGATGCTGGCCTGCGCCACGGCCATGGCTTTGCCGGCTGCGGCGCAGGTGGCGGATTTGCGGTCGACCACGGCCTTCCGGGTCTGCGCCGACCCCGCCAACAAGCCCATGTCGGCCGATGATGGGTCGGGTTTCGAAAACAAGCTGGCCGAACTGTTCGGCCAGGCGCTTGGTCTGCCTGTGGCCTATACCTGGTTTCCCTCGGGCATGGGGTTCATCCGCCGGACATTGCAGGCCGGGGAATGCGATGTCGTCATGGGTTATGCCCAGGGTGACGAGATGGTGCAGAACACCAACCACTACTACACCTCGGTCTATGGGATCGTGACCCGGCGCGACAGCGATCTGGCGGGGGTGGATCACCTGTCTGATCCGGCGCTGAAGGATCACGAGCTTGGCGTGATCGCGGGAACGCCGCCCGCCACCAATATGGCGCTGGCCGGGCTGGCCAAGAATATGCGCGGCGGGCAGCTGACGGTCGATCGGCGGGTCGAAAACCCTGTCGGCGACATGATCGCGCAGGTCCGCGACGGCACGCTGGATGCCGCGGTGCTGTGGGGGCCGCTGGCGGGGCCGCAGGTCAAGGCTGACCCTGACCTGCAATTCACCCCGCTGTTGAAGGAAACCACCGGCCCGCGCATGTTCTATCGCATCACCATGGGGGTGCGGCTGCCCGAACAGGAATGGAAGCGGCAGCTGAACAGCCAGATCCGCCGCAATCAGGATCAGATCAACGCGATCCTGACCGAGGCTGGCGTGCCGCTGGTCGATGATTACGGGAAGGAGATGTTGAATTGACCGCCTATCGCCTTGCGGCCTGCGTGATTGCGTCCGTGCTGGCCACCGCGGCTGCCGTCGCACAAACCACGCCGCAAGTCGATCTGTATCGGGGCGAGCCTTATAACGCGCCCGTGCCAGACGCGTTGAAGGGTGCGCAGGTGATCGACGCGGACAGGGCGATTGCCATGGACGCCGAGGGCGTGCCGTTCCTTGACGTGTTTCCCCGCAAGCGCAAACCCGAGGGTCTGCCTGAAGGCACGATCTGGCGCGAGCCGCGCCATGACACGATTCCGGGCGCGGTCTGGCTGTGGGATACCGGTTATCAGCGCCAGTCCGATGCCGAAAAGGCGCGGCTGGAAAACGGGCTGCGCGCCGCAACGGGCGGCGATCTGGACGCGCCTGTGGTGATCTTTTGCCGCGCCGATTGCTGGATGAGCTGGAATGCCGCCAAGCGGGCGGTGGCATGGGGCTATACCGGCGTTTACTGGTTTCCCGGCGGCACCGATGGCTGGCAGCAGGCGGGCGGCGCGGATCTGGTCAAGGCTGAACCTGTCGACCCGTGAACTGGCCAAAGGCACGCGGCCCGGCCGGCAGGTCGATTTCGGCGGTGATCGCAAGGGTTTCGGCGTCGATGATCTGCACCGTATCGCTGTCCCAGTTGGCCACCACGACGCCGCTGCCATCGGGCAGGGCCGCGATACCCTCGGGGTAGTCTCCGGTCGCGACAGTGCCGATCACCTGCAAGCTGGCCGGATCAAAGACGGTCACGGTTGACCCGTATTGATCGGTCACAAAGCCCCGCCCGCCGGCGAAAGCCACGGCATAGGGATGGCTGCCACTGGGCACCGAACCGATCACAGCGCCGGCCGCCGGGTCGATGACCGAAACCGAATTTCCCTGCACATCCGCCGTCCAGATTCGCCCCTCATGCCAGGTGATGCCGAAGGGATGCGGCCCGGCTGTGCCGACCTGCCGCAACCGTTCACCGGTTTCGGCGTCGAAGATGCTGACACCGTCCGCATCCCGATCCGCCGTGGCGACCAGCGTTCCGTCGGTGCTGACGGCAACCCCGGCGGGTGCGGCGCCGGTCTTGGCCTGCCACATCTGCGCAAGATCCGCATCCAGCCGTATCAAACGGGCGCCATACCAGTCGGCGACAAACACCCCGCCACCCGGCGCGACGGCGATGCCAAAGGCGCCTTCGCCCAGTTCCCGGCTGCCAGTGATTTCCCCCGCCTCGCTCAGCACCGTCAGCCGCCCGGTATCGGCGGCCACGACATAGGCCCGCCCCGCCGCCGCGTCATAGGCGACCGGTGCAGGCGCGCCCTCGATTGTGGTGGTGGCGATCACCCGATGATCGCTCAGGTCGATCACGCTGACCGCATTGCCGTTCTGAGAGGTGACAAACGCCAAATCCCCGGCCGTGGCAGCCGGGGATGTCAGCAGAATCGCGGCCAGCGCCGCGCGGATCATTCGACTTTGCCGAACCGCTCGGCCAGCGCGTCCAGACCGGCCTGATAGACGCCGGTGACAGCCGCCGTCGCAGCATCATCATCCTGCCCGGCGGGTGGGTCGTTATTGGGGAAGCCGCGGTAATAGCCGCCTTTCCAGACGACCTCGGCCTTGCCCTCCTTGTCATTCACCTGAAGCGTCGAGGAATAGTTGGTCACCGGCAGAACCTCGACCGCGACTTCGGTGATCATGTATTTATACATGCGTTTTTCGGCGTTAACGCCGGTCAGGATCTCGGTGATGGTCGGATCGCCGCTGTCGGCCTTCAGGTGCAAGACGCGGGTGGATTCCTCGGGTTTGTCGGCGGCTGCGCCCTCGGGCGTCATCTCGGTCGAGGCGACGGCGGGGTGCCAGCTCATGTCGTCGAACTTGCCGATCACCTGCCAGACCTCGTCGGGCGTGGCGTTCAGCACCACCGACATTTCGGTTTTCAATCGCGATGGTCCATGCGCCGATGCCACCGTCGCCGCCGCCAGAACGATGCCCGCCGCCAATCCCATGATCCCGCGCATAGCGCCGACCCTCCTTTTTCCTCGCCTTTGGCCGCAGGATGCGTTTCCCCGTGCGGCGCGTCCATCAGACAAAGGGATGAGCCAAATATTCCCGATCCGGCCGGGAACGATTGCAGGCTTGTCGCAAGGGCCGGCGGCAGGGACCATACCGCAGGGGAGTGAGACGAATGTTTCGCAGAATCATCATACTTTTGGCGGGGTTGGCGGCCATGTCCGGTCCCGCATGGTCGCAGCAGGGCGCCGATCCGGTGCTGATCCGCGCCGCTGTCCTGCGTGTCGACAATCCCGGCCTGCCGCCAATTTCGCGGCTGGAATTACCGACCGAGGATCTGGGCTTTGCCGGTGCCCGGCTGGCGATCGAGGATAATGACACCACCGGTCGTTTCATGGGTCAGGATTTCGAGGCGGTCGAGGTCACCGCCACATCCGACACCGCCGCCGCCGAGATGGACAAGTTATTGGCCGATGGCATCCAGTTCGTCGTGGTTCTGGCCGATGATGCGACCACGCTGGCCCTTGCCGATCAGACTGGCGATCGTGCGCTGATCCTGAATGCGCAGGCGCGGGGCGATAATCTGCGCGGTGCGGACTGCCGGTTCAACACCGTCCATGTCGCGCCCAGCCACGCGATGATGGCCGATGCGCTGGCCCAGTTTCTTGTCTGGAAGCAATGGCAGGACTGGTTCCTGATCAAGGGCAGCCATCCGCAGGATCAGGATCTGGCCCAGGCCTTTCAGCGCGCTGCCACCAAGTTCGGCGCAAAGATTGTCGAGGAACGGCTGTATGAAGATACCGGCGGCGCGCGGCGCACCGATTCCGGCCATGTGCAGGTGCAAAAGCAGATGCCGGTCTTTACCCAGCGTGCGCCCGAACATGACGTGCTGATCGCCGCCGATGAGGCCGATATCTTTGCCGCCTATCTGCCCTATCAGACTTGGGATCCGCGCCCTGTTGCCGGTTCCGCAGGCCTCGTTCCGCGCAGCTGGCATCCCGCGATGGAGGCCTGGGGCGCGACCCAGTTCCAGAACCGTTTCGAGAAGCTGGCGGGCCGCAATATGCGCGAGGCCGACTATCAGACCTGGCTGGCGCTGCGCATGCTGGGCGAGGCCGCGACCCGCAGCCAGTCCGCCGATCCGGCTGTTCTGAAGGATTTCATCCTGTCCGATCGCTTCGAGGTGGCAGGCTTCAAGGGCCAGAAACTGACCGTGCGTGACTGGGATCACCAGCTGCGCCAGCCGATCCTGCTGACCACCGGCCTGTTGATGGCCAGCGTCAGCCCGCAGGACCAGTTCCTGCACCAGACCAGCGCGCTGGACACGCTGGGGATCGACCGCCCCGAAACCGAATGCAGCTTTTGAGGTGACAGACATGACACTCCCCGTCGCGCGACACGCGCTGATCCTGACGCTTTGCCTTGCCGCCACGCCGGTGCTGGCCAACCGCGTCTTTGTGACCAATGAGAAAGGCAATGATGTCACCGTAATCGACAGCGAAACGCTGGAGGTGATCGGCAGCTTCCCCGCCGGAAACCGCCCGCGCGGCATCACCATCAGCCCCGATGGCAAGGAACTGTATGTCTGCGCCAGCGACGACGATCTGGTTCGCGTGTTCGATCCCGAAACGATGCAGGAAACCCATACCCTGCCATCCGGCCCTGACCCGGAACTGTTCGTCCTGCACCCCTCGGGCAACCCGCTTTATATCGCGAACGAGGACGACAACCTTGTCACCGTGGTCGACACCGAAACCCGTCAGGTTCTGGCCGAAATTCCCGTTGGCGTGGAACCCGAGGGCATGGGCGTCAGCCCCGACGGCAAGTTCGTCATCAACACGTCCGAAACCACCAATATGGCGCATTTCATCGACACCGAGACTTATGAGATCGTGGCCAATGTGCTGGTCGACAGCCGCCCGCGCTTTGCCCAATATAACGACGCCGGGACCAAACTGTATGTGACCAGCGAGATTGGCGGCACGGTCAGCGTGATCGACCCGGCGACCCAGACCATTACGACCAAGATCGGGTTTGACATCCCCGGCGTTCTGCCCGAGGCGATCCAGCCCGTCGGCGCGCGGGTCACGTCTGATGGCAAGACGGTTTTCGTCGCGCTTGGCCCGGCAAACCGTGTGGCAGTGGTCGATGGCGAGACCGACGAGGTCATTGATTACCTGCTGGTCGGTCAGCGTGTCTGGCAGTTGGGCTTCAGCCCGGACCAGAAATATCTGTTCACCACCAACGGCAATTCTAACGACGTTTCGGTCATAGACGTGGCCGCACGCGAGGTGATCAAATCCATCCCCGTAGGCCAGCAGCCCTGGGGCGTGGTCGTCGCCCCGAATTAAGGCCCGCATAAAACTATCCGAAGGAGGAACCCCCGTGACCCGTTTGCTGAGCATGCTGATGATCCTGGCCGGGCTTGCCCTGCCCGCCACCGCCCAGGAAGCCGCCCCGGAAGCGGCACCCGAGGCCGAGGCGCAAACCGCCGAAGGTGCCGAGGCTGAAGGCGAGGAAGAAGAAGGCGAAGAGGAAGAATCCGCCGAAGCCGGTGCCGAGGGCGTGCTGCAAGCCTCGGGCAAGTATGATTTCGGCTTCTCGGGCATCATGGCGCGCGACAACCGTGCCTTGTTGGCCCCCCTGACGCTGAGCGCAGGGCAGCCGGTCGCATCGGGTGAATACACGCTGAAATCGGGCGGTTACTATACCATCCATATCAACGCTGATGGCACGCAGGAACTGGCCCTTTCGGGTGGCGATTTCTTCCGCGCGGTCTGGATCAACGAGGTCGTCATCAATGATATCGAGATCCGCCCGATGGGTGTTCACAGCATTGAATTCGATGATGCCGGCAGCGCCCGGATCAGCTTTATCGCCATCGTTCCGGGCCGCTATACCCTGTCGATCCCCGGCTCGACCGGCGAGACGCAGCAGGCGGTGTTCAACATTCAATAGCGCGCTATAGTCGCGCCATGACCCCCGCGCTGGAAATCAACGATGTCAGCCACAGCTTCGGCGCCGTGCAGGCGTTGCGGAATGTCTCGCTGACGGTGCCGCGTGGGGGGTTTACGGCGCTGCTGGGGGTGAATGGCGCGGGCAAGACCACGCTGTTTTCACTGATCACCCGGCTTTACAACAACAGATCCGGCCAGATCCGTGTGGCCGGATATGACCTGCGCCGGCAGCCTGCGCAGGCGCTGGCGCGGCTTGGCGTGGTGTTTCAAAGCCGCGCGCTGGATGCCGATCTGACCGTGGCGCAGAACCTCAGCTATCACGCCAGCCTGCATGGCATCGGCCGGGCCGAGGCGCGGGCACGCATCGGTGATGTGCTGGCCCAGGTCGATCTGGCCGACCGCGCGGGCGCCCGTGTCAACGCGTTGTCGGGCGGACAGCAGCGCCGCGCGGAAATCGCCCGCGCCCTGATTCACCACCCCGACCTGCTGCTGCTGGACGAGGCGACCGTGGGCCTTGACGTGAAATCCCGCGCCGAGGTGCTGGCCCTGACCCGCCGCCTGATTGCCGAACGCGGCGTTTCGGCGCTGTGGGCCACGCATATCCTGGACGAGATCCAGCCGCAGGACGAGCTGGTCATCCTGCACCGTGGCCAGGTGCTGCAAAGCGGCCCCGCCGGGCAATTGGCCGGGGCGCAGGGCCTGACGCAAGCCTTCCTCGACCTGACGGGCGTTGCCGCATGAGCGATGTCGCCTTTCCGCCCCGGACATGGGCCACGGCTTTCCTTGGCATTGCCCGGCGCGAAACGCTGCGCTTCGTAAACCAGCGCGGGCGTTTCCTTGCGGCGCTGGTGCGGCCTCTGGTCTGGCTGTTCATCTTTGCCGCCGGTTTCCGCGCGGTTCTGGGCATGTCGATCACGCCGCCCTATCAGACCTATGTGCTGTACGAGGTCTATGTCACGCCCGGCCTTTGCGCGATGATCCAGCTGTTCAATGGCATGCAGTCATCGCTGTCGATGGTCTATGACCGCGAAACCGGGGCAATGCGCACGCTGCTGGTCAGCCCGTTCCCGCGCTGGTTTCTGCTGGCGTCCAAACTGGTCGCCGGTGTGATGGTGTCGATCATCCAGGTTTATACGTTTCTGGCCATCGCCTGGTTCTGGGATATCCGCCCACCCGTCTGGGGCTATGTCGCGGTGCTGCCGGCGCTGATGCTGTCGGGGCTGATGCTGGGTGCGATGGGGCTGTTTCTCAGCTCGGCCATCCGTCAGTTAGAGAACTTCGCGGGTGTGATGAATTTCGTCATCTTCCCGATGTTTTTCGCCTCATCGGCGCTGTATCCGCTGTGGCGGATGCGCGAAAGCTCGGTCCTGCTGCATGATATCTGCGCGCTGAACCCCTTTACCCATGCGGTCGAGCTGATCCGCTTTGCGCTGTATCTTCAGGTCAACTGGCTGTCGCTGGCGGTGGTTCTGGGCTGTTTGGCGGGGTTCTTTGGCGCGGCGGTTTTCATGTATGATCCGGGTAGGGGTATCTTCAGCCGCAGAAAGGGGGCCGCATGAAAGCGCCGATCCTCGCCGCCATCGTCATGAGCATTGCCGGCCCGGTTCTTGGGGCCAGCGGGGCGGATCCGACATGGCCCTGCATCCAGCGCAAGCAGCCGCACCTGTCGCTTGGCCAGATGTGGTCTGGCCCCCAGCCCGATGATCATGTCGCAAACCTGTCCCGTGACCCTGCGATCCGCACGCTTGCCGCGCGGCTGGAACAGCGCCGCCTGCCGATCGAGGAAGCCCAGACCCTGATCGCCGATTTCGCCGAAACTGCTGACGACGCCCAGCTGACCGCGCTGATGGTCGCGGTTCTTGCGCTGATCGAGCCCGAACGAACCGCCATCATCGACGGCATCGCCCGCTATGGCACGCGGCAGGTCGATCTGGCGCGGATGATCGAGGATCGCCGTGCCAGGCTGACCGAGTTGGAAGCCGCCGCTACGCCCGATTTCGACGCCATCGACGCCGAGGAGGCGGCGCTGGACTGGGATGAGCGCATCTTTACCGACCGCCAGCAATCGCTGACCTATGTGTGTGAAACCCCAGTCATCCTTGAGCAGCGCGCCTTTGCACTGGCCCGCGCCATCGCCAACCACCTGGACTGAGGCAGGGCTTACAGCCCCACGCCCTCATCCACGCCCAGCATGATGTTCAGGTTCTGAACCGCCGCGCCAGACGCGCCCTTGCCCAGGTTGTCGAGCACGGCAATGATATTGGCGCAGCCATTGCCATCATCCCCATGGACCGAGATTTCCAGCATGTTGGTGTCGTTCAGTTTGGTCGGTACCACGCGCGCACCGACATCGTCAGCCGTCAGAACCCGCACGAATTGCGCCCTGGCATAGTGATCGGCCAGCGCCTGATGCAGCGATGACAGGCTGCGCCCGCCGCCCAGTTGCAGCGGAACCTGAATCGCCATGCCTTGCGCAAAATTCCCGACCGATGGCGAGAATACGGGCCGCGTTTTCAGCCCGGTGCGGGCGATGATTTCCGGCAGGTGCTTGTGTGCCTGGTTCAGGCCATAGATGAAATGCGCCGGCGCCTCGCCGCTGCCATATTCGGCGATCAGGGATTTGCCGCCGCCGGTATAGCCGCTGACACCAAAGATCGACAAAGCCTCGTCCGGGGCAATCAGCCCGGCCTTGACCAATGGCGCGATGATCGCGATGGCGCCGGTGGAATAGCAGCCCGGATTACTGACATTCCGCGCCCCGGCAATCGCCGCCGGCGTCTCGTCCGAGATTTCGGCAAAGCCGTAGACCCAGCCATCCGCCACCCGATGCGCGGTCGAGGCGTCGATGAAGCGCACGTCCAGACCGGCGGCCAGCGCCACCGCCTCGCGTGCGGCATCGTCGGGCAGGCACAGGATCGCCACATCGGCGGCGGCAAAGGCCTCGCGCCGGGCATCGGCATCCTTGCGGCGCGCGGAGTCGATCTGGATCAGCCGAATATCATCGCGACGCGCCAGACGCTCGCGGATCTGCAAACCCGTGGTGCCAGCCTCGCCGTCGATGAAAACCGTGTGTGCCATGACCAATTCTCCTTGCTGGGGTGGATATATCCACAGCCGGCGGTCGTGACAATCACCAGGATCGCAACCAGAAAGATAGCCAGGCCCGCCAACTCGTCCTATCGGTGAACATTTGAGCATAACCTATCTGAAAGGATGGTTACGAAGACCTACACTGACCGCAAATTTAATATAATCTTAACTAATCGCGAAGGGAGGTCTTGGGCTTTTACGGGCCGGATTCGCGTCATTGCACTTGTCAGGTCAGTTTGAAAGGTTACAGCGCATGATCAGGATCGAGGGGACAACCGGGACCGACATCTTTCCCGGCACGGCACAATCCGAGTGGATTTATGGAAATGGTGGATTTGATATTGTCCACGGCTGGCTGGGAAAGGACATCTTTACGCCGGGTGCAGGCCCGGAATCCGGGGTATTCCAGGATTTCCAGGATGGCAGCGATCTGATTGACCTCAGCCAATGGGGCGTGACCAGCTTTGACCAGCTGATTGTCTCGATGGTCGAGCCGGGTAAGCTTCAGATCACGACGGCTGATTTAGGGCATAAACTTTATGTCCAGACCCAGAGCGAAACTCTGGATGCAAATGACTTCCTTTATGTGGACACCCCGGTCTACGAATATTCGACGGGTTTTGATTCGGTCGATGTCGCGGCGAATGAATATGCGGTTCATTTGGGCAATGGCGGCAACAACTGGCTGAATCTAAAGAATTTGGTCCGTGGAACCGCCACCGCGACTGAAGGCGCGCTGGTCAAGATGGACGATGACGATCTGGGCAATGGCACCTTTACGGTGATGGGCGTCACCCAGCATTTCTTCGACTTCCAGAATATTCGCGGCGGCAGCGGGAAGGACACGATCTACGGCGACCAGCAGGACAATCACTTCGCCGGTCTGGCCAATGCCGACGAGCTGCATGGCGGCGGTGGCAATGACCGTCTGTTCGGCAATAATGGGACAGACAAGCTGTATGGCGATACCGGCGATGACCTGCTGAATGGCGGAACCGGCTATGACCTGCTACGGGGCGGAGACGGCTCGGATACCTTTGTTTTCGTGGCCTTCGACAATCGCCGCGACACGGTCTTTGACTATCAGGACGGGATCGACCAGCTGGACATCTCACAATGGGGCGTTTCCAGCATTGATGACCTGATCATCACGCCATTTGGCACCGATGGCGTTCGTGTCTCGCTGGCAGGGACCAATCTTGGCTTTCAGCTGTATTCCGAAGATGGCTCGCTTACTGTCAGCGAGCTGGACAACAGCGATTTCATCTTCAGCTGATCGCCGCCAAAGGCCCCACAATCAAAAACCCGCCAGAGAAGCCTCTGGCGGGTTTTTCTTGTCCTTCCGGGGCCTGCTCAGTGGCGATACAGCAGCGATTTCCCGTCGTGGAACAGATGCATCGCCTGCGGATCGGCCGTCAGTCGAACCGACTGGCCGGTCATGCCGGTATGGATCCCCGGCAGCTTGCCGATGACCGGCGCCTTGCCATCGGCATTGTTGGTGCCGAAGTAAAGCAGCGTCACCTCGCCCAGGGCCTCGGTCAGGTCGACCGTGCCTTCGAAGATCGCCTCGTCCTCGGCGATGCGCATATCCTCGGGGCGAATGCCGACATTGACCTTCATGCCCTCGTCGCCGGGTTGCGTGGGAATCGCTACGCGGGCCACGCCACCGCCATCCAGCTGCACCACGGTTGTCTGGCCCACCTGGGATACCTTGCCGGGCAACAGGTTCATCGCCGGGCTGCCGATGAATTGCGCCACGAACTCGGTCATCGGGCGTTCATACAGCTCCAGCGGTGCGCCCACCTGGGCGATGCCGCCGCCGGCCAGCACGACGATGCGGTCGGCCAGCGTCATCGCCTCGGTCTGGTCATGGGTCACATAGATCATCGTGCGGTCCGGCATCGAGGCCTTCAGCTGCGCGATCTCGATCCGGGTGGCGACGCGCAGCGCCGCGTCCAGGTTCGACAGCGGTTCGTCGAACAGATAGACCTTGGGGTCGCGCACGATGGCCCGGCCGATGGCGACGCGCTGGCGCTGGCCGCCTGACAGCGCCTTGGGCAGGCGGTCCAGATAGGGTGTCAGTTGCAGCATCTTGCCGGCGCGGTCGGTCGCGGCCTGAATCTCTTCCTTGGATTTGCCGGCGATCTTCAGCGCGAAGGCCATGTTGTCGCGCACGGTCATATGCGGATAAAGCGCATAGGACTGGAACACCATCGCGATGCCGCGCTGGCTGGGCGGGATGTCGTTCATCACCTCGCCACCGATCTTCAGCGTGCCGCTGGTGATCTGTTCCAGCCCGGCGATCATCCGCAGAAGGGTCGATTTGCCGCAGCCCGAGGGGCCGACGAACACGATGAACTCGCCGGATTTTATATCCAGGTTGATATTCCGCAGAACATGAACGTCGCCATAGGATTTGGCGACATCGGCCAGATTCAGATCAGCCATATGCGTCCCCCCTTTCCTTAACCCTCAATGATTTCCACTTGCCACGGTTCAAGCCCGCCGGCTGCTTCGCCGGACAGGTTCGCGCGGATTGACAGGCTGGCCCCGTCCGCCGCGCGGGTGAAGGACAGCACCGGACCATCGGCACGCATCCCCGTCTGGTCGCCAACCCGCAGCGCCGGATGTTTGTGACGCAGGCCGATTGCCCACCGGTAATGATTCAGCAGCGAGCCGGCCACATGATCCTGTTCGGACACCGCAAGCTGGCGATGTTCCGGCGGGATCGGCAGCCAGGGCTGCGCCGATGAAAAGCCGCTGTGATCATTGCTGCCGCCGTCCCAGACCATCGGCGTGCGGCAGCCGTCGCGGCCCTTGAACTCGGGCCAGAACTCGATGCCATAGGGGTCTTGCAGATCCTCGAAGGCGATATCGGCCTCGGGCAGGCCAAGCTCTTCGCCCTGATAGATGCAGACAGAACCCTTCAGGCACATCAGCACGGTGGCATAGGCCTTGGCGGCGGCCTCGTTCAGGTTCCAGCGGGTGACGTGGCGCACGACATCATGGTTGGAAAACGCCCAGCAGGGCCAGCCATCCGGCGCGCGGGCGGCCTTTTCGGCAAAGACATCGACAATGCGCTGCGCGCTCAGGTCGTCGCCCGACAGGAAGTCGAAGACATAGGACATCTGCACGCGCTTGTCGCCCTTGGTATATTCCTCAAGCAGTTCCCAGGCGCGTTCGCTGTCACCGATCTCGCCCACGGCGGCGGTGCCGTGCTGGTCCATGACGGCCCGCAGTTTTTCCAGAAAGATCAGGTTCTCGGGTTGCGATTTATCGTATTTGTGGCTTTGGTGGTTATAGGGGTTCACCGCCGGCGCCGTATCGGAACGGCGCAGTTCCGGCGGCAGGCCCGGATTGTCGCGCAACTGCGCGTCATGGGTATAGAAGTTGATCGTATCCAGCCGCAGGCCGTCGACGCCCTTGCCCTGCCAGAAGCGCACCACATCCAGCAATGCATCCTGCACATCGGGGTTGTGGAAGTTCAGGTCCGGCTGTTCCTTCAGGAAGTTGTGCAGGTAATATTGTTCCCGCTTGGGGTTCCACTGCCAGCCGCTGCCGCCAAAGATCGACAGCCAGTTCGTCGGCGCCGTGCCATCGGGCCGGGGATCTGCCCAGACATACCAGTCGGCCTTGGGATTATCCTTCGAGGATTTGCTTTCCTGAAACCATGGATGCTGGTCCGAGGTATGCGACAGCACCAGGTCGATGATCACCTTGATGCCCAGCTGATGCGCGCGCGCAATCAGCGCGTCGAAATCGTCCATTGATCCAAACAGCGGGTCGATGCCGCGATAATCGCTGACATCATAGCCGAAATCCTTCATCGGGCTGGTGAAGAAAGGCGAGATCCACACCGCGTCCACGCCAAGCGAGGCCACATGATCCAGCCGCCGGGCGATCCCGGCAAGGTCGCCCCGTCCGTCCCCGGTCGAGTCCTGGAAGCTGCGCGGATAGATCTGATAGATCACCGCCCCTTTCCACCAGTCAGTTCCAGTCGTCATCAATCAGCCACCTTTCACCGAGCCGGCCAGCAGGCCGCGCACCAGGTATCGTTGCATTGCAAAAAACACGATCAGCGGCACCAGAATGCTTATGAATGCCGAGGTCGCGAGAATTTCCCATTCGCCGCCGCGTGATCCCATCATCTCGCGCAGCATGGCAGTCATGACCAGCTGTTCGCGGGTGTTGCCCAGAAAGACCGTGGCAACCAGCAGGTCGTTCCAGACCCACAGGAACTGGAAGATCGCGAAGGATGCCAGCGCCGGGAAGGACAGGGGCAGGATGATGCGGCGGAAGATCTGGAACTCGGTCGCGCCATCGACGCGGGCGCTTTCGATCACCTCGCGCGGCAGCCCGGCCATATAGTTGCGCAACAGATAGACCGCCAATGGCAGGCCAAAGCCGGTATGGGCCAGCCATATGCCCAGATAGCCCTTGCCGATGCCGATTTCGTTGTGAAAGCGCAGCAGCGGGATCAGCGCCACCTGCAAGGGCACCACCAGCAGGCCGACGACAGCGGCCGTCAGCAGTGCGCGGCCGGGGAATTGCATCCAGGCCAGCGCATAGGCCGCAAATGCCGCAATCAGGATCGGGATGATCGTGGCCGGGATTGTCACCGTCATGGTGTTCATGAAGGCGCGGCCCAGCCCGTCCGCTGTCAGCACCTGCCGATAGTTGTCGGTCGTGAATTTCGGCGGCACAGTCGTTGTGGTAAAGATCCGCTCGCCCCGCGACATGTCGAAGGGCTGGGCCGATGTCAGACGATAGCTGCCATCCTCGGCCACGGTCAGTTCCCAGCCATCCTCGATGGTGGTGGTGTCGCCCGGCGCAAATTCAGCCGGCGCGCGGGCCGATGTGCCCCATGCCGTCAGCGTCTGGCCCTCGGTGACGACATTGCCTTCCAGCACATACAGCGCCCCGTCCTGCGTGGCATCGTCATCGGTGCCGGTGCGCACAAAGCCGGTCTGTTCGGCGGCCGAGAAGGATTTCCACCACCCCGAGGCCGCGATCTGGTCGCGGTCGCGGAACGAGGAAACGAACAGGCCAAGCGTGGGGATCGTCCACAGCACCACCAGCAACAGCGCCGCGATATTGACCGCCCAGGTCAGCGAGGATTTCTGTCCTGCCATGCCTTCCATCAATTTGCCTCCTTGCGCAGGTTGATGATGTTCCAGACCATGATCGGGGTGACCAGCAGCATCAGCACGATCACGATGGCCGAGCCGCGGCCCATGTCATTGGCACGGAACGACCAGTCATACATCAGGTTTGCCAGAACCTGCGTGCCCCATTGGCCGTTGGTCATGACAAAGACGATGTCGAACACCTTCAGCACGGTGATGGTGATGGTGGTCCAGACGACGGCGATGGTGCCCATGATCTGCGGCACCTTGATCTTGAAGAACACCTGCCAGGGTGAAGCGCCATCCAGAATTGCGGCCTCGATGGTTTCCTCGGGGATGCCGCGCAGCGCGGCCGACAGGATCACCATGGCAAAGCCCGTCTGGATCCACACCAGCACGATCATCAGGTAGAAATTGTTCCACGGCTCGATCGTCAGCCAGACCTTCGGGTCGCCCCCAAGCGCCACGACGATGGCGTTCAGCAGGCCGATCTGCGCCTCGCCGGCCTCGCGGTATTCATAGATGAATTTCCAGATCACGCCGGCGCCGACGAAACTGATGGCCATCGGCATGAAAATCAGCGACTTGCCGATATTGCCCCATTTGATCCGGTCGGTCAGCTGCGCGGCGATCAGCCCGAAAAGCGTCGCCAGCGCCGGCACGATCAGCAGCCAGAACAGGTTGTTGCGCATGGATTCGCGGAATTTGGCGTCACTGACCAGCCAGCTGTAATTGTCACCGCCGACAAAGCGGGTGCCATCGGCATTATGCAGCGAGGCCCAGAAGCTGCCGATAACCGGATAGACCAGATACAGCGACAGAAACAGGATGGCCGGGCCAAGAAACAGCCAGGGTCGGATCTGGCTTGCCTTGCGGATGTTGTCGCCGGCCCTGGGGCCGCGCGGCGGGTAAATGGCGTCAAGTATCCAGTTCGAGCCCCAGAACCACGCGACACAGCCGAAAACGCCAATCACAATGGTGCTGAAGGCCAGCCAGAAAAGCTCCATCACTGATCCTCCCTCTGCGGAAGGGTCGGCCCTGGGCAGGGCCGGCCCGATTTTCAGACTTTGCGGATCGCGCCTATTTCAGCGTGTCCCAGGTGCTTTGGATCTGGTCGGCGACGGCCTGCGCCTCGGCGCCGCCGACGAAATCGACCATGCCGGTCCAGAAGGCGCCCGCGCCGATCGCCGCCGGCATCAGGTCGGAACCGTCAAAGCGGAAGGTGGTGGCGTTCAGCAGGATATCGCCCATCTTCCGGTTGGTCTCGGTGCCATAGGCCTCGGTGTTGACACCGGTATGCGGGGTCAGGAAGCCGCTTTGGGTCATCCAGATCTCGTGTGCGGCGGGCACCTGAAGAAACTCGATAAAGGCCATTGCGGCGGGGTTGTCGCTATGCACCCCGAACAGGGTGCCGCCGCCCAGAACCGGCTGACCAAGCGCGCCATCGGCCTTGGCCGGGAAATAGAAGAAATCGGCATCCAGCCCGATCTCGACCCCGTCGGGGAAGAACGAGGGGATAAAGCTGGCCTGACGGTGGAAATAACAGCTGGGCGGGCTTTCAAACAGGCCCTTGGGGCTGTCGCGGAAATCGGTCGAGCTGACCGAGCCCACGCCGCCCGCCACGAAATCGGGATTCTTGGCGAACCAGCCGAATTCCTCGATCGCGGCTACGACCTTGGGGTCGTTGAAGGGCAGCGCGTTCGTCGTCCAGGCGTCGTAATCCTCGGGGCTGTTGGTGCGCAGCATCAGATCCTCGACCCAGTCGGTCGCGGGCCAGCCGGTCGCGCCGCCCGAACCCAGCCCGATGCACCAGGGCGTTTCACCGTCCGCAGCGATCTGTTCGGTCACGGCCTTCAGATCCTCATAGGTCTCGGGGACCTCGTATCCGGCATCTTCCAGGTTCTCGGGCACATACCAGACCAGCGATTTCACATCGGCCTTGTAGGGAAAGACATACAGATTTTCCGCCCCGTCCGGCCCCGCATAGGTGCTGAATTTGACCCAGCTTTCGCCGGCGGCATAATTCGCGGCTAGCCAGGACGCGGTTTCCTCGGATAGCGGTTTCAGATGGCCCTTGCGGGCAAGATCCGCGGCAAGGCCCGGCTGCGGATAGATGGCGATATCGGGGGGTGATCCGGCCTCGCTGTCGATGACGATCTGCTGTTCGAAACTGTCCGAGCCGGAATAGTTGACCGTGATGCCGGTCGCTTCCTGGAAATAGGGCAGGATCGAGGTGAACAACTCCTGATCTGGGCCCAGCCAGGGGCCCAGAATGGTGATTTCCTGGCCTTCCATGCCGCCATGGCTGGCTTTGAAATCCTCCAGGCTTTGCCAGTTGATCCGGTCGTCGCTGCCCGGTTCGATTACCATCTGTGCGTGTGCCGCACCGGCCGCCAGCCCCATGGCTGCGACCGAAATCGTCAGGATCGTTCTCATCTTCCCTCCCCCTGCTCCGTGAACTTCAGACCGTTCGAGTGGTCAGTTGTTAGCGCCAACATTCCTTAAAGTATAGCATTTGTCAATCTGTCACTACTCCCATTCCAGTTCCTTGAAGGCCGCGGTTGCATCGCGGGCGATGGTGTCGGGGAAGTCGGTCCAGCCTTCTGCAAAACCGTGAAGCTCCTCAACAATATCGGGAACGGCCTGTGACATCGGCTTGCCCGACGCAATCGCATTACGCACCGAATCACGCAATTGGACCAGCAGATTGGCCTGTTTGGCAACAGCTTCGTCCCAGCCTTGCGCGGTTTCGCCGTGACCGGGAACCACCAATGCAACATCTTTCGGCGGCGATTCGAGCCATTGCAACCATCCGTTGATCGACCCGTCAACGGCGGGGGTCAGGCCGCGAAACACCAGATCGCCGGTGAACAGCGTGTTTGTCGCCACATCGCGCACGGTCAGGTCGTTGTCGGTATGGGCCGTGGGCACGGCCAGCAATTCCAGCTTGCGCCCGCCCAGGCCGATGGTCATCCGGTCCGATACGACGGTATCGGGCATGGCGATGGCGGTGCCGATCATCTCGGTCGGGCCGACAATGCGGTCGAAACTGTCGAGATAGCTTTGCGCCCTGGCCTGAAGCGCGGGGCCAAGCCTGTCGCTGGCCAGAACCGTCGCGCCTGCCTCGGAAAAGACGCTGGCGCCAAAGACATGATCGGGATGCATATGTGTCAGGATCACATGGGTGATCGGCCGGTCGGTCAGCTGCCGGATCGCGGCATAAAGTTCCTGCCCCTCGCCACGGCTTGCCCCGGCGTCGATCACCGCCACGCCGGTCTCGCCGATCACCACGGACAGGTTGGCGATGCGGCCACGGTTGCCGGTCTCGATCTGGGCGATGTCGCCGCGGCGGAACCAGATACCCGGCGCGATGGTCTGCAATTGCAGAGCCGCCACATCGGCATTCGCGCGGCACCGGGTTCCGGCGGCGGTCAATCCGGGCTGGGCCGCGATCCAGTCGTCGGTGATTCGCGCGGCCCTGGCCTCGCAGTCCTGTTGCGTCGCGGCATCGCCCTGTGGCAGCAGGATCGGGCCGCAAATCCCGGAACTTGTGGCCAGACAGGCGGTCAAGATCAGATGAAACATATGCCGATTCTTCCTGATTGGGTGGCGATGCGCCGCTTGCGGACCGCGAACCCTACTTAGGTCGCGTTGACGGTGTTCCACATGATCCTAGCATGTATCCTGCGTTCAAGAGGAGGAACCCGATGGCTTGGAGCAAACCTGTCCTGAAAGAAATCGCCTGCGGCATGGAAATCAACATGTATGCCCCGGCCGAGGACGAGCCGGTCCTGTTCTGACAGGACGGCGTGACACCTAGGCGGCGGCCTCGTCCGGCGGATCGGGCGGGGCCGTTCGCATCGCGCGTGACATGCAGATAATCATCCTTGGCGCGGCGGCGGGCGGCGGTCTGCCGCAATGGAATTGCGGTTGCGGCAATTGCGCGGCTGCACGCGCGGGCCGCATCCCCGCAATGAGCCAGAGCAGCATCGCCGTATCTGCCGATGGCCGTGACTGGGCGATCATCAACGCGTCGCCCGATATTCGCAGCCAGCTGGCGGCCACCCCGGCCCTGCATCCGACCGGGCCAAGGCAGATGCCGCTGCGCTCGGTTCTGGTGACCAATGGTGACATCGACCATGTCGCCGGGCTGCTGACCTTGCGCGAAAGCCAGCCCTTTGATCTGTTCGCCACGCCTGCGATCCATGACGCGCTGGACGCCAATCCGATGCTATCTGCCGTAAACCCGGATTTCGTGCCGCGTCGCAGGCTGCGGCTGGATCAGCCCTTTGACCTGATCCCCGGATTGCGGGCGACGTTGTTCGCCGTGCCCGGCAAGGTGCCGCTCTATCTTGAAGGCGAAACCGTCGAGACCGGGCTGCTGGGCGAGAATACCGTGGGGGTCGAATTGGCGGCGGGCGACCGGCGGGCGCTGTATATTCCCGGCTGCGCCGATCTGCCGGGCTGGTTGACCGATCGGATCGCCGGTGCCGACCTGCTGATGTTCGACGGCACGCTGTGGCACGATGATGAGATGATCGCAGCCGGGCTTGGACAAAAGACCGGCCGGCGGATGGGCCATATGGCTGCATCCGACAGCATCGTCGCGCTGGCCGGGGTGCCCGTTGGCCGGCGGATCTTCGTGCATATCAACAATTCCAACCCGCTGACCGACCCGTCCAGTCCGCAGACCGCACAGGCGCAGGCGCAGGGCTGGCAGGTCGGCCGCGACGGGACAGAGGTGACGTTGTGAAGGATCTTCCCATGCAAGCCCAGTCCCGCGAGGATTTCGAAGCCCGGCTGCGCGCCATCGGCGCCGCGCGCTATCACGACAGGCACCCGTTTCACGCCCGGCTGCATGGCGGCGCCTGCACCCCGGACGAGGTGCGCGCCTGGGTCATCAACCGCTGGATCTATCAATCCCGCATTCCGATGAAGGACGCGGCCTTTCTGTCGCGGGTCGAGGACCCCGGCCTGCGCCGCATCTGGCGCAAGCGGATCGAGGATCACGATGGCGGCGTGACCGAAGGCGGCGGTATCCGGCGCTGGCTGGCGCTGGCCCGCGCTGTCGGGCTGGACCCCGACTATGTCGCCAGCGGCGTGGGCGCGATGCCGGCCACGCGCTTTGCCGTTGAAGCCTATGTCCGCTTTGTTCGTGACATGCCCTTGCTGGACGCAGTTGCTGCCAGCCTGACGGAACTGTTTGCGCCGAAAATCCATGCGCAACGGATTGAAGGGCTGCTGGCGCATTACGATTTCGCCGATGACAGCAGCCTCGCCTATTTTCGCAAACGTCTGACCGAGGCGCCCGAGGACGTGGCCTTCGGTCTGGACCATGTGCTGACCCATGCCGACACGCTGGAAAAGCAGAACGCGGCAGCGGCGGCGCTGACCTTCAAGACCGATGTGCTTTGGGCGCAACTGGATGCGCTGTGGCATGGCTATGTCGAAGGCAACATTCCCCCCGGCGCATGGCGGCCGGGTCAGGGGATGGCGTGATGGAACCGCTGATCGAGCCTGATGATATCCCCTATCTGCCGCGCGGCGTGCGGCTGGCGGATGATCGGGTGCGCGGGTTGCGGGTTTTGCAGGCGCCTGAACGGGCGATGCAGTTGGACCAGATCGGCGATGCGATCCTGTCGGAACTCGACGGCACCCGCAGCATGGCGGCGATCACCCGCGATCTGGCCGCGAAATATGCCGCGCCCGAGGATCAGATCGCCGGCGATGTGCGCGATTTCCTGACCGGGCTGATCGAGCGCCGCATGGTCTTTGTGAAGGTGCGGCCATGAAGGATCACCCGCAGCCCCGCGATCTGGACGGCAATGCCGTGACGCCCCGCGCCCCCATCGCCATGCTGGCCGAGATCACCCACCGTTGCCCGCTGGCCTGCCCCTATTGCAGCAATCCCGTCGATCTGGTGCGCGGGCAATCGGAACTGACCGCCGAGGAATGGGCCGATGCCTTTCGCCAGGCGGCCGATCTGGGGGTGTTGCAGGTCCATATCTCGGGCGGGGAACCCGGCGCCCGGCGCGATCTGGCACAGATCGTCGCGGGCGCGCGGGATGCGGGGCTTTATTCGAACCTGATCACCTCGGGCATCGGTATCACCCGGCAAAGGCTGGAGGAACTGAACCGCGCCGGCGTCGATCACGTGCAACTGTCGTTGCAAGGCATCCGTCCCGATATGGCCGACCGGATCAGCGGGCATCCGGGGTCGTGGGACAAAAAGATGGCCTTTGCCGAATGGGTGGGCCAGATCGGCTTTCCCCTGACCATCAACGCCGTGGTTCACCGGCAGAACATGGACCGCCTGCCCGACATGATCGCGCTGGCCGAAACCCTTGGCGCAAGGCGGATCGAGGTTGCGACAGTGCAGTTTCACGGCTGGGCCGACCTGAATCGCGCCGCGCTGATGCCCACGCGCGAACAGGCGGCTTTCGCGCGTTCCGTGGTCAATGATGCGCGGATCAGGCTGCGCGGGCGCATGGTCATCGACTATGTCCCCGCCGATCATCACGCCACCTATCCCAAGGCTTGCATGGGCGGTTGGGGGTCAACGGGCCTGAACATCGCACCGGACGGCACGGTTCTGCCCTGCCATGCCGCGCAGTCGATCAACTGGATGCGGTTCGAAAACCTGCGCGACCGTCCGCTGGCCGATATCTGGCACCTGTCGGACAGTTTCAACGCCTTTCGCGGCACCGCCTGGATGCCCGAGCCATGCCGCTCTTGTGAGCGGAAAGAAGTGGATTTTGGCGGCTGCCGGTGTCAGGCTATGGCATTGGCAGGCGACGCACGGGCGACCGATCCGGCCTGTTCCAGATCGCCATTGCATGCGGCGGTGGTCGCGCGGGCCGAGGATGATGCGGCCAGCGAGGCAACCGACCTGACCTATCGCCGCATGGTGAAGGGAGGATGACGATGCGACATGCCCTGGCCTTGGCCTTGATCGTGCTGGCGGCACCGGCGCTGGCGCAGGACAATCCGCTGCAACCCTCGGCCACATGGGATGACCTGCGCGAATCCGTCGTCGGCCTGACCGCCGAACCGCCGGTCGATGGCGCGGTTCTGGATCTGGATGCGCCGGTTCGCGCCAATGATGCGGCCATCGTCCCGATCCGCATCACCCAGCCCGCTGATGCCCCCGCGCTGACCGATCTGACGCTGGTGATCGACGAAAACCCTGCGCCGGTGGCCGCCGAATACGGTTTTGGTCCGGCGATGATGCCCCTGGATTTCGAGGTGCGCGTGCGCGTCGATTCCTATTCCGACCTGCGCGCCATCGCCACCACCGGGGCCGGCGACAAGATCATGGCGGGCCGCTTTGTGAAGGCATCTGGGGGCTGTTCTGCCCCTGCGGGCAAGGAAATGGCCTCGGTCAGGGATGGCATGGGGCAGATGCGCTGGAAATCGGCCGAGGAAAACGGCCGCACCATCGGCACGCTGATGATCCGGCACCCGAATTTTTCGGGCCTGCAACGCGATCAGGTCACGCTGCTGAACATTCCCGCGCATTTCATCGACCGGCTAGAGGTGCGGCAGGGCGAGGATCTGCTGTTTACCATGTCTGCGGGCATCTCGGTCAGCGAGGATCCGGTATTCCGTTTTGGCTATACCCCAAACGGCCAGCCGATCACCGTGCATGTCGAGGATACCGAGGGCCAGGTCTGGGACCAGACATTCGACGCCGCGGGCTGAACGGCGGCCGGGCCATTGCATCACGCCGCCGCTTTGCGCATCGTTGGGCCGATTGCCCGCGCCGGCGCTGCACGAGACCATGATGATCCAAGCCAATCTGGCCACCTTTCCGCCGCGCGCCGGGATCCTGATGCAGACGGTGCAGACGATCCTGCCGCAGGTTGACCGGCTGTGCATCTGCCTGAACGGCTATGACCGGGTGCCCGCGCATCTGGGCGATGACGCGCGGATTCAGACGATGATCCCCGATCGCGACCTGAAGGACGCGGGCAAGTTCGCCTTTGCCGCCGGCGCGGATGATATGGTTTTCACCATCGACGACGACATTCTGTACCCGCCCGATTATGTCGCCCGCACCATTGCTGCTTTTGACCGGCTGGATCCGTCGGACAACGTGCTGGGCTATCAGGGCAATGCCTGGGTCTTCAAGGACCGGAAACAGAAGTACGGCTGGCGGAATTTCCTGTTTCACAAGCCCGCCCGGAACGTCATCAAGGTCGATATCCTTGGCACCGGCACGGCCTGCCAGCTGGGTCGCAACCTGCCGTCGCTGGATCAGGTGATCTCGGCCGCAGGCTTCATCGACCTGCGCCATTCGCGCCTTCACGTCCAACAGGGACGCAGTCAGTGGATATTGCCGCGCGAAAAGGACGAGATCGCCAGCAACATGCGAGCCGAGCTGTGGAAAAGCTCGTTGTTCGCCTGCGTCCACCGCACCCGCGATCCGCAGATGGTCGAAGAACATCTGGCGCTGATGCAGGAACGCTCGGCGCATTCGGGGCTTAGGTTGGAACAGGTGCTGAAACGCCGCGCCAAGGCTGCGGCCGGGGGCTGACCCCGCGCGTCTGCTTGCCGCACCGAACCGCGTGGTGCCGCCACTTCACTATCAGGCGGACCGTGTTCAGGCCGAACCCTATCTGGACGCATTGCGCCGCGATGGGGATGCGCTGTGCGGGCGGGCCGATAACTCCGGCTTTGCCCATGGCGATTTTCACAGTCAGAATCTGATCATTGGCGGGGGCGAGGTCACAGGGCTGGATTTCACCGAAGCCGCGACCAAGCTGTGCGTCTATGACATCGTCGATTTCCTGAAAGAGGATGCGCAATGTCCCGCCGCGCCCGGTGATCTGGACCGCAGCGGCATTCGCCGGGCGATGAAACAGATGTTCTTCAAACTGTATCGCCACCCGGTCGATCCGGCGGTGCTGGGTCTGTGCCTGCGCGGCCGGCTGTTGATCGACTGGCTGTCGGTCACCCGCGAACGGTTCCAGGCGACGCAATATTACAAGGCGCAGTTCGACCGTTTGCAGATGCGCGTGCAGGCAGCCTTTGCCGAGCCGATCCGCGCCTAACGATGCAAGATAGCCGGGTTGCCCGAAAGCACCATCGCCGCCGCGCCCAGCCGCGCGGGCTCGGCCGGGTCATGGGTGACAAGGATCAGCCCGGCACCGCTGCGGTCCAGCAGGGCGCCCGTCAGCGCGATCATTCGTGTCGCAGTATCGGCATCAAGGCTGGCAAAGGGTTCATCCATCAGCAGAATATCGGGGCGCGCGGCAAAGGCGCGGGCCAGCGCCAGCCGGCGTTGCTGGCCAAGGGACAGCTGCCGGGGAAACTGGGCCTCGCGCCCGGCCAGCCCGACCTCGGCCATCAGGGCGCGGGCGTCATCGGGGCCGCAGCCGGTCGGGATGGTGATATTGGCCAGCGCGTCGCGCCAGGGCAGCAAGGTCGGTTCCTGAAACACCAGCGCCAGCCGGTCATCACCTGACAGGGTCCCGTCGAAATCGTGGTCCAGCCCGGCGACGATCCGCACCAGGGTCGACTTGCCGATGCCCGACGGCCCCAGCAGGGCCACCCGCTGCCCGCGCCCGACCTGCAAGGTCAGCGACCCCAGAACAGCACGCGGGCCAAATGATTTTGCGGTCAGATCAAGCCTCATCGCGTCTCCAGCGGTTCGCGCGGGCCTCCCACGGGCGCAGGATGAACAGGTCGATGGCCAGCATCACGGCGACAAAGGCAAGCGCCCAGGCCAGCACGCCCGCCACGTCGAAATTGGAAAACAGCAGATGAATCTTGAAGCCGACCCCGTTTGAACGGCCCAGGAACTCGACCACCAGGACGATCTTCCAGATCAGGGAGATTCCGGCCCGCGCCGCGCCCGCGATATAGGGCGCAAGCTGCGGCAGCACGACATGGCGCAGCCGCGCCAGCCGCGGCATGCGAAACGCCGCCGCCATCTCGTCCAGATCGGGGCGCAGGGCGCGCGCGCCTTCGCGCAGCATGACGGTGACGACGGGGATCTTGTTCAGCGCCACGGCGGTGACGGCGGCGACCTCGTTCAACCCGATCCAGATATAGGCCAGCACGATCGTCACCAGCGCCGGAATGTTCAGCGCGATGACCAGCGCCGGGTTCAGCCAGTGATCGGCGGCCCGCCAGCGCCCCATCCACAGGCCAAGCGCGATGCCCACGGCCATGGCGATGACGAAACTGGCCAGCACTCGGAACAGCGTCATCCCGGCGTGGAACCACAATTCGCCTGATGCCGCCAGCGCCCAGATCCGCGCGGCCACGACCCAGGGCGCCGGCAGGGTCTGCGGCCGTTCGGTCAGTTGCGAGGCGACGGTCCACAGCGCCAGCATGACCAGCACCGACAAAAGCCCCGGAAGCGCACCGGGGCTTTGTGGGAAATATCGCCGCGTCTTACTCACCCGACCAGAACAACCCCGCGGGCAGATGCGTCAACCCGCCGGTCAGTTCTTCCCCGCCAAGTTCGGCCATCACGGCGAACATGGCCTGCGCGTTTTCGGCGTTCACCGGCCCCTCGGGTGGGATGCCGGCGATCCAGCCCTCGCGCAATGCCTGAAATTCGGCGTCATTGGCGGCGTTCATTATTGGTCGGATCGCGTCCCAGGCCGCATCGTCGGTGGCCAGAAGCTCCTTTGCCTGACGCGAGGCTGCCGCGAACCCCTTGGCCAGATCGGGGTATTTCGCAACCCAGCCACTGTGCAGGACATAGCCCAGCAGCGGCGTGGTCGGGTCCAGCCCCAGATCGGTCGCGGCCTGCTCGACGCTGATCACCTCGCGCATGCCGGCGGCCTTCATCTTGGCCAGAAAGTGCCAGAAATTGATCGCGCCATCGACCTCGCCCGTCTCGGCGGCGTTCATGATGACGGGGGGCGCGCCAAAGACCTGTTCGGTCACGGCGGCCAGATCCTCGCCATTCTGCTGCTGGCTCCAGGCCCGCAGGATCAGCCAGCTTTTATCGACCGGCCCGCCGGCGATGCCGATCTTCTTGCCCTTCAGATCGGCAAGGCTTTGCACCGGGCTGTCGGCGGGCACGACCAGACTGCCCACGGCAGTCGAATAGGGCAGAAATGTGTAATCGCCCCCCTGCACCCGCTGCTGCGCCACCCACAGGAAGTCCGAGACAATGGCATCCACCTCGCCCCCCTGCATGGCGACCTGCGTGGCCGGGTTGCCGGCCAGAGGCAGCAGTTCAAGGGTAAAGCCATTGGCCGTATCCAGGCCCTGCGCCTTGATCGTCTGCAATTCCCAGTTCACGGTGCCGTTTTCCAGCGTCCCGATTTCAATCACCGGCAAGGCGGCGTCCTGCGCCTGTGCCGCCCCCGCCCATATCGCCAGTGCGATTGCCAGTTTTCCAACCATCTGCATGACTGCCTGCCTCCCCGTTTCATTCGGTCCGACCGGGCCGAAACTGGCACGATGGCGCCGCGCCGCCAATAGCACGTAAGTTGTAAGGCCACTTGCTTTGCAGGGTCTTGGCTTTAAAATCAACGATGAAACGGGGCCGGTCAAATCAGGTACCGATCATCAGGGGAGGATATTCAACATGCCGGTTGATGCCGATGCCGAAACAACTGTGTCCATGACGCGTTTGACTGCCGATCAGGTTCGGGAAATCCTTATCGTCGATGATCACCCGCTGATGTGCGACGCGCTGGCGCTGACCTTGAAGATCAGTTTCGGGCTGAAACACGTCCACACCGCCCGCAGCCTTGCCGCGGCGGTCGACCAGATCAAGGCGCAGGGCGCCCCTGACGCCGTGATCCTTGACCTGAACCTGCCCGATGCGCGCGGGGCCGAGGGCATCGTGACCCTGCGCCGGTTGCTGCCCGATGTGCCGATCACCATGATCTCGGCCGATATCGACCCGGCCCAGGTGCAGGCCGCCATGTCGGCAGGGGCGCAGGGCTATATCAGCAAATCCCTTGGCCGCGAGGCGCTGGTGGACAGCCTGCGCCGGATGTGGAACGGCGAACATGTCACCCCAGAAGGCTATGAACCCGAACTGGCCGAGGAAGAGGAACTGGCCCGCGCCGATCTGGCCCGCCGCTTTGCCAGCCTGACCCCCCAGCAGATGAAGATTTTGCGGCTGATCTGTCAGGGCAAGGCGAACAAGGAAATCAGCTACGAGCTGTCGATCGCCGAGGCCACGGTCAAGACCCATATCACCGCCATCATGTCCAAGATCAACGCCCGCCGGCGCACACAGGCCGTTCTTCTGGCCAATTCGGTAAAGCTGTTCGAGGCCGGATGATGCCGGACGGGGCGGGTTATCCTTACGGGCCGCTGACCGTCCAGATCGACGCGGGCGATCCGGCCGGCGCACAACACCTGCTGGACCAGCTGGGCGCCATCGACCCGGCTCTGGTGATCCTGTTCGGTTCCCCGCGCGAGGCGCTGGCACCTTTGGCCGCTGCGCTGCGTCAGGCTTTGCCCGATTGCCGGCTGGCGGGCTGTTCATCGGCTGGCGAGATCGGGCCGCAGGGCTATTGCAATGGCAAGGTGGTGGCGATCGGCTTTCCCCGCGCAACCTTTCGGGCGGAAATCGAGGTGCTGCGCGATCTGGCGCATATCCCGGTTTCGCAATGGATGGCACAGCTGCGCCGTCGCCATGCCGATTTCGCGGGCGACCGTGACCGGGCGCAGTTCGGGCTGCTGTTTTCCGACGGCCTTGCCGGCAAGGAAGAGGTGCTGACCGCCACCATCGAGGCGGCGCTGCCCGCCATGCCGGTGCTGGGCGGCTCGGCCGGCGATGCGCTGGAATTTACCCGCACCTGCCTGATCGCGGATGACGAGGTGGCCTCTGACATTGCGGTTTTCGTTATGGTTGAAACCGTGCTGCCTGTCAGCGAGGTCACATTCGCCCATTTCAGCCCGACCCAGACCCGCGCGGTGGTGACGGCGGCGATCCCTGAACAGCGGATCATCCTTGAACTGAACGCCGAACCCGCGGCCGAGGAATATGCCAGGCTGACCGGCATCCCCGAAGCGGCGCTGACGCCGACCGATTTCGCCCGCCACCCGCTGCTTTTGCGCATGGGGCGGCGCCATCATGTCCGCGCGATCCGGGCGCGCACCGATTGCGGCGGGCTGTCCTTGATGTCGGCGATTGACGTGGGCACGGTGCTGACGCTGGGCCGGGCCGAGGATCTGACCCATGGTTTCGCCGGCGCGATGGAGGCGCTGCCCCGCCGCCCGCTGATGGTGCTGGGCTTTGACTGCATTCTGCGGCGGCTGGCGCTGGAACGTGCCGGTTTGCTGGATGCGATGTCGGATCTGTTTGCGCGCTATAACATCGTCGGCTTCAACACCTATGGCGAACAGCACAGCGCCATGCATGTGAATCAGACCTTTGTTGGCCTTGCCGTCCTGCCGCCACCCGGATCGCCCTGATGCTGCGTCCTGATGACAGCCCTGAACGTCAGGCCGAAAAGCTGGGCCGCATCGCGGATGTGCTGATCGAGCGCGCCGACCGGCTGGAGGAATCGCGCGGCTCGGCCTGGTCGATGTTCCAGGCCGCCGTGGCCCTGGAACAAGAGGTCACGACCCGCACGGCGCAGTTGGAACAGGCCTTGGCCGATCTGTCGCAGCGCAACCGTGAACTGGCCGTGGCCCGCGCCTCGGCCGAAGAGGCGAACCGCTCCAAGACGCGGTTTCTGCGCGCGGCCAGCCATGACCTGCTGCAACCGCTGTCGGCGGCGCGCCTGTTTCTGGATGCGCTGGCCGCGACGCGGATGGACGACACCCAGCAGGAAATGCTGGCCCGCCTGACAGGGGCCTTTGAATCGGTCGAACAGCTGATGCATGCGGTTCTGGACATTGCCCGGCTGGATAGCCAGCGGATCGAGTTTCACCGCAAGCCCGTCGCGATGGACCCGCTGTTTTCGCGCCTGGCCGACGAATATGGCCCCATGGCCGAGGCCAAGGGGCTGCGCCTGCGCTTTGCGCAGACCTCGGCGGTGATCGACAGTGATCCGGTCTTTCTGCGGCGAGTGGCGCAGAACCTGATTTCGAATGCGATCAAATATACGGCGCGGGGTGGCGTTCTGGTCGGGATGCGCCCGCGCGGACCGATGGCCTGGCTGGAGGTCTGGGATACCGGCCCCGGCATTCCCGCCATCGACCGCAACCGCATCTTTGGCGAGTTTCAGCGGCTTAGCCGCGATCCCGGCACCATGGGCATGGGGCTGGGCCTGTCGATCGTCCGCCGTGCCTGCGCCAAGCTGGGCCACCCGTTGAAACTGGACAGCGAGCCGATGCGCGGCACCGTCTTTCGCGTCGGCCTGCCCGTGACGGTCGAGGCCGACCCGATGGATGCCGCCAGCCGGTCCCGTCAGGGCGGCGCATTGCGCGGGCGGCTGGCGCTGATCGTGGAAAATGATATCGGCATGCGGCGCGGATACGAGGTGATCTTGCAGGATCAGGCCGGGATGATCGCCCGGTTGGCCGGCTCTACCGCCGAGGCGTTGGCGACGATGGGCGATGATCCGCCCGATGTGATCCTTGCCGATTACAATCTGGACCAGGGCGACACCGGCATCGCCACGATCAACGCGCTGCGCGCCGCGGCAGGCCAGCCGATTCCTGCGGTCATGGTCACGGCGCGCCGTGATCCCGACATCGCCCGCGCCTGTGCCGATATCGGCGTGCCGCTGTTGGAAAAACCTGTGCGTCCGGCCGATCTGCAAACCGTGCTGGAACAGTTGCTGGCATAGGCGCGGCGCAGCCGATCCTGCGACCATCGACGGAGGCGCCGCCCCCGGCCCTTGCCCGCGCCCCGGTGCTGCGCCATCGTGCCATTGCGGTTCTTGGGCGGTTCTTGGGAGGATACCGGAATGAGGAAAACCATCTGCCTTGCGCTGGCTTTGCTGTTGATCCCTGTCGCGCCGACACTTGCCGGCGAGGCCGGCGATGCGGTCTTTGCCGAGCGCGGGCCATGGTCTTTGGGCGAGGCGCAGCTGGTCTGGTCCGAAACCGTCGAAGGCCCCGCCGCTGAGGGCTTTCGTCCGGTTCAGGACGGCACGCTGACCCTGACCGAGATCGTCGATCCCGCAGATGGCAAGCCGGTGTTGCAACTGATCCATGACGCCAGTGATTTCCAGCGCAAGCTGGGCCCCTTCCCGATCAGCGGCGGCGATCCGGTGCTGACCTTCTTTCTGGAACGCACCGCCCGCGACATGGCCGTCCTGACCGGAGGCAGCCCCTTCTATATCCGCAACCGCATGAAGGACGCGCTGTTTGGCGGTGGCAACCTGACGCGTGACGGCGATACCGTCGTGGCGCGGTTCACCCCCTTCGCGGCCGATCCCAACGCCGCGCGGATGGGCGGTTTCGAGACGATGGAAATGGTCTTTACCATTGGCGGCCCCAAGGCGCCGATTCGCGAAATGGTCGCGCGGACTGAGGGTGACAGGCCTGGCTATCTGAACCGTCTGGTGATGAAATGAGGTCGGGCCTTGCCGTTTTGTGCCTTCTGGCCACCCCGGCCGCCGCACAAGAGGTGAGTGATTTCCCTACCAATGCGCGGGCCGAATATGTCTTTGCCTGCATGGCCACGAATGGCCAGACCCGCGAGATGCTGGACCGCTGTTCCTGTGCCATCGACCAGATCGCCAGCGTGATCACCTATGACGACTATGTCAGCGCCGAGACGGTCCTGACCATGCGTCAGGTCTCGGGCGAGCGGGCGAGCATGTTTCGCGGGATGCCGCAGATGACCGAAATCGTCGCCACGCTGCGCCGCGCAGAGGCCGAGGCCGAAATCCTGTGCTTCTGATCTGCCGGGAGACCTTGCCGGGGGCGATGGCCGGGGGCTGTCTGCCCCCCGGACCCCCCGAGGATATTTCGGGACCAAAGCAGGCACCAAAGCAGGCTGTGCCTGTGGTTGACCTGTCATGCGTTGGGGCCGTAAGGGTGCGGCACGCATATTGCCGAGGGCCGTGCCATGACATTCGACCGCCGCATCAAGATCGCCCCGTCGATCCTGTCCGCTGATTTTGCCGATTTCGGGCGTGAGATCCGCGCCATCGAGGCCGAGGGTGCGGATTGGGTACATGTCGACGTGATGGACGGGCATTTCGTCCCGAACCTGACCTTTGGCCCGCCCGCCGTGAAGGCCTTTCGTCCGCATGTGAAGACCTTCATGGATGTGCATCTGATGATCGCGCCGGTCGACCGCTATATCGAGGCCTATGCCGAGGCCGGGGCCGACATGATCACCGCCCATGTCGAGGCCGGGCCGCATATTCACCGGACCTTGCAGGCGATCCGCGCCACCGGGAAGAAGGCCGGTGTGGCGCTGAATCCCGGCACGCCGCTGGAGGCCGTCGAATATGTGCTGGATCTGGCCGACATGGTTCTGGTGATGACGGTCAATCCCGGTTTTGGCGGGCAGAAATTCATTCACAGCCAGGTCGACAAGATCGCCCGACTGCGCGGGATGATCGGAGATCGGCCGATCCATATTCAGGTGGATGGCGGGGTCGATCCCAAGACCGCCCCTCTGGTCGTGAAGGCTGGCGCCGATGTGCTGGTGGCCGGGTCCGCCGTGTTCAAGGGCGGGTCGGTCGACCAGGCGCATGTCTATGGCGCGAACATGCGCGCGATTCGCGATGCAGTTGGGGGTTAGGGCGGTTGGAGCGCTATATTCTTCCGGCGCTGTTCACATTTTTTGCGTTGCTGATCCTGGTGCCACGAATTCTGCGGTGGCGGCGGTCGCGCCGGGGCAGCGATTATACTCATGACGCTTCGGGGTCTGGCGCGGGATATGCGGGTAATGACAGCTGGGGCTGCGATTCCGGTGACTCGTCCAGTGATTGCGGGGGTGGTGGCGGCGGCGACTAGGGTGGCCGGGCCGCAAGGCAGGGGTTTGACATCCCGGCATGGACGGGTTTCCCTGCCGCGATAATCGACGGAGGGAATGCATGGATCTTGGGATCAAGGGCAAGCGCGGGCTGGTCTGCGCCGCATCGAAGGGTCTGGGCCGTGGTTGCGCCGAGGCATTGGCCGAGGCCGGGGTTGACCTGGTCATCAACAGCCGGACCGAGGCGGAAATCGTAGCCACCGCGCGCGAGATTGCGGACAGATATGGTGTCGAGGTGACGCCCGTTGCCGCTGACATCACCACGGATGAGGGTCGCGCCAAGGTGTTGGCCGCCGTGGGGCAGGCGGATATTCTGGTCAATAACGCCGGTGGCCCGCCGCCGGGCAACTGGACCGACTGGAACCGTGACGATTTCATCAAGGCCATCGACGGCAATATGCTGAGCGCCATCGCCCTGATGCAGGCTCTGGTGCCGGGGATGATGGATCGTGGCTGGGGCCGGGTGGTCAATATCACCTCGCAATCGGTGCGTTCGCCCATTGCCGTTCTGGGGCTTTCGAACACTGCCCGCGCCGGGTTGACCGGTTTCGTGGCGGGCATGTCGCGGCAGGTGGCGGGCAGTGGCGTGGTGGTCAACAACCTGTTGCCCGGCATCCATGCGACCGACCGGGCCAAGGGGTTGGATGGCGGCGCGGCCAAGGCGGCCGGCATCAGCGTGGACGAGGCCCGCAAGCGCCGCGAGGCCAGCATTCCCGCCGGCACCTATGGCACGGCCGAGGACTTTGGCGCCACCTGCGCCTTTCTGTGCAGCCAGCAGGCGCGGTTCATCATCGGGCAGAACATCCTGCTGGACGGTGGGGCGCTGAACGTCACCATCTGAGCCCGACAGATGACTGTATTGCGTTATCTCAGTCATCCGCAGGTGGTGATAGATCCGGCGGTGCCGGTGCCCGACTGGCCCCTGTCCGATCAGGGCAGGGCGCGGGTGCAGGCGCTTGCCGGGGCGGATTGGCTGGCGGCCACCAGCCGCATCATCAGCAGCACTGAACGCAAGGCGATCGAGACTGCCGATCTGATCGCCGACATGCTGGGACTGGTCCCGCTGCGCGATCCGGCGCTGAACGAGATCGACCGCTCGGCCACCGGCTATCTGCCCCATGACCGGCACGAGGCGCTGGCCGATGCGTTTTTTGCCAATCCCGGCGACAATGTGGAAGGCTGGGAACGTGCCGATGATGTGCAGGCGCGCGGGATGGATGCGATGGGTCGGCATGCGGTGATGCAGACGCAGGGCGATCTGCTGATCGTCGGGCATGGTGGGATCGGAACATTATGCTGGTGCGCTTTGACCGGAACCGATGCCCGAACCCGCCCCGATCAGCCGCCCGGAGGCGGTGCCGTCTGGGCTGCGCGGCTGCCCGATCTTGCCCCGATCCATGGCTGGTTGCCGATGGAACTGGTTGCGACTGAATTGCCGCGCTGATAGGCCCGGTAAAACCTGACCGAAAGAATCTGGCAGACCCCGTGCAGATCCCTCCGCGACTAGAGGTGCAGAATCTCACCCGCAGCTTTGGCGGACGCAAGGTCGTGGATGACGTGTCTTTCGCCATCCCCGCCGGGCAGGTTGCCTGCCTGCTGGGGCCCTCGGGCTGCGGGAAATCGACGACGCTGCGCATCATTGCCGGCGTGGATATGCAGGATTCGGGGCGTATCCTGGTCGATGGGCAACTGGTCTGCGACACGGTCTTTCGTGTGCCGCCCGAACGCCGCGCCATTGGGCTGATGTTCCAGGATTTCGCGCTGTTCCCGCATCTGTCCGTGGCCGAGAACGTGGCCTTTGGCCTGAAGGGCGGCGAGGCCGCCAACCGGCCTCGTGTGGCGGAATTGCTGGACCGGGTTCAGATGGGGCGGCATATCGACAGCTATCCCCATCAACTGTCTGGCGGTGAACAGCAGCGGGTGGCGCTGGTTCGCGCGCTGGCGCCCCGCCCTCGCGTGCTGCTGATGGACGAGCCGTTCAGCGGGCTGGACGAACGGCTGCGCGACGGCATCCGTGACGACACGCTGGCCCTGCTGAAAGAGGAAGGCACCGCCGTTCTGCTGGTCACGCATGAGCCGGTCGAGGCGATGCGGATGGCCGATCAGATCCTGTTGATGCGGGACGGGCGCATTGTGCAGCAGGGCGCGCCCTATAACCTTTACAACGCCCCGGTCGACCGCCAGGTCGCGGCGTTTTTCAGCGATCTGAACCTGCTGACCGGCAAGGTCAAAGGGGCGCTGACGCATACGCCCTTTGGTGAATTTCTGACCCCCGGCGTGCCCGATGAAACCGAGGTCGATATCGTCATTCGTCCCCAGCACCTGAAGATTGATTTCGACCGAAACGGGCAGGGGCCGGCGCCGACGCCGGAAAATGGCACGGCCGCCCATGCGCGGGTCGTGCGGGCGCGCTATCTGGGCCGGGAATCGCTGGTTGAATTCGTCACCGACGATGATGCCATTACGCTTAGTGCCACCGTGCCCGGCGTGTTCCTACCGCCCGCCGGCACGCCCATGTGGCTGATGTTGCGGCGCGACCGGGTGTTCGTCTTTCCGAAAACCTGAATGGGCGCCGTCGCGGTGCCCGGATGACAAATCTCTTGCGTTGGCCGGGCAGTGTCGGTACCTGTCTTGCACAGGATTTCGGGAGAAGCTGGCGACGCGCCAGTGCCGAAGGAGCAGCCGCCCCGGCGAACTCTCAGGCAAAAGGACCGTTATCCGTCAGAACTCTGGAGAGTGGCCGAGATGGCCCGCCGAAGGGATAACGATCTCAGGCGCCCGTCAGCGGGCAGGGACAGAAGGGGCATCTAGGGCTGGCGTCATGCCGGTTGACAGATGCCGGACCACCGGCGCCAAATTTGGGGAGGGCCGATGGCCGAGGAACTGAAACGGACCGGACTTTACGATCTGCATGTCGCCGAAGGGGCCAAGATGGTGCCTTTCGCGGGTTGGGACATGCCGGTGCAATTCCCGCAAGGCGTGTTGGGCGAACATCTGCACACGCGTGCCCATGCCGGGCTGTTTGACGTGTCGCATATGGGGCAGGTGCGGGTCGCGCCCATGGATGGCGATATGACAAGCGCCGCGCTGGCGCTGGAAAGCCTGATTGCCGCCGATGTGTTGGGTCTGCCCGAGGGGCGTCAGCGCTATGGGCTGTTCACCAATGATCAGGGCGGCATTCTGGACGACCTGATGTTCGCCAATCGCGGCGATCACTATCTGCTTGTGGTGAACGCCGCCCGCGCCGACCATGATATCCCGCATCTGCAAAAGCTGGCTGGCGTCAGCGTGCAGCCGATCACCGATCGCGGTCTGCTGGCGCTGCAAGGTCCCATGGCCCAGCTGGTGCTGGACCGGCTTCTGCCTGGCGTGGCGGCGATGAAGTTCATGGATGTCGCCAGCCACAACTGGAACGGGGCCGAGCTTTGGGTATCCCGCTCGGGCTATACCGGCGAGGATGGATTCGAGATTTCGGTTCCACAGACCCATCTGCGCAGCTTTGCCGATGCCCTGTTGGATCAGCCCGAGGTGATGTCCATCGGACTGGCTGCTCGGGACAGTTTGCGGCTGGAAGCCGGAATGCCGCTTTATGGCCATGACCTGACCGAGGAAACCACCCCGGCCGAGGCGGCGCTGAGCTGGGCGATCGGCAAGGCGCGTCGTCGCGGTGGTGCCCGCGAGGGCGGTTTTCCGGGCGCTGACCGGGTGTTGGGGCAACTGGCTGACGGATCGGCGACAATCCGGCGCGTCGGGCTGCGCCCCGAGGGTCGGGCGCCGATCCGCGAGGGTGTGGCGTTGTTCGAGGCCGAAGCAGGTGGCGCCCAGATCGGCACGGTCTGTTCCGGCGGCTTTGGCCCGACGGTTGGCGGGCCGGTGGCCATGGCCTATCTGCCGGCGGAACTGGCCGAGGGCGGTCTTGTCTGGGCCGATCTTCGCGGTCGCCGGGTGCCGGTTCGCATTTCCGCCCTGCCCTTTGTCACCCCTTCCTACAAACGCTGAGGACTTATCCCATGTTGAAATACACCGAAGATCACGAATGGCTGCGCGACGAAGGTGGTGAGATCGTCGTCGGCATCACCGCCCATGCCAGCGAGCAGCTGGGCGATGTGGTGTTCATCGAGCTGCCCGAAGAGGGTCGCGAGGTTGCCGCTGGCGAAGAGGTCGTGGTGATCGAATCGGTCAAGGCCGCATCTGACATTACCGCGCCGGTTGCGGGCGTTATCACCGCCGTCAACAGCGCGCTGGCCGATGCGCCCGGCGATGTGAATGCCGATCCGATGGCGGCGTGGTTCTTCAAGATCAAGCCCGCCGATGCTGGCGTCATGGATGGTTTCATGGATGAAGCCGCCTATCAGGCGCTGATCGGCTGATTCTGACTGTCGGACCGGGGGCGCTTCGCCCCCCGGACCCCCCGAGGATATTTCTGCACGGATGATGAGGCCTTTTGCCGGGCCTTGCTTCCCTACATGGATGGTTGTGATGAGCCGCTGGAACCCGACCCGCTATAATCCCGATGATTTCGCCAATCGCCGCCATATCGGTCCTTCGCCCGCCGAGATGGACGAGATGCTGAAGGCTGTGGGGGCCGACAGCCTGGAGGCGCTGATCGACCAGACCGTGCCAAAGGCGATCCGGCAGCATAGCCCGCTGGACTGGCCCGCCCTGTCCGAAGCCGCGCTGTTGGCCCGGATGGAAGAGGTGGCGCGCAAGAACAAGGTGATGACCAGCCTGATCGGGCAGGGCTATTACGGCACCGTCACGCCGCCTGCGATCCAGCGGAATATTCTTGAGAATCCGGCCTGGTATACGGCCTATACCCCCTATCAGCCCGAGATTGCCCAGGGCCGGCTTGAGGCGCTGTTGAACTATCAGACCATGGTGGCCGATCTGACCGGGCTTCCGGTGGCCAATGCGTCCCTGCTGGACGAGGCGACGGCGGCGGCCGAGGCGATGGCCATGGCGCATCGCCAGTCGAAGTCCAAATCCGATACGTTCTTTGTCGCCCATGATCTGCATCCGCAGACCATTTCGGTGATCGAGACGCGAGCCGCCCCCTTGGGGATCAAGGTGGTCAAGGCATCCATCGACGATCTGGATGCGGGCGCGGTCTTTGGCGCGATCTTCCAGTATCCGGGCACCTACGGCCATATCCGCGACCTGACGCCCGAAATCGAGGCGTTGCATGCCAATGGTGCCTTGGCCGTGGTGGCCAGCGACCTGCTGGCCCTGTGCCTGCTGAAATCGCCGGGCGAGATGGGGGCCGATATCGCTGTCGGCTCGTCGCAGCGGTTCGGGGTTCCGATGGGTTATGGCGGCCCGCATGCCGCCTTCATGGCTTGCCGCGATGCGCTGAAGCGCACCATGCCGGGACGGATCGTCGGGGTTTCCATTGATGCGAGCGGCAATCAGGCCTATCGCCTGTCGCTGCAAACCCGCGAACAGCATATCCGCCGCGAAAAGGCCACGTCGAATGTATGTACCGCGCAGGCCTTGCTGGCGGTCATGGCCAGCTTCTACGCCGTATTCCACGGGCCGGTCGGGCTGCGCGCCATCGCGCAGCGGGTGCATCTGCATGCCGTGACCGTCGCTGATGCCCTGCGCAACGCCGGGGCAGAGGTCGCGCCGGATGCGTTCTTTGACACCATCACCGTCAAGGTCGGCGTCGGTCAGGCCGGCATTCTGGCCGCAGCCGAGCAGCGCGGCATCAACCTGCGCAAGGTTGGCCGTGACCGCGTGGGCATCAGCGTCGATGAGACCACTGATGCAGGCGTGATCGCGCGGCTGCTGGACGCCTTTGGCATCGGAGAGGCCGCGACCCCCGCGACCGCACCCGCCATTCCCGATGCCCTGCTGCGCGACAGCGATTACCTGACCCATCCGGTTTTCCACATGAACCGCGCGGAATCCGAGATGATGCGCTATATGCGTCGCCTGTCGGATCGCGATCTGGCGCTGGACCGGGCGATGATCCCTCTGGGGTCCTGCACGATGAAGCTGAACGCCGCGGCCGAGATGATGCCGATCACCTGGCCCGAATTCGGCGCGCTGCATCCCTTTGCGCCGCGCCATCAGGCCGCCGGCTATGCCGAGGCGATCGAAGATCTGACAGCCAAGCTGTGCCAGATCACCGGCTATGACGCCTTCTCGATGCAGCCCAACAGCGGTGCGCAGGGGGAATATGCGGGGCTTCTGACCATTCAGGCCTATCACCGCGCCAATGGCGATGATCAGCGCGATGTCTGCCTGATTCCGGTTTCGGCGCATGGCACCAACCCGGCCAGCGCGCAGATGTGCGGCATGAAGGTCGTGGTGGTGAAATCGGCCCCCAATGGCGACATCGACCTTGAAGATTTCGCCGACAAGGCCAGGGCGGCGGGCGATAAGCTGGCCGCCGTGATGATCACCTATCCCAGCACGCATGGCGTTTTTGAGGATACCGTGCGCGAGGTCTGCCAGATCGCCCATGATCATGGCGGGCAGGTCTATATCGACGGGGCAAACATGAACGCGCTGGTCGGGCTGGTGAAGCCGGGCGAGATCGGCGGCGATGTCAGCCACCTGAACCTGCACAAGACCTTTGCCATCCCCCATGGCGGCGGCGGCCCCGGCATGGGCCCCATCGGCGTCAAGGCGCATCTGGCGCCGCATCTGCCGGGCGATCCCCGCGATGATGACAGCGGCGCGGTTTCGGCGGCACCCTATGGCAGCGCCTCGATCCTGCTGATTTCCTGGGCTTATTGCCTGATGATGGGCGGGGCCGGGCTGACGCAGGCGACCCGTGTGGCTATCCTGAACGCCAATTACATCGCCAGCCGTCTTGCCGGGGCTTACCCGATCCTGTTCATGGGCAATCGCGGGCGGGTGGCGCATGAATGCATCCTCGATACGCGGCCCTTTGCCGAACATGGCGTGACCGTGGACGACATTGCCAAGCGCCTGATCGACAACGGGTTCCATGCGCCCACGATGAGCTGGCCGGTCGCCGGCACGCTGATGGTGGAACCCACCGAGTCCGAAACCAAGGCCGAGATAGACCGTTTTATCACCGCGCTGATGGCGATCCGGGACGAGATCACCGAGGTCGCCGAGGGCCGGATGAAACCCGATGAAAGCCCGCTGCGCCGCGCGCCCCATACGGTCGAGGATCTGGTGGCCGAATGGGACCGTCCTTACAGCCGCGAACAGGGCTGCTTCCCGCCGGGCGCATTCCGTGTGGACAAGTATTGGCCGCCTGTCGGGCGTGTGGATAACGCCTATGGCGACCGGAATCTGATCTGCACCTGTCCGCCGTTGGAGGCTTATGCGCAAGCGGCGGAGTAATCCGCCGCTCAGATACTGCGAGACACGACCAGATAGGCGCCCAGAACCAGCAGCGCGGCACCGACGAGCGAGGGCAGATGCGTCACAGGCGACGGGCTGCCTGTTCGGGCAAGATCGACGGTCAGGCCCAGAAGCAACTGGCTGGCGACGAGGATGGAAACCGTCGCCGCCGCCCCTACCCGTTGATAGCCCAGCAGACTGGCGAAAACGAAGAACGTCCCCAGCAGGCCGGGCAGGATCGCCCAGGGCTGAAAGCCGCTGACAAGCTCGCGGATGCCGCCAAACCCGGTTCGCGCAATCAGCAGGGCCGACAACAAAACCAGCCCGACGGCGGAATTCATCAGCAAGACGATCAGGATGGTCGATGCCCGCACTGACATCTGCATCATGATGATATTCTGCACGACCAGTGCGGCGCCTGCGGCAACAAGGATGAAGAACAGAAAAACGGTCATGGCGCGGCCTTTGTCAGATCAGGGGTGGCGCGGTCGTCCAGCAACAGTTGCAGAAGGGTCAGGTCAAGCCAGTTGCCGAATTTGGTGCCGACCTGTTTCAACAGCCCAACCTGCTGGAAGCCCAATTTTTTATGCAGCCTGATTGATCCGGTATTTCCGGCCTCAATCCCCGCCACCATGACGTGCTTGCCAGCCTGTCGCGCCCGGTCGATCAGCACCTGCATCAGCGCCGCCCCGATGCCCGCGCCGCGCTGATCGTTTCGGACATAGACTGAGTGTTCGACCGTGTGGCGATAGCCGTCAAAGGCGCGCCAATCACCAAATGAGGCATAGCCCAGAACCTCGCCGGCGTCGTCCACCGCGACCAGCACCGGATAGCCCGCGTGCCGCCGCTCGGCCAACCAGTTCGTGCGATTGGCAATGTCGACCTTGGCGTCGTTCCAGATCGCGGTCGTCCGTTCTACCGCGTCGTTATAGATCGCCGTTATTCCGGCGATATCCCTGCCTTCTGCATCTCGAATCATCATGCTGCACCCAATGACATCATAATATCATTCGGTCCACTATATTAGATGTAATGTCAACGATCTGCGACAGGACGGATCAGCTGTTTCGCAGCACTGCGACAGCATAAAGACAAGGGCGGTCGCTTTCGTTGCGGAACACACAGTCAGCGGGCGGGCCCAGTTCAAGGCAGTCACCTGACTGCATCTCATGCCGGGCCGGTCCCTCGACAAAGACAAGGTTGCCATCCAGAACCCAGATAAGCTGGCGGATGAAGGCAAAGGCAGATGCGGGCATCGGCACCTCTTGCCCCGGCGGCAGCGTGACATGCACCAAATCCAATGGCATTTCTGACCGTGGCGAGACGTGGCGGCGCAGATAGCCGGTAACCGGGTCGGTCCAGACCGGCTGATCTTGCTTGCGCAAAAGCCTTCCCTGCCCAAGTTCGGCCCGCGCCATCAGGGTCGACATACTAAGCCCAAAGGCGCCCGACAGCTTGGCCAGCAGATTTGCGGTGGGGCTGCTTTCACCGCGTTCAACCTTGTGGATCATCGCCCGCGAAACAAGGGCGCGCTTGGCCAGGTCAGTCAGTGACCAGCCGCGACTTTCGCGTTCGGCACGGACGCGCGCACCGATCCGTGCATCAAGGTCATCAGAATGTGTCATCATCATAATATAGTAGACAAAATCGAACGATAGCAACAGCGCCAGGCGCCTGCACAAGTTCCGATCCCGCCCCGAGCACTTGAAGCGGCGATACACCGCGCAGATATGTCGCAAAACCGCGATGTAAGGATACGGCGATGGCCGAAAAGCTGAAACTGACCTGCCTGGAATGCCTCCAGGTCAATGCCGTGCCTTCGGATAGGCTTGGCTCTGGGCCGAAATGCGGCACCTGCGGCGCGGGCCTGCTGCCGGGCAAGCCGGTCGCGGTTGATTTCGATACGCTGGACAAGGCGGCGCGCTCCGATGGGTTGCCCTTGCTGGTCGATTTCTGGGCGCCATGGTGCGGCCCCTGTCGGGCTATGGCGCCAGAGTTCGACAAGGCCGCGACCCAGTTGAAAGGCCGGGCACGGTTGGTCAAGATCGACACGGAACGCGAACCTGCGGCGACGGTGCGGTGGAACATCAAGGGCATCCCGGCCTTTATCCTGTTCCGACAGGGCCGCGAAATCGCACGGCTGTCCGGTGCCCGTCCGGCGGCTGATCTGGTCCGGTTCGTCGAAGCTGCAATGACGGGGCGTTGATCTTGTCCCGATCGCGGTGCGCAGGGCCGGATTGACGGTGCAGCCGGCGCCATGGCCGGCCTTCGCCCCGCACTTTGCCCACCCGCCCTTCGTCAATTGTCGCCGCCGCATCGGTCGCGGCAGCGGATTCCCGGCAGACCGCATCCTCACCTGCTGATCCGGCCCTCACCGCAAAGTGGTGACAGTTGCGATTGCACAGGCGCTGCCAGTGAAGGCCGCTTGACAAGCGTATCGCCGCGGTTCAAAAAACCGGCGGATGGGGCCATAGCTCAGTTGGTAGAGCGCATCGTTCGCAATGATGAGGCCAGGGGTTCGACTCCCCTTGGCTCCACCAGATTTCCACCGAAATCACGACCGGCACCCCTGGCCGGAATGCCGGTCGCGCGCATATCAAAACGCGACTATTGCGCCAGTTCCTCGACCCGCACGGCGACGGCCAGTTTCTCGGTTCCGGTCCCCATGGCCACGCCGCGGATCGGGGCCGCATCCTGCGCATCCAGCCCCGAACCAAGCCGAACATAGCGTTCGTCAGGACAGCAGCGATTGGCCGCGTCGAACCCAACCCAGCCCAGCCCGTCCACAAAAATCTCGGCCCAGGCATGGGCGGCGTCATGTGACTGGCCGTCTTGTGTCGAATGCAGATAACCCGACACATAGCGCGCCGGCAGATCGCGTTCCCGTGCCACAGCGATCAGCGCATGGGCGTGGTCTTGACACACGCCCTCGCCCAGGGCCAGCGCCTCGGCTGCGGTGGTCGCGGCATGGGTCGAGCCGTTCGTATAGCGAATGGCATCGGCCACCGCACCCGACAGCTTGTGCGACAGGTCCAGCAGGTCGGCCGAGCCGCCGACCTGGGCCGCCAGATCGCGCAGACCGTCATCTGCGCGCGTGGGCCGGGTGTCGCGCAGATAGGCAAGCGGGTGAATCATCTCGCGGTGGCCGCGCAGCACGCCCGCCGTGTCACGGGTATCCACCCTGCCTGAAATCCGCACCGTCACCTCTTGAACCGGGCCGCGAACGGTCCAGCCCTCGATCCAGTCGCCGGCACCGTCGCGAAAACCGGGGCCGCGCATGCCGCCGGTCACGTCGATCTCCCATTCATGGGTCTTTTGCCCCTCAAAGACCGACGGCGTCAGCCGCAGGCTTTGCACCAGGTTACGGATCGGTTGGTCATAGCCATAGACCGTCTCGTGCGAAATCTGCAACTTCATGGCCTAGGATCCCCCCCGCAGATAATCCTGATGTGTCAGCGTCGCGATATTGCCGATCTCGGTGATGAACCAGGTCAGGAATTCGTGCAGCCCATCATCGAAGATCGTGTCGATCTGTTGGTTCTGCAAGCGATCCAGCACCTCGCGCGATTTGTCGCGCGCCGTCGTTGGCACCTGATCCCCATAACGTCGCGCCAGGCCTTCCAGATGCCAGACCGCCTCGTAAAGCGAGGTGATCAGCGAACGCGGGCTTTCCCCGTTCAGGATCAGGAAATCGGCTACGCGGCCGGCCGTGACATCGCCGCCATAGGCCCAGTGAAAGGCCCGATGCGCCGACAAAGCCCGCAAGATTACCTGCCATTGATAGGTATCCAAGCCCGAACCGACAAATTCGATCCGCGGCAACAGCACGAAATATTTGACGTCCAGCAGCCGGGCGGTCGCATCGGCCCGTTCCAGACCATAGCCGAGATTCATGAAATGCCAGCCATCATTGCGCAATTGGGTGGCGTTGATCGCCCCCCGCACGGTCGAGGCATGGCGGGTGGTGAACTCGGTCATCTCGGCCGTGTCCAGCTTGCCGCGCGGAATCCGCTCCATCCGGCGCAGTTCCTGATAGGCGACATTCAGCGCGTCCCAGACCTGCCCGGTCAGCGCGGTTCTCACTATCCGGCCGCTTTCACGCGCTTTTTCAAGGCAATAAACCACGGATGACGGGTTTTCGCGGTCAAAGAACAAGAATTCTTCGATCTTCTCCTGCGTGACCTCGCCATATTTCGCGGCAAAGGCATCGGCCGTGCCCGAGGCCTGCAACAGAGAGGTCCATTCGTTCTGATAGCCCTGCTCGGTATTGGGCAGCAGGGTGATGCGCTGGCCCACGTCGATCAGCCGGGCAGCGGTTTCGGCACGTTCCAGATGGCGGCCCATCCAGAACAGGTTGGCGGCGGTACGGCTAAGCATTTCGTCTTCCCCCTATTCCGACAGGACCCAGGTATCCTTGACCCCCCCGCCTTGCGACGAGTTCACCACCAGCGACCCTTCGCGCAGGGCCACGCGGGTCAACCCGCCCGGCACCAGTTCGATCCGGTCGCCGCACAGGCAGAAGGGGCGCAGATCGACATGCCGGGGCGCGATGCCCTCCTCGACAAACGTGGGGCAGGTCGACAGCGACAAGGTGGGCTGGGCGATATAGTTGCCGGGATTGGCCTCGATCTTCTTTCGAAACTCCTCGACCTCGGCCTTGGTCGATTTCGGCCCGACCAGCATGCCATAGCCGCCCGAGCCATGAACCTCTTTCACCACCAGTTCGGGCAGGTTCTCCATCACGTATTTATAGTCGTCATCCTTCCACAGCGTCCATGTCTGCACATTGTTCAGGATCGGCTCTTCCCCCAGATAAAAGCGCACCATCTCGGGGACGAAGGTATAGATCGCCTTGTCATCGGCGACACCCGCGCCGGGGGCCGAACAGATCGACACCCCGCCCGAGCGATAGACATCCATCAGCCCAGGCACGCCCAGCATCGAATCGGGGCGGAAACACAGCGGGTCCAGATAAGGATCGTCCAGCCGGCGATAGATCACGTCGACACGTTTGGGCCCCTGTGTCGTGCGCATATAGACAAACTCGCCATCCACGAACAGATCCTGTCCCTCGACCAGCTCTACGCCCATCAGGTTGGCCAGAAAGCTGTGTTCGTAATAGGCGCTGTTGAAATGGCCCGGCGTCAGGATCACACAGGTGGGCCGGCCGTCGCATTTCGCCGGGGCCACCGATTCCAGCGTGCGGCGCAGCAGTTCGGGATATTGGTCCACCGGCTCGATCCGGTTGTTGCGGAACAATTGCGGGAACATCCGCATCATGATCTCGCGGTTCTCCAGCATATAGCTGACACCCGATGGCGTGCGGCAGTTGTCCTCCAGCACGAAGAACTCGTCCTTGCCGGTGCGCACCAGGTCGATGCCGATGATATGGCTGTAAACCCCGCGCGGCGGCACCACGCCGACGACCGATTTCTCATAGGCTTCGTTCTGATAGACCAGCCGCGCGGGGATGCGCCCGGCGCGGACGATCTCGGCCCGGCCATAGACATCGCGCAAAAAGGCGTTCAGCGCCCGCGCCCGCTGCTTGATCCCGCGCTCCAGCTTGCGCCATTCGTTCTGTTCGAACACCCGCGGCATCATGTCGAAGGGAATCAGCCTGTCCGGGTCGCCGCCCTCGCCATAAACGGCAAAGGTGATGCCGATGCGGCGAAACAGCGCCTCGGCCTCGGCCTGCTTCATCTGGCGAAAATCGTCGGGCATGGTATCGACCCATGCGCGCAGCATGGCATAGGGCTCGCGGACCTGCTTGCCCTCAAACATCTCGTTATAGTAACTCATTGCGCCCCCCTGACTGCGACCACCTACCGGACCCGGCCGTTTCGACCGATGATCAGCATGCGGCGCGCGAATGTCTATGACACAAGCACAGGTTTCCGCGAAAAACTCCACGGTTTCACGGGGCTCAGCGCGCATTGCCTGTATTTCGGGCGACGAAACTGCCCTCGCTTTGAGCCAAATATCCCCGCCGGAGGCTGCCAACCGTGCCGGCATGGCGATCGCCCGGCAGTTCCGCGCGGGGTCAGACCAGCTCGACCGCGATGGCCGTGCCCTCGCCACCGCCGATGCAGATCGCGGCCACGCCCCGCTTGCCGCCCCGCGCCTGCAAGGCATGGATCAGCGTGACGATGATCCGCGCACCTGATGCGCCGATCGGATGGCCAAGCGCGCAGGCACCGCCATTCACGTTGACCTTGTCATGGGACAGGCCCATCCGCGCCATGAAGGCCATGGGAACAACGGCAAAGGCCTCGTTCACCTCCCACAGATCGACGTCATCCTTGCTCCATCCGATCTGATCCAGCAGCTTTTCGGCTGCGGGAACCGGCGCCGTTGGAAAATCAGCCGGGGCCTGGGCATGGCCGGCATAGCCAACGATCCGGGCAATGGCGCCCTCGGCACGGGCGCCCACGACCAGCGCCGCCGCCCCATCCGAAATCGAGCTGCTGTTTGCCGCCGTCACCGTGCCATCCTTGCGGAAGGCGGGCTTCAGCGTCGGGATCTTTTCGGGCCGGGCATTGCCGGGCTGTTCGTCGGTATCGACCACGACCGCACCCTTGCGTCCGTTGACCGTAACCGGGGCGATCTCGGCGGCAAAGCTGCCACTGGTGATTGCGGCATTGGCGCGGCTCAGGCTGGCCAGGGCGTAATCGTCCTGCGCCTCGCGGGTAAAGCCGAAGGCGCTGGCGCAATCCTCGGCGAAGGTGCCCATCAGCCGGCCCTTGTCATAGGCGTCCTCCAGCCCGTCCAGGAACATGTGGTCCAGCGCCTGCGTATGCCCCAGACGGGCGCCGCCGCGCATTTTGGGCAGCAGATAGGGGGCATTGGTCATGCTTTCCATGCCGCCGGCAACGACCAGATCGGCGCTGCCGGCGCGGATCTGATCGGCGGCCATCATCACCGCCTGCATGCCCGACCCGCACATCTTGTTCAGCGTGGTCGCCGGCACCGATTGCGGCAGCCCGGCCGCAAAACCCGCCTGCCGCGCCGGCGCCTGCCCCTGTCCGGCGGGCAGCACGCAGCCCATCAACAGCGCCTGTGGCGCATCGGGCGCGGCCCCGGCCCGATCCAGCGCGGCGGCGATGGCGACCCCGCCCAGCTGGGCGGCGGTTACATCCGCAAACGCGCCCTGCAATCCGCCCATCGGCGTGCGCGCCGCACCCAGGATATAGACATTTCGAATTGTCATGATCGTCCTCCGCAGATTTCTGCCACGCTTACCGGATCGTAACCATTTCCGTCTAGTAAGGATCCCGGCACCGAAGATGCAAGGGATTGTCCGATGAACCTGACTGTCGCGCCGGACGCGCATCGAATCGTGATCCGGGTTGAAGAGCAGCGGCTGGATGCCGCCATCGCAACGCGGTTCAAGGATCGCATGCGCGAGATCGTGTCGAAATGCAGCACACCCGTGCTGCTGGATCTGCGTCAGGTGCAGTTCATGGACAGTTCCGGCCTTGGCGCGATGATCGCCATCCACAAGGCGATGCCTCATGGTATATCCTTGGTTCTGGAAGGGTTGCAGCCGAATGTCGAACGGGTCTTTCGCCTGACGCGGATGGATACCGTCTTTACCATCTCGGATGCCCCGCGCACGGAGAGGGAGGTAGGTTGATGAACGCGGCCAACAGCCATGACCCCGGACAAACCGGCGATCTGGACCGGGGCGCGCAGCCAATGTTTCACCGGGTTCTTCGGGCCCAGCCATTGCTGGTCCGTGACACGCTGGCCGATATCCGTCGCCGCTTTGCCGCCGATATCGACGAGGATGCGCTTGGCCGGCTGGAGCTGGTGCTGGCCGAGGTCATGAACAATGTCGCCGAACATGGCCCCTGGATCGGCGAGACCGGACCAGATGGCGGCACGCTCCGGGCGGCACCCATGATCCATATCTGCATCGTCCGGCATGCCGGCGGCTTGTCCTGCGCCGTCACCGATGACGGTATTTCACTGCCTGATGGTTGCCTTCTGCCCGGCGCGATCCCCGATGCCCACAGCGTCGACCTGCCCGAAGGTGGTTTTGGCTGGTTCCTGATCCACGACCTGACCCAAGAGCTGTGTTATTACCGCGAGGAAACCCGAAACTTCCTGGCCTTCCGCGTCCCGGTTTCGGAAGATGCGTCGAGCGACCCTGAAAAGCCGGCGGGCTGACGACCTTCCCGAACGTCTGGAACCAACCCCGATCAGTTCATTGGCGATTGCAGCGGATAGCGCCCGTCCTCGAACTCGCCAAACAACTCGGTCACTTCGGGGTGGTCCAACGGCTCGCCCGATCCGTCTGGCACCAGGTTCTGTTCGGACACATAGGCGACGTAATAGGTCGCTTCGGTCTCGGCAAACAGGTGATAGAAGGGCTGGTCCTTGGCTGGCCGGATATCCTCGGGGATGGATTCATACCATTCCTCGGTATTCGCAAATTCCGGGTCGACATCGAACACCACCCCGCGAAAATCGCGGCTGCGATGGCGAACGATCTGCCCCAGATTATATTTTGCGACTCGGCGGTGTGGTGTCATGTGTGCATCCCAAGCGAAAATGCAGTAATCCAATCCTGGGCCGCTGTCCACTGTCACGGGGGCCGGAACGACATCCGATCCGCAAACTGTCCCTATCGCTACGGCAAGGCAGCTATCGGGCCTGCGCCGCAGCCCTTTCCTCGGCTGTCAGGGCAACGGTCGAGATCGCCATCTTGGCCGAGCCTTCGGTCAGTTCATTTGCATGAGCCAGATAGACCAGAACGCCATTCGTCTCGTCAAAGACCCGTTTGACCCGCAGCGATTTGATGATCAGCGAGCGTCCTTCCGAAAACACGTTCTCGCCACCCTTCCCGCGGGCAATGTCACCAATCTGGATCGGCCCGGTGCGGCTGCATTCGATCGCCGAATTTGACGGATCCTCGAACCAGTTGCCCTGGCTTAGCCGGTCGATCACCGAGCGATCGAAATAGGCCAGATGGCAGGTCACGCCCGCCACGTCGGGATCGCGGATCGCCTCGATGATGATGTCGTTGCCGACCCAATCGACGCTGATCTCGCCCACTTCCTCGGCCATTGCCGGACCGGCCGCCAGCAGTGCCGCAAGAATGATTCGCTTCATCTCGATCTCCTATCCCGCCGCCTGCCATTGCCGGATCACCTCGACCGGCCACAGCAGCATCAGCACATTCAGCAACAATCCGTCGCGGATCACCAGAAGCAATAGCGCCTCGGTCGCCAGGAACAGGAGGACCGACAGCCAGACCGGCAGCACCCGCGCCAGCCAGAAGCCAAACATCATGGCGACCATATCGGCCATCGAGTTGACCACCGCATCGCCATAGTAATCCAGTGAGATGGTCACCGCGCGATAGCGTTCGATCACCGCATCGGTGTTTTCGGCGATTTCCCATGCCGCCTCGATCATCGTGGCCAGCAGGAACCGCCAGCCCAGCCCCAATCGCGGCAGCAACCAATGCAGCAGCGCATAGAAAACCAGCCCATGCAGCACATGTGACGGCGTGTACCAATCGGTCAAATGCTGCGAATTTTCCGCGCTGTTGGTGACGCCATGCCACAGCTTGACCACGCCGCAGGTGCAGATGGGTTCTCGTCCCATGGTCAGCAGGATGATGGCGGCACCGGCCATGACCAGGCCGGCAAGAAGAGCCGGCAGCCAGGATCGCGAACTGCTGTTCATGATGCGTCGTGCTGCGGCCGCAGAGGCTGGCTGCCGCCCGGACCCAGCAGCCAGGCGCCATCTGCATCCAGCCGAACGGCAGACAGGGGCCCGCCATAGGCCGCGCCGCTATCTATATTCAGGCGGTTGCCGTAATGGGTGGCGCGGTCGATTGCGGTATGACCATGCACCACCAGCGGGCCATGATCGACGGGGCTGTCCAGAAACCCCTTGCGGATCCAGACCAGATCCTGCTCGGTCTGCGACTGCAAGTCGATGCCGGGCCGGATCCCGGCGTGAACGAACAGCAGCCGATCCTGCAAATACCACAGCGGCAGGCCAGCCAGAAATTCGGCATGCTCGACCGGCACGGCAGCCCGCGCCGCCTTGTGCAGCGCGGCCCGTGGCTGATCCGCATCGACCCCGTACGATGCCAGCGTCGCCGCCGCCCCAAGCCCCGGATGATCGGTCCAGACCACCGGCGTGGCCAGCCCCGGATCGGCCCAATCGGGATCGGCAAGAAAGGCAGGCAGAAAGCGGTCGTGATTGCCGCGCAGCACGATCCAGTCGCGACCCTGTGCCTGCCCGTTCATCAGATGGTCGACGACCCCGCGCGAATCGGGTCCGCGGTCGATCAGATCGCCCAGATGCACGATCCGGGCATCCTGCCCGCCATCGGCCTCGATCAGCCGATGCGCGTCCTTCAACAGCTGCAACTGGCCGTGAATGTCGCCGATAGTATAGACCCGCATTGGTCCTCCTGCCGAATGACAAAGATCCCGGCCTGTCTGGCCGGGATCCTTTGCTTTGGCAAGTCTGACAGGGTTCAGATCTGGAAATGCAGACGGCGGGCTTGCAGGAACTTGCCGGTCTTTTGCAGCGATGCCAGCGCCTCGTCCGAGATCGCCTCGTCCAGATACAGGATGGCGATCGCATCATCGCCGGCACCCGCGCGACCCAGCGTAAAGTTCGCGATGTTCACGCCCAATTCGCCCAGCGTCATGCCCAGCGCCCCGATCACGCCCGGCACGTCGCGGTTGCGGGTATACAGCATGTGCTCGCCAACCTCGGCGTCGATGTTGATACCACGGATCTGGATGAAACGCGGCTTGCCATCGCTGAACACGGTGCCGGCGATGGACCGCTCGCGTTCGCCGGTCACGACCGTCAGCTTGATATAGCCCTCGAACACGCCGGCCTTGTCCTGACGGGTGGTGGCGATCTGCACGCCACGTTCCTTGGCGATGACCGGGGCCGAGACCATGTTCACATCGGGATTGGTCGCCTTCATCACGCCCGAGATCACGGCGGCATTCAGCGCGTTCAGGTTCATTTCCGACACGACACCGTCATACAGTACGTTGATGGCCTTGATCGGCTCATCGGTCATCTGCCCGACAAAGGCACCAAGATGACCGGCCAGGGCGATCCATGGCCCCATGACAGCGGCCTCTTCTGCGGTGACCGACGGCATGTTCAGCGCATTCTCGACTGCGCCGGTCAGCAGATAGTCCGACATCTGCTCGGCCACTTGCAGGGCGACGTTTTCCTGCGCCTCGGTGGTCGAGGCCCCCAGATGCGGCGTCACCACCACATTGGGCAGGTTGAACAGCGGGCTTTCAGTCGCCGGCTCGACGGCAAAGACATCGAATGCCGCACCGGCCACGCGGCCGTCCTTCAACGCCTCGGCCAGCGCTTCTTCGTCGACCAGACCGCCGCGGGCGCAATTGATGATCCGCGCGCCGGGCTTCAGCTTGGCGATTGCCTCGCGCGACAGGATATTGCGGGTCTTGTCGGTCAGCGGGACGTGGAAGGTGATGAAATCGGCCTTGGCCAGCAGATCGTCCAGCTCGACCTTGGTGACGCCCAGATCCTTGGCCCGTTCTTCCGACAGGAAGGGATCAAAGGCCAGAACCTTCATGTGCAACCCAAGCGCCCGGTCGATCACGATGCTGCCGATATTGCCCGCCCCGATCACACCCAGGGTCTTGTTGAACAGCTCGACCCCCATGAAGCGGTTCTTTTCCCATTTCCCGGCATGGGTCGACACGCTGGCCTCGGGCAATTGCCGCGCCACGGCGAACATCATTGCAATGGCATGCTCGGCGGTGGTCACGCTGTTGCCGAAAGGCGTGTTCATCACGATCACGCCCTTCTTGCTGGCGGCCGGAATGTCGACGTTGTCCACCCCGATCCCGGCGCGACCCACGACCTTCAGATTCGTGGCATGTTCCAGCAGCTTCTCGGTCACCTTGGTCGCGGACCGAATGGCCAGCCCATCATATTGCCCGATCACCTCGGCCAGTTTGTCCTTGTCCTTGCCCAGATCAGGCAGGTAATCGACCTCGACCCCGCGATCGCGGAAAATCTGGACGGCGGTTTCCGACAGTTTGTCCGATACGAGAACCTTCGGCATCTCTGTTATCCTTTCACTCGCGTCCGGGCATCTGCCGCGCTGACGCTTTCTTCTTCATGAAAATATCTCGGGGGTCCGGGGGCTGGCCCCCGGTCCTTGGCTTTCCGCCTATTGCGCGGCCAGTTCGGCGCGATAGGCGTATTCGATCCAAGGCATCAGCGCCGCGACGTCGCTGGCCTCGACCGTGGCACCGCACCAGATCCGCAGACCGGCGGGCGCATCGCGATAGGCGCCTGCATCCAGCGCCACGCCCTCTTTTTCCAGCCGCTTGGCGACCGCCTTGGCGAAAGCGGCGCCATCCTTGATCGCCGGATCGGTGAACTTCAGGCAAACACTGGTGGTCGAGGCCGTCGCCGGATCCTCGGCCAGATCGGCAATCCAATCCTTGCCGGCGATGAAATCGCGCACGGCACCGGAATTTGCGTCACAACGCCCGATAAGGCCGGCCAGCCCGCCGATGGACTGCGCCCATTTCAGCGAGACAAGATAGTCCTCGACCGCCAGCATCGAGGGCGTGTTGATCGTCTCGCCCCTGAAGATGCCCTCGATCAGCTTGCCGCCCTTGGTCATGCGGAAAATCTTGGGCAGCGGCCAGGCGGGAACATAGCTTTCCAGCCGTTCCACGGCGCGCGGCGACAGGATCAGCATCCCATGCGCGCCCTCGCCGCCCAGCACCTTCTGCCAGCTGAAGGTCACCACATCCAGCTTGTCCCAGGGCAGGTCCATGGCAAATGCTGCGCTGGTCGCGTCGCAGATGGTCAGACCATCGCGATCCGCCGGGATCGCATCGCCATTCGGCACCCGCACGCCGCTGGTCGTGCCGTTCCAGGTGAACACCACATCCTTGTCGAAATCGACCTCTGCCAGATCGACGATCTGACCATAATCGGCCTTGCGGACCACGGCATCCAGCTTCAGCTGCTTGACCACATCGGTGACCCAGCCTTCGCCAAAGCTTTCCCAGGCCAGCATTTCCGCGGGCCGGGCGCCCAGCAGCGACCACATGGCCATCTCGACCGCGCCGGTATCCGAACCCGGCACGATGCCGATGCGATAATCGGCGGGCACGCCCAGCACGTCGCGCGTCAGGTCGATCGCCTCGGCCAGCTTCGCCTTGCCGACAGCGGCACGATGCGAGCGGCCAAGCGGCGCGTCAGACAGCAGGTTCAGGTTGTAATGGGGAATCTTGGCACAGGGGCCAGAGGAAAAGCGCGGATTTACCGGGCGCGCAACCGGGATCGTCAGATCGGTCATGGCTAGCCTTCCAGCTAAAAGCCCCTCGTTGGGGAGGGGTGTCCCACCGACGGCCATACAGCCCCGACCCCATCTGGCGCAAGAAGAAAGTTTCGCATACATCCGGCGGCATTCATTCTGATCGAAAGCGATGCCGATGTTCACCCTGTCCCTGATCGCCGCGCCGGAAAATGCCAATCTTGAGGCCGTGCTGATCGACAGTTTGCGCAAGAACTGGGGCGGGTCAGAAACGCGCTGGCTGAACCCCGGCATTGCGGCCGAATTTCAGATGGCCACGGTGCCCGACGCATGGGACGAGGTCTGGTCGGATCTGCAATCCATCGCCATCGACCTGGCCATCCAGCCCACCGCGGGGCGGCGCAAGCGGGTGCTGCTGGCGGATATGGATTCGACCATGATCGACCAGGAATGCATCGACGAACTGGCCGCCGAGGCCGGCGTGGGCGAGCGTGTCGCCGCCATCACCGCGCGGGCCATGAACGGCGAGCTGAATTTCCACGAGGCCCTGATCGAACGTGTCGGCCTGTTGGCCGGCCTGCCCGAAACCGTCATCGGCAAGGTCCTGGCCGAGCGGATCACACTGGCCTCGGGCGGGCCGGAACTGGTGGCGACGATGCGGGCGCATGGGGCCTATGCGGCGCTGGTTTCCGGCGGGTTTACCGATTTCACCGGGCCGATCGCCAGAAAACTGGGCTTTGACGAGGATCGGGCCAATACGCTGTTGGCCGATGGCGGGGTGCTGACCGGCCATGTGACCCTGCCGGTTCTGGGTCGCGAGGCGAAGGTCGAGGCGCTGAACGAGATCACCGAAAGGCTGGGCCTGACGCCCGCCGATGTGATTGCCGTGGGTGACGGCGCGAATGATCTGGGCATGCTGCAACTGGCAGGGTCCGGCGTTGCGCTGCATGCCAAGCCGGTGGTGGCGCAACAGGCCGGGATCATCATCAATCACGGCGACCTGACGGCGCTGCTGTATCTTCAGGGCTATTCGGCGGAAGAATTCAGCCGCTGATCGCCGCCAAGGTCTCGGCCGCCGGTCGCGCCACCGCCTGCGCAGCACCGGTCCCGGCCCATTGCGCCGCGAAACTGTGGTCGCCTTTTGCCACGGCTGCCGCGTTCAACGCCTTGGCCGCGTCATAGGCGACCGGATAGTCGGGCGCCTCGGATTCGTTCATCTGCATGAAGCCATTCACCAGCCCGCGTGCCGGCCGGCCCGAGATCGCCCGCGTCATCTGCGTCTGCGAGCTGGCCAGACGGGCCCGGTGATCGGCGCTGGTCGTGACTTCGGGCGACAGCAGGAAGGCCGTGCCGCATTGCACGGCAGCGGCGCCGGCGGCCATTGCCTCGCGCCGGTCCTTGGCGGTCATGATGCCACCCGCAGCAATCAGCGGCAGGCCCAGATCGCGCAGCTGGCCCAGCAATTCCAGCGTGGGCAGTCGCTGATCCTGCGCCATGTCGACCGGATCGAACAGCCCGCGATGGCCGCCGGCCTGCCAGCCCTGCGCAACAATTCCGTCCAGCCCGGCCTTGGCGAGAATGCGGCCATCCTCGGGGCAGGTCGCCGTGGCCAGCAGCATCGCGCCGCTGTCGCGCAGGGCGCGCAGATGGTCCTCGCGCGGCAGGCCGAAGTGAAAGCTGATCACCGCAGGCTTTTCAGCCAGAAGCAGGGCCAGCAGGGCATCGTTCACCCGGAAACTGTCATAGATTTCGGCCAGTGCGGCCGGGGGTTCGGCCCCGAAGCGGGCAAAATCCGGCCGCAGCCGATCCAGCCAGCGGGCCTCGCGTTCGGGGTCGCGCCGGGCGGGTTCGTGGCAGAACAGGTTGACGCCAAAGGGGCGCGCGGTCAGGGCGCGGGTCTGATCCAGCGCCCGCCGCGCCTCGGCCACGCCAAAGGTGCCCAGTGCGACAAAGCCCAAACCCCCGGCATTGGCGATGGCGGCGGTCAGGGCCGGGGTCGACACCCCGGCCATGGGTGCCTGAACGGCAGTGCAGTCGATCCCCAGCGTCTGAAACATGGCGTGCCCCCTTGTATCGGGGAACTATTCCACGCCCGGCCGCCGGGGAAAAGTCGCCACACGATCAGGCAAAGACGAACAGAACTCACCCCCACTGGATACGACCCTGGGGCGTAGTGTAAAAGGACATTTGATTCCGAATATGGCCGGCTGGTCCGCGCCTTGCGGATCAGGATTCCATCAGGCGCTTGAAATGGCGCGACAGCAGCAGCAGGCCGAAGAACAGCGTGACCGAGCCGATCAGCGCGACGAAGCCCATGCTGATATATTCGCCGTCATAGGTGGGATACAGGCCGCGTCGCATCAGGCCGATCAGGTGGATCAGCGGATTGTACCACAGCACGTCGCGGGCAATGCCGGGCAGCGACTCGAAGGTGAAGAACACGCCCGAGATGATGAACAGTGGCCGGGTGGCAATGGCCCAGATCTGTTCGTAGATCGGGAAAGAGGTCATCAGAAAGCAGTTGATCGTCCCGATTCCGGCGGCCAGCAGCATTGACAGCCCCACGGTCGCGGCCAGGCTGACCGGGTCGGCCCAAAGCGGCAGGTCAAAGATCACCATGATGCCTGTCAGAACGACGGCCATGACCACGATATTGGTCAGCGCGCTGAGAATCAGCCGCGCCAGCAGCGCGTCGATGAAGGTGACGCAAGGATAGGCCATGAACGGGCGCGAGAACCGCACCGACTGCGCCACCTTGTTGATCGTCTGCAAGGTCATCGAAAAGGGCAGATAGCCGCTGGCATAGAACAGCGCAAAGTTGGTGCCCATGGCGGGCGACCGCAGCGCCAGCGAAAAGATCAGCGAAAGCAAGGCGATGCCCAGAACGGGTTCAAGGATGGCCCAGAAATAGCCGCCCGCCGAACGGCCATAGGTCGTCGACATCTCGCGCAGCATCAGCGCCATGACCGTCCGCGTCATCTGGAAACGGGGTCTTTTGCGCACGGCATGCAGGCGTTTGTTGGGGGGCTGCATGGAATCGGGACTAGCGGTCATGTGAACTGAAGCTCTGGTATTGCTGCTGGCCCGCATGTAACAAGCCCGCAGCACGGGAAACAACTGAAAGCGTCGTGACGTGAGCCAATCCTCTTCGCCTAATGCCGGCGCGACGGCCAAGCCCGTCAAGGACGCGACTGCACCTTTCAGCCGCGCCGATATCAACAAAGGCGACGAAAGCAAAGATGCCGCCGCCGCGCCACAGGCCGATAACGCCACCGCCAAACCGGCAGCCGCCGCTGCTGCGACGCCGGCGCCGGGTGCCGGGGCCGCGAAGAAACCGGCCGGTGCCGGTGCCGGTGCCCGCGCCGCAGGGCCGGGCGGCAAACCCGCAGGCCGCCCCAATCCGCAGACGCCCGAGACGCGCCCCCGCCCGCCGGTTCAAACCGCCGCGTTCGAGCGCCGCCATGTCGTTCTGGCGCTGTCTTTCCTGCTGCTGGTGGTGCTGCCGACGGCGATTTCGGCCTGGTATCTGTGGACGCGAGCCGAGGATCAGTATCTGTCCACCATCGGTTTTTCGGTCCGCAAGGAAGATTCCGCCCCGACCCTGGACGTGCTGGGCGGGCTGACCCAGATCACCGGCAACTCCTCGGCCTCGGATACCGACATTCTGTATGACTTCCTGCGCAGCGAGGATATCGTGTCGCGCATCGACGCGGCCGTCGATCTGCGCGGCAAATTCTCGAAGGAATGGCCGAATGACCCGGTCTTTGCCTATAACCCCGAAGGCACGATCGAGGATCTGACCGAACATTGGCAGCGCCGGGTCAAGGTGCTGTATGACACCACGACCCAGCTGATCACCCTGCGCGTTTCCGCCTATTCGGCCGAGGACGCGCTGGAAATCGCCCAGGCCACGTTCGAGGAAAGCAGCCGCACCATCAACCGCCTGTCCGACATCGCCCGCGACGACGCCACCCGCTTTGGCCGCGAGGAACTGATCAAGGCGCAGGAACGGCTGACCGAGACGCGGCAGGCGTTGACGGCGTTCCGCATGGAAACCAAGATCGTCGATCCCGCCGCCGACCTTGCCGGCCAGATGGGCATTCTGAATACGCTTCAGGCCACGCTTGCCGAGGCCCTGATCGAGCTGGACACCCTGCGCGAAAACGCCAGCGAAAGCGATCAGCGGGTAATCCAGGCGGAAAAGCGGATCTCGGCCATCCGCGAACGCATCAATGAGGAACGGTCCAAGTTCGGCACCAATGACGGGCCGGGCGGCGAAAGCTATGCCCAGCTGGTCGCCGAATATGAACGCCTGGCCTCGGATCTGGAATTTGACCGCACCGCCTATCTTTCGGCGCAGGCATCCTATGATGTCGCCGTGGCCGAGGCCCGCCGGCAGTCGCGCTATCTGGCCGCGCATATCGAGCCGAAGCTGGCCGAGGCATCGCTGGTACCCGATCGCCCCAAGCTGCTGCTGATCGTGTTCTGTTCGCTGCTGCTGGGCTGGTCGGTGCTGTTGCTGATCTATTACAGCGTTCGCGACCGGCGCTGATCATGATCGTGCTGGACAACCTGACCAAGATCTATCGGCGGGTCGGGAAAAAAACGGTTGTCGCCGACAATATCTCGGCGGTCTTTCCGACGGGCCATTCGGTCGCGCTTCTGGGGCGCAACGGCGCGGGCAAGTCCAGCCTGCTGCGGATGATCGCCGGCACCATGCTGCCCAGTTCCGGTCGGGTTCTCAGCGATGGAACGGTGTCCTGGCCGGTGGGTTTCGCCGGCAGTTTCCATGGCGAGCTGACGGGGGCGCAGAACGTCCGCTTCGTCGCGCGCATCTATGGCGTCGATACCGATCAGCTGGTCGATTATGTCGGTGATTTCGCCGAGCTCGGGCAGAATTATCACAAGCCCTTTGCCACCTATTCCTCGGGGATGCGGGCGCGTCTGGCCATGGGCACCAGCATGGGCATCGACTTTGACACCTATCTGGTGGACGAGGTCAGCAGTGTCGGTGACGCGACCTTCCGCCAGAAATCCAGCATCGTCTTTGCCGACCGGATGCAGAATGCCAGCTCGGTGGTGGTCAGCCACTCGATGCCCTTTATCCGCGGCCTGTGTACCATGGGCGCGGTGCTGGAGAACGGCCGGCTGGAGGTGTTCGATGATCTTGAGGACGCCATTGCCCATCACGAGACGCTGATGGGCGTTCCCTTGTCGCGCAAGGGCGCCTGACAAGACGCCTTGCGCAGCCGAAGGCCACGCCCCCGTTGGTCACAGAGGCAGGGCCGCAGTCAAGGAAACGTCAGCCGATCACGATATTGCGGTGCCGGTGCAGCATGGCATCATTGCTTTCGCGCAGCGGGCCGAACACATCCTCGAAGACCTGACGGACATCGTCATTCATCGTCGATGAGGGGCCGACATTCACGGCCTCGCTGCGGATGTCGCCCTTGACCGGCGGGATTTCCAGAAAATCGCACAGCGGATCAAGCACGGCGCGCGGATCGGACCACAGCGTTTCGCAGCGGATGATCCGCAAGCGCTTGTCGCCAAAGACCTGATGCAGCGCGGCGATGTGATCTTCGGACCGCGATTGCGGGAAGATATTGTCCGACAGCAGCAGTTCTTTCAGCTTGTCGGCCGGCATCGCCGCCAGGTCGTGATCGACGCCGGCAAAGCGCAGATGAAACTTGGCATGGCTGATCGCGCGCGAGACGGAATCGCGGATGCAATAGGTGACGCGCACATCATCGGCCAGTTCGGCCACCTGGGCCAGGCCCTTGGGCGGAATGGTGCAGGTCAGGTTCGAGAAATCGGCGCACCACTGGTCGTCGCGATGGCCCTGGAACATATCCTCGTACCAGCCTGGGGTTTCGGGCGGACGCAGGTAATTGTTGGTCCAGTTGATGATCCGCTGATAATGCTCGATCGGGCGATCCAGCTTATTGGCGATGTCGGTCATTGACTTGGCTTTCCGCAGGCGGACGAAATCCGAAAGAATGCGGAAATAGCCGTATTGCTGCGACAGATAGTGAATCTCTTTCTCCGGCGAGAAATAAATCCGGCGGTGTGATTTCAGCACGCTGTAAAGAAAGGTGGTGCCCGCCTTCATCTGTCCGGCGTTCAGATACAGTTTCTTCAGTTTTTCCGCCATGGATTGTCGTCAGCCTTGAATGATGCCTGGCGCCCCGAACAGGTCAGAGCGACGTTAGTTTCGCTACATAATCCGAAATCGAGGTGCCTGGCCATGGCCTGCGTTCGGATCTGCGGCTGTCTTTAAGTTTCGCCATCAGACTGTCAACATCATCGTCCTGCTCGGCGACGGCGACACCCGCGCAATCCTGAATCTCGGCCAGCGCGCCCGAGGGTCGGATGATGCAATCGCGGTCCATCGACAGGATCTCGCGCGCGGCAAGGCCAAAGCTTTCGCGAACCCTGCTGGGCATCAGCAACACGTCCAGCTGGCTCAGCGCATGCCGGCCAAAGCTCCAGTGAAAGGGGTCGGTGATGGTGGTGCCGGGCTGCTTCATGCCCGGATACCACGGCACATTGATCGACCGCCCGATGTCATACAGCACCACATGCGGGCCGCCCGGATCAGCGGCGCAGTCCTTTGCCCGCTGCATGAAGTCGCGCACCAGCCCCCAGCCCTTCGTCTCACCCGGCCCGCCGACAAAGCCGAACACGGTCTTGCCGCGCGCCTTTGCCTCGGCGCCCGGTGCGTCGGGCAGCACGGTCTGGTCGGTGATGATGGTTTCGGCAATGTCAGGATTGGACTGCACGACGAAATTGCCTGCGCCCTCGCCCAGCAGCCGCACATATTCGGCATAGAGATAGTGGGACGGGAAAACGACAGCGCGGCAATCGTTCAGGATCGTCCGGGACGCGGCATAGATGCCGTCGGTCAGACCGGGGAACCAGGCGCATTGACGGCAATTCTGGCCGTTGGGTGCCAGATTGCAGGGCTGGCCGTCGGGCAGATTGCGAAAGCCCTGAAGGCAGGTCCAGAAAAAGTCATGCGCCACGATGCAGCAGCGTGACCGCAGGTCCGGGTCGGCCAGCAATTCGTGGATGCCCATATGCTGCACCGCATGGACGAAGATCAGGTCCGGGTTCAGCAGGTCGATCAGCTCTTTCAGCAGCGATGTGACGACCGGGTTGAAAAAGCGCGTCGCTGGCGATTGCGTGACGTTGTTGATCGCGATGCTGCGGCCAAAGGGCGTTTCCATCACGGTGAAATCGGAATCGACAGGCTGGCGCGACAGATAGATGCTGTTGACCTCGTGCCCGGCCTGAACCAGCCCCCAGGCCAGTTTCTCGGCCACGACCGCTGCTCCGCCGATCGAGTCGGGATAGAAGCTGAGATTGATGTTGACGATCTTCATCCCTGCTGCGCCCGTTCGGCATCGGCATATGGTTGCATTTGCAATTCGTCCAGAAAGACCTGACGATAGCGCCCGCGTGCGGTCTGCGTGCCATAGACCTTGCGCACCGCCTGTTGCAGGTCGCGGGTATTGGCCTGAATGTCTGTCAGCGCCGGCGCAATGGCCACGCCTGCCTTTGCCCAGTCATCGACCGGCACGCACAGGCGGTCTTCGGCCAACTCGGTCTGGACATCGCGATAGGCACCCACCGGACAGAACACCGCCTGCGAACCGGCCAGCGCGGCATCCATCAGCCGGATGGCCGTCTTCGAGCGGTTGAAGACGCTGTCAGAAAGCGGGATCAGCACGGTCTCGGCCCCGGCGATGGTTTCCAGATAGGCATCGAAATCGGAAAATGGCCGGGCGATCACCTTGCCGCGGCGAAACGTCATGTCGCCCAGGGCCTTCTGCGCCAGCGGATTGCCCATGACCAGAATGCTCCAGTCGCGTGTCGCGGTCTGGTCATAGCTGGTCAGGAAATCGCTCAGCATGGTCAATTCGTCCCGCACCGACCCCGAAGGCGAGGTATAGGCAAAGGTCACGTTCTTCTCGCCGGGGACAGGATAGATGTCGGTTTCCACGAAATTCGGCAGCACATGGATGGGCAGATGCGCCAATCCGCTGTCAGGCGCAGCGTAAAGCTGGGCCAGAAACGGGGTCGAGACGATTATCGCATCGCTGGCCTGCGCGGTTTCCAGAAAGCGGTCGGCCAGCCGCGTCAGGCCGCTGACCTGATGTTCGGTCAACTGATCCAGAATGCCCGAATTCTTCAGCATCGTGCTGCCGACGACCAGATCGTCAAATTCGAAGATGACCCTTGCGCCGGCATCGCGGAACATCTGGATCGTGTCCTTGTCCAACGCGGTCCGATAGATGATGACCGTATGGGCCAGTCCCGCAAAGGACAGCAAGCGGCCCTTGTCTGCGGGCGCCAGATGCATGGCCTTCAGCCCGGTCTGTTCCAGATAGCGCAGTTTCTGGTGGATGCGGAAATGCACGCATTGCTTGATCTGCGAATCCGACACGATCAGCAGCAGCGGCCTGTCCGCCGGCGTTGCGGGCAATGTCTGGATGATGGCGCTGAAGGGGCTTTCCAGCCCTCGTATCCGCCATCTGGCCGTGCCTGGAAAGATACCGCCGGCCAGTTTGCGCAGCACCGCGCGGGCCCGGTTGCCGATGAAGATGGCGGTTCTGCGCGAGGCATAGCGCCAGCCGCCCATCAGCACCGATTCCCGAAAGGTCCGCAGATAGTGCTGTGCCGCCAGAAACGTCGATCTCATATCGCCAAAGCACTCTTTCGTGACATGACAGATGTCACCAACCAAACAACCCGTTGTCCGACGCACTGCCCGAGGCCCCTTTGGATGTCAAGTTGGGGCCGGGCGGGCAAAAGTCGGCGCCGCACCATCTACAACTGCTGAACAAGGGATTTGATCCATGCCAGTCTGCCAAGGGCGGAAAACCGCTGATCCGGGGCGGCTGCCTAGCTCAGCAGCCGGTATCCTTCCCAAATGCCGGCAAGGCGGTCGGCGCCGAAACGGTCGGCGACGAAATTGTAGGTGCCGGCATAATGCGCGGCAATCGTCGCCTTCAGATCTTGCGGCAGGTCGTCGGTCTTGGCCGAGGGATTGACCTGCTTGCCGAAATCGGGCGTGACATAGTCGATCCCCAGGAAATCGGTCACGCTGCGCACGAATTCCGGGCGGAACATTTCCTCATAGAAGCCGACCAGCATTTCGGACCGGTCAAAGACCTGATCCATCGCCCGCAGCGTCCGATCGTATTTGGTCCGCGCTTCGTTGTGCAGCGAGTCATAGGACTTGGCGATCTGCCCGGCCTCGGTCCGCTGCAACATGGATTGGCGGGCGCGGCCGTTGCGGGCCTCGCGCCGGGCCATCCTGACTTGCGACCAGATACGCTCGAACGGGTCGCGCATCAGAAACAGCACCCGCGTCTGAACGCCGCGCTCGGCAAGGCCGGCCTTGATACGCGCCATGCCGGCGGCCGGCACCATGGAATAGGACGGCGTCAGATCGCCGGTGACGGTGATCCCGTCCTGCGCCAGAAGCCCGCCAAAATAGTCGTAATAGCTGTTCAGATCCCGGCAGAAATCCACACGTTCCTGATCGCCGATATTCGGTTTGCGGTCGGGCTGGCCCAGACGCTTGACCACGCGGGTCAGGAAATCGGCACAATGAGGCACATATAACGCATCGAGGACATGATATTCCTTGACGATGCCCATGTCGCAGGACGGATGGCCGCCCAGATAGTCATGCAGCCAGGATGTGCCGCATTTCTGCGCCCCGACACCCAGAAGAAAGGTCTTGCTACCGCTCATCGCTGTCCAACGTCAGTTTTCATGATCTTTCGCGGGATGGCGCTGTCACGATTTGCGGGGGAATGTCAACGTTCGGCACCGGAATCCGCCGGTTAAGGGGGGTGCCTGTTTGTGGCGGTTTCGCAACGGCAGACATATCGGCGCTGTTGCTACGCAGCGAAATCGGATCAAATACCGACTGCGTGCTTGCCGCAGGGCCGTTGAATCAGCAATATTCCGCCGAACCGTCGGAAAGACCTGAATATGAGAAACTCGCTTGCGGCGTTGCTTGCGCTCGGTATGGCCGGGCTGCAATTCGTCGCGATTCTTGCGGTGGTGCTGTCATCCTATCTGACGTCAGAGCGCACGCTGCTGAATCACGCACAGTCATTGCTGACTGATGTGGGCGTGAATGCGACCGAACATACCAAGGGATTTCTCGATCCCGCCCGCAGCGCGGCGGAACTGGCCGCCCGGCTGGCACAGCATCGCGTCGTGGCCAGCGACAATCCCATCCTGCTGGAACAGTTCCTGTTTCAGCAATTGCGCGTAACGCCGAATTTCTCGGGCCTGTATTACGGCGACGAAGAGGGCAATTTCGTCTATATCATGCGCAGCGACGGGCCGGGGCCGTTCCGGTCAAAGATCGTGCTGACCGGACCGCAGCGCTCGGTCGACCTGATCTGGCGCAACGAAGATTTCAGCATGGTCGAATCGCGGACCGATCCGCTGGATACATTCGATCCCCGCAGCCGTCCCTGGTATCAGCGCGCGCATGACCGGCGGGCGACGATCTGGACCGATCCCTATATCTTTTTCTCGTCCAAGGCGCCGGGCATAACGCTGGCCTCGCCCGTGCTGGGGCAGGACGGCTCGATCCGCGGGGTCGTCGGTGTTGATATCGAGATCAGCAGTATTTCCGGATTCCTGTCGCGGCTGCGCATCGGAAATTCGGGCAAGGCGCTGATGATCAACCAGAATGGCGACGTGATCGCGCATCCCAATCTGGACCTGATCCGAACCGAAAATGCCGATGGCACCCTGCGTTTCACCCAGATCGACGAATTGGACGACCCCATCGCCCGCGCCGCCTTTGGCAGCAGCAACCGGCGCCAGAAGGCCGCCGAGGACAAGCTCGCGACATTTTCGGAATTCAGCTATGACGATGCCTCATATGTCGCCAGCATGATGCCGGTCATCAGCGCCGAACTGCCCTGGACGATCGCGGTCTATGCCCCCGAGAACGACTTTATCGGCGAGATTAAGCAGAACCGCGCCGAGAATATCTGGATCGCCGCGCTGGTGGCGATCGTGACCGGGCTGGTGGGGCTGGTGCTGGCGAATTTCATCCACCGGCCGGTGCGGGCCTTTGCCGTCCGCTCTTCGCTGATTTCGCAGGGCGAGATCGACCCGTCCGAGCCTATGCCCAGGACCTATAGCGAACTGGCCGAAGCCAATGCCTCGCTTGTGCGCCAGATCGTCGAGCGCAAAAAGACCGAACGCGAATACGGCCTGACCTTCGACCTGTCGACGCGCGGCATGGCCCAGATCGCGCCTGATACAGGCCGCTTCATCAAGGTGAACGCCCGCTTTTCCGATATCACCGGCTATAGCCCCGAGGAACTGTCGGATATGGTCTATGCCGACCTGACCCCGCCCGAGGATATTGGGCCGTTCCGGCCGCAGGCGCCCTTGCAGGACGAATATTTCGCGACCCATCGCGAGGCACGGCTGATCCGCAAGGATGGCGTGATCATCAGCGTCACCGTCAACGCCATTCTGATCCGCGACCATAATGGCGAACCGCTGCACGCGGTCGCGGCCTTTGACGACATCACCGAAATCAAGGTCAAAGAGGCCCAGATCGCCCGGCTGAACCGCGACCTGTCGCATCTGGCAAGGGGCGAAACCATGGGCGAGCTGGCCGCTGGCCTGGCGCACGAGGTCAATCAGCCGCTGGCCGCCATCGCCCAGAATGCCGATACCGCGCTGCTGGTTCTGGATAATGCGACCGGCAGCCCGCCCGAACTGCGCGAGATCCTGACCGAGATCGAAAAGCAGTCGCTGCGCGCCGGGGACATCATCCGGGCCCTGCGCGGCTTTATCCGCAAGGAAGAGGTCACCAGCGTCCCCTTTGACCTGGGCGAGCTTGTCGAACAGACCCGCATCCTGGTGCAACCCGAGGCGACCGAGGCCAATGTGCAGATCACGACCGAGCTGTCGCCGCTGCCGCCGGTGCCGGGGAACCGGGTGCAGATCGCGCAGGTGCTGGTCAACCTGATGCGCAACGGCATCGAGGCGATGGCCAAGGCCGAAGCTGACGAACGCCGGTTGACCGTCCAGGCGATCCGCAAGGGCCCCACGATCAATATCTGCGTCACCGATACCGGGCCTGGCGTCGATCCCTCGATCAGCGTCTTTACCAAGTTTGAAACGACAAAGCCGACCGGCATGGGGCTTGGCCTTTCCATTAGCCGCTCGCTCGTCGAGGCGAATGGTGGCAAGCTGTGGCTGGATCATGATCATCCAGATGGCGCGCGCTTCTGCTTTACCCTGCCGCTACCCCCGGAATGAACAGGAACGGAAATCCGACAATGGCAAAGGATAACCACCCCCCTGCGGACCCGACGGTCTTTATCGTCGACGACGATCCCGATATCCGGTCGTCGCTGTCGCGGGCATTGAAGGTCCGGGGCTATCTGGTCGAGACCTTCGAATCCGCGACCGCGTTTCTGGATGGCTATGACGGCAATCCCTTCGGCTGCCTGATCCTGGATCAGGGCCTGCCCGGCATGACGGGCCTGGAATTGCAAAAGCACCTGAACCGCCAGGGCCATCTTTTACCGATCATCTTCATCACCGGCCATGGTGGCGTGCCGGAATCGGTGCAGGCAATCAAGGGCGGCGCGGTGGATTTCCTGGAAAAGCCCTTTCGGCAAGCCGACCTGATCGAGCGGATCAGATCGGCGCTGGATTCGGCCGAGGCGCAGATGCTGACGGTCCGGCGCAATCGCGACACGCAGTCACGGTTCAAGCGGCTGACGCCCCGCGAACGCGAGATCGTCGATCACATGCTGGCCAACCCTTCGGATGTGTCCAGCAAGGGCATCGCGCGGGCGCTGGTCATCAGCCCGCGCACCGTCGACCATCACCGCGCCCGGATTCTGGAAAAGATGGAGGTCGGCTCGGTCGCCGAACTGATCGACCTGGCGCTGCGGCTGGATGATCTGCCGGCGGCGCCCCGCACCGACTGACCGCTGTGGTTGCCCGTCAAAAGAAACCGCCGGAACGGGCATAAGGGAACCTGTTCCGACGGTCAGTCAGGTGGGTATGGGATTATCGTTGCGGGTAAAACAGCACTCGTTACAAACCCCGTCGATCCTGCCGGGGCGGCGGTCAAAGCGGTGGCACCGCTGCGCGCCCTTCGAGATCTATCCTTTATGATGGTAAATCTAGGTTCGGGTCATGCGCCGGTAAATGCGTGGCTTTGCCTAGGCAAGTTTGCCTAAATCCACAAAAGTGCAGCAGAGACGGTCAATAAGTTTGCAACCTATCGGCGCAAATGCCGGCATTTGCCGTCAGGCCGATTCGCGCCGGATCAGCTGAAATCCAACGTCGATCACGCTGTCGGGCAGGGGTTCGTCGCGAAAGCGGCTTAGCATTGCGCCGGCCGCGGCCTCGCCCAGGGCACCGCGATCGACACGAACCGTGGTCAGCGCCGGATAGGTATTGGCGGCGAAATCCTGATCGCCAAAGCCGATCACCGCGATCTGCCGGGGCACCGCAAGCCCGCGCGCGGCCGCCTCGGTCAGCAGGCCATGGGCATATTGGTCCGAACTGCAAAACACCACGCCATTCATGAAGCCCTGGTGATCGACCAGATCACACAGTGCCGCGCGGCCATGCCCCAAGGTGGCCGTGCCCGGTGCGTAGTCCATTGTCAGCACCTCGGTTCCGGTCAATTCCTGGAAGCGCCGGACAAAGGCATCGCGCCGGCGGCGGGCCCGCGCGTCATTGGCCGTCACCGTGGCCGCCCGACCATAGCCGGCGGCCACGGCAAATTCCGCCGCCTCGCGCCCGGTTGCCGCATGGGAAAACCCGACACAGCAATCAATCGGCGTCTCGCTGATGTCCCAGACCTCGACCACCGGGATGCCCGACCCGATCAACATCCGCCGCGCGCCGGGCGAATGATGCACACCTGTCAGCAGCACCCCATCCGGGCGGCGGCTCAGATGGGTCTCGATCAGTGAATGTTCGCGTTCGGAATCATGTCCGGTTTCCGACAGCATGATCTGATAGCCATTCTGGCGCATGATCTCGGAAAAGCCATGCAGCAGGCTGGAATAGACGATATTCGTGAAAGACGGCACCAGTGCCGCGATCAAATTGCTTTTGCGCGAGGCCAGCGCGCCCGCCAGCGCATTGGGCACAAAGCCCGTGGTCCTGATGGCCTCGCGGATGCGGGCCAGCGTTTCGGGCGACACTTTCGAGGGGTCCGACAGCGCCCGCGATACGGTCACCTGCGACACGCCGGCCATGCGCCCCACGGTCGTCATCGTCACAGCGCCGCCACCCGGTAACGGGCCGCGGCGCTTTCTGGTTTTGTCTGGCTCGTCCATGAACGCCTTATCCCTGCGAAGCCGTGTCATGTGCAAGCCTTGCGATCAGGGTTCGGCCTGCGCCTGCGCCTGTGCCAGTTCCAGCGCTGCCTTGCGCCGTGCCAGCATGATCGACCCGATGACCGATCCCAGGATCAACGCCCAAAGCAGCATCGCGATCCAGCTTTTGGTGAAGAAGATCGTCAGCGTGCCAAAACTTTCCAGGCTTTTGATGAAATAGATCTCGGCCGAGGGTCCAAGGATGAAGCCGATGATGAACGGCGCCACCTCTAGCCGCAGCTTTGTCGCAAGCCAGCCGAAGATGCCAAAGATCAGCAGCGTCCAGACGTCGAACATGATGCCGTAATTGATCGTATAGGCGCCGATCACGCACATCATCAGGATCACCGGAAACAGGATGTGCTTGGGCACGGCCACGACCATAGCCAGCCAGCGGATCGCGAAATACATCATGATGAACATCGCGATATTGGCCAGCAGCATGGCGATGATCATCGAATCCCAGGTCGCCGGGTTGTTGCCGATGAACAGCGGGCCGACCTGAACGCCCTGCAAGGTAAACGCCCCGATCAGCAGCGCGGTGGTCGCGTCGCCCGGAATCCCCAGCGACAGCAGCGGCACCATGGCCCCGCCGGTCAGGCCGTTATTGCCGGACTCGGACGCAATGATTCCGGCCGGATTGCCCTTGCCAAAGCTTTCGGGGTTCTTCGAACTGGTCTTTGCCGCCGTATAGGACAGGATCGAGGCCGCCGATCCGCCCACACCGGGCAGGATGCCCACGAATGTGCCGATCCCCGAGGACCGGACCAGATTGGTCACCTGGCCCTTGAACACGCCCCAGGAAAAGCGCGAATGCGCACCGACCTTGATGTCCTTCAGCGACTGGCCCTTGGGCATGCCGACCTCGGCCGCTTCAAGAATGGTGGCCAGCCCGAACAGGCCGATCAGCACCGGCAGCAGCGAAAAGCCGTAATCAAGCCAATATTCCAGTCCCGGCGGGATCAGCCGGTATTCGCCATTGCCGCCATCGGTCACGTCATAGACACCGATCAGGCTGATGAAGATGCCCAGAAAGCCTGAAAAGATGCCCAGCAGCATATCCTCGGACAGGGCGGCCATGACGGTCAGGGCGAAAAAGATGATCAGGAATTTCTCGACATAGGAAAACTTGATCGCGAACTCGGCCAGCGCCGGCGCGAAAAAGAACAGCGCGGCCAACGAGATCAGCCCGCCGACCAGCGACGAAACGATGCCGATTCGCAGCGCCTTTTCGCCCTCGCCGCGCTGTGCCATGGGATAGCCGTCGAATGTCGTGGTGATGGATGATGGCGTGCCTGGAATGCCCAGCAGGATTGCAGGCACCAGCCCGCCAGAGATACCGCCCACATACAGGCCCAGCAACAGCGCCAGCCCGTTATCCAGGCCCAGCGAATAGGTCAGCGGCAGACAGACGGCGACGGCCATGGTGGCGGTCATGCCGGGAATCGCGCCGAAGATGATGCCGACCAGCGTGCCCGCCAAAATCAGGAACACATACATCGGCGTCAGAAACTCTAGGATAGGCATCGTCAAACCCCTTACGGCAGCGTCAGTGCGAAGACATAGGTGAACAGCCACCAGACGATCGCAGGGGCGACCACGGCGACGATCAGCATCGGGATCATGCTGCGCAGGCTGCGTTCATGCATGTACAGCACGCCGATCAGCGCAACGAAGGGGATGGAGCAGATCAGAAAGCCCAGCCCGGTATTCGGCCAGATGTCACCCACAGGCACCATCAGCAGGAAATAGATGACGGTCAGGGCGATCGTTCCCAGAAAACGCGGCTTGTCCATGCGCCGCAGGGTTTCGGCCCACATCGCGCCCGATCCGGCGATGGCCTGTCGGTTGCGGATCACGATGATCGTGCCCAGCACCAGCAGGATCGCGATGATCAGCCGGGGAAAGATCAGATGCGAGGTTTCGAAGTCGATAGAGACCTTGAACAGGTCGGCCATGCGTGCGCCCTCCTCCAACAGCGGATCGCGGTGACGAATGGGGTCGGGCGGTGGCGGATCACGCCGCCCGCCCCGTCGTCGGAAAGTGGCTTACTTCAGCGCGTCGATGACTTCGCGATAGGTGTCGCGCTTTTTCATCAGATGCGCGGAACCCTCGGCCATCGGTTGAAAGTCGGGAATGAAGAAGGCCTCCAGCAGGCGTGCGTTCAGCTCGTCCTGCGCGAATACGGCGGCCAGCCCTTCGTCGATGGCCTGCATCATCTCGGGCTTCATGTCCTTGTTATAGATCAGGAAAAATTCCTTATCAAAGGTGAAGTCGGTGGTGCCGTCCAGCGTAACCGAGGTCTGGGGCGAGGCATATTGCAGCATGTCGTCGCGGCTCAGCGCGCCCATGCCGGCCTCGGGGCTTTTCTGCAAGGTTTCGGGCGTCGCGGTCAGCCAGACAAAGCGCATGGCCTTCTGGTCGTTTTCGGGCAGGGCGGTGAACTGTTCATTCGCCTGGATCGAGCCGTTGATGACATCGGCCAGCCCGTCGAACATGGCCTGGTTCTTGTCGGCCTGCGAGCCGGTATTGACCGGAACGATGTTTTCCTCGGATCCCGGTGCGCGAACGCGCGCGGCGTTGCGCATGGCGGTGAAGCCGATTTCCGACACGCCGCCGGGCTGGATCGCCACGCGGATGCGTTCGCCATTGGCGGCGGCCGTCAGGATGTCGTCCATGGTCTGATAGGGCGAGTTTTTGGCCACCAGATAGGCATTGCCGGGATTGATGGTCAGGGTCGGGCCGACCAGATAGCCATCGAACGGATCGGGATTTCCGGCGATGCCATACAGATTGCCCAGATAGGCGTGGTCGTGGAACAGCATGATCGTGGTGCCGCGCTTGTCCCGGCCCAGCGCCTTGAAGCCTTCTGACGGGCCGACCGCATCGACCTTGATATTGATACCCAATTGCTTGGACAGCGCATCAGCCACGATCGAGGCGGCCTGATAGGTATCGCCCCCGGTCGAGGTCGAGCCGATGACCATGCGCACATTGCGCGGCAGGTCTTGCGCGGCGGCCATCATTGGTTGGGCCAGAATCGCCACCGAAGCAGCGGCAGCCATAACAGTTCTGCGGTTCAGTTTCATCTTTCCTCCCTTGCCCCATCGGGGGCGCCATTCACATCGTCAGATCATGGTTCACGCCCGCTATGGGGCAATGTATTCGCATACATAAAATAATCAGCACGAATCGCATCAACCTGTCAACCTTTCTAATATATTCGCATTTCGACGGATATTTCGTGGGAAACCAACTTGACGACTCGGAATGTATACGAATACATTAACTGCAAGAACGTCTTGCCGTTGGAGGACTCGGTGCCCAAGGATTCCCGTCTGACCCCCGATCAGCTGCGCAGCGCGCGCTGGTTCGCCCCTGACGATCTGCGCAGCTTCGGCCACCGCTCGCGCATGATGCAGCTGGGCTATGCCGAAGAAGAATTTCTGGGAAAGCCGATCATCGGCATCCTGAACACCTGGTCAGAGCTGAACTCGTGCCACGGCCACTTCCCGGAACGGGTCAAGGATGTGAAGCGCGGCGTGCTGGCGGCGGGCGGTTTCCCGGTCGAGATGCCGGCCCTGTCGGTGGATGAAAGCTTTACCAAGCCGACCTCGATGATCTATCGCAACATGCTGGCGATGGAGACGGAAGAGATGATCCGTTCGCACCCGCTGGATGGTGTGGTGCTGATGGGCGGTTGCGACAAGACGACGCCAGGTCTGGTCATGGGTGCGATCACGGCGGGCGTGCCGATGATTTTCCTGCCGGCCGGGCCGATGCTGCGCGGCCATTACGCGGGCAAGATCCTGGGTTCTGGTTCGGACGCCTGGAAATACTGGGACGAACGCCGCGCCGGCAATATTACGGATGAAGAATGGCTGGGTATCCAGGGTGGCATCGCCCGATCGGTCGGCACCTGCATGACCATGGGCACGGCCAGCACCATGACCTCGATCACCGAGGCTTTGGGCCTGTCGCTGCCGGGCGCGTCCTCGATTCCCGCAGCAGATGCGGGCCATCAGCGCATGGGCAGCGAATGCGGTCGTCGGATTGTGGACATGGTCTGGGAAGGGCTGACGCCCGATCAGATCGTCAACCCCGCATCAGTTCGCAACGCGGCCATCGTCGCGATGGCTACCGGTTGTTCGACCAATGCCGTTGTTCATCTGATTGCCATGGCGCGGCGTGCAGGCGTCGATCTGACGCTGGACCAGCTGGATGCACTTGGCCGCGAAACGCCGATGATCTGCAACGTTCGCCCGTCGGGCAAAGATTATCTGATGGAAGATTTCTTCTATGCCGGCGGTCTGCGCGCGTTGATGACCCAGCTGACCGAACGGCTGGACCTGTCGGCGCTGACCGTCACCGGAAAGACCCTGGGCGAAGGGATCGAGGGCGCTGTCGTCTATAATGATGACGTGATCCGGCCGCTGTCGAACCCGGTCTATGCCGAGGGTTCGCTGGCACTGCTGCGCGGCAACCTGTGCCCGGATGGCGCGGTCATCAAGCCTGCCGCCTGCGATCCGAAATACCATGTCCACGAAGGTCCGGCGCTGGTTTTTGACAGCTATCCCGAGATGAAAAAGGCCGTGGACGACGAGAATCTGGACATCACGCCCGATCATGTCATGGTTCTGCGCAATGCCGGCCCCTTGGGCGGGCCGGGCTTTCCCGAATGGGGGATGCTGCCCATTCCCAAGGCGCTGATCAAGCAGGGGCACCGCGACATGCTGCGCATTTCCGATGCGCGGATGTCGGGCACGTCTTACGGTGCCTGCGTGCTGCATGTCGCACCGGAAAGCTTTATCGGCGGGCCGCTGGCGCTGCTGAAAAACGGCGACATCGTGCGGCTGGACCTGCCCAATCGCCGGTTGGATATGCTGGTCGACGACGAAGAAATCGCCCGCCGCCGCGCCGCATGGACCCCGCCGGAACCGCGCTATGAACGGGGCTGGGGCTATATGTTCTCGCGCCACGTCACCCAGGCCGACAAGGGCTGCGACTTCGACTTTCTGGAACGCGGCTTCGGTCGTGCCGCCGGCGAACCCGATATTTTCTGAGAGGACTTATGGCTCACGATCTGGACAAGGCGCTGTCGGGAATTTCCGGCATTCTGGTGACCCCTTACGACGAAGCCGGCGAAATCGCGCCCGCTAAACTGGTGCCGATCATCGACCGCGCCATCGCGGCAGGCGTTCATATGCCGGTGGTGAACGGCAATACCGGCGAATTTTATGCGCTGACGACCGACGAAGCCTGCGCCATGGTGGCCGAGACGGCCGCGATGATTGGCGGCCGTGCACCGCTGCTGGCCGGCGTGGGGCGTGGTATCCGTGACGCGGTGCGGCTGGCGCGGGCATCGGCTGATGCTGGCGCGGCGGCGCTGATGATCCATCAGCCGCCCGACCCCTTTGTCGCCCCGCGCGGCACGGTTGATTATGTCAAGGCGGTCTCGGATGCGTCCGGCCTGCCGATCATGCTGTATCTGCGCAACGACGCCATCGGCACCAAGGGCATTCAGGCCCTGTGCGAGGTTCCGGGCGTCAAGGGCGTGAAATGGGCCACGCCCAATCCCATGAAGCTGGCCGATGCAATTGCCGCCTGCGATCCCTCGATCACCTGGGTCTGCGGTCTGGCCGAGGTCTGGGCGCCCGCGCTTTATGCCGTTGGCGCGCGGGGGTTCACGTCGGGTCTGATCAATGTCTGGCCGGAACGTTCCGTCGCCATTCATGCCGCGCTGGATGCCGGCGATTATGCCGAAGCACGTCGCCTGATCGCCCAGATGCGCGCTTTCGAAGATATCCGCGCAGAAGAGCTGAACGGCACCAATGTCACTGGCGTCAAGGCGGCACTTCAGGCATTGGGAATGGATTGCGGGCCGACACGGCCGCCCTCGGCCTGGCCGCTGACCGATGCGCAGCAGGCGCAGATGCGTGCCTTCATGGTCGCGAACAAACTGATCTGAAAGGACATTCCCATGAGCTTTACCCCCCACGGCAAGCACCTGATCGCCGGTGAATGGGTCGGGTCGGATCAGACCTTCCCGTCCGAGCCGGCCCATGGGCCCGTGCATCAGTTCAGCGTTGGCACCGTCGATCTGGTGAACCGCGCCTGCGAGGCGGCGGAAGAGGCCTTCTGGACCTATGCCTATACCTCGCGCGAGGATCGCGCCGTCTTCCTTGACGCCATCGCCGATGAGATCGAGGCCCGCGCCAAGGCGATCACCCAGATCGGCAGCCAGGAAACCGGTTTGCCCGAGGCCCGCTTGCAGGGCGAGCGTGGCCGCACCACGGGCCAGCTGCGCCTGTTTGCGTCGCATATCCGCGACGGCGCCTATCTGGACCGTCGCCATGATGTCGCCCTGCCCGACCGCCAGCCGCTGCCGCGCCCCGATCTTCGGGTGATCCAGCGGCCCATCGGCCCGGTCGCGGTGTTTGGCGCCTCGAACTTTCCGCTGGCGTTTTCGACCGCCGGCGGCGACACGGCGGCTGCACTTGCCGCCGGTTGCCCGGTGGTGGTCAAGGGCCACAGCGCCCATCCCGGCACTGGCGAAATCATTGCCGAGGCGATCCATGCCGCCATCGAAAAGACCGGCATGCCCAAGGGCGTGTTCAGCCTGATCCAGGGCGGCAAGCGCGATGTGGGCACCAGCCTCGTCCAGCATCCGCTGATCAAGGCGGTGGGCTTTACCGGCAGCCTTGGTGGCGGGCGGGCGCTGTTCGACCTGTGCGCCGCGCGGCCCGAGCCGATCCCCTTCTTTGGGGAACTGGGCAGCGTGAATCCGATGTTCATCCTGCCTCATGCGGCAAAGGCGCGCGGGGCCGAAATCGGCAAGGGCTGGGCCGGGTCGCTGACCATGGGCGCAGGCCAGTTCTGCACCAATCCCGGCATCGCGGTCATTGAAACCGGCGCGGATGGTGATGCCTTTGTCGCGGCGGCCAAGGATGCGCTTGCCGCTGTGGGCCCGCAGGTCATGCTGACCAACGGCATCGCCAAGGCCTATCGCGACGGTCAGGCCCGGTTCGAGGGCCGCAACAGCGTGACCCCGGTTCTGTCGACCGAAAGCACGGGGCGCGAGGCGAATCCGAACCTCTATGAAACCGACGCCGCGACCTATCTTCAGGATCATGCGCTTGGCGAAGAGGTGTTCGGCCCGCTTGGCTTGGTGATCCGCGTAAACGGCACCGACGATATGGAGCATCTGGCCAAGGGTTTCGAAGGTCAGCTGACCGCGACGATTCATATGGATGCCGAGGACGCGCCCGAGGCCCGGCGGCTGCTGCCGATTCTGGAACGCAAGGCGGGTCGCGTTCTGGCCAATGGCTTCCCCACGGGTGTCGAGGTGGCCGATGCCATGGTCCATGGCGGCCCGTATCCGGCCAGCACCAATTTCGGCGCCACATCTGTCGGCACGCTGGCGATCCGCCGCTTCCTGCGGCCGGTCAGCTTCCAGAACATTCCCGAAGGCGTGCTGCCTGATGACCTGCAAGGAGCCTGAGAATGAATGATGCCACCCGCGAAAAGCTGATGGGCGTGTCGGTCGCGACGCTGTGCAGTGTCATGTTCAAGCGCGGCCTGCGCAACCAGGTCATTCAGGGCGTTCATCCGGTCGGCTGGAAGGGCAGGAACATGGTCGGCCCGGCCTTCACCCTGCGCTATATCCCGGCGCGCGAGGACCGCAACCCGATGACGGTGTTTCGCAATGCCGACCATCCACAGCGCGTCGCGATTGAAACCTGCCCGCCGGGGGCGGTTCTGGTGATGGATAGCCGCAAGCAGGCCATCGCGGCCTCGGCCGGCGATATCCTGATCACGCGGCTGATGGTGCGTGGCGGCGCAGGTGTGGTCACCGATGGCGGCTTTCGTGATGCGGCGACCATTGCGGAACTGGAGATGCCGGCCTATCACACCCGGCCTTCCAGCCCCACGAACCTGACCAATAACGAGGCCATCGCGCTTAACGAACCCATCGGCTGCGGCGATGCGCCGGTCTTTCCAGGCGACATCATCGTTGGCGACGCGGATTGCGTCATCGTGATCCCCGCCGATATGGCCGACGAGGTTGCCGATGAGGCAGTCGAAATGACCGCCTATGAGGATTTCGTCATCGAGAAGGTCAAGGCCGGCACGCCGATCATCGGCCTTTACCCGCAGACCAAGCCCGAATTTGCGCCGGAATTCACGGCATGGCGCAAAGCCAACAGTCGCTGATCATTCAAGGGCGCATCGGTCCAGGGCCCCAGGCCAAAGCAGATGGGCGGCGTCGAATGCGCCGCCCATTCCGTTTCGGAATTGCCAGGACCGGTTTCGCGCATGCGCACACCCCTGACAGCGGGGCGCGTCATCCTGTGGTCTGAAGCCTAGCCCTCGATCAGGATCGCGCGGAAATCGTTCACATTGGTCAGGGTCGGTCCGGTGACGACCTGCCTGTCGATGGCGGCAAAGAAGCTGTGCGCATCATTGTCGCGCAGCGCCGCCGCAGGATCACGACCGGCCTTCGCCGCCAGCGTCAGCGTATCCGGGCCGATCAGCGCGCCGGCGACCTCGGCGGCGCCATCGACGCCATCCGTGTCGCAGGCGATGGCGTGAATGCCCGGTGACCCGTCCAGCGCGATGGCCAGCGCCAGCGCATATTCCGCGTTCGGCCCGCCAATGCCGCCGCCACGCCGGGTCACCGTCAACTCGCCTCCCGACAGCAGAATGCGCGGCCCCGTCGCCGCACGGGCCAGCGCGGCATGGGCGGTCGCGACATCGCGGGCCTCGCCTTCCAGCGCGTCGCCCAGGATATCGACCGCGAAGCCCTGTTGCCGGGCCAGTTCGGCGGCGGCCTCCAGCGACATGGCGGGGGCGGCATAGATCACGTTTTCTACCTGGGACAGGCGGGCATCATCGGGCGCAATCACGCTGCCGGGCTGGTGCAGCACCGCGCGCACGGAATCGGGCAGGGGAATCTGCCAGCGATCAAGGATCGCCCGCGCCGCATCGGGGCCGCGCGTATCGCCCACGGTCGGCCCAGACCCGATCAGCGAGGGATCGTCCCCCGGCACGTCCGAGATCATCAGGCTCAGCATGCGCGCCGGATGGGCCGCCGCCGCCAGCCTGCCACCCTTGACCCGGCTGAGGTTCTTTCGGACCACGTTCATCTCGCCAATCGGCGCACCCGAGGCCAGCAGCGCGGCATTCACGGCCTGTTTTTCGGCCAATGTGATCTGGCCCGCCGGCGCGCATAAAAGGGCCGAGGCCCCGCCCGAAATCAGCGCCAGAACGAAATCGTCCTGATCCAGCGCTGACAGATGGGCAATGATCCGGTCGGTCGCCTGAACCCCGGCCTGATCGGGCACGGGATGGGCGGCCTCGACGATCTCGATCCCGGTTGTTGGGCGGGCATAGCCATAGCGGGTGATCACCAGCCCTTCGCAAGGACCCCAGACGGCCTCGACCGCCTCGGCCATGCGGGCGCTGGCCTTGCCGGCGCCGGTGACGAATACCCGGCCCGGCGGGCGCGGCGGCAGGAAATCGGCAAGGCTGCGCATCGGATCGGCAACCTGAACCGCACGGTCGAACATCTGGCGCAGCAGCAGGGCAGGCAGGGTCGTCATGCGGTTTCTCCTGAACTTGACGCGCGCACGATCAGGCGCACGGGCTCGCGATGGACGGGCGGTGGTTTCTTGCCCTTGGTCAGCCAGTCCAGCAGCGCCGCCGCGGTTTTTTCGCCGAAGCTGGTGATGTCACAGGCGACTGAACTGAGCGGCGGCCATGTCTGCGCGCTTTCCTCGATATCGTCAAAGCCGACGATGCGGATGTCGCGACCCGGCCGGATCCCTGTTCGCGCCAGATGCGACATCATCCCAAGCGAGACGAGGTCGTTGAAACAGATCACCGCATCGACATCGGGATGTTCGCGCAGAAGCTCGGCGGCCAGTGCCGCCCCGTTATGTCGCGATGGCCGCCCATACAGCACAATGGGCTGGGCGCCGATGCGGCGCATCTCGTCCAGATAGCCCTGCATCCGCTCGGCGGTGATCGGGCGGCCCGGCAGGCCACCGACAAAGGCGATGCGCCGTGCGCCGGTCTGAACCAGATGACGGGCGGCCTGCAAACCGCCATCGCCATAGTCGAACGAGGCAAAGGGGAATTGCCCGGTATCGGGGCTGACCTGACGCAGCACCTGCAAGGTCGGCAACCCGGCCGTGGCGATCTGGGCGAAGGTCGCGGTCACATCGCCATAGCTGGGCGAGATGACCAGCGCCGAAACGCCGTGTTCGATCATCGAGGTGATGATCTTTGCCTGCACCTCGGGTTCCTCGCCCGAATTCGAGATCACCGTGGCATAGCCGCGCGAGAACAGCGACATCTGGAACGAGGCTGCAAATTCCGTGAAGAACGGGTTGCGCAAGTCGTTGATGACCAGCCCGACCAGCCCCGTGGTGCTGGATCGCAGATTGGCCGCCGCCCGGTTATAGACATAACCCACCGCCTGCATGGATCGGCGCACCTGATCGGTCGTTTCGGGCTTGATCTGGGGGCTGTTCTTCAGAACCAGCGAAACGGTGGATTTCGACACCCCCGCATGGGCCGCTACGTCCAGGATCGTCGGGCGTCGTGCCATTGTGTTCCTTTATCCCTCACCAATGCCGTGCAGGGCCAGCAGCTGGCCCATGCGCCTTTCGGCCAGATCCGGGCGCGACAGCACCCGCGCCTGATCCGCCAGCCGATAGACCTGCGCATAATGGGTGATTTCACGCGAGGACTGGAAGCCCCCCGGCATGATGAAATGCGTTTGCGCGCCGTTCAGCCACGCCAGAAAGGCGATTCCGGCCTTGTAGAACCGGGTCGGGGCCTTGAAAATCTCTCGCGACAGGGGGACCGTCGGGGCCAGAAGCTGGTGATACGTTCCAAGGTCGCCTTGTGCCAGCGCCTCCAGCGCCTGCGAGGCAGCCGGGGCAATCGCCGTGAACGCGCCCAGCAAAGCATGCGAAAAATGCGTGCCGTCGCCCTCGATCAGGGCGGCATAGTTGAAATCGTCGCCGGTATACAGCCGCACCCCCTCGGGCAGGCGGGCCCGGAAGCTCTCCTCATGCGCCTGATCCAGAAGCGAGATCTTGATACCGTCGACCCTGGCCTTGTTGGCGTTGATGATCGCCAGAACCGCATCGGATGCGGCGGCCACATCAGTGCTGCCCCAGTAACCCTTCAGCGCCGGATCGAACATGTCGCCCAGCCAATGCAGAATGACCGGCTGGCTGGCCTGCGACAACAGCCGGTCATAGACGCGGGCATAGGTATCGGCCCTGGCGCCGATGGCCGGCAGGGCGCGGGTGGCCATCAGGATGATCTGCCCGCCGGCGGCCTCGATCGCCTGCATCTGGGTTTCATAGGCGGCGATGATCGCACCCTCGTCGCGCAATTCGTCCAGCGCCTTGTGGTCGGTGCCCGCACCACAGGCCACGCGCGGTTTCAGCGGGTGGACCTTGGCGTCGGCCATGGTGCGCTCGATCAGTTCCTTCGCGGTCAGCCAGTCGACGCCCATGCCGCGCTGCGCGGTATCCATCGCCTCGGCCAGACCCAGCCCCTGGTCCCACAGCCAGTTGCGAAAACCAAGGGTGTTATCCCAATCCACGGAAGGGCGCCCGACCCATGGATCGCGTTCGGCCAGCGGGTCGCTGACCACATGGGCGGCGGCAAAGGCGGTGCGGGTCAGGGGCACGCGGGGCGCGCGCGGCGTCAGCGGCTGGCCTGTCAGCGCATAGGGTTCCAGTTTTCCTTCATAGGTCGGCAAGTTCAGCATGGGTCAGTTCCTTCAACGGGAAGATCAAAGACAAGGATGCCATCCATCCCGCCTTCGGCTGCGGCAACGATCTGGTCGCCGACGCGGCGATGTTCGGCATGTTCCTGATAGGCGGCCAGCGCGTCCCAGCTGTCGAAATCGACGGTGAAACCGTGCAGGAAGCCGCGCTCTATCTGTTCGGGGCTTTCGCTGCGCCCGGCGAAAAAGCGGCCCATTCCGGGCAGCACCGCCCGAATGCCGTCCAACTGGGAAAAGATCGCGCCGATCTGCGCGTCGGTCACGTCGGCGCGAAATCGGATCAGGACGATATGGCGGATCATCGGGTCATACTCCGTTATCGGCGCGGATCATGTCGGCGGCCTTTTCCGCGATCATGATCGTGGGCGCATTGGTATTTGACGAAACCAGACGCGGCATGACCGAGGCATCGACGACGCGCAGCCCCTCGATCCCGCGCAGGCGCAGGCGCGTGTCCAGAACCGAGCTTTCATCGCTGCCCATGCGGCAGGTGCCAGCCGGGTGATGGTCGGTCTTGGCGTTGCGGCAGGCATAGTCGAAATAATCCTGATCGGTCCGCACATCAGGGCCGGGCAGCACCTCGCGCAGGACCATCGGCTTCAGTGCATCCTGCTGCATGATCTCTTGCGCCATTTTAAGCCCGCGGATCGACATTTCGCGATCATGCGGATCGGCCCAGTAATTCGGGTCGATCAGCGGCGCGGCCTTGGGGTCGGCACTGGCCAGCCGCACCGTGCCGCGCGACCGGGGCCGCAAATAGGCAGAGTTCAGCGTGACCCCGCCATTGGGCATCGCGGCAACCCCGGCCTCGATCCCCGAGCCAAGGCCAAGGTGGAACTGAATGTCGGGCGAACGCGCGTCTTTTTCGGCATACCAGAATCCGCCGGTTTCAAACAGGCTGGACGCCACTGGCCCCTTGCGGGTCAGCAGATATTGCAGCCCGGCGACGGCCGACCACCACGGCTTTGCATAGCGGTCATAGGTATATGGCCCGCTGCATTCGGCGATGACGAACAGGTCCAGATGGTCTTGCAGATCAGACCCCACACCCGGCTGATCCAGCAACAGCGGCACGCCGACCGATTCCAGGTGATCCGCCGGCCCGATGCCCGACAGCATCAGCAGCCGGGGCGAGCCGATGGCACCCGATGACAACAGCACCTCGGCGGTGACGTGAATGATCTCTGTCCCGTTGCCGCTGGCCAGTTCGACGCCGACGGCACGCCCGCCCTCGACCACGATGCGAAGCACCTGCGCGCCCGACCGGACGGTGAGGTTCGGCCGACCTCGCGCCGGATCCAGAAAGGCGACTGAGGTTGATGACCGCCGCGCATGCTTCTGGGTCAGCTGATAAAAACCCACGCCGTCCTGCGTCTCGCCCGTCATATCGGCGTTGAAAGGGATGCCAAGCTGCCCCGCCGCGCGGAAATAGGCGTCGCAGATCGGCAAAGGCGCCGCCGGCTTCGACACGCCAAGCGGGCCGCCCTGCCCATGATAGCGGTCGTTATAGGTGTCGTTATCCTCGGATTTGCGGAAATAGGGCAGAACCTCCTCATAGGACCAGCCAGTGCAGCCCATCTGCCGCCATTCGTCATAATCCAGCGCGTTGCCGCGGGTATAGATCTGGGCATTGATCGACGATCCGCCGCCCAGCACCCGTGCCTGCGTGAACCGGATCACCATGTCGTTCATGTGGCGCTGCGGGACAGAGTTCCAGCCCCAGCTGCCGATGCCCTTGGTCATCTTCGCGAAACCGGCGGGCATCTTGTAGAACGGATGCCAGTCGCGGCCCCCGGCTTCCAACAGCAGCACGCGGGCATCGGGATTTTCCGTCAGACGCGCGGCCAGCACACAGCCCGCGCTGCCGCCACCGATGATGATGAAATCGTAATCCTGCGTCATCGCCCCCTCACAGCCTTGGAATGGACAGGCCGCCATCCACCGGGATCACGGCGCCATTGGCAAAACTCATGCGGCCCTCGGCCAGCGGCACAACGACCTGCGCGATATCGGCCGGCTGACCCCAACGCGAAGCTGGAACCAGCCCGCCTTCGATCAGCGCGGTATATTTATCCTGAACGCCGGCGGTCATCGCGGTCTGGATGATGCCGGGACGCAGTTCGAACACACCGATGCCTTCGCCCGCCAGCCGCACCGCAAACAACTGTGCCATCATCGAGGCGGCGGCTTTCGATATGCAATATTCCGCCCTCTCGACCGAAACCATCTGGGCGCTGACCGAGGTGATGAAGATGATCGCGCGATAGGCACTGGCTGGCGCAGCCATCATTCGCCGCGCCACCTGCTGCGCCAGAAAGAACGCGCCGCGCAGGTTGATATCGGTGGCGAAATCGAAATTCTCGGGCGTCAGGTCCAACATGTCGCCCCGGATGCGCGCCGGGACGCCGGCATTCTGAACCAGCGTTGTCACCGGCCCCAGATCGCCCTCGATCCGGTCCAGCAGCGCGGGAACCGCTTCAACCTGCGCCAGATCGTGCCGGAAATAGCGTGCGCCCGCGCCAAGCGATGCCAGCGCCGCCACCACGGCAGGGTCATCCGCCGGGCGTTCAGCCGCGATAACCGGGGTAAAACCAGCGCCCGCCAGCGCCTGTGCAATGCCCAGCCCGATGCCCTGCTGGCCGCCGGTAATCAGCGCAACCCTGGTCATGATCGCCATACCTTTCGCTCGATCCGGTCGGCCACGCGCAGCGCATGGGCCGCGACCGTCAGCGCCGGGTTTACCGCTGCCGAGGTCGGCAGCACGCCTGCATCCGCGATGAACAGATTGGGATGATCGTGGCTTTGGCCCCATGTATCGACCACGCTTGTCGTCGGGTCATTGCCCATCCGCGCCGTGCCGCATTGATGCGAGGGTGTGCGGCGGTCGAAGGGTTTCGACAGCACGATGGGAAAGCCCGCCTTGCGCAGCACCTGTTTCAGCTTTGCCACCAGCGCCTCATGCGTGGCCCAGTTGGAACGCTTCCAGTCCAGCACGATCTGACCGTCCTTCAGGCTGACGCGGCTTTCGGGATCGGGCAGATCCTCTGACATGGCATAAAGGTCAATGGCCCGGTCCGCGATCGGTCCCGCCAGCCAGCCGGGCAATCCCGCCGTCGCCGACAGGATCGGCCCCGATATGCGGCCCAGCAGCTGAATATTGCCAAGCGGCCGATCATCCGGGCCGCCCGACAGATAGAAATCGTTCACCTGCAAGGTCTTTTGATAGACGGTCCGGTTCTTGCGGAACGGATGGATCGCCAGCACCGCAGAACAGTTGTGGTTCATGAAATTCCGCCCGACCTGATCCGAGCCATTGGCCAGCCCCGCCGGCCGCGCGGCATCGGCCGACCCAAGCAGGATCGCGGCCGAGTTCACCGCCCCTGCCGCAAGCACAACGACCGGCGCGCTCAGCGTCTGGGTGGTGCCATTGCGGGTGACGACAACGCCCGTGATCTGCCCCGAATCGCCCGCCACCAGTCTTTCCACCCGCGTTCCCGTCATCAATTCGACATTAGAACGTTCCAATGCCAAGGCAAGCGAAACCGTCTCGGCATCCATCTTGCCGCCCGTGGTGTTGGGGAAGGCGTCCCATGGCGTCTGGCCGTGGGACAGCCAGCGGTCAATATCGACACCAAGCGGCAGGCTGGACGGATGCAGCCCAACCGACTGCAACCGCCTCCGCAGATCGGCGATCTCGGGTTCGTCGGGCACGGGCGGATGCGGGTAGGGGGCGGAATGCGGCGGTTCGGTCGGATCCTCGCCCAGCTGACCGCGCAACTGAAACATCGTCTCGGCGCGGCTGTACCACGGCTCGAACTCGTCATAGGTGACGGGCCAGCCGGGCGTGGTGCCGCCCAGATGGGTAATGGGGCGAAAATCCTCGGCGCGATAGCGGATCAGAACCGCGCCGTAGAATTTCGTATTGCCGCCGACATTATAGTAATTGCCGGGGTTGAAGGGCTGGCCTTGCCCGTCCAGCCATTGTTCATCCGGGCGAAAGCGGCCGTCGCGAAAAATCGCCACCGGATCGCGCGCGGCCGGGCTGTCGGCCAGCCTTTCGCCACGCTCGATCACAAGGATGCGGCGACCGGATGGGGCAAGCGCCGCCGCCACAGTCGCCCCGCCCATGCCCGAGCCAATGATGATCACATCGGGCTGCATCAGCGGTCGATCCTTTCTTCTGTCTGCGGATCGAACAGCACGGCCTTGTCCATGTTCACGGTGAACTCGAACACTTCATGCGGGCGCGCCTCGGCGTCGGCGCGCATCCGGGCCACGCAATCCTTGCCCGACAGCGACATGGTGACAAAGGTATCCGAACCTGCCGGCTCGGTCACCGACACCTCGTTGCGCAGAATTTGCAGGTTCTGTGCGCGCTTGTCGGCGCCTTCGGCATCGGTGATCGCTTCGGGGCGGACGCCAAGGATCACATCCTTGCCCAGATGCGACCGAAGGCCCTGCCCGTCCTGCGACAGTCGCAGCCGCAGCCCCGTGCCGCCGGCATCGGTCAGTTCGGCCGCAAGCTGGCCGTTATCCTCGACCAGCCTGGCGGGCAGCAGGTTCATCGACGGGCTGCCCATGAAGCTGGCCACGAACATGTTTGCGGGGTCGTCATAGATTTCCTTGGGCGTGCCCAGCTGCTGCACATAGCCCTTGTTCATCACCGCGATGCGGGTCGACAGGGTCAGCGCCTCGATCTGGTCATGGGTCACATAGACGATGGTGGTGCCCAGCTTCTGATGCAGTTTCTTGATTTCCGTGCGCATGTCGACGCGCAGCTTGGCGTCCAGGTTGGACAGCGGCTCGTCAAACAGGAACACGTCGGGATCGCGCACCAATGCCCGGCCCATCGCCACACGCTGCCGCTGGCCGCCTGACAACTGGCCCGGCTTGCGGTCCAGCAAGGGGGTGATCTGCAACAGCTTGGCCACATCGGCCAGCTTGCGTTCGCGTTCGGGTTTCGGAATGCCGTGCATCTCCATCCCGAAGGTCATGTTCTGGCCGACGGTCATGTTCGGGTACAGCGCATAGCTTTGGAACACCATCGCGATGTTGCGCTTGGACGGATGCACGTCGTTCACCACCCGGTTATTGATCGAGATGGTGCCGCCGGTGATGTTTTCCAGACCGGCGATCATGTTCAGCAGCGTGGATTTGCCGCAACCCGAAGGGCCGACCAGCACCAGAAACTCGCCCTCTTGCACGTCGATGTCGACGCGGTGCAGCACTTCGACGTTGCCATAGGATTTGGTCACATTGTCGATGTTGAGAAAGCTCATGAGATTATCCTTTGACCGAGCCAGCCATCAGACCGCGCACGAAATAGCGGCCCGCGACGATGTAAACGAGAAGGGTGGGCAGGGCGGCCAGGATCGCGGCCGCGAAATGGACGTTGTACTCCTTGACCCCGGTTGAGGACTGCACGAGGTTGTTCAGCGCCACGGTTACCGGCTGCGCGTTCAGCCCGCCGAAGGACACGCCGAACAGGAAGTCGTTCCAGATATTCGTGAACTGCCAGATGATGCAGACAACGGCAATCGGGCCGGAAACCGGCAGCATGATCCGCCAGAAGATGCGGAAGAAACCGGCGCCGTCGATCATGGCGGATTTCACCAGCTCGGTCGGGAAAGCCGCATAGTAGTTGCGGAAATACAGCGTGGCGAAGCCGATGCCATAGACGACGTGGACAAGGATCAGCCCCTGCACCGAACCGGCAAGACCCAGCATGCCAAGGATGCGCGCCATCGGGATCAGCACGATCTGGAAGGGGATGAAGCAGGAAAACAGCATCAGCCCGAACAGCACCGTGTCACCGCGAAAGCGCCACTTGGTCAGGATATAGCCGTTCAGCGCCCCCAGAACGGTCGAGATGGCAACCGCCGGCACGACCATCAGGATCGAGTTCAGGAAATAGGGCTTCAGCCCGGTCGCCTCGACCCCGATCTGGGCTGTCGACCATGCCGCGCCCCAGGGGGCCAGCGTGGGTTCCTTCGGCAGCGCCATCATATTGCCCGCAGTGATCTCGGACAGCGGTTTAAGGCTGTTGATCATCATGATGAAGAAGGGCAGCAGATAGAACAGCGCAAAGAAGATGAGGACCACATAGATGAAGGTCCGGGTGATGCGGCCGGTGCGGACGGCCGTGTCTTGCGTCGCAGCAGACATCACTTCTTCTCCTTCAGTTCGGCATAGATGTAGGGGACCATGATCGCGGCCACGCCCATCAGCATGATCACGGCGCTGGATGCGCCCACGCCCATCTGGTTGCGGGTGAAGGTATAGGAATACATGAAGGTCGCCGGCAGCTCGGTCGCGCGGCCGGGGCCGCCGCCGGTCAGGGCGATCACAAGGTCATAGGATTTGATGGCCAGATGCGCCAAAATCACGAAAGCCGACATGAAGGCGGGCCGCAGCAGCGGAATGACAATGCGCCGGTAAAGCTGCCAGTTCGAGGCGCCGTCGATCTGCGCGGCCTTCAGCATCTCGTTGTCGATGCCGCGCAGGCCGGCCAGAAACATCGCCATCACGAAGCCCGAGGATTGCCAGACGGCGGCAATCACCAGCGTATAGATCGCCATGTTGCGATCCTTGATCCAGCCGAACTTGAAGCTTTCCCAACCCCACAGATGCATGGTGTGTTCCAGCCCGATGCCGGGGTCCAGGAACCATTTCCACGCCGTCCCGGTCACGATGAAGGACAGGGCCATCGGATACAGATAGATCGGGCGCAGCAGGCCCTCGCCCCGGATCTTCTGGTCCAGAAAAATCGCCAGCAGCAGGCCGATGGCCATGCAGATGATGATGTAAAGGCTGGCAAAGATCGACAGGTTGATCAGCGCCGTGCTCCATGCCGACAGGCCGAACAGCGTGGCGTAATTGTCGAAGCCCACCAGATCATAGCTGGGCAGCATCTTGCTGCCCGTGAAGGACAGATAGATCGTATAGGCGATGAAGCCATAGACAAAGACCAGGATCGCCGCGACCGAGGGCGACAGCACCAGTTTGGGCAGCCAGTCCTGAAGTCGCGTGCGCAGGTCGATATCGGCCGTCTGTCGAGCCGTAGCCATTGAAGCCTCCCATCAATGGGTGAAGGTTTACGGCGCGGCAAAGCCACGCGGCGCCTTCCGGTCAGGGGCAGGGTAAGCTCCGGGGTCGCCGCCTGGGCGACCCCGGATTTGTCGGGTCTACTGCGCGGCCTCGACCGCGGCCACCAGCTCTTCCGCGGCGGTGGCGCTGTCATATTCGCCGTTGAAATGGGCGGTGATGACATCATACATCGCGTTCTTCACGGCAGCCGGGTTGGCATGGCCATGACCCATCGAGCCCAGCAGCGTGCCTGCCTCGGCGGCGGCGGCCAGCTGTTCCATGCCCTTCTTGGCGCAATCGTCGAACTCGTCGCTGGGCACATCGGTGCGTGCCGGGACCGAGCCCTTGACCTTGTTGAAGGCAATCTGGAAGGCCGGCGATTCAATCGCGGTCGCCATGGCGTTCTGCGCCGTGGCGGCGGCATCTTCGGCCTGCTTGAACATCACGAACTGGTCGCTGTTGAAGGTCACGTTGCCTTCGGTGCCCGGCACGCGGAAGCACAGGAAGTCGGTGCCCGGAACCTTGCCGGCATTGATGAACTCGCCCTTGGCCCAATCGCCCATGATCTGAAAGGCGGCCTCGCCATTGATCACCATGGCCGAGGCCAGGTTCCAGTCGCGACCCGAGAAGTTGTCGTCCACGAAGCTGCGCATCTGGGCCATCTTGTCAAAGGCCTGCACCATCTGTTCGCTGCCAAGCGCCTCGGGGTCGAGGTCGATCATGGACTTCTGATAGAACTCGGCACCACCCGTCGCCAGCACGGCGCTGTCAAAGATCGTGGCCTCCTGCCAGGGCTGGCCGCCATGGGCCAACGCGACCTTGCCGGCATCCTTGGCCGTCTGAAGGGCCGCGATGAATTCGTCCCAGGTGGTCGGCTCGGCGATGCCCAGCTCGTCCAGGACGGCCTTGTTGGCCCAGACCCAGTTGGTCGAATGCACGTTCACGGGCGCCGCGATCCAGGTGCCGTTCGGCTTGCTGAATTTCTGGATCGCCGCAGGGATCACCGCATCCCAGTTCTCGGCCGTGGCGACGGCGCTGAGATCGGCCAGAACGTCGGGCTGGTTCGCCCAGTCCAGAATGTCAAAGCCCAGCATCTGCACAGCGGTCGGCGCATCGCCAGCCGTGACACGGGCGCGCAGCGCGGTCATCGCCGCTTCGCCGCCGCCGCCGGCCACCGGCATATCCAGCCAGCCGATCCCCTGGGCTTGCAGGTCGTCTTTCAGCACGTTCAGCGCCGCTGCCTCGCCGCCGGCCGTCCACCAGTGCAGCACCTCGACATCCTCTGCCTGCGCGGTCGCGGCCAGGGCCATCGTCAATGCCATGGCCGATACGCCGGCCTTACCGAAGAATTTCATCTTGCTCCTCCCGGTTATATCAACCCCGTCTCCTCGGGGCATGCCAGATTAAAACGTTATAATCCACCGACTCGTCAACAAAAAACTTTTCGCCATCGCAGCACGGAAAGTTTAATGATTGCAGGGTTATCCGTCGCTGCGCCGCGGCGAAGGAAAATTGTTGTATCGTTGCACATTCCTGACGTAACCTCGATTCGGCAACCAGTCAGAGGTCCACCCTGCCCGAAGCGTCCCTTCCTTCCGCGACCCGAACCCGGATCACGCTGCGAACGATCGCTGCGGAAACGGGGCTGGCCGTTACAACCGTGTCGCGGGCGCTGTCCAACGATCCGCGAATCGCCGCCAGCACGCGCGCGCTGGTGGCCGAAACCGCGACGCGCCTTGGCTATGTGCCCGACCGCGCGGCGCAAAGGCTGCGCACCGGGCGCACCAAGGTCGTGCAGCTGCTGCTGAACCTCGACCACGAATTTCTCAGCTTCACGCATGAGATGATTGGCGGCCTCAGCGAGGCGCTGGCCGGGACCGGCTATTCCGTGACCCTGTTTCCAGACATCCTTGAACGCGACCGGCTGACCAGCATCCGTCAGATCGTCGAGGGCCGTTTGGGCGACGGCGTGATCTTCAACCGGACCGAGCTGTTCGATCCCCGTGTCCGCTTTCTGACCGAGCAGGGCTTTCCCTTTGTCTGCCACGGGCGCACCGAATTCACGACCCCGCATCCTTTCGTGGATTTCGACAACGAGGCTTTTGCCCGCCAGGCGGTCGAGCGGCTTTTGTCCAAGGGGCGCCGCCGCTTGCTGATCGTGCTGCCGCCCGACAAGTATTCCTTTGCCCAGCACCTGCGTTGGGGTGCTGTCGATGCGGCGCGCAAGGCGGGTGCCGATTGCGAGATCCCCGGCGACATTCATCTGGACAGCCCGCAGGATGAATCCCTGGCCTGGATGCACCGCCGCATCAGCCAGCCCGACCGGCCCGATGGCATCGTCTGCGTGGGCGAGATCGCGGCGATGATCGCCATGGCCGCCATCGAGGATCAGGGTCTTGTCGTCGGCCGCGACATCGACGTGGTGGCCAAGCGCGCCGGTCGTGTCATCGACCTGATGCGCCCGCGCTTTGACACCTTCCACGAGGATCTGCGCTTGACCGGACGCGCCATGGGCGAAACGCTGCTGCGTTCCATGGCGGGCGAGGATGCGGGCAAGCTGCAAGTGCTGCTGCCCCCCTTGCCAGATTTCCGGTAAGGCGCGGGCCGGTTTCATCCCCGGACCCAGTTATTGCGGCCACGGGCGACACGCATCTGCACGGTTTTCAGTTCCAGATATTCCTCGATCCCGAAACGGCCCAATTCCCGGCCCAACCCGCTTTCCTTGACGCCGCCAAAGGGCAGTTCTGCAAAGCCGTCCATCCAGGTGTTGGTCCAGACCGTGCCCGCCCGCACCCGGCGGGCAAAGTTCAGGCAGGTATGGACATCGCGGCTCCAGACGCCGGCGGACAGGCCGAAGGACGCGTCATTGGCCAGTTGGATCGCCTCGGCTTCGGTGCGGAAGGTCAGGACCGACAGGACCGGGCCGAAGACTTCCTCGCGCGCGATGGCCATGTCGGGCGTGACGCCGCTGACCACGGTCGGCTGATAGAAGCGCCCCGCCTCCATCGCCGGCACGGCCAGCACGCCGCCGCCGATGACGACCTTGGCCCCCGCCGCCTGCGCGCCCTTCACATAGCCGTCGATCTTGGCCAGATGATCATCGGAAATGATCGCGCCGACCTGCGTGGCATCGCTGAGCGGATCGCCGAAGGGCACCTTGCGCGACAGTTCGGCGATGCGGGCGGTCAGCGCCTCGGCCACGTCCTCATGCACGATGATGCGGCTGCCGGAATTGCAGCACTCACCGGCGTTGAAATAGATACCAAAGGTGATCGCATCCGCCGCCGCATCCAGATCGGCATCGGGGAAGATGACCTGAGGGTTCTTGCCCCCCAGTTCCAGCGACACCTTTTTCAGCGTGCCTGCGGCCGCCGCGACGATGCGCTTGCCCACCCCGGTCGAGCCGGTGAAGCTGACCATATCCACATCGGGATGGCTGGACATGATCGCCCCCACCGGATCGCCATAGCCCAGCACGATATTGCAGACCCCGGCAGGCAGACCGGCCTCTTGCAGCAATTCGCCAAGGATGACCGTAGTCGAGGGCGTCATTTCCGAGGGTTTGACAACCGCCGTGCAGCCAGCGGCCAGCGCGAAGGGCAGTTTCTGGCTGACGATCAGGAAGGGGAAATTCCACGGCGTGATCATCGCCGCCACGCCGATCGGTTCCTTCAGCACCAGCCCCAGCATGTCGGCGCCCAAGGAATTCGCGCTGTCGCCGTGGATCATCCGCGCCAATGCGGCGGCATAGCGCCAGATATCGGCAGCGCCCTCGATCTCGCCCCTCGCCTGCGCGATGGGCTTGCCGGATTCCAGCACCTCGATCCGGGCGATCCGCTCACGCTCGCGGTCGATCAGGTCGGCCACGCGGTTCAGGATCGCGGCGCGGTCCTTGCCCGATGAAAACGCCCAATCGCCCTTGTCAAAGGCGGCGCGGGCGGCGGCGATGGCCGCAAGGGTTTCCGCCTCGCCGCCCTTGGCGGAACGGCTGACCAGCACCCCATGCGCGGGCGAGATACGGTCAAAGGTTGCGCCATCCGCGCTGCCCAGCCATGCGCCGTCGATCAGGTGGCGGCCCTTGAAGGGGGCGGGCAGTTCCGCGCCGGTGGCGGCGATCAGGGTCAGGTCATTCATCGGTCATTTCCCCGGAAAGACGGGTTTGCGTTTCTCGGCAAAGGCGGCAACGCCCTCGGCCTTGTCGGCGCTGGCGGCGATCATGCCCGACCCAAGCGCCTCGATCATGGCATCGCGATCCTCGCCAACGGCGGCGTGGATCATGTATTTCGCGACCTCGGTGGCGCGGGGCGAGGTGGTCAGCAGCTTGGCCGCGATCTCGCTGGCGGTGGCCAGCGGGTCCGAGGCAATCTCGGCCACAAAGCCGCAGGCCAGCGCGCGATCAGCCGACAGCCTGCGCCCGAACAGCGCCATTTCCTTCAGCACCGGCTCTGGCAGCAACCGTGCCAGCCGCTGCGTTCCAGACCAGCCCGGCACGATGCCGACCTGCGACTCGGGCAGCGCCAGCGTGGCCCCCGGCGCCATCACCCGGATATCGCAGGCCGAGGCCAGCTCCAGCCCGCCGCCAAAGGCATGGGCCTGAATGACGGCAATCGTCGGCTTGGACAGCCGCGCCAGCCGGTCAAAGATGCGATGCCCTTCGCGCACCCAGATGCGGGCGAATTCGGCGGGGGCATAGCCGGCCCATGCCTTGATATCCGCGCCCGCACAAAAGGCCCGCTCACCTTCCGAGGTCAGCAGCACCGCGCGCACCGCATCATCGCGGTCCAGCGTATCGCAATGGGCGGCCAGTTCGGCCAGCATATCCGGCGTGAAGGCATTCAGCTTGCCCGGATTGTCCAGCCGCAAGGTGGCAATACCACCGTCAACCGTCAGGTGAACCGCACTCACAGCGCCAGCTCCATCGGCCCTTCGGCCAGCAGCGATTTCGGCATCACCGAGGCGTTTTCCGCCAGCTTTACCCGACCCTGCGAGGCGGCGACGATATCGCGCTGCGGCTCGATCCCCGGCATGATTTCGGTGGCAACCAGCCCCTCGGGCGTCAGCCGGATCACGCAGCGTTCGGTGATATACAGAATGTCCTGCCCCGTCTCGACCGCACGGCGGCCCGAGAAAGTGACGTGCTCGACCTCATCCACCATCTTGGTGAACTTGCCCGGTTTGCTGATGCGCAAGCCGTCGGCTGACAGATCGAATTCCGCCGCAGCCTCGAAGAAGCCCGAAAAGACGATCTTCTTCGCATTCGCGGTGATATCCACGAACCCGCCGCAGCCCGCCGTCAGATAGGGCTTCTTGCCTAGTTTCGAGACATTGACGTTCCCCTGAACATCCACTTCCAGAAACGACAGGAACGACATGTCAAACCCGCCGCCCTGGAAATAGCTGAACTGGTTGGGCGAGGGCACGAAACCATAGGCGTTGGACGCGCAGCCAAAGGCAAAGCCGGTCAGCGGCATGCCGCCCACCGCGCCCTGTTCGATGGCCCAGGTCACGGCCTGCTCCTCACCCGCCTCCAGCAGGATGCGCGGCACCATGGCGGAAATGCCAAAGCCAAGGTTCGCGGTCTGGCCACGGCGCAGCTCCAGCGCGGCGCGGCGGGCGATGATCTTTTCGACGCCATGTTCGGCCAGCGAAAAGCTGCTCCACGGACGCATGATCTGGCCGCTGATGGCGGGGTCGTAATCGGTTTCGGTGGTCTGGCGCTGATCGGGCGCGACGACGACCAGATCGACCAGATGGCCCGGCACATGCACGTCATGGGGGCGCAAGCTGCCTGCCGCCGTCACCCGCTTGACCTGCGCGATGACCAGCCCGCCATGATTGCGGGTCGCAATCGCCTGATCCAGACCGCCCAGATAGGCGCCCTCGTGTTCATAGGTCAGGTTGCCTGCCTCATCCGCCGTGGTGGCGCGGATGATGGCCACATCCGGCACGATATTGGGGAAATGCAGCCAGGTCTGACCCGCGAATTCCTGCCGGAAAACAATCGGTTCGGCGGCGGCGACATCGTTCATCGCACAGCCCTGCCGGATCGGATCGACAAAGGTATCCAGCCCCACGCGGGTCAGCACGCCGGGCCGGCGCGCGGCCACGTCGCGATGCATGTCGAACATGATCCCCGAGGGCACGTTATAGGCGAGGACGCGGTTTTCCACGACCATCTTCCAGATTTCCGGCATCTCCAGCGAGGACGGACCCGAAGGGTATGACCCGCCCAGAATCCGGCTCAGCAGCCCATCCTTGGCGATGTGATCGACGCCCTTCACGCCATACATGTCCCCCGCCGCGATGGGGTGCAGCGTGGTCAGGCCGCGCGGATGCCCCTCGGCATCGAAACGCGCGCCAAGGGCCTTCAGCACCGCATCCGGGCAGCCAAGCGCCGAGGACGAGGAAACCGTCACAACGGCGCCGTCCTGAATGCGCGAAACGGCCTCGGCCGCAGAAACGATCTTGCCCATCTTACAGACCCCCATAGTCGACATCAGTTCTTTGGCCGGTCTGTGCGGCCCGTGCCACGGCCTGCGCCACGGCCAGCGAGGCGACACCATCACGGCCATCGGCCGACGGGCTGGCATTGCCCGAAACGGCATCGGTGAACAGGCCGACCGCGCGTTCATATAGATTGTGGTTGGAATAGCTGACGGCTTCGCGGCCGGCCTCGGTGACCAGTTCGATCTGGCCCACGGGCTGCTGGGTCATCACGCCTTGCGCGAAGATCGACCCCTCGGTGCCGTGGATCTCGATCCCCGTTCCCGCGAATTGATGTGTGAAACTTTCATGCGCCATCACCTGCGCGCCTGATGGCATGGCCCAGACCGACATGACGCTGTCCTCGACGCCCTGACCCATGCCTGATGACGCCGACATGGCCACGACAGAAACCGGATCCTCGCCCAGATGGAAGCGCACGGTATCGGCATCATGGACGGTGATGTCGGGAATGACCCCGCCGCCCGCCGCCGGATTGTCGATGCGCCAGCCTTGCAGATGCGGCGGCAGGTGGACCGCGTGAAAGACCCGTACGCTCAGCACCGTGCCGATGCGGCCCGAGGCGATCAGGTCGCGAATCGCCAGATGGCTGCCCGCGTTGCGCAGGTGGTGGTTGGTGGCAAAGACCAGCCCAGCACCCCGCGCCACACGCACCATTGTGACGGCGTCGGCCACCGACATCGCCAGCGGCTTTTCGCAAAGCACATGCTTGCCCGCTGCGATGGCTGCCATCGCCTGCGGGAAGTGCTTTTCATTGGTGGTCGAGATATAGACCGCGTCCAGTTCAGGATCGGCCAGCATCTGTGCCAGATCGCTGTATCCCGTTTCAATGCCGTTCTGCGCGGCATAGTCCCGCGCCCGATCCGCACTGGAACTGAGAACCGAGCGGACATTGCCGCCCGTGGCACGCATCGCGCCGATCATGTGTTCGGCCGCTATGTTGCTGGCCCCGACCAAACCCCAGCGCATCGCATCTCTCCCGGCAATGGATCGTTCCAATTTTTATTAGAACGTTCCAATTTATGAGTCAACCCGTGTTTTTCAGTCAGTACGGCAATCCGGCATTTCGGTTCCGACTATCGCTGCAATACCACGTTTACCGAATCTGCACGACCCTGCACGTCAATGACCGAGAGACGCACCAGCCCGGTTTCGGGCAGGTCCAGCTCGATCGCCGATTCGTGGCGGGCGATGGCCACAGGGCGGCCGTCGGCCAGCCAGGTAAAGGGCGGCACGCCGTTGCGAACCTTGACCACCAGCCGCCCGTCGGGCGTCTCGATCCGCGCACCCTCGGGTGGAAAGGCCATTTCGGGCGCGTCCGGGGCGCGTTCGGCAAGCGCCTCGCCCGGCGGGCGGAACCGGCGCAGTGGTTCGGGCAGGCGGGCATTGGGCAAAATCAGGGTCGAGGACGGCGGCGGTGGCAGGGGCGTGCCGCCGGCGCGGGCGCGGTCGAACAGTTCGAACAGCAGCGGCGCGGCCAGATCACCGCCAAAGGCGCCCGGCACCGGCGTGCCATCGGCCCGGCCCATCCAGACCCCGCCCACATGGGCACCGTCGAACCCGACAGCCAGCGCGTCGCGATGGCCATAGCTGGTGCCGGTCTTATAGGCGATGCGGCCGGGCACCGCACCGGGCGGGGGCGGCATCTGCGACAGGATATGCCCGACCTGCCAGGCCGCCACATCGCCCATGAACCGGCGCCCGGTCGAACCGCCTCGTTCCGGCAGTGGCGACAGGGTTACGGCAATCCCGCCCTCGGCCAGACCGGCATAGGCCTGCACCAGCCCGCCAAGGCTGATGCCCGCCCCGCCGAGAGCAACCGCCAGTCCCGGTTGCCCACCCGGCACCACCAGCGGCGCGCCGGCCCGGTCCAGCGCTGCGATCAGCCGCGCGGGGCCAAGCGCATCGGCCAGCCGCACCACCGGAATGTTCAGTGATGCCAGCAGCGCATTGGCCACCGTCACCGTGCCCTGAAACCGCCGGTCGAAATTCTGCGGCGCATAGGCGCCAAAGGCGACGGGGCGATCCTCGATCAGCGTTTCGGGATGGGCCAGCCCCTGATCGAAGGCCAGCCCATAGACAAAAGGCTTCAGCGTCGATCCGGGCGACCGCAGCGCGCCCGACATCTCGACAAAGCCGGCCCGTGCAGTATTGGTCCATTCGGCGCCATCGACCTGGGCCAGAATTTCGCCCGTCCGATGATCGGCCAGCAGCATGGCGACGGTGATCTGCGCGGTCTGGCCGGCAACGGCGCGGCGGGCCAGCGCCTCGGCCGCGCGTTGCAGGCCGGCGTCGATGGTGGTGGCGATGCGCAGCGCCTCGGGACTTTCGCGATGCAGGCGCGCGGTCAGATGCGGGGCCAGCGCCGGAAAGGGGCGGCGGGTCATGGGCAGAGCGGTCGAGTTCGCGCCCTGCGCCTGTTCGGTATCCAGAAGGCCGGCGGCCAGCGCGCGATCCAGCACCCGGCGCCGCGCCGCCATGGCATTGCCGGGGTTGCGGTCGGGCTGCCGGGCGGCGGGCGATTGCGGCAGGGCGACCAGCAGTGCCGATTCCGCCGGGGTCAGGCGGCGCGGCTCCTTTCCGAACCAGGACAGGCTGGCGGCACGGACGCCCTCCAGATTGCCGCCATAGGGCGCAAGCCGCAGATAAAGATCCAGGATCTGCTGCTTGTCCAGGCGCCGCTCCAGCGCCAGCGCGACGCGCATCTGGCGAAGTTTACCGCCCCATTGGCCGGTCGGGCCTTCCTCCAGCAGCCGCGCGACCTGCATCGTCAGTGTCGAGCCGCCCGAGACCACGCGCCCGGCCAGCACCGATTGCCCGGCGGCGCGGATCAGCGCCAGCCCGTCCACCCCGGAATGCCGCCAGAAACGGTGATCCTCATAGGTCAGCAGCATGTCGACAAAGGCCGGATCGACCGGCCCCGGTTCCAGCCGCCAGCGCCCGTCGGCCACGGCAAAGGCGCGCAGCAGGCTGCCATCGCGCGCCACCACCTCGGCGCCGGTGGCAACGACCAGCGGCGGCAGCTGGGTCCGGGCGACCCAGTCATCCAACTGGTCGCGGGCGGCAGCGGTGACCAGCAGCGCCGCCGCCACCGCGAACAGCCCATGCCGCCGCAGCCAGCCCATGATTATTCGGTCACGGCGACGCGACCGGCATCCGTCCATGCGCGCCAGTCGGGGCGATACATGTCCATCACGCTGGCCGCCGGATGGGCAAAGCTGCCCGGCGTGATCACCCGGATGTTATAGGCCAGCCGGAAGCTGTCATCCGAATGCCAGTCGACCGCCGTGATGAAACGGTCATCGCGGAACTCGGACGCCTCGACATCGCTCAGCGCGTCCAGCCAGTCCAGCGCGGTATTGTCGCCCTGCCGGATCAGATGCGGGTTTTCGATCTCGAACCCGGCAGGCAGCGGGTCGTCGATGATCAGCCGGCCACCACCGGCCTGATGCGGGCTCACCGTCAGCACCGCGACCAGCCGGTCGCCCTGCGCCACCATCGAGGGATCGGCCACCGCGCCATCATGCGTGTAATATTCCCGCGTGATGGTATAGCCCTTGCCGCCCGCCGGTTCCGGCGTTGCGGGCACCCCGGTCAGGGTCACGGTCACCAACTCTTCCCGGCCAGATCCGTTATGGATCACCGCTTCGCCATCGCCGGTCACGTCGCGGATCAGCCGGCCATCCAGCGGCTCGCCGTTCAGCGTAAAGCCGCGCCCGCCATCGCCGGCGGCCAGTTGCCCCGCCGCCATCAGGGACCAGACGGCCTCTTGCGGGGACAGGGTCTGCCCGTTCAGCGCGCGGGCCAGGCTGTCGCCCAACCCGTCCAGCGACATAACCTGCGTGCCCGAAGCCGAGGCCAGCGACAGCACCCCCGCAAGGTCGCGCAGCCGCGTGCCATAATCGTCGCGATAGGTATAGGCCTCCTCGCCCGCCGGGTTCAGCATGTCGCTGGCATGGCGGAACATCGCATCCGCCCGGCGCTGATCGCCATACATGGCCAGCGCCGCACCCAGTTGCGCGGCCGCCAGCGGGGTGCCGAACTCGGCCCCTTTCACATCGGCATAGTAGCGCAGATCACCGACCGGCACGGCGCCCTCGCGGGCCAGGACCATCAGCGCATAGGCCAGCGATTCCCCGCCGCCATTGCTGTCCGCGTCGAAATCGGCGGCATAGTTGACCGAGTTGCGCAGCCGGTCCAGCGCCATGCGGAAGGCCTGATCAGGCACGTCATGACCGGCCGCACGCGCCCGCGACAGGAAGTCGGTGACATAGGCGTTCAGCCAGTCATCGCCGTTTTCGGGCGACCACAGGCCGAATGCACCGCTGGCCGCCTGCCGCGTCAGCACGCGGGCGATGGCCTGATCGACACGTTCGCCGGCGCGCTCGGCATCGGGCATGCCGCGCGCGGCCTCGGAAAAGGCCAGCAAGGGCATGGCCTTCGAGGTGATCTGCTCGGTGCAGCCATAGGGATAGTCGGCCAGCCCGCGCAGGATCGAGGCCGCGTCGAACCGCGCCGCCGGGCCAAGCGCCAGCGTGGCCGTCGCGGTGCCGGGCAGCATGTTTTCCAGCAGTTCCGCCGGCAGGGTCAGATCGTCGCCCGCCGCCAGCGTAAAGCGGCTTTCGCGGCTGGTCGTGGCGCCATTGGCGATGACCGGGATGGTCAGCCGCTTTTCCAGCAGCTTGCCATCGGGTGTCGTCACCGACAGCGCCAATTGCGTCGGTCCCACCGCATTGGGCGCGGTGATCGGCAGCGACAACCGCTCGGTCGCCTTGTCGGCCAGCGTCACCGTCTGCGGCAACTCGCCCGCAGTCAGCCCGTCGGCCGTCACGCCCAGGCCAATCTGGCCGGACGGCCCGCTGGCATGGGTCAGTTCCAGCAGCACCCGCGCCTGATCGCCCGGCGCCATGAAGCGCGGGGCCGAGGCCGTCAGCACCACCGGGTCGCGCACCAGCACGTCCTGTTCAGCCTGGCCCACGCCCTTGTCGGACCAGACCACCGCCATCAGCCGCACCGTGCCGTTAAAGGCCGGCAGCGGGATCTGCACCTCGGCCGCGCCATTGTCATCCAGCACCAGCGGACCCGAGAACCAGCTGAGCAATTCCTCGGTCGGGGGTGGCGATTGCGTGGACAGTTGCGCCATTGCATCGCCGCCTGACCGGATTGCACCCTGCGCCCCGGCCTGACCGTCGATCAGCCTGCCATAGATGTCGCGGATCGCGACGCCCAGCCTGCGCTGGCCGAAATAATGCGCCGAAGGGTCGGGCGATTTGAAGCCGGTCAGGTTCAGGATACCCAGATCAACCGCGGCCAGCGTGGCATGGACGGCATCGCCGCCCTCTGCGCCCTCGACCCGCAGGGTCACGGGCATCATCCCGCGCGGATCGGCCTCGGCCGGGGCCTCGATCACGGCGGTCAGCGCCCTGTCACCCGGCTCGATCCCGGCATGGGCCAGGCCAAGCGCGCGCACCGGCGCATGGCCGCCATCCGCCCCCACCGCGCGGATCGCGCTGGCGGTGATATAGGCGCCCGTGCCCCAGGCATCGGTCACCGGCAGCTCGATCCGGTTCTGACCGGCACTGATCGGCACCAGTTTCATGTCGACGACCCGGTTGGTCAGCACCGAAACCAGCGCGACGCCATCTGCCGGGGCCTCGACCAGCGCCGTGGCCGTGTCGCCGGCGCGATAGCGCGGCTGGTCCAGCGCGACAGACAGCCGGTCAGGCGTCTGCAAGGAACCGGCAACCGTATACCAGCCGGAATCAAAGCTGTAAGAGGCAGCGCCACCGCCCTGCGGCGTCACCACGATCTCATAGCGGCCCCAATCGACCGGCAGCTTGACCTGCGCCGGCGCGTCGGCCGTCAGTTGTAGATCGCCGGCGGCGATCCGGTCGCGGCGGTCGATCCTTTCGTAATCCCACCGTCCACCGATGGAATACCACTGATAATCCGTGGTGATCCGGTTCACGACCCAACTGGCCGGCGTCGCGGTCTGCTGCCCGTCCGGGCCGATGGCGATGACCGAAAATTCGGCCTCGGTGCCTTCGGCCACGGCATCATCCTCGAACAGGGGGCGGATACCGGCGACGGGCTGGTTGGGCAGCACGGTCCGGGTCACGACGCGCTCGACCGGGCGGCCCGAGCCTTCCCGGACCGAGACGATGAAATCGGCGGTCAACGGGCGGTCAGCGGCTGTTCCCGCATCGGGCAGGGTCGCCGTCAGCGTCAGATGGCCCTGATCATCGGTTTCGCCGCCCAGCAGCATATCGGCCCTGGGATCGAAACGGTCGTCATACAGCCCGAAGTGATAGCCCTGGAACTGCGGCAACTCGGTTGCGCCCGACAGCCGTGTTTCGCCCTCGACCGTCAGCCCGGCACCCGGCGCGCCAAACAGATAGCGCACATCGACTGAAATATCGGGCAGCGCGTCCATGGCCAGCGGCCCCTCGGGCATCACCGGGGTGAAATCCAGCCGCTCAGGTAGGAAATCTTCGACCAGCACGCGGGCCGAGGCCAGCGGCGGGGCCTCGGGATCGGCCAGCACATCGACGCGCCAGGTGCCGCGCGGGGCGGTGACGGGCAGGACGAAATCGGCCGTGTGGCCGCCGGCGCCGGCCTCGGGCGCGATCTGGCGGGTCATCTCGACCCCGTCGGGACGCATCAGCACGGCAGTCAGCGGCAGGCCGGACAGCCCCCGCTGATCGGCGCCATTGCGGGCAAGGATGGTCGTGTGGATCGTGTCGCCGGCGCGATAGGCGCCCCGGTCGGCGGTCAGGAACACATCGACCGGCGGGGCGGGGGGCATTCCTTCGACGCCCCGGTCGGACAGGTCAAACTCGGGGTCGGTCAGCGGCAGGAAGGCCATGTCATCGCCATCGACCACGGTGATCGCGGCGGGCGCGGAATTACCCTCGCCATTGGCGATCGCAGGCAGGAACAGCGCAACGCCCTGATTGTCCGTCGGGATTTCGGCCAGCACATCATTGCCGCGCGAGATCAGCGCCACGCGCGCGCCGGCGCGGGCTTTCGTGTCGGTCAGCCCGCGCACCACGACATGCAGCCCGTCGACGCCAGCCAGCGCCGAAATGCCAAGATCCGAGATGACGAACCACTGCGTTGCCGGTGCGACCTCGTCCGGGCTGGTCTCGGGGATCTGCACCTGAAGCGCATAGATGCCCGCGCCAAGCGGGCCGGTCACTTCCTGGATCGGCAGGCGGGTGGTGATTTCGGTGTTCAGCTCGCGGCCGACATCGGCCTGACCTTCCCAGACCACATCGCCCAGACTATAGGTCAGGTTCTGTTCGGACCAGTAATCCAGCGGCCGCGCCAGATAGCCGTCGCGCAGCGTCTGCACGAGGTTGCGGTCCGAAATGCGGATCAGCCGCAGGTCCAGCTGTTCGGTATTCACCGTCACCACTGGCAACCCGGCATCGGCCATGCGCGGCAGGATGTAGTTGCGCCCCTCGAACCGGACCAGCGGCTGACGATCACGGATATATTGCGTCATCTCGACATTGCGCGACAGCGTCTCTCCGGCAGTCGAGGGCAAGCCTTCGCGGAAGGTCACCGTATAGCGGGCGCCATGGTCCAGACCGACGATGCACAGGCGGTCGGCGTTGGCTTCGACCGACAGGCCCGACTGCGGCAGCGCGACATAGGGGGTGTAATCCAGCGATTCCTGAAGGTTATCGTTGAATGTGGCGCAGATACGCGGCGCGGCCTGGTCGGATTCGACGACCTGATCGGTGATGCGGAAGCCATATTTCTCATCGGCATCCTGCAAGGCCTGCTGAATATCCTCGCGGGAATCCAGGCTATTGGCCAGCCGCAATGCCGCCAGCGCGTCGCGGCCGCGATCGTCATCCTCGAAGACCCGACCCAGCAACAGCAACGCCTCGGCGGCGGTGGCATCGCTTTGGGCGCGCAGATAGGCATTGACGGCTGCCGCCTGCGTCGCCTGCCGGTCGGAATAATCCGAACCCATCGTCAGGATCAGCTCGGCAAAGCCGCCCCAATCCTCGGCCCGGTCATCCAGCGCGACGGCTGCGCCCAGCAGGCGTTGGCCCTGCGCGAACTCGCCCGTGCCCACGGCGTTGCGGGCATATTCCGACAGCGTCTCGCCATCCAGCCCGCCGGTCATATAGTCGGCCATGCCCTCGGCCTGTTCCCTTGCGGCTGCCAGCAGGGTGGGCTGGATAAAGGGCGCGGCCTCGGCGCGGCGGCGGGCCAGCGCCTCGGCATCGCCCGAAGCTTCGATCACCCGGCCTGAAAACGCGCCCTGAAATGGCTCTATGGCGCCGAAGGCCGATTTCGGGAAACAGGCTGAGGCTTGCGCATTATAGGTGACCGCCGCGCAGGCGCTGTCGGCCAGGCAGTTGCGCAGGCAGGCATCCATGCTGACATCGAAAACCTGCCGCAGGTCGCTGCCCGGCAGGTCGATATTCTGGGTGATCGCCATGCGGCGGGGCGGGATCAGCGAATCGTCCTGCGCAGCGGTGGGCAGGGCGGCAAATGGGGTCAGCAGTGCGGCGAGTGCCGCGGCAATCGTAATGCGATACATGGTAACCTCGGCACAAATTTGGCAAGTTTCCGCTGGCAGGGTCGCACAGCCGGCGCGCTGCCGCAATGCCCCGCTGGTGCGGGCGGCGCGCTACCAGCCGCCGCCACCGCCGCCGCCGCCACCACCGCCGGACGAGCCGCCCGATGAGCCGCCCGATGAGCTGCTGGAGGATGACGACCCGCCTCCCGACGAGAACCCCGACGATGACGATCTGGCGATGGGCAAGGCCGAGGTATAGCTGGAGGCAAGCTGCCTTTCGATGCTTGGGGCCAGCCCGGCCCCGCGCCCGGTGTAAAGACGCGCCAGCGAAAATTCGTCGCTGCGAAGCCGGCCGAGGTCGTTGCTGCCAGTCTGGGCCGCCTGCTCGGCCGTCGTCCCGTCGACCGTTGCCAGCCACTCATTGAACCGCGCCACCCAGTTCTGTTCCAGATCCAGCGCCATCGCGAAGGGAAGGATGCGTTCGAAATGCAGGCGCGACATGGGCGGGGCGTCGACCAGTTTCAGCCGGTCTGCCTCGGCCACCTCGATATAGTCTTGGAGCCCTCTGATCTGATCCAGCGAGACCTGGCCGCTATGCGTCGGCCCGCCCAGGATCGGGGCAAAGACCATACCGACCAGCGTCATGCCCAGCATGGCTGCGGGCATCAGCAGCTCGCCCCCCTGAACGACAATGCCGATGCCCATCATGATCAGGAACGGAGACAGCATGAACAGCCCGAAAATCGCGCCGATCCGGCCGGCGATACGGCCATTGCGATTGGCCAGCATCAGGCGGACGATCAGCAGCGCCAGCATGCATAGCAGACCGAAAACTGCCATGATGACGTTCAGCTTGGGCGGCAGCATCTGCGGGATCGCGATGATCAGCCCCACCGTCAGGGCAAAGCCCACAAACCGGCTGAGCCCCTGGCGCCGATAGGCATGCAGGGCGCGGAACTGGCCGTTCAGGCTGCCGGCCACGCTCGATTGCAGCGCGGTGATCCGGCTGCCATTGGCGCGGTTGATCGGCAGCGTCGAGCCAGCCTGCTGAACCGCCTTCAGCACCAGGTTCTGTTCGGGGGTCAGCTTGCCGGGGTCCGGCACTGTGGCGCGGGTGATGGTCATCACACCATCGGTCCGGTCCAGCGTGATCAGGCCCCGCGATGCCATTTCGACAAGGGTTAGCGACAATGCCTCGCCCTCTTCCAGCACCTTGTTGCGCCAGACACTGCGGGTCAGGGCGGCTGTCAGGCCTCTGGGCGGTTCCCATCGCGGGAAAACCACGCCCCGCGGAGGGTCGCGACCGAAAAGCCACCAGACCAGGAAATAATAGAGAAACACCACGATAAGGCCACCCACGGCCCACAGTCCCACGCGGTGGTCGCGCAGCAGCCATTCGATCTGGCGGTCCCGGTCGGGAGGCGGGATCAGGCCCGGCTGAAAGCTGACGGCGACGGTGATTCCCTCGCGCGGATCAAGCGGGCGGGTGGTCTGGAAGGTCACCGTCTGCGGGTCGGTCTGCTGCCAGACCGCATCGGTTCCGGTTTCGCCAAACGCCCCGGTAAAGGCGGCCAGACGGTCGATCTGGGCGCCTTGCGGCAGGCGGACCGTGGCCGTCGCCCTGTCGATCGGAAAGATCCATTCGGTGCCGGTGGCGTTCCAATAGACCTCGTCATGGCTGTCGAACCGGCGCAGCTGCCGGTCGGTGCGATAGGTGATGCGATATGTATATTCACCCCAGGGCAGCAGCCGGTCGGGATCGCCCAGATAAAGGCGGATCGCGCGCGAGCCGTTGACGATGCTGCTGATTTCGGGTTTGCCGTCGCGCTCGGCCGAGATCAGGGTAAATCCCACACGCATATTGCGAATGCCGTCGCGGACGACGATCGGAAAATCGCGATAGATGCCCCGGCCGATCTGATCGCCCTCGGCCTGGACGCGGATCGTCTCGGTCACCAGATAATCGCCATCGGGCTGGACCTCGATGAGGCTGTCAAAGGACAGGATCCGTTCATCGGCCAGCGCCGGCTGGACGGCCAGCGTGATCAGCAGAAAAAGCCCCAGGCGCAGCAGATACCGCATGATCAGAACGAGACGGCCGGAACCTGGCGTTCATCGGGCGAATCCAGCTCGAAGAACTGCGCCAGATCAAAGCCAAAGCGCGTGGCGATCAGGTTCGAGGGAAAGCTTTGCACGCGGATGTTCTGCATCCGGGCCGCGCCGTTGTAATAGCGCCGGGCATGCTGGATATCACGCTCGATTTCATCCAGCGACGTCTGAAGGGCCTGGAAATTCTCGCTGGCGCGCAGGGCCGGATAGTTCTCGGCCACGGCCATCAGCCGAATAAGGGCGCCACCAAGCTGGCCTTCGGCCGCGGCGCGCTGGTCCACGGCGGCATCGCCGCTGTGATCCACCTTGCTGCGCATCTGGGTCACCTCTTCCAGCAGGTCTTTCTCGTGCCCGGCATAGCCTTTGACCGTCTCGACCAGATTCGGCACCAGATTGCTGCGCCGTTTCAACTGCACGTCGATGCCGCTCCAGGCTTCCTGGCTGCGCTGCCGTGCAGTGACCAGCGCGTTATATGCGTAGATGACATACAGGCCAACGGCCACAACCGCTGCGCAAACCACCAGAAAGATCGTCCAGCCCATCTTGGCCTTCCTTGCACCCGTTACAACTTGCGCTGCTCATAACGGATGGCGGCCGCAATGGCGAGGCCAGCCACGGCCGGGCAGCGGATCGGTGGTTGCGAGACAGCAGCAGCGGGATCAGTGTCCTTCGTGGTGTGACCGGATCGGGCACGTCGTTCGCTTTTTTCGAACATGGCGATCTGTCCCGGCATGCTTGTGCTGCGGGCCGCTGGTGGGCACATTTGGCAGACAATTCAGTCATATCCTGACCGGGCGTCTTGCCCGAACCCCGAGGAGTGAACGATGCCAAATTCAAATACCCCACTGATCCTGCCCTTCATGGGCCCGTTCTATGACCGTTTGGCCAAGCCCCTGGCATTTGTCGGTTTGCGCCTTGTGGTCGGTTGGCTGCTGATCCTGGAGGGTTGGCCCAAGATCCTTGCTCCTTTCGCAATGGCCGGGTTTACCGAGGGTCTTGGCCTTTATCCCGGCTGGTTGTGGTCGGCGGTGCTGGCGGTGATGCAATTCGCAGGCGGGGTGCTGATCCTGACCGGCTTTCTGACCCGGCCGGCGGCGCTGGCCAATGGCATCATGCTGGCGGTGACCTATTGGTTCCACCTGACCCATCCCTATGGCGATCTCGCCCTGACCCAGGAAGGCATCGCCGCCGCGCAAGCCGCCGGGCAGGCGCTGTTCACCGAGGACGGGCTGCGCAACCTTGCGGCCGATGGCGGGGCCACCTTCCTGCATCAGGTCCAGTTCAAGGCCGAGGGCCTGTCGGCGCTGTGGACCGTTGCCGCGCTGTTTCTGGCGGCGTTCGGTGCCGGCCCGCTGTCTGTCGATCGCACGATCCTGAAACGCGAGTTCTGATGTGAACCCTGACCTGTCGCGGCACCTTGCCCGGCAGGTCAGGCCTTTTTCCGCGCGCTGATCGCATAGCGGTGTTCATTCAGCCGCAGCAGCGATTTCCGCCAGCCAAGCGTTCTTCGCTGCGCCAGGTGAACGCGGCCCAAAGCCCGGTCGATCCTGACATCCACGAATCCTGCCTGATCCAGCAGGGCGGCGACCTCTTCGGCGCGGGCGCCCTGCCGAAAATGCACGCGGGACAGGATGGCGCCGTGGCGTTCCGCGTCATGACCATGGCCTGCCCCCCGCTGCGCCAGTCCAAGCATGCGCGCCAGCATCGCATGAACGGCTGAACGATTGACGAAATCTCCGTCTACCAGCAGGGCAACCCCGCCCGGCTTCAAGATGCGATACCATTCGCTAAAGGCCGCCGACGGGTCTACCAGCGTCCAGACCAGATGCCGGGCGGTGATTGCATCATAGCTGGCATCCGGTTCCAGGGTTCGTTCGGCATCGGCTTGCAGGAAGGTCACATCCGCACCTGCCGCCGCCGCCTTGTCGCGGGCCTTTTGCAGCATCGGCTCGGACCAGTCCAACCCGGTGACCGAAAAGCCCAGATCATGCCCAAGCAGGCTGATCTCGCCCGTCCCCGAGGCCAGATCCAGCAGGCGTCGGCCATCGGCAGGCCCCAGATGGCGCTGAAACAACGCCGCCCATGCGCGCCGCTCGGCCCCTTGGGAAATCTTGTGCCCAGGGTCCTGATCAAAGGTCGCCGCGCGATCCGACCAGTATTCGCGGATCTCGTCGCGCAAATCCCGGTTCGCCCCGCCGATGCCCGGCCCGCTAACGCCCTGCCTGTCCATGCCCTGCCACATTCCCCTTGCCCGAAGGCGCGATCTGCCATGGCCCGCCGCCCAAAGGCCAGACCATGAAAGATAATTGACTATAACACTCGGGTAATTTAGGCCATATCTGATTTCATATGAGGGCTTTCGATGAAACCTTGTCACGGCCATTTTGGCGCATTGATGTTTGGCTGCGTGCTGGCGACCGGCGCGCTGGCCGATACCACCACCATCACCGACATCGCCGGTCGCACGGTCGAGGTCGAAACTCCGGTCCAGCGCGTCATTCTTGGCGAGGGGCGCCAGATCTTCTTTGCCTCGGTTCTGGATACCGAGGATCCCTTTGGCCGCGTGGTCGGCTGGCGCGACGATTTCATGAAGGCTGATCTTGATGGCTATAACGCCTATAAAGAGGTCTTTCCCGCGATCGACGACATTCCCACGTTCGGCGGCATGAAGGACGGCACGTTCGACATCGAACAGGCGGTGTCGCTGTCGCCCGATGTCATCATCATGAACCTTGAATCCAAGGCCGCGACCGAGGAAGGCGGCTATATCGAGAAGCTTGCGGCAGTGGGGATCCCGCTGGTCTATGTCGACTTCCGCGAGCAGCCGATGGAACACACCGCCGCCTCGATGGAGATCATCGGCACCCTGTTCGGCAAGGAAGATCGCGCCAGCGAGTTCAATGATTTCTACCGTCAGGAAATGGCGCGGGTCACCGATGTCATCGAGGCACAGCCCGACCTGCAACGGCCGCTGGTCTTTGTCGAACGCGCCGGTGGCTATGGCGAGGATTGCTGCATGTCCTTCGGGGACGAGAATTTCGGCCGCATGGTCGAGATCGCCGGCGGCACCAACCTGGCCAGCGAGTTCATTCCCGGCACCTTTGGAACGGTGAACCCCGAACAGGTCGTGGCCTCGAACCCCGATCAGGTGGTGATCACCGGGGCGAACTGGGAAATGTATGTGCCGGGCGGGGCATGGGTCGGGGTCGGCTCGGGTGCCGATCTTGATGTCGCGCGGCAAAAGCTGGCCAATCTGATGGACCGCCCCGCCTATGCGGGCGTCAAGGCTGCCGAGACAGGGCAGGTGCATGCGATCTGGCACCAGTTCTACAACAGTCCTTATCAGTTCGTCGCCGTGCAGCAGCTGGCAAAATGGCTGCACCCGGACCTGTTTGCGGATCTCGATCCCGACGCCACCTTCGCCGAATTGCACCGGCGCTTCCTGCCGGTCGAGTATCGCCCTGGATATTTCGTCTCGCTGAATTGATGCGGGCCTTGCGGGCGGCGCAGGTCGCCCGCACCCGGAAGGAAACTTCTGATGAGCACAGTCACTGACGCGGCACCCGCCGCCGAAGCAGCCACTACCCATCGCTACGCGCGGCTCGTCACCAGACGGCTGGCGCTGCTGTTCGTTCTGGGGGCGCTGCTTGTCCTCAGCGTCGGCGTGGACATCTCGCTTGGTCCGGCGCGCTACCCGCTGCCAGATGTATTTCGGACGATCCTGTTTCCCGGCTCGGCCGATCTTCAGATGCGCGTGGTGATCTGGGACATCCGCATGCCCATGGCGCTGATGGCGGTGACGGTCGGCGGCTGCCTGTCGCTGGCCGGGGCGCAGATGCAGACCATCCTGGCCAATCCCCTGGCAAGCCCCTTCACCCTGGGCCTGTCCGCCGCCGCCAGTTTCGGCGCGGCCATGGCCATGGTTCTGGGCGTGACGATCATACCCGGCGCGATTGGCCTGATGGTGCCGCTGAATGCCTTTGCGATGGCCATGGCGGCCTCGTTTCTGATCTATGGGCTGTCCTCGATGCGCGGGGTGACGACGGAAACCATCATCCTGCTGGGGATCGCGCTGGTATTCACCTTCAACGCGGCGCTGGCGCTGCTGGAATATGTCGCCTCGGAACAGGCGCTGGCGGCCGTGGTGTTCTGGACCATGGGCAGCCTGACCAAGGCGACCTGGACCAAGGTGGCGGTGACGGCGCTGATCCTGGTCCTGTGCACACCGCATTTCGCCCGCCGGGCCTGGGCGCTGACCGCGATCCGCCTTGGCGAGACGCGGGCCGCCGCCATGGGCGTGCCGGTGCGGCGGCTGCGGCTGGAAACGCTGCTGCTTGTCAGCCTGCTGGCGGCGGTGCCGGTGTCCTTCGTCGGCACGATCGGCTTTATCGGCATTGTCGGCCCGCATGTCGCCCGGCTTTTGCTGGGCGAGGATCAGCGGTTCTTCCTGCCCGGCTCTATCCTGGCCGGGGCGCTGATCCTGTCGGCCACCTCGGTTCTGTCCAAGGTGTTGCTGCCCGGCGCGGTCATGCCCATCGGGGTGATCACCGCGCTGGTCGGGGTGCCGTTCTTTGCCGCGCTGATCTTCACCCATGGGAGACGCCAATGGTAAGCGTCACGCTGTCGGGCCTGGCGGCGCGCTATGGCCGCAAGGCGATTTTCAGCGATGTCACCACACCCGCGCTGCACGGCGGGCGTCTGACCGCGCTGATCGGGGCGAACGCTGCCGGCAAATCAACGCTGTTCCGGCGGATTGCCGGGCAGTTGGATGGGGCTGGAACGACCGTGATCCATGGCGCCGCACCGCATGATCTGCGCTACATGCCGCAAGAAACCAACACCTCGGCGGCGCTGACTGTCTATGAGGCGGTGGTTCTGGCGCTGAAACAGGACAAGCGCAGTTGGCGGCTTGATCCGGCCGAACTGGCGGCGGTCGATGATGCGCTGAAATCGCTGAAGATCGAGGATCTGGCCTTTCGCCAACTGACCGAGCTTTCGGGCGGTCAGCGCCAGCTGGTCTCGATCGCGCAAACGCTTGTCTGCCAGCCCCGTGTGGTGCTGATGGACGAGCCGACCTCGGCCCTGGACCTGTATCGCCAGTTCGAGGTGCTGGAGCTGTTGCGCGACTATGCGCGATCGACGGGTGCCGTCGTCATCCTTGCGCTGCATGATCTGAACCAGGTCCTGCGCTATTGTCAGATGACCCTCGCGATTGCCGGTGGCCGGATGGAGGCGGTGGGCGAGACCACCGAGGTGGTCAATTCCGATCTGGTGCGGCGGCTTTACGGCGTCGAGGCCCGGTTCGAGGCCTGTTCCAGGGGCCATCCGATCATGATCGTCGACGGGCAGGCGCGGGGCTGAGGGCGGGTGGGCCGAACGGCTGACCTGCTGAGATTTGTCTTGAAAAATGGTGGGTTGGGGCGCCAATGATGCGCCATGAAGCCCAAGATATTGACCACCTTGCCCGGTTATACCCGCGCAGCCTTCATCGCCGATCTGGCCGCCGGCGTGACGGTTGCCATGGTCGCGATCCCGCTGAGCCTGGCCATCGCCATTGCCTCGGGTGCCGATCCGGGCACGGGATTGGTCACGGCCATCGTTGCGGGGTTCCTGATCTCGGCACTTGGCGGCAGCCGGGTGCAGATCGGCGGGCCGACCGGGGCCTTTATCGTCGTCGTCTATGGCGTGATCGCGGAACATGGCTATGACGGGCTGGTGCTGGCGACCTTCATGGGCGGGATCATCCTGCTGCTCGCAGGATGGTTGCGGGCCGGGCGGCTGATCGCGCTGGTCCCCGAGGCGGTGATCAACGGGTTCACCATCGGCATTGCCATCATCATCGCCACCAGCCAGGTCAAGGATCTGCTGGGTCTGGCGATGGATCAGGTGCCAGCGGATTTCGTCGAGAAACTGCCCGCGCTTTGGGCGGCGCGGGGCAGTCTGAACCCGGCCAGCCTTGCCATCGGGCTTGGCACCATGGCGGGGATTATAGCTTTGCGCCGCGCCTTCCCGCGGATGCCGGGGCTGATCGTGGCGGTGGCTGTGGCATCGGCGCTGGTGGCGGTGGCGGGGTTGCCGGTGGACAGCATCGCCTCGCGCTTTGGGGCGCTGCCGGATCAGCTGCCTGCGCCGGCCCTGCCTGATCTGGGCTATCAGCGGATGGTGACGCTGCTGCCCTCGGCATTGGTCATCGCCTTTCTGGCCGGGGTGGAATCGTTGCTGTCGGCCATTGTTGCCGACCGGATGATCGGCGGGCGCCATCGCCCGAATGCCGAGCTGGTGGCGCAGGGTGCGGCCAATCTGGGATCGGCGCTGTTCGGCGGGCTGCCGGCCACGGGCGCCATCGCGCGCACCGCGACCAATGTGGGTGCAGGCGGGCGCACGCCGGTTGCCGGCATCGTTCATGCGCTGGTCATCCTGATCGTGATGCTGATGGCCGCGCCGCTGGCCGGCTATCTGGCGATGCCGGCGCTGGCCGGGCTGCTGATCCTGACCGCCTGGAACATGAGCGAGCCGCATCGCTGGCCCGAATACATGCGCGCAAGGCGATCCGACCGGGCGCTGATGCTGCTGACACTGGTGTTGACGGTGCTGACCGATCTGGCGCTGGCCATCGGGGTGGGGGTTGGCATCGGGCTGGCGTTGCGGCTTTATCGTCGCAACGTGCCCCCCGCTGACTGGACCCCGCCCGAGCGATGACCGACCTTCATATCCGCCCGCTGGACCCCGTGGCCGACCTGCCGCTGGTTACCGCCTTCTATGCCGATGCACCGGATTTCTGGCTGCTGGCCGAGGGCGCGGCCCCCGGCCCGGCAAAGGCGCAAGAGTTCTTTGACGATTGCCCGCCGGGCAGCGACCCCGAGGCCTCGCATCGGCTTGGGCTGTTTCTGGGCGACAGATTGTCGGGGCTGGCAGAGCTGTCCTTTGCCTTTCCGCGCCCCGAAGATGCCTATCTGGGGCTGATGATTCTTGGACCATGGGCGCAGGGCGCCGGCAATGGACGGCGTTTTCTGGCCCATGTTGAGGCGCTGGCCCGGCAGGCCGATTGCCCGAGCCTGTATCTGGGCGTGCTGGATCGCAATCCGCGCGGGCGGGCCTTTTGGGAACGCGAAGGGTTTGCCGCGACGGGCGACTGGCGCCGGACGGAGCAGGGCGATCATGTCTTTCGCATGGTCAAGCCGCTATAGGGTGGCCGGGCCGATGCCGGTGAGGCCAAAGGGAAAGCCGGGCAAAGCCCGGCTTTCATTGCGTCCCGCGACCGTTTGAGAATGGGCGCTACAGCGTGATGCGGAAACGGGCGAAGCCGTCATCGCCATCGCCGGCGGGTTCAACCGTCAGGCCCTTGACCTCGGCCAGATAGTCGGCCGCCCTGGGGCCGGTGTCGAACAGCACGGTCGCACCATCCAGCGGCGCAAAGGACCAGTTGCCATCGGCGGCCGGGTCGATGGTGCCCTGTTCAACGATATAGCGCACGATGATGTCGCGGTTCGTGTCCGGCCCTTCAAAGACGATGGTGCTGCCGTCATTGCCCGGAAAGCTGCCGCCGCCGCCGGCGCGATAGTTGTTGGTGGCGACGATGAATTCCGCCTTAGGGTCGATGGGCTGGCCGTCAAAGGCCAGATCGGTGATGCGGTTGGCGGTTTCGTCGGCCAGCGCACCCTCGCTGTCGAATTTCGAGGGCTGGGACAGGTCGATGAGATAGGTAACCCCGTCGATCACGTCGAAATTATAGCTGGGAAATTCGGGGTTCAGCAGCAGCTGATCGGCCCCGCCCGGCGTGATCTGGTTGAAGATGCCGGCGCTGCGTTCCAGCCAGTCCTTGACCTGCGCGCCGGTGATTTTCACGGCGCGGATGGTATTGGGATAAAGATAGAGGTCCGCCACGTTCCTGATCGCCACATCGCCCGCCGGCACGTCGGTATAGTAATCCGGCCCGCCGCGCCCGCCGGCCTTGAAGGGCGCGCCGGCCGACAGGACCGGCAGGCCCTCGTTCGGGGTGCCGGCCATCATCTGTGCGATGTACCAGGCCTGCGCATTGGTGACGATCTGAACGCTTGGATCATCGGCCACCAGCGCGAAATAGCTGTAAAGCGGCGCCGAGCTTTTGCCGACCGGCTGGCGGACATAGTCCAGCGTCTGCTGATGTTCTTCGGAGACGCTGCTCTGAACCGCAGCAACGCTTTCGACCAACGGCACGATATTGCGGTCGGCATCGCGTTCATAGATCGGGCGTGCCTCGACCGTATGGCCGGTGATGACCCAGCCATCCCCCTGCCGTTCCAGCATCAGGTCGATCAGCCCCATATGGCTGCCCCAGAACCCGGCCATGACGGCGGGCTTGCCGGCCAGGGTGCCGGCGGTCGCGTCGACGCCCTCGATCCCCTCGTAATCGGGGCCGGGGAAGACCCGATGCTGATGCCCGGTCAGCACCACGTCGATCCCCTCGACCCCGGCCAGCGCCAGCGAGGCGTTTTCGGCATCGGCGTCCAGCGGCAGCGGGTCGATGCCGGAATGGGACAGGGCGATGACCAGATCGACACCCTCGGCGCGCAGTTTCGGCACCCATGCCTGCGCCGCCTCGACGATGCCGCGTGTGGTTACGTTGCCTTCCAGATGCTTGCGGTCCCATTGCATGATCTGCGGCGGCACAAAGCCAATCAACCCGATACGGATCGGATGCGTCGCGCCCGTGCCGTCGATAATTTCGCGTTCCAGCACCACATAGGGCGGGACCAGCGTGGCATCCTGTTCGGGCGTCTCGCCGGCCTGCGTTACCACATTGCAGCACACGACAGGGAAGGCAGCGTCTGCAATCGCGTCCTTCAGGAAGGTCAGGCCATAGTTGAATTCGTGGTTTCCCAATGTGCTGCCTTCGACCCCGGCTGCATTCATCGCCGTCACGATCGGGTGCATCTGCCCCTGATCCAAGCCGCGTTCATAGGCGATGTAATCGCCCATCGGATTACCCTGAAGAAAGTCGCCATTGTCCAGCAGCATGCTGTTTGTCGCCTCGCTGCGCACCGCGTCGACCAAGGCCGCCGTTCGCGCCAGCCCAACCGTATCGACGGGCTTGTCGGCATAGTAATCATATGGCCAGATGTTCACATGCAGATCGGTCGTCTCCAGGATCCTCAGATGCGCCTGCCCGGCCTGCGCACGGGCCGAGAACGGGTGCATCACCACCAGCCCGACACCGGCTATGCCGGTCGACAGGAAGCCTCGGCGGGTTATGGGGAAAATCTGGCGCATCGGTCTGATCCTTGTGGAAACGGTTCTGGGAAAGGCTAGCACCATGTGGTCCGATGACAAGCTTCAGGCGCTGAGGGCGCGATTTGCCGATGGCACGGGTGGCGACAGTGGAGATCCGGAATTTGCCCGGATCGCCCGGCTGATCTTTCGCGACGGCGACCGCCGGACCGCGCCCTATGCGGGGATGCCCACGCTGCTGGATGCGCCGGTTCGTGCCGGCGATCCCGCCGGGCTGGATGTGGCGCTATATGGCATGCCGATGGATCTGGCTGTGACCAACCGCAACGGCGCGCGCTTTGGCCCGCGCGCCCTGCGCGCGATCGAGCGTGTGGGACCGTGGAACGATGCGCTTGGCAATGCGCCGGTGCATGAGATGGCCGTGGCCGATATCGGCGACGTGCCGTTCCGGTCGCGCTTCGACCTGCATCAAAGCCTGGATGACATCACCGCTTTTGTCGACCGCATCCTGTCTGCCGGGGCGCTGCCCCTGGGTGTGGGCGGCGATCACTCTGTCAGCCATGCGGTGCTGCGCGCCGTGGGTCGCGACCGGCCTGTTGGCATGATCCATATCGACGCCCATTGCGACACCGGAGGCAGCTATGAGGGCGAAAAGTTCCATCATGGCGGCCCCTTCCGCAACGCCGTGCTGGATGGCGTGCTGGACCCGGAACGCACGATCCAGATCGGGATTCGTGGGGCGTCGGGCTATGTGTGGGAGTTTTCCTATGCCTCGGGCATGACCGTCGTGCATGGCCGCGACATATCCGAGGTCCGCATTCCTGACATCATCGCCCAGGCCCGCGCGGTGGCGGGTGACGGCCCGGTCTATGTCAGCTTCGACATTGACAGTCTGGACCCGGCCTATGCGCCGGGCACCGGCACGCCCGAAATCGGCGGGCTGTCCACGCGCGAGGCAATGACGATCCTGCGCGGGTTGAAGGGGCTGAACATCGTCGGCGGCGATCTGGTCGAGGTGGCGCCTGCCTATGACGCCACCAACAACACCGCCCATGCCGGCGCGCAGATGCTGTTCGAGATCCTGTCGCTGATGCAGTTCAGTCCCGCGATCAGGCCCAGGGGGTGATGGCGGCGAAAAAGGGGGCTGTCTGCCCCCTCTTGGCCTGACGGCCAATTCACCCCCGAGGATATTTGGGCACGGCTGATGGATCGCCGAAACTGGCAATTGCGGTGCCGCAGCGACAAACATAAGATGCTGCCTGATGAATATGCAGGCTGCACAAGAATGACCTATTGCGTTGGGCTGAAACTGAATATCGGGCTGGTGCTGTTGTCGGATACCCGCACGAATGCCGGGCTGGACAATATCGCCACCTATCGCAAGATGTTCTTTTTCGAGAACCCCGGCGAGCGTGTGATTGCCATCATGACCGCGGGGTCCCTGTCGGTCACCCAGACGACGCTTGCCCGGCTGCAAGAGGCGATCGACGACGAGATGGCGGACGAGACCACCTCGATCATGAAGGCGCCGACGATGTTGCAGGTCGCCACGCTGATCGGTGATGCCCTGTCGCGCACCAGACGCGAGATCGCCGATCAGTGCCGCGAGCTGAACCAGAGCCAGGCCTCGGCCAGCTTTATCGTCGCCGGGCAGCGCGCGGGCGGCGATATGCGGATGTTCCTGATTTACCCAGAGGGTAATTTCATCGAGGCGACCGAGGATACGCCATTCCTGCAGATCGGCGAACACAAATACGGCAAACCGATCCTCGACCGTGTGGTTACCCCGGCGACCAGCCTGCATGATGCGCAAAAGGCTGTTCTGTTGTCGATGGATTCGACGCTGCGATCCAATCTGTCGGTGGGCATGCCGCTGGATCTGGCGGTGATCGAAAAGGACGCCTGCACGGTCAGCGCCAAGCGCCGTATTCTTGATGGCGATCCCGATTTCGCGCGGATGAGCGCGGCCTGGTCGGCCGCCCTGCGTGACAGCTTTGTCAAGGTCTCGATCTAGGGCTCATCGGAAACACTGGCGCGATCCGTGCGGGCGGCGCTAAGCTGATCCCGTTCTGTCCAGAAGGGATGATGCCATGATCCGCCTGACTGCCGCCGTGCTGCTGCTGGCCCCCGCCATTGCGCAGGCTGACTGCCCCACGCCCCAGGCCATGTCTGCCGCAGCCGACAGCTGGCTTGCGGGCGAACGTCTGCCTGACCCGCTCGTCACCACGATGCAGGACGCCGCCTGCGCCTATGGCCATTTCCGCGAAAGGCTACAGGATCCTCTGGGCGCGCCCATCGGCGTCAAGGTCGGCTTTACCTCGAAACCCGCACAAGAGGCTTTCGGCGTTTCCGGCCCGGTCGCAGGCGCGTTGTTTCGCGACATGATCCTGCCTGACGGCACGGCGGTCTCGCTGGCGGGCACCCGGTCGCCCTTATATGAGGCGGATCTGATCGTCACCGTCGCTGATCCGGCCATTGCCCAGGCCACCACCCGCGAAGAGATCGCCGCCGCGCTTGACGAGGTGCGCCCCTTTGTCGAACTGCCAGACCTGGCGCTGGCAGAGGGCCTGAAACCCACGGGCCCGATCATGGCCGCCTATGGCGTGCTGCCCTGGCGCGGGGTCATGGGGCAGGGCATCAAGATCGCCGATCTGCCCGATCCCGTTGCCGATCTTGCCGCGCTGAGCGTCGATCTGAAGGTCGATGGTGAAAGCGTCGGCATCGGCAATGGCGAGATGCTGCTGGGTCATCCGCTGGATGTCGTGCTGTGGCTGGTCCAGCAGGGCGGCTATGACATGCCGGCCGGGACGCTGATCTCTCTTGGCTCTCTGGGCAAGCTGACGCCCGCCACGGCCGGCTTGCGGATCGAGGCTGATTATCAGGTTGGCGGCCAGCCCATGCATGTCGGTTTTGACCTGACCGACTGATCCATCAGCCGTGTCGAAATATCCTCGGGGGTGAATTGCGCCGGCAGGCGCAAGAGGGGGCGGAAGGCCCCCTTGCTGCGGTCGATCATCCGGTGCAGTCTTGCGCATATGACACCGCTTTACCGTTTCATCGCCGCCACTGGCCTGACCAATCTCGGCGACGGTATCGCCATTATCGCATGGGGCTGGATCGCGACCCAGCTGACCCGCGATCCGCTGCTGATCGCGCTGGTCCCCGTGGCGCTGAAGGCGCCTTGGTTCGTCTTTTCCCTGCCCGCCGGGATCATCGTTGATCGCTTCGACCGCCGGCGGTTGATCCTTGCGGCTGATCTGCTGCGCAGCATCACCTATGCCGCCGCCGGCCTTGCCATCTGGGCCGCACTGCCCTTTGATGAACCACCCCTGCGCGGCACCGACCGTCCTGGAATTTTTGCCCTGATCGCGTTCTGCGCCATCACCATTGGCGTGGCCGAGGTCCTGCGCGACAATGCCGCCCAGACCATGCTGCCCGCACTGGTCCATGAACGCGATCTGGAACGGGCCAATGGCCGCTTGTGGTCGGTCGAATTCGTGATGAACAATTTCGTCGGCACGGCTGCGGCAGGCCTGCTACTGGGCCTGTCGCTGGCGCTGCCTTTCGGGGTCAATGCCGCCGCCATGGCGCTTTCGGTGGCGCTGGTCGCGGGGCTGCGGGGCGATTTCCGCGCCGATCCGCAGCAACAGACCGAACGCCGCCCCTGGCGCGAGGAACTGCGCGAGGGGATCGCCTTTCTGCTGGGCAGCCCGATCCTGCGCAAGCTGGCGATCCTGACCGGGATGTTCAACTTTGCTTTCGAGGCGATGATGATCACGCTGGTGCTGATCGTGCAGGAACGGCTTGGCCTTGGCCCGCTGGCCCTGTCAGCGATCATGGCGGCGGGGGGGCTGGGTGGCATTTTGGCCGGGCTGGTCAATGACCGTGTGGTCAGGCGCCTTGGCCGGTCGCGGGTGCTGCAATATTGCATGGCCGCCACGCTGGTCTTTCCGGCGGTGGTGCTTCTGTCCGGCGCTGGAATGCCGGGGCTGGTGCTGATCTGTATCGGCTTCTTCATCAGCGAATTTGGCGGCGTGTTGTGGAACACCGTCTCCGTCAGCTATCGCCAGCGCCATATTCCGGGGCGGTTGCTGGGGCGGGTGAACTCGGCCTATCGCTTGTTTGCTATCGGCATGGCGCCGCTTGGGATGTTGACGGCGGGGCTGCTGACCCGCTTTGTCAGCGATCTGGCCGGGCGCCCCGTGGCTTTGCTGGCGCCCTATTGGCTGGGGTTCGCGGTCTTTGTCTGCACGATTCTGGTCTATTGGCGCTTTCTCGGCCACGCCTTTCCCGTTGAGCCGGACGAAGCCCCGCGCTAGTCAGACGGAACAGCAGGGGGGAAGGCACCGATGACCGAGAAAAAGACCGGCCGCGCGCGGATCACGCCAGAGGAGGCGCTGGCCTATCACATGGAGCCGCGTCCCGGCAAATACGACATCGTCGCCTCGACACCCATGACCACGCAGCGCGACCTGTCGCTGGCCTATTCGCCCGGCGTCGCGGTGCCGGTGCAGGCCATCGCCGAACAGCCGGAAGCCGCCTATGACTATACCGTCAAGGGCAACATGGTCGCCGTCATCTCGAACGGCACCGCGATCCTTGGGCTGGGTAATCTGGGCGCGCTGGCCAGCAAGCCGGTGATGGAAGGCAAGGCGGTGCTGTTCAAGCGCTTTGCCGACGTGAACGCCATCGACATCGAGCTGGACAGCGAGGATGCCGAGGAAATCATCAATGCCGTCCGCCTGATGGGCCCGACCTTTGGTGGCATCAATCTGGAAGACATCAAGGCGCCCGAATGCTTCATCATCGAGCAGCGCCTGAAGGAACTGATGGACATCCCCGTCTTTCACGACGATCAGCATGGCACGGCGGTGATCTGCGCCGCCGGGCTGATCAACGCGCTGGAGCTGTCGGGCAAGAAGATCGAGGATGTGAAGATCGTCCTGAACGGCGCGGGTGCGGCGGGGATTGCCTGTCTGGAACTGTTGAAATCCATGGGTGCCAGGCATGAAAACTGCATCATGTGCGACACCAAGGGCGTGATCTACCAGGGCCGCACCGAGGGCATGAACCAGTGGAAATCGGCCCATGCCGTCGTGACGCAGGCGCGGACACTGGAAGATGCGATGAAGGGTGCTGACGTGTTTCTTGGCGTTTCCGCCAAGGGCGCGGTGACGCAGCAGATGGTGCAGGACATGGCCGAGAACCCGGTCATCTTTGCCATGGCCAATCCCGATCCCGAAATCACCCCCGAGGATGCACAGGCCGTTCGCGCCGATGCCATCGTCGCCACCGGGCGCAGCGACTATCCCAATCAGGTCAACAACGTTCTGGGCTTTCCCTATCTGTTCCGGGGCGCGCTGGATATTCACGCCCGCGCCATCAATGACGAGATGAAGATCGCCTGCGCCCGCGCGCTGGCCGAACTGGCGCGCGAGGATGTGCCCGACGAGGTTGCCGTGGCCTATGGCCGCAAGCTGCAATTCGGGCGCGACTATATCATTCCGACCCCCTTTGACCCGCGCCTGATCCATGTGGTGCCGCCCGCCGTGGCGCAGGCCGGGATGGATACCGGCGTCGCCCGTCGCCCGATCATCGACATGGAGGGATATGTCCAGTCGCTGAAGAACCGGATGGACCCGACGGCCTCGATCCTGCAAGGCATCCATGCGCGCGCGCGGCGCAAGCAGGCGCGGATGATCTTTGCCGAGGGCGACGATCTGCGCGTGCTGCGCGCGGCCGTGGCCTGGCAGCGGGGCGGCATGGGTCAGGCCATCGTCGTCGGTCGCGAAACCGACGTGAAGGAAAAGCTGGCCGCCGCCGGCCTTGGCGATGCGGTGCGGGAAATCTCGGTGGTCAATGCCTCGAACACGCGGCATCTGGATGCCTATCACACCCATCTTTACACCCGGCTGCAACGTCAGGGCGTGGACCGCGAGGACGCGCATAAGCTGGCCAATCGCGACCGCCATGTCTTTGCCGCGCTGATGCTGGCCCATGGCCATGGCGACGGGTTGGTAACGGGCGCCACGCGGAAATCGGCGCATGTGCTGGCGCAGATCAACCATGTCGTCGATGCCCGCCCGCAGGATGGCGCGGTGGGCGTCACGGCGGTGCTGCACAAGGGCAAGATCGTTCTGATCGGCGACACGCTGGTTCATGAATGGCCCGAGGCCGAGGATCTGGCCGATATCGCGACCCGCGCCGCCCATGTCGCGCGCGGGCTGGGGTTGGATCCGCGCGTGGCCTTCCTGTCCTTCTCGAATTTCGGCTATCCGCTAAGCGAGCGCGCCATCAAGATGGCCGAGGCGCCCAAGGTGCTGGACGCCCGCAAGGTCGATTTCGAATATGAGGGCGAGATGACCGTGGACGTGGCGCTGAACCCCGATGCGGCGGCGCGTTACCCGTTCAGCCGGCTGACGGGGCCGGCCAATGTGCTGGTGGTGCCGGCGCGGCATTCGGCGTCGATCTCGGTCAAGCTGATGCAGGAAATGGCGGGTGCGACGGTGATCGGGCCGATCCTGACCGGCGTGCCGCAGCCGATCCAGATCTGTTCGACCAGTTCGACCGTGAATGACATCCTGAACATGGCCGCCATCGCGGCCGGTGGGCTGGGGCAGGTGAAATAGCCGGGGTCAGCGCTTTTCCAGCGGCAGCCCGATGGCCGGCGCGGCGGCAGGGTCAACCCCGTGCCGCGCCGCCATCCGTGCCAGCCAACTGCCGTTTGGCGGCAGACCCCGCCAATAGGTCGTCAGTATCCGTTTGGTATAGCCGAAGATATGCACCGACAGGGTCTCGGGCCTGATGAACACCTCGTCCGGGACCAAGGGGCGCCACAGATGCGCAATCGTCGCGGGTAATAATGGATAAAAAACCTGCGGCGGCATGGCATGGTGATCCTCGCCCGTCAGGCGCAGGGCATGGGCCAGAAGCCGCGGGCCGGTGTCGCCCCAGGGCAGATCCGAGGGGCCCAGCCTGCCCTGCTGGCGACGGCGCTCCACCCAGACGGGATCGGCCCAGGGGGCGGCGATTTCATCCTGTGCGACGAGATCCGCCATCCAGCGCAGGGCAGGGGATGACTGTGGCAGGCCCAGAACCCCTGACAGAATGCCGCCGCTGCCGTTCTCGCCAAAGGCATAGCCATCGGGCAGATCATAGGGGCGCAGGCAAAAGGCATCCAGGTCGGCCCAGATCACCCGCTGTTCGGTCAGCAGGCGCAGGCGGAACAGGTCGGACCAGACCGCCAGCTGCTTTCGCGTCGGCTCGGGCGACAGGAAATCCGGGGTCGGCATGATCTCGGCCGCGTCGCGGGTGGGGGTGCCCTCGGGGACGCCGCCGACGGGATGGCCAAGATACAGGGTGAAATCGCAGCCCTGATCCAGATAGGACCGGATCACCATCTGCTCGATGAAGGACAGATCCTCGCCGGCCCAGAAGCCCGCGACCGGATGTGACCAGCCGCTCATTCGCCGAAATGTGCGGTGCCGCGCACCTGTGACAATTCCACCTGCCGCTGGCGTTCACGGAAACGGGCGCGGTCGGCATCGGAATATTCGCCGACGCAGCGGTGGCAGCTGACGCCTTCCTCGTATTCCGGCCGGTTCAGGTCATCGGGCGCCAGCGGTCGGCGGCAGGCATGGCACAGCACATGCGGCCCCTGACGCAGCCCGTGACCCAGGCTGACGCGCTGATCAAAGACAAAGCACTCGCCCTGCCATTTGCTGTCGGCTGCGGGCACCTGTTCCAGATATTTCAGGATGCCGCCCTTCAGATGAAACACCTCCTGGACGCCTTTGCCCAGCAGGAAATTGGTCGATTTCTCGCAGCGGATGCCGCCGGTGCAGAACATGGCGATGCGCTTGTTATGGAAGCGATGCGCATTTTCGTGCCACCAGGCCGGAAAGTCGCGAAAACTACTGGTGCCAGGGTCGATGGCGCCTTCGAAGGTGCCGATCTGCACCTCGTAATCATTGCGCGTGTCGATGACCGCGACATCGGGGGCGCTGATCAGTGCGTTCCAGTCGGCCGGTTCGACATAATGGCCGGTGCCGCCCGCCACCGGGTCCACATCGGGCTGGCCCATGGTGACGATCTCGCGTTTCAGCCGCACCTTCATGCGGCCAAAGGGCATCGCCTCGGCGCGGCTTTCCTTCCAGTCCAGCGCCGCGCAGCCGGGCAGCGCGCGGATATGGGCCAGCACCGCGTCAATCCCTTCGCGGCTGCCCGCGATGGTGCCGTTGATCCCCTCATGCGCGATCAGCAACGTGCCCTTTATGCCCGCAGTCTCGCAGGCGGCCAGCAGCGGCCCGCGCAGGCCGGCGGGATCATCGAAGCGGGTAAAGTGATAAAGCGCGGCGACGGTGAACATGGGCGGGGCCATAGCGCGCGCGGCCCCGCCCGGCAAGCACTGTCAGAAGCGCAGGCCCATGGCCCAGCTGCCGATCAGATAGCAGAACATGGTGATCAACACGATCCCGGTCAGGTTCAGCACAAAGCCGCCCCGCGCCATCTGGCTGATCTTGACCACGCCGGAACCAAAGACGATCGCATTCGGCGGGGTGCCCACCGGCAGCATGAAGGCGCAGGTGGCCGCGAATGCCGCCGGGATCAGCAGCGTCATCGGATCGGCCCCGATCCCCACCGCGACCCCGCCAAGGATCGGGATGAAGGTCGCCGCCGTGGCTGTATTCGAGGTGATTTCCGTCAGGAACAGGATGATCGTCACCACCGCCGCGACCAGCGCGATCGTGGTCAGGTTCTCCAGCCCCTGCACCTGCGCGCCGAACCAGCTGTCAAGCTCGGTCGAGGCCACGGCCGAGGCAAGGCTAAGCCCGCCGCCGAACAGCAGCAAGACGCCCCAGGGCAAGCCCTCTTCGGCGTCTTTCCAATCCAGCACCATTTTGCTGCGGCCCTGGCCCGGCAGGATGAACAGCGTGATGCCGGCGGCGATCGCGATGGCGGTGTCGTCGAAATTGCCCAGGAAATCAAGCGCCGGAATATTGGCCAGCAGGCCCGGCACGATCCACATGAAGGCCGCGCCGACAAACACGATCAGCACCATCTTTTCGCCCTGACTCAGCGGACCCAGCTTGGCGATTTCATCCTCGATCATCTGCCGGCCGCCCTGAATCTCGGGCAGGTTGAAGCGGAACATGATCCGCGTCATCAGAAACCACGCGACCAGAATGAAGGTCAGCGCCAAGGGCACGCCGACCATCATCCATTCCAGAAATCCGATCTTGCGGCCCAGCTCGTCTGCGGCATAGCCGGCGACGATGGCATTGGGCGGGCTGCCTAGCAGGGTGCCCAGCCCCCCGATGCTGGCCGACCAGGCGACCGACAGCACCAGACAGACCCCGAAGGTGCGGGTGTCCGGATCCTCGACAATATCGCTGATCTTGCCACCGGCCTGCAATTCCTGCGCTACCTCGGCACCCTGGCTGGTATTGCCGCGCTCGATCACCAAGGTCAGGATGGACAATCCGATGGGCAGCATCATCAGCGTGGTGGCGGTGTTCGATACCCACATCGACAGAAACCCGGTGGCCAGCATCATGCCCAGCACGATCTGGCGCGGCTTGACCCCGACCTTGCGCAGCGTCAGCAGCGCGATGCGGCGATGCAGGTTCCACTTCTCCATCGCGATGGCGATCAGGAAACCACCGACGAACAGAAACACGATGGAACTGGCATAGGGGGCCGTCGATTCCGACACCGTGCGTTCCGTCAGCATCGGGATCAGCACGATCGGCAACAGCGAGGTCGCGGCCAGAGGGATCGCCTCGGTCATCCACCAGATCGCCATCAGCGTGCCGATGGCGGCGACAAAACGGGCGTCGGGGGTCAGCCCCTCGGACCCGCCCAGCAGCAGCCAGACCAGTCCGGCCACGGCCAGCCCCGCGATCCGCGCCCCCCAGACAAAGCGCGCAGATGGCAGGTTCGGATCGCCGTCGAAATCCTCAAACTCGCCCTGTTGGTGAAACTCGTCGTTCAGGCTCATCCCCCCGGTCTCCTTTGTGACGTTGTTGCCGCTTCCCTAAGGGCAAGGCTAACCTGCGCGGTTGATCCGGTCCATGTGATTTCGCGCCTGGCTTGTGCGGCCTGCATGGCGGGCGCCGGCCGCTGGCATTGACGGCTGGCCGCTGTGCCCATACCCATTGGAAAAGCACGCAGGAGCCGTCCATGCCCAATGCCCTGATCGTCATCGACATGCAGAACGATTTCTGCCCCGGCGGTGCGCTTGGCGTTGCCGGCGGCGACCAGATCGTCGGCCATATCAACACGCTGATGGACAGGTTTGACGCCGTCATCCTGACGCAGGACTGGCACCCCGCCGATCACAGCAGCTTTGCCAGCAATAACCCCGAGGGCCAGCCCTTCGAAGTGGTCGAGATGCCCTATGGCCCGCAGGTGCTGTGGCCCGATCATTGCGTTCAGGGCACCAGCGGCGCCGCCTTTCATCGCGATCTGCGCGTCGATCGCGCCGACCTGATCCTGCGCAAGGGCTTTCGGCGCGAGGTCGACAGCTATTCCGCCTTTTACGAAAATGACCATCAGACGCCCACCGGGCTTAGCAGCTATTTGACCGAACGGCGGCTTGGCGCGCTGACATTCGTGGGGTTGGCCCATGATTTCTGCGTCGCATGGAGCGCGCGCGACGCGGCAGAACTGGGCTTCGAGGTCAGCGTGATCGAGGCGGCGACCCGCGCCATCGACCTGAATGGCAGCCGGGAACAGGCGCGGACCGACATGATCAATGCAGGGGTGGAACTGGTATGAGCGGACCGACAGTCGATATCGCCACCCGCGTTTATAACCACAAGTGGAAGATCGACCCGATCGTGCGATCACTGATCGACGATGATTTCTACAAGCTCCTGATGTGCCAGTCGGTGTTTCGCAACCGGCCCGACACGGCTGTCACCTTCAGCCTGATCAACCGCAGCAAATCCGTCCGCCTTGCCGATCTGATCGACGAGGGCGAGTTGCGCGAACAGCTGGACCATGTGCGCGGCCTGTCCCTGACCCGTGGCGAAAGCACCTGGCTGCGCGGGAATACCTTCTATGGCAAGCGCCAGATGTTCCGCCCCGATTTCATGGAGTTTCTGGAAAAGCTGCGGCTGCCCGCCTATCACCTGGAAAAGCGCGACGGCCAGTACGAGCTGACCTTCGAGGGCAACTGGCCCGAGGTGATGCTGTGGGAAATTCCGGCGCTGGCGATCCTGATGGAGCTGCGTTCGCGCGCGGTGCTGAAGGATATGGGCCGGTTCGAATTGCAGGTGCTTTACGCCCGCGCGATGACCCGGCTGTGGGAAAAGATCCAGAAGCTGCGCGAATTGCCCGACCTGCGCATCGCCGATTTCGGCACCCGGCGGCGACACAGCTTTCTGTGGCAGGATTGGTGCGTGCAGGCGATGATCGAGGGGCTGGGCGAGGGGTTCACCGGAACCTCGAACTGCCTGATTGCCATGCATCGCGACATCGAGGCGATCGGCACGAATGCGCATGAATTGCCGATGGTCTATGCCGCGCTTGCCGATGACGACGATGCGCTGCGCAAGGCCCCCTATGAGGTGCTGGCCGACTGGCACGAGGAACATGAGGGCAATCTGCGCATCATCCTGCCCGACACCTATGGCACCAAAGGGTTTCTGGAAGGCGCGCCGGATTGGCTGGCAGGCTGGACCGGCATCCGCATCGACAGCGGCAATCCCGCCGAGGGCGCCGAAACCGCGATTGCCTGGTGGAAATCGCGCGGCGAGGATCCGCGCAAGAAGCTGGTGATCTTTTCCGATGGGCTGGATGTGGACACGATCACGCAGCTGTATCACCAGTTTCACGGCCGAGTTAAGGTCAGCTTTGGTTGGGGCACCCTGCTGACAAATGACTTTCGCGGCCTGGTGTCGGATGACGGGCTGGCGCCGTTCAGCCTGGTCTGCAAGGCGGTTGCAGCCGAAGGCCGGCCCACCGTCAAGCTGTCGGACAATCCCGCCAAGGCCATGGGTCCGGCGGCCGAGATCCAGCGCTACAAGCGCGTCTTTGGTGTTGGCCAGCAACAGGCGCGCGACGTTCTGGTCTAGCGGCGCGTGCGGGTCAGCCCGAGAAAAGCGCCGTGGTGATGATCTGCACTGCGGCGGACAGCAGCGCCGCCGCCGGCACCGTGATCAGCCAGGCGGCAATGATCGAGCTTAGATGACTGCGGCGGACCAGCATGCGGCGGCGCACCTCGGCGGCGGGCAGTGCCTCGCGGTTCTTGCGGCGGCGGCGGTCATACCATTCGCGAAAGAAACCGACGCCGAAAACCCCGCCCACGGCGATATGCGTTGTGCTGACCGGCAGCCCGGCCAGCGACGCGCCCAGGACGGTGATCGCTGTCCCCGATGAGATGCAAAAGGCGCGGACCGGGTTCAGGCGAGTGATGCCGCTGCCGACCATCTGCACCAGCCGGCCGCCGAACAGCACCGTGCCAAGCGCGATCCCCGTGCCGGCTGACAGCAGCGCGATATAGGGCAGGCTGGTCGCCGGGGTCGTTGACAGGGTTCCGCCCAGAATGACCGTCAGCGGGCCGGCGACATTGGCCGCGTCATTGGCGCCATGGGCAAAGCCCATCAGCGCGGCGGCGCAAAGCAGGGGCAGGCTGAACAGCCGCTTCAGCGCGGGTTTCTCGCCGTTATCCGCGCTGATTTCGCCGCGCAGCCGGATGACGGACCAGCGATGGACGGGAAGGGCCGTCAGACAGGCGGCGATCAGCACCGGAAGCGGCGGCAGACCCAGGATCAGCAGGCCCAGATACAGTGCGAACAGCGCCGTCATTGCCGCGATCAGCGCCGGCAACCACAGCTGTGCGGCGGCGGTGCGGTCGGCGGCCTCGTTCACCTTGACGCGGATCAGCGCCAGCAGGCCGGCCGCGATGGCGGCCGCCAGCAGGGGCGCCGCGACCCAGCCAAGCGTGATCGAGGCGAGACTGCCCCAGGCCACCGCGCCGGCGCCAAAGGTGACCATCCCGGCCCCGGCGATGCCGCCGACGATGGAATGGGTGGTGCTGACGGGCAACCCGCGCCAGCTGGCAAAGCTGATCCAGATCGCCGCACCCAGCAGCGCTGACAACATGACCTGATGATAGTCACCTGCCCCATCCCTGGGCAGCATGTCGGGCCGGATGATCCCCGTCGCGATGCGCTGCGACACCGCATCACCGGCCAGCAGCGCGCCGGCGATCTCGGCCAGGGCCACGATGATCAGACCGGTGACCAGCGGCACCGCGCCCGCCCCCACCGCCGGACCAAGCGAGTTCGCCACGTCGTTCGACCCGATGGACAGCGCCAGATAGGCCGCCACCGCCATGGTCGCCGCGATCAATGCCAGATCTGGCCGCCCGCCATAGACGCCAATGGCCAGCAGCGTCACCGCGGCAACAAAGATCAGCGCCGCACCGATGGCCAGCATCGGTCGCGCCGCCTGCATCTGCGCCATCTCGGCATTCGAGATCCGGTCAAGATCCTTGTCGAGAATGCGGAACTCGGTCCCAGGGCGGGCCATGGTCTAGCCGGCCCCTGTGCCGCAAAGCCGGGTCATCATGCGACCGGCTTCAGGCCGCGTAGCACCGCCTGAAGCCCGGTTTCCTCGACCAGCTCTGCCGCCTCGGCCGGGGTGAACCATTTGCGGCTGCGTTCGTCATGTTCGGGAAAATCGACGGCCAGTTCCAGCACCTCGACCGGATACAGCGCGACCTCGACCGGCAGCGCGAAACCGCTGTCCTGCCGCTTGTCATACCGGAACCGGCCCAGTTCGCCCATTTCGACCTTGCCGCGCACGCCGGCCTCTTCCCAGGCCTCTTGCAGGGCGGCATGGGCAAGGCTGCGCCCCTCCATCGGCCAGCCTTTGGGGATGACCCACCGGCCGGTATCGCGGCTGGTGATCAGCAGCACCTGCCCGGTTTCGGGATTGCGGCAGATCGCGCCGACCTGCAACGCGGGTGGCCGGCGGCCGAGAATCATCTGAAACGAACGCCGAAACATGTTCATTCGTCAGCCTCCACCCTGCCGCGCAGCGATTTGACCTCGCCCCGCTCGGCCTTGGCCTTCAGCCGCCGCCGCTGGCTGCCAAGCGTCGGGCGCGTGGCGATCCGCCGCTTGGGGGTCTCGGTCGCGCGGCGGATCAGGTCGGCCAGCCGGTCCCGCGCCAATTCGCGGTTGCGCGCCTGGCTGCGGGTTTCCTGCGCCAGGATCACCACCGCGCCATCCGTCGTCCAGCGTCGCCCGGCCAGCCGCTGCAACCGGCGCTTGACCGGATCGGGCAGGTTCGGGGAACGCGCCGCCTCGAACCGCAATTCGACGGCGGTTTCGACCTTGTTCACATTCTGACCGCCCGGTCCCTGGGACCGGGTGAATTGTTCTGTCAGTTCCCATTCCTCGATGGAGATATTGTCGGTCACATGAAGCATGGCCACAAGATATGGCCGGTTCCCGTTTCATTCAAAGCGAGAAAGGTGAAGATAGCGTAAATTTGCATGCCGAAACGGGTCTGGCGGTGCGAAAAGGCCGCTATGTCTGCGTTTCGGGCCAATGGGCGAAGGGCAGGACGGCACCATTGCGTCGGCTTTCGGCCACCCGCGCCAGATCGACCTGGGCGAAAACCCAGCCCGGCTGGTCCATCGCGCCTTCGGCGATGATTCCGGTTTCGGGCCACAGCCCGTCTGGCGGGCCATAGATCGCCGCACGGCCCCGGTTCTGGTCGATGGCCGGGTTCCAGTCGCAGGGGCCGACCGTGGGGGAATGCACGACGACGCATTGCCCCTCCAGCGCGCGGGCCATGCTGCCGATGCGCACCCGGTTGAAGCCCGCGACCGTATCGGTGCAACTGGGCACCAGCAGCAGATTCGCACCGGCTTCGACCAGCCGTCGCGCCAACAGCGGAAATTCCGAGTCATAGCAGATCAGGATGCCGATCCGCCCGATCGCCGTGTCAAAGACCTGCAAGCCCGGCGCGCCCCGGACATCCCATTCGTCGCGCTCGAACCGGGTCATAACCTGCTTGTCCTGATGGCCGATCCGGCCAGCGGGGCCAAACAGCACGGCGCGGTTCACCGGCCGGTCCCCGTCAAAATACGGGCCAGAGGCCGCGAGGATATGGCAGCCATGCTGCGCGGCCAGCGCGGCATGCAGATCGGCGGCAGCATCGGCGTGGCGCGCGACCTCGTGCAGCGAGGATTCAAGATCGCCTGCAATCTCTCGCCCGCCCAGGCTGGCCAGCTCCATCGCGCCATATTCGGGAAAGACCAGCAAATCGGCGCCCTCGGCCTGTTCGACCCATCGGGTCAGCTTGGCGCGGTAATCGGCAAAGCCGTCGAACCAGTCGAAAGGATAGGCGGCAGCGGCGATTTTCATAGCGTTCGCATCCAGAATTGCAGTGGTTTGTCGGTCTGTTCGGCCTGCCCGTGATCCTTCCAGGCGAAATGCGCCACCACGCCGGGCAACGGCTGGTAGCCACGCTTGCGCCAGAAACCGTCCAAGGGGCGATAATTGGCGGGCCGGTCGGGGTGGTCGGCCGGGCGTGTCACGCTGCAAAAGGCACTGAACGCAAGGCCAAGCGCGCGGGCGTGGTCCTCGCGCGCGTCAAAGAAGGCATGGCCCAGCCCATGACCGCGATAATCCGGCAGCAGCACCGATTCCGCGCAATAGAAGATCTGGTCCAGCGGTTCCGGCCGCCCGGCGAAGGCGGCGCCGAAATCCTGCGCATGATCGCGCATCGGCGCCCCGGTCGAGGCCCCGACGATACGCCCTGAATCCTCGGCCACGACCACCACGGCACCGGGCGACTGATACGCCTTCAGATAGTCGCGCTCGTAATCCAGATCGCCATCATAGAGATAGGGCCAGTCGCGAAACACCGCGATCCTCAGCCGGGCAACATCCTCCAGCGCATCGGCCAGCGGCTGCCCGGTCAGAACGCGGGTTGTCACTGTCATGCGCTGACCTGCCGGATCCAGTCGGCCAGGTTGTAATAGGTGGTCACCCGCGCGATCCTGCCGTCGCGGATGGTAAAGAACGACCCGGCGGGCAGGCGATAGGTCTGGCCACGCGCGGGCGGCAGGCCCTCATCGGTCTGAAGATAGGTGCCGTTGACCATGAACTCGGCCGCGGCGCGGTCGCCGGCGTCATTGGCGAAAACCACCAGATCCGTCAGGTTCTCGCGATACGAGGTCGTCATATGGGCGTTGAACTGGGCAAACAGGTGTTTGCCACGGCGGATCTGGCCTTCGTTGACGTGATGTTCGACCTGATCATGCAGCAGGGCCAGCATGTCATCGGTGCGACCGTCATTGAAAGCCTGGTAATAGGTCTGGATCAGGGTTTTCGTGTCCATCAAAGCCTCTGTTTGCTGCGGTTCAGGTCTAGCGCGGGGGGCGGGCAAAGTCACCTAGGCCCTTGGGACCAGGCCGCGCTTAACCGCCTGTTCATTTCCTTGCGCTAGTCCTGTGCGAAGACGGGCGGCGAATGGGGAATGCCAGTGCGTGATCAGGACCACGGCGTTGAAGCACCGGGCGACGAGGTTGGCGCCCTTCAGGCCGTGTTGCGTGGCTCGGCGCTGGCCTTGCGGCAGGATCGGCCAGTGGCGGCGGCAGCAGCCGGCTTGTCGCCGCAATCGGTGGCCTTGGCAGAGGAACTGGCACACGAAATCCTGGCTGCCCAGCAGCGGATGCAGGTATTCAGTGATGGGGTTGATACGATTCGGGACGGGTTTGCCCTGTTTGACGCGGACTTGCGGTTGCTGTCGGCCAACCGATCCTTTCGCAGCTTTTTCGGCTCGGTCATCGGCTGCGAGCCAGGGGTTAGCCTGCATCACCTCGTCCAGGGGGTCGAGCGGCATCACCTGATCGACTTTCAGGGGCTGAGCCGGCGGGAATGGCGTGATCAGATCATCCTGTCCAATGGCGTTCCCAACGTTGTGGCCTTTGCCGACGGGCGGAAATACCGCTGGTACAGCAAGCCCGACGCCAGGGGCAATCTGGTCTGTCTGGCCAGCGACATCTCGGCCGAGATCAATCGCCAGAACGAACTGGCCGCGGCCCAGCAGGCGGCGGAACAGGCCGGGCAGGCCAAAACCAGGTTTCTGACGCATATGAGCCATGAATTGCGCACGCCGCTGAACGGCGTCCTGGGCATGGCCGAGCTGCTTTGCGATGCCGGGCTGGACGGCGAAAGCCAGCTTTTCGCCGAAACCATCCGCAGCTCGGCCGAGGCTTTGCTGCGGATCGTGAACGAGGTTCTGGAATTTACCCGTGGCCAGGCGCAGGGCACCAGCATCGCTTGCCAAAGTTTCGATCTGGAAACCCTGGCCGCTGACACGGTGACGCTGCTCTATCCCAATGCGGCGGCCAAGGGCCTGGGTCTGTCGCTGGTCTATGATCCGCTGGCGCCCCGATCCTATCGCGGCGATGCCGGGCGATTGCGCCAGATCATCCTGAATCTGCTGGGGAATGGCATCAAATACACCCCGGCGGGGGCCGTCTGTCTGCGCATTCTGCGGCAGCGCGATCAGGTCATGATGCTGGTCGAAGATAGCGGTCCAGGTATACCCGAGGACAAGGCCGACACGATTTTTGAAGAATTCAGTCAGCTGGGCGAACCTGCCTCGGCCCATAGCAGCGGCAGCGGGCTTGGGCTGGCGATAACGGCCCAGCTGGTTCAGGCGATGGGCGGGCAATTGTGGCAGACCAACCTGCCGGGGGGCGGGGCCTGCTTTGGCGTCAGCCTGCCGCTGGAGGTCGAGGGCAAGCCGCCGGGTTTCGCGGGCGCAGTTGTTCCGGGCAGCCAGTTGCTGATGATCGTTCAGCCCGATCCGGGGATGCGCCGAAATCTTAGGCGGATGTTGCGGGTGGCGGGGCTGAGCGCCCGTTTTGTCCCCGATGCCGAGGCGGCGGCGGTCTCGATCCGCGACCGGGGACGGGCGCGCTGGATCGTGCTGTTCGACTGCAACCTGTCGGAACCACCCGAAATCGCCCAATCGCGGCTGTCCCCGGCTGCCGGGGAGGCCGAGTTCTGGCTGGCGGTGAATGCAACCCGGCCGACCAGTGATACCAGCCAGTTCGCAAGGGTGCTGCGGCTGCCGCTGACCCGGCAGGCGCTGGACCTTGCGATCACGGACGCGCTTGCAAGCGATCCCCGCGCCACTGCGGCGCAGCAGCGGCAGATGACGGTGCTGGTCGCCGATGACAATGCGACAAACCGGCTGATCGTCGAAAAGATGCTGTCAGACTGCACGCTGACCCTGCTGACGGCCGAGAATGGCCAGCAGGCCGTCGACATGTGGCGTACGCATCGACCGGATCTGATCCTGATGGATATCTCGATGCCGGTGATGGATGGGCGTCAGGCCAGCCAGATGATCCGCCAGGTCGAGCTTGCCAACAAACTGCCGCGCACCAGCATTGTCGCCGTCACGGCCGATCTGCTGGAACAGGATGGCCATCGCGCGACCGAAGCCGGCATGAACGAGGTGGTGGTCAAGCCGGTCAGGCGCGCGATGCTGCTGGATCTGATCCTGCGATATGCGCCAGACAACGTGACCGTTCCTGTTCCGGCGGGCGCAGCCTGATGTCCGGCCCATCCGTCAGGCCCCGTTCGCAAGCGGGGCGCGCGGCGGCGGGGCGCAATGCCGCAAGGTGGCTTGCAATCGCCCGCCAAAGCCTTAGGCCCTGTGATCAGCGAAACCGACAGACAGGACGCAACCGATATGCCGCAGCCGATGCAGCCACTGGGCCACCGCGAGATCACCTGTTTCAAGGCCTATGACCTGCGGGGCCGACTTGGACCCGAGCTGGATGCCGACATCGCCTATCGCGTCGGACGGGCCTTTGCGCAATTGCGTCAGGCCCGGCAGGTTGTCATTGGCCGCGACAGCCGGGCCTCGTCGCCGGATCTTGCAGCGGCACTGGCGCGGGGCTTGACCGATGGCGGTGCCGATGTGCTTGATCTGGGCCTCGCCGGGACCGAAGAGGTCTATTTCGCCACGGGTCATTTCGGCACGGATGGCGGGATCGAGGTCACCGCCTCGCATAATCCGATCGACTACAATGGCATGAAGATCGTCGGGCCTGGGGCTGCGCCACTGGATCCTGTGACCGAACTGGCGCCCTTGGCCGAGCTGGCGCAGTCGGGCCAGTTCCTTGTGCCGGCCGCAAAGGGCCGGATCAGCGATTTCAGCCGGGCGCGGCAGGATTATGCCCGCGCGATTGTGGATTTCGTCGACATTGCGGCGCTGCGTCCGATGACGATCCTTGTGAATGCCGGAAACGGCACGGCCGGGCCAAGTTTCGACGCCATTGCGGCGGAACTGGAATCGCGGGGGGCGCCGCTGCGCTTTGTGCGGGTCAATCATCAGGTCGACCCGACCTTTCCCAACGGCATCCCGAACCCGCTGTTACCCGAGAACCAGCCGATGACCTCGACCGCGCTGCGTCAGGCCGGCGCCGATCTGGGCATTGCCTGGGACGGCGATTTCGACCGCTGCTTTTTCTTTGACGGCAGCGGCGCGTTTATTCCGGGCGAGTATATCGTGGGCCTGCTGGCCGCGGCCTTTCTGGAAAAGGCACCGGGGGAAAAGATCGTTCACGACCCGCGGGTGGTGATGAACACCCGCGCCATCATTGCCGATGCCGGCGGGCAGGCGGTGCAGTCGCGCACCGGCCATGCCTTCATCAAACGGGCGATGCGCGACGAGGGTGCGATCTATGGCGGCGAAATGTCAGCGCATCACTATTTCCGCGATTTCTTTCATTGCGACAGCGGCATGATCCCCTGGCTGCTGGTGGTAGAGCTGCTGTCACGCAAGGGCGCGACCCTGGCCAAGATGGTCGAGGGACGGATGCGGATGTTTCCGTCCTCGGGCGAGGTCAATCACCTGCTGGATGATCCTGATGCCGCCATTGCCCGCGTGGTAGCGGAATTTGCGCCCCATGCGCTGCGCCGCGAGGATCAGGACGGCATTTCGCTGGAATTTGACGGCTGGCGGTTCAACCTGCGGCAATCAAACACCGAGCCGCTGGTGCGCCTGAACGTCGAGGCGGCTGGCGATGCAGATCTGGTCAGGGCGCAGCAGGCGCGGATCCAGGCGCTGCTTCAGGCCGGATCGTCAAAACCAAAGGTGACATAGTCGCGCAGATAGGCGGCCCGCGCGGCCTTCAGGATTTGCGGATCGTCCAGAAAGCCGGGAAAGCTGCCAACCAGCGGCGCGCCGACCTTGTCCGGGTCCAGTCCGACGGCGGTGGCAAGCCAGCCGATGTCCCGGTCCAGCGTCTCTTCGCGCAGGATGACATCGGGTGTGGAAAACCGCGCGAAACCGGCCAGAACCTCGGTCTGGCTGGCCCAGCCCGGATGCGTCGCCAGCGTTGTCTGGCCGTTCAGGTTACGCCTGAGAAAGCCAAGAAACTGTTCGAATATCTCGGCCATATCCGACGGCACCAGCCGCGACAGCGCCTCGTCCTCGGGCAGGGCTATGCGATGCGTGTCGCGCATCAGCTGCCGCAATTCGGCCGCCCGACCGCCGGTGATCAGATTGCGAAACACATCCCAGGCACGCCGCGCGGGATGGCGCAGAATGGTAAAGCTGCGATGACCGGAATGGTCGCGTTTCCACTGGCGCAGGCTGTTCTGGGTGAAGTCCTGCCGCGTCTTGCCCAGCCCGCGCAACCAGTCGCTGACGGTTTCGCCCGGTCCGCCGCGCACTGGCATGAAAATCAGCCCCGACCCGGCTTCGCTGGCCATGAATGACGGAACGGCGGGGCCGCGCCGGGGCTCGAATGTCGGGATGCGTTGCAGGGAAAACGGGTCCATTTTCTGCAATTCCGCCTGCATTTCGTCGTAATTCTCGACTTTTTCGGCCATTTCCCGTGGGTTCTGCGGCACCTGGTCATTGGCCGGGTTCACCCGTTCCAGATCGGTGCGCCCCAGCCAGTGCAGCATGCCGGTCATCACCTCGGGGTCGCGCAGGTCGTCGTAATTCAGCCAGAAAGCGGATTGCCCGGTCACTTGCAGACCGTGCTGGATCCGCGCCAGAAAATCCTCGACCTGGCCAAGTGTCTTGCGGAATTCTTCGGGGTCAAAGCGGATCCGCGCCGGAATCGGCGTCTCGGTTTCATTCAGCTTCCACTGGTTCGTTTCCCAGGCCAGACGGGTCGAGACATAGCTGTCCAGCGGATTGCGCGTCAGGATTATCTTGGCGCAGCTGCGTTCCGCCATGATTGCATCCAGAACCCGCGGGTCATGATCGTGGAAATAGCGGAAGCCCGGCAGATGCTGGGGCTTGTCCATCAGCAATCCCAGCAGCTTCAGCGGGTCGTCATCGCGTTCCTGCATGGTCATGCCGCGCAGCGTCTCGGTGTCCGGCCAGCCCAGCATATAGGGATTGAACGCCTCGCCAAAGCAGGTGACGCGGCGGACGGCGTTCATCGTCGCCTCCAGCAGGTTCGAGCCGGTGCGCATCTCGGCAAAGATCACAAAGCTGCGGAAGGGCTGGTTCATGGCAAGGGTCTTTTCTCGGTCGCTGGTCCGGTTGGCGGGAAATGCCCGGTCAGTTCGGGCCGCAGGCCGGCATTGCGCAGGCTTTGCAGAAACGCCCCGATGCCGGACAGGTCGTGAAGTGGCGGCAGATCGTCAACCGAACCGTTGGTCGGGTCAAGCCGCGACAAGGCGGATGATACGACCGCGGCGGGGCGGGCGGCGAACTCGGCCAGGTCCCAGATCTGCAAGCGGGCGCGCAGCCAGGGTGAGTTCAGGATCTTGAACTGCTCGATCTCGGCGCGCTGCATCAGGGCGGCCACCTTCCGCAGCTTGCCGAAAGGCAGGTCCGAGCGATACAGCGGCACGATCCAGGCGCCGGTGATCACCAGAAGCTGCGCATTGGGATCAGTGGCAATGAACCAGTTCAGGGCCTGATTGTCGTTTGGCCCCTGCTGAAAGATCTGCATCCGGTCACCAAGTCGAAGCAGCGATGCGAGAAAGCGCTCGGGGTCGTAATCGCGCAGCTTCGGATTGCCAGACAGCGCCCCCGGCCCGTATTTGGCGCCGCCGGCGAACTGCGCCCCATCGGGCGCCAGAAGGTGACCATGGACATCGGCATTGACGCGCTGCGCCAGCCAGTCCTCGAAACCGGGGATCACGTCGGAAAAGCCGTGCAGGACGGCATAGCGGCGGGCGGTCTTGCCGCGTTCCGAGTATTGGCGGGGAAACCGGCTTTGCATGTACAGCCCCGGCCGTCCCTGGGTTCGCAGCATGGTCGCGCGGCTCAGCATTCGTTCCAGACGCGACGGGTCGGGTTCTCGCGCCGCTTTGTCGGCCCCGGCCGAGCGCGGAAAATGCCACAGCAGGCGGTCAGCCCCGGTCCAGACCTTGCGGGCGACGAAGCAGCCTGATTCCTCCAGCATTTGCAGGTGATCGTCGTAAAGCAGATAGGGTTTTCCCTGATGATCAAAGCGTGACAGCGTCAGTGACCGGCTTTCGATATTGCGCGAATGCAATCGCGCAAGCGACTGGAAATAGCTTTCGTCGGGGATCCAGCTGAAGCGGAAAAAGCGATCGAACTCGGCCCGGCGCGGATCGTTCAGGATGGCATCCATCGTGTTCCGGGTCAGACACCACCATTGCGAGCCCAGATGCGGCACCAGCCCCTTTGGCAGTCGGCGCCTGATCTTCAGCCGGCGCTGCCACTCCAGCGACATGTCGAACAGCTTGCGCTGATTGCGCCAGTCGAAGGGGAAAAAGCAGGTAAAGCGTTCCTCGTTCAGGCCGCCGGTCGCCCAGAACACGTCCTGGACCGCCACGCTTTCGATAAAATCGCGATCACGGTTTGCGTGCAGATAGGCAACCAGTTCCTCGACCGGGCGGAGCGGCAGGCATGACCCTGATGCCAGGAACACATGGCTGACATCGGGCACCGTGCGCAGCAATTCGGTGGCGGCATCCTGTGTCGCCTGAACCAGATCAAAGCGACCCCAGTGGCAGGCGCGGCGCGCCGAAAAGCGGATGCGCGGATGAGAGGCCAGAACCGCCTGCATCGTCTGAAACTCGCCCGGATCGGCCTTGGCGTCGACATGGATGACGACCTCGGCACCGCCATCCGCCCAGATCTGCGCCATCCGTGTCGCGGTTTCCAGCTGCCAGTGACACAGCAGCAGCACCCCAAGCCGGATATCGACCGTTGCATCCGTCACGACCAGTTCCCCGCCGATATCAGACCCAGATCGACCAGTTGGCGCCAGTCCCGATACTCTCGTGACTGTTCGCACCACAGGACCGTGCCGGCCTTCAGCTGGTTGTGATAGGCCCGGTATTCATGGCTGCCGGCATAATGTTGACGCCGGTTCAGCTCTTCCGCGGCTTTCTCGGTCAGGCTGGACAGGAATTTGGTGTGCAGCAGGCAGCCCGAGGCCCGTTCGCCACCTTCCTGATCATAGACCACATTCAAATGGCGCGGCAGCAGCATATGGGTCGAACTGGCATAGACATATCGCCAGTTCCATTTGACCAGCGGAATCTTGTTCAGGGCCGGGCTGCGACCGGGATGGTTGGCAAAGAACACCCGCCCGCGCGGTCCGCCCTGAATCCACAGATTGCCGTAATCGTTGTTCTTGTGAAGCGTGTAATTCGCGGCGTCGAACCAGTTTGCCACCTCCAGCGGGTTCTGGCCTTCCGCGCAAAAGGCCTGTTCGACCGGGCCGCGCGGATAGACATCCAGCAGCATGGCCGAAAAGCTGCGATCGCCGGCTGCGTCCAGCCATTCGGTCAAGGCGCGCAGGGGGCGGCTGTCATGGTGGGGATAGATGAAAAACTCGTCAGGATCGACGGTCAGGCACCAGTGATCGTGCCCATAGCGGCGCAAAAGGCGGTTGATCCAATCCATCCCGAAACGCGCGGTCTTATAGCTGTCACTGGTCAGCCAGACCGAGGCATCCGGCTGCCCGGCCAGAAAGGTGGCGCTGCCATCGGTGCTGTCATTGTCGACAAACAGGAAATGGCCGACCCCAAGCTTTCTGTAATAATCCAGGAAATAAGGCAGCCGGGCGCGTTCATTGCGCAATGTGGTAAAGACCAGCACATCGCTGTGCCGGATCCGGTTGGTCCGGTCGGTCAGCAGCCGCATCTTTGCGCCCCGGCGCATGGCGCGCAGCATGTAATACTGCCGCCGGATGCGCCGCTTGAAGCGTCCGTATTCGCTATGAAAGATACTGCTCACGGGCTATCGGGCCATTCGCCTTTGGTCTTTTGAGGTCTGCATAGCACCAATAAGCCTGCATATTCAGATTTTTTCGTCAACAATCCGCATGTCGGGATTCCAGTGGCCAGCCGACATCAGGCCAAGATCGACCAATTGTTGCCAGCCCGCCAGCTGAACCGAGCCCTGATGCCACAGCTGCGGCGCCAGGGTCAGGGCATCGTAGTAGCTGTCGAACGCTTTGGCATCGTTGAAATGCTGGCCGCGCCGCTTTTCGTCGCGCGCCCGGTCGGCCACGTCGGGCATGAACTTGGTATGCAGCAGCACGCCTGACAGGCGCGGATCGCCTGGTCCGTCATAAAGCTGGTTCAGCCGTCGCGGCAAAACGGAATGGGTCGAATTCGCATAGGCATAGCGCCGGTGCCAGCGGATCAGTGGCAACTTGTTCAGCGTGGGCGCCCGGTCGGTCGCGTCAGGAAAGAAAACACGCTCGCGCGGGCCTCCCTGCACCCACCGGTTCCATTTCGGATATTGGATGGCCATCCGGTAGGGGCCGGGATCGAACCAGTCCAGGCCCGACAGCGGATCATCATCCCGCGGTGATGGCTGATCCACAGGGCCTTTGGGGTAAAGGTCCAGCATCAGGGCGCCCAGGGCCGGCTGGCCGTCCCGGTCAAGCTGCCGGGTCAGGCTGTGCAGATTCTGATCGGTCCAATGCGGATAGATCAACAACTCGTCCGCATCCACCGTCAGGCACCAGTGGCCGTGGCCGTATCGCGCCAGCAGCCAGCCCAGCCAATCCATCCCGAACCGGGCGTCGCGATAGGATCCGCTGCTTGTCCAGACGGAAATATCGGGCTGATCCGCGACCAGATCCAGCGTGCCATCGCTGCTGTCATGAACGACCAGAAGGAAATGATCGACACCCAGGTTGCGATAATGGCGCAAAAAGCCCGGCAGGCGCAGGCTTTCGTTGCGGATCGTGGCAAAGCACAGCACCTGCCCCGGCCGGATCGCCGCCGTCCGATTGCCCTGTGTCCGCAACTGATGCCGCGCGCGGATCGCCCGCCACAGATATTCGCGCCGCTTCCACCGCAGGCGATAGGCCCACCACAGGTCCGATAACCAGGGCAGTGGTCGGTCGTGTCCACTCACCCGCGATAGCCGCCCGTCTGGTGCCAGCGCCAGGCATCCGCGACCATCTGGTCCAGACGCGACCGTTCGGGGCGCCATCCCAGCTGGTCGATCGCCAGCTGACTGCCCGAGATCAGGCTGACCGCGTCACCGCCCCGGCGCGGGCCTTCCTCGACCGGGATGGTCAGACCGGTGACCTCGGCCGCCTTGGCCATGACCTCGCGGACGGTGAAGCCGCTGCCGCTACCAAGGCAGAAGACGGCATTGCCCTTGCCGCCCAACAGCCAGCGAAGGCCAAGGATATGGGCGTCAACAAGATCCATGACGTGAACATAGTCGCGAAGGCAGGTGCCGTCGCGGGTGGGATAGTCGGTGCCATATACCGTCAGCGCCGCCCGCCTTCCGCTGGCCGCATCCAGCACAAGCGGGATCAGGTGGGTTTCGGGCCGGTGATACTCGCCGATCTCGCCATCCGGGTCCGCGCCGGCGACGTTGAAATAGCGGAAGATCACCGATTCCAGCCCGTGCGAGGCGCCAAAATCGGTCAGCATCCGTTCGATCGCCAGCTTGCTGCCGCCATAGGCGTTCAGCGGCTGCTGCCGTGTCGCTTCGTCCAGCAACACCCCGTCCTGATCGCCATAGGTGGCGCAGGTCGAGGAAAACACCACGCGCTTGCACCCGGCGGTCAGTGCGACCTCGATCAGGTTCAGCGCTCCGGTGACGTTCTCGCGCCAGTAACGGCCGGGATCGCCCATTGCCTCGCCCACCTGGCTAAGCGCGGCGAAATGCATCACGGCAACCGGCTGATATTCGGCAAAGGCGTCGCGCAGCGCCTGCGCATCCAGCAGATCGCCCTGCACCAGCGGCCCGAATTTCACCGCATCGCGCCAGCCGGTGCTGAGATTGTCAAAGCTGACCGGCAGGTAACCCGCCGCGCGAAGCTGCTTGCAAGCATGAGAGCCGATATACCCGGCCCCCCCTGTTACCAGAACGCAATCGGTCATCGTCTATTCGGCCGCCTTGCGCATCGACATGATGTCGGTCAGGAATTCGGCCAGTTCGTCCTTCAACTCGTCTCGCGCCAGGCCGAAGGCGACGGTGGCTTGCAGGAAACCCGCCTTTGACCCGCAATCGAAACGCTGGCCACGGAAGCGCAGGCCAAAGACATCGCGGCCTTCGGTGATCTCGTCGGCGATGGCGTCGGTCAGCTGGATCTCGCCGCCGGATCCCTGTTTCAGCTTGTTCAGGTTCTGCATCACCGTCGGCGCAAGGATATAGCGCCCGATGACCGCCAGATTTGACGGCTCGGTGCCGGGCTTGGGCTTTTCGACCATGCCCTTGGCCTTGACGATCGCGCCCATATCCTCGGCAATGTCCAGCACGCCATAGGACGAGGTCTTTGCCGGCGAGACTTCCATCGTGGCGACCATACTGCCGCCGGTTTCGCCATAGGCCTCGATCATCTGTTGCAGGCAGGGCGGCTCGCCCATGATCACGTCATCGGTCAGGATCACGGCAAAGGGTTCGTTCGCCAGCAGGCGACGCGCGCACCAGACCGCATGGCCCAGCCCAAGCGCCTTGTGCTGGCGAATATAGGCGATGGCCCCCGATTCCATGTTGGTTTCGTTCAGCAATTGCAGCAGGTCTTTTTTTCCGGCCTTGCGCAGGCTGGATTCCAGTTCATGCGCATGGTCGAAATAATCCTCCAGCGCGCCCTTGCCGCGCGAGGTGACGAAGATGAATTCCTTGATGCCGGCCGCCCGCGCCTCGTCGATCGCATATTGGATCAGCGGGCGGTCAACCAGCGTCATGATCTCTTTCGGGATGCTTTTCGTCGCGGGCAGGAAGCGGGTTCCCAGCCCCGCGACCGGAAAGATCGCTTTGGTTACTTTGCGGCTCATCGCTATTCTCCTGCAAACCAGTGCCAACAGTCGTCAGCATCAGCCGCGACGCGCCCAGCAGAATTATCATACACCAACAAGCCCGCTTCAACCCATCTCGGGCAACAGGCTTAACAAACAGCAAGTTTCGGCGGAATATGGCGCTGCGCTAGTCGAGACCCATCCTGGTCATCATTGTTTCAAGCTTTGCAACGTCCTCGGGGTTGTTCAGTTCCCAGAACTCGCGTCCGCGGGCCTCGACCCGGACACAACGGATCCGCCGGCCGCGTTCCAGAAAGCGCAGCTGTTCCAGACCTTCCAGCTTTTCCAGCCGCCCTTCGGGCCAGCCGGCATAGGCAGCCAGCGCATCGGGGCGATAGGCATAGACGCCAACATGATGAAAAACCGGGGTTTCCTCATCATCGGCAAAGGGGCCGGCGGCATAGGGCACCACCTCTTTCGAGAAATACAGCGCCTGCATGTCGTGGTTGAAAACGGCGGTGGTGCCGCCGACGCGGCCGGCCTGCCGGTCCGCGATCAGCTCGGCCCGCATCCGGCCGTTGCACATCAGCACTGGCGTTGCCAGATCGGCGCCGGCATCGGCGCGCATGCCCTCGATCAGATCCTCGATGAACCAGGCCGGGGTCAGCGGCGCATCGCCTTGCAGATTGACCACGATCTCGGGCGAGATGCCCATATTGGCCACCGCCTCGGCGCAGCGTTCGGTGCCATTGCGGCAGGCGGTCGAGGTCATCACGACCTCGGCGCCGAAGCCCTGGGCATGGTCGCGGATGCGGTCGTCATCGGTGGCGACAACGACGCGGTCGATGCCCGGAACGGCCATGGCGGCATCCCAGCTGCGCCGGATCAGGCTGCGTGCCTGACCGCCCGCGCCGCGCAGTTCGACCAGCGGTTTGCCCGGATAGCGGGTCGAGGCAAAGCGCGCGGGAATGATGATCACCACCGACATGGTTCAGTCCTTGACCAGCAAGACGCCGGGGGCGAAGGCGATGAAGAAGGGGTTTTCGAAACCGGGCTTGCCATAGGTCATCGGCGTGTGATCGTCGAATCGCACGACCTCGCCACCCGCGCCGCGCAGCACCGCATCGCCCGCCGCCGTGTCCCATTCCATCGTGCGGCCAAGACGCGGATAAAGATCTGCCTCGCCCGTCGCGACCAGGCAGAATTTCAATGAGGATCCCGCGCTGGTCATGTCGCGCGCGGCATAGCGGGCGATGTAATCATCGGTCGCCGCGTCGCGATGCGATTTGGATGCCACCACCATCAGCCCGCGATTGTCGGGCATGGGGTTCACGCCGATCGGGCTGGTTTCGCCGGGCTGATCGCCGAACGGGCCCTTTTCCTCGACCGAGCGGCCATCGGCGGTGGTATAGAACAGCCGCCCCTTGGCCGGGGCATAGACCACGCCGCGCAGCGGCACGCCATTCTCGACATAGGCGATATTGACGGTGAAATCGCCCCGGCGCTGGACGAATTCCTTGGTGCCATCCAGCGGGTCGACGATCAGGAAGGTCTGGGCGGTTTGCGCGTGGGTCGCGGCCTGTTCCTCGGTGATCAGGGCGATTTCGGGAAAGGCTGCGCGCAACCCCGCGGCGATCAGCTGGTCGGCGGCTTCGTCGGCGGCCGTCACCGGCGAGTCGTCGGATTTGGCGCGGACCTCGAAATCCTCGGCATCATAGATTTCCATGATCTTCTCGCCTGCCGCCAGCGCAAGGCGGCGCATCTCGGCTGACAATCGGTCGAATTCCATTGGATTTTGCCTTTTCTGACAGGGCCGGCCGCAGCCGCCGCTGATTGAATCTTAACCTTTGTCCTCTTATGATCGCCATGAAGGGGATGAGCAAGCGCCCCGGCAGTTTGGGTCAGGCAGGTTTCAGCCTTGTTCGTACAGCACCGTAACCGCAATTTGGTCGAGGCGGCGTTCAACACGCTGCAATTGATCTATTTTCAGACCATCTATGTGCTGCGCAGCGAACATCGCAGCCCGATCATCGGCCTGTTTCTGACGATCGTGCAATCCTCGCTGATGGTGGGGATGTTTCTGCTGCTGTATCTGGTGATCGGGGTGCGGACCTCGCCCATTCGCGGCGATTTCCTGATCTTCATCATGACGGGCATCTTTGTCTTTGTGACCCATGTGCAGGCCTCGGGGGCGGTGTCGGGGTCGGGCGCGCTGACATCGGGGATGACCAAGCATGCACCGATGAACTCGGCCGTGCTGATCGCGGGGGCTGCCCTGGCGGTGCTGTATCGCCAGATGCTGAGCTGCGTGGTGATCTTGTGGCTGTATCATGCGCTGGTGACGCCGGTGGTCATCAACGATTGGGTCGGCTGTCTGGCCATGCTGATGCTGGCCTGGCTTTCAGGGTGCTGTGTCGGGCTGATCTTCCTGTCGATCCGGCCCTGGGCGCCCAAGGCCGCGGGCCTGCTGACCACGGTTTATGCGCGGTTGAACATGATCGCGTCGGGCAAGATGTTCGTGGCGAATACCTTGCCGAATTTCATGCTGCCTTATTTTGAGTGGAATCCGCTGTTCCACATTATCGACCAGACGCGGGGCTATGCCTTCATCAACTATGTGCCGCACAAGACCAACCTGGCCTATCCGATCTATTTCACCATAACCTTGGCGATGATCGGGCTGATGGCTGAATTTGTAACCCGCCGCAGCGTCTCGGCCAGCTGGTCGGCCGGGCGATAGCCTTTGTGGCCTTGCCCTGACCGGTTCGCGGGCTTCATCGGAGGATGGTCCCGGCCCTGTGTGGCAACCCCAACAGGTTGAGAGAGCGGCCCGGAATGCAACGGGTGGCCCCGTCAGCCTGTCCAAATCGGCAGATACGTCAGTTTTGATCTGTTTTTCCTTTTACACCAGTGGGCTATCGTGATTGATTGTTGGTATTCCGGTGTGATCGTGATGGCGGAGGAGGCTGTCACGCCCAATTCTGCTGGCCGGAATGTTTCACGTGTTCAGGCGACCCCACGATCAAGGACTAAGAATATGTATGGTAAACTTGTGATGACCGCTTCTGCGGTCGTGTTTGTTGCGGCCTGCTCGGTCGACCCCCGCGATTACGAAACAACGCCCGTCGTTGTCGAGACCGCCGCCGGGCCGGTGACCTGCCAGCTTTACACCAAGGAACGTGTGATCTGGGATCGCGCCATCGCGCGCCCGAACAATATGGACGTCAAGACCGCCGACAATATCTGCCTGCAAGAAGGTCAGCGCGAAAAATCCGGTGCGACGACCGCCGCCGCTGCCCCGGCAGAAGAACCCGCGCTGTAATTCGGGCTGTCCGCTTCGCCGGTCGCAAACCGGCAAGCAGGCTGCATGGCCCGGCCACTGACATAGGGCGGGTTCTTCCGCCCTGCGATCATTGTTGGCTATACCAGTACCTGCCGGTCAGGCCGGGAAACCGGCCGACCGACGCAACTGGCCGGTGACAATACCACGCCAGTTTCTCTGATCGCCGGTCAGATAGGTCTCGACCACCGGATGATCCGGGTCCAGCACGCCCAGATGCACCATCAGCGCAGTGATGGCGGCCTCGCTGGCGCGGGTGCCACCGTCCAGGATCTTCAGGGCGACGCCAAGCTGCTTTTCGGGGATGATCGCAACAAAGACGGCCTCGGCCCCGGTCTTGACGGCGACGCGACCGTTCATCGCGCGCATCAGCGCGGTGCAGGCCCGGCCCTTGCCGGCCACCAGTTCGGGAAAGGCGCACATCGCCTGGACCAGCGCGGTCATCGCTTCGCCCCGCGCGCCGCCACCCGGCGCGGCAAAGGCGGCCATGGCACGGGCCAACCCGGTCACCGTGCAGGCGTGATTGGGCGCCGAGCAGCCGTCGATGCCAAAGCCGGGACTGGTCTCGCCTGTCACCTCTTCAAAGGCGGCCTTTCCGGCCAGCTGAACCGGATGATCAGGCTCGACATATTCGCTGCCGCCTTTCAGGTGCTGGTTCAGCGTCAGGAAGCCGGCATGCTTGCCGGAACAGTTGTTGTGCAGCTGACAGGGGCTGGTCCCAGAGCAGGTCAGCCGCGCGGCCTCGTCCTTGTCGCCGGGCATATGCGAGCCGCAGCGCAGGTCGCGTTCCGACATCCCGCGGGCCTTCAGCCAGCTATCCACGCGCTCGACATGAAGCGCTGCGCCATTGTGGCTGGCACAGGCCAGCGCCAGTTGTTCGGGTTGCAGCCCCGCCGCGCGCGCCGCGCCGCTTTCCAGAAGCGGCAGTGCCTGGATCATCTTGCAAGAGGATCGGGGGAAGATGACCGCATCGGGATCGCCCCAGGCCTGGACCACGCCCGAGGGATCGCACACCACCGCATGCCCCCGATGGACGCTTTCCAGCATGTCGCCCCGCCACAACTCGATCAGATCCATCGCCGCCATTTGCACTTTTCCCTGACAATTGCGCGATTTCCCGCCAATGGGCCTTTTTCGCGCCGATGATTTTGCGTTATCCTGCCGGCAGTCGGTTGAAAACGCCACCGCAATCGGAAAGAACGCCGGAAAACCGGCGAGTTGGCAGGAGGCCAGAGCATGAAATCATTTACCCTGCGCGGCACGGTTGCCATTGCAGTTCTAGCCGGGGCGATGACCACCGCCCAGGCCCAGGAAACCACGAATGTTGTCGCGACCGAGGGCGACTGGACGGTGTTCGCCATGGACAGCCCCAAGGAATGCTGGGCGGTTTCGCCCCCGACCTCGACGAAGAACACCGATGCCCAGGGCAATGCGAAAGACGTGACGCGCGGTGATATCCGCCTGTACGTCGCCTATCGCCCCGGCCAGGAAGGCGAGATTTCCTTCTCGGGCGGTTATCCTTTCGCGCCGGATTCCACCGTCGAGGTCGCGGTCGCTGGCCAGAAGTTCAACCTGTTCACCGAAGGCGAAAGCGCCTGGACCGGCAGCCCGGCCGAGGATGGCAAGCTGATCGGCGCGCTGCGTGCAGGATCCAGCGCGGTGATCACCGGGCGGTCCTCGCGCGGGACTGTGACGGCGGATACGTTCAGCCTGTCGGGCATTACCGCTGCCACGAACACCGCGCGCGAGCGTTGCAAATAGACCGGGTCCTGGGGCTGGTGCCCCCGTCGCTTTTCGGCGACTCTCGGGGGATATTTGGGGCATGATGAAAGGGTCGGTTGATTTGCCGGCCCTTTTCTCTTATCTGCATGTCTTTCACGCCAGATCCCGGTAGCGCCATGACCGCCCTTGTTCCGTCCGCCCCCATCACGCAGGACGTTCTGACCATTCCCCGCAAGCTGCCCGAGGGCGGCCCCGTGAACATTGTCGGGCTGACCCGCGACCAGCTGCGCGATGCGCTGGTCGAGGCCGGGACGCCCGAGAAACAGGCAAAGATGCGGGTTGGGCAGGTCTGGCAGTGGATTTATCACTGGGGCGTGCGCGATTTCGGGCAGATGACGAACCTGGCCAAGGACTATCGCGCCCTGCTGGCCGAGCGGTTCGAGATCGCCCTGCCGGAGGTGGTGACACGGCAGGTCAGCGCCGATGGCACGCGGAAATATCTGCTGCGCATCGCCGGCGGTCACGAAGTCGAGGCGGTCTATATCCCCGAAGAGAATCGGGGGACGCTGTGCATCTCGTCTCAGGTCGGGTGCACGCTGACCTGTTCCTTCTGCCATACCGGGACGCAGAAACTGGTGCGCAACCTGACCCCGGCCGAGATTGTGGGCCAGGTTCTGGTGGCGCGCGACGATCTGGAAGAATGGCCGATTCCCGGTGCGCCCAAGGATGAAACCCGGCTGGTCAGCAATGTCGTGCTGATGGGCATGGGCGAGCCGTTGTATAATTTCGACAATGTCCGCGATGCCATGAAGGTGGTGATGGATAATGAGGGGCTCAGCCTGTCGCGCCGTCGCATCACCTTGTCGACCAGCGGCGTCGTGCCCGAAATCGCCCGCACCGCCGAGGAAATCGGCTGTTTGCTGGCCGTCAGTTTCCACGCCACCACCGACGAGGTGCGCGACCGGCTGGTGCCGATCAACAAGCGCTGGAACATAAAGACCTTGCTGGATGCGTTGCGCGAATACCCGCGCCTGTCGAACAGCGAACGCATCACCTTTGAATATGTGATGCTGGATGGGGTGAACGACAGCGATGCCGACGCCCGCCGGCTGGTCAAGCTGATCCAGGGTATTCCGGCCAAGATCAACCTGATCCCCTTCAACGAATGGCCCGGCGCGCCCTATAAGCGCAGCAGCTGGGAGCGGATCGAGGCCTTTGCCGACATCGTCCACAAAGCCGGCTATGCCAGCCCCATCCGCACCCCGCGCGGCGAGGATATCATGGCAGCCTGCGGGCAGCTGAAATCCGCGACCGAGCGTGGGCGGAAAAGCAAGGCGCAGATTGCTGCCGAGGCGCAGGGCTGACGACTGCGAACGACAAATATCCTGTTCATTTGCGGCAAAGCCCGGAAATGAAGCCCGACGGCGGCCGCGGTTGCCGCCGACCTTCTTGGGCAGCCGACTGATTTCGCCGGGCTTAGTGCGGATGCGGATGAAAGGGTCGGCCCCGAACATCTGGCTTGTGCCGACATCATCGCGGTCATGGTAAAGGCGCAATTGTCGCGGATGAAGCGTCAGCTGGGCGCGTCTTTAAAGGTTAAGCGTCTGGTTTGCCTGGATATTCCTGACGATTATGAGTTCATGAAGCCTGAATTGGTCGAACTTGTGACCAAAAGGCTGGGGCGGATCAGCAGGACAGGTGGCTAGCGTTTCTCAGGCAGGATCCGGCAGTTCTGCGCGCAGCTTGCGCAGCAGCCCGTTAAGCTGGTCGCGCTCGTCGGGGGTCAGCACTGCCAGCAGTCGCGTCTCGTTCGCGGCATGGGGCACCACGGCGGCCTCGACCAGATCGCGGCCCTGATCGGTCAGGCTGACCAGCGTGCCGCGCCGGTCGTCGGGATTGGGCTGGCGTGCGATCAGCCCGCGCTTTTCCAGCCGGTCCAGCCGCGCCGTCATGCCGCCCGAGGTCATCATCGTGGCCTCGTAAAGATCGGTCGGCGTCAGGGTAAAGGGCGCGCCGGACCGGCGCAGCGTGGCCAGCACGTCGAATTCCCCGCGTTGCAGGCCGAAGCCCGCGAAATGAGGTTCCAGATGATCGCGGCCGATCACGGCTGACAGGTCGTTCAGGCGACCGATCACCTCCATCGCCAGAACATCCATCCCCGGCATTTCCTTGCGCCATTCTGCCACGGCCCGCGCCGCCCGATCCTGTTCAGACATTTATCTTGCCATAAAGATACTTTCTGGTAAGATAATATCATCGAATCGGAGGAATCTGCAATGCGTAATCTTACCCAGCCGCAGGGCGGCGCGGGGCTGACGCTGCTTTGCCTGTCGATTGCCGGTGTATCGTTGGCCGTCGTGGTCCTGATTTCCAAGGCGGTGGCCCAGCAAGGCGTGCCGATGCTGTGGTTTCTGACCGTGGTTCTGGCGCTGTCGGGGCTGGTGCAACTGGCTATCGCCGCGCGGTTGGGGCAGATGCGGGGCTGGCGGCGGATGATGCCCTATTCGGTCGGTGCGGGGGCGATCGGGGCGTTGCCATCCGCGCTTGGATATCTGTCGGTGGCCCATGTTGGCGCGGGCTATATGTCGATGACCTTTGCCTTCCCGATCCTGCTGACCTGGGTTTTTGCCCGCCTGCTGGGGATGGAGGGGCGCGATCCGCGCCGGTTGCTGGCCGTGCTGTTGGGGCTGGGCGGAGGCGTCATTCTGGCGCTGGGCAAGCTGGGCAGCGTCTCAGGCGCTGCGACGGGGTGGGTGCTGCTGGCCAGCGCGATTCCGGTCATCATCGCGGCGGGCAATATCTTTCGCACCCGCTATTGGCCCGACGGCGCGCAGCCTGTGGCGCTGGCGGCGCTGCTGCTGCTGACGGGTGCGGTGCTGACGGCGCCCTTCGCGCTGGCCATCGAGGGAAGCCCGGCGCCGCTGTTAGCCAACGACACCGTGCGCGTGCTGTTGCTGGTCGATGTCGCGGTGTTCGTGGTGCAATACATCGCATATTTCAATTTGCAACGGATCGGCGGGCCGGTCACGCTGTCGCTGATGGGGCCGGTCGCGGCGGTCGTCGGTGCCATTGCCGCGATGCCGCTGTTCGGCGAGGCGTTGCCACACGGCTTTGCCCTGGCCGGGGCGCTGGTTGCGGCAGGCGTGGTCCTGATGCTGTGGCGCGGGCGTTTACGCCTGACGCTCAGCGCCGCTCCGCCGGCTTCCAATTGTCGATGATCTCGACGGCCTGATCCGCGGTCTCGACGAAATGGAACAGATCCAGATCCGACTGGCTGATCGTGCCCGCCTCGGCCAGCGCCTGCCAGTCGATCACCTTGTCCCAGAATTCGCGCCCGAACAGCAGGACCGGGATCGGGGTCATCCGCCCGGTCTGGATCAGGGTCAGGGTCTCGAACAGTTCATCCATGGTGCCGAAGCCGCCGGGAAAGACCGTGATCGCCGCCGCGCGCATCAGGAAATGCATCTTGCGGATGGCGAAATAGTGGAAGTTGAACGACAGGTCCGGCGTCACATAGGGGTTCGGCGCCTGTTCATGGGGCAGCACGATGTTCAGCCCGATGGACTGGCCGCCGGCCTCTTGCGCGCCCAGATTGCCGGCCTCCATCACGCCGGGACCGCCGCCGGTACAGATCACATATTCGCGGCCATAGGTCTTCATGCTGCGCTCGGTCATCAGATAGGCAAAGCGCCGGGCCTCGTCGTAATATTTCGACAGCTCGGCCAGCGTCTTGGTCCGCGCCTTGTCGGCATCGGCTGGTGCGGGAATCCGGGCGCCGCCAAACATGACCACGGTGGTTTCAATCCCGCGTTCGTCCATGATCATCTGCGGCTTCAGCAGTTCCAGCTGAAAGCGGACCGGCCGCAATTCTTCGCGCAGCAGGAAATCGGGATCCATAAAGGCCAGCCGATAGGCCGGCGCGCGGGTCTGCGGCGTGTCGGGCGTGTGCTGGGCGGCGGCGGCGTCCTGATGGCTGGCGCGGAACGGGTGGGCGCGGTCGTCGTCTTTGCTCATCTAATCCTCGGCATTGGCGGGTGGCGCGATTGCGCCCACAGGCTTCCACGCTTATAGCCGATGAAACCTTAACACCACCCAAAGAGAGGCCTGCCATGACCGCTGCATTGGAAACCGCCATCGAAGCCGCTTGGGAACACCGGGCGGACATCACGCCGGCGACCAAGGGTGAATCGCGCGAGGCCATTGAAGAGGCCCTGAACCGGCTCGATTCGGGCGCGCTGCGGGTGGCGGAAAAGCGCGGCAATGACTGGCATGTGAACCAATGGGCCAAAAAGGCCGTGCTGCTGGGGTTCCGGCTGAATGACATGGGGCCGATGTCCGGCGCGCCCGAAGGGTCGAGCTGGTGGGACAAGGTGCCGACCAAGTTCGAGGGCTGGGGCGACAACCAGTGGCGCGCGGCGGGCTTTCGCGCCGTTCCGGGCGCGATCGTGCGGCGTTCGGCCTTTATCGCCAAAGGCGCGGTGCTGATGCCCTCTTTCGTGAACCTGGGCGCGCATGTGGGTGAGGGCACCATGGTCGACACCTGGGCCACGGTGGGTTCCTGCGCGCAGATCGGCAAGAACGTGCACCTGTCGGGTGGCGTCGGCATCGGTGGCGTGCTGGAACCCTTGCAGGCCGGCCCGACGATCATCGAGGATGATTGCTTCATCGGCGCCCGGTCCGAGGTGGTCGAGGGCTGCATCGTCCGCGAAGGCAGCGTTCTGGGCATGGGCGTATTCATCGGCCAGTCGACCAAGATCGTCGACCGCGAGACGGGCGAGGTCATGTATGGCGAGGTTCCCGCCGGTTCGGTGGTGGTGGCAGGGTCCATGCCGTCGAAGAACGGGATCAACCTTTACTGCGCGGTTATCGTGAAGCGCGTGGACGCCAAGACCCGCAGCAAGACCTCGATCAACGAGCTGCTGCGCGATTGACCACGCTTTACATCGACGCCGATGCCTGCCCGGTCAAGGCCGAGGCCGAACGGGTCACGACGCGCCTGCGCGTGCCCATGGTGCTGGTCTGCAATGGCGGGCTGCGGATGCCCGCCAATCCCCTGGTGACGCTGAAGATCGTGGCGGAAGGGCCGGACGAGGCTGACAAATGGATCGCGGATCAATGCGGGCCGGGCGATGTGGTGGTGACCAGCGACCTGCCGCTGGCCGATCGCTGCCTGAAGGCGGGGGCGCTGGTGATCCAGCACGACGGCGAGGTGCTGACGGTTGCCAATATCGGGCCAAGGCTGGCCACGCGCGATCTGATGGCTGATATCCGCTCGGCCGATCCGTTCCATCAGGGCGGCGGCAAGGGCTTTGGCAAGGCCGAGCGCGCGCAGTTCCTGCAATCGCTGGATCGCGTGCTGGGGCAGGCGCGGCGCCTGACCTAACGGCGCAGGCGGCCGGTGATCTTTCCGGCGGTCTGCCGCGCCTTTCCGCGCAGTTTTTCCCTGGTTGCGGCCAGCGGCAACGGGATCGCGGCCCCGCCACGCGCCGCCGAATAGCGCAGGGCCGCCAGCAGCTCTACGTCCTCCAGCGCGGCCCAGGGGGCATAGGGCGGCGGCGCTGCGCTGCGGGCGGCCTCGCCCATGCGCGTCAGCAGTTCCGCCACCGCGATCTGTTCATCCGTCAGTCGATGGCCGGCATGGGGGCCGGCATAGGGATTGTCCCACCGGATTTCGCCATCGGGCGTCAGGACAGACAGCGCGGTCAAGGCGCCGCCCTGCTGTTCGCGCCGGATTGGGGACAGCAACGGCTGGCCGCCGGGGCCGCCATTCGCGAACAGCGCCTGTCCCGTCCGCAGCGTTCCCTGTGTTCCGCAGACGCGGATTTCACCAGCTGGACGATGTGGGTTGGCGGCATAGCTGGCCGAGTAATTGTTGATCAGAAAACTGCCATCAGTGAACCTGACCGAGCCAAGCGCCCAAGCCTCGTCGTCATTCAGTGCGGCAATCCTGCCATTGGCCAGATCCGGGCGACGTTCGCGCCCCATCAGCGTCCGCAGCAGGCCGATGCCGTGATAGTCGTAGACGGCGAAATCATTGACGACGGCTTCGATCTTGCCGATCAGCCCCAGCCCGATCAGCTTTTGCCACAATTGATATTCGGGCAGGAAGGGAAACTGCTCGGCCACGCCGACCAGACGGCCAGCCTTGCCGATCTGGCGCAGCAACTTGCGGCCCCTTACCTCGTTCCAGCAAAAGGGCGTTTCCAGCAGCAGCGGCACGTCCAGGCCGATCAGTGACGGATAAAGACCGTCATTCATCGACGGCGGCAGCGCCACGACAAGAAAATCCGGCCGGCCCTCGGCCACAAGGCGGCCAGGATCGGTATGTGCGGTCCAGCCTGTCTGGCTGGCGATGCGGGCTGCGCCCTCGTCGCTGCCGGTGACGGCGCCGACGACCTCCAGCCGGTCGGCAAGCGCCTGCGTGACGGGGTGATAGATTGTGGCGACGCGATTGCCGCCGCCGATAAAGCCGATGCGCAAGCGGCGCGGGCGTGCAACGCTGGCTGGCGGCGCGGATGGGCCGGACAATATCTGCTGTTTCAGATGGTCGGCCAACCGGATGCCAAGCGCAAGGATGGTCTGCGTCGGGTTCATATGTCCGGGTGTCGAGAAAACCGAGCTGCCCGCGACATACACACCCTCGACGCCATGCAGCTTGCAATTGGCATCGACGACGCCGGTGGCGGGGTCGTCGGACATGCGCGTCGTGCAGGATGGGTGGGCCAGATCGGTCAGCCCCTGCGACCAGTCGTCGAAATCACCGTCCAGCCAGTCGGGCCGCGCCGGAGGCGCAAGGCCAAGCCTGTCGGTTTCGGCGTGAAACATCCCGGCCATGGCGCGGGCCGTGCGAAATTCCCGATCCGAGATGCGCCAGTCGATCTTGGCAATGGGTTGGCCAAGCCGGTTTGTCCGCGAGGACAGGGTCACGCGGCTGTCAGGGTCAAGTTCCTGTTCCAGGACGCATCCCAACAACGTCAGCTGTGGCAGGTTCAACGGCGGCGTTCCCCTGACAAAGCGATCGCGGACCGAGACTGCCAGATCGCCCGGACGCCGCAATGCCTGCGACAGGTTTCTGGCGGCTGTGCCCGCATCCTTTTGCTTTGCGGCTCTTGCCCCGTTTGCCAGCGTGCTCAGCGCATTCAGGCGGCTGCCAAAATCGACGATATGGATCGTCGCGTTCAGCAGCTGCTTGTCTCTTTGGGTGGCTTCCGCGGTTCGGACGCCCATGCAATAGATCGTCTTGGAATCAGCGGCCGAATGCCAGCGACTGCCGAACCGGCGCCGGATCTGTTTGCCGCCGCCATCGGTATAGCGACCGATTTCCGAGAAATGATGATCCGTCAGATGGCGTCCGACCTGATCGTGATCATTGCCCAGGCCTTTGGGATTGCCGCTGCGGGACGCAAGCAGCAGCCGGGCATTTTCGATCCCGCCACAGGCCAGGACGATGCGCCGGCCGTGGAACCTGTCCTGCTGCCCATCCGACCGTGCGACCAGAACCGAACGCGCCGCCGTCGCGCTGGCCGGGTCAACCTCGATTTCCAGGGCCGTGGCGTTCAGGACAATGTCGATATCGGTGCTGTCGGTCAGCGGTTTGCGCAGCCTTTCGCCCAGATTGACCGCCGAGGTCCGGCCCGAATGCTGCAAAACCCCGGTCCCTGCGGCGTCGATCACTTCGGCATCGGCCAACTGGCGCAACAGCGACATGCCGTCATTGTCGGCATTGCTGAATTGCCAGACCGCATCGCGAAAGACGGCACTGTCCCATGGCGGCTTGTCAAAGCCCTGGTAAAGATCGTGGCCGGCCTCGGCCCCGGACAAGGTTGCCGACAGCCCCAGATAGGGGCCGGCGCGGTGGTAATAGGGCCGCAGGGTCGCCGCGCTGATCGGCCAGCCGGATCGCGGCAGCCAGGGCCGGGCGTGAAAGTCGATATCGTCCAGCATGCCGCAACGGCCGGTCCAGATGGCGCTGGTGCCGCCAAGACCCCGGCTGCGCGTTTCGGCATGAGGCGCACGCGCATGTCCGACATTCTCGAACGCATCCAGATCGTCGGCCGCGCCGTTGCGTTCCTTGCCGCCACTTTCCAGAACCGCAACCCGCAGACCGCTGCCCAGAAACTCGGCCGCGATGGCCAATCCCGCAGGGCCCGCACCGATGATGATCAGGTCATATTCTGCCGCCTGCACAGGCTGGTCGTTCAGGTCTTTCAGGCTCACGCTGGCCCCCATGCTGATGCCAGTGAAGCCTATAGCAATAACGCTGCAACACAATGCGCCAGTCAGGGGCCGGGTGGCTGGTCCTTACTCGGGTTTGACCTTCGCCGCCGTTCCCTTGGCAAAAGCCTCAAGCCGGGCCTTGGCGGCTTCCTGGGTGTTGACCACGCCGGCCACGACCGCCTCGGCATAGGCGGCATCCAGCGCCGACATGTTCTGCATATGACTGATGGCCGAGCAGATGGCGAAATTCGACAAGGGCGGGTTTTGGGCTGCGGCGCGGGCGATGTCCCAGGCCTTCGCCTCGGCATCCTCGACCATGTATTGACACAGGCCCACATCCACCGCCTCGGCGCCGCGATACAGACGCCCCGACAGCATCATGTCGATCATCCGCGCCTTGCCGATCAGATCGGCCACGCGGATCGTCGCGCCGCCGCCGGTGAACAGCCCGCGCTGGCCCTCGGGCAGGCCGAAATAGGTGTCCATCGACGCCACGCGGATATGGGCCGCCGAGGCCAGTTCCAGCCCGCCGCCGACGACCGCGCCTTTCAAGACGGCGATGATCGGCACGCCGCCATATTCCATCTTGTTGAAGGCCTCGTGCCAGCGCAGGCAGACATGCATGAAATCGCTGGCGCTGCGCTGTTCGCGGTGATGTTCCACCAGATCCAAACCGGCGCTGAAATGATCGCCATTGGCGCGCAGGATCGCGGCCTTGACGCCGGCGCGCGGCAGGGTGGTAAAGATGTCGACCAACTCGTCGATGGTGGCAAGATCCAGCGCGTTACGCTTGGCCGGGCGGTTCAGGGTGACGGTGGCGATGCCATCGGCATCCACGTCAAGCAGGATGTTCTGCAATTGCAGGTCAGAGATATTGCGCATGGCTCAGCCTTGAGTAATCCAGTGAATGACCAGGGGAATAGTGACGATGCTGGCCGCCGTCGAGATCAGGATCGCCGACGAGACCCGCTGCACGCCCACCCCGAAATACTGCGCCAGGATATAGACATTGCCGGCCACCGGCAGGGCGGCGGCGGCCACCATGACGCCGGCGGCAAAGGGCTCGACCTTGAAGATCAGGAAGGCGGCGATGCCAACGGCCAAAGGGTGCAGGAACAGCTTGGCGAATGACAGCCACAGCGCCGGGCCGGTGCGGGCAAGCTGAATGCCGGTCAGACTGGCGCCGATGGCGAACAGCGCGCCGGGCGTCGCGGCAGCACCCAGGATCGACAGATATTCATCCAGCGCGGCCGGCATGGGCAGGCGGAACCAGCCCCAGGCCAGCCCCGCCAGCATCGACACGACCATGGGATTGGCGGCGACCCCCTTCAGCGCCGGCCAAATCACCGCCAGCCGGAAGCGTCCCTGCCGCGCCACGCCGATCACCAGCGTGATCAGCGTCGAAAACACGATCGTGTCGATGGCCAGCACCAGCAGAACCGATCCCACGGCGCGCTCGCCCAGCAGCACCAGCAGCATCGGCACGCCCAGAAAGCCGGTATTGCCGATCATGCAGCATTGCGCCTCGATCGCCATCTCATCCAGCGGCAACCCGCGCCGGCGCGCAACAGCCATGCCGATCACCCAGATCAGCACCGACCCCGACAGATAGGCCGCCACAAAGCGGGCATCGAACAGTTCGGCCAGATCAAGCTGTGACGAAAACCGGAACAGCATCGCCGACAGGGCGAAGTAGAATACGAATTTGGTCAGCCAGGCCGCGGCCTCGGACGGGATGATCCGCAGACGCACGGCTAGCCAGCCGGTGCCGATCAGCAGAAAGAAGGGTAGCGTCTTCAGGAAGATCGGCAGCATCAGAAGACGGACATGATCTGTGACAGGGGCTTCTTGCGCTTGGCTGCCGCCGGCACGGTCGCGGCGGGTGATGGCAGCCCGACCGGCAGGATCATCACCGGCTTTTCATTCTCGGGCCGATGGCACAGCGCATTCAGGAATTTCATCGGATTGGGCGTATGTTCCAGCGTCACCAGCCCGGCATGATGGATCGCGGCGATCAGCATGCCACAGGCGATGCCCACGCTTTCGGGCACATAATAATGCTTGTGCCGCCCACCCTCGTCGTCCAGCCCGTAACGCTGGGCGAATACCACGATCAGCCAGGGCGCGATGGTCAGATGCGGCTTTTCGGGGCCGGTGCCGACCGGCTCCAGCGCGGTCAGCCATTCATCACCGCCACCGCCCGCATAAAAGGCGCGCTCTTCCTCTTCGGCTGCCTCGCGGATGCGGGCCTTCATGGCGGGATCGGCAATCGCCACGAAATGCCAGGGCTGCTGGTTGGCGCCCGAAGGCGCGGTGCCGGCGGCCTCGATACAGGCCTCGATCACGGCGCGTTCGACCGGATCGGGGGCGAAATCGCGCACCGAATGGCGACGGCGCATATAGTCGCGATATGCCTGCACCTGCTGCAAGGACGCGCCTGGCGACAGCTGCACCCGGTCAGGCAACGGCAGCGGAACATAGCTCATGGCATCCTCCCTTGGCGGGGTCAGCCTGATCCGATCAGCACCCCGGTGGCAAAGACCAAACCACCGCCGACCACCACTTGCAAGGCGGCGCGCCAGAAAGGCGTCTTCATAAAACGATTCTGGATCCAGGCAATCGCCCAAAGCTCGACGAAAACGACGATCATGGCGGTGATTGTTGCAGTCCAGAAATGCGGGATCAGATAGGGCAGCGCATGGCCCAGCCCGCCAATCGCCGTCATCACCCCCGATGCGATGCCTCGCTTGATCGGAGAGCCGCGCCCCGACACCACGCCGTCATCGGATGCGGCCTCGGTAAAGCCCATGCTGATCCCGGCCCCCAGGCTGGCGGCCAGCCCGACCAGAAAGGTCGTCCAGGTATCCTGCGTGGCAAAGGCCGTGGCAAAGATCGGCGCCAGGGTCGAGACCGAGCCATCCATCAACCCCGCCAGCCCCGGCTGCACCCAGGTCAGCACAAAGCCGCGATGCGCGGCCTCGTCCTCGTCAGCCTTTGCCGCGCTGGTCAAGTGCTGCTGCGCCAGCTCATCGGCCCGCTGTTCATGGCCCATCTCGGCAGCGGCCAGATCGCCCAGCAGCTTGCGCGTCGCCGCATCGCTGCTGCGCTGGGCGGCACGGGTATAAAAACTGGCCGCCGCCCGCTCCATATGCGCGGATTCGGCACGGATCGAGCGCAGCGACAGGTTCTGCATCATCCAGGCCGGCCGCCGCGCGTGATACCCCGCCACATGCTCGCGCCGCACCAGCGGAATCGCCTGCCCGAACCGCGCCTGATGCGCCTCGATCAGCAATTGGCGATGGCTGTCCTCTTCCTCGGCCATGCCATCGAAAATCGCCGCCGTGGCCGGATATTCCTCGCGCAGAAAGGCGGCCCAGTTACGATAGATCCGGGCGTCATCCTCTTCGGCCGAGATCGCCAGTGCCAGCACTTCCTGTTCACTCAACTCGGAAAAGGTCTTTCGGCCGGCAAACGAGATCAACGCCATGTCATCATCCGTGTCTAAATATCCCTGGGGGTGAGGCCGCTTGCGGCCGAGGGGGCCAGCGGCCCCCTTTCCACCGTATATTCCCGCGCCCCGCCAGCCAGATCGCGCGTGCCGATCAACCTGTGACCACCCTGGGCGCAGAAATGTGGCACGTCGATCACGGCGGCCGGATCAGTGGCGATCAGCCGCAGCCGCGTGCCGGGCGGGGAAGCCATCAGCCGCTTGCGCAACCGCAGAACCGGCAGGGGGCAAAGCAGCCCGCGCGCATCGACCTCGTCTTTCTCGCCAATGGCCATCATGCGGCCGCGCCACTGGCCGCGCGGCGGCACCAGCCGGCCAGCGATTGCGGATCAAGCCATTCGGCGAACTCACCGGCAAAGCCGTCAAAGGCGGCGCGCTGTTCGGCCGGCACATGGATCAGCACCGGAATGCCCCGGTCCAGCGCCTGCGCGATCAGCTCGCGAAACCCCAGGCCCGATGCCTCCTGCCTGCCGAACTTGGGCAGGATGCACAGATCGGCCCCCTCGGCCAGTCGTGCCGATACCCGCCCCGCCGCGACTTGCAGCGCCCCGGTATCCAGCCGGCAACCGCTGGAGCCCGCACCAAGCGATTGCGAGATGCGAATGGCTGATCCGTCCTCGCCCAGCACCCGCAGGTCCATGTCACAGGCGCAATCGGGATCGGGCGCGGTATTGACCTGCACCGCGCCTTTGACCAGCAGCCCTTCGGCCGTCAACTGCGTGGCCAGCAATTCCAGCATCCGGTCGGCGGTGCCGGCTTCGGCATTGGTCAGGGTGAAACAACCCAGCATGGCGTCGGCTCCTTTTGCTGGCCGCAGGATATGGGCATCGCCCGAAAGCGCAAGTTCCCGCCCGTCGGCGTGACAGCGGCCGCGATAAACGATATGCGTGACCGGTCCGAGTATCACTTAGGCGAACAGTCGCATGGTCCCCAGTATCCTGATGTCGCGCAATGACGGGCTTGGCGCGCGGCTGATCCCGCTGCTCAGCGCCTTGCGTCTGGCGCAATCGACCGGCGCGACATTGCGCGTCCACTGGCCCTCGCAGGATCAGCGCGCCAATGTGTCCCACTATCACGGCCTGTTCGCGCCCGAGTTCTGCGCCCGCTATTTCATCACCGATGCCGAGGCCCGCACCCGCCGCCTGCGGATCATTCCGGCCAACCGGTTCCAGAAGCTGACGCCGCAGCAGTTCATCGACCAGGCCGATCCCGAGGCGGATTATTTCATCGAGGAAACCACCGGCCCCGCCACCCTGTCGGGCGAAGACCCGGCCGAGGTCGCCCGCCAGTATCGCGCCGCGATGTCGATGATCAGCTTTACCCCCAAGATCCGGCAGATGATGGACCAGATCGACGCCGCCTTTGCGGGCCGGCAGGTTACCGCCTATCACATCCGCCATGGCGATGTGACCAGCAGCTATCGCGCGCGCGGCAAGGCCTGGCCCAACAAATACGTCCCGCCCGAGATCTATCTGGAACATATGCGCCAGTCCGGCACCGGGCCGGACCGCCCGGCGCTGCTGATCTCGGACACGCCGGCCTCGATCGACTGGCTGGCCGCGCGCCAGCCGGGTACCCTGCGCCTGCCCGATCTGATCCGGCTGGAGGGGCTGGATTCGCTGCAATTCGACTTCCTCGAACTTTATGCGATGTCGCGCGCCTCGCTGATCGTCGCCCCGGAAATGAGCGGCTTTTCCCGTGTCGCTGCCGCCATCGGCGCCGTGCCGATCGAGGATGTCGGCCAGTCGCTGACCGATCCGGCGATGGGCCAGGCCATGACCGCGCTGCAACAGCGGCTGGAACAGGATGCCGGCAGCTTTCTGAACGATGGCGAGATCGCGCAGGCCACGGTGCATCTGCGCCGCTGGCTGGACAAGCAGGGCGAGGCGGCCGAGCTGTCCGACCTGCTGGACCGGCAGCTGGATCAGGGCAATACCGTCCCCTTGATGTATCGGATGCGGGCCGAGGATGCCTATCGCGCCGGCGATATCGCCGCCCTTGCCGAAACCGGCCGGCAGGCGCGCGATGCGATGATCCCGCTGCCCCATGTCCTCAGCGAAATCGACACGATGCGGGCGCTGCTGCATCTGGGTGCCGGGCAGACCGGCCCGGCCACGATCCTGTTGCGTCGGGCGCTGTATCAGTGGCCGCTGCACGCCTTTTCGTCGGCCGCCGTGCGCAATTGGCAGCTGGCCCCGCCCTCGCCCGAACCGTTCTATCCGTTCGAGCCGCTGGTTCTGGATCTGGTCAGCCTGTCGCGCGGCGAACCGCAAAAGCGCGTCGATATGCGCAGCCTGATCTGGGAAATCCGCCATTTCCTTGCCAATACCTTCCGCGGCCCGCTGACGGCGGCGGGTGCGGATGCCGATCTGCGCGACCGGGTTCTGGCGGTCGAGGCACAGGACGACATTCGCGGCACGCCGGCCGAACGCGCGCTGAAAAGTTTTCGCAGCCAGATCGAGATGGAAGGCCCCGACCCCGAATCCGCGCTGGCCATGTCGCGCGAGATGGCCGATGACGCGCCGATCGCGGAAAACCGTTGGGCGGCGCAGCGTTTCGCCCTGAACCTGTTGCAGATGCGGAAATATCAGCGCGCGCGCTTCTGGTTCGCGCGCCTTGCCGAGGCCTTCCCGGACGAGCCGGTCTATGCCGGCTATCTGGCTGGAACGATCATGCGCGATGGCGAGAACGAGATCGCGCTGGAACAGTTCCAGCGGGTCAATCCACCGGGAAAACTGCGCTATCTGGTCTTTGTTCCGCGCCAGATCCAGCTGCTTGACCGGCTGAAGCGCGATGACGAGGCCGACGCGCTTTACGATCAGCTGCTAGAGGAAACAGGCTGGGCGGAAACGCATCTGACCGGGCGGGTGCGGCGCGCCCTGCGCAGCGGCCGGCCGTTCCCGCATATGCCGCGCCTGACCCGGCTTGCCGACGAGGCCGGCCCTCATCGCGCCGCCGGCGCGCTGGTGGCGCAACTGCTGCATCGCGACGGCCATATCGACGAGGCGCGCCGCCGCGCCCAGGCCGCGCTGGATGGCGGCGGTGTGCCCATCGGCGACATGCAGGGCGTTCAGGCGGTGCTGGGCCTGACCCCCGAGAACAAGGAAGGGCCAGCCCCTGAATGAGTGATTATTCCGTGTTGCTGCTGGCTTACGGCCAGTCAAATGCCGATCTGTATCCGTCGATCCCGGCCTTGCCCTGCCCAGCCTTTGATGATCCGCGCATTGTCACCTTTGATGACGGCAATGCCTTTCGCGGCCTGCTGGGCGCGGTTGCAAAACAGCCGCCGACGGCGCTGGTGCCGGCTGCCGCAGCCTCGTACGAGACCAAGAAATGCCGCGATTATCAGTCCTTCCAGATCGCGGCGGCTGCGCGGTTGTTGCGGGAACGGGGCGTGAATGCACCGCATCGGGTCATCGTCCGGGCCGAGGGGCGGGGTGGCCGGCGGTTTCACGGCATCATCAGCAAGAAGGGCCAGCATGTCGAAGGCATCCTGAACAATGCCGATGGCAGCGATTCCCAGATTCTGCTGAACATGTTCCAGACCATCCGGCAGGCCGCCGAACTGGCCGCCGGGCAGGGCGCGCCGCTGCGGCGGGTCATCGTGAATTTCCTGCATGGCGAGGCAGACAGGTCCACCGAGACCGCGCAATATCGCGACAATCTGCTGACCCTGATCAGCCGCACCGAAGAGGTGACGCAGGCGTTCGGGCTGGCGACGGATTGGCTGATCCTCGATCCGGCGGGCACCTCGATCACCGGCAGCGGAAACAGCTGGCCTTGCCGGCTGGCCATGCGCGACGTGGCCGATGCAACCGCGAATGTTCACCTGATCGGGGCGGGCTACGGTTATCCGCTGGATGACGTTATCCATTATGGCAGCGAGGCCCGCGCCCTGTTCGGCGAACATTTCGGGCTTGCGGCAGCGGAATTGCTGGCCCGCGCCGATGGCGGCAAGACCGATGACGGCTGGCTTCTGGATGCGCCGGGAATCCGCCGCGCCGTGTTTCATGGCAATGCGGTCGATCTGCATCTGGACGGGACGCGGCATTTCGAACTGGTGCCTGGCATCAGCGACCCCAATCTGACGGTCGAAGGCTTTGCCGCAACGATCCATTCCCGCTGCCGGGTGATCGCCGCCGAGCAGACCGGGCCGCGCAGTGTCAGGGTGACACTGGATGGCACGCCATATGACAATCCGCGCGCGGCCCTGACCTATGCCTATCAGATGGTCCATCGCGAGGATGCGCGTCTGGACACGCCGATGCCAGCCGGCCGTGGCGGCTGGCGCAGTGTCAGGGCGATGGATTCGATGGTGCTGCCGGGACGGCGGATCCATCAATGGGTGCCGGGATTCAGCATCCCCTTTGCCGAGATGGAACAGGGCTAGGCCCCCGGATCAGGCAAACTTGTCGGCACCACGCACCGGGCCGGCCTTTTGCCGTTCCAGAAACCTTTCGCGATTGGGCATGCGGAAAAACTCGGTCCCTTCATGCAGCACGCGCAGGCGTTCGCGTTCGTCCTCGCGTTCGGCATCGGTCAGGTCGCGCCATGGCTGCCCGCCCGAGACCATGCCCTTGGCCGCCAGCGCATCATGCAGCCCGGAAAAGCTGATCTCGCCACAGGACCGGCGGCCGGGGCGGCGGTCGGGATGGGGCAGCCAGTCATCGACCAGCACATCGACCTCGAAGGCGTCGATACCCTGAAACAGGGTCAGTTGTTCGACGAAATAGGGGATCAACTCGATGCTGCGGCGCTTGATGATGGCAACTTTCTGATCGGCATTGCCGACAAAACCCACCAGATGCAGGGGCGAACAATCGACCGAGACGATATGCCTGGCCGCCTTGTATTGCGCCACCTGATCCACAAGCGGGTGGTTCTGGGGGTGATAAATCTCATACCCTTCGCGGCGCATCTGTTCTTCCAGCAGCCATTCGCCGATCAGCCCGCCCCTGTCGCGCTGCAAGCCGGAACGCGAGATATAGATCTTTTCGGCACCGCGCGCGGGAATGCGCTTGCCCGCATGGCGGCGCATATAGGCGCGATAGGCCTCGGATCCGCGCATAAGCTCGAACTGGCCGAAACCCTGGCGCGGCACGAACAGCCGGTCGACCCGCAGTGGCACCGGGGTCGAGCGCACGGGAACGGTCGCGCCCAGCACATTGAACAACGGCCGGAACTGGCGCACGAACTGCATCGGGCGGGCGTTGATCTTGGGGGTATAGACGATGCTTGCGATCGCGGCGCGCAATTCGTCCAAAGCCCAAAGCCGGGTGGTCGATTCCACCAGGAAATGCCCGAAATGGCCGAACATGATGCCGCCGAACATGTGCTGGCCCGGCAGATGCTGGATGGTGTCGGGATCGGGCATCACAGGCCCCTGATTGACCTGCCGCCCCTCGCCCCAGGTGATCGAGTTCTCGACCAGCTCGCCCTCGGCTGTCAGCACGCCCGAGGCCTGAAAGCGGTTGTTCGGCCCCCTCTCGCGCGAGGGGGGAACGATGATCGCGTTGTCGATGATCGAGATCGTCTTGCTGGTATCGTCCAGGTCCAGATACATGACCGTATTTCCCGTTCACTCGCCACCTGCCCGGCATTGCCGCTGGCAGGGTTTTTGTCAACGCTGCTGCGCCCCGCCGGATTGCGCGCCCCGATCCATGGCGATGCGGATCAGCCCGTTCATTCCGTCCACACCCAGTTTCTTCTTCAGCGCCGAGGATGTGTTGGCGACCGTCTTGTAGCTGACCCCCAGCCTGTCCGCCACGCCCTGCAAGGACAGGCCCTGCCCGATATGGTGCAGCACATCGGTCTCACGCGGGGTCAGCTGGGCGAGGGGGTCGGCGGTGGCCCCGGTACGCATCGTCGCCAGCGCGATGGCGTGTTTCGGGCTAAGATAGAACTCGCCCGCCTCTTGCGCGCGGACGGCCTGACGGAAATCCTCGGGCGGGGCGTTCTTGGAAAGAAAACCATGGGCGCCCAGTTCCAGGGCGCGGGCGGCAAAGCCGGTCTGGTCGTTCATGGAAAAGATCAGGATCCGGGCCGAGGGCGCGGCTTCCAGCAGCTCGGCGATCATCGCCAGCCCGTCGCCATCGGGCAGCGTGATGTCGAGAACGATCAGGCCCGGCTGGCGGTCGCGCGCCTGCTGCATGGCCTGCTGCGCATTCATCGCCTGGTGGATGTCTTCATATCCCAGGTCACGCAGCAACCGCCCTGCACCCAGATGGGTGACGGGATGGTCGTCGATGACAAGCGCGGATTTCATGGCCGTGGCTTCCTTGGCAATTGCGCGATCAGCGTGGTTCCCGTTCTATCCGATCGAATGTCCAGTCGGCCAGCCAGAAGCGCGATCCTTTCGCCCATGCCTGACAGGCCGGTGCCCTGTGCGGTGCCGGGTGCCATGCCCTTGCCATCATCCTGCACGGTCATGATCCAATGCGCCGGATCCGTGGCCAGCGTCACCCTGATCGCCCGTGCATCGGCATGGCGCAATGCGTTCGTGATGCCCTCTTGCAGGATGCGGAACAGGGTCAGGGCCGTGGCCTCGTCGGGTTCCTCGATGCCGGGGGGAACAGCCATGCGGATGTCATGGCCGGGAAAGCGGGTGGCCAGATCCTCGACATGGCCGGTCAGCACCGTGGCCAGCGGCAATTGCCCGACCGGGACGGGCCTCAGGTCATCCAGCAGGGCGCGGTTCACGCGACTGATCTGATCGGCGATGGCCGTGATCGCGTCGGCATGGTCGCGGATCTGGGGCGCGTCGCTGCTGTTGCGCAGCGCCTCGGCCTCGACCCGCAGGCCGAACAGGCAGGGCCCCATCTCGTCATGCAGGTCGCGGGCGATGGATTTGCGTTCCTGATCGGCGCGGGCGACGACCTGGCGCTGCAAGCGCTCGCGTTCGGTGCGGGCCTGTTCCAGCGCTTCGGCCAGCTGATCGACGCGGCGACTGATCGGCGCAAGGTCAGGCTGCGGCAACGGGCCAACGCGGGCATCCAGCTGACTCTGTGTCAGCTCGGTCAACCGTGCCGAGATCGTCTCGACCGGGTGCAGCGCGCGGCGGGTCAGCCACAGGATCAGCAGGCCCTGCAACAGCGCGGCCATCGCGGTCAGGCCGACAATGCGGCGAATATCGCCCCATGCCGAGGCGATCAGCGCCGATGCATCGGGCGCGATGATGACAAAGCCCAGCATGCGCTGGTCGATCACCACCGGCAGGCGGGTTTCCTGCGGCTCGGGCGCGATCAGGCGCGCGAACCAGGCGGGGGCGGATTGCGGTGATGTGCCGGCGGCCTGGGCCTGGCGGGCCACCGGCTCGCGCGCGTCAAGGATGGTGATCGTCGCATCGCCGGGCGCGATCAGCCGTTCTGGCAGGGTGGCCATCAGCCGGTCGGGGGGAACGGCGGTCTGCAAGGTGCCGATTGTGGCCAGCACCAGAGACCGTGCAGTGTCGACACCGGCCGCAAGTTCCGCCCCGACCTCGGCGCGAAGGTTGCGCAGGCTGGCCGCCGCCAGCGCCACCAGCAGCGCCAGCTGGATCACGAGGATCACGCCAAGAATGCGTTGGGTCAGGGTCAGCCGGCTCATGCGCCGCAGCCTGGCCCAAGCCGTGTCACTTTGCCATCGGTTGTTTGGGGACGAACAGCAGCCACAGCAACAGCCCGCAGGCCATTCCCGCGATGGCGCCGCCCAGATGCGCCTGCCAGGCGATGCCGGGCGCAAGCAGCGTCAGGCCAAGATTCAGCACGACGATATTGGCGACGGCTCGCCACAGCGGTGCCATCGGTTGCCCCCGCCGCCGCCGCAGCAGCGCCACCAGCACGACCAGCGCCCCCGCCAGCCCGAAGATCGCGCCCGAGGCCCCGACCATCGGCGCCGGCCCCGGCGCCATTGCCGCGAACAGCCCCGCCGCCGCCAGTTGCGAGATCAGATAGATCACCGCCATCCAGCCCGCGCCAACCAGGCGCACCAATTCACGCGCCACCACCGCCAGCGAGATCATGTTCATCGCCAGATGCAGCACCCCGCCATGCAGCAGGCCATAGCTGAAGAACATCACCACCGGCTGCGCGGCATAGGCCGGCAACCAGTTCCCGGCCAGAAGCTCGGTCCAGAAACCGCCATAGATCGTCGCGATCTGCCGGGCATCAGCCATGCCGGTCAGGGTCAGGCCGATGATTGCGGCCTCGATCACGCAACAGACCAGGATCAGCCCCACGACCCAGACAGGCAGCTGTCGCCAGCCTTCATGTCCGGTCCGGGGATGCCTGTCTGTCCCGGCGTCAGCCATGCGACCCGTCGCCATTGGCCTTGATCTGGCGTGCCTCGTCGATCAGCATGATCGGAATCCCCTGCCGGATCGGAAAGGCCAGCCCCGCCGTCCGTGACACCAGTTCCTGCCGGGCCGCATCATAATGCAGCGTCGTATGGGTCACCGGGCAGACCAGCGCCTCTAGCATCTGGCGGTCAAAGCCGGGCGCCTGCGGCTGGGTGTCCTCGGTCATTGCAATCGTTCCTCGTTCTCGCCGCTGCGCAGTGCAAATTCGATCAGCCCGTCCAGCAGGGCACGGCGTTCCGCCAGGGTCGGCGCTTCCAGCAGGGCCTGCTTTTCCTCGGGTGGCAGCGGCAGCAGCATCGACAGCGAATTGATCAGCGTTTCGGTTTCAGCATTACCGGCGGTTTCCCAGTCGGTCGACAGCTCATGCGCCAGCATATAGCGCCGCAGCCGCGCCATGAAGGGGGCACGGTCAAAGCCGGGGTCGGTCTCGGCGCTGTTGGACAGATCATCCGCAAATCCCGACCAATCCGCCCACCCTGTCAGATAGGGGTGAAACCCCTCTTCCACCTGGTTCAGGCGAAAGCGGCAAACGGCACGCAGTTGAATCAGCATCCGGCCATTGTCTGTTTCGCTGAAGGCAACCACCCGGCCGGCGCAGCCGACTTCGGCCAGACCATCCTCGCAGGGTTGGATCATGCCGATCATCCGGTGCCCCGATTTCAGAACGTCTTCCAGCATCTGAAGATAGCGCGGCTCGAAAATCTGCAAGGGAAGCCGCGCCCGCGGCAACAGCAGGGCCCCCGGCAAGGGGAACAGCACGATCCGTTCAGGCAGCGGATGCGGGGTCCGCATCAGGAAAAGATCATCGAGGACAGCCGGCGCCGGCTTTTCTGCACCAGCGGGTCATTGGGCTTCAGGCTGTCAAAAATCGTGAACAGCTGCGCCTTGGCGGCGCCGTCGTTCCAGTCGCGGTCGCGGCGGAAACTGTCCAGCAGCACGTCGATGGCCTGTTCGACGTCACCGGCCGCATGCAGCGCCTGGGCCAGTTCCAGCCGTGCCTGCTGATCATCCGGGTCGGCCTGAACACGCGCCTGCAAGTCGCCCAGGGGCCCGGCATTCTGTGCCTGCCGGGCCAGCTGCAACTGGGCGCGGGCAGCCTCGATCTGGGCGGTGCGGGCGATGGCGGCGGGCACCTGGTCCAGTGCCTCGGCGGCGGCAGCATCGTCACCGGCTGCCAGATTGGCGCGGATCAGCCCGCCCCAGGCATCGGCGCTTTCGGGTTCCTCGCCGATGATGGCAGCGAAGGTTTCGAGGGCATCGCCATGCGCGCCTTCTTCCAGCATCGCCTCGGCGGCGGCCAGCGCATCGGCCAGCCCGCCATCATCGCCGCCAAGTGCGATCAGCTTTTCGACGAATTGCTTGATCTGGCTTGGCGGCACCGCGCCCTGAAAGGCATCGACTGGCTGGCCCTGGAAAAAGGCATAGACCGTCGGGATCGACTGCACGCGCAACTGGCCAGCGATCATCTGGTTTTCGTCCACGTTCACCTTGGCCATGCGCACGCGGCCCTTGTGGCGGGCCACCTCGGCCTCCAGCTGGGGGCCAAGCGTCTTGCAGGGGCCGCACCAGGGCGCCCAGAAATCGACGATGACCGGGACTTCCATGGATTTCTGGACCACCTCGGCCAAGAAATCGGCCTCGGTCACGTCCTTGATGAAATCGCTGGTAGTGGGCGCGGCGGCGGGTTCGGAACCAAGGGTCAGCATCGCATCTCTCATCGCATGGGTTTGCGCATAGATAGGGCTATGCCCCCGATGGTTGCAAGGTCAGCGGTCGGGCAGGGCCATGCAAAGTGGCAATCCCGCGGGCAGGACCAGCCATCCGGCGCGGCTTTGATAGATGTCGCCTGCCGTCACGCCGTTGATCGTGGCCGTCCAGCGCGAGGCATGGACCAGCCCGGCATCGGGCAGCCGCGCCAGCAGGTCGGGTGAGGGCAGGATCACCAGCGCCGAGGGCGCCGCGCCCGGAATGAACATGCCGCCCGCCATCAGCGCCAGCCAGCCAAGCGCCACGGCCAGCGCATATGCCACCACGCGCCGCATCAATAGTCGTGGATATGTTCCAGCCGCGCGCCGCCGGCGGCCAGATCGCGCAGCCGGCCCGCCAGGTCCGGCACCTTGACGACGACCAGATGCCGCACCTGATCGCTGCCCTGCATGGGGAACGTAAAGATCGCGCCCAGATCGGCAGGTCCATCGGTGATTGCGGTCAGCAAAATGTCGTCATTGCCGGCGATTTCCACCATCTGCCCGCCATCCTGCGCGATCCGGGCAAGGATCTGCGTCAGTTCACGATAGCGGGGCGTCTCGATCTCCCATCCTTCGGGGCGGCGCTGGATGACGGTGACGCCGGGGATGGCTGTCAGTTGCGTCTCGGTCATGCCGGTGACGACCGCGCGCAATGTCAGCTCGTCCGTGCCGGTGGCGGCGACAGCATTGGCGATCACGCCGGCATAGGCGGCCTTGGCGCGATATTCCAACCCAAGCGCCAGCCGCCTCTCGCGGTCGCGGAAGGCATCGGTAGCTGTATCGTCCAGCGCCTGCGCGTCGGCGGCGAAGTCCCATTTGTACCACGGCGTCTGTTGCAGGAAGGCGGCGTAGTCGGCCGCCTGCTGGGCTGACAACTGGTCCAGCGTGCTGTGTTCGGGTCCGCGAATCCATGTGGCCACCCGGCCAAGCGTTTCCTCATAGGCGGCCTTCAGTGCCAGTTCGGCGGTAAAGCTGACCCCGATGGTATAGATCGTCATCTTGGATTCGGTGGTGAACCCGCCATGCTGATCGGCCATTTCGGTCAGCGGGCACAGCGAGGACCAGAAGCCCCGCATCGCCGTGAAAAAGCCGAAATCATGCGGGTCATCCTTGGCGATGACGCGGGCATAATCGGCATAGGCATGGACGATATGCCATTCGGGATAGGTGGTGAAAGTCCGCGATTCATCGCGGGTCTGGCCGACGATGGGCGCGTGATCCTGCGCCAGCGGCGTGCCCCGACACATGGTTTCGTTTCGGATAACCGGCAGGGCCAGCAGCACAACAACGACCAGCAGCGCCAGCGCCAGCCGTTTCAGCCATCGCCACAGGAACCTCACTTCCGCAGCCCCGCCAGCAGGGCGCCGCCGCCCAGCAGGATATGGGGCGCATTGGCCAGGATCTTGAAGCCGAAGGGCAAGTCAAGCACGCCGTTATTGATGATGCCAAGGTCCAGATAGCCCGACCCGACCGCCAGACCCATCGCACCGTCGGCCAGATAAAGCGCGCCAAAGATCAGCAGGAAGTTCCGCGCCGCACGGGCGGAAATCAGCGCCGCCGCCAGTGCCCAAAGCCCGGATGCCAGGTGCAGCAGGTCGTCGAATATATCCAGCGCAAAGATGCCGAAGGCCAGCCCGTCGGGGTCGGTCAGGCCGGGGACGTAATTGATCGCTGCCGCACCGAACAGGGCGACGGCATAAAACAAGGCAACCTTTTGATGAAAGCTCATAGCGTCCTCAGATAATTGTCCCACAGGGCGTTTCGCAGGGTCAGGCTGGGGTCCAGTGCGCGCTTTGCAGCGGCAAAGTCCGCAGCCCGAGGATAGACAGTCGCGAACTGGTCAATGGTGGCGTGGGGGCGATAGGGCAGGTAATAGCTGCCGCCGATGCCGGCCATGCCGTCGATCAGGTCGCGGGTCATGCGGGCCATGTCGGCCTCGGACCGTTCGGACATTTCCTGGCTGAAGGACATGACCGCCGCAAGCCGGGGCGTGGGCGCATAGGCCAGCCAGCTGTCAGGATCGGCCGCGACATAGCGGATCGTGACGTTCAGCATTTCCTGATAGCTGGGCGGGATCGCATCCTTGCAGACGGCGATGAAATCGGACCAGCGGGCCGGTTCCACGAAATATTCGTGCAGGATGTCGGTCCGCGTCGGGTCGCCGTCGTCCAGTGTCGCCACGGGTTCGTTCATCAGGCTGTTGCGGGTGGATGTGCCGCCAAGGCGCGGGTTCAGGCTGGCTTCTGTCCACCAGCGCAGGCGCTTCATCGGCTCGCGATACAGCTGCGCGCGATAGATATGCGCCGCCGCCCGCGACACCCAGCCCGAGCCGGCGGCAGGCGGCAGGTCGGACTGATCGGCATCGGGGCGATAGGCGATCATCAGCCCCTGGTCCAGAAACCGCGCCCGGTCCACCGACAGCCGGCCATAGGCCATGCCAACGGCCGGGTCGTCCAGCGCCGCCATGAAGGCATCGGCCAACCCGGTCCCCGGCATCTGCTGGAAGGTCGGCGTGACGCGCATGTTCGGCGCGGCCTCGACCTCCATCGTCAGGATCAGCCCGATCAGGCCATAGCCGCCCATGGCCATGCCGAACAGATCGGGGTTTTCGCTGCGCGAGCAGGTGGCGACCTGGCCATCGGGCAGCATCATCGTCAGGCTGCGCACCGTGGACCCCATCGGCCCATGCGGCACCGGCCAGCCATGGGCATTGACGCTGAAGGTCGCCGCAACGCCGAAATCATGGTTGGACTGCATGACCTTGGGTGACAGGCCCGCCGGGTCCAGCGCATTGATGATCTGCGACCAGCGGGCATTGCCGGGCGCCAGATAGGTCTGCGCCGTGCTGTCGATCTGGATGGTGCCATTGTCCCAGCCAAGCGCTGTGCCATTCATCGGCAGGGATTGCCCGCCCATGGAATGCCGCGCGGCAGACAGGCACAGGGGGCGGTTCGCCGCCCGCGCCTCGGCCAGTTCGGCGCGCAGGCGGGCGATCAGCGCCTCGCCCGGATCCTCGGTCAGGACGATATGCTTGGCGACGGGCGTGGGCGACAGCAGCGAGGCGTCGTTCAGCATCCCCTCGGGCGTGGGGCCGGTCAGTGGCACCCCGTCCAACGTGTCATGCCAGGGGGCAAGCCGGGTCGCAGCCCAGCCCCCGATGGCGGCGCCGGTTCCCAGAAGCAGCGCGCGGCGTGTCAGCTTGCCCATGGTTTACAGGTCGAAGCTGGCAAGGACGGGGACATGGTCACTTGGTTGTTCCCACCCGCGCACCGGGCGCAGGATGCGGCTGCCATGCGCAGCATTGGCGATATCGGGCGTGGCCCAGATATGATCCAGCCGCCGGCCCTTGTCGGCCGCGTCCCAATCCTTCGCGCGATAGGACCACCAACTGTAAAGCAGGCCTTGGGGGATGTCCTGCCGGGTGATGTCGACCCATTTGCCGGCGTCCTGCGCGGCGTCCAGATGGTCGACCTCGATGGGGGTATGGCTGACGATCTTCAGCAATTGCTTGTGCGACCAGACGTCATCCTCGCGCGGGGCGATGTTCAGGTCGCCCACCATGATCGACCGCTGCGGCTTGTCGGCATGGAAAACGTCACGCATCTCGGTCAGAAAATCCAGCTTCTGCCCGAATTTCTCGTTCTGGTCGCGGTCGGGAATATCGCCGCCCGCCGGGACATAGAAATTGTGGATCGTGACCCCGTTTTCCAGCCGCGCGGCCACATGTCGCGCATGGCCCAGCCCGGCATAGTCGCGGTCGCCCGCATCCTCGATCGGCAGGCGCGACAGGATCGCCACGCCGTTATAGCCCTTTTGCCCCCGTGCAACGACATGCCGGTAACCCAGATCGGCAAAGCCCTGGACCGGCATCTTGTCGACCGGCGACTTGATTTCCTGAAGGCACAGAATGTCAGGGGCTTCTTCGGTCAGCAGGCGGCAGACGAGTGCCTCGCGCAGGCGGACCGAGTTGATGTTCCAGGTGGCAATCGTGAACATGGGACCTCTTGATCTGATGCGCGGGACAGTAAACGTGCCGGCTGGCCGTGTCGAGTTCCGCCAAAAAACCGCTGAAACGCCAGAAAAGGCGTTGTCTGCCGGCGGTTGCCCGATACAGGATGCATGCGCAGCATAAGGGCAAAGAGGGCGGCCATGGACCTGACAATCGACGAGGCGCTGACGCGCGGCGGAACCGGCCGGTTCCAGTGGCGGCTGCTGGGGATCTTCGGGCTGGTCTGGGCCGCGGATGCGATGCAGGTGATCTCGGTCGGGTTTTCCGCGCCCTCGATTGCCGCCAGCTATGGGCTGACCGTGCCCGAGGCGATCAAATCCACCGGCACGATGTTCTTTCTGGGCATGTTCGTGGGCGCGTTTCTGTTTGGCCGGCTGGCCGACCGGATCGGGCGCCGCAAGGTGCTGTTGCTGACGGTTGGCGCCGATGCGGTCTTTGGCATTGCGGCGGCGTTTTCGCCCAGTCTGGACGTGCTGATCATCCTGCGCTTCCTCACCGGCATGGCCGTGGGCGGCACGCTGCCCGTCGACTATGCCATGATGGCCGAGTTCCTGCCGCCCAAGAACCGGGGCCGCTGGCTGGTCTGGCTGGAGGGGTTCTGGGCCATCGGCACCATCGTCATCGCCCTGACCGCCTGGATCGCCAGCGTGAATGGCGTGGCCGAGGCGTGGCGCTGGATCTTTGCCGTGGCCGCCATCCCGGCGCTGATCGGGTTCTGGCTGCGGCTGTGGCTGCCGGAATCGCCGATGTTTCTGGTGCGCCACGACCGCCAGGACGAGGTGCGTGCAGTGATGAACCGGGTGCTGATCACCAACGGGGCACAGCCCCTTGGCGGCGATACAAGGATCGTCGCGGCGCCCCATGATCCGGCGGCAGAGCGTTCGATCTTTGCACCGGCGCTGCGGTCGCGGACGCTTGGCATCCTGGCGGTCTGGTTCCTTGTCTCGCTGTCCTATTACGGTGTGTTCATCTGGTTGCCCGGCCAGCTGGCGGGCGAGGGGTTCGGCTTCGTGCGCGGCTATGGCTTCCTGCTGGTTCTGGCGCTGGCGCAGGTGCCGGGCTATGCGCTGGCGGCCTGGGGTGTGGAAAACTGGGGCCGGCGGGTCACGCTGGCGCTGTTTCTGCTGGCCAGCGCGGCGGGCTGTTTCCTGTTCACCATCGCCGGATCGCCCGCCATGGTCGCCGTCTCGCTTATCCTGATGAGCTTTGCCCTGCTGGGCACATGGGGCGCGCTTTACGCCTTCACGCCGGAACTTTACCCAACACCGCTGCGCGGCACCGGCATGGGCACGGCCAGCGCCGTGGCGCGGCTTGGCGGCATCATTGCCCCCAGCCTGCTTGGCGCGATCATCGCCAAGGGCTTTGGCGTGGCCATTGGCACCTTTGCGGGGCTGTTGGTTCTGGCGGCCGTGGCGCTTATGCTGCTGGTCAGGACCGAGACGCGCGATCAGGCCATCGCCTGACCGCGAGGTTCGGGGGGAACGAAAGCAAGCTAGCGAGGATTGGATGGGTCAACTGGTCGACGGTGAATGGCACGATGTCTGGTATGACACCAGCGCGTCAGGCGGCGCTTTCGTGCGGGACAGCGCGCGTCACCGAAACTGGGTCACGGCGGACGGCTCGGCCGGGCCAAGTGGCGAAGGCGGGTTCAAGGCCGAAAGCGGGCGCTATCACCTTTATGTCTCGCTGGCCTGTCCCTGGGCGCATCGCACGCTGATCTTTCGCGCGATCAAGGGGCTGACCCCGCATATCGACGTGTCGATCGTGCATCCCGACATGCTGTCGGACGGGTGGGAATTCCGCACCGATTTTCCCGGTGCGACGGGTGACAAGCTGTTCGGCTCGGCCTTTCTGCGCGACATCTATCTGCGCGCCAACCCCAAGGCCAGCGGGCGGGTGACGGTTCCGGTCCTGTGGGACCGCGAGCGTGACACGATCGTATCGAATGAAAGCGCCGATATCATCCGTATGTTCAACAGCGCCTTCAACGGCCTGACCGGGAACGAGGATGATTACAACCCGCCTTCCCTGCGCAAGGAATGCGAGCAGTTGAACCAGCGCATCTATGACACGGTGAACAATGGCGTATACAAGGCCGGCTTCGCGACCAGTCAGGATGCCTATGACAAGGCGGTCTGGCCACTGTTCGACAGCCTCGACTGGCTGGAGGAAACGCTGTCACGCAGCCGCTATCTGACCGGCGACCGGGTGACCGAGGCCGACTGGCGGCTGCTGACCACGGCATTGCGTTTCGACCCGGTCTATCACACGCATTTCAAATGCAATCGCAAATGGCTGCGCGAATATCCGAACCTGTGGGGCTGGACGCGAGAGTTGTATCAATGGCCGGGTGTGGCGGGCACCGTCGATTTCGACCATATCGTGCGGCATTACCATTACAGCCACCCGACGATTAACCCTCATCGTATCATTCCGATCAATCCGCAGATAGATTGGAACCAGCCTCATGGAAGGGGCTGATCATGTAACGGTTTTCGAAGGGAATTTGCTATGTTGGAAGGCACGGACGTCCATTTGCGCATTCTTGTACCTGACATCAATACGCTGGCCGCACGGACCGCGCAGGTAGAGATCGACGATGACGCGATTGAATTCGACAATACCGCCTATTACGACCTGAATGGCGATCCCTATTATGTCGTGCCCGCGCAGCTGGATATTTCCGGCGCACGGATCAGCTATACGGTGATCGGCAATTCCGGCTGGTTCGCGGATGTGGATGATGAGACCGGCTTTAACGGCTATGCCATCACCCTTCTGGGGCTGCGGCAGGATCCGTCGATGCGGATCCATTCGATCAAGGTCATCGACGCCCTGAACACGCTGGAAATCCCTGCCCGGAACCTCAGCTTTACCAGCGATACGGTTCTGGTGAACGTGGACGGGCTGCCATATCAGACCGGTGAAGGCGTGGTTGGCATCATCGGTTTCCGCATCACCGGCACAGCCGTCGCCAATATCATCAAAGGCGATGAAGGCGATGATTTGCTGCTGGGGTTGGGCGGGCCGGACCGGCTGTCAGGGCTGGCCGGTGCCGATGTCATCCGCGGCGGTGTTGGGGCCGATCAACTGGCCGGTGGCCTTGGTGCCGATCAGCTTTGGGGTGGCATGGGTGGCGACCTTCTGGCGGGCGGTATGGGGCGCGACCTGTTGGCCGGCGGCGTCGGGCGCGACGTTCTGGATGGCGGGCTTGGTGCCGACCGGCTGATCGGCGGTTACGGTGCCGACGTATTCGTCTTCAGCGGCCGCTTTGGCTAGGACACGATCCAGGATTTCGACCCCGATGTCGCCGGCGAGCGGATCGACCTTCGCGATGTCGGCGCGATCACCGGGTTCAATGATCTGCGCAACAACCACCTGTCCGAGGTCAATGGCGACGTGCTGATCAATGCCGGCAATGGCAATGTCATTCGCCTTGTCGATGTCTCGATCGACGATCTGGCGGCCAACGACTTCCTGTTCTGATCGCGATCAAACGGTCCTGGCCGCCATGGGTGCAAAAATGACGAAGCCCCGGCGCAGGTCATGCGCGGGGCTTCAGAGAAAGAGGTGTGGCCGTATCCTCCGACCACTGGGCTTCAGGACAGAAACGTCCCGGCGCTGATGCGGTTCCAATGAATGCGGATCGGCATTGCCGCGCTGACAGGAACGTGAACCGTGCCGTCAGTGTCGCACTGGTGGCTCGGCGGTGCGGACCGGGATCGAATCTGCAGCGCTGCGGCGCAACAACCACCAGCCCAAAGCGCCAAGCGCGGCTGCAAGAGCCATGGGCACCAGCAAAATCGCAATCGCCCCGCTTGTGATGGCTTCTGCATAAAGCTGGCCAGTGGCCTGGTGACAGCCGGTGGTGTTCATGCCGCAGGCAAGCTCTAGCAGATAGAAAAAGGCAAGGAATGATCCGATCAGCAAGATCGGGGCGGCAATCAAAAGCAGGATACCAAAAAAACGTTGCATGCCGTCAGCGTGGCCCGGCGGAACGAGGCGCACAAGCCCAAACTGCCAACCACTATCGCGCGGCGGACAAGGGCCGCCGGATGCGGTGATCAGCGGACATGCCGCGCAGCTGCGACAGGCCGGTTGCGATCGGCCATTGCCGTCAGTCTTTCCGGCGTCGAGCAGATCAGCAGGTCTTCCCCCGGATGATCGGCGCGAAGCGACACGGTGCCAACCGGCATATCCTCGTCATCATAGATGATATAGCCGAAATCCATGCATCCCGGCCGCTCGGCTTGGATCTGCTCACGCCGGATCTGCAACACGCTCCAGCCCGCGGGCAGGTTCAGGTTGACCGCTTCCGTCCTGCCGCCAGGCAGACAGTCCACCATGATCGTGCCGGAAAACCCGGAGGTCACCGTCACTTTGGCCATGACGTCAGGGCCGGCGCAATCGACCGGCAGGACGAAGGCACCAAAACAGTCGGCGTTAAGCTCAAAGGTCGGCATGCCGGGCCTCTTTGACAGGATCGCAGCGCTTCTGCCGCAGGTTGTGCGATAATCCTGAAAGATAAGGCGGTGCGATCAGCCGGTAAAGGCAAATTTGGTCTGCATATTAATATTTAGCAATTGAACGAAGTGCGGTGGATTTTTTTTGCTATTGCTGCCGAAATATCGGGCAAAGGGCCGCATTGCCATTCATTCGCCAAATCAAAGAATTTCCGGGGCCTGCCAATTGCGTCTGATGTTTTCCTGTCAACGCTGCGGTGTTTTCTGGCATGGGATGAATGGCTTGGAAAAGATGGGGCCGAAGCCGGGGACGGCCGCCGATTTATGGCCATGGTGGCTGGCGGCAAGAGGATATGGCCCAAAGCCAGGCCCCGGCCCGGCGCATCAGGCCGGGCCGGGGCAGATCGAATGGTGCGACAGGGTCAGGCGACCAGGCGATAGCCGCCAGATTCGGTGACCAGCAGCCGGGCGTTGCTGGGATCCGGCTCGATCTTCTGGCGCAGGCGATAGATATGGGTTTCCAGCGTATGCGTGGTCACGCCCGCATTATAACCCCAGACCTCGTGCAGCAGAATATCGCGCGGCACCACGCCATCCTGTGCGCGATACAGGAATTTCAGGATGTTGGTTTCCTTCTCGGTCAGGCGGATCTTGCGATCCTTCTGGTCGATCAGCATCTTCATCGAGGGCTTGAACGTATAGGGCCCAAGCTGGAAGATTGCGTCCTCCGACTGTTCATGCGTGCGGAACTGCGCACGCAGACGGGCCAGCAGAACCGGGAATTTGAACGGCTTGGTGATATAGTCATTGGCGCCGCTATCCAGCCCGAGGATGGTGTCGGCATCGGTATCATGGCCGGTCAGCATCACGATGGGGCATTTGACGTTCTGCTTGCGCAGCTTCTTGCACAGCTCGCGCCCATCGGTATCGGGCAGGCCCACATCCAGGATCACCAGGTCGAAAATATTGCCCTTGGTGGCCTCGACAGCCTCGGCGCCGGTGCCGGCTTCCAGCACATCGAAATCATCGGTGGCGACCAGTTGCTCGGCCAGAGCTTCGCGCAGGTCCTCTTCGTCGTCGACCAGCAGGATCTTTTTCAGTCCAGGCATGCTTGCCTCCTTTGCCTCATTGGGTGATGGATGGGGCTGCATGCGCCGTCCGTCCAGCTTCATGTCGGAAATCTCACATGGAGTTGTCAGCAGAAGGCACTATGTTTCAGTTTGTTTCAGAATCCCGGACCCGATGAGCCTGATCCCGACCCTTGCCGAAACCATATCCCGCGCCCGCGCCGATCTGCGCATGGGCCTGCCGGTGCTGATCGGCACCCATCTGGCGGCGGCAGTCGAAACGCTGTCGCCGCCCCGGCTGGCAGCAATGTGTGCACTTGGGCCGGCGGTGCTGACCATTACCGAGCGTCGGGCCGAAACGCTGAAGGCGCGCGCCTATGACGCGGGGCTGGCGCGGGTGCAGGTGCCGGCCGATGCCGACCTGCGCTGGCTGCGCGCCATCGCGGATCCCTCGGGCGATCTGATGACGCCGCTGAAGGGGCCGCTGTTCACCGATCGCGGCGGCGATACCGGCCCGCATCTGGCGGCGCTGGCGCTGGTGAAATCGGCGCAGCTGCTGCCGGCGGTGCTGATGGTGCCGGCGTCGCCGCAACCGGGGCTGACGGCGCTGGACCCCGGCCCGATGATGGCCGAACTGTCGCGCGAAACGGCCCTGAACCCGGTTGCGGCGGCGCGGCTGCCCTTGCAGGCAGCCGAACGGTCAAAGCTGCATATCTTTCGCCCCGATGACGGCGGCGAGGAACATTACGTCGTCGAGATCGGCGATCCGCCGCGCGATCAGCCGGTGCTGGCGCGGCTGCACTCGGCCTGTTTTACCGGCGATGTCCTGGGCAGCCTGAAATGCGATTGCGGACCACAATTGCACGCGGCGCTGAACCTGATGGGGCAGCAGGGGGCAGGTGTGCTGCTCTATCTGAACCAGGAAGGCCGCGGCATCGGCCTGGCCAACAAGATGCGCGCCTATGCGCTGCAAAACCAGGGTTTCGACACGGTCGAGGCCAACCACCGGCTGGGATTCGAGGATGACGAGCGCGATTTCCGCATCGGTGCCGGATTGCTGCGCAAGCTGGGCTTTGACAAGGTGCGGCTGCTGACCAACAACCCGCGCAAAGTCGCCATGCTGGAAAGCCACGGCATCGGCTGCGTCCAGCGCGTGCCGCTGATCACCCCGCGCAACCGCTTCAATACCGACTATCTGGATGTGAAGGCCGAAAAGTCAGGGCATCTGCTGTGACCCCCGGCGATCTGGTGCTGACCCGGCAAGGCATTCGCTTTCACGGCCGGACCATTCCGTGCAGCATCGGCAAGACCGGCATCACCACCGCCAAACGCGAAGGCGATGGCGCCACGCCCGCAGGCCATCATCACATCACGGGTTTGTGGTATCGGCCGGACCGGCTGGTCAGCCGGCCCCCTGGGCACGCGCCATCGGCCCCGGCGACCTGTGGTGCGATGCGCCCGACCACGCGAATTACAACCACCATACCCGCGCCCCGCTGGCCGCCAGCCATGAACGCCTGCGCCGGGCCGATCCACTTTATGACCTGATCCTGACAACCGACTGGAACTGGCCCGATGCAGAACCGGGCCGGGGCAGCGCAATCTTTCTGCACCAATGGCGTCGCCCGCATTTCGGAACCGAGGGCTGCATCGCCTTTGCCCGCCGCGACCTGATCTGGATCGCCGCCCGCGCCACGCCGGGCACCAGGCTGATCGTGCCTTCTTTCTCGTGAAAATACCCGAAAAAGCCCGGCCTCAGCCGTAATCCCGCGCCCCGAAAATGGCCGACCCGACCCGCACATGGGTCGCACCTTCTGCAATCGCCGATTCGAAGTCGGCACTCATCCCCATGGACAGCAACGGCAGCCCGTTATCCCCTGCCAGCTGCCGCAGCAGGCGGAAATGCGGCACCGGATCCTGATCCTCGGGGGGGATGCACATCAAGCCTTCGGGCGACAGGCCGAGATCACGGCACGCCGCCAGAAAACCTGGTAATTCATCGGCCAGGATCCCGGCCTTTTGCGGCTCGTCCCCGGTATTCACCTGAATGAACAGCTGCGGAAGTGTATCACCCTCGGCCGCGCGCGCGGCCAGCTTCTTGGCCAGCGACATCCGATCCAGCGTGTGAATAGCGTCGAACAGCTCGATCGCGGCCCTGGCCTTGTTCGATTGCAGCGGCCCGATCATATGGACCTGCACATCCGGAAAGACAGCGCGCCAGCCCGGCCATTTTTCCTGTGTTTCCTGCACATAATTCTCGCCAAAGACACGCTGGCCTGCGTCCAGAACAGCCTGCACGCGTTGGGCAGGCTGCACCTTGCTGACGGCAATCAGCGTGACGTCGGCGGGGTCTCGGCCAGCACGGTTGGCGGCGGCGACAATGCGCGCCCGTATTTGTTCCAGTTCCATGATGCGACCATCCAAAAAGAAAAGAGCGGGCGCAAGGCCCGCTCTTTCCATACTTCGGTTCTGACAAGGATCAGAACGTGAAGCGGATGCCCATGTCGGCAACAGTGTCGTCGTTGTAGTCGCTGTCGATGATACCGCCAGCCAGGGTGGCGCCGCCGCCCAGGTCGTAGCTGGCACCGATACCGAAGCTGTCGTACTCTTCGTCCAGATCAGCGCCCGAGGCGATGTCGGTCAGAGTGTACTCGTCACGACGCCAGAAGCCCTGGATGCCAACACCGTTCGACATGTCGTACTTGGCGGCCAGACCGTAGGTGCGCTCCCACTCGACGGCGGTGACGCCGTCCGAGTCGACCGCGTCGCTCAGGTCCTGGTAGATACCTTTAACGGTGAATTCGTTGAAGGTAGCTTCGCCGCTCAGCACGATCTCGCTGACGGTGCCGTTATCCGAGTAGCCCAGACCCAGCTTGTAGCCGTTCAGGTCATAGCCAACGGCGACCGAGTAGGCAGCGTCGCTGTCTTCGCCATCAAAGCAGCTCACCGACTCGAGGACGCCGTCGCCATCAGTGTCAACCATGCTGCCGCCGCCTGCAACAGCACCGGTGCAAACGTTGGTCGAACCATCGCTCATCGACGCGGCGATGTTGAAGCCGTTGATGCTGTATTCATACAGAACGTTAGCGCCCTGATCCAGGTTCACACCGTCGCCGGTGATGTAGTTGATTTCTTCGATGTCGTTACCGAAAGCGCCCAGGGTATAGCCGATTTCGTACAGGTCGCCGTTGATGGCTTCAGCAGCCGAAACGACGTCGCCCATGCTCAGCTTGCCATAGGTGCCCGAAACGTAGACCGAACCGGCGGTCCCGCTGGAGGCCAGGCCGCCACCGGCGTTTTCGTGGTCAACGCGGAACGAACCGCCGAACGACAGGCCAGCGTCCGATTCGCCCGTCAGGGTGAATTTCACACGAGCGCGGCTCGCGAACTGCATGTCGTTGCCGTCATAAACGAAACCCATGCGGCCGTCGCCCGAAACGCTGACTTCAGCAGCGGCGAAACCAGCCGACAGAACCAGCGCGGTGGTCGCGAAAAGAACCTTTTTCATGGTTTTGATCCCTCTTGTCTCTCTCATGCCCAAATCGGATCGCCCGCCTTGGGGATGCAACTGTCATCCTTCTTTCGGTCCGCGGATGCAACGGAATCGCCTGCCTGCTCAATTCTTTGCTCTTTTCTGTGATGCACATGCGCCACAGTCGGGTTGCGGGGCCTGTATTTGCCCATCGGGCCAAGACGCTTGTGGCCGCAGGCCGTTCCGGGCTAAAGCTGCGGCAAGCAGGGAAAACCCAGATGACGGGGGACAGCAAGATGATCGCACGCGCCGCGCGCCTGACATTCGCCATGACGCTTTGTGCCGGGCTTGCCGCCTGCGGCGCCGACTCGTTGCGCCTTGGGGGCGGCGGGAATCAGGATACCGGACCGTCGCGGCTGGAAGGTGATTCCCCTGAACGGGCGGAATCGACGCTTTGGGATCTGTTCGGCAATAACGAGAACCCGAACCACACCGTCGCGGTGAACAAGTATCTGTGGAATGCCAGCCTTGATGTGCTGAACTTCCTGCCGGTGCAATCGGTCGATCCTTATACCGGGGTGATCGTCACCGGCTATGGCACGCCGCCCGGCGGTGGCCGTTCCTATCGCGCGACGATCAAGATCAGCGATCCCGCACTGGATGCGCGCAGCCTGAAGCTTGCCCTGCAAGGCGCCGGCGGCTCGGCGGTCGAGCCGGGCACCGTCCGCGCGGTCGAAGACGCGATCCTGACCCGCGCGCGGCAGCTGCGCATTCAGGACGGCAAGCTGTAAGGCGCCGCGCGCGCCACTGGACCTGACAAACGCGGACGTATAAACCCGGCGGGCAATCCAAAGGCCCGAGGACGTCCCATGCCCTATGATCCCGCTTCAAGCGAACCGCTCTGGCGCAAAGCCTGGGAAGATGCGGGCACCTTCCTGGCCGTGCGCGACGAGCGGCCCAAATATTACGTCCTTGAGATGTTCCCCTATCCCTCGGGGCGCATCCATATGGGCCATGTCCGCAACTATACGATGGGTGACGTGGTGGCGCGGTTCAAACGCGCGCAAGGCTTCAGCGTGCTGCATCCGATGGGCTGGGACGCCTTTGGTATGCCCGCCGAAAACGCCGCGATGGAGCAGGGCGGCCATCCGCGCGACTGGACCTATGCCAATATCGCGACGATGAAGGATCAGTTGAAGCCGCTTGGCCTGTCGATCGACTGGACCCGCGAATTCGCCACCTGCGACGACGATTATGTCGCCCAGCAGCAGGCGCTGTTTCTGGATTTCCTCGAAGCCGGGCTGATCACCCGCAAATCGGCCCAGGTGAACTGGGACCCGGTCGACATGACCGTGCTGGCCAATGAACAGGTGATCGACGGCAAGGGTTGGCGTTCCGGCGCGGCGGTCGAGCGCAAGGAACTGACGCAATGGTTCTTCCGCATCTCGGATTACTCCGAGGAACTGCTGGAGGCGCTGGATAACCTCAACGGCTGGCCCGACAAGGTGCGGCTGATGCAGGCCAACTGGATCGGCAAGTCGCGCGGGCTGCAATTCCGCTTTGAAACGGTGGACGCCCCCGAGGGTTTCGACCGGATCGAGGTCTATACCACCCGCCCCGACACCCTGCTGGGCGCCTCCTTCGTGGCGCTGTCGCCCGATCACCCGCTGGTCAAGCATCTGGCGGCTTCGGACCCGAAGGTCGAGGCCTTTACCGAGGAATGCCGCCGCATCGGCACCACCGAGGAGGCGATCGAGACCGCGCCCAAGATGGGCTATGACACCGGGCTGACCGTGCGCCACCCGCTGGACCCAGATTGGCATCTGCCGATCTGGATCGCGAATTTCGTACTGATGGATTACGGCACCGGCGCGATCTTCGGCTCGCCCGGCCATGACGAACGCGACCACGAGTTTGCCACGAAATACGGGCTGGCCATCCCCGCCACCTTCGGCGAACGCGGCATGAGCCTCGATCAGGCCGATGCGCTGGTGGCCAAGGCCGCCTATACCCCGCTGAAATCCGACACCGTCACCTATGTGCGCGGCTTCGCGGGCGAGGCCGATCAGACCGGCGATGCCGCCGTCACCGCCGCCATTGCCGTGGCCGAGGCGCAGGGCTGGGGCGAGGGCGTCACAAAATTCCGCCTGCGCGACTGGGGCATCTCGCGCCAGCGCTATTGGGGCTGCCCGATCCCGGTCGTGCATTGCGAAAAATGCGGCACCGTGCCCGAGGCCAAAGCCAACCTGCCCGTCCTTCTGCCGCTGGATGTCAGCTTTGACGTGCCCGGCAACCCGCTGGATCGGCACCCGACATGGCGCCAGGCGACCTGCCCGGTCTGCGGCGGTCCGGCCACCCGCGAAACCGACACGATGGACACGTTCGTGGACAGTTCGTGGTATTACGCCCGCTTCACCGCGCCCCATGCGGCCACGCCGACCGTCCGCGCGGATGCCGATTACTGGATGAACGTCGACCAGTATATCGGCGGGATCGAGCATGCGATTCTGCACCTTCTCTATTCCCGCTTCTTCGCCCGCGCGATGGTGAAAACCGGGCATCTGCCCGAAGCCGCGAAAGAGCCCTTCGATGCGCTGTTCACGCAGGGCATGGTCACGCATGAAATCTACATGACCCGCGACGACAAGGGCCGCCCGGTCTATCACCTGCCCGAGGATGTGACGGACGGCAAACTGGCAGATGGCACCCCGGTCGAAATCATCCCCTCGGCCAAGATGTCCAAGTCGAAAAAGAACGTCGTCGACCCGGTGAACATCGTCGCCAATTTCGGCGCTGATACCGCCCGCTGGTTCATGCTTTCCGACAGCCCGCCCGAGCGTGACGTGGAATGGACCGCCGCCGGCGCCGAGGCCGCCAACAAGTTCCTCGCCCGCGTCTGGCGCCTGGCCGACGAGGCACCGGCGGATGGCATCGACGATCCCGACCTGACCCGCGCCGCCCATCGCGCCATCGCCGACGTGACCAAGGCGATCGAGGGCTTTGCCTTCAACAAGGCCGTGGCGAAACTCTATGAACTGGCCAATGCGACGGCCAAATCCAGCGCCGGCGGCGAATCGCGCCGCGCGGTCCTGCGGATCATGGCACAGCTTCTGGCCCCGATGGTCCCGCATCTGGCCGAGGATGTCTGGGCCATGGCCGGCGGTAAGGGCATGGTCGTGGATGCCCCCTGGCCCAAGGCTGATCCGGCCATGCTGGAAGATGACAGCGTCACCCTGCCCATTCAGATCAACGGCAAGCGCCGGGCGGAAATCACCGTGCCCAAGGACATGCCCAAGGATCAGATCGAGGCCATGGTCATGGCTGATGAAATCGTGCAACGCTTCCTTGAAGGGGCGACCCCGAAAAAGCTGATCGTGGTGCCGGGGCGGATCGTCAATGTGGTTGCCTGAGGTTCTTTCTCGTCCAAATACCCAATCCCGGCTGCCCCGCCGGGCGCTGCTGGCAGCCGTTCTGGCGCTGGCCGCCTGCGGCTTGCAGCCGGTTTACGGGCCAGGCGGGGCGGCTTCAAAACTGTTCGGTCAGGTCCGCCCGGTCGATCCCGACACGCCGGATGCTTTCATCTTCAACCACCGCATCGCTGAACGGCTTGGGCCAGAGGGCGAAGCTTATGCGCTGGACTATACGCTGCGCATCGGTGCGGTGGCCCAGGGTGTCACCCCGGATGAGATCACCACGCGCTATTCGCTGAACGGCAGCGCCGATTTCCGGTTGACCGACAATGCCACCGGCGCGACCGTGACGCAGGGACAGGTCAGCACCTTCACTTCATATTCGACCACCGGCACGACCGTCGCCACCCTCACCGCCGAATATGACGCGCGGCAGAGGCTGGCGCGGATGCTGGCCGATCAGGTCGTGACGCGACTTCTGGCGGCAGCACCTTGATCCTAAAGGGCGGCGAGATCGCGCGCTATCTGGCACAGCCCGATCCCACGCGCGCAGGCCTGCTGATCTATGGTCAGGACGCCATGCGGGTCTCGTTGAAGCGGGCCGAGGCGGTGGCGGCGCTGACCGGGCCTCATGCCGATGAGGAAATGCGCCTGACCCGCATGGCGGGCGGTGATCTGCGCAAGGATCCTGCGCAATTGCTGGATGCCATCAAAGAGGTCGGCTTCTTTCCCGGTCAGCGGGTGGTGCTGGTCGAGGATACGCCCGACAGCGCCGCCGATGCGGTCAGGACGGCTGTGGGCGAATGGCAGACCGGCGATGCCGTGATCGTCGTGACGGCGGGCGGGCTGGCCAAGTCATCGGTGCTGCGCAAGTTTTTCGAGGGGCATGCCACCGCCGTCACCGCGCCGATCTATGACGATCCGCCGGGCGAGGACGAGATTGCGAAATGGCTGGCCGATGCCGGCCTGCGCGAGGTGCCGCGCGATGCGATGGGCGACATGATGGCCCTGGCCCGTGCGCTGGACCCCGGCGATCTGCGCCAGACCATCGAGAAGATCGGCCTTTACAAGCATGGCGATTCGTCCCCGCTGGCGCCTGCCGAGATCGCGCTGATGGCGCCCGCCAGCATCGAGGCCGATCTGGACGACCTGATCCATGCCGTCGCTGAAGGGAAACCCGGTCAGTTCGGCCCGCTGATGCGCCGGATCGAGGCGCAAGGGACGAATCCCGTCACGCTGTGCATCACCGCGCTGCGCCATTTCCGCGCGCTGCATGCTGCCTCTGCCGATCCGGGTGGGCCGGTGGCAGGGCTGATGCGCCAGCGCCCTCCGGTCTTTGGCCCGCGCCGCGACCGCATGGCGCGGCAGGCGCAAAGCTGGGGCATGCGCCCGCTGGAAGAGGCGGTGCATCACCTGCTGGAGACCGACCTGACGCTGCGATCCAGCAGCCGCGCGCCGCAGATGCCGCTGATCGAGCGCGCGCTGATCCGGTTGGCGATGATGCCACGGGGCCGCAGGTGAGCGAAATCTTGGACGCGCTGGTCATCGGCGCGGGGCCAGCCGGTCTGATGGCGGCCGAACAACTGGCCGCGCCGGGGCGTCGGGTGGTTGTGGCCGAGGCCATGCCGACGCCGGCGCGAAAATTCCTGATGGCGGGCAAGTCGGGTCTGAACCTGACGAAAGACGAGCCGTTCGAGGCATTTGCAGCGCGGGTCAGTGGGTATTTGGACGAGAAAGAAACCGGGTTTGGCCCTGCCGAGGTGCTGGCATGGGCGCGTGGTCTGGGGGTCGAGCTGTTCACGGGCTCGACCGGACGGGTGTTTCCTGTGGGCATGAAGGCTTCGCCGATGCTGCGGGCATGGCTGGGGCGGCTGGCCGGCGCCGGGATCGAGTTGCGGACAGGTTGGCGCTGGTCGGGTTTCGACGATGGTTTCCGCTTTCAGGCGCCGCATGGCGTGCAGGTCCTGCGGCCAAAGGTGGCGGTGCTGGCGCTTGGTGGGGCAAGCTGGCCCAGGCTGGGGTCGGACGCGGGATGGGTGCCATGGATACGCGATGCGGGTGTCGAGGTCGCGCCGTTCCGACCGGCGAATATGGGGTTTCGGGTCGATTGGTCTCAGCCGATGCAGCAATATTACGGTGCGGCGGTGAAGGGTGTGGCGATCCGGGCCGGCGGTCAGGACAGCCGGGGCGAATGGGTGATCTCGCAAGGCGGGATCGAGGGTGGCGGGGTCTATGAACTGTCGGCGATCATTCGCGATGGTGCGCCAGCCGTGCTGGATTTGGCGCCCGATCTGGGGATCGAGACGCTGGCAGGGCGGATGTCGCGGCCAAGGGGCAAGTTGTCGGTGGGCAACTGGCTGCGCCGGGTGCTTGGCGATTCCGTAAAGGTCGCATTGTTGTTGGAATGGGGGCGTCCCCTGCCCGAAACACCTGACGAATTGGCGCGGTTGTGCAAGGCTTTGCCGATGCGGTTGCAGGGGCCGATGCCGTTGGATCGTGCGATTTCCTCGGCTGGCGGGATCATGGCGGCCGCGTTGGATGCGGATTTGCAGTTGCATGCCTTGCCCGGCGTTTTCGCGGCTGGCGAGATGCTGGACTGGGAGGCCCCGACCGGTGGTTATCTTCTGACCACCTGCCTTGCGACCGGGCGTCGCGCCGGGCGGGCGGCAGCGCGGCTGCTGGTGACCTGAGAAAGCCCTTGCGTGGGGCAGGGGGCATGGCATCCTTTACCCTGGACCAGCCAAGGAGATGCCCGAATGTGTCATGCTTGCGTCATTGATTCCGTAAAGAGATCCATGCTGAGCCGGCGGCAGCTGTTCTCTGGCGCTGCCGCCGCCGGAACCGCCGCCATCGCGGCCGGCGCCCTTGCAGCGCGACCTGCGCTTGCGCAATCAGGTGGCAGGGTCGTCGACCTGACCCATGTGCTTGACGAGAATTTCCCGACCTTCGACGGCGTGCCCGGCATTGCCTATGAAGAGGCCGTGAATTTCGACACGTCGGGCTATCAGCTGTGGAAGCTGACGATATTCGAACATTCCGGTACTCATATCGACGCACCGCTGCATTTTTCGCGCGATGGTCTTAGCGTCGCGGAACTGGCGCCCGAGACGCTGATCTGCCCGCTTTGCGTGATCGACATCAGCGCCAAGGCGGCCGAGGATGCCAATGCCATGCTTGATGCCGCCGATATCGAGGCCTGGGTTTCGGCCAATGGTGCCATTCCGTCTGGGGCCTGTGTGGCGATGCATTCGGGCTGGGCCGCGAAGGTCGGCGATACCGGTTTCCGCACAGCGCCCGATGGCAGTTTTGCCTTTCCGGGTTTTGCGACCTCGGCCACGGATATGCTGGCGGAACTGGGCGTGGCGGCGATCGCGGTTGACACGCTGTCGCTGGATCCCGGAAATTCCCCGGATTTCGCCGTGCATAATTCGTGGCTGCCGGGCGGGCGATACGGGATCGAGGCGCTGGCCAATCTGGATCAGTTGCCTGCCACCGGCGCGACCCTGTTCGTGGGTGCGCCCAAACATGCGCGGGGCACCGGCGGGCCGGCGCGGGTCATGGCGGTGATTTGATGGCCACCGTCCCGCTTTTGTCCGATGAGCAGGCGCCCAAGGAAAGCCGGGCCGTTTTCGATGCGATCCGCGAGGCGCGCGGCACCGACTATATCAACAATTTCTGGCGGGCATTGGCCCATGATCCGGCATTGCTGTCCGCAACATGGGGGCGGCTTCAGCAGGTGATGGCGCCAGGCGCCCTGGACCCGCTGGTGAAGGAACTGGTCTATCTGGCGGTGTCGACGGCGAATGGCTGTGCATATTGCGTGCATTCGCACACTGCCGCCGCCCGCGCCAAGGGCATGACCGATCAGCAGCATGCCGAGTTGTTGGCGGTCATCGCCATGGCCAGCCAGACCAATGCGCTGGCCACCGCCCTTGGGGTGCCGGTCGATGGCAGGTTTCAGGCCGAGGCCGGATGAGCGGCTATCGCGCCGCCGCCCTCTGAAAGGCAGGGCGGGCGCGCATGCGGTCCAGATAGTCGGACAGCCGCGCCTCGACGATGGGAAAGCGGGCGACCAGCGCCCAGGTCAGGCAATGGGTCAGGATGATGTCGGGAACGGTCATCTGTTCGCCCATCAGAAAATCGCCCTCGCCCATGCGATGCATCAGGGTTTTCTGGCTGCGCTCGAATTCCCATCGCAGGGTGTTCTTGATGGCCGACATGCGCAGTTCTTCCGGCAGGATGAAACTGTGGCGGGCGGCCATCCAAAGGGCCGCGTCGAATTCGTCCAGGATCAGCTGGGTCAGACTGTCCTGCCGGGCACGCTCGATGCTGCCGGCAGGGTGGGTCATCGCGCCGTGATGATCGGCCAGAAAGGTCAGGATCGCGGTCGAATCGGTGATCGGCGTGCCATCGGCCACCAGAACCGGAACCTTGCCGGCGGGGTTGAACTCGACCACGCCGTCGCTTTGTGGATTGGCCGGGACGTGCTGATACTCGGCCCCCAACTCTTCCAGCATCCACAGCACGCGCAGGGTGCGGCTGTTGACGGTGCCGATGACGGTATACATCGCTTCTCCGAGGCTGGCTGCGGGCTGACCTCCATCAGGCCGCAGCGCGCGGCCGGCGTCAACAGGTCAAATGTTGCCGGTGGCCCGTCCTAACGACGGCCGCAGGATGCCAGCTGTGCGCGATACATCTGGGCGCGCTGGCCGACCTGGTTCGACACCCGCACCAGCCAGCTTTTGCCAAGATAGGATTGCCGCGCAAAGCCCGACCGCCCCTCGTGATAGGCCAGATATTGCGAGGTCGCATCCTGCTTCGAGATACCCAGCCTTTGTGTAGATCCATGCATGTACCAGCCCATGAAATCCGTCGCATCGCGGATATCATCCCGTTTTGCGCGGCGATTGCCGGTTTCGCGCTGATATTCCTCCCAGGTGCCGTCCAGCGCCTGGCTGTAACCATAGGCCGAGGATTGCCGGCCGATGGGAATGACACCAAGGGCATATTGATGCGGCGTCCGCGCATCGCCGATGAACTTCGATTCCTGATGAATCGAGGCCATCTGGACATAGACCGGCACGCCCCATTTTCGTTCCGCCGCCTTCATGGCGCGGAAATAGGCCGGCCGCTCGGCCGCGATGGCGCAGGCATTGTCCAGATTGCGCGGTGCCTTATAGCTGCCCCCACCGCAAGAGGCCACCAGCCCGACGATGGCCAGTTTCAAAAGCCAGTTCATATCGCTCGCCCCACATTTTATCTTTTTCCGATGATCATACGGAAAATCACGGCGAGGTGAAATCACGAATGGATCAGACGCTGATCACCGCCTGAACCGCGCGATTCCAGGCGGCATAGCGCGCATCGCGGGTGGCGCTGTCCATCTGCGGCTCGAACCGGCGGTCCAGTCGCCAGGCGCGGGCATATTCATCCGGCCCCGGACACAGCCCGGCGCGATAACCCGCCAGCCAGGCGGCGCCCTGGGCGGTGGTTTCGGTGTTCACCGGCCGATCCACCGGCGCGCCGAGGATGTCGGCCAGAAACTGCATCGCCGGTTCGCTGGCTGTCATGCCGCCATCGACACGCAGGACGGCATCGTCCGCGCCGGGCCAGTCGGCCAGCATTGCCTGCCACAGGTCGCGGGTCTGAAAGCCCACACTTTCCAGCGCGGCGCGGGCGAATTCGGCCGGGCCGGTATTGCGCGTCAGCCCAAAGATGGCGCCGCGCGCATTCGGGTTCCAATGCGGTGCCCCAAGGCCGGTAAAGGCGGGGACCATGATGATTTGTTGGCTTTCGTCGGCCTTGGCCGACAGGGGGCCGGTCTCGCTGGCCTCGCGGATCAGCTTCAACCCGTCGCGCAGCCATTGCACCACCGCGCCGGCAATGAAGATGCTGCCTTCCAGCGCATAGGTCGGCTTGCCGTCCAGCTGATAGGCAATCGTGGTCAGCAGCCGGTTATCCGAGGTGACGGCCTCGGTGCCTGTGTTCAACAGCGCGAAACAGCCCGTGCCATAGGTCGATTTCATCATGCCGGGCTGGAAACAGGCCTGCCCCACGGTCGCAGCCTGCTGGTCGCCGGCCACGCCCAGGATCGGAATCTCGCGGCCGAACAGATCGGCGCGGGTCACACCGAACTCGGCGGCGCTGTCGCGAACCTCGGGCAGGATCGACATGGGCACGCCAAACAGGCGACACATATCCTCGGACCATTGGCCCTTGCGGATGTCATACAGCATTGTCCGCGCCGCATTGGTCGCATCGGTCACATGACTGCGGCCATCGGTCAGCTTCCAGATCAGAAAGCTGTCAACAGTGCCGAACGCCAGATCGCCCTTTTCGGCCCGCAGCCTTGCGCCTTCGACATGATCCAGGATCCAGCTGATCTTGGTGGCGCTGAAATAGGGATCCAGCAGCAACCCCGTCGCTGCGGTGACGGCGGGCTCGTTCCCCTCGTCCTTCAGCCTCGCACACAGATCAGAGGTGCGTCGGTCCTGCCAGACGATCGCGTTGTGAATGGGCTGGCCGGTCCTGCGATCCCAGATCAGCGTCGTTTCCCGCTGATTGGTGATGCCGATCGCGTCGATGCGCGGGTTGCCCGCCTTCTCGATGGCGCCCCGTGCGGTGGCTGCGGTGGTGGTCCAGATGTCATCGGGATCGTGTTCGACCCAGCCCGATTGCGGGAAATGCTGCGGAAATTCCTGCTGCGCGGTCGCCGCCACCTGTAGCTCTGCAGAAAAGACCAGCGCCCGCGACGAGGTCGTGCCCTGATCTATGGCCAGAATCGTCATCGCATTCCTCTTTGTCAGGCTTTCTTCTTCATCAAAATATCCCCGCCGGAGGCACCCGGCATCACCACCAGGATCTGGATATTTGAATGAAGAAGAAAGGGGGCAGGCAGCGCCCACCCCCGATCCATGGTTGTTACTGCCAGCTTTTCACCAGCTCGTCATAGCTGATGGTTTCCGGCTGCGGCTTCTCGTTCTCCAGCTTCAGCTGGGGCGCGATGGTGCCGTTTTCCTTGGCGAAGGTGTTCCAGTATTCCAGATCATGCTCTTCGTTCATCTTCGGGCCGATATCGCCCTGAACGCCGGCACGCTCCAACCGCTCCATCACGCTTTCCTGCTCGGCGCAGAGGCTGTCCATGGCTTCCTGTGCGGTCTTGGCGCCCGATGAGGCATCGCCGATGGCCTGCCACCACAGCTGCGCCAGCTTCGGATAGTCGGGCACGTTGGTGCCGGTGGGCGACCATTGCAGGCGGGCAGGCGAGCGATAGAACTCGACCAGACCGCCCAGATTGGGCGCGCGGTCGGTGAAGCTTTGGTGCTGGATGGTGGATTCGCGGATGAAGGTCAGGCCGACATGGCTTTTCTTCACGTCCACCGTTTTCGAGGTCACGAATTGCGCGTAAAGCCAGGCAGCCTTGGCGCGGTCATCGGGGGTCGATTTCAGCAGCGTCCAGGAACCGGCATCCTGATAGCCCAGCTTCATGCCGTCCTGCCAATAGGCACCCTTGGGCGAGGGGGCCATGCGCCATTTCGGCGTGCCATCCTCGTTCACCACGGGGGTGCCTTCCTTGACCATGTCGGCGGTAAAGGCGGTGTACCAGAACATCTGCTGGGCCACTTCGCCCTGCGCCGGGACCGGGCCCGATTCCGAGAAGGTCATGCCCTGAGCCGCCGGAGGCGCGAACTTGCCCAGCCAGTCCAGGTATTTCTGGATCGCATAGACCGAGGCCGGGCCATTGGTGTCGCCGCCGCGGGCCACGCAGGACCCGACCGGACGGCTGTTTTCATCGACGCGGATGCCCCATTCATCGACCGGCTTGCCGTTCGGAATGCCCTTGTCGCCGTTCCCGGCCATCGACAGCCAGGCATCGGTGAAGCGCCAGCCAAGCGAGGGGTCCTTCTTGCCATAGTCCATATGGCCATAGACCTGCTTGCCGTCGATCTCGCGGCCGGTGAAGAATTCGGCGATGTCCTCATAGGCGGACCAGTTCACCGGAACGCCAAGGTCATAGCCGTATTTTTCCTTGAACTCGGCCTTGATCGTCTCGTCGTTGAACCAGTCATAGCGGAACCAGTAGAGGTTCGCGAATTGCTGGTCGGGCAGCTGATACAGGTTGCCGTCTGGCGCCGTGGTGAAGGAGGCGCCGATGAAATCGGCCAAGTCCAGGTTCGGGTTGGTTACATCGGCGCCGGCATTGGCCATCCAGTCGGTCAGGTTGCGCGCCTGCTGGTAACGCCAATGGGTGCCGATCAGGTCGCTGTCGTTGACATAGGCGTCATAGACGTTTTCGCCCGACTGCATCTGGGTTTGCAGCTTTTCGACCACATCGCCTTCGCCGATCAGGTCATGGGTGATCTTGATGCCGGTGATGGCCGAGAACGCCGGGGCCAGCACCTTGGATTCGTATTCATGGGTGGTGATGGTTTCCGACACCACGTTGATTTCCATGCCCGCGAAGGGGGCGGCTGCGTCGATGAACCATTGCATCTCGGCTTCTTGGCCGGCGCGGTCCAGCGTTGATTGGTCGCCGATTTCGGCATCGAGGAAGGCTTTGGCCTCGTCCATGCCAGCCTGGGCGGCCGTTGCCATCAGCGCAAGCGCCATGGCGGTCGTCAGGTGAAGTTTCATTTGGGGTTTCCCTCCCGTTGGTGCCGGTTACCCGGCGGTTGTCACACCCAGCGGAATACCGCTGCGGCGTAAATCAGCGCGACGGCCAGCCCGCCCCAGACCGGCATCCCCATCACCCCCAACCAGATGAGGCAGATGAAGGCCGAGCCGAGCAGGCTGATGAACAGCCGGTCGCCGCGCGTCGTCATGATCCCCAACATGCCCTTGCGCGGCGTTTCGGGGAAGCGGATGGCGAGCCAGGTGAACAGGATCAACAGGCCCGCGATGATGGTGAAGAACAGGGCGGATGGAAAGGTCCAAGCCATCCAGCCGCCGGGGTCGAGGCTGCCGAACCAGTCCTTGGCCTCGTCCTTCATGGGCACAAGGGTGGTCAGCCAGAAGAGGAAGCCGAGCCAGATCAGGCCGACGATGGCGAAGCCGGTGTTGACGGATTTGGTCATTGGCTTGCACCTTGATTTGCGTCCCGCGACAGCCGGGGGCTTTGCCCCCGGACCCCCAGGATATTTGCATGAAGAAGAAGCGGCAGGGTGGGCATTTTTACACCCTCCCCAGGGCAAAGCCCTTGGCGATGTAGTTGCGGACGAACCAGATCACCAACGCGCCGGGGATGATCGTCAGGATACCCGCAGCTGCCAGCACACCCCAATCCATGCCGGATGCGCTGACCGTGCGGGTCATCGTCGCGGCGATGGGTTTGGCGTTGACCGAGGTCAGGGTGCGGCTGAGCAGCAGTTCCACCCATGAGAACATGAAGCAGAAGAAGGCGGCGACGCCGATGCCGCTCGCGATCAGCGGCATGAAGATCTTCACGAAGAAGCGCGGGAAGGAATACCCGTCGATATAGGCGGTCTCGTCGATCTCGCGCGGGACGCCGGACATGAAGCCTTCGAGGATCCAGACGGCGAGGGGCACGTTGAACAGGCAATGCGCCAGTGCGACGGCGATATGGGTGTCGAAGAGGCCGATGGATGAATAGAGCTGGAAGAAGGGCAGAGCAAAGACCGCCGCCGGGGCCATGCGGTTGGTCAGAAGCCAGAAGAACAGGTGTTTGTCGCCCAGAAACCGATAGCGCGAGAAGGCATAGGCCGCCGGCAGCGCCACGGTGATCGAGATGACCGTGTTCATCACCACATAGGTCAGGCTGTTGACATAGCCCATATACCACGACGGGTCCGTCAGGATCGTCGCGTAATTGGCCAGCGTCGGGTTTTGCGGCCAGAGGCTGAAGGCGCCGAGGATTTCCCGGTTGGTCTTCAGCGACATGTTCAAGAGCCAGTAGATCGGCAACAGCAGGAACAGCAGGTAGATCGCCATGACGATGGCGGATCCGCGGCCTTTGGATTCTGCGACAGCGGCCATTATTGCGCCCCCTGATCTTTGGTCATGACGGTGTAGAAGACGAAGGAAATCAGCAGGATCACCAGGAAATAGATCAGGCTGAAGGCCGCTGCCGGGCCAAGGTCGAACTGCCCCACGGCCATTTTCACGAGGTCGATCGACAGGAAGGTGGTGGCATTGCCCGGACCGCCGCCGGTGACGACGAAGGGCTCGGTATAGATCATGAAGCTGTCCATGAAACGCAGAAGGACGGCGATCAGCAGCACGCCCTGCATCTTGGGCAACTCGATATAGCGGAAGACCTTCCAGCGCGACGCCTGGTCGATCTTGGCGGCCTGGTAATAGGCGTCGGGGATGGATTGCAGACCGGCATAGCAGAGCAGCGCGACGAGGCTGGTCCAGTGCCAGACATCCATGACGATGATCGTCACCCAGGCATCCAGCGCGTCGTTGACATAGTTGTAATCAATGCCCAGCTTGGCCAGGGTATAGCCCAGAAGCCCGATATCGACGCGGCCAAAGACCTGCCAGATGGTGCCCACGACGTTCCACGGGATCAACAGCGGCAGCGCCATCAGCACCAGACAGAAGGACGCCCATGCGCCCTTCTTGGGCATGTTCAGGGCGATGAAGATGCCAAGCGGGATCTCGATGGCAAGGATGATGGCCGAGAACAGGATCTGGCGGCCAAGCGCGGCGCGGATGCGGTCGGAATTGATGACATCCTCGAACCATTCTAGGCCCGCCCAGAAGAACTGATTGTTCCCGAACGTGTCCTGGATCGAGTAGTTAACGACCGTCATCAGCGGCAGCACCGCCGAAAAGGCCACGAGCGCCAGAACCGGCAGAACCAGGAACCAGGCACGGTTGTTGACGGGTTTATCCATCATGCGGCCCTTTCCGCTGCGGCGGGGGCGACCCGCCAGTCATCGACATAGACATGGGTATGGGCGGGATCGACGATCACGCGGTCGGCCCCCTCGGGGATCGGCTGGCCTTCGGGGACGATCACGTTGAAATCCTGCGGGCCTACCTGACCGCGCACGATGCGGTGGTGGCCGACATCCTCGATCCGGCGGATGGCATAGGGCAGGCCCGCGCCGCCCACAGCCAGCGTGGCAAATTCGGGGCGCACGCCGATCTGGACCTTGCTGCCCTTGGGTGAATAGCCGTGATTCAGTGCGACCGTGGCGCCTGCGACATGGGCGGTGGCGCCGTCGACCCGCGCGTCCAGCACGTTCATGCCGGGCGAGCCGATGAAGTAACCCACAAACGTATGTTCCGGCGCATCGAACAGCGCCTGCGGCGTGCCCGCCTGCACCACGCGGCCATCATACATGACCACGACCTGATCGGCGAAGGTCAGCGCCTCGGTCTGGTCATGGGTGACATAGATCATCGTATGGCCGAAACGGCGGTGCAGGTCCTTCAGCTGCGTGCGCAATTCCCATTTCATATGCGGGTCGATCACGGTCAGCGGTTCATCGAACAGGATCGCGTTCACGTCTTGCCGCACCATGCCACGGCCAAGGCTGATCTTCTGCTTGGCATCGGCGGTCAGGCCACGGGCGCGGCGGTCCAGAACCTCGGCCATGCCGATCATCTCGGCGACCTCGGCGACACGCTTGGCGACCTCGGCCTCGGCCATGCCGCGATTGCGCAGCGGGAAGGCCAGATTATCGCGCACCGACATGGTGTCATAGACAACCGGGAACTGAAACACCTGCGCGATATTGCGGTCGGCGGTCGGCAGCTGGGTCACGTCCTGATCGCCGAACAGGATGCGCCCCTGCGACGGCACCAGCAACCCCGAGATGATATTCAGCAAAGTCGATTTTCCGCAACCCGAGCTGCCCAGCAGGGCATAGGCGCCGCCATCCTGCCAGGTCATGGTCATCGACTTCAGCGCATAATCCGAATCCTTCGAGGGATTGGGCGAATAGCTATGCGCCAGATTTTCCAGTGTGATCTTGGTCATGTGGTCTCCTCCCCTGACCGGCGGCTCAGGCAGCGGCGGCATAGGGCGCGGGTCGGGCCAGCGCGCCATCGGGCTTGAACAGATAGATATGCGCAGGGTCCAGCCAGACGGTCAGTTGCTGGCCGTGTTCGCGGTCATGGACGCCGTTCACCAGACCGACCCAACGGTCGCCCTCGTGATGCAGGTGGATAAAGGTCTGCGCGCCGGTGATCTCGGTCGTGTTCAGCACGGCAGAGAGCGGCAGCGCGCCGGGTGTTTCCGACAGCGACAGATGCGAGGGGCGGAAGCCCGCCAGATAGGTGCCATCGGCCAGACCCGCCGCATCCCAGCTGGCCTGATTGATGCTGGCGCGGCCGCCCGACAGTTTCACCGTCTTGAAGTTCATCGGCGGATCGCTGAACACCCGTGCCGTGGTCGCGTCGCGGGGCGCGCGATAGACACTCGGCGTCGGGCCGAATTGCGTCACCCGGCCTTCCCACAGCGTCGCGGTATTGCCGCCCAGCAGCAGGGCCTCTTCGGGTTCGGTGGTGGCATAGACGAAGATCGCGCCGGATTCTTCAAAGATGCGCGGGATTTCGGCGCGAAGCTCCTCGCGCAGTTTGTAATCGAGGTTGGCCAGCGGCTCATCCAGCAGCACCAGACCGGCGCCCTTGACCAGCGCGCGGGCAAGGGCGCAGCGCTGTTGCTGGCCGCCCGACAGTTCCAGCGGCTTGCGCGCCAGCATCGGCGTCAGGCGCATCATCTCGGCGGTGGCCTTGACGCGGCGGTCAATCTCGTCGCGGCCTACGCCCATCAGGCGCAAGGGCGAGGCGACGTTGTCATAGACCGTCATCGAGGGGTAGTTGATGAACTGCTGATAGACCATCGCCACCTTGCGGTCCTGCACGCGCTGGTCGGTCACGTCCTGACCGTTCCAGAAAACGCGGCCCTCGGTGGGCTTGTCCAAGCCCGCCATCAGCCGCATCAGCGTGGTCTTTCCCGCCAAGGTTGGCCCCAGCAGGACGTTCATGCTGCCCGGTTGCAGGGTCAGGTCGGTGGGGTGGATCTGCACCCGCCCGCCAACCGATTTCGAGATATTGCGAAGTTCCAGCGTCATGCTGCGGCCCTTTTCTCGGTCATCCACGCATCCAGCGCGGCGATCTGGTCGGGCTGCATGCGCAGGCCCAGCTTGCTGCGCCGCCAGACGACATCTGCCGCATGGCGGGCGAATTCATGGCGCATCAACCAGCGCAACTCGACCTCGGACAGGGTGCCGCCGAAATCGCGGCCCAGATCGGCGGCGCTGCGGGCATCGCCAAGGATCTGCCGGGCGTCCAGCCCATAGGCGCGGATCAGGCGATGCGCCCAATCCTCGGTCAGGAAGGGATAGTCCTGCCGCAGCGAGGCGATCAGCCGACTAACCCCATCAACCGGGAAATTCCCGCCGGGCAGGGGCACGCCTGCGGTCCAATCGTCCCCGGCCTGCGGGAAATGCGGCGCCAGCTTTTGCAGCGCGTGCTCGGCCAGCTTGCGATAGGTAGTGATCTTGCCGCCAAAGACATTGAGGCAGGGCGCGCCGTTCGTATCCAGCGACAGCACATATTCGCGCGTCGCCGCAGTGGCCGATTTCGCGCCATCGTCATAAAGCGGCCGAACGCCGGAATAGGTCCAGACGATCTGATCGCGCGTCACCGGCTGCTTGAAATACTTGCTGGCGAAATCGCACAAATACTGCTGTTCCGCAGGCGTGCATTCGGCATCGAGAGGGCTGCCCTGATGGTCCTGATCGGTGGTGCCGATCAGGGTGAAGTCGCGCTCGTACGGGATGGCAAAGATGATCCGGCCATCGGCGCCCTGGAAGAAATAGGCCTTATCGTGGTCGTAAAGCTTGGGGACGACGATATGGCTGCCGCGCACCAGCCGCACCGATTCCGTGCTGGGCAGGTGGATCACGTCATGGATCACATGGCCGACCCAAGGGCCGCCCGCGTTCACCAAAGCGCGGGCATGGAAGATGCGGCCATCGGTCAGCGTCACCTTCCACAGCGCGCCGTCGCGCCGGGCATCGGCAACCTCGGCGCCAACCAGCACATCCGCGCCGCGTTCCGCCGCATCGCGGGCGTTCAGCGCCACAAGGCGCGCATCATCGACCCAGCAATCGCTGTATTCATAGGCCGCTTGCAGGCGGTCTTGCAGCGGGCGCCCCTCGACCCCGGTTTTCAGATCGACCGATTTCGTGCCCGGCAGGATCTTACGCCCGCCCAGATTGTCATACAGAAACAGCCCGGCGCGGATCAGGAAATTCGGGCGGTGGCCCTTGGTCCAGGGCATGACCATCGCCACCGCACGGCCCACCGGCGTGGTCGATTCAAAGGTCATATGCGGGTCCAGCGGCAGCACGAAACGCATCGGCCAACTGATATGCGGCATGGCGCGCAGCAGCACCTCGCGTTCCTTCAGCGCCTCGCGGACGAGACGGATTTCCAGATATTCCAGATAGCGCAACCCGCCATGGAACAGCTTGGTCGATTTCGAACTGGTCGCCTGCGCCAGATCGCCCATCTCGGCCAGGCGCACCGACAGGCCGCGGCCCACCGCGTCACGCGCAATGCCGCAGCCATTTATGCCGCCACCAATGATGAACAGGTCGGTCGTTTCCGGCATGGTTCCCCTCTCCCATTGCGGCGCATCCGATCACGGCCGCGTGCGTTCTGTCAATCGAAATTATTCGTTTTAGTTCGTCAATGTTCGTATTGACAGAAAACGAACATGCCTCTTACGTGGCGTCAGGGGAGAGAGTCCATGGTTCTGAACATCCGGCAGCTGGAAATACTGGAGCTGGCCAAGGCCAGCGGTCGCGTTTCGGTCGATGATCTTGCCGCGCGATTCGAGGTCGCGGCCCAGACCATCCGCCGCGACCTGAGTGAACTGGCCGATCAGGGCATTCTGGACCGCGTGCATGGCGGTGCGGTGATGCCAAGCGGTGTCAGCAATATCGGCTATGACGAACGCAGGCGCATGCATGAGGAAGCCAAGGCCGCCATTGCCCGTGCCTGCGCGGCCGAAATCCCCGACAATTCCTCGGTGATCATCAATATCGGCACCACGACCGAGGCCGTTGCCCGCGAATTGCTGAACCATCGCAACCTGACGGTCATCACCAACAACATGAACGTGGCCAATATCCTTGTCGCCAATGACAGTTGCGAGGTGATGGTTGCGGGCGGGGCGCTGCGGCGGTCGGATGGCGGGCTGGTGGGTGACCTGACGATCGAGTTCATGGCCCAGTTCAAGCCGGATTTCGCCGTGATCGGCACCTCGGCGCTGGATGCCGATGGCGATCTGCTGGATTTCGACATGGCCGAGGTCCGCGTCAGCCGGGCCATTGTCGCACAGGCGCGCCGGGCCTTTCTGGTCACCGATCTCAGCAAGCTGGAACGCTCGGCGCCGATGCGGATCATTTCGATGCAGGTCTTGGACACGGTCTTTGTGGACCGCCCGCTGCCCGTCCCGCTGATGCAGCGTTGCAGGGAATGGGGCACCCGCGTGGTCGTCGCGGGCTGATCCGCGCGTCATCGGATGAGCGAAATGCCGTTACGCCAGGGCTTTCGGCCTTGGTGGTGCGGCGCTAGTGTTGCACCGAAACGTATCATGGGGGAGCAATTCAAATGACCGATATCGTCATCCTGTCCGGCGCGCGCACCGCGATCGGCGCCTTTGGTGGCAGCCTGGCCGCGATTCCGCCGATCGAACTGGCCTCGACGGTGACCAAGGCCGCGATCCAGCGCGCCGGTGTCAGCGCCGATCAGATCGGCACCGTCGTCTTTGGCCATGTGATCAACACCGAGCCGCGCGATATGTATCTTAGCCGCGTGGCCATGCTGGATGCGGGTGTGCCCGACACCACGCCGGCAATGAACGTCAACCGGCTTTGTGGTTCCGGCGCGCAGGCCATCGTTTCCGCCGTCCAGGCGCTGCAACTGGGCGATGCCGATTTCGCCGTCGCCGGCGGTGCCGAAAGCATGAGCCGCGCGCCCTATGCGGTGCCCTCGGCCCGCTTCGGGGCCAAGATGGGTGACCAGAAGATGCTGGACATGATGACCGGCGCGCTGACCTGCCCCATGGGCACCGGCCATATGGGGGTCACGGCGGAAAACGTCGCCGCCGAACATCAGATCACCCGCGAACAGCAGGACGAATTCGCGTTGGAATCGCAGCGCCGGGCGGCGGCGGCGATTGCCGGCGGGCTGTTCAAGGACCAGATCGTTCCAGTCGAGGTCAAGACCCGCAAGGGCATGGTGGCCTTTGACACCGACGAACATCCCAAGGAAACCAGCCTTGAGAAACTGGGCGCGCTGAAGGCGGTGTTCCAGAAGGATGGCAGCGTCACGGCCGGCAATGCCAGCGGTATCAATGACGGGGCGGCGGCCATCGTTCTGGCCCGCGCCGATGCTGCGGCAGCGGCGGGCCTGACCCCCCGCGCACGTGTGCTGGGCTATGCCGTTGCCGGCGTTCCGGCCCGGATCATGGGCATCGGCCCGATCCCTGCCGTGCGCAAGCTGATGGAACAGACCGGGCTGAAGGCCGAGGATTTCGACGTGATCGAATCGAACGAAGCCTTTGCCTCGCAGGCGCTGGCGGTCAGCAAGGAGCTGGGCCTTGATCCGGCCAAGGTGAACCCCAATGGCGGCGCCATCGCTTTGGGCCATCCGGTCGGCGCGACCGGCGCTATCCTGACCGTGAAGGCGTTGTATGAACTGGAACGGACCGGCGGCAAGACCGGGCTGATCACCATGTGCATCGGCGGCGGTCAGGGCATCGCCATCGCCATCGAGCGGGTCTGACCCAACCCCCGGCCGCCTGCCCTGAAGCGGGGCGGGCGGCCAGACGCAGTATGGTGCTTGACCCGAGCCCCGGAACGGGCAATGGTCCCCCCATGTCGGGGGAGTCCCACCTAGGGGACTGAGAGGCTGACAGGGGGCAACCCCGGTGACGCGACCCTTTGAACCTGACCCAGTTGATACTGGCGTAGGAAGACCGAAGGGCGTTCCCCCCAACCATCAGCCGGGGCGGTCCTTTCGGGCCGCTTGGCCCCTTTCTGCGCACCGTTTCATCTGGGTATTTTCGCAAGAGAGGACCAGATGGACCACGTCACCACCCAGACCACCACCCCCAGCATTACCACAGGCGCGCTGCCGGCCTCGCGCAAGATCCATGTTGCCGGCGCGATTCACGACATTCGCGTGCCGATGCGCGAAATTGCCGTTCAGGACGAGCCCGCGCTGACGGTCTATGACAGCTCTGGTCCCTATACGGATCAGGCGGTGCGGACCGACATCACGCAGGGGCTGGCCGATGCCCGCGGCGATTGGCTGGACCGGCGCGGCGATGTCGAACGCTATCAGGGGCGGGCGATCACCGCAGCCGATAACGGCTTTGCCAAAGGGGCGCGGCTGGTTCCCGCCTTTCCGGTTTCGCCCGCGCCGCGCCGCGCCCTGGCCGGTCGCGCCGTGACCCAGCTTGCCTATGCCCGCGCCGGCATCATCACCCCCGAGATGGAATTTGTCGCCATTCGCGAGAACGAGGGCCGGCTGGCGGCGATGCCGTCGCGCGATGGCCAGCCCTTCGGCGCGGAACTGCCCGATCTGGTGACACCCGAATTTGTCCGGGCCGAGATCGCGGCAGGACGGGCGATCATCCCCGCCAATATCAATCACCGGGAACTTGAGCCGATGATCATCGGCCGCAATTTCAAGGTCAAGATCAACGCCAATATCGGCAATTCCGCTGTGACCTCGTCGATGGAAGAAGAGGTCGAGAAGATGGTCTGGGCGATCCGCTGGGGCGCCGATACGGTCATGGATCTGTCCACGGGGCGCAATATTCACAACATCCGCGACTGGATCATCCGCAATGCGCCGGTGCCCATTGGCACGGTGCCGCTGTATCAGGCGCTGGAAAAGGTCGGAGGCATCGCCGAGGATCTGTCATGGGAGGTGTTCCGCGACACGCTGATCGAACAGGCCGAGCAGGGCGTGGACTATTTCACCATCCATGCAGGTGTCAGGCTGCACATGATCCCGATGACCGCCACGCGGGTGACGGGGATCGTGTCGCGGGGTGGCTCGATCATGGCAAAATGGTGCCTGCATCACCACCGCGAAAGCTTTCTGTATGAGCGGTTCGACGAGATCTGCGACATCATGCGCGCCTATGATGTCAGCTTCAGCCTGGGTGACGGGTTGCGGCCGGGCAGCATCGCCGATGCCAATGACCAGGCACAATTCGCCGAGCTGCGGACCCTGGGCGAGTTGACCAGAATTGCCTGGGCCAAGGACTGCCAGGTGATGATCGAGGGGCCGGGCCATGTGCCGATGCACAAGATCAAGGCCAATATGGACGAGCAGCTGCGCCACTGCCACGAGGCACCCTTCTATACCCTGGGGCCGCTGACCACCGATATTGCGCCGGGCTATGACCATATCACCAGTGCCATCGGTGCGGCGATGATCGGTTGGTTCGGCACAGCGATGCTTTGCTATGTCACTCCCAAGGAGCATCTGGGCCTGCCGGACCGCGATGATGTGAAAACCGGGGTCATCACCTATAAGCTGGCCGCCCATGCCGCCGATCTGGCCAAGGGCCACCCGGGCGCACAGCGCCGCGACGATGCCTTGTCGCGGGCACGTTTCGAATTTCGCTGGCAGGATCAGTTCAACCTGGGTCTGGATCCCGATACGGCGCGTGCCATGCATGATGAAACCATGCCGGCCGAGGCCCATAAGGTCGCGCATTTCTGTTCCATGTGCGGCCCGAAATTCTGTTCCATGCGGATCAGCCACGACATCCGGGCCGAGGCCGAGCGTCAGGCGGGTATGGACAGCATGGCCGAGAAATTCCGCGAAGGCGGGCAGCTGTATCTGCCGGTCAGCGAGGATGCGGGCTGATGCACCAGGCCAGGGCGCCGCAGCCGCGTCACAAATGAAAACGGGCCGCCCCGAAGCTGGCGGCCCGCGAGTTCCACGGAGATGGTCCGGTTAGGGATGGAAGAAACCCGTCCGGTCCCAATCAGGGTTTACGACCCTTAGGGCTGCCCTCAGGCCACGGCCCCCCTGACTGTTCCGACACCTCTCTCCAATATCACTCTCGACACTGGACCACCTCCTTTCAATTGGTTGCCGTTATAATTGAAAGGGTGCCACAGTTTCGGAATCTGTCAATCAGATTTCTTGGGTCTTGCTCAACAAATTGTTAACGATGAGGCGGAAAGGCACAAGGGCAAGTAGGGCAAGCGCCAGTTTGCACAGCCAGTCGGCAAAGGCCAATGACGCCCAAAGCGGCGCCTCGGGGCCGGTTCCAACCAGCGGCAGCAGTTCGTTTGCCCAGCTGACATCATCGGCCGGGTCTATGAAAGACAGGCTGGCCGAGAAGGCGATGGAAAAGAACAGCGCGGTATCGACGAAGGATCCCACCAGTGTCGAGGCCAGCGGCGCCCGCCACCAGCGCCCCTGCCGCAGCCGGTCGAACACCGCCACGTCCAGCAGTTGCGCCACCAGAAAGGCCGTGCCCGATGCGATGGCGATGCGCAAGGTCGTCGCATCCAGCCCGGCCGCGATCAACGAGCAGATCACCCCCACGACAAAGCCTGCCAGCACCACCCGCCGCGCGGCCGCCGCACCATAGACGCGGTTCATCACGTCGGTGACCAGAAAGGCGATGGGATAGCTGAGCGCGCCATAGGTCAGCCAATTGCCCAGCTGATACTGCACAAGGATATTCGAGGCCACGACGATTGCGGCCATGGCAATGATGCCGGGAAGGTGACGGGTCATAGGGTTTCCGTTTTACAAGGTTGCGGAAGAACTCGGCCCCGACTGTCGGGACAGCGGGGCGCATACGCCCAGACGGCATGACTTGTCAACAATCAGGCCGAGCCGGCATTCCGAGCAGGCGCAGCGGAGGTCGAGCCCGAGTCGTGTTACAATATCGCTGCCGTTAACAGAGGAGATGGGCAAATGGCATATGGATTCCAAACAGGTGCATTTTACGACTTGGCCGGGCGTATGCGCGACTATCCAGACGGGGTTGCTAATGACGACGAGAGGTTAGCGGAATTGTCGCGGTCTTACATTGAGGCGGCGACGGCGTTGTTTGCCCTGATGCTACTGATCTTGCAGGCACGTATCCGGCGTTCGGCGACGGGTGGCCGCTATGACGGCTTCGTGCTGATCTATCAGGACAGGGTCAATGCGCTGTTGGCCGAGCTGCGGGAGTTCCTGCTGGAGGGGCCGGAACGCGCAGATACCGCCGAAATACGCGATTTTCTGGAAGGCGTCCGACGCGGTGCATTGGCAGAGGAAATGGAGGCGCTGCAATACGCGGTTGACCAGTCAACAGGTAATGGAACGGATGCCGATGCCGACGAAGAAGCGACGACGACTGTTACAAATTCACTCAAAGAGCAGATCGAAAGACGGATCAAGCGCAAATGGATCAAGGATATTCTGCACGCGATAAACGAGGCTCTCTCGGTCATGCGCGGCGTTTCCTGACCAGACCGGAACATGCTGGTCACAGGAACGGCCGTCACTCGCGCAGGCGATATTCCACCAGTTCCGTGCGCTGGACGAACAGGAAATTGTCGTCCGAGATCATCGTCAGACGGATCCCTTGCCCATCGTCCCAGACCGATAGCCCCTCAAGATTGTCATATTGCAGCGGTCGGGTTTCCAGCAGCACCTCCCCCGCGCTGATACTGTCCTCGGTCAGGTCAAAGCGGCGGACGCGCGAGGAAAACCCCAGCAGGCCGTGAAACGCGCGTTCCAGCAGGTAAAGCCTGCCATCAGGGCCGATATCGGCCCCGACCGACAGCCATTCGCCATCGCGCGATATGGTAAAAGGCTGGTCCCATGCGCCTTCGCGATAACGCAGGATCGGAAAGGGGCGATCCTGCGCGCCGGACCGTTCCGGGACAGCAAGGATCGTGCCATCGGGCTGAATGGCCAGCGCCTCCAGCCCTGAATTCTTGCGGATCGAGGGGATGTGCGGCAGGTCCGCGATCCGGGTCGCGGGGCGGTCCGCGTCCGTATACATGGCCATGCGGTTCAACCCCTCGAAGGTGACCCATATCCGGCCGTCGCGGCCGATGGCCAGGCCCTCACTGTCGCCCAGCCGACCGGCGGGCAGGGGGGTGCCCTTGCTGTCTTGCAGATGTGCGCGACCGGCGATGTTCATGCCACGGATGCGGCCTGACGGGTCGCGGTCGATGCTGCCCCAATACAGGTTCGCGCGGTCGGTCACCACGTTAAAGCCCTTGCCGTCGTCGCTGATCTCGATGCCCGAGAAGCCACCGAAATCCGGGTCCTGCGGCAGGGACCAGACATAGGTTGCGACATAATCCAGACTGGCTGCGGTCGCGGGTGGTGGCACGACCGGCAGGAAAGTCAGGAAAAGGCCAAAGAACCCTAGCGCGCTGTTCCGATAACCTGGCATTGCCTCGGCATTTCACTCAGCCGGTAGCTGCGGGGGTGGCGATAATCCGGGTCCGGCTTGCCGCGCGGGCGGGTCGAGGGGTTGGCGCGATAGCTGAGTTCCTGCATGGCCGCGCCGCAGCCATTGTCATTGCCCGACAGTTGCGCGACGGGCGTGGCGGTGTTGTGGCAGCCGGCGCTGCCTGCGGGGCAATTCAGCCGGACGTGGAAATGATAGTCGTGATTGGGCGTGGGGCGCAGCTTTTGCAGCCAGGCGCCGCGATTGCCATTGGCGCGGCACAACTCGACCTTGATGGCCGCATCGAGGAAAATACGGTCGACACGCCGGTCCATTGCCGCCGACTGGATCAGCGCCGCATGGGCCGGCGTCCAATAGCGCGACAGCCCAAGCCCGTTCGAGGCCACGACCGACACCGAGGAAATGCTTTCGCGCTGCGCTGGTGACAAATTCAGGCTTTGCGGCATCAGCATCCAGATATCGGCATCCAGCCCCGACTGATGGCTGGCATGGCCGGTCATCATCGGGCCACCGCGCGGCTGGCTCATGTCGCCGATATACAGCCCGCGCCAACCCATCTTGGTGGCGGCCTGACTAAGCCCGACAAGGAAATTCACGGTCTCGGGATGCGCCCAGTTGCGGTTGCGCGACAGGCGCATCGCCTGCCAGGACGGCCCACTTTCGGGCAGCGCGGCGCCACCGTTGAAACAGCCCTTGCTATAGGTGCCGACCACGACGGCGGATCCTCCGGTCGGGCCACCGACCCGGCCGAACACATCCTTGGCCAGCGGCGATTGCGCTGATGCCGGCAGGGCCATACCCATCAGGATGGCGGCGGTTGTCAGGAATTTGCGGATCACTGCTTTGCCTCTCCCTCTGTTTTGACCCAGTGTAGCAGGACCAGCGCCAGAAGGAACATCACGATCAACGGAGAGATGCCGATCCGCTGATTGCCCGTCATCGCAGTGACCGTGGCGATCAGGAAGGGCGCCAGAAAGGCCGTGGCCTTGCCCGACAGCGCATAAAGCCCAAAGGCCTCGGTGGCTTTCTCGGGCGTGGTATGGCGCACCATCATCGTGCGGCTGGCCGATTGCAGCGCGCCGCCGGCGCCGCCTATCACCGCACCACAGGCGAAAAACACCGCGTCGGGAATGCGCGAACCCTCGGCCAGGGGCATGCCGAACAGCATGGTGCGATCCATGCCGACGATGACGATGCAGACGGCGATCAGTGCCAGCGTGCAGACGATGATGACGGGCTTGGGCCCGAAGGCTCGGTCGGCCCGCCCCCCCAATTGCGATATCACGGCGGCGGCAAGCGCGCTGACGACGCCAAACACCCCCGACAGAAAGACCGGCCAGCCCAGCACCGTGCCGGCATAGATGCCGCCAAAGGCATACATCGCATTCAGCGCATCGCGCGAGAACATCGAGGACAGCAGCCACGCCGCCAGCGATCGGCGCTGACCCAGACTGGCGATCAGGCGCCACAGATCGGCAAGGGTCCGGTCCACGCCAAATGCGCGGCGCGGCAGTCGTGGTTCCTTGACCCATAAAAAGAACGGGATCATGAAGATCACATACCAGATTGCTGTGAATGGCCCGACAAAACGGGTGCCCTCGCGTGCCGCCGCATCCAGCCCGAAGATCGGCGGAATACCGGCCAGCGTCAGCCCGGTCACCGGGTTTTCGGCAAACAGCAGCAGCATGAAGACCAGGGCCACCAGCCCGCCCAGATAGCCGAAGGCATAGCCGCTGCCGGAAATACGGCCGATCTCTTCCCTGGGCGCCAGTGCCGGCAGCAGGGCATTGGTAAAGATGGTGGCAAATTCCATCCCGATCAGCCCGATCCCGAAAAACACCAGCGCCATGACCAGATCGGGCTGCTGCGGGGCAAGAAACCACAGCCCAAGCGAACCGGCGATATAGAAGGCCGAGAACACCCAGATCCACATCATCCGCCGCCCGGTCGTATCGGCGATGGCCCCAAGGATGGGCGCAAAGACGGCGATGATCACCCCCGAAATGGCCAACCCGGTGCCCCACAAGGTCTGTGCCTGCGCGCCAGCGACGGTCGCGCCTTCGCCCATGGCGATGAAATGAGTCCGCGCGACCTCGCCGAAATAGATCGAGAAAATGAAGGTCAGCAGCAGCGTCGCATAGGGCTGGCTGGCCCAATCGAAAAACCACCATCCCCAGATGCGCTTGCGGTTCATGGCGGCCCTTTTCTTCTTCACGCAAATATCCTCGGGGTCCGGGGCGGCGCCCCGGTCCGATCTTGCCATAAGGCCCATCGGCGATCAGCCTGGCAAGCTGCCTTTCACGTCAGGCGGCAAAACGGGCGGCCAGGGCCGCTCTGCATCGGCCTTGATCCAGGCCATGACCCAATCGGGCAGGGGCGGGCTTTCGGTGTCGCCACCGATTGCCAGCATCACCTCGGCTGGCGGCACGATCCCCTTGGCGCCGGTCACGGCCGAACGCAAAAGCATGTGGTTGCAGCACTCGCCGCCGCGCCACATCGACTGTTCCATATAGACGAAACGCCCGTCCCATCCGATCACGCGCGATACCATCGTGAACCGCTGAAACGCCCGGATCCGCCGCCGATAGCGAACGGAATTGCCCGCGACCGTTATGCCCCAGCCTTTCTTGCGCAAGATGCCGATCAGCCCGGTGCGTGCGGCCATGGGAATCCGCCCCAGATCATACAGGGTCAGCGTGCGGCCATTGTTCAACTCGATCCATGGGTCCAGATCCCAGGGCCAGCACATATGGGTCGAGATATGGGTGCCATCCACCTTCAGCGGTGGGGCCGAGCGGAACTTGACCATTTCCTTGACGAAACGAATGAAGGGATACATGCGCACCTGCCTTTCTGCGCCCGGATTGACGCGCCCGCCCGGCAAGGTCAACCGCGACCGTGCGGCAGCCATTGCGCCGCCGGGCATGCTGCACTAGAGAAGGCGTCGTTTTCTGCAAGGATTGGACAGGGTCGTGGCGCTGGGAAAAAACGGAAGCAAGCCTGTTGTCGGTCTGGTCGGCTGGCGTGGCATGGTCGGATCGGTGCTGATGGACCGGATGGGCGCGATGGGCGATTTCGACCTGATCGAGCCGATCTTCTTCTCGACCTCGAACGCTGGCGGCAAGGCGCCTCGCGGCGATGCGCCGCTGGGCGATGCCCATGACATTCAGGCGCTGGCTTCCTGCGAGGCGATCATCACCTGCCAGGGCGGCGACTATACCAGCGAGGTTTTCCCCAAGCTGCGTTCCGCCGGCTGGAACGGCCATTGGATCGACGCAGCCTCGACCCTGCGGATGAGCGGCGACGCCCTGATCGTGCTGGACCCGGTCAACCGGCCCGGCATCGACAACGCGATTGCGTCGGGCACGAAGAACTGGGTTGGCGGCAATTGCACGGTCAGCTGCATGCTGATGGGCGTGGGCGCGCTGTACAAGGCCGGGCTGGTCGAGTGGATGTCGACCCAGACCTATCAGGCGGCCTCGGGCGGGGGCGCGCAGCACATGCGCGAGTTGCTGACCCAATACGGCAGGCTGAACGCCGAAGTTCGCGACCTGCTGGACGATCCGAAATCGGCCATCCTTGAAATCGACCGCAAGGTTCTGGCCCGCCAGCAAGCCATGCTGGACAGCGATGAATCGCGGCAGTTCGGCGCGGTGCTTGGCGGCAGCCTGATCCCGTGGATCGACAAGGATCTGGGCAATGGCATGTCCAAGGAAGAATGGAAGGGCATGGCCGAGACGAACAAGATCCTCGGCCTTGGCCCCGACGCGATCGGCGGCGCGAATGAACCGGCCGTTCCGGTCGACGGCTTCTGCGTGCGCATCGGCGCGATGCGCTGCCACAGCCAGGCTCTGACCTTCAAGCTGAAGCGCGACGTGCCGGTTGACGAGATCGAGGCAATGATCGCCGAGGATAACGAATGGGTCAAAGTCGTCCCCAATGAAAAAGAGGCGACGATGCGCGAGCTGACCCCGGTGGCCGTCACGGGCACGCTGACCATTCCGGTCGGGCGTATCCGCAAGATGGCGATGGGGCCGGACTATCTGGGCGCCTTCACCATTGGTGATCAGCTTCTGTGGGGCGCGGCCGAGCCGCTGCGCCGGATGCTGCGCATCCTGATCGAAGCGTAAGGGGGTGGGCCAATGATAACGCTGTTTCAGGCGCTGATGCTGATTCTGGATGTGGTCTGGTTCATCATGATCGTCCACATCATCATGTCCTGGCTGATCAATTTCCAGGTGCTGAATCTGCGCCAGCCGATCGTCGGGCAGATCTGGGACGGGCTGAACCGGCTGCTGGAACCGATCTATTCCCCGATCCGCCGGCTTTTGCCCGATACCGGCGCGCTGGATCTGGCGCCGTTGGTGGTGTTCGTCATCATCATCGTCCTGCGCCAGGCGCTTGCCAATAACGCCGGTTTCTTCCTGGGCTATTGATGCCCACGGATCTGCTGCGCCAGGTCTGGGGCTTCGACGGTTTCCGCCCCGGACAAGAGGAAATCGTCCGTGCCGTGGCCGAGGGTCGCGATGTGCTGGCGATCATGCCGACGGGCGGGGGCAAGTCGCTGTGCTTTCAACTGCCGGCGCTGATGCGGGACGGGGTGACGGTGGTGATATCGCCCCTGATCGCCCTGATGCGCGATCAGGTCCGCGCCCTGCGCGAGGCTGGCGTGCCAGCGGGCGCCCTGACCAGCGGCAATACCGAGGCCGAGACGGACGAGGTCTTTGCAACCCTGCGTGACGGCCGGCTGAAACTGCTCTACATGGCGCCCGAGCGTCTGGCCTCGGGCGGGACGCTGACCTTGCTGCGCCGCGCCGGTGTAACGGCGATCGCCGTGGACGAAGCGCATTGCGTCAGCCAATGGGGCCATGATTTCCGCCCCGACTATCTTCGCATCGGTGATCTGAAGCGCGATCTGGATGTGCCGCTGGCCGCCTTCACAGCGACCGCCGATGCCGAGACGCGGGCCGAGATCGTCACCCGCCTTTTCGATGGTCGCGCCCCCGACAGCTTCCTGCGCGGCTTCGACCGCCCGAATATCCGCCTGACCTTCCAGCCCAAGGATGGCCCCCGCCGGCAGATCATGGATTTCGCCCGTGCGCGCCGGGGCCAGTCCGGCATCGTCTATTGCGCCAGCCGCGCCAAGACCGAAACCCTGGCCGATGCGCTGATGCGCGAAGGCATGGCCGCCGTCGCCTATCACGGCGGGATGGAGGCTGATCGTCGCCGCGAGGTCGAGGCGCGGTTCCAGCAGGAAGACGGGCTGATCGTCACCGCCACCATCGCCTTCGGCATGGGCATAGACAAACCCGATATCCGTTGGGTGGCCCATGCCGATCTGTCGAAATCCATCGAATCCTATTACCAGGAAATCGGCCGCGCCGGCCGCGATGGCGACCCGGCCGAGACGCTGACCCTCTACGGCCCCGACGATATCCGCCTGCGCCGCACCCAGATCGACGAGGGCCTTGCCGAGAATGCCCGCAAAGAGGCCGATCACGGCCGGCTGAACGCGCTTCTGGGGCTGGCCGAGGCAACCGGCTGCCGCCGCCGGCAGTTGCTGGCCTATTTCGGCGAGGATATGGCCGAAGATTGCGGCAATTGCGATATCTGCGCCGCGCCGCCCAGGCTGTTCGACGCCACGCAGGCGGTGCAAAAGGCGCTGTCGGCAATGCTGCGCACCGGCGAATGGTTCGGCGCTGGCCATCTGATCGACATCCTGACCGGCAATGCGACCGAAAAGATCCGCAGCCGCAGCCATGACCATCTGCCCACCTTCGGCATCGGCGCCGAATACAGCCGTGGCCAATGGCAGGCGATCTTCCGGCAGATGATGGGCCGCGACCTGTGCCGCCCCGATCCTGAACGCCACGGTGCCCTGCACCTGACGCCCGCCGCACATCCGATCCTGAAGGGCGAGGCTCAGATCACCCTGCGCCACGATACCGCGATGCGCACCAAGCCTTCGGTCGCCCTGCGCACGCAAGTCGCGGAAGAAGATGAACCCCTGCTTTCGGCATTGAAAGCCAAACGCCGCGCCCTGTCAGAGGCCGCGCGCGTGCCCGCCTATGTCATCTTCCCCGACCGAACGTTGATCGAGATGGCCGAACGCCGCCCGCAGACTCTGGACGAGATGGCGCAGGTCAGCGGTGTGGGCGCGAAAAAGCTGGAAAGCTATGGCCGCGATTTCCTGTCGGTGATCGCAGGCGAGGCGCCGCAGATGCATCCCGCCCGCCGCAAACTGGCGGGCCGCCCCGAAGGCGTGCTGTTCGACCGGTTGGCCGAGGCGCAGGCCCGGTTGATCCGGGGCGAGACGGGCGCTGACAAGCCGCTTTCCTGCTCGACCGGCCAATTGCGCCGCATCGCCGAAACCCGCCCCGCCGACCACGATGCCCTGTCGCGCCATCTTGATCAGGCCCGGCTGAACCGGTTCGGCACAGCCTTCCTGGATGAGATCAACGCAGCCGACTGATCATCAGCCGTGCGCAAATATCCCGCGGGGGAGATCCGGCCAAGGGCCGGAGCCGGGGGTGCGAAACCCCCGTTGGGACAGCCAGGCCCAGAAATCCGGTTCCACCAGTCGCTCTGACCCGGCGGATGATTCACTGGCGGGGTCGCGCGAATGTCATCGGGCGGGTCTGTAACAGCGGGCTATATAGGAACGAAGGGCAGTAACGGGCGGCGCGTAGGGCGGGCTTTCGGGCCATTCCTGTGGCATAATGCTGCAAGGACATTGCCGCCTGGCAAGACAGGAAGGAAATCGCAGATGAAGCTGAACTGGTCCGATGTTACGCCGCGGGTCGATTATCTGGACCGCCGCGCGTTCATGGTCGCAGGCATGGCGGCGGGTATGGCGGGCCTTGCCCCGCCGGCGATGGCCCTGACGGGGCGACCCTCGGCGCTGTCGACCGATGAAAAGCCGAATACCATCGCCGAGATCACCAATTACAACAACTTTTACGAATTCGGCACCGGCAAGGAAGACCCGGCCCGGAATGCCGGCAGCCTGACCACCGACCCCTGGTCGGTCGAAATAGGTGGCATGGTCGAGCGTCCCGGCAGCTATTCCGTTGCCGACCTTGCCCCCGAAAACGCACTGGAAGAACGCATTTATCGCCTGCGCTGCGTCGAGGCCTGGTCGATGGTCATCCCCTGGATCGGCGTGCCCCTGGCTGCGGTGCTGAACAAGATCGGCGTGCAGCCCGGCGCGAAATTCGTCGCCTTCGAAACCCTGATGCGGCCCGAGGAAATGCCGGGCCAGCAACGCGCCATCCTTGACTGGCCTTATCGAGAAGGGCTGCGGATCGACGAGGCGATGCATCCGCTGACGATTCTGGCGACGGGGCTGTATTCCGATCCGCTGCCCAACCAGAACGGTGCGCCGATCCGGCTGGTCGTGCCGTGGAAATACGGGTTCAAGTCGATCAAGTCGGTGGTTCGCATCACGCTGACCGACCAGCAGCCCAGCTGCACATGGCAGGATATGCAGCCGCAGGAATACGGCTTCTATGCCAATGTGAATCCTCAGGTCGACCATCCCCGCTGGAGCCAGGCGACCGAGCGGCGCGTGGGCAGCGGGTTGTTTGCCGGCCGGCAGGATACGCTGCCTTTCAACGGCTATGCGGATCAGGTGGCCAGCCTGTATCAGGGCATGGATCTGGCAAAGAACTATTGATGGCCCGGCAAATCAATCAATGGCTGCGGCGCATCCCGGTCTGGGCGGTCTGGCTGGCGGGCGCATTTCCCCTTGGCTTGCTGATCTGGGACATCTTCACCGGCGGGCTTGGGGTCGAGCCGGTGCGCGACATCGAACATCGCCTGGGTCGGACGGCGCTGTATTTCCTGATCGCCACGCTGTCGGTGACGCCATTGCTGCGTATCACCGGAATCAGCCTGATGCGATTCCGTCGCGCCCTGGGTCTGATCTGCTTTTCCTATGCGATGCTGCATGTCGCGTCCTGGGTCAGCATGGAAATGGGCTTTCGCTGGCAGCAGATGCTGGGCGACGTGGTCAAGCGCCCCTATCTGATCTTCGGGATGAGCGCGCTGGTCATGCTGGTGGCGCTGGCTGTCACCTCGAATGATTCCTCGATTCGACGGATGTGCGCGGCCGGATGGCGGCGGTTGCACCGGCTTGTCTATCCTGCGGCCGTTCTGGCCAGCATACACTGGATCTGGGCCCTGAAACTCTGGGAGCAGAAGCCCCTGATGATCCTCGGGGCGATTCTGCTTCTGCTGCTGCTGCGGCTGGCGATTCCCCGGCCCCTGAGGCGTCGAACGCAGATTCTTCAGAAAACAAATTGAGTAAATTCAATATGTTATCCAATATTTGTGCGACCGCAGCATTTTTTCGGATTTTTCTGCTTGCGCCCATCCGGCGCAGACCCTAGATACCGCTTCACCGAACGGCGGCAGACGCTGAACGGGATCGGGAAAGGCCTTGAAAAAGGAACCGACCGAAGGAAAATCTGGGAACTTGGACGGCTTGACGGCGCCAAAGGTTATGGCGCGGTTTGGTTGTTTTTGTTTCCACTGCTTTTTGACATTGATGGTATATCTGAAGAGATATGCGGGCGGTCTGGTCGTTAATCGACGTATGACGTT
>NZ_VKDF01000019.1 GCF_007096355.1 Paracoccus sp. M683 | reverse complement strand
GCGGCCCAGAACCTCCGCAAACTCGCCAAGATCTTTCCTGCACCGCAGCATCCGCGAAAAGCCTGACACCATAAAGGCTTGCAGCCAAACCCACCACGAAAACAAACCACCCAGCACGCCGGGTTTTTCAACAAAATCGGCGGTAAGCGGTCGTTCGCTGCGGGTGCGAATGGCATATCCGAGAGGGGCTGAGGTTGACTTCCAGATGACACGCTCAAAGCCGTCGCGCGCAAGCTCGTCATCATCGCCAATGCTCTGTGCAAAAGCCGACGGGAATGGGAGCACAGACACCCCTGAAAGATACAGTTGCTAGTAGGGGTGAGTGAGAACTATTAGCTCGAACAACCTGGGCACAAAATCCTGTTCAAGTCGGTACCTTTATTCACTGGATGTGGATTCATCGCGCAATACTAGAAGCTTTGGAATGCAGAAAACTCGAGGAGAGGACCGTAAATGTACTGGTGGACACGAGCCAAGCGCTCTTTAGGTTTGGAAAGCAAGGCGCGACTGCCCGAAAGGTTCTCCTGCGAAGAAGCAACCTACGAAATTCGACGTATTCTTGCAGACAATCCGGCAATCAACGGTGACGCTGAAGTTATGGACCGGTTCGTGGCGGAAGGGGAGGTATCGTACTTTCGAAGAGGGCAAGTCCTTATCGAACAGGGCGCTCAAGATGATAACGTCTATTTTTTACTATCGGGCAGTGTCGACATAGTTTTTGGTAATTCTCTAGGATCAATCCGCGAAGCGCCTAATCAAGTTGGAGAGCTTGCGGCAACGAAACCCGGGGTGCCGCGTTCAGCAACAGTAGTGGCCCATACAGGTGAAGTTGCTGCCCTACTGGTCAGTGGGCGCACCTTTCAGCAGGTGTACAATTCTAATAACGGCTTCAGGCAGCGCTTAGAATTAGAGAAAGATGCAAGGTTTCGAGAGCGCATAGCTGCTGGACATGTGGCCAAGAGACACGACGCTTGGGCGTGGCCGTTGATTTCCTGTGTCGCCGCAGCTATTGCTGCCGTAGTCGTTTGGGGTGTTGGCAACCACTTGCTGTGGTCACAGTCGGCGGCTTTACTCGTAACAGGGTTTTCGTCCGTACTGACCTTCATTCTTATCATGATACTTAACCCGGCTTTCTTCTGGCGGCGCTGCTTTTGGGCAGCGTTTATAGCGATGATCACAACTTCTTGGTTTGGGAGGTACGTTTTGGTCGACATCGGCGAAGGCGTACAACTGGTGCTTGGGGCACACGCCAAAGAGGTTTCAGGTCTTCATGCGGTTTTGCAGATGCTACCATTTTTGGTCGTCATGGCGATCTGTGCCATCAGGGACCATGCAGCGACTAGCCGCAGATAAGAAGGAACGAACTCATGTCGCTACATGATGATCTAACGAGCGCTGTAGACAACGTTCTCGGTAAAAAATTCTCGCAGCGCGACGGGCAAAACGTGCCGTCATCAGAAGATGTTACTCTTGCTAATGGCGCTGTTAAGATCGAAGCAGCGTTCTTGTACGCAGATTTGGCGGGATCAGGGCGAATTGCCAAAAGCTGTCCTTGGGACACTACAGCAAAGATAATTCGGGCATATCTCGATTGCGCTGTTCGCATCATACGAGCGCATAATGGCGCAATTAGAAGTTTCGACGGAGATCGGGTAATGGGAGTTTTTGTAGGAGACTACAAACGAACAAATGCGACCAAATCTGCGCTGAAAATCCAATGGGCTACCCGGCACCTTATCCAAGAAGAAGCACGCAAGCGATTCAAGTCAGTCAAAGACAACGACGTCAAAATCCAGCAAGCGTGTGGCGTTGATGTAGGCATGAGCCGCGCGGTTCGCGCTGGCATTCGTAACAATAACGACCTTATTTGGATTGGCAGCCCACCAAGTTTTGCCGCCAAGCTTTCGGATTTGCGTGAGTACCCGTATTGCACATACATCTCGGCGGGCGTGTACAATCGGATTGCGGACGAAGCGAAGCTGAGCAAGGGAGTAGACATGTGGGAGAAGCGCTCCACGAATTTCGCCGGTGCTTCCGAGGTCTGCTATCGTAGCTCGTATTGGTGGAAACCCTAGTCGCCTTCAGTGCAATCAGCGGCAGCGCTGATAAGCCGCACTGCAGCAAAACGACAGTGTCGGCAACGGCCGATATGGGCCGGGGACCGTCATTCGATGGGAACCTTCGCCTTCATCTTCTTCCTGAAATCCGACGCTTTCCTGATCGCCTCCTTATCGGATGGCCGCAGGGATTCCCGTGCCTCGGCATCCGTCATGGAGGGTCGCGCAGCCTCGACCTCGGCGATTATCGCCTTAGCGGTGATGCCTGCCGGCGGCGCATAGGCGAGCGGCCGGAACTGCGCCACCTGGCCTTGCAGCTTCTCGATCTGGTGACGCATCGACCTGATCTGATGCCGCTCGTCGGGATAGGGCAGGGGTCCGGACTGCGCCGCCATGATCTTCGAGAAATAGGGGTCTTCGTAATAGACGATGCGATCTGCCAGGATCGGGTTCTGCCGTTCGGGGATCAGGATAACCTTCGAGGCGTCGAGTTTCTTGACCTCGTCCGGGCTCATCAGGGGACGCTCTTCGTTCCGGCGCGACACGGACCGTCTGCGGAAGCCACGGCCGTCTGAGGACAGGCTGTCGCTGACCGAAAGGCGGGTTGTCTTGCCCAGGGCCTCGGAAACCTCGGCAGCGGTCTTTTTCTCGTTCGGACTGATGAAGAGCTTCATCCCTGCCGCAGATTCGACCGACAGGCGATCATTTTCGCCATAGATATTGTCGAGACCGGGGATAGACTGCGTGATGATCGACACGCGCCCGCCGTGCCCAGCCAGCTGCTTCAGCGACTGGACGACGATGGGCATCTTGCCCAACTGGTCGAACTCGTCGAGGATGATCTCCACCGGCCAGGGCTCGGTTTTCGGGTTCGGCAGCGACGACCTCAGGGTGGCGATCAATTCACCGAACAGCAGGCGCATCAGCGGTGCGAGGGTGGTGATATCGTCGCTGTTGACGACGATATAGACGGATTGGGGCTTCATCCGGAGTGTCGACCAGCTGAAGTCATTGCCGCTGGTGACGCGATCGACCTTCGGGTTCACCCAGAGACCTAGGCCCGCGCCCTTCAGGACCGACACATAGGAGGACAGGGTGCGGTCAGCATAGCCGCTGAAATCCGTGAAAATATCCCTGGTCTGCTGGTGGCGGGCCTCTGCTGCGCGCAGCTTGTATTCCTCGGACTTGTCGGCACCGCCGAAGAGGACGCGGGTAATTTCCCCGATGGTCGGCTTTCCGCGCTCGATGGCGAGCATCCCGCCGGCGACGAACAATTCCCTTGCGCCGACGATGAAATCCGCCGCCCCGCCCTTCTCGCTGGTGGTCAGGAAATAGGTCGACAGTTTGCTCAATTCGGTGAACTGCTGATCAGTGTTCTTCAGGGCAGCGATGCGTTCCAGCGGATTGTAGCGATGCGAGTGATGCTCGAAGTCGAAGGGCGCGAAATAGAAGATCTCGTCACCTTGGCGCTGGCGGTGGCGGGAGGTGGCCTCGAAGATTTCGCCCTTCACGTCGAGGATGACGCAGCTGCCGGGGAACAGCAGCGTGTTCGGAATGACATAGCCGACGCCCTTACCCGCGCGTGTTGGCGCCACGACCAGGCAATGCGGAAACTTGTCCCAGTTCGAGGCGATGAACCGGAACCGGCCCAGGATGGGGCTAAGGAAACCATGCGTGCCGAGGCGAGCAAAAACCAGACCGCCGCCGATCGTCTGCAAGAGGCCATTTTTCCTGATCTCGGCCGAGGATTGGAAATGCGCCTTGCCGTATTGGGTCAGTTTCTGCGTGAAGGACAGAGCCAGCGTGAAAAGTACCGTCGCGACCAGGGCCGCTCCGGCGATCTGATAACCAGCCAACCAGGGTTGCGTCATGCTGCGCGACAAGCCCGGAAACTGCTTCACAAGAATGAACATGTCGGCAGAGGCGGCATTGGCACCGAGTCGATGTTGGACCCACATTCCCCCTAGCATCAGGCCGATGATAGCACCGCTGATGATGCTCAAAGGCAGGGCGATCAATGTCCGGTTCATATGCCCGCCTCCTAAAGATCCATGTCCAGTTCGCGCTTCCCCGGAGCAAGGCTGTGCCGTTGGTCCGCGGCAGCCTCGGCAAGAATACGACCATAGGCGGCCTCGACGGCCCCGCGATCGCATGCTGCGAGTTGTGAGAGATTGCTCCGGATGAAGGCCATGTTCTCAGCGGTGTTCTCAACCAGCGTCATCATCATCGACGCATTGTCAGACTCGATGTCCCGCAGGCGCTCACTGCCGTCATCCTGTGTCGCGAGCTTCGCCGGCGGACGAGTGCCTTCACTGGACGCAGAGGCTTCGCCAGCCGGGTCTGCGTAAGGGCGACCGTGAATGTAGATGACGGAGCGCCCCGCCTTTTCCGCCGCGCGCCCCTCGGCCAATGCCTCCCGCTGCCGCGCGGCTAGGCTTTCAATATCTTTGTCCATCTATGACTCCTTCAGATCTGGTTGCGGCGCACGGGACGAAACTTGCCGGTGGTCGAACGGGAACAATTCAGAGCAGATCGTCATCCAGAGCCGGAAAATAGACTTCCATGATGCCCCGCGCCTCGCCTTCCCGGCCGGTCTGGATCACCGCATCGATCGAGCCGCGCAGATAGCGCAGGATCTCGCCATAGTTCAGTTGGGTGCCGGTGTTCATCACCAGGAGCGCCATCTTGTCCATCGCCTTGCGGCCGCTGGCCGCGTGCAGTGTCGTGAAACTGCCCTCATGGCCGGTATTGATCGCGCCAAGGAAGGTTGCGGCTTCCCCGCCGCGCACTTCGCCCAGGATGATCCTGTCCGGTCGCAGACGGAGCGTCGCCTGGAGAAGCTTATCCGCTGAACGCGCCGAGGCGTCATTGCGCTCGGCGATCAGGCTGACATGGTTCGGCTGGTGCGGCAGCGCCTCCGCTGAATCCTCGATCAGCACCAGCCGTTCCTCGTCGGGGATCATCCACATCAGCCGACGCGCCAATTCCGTCTTGCCTGCCGAGGTCGGGCCTGAAACGATCATGTTCAGCTTCATAGCCACGCAGGCCTTCAGCACAGCATCTGCATCACCGCCAACGCCCAGATCGGATGCGATCCGCTGAATTTCCTCGATCTTCGCCAGACGGTCTGTTTCCAGCGAAATGCCCTGCTGACGAAGGAATCCGAATTTCTTGGGTTCCTCGGTCGCCAGCCGCTGCCGGAAGACCCTGAAGGAGAGGATCGTTCCGCCGAACGCGGCTGGAGCGATGATCGCCTGCACCCGCAGCGTTGCCCCGCCATAGGGCACCGTGGTCGAGATCATCGGCGAGGAAGGCGTCAGTGTCAGCTGGTTCTTGTTCGTGATCTGCTTGGCAAGATCCGTCACATCGTCCGGGCTCAAGCGAATGCCCTCGAAACGGCGCATATGGGCAGCACCGGCTTTCTCGACCCAAATGCCGGCATCGCCGTTGATTGCCAGTTCGATCGTCAATGGATCGCCAAGGATCGGATCAAGCTGCTTCAGGTAATGATCGAGATAGCCAGCCATCAGAACATCTCAAGATCGGTATTGACCCGGACCATGACCACCGCACCCTGATCGACCGAAATCGTCGCCGGAATATCGAGATATTCGGCCATGACATTATCGATGGCGTCGGATGCATCCTGGCCGATGCTCTCGACGGTATCGCGCGTGGTCTCGCTGCCGCCATTCTCCTCGATGCTGGCGACGGCAATGTCCGGCAGCGCACCGATGATCGACACGGCCGCGGCCGATCCGAAGCGGGCCAGCGTGTGATTGTTGACCTTGCCGGTCATGCCCGCGCGTCCGATGCGGTCTGTGCCATACCCTTCGAGCTGCACGGATTGACCATCGGACGTGACCAGCCGGTCCCAGGCAATCATCACCCGGCGCTGTCCGCGCTCGATCTGGGAGTTATAGCGCCCATAGAGTTTCGAGCCGCGCGGAATCAGCACCTGGCTCATGTCCATCGACCAGACATCATAGCTGACATTGGCCGCGACATTACCTGGCAACTGGCTGCTGATCGCCGTTTCCAGCGTCGCTTCGATCAGCGTGCCCTGAATAATGGTGTTCGACGGGCTGCCGATGACCTCGCTCTGCGTCACCCGCGCCTTGTTCGCTCCGGCGCGAAGGAACTCATCGCCGGCAGCGTAATCGCGAGCATCGCCTCCTTCCGGCGTCTCAGATCCGCCACTAGCCCGATATGTCACCATGGGCGAGGCGATCTGCGCCTGCCGGCGTGCTTCCTCTTCGGCCCGGCGAGCTTCGTATTCGGCCCGGCGCTGCGCCTCAAGTGCGGCGGCGGCATCCTGTTCGCCAAAAAGCTGGTCCTGGGTTTCCAGTTGTGATTGCAGCCGCAGCATTTCCCGCTCGGCCTCGGCAAGGGCCTCGTCCTTCAGCGCCGCATCGCCCTTCATCTGCTCCATTTCCGCCAGAAGCTCTTCGCGGGCCGTATCGCCCTCCGTCAACTTCAGCTGCAACCCTTCAAGCTGTGCTGCCAGTTCGTCTATCCGCGTCTGATCGACCACTTCCACCGTTTCCGTGCGCGTGGCGGGTGTTTCCGGCACCTGCGGCTCCGGACGCGGCCGGGTGATGGTAAAGCCCTCGAGGCCGCTGCCGTCCTGAAAATCCGTCACCTGCGACGTGGGAAGGTTCAGCGATGTGCCTTGCGGCGGCGCATCTGTCGCAGTCAGGAAAGCATAGCTGGCAAGAGCTGCGCCGGCCGTGAAGGTTCCGGCACCGATTGCCCAGGGCTTCCAGCGGTTCATCCGTCCGGGCTTGCGCTGAAGGCGCTGCAACCGTTCCTCGATGCCGCTCTGCTCGTTCTCATTCGCCATCGATACCTCCTTACAGCCCGGCCTGTGCGGCCGATCCGGTCACGCAGACATATTGATCGCCATAGCGCAGCACCCACCGCTCCGAGCGGCCGGCAACCGTGATGACCGTGCCTTTCGTTGTGCTGTTGACCGCATATTCGAGGCCCTTGCCATCGGCGCGGAAAACGCTTGGCATCGGTGCGCCAGGCGGGATCTGGAAATAGGTCCGGTTGCCGTCGTCGGATACGCCGGTCGGCGCGAAAGTCGCGCCATTGACCTTGCGCGAGACCGCATAGCGCATCGGCGGCAGGGTCGCCGCGGCCGTCGCGGCGGCAGCGCCCGCCGAGCGCGCCCTTCCGCCCTCGCCGGGCACCGTGAATTTCACCGACCAGCTGGGCGTGCCGCGGCTGGTTTCCACAAGGTTGATGAAATAGAACCGCCGGTTCGTCTCGACGGTCATATTGGTTGCAGCGCCCTGGATGACCGGCTTCACCGTGAAGACGTTCGCGCCTTCCAACTTGTCGATCTGGAAGCTTTCGCTGTCGCCGATGGCGATCGACTGGATGCGTTCGCCATTGCCAAGCTCGATCAGCGTCACGTTCCGCACCCGCGTCTGCACCGTATAGACCTGGCCTTCCTGATAGGTCGCATAGGTCACACGATGGTCGCGCGAGCCCGATTGGGGCCGCGCCTCGGCATGAACAAGGCCCGGCAGAGCGAGATATGCAGCCAGAACGGCCGCGCCATAGGTCGATTTTAGCATCAGTTTCCTCCTTCCTGCTGGGCTTCGAGAGATTCAGCCGTCACGCGATAATCCGTCACCGTGAAGCCGAAGGGGTTTTCCCAGACCAGCTCGACCGCCGATTGCTGGGTCGGCACGAACTGATAGGTGACGGTCGCATAGAAATTGCCGATCCGATCATCTTCGCCGGGACGGCTCAGCGTCTTGGTGAACCGCACCTGCGTCGTGTCCTCATCAATCGGGTTGACGCTCAACACCTCGATCGAGATCTTGCCCGTCGCCCCATAGAGATCGGGCGGATAATCCGCATTGCCCTCGGTCCAGAGCGCTCGCACGCTTTGCTGCGCGATGCCGGCCGACTTGCGATAGACAGCCAGGATGCGGCGCTCGTTGTCATTCGCATCATAGGTCTCGCGATCCATGACGTAATTGAAGACGAGGCTCTGCTTGACCGCATCCGCATGTTCGATACTCGCGTTCTCGATCTCGACCGCGCGTTCGGCGATGCCGGTGTCGCGGTCCACGATGGTCAGGTAAGCCTGCGTCTCCTTCAGCGGCAGCAACATGACCAGGGCGGTCAGCTCGCCCACCGCGATCAGGCTGCTGAAAATCGCCACACCCCAGGCCGTCCGCAGGCTGCGTCTTGCCCCGAAAATCAGTTCGCTTTCGAGAATCGTCCTCTGTTCAGACACGCGGTCTGTCATAATATCACCTCATGAATTTGGCTCTTGGCCTTGTCTGCTCAGTCCTTGCCGCCGCGCAGCAGCCGCATCTGGTCGAATTTTAGGCGGATCGCCGCCCCGCGCTCGCGCAATTCGCGGTCCCGGTCCAGCGCCTGTTTTCGCGGATCGTCTGAGGTGCCGGCGCGCGCGGCGCTGGCGATGGTCGCCGCGTCGCGGATCGTCGAGGTGCCAGGCAGGTTCTGCGCCGCGACCCCAAGCCCTCCTTGTCCGAGGCGCAATGCCTGCGGCGCAATATTGGCCAGGTGAAAATGGCCGGTGATATTCGACGCCGCCGAAGGAATCTGTTTCAGCGCAAAGAAACCGACAATGACGACGACGAGAAAGCCGATAGTCTGATCTATCGTGTCCACGTTGTCCTGTGGTTCAAACTGCTGCCGAGCAACTGCCACGATGGTTGCGATCACGGATGATGCCGCAATCGGATACATTAGATAGCCAACGAAGCTGCTGAGCCAGGCTTCGAACATGTTCTTGGTCCGCTCGAATATCGTCGCCACGATGGCAATCGGCGCGATGCCAATCAGGAACGCCAGCATGATCTTCGCGAAACCAACAATCAGAACATAGATCGCCATGAGAAGTGAAAGTGCGAGGAAGAAGAGCGCGCCAAGTACACCCCGCATGATCGATCCCTGCGCTTTCGCCACACCATCGGCAGTATCTGCCATTTGCGAGGCAAACTTATCCATGGCCGCATATGTGCTGCTGTCGCCTGTGGTTGCAGCAACATCGAAGAACCGCATCGCCATATCGCCACTGGCCGTGGCGAAGGCATCATAGACCGTGCCGAAATTCGACCAGCTGAAGGCGAAAAGAAAGACAAGGATGATCCGCACCGCGAGCTGGATCGAGTCCCGCGCGCTCATCTGGTAATAGCCGATGGCCATGTTCATGCCGACCAGGACCAGCAGGATCGTACAGGCAATGGTCATCACCGGCAGCATCCCGGCGGCGGTGGCCTCAAAAAAGCGCTCGCCGGCAGTCATGACGCTGGTATCTATGGTGGTCAGGATATCGGTGACAATGCCCATCAGAATTTACCTCCGCACATCGCCTCGACCTGATCGCGCAGCGTGCGGGACTGGCTGAAGTAGTCATCACCCAGTTGGTATCGGTTCCAGTCTTCACCATGTTCGGCGGCGATCTGTTCCTTGATCTTGCGGACTTCGGCAAAGGGCGCGACCTTGCCCACGCAGGTGCAGTCGCGACTGTCCAGCGTATGCTGCATCAACACATAGGTGTAGATCATACGAGAAGCATATCCTTCGTCGGTTTTTCCTTCATATTCAGCCGTGTTAACCTCCGGCACCTTGGTGCAGGTCTCGTAGAACACGTTCTCGGTCAGCGCCTCGGGCAGATCGACGGTCTCGCCCGCCGGCGGCGAGATGCGCAGGTAATCATCCTCGGCCTGCACGTCCTCTTCCGTCATGCCGAGATCGGGGCCGGGCTCGTTGAACATCTCGTCCAGCCCGGCAAAGGGATTGTCGTCGGCCTGCGTCACCAGGCCCTCGGGTGCGGGGTCCTCGCCCGGCCGCATCTGTGCAACCGCCACCGCGCCCAGAACGGCAAGGAGGGCGGTTCCGCCCAGGATCATGCGCTTCTTCATCTCAATCCTCCGGCAGCTTGATGGTCAGGTATTTCTCTTCATCGGCGGCTGTCGCGGCATCCATGATCCCGGCTTCGCCAAGGCTCACGGTCTGCACCGCCTCCATCGCCCAGATATTCGCCAGCGCGATCCCGAGCTCGCCGGTCACGCGCGTGTTGAGGTCGATGGCCTCCTTCAGGTTCGTCGTGTCGCCGATCTGCTGCATGAAGCCGTCCATCCGGGTCAGGCTTTCCCGTGCCGCCTGCGACGAGCTTTCCGCCGCCACCGACATGAAAGCGCCGACATTGGCCTGGTTGCCGATCCGCGCCGCAGACGGATCGTCGCTACTCGCCAGCGCATCCACATCGCTGCGTTCGATGCCGGATTGCTCGAAGGTCTTGTCCACATAGCCGCTGACACTGGTGCCGCCGATCTGGCTGGCATTCGCCAACACGCCGGACCAGTTACCCGCCTTGGCTGCATCGAGCGATTGCGACAGGTCCGAGAAGTCAGGCAGGATATCGCGCAGGAAACTGGCCGGATCGAGACCGAGATCGGCCAGGCTCAACCCGTTGCGCAGTGCATCAAGCTGCGCTTCCAGCGTCCTGATCTGCTCGACCAGCTTCAACGTCTGTTCATCCAGCTTCACATTCTGCGCGATCTGCTCGCGCAGCTGAAGCTTCTGCTCAGCGATCATTTCCTGAAGCTTGGCGATGCTGGTCACGTCGATCGTCGGCACGCCCTGGCCGAAGGCAGTCGGCGCTGCCATGATCGCCAGCACGGTCAGGCCGAGTTTCATCTTCGTCAAAATCATGGTTCCAACCTCACCTGCAAATATTTTTCATCTGCGATATAGGCTTGGATCAGCAGCGCATTCCGCGCTGCCTCGATCTTCTGGCGTGTCGCCATCAGCCGGATCAGGATATTGCCCATGCGCGCAACCTCGCCCCGCGCATATGTATTCAGATCCATCGCTTCCTTGACCGACTGCGTGCCCTCGATCTGACTGAGGATCGAGCGCAGCCGCGTGGCGGAAGCAGTCATCGTGTCCATTGACCAGGCGGCGTAATGCGTCCCGGCATCCGACAGGTTCGAGGCCTCGGCAATCGCCAGATCCTTGGGATCGAGCGTGCCGATCGCATCGGCCGCGCCGCCCATGCGCGCGGCATAGCGGCTGTAATAGCCGCTGATCTTGCGCACATAATCCTGGGTCTCTTTGTAAGGCGGGATGCCATTGTATTTCTGCACCGCGCCGGGACCAGCATTATAGGCGGCAAGCGCCAGTTCCATCCGGCCGAACTGGCCCAGCTGTTCCAGCAGATACCGCGCACCGCCTTCCAGTTGCAGCCGCGGATCGTCGTAATAGGCCGGATAGATGCCCAGATATTGCGCCGTGCCGGGGATGATCTGCGTGAGCCCGAAGGCAGCCTTCGGGCTTTTCGCGCCGATGGAAAAATTCGATTCCTGCTTCACCAGCGCCTGAAACCAGCAGCGGAACTCCACCGCGTTGATGCCCGCCCGGCCAAGGGCCGGATGACCGCCGAACCTGATCGCCGTCTCCGCGATCATCTGCTCGATCGTCACGGGCGCATCGCCCATGATCCGATCGACATAGGGATTGTTGTCGTCGATCGCATAGACCGTGGAAGCCGCATAGGCACTGCCTGCGCCGGAGCCATCTTCCAGACCCGGAATAAAGGTACTGGTTCCGGTCAGCAGTTTCAGCGTGCCATCGAGCGCCGCCAACTGTTCCTTTTCGCGCGACAGAAGCTCCGTCTGACGCGCTGTTTCCTCGATCTCCGCAGTCCTGGTCTCATGACCGGTGTCGAGTTGCAGGATGATGGCGAGAATGCCCTTGGCGTCGATATCGGGCACACCCTGGGCCAGCACCGCAAGCGGTGCCGCGGCCACGCTGGCCGCCATCAGCAGACGGGTCGTCCGCCTGCCGGTCCGTTCACTTCGCCGCAGGAACATAGCGGAAATCGCAATCGTCAGAGTGAAGCAGGGCCATGCTGGACCAGCAGTTGCTCTTCTTGATTGGTGTCTCGCCACAGGCTGCCAGCAGCGGCAGGGCGGTCAGAAGCAGGATAATCGCCTTCGTCATCTTATTCGATCCTCCAGAAATTCGATCTTGTTGCGTAATCATCGCCAAAAGCCTGTTTCGCGGCAGTATCGCTGCCAAGCGCGGCCAGGAGCGGTCCCAATGCGGACAGATCGGCATTCAGCACTGTCGAGCCAGTATGACCATTGAACAGCACTTCGCGCTGTCCGCGCGATCCATTCAGCAGAAAGCCGATCTGGTTCTCGGTCAGGCCATAGCCGTCATAGTCCCGCTCGGTCGCCCGGCTGTTCGGGAACAGCATCCGGTTCGGCAGACCTTCGAGGATCGACTTTGCCTTGCTGTCCCGGATCTGGCTCGGGAACTGCGTCATCAGGAACATCAGGACGTTCTGTTTCCGCACGGTCGGAAGCCATTTCGGAACCCGCAGCGAGAAATAATCGTCATCCATCACCCGGCTGGCCTCATCGATCAGCAGGGCAGTCGGAATATGATCCTCGAACATCAGTTCGAGGCGTCGGAAGATATAACTCAGCACCGCCGTGCGCTCGATCGGCAGGTCAAGGATCTCCGTCAGATCGATCCCGAGCACGTTGCCCGCGCCCTCGAAATCGACAATCGGACGCTCCGCTTCGCCAAAAACCCAGCCATAGCGGCCCGAGGGTCCCCATTCGCCGATCCTCATGGCCAGGTTGCGGCCATCGTTCACATCGCCGATCAGGTCCTGAAAATGCCGGAAATCCCGAAGCTCGGCCGGGGCCTGCCCGTTCTGCCGGATCGCCGATTTCAGCGCCTCGGACTGCTGCGGCGTCAGCCTCTCACCACCGCGCTCAACCAGCGTTGACAGCCAGTCCATCTGCCAGGCTTCGCCACGCGGGCCGCTTTCGGTCAAAAGCGGGTTCAGCCCGGTCGGCTGACCGGCAAGGATTTCCGCATAGCGGCCGCCAAGCGCCGTCACCACCGGACGCAATGCCTTGTCCTTGTCGAAGAGGATGAGACGGATACCGGCCCGCATCGCCTGCGTCGCCAGAAAGGCCATTGTCGTCGATTTACCCGCATCGGACGGGCCGAGAACCAGCGTGTGGCCAAGCGTCGGGTCAGCAGGCGCGGGCTTGCCGGGCTTGTGCCAGCTGAAGCGATGCGCGCAACCGCCCGCCGTTTCCAGCACTGTTATTGGTGTCTGCCAGGGCAGCCCGGCAGCAGCTGTGCCGGCATCCTCCATGTGCAGCGATGCCATATCGGCAAATGTGACCGTGCTGACGGCCATCTCAAAGCACTGATAATCCTGGTTGCCGGGGTGCTGCGCGAAGAAAGTCGCCTCTTGCGCGCGCATGGTGCGTGTCAGCGTCACCTTCATCCGCTCGGCAATGCCGCGGATATGCGACACACGGGCGTCCAGCTCCGCTTCACTGTCTGCGAATATCGTGATCGACAGCTGATGCGCGCCGATCGCGAGTTTCCCGGTTTCCACGTCATCCGCAGCCTGAAGCAGTTGCGCCTCGATTGTCGGCACCAGATCGCCGGCGGCACGGATCTGGTTGACGCGGCGCTTCACCCGCCCCGAAATCTTGTGATTGGCGACTGGTGTGAAGGAGTGGCAGATCACCATGTCAATCGAGGTGTCGAGCGCATCGAGCATCCCCGGCCAGGTGGTCTCGCTGTATTTCCAGATCGCCAGCGTCGCCGCATAACGCGGCCGGTCGAAACCTTCCTCGACCTTCATCGACCCCCTGCTCGGATCGAAGGCCACGGCGATATTCGATACATCCTCGGCGATCATGGTCCGCGATCCACGATATTCCTTGCGCAGAACCGCCGTGTTGATGGCCGACAGGAAGCCAAGGAGGCTTCCGTCACCGATCTTCAGTCGGCGCGTACGCACCGCAAGGCTTGTCTCGATGATCGACACAACCTCACGCAATTCGTGCAGCCGCTTGGCCGTATTGTTGCCGAGAAGGCGGTTGGCCGCCTTCCCGAAGAGCGGCACCCGCAAAGGCTGCACCTGGTTGCGAACGACCGTCAGCACCAGCACGAAATCATGCAGGTTCCTGCTGGCCAGATGCGCCTGCCATGCACGATCCACATCCGCCGCAAAACCGTCGCCACGGATCGGTTTCAATCCGAACTCGGCAGTGCGCATCATCCGGTGGACATAGATCGTGAAGCGTTCGTCAAGACCGTCGAGGACATGTGCAAACGCCCGCCGCAATTCGCGGATATCACCGTCCGAACTGGTCGTGCCGTCGATGCCGGTCACTTCCATGGCCATCATCAGGCCGTTCTCGCGGGTGCGGATCGTTTCGTCATCGACCTCAAGCACATAGGGCATGTGCCGGTAGAGCTTCATGTCGGCCGGCAGGACCGCCCGCGCACGTTCGCTCAACTCGTTCATGTCGCGGGCGTTAAACATAGCGACGGACCCTTTTTTCCCTGGTTGCCGCCAATTTCGGCGGCGTCCGCTGAAAAATGACGGCCAAAACACGATGGCCGTGTGGGTTGATGATCGCGGCGACACGGGCTGCCGGATACCACAGAAGGCCGGTCAGCAGCCATGGCATCCACTTGAACCAGATGAAGGGCAACATGATCAGCGCCCCGACCGCCAGCGTATAGGGCATGGGCAGGCCAGCAAGATTGGCCTGCCTCGAAAGCCCGAGAATGACGGGGGTTCTCTCGGTCATCAGGTGAACACAGCTTTCAGCTGTGTGACGATATTGGTCGCGCCGAAAGCAAAGAACGCGCCGACGCAGATCATCAGTACCCACATCCAGCTGATGCGGTTGAAGGCTGCCAGGAGCCCGGTCACGATCAGCGCCACGGTGAAGAAGAGCGTGATCGGGTTGCCCTTGAGCCAGGTCAGGAAGCTCGTGCCGAGCGTGTCGATCTTGCTGAACTGCACACCGCCCCCCGTGCCGGTTGTCTGGGCCAGGGCGTGGTTGGCCGAGAGGAGCAGGATGGCCAGGAGCAGGGCTGTGACCCCTCTTCCCGCTTTCCAGCTGGGCCGGGTGGCCGCCTTTGTCACTGCGCAAGGCGTCGTGGTAAGAACCCGCATCTGCGATTCCTTTCTGGTTTCGTTGATCGAAGGCCGGGGCGGCTCGGTCGCCAAACGTGGACCGCCCCGGCCGGTTTCAGATGCGGCACCTCTTCATCGGGAACCCATCAGCCTTGCGTGATGCGACAGGATCTTCACCACGTAGTTCCTGGTTTCCGGGTAGGGCGGCACACCGCCATATTTGCGCACGGCGCCGGGACCGGCGTTATAGGCCGCCAGCGCCAGCATTGGAGAGCGGAAGGTGCCAAGCTGGGTGAGCAGATAGCGCGCGCCGCCATCGAGATTCTGCATCGGGTCGCGCGGGTTCACCCCAAGCCGCGCCGCGGTGCCGGGCATCAGCTGCGCCAGGCCCCGCGCCCCCTTGGGGCTCACCGCCCCCGGATTGAAGCGCGATTCCTGCCAGATCATCGCCTGGAAGAGCGCCATCCATTCGCCGCGGCTTAAGCCTGCCGCCGAGATCGCCGGATGGTTCTGGTAGCGCGCGGCCGTCGCCCGCACCCCCTCCAGCGCCGTCGGATAGCTGCCGACCGGGATCTCCCCGGCGCTGAAGTTCATCTGGCCGGAGGTGGATCTGCCCGCCGGCGCCAGCTCGTCTGGCGACGGCAGTACGCCCTCCGGTTCCGGCGGCAGGATCAGTTCGCCGCGCCGATCGTAGCGATAAACCGCACGCTGGCGGGGGTCGATGCTGGGTGCCGCGTCGTCGGACGCTGCGCCGAAGCGGATGACGTCGGCTTTGCCCTTGGCCGGCAAGACAGCAAAGGACGAGACGACCACCGCAACCATAAGCAGACCGAAACAGCGGGTCCGCTTGTGCTGCGCAAGCGCTTCTCTACTCTTCTTCTGGCCCGGAAAGGTTCTGGACGAAGATCTCGCCTTTTCGCATGGGTACTCTTGGGCCAGCCACGCCAAGGCCGTCCATGAAAGAGATAAGCCCATTGGTCGTCTTGAAAAGACGCATTTCCATGATGTTGCGTGTCGTTGTGAGATAGCGGGCAATCGACTCGTCTGGCGCGACGATCCGAACCGCCCAACGCCCGAAGATGTTTGAATGTCGTTCGGCGGCCGATTCGATGCATTCGGCTTCCAGCCGCCATCCTTCGCCGAGGAGCTGTCTGATTCCGCTTTCACTGACCGCATAGGGTGCGCCACCAAGCTTGGTGTGGTTGTCGGTCACGGGTCAGCCTCTCACCGCCCGCATTTCTGCAGTTTCGACGCAAAACTGCAGAAATGCAAGGCCCTAGTTTCAGTTTTCAGCACATCTTGGTGCCTTTTGAGGTAAACTAGGAGACTTGCAGAGATTTGCCAAGAAAGGACTCGCCGATGTTTACGGGCAGTTTTCTGCAACCAGCAGCAGTACTTAGCTTTGACGGACCTTGTCAGAATCTCTCACTTTGCTGGCCCTTACCTCGGCCGGCGTAATGACGTCGCAACCGAAGGCAATGAACCGGCCGCTTTCGTTCTCGACGACCTCACCGAGCCGCATCGGCGACCAACCGAGCCTGGTCGCCATCCGCATGAAAGCGGGGGATCCGAGAAAGAGGCATTTTCCCGCGCCAACCGCGAACAGATAGGCATTCGCAACTTCAAGAATCGCCTCGACGATGCCGAGTGTGGGATCGGCAATCAACCTGGTAAGTTCCCAAGTCCTGTCGTCCATGGGAGGATTGTTGCTGCACAAATCTTGAGGAAGACCGGGCAGCAGCCCCAGATAGGCATCCCGGATCATGTAGCTGTAGACGACCGAACCCCAACCATGACTGCGGTCTGTGCGCTTCAGCCTCGCGCCACCCACGACACGACCGTTCTGATGGGCGATCACATAGGTCGTATCGAAGGTATCATACTGTTCGAATTCAATGTCTTCGGCATGGTGCAGACGCCAGGCTTTCTGGTCGACGAAGACCTTTTTGCGCATGCGCAAGAAGGCTGCGACCAAATGGTACCGGGCCAGATCCCCGGGGAGGGTAATCACCTCAATACGCACCTCTGAGGTGGTATCAGCATTGATCGGTCGCAGGTGCATGACCAGGATTTAGTGCCTCAACTCATCTGGAAGTCGTGCCAGGCCCAGGAACTGCCGACCGGGGACGATAGGATTTGGCAACCAAAGCCCGCGATTCGTGACCTCCACGCGGAGGACACCGTCGACTGCATATTGGTCAAAATACTCGAGCATGGTCTCCACCATGTCTTTGGTGAACTCCGCTTCGGTCAGGATTCTTGTCAAGCTCATGGCGCCACCGATGTTTTCCTGCAGTTGATTGCCTTTCTAAACGACAACATCGTAGGTTGTCTCTAGCAGAACTGCAGAAATGACTTTTCAGTTAGTCCGATAAGACATACCGTTTGGGCATATTCCGGGAGATTGCGATGCTCCACGACCTTATTCCAAGCTTTGACGGTGAGGTTGCAAAGCTGAACGAGCTGGCACCGTCGGGCTGGATCATGGGCTTCAACTTGACCTACAGGGGTCCTGAGCACCTGCACAACGGCTATCCGGACGGCTGGCGAAAGATCTATGAAGAGCGCAACTATTTCTTTGGTGACCCGATCGCGGCCTGGACGATGCTCAACGAGGGCGCGATCCGTTGGTCGGAGGTGAAAATCCCCGACATGCGGGGGGTGATGCCTGAGGCGCGAAAGTTCGGCCTCAACTACGGAGTCGCGATCTCGCGAAAGGTGGCACGGAAACGGTCATTTCTGACGATCTCGCGCGCCGACCGGGAGTTCCGGGACGATGAAATCCTCACCACCCAAGCCAAGTTCTCGCTCTGGAACGACCTCGTCGTAAACCGGGCTTCGCTCACCGATGGCGAAATCGATGTGCTGCGGTGTTTTCGCGATGGTCTCGGGCAGGCCGAAACCGCAGAGACCCTCGGGATCTCGGAATCGACGGTCAAGCAGCGCGCGGTTAAGGCATGCGCCAAGCTCAATGCGAAGACACGGACGCAGGCTGTCGCGCTTGCAGTTGCCCGGAACTATCTCTGAACTGCCCGAATGGATTGTCCGAAAAGGCACTTGTCTGATTTTCGGCTTTAACAACCAGTTCGATTATGCCCTCTGGTATTTGCAACCAGAGGTTATGGTGATGACAGAGAAGCGCCTTTTCGCGAACCCTGTTCAACGGATCTCCACACCGACAGCCGAAGGCTGGCTCTATCTCTGGAACGATGGATCATTGCAGGTCATGTGGGACAAGGCGCCACCGCAATTGTCAGCAGCCAGCCCAGCACCGCCTCAGCAAGATTCAATATTGCAGATATGCAGCAATACTGCAATATTGAATCCAAGACGCTGAGAGGAAGCACTTCATGATCAACATCCAGATTCAGGAAAGTCGACCGAACGCCGCGATCCCGTGACGACGACCACCGTCGCGTGCCGCAGACATCTTTCGACGTTTGCCCTTGGCGCGATCTGCATCGTGCTGCCGGCAAGTTGTCTTGCGGTCGAAATCTGCATCCCGCCGGACCACCCGATCGTGCCTGAATCGGATGATCTTCTGGTCGAATACGCCGAGATCATCGAGGAGGAGTTCGAAATCTATTTCAAAGAGATAACGATGTATTTCGACTGCATGGACCGAAGCCGCCACGAGGCGTTCCTGCTCGCACAGCGCCGAACCGGTGCTTACCAGGATTTCCTGCACCGTCTGGAGGTCGCGAGAAGAACTTCAGGCCAACGAGAGGAATAGAAACATGGTTTCGAGGAGAGGATATGGTTTGGCCGCGGTGATCGCGGCAGGCCTATTGCCGGCGGTCGGGCCCAGCAAGGTGGACGCCTATCCGATCGATTGCGCCATTCTGCTGTGCCTGTCCGGAGGATGGCCCGGCTCAGTCGAATGCACTGCCGCCCGCGCAGAGTTTGTCCGTCGGATCACCCCCTGGCCGATTGAGCCACCCCTGCAGATCTGGCGTTGCCCGATGCGGGCGAGTTTTCGGACGCAATCACCGGTTGATCGCATCTGGTCGATTGCCGCAACAGCCCTTCCTGGTCAGAGCCAGATGCCGGAGGGCCGGCTTCCGTGGGACCTGGCGGTCGAGGTTGCCGGCAGCCCGGCCGCCGATGTCGACATTTCGGACCCGGCTTTCGATGTCGTTCGGTCGATCCGGGTCTACGACATCGACTGGTACGCCTTTGCCGGCACGACCAGCAACGGCGAACGCGATGTCTGCCACCGGCAGAAGGCCAGGACCCGGCTCGGGAGCTATGGTCAGCAAGGTGATTTCAGTTGGGCGGGGTTCAGCATCACCGCTGCGCCTGCCTGGCTCGACACCAACCTGCACCCCGATGGGCCCTGCATCGCGGCCGGCCGCTATCGCGGGGTCGGCGTCGAATGGACCGACACCTTCGGCACGCATGGCTTCGAGGTGGTTCGCTATTAGACACGGTGGCAGTCCCAAGCTGCAGGAGCTGCATCTCCTGCCGCGATGCTGCCGAAACCTTCACCGCACAGAAGAGACAAAACAGAGCGAGAGCATCAACCAGAGCCCGAAAAATGAAACCCCCGCGCGGGGAACCCGGCGGGGGGGATCACAGAAACAGGTGTGCAAACCTGGGTAGCCCGTATCAACAGGATTATTTGTAATCCCTCCCGACACGCAGATCAAGCAAAACGCGCCTGCGCGACCAGAGAAGATCTGCCCGGTCCTCCTGCGCCTGATCCTGACGGGAGCAGCAAGATGATCATCAGCGACGCAAACACCGCCACATCCAGAGTGTCACGGCCGGTGTTGCCGGACGGCCTGAGCTTCAACCACTTGGTCGAATTGATCGAGCGCCATGCCTGCATTGCCTTTGGCATTGGCTTTGCCCGGCGTGAGGCTCTTCTGCGAATGATGCGCTCGACCGCCGTCAAGGACTGGACCGATCCCGGGCGGGATCCCGTGTGCTTTCGCGCCCAACAGGATCTGGCCGCCGAACTCGGCATCACCGACCGCGCGCTGCGCGCCCATGAGCGCCAGCTGGAAGCCATCGGCCTCCTGAAAATCGATACCGCGGCCGATGGCCACCGGTCCGGCGTTGAGCTCGCGGGCGGCCGCCGTCTCGGGCTCAACCTTGCCCCGCTCATCGGCCGGATCGCTGAGCTGATGGACATCGATGCCCTGCGGCGGGCGGAAGGGCGCCGGTTCCAGTCCCTGCGCCTCGAATGTTCGGCCCTGAAGCGCGATCTGCGGCGCAGGATCGAGGAGATGCTCGAAACGGACCCGAAGCATCCGGCATTGACCGAGGCGCTCAGATCCTATGCCGGCTGGCCACGGCGCTACGCGTCGTTTCGGACGATCGCCGGCCTTGAGGCCCATCTGCAGGAGATCCAGCGCGTCTGCGACAGGCTCTCCGAAGCGCGGGCATGTCGCGCAGAATCTTCCGGCGTGGCGGAAGCCGGGGTTCCGGCGATACAAAAGACAATCCTAAAGATATCTGTCTCTTCTGGCGGCTCCAGTGCCAGACGGCTGCCCGAGGCACGGCCGAGAACCATGAGCGGCCTTGCGGAAAACGCGCCGGCGGCAAAAAGCCGCACCGGCAGACGGGCGCCGCCTCCAGAAACCCGCTGCAGGCCTGCTGCGCCTGAAACCTTCAGCGCCGATCAGCTCTACCGGATGGCCTCCGATGACATGCGGTTCTGCCTCGATATCGCTCACCGAGGGGATGGCGTGCTGACCGAGCGGGCGTTCATCAGGGCGGCGCTCGCGATCCTGCCCGATCTCGGCATTCATCCCTCTGCCTGGGAGGAGGCGGCAGAAACCATGGGCAATCTCGCCGCCGCCCTGGTCGTGCTGATCGTCGATGCCAATCGCTTCCGCGCCGTCAATCCGGTGCGAAAGCCCGGCGCCATGCTGCGGGTCCTGACGCGCAGCGCGCAGCGTGGGCAACTGAACCTGCAGGGCAGTCTCACGGCGCTCAGGCGATGGAAGCTCGATCGGGACGGAGGTCCGACGGTAGTGGCTTGAGACCGTTACTCGCCACCGGTCTGGTAGCCCCGGGCGCACTTCCGCCTGATCCAGCCATCGCAGGCAGCGCGGGCGGCCCCGGCTTCGGAATACCAGTCGCCCCGGCCCTGGCCCTCGGTCCCGATCCGGCCCCATTGGCGCAGCAGAACCGCTCCGCCAAAGAGATCAGGGGCGATCTCCAGCCGGTAGAACCGTGCCATGTTGCACAGCGGATCACAGCGGGTCAGATGGACGGGCTCATGCATGGCGGCAGATTGCCTGCGGTACCGACGCCGCGTCCAATGACTTTCCTGAATCGGTGCCGCAGGATGGATTCGGCCGGCTGATGATTGGGCACGGCACCACTCGCATTACGCGACCCGCCTCGATCAGCGGGTCTCGTCCGACGATACGGGCACAGAAGGCCACAGTGAGGGTCACTTGTTCCCGTCGATCCATTTAGACATCAGCCCCTTGTCGCGGAAGCAATCGTCAGGAACGGCGCGTTGCTTGATCCGGGCAAGGCGCTCGGCGAAGGCAACCTGCTTCGAGGAGGGCCGATTGTCCCGGGGGACAGGCTTCCGCCCGGCCTGGGCCTCGATCCATGCGCTGATGGTCCGGCGGTCTTGCTGGACCTCCCAGGGCAGGAGGGTCTGGTTCCGCAGCGCCAGGGAGCGTGCATAGGCAATCTGCCGGGGCGTGGTGGGCAGGGCGAAGCTTGTGGTCTCCACGACGATACTCCCTGATTGGCTTGCTATCGAGCATAGAACATAACAGGAACATAATCAATCTGCCGGGCGGGATTGCGCGAGATTCTGGCATTGCGGTTCTGGCAGGTGCGCGCCTATCAATTGGTGATCCGTCGTCGCCCGGCGACGGGTTTCACCGAACTGTTCGGGGCCGCCATGAAGACGAGTACCAAGGGAGCATTGGAGAAGGTCGCTCAGGCCGTGCTGCGAAGGCATGCATGCCCGGTGCCGTTTCACGAGGTGCGCACGCGATTTCTCGGCAGTATCGCGACGCCGGTGATGTCGGTTTCACCCTTGCCGGTCATCAAGGGATTGTGGGGCGGTGCGTTCCCCAGCTTCGAGAGCATGGACGAGCTCAACGAACTCCTTGACGTTCTGGTGCAGGGCTTGTGGAACGACCTGACCCGACATCAGAAGCGCAGCCTGCCGTTTCGGCTCACCCGGCTGCCACCGGACGCCACTGCCGCAAATCTGGCCCAGTTTGCCCGCGTGCGCCGTGAGGAGCTGGATGGGTTTGTCGAGGGGATCTTCAACGGGCAGGATGCCATCGATCTGCCCGAGCGGGCCCATGAGGCTGTCGGGCATCTGGGCGAACTGCGCGCGATGATGGCTGGCATCTCAAACCTTGTGGCACGTGATCCCTCAGCCGGTGACCGCAACGAACTCGAGGCGACATTCAGACATATGCGCGACCTGACCCGGATCATGGAAACCGAGATCCATGAGGCGGTCTTGTCCTGCAGCAGGGCCCGCCGGCAGATGCGCGAGGCGAGACCAATCACCCGGCCGACAATCCACTGATCTCCGGACGGCCAAGGCTGACGCTGCGCGAACCTGACAGGATTTCCACCGGGCTGACGTCGTGACTTGTGAGCTGGAATCACGCGCCGAGAAATTCTGCGCGATCACACGGGGTGAGTCGTCAAGCGCAACGTTGTCCGCGCGGATCATCCACATCACCCGCATCGTCGCCCCTGCGTTCGGCTCTGTCACATTGGGGTCAAGCAGTCGATATCTGGTTAGTCGGGTTCCGCCCAGCTGGGCCGCGCCACGCAACCGACGTCACCGGCCGACGCAACGACAATGCGGGCGCGTCTCGGTTCGGCCTATATGTGCCATATCCGGTGTTCTTTTGGCGGGGCTGATCGCTTAGCTAGCGCCGATAATTCGACACGCTTGAGCTGAGGGACCTCCCCCAGTCACAGGCGTTGCCATCGCCATCGCCATCCAGCCTATGTGGATCTCTCGTCGGGCCGCCTTCGGCGATGAAGAAGCGCTGTGCGGCTGCACCTGACGAAAAATCAGAGCAATCTTTGTCGTTGCTCGGCGATGCTCCTGAACCAGCAGCCATATTATCAACCATGCGACTATAGGTTGTCCTGCCAACGGTCCCAGCTGTACGGCGTCCTATATATTCCGTGCCGTCGGGCGATCGTGTTTGCCCCCTGACAGCCAGCTCCGACTCGATCAGCATAATTTCCTTCGTGTCACTCGCGCGCGATAATTCCCCCCAAAGTGTCGGGGTGGACAGATACTGGTAACCGACTGGCGCAGGGGCGGGGGCGCATGCGCCCAATACAACAAGGCTCGCTGCAAGCAGGCTGGAACTTATACTGGGTCTCGTCATCTGCTCGTCCTCTATGCTTTGAAAGACAATTTCAAAAACAATGTTCACCGCCAGACCGGAGCTCGCCAGCCCGCTGCGATCGCCTCATTCTCGGAGCAGAACCAGCGTTCGCCCTTTGAGACATTGATCCGGGTCTTTCCATACCACGGCGACCATGGCGCGTGGTAAATCTTGCCACCGTCCGAAATATTGCCCTTGATCGGGCAACCCTCCGGTGCGATCTGTGCCGCCTCGGCCCATTTCCGGTCCCGGAAATCCCAAGGTGTCTCGTAATCGCCCTGCCAGATCCCGACTGCCGCCGTCCTGGCAGTTTCCTCTGCGCCGACATAATCATCTGAATAGCGTGTGAACGCACGGGCCAGGCCCGCCGCGATCATGGCGTCACCCAGATCCTGACCATTGACATCACAGCGGGCAATCGTGCGCCCGTATTTGTCCTGGTCCAATGCCTCGCAACTGACCTTGCCTATCGAAATCAACGCGCCAAGGTGATCCAGCGCGTCCTGGCCGCAATCCCAATCGCCACAGCGCTGCCCAAATTCTGGGGAGTCGATTCCATTGATTCTGATGCGCAGCCCGTCAAGGTCTAAGGTATCACCATCCACCACACGCGTTTGCGCGAGGGCGGCTATTGAAGCGGTGACGGTGAAGATTACGGCAAGGACGAAATGACGGGTCGGTTTCATAGGGCCATAGTCCGTAAGTTTTGATTGCGGGACAAGCTTTTACGTTCGGCCAACAAGATCGAAGGAGGCCCGCATATCGCGGGCCACGCCGGCCGGGGGATTCGGGAACAGCCGAACGCCCCGGCTTTTTCTTTGGCCACGTTCCGCGGCCGTCATGGGAACCGCCGGTTCCCCCGTTCAAGGGCGCGTCCGCTTGGCGGGGCAAGGGGTGTCCCCAGCCTTCCTTCGCGCTGCGCGCTCCGTGCAGGCCGGGTGAGTCCCCTCCCCTCGCCCCTGCGGTCGACCCTTGATCGGGTCCCCCTCCTGCCCTCGCCGGGAGGCAGGGTTTCAGGAGAGGCGCGCGGTTCCCGCGTCCTCGCCAGAAACCCCGCCCGATGATGGGCAACCCGACCACGCCAAAGACCGAGGCGGGACCGTCGCAAAAAGGATATTGACCATGTTCCACAATTTTGATGGCCTGACGCGCAATGAAGGCCGTTGGCTCAATCTCTGGGCCGCGTTCGATGTCACCGGGGACTATCTCGGTACCTTCACGCTGGACGATTTGCGCGCGAAAGCAGCCGATGCTGGCAAATGGGTCAGCGCCGTTCAGTATCGCCGGGCTGGCCAGCAGATTGACCAAGCCGCGCTGGCGCAGACTTTCAACGGGTTGCCGCGTGACACGACCATCTTCGCCTTCTCTGGCTTTCGCGTGTCGCCTGTTCGCGACATGGGCGGCAGCATCGAGGTTTGCGATCCCGGCGAGCATGAGTTCTGGTCGGTCTATGGGTTTCACCAGGACGCAGAGGAATGGCAGATTGTCCATGATGCCCCTTGGGGCGAGATCGGCGAAACACTCGCCCGGATCGTGGAACTGACCGGCGAGCTGATCGAATACCGCGACCTCAGCCATGCCTACGCCAATACCCGCCTGCCGGATCTGGTCGACTTGCTGGCACAACGCATTCTGGATGAAATCCCCGACCAAGACGACGCCGACGCTCGCATGGATGATGCTGACGCGCATCCGCTGGAAGAACTGCGCGACCTGATCCTGTTCGCACTCGACACGCGGAGGGGCTGATATGGGCTGGCTCATCTATCCCGACACCCCCGCCTGCATCCGCGATGAAATCGCCCGGCTCTGCACCTGGAACAGTGAGAAAGGACGGGGGTTTCCCGTCCTGATCAGCCGCAAGGGATCGGTCTGGTATGCGGCGGTTCGCGCTGAACCTGCCGCCGGTCGGCTGGACACCGGGCGCGACCCTACCGGACATTTCGAGACCGATGCCACTGGCGGCTATACCTTCGCCGCGGTGTTCCTGACCACGACCAGCAAGGGCGAGTGGGGTTACAAGGACATGGACGAAACCAGCGGTCCCAATCAGGCCGAGGCCCCCGCGAAGCTGCTGGACCTGCTGTCACCGACCAGCGCCGAATACGCGCTCGCTTGGCGGCAACGCTGTCGCGACCATGCCGCCCGCACTAACCGCCGCCTGAAACCCGGTGACGTGATCCGTCTGACGATACCGTTGCGGTTTTCGGATGGCGCTGAGTTGCAGACCTTCCGCGTCGCAAAGGAAAAATGGGGGCGCAGCAACCGCACGGTGTTCATCAGCACCGAAACCGGCGGGCGCTATTCCATCAGCAACATCATGTCCCGCGACTGGACCCGCATCTGACCCGACAGCGCCGCGCCGGATGGCGCGGCGGCAACCGCATCCTCTGACATTCAAGGATCAGTTCCATGACCCATGCACAACAGATGATCACGATCCCGAACAGCCTCTATGGCGACCAGACCGTGACCGCCTATTGCCGGTCGGGGCTTGGCGTTTTCAAGCAGCACAAACGCTGGCAGGTCGTTCATGTCGCATCAGGCATGTGCATCGGCGGCGGACGGGGCGGCGATCGCCGCACCCGGAGAGGCGCTTTCGCGATCATGGACGCCCTTCTGCAAACGCCGGTCGACTGGTCGAAGCCCTATGACCAGATCAGCAATGATGTGGCCGCCAACAGGACCGCGATCATGCTGGCCCTGAGCCAAGCGCGCAACCAGTGATGCCCGCGCGCTGCGCCTGACGGCGCGGCACCCTACCCCATTCCCACAAGGATTTTGACATGGCCCATCCCGCCGTGACCGCATTCCTGCGCGCCCTCGACCAGTTCGACCGCTCGAAAACCCGCACCGAGATCTTCCGCCTGTTCTGCGAAATGGCCTATTGCGCCCTTGCCAAGCGCGCCTCACCTTTCGCCGATCAGCGGGACCGGCTGGAAGCGGACTATATGGCCTGCGTCGGCAGGTTCCCGAACAAGGACGATGTGCGGCGCATGCCTGAAATGATGGCCCTCTCCATCGAGGCCATTGCAGGCGGCGGCATCGACTTCATCGGCCAGGTCGCGGCCGAGATCGGTGCGCTTGATGCGGGCCTCGGGCAGTTTTTCACGCCCTATGAAGTCAGCCGGCTGATGGCCGAAAAGAGCCTGGGCGATGCAGCGGCACAGATCGAGGCGCAGGGCTTTATCGCCGTGTCCGAACCCGCAGCCGGTGCCGGCTGCATGGTTCTGGCGCTCGCTGATGCGCTGGAAAGCCAGGGCTTTGACCCGGCGCGGCATATCTGGGCGGAAGCAGTCGAGTTGTCCCGCAGCACCTTCCATATGGCTTATATCCAGATCAGCACACGCGGCATCGCCGGTCGCGTCATAAACGGCAGCCTTTCGCTGGAAGTCTTCGAGCGGGCGTATACTGCGGCTGCGCCGGTGTTCTTCGGTCTGCATGGCGATCCCTTCGCGAAGCAGAAGGACGCCGCCCGCCGTGCGGCTGAGGCCGAGAAAGAGGCCCGTTCCCGGACGCGCGAGCTACTGCGCAGCACCGCGCCGGTCCAGGCCCGCGCTGTCTGGCAATGTGATTGACGCAGGCCATTGCGTTGCCTATTCTGACCGAGAACGAAAGGGGATCAAAGATCCCGGTTTTCAGGGTTTCCTTCTGCGACGAAGGTTCACTTGGGCCGCCCTCGGGCGGTCCTTTTCTTTGACGCACATCGTATAAGCCGCTGATGCGTTGATCGTCAGCACAGGTCATTATCATCAGCTTCATTAACTTCGAGTCTGCAGGCCGATGGGTCCGGGCTGGAAAGGCATAGCGCCAGTGCCCTCGTTTTGTCTGCCCATGGCCCACCGTCGTTACCAACACGAGGGCTATAGTGATGCTGTGACAAAGCCACGCATGCGTTGATCTGCGCGACAAGCTGCTCTCTTTCATTCGTCTCGGATGAACTTTGTATCTGTCCGCAGAGCGCGGCCCCCGAAACCCCAAGCGCAAACAGGGAGATGATCACTGGAGCGGTATTAGTCATAGGCAACCCCATCTATCTTACTACGCCAAATCCGTTTCGCTGAAATCCCGCCCCTTGTAGAGCAGCGGAATCCCTTCGGCCTTGGCGCAGGCATAGGACAGCGCATCGCCCATGTTCAGCTGCGCCGGATGCCCGACTTGCTTGCCATAGATCGCCAGGGCCGCGATCGCAGCCTTGCCGATCTCGCTGGTGATCGGCATTTCTTGCGCTTCCAGGGCTTCCAGCAGCTGATCGACCAGCCCCGTCGCATCGGCATTGTCGGCGCCGGTTGCTGGTCCCTTGCCGCGCGTCTCGATCCGCGCGCGCACCAGCGCCAGAACCGCCTCCATCCGCACCACGGGCGAGAACCGCAGCTTGCCGCGTGCGGCCTCCATCGCCTTCAGAAGCGCGGTGCCGTCAGATTCCTTCAGCAGCACCGCGACCAGCGCGCTGGCATCGAGAAACATCAGCCCTCGCCCCACATCTCATCCATGAATGCCTTGTCGGAGCTTTTAGGGGCGACAAATCCGCCGTCAGCCGCCTGCCGCTGAATCTTCGCAACCCGGTCCGCAAGGCTTTCCTTCGCCGCCAGCGCCTCGATCTGCGCCGCCAGGGCGCGGCGCACGGCCTCGCTCTTGTTGCTCTGTCCGGTCATGGCACAGTATTTCTCGACCAATGCGTCGATCTCGTCGCCCCTGATCAGGATTGCCATGTGTATATCCTCTGTTGTATGATCTATATATACACATCAAGATAGATTTCTGCAATTCCCGAGGTCAGTGATTTTAGACAGGTGATCTTTATGCGTTCAGCCGATGTTGCCGTCCCCGCCAGCCGCTATCAGCTTGGCACTGATACCTTCGATGCCGCATCCCCGAACTGGCAAAGCATCCTCGCTGCGGCGCATCAGTCGAAGGCTCGGCCCGCCTGCCTTTGTTCACCAGCTTCCCCGCTCATGTATGTCACCAAAATTCAGGGCGAGTATTATCTGAAGCGGATGCCGGGCACCGGCCATGCGCATGATCCCTCCTGCGACAGTTTTGCCATGCCGCCGGAACTGTCAGGTCTCGGCCAGGTCGAGGGCAAGGCCATCACCACCGATGACAGCGGCGACACCACCCTAAAGCTGGATTTTCCCCTGTCAGTCCGTGGCCGGCGCGGCGTTGCCCCGGATGCCGGCGATCACGAACCCACCGTGGCCGAGGCAAGCCCGAACAAGCTGGGCCTTCTTGGCTTGCTGCACTTCCTCTGGGATGCGGCCGGCCTGACCATGTGGCGCCCTGCCTATGCGCGCCGATCCTGGTGGATCGTTCATCGCGAGCTGACCGCCGCCGCCGAGCGGGCAAACGCGAAATCCATACCGCTGTCCTCGGTGCTCTTGGTCCCGCCCATGTTTTCCGCCGACAAGAAGGATGAGTTGGCCGCTGCAAGGCGGCGCTTCCTGCATCATCTTCAGCCGGTCAAGGGCAAGCCCATGCCCCTGGGCGTGATTGTGGCCGAGCTGAAGGACATGGAACCGTCGCAATATGGGCGGAAAATCCGGTTCAAGCACCTGCCCGACATGGCCTTCTTCATGGACGAGGATCTGTGTGCGCGTTTCGACAAGATCGCCGGCGAAAAGATCCGCGACGTGGAAGCTGTCGAGGGTGCCCATCTGATCGTCATCGCCACCTTCAACATGCATGGCAACTATGCCGAGATCCGGCAGATCGCCGTCATGCCCGTCACCGCGCAATGGATACCCTTCGATCATGATCGAGAACTGCGCCTGATCGAGGCGATGCGTGATCGCCATTTCTCCAAGAGCCTGCGCTACAACTTGCGGGCAGATGCGCCGATCGCCAACGCCGTGATGCTCGATACCTCGCCCCCCACCGCGCTCTATTGTTCGTCGCAATCACTCGAACCCGAACTCGAACGCGAACTGGTCGAGATCGCCAGAGAAGGCGTCTATCCAGCCTGGATCTGGCCAGCACAGGATGACGACATGCCCGCGTTGCCGGCTTCTGGAGCACCGAAGACATCTGGATAGCGTGATGAAAACGATCTCGCTGCTGTCGAAGGGCACCCTTGAGCCCTAACGACTTGCTGCGCCTGCGCAGCATTTCTGCGGCGCCGCGATAAGTCGGCGGACAGATCGGCCCAAAACTGTCAGTCGGTCTTTGATTGGCGCTGCGGTGCAGCTTCCCTAGACCGGACGTTCGTGCCTAGCGCAGCGAGATCGCGCAGGCGAAGTCTGCTTTGCGGACCTTGCTGCCTTTCGCCGCGATACTTGCATAGTCTGCTTTCGGCCGAAGCCTGATATCAAGGTTCAAGTGCGCAAGCGGCGATTTTTGGCGTCGCCGCAGTACGCACATTTATGGGTTTATTGACTACATACCAACCGTATGGTATGTTTCGGATATGCCAAGACCAACCAAGCAATCCCCCGAGCGCGGTGATGCGCGTACACGCCTTCTGGAAGGCGCGCGCGACGTGATCCGCCGCAAGGGGTTCGCCGCAACCTCAGTCGATGATCTCTGCCAGTCGGCCGGTGTCACGAAGGGTGCGTTCTTCTATCACTTCAATACCAAGGACGCGCTTGGCGTGGCGGTAGCGAATTTCTGGGCCGAGACAACCAGCGCACTCTTTGCCAGCGCGCCCTATCATGAGCCGGACGATCCGCTGGACCGGGTTCTGGCCTATCTCGATTTCCGCAAAGGCCTCATCGACGGTGAGACGTTTGAATACACCTGCCTCGTCGGCACCATGACGCAGGAGGTGCATGATAGCGCGCCCGCGATCCGGGATGCCTGCGCCGCCAGCATCTTCGGCCATGCCGCCACGCTGGAGACCGACATCGAAGCGGCGCGCAAGCAGCATAATATCGACGCTGACTGGACTGCCGAGAGCCTTGCCCGCCACACGCAGGCGGTTCTTCAGGGTGGATTCATCCTCGCCAAGGCCACCGGAGACCCTGACCTCGCCCGTGAAAGTGTTGATCACCTCATCCGCTATGTGCGCGGCCTGTTCGGAGTGGGGCCAAATACATCTGAAACCAACTACGAGAAATCATCATGACCGACCAGCAAATCACCCCGGAAAAGATCGTTGCCGCCTTCGAATTAACTGCCGCGAAGGAGCCAGCGCATGGGTAAGGCAACACAGATCGGATGTGCCTGTGGCCAGACCTGCCTTGAAGTCGAGGGGAGGCCCATCGCAAGCGTCGAATGCTGCTGCAACTCCTGCCGCGAGGCGGCGGGAAAGATGCAGGGCCTTGAGGGCGCACCCCGGACCTTGACCGATCACGGCACGACGCCCTTCGTCATGTATCGCAAGGATCGCGTGCGTTTTCTTGTGGGGGCCGCCAACTTGGCCGGGTTCCGCCTGTCGCCCGAGGCCCCCAGCACGCGGGTGATCGCCACCTGCTGCAACACGCCTGTCTATCTGGAGTTCAAAGGCGGACACTGGCTGAGTCTCTACAGTGGACTTTGGCCATCCGGCACAAAGCCTGAGCCCACGATGCGCACGATGGCCTCCGATCTCCCGGAAGGTGCCACGCTGCCAGACGACATTCCCAACGCCAAGAAGCAGAGCCTCGGCTTCTTCGCAAAGCTCTTCGGGGCCTGGGTCGCAATGGGGTTCCGTAACCCGAAAACGCCAAACCCGGGAGAGATCAATGTCTGACGCCGACGAGAAAATCGAGATCGAGAGCATCACGTCACCGCATCACGTTCAACGAGTGAATAAGGCGAAGTTCATCGCCATGCGCGATGCTTTGCTTCCGGTGCTGCCGTCCGAGGCGCCCGGTATGTCCGTCGCAGAGGCTAAGGCCGCGCTGTTGCCGAACCTGTCACAGGAATTGTTTCCGGGCGGCGAGAAGGCCGGGTGGTGGCTGAAGGCGGTGCAGCTCGACCTCGAAGCGAAAGGCGTGATCGAGCGCAGCGGCAAGGGAGCGGTCCGGCTCTTCAGGACAGGGAAATCGACATAACACGATTGGTCAATGTACCCGATCGATAGAGATGGCGGCGGTACCATAGCTGACATTGACGCAACGCGCAGCATTCGTAAAGGAGGGCTCTTAACGTCGATTTGCCGGCGTTGGTGCCGGCAACGGTCCTGGGCGGCCCCTGACCAGCGCACTCGGCCCAAAACTGCCAGTAGGTCTTTGATTGGCGCTGCGGTGCAGCTTCCCTAGACCGGACGTTCGTGCCTAGCGCAGCGAGATCGCGCAGGCGAAGTCTGCTCTGCGGGACGGAGCGGACGCTGCGGGGATCAAAGATTGGCAATTCCCTGAAATACGAGCCACATCCACACCGTTGACGCTAGAACCATAAAGCGCAGCCACCCGAACACCTTTTCACCGCGTCGCTTCTTAAGAAGATGGATCGGCCATGCAATGGTGCAGCATATCGTCGGCGCCGAGACTACCCCGAGAAAGAGCACTGCTTTTGCCAGAGCGGATAGGTAGTCGGGATGAGACCCAACTGCATAAGGCGGAGGAGTTAGCAAATCCGCAAACAGAGTCAGCAGCAAGACGATACTGACCGCCAGCGCGACCGTTGCGACAACGCCCAAGTATGTACCAACTCGTGACTGAATATCCGGCACGTCTTTCTCCTTCGAGACGACCCTAGCGCAGCGCGTGACCGTCCGAAAAGGGCTCTTAACGTCGATTTGCCGGCGTTGGTGCCGGCAACGGTCCTGGGCGGCCCCTGACCAGCGCACTCGGCCCAAAACTGCCAGTCGGTCTTTGATTGGCGCTGCGGTGCAGCTTCCCTAGACCGGACGTTCGTGCCTAGCGCAGCGAGATCGCGCAGGCGAAGTCTGCTTTGCGGGATATTTTGTTGAAAAACTCTCCTTGATTGGTGGGCTGGTCGCTGATTCAATTCCGTTGTCAGGCGGGAGGATCGGCAATGATGGGTCCACGGCAGGAAGCACAAGCGGCACTGTTCTACGCGTTTTCGCTT
>NZ_VKDF01000018.1 GCF_007096355.1 Paracoccus sp. M683 | reverse complement strand
GATGTCCACCCCATAGTCCCTGAGAAACTCCACCGTAGTCGCCATCGCGAAACTCCCGCCCAATCTCCATCAGGCGCGAAATCTCAGGTCACGTGAAAATGCGGAAGGTGGGGCACAGGCGACGCTTACCACGCACGAGGACGCCGAGGTGATCGCCGCCACCGTGGCCGGGATCCCCGACAACCTCGGCGGCAAGCGAATGGCGATCCGCGTCGCCGAACTTGCCCGCGCCGGGCTGACCCCGGACTGGATGCCCGGCGCCGTCCCGCGCTGCGTGCCGAGCATCGTCAAGCAGAACCAGCATGGCACGCATGCGGGAACCATCATCGTGGGCGTCGAACGCATCCGCGTGCGCGGCGCGAATGCGCGCGCCACTTGGAAGACAATCGACATCCTCGCCTGCCCGGTCACATTCTCCCCCCACCCGCAGCAGATCGAGGCCGCCCGGCGGGGATATGACGACTGGCGGCAGGCGCTGGGCTGGGTTCGGGACGGGCTTATCGCGGGCGGGATGCTGCGAGAGGTCGAGGTGACAGGGGCGATGCCGAAGGCGCGGCCTTGGCTGCGTTCGCAACCCGAACCAGTGTCACCGCCTACGCGAACTTGATGAAAAGCTCCTCTTCCATCCCCAACTCGGACAGAGCCAACTTCATTCTTTCAAACTTGTTGGTGGAGTCGATATTGCCCTCGACAAAATACCCCTCCGCCACCCGAACGGCTTGCCGCAACGTATCAGGCTCGGACGTCAGCTGTATCCGTTCACCAAGCTTGGTGCCTTGAAACGCATCGGGCTGAAGCACCAGAAGCTGTTCCAGCACCTCGACATACAGCTTTGCGACCTGCGTCACGTTCAAGCGGGCACCGAGGAAGACCGCATACTCCAGGCGCTTGAACCGAGGCTCTTCCGCATCGAAAATGTTGATCTCGTCTCCGTTCGTCTCTGCGACGACTTCGATAGACGGCGCGGGCCAGACCTCCAGAAAGCGTTTTGCGATTCGATCCGCGCGCGCTTCGACCTGCTTCACGCCCCATCCGTCGAGGACCTGAAGGTCGCGGTTGAGCCAAAGGCGACTGAACCGGTAGCCTTGTTCGCCACCGTCTTCGTTCATGTCCCGCTTATCGACGAAGAGTTTGTTCCCCAACCGGCCGTTGTTTCCGGACAGCGTGAGGTTCCCAATCGTGTTGAGATACTTTTCGCTGAGCAAGCCGTACTCGTCAGCGGCCAGAGCACTTCGCCATGCAGGCTCCGGGTTCTGCGGGAAGATATGCTCGACGGTGATACCAGGAACCGTGACGTCCACCAGTTCCCTGTTGTTGTGGTTTTCCACGCGGTCGAAGAAGTATGTCCTCGTCCGGCTTTTCGTGCTGTAGATGTCCTTCTCCCGCAACATCGCGATTACCTCAGCGTCCCGCGGGAAACGCTGGCTGCCGCCGCGTTGCATCAAGGAACGCTCGATCGACACCAGATATTCTGCTGGGTCCACGCGGTCGTACAAACTCATAAAAATCTTGTTCAAGGCGTTTGTCGGAAGGCTGAGGATGAACCGGCGCCAGACATAGCTCTGCACTAGCCGCAGAACGGCCGCGAACACATCGCGGGAGATGATCCCGGCGGTGAAATCCCGATAGACTGGCATCAGAAACGGGAAGGCCACGTTGACCTCCAGCGTCCGGATGTAGCCCAGCTCGCGTCGGATCTCGGGGTCGCTTTCAAGGTCAGGGTTCAGCAGGCGCGCGTAGACATGAGAGAATTCGCGCAACTCTTCGAGGGCATCCATAAGGTCGGCCGAGTTCGGCACTGGGTAGCGTTCCTTGAACTTGGCATAGACTGCCCCCTTGTTCGGAATATCCTTCTGCTTCAGAGTCAGAAAATCACGAATGAAATCCGACACTCGGCTCTCGTTAACCTCCCGGTTCCTTGCGTTCGCCTCGATAGGCTCCCAGAACTTCCGGAAAACCTGCTCCTGCTCTTTCCGGGGCAAACCCATTAGAATGTAATTTCTGATCAGATCAGCTTGCGACAGCTCAAGACCCGTCGAATTCAGGCTTTCGAAGATGCGCTGCGGATTATCCTTCTGCCGATCAAGTGCGATGTCGACGAAGATCAGTTTCGACACGCCGCGGAGAACGACGTCGAAATTGGCATCCGTTATGCGCGCTTGGAAGAAGCGAAAGTTTTCGATAAGCCGAGAAAAGCCTGTTGCCTTAACGGCCTCCTTCGGATCCATGATTTGGGCCAAGGCGACTTTGTTATTATCTGTGGGCTTCAGCTTCAGCTTCTCTGTGTCGTCTGCGAACTCATTGATCAGATAGGTTTTGAAGATCCGCTGGGCTTGTTGGTCCTTCCCCGTCGCCATAGCGTGCCGATAGAGCGCTATGAAAATCAACGTCAGGGTGGTCAGGCGTTGCTGCCCGTCGATGATCGTCAGCTCGCGAAGGCCGGAAGCCGTGTAGACGTCGTCGTGGACGTAGACGATGCTGCCGATGAAGTGCCCAGACTGGCTCTCGTCCGCGCCGATTGCCAGGATATCGTTGAACAGCTGCTGGCACTGCACCCGGGTCCAGTCGTAGTTCCGCTGGTAGACGGGGATGGCGAAAGCTGTCTCGCTACTGGCCAAGAATCGGTCGACGCGGGTTTCGGCAGCTTTCATGCAGTGGCTCCAGATTTCTCATGTTTTCGAGACCCTACGTGATTGATGGTGGCGAGTCACCAGCGAGGGCGCAGCACAGTTTGCGGCCCAGGGCGCAACACAGGAGCTCAAGCCTTGCCAAAGGCGATCCGTCGATCATGGTGAGGGCAAATGGGAAGGTGCGATGCGATTTGCAGCGGTTTCTTCGAAGATGGCACGAGCTGGTTATTCGGTCATAACCGACGATGAGGCTGCGGCCTTGGCGCGCGCGACCGTCAATCTGTTCCGCGCCTGGCACCTGACAGATGCAGAGGCGCGCGTGCTGCTCGGCGACCTGTCTTCGCGCACATGGGCACGCAGGAAGGCTGGCGACGTCGGCCGAATTGGCCGTGACTTGCGCTCCCGGATGGCCACTCTGATGGGGATCCACATCGCGCTGCGCACGATCTTCACTGAGCCGGACAGGGGCTACGCATGGATCCGCCTGCCCAACGAAGCATTCGAGGGACGCTGTGCGTTGGACATGATGATGCGCGGTGAGATCAGTGACCTGGTCGACCTGCGCGCGTATCTGGATGCAGAGCAAAGCGCCTGGTGAAGGCGCACGTCCGCTGCCTTGAATCGCCGCAAAGGCCAAGTTGCGCCACGCGATCCACCCAAACACTTGAATCAGCGCGTGAATGGCCCCGCTCAGACTGGCGCCTTGGCGCAATCACAGGTTATAGCTTGGACGTACCGCAAGAATTGAAGGGGGCGCTCCTTGGAGCAGATCAGCAACATTGAAAAACGCCTCTGGGGTTCGGCGGACACCCTTCGCGCGAACTCGAACTTTGCCAGCAATGAATACTTCATGCCCGTCATGGGCCTGATCTTCCTGCGCCACGCCTATTCCCGGTTCCTGAAGGTGCGGGACGAGATCATCCCCACCTTGCCAAGCCGGGGCGGCGTCGTCCGTGACCTGACCAAGGAAGACTTCTCCCGCCGCGGTTCCATCTACCTTCGCCCGGAAGCCCAGTTCGACATTCTCGTTAGCCTGCCTGAGGGTCAGAGTGCCGCGACCGCCCTGATCGCTGCTATGGAGAGCATCGAGGGCGATTACGAGACGCTGAAAGGCTTGCTGCCCAAGCAGGAATACGCGGAACTGGACGACGAAGTCCTGCGCCAGGTCCTGCGCATCTTCAATGACCCGGCGCTGCAAAGGGCTGATGGCGACGTGTTCGGCCGCATTTACGAATACTTCCTGACCCAGTTCGCCGACCAGAAGGCCCATGACAACGGCGAATTCTTCACCCCGGTCAGCATCGTCGAAACCATCGTCAACGTAATCGAACCCGCACGCGGCAAGGTGATCGACCCCGCCTGCGGGTCTGGTGGCATGTTCGTGCAGTCGGCGCATTTCGTGGAAATGCAGAAGGCCAACCCGAACGAACGCCTGACCTTCTACGGGATGGAAAAGAACCCCACGACCATCCGGCTGGCCAAGATGAACCTCGCCGTTCACGGGCTGGAGGGCGATATCCAGAAGGCGATCAGCTACTACGAAGACCCCCACAAGGACCACGGCCCCTTCGACTATGTGATGGCCAACCCGCCCTTCAACGTCGACGAGATCGACGCCGAAAAGATGAAGGACGACAAACGCCTGTCCTTCGGCCTGCCCGGCGTCAACAAGGGCGGCAAGGTGTCGAACGGCAACTACATCTGGATGTCGTTCTTCCATTCCTACCTGTCGCCGCGCGGTCGGGCGGGGATCGTCATGTCCTCGCAGGCCTCCTCCGCGGGCGGGAAAGAGGCCGATGTCCGTCAGGCGCTGGTCAAGACCGGCGATGTCGACATCATGATCGCGATCCGGGGCAACTTCTTCTACACCCGCACCGTGCCGTGCGAGCTGTGGTTCTTCGACAAGGCCAAGCCCGACCACCTGCGCGACAAGGTGCTGATGCTGGACGCGCGGCATGTGTTCCGCAAGGTCACGCGCAAGGTCTATGACTTTTTGCCCGAACAGATGCGCAACCTGACGGCGATCACCTGGCTGTATCGCGGGCAGACTGACCGCTTCACCGCCCTTGTGCAGGACTATCTGGAAACCGCGCGGACCGAGGCTGAAGGGGCGGATTTCACCGACCTGCTGGCGGCGGTTGATGCCTGCGCGGCCTTTTTCGCCACGCATCTGGACGATGCCACCGTGACCGAGGCCGCGCAGCGCCTGCGCGCGGATTGCGACGCCTTCGCCACGGCGGCCGCAAACCTGATCGCTGCGCCTGCTGAGATCGCCACGCTGAATGCGCGGCTGTCGGTGATGCAGCCGGTGGGCGATGCGGCCAAGGCACTGATTAAGGAAATCGACGGCATGTCGAAACTCCTGCAAAAGGCGCAAGAGGCGCTGGCGGCCAAGGGCGACCGTCAGATCGAGGCGCAGACGAGCGAGGCCGCCGCCAAGCGCGTGACGGCCGAGGTGCGGAAAGTCGCGGCCGAGGGGAAAAAGCTGCTGGCGGCGGTGGCAGAGGCGCGTGTGGCGCTGACGGGCGATCCTTCGGTGCAACTGGTGGTGACGGGCAGCCTGAAACGGTTCCGCTATTTCGAAGGGCAGGCGCACTGGCTGCTGTCGCGCTTCCCCGATGGGGTGCTGCGCGATGTGCAGGGGCTGGTCAAGCTGGTGGATCACGCGGAACTGGCCGCCAATGATTACAGCCTGACGCCGGGGCGCTATGTCGGCGTCGCGCCAGAGGTCGAGGATGACGAGTTCGACTTTGAAGAGGCGCTGCGCGAAATCCATCTGGAACTGGACGGGCTGAACACCGAGGCCACGGAACTGGCCGAGGTGATCGCCAAGAACTTTGAAGAGTTGCTCGGATGAGTTGGCCGATCCAGAGGTTCGCAACCCTCGCTGCTGATACGAGGAATGCTCTGGTTGGCGGCCCCTTCGGCTCAAAGCTGACCACGCGGGATTACGTCGATGAGGGCGTGCCCGTCATTCGCGGCGCGAACATGAGCAATGGGCGCTTCATCCTAGAAGATGACTTCGTGTTCGTTACGGACGAGAAAAAGCGCAAAGACCTTCAGAGCAATCTTGCGAGACCGGGCGATTTGATTTTCACCCAACGAGGCACTCTTGGTCAGGTTGCCATCATCCCCGACGATGCCTCCTTCAGCGAGTTCGTCGTGTCACAAAGCCAAATGAAGGCAACCCTTGACCCTGAAAAGGCGGACACAGCCTTTTACTACTACTTTTTTAGCTCCCAGAACGTGGTCGACACGATTTTAAACATGACCTCGTCCTCTGGGGTTCCGCACATCAATCTTGGAACGCTGAAAGACTTTGAGGTTCCTGTTCCACCGCTCCCCACTCAACAGCGCATCGCGGGGATACTCTCGGCCTATGACGACCTGATCGAGAACAACCGGCGGCGGATCTGGTTGTTGGAACAGGCGGCGCGGCTGCTTTACCGCGAATGGTTCGTGCACCTCTGCTTTCCCGGCCATGAGACGACAAAGATCGTCGATGGCCTGCCGGAGGGGTGGAGCCGCTGTGCCGTTGAAGACTTGCTCGTGCTTCAAAGGGGCTTCGATCTTCCCGTTGGCGACCGTAAAGAGGGCGACGTTCCCGTCTATGGCTCAACTGGTATTGTCGGCTATCACAACGAACCGAAGGTTCCTGCGCCAGCGATCATCACCGGGCGTTCCGGTAGTCTGGGACAGGTTGCCATCAGTGACACGCCCTGTTGGCCGTTAAACACCGCCCTTTGGGTCAAGGAATTGAAGGGTATTCCCGCAACTCTCGGCTATTTCCTTTTGGTCAGCTTGGAACTCGAAAAATACAATGGCGGCGCATCTGTGCCGACCCTTGATCGGAAGGTGGTTCACCGTTTGCCTGCGGTTCGCCCATATTCCGATGTTGCCGATCAGTTTGACGCAATTGCATCCAAGAGCTTTCAGACCATCGCAAAGCTCAGAACCTATAACCTTCAACTCACCCGCGCACGCGACCTGCTCCTCCCGCGCCTGATGGATGGACGCATTCCTGTTTAAGTGTAGTCTTTGCCCATGAACGATTTCACCGAAGATCAGCTTGTCCAGAAAACCATGGCCGACTACCTCGCCACCCAGCATGGCTGGCGCGTGGTCATGGCCTGGAACAAGGAGGTCTTCGGGGCAGAAGGCACGCTGGGCCGCAAGTCCGACAAGGACGTGGTGCTGACGCGCCATCTGTCCGAGGCGCTGCTGCGGCTGAACCCCGGTCTGCCCGACATGGCCTATGGGGCGGCGCTGCGCGAGATCACCGATATCTTCGGCTCGCAATCCCTGCTGCACATCAACCAGGACAAATACGCCCTGATCCGCGACGGAGTGCGGGTAAAGTTCCGCCAGGACGGCGAACAGCGCAGCGAACGGCTGCGGGTGTTCGATTTCGACGCCCCCGAAAACAACGACTTCCTCGCCGTGCGCGAGCTGTGGGTGCGCGGCTATGCCCACCGCCGCCGCGCCGACATCGTGGGTTTCGTCAACGGCCTGCCGCTGATGTTCTGCGAGCTGAAGCGCCCCGACCGCGACCTGAAACGCGCCTATGCCGAGAACCTGTCGGATTACAAGGACACGGTCCCGCACCTGTTCCACTTCAACGCCTTTGTCATCCTCGGCAATGGCGAGCTGGCCAAGATGGGGTCGATCAGCGCGGATTACGACCATTTCTCGGACTGGCTGAAGCTGGATGAGCGCGACCGCCGCGACGAGCTGCTGCCGATGGAGGCGCTGCTGCGCGTCGTCTTCGACAAGCGGCGGTTCATGGACCTGTTCGAAAACTTCATCCTGTTCGCCGACACCGCGAACGGCCCGGTGAAGATTTTGGCCAAGAACCACCAATTCCTCGGCGTTAACCGCGCGGTCGATGCAGTGGCCAACCGCCGCGCGCTGGACGGCAAGCTGGGCGTGTTCTGGCACACCCAAGGGTCGGGCAAATCCTTCTCGATGGCGCTGTTCACGCAGAAGGTGCATCGGCGGCTGGGCGGTGATTTCACCTTTCTGGTGCTGACGGACCGGACCGATCTGGACAATCAGATCTACAAGACCTTCGCCAGCGTGGGGCTGGCCAACAACGACAAGGACCCCTGCCGCGCCGGATCGGCGCAAGAGCTGCGCGATCTGCTGGGCCAGCAGAAGAAGGTGATCTTCGGGATGATCCAGAAGTTCACCGACGATCAGGCGAAGGCGGGCATCTATCCCGACCGCGACAACATCATCGTGGTGACGGACGAGGCGCACCGGTCGCAATATGGCACGCTGGCGCTGAACATGCGCAAGGCGCTGCCCAATGCCGCCTTCATCGGTTTCACCGGCACGCCGCTGTTTTCGAATGATGAGGTCACGAAGAAGGTCTTTGGCGCTTACATTTCGACCTATGACTTTCAGGACGCGATCGAGGACGGAGCGACCCTGCCGCTTTACTACGACGCACGCGGCGACAAACTGCGTCTGTCAGGCGACGGGCTGAACGAAAAGTTGGCCGCCGCCATCGCCGATGCCGAAATCGACGACCCGGATGTGGCGGCCAAGCTGTCGGATGACCTGAAGCGCGAATACCACATCGTCACGGCCGAACCGCGCCTGCGCCATATCGCGAAGGATTTCGCGTGGCACTTTTCGTCGAACTGGGAAAGCGGCAAGGCGATGTTCGTCGCCATCGACAAGGTCACGGCCGTCAGGATGTATGATTTCATCTCGGAAGCCTGGACCGCCCGGATCGCGGAACTGGAGAAGGGCCTGGTTCATGTCTCCGACGACCAGGAACGCGTGATCCGCACCCAACAGATCGAATGGATGCGCAAGACCGAGATGGCCGTCGTTGTCAGCGACGAGCAAGGCGAGGTTCAGAAGTTCAAGAACTGGGGCCTCGACATCATCCCGCACCGCAAGCGGATGAAAGATGGCTTCACGGTCAAGGAAGTGGTTGGCGGACGGGAGGTCGAAAAGCGCCTTGATGTGGAAACCGCTTTCAAGCGCGATGACCACCCGTTCCGGATCGTGATCGTCTGTGCGATGTGGCTGACCGGCTTCGATGTGCCGTCACTGTCGACACTGTATTTAGACAAGCCCCTGCAGGCGCACACGCTGATGCAGGCCATCGCCCGCGCCAATCGGGTCAAGGAAGGCAAGAACAATGGTCTGATCGTCGACTATTGCGGGATCCTGAAGAACCTGCGGAAGGCGCTGGCAACGTTCGCGGGCCACACCGGAGGCAGTGGACCGATGGGCGGTGGCGAGGACGAGCCGACCGTTGATCCGTTGAACCCGGAGGAGGCCCTTCTTGCCGAGCTTGCAGAGGCCATCCAGATCGTGCGCGAAGGCCTGCGGGCGGATGGCTTCGGCCTAGAACGGCTGCACGTGGAAGATGGCTTCAAGAAGCTAAAGGCGCTCAAAGATGCCAAGGAATTCATCAACTCCAATGACGAGTCCCGGAAGCGCTTCGAAATCGCGGCACGGGCGGTGTTTCGCAAATACAAGTCCTGCCTGACCTTCGCGAAGGTCGAGACCTTCAAGGCCGACTATCAGGCGATCAACTACATCTACAGTTCGCTCCAAGACGACAAGATGGCCGCTGATACGTCAGCGATCATCCAGAAGCTGAACGCAATCGTGGCGGAGGCCATAGACATCCGGCCTGACAGCGAGGGCGAGCGGGTCTTCGACATCTCGAAGGTCAATTTCGAACTGCTTCGAAGGGAATTTGCAAAGAGCGAGCGCCCTGCCAGCGACGTGCAGGATCTGCGGACGGTTCTTCAGGAGCGACTGGCAAAGATGCTGGCCGCCAATCCAACCTTGACCGATTTCCAGGATCGCTTCGACACGATTGTGACGGAGTACAACAAGGAAAAGGACAAGAACACGATCGAGGCGACCTTCGAAGCGCTGATGCGGATCGCGGCCGACCTCGAGGAGGAGGCGCAAAGTCACGTCGCGCTGGGCCTGACACAGGAGCAGAAGCCGGTCTTTGACCTGCTGATGCGGGATGATTTGTCGAAAGAAGAAATCCGACAGATCAAATCTGTATCTGTCGAAATCCTGCAGGCGATCCAGCGCCGAATGGAGGAGGTTCAGGATCTCTTCCAAAAGCAAAGCACCCGTGACGGACTTCGCCAAGAGATCTACGATCTGCTTTACGATGACCGGACGGGACTTCCGGCTTCCAAGTATGACGACGATGCGCTTTCACAAAAGACAGACGCCATATTCCAGTACTTCATGCACCGATTTGACTACGGCATTGCCGCTGGCGCGCACGCCGGTCATTGACGACCGCTCCCCCCTCCTATGGTTCCTCCCGGGCGCTGAACGTATGCGGGGGGGCGCAGCGCGGCAGTTCGCTAGCGACTGGATTCCTCACCGGGGAATCCACTTGGAAGCCACCCCGAATGCCATCAGACAAAAAGTCGTTACAAGTCATGTGCTTGCCAAATCACGATCTTGGCGAGGTGGATTCCCGACCGGAATCCACCCTGGCCAGTTATTGGAATCCACCTGGCACAGAAACAAGCGTAGAATTTCCATCGTGCCAACCGCACCGCGTGACATCCTCCCGCTGGGCTGGCTATCCTGTGCTCCACGAACAAATGGCAGGCGAAGGAGGACAGCATGGATCTGCGTTTTGACGGAAAGACGGTGATCGTCACCGGTGGTGGCTCGGGCATCGGGGCAGCCACGGCAGAGGAACTGGCCAGCAGTGGCGCAACCGTCATTGTCGCCGACCTCAACCTCGAGCATGCCGAGAAGGTGGTGAAGGGGATCACTGACCACGGCGGGAAGGCCTCTCCCTTCGCGGTCGATGTGGCGAAGGCCGATCAGGTGAAAGCCATGGTCGATTTCGCCGTGGCAAAGACCGGCGCAATTTACGGCATCGTTAACAACGCCGGAATTGGTGGACCTGCAGCCCCGACTGGCAGCTATGACCTCGAGGGCTGGCAGAAGGTCATCGACATCAACCTGTCGGGCGTTTTCTACGGCATGCGCTTTGCCATCCCTGAGATTGAGAAGGCAGGCGGTGGCGCGGTGGTGAACGTGGCCTCCATCCTCGGCTCAGTCGGCTTTGCCAATTCCACGGCCTATGTCAGTGCCAAGCATGCGGTCGTCGGCGCGACGAAGAACGCGGCCCTTGAACACGCCGCGGGCAGGGTGCGGGTCAATTCCGTCGGTCCCGGCTTCATTCAAACGCCGATGGTCGCCGATGCACTGGATGAGGCCACGCTGAAGTTCCTCGAAGGCAAGCACGCCCTGAACCGCCTCGGCCGGTCAGAAGAGGTGGCCGCGCTGATCGTATTCCTGCTGTCGGAGCGAGCCAGCTTCATCACGGGCTCCTACCACCTCGTCGATGGCGGCTACACGGCACAGTAACGGGACCCAGTGTCAACGCAGCAGGCCAAAACTGAGAATCGACAGAAGCGATTGAATCCGCTTCACTTTTCGGGTTGACAGACCTGCCCCCATTGACCTACCCCTTGATCATCGAAGAATTGCGCCCGGAGGAACCCCCTCGCGGGCGCTTTTCCTTTTCCTCCTCCACATCCCGAGCCCCATCCCATGGACCTCGTCTTCGCGCCGAGCCAGGTTGAATCCTGGCCGATTGCCCGGCTGCGCCCCTATGCCCGCAATGCCAAGATGCATGGCGACGATCAGGTGGCGAAGATCGCCGGCAGCATGGCCAAGTTCGGTTGGACCGTGCCCTGCATGGTAGCCGACGACGGCGAACTGATCGCGGGCCATGGTCGGGTGCTGGCCGCGACCATGCTCGGGCTGACTGAGGTGCCGGTGATCCGGCTCAGCCACCTCGACGAGGCCGAACGCCGGGCCTACCGGATCGCCGACAACAAATTAACAGAACTGGGCGAATGGGACGAATCCCTGCTGCGCGACGAGATCGCGGGGCTCTTGGCCGAGGATTTCGACCTGACGCTGCTCGGCATCAGCGACGATGACCTCGACGCGCTGCTGCGGGATCCCGAGACGCTGGGCGGCGATGGCCCGGTCGAGGGCGAGGACGATGTTCCGGAGCTTCCGGTCACGCCGGTGTCGGTGCCGGGAGACCTCTGGCAGCTGAAGGCGCATCGCCTGATTTGCGGCGACAGCACTGTGGCCGATGTGGTCGGGCGGCTGTTGGGCGATGTGCGTCCCCTGCTCATGGTCACCGACCCACCCTACGGCGTGGAGTACGATCCCTCTTGGCGCAATGCCGCGGGGGCCGCGAAGACGAAACGCACCGGCAAGGTTCTGAACGACGACCGCGCCGACTGGCGCGAGGCATGGGCGCTGTTTCCCGGTGACGTCGCCTATGTCTGGCACGGGGCGCTGCACGCGGCGACCGTGGCGGACAGCCTGGCGGCCGCGGGTTTCGCCATCCGGTCGCAGATCATCTGGGCCAAGGACCGGCTGGTGCTCAGCCGGGGCGATTACCACTGGCAGCACGAACCCTGCTGGTATGCGGTGCGCGCCAAGGGCAAGGGTCACTGGGCGGGGGACCGCAAGCAGACGACGCTGTGGCAGATCGCCAACCGGGATCAGGATGCCGATACGGTCCACGGCACGCAGAAGCCGGTCGAATGCATGCGGCGGCCGATCCTGAACAACTCGAGCCCCGGCCAGGCGGTCTATGAACCCTTCATGGGATCCGGCACCACGCTGATCGCGGCCGAGACCACAGGGCGGGTCTGCTTCGGGATCGAGTTGAACCCGGCCTATGTCGATGTCGCCATCGAGCGCTGGCAGTCCTTCACCGGCCAAGAGGCGGTGCTGGCGGAAACCGGCGAGACCTTCGCCGCCCTCAAGTCAAGGAGACTGGCGACATGAACGATGTCCTCGCCATCCAGCAGGCTGCAACCAGCGATGACGAAATCGCCGTGCTCGCCAGCGCGGTGACCGACGATCAAGAAAAGCTGCGCGACGCGAAAGGCTATCCCCAGATCAATGCGCTGCAACAGGATCTGCAGGCGACGCGCCAGCGCTTGGCCGTGCTCTTCGGCGAACGCCATGGCTGGCACCTGACCCGGTCGGGCTTTTCGCCCTCGGTGCTGGCGCGGCGCGGATTGTTCAATGGTCGCGGCTATCACGTTGATCCCTGGCCGCACGAGCTTGTCGACCATGGCTATTTCTACCGGAAGGACCGGAAGGCCGCCGCGGTGGCCGCGCATCTCTATGGCGACTTCGATGCCGCGAAGCGTCAGGACACCGAAGCGACCGCTGCGCTCTACGGGCTTCGCGTCACCTGGCCCGAGGACTTCCCAAGCTGGTATCTTCCAGGCCGAACCACGCTCATCGTCTGCACACCGGCGACGGACCCTGCGTGATGATCATGCCACCTGGGCGGGTCGAACTCTGGCCCCTAATCCGTCTCCGGCCCTACGCCCGGAATGCCAAGACGCATGACGCCGACCAGGTGGCCAAGATCGCCGCCAGCATGGCCGAGTTCGGCTGGACCGTGCCGGTGCTGGTCGCGGCCGATGGCGAGTTGATTGCGGGGCACGGCCGCATCCTAGCCGCGGCACAGCTCGGGCTGGCGGAGGTGCCAGTCATCGTGCTCGGCCATCTGACCGAGGCGCAGCGCCGGGCCTATCGGATCGCCGACAACAAGCTGACCGAACTGGGCGGATGGGACGAGGCGCTGCTGCTCGAGGAACTGCGCGAGCTGATGGCCGAGGACTTCGACCTCGGGCTGATCGGCATCCCCGAGGGCGAGCTGGACGCGCTGCTGCACGATGCCAACGACCGGACGCCCATCGACGACGACACCGCCGACACCATCCCCGAGGCCCCGGCCGAGCCGATCACCCGCCCAGGCGACATCTGGGCGCTGGGCGATCACCGACTGATCTGCGGCGATGCGACCGACCCGGCCGTGGTCGCACGGCTGATGAACGGCGCGCAATCATCGCTCCTCTTCACTTCCCCGCCCTACGCGCAGCAGCGCGACTATGGCTCGGCGAAGGAAAAGGTCGGCGATTGGGATGCGCTGATGCAGGGCGTCTTCGCCACGGCCCCCGTCACCGCCGATGCCCAACTGCTGGTCAACCTCGGCCTCGTCCATCGCGATGGCGAGTGGATTCCCTATTGGGAGGGCTGGGTCGACTGGATGCGCGCACAGGGCTGGCGGCGCTTCGGCTGGTATGTCTGGGACCAGGGGCCCGGCCTGCCCGGCGACTGGAACGGCCGCCTCGCACCGTCGCACGAGTTCATCTTCCACTTCAACCGCGCACCGCGCAAACCGCACAAGACCGTGCCGTCCAAGCACGCGGGCGAGACTTTGGGCGGCGGCGGCCTGCGCGGGGCCGACGGCACGGTCCATCGCAAGACCGGCTACGGCAACGCGATCCAGAGCCATCGCATCCCGGACAGCGTGTTCCGGATCATGCGCCACAAGGGCGGGCTGGGTGCCGCCGGATCGCACCCGGCCGTTTTCCCCGTGGCGCTGGTCGAGGCGGTGCTGGAAGCCTTCACCGGCCCCGGCGACCTGGTGTTCGAACCCTTCTGCGGCTCCGGCACCCAGCTGATCGCTTCGGAACGCACCGGGCGGCGTTGCTGTTCGGTCGAACTGGACCCGGTCTATTGCGACGTCGCCGTGCGGCGGTGGGAGATGGCGACGGGGCGGAAGGCAGTGCAGCAAGTAGGTTGACAGACGAAGGATGCTCCTCAACGTCGCTGCGGTAGAATCTTTCTGAGCTCTTTCACCGTTAGCCACGGTCGCATGGTGTGAATGGCCCGGTGACAGTTAGGGCAAACCATCCGCAGATCCGAGACCTTGGTTGCACCCTCATGCTTGTCGTCTGAAAGCGGAACATCGTGATGCGCTTCGATGATCCGATTACGCATCTTGGACGATCCGAAGTGCTTTTCCGGATCCAATCCGCATGCCTCGCAGGATAGCCGCCCGTTCTTCTCGATGAAAAGCTTCTTCGCCAACTCAACGACGCGACGGCTGCGCTCACGGGATTTGTGCAGCTTTTCGACCAAGAGCCCTTCAGGGAAGCTTGTTGCTTCCTCTTGATCGACTGCGACAGCAGTATCATTCGCGAGCACTCGTGCTTTGATCGCAGCATACTGGTCTTCTGTCATAGGAAGAGCGCGGTAACCGGGATGGACGACCTTGTAGATATCGGTCGGCATCGGAACAGGCTGTGCAAGAATATACAGATCCTGTGGGGCAACCGAGACGCGATAATCGTCCGCCTCCCGCTTAAGACGTGTCGCAATTTGATCAACGCTTAACCGCCCATAGATCGATCCGAGGCTATCATCCTCATTGAGCGCAAACACCTCTTGAGCGCGCCTCTGCAATATCTGCTCCGGCAGTTGCGAAACGCCATAAGTTGTATTCTCGACAAATCCTAAAATCATCGGAACCGGGCTTGCATGAGCCCCAAGCACAAAATTGAATTGCCCTTTGTCAAAGCCTGCTGGTGTTGACCGAAGGTAGAGATGGTAGCGACCATCTTTCCAGACATCCTTGGCAAAATTCCAATCTTCATGCCCAAGGCCCTGAGTGCCAACATAGTCGTCACCACCCATCCGGCCGCCATGTGGGCGCCTCCAGCCTTGATCATTGCCAGCCATCCGAATGTATCTGAAGTTTATCATACCGTGCGCCCGCGTTGCTCTGTTCAGCTGGCGCAGCCGTTATGGCCGAGTCAATGACCTTTACGAGCCGCGAATAGCGAGGCTTTGGTGACGGAGGCCGATGCCGATGCGATACACCGTCCCCCTGCCCTCGGCCTTTTCGGCGGTGATGGGCAGACCAAGCTTCTTCTTCAGCGCCCCCGAGATCGAGCCCCTTACCGTGTGCGCCAACCATCCGGTGGCCTCGACCATCTCGGCGACCGTCGCTCCCTCGGGGCGCTGGAGCATGGCGATGATCTGCGCCTGCTTGGTGCCAGCGCGGATGGCGACGGGTTTCGAGGCATCGGCGTCGTCGGGCATCTGCACCGGTTTCGGCTTCGCCTTCCGCGCGATGGCAACGGCGCTGGCCGCCAACGGCTCGATCCCGATGACCTCCAGCCCGGCCTCGGTCGCGATCAGCGTGGTGCCGTGGCCGTCGCCGGTCTCGCGCCACATCGGCTCGCCGCGGCGAAGGTTGGCCTCGACCTCCTCAAGCCACCCACGGGCGATCATCTTGCCGACCACCATCTTGGCGGCGGCGCCGACCAGCCCCTCGGGCAGCGGCAGGGCGAGGTTGCCGGGCCGGGTCGCGGCACGGGACAGGATCAGGGACTGGGTATCGGACGGGGTGGTCATTGGGGCCTCCGGGCGCTGTGGCGCGCGGTGTGCGCGCCTTCTACGGAGGCAAGCCCCGTCCTCGGACGGGGCGGCCGTCGCACCGCGTGGGCGCGTCAGGCGGCGTGTTCGCCTTCCTTGAAGGCGCTGTCGGTGATCTGGCGCAGCAGGCCCGCGTAGTGCTTCAGCGTCCCGACATGGCCCCAATGGATGTCGTCGGGGTGGGTCTCGAAGTGGTCGTCGCTGAGGGCCCTCAGGCGCTCCAGCATCACGTCGATCTCGGCCTTCGCGGCGATGAAGGCGTCGAGAGCTTTGGAATTGTCGGCGGCGCGGCGGGTCATGGCGGGGCATCCTTCGGTGAGTTGCATCGTTCTGGTGCGAACACCATCGCTCTGTCGGGCGGATGATCGTAGGCAAATCGGAGCAATATCAGTGCTTTCTGATCATGCCGGTCAGATCAGCCGCATCTCGGCCAGCGTGCGGCTGGCGGCACCCAGCTGGGCGGTGGGCAGTTCGATCTTCAGGTGCGAGAGGACGTCGGAGGCCTCGGCCGGGATTCCGCTCTCGCGCAGTACCTGCTCGATGATCTCGGCAATGGCGTCCGGGCGGCTCAAATCGAAGCCCTCCGGAAGGGTGGAGTAGTCGATGCGGATGGTGGTCGTGGTCATGGTGAAGCCCTCCTGGGATCGGCGCGATGCGGCCTGTTGATGGGAGCAGAATCGCTCCGGAGGGGGAGACAATCAACGGGATTGATTGTCTTTTCCTGTTAATTTTCAATATCTTGACGGACTTCACGGCGCCATGAAAGGCATGAGCGAACGCGAGTACGCGGCCCATTCCGGTCTGTCGCGCGGCGGGGTCCAGAAGGCGCGCAAGAACGGTCGGCTGGTGGTCCATGACGACGGGTCGATCAACGCCGCGGCCTCGGATGTGCGGCGGGCGGAGATGACGGATCCCGACCAGCAGCGGCGGTCACTTGGTGGGGATGGGCTTGCCAGCGGCCCCGGCGAGACGACGTCCTACATCAAGGCGCGCACGGCGCTGACGGTTTACGCGGCGCAGGAACGCCAGCTGGCCGTGCAGAAGAAGAAGGGCACGCTGGTCGACCGCGCGCGGGCGGAAACGCTGGTGTTTCGCCTGGCGCGGCAGGAACGGGATGTCTGGGTCACCTGGCCCGGACGGGTGGCCGCGCTGATGGCGGCGCAGATCATGGCGGAGGTGGAACGGCAATCCGGGGCATCGGTGACGATCGAGACCGCAATCATGCAGAGGGTGCTGGAAGCCCATGTCCGCGAACAGCTCGACGCCCTCGCCGACCTCCGGGTTTCCCTCGGATGACGACAACGACCTGACCGCCGGTCTCGACCTCGGCTTCGACGGCGCTGAAGACCTGCTGCGGGTCTGGCGGCAGGGGCTGCGCCCCGATCCGAACCTGACCGTGTCGGAATGGGCGGATCAGCATCGCTGGCTGTCGTCGCGGGGCGCGGCCGAGCCGGGGCGCTATCGCACCGCCCGGGCCCCTTACCTGCGCGAGATCATGGATGCGCTGTCGCCCGGCCATCCGGCGCAGCGCATCACCTTCATGAAGGCGGCGCAGGTCGGGGCGACCGAGGCGGGCAACAACTGGATCGGCTTCGTCATCCACCATGCGCCGGGGCCGATGCTGGCGGTGCTGCCGAGCCTGGAACTGGCCAAGCGCACCTCGCGCGGCCGTCTTGATCCCCTGATCGCGGACAGCCCGGCGCTCCGCGAACGGGTGAACCCGGCACGGTCGCGGGATGCCGGGAATTCGATGCTGTCGAAGGAATTCCCCGGCGGCATTCTGGTGCTGACCGGCGCGAATTCTGCCACCGGCTTGCGGTCGATGCCCGCGCGCTATGTGTTTCTGGACGAGGTCGACGCCTATCCGGCCTCGGCCGACGAGGAAGGCGATCCGGTCACACTGGCCGAGGCGAGAACGACCACCTTCTCGCACCGGCGCAAGGTGTTCATGGTCTCGACCCCGACGATCCGGGGGCTGAGCCGGATCGAGCGGGAGTTCGAGGCTTCGGACCAGCGGCGCTACTTCGTGCCCTGCCCGCATTGTGGGGCGATGCAGTGGCTGCAGTTCGACCGCCTGCGCTGGGCGAAGGGGAAGCCGGAAACGGCGGCCTATCACTGCGAGGGCTGCGAACGCGCCATCGCCGAGCACCACAAGACTGAGATGCTGGCCAAGGGGGAATGGCGGGCAACAGCGGTTTCCAGGGATCCGAAGGCCATCGGCTTCCATCTCTCGGCGCTCTATTCGCCACTCGGGTGGAAAAGCTGGTCCGACGTTGCGCGGGAGTGGCTCGCGGCCCAAGGCTCAGACGAGACGCTGCGCGTCGCGCGCAACACGCTTCTGGGCGAGACATGGGTCGAGTCTGGCGACGCGCCGGAATGGCAACGGCTGGCGGATCGGCGAGATTCCTGGAAGCCGGGCACCGTGCCGATGGCGGGGTTGTTCCTGACGGCCGGTGCCGACATCCAGAGGGACCGCATCGAGGTCGACATCTGGGCCTGGGGTCGGGGCCTCGAAAGCTGGCTTGTCGATCACATCGTCATTCCGGGCGGGCCTGGCGATCCGGCCGCATGGGACAAGCTGACCGCCTTGCTCGGGCGCAGCTGGCAGCACGCCAACGGCGCCTTCATGACCGTGGCACGGCTTGGCGTCGATACCGGCTACGAGGCCGCGGCCGTCTATGCCTGGTCGCGCAAGGTCGGGTTCGAACAGGTGGCGCCCCTCAAGGGCCTCGAAGGGTTCAACCGGGCGGCACCCGTCTCGGGCCCGACCTTCGTCGATGCGAACATCGGCGGGAAACGCCTGCGCCGGGGCGCGCGGCTCTGGTCGGTAGCGACGGCGACCTTCAAGGCAGAGACCTATCGGTTCCTGCGGATCGAGCGGCCGAGTGATGAGGACCGCGCCACAGGGGTGCTGGACGCGCCCGGCACGATCCACCTCCCAGGCTGGGCCGACACCGAATGGCTGAAGCAGCTGGTGGCGGAACAGCTGGTCACGATCCGCAACAAGCGCGGCTATGCCCATCAGGAATGGCAGAAGATGCGCGAGCGGAACGAGGCGCTGGACTGCCGGGTCTATGCCCGTGCCGCGGCATGGATCCTCGGCGCCGACCGATGGGACGAGGCGACTTGGCGGCGGCTGGAAGCGCAGGCGGGCGTGGAAACGCGCATGCCGACGGCCGTCGCAACCGACATCGCCACACAAGACCCGGCCCAGCCCAAGGCCGGAACCCTGACCACGCCGCGCCGGAAACGGCGGGCCTATACCCCGAACTTCATGAGGGACTGATGGATCTCGACCGCATGCAGGCCCTGCTGACCGCGCTGCAGGAAGCCCGCTTCGCCGGGCTGCGCAGCGTCAGCTACGACGGCAAGACGGTGACCTACGGCTCGGATGCCGAACTGGCCGCAGCCATTCGGGACTTGGAGGGGCGCATCGCAGCGGCCAGCGGCACATCTGCCCGCCACCGTCGCTGGGGCACGGTCGCGACGAAGGGCCTATGACCATGGTTCTCGACGCATTCCGTCAGCGCCTTGGCAGCATCATCGGCGGGTTTGACGCCGCGCAGTCCCACCGGCGCATGCGCGGGTTCCGGGCGACACGCGCGCATGTGAACACGTTGATCGCCGCCTCGGGCGAAACCATCACCGCCCGGGCACGCTGGCTCGTGCGCAACAACGGCTATGCCGCAAACGCGGTCGATGCCTTTGCGAACCACGTCGTCGGTGACGGGATCAAGCCCTCGTCGAAGATCGCGGATGCTGCGAAGAAGGAGGAGCTGCAGAAGCTCTGGCTCGCCTGGACGGACGAGGCCGATGCCGAGGGCCTGACCGATTTCTTCGGCCTCCAGCGCCGGGCCGCGCGGGAAGTGTTCCTCGCGGGCGAGGTCTTCCTGCGCATCCGCACCCGGCGTCCCGAAGATGGTCTGACCGTGCCGATGCAGCTGCAGATGCTCCCCTCGGAAATGCTGCCCCAGGACATGACCCGCGTCCTGCCCGGCGCGGGGTCGATCCGGCAGGGCATCGAATTCGACGGGATCGGGCGGCGCGTGGCGTACCACTTCCTGCGCCGCCATCCGGGCGACATGACCGATCCGGGGCTGGCCGGGGAAACGGTGCGCGTGCCCGCATCCGAGGTGATCCACATCCTCGACCCGGTCGAAGCCGGGCAGTTGCGCGGCGTGTCGCGCTTTGCCGCAGCCGTCGTGAAGCTCTTCACCCTCGACCTCTACGACGATGCGGAACTGGAGCGGAAGAAGACCGCGGCGATGTTCGCGATGTTCATCACGTCGCCAGCGCCAGAAACGGCCCTCGATCCCGCCGAGGACGATCTGGAGGTCGAACCGGGCCAGGTCGTGCGGCTGGACCCGGGCGAAGATGTCACGACACCGTCCACCCCGGACTCGGGCAGCACCTACGAACCCTTCCAGTACCGCACGCTGTTGCAGATCGGCGCGGCGCTGGGCGTACCGTATGGGTACCTCACCGGTGACACGGCCAAAGGGAACTTCTCGAACACGCGGATTGCGCTGGTCGACTTCCGCCGCCGCATCTCGGCCTTCCAGCATTCGGTCATGGTCTATCAGCTCTGCCGCGCCGTCTGGACGCGCTGGATGGACATGGCGGTGCTGGCAGACGCCATTGATCTGCCGGGCTTTGCCGCCGACCGGCGCCAATACCTGGCCTGCGACTGGCTCCCCACGAAATGGGACTGGATCGACCCGGCCAAGGATGCCGCGGCGGAAATCCTGCAGATCGAAGCAGGCCTGAAATCCCGCACGCAAGCCATCGCCGAACGCGGCTACGACGCCGAACAGGTCGACAGGGAAATCGCCGCCGAACGCAAACGCGAGGCGGAACTCGGCCTCGACTTCCGGCGGCCGGGATCGCCCGCGCAGGCGGTCGGTGGCGGCGCTGGGGCAGGTGATGCCGAGGGCCAGCGGCAGCAACAGCAGGACAGCGACGATCAGGATGACGACGGCGAGAACCGGGCACCCCGGCCCGCGGAGGAAGGATGATGCACCACACCCAGATCGCCCAGCGCGTCTTCAACACGCCCCTGATGGTCGATCCCGCCAAGGCGCTGGCCTTCCTGACCGGGCTTGGCCCGCGGATCATGGGCAGGGAAATCAGCGTCGAGTGGGTCGAAATCGCCTCCGAAGCGCAGGAGGCCGCCAGCCTGCCCGTCCGGGCGTCGTTGTTCGGTGATGATCTGACCAACCGACAGACGCGAAACGGCAGTCAGCCCTTCGCAGTCGTCGACGGGATCGCGGTCATCGAGATCGCGGGCACGCTGGTGCATCGCGGGGCATGGATCGGGCAATCCTCCGGCCTGACCTCCTACGAGGGGATCGCGGCGCAGCTCCAGGCGGCGCTGGCCGATCCGTCCATTCGTGGCATCGCCCTCGACATTGACAGCTTCGGTGGCGAGGTCGCAGGGGCCTTCGACCTCGCCGACCGACTCCGAGCCGCCCGGACGCAGAAGCCAGTCCATGCCTTCGTCGCGGATCACGCGCTGTCCGCAGCCTATGCGCTGGCCTCCCAGGCCGACCGGATCATCCTGCCCCGCACCGGCGCTGTCGGCAGCATCGGTGTCGTGGCCATGCACAGCGACATGAGCGGGGCGCTGGACCAGAAGGGCATCGCCGTCACGCTGATCCACGCCGGGGCCCGCAAGGTCGATGCGAACCCTTACCAGCCCCTGCCCGAGGCCGTCCGCGACAGGATCGCGGGCGAGTTGGAAGACCTCCGCCAGCTCTTCTCCGAAACCGTCGCCGAAGGGCGTGGTCGCCGCCTCAACACCCTACGCGCGCTGGGCACCGAGGCCGCCGTCTTCCGCGGCGAGGCGGCAGTGTTTGCCGGTCTCGCCGACGAGGTGGCCGATCCGGTCACCGCCTTCCGCGCTTTCGCCGCCGCACCCCGCGGCAAAACCACCCCCAGAGGAAAGGGCCCGATGATGACCACTGCCCCCGAAGACCATGCGCAGCCTGCAACTGCGCCCGCCGCCAGCACCCCGCCGGAACCGGCCCCGCCCGCGGCAGTCGCGCCGCCGCAAACCACAGCGGCCGCCATGTCGCCCGAAGCGATCCGGGCGGAGGCGGCCGAGGTCGCTCAGGTCTGCGCGCAGGCGGCTCGCCTTGGCATCCAGATCGATGCCGCAGACGCAGTCACCAAGGGTGTGAAACCCGAAGCGCTGCGCGCGAAGGTGCTGGCCGATCTTGCCGCGCGCAGTGATGCCGCGGCCATCATCGCCACGGCCCCGGCGGCTGGCACCAAGGAAAGCCCCATCGTCGCGGCCGCGAAAAAGTCGGCCGCCGCCTCGCGCTGACAATTCCGCCCGCGCTGGGCGCCCCCATCCCCCAACATCCTGGAGTCTGAACCATGCCCGTCCTGACGGAACCGCCCAGCATGGGCGATGTCCTCAAATACGAGGTCAACCCGAACTACACCCGCGAGGTGGTGACGCTGCTCGCGGGCATGCCCTATCCCGTCGGCTCGGTGCTCGGGAAAATCACGGCCAGCGGCAAGTTTACCCTGTCGCCCGCGACCGGAGCCGACGGCTCGCAGGTCGCCACGGCCGTCCTGCTCTATGCCGTTGACGCGACGCTGGCCGATGCCATCGGCATCGTGCTGGTCCGCGGCCCCGCCATCGTCTCGCGCGCCGCCCTCGCCTACGGCGCCACCGTCGATGACGGCACCAAGATCGCCGCCAAGATCACCCAGCTGGCCGCCGTCGGCATCATCGCCCGTGACGGCGTCTGATCCCCTTATCCCCCGGAGCATCCCCATGACCCTCGTCCGCAATCCCTTCGACGCTGGCGGCTATTCGCTGGCCGAGATGACGCAGGCCATCAACATCCTGCCCAACCTCTACACCCGCCTCGCCCAGATCGGCCTCTTCCGCTTCGAAGGGGTCAGCCAGCGGTCGGTCATCATCGAGCAATACGAGGGTGTCCTGAGCCTCCTGCCCTCCGTCCCCCTCGGCGGCCCCGCCACCGTCGGCACCCGCGAGGGTCGCTCGATGCGGTCCTTCGCGCTGCCATGGATCCCGCATGACGACGTTGTCCTGCCCGCCGACATCCAGGGGCAGCCCGCGCTGGGCGGCGCGTTCGATGCTGCCGATCCCCTCGTCGAGGTGATGAACCGCAAGCTGCTCCTCATGCGGCGCAAGCATGCCCAGACCCGCGAATACATGGAGATGAACGCCCTGCGTGGCATCGTGAAGGACGGGGCCGGGACCACCCTCTACAACTACTTCACCGAATTCGGCCTGGCGCAAATCTCCGTCGACTTCGTCCTCGGCACCGCAGGCACGAACGTGCAGGGCAAGGTCCGCGAGGTGCTGCGGGCCATCGAAGACAATCTGCTGGGCGAGGCCATGACCAGCGTGCACGCCCTCGTCAGCCGCGAGTTCTTCGACAAGCTGATCGCGCACCCGAAGACGGAAGAGGCTTACAAGTTCTACGCCTCGACCGGCGCCCAGCCGCTGCGCGAAGATGTGCGGCGGAACTTCCCCTTCGGGGGCATCCTGTTCGAGGAATACTCGGGCACCGTCACGCTCTCGACCAAGGCCACCGAACGGCTGGTCCCCGCGAACGAAGGCATCGCCTTCCCCTTGGGCACGATGGACACCTTCACCACCTATGGCGGCCCGGCGAACCTGTTGGAGACCGCCAACACCATCGGCCTGCCGCTCTACGCCCGCCAGCATCTCGACGAGAAAGGCCGCTGGATCGACGTGATGACCGAGGCCTCGATCCTGCCGGTGAACAAACGGCCCCGGCTGGCCGTCCGGATCCACAGCTCAAACTGACGGACACAACCCATGTCCGTCTTTGCCGCCGCCATGGACCGCATCTTCACCCATGCGTCCCTGGCGGCCCCGGCCCTCTGGATCTCGGCCACCACCTCCGAGGAACGCCCGATCCGCATCATCCGCCGTGCCCCCGACCGCGTCACCGACTTCGGCGCGGGGCGGTTCATCAGCGACACGACGGTGGTGGATGTGCGCGTCGCCGACCTGCCCGCCCCACGGCCGGGCGACGTGATTGTCATCAACGCGGACAGCCATGTTATCCAGGGAGAGCCGCTGCGCGACCGCGAACGGCTCATCTGGACCCTCGATCTCCGCCCGGCGTGAACCGCGATGAAACTCAAGCTCACCATCGATCCTGACATCGTTGCGATGATGCAGGCGGAAATCGCTGCGGGCGAGAAGGCCGTCACCACCGCCATGCGCGAGGCGGGGGCAGGCCTGAAATCCGCATGGCGCGGCCAGATCACTGGCGCTGGCCTCGGCATCCGGCTCGGCAACTCGATCCGGCTTGCCACCTATCCCAAGGGCAGCGAGAGCCTGAACGCGGCGGCCCTGGTCTGGTCGAACGCCCCAGTGATCGTCGGCGCGCATGACACCGGGCCGCTGATCCGGTCGCGCAACGGGTTCTGGCTGGCCATCCCCACCCCTGCCGCTGGCAAATCCACCCGCGGCGGCCGCATCACCCCTGGCGAATGGGAACACCGCACGGGGCTGGGGCTGCGGTTCGTCTATCGCCGCCGCGGCCCGAGCCTGCTGGTGGCCGAGGGGCGGTTGAACAGCAAAGGCCGCGCCGTGGCATCCCGCGCGAAGACCGGTCGCGGGCTGACCACTGTGCCAATCTTCCTCCTCGTGCCGCAGGTCAAGCTGCGCAAGCGGTTGGATCTGGCGCGGGATGCCGAGCGGGCCATCGACGGCGTGCCGGGGCGGATCGTGGCGGGTTGGGTTGAAACACGATCATGACGGGGCTTGTCGACACGCCAGCCGGATTGGCATATATTGCCAATGATCCGCATGGAGTTTCCGATGGCCACCCGAAACGTCGTCCTGACAGAAGCACAGTCCGACCTCGTTGACCGACTGGTGTCGACCGGCCGGTATCAGAACGCTTCCGAGGCTTTGCGCGCCGGGCTTCGCCTTCTCGAACGGGAAGAGGCGGAACTGAACGATCTGCGTGCTCGCCTGACGACCGGTCTGGAGGAGGCCCGGCGCGGGGATCTGGCGGAGGGAAGTGGTGAGGATGCCATCCGCCGGGCTTTTGCCGCCGCGCGTGCCAATTCCTGATGCCGAAACCATGGCGCCTGACACGACAGGCGGAGGCATCGCTGATCGAGATTGCACGCTGGACCGTCGAGACCTTCGGACCACGACAGGCAGCTGCCTATGAGGATGACCTGATCTCCACCTGCCGCGAGATCGCCGCGGGCACCGCCCTGTCACAGGATTGCCGTCGGCTCATCGACCCCGATCTGGTCGAGGATCTGCGCTTCGCGCGGGCAGGCCAGCATTTCGTGGTCTTCGTCGAAGACGCCGAGCAGGTTATTATCATCGATTTCCTGCACAGCCGCGCTGATCTGCCGCGACGGCTGGCCAACCTGCCCCTCCCGAAAGGCGACAGGGAACACTGACCCCGGGCCTGTCCCGGAACCCCGGAACATAAGATGCCAACCACCCGCGAGACTGTCCTCGCTGCGCTGCACGCGCGGCTGCAACCGCTTGCCGCCCTCACCCTGCGTGACGAGGTGCTGCCCGAGAGGATCCCCGCGGCCGGGCTGATCATCCTGCGCGACGGCCAACCCGGTGAGCCGGAGGTGACGCTGTCGCCGCTGCGCTACCACTACCAGCACCGGGCCGAGCTGGAGGTTGTCGTCCAGGCGGGCAGCGGCCGTGCCAGTGCCTTTGATGACCTGAACGCCGCCATCGGCGCGGCGCTGGAGGCCGACCGGACGCTGGGCGGCCTTTGCGACTGGGTCGAAGCCGAAGCCCCGGCCTCGGTCGACCTGCCGGTCGAGGGCGCCGCGGCCCTGAAGGCGGCGGTGATCACTGTCGTCCTGCACTATACCACCACCGGCCCCCTGGCCTGACATCCCCCACATAGGAGACCCCCATGGCACGCGCACACGGCGCGCGGGCGCAAATGGCGCTTGCGTTCGAGACGGTTTACGGCACCCCGCCCGCCAGCGGCTATCGGCTGATGCCCTTTGCCCGCACCACGCTCGGCGCGGAACAGCCCCTGCTGAATTCGGAACTGCTGGGCTACGGCCGCGATCCCCTGGCCCCCATCAAGGACGCGGTCACCGCCGATGGCGAGGTGGTCGTGCCGATCGATGTGGAGGCATTTGGCTTCTGGCTGAAGGCTGCTTTCGGATCCCCGACCACGACCGGCACCACGCCCAAAACCCACACCTTCCAGTCGGGAAACTGGACCCTGCCCTCCATGGCCATCGAGGTGGCCATGCCCGAGGTGCCGCGCTTCGCGATGTATGCGGGCTGCGTGATGGACCAGCTCAGCTGGCAGATGAGCCGCTCAGGCTTGCTGACGGCCACGGCACGGCTGATTGCGCAGGGCGAGGCCATCGCTGCCACCACGGCCGCGGGCACGCCGACCGCGCTGGGCCTGCAGCGCTTCGGCCATTTCAACGGCGTGGTGAAGCGCAACGGCACGGCACCGGGGTCGATGCGCTCCTCGAAATCTGGCCGGTCTTCGAGGCCTTCCAGGCGCAATATGTCGCCCGAGGCCTGATGCTGGACGCGGAAAAAAACGCCTCCGCGCCCTCGCCGACTGGTCCTTCGGCGGGGGCGACGGCTACTGCGCAGCCTGCGCAGGCCCCTGCCCCGACTGCCCCGCAAGACTGAACCGGCCGCAGACGGTCGAGGGCTGGCAGGTCTGGGACCTGGCGCAGCGTCTCGGCGGCCAGCTGCGCATCGCGCCGGGTGCCGTCATCGGATGGGACATGGGCGCCGCTCTCGCGCTTGCACAGGCGCTGGGCATCCCGCCCCTGATCGCCGCTGAACTGCTGCCCGAGATCGAGGCGGTGATGGTGCGCAAACTCAACGAGCAGATGGCCGAGCGTTCAACGGCGATGACCCCGATCTGACGCCATGAGACCAACCGGCGCGCCGCGCGCATGATTCAGGTTCGATCGGATCGATCCCGATAGCCGTTTGGTACAGCCCCACGCGCCAGTCCCTTCAGGTCCTGCTTTGCCGGAAGCGAACGGGACTGTGCCTCCTCGCCCTCATCAAATCCACGCAGTGGCAACCCGAGCCCCGCTTGATCGGTGGGCTTGGGTTCTTCATCGCCGTGCTGCGTGCTTTGGCTTTGGCCGATCATCGTCAGTCCTTTGGCAACTGAAACAGAGACTCCAAGTCCTGCCCTCCGCCCTAAGCACTTACCACAGAATCAAGGTTTTCCTCATGGCCGAAAAGAAGGTCTCCGTCCGCCTCGTGGCGGAGGGCGGACGCCGCGTGCGCGCCGAACTGGAAGGTGTCGGTGAGGCCGGGGCCCGTGGCTTTGGCCGCCTGTCGCGCGAGATGGAGCTGGCGAACACCCGGCTTGCTGCTTTCGCGCGCCGGGCCGGTCTTGCCCTTGGTGCAGCGGCGGCCGCCGCCACGGCCTCGCTCGGGCTGATCGTCCGATCCACCGCCGAGAGCGCCGCGCAGATCCGTCAGTTCGCGCAGGTCGCCAATGCGACGCCAGAAGCCCTGCAGCGCTGGTCGGCCGGGGCGCGTACGGTGGGGATCGAGCAGGAGAAACTGGCGGACATCCTGAAGGACGTGAACGACCGGGTCGGGGATTTCCTGCAAACCGGCGGCGGGCCGATGGCGGATTTCTTCGAGAACGTGGCCCCGAGGGTCGGTGTCACCGCTGACCAGTTCGCACGGCTGTCGGGACCGGAGGCGCTGCAACTTTACGTCGACACGTTGGAACGCGCTGGGCTTAGCCAGCAGGAAATGACCTTCTATCTCGAGGCCATGGCGTCCGACGCCACGCGCCTGCTGCCGCTCTTGCGCAACGGCGGAGCGGAGATGGCGCGGCTGGGCGACCAAGCCTCCGACCTCGGGGCGGTTCTGGACGGCGATGCGCTGGAAGCCTTGCGCCGCACCCAACTAGCGCTCGGCACGGTGTCTCTGGTCTTCGACGGCCTGCGCAACCGGATTGCGGTCGCCGTAGCCCCGACCATCGAGGCGCTGGCCAATGCCTTCGTGGCCCTCGCGTCCGACGGTGGCATCCTGCGCTCGGCCATCGACGGGCTGATCGGCAACCTCGGCCGTCTCGCCTCCTATGCCGCCACCTTCGCCGCCGTCATGGCCGGGCGGTGGGTAGCAGGACTGGCGTCGGCGGCCCTGTCGGTGCGTGGTTTTGCGACGGCACTCGTATTCCTCCGCGGCGCCCTCATCCGCACCGGCATCGGTGCGCTGATCGTTGGCGCGGGCGAGTTGGTCTACCAATTCTCACAGCTTGTCGCCCGGGTCGGCGGGGTGGGCGAGGCGTTTCGGCTGCTGGCCGATCTGGCGCGCGAAGTCTGGTCCCGCATCGGCCTGTCGTTGGATGCAGCCCTCACGCGGATGGCGGCTGGATGGGAGGGGCTGAAGGCGGCGGGTCTCTCGGCGCTGGAAGGTACCATCGCGGGCGTCGTCAGCTTCGGTGACCGGACAGCCGCAATCTTCCAGGGGGCCTATGACGCGGCAGTCGCGATCTGGGGAAGCCTGCCGGGCGCCATCGGCGACTTCGCCTTCCAGGCCGCTAACGGGCTGATCTCCGGCGTCGAGGCGATGCTGAACGGCGTCGTCACCCGCATCAACAGCTTCATCGAGACCCTGAACGCGGCCCTCGCGCTGCTGCCCGAATGGGCGACCGGCGAAGGCGGAGTGAGGATCGGCATCCTCGACCCGGTGGAACTCGGCCGCATTGGCAATCCGTTCGAGGGGGCCGCCACCGCTGCCGGTGCCGCCGCCGCGGATGCCTTTTCGGCCGCCCTCGCACGCAGCTATCTCGAACCGCCCGATCTCGGGCTTGGCGCGATGGCCGACGATGCCCGCACCCGTGCCGATGGCTATCGCGAGGCGGCCGGGATGCTGGCTGACGCTGCCGGTCGGCCGCTCGCCAGCTGGCAGGCGCTGAAGGATGCGGTGACCGGCACGGGGGCCGAAGCCGAAACCGCTCTGTCGGATGCCGCCGCTTCTGCCGATGCCCTGACTTCCGGGCTGAACGACACCGCCACCACCGCAGATGGCGCTGGCGGCGCTGCACGCGACGCCGGGGCGGCTGCGGCCGAGGGCGCGGACACGGCCCTGACCGGCTGGCAGGCAGTCACCGCGGCACTCGCCGACTACGCAGCCAAGGCGCGCGACATCGGTGGGGATATCGGCAGCGCGCTGGTCGGGGCCTTCACCTCGGCCGAGAATGCCATCGGTGACTTCGTGAAGACCGGCAAACTCGATTTCCGCGATCTGGTCACGTCGATGATCGCCGATCTCGCCAAGCTCGCGGCACGTCGCTTCATCCTCGGCCCGATTGCGAACGCCCTTTCCGGCGCGCTGGGTGGCGCGGGCGGCATCTTCGCCAACATCCTGCATTCGGGCGGGAAGGTCGGCGCCCCTGGTCCCGGCCGGATGGTCCCGGCGCTGGCCTTTGCGGGAGCGCCGCGCATGCACAACGGCGGCTGGGCCGGGCTACGCCCCGACGAAGTGCCCGCGATCCTGCAGCGGGGCGAGCGGGTTCTCTCGCGCCAGGAAGCGGCAGGGTACGGCCAGGCGGGTGCCTCGACCGTCAACGTCACGATCAACGCCCGCGACGCCGAGAGTTTCCGGCAATCCCGCACGCAGGTCGCCAGCGACATCGCCCGCGCCGTGTCGCTGGGCCGAAGGGGGATGTGATGGCCTTCCATGAAGTTCGCTTTCCGGACAACATCAGCCGCGGGGCGCGGGGCGGCCCCGAACGGCGCACCCAGATCGTCGAACTCGCAAGCGGGGCCGAGGAGCGCAACGCCAGCTGGGCCAACTCGCGCCGCCGCTACGACGTCGCCTATGGCGTCCGCCGTGCCGATGACCTCGCGGCTGTCGTCGCCTTCTTCGAGGCCCGCAACGGCCGCCTGCATGGCTTCCGCTTCAAGGACTGGGCCGACTTCAAGTCCTGCCTTCCATCGCAGACGCCCGGTCCGACCGATCAGCCCATCGGCACCGGCAACGGGGCGGCCGCACAGTTCCAACTGGCCAAACCTTACACCTCGGGCGCGCAGTCCTGGACGCGGGCCATCACCAAGCCTGTCGCCGGGACGGTCACCATCGCCCTGAATGGCACGCCGTTGGCCTCCGGCTGGTCGGTTTCCACGACCACCGGCCTCATCACCTTCACCACCGCCCCGGCCGCGGGCGTGGCCATCACCGCAGGCTTCGAATTCGACGTCCCCGTTCGCTTCGACACCGATGTCCTCGACGTCACCCTCGACCTCGAACGCCTCGGGTCGATCACCTCGATCCCCCTCGTGGAAATCCGCACATGAAAGCCCTGAACCCGGCGCTGCAGTCTCATCTCGACGACGGCACGACCACCCTGTCCTGGTGCTGGCGGATCACCCGTGCGGACGGCGTGACCTTTGGCTTCACCGACCACGACCGGACCCTGTCGTTCGACGGGACCGAGTTCGAACCGGAAAGCGGTCTGACGGCCTCCGAGGTCCGATCCGGCTCCGACCTGTCCGTCGACGCGCAGGATGCGCAAGGTGTGCTGTCGTCTGACCGGATCACCGAGACCGACATCCTCGATGGCCGATGGGACAATGCGTCTGTCGAGGTCTGGCGGGTGAATTGGTCGGCTCCGGCGCAGCGCCTACTCCTTCGGCGCGGGGCCATAGGCCAGATCCGGCGCGGGAGGCTCGCCTTCGTGGCGGAGGTCCGGTCACTGGCCCATATCCTCGGCCAGACCGTCGGGCGGACATTCCAGGCCAGTTGCGACGCCGCGCTGGGCGATGCGCGCTGCGGCGTGAACCTCGAGGCCCCGGCCTTCAAGGGCAGCGGCGCGATCATCGATGTGCTGCGCGACCGGGCCTTCACCGCATCCGGCCTCGGTTCCTTCGCGGCGGGCTGGTTCGCCTTCGGACTGGTGGAATGGTCGACCGGTGCCAACGCCGGGCGGAGTGTCGAGGTGCTGTCGCATGACCTCGTCGACGGGGTGGCGATCCTGACCCTGCTGGAAGCGCCAGTGCGCCCGATCACGGCGATGGATGCCTTCGTGGTCCGGGCGGGTTGCGACAAGCGGATCGCCACTTGTGGCACGAAGTTCGCCAATGTCGCAAACTTCCGAGGGTTCCCGCACATCCCGGGCCAAGACGCCGTGCTGCGCTACGCCACGAAGGACGGCGGCCACGAGGGGGCGGTACTGTGAAGACCGCCGATCCCGCCCGTGTCATCACCGCTGCCCGATCCTGGCTCGGCACGCCCTATCACGACCAGGCCAGCCTGCGCGCGGTGGGCTGCGACTGCCTCGGCCTCGCGCGCGGCATCTGGCGGGAGGTGGTGGGGCCTGAGCCTTTTCCCATCCCGCCCTACAGCCGGGATTGGGGCGAGACTGGGCCGCGCGAAGTGCTGGCGGATGGGGCGCGACGGATGATGCCGGAACTTGATCCATCCGACGCCCGACCCGGCGCGCTGGTCCTGTTCCGCATGGTGCCGCGCGCCATCGCCAAGCATGTGGGCATCCTGACCGGTCCCGACACATTCCTTCACGCCTACGAGCGCCTCGGCGTGATCGAGGAACCGCTGACGCCCGCATGGCGACGCCGCATCGCTTTCGCCTTCCTTTTCCCCGCACGCTGAGTTTTCCAATGGCCACGCTTGTCCTCGGCGCCATCGGTTCCGCTATCGGCGGGGCCTTTGGCGGCGCGATCCTCGGCTTTTCTGGCGCTGCCATCGGTGGCTTCATCGGCTCCACCATCGGATCGGTCGTCGACAGCTGGATCGTGTCCTCGCTTGCGCCCGCACAGAAGATCGAGGGTCAGCGCCTCGACAGCCTACGCATCACTTCGGCTACCGAGGGCGCGATCATCCCGCGCCTCTACGGGCGCATGCGCATCGGCGGCAATATCATCTGGGCGACCGATTTCCGCGAGGAGACCAGGACCACGACGCAAGGCGGCGGCAAGGGCGGTGGCGGCGGCCGGGTCCAGACGACCGAGTATCTGTACTACGCCAGCTTCGCCGTGGCGCTCTGCGAGGGGCCGATCACCGGCATCGGCCGCATCTGGGCCGATGGCAAGCCGCTCGACATGACCGGCATCACCTGGCGCTGGTATCCCGGCAACGAGACGCAGGGCGCCGATCCCTTCATCAAGGCCAAGATGGGGGCGGCCAACACTCCCGCCTATCGCGGCACAGCCTATGTGGTCTTCGAGGAACTGGCGCTTTCCACATACGGCAACCGCCTGCCGCAGCTTTCGTTCGAGGTCTTCCGGCCGCTGGCCGACCCCGACACGGCCGAGGGGCTCGTGAAGGCGGTGACGATGATCCCGGCATCGGGCGAGTTCACCTATGCGACGGAGGCTGTCCGGAAGACGGTCGGCGCCACGACCACGGTCTTCGGCCAGACGACCGGCGGCACCACATCGGCCGAGAACCTGAACGCGCTGCCCGATGAGGCTGACATCGTCGTGGCGCTGGATCGCCTTCAGGCCATGGCCCCGGCGGTCGAGAGCGTCAGTCTCGTCGTCGCCTGGTTTGGCAACGACCTGCGTGCGGGCAACTGCACGATCAAGCCCGGCGTCGAAGTGGCGACAAAGGTCACCAGCCCCAAGGTCTGGACGGTCAACGGGGTTTCCCGCTCGGCCGCCCATCTCGTCAGCCGCGATGCCGAAGACCGGCCGGTCTATGGCGGCACGCCTGCGGATTTTGCGGTGGTGCAGGCGATCCGCGAGATGAAGGCGCGGGGGCTGCGCGTCACCTTCTATCCGTTCTTGCTGATGGACGTGCCGCCCGACAACACGCTGCCGAACCCCTACAGCGCGAATGCCGCCACGCCCGGCCAGCCCAGCTTCCCCTGGCGCGGCCGGATCACCTGCTCCCCGGCGGCGGGCTATGCCGGGACGGCCGACAAGACCGCCGCTGCAGCGACGCAGGTCTCCAGCTTCTTCGGCGCTGCCGCCCCGGCGCAGTTCGCCATTGCGGGCGACACCGTCAGCTGGACCGGCCCTTCCGGCGATTGGGGCCTGCGCCGGATGATCCTGCATTACGCCCATCTCTGCACTGTGGCGGGAGGTGTCGATGCCTTCCTGATTGGCACCGAGATGCGGGGCCTGACGACGATCCGCTCCAGCGCCAGCACCTATCCGGCCGTCACCGCCTTCAAGGCGCTGGCGGCCGACGTGAAGGCGATCCTCGGGGCGGGCACCAAGGTGGGCTATGCCTCGGACTGGTCGGAATACTTCGGCCACCAGCCCGGTGACGGCAGTGGCGACGTGTTCTTCCACCTCGACCCGCTCTGGTCCGACGCCAACATCGATTTCATCGGCATCGACAACTACATGCCGCTCTCGGACTGGCGCGACGGCTTCGACCACGCCGATGCCCTCGAGGGCTGGCCCGCGATCCATGATCGCGGCTACCTTCAGGCCAACATCGCGGGCGGCGAAGGCTTCGACTGGTTCTATGCCAGCGCCGCCGACCGGTCGGCACAGATACGCACGCCCATCACCGACGGCGCAGCAGGCAAGCCTTGGGTGTTCCGCTACAAGGACCTCCGCGCCTGGTGGTCGAACCCTCATTTCAACCGTCCGGGCGGGGTGGAGAGCGGCACGCCCACGGCATGGGTGCCGCAATCGAAGCCGGTCTGGTTCACGGAACTGGGGTGCCCCGCCATCGACCGGGGCACGAACCAGCCGAACGTCTTCTTCGACCCGAAGTCGTCCGAGAGCTTCACGCCTTACTTCTCGCGCGGCTGGCGGGACGACGCGATCCAGCGCGCCTATCTCGAGGCGAGCTATCTCTGGTGGGGTCAGGGCGCCAACAACCCGACGTCGTCCTTCTACGGCGGCCGGATGGTACATGTCCCCGAATGTGCCGCCTGGACCTGGGACACGCGGCCCTATCCGTTCTTCCCCGAACTGACCGGCATCTGGACGGACGGCCCGAACTGGCGGCTCGGGCACTGGCTGACCGGGCGGCTGGGCGCGGTGTCACTGGCGGCCCTCGTGCGGCACCTCTGCCTGCGCTCTGGGCTAGCGGAGAACCTGATCGACGTTTCCGGCCTCTGGGGCGCGGTCGAGGGCTATGTGATCGGCGCGCTGGAAAGTCCGCGCGCGTCGATTTCCACGCTGGCACGCCACTTCGGCTTCGATGCCATCGAGACCGAAGGCGTAATCCGTTTCGTCATGCGCGGCCGCGCCTCGGTCGCCACGCTGGCCATAGACGATCTGGTCGCCAGCCGGGAAGGCGATGCCTTCGAGCTGACGCGCGGCCAGGAGACCGAACTGCCGCAGGCGCTGAAGTGGCAGGTCGCGCGGGCGGATGAGGACTACGACGCGGCGCTGGTCGAGGCTCGCCGCATCACCGTCGACACGACGCGCATCGCATCCGAGTCCTTCCCGATGGCGATCCCGCCCGAGGAGGCCGAACGCCGCTGCCGCCGCGCGCTGATGGAAGCCTGGATCGGAAGGGAGAGCGCCACCTTCCGCCTGCCGCCCTCGCGTTTGGCCCTCGATCCCGCCGACGTGATCAGGTTGGCGCACGACGGCCGGGAGGTCGAGTTCCGGCTGGTGTCCGTCGCCGATGCTGAAGCGCGGGTAATCGAGGCGGTGCGTCAGGACCGGGCAGCCTACGATCTGCCGCCCGGCGATCCGCGCCCGGCCTCGCTCGCCAGCCCCGTCGTCTTCGGGACGCCGGAAGTGGTGATGCTGGACCTGCCGCAGATTTCCGAGGACCAGTCCGCCCATCGCCCCCTGATCGCCGCGCATGCCAGCCCCTGGCCCGGCGAGATCGCCGTCTTCCGCAGCGCATCCACCGACGGGTTCGCGTTGCTGACCACCTTCGGCAGTCGGGCGCGGATCGGCATGCTGGCCTTTGACTTCTTTCCGGGGCCGACCTCGCGCTTCGATCTGGGCAATGCGCTGGTTGTCGATCTGCTGTCCGGGACGCTGGAAAGCGTGACGGACGTCGTACTGTTTGGTGGGGCGAATGCGTTGGCGGTCGAGAGTGCCGCTGGCCAATGGGAGATCGTCCAGGCGGGCGCGGCCGAATTGATCGCGCCGAGCAGGTACAGCCTGACCCGGCTCCTGCGCGGCCAGCGCGGAACGGAACATGCGATGGGCAATCCGGCCCCGGCTGGTGCGCGGGTCGTTGTACTGGATACGACGTTGGCATCCCTGCCCATACCCGAGGCCGACCTTGGTCTGCCATGGAACTGGCGCGTGGGCCCGGCCGCGCGTTCCGTCACGGATGACAGCTATGCTGCGCTGGGCTTCACGCCGACCGGGCGGGGCCTTGTTCCCTTCGCCCCGGTCCATGTCGAGCAGCCGTGGCGAACGGCCCGCAACCCGGGCGATCTGACGATCCGTTGGACGCGGCGGTCCCGGGCGCTCGTCGCCGATGCCTGGGAGCAGGTCGAGGTGCCGCTGGCCGAGGACGTGGAAAGCTACGATGTGCAGATCCTCGACGGGGCCGCCGTCAAGCGCACGCTGACCAGCACCACGACCTCCATCCTCTACACCGCCGCGCAGCAGACCGCCGATTTGGGCGCACCGCTCGGGCCCGGCCAGACGCTGGCGCTCCGGATCTTCCAGCTTTCGAACCGCCTCGGCCGCGGCACGCCTGCCGCCGTGACCCTCCAGTTCTGACGGGAACCCCATGTCCGACACCACGACCCATCTGGGCCTGCCCTATCTCCTGGCGGCGCAGGCGCAGAAGCATGTCACCCACAACGAGGCTTTGCGCCTGCTCGATGCCATGGTGCAGCTCTCGGTCCTCGACCGCACGCGCACCACACCCCCGGCCAGCCCCGCGGACGGCAACCGGCACATTGTAGCCTCAGGCGGAACGGGTCTCTGGGCAGGGTGGGACCTGAACATCGCCTTCTGGGTGGACGGCGCGTGGATCCGCCTCGTCCCTCACACTGGCTGGATGGTCTGGGTCGCGGCGGAAGGCCTGTTCCTCGTCTGGACAGGCAGCGCCTGGGAAGTGGTCGGCGAGCCGCGCGACGTCTCGGACGCGGTGTTCAGCCTGGTCAACGATGCGGACCCAACGAAGAAGGCCACCTTCTCGCTGGCGGGCATCAGCGCCGGGACCACGCGCAGCTTCACGCTGCCGAACACCTCGTCGGAGCTGGCGATCCTCGCGGGCACGCAGACCTTCTCCGGCAACAAGACGTTTTCGGGGACTCTGACCGCCTCGGGCACGGTCACCGTCTCGGCAGCGTCCGCCAGCATCGGCACGGCCACGACGACCGCGAACTACGGAATGGGCACCGGCGCCACGACCACCGGCGTCACCAAGACCGTGAACCTAGGCACCGGCGGCGCCTCCGGATCGACCACGGTCGTGAACATCGGCTCTGCGACGGCTGGCGCGGGCGGCACCACGGTGGTGAACACGCCCACGGTCACCTTCGCCAATGCCGTCACGCAGGTCGGTATGCCGCAGGCAAACCTGACCGCGCAACTGCTCGGCCTCGGCGGGGCCACGGCCGACAGCTACAACCGGATGTCGGTCAACACACCGGCCGTTCTGCTGAACAATGCAGGTGCAGGTATCGAGGCGACCGTCAACAAGGCCGTTCCAGCCAATGACGCGGCCTTTGCGTTCAAGACCGGCTTCTCCGCCCGTGCCCTGATCGGTCTCTTGGGCAACGACGACTTCAGCTTCAAGGTCAGCCCGGATGGTTCCGCCTTCTTCGATGCCTTCAGGATCGACCGCAGCAGCGGCCGCGTCGAACTGGCCGAACCGGTCGTCCTGCCCGCCCATGATGCCGTCCCCTCGCCGCCGCCCGCAGGCAAACTCGCGCTCTATGCCCGCGACCGCGCGGGGATGGGATGGCTCGATGTCGAGCGCCCCTCGGGCCGCCACTTCCCACTCCAGCCGCATTTCGGGGTCAACCGGATCGCGACATGGGCGCCATCGACCAGCACCACGATCAACACCAACGGCATGCCGCGCACGGCCGTCGGCACGGCGGCGACGCCGACGCTGGCCACGACCAACCTCTCCACCTCCATGCGCCGCTGGCGGATGACCTCGGCGGCCACGGCCGGGGCGGCGGCCGAGGAACGCTCCGCGGGCTGGGTCTGCTGGCGCGGCAATGCCGATGGCCTTGGCGGTTTCACCTATGTGAACCGGCTGTCGATGGTCACGCTGCAGGCAACCGGCATGGGGTTCTTCGGTCTGCTCGGATCGGTCGCGGCGCTATCGACCACCCTCACGCTCTCGGCCGTCGTCAACGCGCTGGGCATCGGGTTCGAGCGCGGCACCCATGCCAACTGGCAGATCGTCCACAATGACGGCGCGGGCGCGCCGACGCTGATCGACCTCGGCGCGGGCTTCCCCGTGGCCAGCACGACGAATGTCCTGACGCTCTACATCGCCGCGGCCCCGAACGACAGCGCGGTCGGGATCCGCGTGGTCGAGGAAGTCTCGGGCGCGGTGGCGGAGGCCACAATCACCACCGACATGCCCGCGGCGACCCAGCTTCTGAGCCCGCGCAACTACCTCAACAACGGCAGCACCGCCGCGGCCGTCGCCTACGACTGCTCCGGCGTCTACGTCGAGACGGATTACTGAAGCGCCACGCCCGTGGCCGGAAAGGACCATGATGGATAACCAGACCACTCTCGCCGGGGAGGTCGCGCGGGCCTTTCGGGACCACGGGATCACCGCCGCGCTGACCGCCCTCATTGGCGGCACCATGGCCCTGATCGCGGCGATCACGAGGAAGGCCTTCACCAACGAGGCTCTGCTGGATCGCCTCGACAGGGAACTGATCGCCGACCGCGACCGCATCGACCGCCAACGCAGCGAGGACCGCAAGGCTGATGGCGACCGCCTCGACCGGATCGAGACCGACATCCGCTCGATGCGGGACATGCTGTTCGACGCCTTCCAGCGCGGCCGATCAGACTGACCGCCTGGCGACCACACCACGACGACCACATCCCCCGCCCAAGAGGCGGGTTTTTCATTTGGAGAACTGACCATGCCCACCCTGACCTACCCCCACTGGCGCGATGTGCCCGCGAACACGTGGCGCTGGCCGAACTTCTCGGCCGCCGAGATCGCCTGCCGCGGCACCGGCGCGATCAAGATCAACACCGAAGCGATGGACAAGCTGCAGGCCCTGCGCGACCGGCTGGGCAAGCCGCTGATCATCCGCTCCGCCTATCGCAGCCCGGAACACAACCGCGCCGTCGGCGGTGCCCCGGCCTCGAAGCACATGCAGGGCACCGCCTTCGACATCGCCATGTCGAACCACGATCCGGTGACCTTCGAGGCAGCGGCGCGGGCCGTGGGCTTCCTCGGCTTCGGCCATTACCCCCGCTCGGGCTTCATGCACATCGACCTCGGGCCTGCCCGGTCCTGGGGCGATCCCTTCCCGGCGCGGCCCGTGCCCTTCGCGCCGGAACTGACGCCCGCGCGCGAAGTCCTGTCGGAAAGCCGCACCCTGCGCGGTGGCGGGACGGCGGGTTTCGCCACCGTCGGCGCGGCCGGGGTGGAAGTGTTGCAGGACCTTCTTGCCGAAACGCAGACCACGATCCAGCCGCTGGTCCCCTACCTCGACAGCCTGCGCTGGGTGCTGATCGCCATCGCGCTGATCGGTATCGCCGTCACCATCCACGCCCGGCTCGACGACTGGAAACGGGGCCAGCGGTGATCGGCTGGCTCCTCACACATGGCCCGGCGCGCAAAGCGCTGGGTCTGGTCCTCACCGCCGCAGCGATCCTGCTGTTCCTGTTCAACTTGCGTCGCGCAGGCGAACGCGCCGGGCGCGCCGCCGAACGGCTTGATGCCCAAGAGAGAAACGATGCCATCCACCGCCAGATGCTCGACGCCGCCGCCCGCCGCCCTGCTGATCGCGATGCTTTGGCTGAGCGCCTGCGCGACGGCAGGTTCTGAGACCAGCGCGCCCTGCCCGCCTGTGGTCGAGTACACCGCAGCAGATCAAGCGCGGGCCGCCGATGAGGTCGAGGCGTTGCCGGAAGGGGCCGTCGTCGTCCGGATGCTAAGCGACTACGCCGTGTTGCGTGATCAAGCGCGCGCGTGCCAGTGAAATCTTGGATGCTACTCGCTCGGCGTCAGACCCTTTTCCGGCGCCGTGGCTTGGGGATGGTGGTCTGATCGCCGTTCGAGATTTTCGCTTTCCCGGTACAGGTCGGATAGCGCACGCAGCCGAGGAACTTGCCGAAACTGCCGCTGCGTTCGACCAGCCAGCCATCTTCGCATTCCGGACACGTCGGATAGCTGGCACCGCACCCGCATCGAACCTCGCCCGCTCCCTCGGCAAGGCGTGGCAGGGCCGTGCCGCAGGATGGGCAGGCCGGGAGCAGATTTCCGCAGTGCTGGACATGCTCGCAGCGATACCAGATGCGACCATCCTGCCCGGTCACGCCCAGCAATCGTCCGCCGCATTCACCGCAGACATGAGCCTCGGGTTCGGCCCCTGGGGCTATTGAAATCCCGTAGGCAGGGTCTTTCCGAAGCTCGGTCACAAAGGACGACGGTCGGGCGTTCGAGGCAAGGATCGTCAGGGTATGGCGGGCCCGCGTCATCGCCACATACATGACGCGCCGCTCCTCTGCGTTCTGGAACGCCTCCTCCTCCGGCGAAACCAGCGACAGGAGCGGGTCGTCGACGATCTCTGACGGGAACCCCATGCGCCCGCTATCGGCGTTCAGCAGGACGACGTGGTCGGCCTCCAGCCCCTTCGACGCATGGATGGTCTTGAATTCGATCTTCAGCCGCGGGAAGCGGCGCCGCAGACCCGGCATGTCCGGTTCGTTGAAACGATAGCGGCCAAGGAGCAATACCGTCGCGGGCTTTGCCCCGAGCGCCGCGGCGGCAGACAGGGCGGCAAGCACCTCGTTGAGTTTCCCCTCGTCCTCGCTTTTGGACACGGAGACGACCCTGATCGCCGGTTCGGTGGCGGTTCCAGCCGGGACGATCCTCTTGTCGATCTGGGCGGGGTTCCGCAGAACGAAGGTTCGGGCAGCAAAGGCGATCTGGTCGACCGACCGGAAGGTGCGGCCGAGATCGACGGTTCTGTGCACGCCAGTCTCGCCATCGAAGCGCCCCCCGAACTCCCGCCCGAAATGGCGCATCAAGTGGATGTCGGACCCCGCGAAGCGGAAGATGGATTGCCAGTCGTCACCCACGGCAAAGACGCGCACATCCGGATGCTGGGCCTTCAGCGCCTTCACCAACCGCGCCCGGCTTTGAGAGATGTCCTGGAACTCGTCGACCAGGATATGGCGGAACGGGCTGACATAGCGGCCGTCCTCTGCATAGCGTGCGGCGCGGAGGATCATGTCCTCGAAGTCGATCCGGCCCTCCAGACGCTTCTGATATTCCTCGAAGACCGGGGCGAAGATGTCGAGGAATGCCCGGGCGCGTTTGCCCAGCTTCATCCGATCTGACTTGGTCTCGCAGTCCTGCAGGCTGTAGCCGCCGCTCTTGAACTTGCGCAGGAAGGTTCCGAGCAGCTTGGAAAAGTCATCGACCTGCTTCAGCTCGACGATCCGGTCATAGATGGTGTCGACCGGTCGGGGGTTCAGGGTGACGTGCGGTGCCAGCTTCTCGGCGAGGCCGATCAGTAGGCGGCCCTCCTGCCGTTCATAGCTGTAGGTCTCGATCAGGGTGGTCTGATGCTCGGCGTGGACCCTCCGCTTCCAGTCCATGCCCGCCAGGTATTCGTCGCGGTCCACGAAGGGCGCCGTGACCAGTCTTTCGCTGCCGTCCCGCGCCTTCTCGCGCCGCACCCCGAAATGTTCGATGTAGATGCCGCTTTCGGTCAATCGGAAATCGGGCTGGTAATCGCGCCTGCCGATCTCGGAAACCTTGTGTTCGTAGAGGGGCTCGTACTCGTACTCGACGCCGTTTTCGTAAAGCCAGTTGGCGATCTGCAGCTCTTCGTAGCTCTTGACCTTCTCGCCCTGCAGCGTCCGCAGGTCTTGGGCTTCCATGTGGGTGTAGAAGTCATGCTTGGTCTTGAAGTCCCATTCCGTCTTGGGCTCGACCAGGAAATGCGCGAAGAACTGGATGATCGCCTTCGACACCTCTGAAAGGCGGTAGACCAGGTCCTTCAGGATCTGCTTGATAAGGTTAGAGAAGGCGGTGTCGTCGGTGGCATGATCCGCCAAGGCGGGCTTTGACCCTTCGACGATCCCGATGATGTCATAGGCAATCGCGTGGAAGGTCCGCGCGACGATGGGCACGCCGGATCGGGCTTCGACCCGTTCCGACATTTCCTCGGCCGCATTCTTCGCGAAGGCCAGAAGCAGGATTTCCTCCGGCTGGCGGATGCCCGCCTTGACCAGATAGGCTGCCTTGGCGGTGATGACGCTGGTCTTTCCGGATCCCGCCCCGGCAAGGACCAGAGTCGCATCCTCGTCGACGACAACCGAAAGGCGCTGTTCCGGGGTCAGCGGCTTGCTTTCGATAGTGTCGAAGAACTCCTTCCAACGGTCCAGTTCGGCCGTGACGAAGGCGGCGATGGCATTCGCCCGTGCTGATCGCGGGTCGGCGGCGAATTTTCGGACCGGTGCGATGCGCGCCGCGACCTCTGGACCGATGGCCTCGGCATTCAGCTTTGACAGAAGCGATGCATCCAGAGCCTTGGCGTCATCCAAGAGCGGCGCGATCTTGCACGCCGAGGGATAGTGCGGCGGTGCCGCTAGTCTCAGCACCCCGGCAAGAACTCTGTCCAGCCGCGCCGCTTCCTTCTCAAGGGCTGCGAGATTGACGCGCGTCCAGGCTTCCTTGACCTCTTCCGCGAACTCCCTGGCTGCGACGTGCCCCGCCCCCTTCAGCGTGACATTGTTATGCTCCTGCGACTTTAAGGTCAGCGCAGTTCCGAGCATCCCTTTCCGGAGAACTGGTGCACGGGTCAGCGCCTGCAGTGACACGGTCGCAACCTGACCGCGTCGCGTGATCCTGATGTGATCCCCGTCTAGCGCCATGGCACGAGCAGACATCCCGAAGGGGTCAATCAGGAAACCAAGCAAAGGGCGTTGTTGCAGTCGAATCAATGAACTGGGCCTCGTCGTCGCGTCCTGTCAGCTTGTGCTGCGACCGGCTTGAACTGCAACTGGCGAGTGCACAGACCGTGGTTGGGAGTTCTACAGCTTCATTGGCCGACAAGCGACGAAACTATAGCGCGACAATCTGGGTGAGACGCGCGCGACGATCTGGATGAGATTCTATGTCGCGGCGTCTTCGACGATAGCATCTTGATTGTCGCTGGCAAGTTCCTCTTTCGTTTCTGATTGTCGCGCCGCGT
>NZ_VKDF01000017.1 GCF_007096355.1 Paracoccus sp. M683 | reverse complement strand
CCTAACAGAATGGGCGGGCGGGCCATTCGATCCGCATGTCCCCGACGCCGACGAACTCCGCTCCGAAGTCTTCAAGCTCGCAAAGAAATGGAAGCCAAAGAAAACGTAGGCAGCTTCACCGGACGGTTACTCGGCTTCACCCCATCGCGGCAACGCGCAAGCGCGAAATCAATGGCGCGTGGCCGTCGCATACAAAAAATGCACTCTTCGCCGGGAATGAAGTCGGCGCCGAAAACTGGGCTATGCTCGCCTCGCTGGTCGCTACCTGCAAGATGTCCGACGTGAACCCGGTCGACTATCTCGCCGCCACACTGCGCGCCATCCTCGACGGTCACCCACAAAGCGGTATCGAAGACCTCATGCCATGGCGCTTCAACCAGCCGTCAAGCCTCGCAGCATAGGGCCGCAACGTCGCGCTTACTCACTTCCAAGTCCATGCTTGGAAATTAAACAGTCGCACGGGCTTTGGATTGATCTGTACTGAACCCAAGCTCTTATAACTGATCAGTGGCTTTCCAGTAGGAAAAAATACCTTCAACGGCTTCGGGAATGGCATCAGCCGCTTCGGCGAGAGCGGCATTGAGATCTTCTTGCGCTATGCCCATGACGGAGTTGCCACCCTCGTCCAGCAGGTGGATGAGGATTGGGGCCATCAGATGCCCGTCAGTACCGCTTTCCGTCAATCTGAGCCATTCTTTTGGACGGAGAGAGACTGCCTGCATGAACCCCTCACACCAATCCATGGCAATCACATGTCCTTCCGAAGCCAGCCAGAAGATCGGTTCAGTCACGCGCGGATCGGTCTTCAGCCCGTTTTCGATTCCGCTGTAGAGGTCACCGATGTCTTGAAGAACCCAAGCAGGAATCTCTGCGGGATCTGCACCTAGCGCCAAAGGAATCCATTCCTCGGACGGAATGAATACGGGAGAACAAATGATCCCGTGCAGAAAGCCATCCATATCGGACAACATCATGCTGTCTTCGGGGCTGTCGTCGGAGCACAGGAACTGGTCCAGTCGCTCAAGGTCCAGGTGGTCGTCCATTCTGCCCTAATCCTATCTTTGCCAGATTGTGGCAAGGCTAGCATTCCCATTGAGTGAGTTCCAATCGGTTCAGTCATCAAACTTGTCCGCAGAAAATCAAATTAAGAAAAACTGGCGAGATGCAGTCGCTCAGTCCCAGAGCGTTGGCCGCCGTCACAGCTGTCATCCGCATAGGGTCACTTGGCCCAATACATCAATACAGTTCAGCTCGCGCTCGCTCATGATCATCAGTCCCACAGCCACGCTCCAATTCTGCTTGCTTTCCAGCAAGATAGGGGATTTGCCGCAACCCAGTTTAGAATGTGCCCCCGGGCACATTAAGAATACGCATAATTCGTTTTATGTTAAGGCAATCTCCAGATCCCTTCGTCCTGAACCACCCGGGATTCTGAAAGAAGCTTCTCCAGATGCGCCGCGGCATTTCGTTCGGCGGCCATTGCAATATGCGGGTCAGATTTTTTGTAAACAGAAGTGGCGATATTCTGGAGCGAGTCGGAGGTACTTGAGAGGTGCGCGAGAATCTCCGACTCACGACGCATCCGGTTGGCGAGCAACCGTTTGACGTACGGTCCCGGGTCCCGGAGTACAGGTCCGTGACCCGGCAGGCTGACCTTATCGTTGCGATCGATTAGCCGCTGAAGCTGGGTGCAGTAATCGCGCATGTTGCCGTCAGGGGGGCTGACTATAGAACTGTTCCAACTCATCACGTGATCGCCTGTGAAAAGTACTCCATCCGGCCTCGCGAAGCAGAGGTGATCGCTCGCATGACCAGGTGTGTGCAGGACAGTAAGACCAGCGATCACCTGCCCGTCTTTCAAAAAGCCGTCAGGTTGAAACGCATCGTCAGGAAATGCGCGCGAAACATAAACCGGCAAACCTGTACGTTCGCGCAATGCCGGCACGGCCCCGAAATGATCGGAATGGTGATGTGTCAGGAGAATTCCGGCAGGGTTGGCTCCCAAATTCTCGACGATTGCTTCGAAATGTGCACTGTCTTCTGCTGGACCGGGGTCGATAATGAACCGACCGTCAGGAGTATCAATGATATAGCTATTCGTCCCGTGATAGGTCATCTTCCCGGGATTGTTGGCAACGATCCTTAGGATTCCCTCGGCCACCTCTACGCCCCGCGCACGAGGAGGGTCAGGCTCACCGTAAAACATGTTGTTTCTTGTCATTCTTTACGACCATGTGTTGATTGCGAACAATCCGTATCATGCAGCTCCGCCTCTTGCTCTTGCACAGTTTCGGAATCCTCAAGCTGGTTTTCAGCGCCGGTCGAACCCGGCACTGGAACAAAGCAACGAAGCCCAGCGTTCAAACACGGCCCCGATTTTGGAACCCTGTATACAGCACCACAGCAATTGCCGCCTTGGCCAGATCTCCAAGCAGGAACGGGTAAAGCCCGGCGTTCATCAATTTTTCTCCATAGCCGATAAAGCCGCCCAGCCAGAAGAGCCCTGCGCAGTACATAAGCATGGAACCGAAAAGTACAGCGACAGTTGCTCTGAATGCAGGCTGAAACCCTCTCAACTTTTGAACCATCCATCCAGCGGCAGCCGCTGCGAGTGCGAACCCAATCAAGTATCCGCCTGTGGGGCCGGCAATATAGACCAATCCGGCCGGCGCGGGAGGCGTGCCAGCGAAAACCGGAAGGCCAAGCGCGCCTTCCAGAAGGTAGATTACTACAACAAGTCCACCGCGAACTGGACCCAGAAAAAGTCCAAGGCCCAGGACTGCTAGGGATTGGGTCGACATCGGAACCGGGTAGAAAGGAACCACGATTTTCGCGGAGAGTGTCAGAAGAATGGTGCCGATGAGTATAGTTGCGAACTCTCGGGACAGACTTGCGAGTGGTTGGCGTTGAGTAGATTCCAAATTCATTTTGTTAGTCCTTGTGTCAGTTGGTCGTTGATATGGTTTTTGTAATGGTGAGTTCACATCCGCTTGGCGACCTCTTCGAGCATGACCTCGGTGGCACCGCCGCCGATGGCCTGGACACGGGCATCGCGCGACATGCGTTCCACGGGTGTTCCCCGCATATAGCCCATACCGCCATGGAACTGGACACAGTCGTAAAGCACGCTGTTTACCAGCTCGCCACAATAGGCCTTGACCATCGATACTTCTTTGACGCAATCGCGGCCCGCGGCATCTAGTGACGCAGCGTGATAGGTAAGCTGACGTCCCGCTTCAATCCGGGTCTGGCAATCGGCCAATCGCTGGCGCACTGCCTGCTTGTCCCACAGCACACCACCGAAAGCCTTGCGCTGCTTGACGTAATCCACAGTCATTTCAAGTGCGGATTGCGCCTCGGCGCAGGCCATTGCACCCAGCACGATCCGTTCGTTCTGGAAGTTCTTCATCACCGAGTAGAAGCCCCGGTTCACCTCCCCCAGCACGTTCTCTGCCGGGATGCGCACATCCTCGAAGATCAGTTCGGCGGTGTCCGAGCACAGCCAGCCGGTCTTGTTCAGCGCCCGGCCGACAGAGAACCCCGGCGTGCCCTTTTCGACCGTGAACATGGTGATCCCGCGCGAGCCCTTGGCGTCCGGGTCGGTCTTGGCGCCGACGAAATAGATGTCGCCATGCACGCCGTTGGTGATGAACATCTTGGTGCCGTTGATCACCCAGTCCGATCCGTCCTGCACCGCGCGCGTGCGCATCCCCGCCACGTCAGACCCGGCGCCCGGTTCGGTCACGGCCACTGCGGCAATCTTTTCGCCCGAGGTGATCGAGGGCATCCAGCGCGCCTTTTGTTCGGGCGTACCGGCGTTTTCAAGATGCGGCGAGGCCATGTCGGTATGGACCAGAACCGTGGCCGAAAACCCGCCGAAGGTGGAGCGACCCGCTTCCTCGGCCAGCATGACGCTGGACATCACATTTAGCCCTGCGCCGCCATATTGCTCGTCATAGCGCATGCCCAGCACGCCCAGATCGCCCATCCGGCGCAGCACGTCACGCGGCACCATGCCATCCTTTTCCCAAGCGTCGGCCTTGGCCGTCACTTCGGTTTCGATGAAGCGGCGCAGCTGCGCGCGGATCATGTTCAGGTCCTCGCTGAACGGGCTTGTGGCCGCATCAATCATGTCATGCTTGGTCATTGGATTTCCTCTGGATCGAGTTTTACAAGGGGCGCTTGCCCGGCGACGGTGTCGCCGGCGGCGCAGTAGATTTCGGCTACGATGCCCGCAAACGGGGCGACCAGGCTTTGCAGCAGTTTCATCGCCTCAAGCACCACCAGTGTATCGCCCGCCGCGACCCGATCGCCGGGCGCGACCCGCAGTTCGACCACTGCACCGGGCATCGGCGCGACAAGCAAGTCTTCCCCGCCGACCTTTCCCGAAGCGCGTTGCAGGTGTCTGTCCTCCAGCGTTTCAATGGCAAACCCGGCCATACCATCCGGCGTTGACAGAAACACCTGCCAGTGTTTTTTCGTGCGGCGCAGGTGCGCGGCGCGGGTAAAGGGCACGCCGCCAACGCGCCCTGTCAGGCGGTCGGCGGTCAGGCCGGGCGCTTCGACGGTAACAGGGGTGTCGTCCGGCAATCTGATCGTCAGATGCCTTTTATCGCCCGCCGCGCTGGTCGGGTCTTCGTCGCCCAAGGCCCAATAGAAGGCAGCGCCGGGCCGGCCTGCGGGCGCGGTCAGACGCCACGCACCTAGACCTTGCCAAGGGGTGTTCCCGGCCGTCGGGACCAGATGCAAATGCAGGGCCAGTGTGGCCAGCGCGCGGCTTTGCGCATCGGGTGCGGGGGGTGCCCACCCGTTCACAAACATCTCGCCAAGCCCGGCGGTGTGATGCCGGATCGCGGCAAAGTCGGGATGAATTAACAAGGCGCGCTGAAACGCCAGGTTCAGCCCCAGCCCGCCCACGGCAAAGCCGTCGATTGCGGCCACGCTCTTGCGGATGGCCTGCGCCCGGTCCGGCGCATGGATGATCAGCTTGGCCAACATGGAATCGTAGTGATGGCCGACAGTTGAACCTTCCCCGACGCCCGTATCCAGCCGCACGCCCGAAGGCGGCACCCACAGCGTGATCCTGCCGGTTTCGGGGCGGTAATTCTCGGCCGGGTTTTCGGCGGCAACGCGCACTTCGATGGCGTGGCCTTCGAAGTGTACGTCGGGTTGCTGGAAAGTCAGCCGCTCGCCCCGCGCGATGCGCAACTGCCATTCGACCAAGTCGATTCCGGTGATCGCCTCGGTGACGGGATGTTCGACCTGAAGGCGGGTATTCATCTCAAGGAAGTAATAGGCGCGGCGCTCGGGGTCATATAGGTATTCAACCGTTCCGGCAGAGCGGTATCCGATCGCCTGTGCAAGGCGCACGGCGGCAGCGCGCATATGCTCGCGCAGATCGTCTGGCAGATTCGGCGCGGGGGCCTCTTCGATAAGCTTCTGGTGATTGCGTTGCAGCGAACAGTCCCGGTCGCCGAGATGCACCAGGTTGCCATGCGTGTCGCCCAGCACCTGCACCTCGACATGGCGGGAGCGGAGCGCATAGCGTTCCAAAAATACCGCCGGATCGCCGAACGCACCCTGCGCCTCTGCCCGGGCAGAGGCGATGGCCTTGGGCGCGTCGGCCATGTCGGTGACGAGACGCATCCCGCGTCCGCCACCGCCGGCGCTGGCCTTGACCAGGAATGGCACCCCAAGCGCGCCCGCCTCTTGCAGCAGGCGTGAATCCGATTGATCGGCACCGCTGTACCCGGGCAGCACCGGCACCCCTGCGGCCTCGGCCGCAGCCTTCGCCGCGATCTTGGACCCCATTTGAGCGATGGCATCGGGTTCCGGTCCGATAAAGACTAGACCTGCGGCCTCGACCGCTGCCGCGAAATCCGCGTTCTCGGACAGAAAGCCATAACCGGGATGCACCGCACCCGCGCCCGTGGCGCGCGCAGCCCCCAGGATGGCCGGGACGTTCAGGTAGCTTTCAGACGCAGCCGCCGGGCCGATACAGACAGCGTGATCCGCCTCGGCTACGAAGGGCGCGTCGCGGTCGGCCTCGGAAAAGACCGCAACCGTTTCCAGCCCCAGCTTGCGGCACCCGCGCTGGATGCGCCGGGCGATCTCGCCCCGGTTGGTAATCAGGACGCGGGTGAAACTCATTTCACTCTCCACGAAGGCACGCTCTTGTTGAGAAAGCTGTTGATGCCTTCAATGCCTTCCCCGGTTTCCCAGGCGTCGGCCAGACGGTCGGCGGTGTAGATCATGTTGGTTTCCAGATCGTGACTGGCGACATAAGCGATCAGTGCCTTGGTATCCGCCACCGCGCCGGGCGCTGCCTGAAGGTGATCGTGCACCACCCGTTCAACGGCGGCATCCAACGCGTCGGCGGCGACGACCTCGGTGAGTAGCCCGATCCTTTCGGCGCGCGCGCTGTCGAAGAGCGCGCCCGACAGCATGGTTTCACGCGCGTGCACCTTGCCGATGCGGTCCACCACGTAGGGCGAGATATTGGCGGGCAGCAGACCCAGTTTCACTTCGGTCAAGCCATAGCGTGCGCCTTCTGCGCCGATGGTATAGTCGCAGACCGAAATCATGCCCACGCCACCGCCATATGCCGGGCCGTTGATCCGCCCGATCAGGGGCTTTTGTAGCGTGTCCAGTCGGCGCAACAGATGCGCGAGCGTGGCGCTTTGTTCGACCCGCTCGGCGCGGGATTTTTCGACGTTGGAGGCGAACCAATTGAAATCCCCTCCAGCGCAAAAGCTAGTGCCGGCACCGGTCAGAACCACGATACGGACGCTTTTATCGGATACCAGTCGCCCGGCCGCGTGGCAAAGTTCGGTGATCAGCGTGCCGTTCAGGGCATTGTGCTTGTCCGGCCGGTTCAAGGTCAGGGTGGCGACGCCACGCGCATCGGTCTCAAGCCGGATGGTTTCATAAGTTGTCGTCATTTCACCGACCTCACATTCTGAATACGGGCGTGTGGCGCTCGACCTTGGGGACAGAAGAAACGACGGCCAAGCACAGGCCTAGAATGTCACGGGTTTGCCCGGGCTCGATCAACCCGTCATCCCATAGACGCGAAGTGGCGTAATACGGATCGGACTGTTCGCCATATTGGGCACGTACCTGCGTCTCGATCTCAGCAAGATCGGTCTCTATCTTTTCAGGTTCGCCGGCTTTCTGGCGGCGCAGCTCCTGCATCACGTTGGTCGCGATGTCCGCGGACATGGTGGCCAACTCCGCCATCGGCCAGGCAAAGAGGAAATTCGGTGCAAATCCGCGTCCGCACATGCCGTAATTACCCGCTCCATAGGATCCGCCGAGCAGGACTGACAATCGCGGCACCTTGGCAACCGACATGGCATAGACCAGCTTGGCGCTGTTCTTGGCGATGCCGCCGCGCTCCGCCTCGGTCCCGACCATGAAACCCGCGATGTTGTGCAAGAACAGTAGCGGGATATTGCGCTGGTCGCACATCGAGACGAACTGCGCCCCCTTCAGCGAACTGTCCGACATGAGCGCGCCGTTGTTGGCCAGGATACCGACCCGATAGCCGTGGATCCGCCCGGTGCCGCAAACCAGCGTCTCACCCCAGCCGGGCTTGAATTCGCGGAACTCGCCCGCGTCGATCATGCGCAGCAGAACCTCGCGCATGTCGTAGGGCTGCTTGCGGTCGGCGCTGATGATGCCGAGCAATTCTGACGGATCATGCGCGGGCGGCGCGGGGGCTGCGTCGGGCGGCATCGGGCGCGATGGACCAAGTTCTGCTACGATGTCGCGCATCAGCGCCAGCGCATGGTATTCGTCTTCTGCCAGATGGTCGGACACGCCCGAGACGCGGCTATGCATCTCGGCACCGCCCAGCGTTTCGCCATCGACCTCTTCGTTGATCGCCACCTTGACGATCGAGGGCCCGCCCAGATGGATGCGCGCGTTGCCGCGCACCATGATGACCTCGTCCGACAGCGCGGGAATATAGGCCCCGCCTGCCGTGCAGCCGCCGAACACGGCCGAGATCTGCGGCAAGCCGCTGGCCGACATGTTGGTCTGGCGATAGAAGGAATTGCCGAAATGGCGGGCGTCGGGAAAGACCCGGTCCTGCTCGGGCAGATAGGCCCCGCCGCAATCCACCAGATAAAGGCAGGGCAACCGGTTTTCCGCCGCGATTTCCTGGGCGCGGATGTGCTTTTGCACCGTCTCGTGGTAAAATGATCCGCCCTTCACCGTCGCGTCATTGGCGATCACCATGCAGGGCAGCCCATGAACGATGCCGATGCCTGTCACGATTCCCGCACCTGGCACCTCGCCGCCGTATTGCCCGTAGGCCGCGAGCGACGACAGTTCCAGAAACGCCGTGCCCGGATCCACCAGCAAGTCGATCCTCTCGCGTACCAGCAGCTTGCCGCGCTTGCGGTGGCGCTCGACCATGTCGAGGCGCCCGCCCGAGGTGGCCACGGCCATCCGCGCGCGCAAGGTCTCGACCCGCGCGCTTTGCGCCTGGTGATTCCGCGCATAGATCTCTGATGCGGTCAGCACTGCTGTTTCAAGGCGCGCCATGGCTCAGGTCTCCTGTCTTTCAAGTATTCCGTTGAGGAACACATCGGCATAGGTGCGTGACAGCGCCTCTGCGCTGCCGCGGTGCGGATCGAACCATTCAAGCGTGGCGTTCAGCGCACCGATCAACATCAGGCGCAGGCGGCGGATGTCCACTTCGCGTTTCAGCTCACCGTCTGCCTGAAGCCGGGACAACAGGTTGTCCCATTCGGCCTCATAGGCCCGGCGCGTGTGCAGATTGGCATCGCGGACGGATTGCGGCACCTGCCCGAAAATGCGCACATTGGCCGAGGAATAATCGCTGACGTCCAGAAGCGCGCGCAGATGCGCCCTGATCGCTGCCCGCAGGATCGCCTCGGCGCCGGCGCCCTCGGGCAAGGCGGAAACGGCTTGGCGCATGCTCTCATGAACGACCTGAATACCTGCATCCAGAACGGCCGCGACGATCTCATCCTTGGAGCCGAAATGGTAATATATGCTGCCCGCCTTGATCCCTGCGGCTGCGGCGATTTTTCTGAGTGACACCGACCCATAGCCCTGCTCGCGAAACAGCCGCGCCGCAACATCCAGGACGCCACCACGCCCCACCGCCCCCCGGGGGATCTCGTTGAGCTTACTCGCTGTGGTATTCGCCATGGGGTCTCTTTACAGTATATTGCCTAACTAACAGCTGTTAGGCAATTGGTGCCAATGAGTCAATCGCCCCGAACGTGTTGGATTGGAACTTGTGGCAAATCCCGTTCGGGTAATCGTCATACGGCCGCCCGGAAATGTCAGTCGCCCGCCAAGGTCCGAAAACGTGGCTTGGCGGGCTTGGGTCAGATCGTGAAACCGCCGCCGCAAATGATATGCTGACCCGAAATGAAGTTCGATTCGGGCGTGCAGAACAAATAGACCGCACTGGCGGCCTCTTCCGGAGTGCCGACCCGGCCCAGCGGGATCATGCGCTCCATCTGGGACAAGAGATCGGGGTTCACACCAACCTTGATCTCTTTGTCTTCCACCTTGATCGTGCTGTCGCCTTTGGCGCTGCCCTCGGTCAGCCGCGTGCGGATCGGGCCAAAGGCCACCGCGTTGACATTGACCTTGTAGCGGCCCCATTCCTTGGCCATCGTCCGGGTGACACCCAGAATACCGGCCTTGGCGGCGGCGTAGTTGATCTGGCCGGCATTACCGCCGGTCCCCGCGATGGATGAGATATTCACCACCTTGCGGAACACTTCCTGCCCTGCAGCAGCCTCTTCTTTGGCCTTGGCGCTGATCACCGGCTGGGCGGCGCGCAGAATCCTGAAGGGCGCGGTCAGGTGAACGTCGATGATCGCCTGCCACTGTTCATCGGTCATCTTCTGAACGACGCTGTCCCAAGTGTAGCCGGCATTGTTCACGATGATGTCCAGTCCGCCAAAGCTGTCCACGCCCGTTTTGATGAAACGTTCGGCAAAACCGTCTTCAGTAACGCTGCCGGCGCAAACCATTGCTTCGCCGCCAGCCGCACGAATCGCCTCGGCGGTGTCATTGGCCGGGTCGGCATCCAGATCGTTGACCACCACGCGCGCCCCTTCCGAGGCCAGCTTGAGCGCGATCTCGCGACCGATACCTCGGCCCGAACCGGAGACCAGCGCAACGCGCCCGTCAAGATTTCCAGTCATGTTTTCTCCTCCCGATAGGTGCTGTCACGCCTTTTCATAAAGCGTGGTCACACAAGCTCCGCCGAGACCCAGATTATGCTGGAGCGCCAGCCGCGCGCCATCGACCTGCCGGGCGTCGGCCTGCCCGCGCAGCTGCTGGACTAGCTCGGTGCATTGGGCAAGGCCGGTCGCCCCGAGCGGATGCCCCTTGGACAACAGCCCGCCCGACGGATTAGTCACGTATTTGCCGCCATATGTGTTGTCGCCATCGTCGACGAATTTCGCCGCATCACCGCGACGGCAAAGCCCAAGCGCCTCATAGGTGATCAGCTCGTTATGGGCGAAACAGTCATGCAGTTCTACCACGTCCACATCCTGAGGCCCGATGCCCGCCGCCTCATAGACCTTATCCGCGGCACGTTTTGCCATCGAATAGCCGACGACCTCACGCATGTCATGCGCGCCGAAAGTTTCCGGGCCGTCCGTCGTCATGGCCTGAGCGGCAATGCGGACCGAGCTGTCCAGACCGTGCTTGTCGGCGAAGGCCTTGGAGCACACGATTGCCGCAGCCGCGCCACAGGTCGGCGGGCACGCCATCAGCTTGGTCATGACGTCGGGCCAGACGATCTGCGCCGCCATCACTTCTTCTGGCGTCACTTCCTGCCGGAACAGCGCCACCGGGTTCTTGGCCGCATGCCGACTGGCCTTGGCGCGGATTTTCGCGAAGGTTTCCAGCGTAGTGCCGAACTCTTCCATATGCGCTTTGCCCGCGCCGCCGAAATAGCGCAGCGCCAGCGGAATATCGGGATTGCTGATCAGAGCGTCGGTTTCTTCGTCGAACGCCGCAAACGGGCTGACCCGATCGTGGAACATCGCGCCGATTGCGCCGGGCTGCATCTGCTCGAACCCTAGTGCCAGAGCACATTCCACTGCGCCGCTTTCAACGGCCTGGCGGGCCAGGAACAGGGCAGACGAACCGGTCGAGCAGTTGTTGTTCACATTCAGAACCGGGATGCCGGTCATGCCGACTTGATACAAGGCCCGCTGGCCACAGGTGCTGTCGCCGTAGACATAGCCAACATAGGCCTGCTGAACCTTGTCATAATCCAGACCCGCATCGGCCAGGGCAGAACGGGTGGCTGCGGTCGCCATCACATCATAGCTATCAGATTTTCCCGGTTTCTGAAATGGGACCATCCCGACGCCGACGACATAGGCTTTGTCTTTCATTTCTCTCTCTCCCATGCTTGGTCTGGTTGTTGTGAACGGGAAGCCATCTCAATTTCTAACATATGTTTGATTTTAGCGCTTAGCCTAGATAACTGTCAACATAGCTAAACCGTGATTTAGGGCGCTTGCGTCATTTGCTAACACATGACTGATTTTCGTGATCGCGCGTTCCGGAAGCCAGCACCTTTCAGGCTTTCGGGTCCCGACTGGACGGTCGATGAGCGTTTGACGTCTGGTTCCGGTAACCAGTGGATCCCAACCCACAAAAAGGAGAGATAATGGCGTATTGTTATGAATTCAAAGGGTTCGTTCCCGTTGTGCCCGAGGATACATATGTCCATCCTCAGGCGGTTCTGATCGGAAATGTCATCCTGGGTCATGGGTGCTATATCGGACCCGGAGCAAGCCTGCGGGGCGATTTCGGCAGGATCGTGATCGGGGATGGCGCCAATGTGCAGGACAACTGCATCATCCATTCTTTTCCCGGCCGCGAGGCAATGGTGGGCACCGACGGTCATATCGGCCACGGCGCGATCCTGCACGGTTGCAAAGTGGGACGGAACGCCTTGGTCGGGATGAATGCCGTCATCATGGATGGAGTAGAGCTTGGTGCGGAATCAATCGTCGGCGCGCAGGCGTTCGTGCGGGGCGAAACGATAATTCCACCGCGCTCGATGGTGGTCGGATCGCCGGCAAGGGTGATCCGCGACGTCACCGAGAAGGAAGTCGCTTGGAAAACACGCGGAACTGCCGAGTATCAGCAACTCGCGCGCGACTGTCTGGCCGGATTGAAGCCCGTCGAGCCGCTGAAGGCGGTAGAGACCGACAGGCCGCATATGGTCGCCTCCGACGTCGTATCCATTCAGGAGGCGCGGCAGAAGCCATCCTGACATATCCGGCAAACCGGACAGGTCAGGCTTCCCGCGAGCCTCAAAAGCCCCCGTTGGCATCGCCTTGACGCGGGACGGCAACTCCGTAATCCAGTGTGCCGCCCTGCCCTTCAAGCCGTCACAGCCGGAATATCCCGTAATGCGGATCGTCGATCGGCGCGTTCAGCGCAGCAGAGATCGACATACCGAGCGCGTTGCGCGTGTCCGCCGGGTCGAGAATGCCGTCATCCCACAATTCCGAGGTCGAGGTATAGGCCTCGACATCGCGCCGGAACTTCTCCAGCACCGGGTCGCGGATCGCGGCGATTTCCACTTCGGTCAGTTGCTTGCCTTCGCGTTCAAGCTGCCGGATCTTGACGTCGGCCATGGTGTTGGCGGCCTGATCCGCCCCCATCACGCCGATTTCCGCCTGCGGCCACATGAACAGCGTGCGCGCATCCCAGGCCCGCCCGCACATGCCGTAATTGCCGGCCCCGTAGGACGCATTGGCAATCACGGTGAACTTGGGCACGACCGAGCCGCCCTGCGCCATCAGCATCTTGGCGCCGTCCTTGGCGATGCCGCGTTCCTCGTATTCGCGGCCGACCATGTAGCCGGTGATGTTCTGGAAGAACACCAGCGGCGTACGGTTCTGGTTGCATAGCTGCATGAAATGCGCGGCCTTCAGCGAGCTGTCGTTGAACAGCACCCCGTTATTGGCGAGGATCCCCACCTTGAAACCCCAGATATGGGCAAAACCGCAAATCATCGTGGTTCCGTAATCCGGCTGGTATTCGTGAAACCGCGAACCGTCCACGATTCGGGCAAGAACCTCGCGCATGTCGAACTGGGTCTTCCGGTCCTTGGGGATGATCCCGTAAAGTTCCTTGGGATCGTAATAGGGCTCCTCATGCGCCGCCGTTTCGATGATGGTTTTTGGCATACGCTTCCACTGACTGACAATCTCGCGCGCCAGTGCAAAGGCGTGCTGTTCTGTGGCGGCGCGATAATCTCCCGTCCCCGAGACAGAGGTGTGCATCACCGCGCCGCCAAGCTCCTGCACGCCGACCTCTTCGCCGGTGGCCGCCTTGACCAGTGGCGGACCGCCCAGAAAGATCGCCCCGGTGCCCTCGATGATGATGTTGTAATCGCTCAGCGTCGGCACATAGGCGCCGCCCGCGGTGCAATGCCCGCCAACGATGGCAATCTGCGGGAGATTGGCCTGGCTCAGCTTGACCTGGTTGCGAAACACCCGGCCGCCCAGATAGCGGTCGGGAAACACGCCGTGTTGCAGCGGCAGGAAGCCCCCGGCGCTATCGCAGATATGGACGACCGGCAAACGGTTTTCCAATGCGACATCCAGAAGCCGCACGATCTTTTTAACGGTATGCGGATACCACGCCCCGCCCTTGACGCTCGCATCGTTGGCGTGGATGGCCACCTCGCGGCCCTGCACGATGCCGATGCCGGTCACCACGGCGGCACCGGGCACGGCGCCATCATATTCGCGGCAGGCGGCCAGCGTCGAGAATTCAAGGAACGGCGTGCCCGGATCGAGCAGCAGCTTCAACCGCTCGCGCACGCCCAGTTTGTTCTGGCGTGCCAAGCGGTCGATGTCCCGTTGGGGCCGCTCGAAACGCGCCGCATGCTGGCGGGCGTGAAACTCCTTCAGCCGTTCGGACATGGCGGCGAAATTGGCCTTGTAGTCGGCGGCATTGGTGTCGATATGGCTTTCGATCCGGCGCATTGTCAGTCCTCCTGCGGGGTCAGTTGGGCAAGGACGGCCTTCAGGCCGAAACTGTCACCCGCGGTAAAAGACATTTCGGCAACCACACCGTCGCGCGGCGCGGTCAGGGTGGTTTCAAGCTTCATGCTTTCGATGACCAGAAGCGGCTGGCCTTCTGTAACGGTGTCTCCGGGCTTAACCGCCACCGAAACGACGACCCCCGGCATCGGTGCCAACAGTCGATCACCCCCTGCAGCGCCCTCCCTGCCGGCAAGCCGGTCGTCGGGATCGACCCTCCCAACCTCGAAGGTGCGCCCGTTCAAATGTATGAAGGTAGATTCCGACCCGACCGCCAGCCGCAACTCATGCGCCCGCCCCCCGGTCCGCAGCACATGTGCGCCCGGCGCCCCGGTCGGGTCCAGTTGGCAGGGAACTGCGCCATCTGGCATGTTCAGGACAAAGCGGCTGCCATCATGGGTTAGCCAGCATTCGGCCTCATGGCCGGCGATCATGAATATTCTGCGCATCAGTTTCTCCACCCGCCCATCTTGCGGTGCATTTCGGGTATCTGCATCACGTCGGTCACCAGACGTTGATCAGACAGGGCCGCCGCCGCCATAAGCAGGGTGGATACATCCTCGCCCGGCGCGGTCAGCACATCCGCCTGTTCGGCTAGAAACCCGGTTGAAACATCGCCCGACGCAAAATCGGGATGTGCAAGGATCGCGTCCAGATAGCCGGTGTTGGTCGTCACCCCGAGGATGACGTAATTCTGCACGGCGTTCCGCGCACGGGCGATGGCCTGTGCGCGATCTGCCCCATGCACGATCAGTTTGGACAGCATCGGGTCGAAATCGGTCGTGACCTTGCCGCCGTCCAGAATGCCGCTGTCTACCCGGACGCCCTCGCCTTGGGGTTCGTCCAGCAGCAGGATATCCCCAATCGCGGGCCGGAAATCGGCCGTCGCGTCCTCGGCACAGATGCGCAGCTCGATCGAATGGCCGGTCTGCCGAATATCCGACTGCGCCGCGCTCAGCCCCTCGCCCGCCGCGATGCGCAACTGTTCGGCGACCAGATCGAAGCCCGTCACCATCTCGGTCACCGGATGTTCGACCTGAAGGCGGGTGTTCATTTCGAGAAAGTAGAAGGCCCCGTCCTGCGCATAGATGAACTCGACGGTTCCGGCACCCCGATAGTTGACGGCGCGCGCAATTCCGGCGGCGGTTTCGCAGATTTCCAGACGTTGCTCGGGCGAGAGCGCGGGCGAGGGCGTTTCCTCGATGATCTTCTGGAACCGGCGCTGGATCGAGCATTCCCGCTCCCAGAAATGCACCACGTTGCCCTGTCCGTCGCCCATCACCTGCACCTCGATATGGCGCGGGCGCTCGATATAGCGTTCGACGAACAGACGACCGTCGCCGAAGTACCGCTGGCCTTCGCGGCGGGCGGTTTCGATCTCGGTTTTCAACGTGCTGTCCTCGCGCACGATGCGCATCCCCTTACCGCCGCCGCCCGCCGAGGGTTTGATGAGAAGCGGATAGCCCAGGGTGCGGGCGCGTTCGACGAATGTCGTGGGGTCGTCATCCTCGATCGCCGAGGGGGCGATGGGAAAGCCGCGCGCCTCGACAAAGGCGCGCGCGCGGACCTTGTCGCCCATTAGGTCGATGACCTCGGAGGTCGGGCCGACAAATGTCACACCGGCCTCTTCCAGCGCCGCGACGAAACCGGCATTCTCCGACAGAAAGCCGTAGCCGGGATGCACCGCATTAGCTCCGATCTTTCTTGCGGCCGCAACGATCTGCGAAATATCGAGATAAGCCGCTACAGGCGTTGGGCCGTCGATCATCACAACCTCATCCGCGATCAGATGGGCCGGCCCCTCTTGTTCGGCGACGTGGCGCAACACGGCCGTTGCAAGGCCGCGGGCCTTGGCGGTGCGCAACACGCGCGCCGCGATTTCACCCCGATTGGCGACCAGGAGTTTTGAAATAGTCATGGTATTACCCTCTTGTTCGGGTCCGGGGTGTTCAGCCCGTCGCGCGCGGCCAGGTCGGCCGGCACGGGAATTTCGATATCCAGCAGCATCTGGGCAAACCCCTTGCCTTGCGGATCGATGCGGACCGAGGCGATGCCGCCCCCGCCCAGCGATTCATGCAGGAGGAAATTCAGCGAATGGCTTCCCGGCAGGTCGAATCGCTCGACCTTGCCTTCGCAGACATGGGAGAAATAGTCTTTTACCACCTCTTCGCTGAGAGCCGACCGGATAAAAGGCAGGTAGTCTGGCTTGCGCGCCAGGATACCGATATTGGCGACATCCCCCTTGTCGCCCGACCGTCCCCAGGCCAGATCGACGAGGCGCACCTTGACCGCGTCCGGACCGGGCTCGCGGCTATCTGCAGGCGGTGCGGCAGGCGGATCAAGATGGACTGGCTTGGTGGCCACGGTGAAGGGCACATCGCTGCCGTCGACCTCGACTGCGACGGGGGTGTCGGCCTTGTCCTGCAGGAACGAGAACAGCCGCACCACCGGCTGCACCTTGGGCCGCCCGGCAAAGAACCCGGTCAGCCCCTGCGCGGTCGAGATGGCCATCGGTGCGATCTCGCCAGCGAAGATGTTGAGCGCGGCGCGGTCGTCATGGATCGCGCCGATCTTGAGCACAACTTCGCGCGTCTGGGCGCGGGCGTTCGCGCCATAGGCGGCCTCGGCGCCCAACACTTCGACGTTGACCTGCCGGAAATCGCCCAGGTTGCGGTTGCGGAGAATCCGGCGGCAGCGGGTCAGGATCGCCTCGGCCACGCGTTCGGCCTTGGCGGGTGCGTCAATCGCGGCTAGTGTCAGGGTGGAAACAGCGCGCCAGCCATCGGCATGGGTCGCCGACACCTTGTAGCTTCCGGTACGCCCGAGACCCTTGCCGCCTTTGACCAACACCCGATCCGTCCCGACCTGGTCCAGCGTGACCTGCGACCAGTCGCAGATCACGTCGGGCAGAAGGTAAGCGCGCGGATCGCCGATTTCATAGAGCATCTGCTCTCCGACCGACCCGGGCACGACCAGCCCGCCCGTGTCTGGTGTTTTGGTCATGACAAAACTGCCGTCTTCGGAGACCTCGACAATGGGCATCCCCATGTCGTCCCAGCCCGAAACGTCCTGCCAGTCCGTGAAATTGCCGCCGGTCCCTTGGGGGCCGCACTCGATCAAATGGCCCGCCAACGATCCCTGGCTGAGCTTGTCCCAATCATCGTCGCCCCAGCCGAATTCATGCATCAGGGGCCCAAGCGCCACCGCGCTGTCGGCGCAGCGCCCGGTGATCACGATGTCGGCCCCGGCATCCAGCGCCGCCGCGATTGGGCGGGCGCCCAGATAGGCGTTCATGCTCCAGATATCGTCGGGAAACGCGACGCCCGAGAACATCTCCGTCTGACCACCGGCGCGGATATCGTCGGCCCGCGCCGACAAATCATCGCCCAGCACAACACCGATGGACACATCTATCCCGGCCTCGGCGGCGACTTTAGCCAGCGTATCGCGGCAGCCACGCGGGTTCACACCCCCGGCGTTGGCAACGACCTTGATCCCCTTGGCCTTGATTTCCGGCAACCAGGGCGCCAGCGCCGTAACGAAATCCGGCGCATAACCCGCATCGGGCGACTTGGCGCGGGCTCGCGCCATCAGCGACATCGTCACTTCGGCCAGATAGTCGAACACCAGATAGTCGATCTCGCCTTTGGAGACCAGTTGACCGATCGCTTCAGGCGTATCGCCCCAGAATCCCGATGCGCATCCGATGCGCAGTTTTCGATCCGACATGTGCGTTTTCCTCCCACTTGATCAGCGGCCTTGAAATATTTTCTAACATATGTTTGATTTTGGTCAACACTGCAGATAGCTACTTTTGGGAGGATGAAGAAATGACAACTCAGAGTGAGGCTATCGCGGCTGATCTGGCGGCCATCAGGGCAAATTATTCGCTGACCGATGAGCAGCGCCAGATCGTCGATCACGTGGCGCGGGTGTCCCGCGAGGTTCTTCACCCGCTACAGGCACGCATGGACCAAGAAGATTGGTGGCCTGACGATCTTTTCAAGCAGATGGGCGAACTTGGCCTTCTGGGAATCACGGCCCCGGAGGCTTTGGGCGGATCGGGCCAGAACGAGTTTACCCAGGCGCTGGTGTCGGAGGTGATTTCGAAGTGGAACCCCGCCGTCGGCCTGTCGCATGGCGCGCATGACAACCTGTGTCTGAACAACCTGCTGCGCAACGGCTCCGAAGCGCAGGTGAAAAAATATGTGCCGGGGTTGTGTTCGGGTGACCTGGTCGGGGGGCTAGGGCTGACCGAGCCCGGCGCGGGATCCGATGCGCTTGGCTCCATGGCCACCACCGCTCGTCGTGATGGCGACGACTATGTCATCAACGGCTCGAAAATCTACATCACCAACGGACCGATTGCCGATGTGATCCTGCTCTATGCCAAGACCGACAAATCCAAAGGCGCCAAGGGCATTTCCGCCTTCATCATCGAAACCGACAATCCCGGCTTCAAAGTGGCGCAGAAACTGGACAAGATGGGCTTTCGCGGCTCGCCTACAGGCGAGCTGGTATTCGAGGACTGTCGCGTTCCGGCCTCGGCCATGCTGGGGGTCGAAAACTCCGGCGTTGCAGTGGTGATGAGCGGGCTTGATCTAGAACGAGCGATGGTCGCTTCGGTCTGCGTCGGCATGGCCGAACGCGCGCTTGAACTGGGTCTGGAATACGCGAAGATGCGCGAACAGTTCGGCAAGCCGATCGCCAGTTTCCAGATGATGCAGTCGAAACTGGCAGAGATCTACACCGAGGTCGAAACCGCTCGGGCCTTCAGTTATCGGGCCTTGGCGGCCTGTGTCGGCTTGCCGAAGGGTGCAGGGGGTCGCGGTGAGATCCACAAGCTGACCGCGGCCGCCTGCCTTTACGCGGGAGAGGCCTTCAACAAGGCCGTCACCGAAGCCTGCCACATCCACGGCGGCTCGGGCTACATGCAGGACACCGAGATCAACCGGCTGTTCCGCGCCAACAAGCTGCTGGAGATCGGCGCGGGCACCAGCGAAGTGCGCAAGATCATCATCGCCGAAGAACTTTTGCGCGCCTGAGGGGGGACGAGACCATGAATAAGCAACTGCGCAACGACATCAATCTTCCGACACATTTCATGACAGACGAACAGCAGGCATTGGCCGATCAGGCCGGAAAGTTCTTCTTTTCCGAGTTCCACCACCTGAACGCGGAGATGGACGACACCGACGACCTGCCGCCTTCGGTCTTTCCCAAGCTGGGCGAAATGGGCTATCTCGGCCTCAACGTTCCGCCGGAATTCGGCGGCGCGGGGCTCGACTTCACCTCGGCCTGCATCATCACCGAACAGCTGTCGCGCGCCTCGGCGGCCATCGGGTTGACCCATGTCGCGCATGACAACCTGTGCGTCAACAACATCTACCGAAACGCCAATGACGATCTGCGCCGCAAGTATCTGCCCGGCCTGTGCAACGGCACCCTGGTGGGTGCGCTGGGCCTGACCGAACCGGGCGCCGGGTCGGACGCGCTCGGCTCGATGAGGACCACGGCGAAGAAGGATGGCGATGACTATATCCTGAACGGCACCAAGATATACATCACCAACGGACCGATTGCCGACTTGGTGCTGGTCTATGCCAAGACCTCGCCCGAAAAGGGCGCCAAGGGCATTTCCGCCTTCATCGTCGAAACCGACACGCCCGGCTTCAAGGTGGCGCAGAAGCTCAACAAGATGGGTTTTCGCGGCTCGCCCACTGGCGAGCTGGTGTTCGAGGATTGCCGGGTGCCTGCGAAGAACATGGTTGGCAAGCTGGACGGCGGCGTTGCGGTGACAATGTCGGGGCTGGACCTGGAGCGCGCCATCGTCTGCTTCAATGCCCTGGGGATTGCGCAGCGGGCGCTGGATATTTCCATCGATTACGCCAAGACGCGGCAGCAGTTCGGCAAGCCGATCGCCAGTTTCCAGATGGTGCAGGCGATGCTGGCCGACATGTATACCCAGATCGAGGCGGCGCGCAGCCTGTCGCTGAAGACGGTCGCCATGTGCGAGGGGCTGGAAGAGGGCGAAGGCGGACGCGGCGAGATCCACAAGCTGACCGCTGCGGCGATCTTCAAGACCGCCGCGGCGACGTCCTTCGTGCTGGACAAGGCGGTGCAGATCCACGGGGGTTCGGGCTACATGCGTGATACCGAAGTGAACCGCCTCTACCGCACCGGACGTGTGCTGGAGGTCGGCGCGGGCACCCAGGAGGTGCGCAAGCTGATCATCGCCGGCGAACTGCTGAAAAACTGAGGGGGCAGAACATGAGCGAAGAAGAAGCACGGCGTTACGCGCCGGATCTCATGGCGGGCCAGGTGGCTCTGGTCACCGGATCCGGCTCGGGGATGGGCCGGGCCACGGCCCTGGAAATGGCTTCCTGCGGGGCCAGGCTGGCACTGTTCGCGCGCCGCGAAGAGCCGCTGCAGGAGACCGCCGAGATGATCCGCGCGGCGGGTGGCGAGGCCCTTGTCGTGCCCGGCGACACCCGTGACGCGAATAGTATCGAAATAGCGATGGAGCGCATCAAGGACCATTACGGGCGGCTTGATGTTCTGGTGAACAACGCGGGCGGCCAGTATATAGCTGCCGCGCGCGACATCACCAACAAGGGCTTCGAGGCCGTGATCCGCAACAACCTGATCGGATCGTGGCAGATGACACGCGCCGTGGCCGATCATTTCATGTACGAGAACGGCGGCTCCATCGTCTTTGTCACCGCCATTTCAGCGCGCACCGCGCTCACCGGTTTCACCCATACCGTCGCCGCCCGCGCGGGCGTGACGGGCATGATGAAAACGTTGGCCGCCGAATGGGGCGAATACGGGATCCGGCTGAACTGCGTCGCGCCGGGAACGATCAAGACAGAGGCGCTTGGCCGCTATCCTATTCCGCCGGAACGCTGGAAGGAGCTTAACCGCTCGGTCCTGAACCGGATGGGCGCGGCGGAGGACATCGCCGGGACGATCATTTTCCTCGCATCCAGATTGGGGAATTTCATGACCGGCGAAGACATCTATGTAGACGGCGGGGAAACCTTGCACATGGGTCACGATGCCCGTGACATGATAAACCCTGATATGTTCGAGAAACGCGCACGAGGAGATGGAAGAAATGAGTAACCCTCCCGTCCTTCTGAATATCTCCGATAGGATCGCCACGGTTACGTTGAACGATCCAGAACGTCGTAATCCGATCACCGGCAACGAGATGATCGCGTCCCTTCTTGAGATATTCGCGAAAGTTCAGGCGGACCCGCAAGTTAGCGTCATGATCCTGACCGGCGCGGATCCGGCCTTTTGCGCCGGCGGCGACATCAAGGAAATGAATGACCCCGACAGTATCTTTCGCAAGGAACCGCTTGCGGCAGCGCAGAGCTATGTCGATGGGGTGCAGCGGTTGCCTTTGGCGCTGTACAACCTCGATGTTCCGACCATAGCAGCGGTCAACGGCGCGGCGGTCGGCGCGGGATGCGACCTGACGATGATGTGCGATATGCGCATCGCCTCGGACAAGGCGCGGTTCGGCGAAGTCTTTTTGAACCTCGGAATCATCCCGGGCGATGCGGGCAGCTGGTTCATGCTGCGCCGTCTGGGCCATCAGAAAGCTGCCGATCTGACCTTCTCGGGCCGCATGATCGATGCCGCCGAGGCCCTGGAAATGGGAATGGTGCTGGAGGTCGTGCCGCATGACCAGTTGATGGACCGCGCCCTCGATCGCGCCGCCGTCATCGCATCGAAGCCGCCGCGCGCGGTGCGGATCGCAAAGCGTCTGATGCGCAATGCCGAACGAATGGATCTACCAGATTTCCTGAATTCCGCGGCGGCCTATCAGGCGCTCATGCATCAGACTGAAGACCACCACGAGGCGGTTGCTGCCTATATCGAAAAAAGAAAACCGAGCTTCACGGGTCGCTAAAGGAAGATCGCATGTCCGGTATAGCTCAGAAAAAAATCGAGCAGATCGCCCAGATGTGGAATGAGCGCGGCAACGGTTTGATTACCCATATGGCGCTCGAGATTGAGGAGGTTTCGACCCAAGGCGTGCAAGTTCGAATGCCGTTCAACCCCGAGTTCTGCGTGGATAGGGAACAAACACTACTTCATGGTGGTATCCTGACCGCTCTTCTGGACAGTGTGTTCGGTCTTGCGAACTTTGTGGCCATCGAGGGTGTCAGCACGATGGCAACGCTTGACCTCAGGGTTGATTACCTGCGGCCTGCTCGATCGCGCGCGGACGTTATCGTTCGCGCGCATTGTTTTCGAAAAACCCGCCATATTGCCTTCGATTCGGGCAGTATCTGGTTTGATGGCCATGAGAATGCGGAAATTGCACGTGGAGTCGCATCATTCGCATTGACCCGTGGAGACTCCAGCCTGTTTGACGCGTTGGAAAAAGGAGATCCATCGTGATCAACTTGCAAGCCGTCAATGCAAATGTATCCCGCGTGCCGTTCTTCCGTTTTCTCAACTTTGAGGTTCAGAGCGTGGACAGCTGCCACGCCGAAACCGAGATGACCTTTGTAGAACGCCACATCGGAAACCCAGTCATGGACTACTACCATGGCGGGATCATCGCGAGCTTCATGGAAGCGACCGCCGCTATCGCAGTTCATCCCGATTTCGCGGACGTTCCGGCAAAGCCGATCAATCTGACCGTCGATTACCTCCGACCTGGCGTGAAGGGATCGCTTTATGCCCGTGCTAATGTTACCCGCAAGGGCAAGCGGATGGCGAGCGTCAGCGTTACCACATGGCAGACGGACCGGGAAAAGACGGTTGCGGAAGGGCTGTACCACTTCCTTCTGGTTTGATCGCAATGGCTGCGCTCATCAGGCTCGCGCGACGTTCTCCCTGTCGCAGATCCCTTCAAGAAGCAGCGTGATGAGCATGCCAGAGAACTCAGACAATGAAAGATACCCCGAGCTTCCCTCCTTGTTGGGATCAAACCATTCCACCGTCCAGTTCAAGGCGCCCAACATCACCTGGCGCAGAGGGACAATCTTGATGTCAGGTCTTATGGCATCGGCCTCTTGCGCTTCGCGAAGAACCCTGTCCCAGAGATGCCCATACTCATGACGAATACCCTTGTGTCTCTTCCTTAAATGATTGGGCAGCATCCCATAGCTTCTGATGTTCGCAGACGTGAATTCGCTTGCCTTGAAGAGAAAATGTAAATGCGTCCAAATCGCAGTTGCGATCCTAGCATGATGGTCGATTGGCGCATGAAATTCTTGGACTGCTGCGGTGACCCCAGATAGCAAATCGCTCAAGCCGGCGTTCAGAACCTCGTCCACTATCGCGTCTTTGGATTTGAAATGGTAATAGACGCTGCCCGCCTTCATATCCGCTTCATCCGCGATCTGTCTTAGCGTGGTCGCCTTGTACCCTTTGTCTCTAAGAACGCGCGCCGCGGCCCTCAGGATTTCGGCGCGGGTTTTTGCGGCCTTGCCGATGGTGTCTTGCTCTTCAACAGAAGCGGCTACGTCGCCCGCCTTCTGGCCGTCTACGTCAGCCCGGTGACTGGGACACATACCGTCAAGTATCAGTTTGCTCATACGTTCTGCGAGGATATGAACCGGATACTGATCCACTTTATACCATTCGACGGTCCAGTTCATGGCGCTCAATATGAACTGCCGGATCGCCGTAACGGAAATGTCGTTTCTCAAGATGCCATAGTCTTTGGCATCCTGCAGAAAGCTGTTCCATACCCCGGCATAGGAGGCACGCAACTCACGGTGTGGGGCGCGCGCTTCATCCGACAGCATCGGATAGTTCCGGATATTGGCGGAAGTGAAGTCGCTGTCGGTCAGAAGATAGGTCAGGTGGGTTTCGATAAGCAAAGCGAAGGTCTTGCGAAATTCTTCGGGGCGCTGCTTCGTCGCGCGGACGATTTCGCAGACCTTCTCGTAAAGCTGCCGCACACCAAGTTCGAGAACCTCGCTCAAAATCTGGTCCTTGGATTGGAAATGATAGTAGATGCTTCCGGCTTCTATCCCTGATCCATGGGCAATGTCGCGCATCGTCGTCGCGTAAAAGCCATCGTGCCGAAAAAGTCGGGCAGCCGTAGCGAGGACGTCCCCCCGCGTCCTTTCGGACTTGCTCAGGTCATCTTCGATTTTATCGACCACATCGAGTCCTCGCATCATCCGCGATCGATACTTGTCGCCCATAAGGATGTCCATTGCAATAAATCTAACAGGCGTTAGAATGTATGAAAGGACACCTCGAATCAAGTTCTTTGCGAAGGTGTTAGCGGCAGAGGAGGACATCCATATGCGAGGATTAAATGGAAAACGTGTCATCGTGACGGGTGGCGGCAGCGGAATCGGGCGCGCGGTGTGCGAACGTTTCGGCGAAGAAGGTGCCGAGGTTGCGATCTTCGATATGAATGAAGGCGGCGCGCAGGAAACGGCCCGTCTGATCCAGAGCGGCGGAGGAAAAGCCCAAGCTTACAAGGTGGACATCACCGACCGGGCTGAGGTGGACAAGGCTGTGGCCGCGTTCGAGGCTGGTGGTCCGATCGACGTGCTGGTGAACAACGCCGGCTGGGATGTGATAAAACCGTTCCTCGACAGCGATGCGGATCTGTGGAAAAAGGTCATCGACATCAACCTTTATGGTCCGCTGAACATGCACCACGCGGTGTTGCCCGGCATGGTCAATAACGGCGGGGGCCGCGTGGTCAACATCGCCTCCGACGCCGGCCGTGTCGGGTCTTCGGGCGAAGCCGTTTATTCGGCTTGCAAGGGCGGCATCATCTCGTTCACCAAAACCGTGGCGCGGGAACTGGCGCGCAAGGGCATTCAGTTGAACGCTGTCGCCCCCGGCCCGACCGATACGCCGCTGTTTGCTCAGGTTGCCGAGGGCGAGGCCGGTCAAAAGATCGCCGAGGGTCTCAAGCGGGCGATTCCGATGAAGCGTCTGGCGCAGCCGACGGATTATCCTGGCATCATCTGCTTCCTGTCGTCCGACGACGCCGGTTTCATCACCGGCCAGGTGATCTCGGTTTCCGGCGGCTTGTCGATGCACGGTTGACCGTGGGCGGGAGTGCCTGTCACAAGGTATTGCCGTCACGCCGTGTCCAGGGTTACCTCCCCGACTGGCCGCGCCAAATGCGCGGCCCTTTTTCCTTGTAGAAAGGTGGCGGATGTTTCAGCCAGACACTGACATTCAGCGATTGAGCACGCTGACCGCTTTTCTGAAAGACTGCGGCATTGACAGTTACGAGGATCTTGTCCGCCGCGCCATTGAGGAGCCGGATTGGTTCTGGGGCCGGATCATTGACCATGCCGGTATACGGTTCGGCAAGCCGCACACGGTGCTGCGGGATATTTCCGATGGGCCTGAATCGATCAGATGGGCCGTCGGAGCCACTCTGAATCTGACAGAAACCTGTCTCGACGCACGAATTCACGAAGGTCTTGGCGAAAAAACTGCGATCGACTGGGTCGGCGAAGACGGAAGCCGCCGCCGATGGACCTATTCCGAACTTGTCGCCGAAGCCGCCCGCGTCGCCTCGGCCCTTGACGCGCGCGGGGTGCAGCCTGGTCAGGCGGTGGGCATCTACATGCCGATGATCCCCGAAATCGAGGCTGCGCTGCTGGGTATTGCCCGGCTGGGCGCGGTCGCGGTGCCGCTGTTTTCCGGCTTTGCGCCTCATGCGATCATATCGCGCCTGAAGGATGCGGGTGCCGTGGCGGTGCTGACGGCGGATGCCTCACCCAGACGCGGCAAGCCGGTCTGGATGGAGGCGGTGCTGGCCGAAGCCCTGACCGAGGTGCCTTCCGTTCATACCGTGTTCAGCCTGCGGCGGTTCGGCGGCGCGGTGGCCGATCCGGCCCGCGATCTCGACTGGACCGAAGCTTTGGGCGCCGCCGACCCGGATTTCGCAGCGGTTGCCGTCAAGGCCGAGGACCCTTTCCTCATCGCCTATACCTCGGGCACGACAGGCCGGCCCAAGGGCGTTGTGCATACCCATCTCGGGGTGCAGGCCAAGGCAACGGCGGATATCCTGCTGTGCCTCGACATGAAACGCGATGACCGCCACCTGTGGATGACCGACATGGGCTGGGTGATGGGGCCGCTCACCCTGCTATCGGTGCTGCTGTCCGGCGCCACGCTGGTGCTGGCCGAGGGCGCGCCCTCTATCCCCGGCGATCCCTTCAGGCTGTTGCGCATTGCGTCCGAGATGCAGGTGACCCACATCGGCGTTGCCCCCACGCTGGTGCGGCAATTCATGACGCAAAGCCCCGAGCCACTTTTGGCCTATGACTTGGCACGCCTGCGCATCGTCGCCTCGACCGGCGAGCCCTGGACGGAAGAGGCCTGGCTCTGGCAACTCGACCATATCTGCCGACGCCGCGCTGTGCCGCTGAACATTTCCGGTGGAACCGAACTGTTCGGCGCGATCCTGACCTCAACTGTGCTGCACGAAATCAAGCAGGGCGGTTTTTCGGCCCAGGCCCTGGGTGTGGGCGCGCGCGTACTGCGCGAGGATGGCCACGAGGCCGCGCCGGGCGAGGTGGGCGAACTGGTCGTGACCCAGCCGCCTCTGGGGCTGACCCCGGCGATCTGGGACGACCGCGAGCGGTATCTCGAAACCTACTGGTCCACCTATCCCGGCATCTGGCGGCACGGCGACTGGGTGCGCCGCGACCCTGACGGCACCTGGTATATCCTCGGCCGCTCGGACGACACGCTGAACATCGCCGGTAAACGCATCGGCCCGCCCGAGATCGAGGCGGCGCTGACCGGGACCGGCGAGGTGGTGGACGCCGCCGCCATCGCCGCGCCCGACGATATCAAGGGGGTGGCCGTGGTCTGTATCTGCGTCGCGGCGCCGGGGGTGTCGCCCAATGCGACGCTTGTCGAACGGCTCAAGGACCGGGTGGGCGAGGTCGTGTCGAAACCCTTCCGCCCGCGCGAGATCCATTTCGTCGAGGCATTGCCCAAGACCCGCACCATGAAGACGATGCGCCGGATCGTGCGCGCGGCCTTCCTTGGCGAGAATCCGGGCGATCTGTCGTCGATCAGCAACCCGAAAACGATCCAGCCCATTGCAGACCTGCGAAAGGATAAGACATGATCACCGTTTTCGGAGCCACCGGCACCACCGGCGCCCCCCTTGTCGACACGCTTCTGACCAAGGGCGCGACCGTGCGCGCTGTCACCAGCAACCCCGCAAGTCTGGACGCTCTGAAGGCCAAGGGATGCGAGGCCGTCGTCGCGAGTTTCACCGATCCCGCCGCGCTGGCGCGGGCCTGTAACGGGGCAGAAAAGATATACCTGGTCACGCCTGCCCATCTGGACATGCGCCAGTGGAAGGCGAACGTGATCGAGGCCGCCAAGGCCTCGGGCGTGCGCCATGTCGTTCTGGCCACCGGGCTGGGTGCGTCGCCCAAGGCGGGGCTGACTTTTGGAAAGTGGCACTCCGAAACCCAGGAGCTGCTGAAGCAGGGCGGGCTTGACTGGACGTTCGTCCAGCCGACCTATTTCATGCAGAACCTGTTCTGGCAGACCAGCAACATTGCCAAGAACGGGGTGTACCACGATGATCTGGGTGGCCCTGTAGCCTGGATCGACGCCCGCGACATCGCGGATGTCGCCGCCGAGACATTGACCGCCCCGGGATTTGAGGGCAAGTGTCTTGGGCTGACCGGCCCCGAAGCGCTAACCGGCGATGACATCGCGGCCCTTTTGTCCGAAGTGACAGGGCGAAATGTCACCTGTGCCCCCCTGTCGGCCGAGGATGCGAAAGCGGCCATGGTGGCTGGCGGGATGCAGGATGAGGTCGCCGGAGCCATGGTCGAACTGGCCTCCATAGCGCCTAAGGGCTACCTTGCCGGCATCGAGACAACGGTCAGCGACGTGTTGGGCCGCCCGGCCCGTCGATTTACCGACTTCATCGCTGAGAACCGGGATGCGTTCGTCCAGTGACCTGGCGGCGGCGCCGCTTTATCTTGAAATGGCGCCGCCCCTGAACGCAGCGTCCCAGATCAACCATCTTTTTGTGTTCCGCGATATGGGTGTACTGAGCGGACGTGGAAGCGGGCGGTTCGCGACCGACCTCTTTACCCTTTCGATAACGTGCGACGACAGCGGCGGGGCGCGCGGATCGATGGCACCACCGCGCCCGGGTTTCACGCCCCGCCTAATGCCATTCCATGGTGTCGTGGCCGGGCTACGGCTGTCGTCAAGACCGGAGCGTTTGCCCGAGGCCGAGGAAATGAAACCGTTGGCTTCAGCTCTGGCGCGCGTTCAGCAGAGCGACGAGGCGCTGCCGTTGTTGGTCACTATGCTCGACGAACTTGCAAAGTGTCTGCGTTTTGCCGCGTCACCCGGGCTGTGCAGTGCCCGGACGGAACGACGTAAGGTCCGAGAGGAAACCAGCGTGTCACGACGGCGACTCGCTGCCTCACGGCGCTTTCGGAGGTTGCTTGGACAACTCGCGACGCAGACCGTGTCCCTGACAGATCTGGCGCTGGATGCCGGATATTACGATCAACCTCATATGTCCGCCGCCTGCCGTGCCTTTGCAGGAAAACCACCCCGCGCACTTCGCTTACAGGCGGCACAGTGCGGTTTTGGCCGTTCGCTACAAGATGCGCGCCTCAAGGATCGGCTAATCTTGGTCATCAATGAATGAAATTCAGGAGGGCAGCACGCCATGACGCCATTCGAACCGAAAAATCCTGCCTATGACGCACGCGTACGCGACAGTTTCAATCGACAGAATGTGATGCGCACGCTTGGGATCAGGATTGCCGATCTTACCCCCGGACATATCGTCCTAGAGATGGCCCACAGTGCTGATTTCACCCAACAGCATGGGTTTCTGCATGCCGGAGTCGTTTCGACCGCGCTCGACAGTGCGTGCGGCTATGCCGGTTTTTCGCTGATGCCCGCCGATGCCGCGGTGTTGACGGTGGAATTCAAGATCAACCTGCTCAACCCGGCGGACGGCGAACGGTTTCGCTTCGTTGCCGACGTGGTGAAACCGGGAAGGAACCTGACCATCTGCGAGGCACGCGCCTATGCCACCAAGGGAGGACAGGAAAAGCTGGTCGCGACGATGACCGCGACGCTGATGGCGCTGGTGGGGCGGACGGGCGTGGCGGGGTGAGGGCCGGGCACCGGGCGAGGGTCAGGCCTTCAACCGGGCTTCGAGGGCATGCCGCTGGACCTTTCCGCTGGTCGATCTGGGGAAATCGTCGAATGCGATGAAAAGCAGCTCGCGCGGGCGTTTGTAGCCTGCCAGACTTTCGCGGCACAAATTCATCAGCGCATCCGCATCCGGTCGGTCATTGCCGCAGGCGACAAAGGCCACCGGGGCTTCGCCCCGTTTCGCGTCGAACGCCCGCACCACCGCCGCTTCGACAACAGACGGATGCGCCAGAAGCACGCGCTCGATTTCCGCCGGATAGACGTTCTCGCCGCCGGTCTTGATCAGGTATTTCACCCTGTCCACAAAGTCGATCGTGCCATCGGGATTGCGCCGGAACAGATCGCCCATGTGGAAGAACCCGTTGCGAAAGTCTCGGGCATTGGTGGCGTTGGCGTTCCAGTAGCCAGAGAACAGCGTCGGGCCGCGCATCGCCATTTCACCGGGCGTTCCGTCGGGAACGTCGCGGTCTTCAGGGTCAACCAGCCGGACCTCGCAGAATGCGCTGATCCGTTTGGACAGTTTTTCGGGTATGACACCGGGCGCGATCAGACCCGCGGTGCCAGGCGGCAAGCCGGTTTCGGTCGCCCCGAAGGAATTCAGGAAGGGCGTATCCAGAAGGCTGGTCAACTCCGCGATCTGATGTGGAGGCACCAGATCAGCCATCGCGCCGCAGACCTTGATCCCTTTCACCGGCAGCGGGTTGGCGCGCCGCTCGGCGATGAAGGCATCCAACGCGCCCGGCATCATCACGAACCAGCCGATACTGTGGCGTGACAGCGCCTCATTGATGACGGCAGGTTGCAACCCGTCCACCATCACCACCGTGCCGCCGCGCAAGATCGTCGCCAGCGCATGATCGGTGGACGCCATGTGAAACATGGGCGCCCAGGCGATGAAGCCCTCGCCGGGATCGAGCGCCAGTTGCGCCGCGAGGACCATGGATCTAGCGATATGGGCGCGGTGGCTGATCAGCGCCCCCTTGGGTCGGCCTGTCGTCCCCGATGTGTAAAGGATCGTCAGCCCGGCCTCGGGATCCTCCACCAGGGTTCCGGTGCGCGGATCTGGTTTGGCCCCAGCGATGGCCGCGTCCAGATCCGGCCCGATCTCCATGCATCGGGTAGCGGAGACCGCATGATACGCGCCGCGCAGGCCGGGTTCGACCAGCGCCAGAACCGGCTCGACCAGGTCGATGCAATGCCGCAGTTCATTCGGCGCAAGCCGCCAGTTCAGGCAGGCGACGATTGCGCCGATCCCCGCAGCGGCCAGTTCGGTTTCAAGATATTCCGCCCGGTTGTGGGACAGGATCGCGATCCTGTCTCCGGGCGTGACGCCTCTCGCCAGAAAGACGGCGGCCAGACGATCAACCCGCTCCAGCAACTCGGCGTAGGTCTGCCGTTTGCGACCGTCCTCGACGGCAAGAACCCTGGCACTGTCCTGCGCGCGGCTTCGAAAGATCGAATACAGATCGGTGCGTCCTGCGCGAAAAACCTCTGGCTGCATCGCATCCTCCCCTCATGCCAATTCAAAGACCCTGCGCCAAACGCACCCCTTCATCAATGGCGCGCAGCGCGTCAAGCTCCGCCGCCTCTTTTGCCCCGCCGATCATCGTGACGGTGACTCCGCGCCCGGCGAGGGCCTCGGCCAGCGCCCGCTCTGGCTCCTGCCCGGTGCACAGCACGATTGTATCGGCGGCGATGACCTTTGGCTTTCCGTCCATGAGGATATGCAGCCCCGCGTCGTCGATACGGTCATAGACCACGCCGCCCATGGCCTCGACCCCGTGTTTGCGCAGCGCGTTGCGCAGGATCCAGCCCGTGGAGACGCCAAGCCCTGCCCCCGGTTTCGAGGTTTTTCGCTGAAGCATGACCACCTTGCGACGCGAAGGTTTCGGTGCCAGCGGATCGCCCGCAAGACCGCCCGACGCGGCGAATGTCGGGTCTACGCCCCATGTCTCGCAGAATGCGTTGGTGCTGTGGACCTCTGCCGATCCGGTCACGAGGAATTCGGCCACGTCATGGCCGATGCCGCCTGCCCCCATCACCACGACGTTGTCACCCGCAGCACGTTCGCCGGACAGGATCTCGGCATAGGTGGCAACGCTCGGATGGTCCACGCCCGGCAGATCGGGAATGCGCGGCGTGACCCCTGTGGCGATCACTACATGGTCGAAACCGGTCAGATCATCCAGACCGGCCCGCTGCCCCAGGCGCAGCGTGACGCCGTGTTTGTGCATCTGGCCGGAATAATAGCGCAGGGTTTCGTCGAACTCGTCCTTGCCCGGCGCCGCACGCGCCAGGTTCAATTGACCGCCCAGCCTGTCATGGGCTTCGAACAAGGTGACGACATGGCCCAGCCGTGCCGCCTCGGCCGCCGTGGCCATGCCCGCGGCGCCGCCGCCGACAACCGCCACCTTCCGGGGTGAATCTGTCGGCGTGTCCCGGAATTCGGTTTCGCGGCCTGCCCGAGGGTTGACCAGACAGCTCACCGGCCGGTCGGAAAAGATAAAATCCAGACAGGCTTGGTTGCAGGCGATGCAGGTGTTAATCTCGTCCGCGCGGCCCTCGCGCACCTTCTTGACGAAATGCGGGTCGGCCAGAAAGGGCCGGGCCATCGAGATCATGTCTGCCTCGCCAGAGGCAAGGATGTCCTCGGCCATTGCGGGCGTGTTGATCCGGTTCGAGGCGACCACAGGAATGGACACTGCGGCCTTCACATTGGCCGCCGCCTGCCGCCAGGCACCTCGCGGAACCGGATAAGCAATCGTCGGCACGCGCGCTTCGTGCCAACCGATGCCGGTGTTCAGAATATCCGCCCCCGCCGCCTCGATCTTGCGCGCCAGTGCCGCAATTTCATCGGCAGGCGCGCCGCCCTCGACCAGATCAGCCGCCGAAATTCGGTAGATGACAAGGAAATCCGGCCCGCATTGGTCTCGCACGGCGCGCACGATCTCGACCGGAAAGCGATGTCGGTTCTCGGCGCTGCCGCCCCAGTCGTCTTCACGCTTGTTGGTATGCGTGACAGTGAATTCGTTGATGAGGTATCCTTCGGAACCCATGATCTCGACGCCATCGAACCCCGCGGCCTGGGCGTTGGCTGCGGCTTTGGCGAAATCTGCAATGGTGCGGCGAATATCGGCGTCGGTCATCTCACGCGGGATGAAACGGTTGATCGGCGCGCGAATCGGTGATGGCGCCACGCAGCCCTCGATTTTTGCGTAGCGTCCGGCATGAAGCAACTGCGCGCAGAACAGGCTGCCTTCGGCTTGGACCGCCTCGCAGATCGGACGCAGGTGCATGGCCTCGTCCGGGTCGTCGATTCGCGGACCTTCCGGATCGAACAGCCCCTCGGCATTGGGAGAAAACCCTCCGGTGACCAGAATCGCCGCCTCCCCCCGGGCCCGTTCAGCGTAGAACGCGATCTGTTTGGAAATGCCATCGGGCTCGGTTTCCAGCCGTGTGTGCATCGACCCCATGATGATCCGGTTTCGCACCATGTGTGTGCCTGCGCGGATGGGCGAAAGCAGGTTTCCGAAGCTTTCCCTTTGCGTGTTTCCCATTGTGAACATCCTCCTCAAATCTTTGCTTGAACTATATTCTAACATTCGTTAGATTTTTGGGAAGAGTATATTTCGGTCACGGGGAGGAGCGCCGATGCAATTCCAGCCAACAGAGGATCAAAAGGCGTTTCGCGAAACCGCCAAGCGATTCGCCACTGAAAAACTGGCGCCCAGCTATCAGGAGCGCGCAAGCGGCCACACGTTTGACCGAGCGCTGATCCGCGACATGGGCGCGCTTGGACTAATTGGTGCCGATCTGCCGGAGGAATTCGGCGGACTTGGCGAAAGTTCGGTTACTTCCGGGCTGATCGTCGAGGAAATCGCCTATGCCGATTTCAACGCAAGCTATGTTCAGCTCCTCGGCTCTCTCATGGGGGGGATGGTGGCCAAGCATGCTTCCCAGGAGATCGCTTCGGAATGGGTGCCCAAGGTAGTCTCGGGGGAGGCCGTCATTGGCTTGGGCCTGACCGAACCGCGCGGCGGTTCGGACGCGGCGAACCTGATCCTCAAGGCCACGAAGTCCGGCAACGGCTGGCGGCTGAACGGCGAGAAGACCTCGATGAGCTTTGCATCCCAAGCCGATGCGGCGGTAGTCTTTGCGCGTACCGGCGATCCGGACGGAGGCTCACGCGGGGTCAGCGCGTTTTTTGTCGATCTGAACCAGGAGGGCATCAAGCGTACCCATTTCGACGACATCGGCACCAAGCCGGTCGGACGCGGATCAGTGTTTTTCGACGATGTGTTTGTGCCGGCCGAAAGCATGATGGCCGAACAGGACCGCGCTTTCGGCACGATCATGGCGGGGTTCGACTATTCCCGCGCGCTGATAGGACTGGAATGCCTGGGCGCGGCACAGGCATCGGTGGACGAAACCTGGGCCTATGTCCGGGAACGCGAGGCGTTCGGCGCCCCCATCGTGCAATATCAGGGCGTCAGCTTCCCGCTGGCAGAGGCCGAGACGCAACTTACCATGATGCGGCAGCTTTGTTATTATACGCTGGATCTGCGCGACCGCGGCCTGCCCCATACCTCCGAGGCGGCGATGTGCAAGTGGTATCTGCCCAAGACCGCCTGCGAGATCATTCACCAGTGTCTGATCCTGCACGGGCATTACGGATACACCACCGACCTGCCCCATCATCAGCGTTACAACGACGTGCTCGGTCTGCAGATTGGCGACGGCACCGCGCAGATCCAGAAGCTGGTGATTGCCCGCGAGAAGGTCGGGCGGCTGGCGCTGCAGTATGACAAGAAGGCGAAGGGAGTAGCGAAATGAGCGCTCCCGTCGCCGTAACCATCGAAGGTAGCGTCGGCATCATCGAGCTGGCTCGACCAGAGAAGTTCAATTGCTTGTCGCTCAAGGTGCATGAATGCATTTCGAACGCGCGCGCCAGGTTCGAGGCCGAACGGAATGTTCGGTCGATCCTGATCCGGGCACAGGGCAAACATTTTTGCACCGGAGCCGATCTGACTGAGGTGAAGGGCAAACTGAACGATCCCGCCGCGCTGGACCATTTCATCGCCTTTGGCATGAACAACCTGCGCGCACTCGAATCCTCCTCCCTCCCTGTCGTAGTGGCAGTGCAGGGCTTGTGTTTGGCCGGCGGGGTCGAACTAATGCTAGCATGTGACGTGTGTTTCGGAGCCGAGACGGCGCAGTTCGGCGATCAACATGCGCAATTTGGTCTGATACCCGGCTGGGGCGGTTCGCAGCGTCTGACGCGGCTGATGGGACAACGCCGGGCGCTTGACTTGATGTTTTCGGCTCGCTGGCTGAAGGCCGAGGAGGCCAAAGAGGCGGGTTTGGTCAATTACATCGTGCCGGATGCGGATCTGCACAAGTCCGCGCTGGAATACTGCCAAAAGATCGCGACCCGGTCGCGTCCCGGTATCGCCGAGATGAAGCGGCTGGCACGGGAAGGTGCGGACTTGGGCATCGACCAGCAAATGCGGCTGGAGCGTGACGCCGCCGTGCGCGCGTTGCCCAGTGATGACGTGGCCGAGGGGCTCGACGCATTCGAGAACCGGCGCGCCCCCGAATTCAAGACTTGAGGAAAACATGGAATTCACTTTGAACGACGAACAACGCCAGATCTACGAATACGGCGGTCAGTTGGCGCAAGAATTCGACAACGATTATTGGCTGCGGCATGCCCGGAAACATGAATTTCCCAGGGACATGTTCCAAAAGATTGCCGATGACGGCTTTCTGGGCATCATGGTTCCCGAAGAATACGGCGGTGCCGGGCTTGGCATGACCGAGATGGCCCTGTTCATGGAAGGCACGGCCAATCACGGCATTCCGCTGCTGATGATGGTGGTCGGCCCGACCATGTCGCTGGCCCATATCGCCAGCCACGGCACCGAGTTCCACAAGAAAGAGCTGCTTCCAGCCGCCTGCCGGGGCGAAATCCAGTTCTGTTTCGCGATCACCGAACCGGGGGCCGGGTCGAACACGATGAAGTCCACCACGCTGGCCAAGCGCCGGGGCAACCGGTTCAGCCTGACGGGGGAAAAGACCTTCATCACCGGGGCCGATGTGTCCGACTATTGCCTGGTTGTGGCGCGGACCAAGCCGCACACCGAGGTCAGCCGCAAGACCGACGGGTTCACCCTTTTTGCCGTGGACCTGAAAAAGAAGGGCGTCGCGCAACAACGGGTGAAGATCTCCATCCCCTTGCCCGAAGAACAGTGGACCCTGTTTTTCGACGAGGTGGATCTGGGTCCCGAGGACGTGGTCGGCGAAGTGGACGAAGGGTTTTCCATCCTGTTCGACAGCCTCAACCCCGAGCGCATCATCCTGGCCGCACTATGCTGCGGCATCGGCCGCTTCGCCCTGAACAAAGGTGTGGCCTATGCGTCCGAACGCAATGTCTTCGGTCAACCCATCGGGGCGCACCAGGGTGTGCAGCACCCGATGGCCAAGGCCTACACCGCCATTGAAATGGCCAGCCTGATGACCCGTCGCGCCGCGTGGGAGTTCGACAACAAGCTGCCCGCGGGGGCCTCGTCGAACATGGCCAAATACTTCGCCGCCGAAGCCGGGATCGAAGCGGTGGACGCCGCACTGCAGGCGCATGGCGGATCGGGTTTCACCGAGGATACCGGACTCTACGAGATGTATCCGCTGGTGCGCCTGTTGCGTACGGCACCCGTGAACCGCGAGCTGTGCCTGAGCTTCATCGGCGAAAAGGTCATGGGTCTGCCGCGGTCCTATTGATCGCCCGGCCGGGAATGGAGGATAATATGCAATTTAGAATGCGCTTCCGGCGGGAGGATGCCGCCGACAAGGTAAACGATCACTTCTGGCACCCAGTCGAGGGCACGCCGCTCGAGGAGGTGCGCCGCATTCAGGAAGAGCGGCTGCGCGATCAAATGGCCTATCTCAAGGTGAACTCGACCTTCTATCAGGAGAAGTTCGCCGAGGCCGGTGTGGAATTCGGCGATATCCGCACCATCGAAGATCTGCAAAAGCTGCCCTACACATACAAGACCGAGATTCGCGAAAGCCTCGCGGCAGAGCCGCCCTTCGGCAAGCACCGCGCCGCGCCGATGGCCGACATCATCCAGATGCAGGCCTCGTCGGGGACAACCGGCAGCCCCGCATATGTGGCCCTGACCGAATCCGACGCCGAGATGTGGCACGAGATGACGGCGCGCTGTTTCTTTGCCAACGGCGTGCGGCCCGGCGACATGGTGCTGCATGCGTTTTCGCTGGCCAAGGGCTTTGTCGGCGGCATCCCGGTGATGCAGGGACTGCAATACATGGGTGCGATCGACGTGCCGGTGGGGGCGGATGGCGGCGCGGAAAGGCTGCTGCGCGCTTGTGCGGACACGCGCCCGCGCTGTATCGTCGGCGCACCTAACTTCGTTCTGCAACTGGCTGAAAAGGCTCCGGAAGTGCTTGGCTGCAAGGCCAGCGAGCTGGGCGTCGAGCGGGTGATCGTGGGCGGCGAACCGGGCGGCGGCATCCCGGCGATCCGCGCCAAGATCGAAGCGGCCTGGGGTGCCAAATGCACCGAGATGCTGGGGGGCACCGATCTGGGCGTGACCTATTGGGCCGAATGCGACGCGCAATCGGGCATGCATATGGTCAACATGGACTACATCATCACCGAACTGCTCAATCCCGAAAGTGGCGAGATCATTCCTTGGAAAAAAGGCGCCGAGGGCGAGATGATCTATACCGCGATCGGCCGGCGGGCAAGCCCGCTGGTGCGGTTCCGGTCGGGCGATTATATTGAGGTCATCGACACCGAGTGCTCCTGCGGCCGCACCGGCCCCAAGATCCGTTGCACCGGTCGGACCGACGACATGCTGATTGTGCGCGGGGCCAATGTGTTTCCTTCGGCGATCAACAGCGTGATCACAGAAATGGTGCCCGAAACCAATGGTGTCATGCGGATCGTGGCAGATTTCGAAGGCCACACTACTCAGGGCGCGCTGAAAGTGATCGTCGAACGCGGTCCCGGTCGCGATCCATCTGATGACAACGCCCTCAAGAATAAGATTGAGCAGCGCTTGCGCGATGCCCTCGTTTTCAGGGCCGACATTCGCCTGGTCGCGCCGGATACGTTTGAAAAACCCGGCGCAGCTAAGGTCGCCTTTGTCCTCAGAAAGTACCCGGACCTGCCATGACGAAAATGAAATCCCTTCTCGACACCGGGTCCGACGACTTCCGGAAAAACGATGCGCTTTACCGGGAAAAGGTCGGCGAACTGCATGCGCTTCGGCTGCTACAACGCGTCGGCGGCCCGGAAAATGCGCGGGAACGGCATGTCAGCAAAGGCAAGATCTTGCCGCGCGAACGGGTCGAGCGGCTGATCGATCCGGGAACGCCCTTTCTTGAAATCGGAGAACTCGCCGGGCTGAACAAATATGAAGGCGTGCCACCCGGTGCAGGGATCATCACCGGCATCGGCGTGATCGAGGGACGTCAGTGCATGATAATCGCCAATGACGCTACCGTGAAGGGCGGCACCTATTTCGGCATGACCTGCCGCAAACACGTCCGGGCGCAGAAAATCGCCTGGAAAAACCGTCTTCCGGTGATCACCCTGGTCGATTCCGGCGGGGCGTTTCTGCCGGAGCAGGCGAGTATCTTTCCCGATGAGGGGCAGTTCGGCTCAATCTTCCATCAACAGATCGGCATGTCGGGCGATGGCGTACCGCAGATCGCCGTGGTCATGGGGCCCTGCACCGCGGGCGGCGCCTATATCCCGGCGCTTTGCGACGAGGTGGTGATCGTGCGCGGTCAGGGCTTCATGTATCTGGGCGGGCCAGAATTGACCTTTGCTGCGACCGGCGAAAAGGTCGATGCCGAAACGTTGGGCGGCGGTAAGATGCATTCGTCCGTTTCCGGCGTGACAGACCATCTTGCCGAGGATGACGCGCACGCGATGGCCATCACCCGCGAAATCGTCAGCCACCTGGGCGAAAAACCGCAGCCGCGCAAGACGCCGACGTCGCCGCGCCCCCCTGCCTATCCGGTCGAGGAGATCTATGGCGTCGTCAGCCGAGACCCAAGGGTGCCGACCGACAACCGCGAGATTGTTGCGCGCCTTGTCGATGACAGCGATTTTCACGAGTTCAAGCCGCTTTTCGGCGACACCCTCATGACCGGCTGGGGCCGAATCCATGGCCACGAGGTCGGCATCCTGGCCAACACCGGCGTGCTCTTTGTCGAGGCCGCGCTGAAGGCTACGCATTTCATCAATCTCTGCGTCCAGCGCGATATCCCGCTGCTGTTCCTCGCGGATGTGAACGGCTTCATGGTAGGCCGCGACGTCGAGCAGATGGGCATTGCCAAGGCGGGCGCCAAGATGATCACCGCCATGTCTTCGGCGCGGGTGCCGAAGTTCACCATCATCACCGGCGGCTCTTACGGGGCGGGTTACCTGGCCATGCTTGGCCGCCCGTTCCAGCCGGACGCGATGTTCGCCTGGCCCACGGGCCGGTCCGCGATCATGGGGCCGGAACAGGCCGCCAGCGTGCTAGCGCAGGTGCGCGCCCAGATCAACGAACGCGAAGGCAAGAAATGGACACCCGAGGAGGAGGAAACCTTCAAGGCACCAATCCGCAAGGAATACGAGGATTTCCAGGGGGCCTACAATTTCGCCTCCAACCTCTGGATCGACAGCGTGATCGAGCCTGCCGAGACCCGGGACGTCATGGCGCTGATGCTGGACATCGCTTCGCGCAGGCCCAAGGTCGAAACGCATTTCGGCGTGTTCAGGATGTGAGGCGCAAACCATGAAAATCAAAACGCTTCTTATCGCCAATCGCGGCGAAATCGCCTGCCGAATCGCACGCACCGCGCGGGCCAGCGGCATCACCCCTGTTGGCGTGCATTCGCAGGCCGACGCCAACGCCCTTCACGTCCGTGAGATCGGCAAATCTGTCTGCATCGGTGCCGGTCCCGCATCCGAGAGCTATCTGAAGATCGACGCAGTCATCGCCGCCGCCAGATCCGTCGGCGCCGATGCGATCCATCCCGGTTACGGCTTTCTGGCAGAGAACGCAGATTTCGCCCGCGCGGTCGAAGCCGCAGGCATGATCTTCATGGGGCCGACACCGGACACGCTGGAACGCTTCGGCGACAAGGCCAGCGCCAAGGATGCGGCGGTTGCTGCCGGCATTCCGGTTGTCTCGGGCGCCCAGGGCGCGCGCTCCAACCCGCAGGAAATCGCACAGGAAGTGCGCAAGATGGGCCTACCGGTGCTGCTCAAGGCGGTCGGCGGCGGCGGCGGGCGCGGGCAGCGGCTCGTGACGGTTGAAGCCACGCTTGTGGAGGACATCGAGGGCGCGCTGCGCGAAGCAAAGTCCACCTTTGGCTCCGAGGGCCTTCTGCTGGAACGCTTCCTGCCCGAGGCACGCCATGTCGAGGTGCAGATCGCGGGCGACGGCAAGGGCCATGTGCTGCACCTGTTCGAGCGCGACTGCACGCTTCAGCGCCGCCACCAGAAGGTCATCGAAGAGGCCCCGGCTTGGGGCTTGCCTCGCGCGCTTCTTGACGAGATCGCGCATGACGCGGTGCGCCTGGGCGAAACGCTCAATTATCGCGGCCTGGGCACGGTCGAATTTCTGGTCGCGGGGGACGAGTATTTCTTTCTGGAGGTGAACCCGCGCATCCAGGTGGAACACCCCGTCACAGAGGCGATCACCGGGCTGGACCTGGTCGCGTTGCACCTGCGCATTGCCGAGGGCGCGGGCTTGGGGCTTGTTCAGGAGGATCTGCGGATCAACGGCCACGCCGTCGAGGCGCGGCTTTATGCCGAAGACCCGGCCATGCAATTCGCCCCCTCGACGGGCACGCTGACCACGCTCAGCCTGCCCGGCGGCCTGCGGATCGACAGCGGTGTCGAAGAAGGCGACGCGGTGACGCCCTATTACGACCCGATGATCGCTAAGCTGATCGTTCACGCGCCCGACCGGGAAACCGCCTTGGCGCGGCTGGCGACGGCGCTGGACCATATCGCGGTGGAGGGCGTGGAAACTAACCGTGCCTTTCTGACGGCGCTAGCGCGAAACCCCGAATTCGGGCAGATGCAGGTTCATACGCGCTGGATCGACGGCCAGCTTGACGCGCTGACACAGCCGCCCCCCCTTACCCGCCCCGAGCGGTGGAAGGCGGCAGCCGCGATTCTGTTCGTGGCAACGTCGCGCCGCGATGCGGACGTGGATCCCTGGAGCAACCGCGATACCTTCACCGGCTGGCGGCTTGGCCTGGGTGGAGATGCGGTTGAGGCGGGACAGCGCGTGACGCTCACCGATTCCGCCGGTGCATCGGAGGAATTGCGCGTCGGCCCTGTCAAACCGGGTGACAAATACACCGTTATTTTGGAAAACGGCGATGCTACCATGTTGACCGCGCGTGAAATCACGCCGGGTCGATGGCGCCTGAGCGAGGGCGATACCGTCCTTTTGATCGACGCGCGGCTCCACGCCGGGGTGATTGAGATGGACACGCCCGAAGGTCGGCTGATCTTTCGCCCGGCCACGCCGCTGGCCTTTGCCGGCGGCGATGCGGCAGCGGATCGCGCCGTGGTCTCGCCGCTAACCGGCATGATCGTCGAGATCAAGGTGACCGACGGTCAACCCGTCGCCGCAGGCGACGTGATCGCGGTCATGGAATCAATGAAACTTGAAATCTCGATCCGCGCTGCCGCAGCCGGTACCGCCAGCAAGATATCCGTCTCGAATGGTGACATGGTCAATCGCGGCCAGGTCATCGCCGAGATACTGCCATCCGAGGAGCAATGAGATGAGCGACTTTCCCAAATTCGTCGAATTTCGTGAGGAAGGCCCGCGCGAGGGCTTTCAGATCGAAAAGAAGATCTATCCGATCGAACAGCGGATCGAACTGATCGATATGCTCAGCGACACCGGTCTGAAGCGCATTCAGGTCGGCAGCTTTGTCAGCCCGAAATACGTGCCGCAGATGGCGGACACCGGGGAGTTGTTCCAGCGTATCAAGCGCAAGCCGGGTGTGAATTACACGTCACTATGGCTGAACGACAAAGGGTTTCGCAAGGCCCTGACGGCGCATGAGGTCGATATCGACCCGCGCCTGCTGTTATATCCTTCCGAGGCGTTTGCCCAATCGAACAACAATTGTTCCTCCGCGGAAATGCGGGAAAAACAACGCGACTGGGTTCGTCTTTACAAGGAAGAGGGATATACGATCGACGCGGCCTATGTGATGACGGCCTTCGGCTGCAACCTCGAAGGCCCCATCCCGCAAGAGCGCATCTTGGACGATTTCCGCTTCGTTCTTCAGCTGTGCGAAGAAGAGGACATCCCCGTACCGATCCTTGTGATCGCCGATACAATGGGCTGGGGCAACCCCGAGGCTCTCAAACGAATGATCGGCGCGCTGCGGGAACTGGCACCCAGTGCCCGCATCGGGATGCATATTCATGACACGCGCGGGCTTGGCATCGCCAATCTCCATGCCGCCCTGTCGATGGGCGTGGACATGTTCGAAAGTTCGGTCGCCGGTCTTGGCGGCTGTCCTTTCGCGGGCCACGGCCACGCCCGCGCCGCAGGAAATGTCTGCACTGAGGATGCGGTGTTCCTGTGCCACGAGCTTGGCATCGAAACCGGCATTGATCTGGACAAGCTGATCGCAGCGGCGGTCAAGGCGGAAGAGATCATCGGCGTGCCTCTCATGGGCCGGGTCATGCATACCGGCGGGCTCGACAAGTACCGCAAGGCAAACTGAGGAGGGATGAAGATGGCGAAGGCGCTTGACGGAAAAGTGGTTCTGGTCACCGGCGCGGGTGGCGGTATCGGCCGCGATATCGCGCTGATGGCGGCGTCCGAAGGGGCGGCGGTGGTAGTCAATGATCTGGGGGCGTCCCTGAAAGGCACCGGCCAGACCGAAAGCGCCGCTCAGGCCGTCGTCGCAGAGATCAAAGCCGCCGGAGGTGATGCGATCGCCGATGGCGGTTCGGTCACCGACCCCGAGGCCGCGCGTGCGATGATCGAGGCCGGTGTCAAGGAATTCGGTCGCATTGACGCGGTGGTCAACAACGCAGGCATCCTGCGCGACGGGTTTTTCCACAAGATGACATACGAGGATTTCGATGCGGTGGTGAAGGTCCATCTTTATGGTGCCTTCAATACCAGCCGCGCTGCCGCCGATTATTTCCGCGAACAGGAAGGCGGCGCTCTGGTTCACATGACCTCGACCTCGGGTCTGATCGGCAATCTGGCGCAGGCCAATTATGCGTCTGCCAAATTGGGCATCGCCGCCTTGTCGAAATCGATTGCGCTCGACCTGAAGCGGTGGAACGTGCGGTCGAACTGCATCGCGCCCTTCGCCTGGAGCCGGATGATCTCGTCTATCAAGACAGACACCCCGGAACAGGTGGCGCGGGTCGAGAAAATCAAGCAGATGACCCCTGCAAAAGTTGCGCCGATGGCCTGTTTCCTGATGAGCGACCGCGCGGCTGACGTGTCCGGACAAGTCTTTGCGGTTCGCAAGAACGAGATCTTCCTGTTCAACCAGCCCCGCCCGGTGCGGTCGGTTCATTCCGGCGAGGGCTGGACAGCGGACGAAATCGCCGAGCGCGCCATGCCCACGCTCAGATCGCAGTTCACACCGCTCGAAGTGTCGGCGGACGTCTTTTCGTGGGATCCGGTCTGATGGGAAAACGTAAGGAAAAGATTAGCTCGAACATCGCCTGGAGCACGCCGGAAAAGATCTGCGTGCGGGGCCTTGATCTGCCGAACGAGATCCTGGGCCACATGAACCTGGGCGATCTCGCCTTTCTGCAACTGACGGGCCGCAAGGCCACGCCAGAGGAAAGCCGGGTCTTCAACGCCATCATCATCACCCTGGTAGAACATGGCATCACGCCCTCGGCGCTGGCCGCGCGCATGACATATATGGGCGCACCGGAATCGCTTCAGGCGGCGGTGGCGGCGGGACTGTGCGGGCTGGGCACGGTCTTTGTTGGCTCGATGGAGGGCGCCTCAAAAATGCTCTACGAGGCGCTGCCGCAGGACAGGCGCGGCACCGGCGCCGACCTGGATGCCATAGCGCTGGAAACGGTTGAGAAGTTCCACGCCCGCAAGGCCATCGTGCCGGGGCTGGGCCACCCGGTTCACAAGCCGGTCGATCCGCGCACACCGCGCCTGTTCCAGATCGCAGCCGAGAACGGCAGATCCGGTCAATACATCAAGTTGATCCAGAAAATTCAGGGCGTGGCCGAGGCGAAATCGGGCAAGATGCTGCCGATCAACGCTACCGGTGCCATAGGCGCGATCTGCTGCGAATTCGGCTTTCCGTGGAAGATCGTGCGCGGCTTTGGCGTGATGGCGCGGGCCATCGGGCTGGTCGGCCATATCCTTGAGGAAAGCGAAAACCCAATTTCTTATGAGCTGTGGCAGCGTGCCGAGCAGGAAATCCTTGAAACCTCGGGACCGGGAGCGAAATAAGCGATGCAGACATCAGCCCCCGACACCCATGGCGACCTGCGCGATGCCCTGCGCGCGCTTTGTGCACAGTTCCCGCCGCAATATCATCGAAAGTTCGGCGAGAACGAAACCTACCCCGAGGAATTTGTCGATGCGCTGACCCGCGAGGGCTGGCTCGCCGCGATGATCCCCGAGGAATACGGCGGATCGGGCCTGGGTCTGACCGAAGCCTCGATCATCATGGAAGAGGTGAACCGCTGCGGCGGCAACGCGGGCCACTGCCATGGGCAGATGTATAACATGGGCACGCTTCTGCGGCACGGCTCGGACGAGCAGAAGCAGAAATACCTGCCCGCCATCGCCAGCGGCGCGCTCCGCCTGCAGTCCATGGCCGTGACCGAGCCGACGACCGGGACCGACACCACCAAGCTCAAGACTACAGCGGTCAGGAAGGGCGACCGCTATGTGATCAACGGCCAGAAGGTCTGGATCAGCCGCATTCAACATTCGGACCTGATGATCCTGCTGGCCCGCACCACACCGTTGAAAGATGTCAAGAAGAAGTCCCAGGGCCTGTCGATCTTCATGGTTGATCTGAAAGAGGCCATTGGCAATGGCATGGAGGTGCGCCCCATCGCCAACATGCCGGGCCACGAAACCAATGAAGTGTTCTTCGACAACCTGGAGATTCCCGCCGAGAACCTGATCGGAACCGAAGGCCGCGGATTTTACCACATTCTTGACGGGCTCAACGCCGAGCGCACGCTGATCGCCGGGGAATGTATCGGGGACGGATACTGGTTTGTGGACAAGGCCCGCGCCTATGCCGGCGAGCGTATTGTCTTCGATCGCCCGATCGGTCAGAATCAGGGCGTGCAGTTTCCTATCGCCAAGGCCTATGTGAACGTCGAGGCCGCCAACCTGATGCGCTTCGAGGCCGCAAGACGCTTTGACGCCGGGCAGGATTGCGGGGCACAGGCGAACATGGCAAAACTACTGGCCGCCGATGCCAGCTGGGAAGCGGCAAATGCCTGCATCCAGACTCATGGCGGCTTCGGCTTTGCGCGCGAATACGATGTCGAGCGCAAGTTCCGCGAGGCCCGACTGTATCAGGTGGCCCCGATCTCGACCAACCTCATCCTGTCCTATGTCGGCGAGCATATCCTGGGTATGCCGCGGTCGTTCTGAGGCCAGGGACCATGAATGAGATCGACCTTGACGCGCTGGCACCCTGGCTAGGACGCACTGAAACCAAAGAAGACGTCCTGACGCACGGTCTGATCGACAAATTCCGTGCCACGTTCGGTCCGCATCTTTGGGGCGGAGCAGGTGATGCCCCAGCTTGCCAATTTCCCGGCCCCAAAAATGGGCACCCCCACAGGCTTCCATCGCCACGACGCAAGAGGGCAGCTGGCTGAAAAACTCTAGCACTTGAGCCCGCCGCAACTTCTTGCGCAGAACGGCTCGTCCTACGCCGTCGGCTCCATGCACCTGGAACACATTCTTCGCCAGATCGAGCCCGACCGTGATAATCTCCGACATGACCGCTCCCCTTTGTGGATCGTTGCAGACCCACCCTGGCACATCTGATGCCGTCGGGGGGCGGTCACATCATCAGAGTCGATCTGCCCGGAAAATCAGCGCGGTCCGGGTCCGCGCCTCATCCGTCCTTGTCGTTGACGATCAGATCGGCATTCTCCGGCAACTCCGGCACCACGCTCACCGCGTCGGCGCGGATCCTGGAATGCGACTTGAAGGCCTCGGCAGCGGCGATGATTGCGGCCGAGGCATCGGCACCGTCTTCCAGCACAAGCGAGATGCGGATCATGTCGCGTTCGTTCTCGCGCGTTACCACGGCCTGCGCGGCCTTCACGCCGGGCGAGCCGATGACGACCTCCTCGATCACGCGCGGATAAACGAAAATCTCGCGCACTTTGACCGCTGCGCCGACTCGGCCCTGCAGTGCGGAAATCCGGCTGACGGTGCCATCAGCGTTGCTCCCTAGCGCAAAAGCGCTGTCTCCGGTGCCAAACCGAATCATCGGCCAGGTGGCATCGCGCGCGGTCACAACAACCTCACCCGGTTCCCCGTGAGCGACCTGTTCTCCACTGACCGGATCGCAGATCTGCACAACGCGGTCGGGATGAACCACATAGCCATCGCCGCCATCCTCATAGCCGACAAGGCCCAGATCCGCAGTGGCATAGGCAGCCCAGGTCGTCACGCCATAGTCTGCCTCGATCCGGCGGCGCTTGGCCATCCAGTCGCCCATCTCACCACCGAGGAAGGCCGTTTTCACCTTCCAGGCGTCGCGGCCATAGGTTTCGATCACCTTGTCCGCCAGCGTCAGGAAAAACGCGGTGGATGCGCAGATCGAAGTGACGCCGGTTTCGACGATGATCTGCGCCTGAAGCTCGGTATTGCCGACGCCGCCGGGAATTACGGTGGCCCCGGCGGCCTGTGCCGCTTCGTCGAACAAAAGCCCCGCCGGCACGAGGTGATACATCCAGGTGTTCAGAATGATGTCGCCCGCACCCACGCTGGCCGATCTGAATAGAAGGTCCAAGCCGTGGCCACCGCCGCCCGAAAGCGACGGCTCGAAGATCGGGCCGGGCGACACGTAGATCCGGCCGACATCCTTTAGATCGGCAGCGAGAAACCCGCCGAAGGGCGGATTGGCGCGCTGGAGCTTGAGAAGCTCTTCCTTCTTCATCACCGGCAGCCGTGACAGATCTGCCAAGGACCTGACGGCCGCCGGATCGAATCCGGCAGCCGCAAATCGTGATTTCAGCCCAGATGCCCTTTCGGCTGCGGCGGCATAGGCTTGAGCTATGTCCTTGTAGATGTCTTCAGACATGATCATGCCTCCCTCTTCAGTCGTGGCTTAAAGCGGGCAGTCCTTGCGGAAGTTCGGCGCGCGCTTCTCGCGATGCGACAGTACCCCTTCCTTGACGTCTTCGCCCATGAACCCGAGCATTTCAAGCGCAGTCGAGGCATCGAAGATCGGGCCAGCCTGGCGCAGCCAGTTGTTCAGCGAATATTTGGTCCAGCGGATCGCGCTTTGCGAGCCGTTGGCGAGCTCGACGGCCGTATCCAAAGCGATTTGCTGCAACTCGTCATCTTCGACGCACATTGACACTAGGCCGATGCGCTCGGCCTCTTCGCCCGAAACCGGCTTACAAGTCATCAAATAGTATTTCGCCTTGGCCATCGAGGTCAGCAATGGCCAGATGATTGCCGCGACATCGCCAGCGGCAACGCCCAGACGCGGGTGACCATCGACGATCTTGGCCTTCTTACCGGCGATCGAGATGTCGGCTAGGATAGCCACCACAAGGCCGGCACCGGCGGCAGGGCCGTTGATGGCGGAAATAATCGGCTTGTTACAGTTGATGATGTTGTAGACGAGGTCTTTGGCCTCTTTCCACGTCTTCATGATCTCGTACGAATTGCCGATCATGTTTTCGATCAGGCTGAAATCGCCGCCGGCCGAGAATGCCTTGCCCGCGCCGGTGACTATGACCGCATTGATGTCGGGGTCACGATCGATATCGATCCACATATCTGTCATCTGAGTGTGGGTTTCCGCATCTACGGAATTGAAAGTCTCAGGGCGGTCGAACGTGATGCGCAGGACGCGATCAGCCGGGTAGTCGAATCTCATCTTGTGATATTTTGCGTAACGATCGGACATGGTTCTTTTCCTCCTCAGGGTATTAGGTTCAGTCAGGCAATCCGAGAACGGCCTTGGACAGGATGTTTCGCTGGATCTCGTTCGACCCTCCATAGATCGTCGTCGGTCTGGCCTTGTAGAAACTCGCAAGGACATCGACGCTTACATTGCCGACCTGAAGCGGGCCGACGGTGCCGCCATCGGGTCCGGCTGCCTCGATCATCAGCTCGGTGATGCGCTGAAAGCACTCGGTCACCCAGATCTTGAGCATCGAGACATCGGCGCCCAGCGTTTCGCCGCGCTTCAGTTGGTCGGCGAAACGGGAGTAAAGCGCCGCGTGATCCTCGACATCAAGCGCGGCTTGCGCAAAGCGGTCGCGGAACACTGGATCGTCAAAAGCGCCACGGCCCCGTGCGAAGCTCTCAAGCTGCCCCAACGCGTTCTGGGCCAGGCTGGGCGAGCCGATGAAGATGCGCTCGAAGCTCAGGAGCGCCTTGGCCATGGTCCAGCCCTTGTTCAACTCGCCCACGAGGTTTTCGCGGGGTGTACGGGCATTGTCGAAGAAAACCTCGCAAAATTCCGTTTCCCCCGAAAGCGTGGTGATCGTGCGCACCTCGACACCGGGTTGATCCATCGACGCAAGGACAAAGCTGATTCCCTGTTGTTTTTTGGGCGCGTCCGGATCGGTGCGGACCAGCATGAAGATGTGCGTGGCGTCATGCGCCATCGTGGTCCAGATCTTCTGTCCGTTTATGACAAAGTCGTCGCCGTCAATCTCTGCGCGTGTGCGCAGGTTGGCCAGATCGGACCCGGCACCGGGTTCCGAATACCCCTGGCACCAGATGTCTTCGCAACTGAGGATTCGCGGCAGCCAATAGTTTTTTTGTTTCTGAGTGCCGAACTTGATGATCAGGGGGCCGACCATCTGCACACCCATGTCTCGACCACGATTGACACCCCAGCGCTGCTGCTCTTCGTAGAAGATCAGCAGCTTGGCGGCATTCAGCCCCATACCGCCGTATTCCGCGGGCCAGGCCGGCGCAACCCATCCCTTGGTGTGCAGCTTGCGATGCCAATGTTCAATCTCGGCGAACTTGGGGCGGTGCGGCAGATGGCGCAGCTCTTCGGGGTACTCGGCCTCGAGGAACCCGCGCACCTCTTTGCGGAATTCCGCATCGCTCATTGCGTTCCAGTCGGTCATTGTGCGGCCCCCTCTTCTTCGCGCGCGTCAAACCAGATCCGACGGTGATAGGCGTCGTCGCCCAGCCAGGCCGACAGCACCAGCGCCCGGTTCAGATAAAGCCCGATATCGAATTCATCGGTGTAGCCGACCGCGCCGTGCAGCTGGATGGCGTCGCGGGTGACTTTCCTGGCGGCCGTGACCGCCCGTGCCTTGGCCCGGCTGGCCAGACGTGCGCGGATACTTGCGTCCGTTTCGCCATCCATCCGCATCAGAACTTCGCGCACTGCGGCCTGCGCGACCTCGCACATCACGTTCAGGTCGACGGCGCGGTGCTGGATGACCTGGAAGGATCCGATCGGCTTGTTGAACTGCTCGCGCGTCTTGATGTAGTCGAGCGTAATCTCGAAGGCGCGCTGGCTCAGGCCGACAAGCTCGGCTGCGGCAAGCGCCGTTGCGTCGGCCACAGCCTCGGACAGCGCTCCCTGAACCGCGGCACCGCAGGCCAGCTCCGCAGCCGGCGTTCCTGAAAAGGAAAGCTCGCCCAAGGAACTGCCATCGGCCTGCGCCCGCCTGGTCGTAACAAGCCCATCCGCGCTGGCCTCGGCCAGAACTAGAACCGGGCCACCATCTGCTTCGGCTACAACAAGGAAATCCTGCGTTCCTCCCGCGCCAACCACCCAGGCCTTGCCGCCGGTCAGCTTTCCGTCCGCATACCGGCAAGTCGCATCAGCGGAAGCGCCGCCCGGACCACGTTCCTGCCAGGCAACCGCCAGCGATGCCTCGCCGCCGACAAGCTGTTCCAGCTTCGGATGCTCCGGGCAAAGGCGGCGCAGAAGGCCTAGGCCAAGACCAATCGTCGCCACGACCGGTTCCGGGGCGATCACGCGGCCGACCTCTTCGGCGATAACGCCACCGGCAGCCAGGCCCATGCCAAGCCCCCCCTGTTCTTCGGGCACGGCCACGCCAAAAACACCGGCTTCGCCCAATTCCCGGACCATATCCGGGTCAAATTCGCCCCCGGCATCGCGGAGCTTTCGCGACCGTCCACTTCCGCCCGCGCGGTCAAACAGCGTGCGCGCGCTTTCGCGCAGCAGGCGAAGGTCTTCTTCTTGTTCGCTGGATTGCATATCAACCTGTGTCATTTCGTTTTCGCTTCATCATCAATGGGACGTCAGCTGAAAGAACCACCTCGCCCTTGGGGTTCCTGACGCTGAGCGTATAGTGCAAGACACCTCGATCGGGCTTGCTTTTGGACGGCGTGACCGAGTTGATAGTCATTTCGATATCGAGGGGTTCATCCGGGCGGACAGGCAGCAGCCAGCGCAGATTCTCGAAGCCCATGCCGCCGATATTGGCCACATTGACCATCAATTCCGTCACGACAGGTTTGAACACCTCAAGCGCGGTCTGAAATCCCGAGGCGATCAGGCTGCCATGTATCGCGGTCGCATAGTCTTCGTCGGTGTGCAGCCGCTGCGGGTCCCACTCCTGGGCAAAGGCCTTTATGGACTGTGCGCTCATCGGGGCGCTGCGAAAGTGAAAGACTTGGCCCGACTCGAAATCGTCAAGATATTTCAAGCGGCCCCCTCCTTTGCGAAACCGGAATCATACCCGCTCGAATCTTTGGAGATTCTCACCCGGTTGAACTCTTCCAGTTTCGGGTAGGTTTCCTTGAAGGCCGTCAGGAATTCCGTCATCGGCGCATCGACATGAAGACCCCGGTCGTTCACATATTCCATGTGGCGCTGGTCCTTCTCGTCGAATTCGTGGAAAAGAGCATCGTGATAGCCGTCAAAAACCAGAGGCTTGACCCCGAATCTTTCACACAGCTCTATGTTGAAAGCGGGTGTGACCTTATAGGATTCACCACCCAGCCACAGTTGAACATAACCGTGATAGATAAAGAGATCGGTCCCCATCAGCTCCTGCAGCTTGGGAGTATTCAGGTGGTTGCGCACATCCGCGAATCCCAAAGCGGCGGGGATACCGACGGCGCGCAGACAGGCCGCAAGTAGGATTGCCTTGGGGACGCAGAAGGCTGCCTCCGCCCCGGCGATCCGGCTGGCACGATAAGAATCTTCATCCAGCGCAAAACAATACGGGTCGTAACGGATATCGTCGCGAACCGCTTCGAACAGGCGGATCGCCTTATCTCGATTGGTCGCGTCCACAGGAAGATCGCGCAAAGCCGATGTGATGAAACCCTGCACTTCGAGGCTGTCGCTCTCGACAAAGTGCGCGGGCAAGACAAAGCGCGCAGCTTCTGTCGGCAGGTCGTCGTGGGGTTGGGCCAATGGACCTCTCCATTTTTTTCTAACAAATGTTAGATTACAATCTGAAAACCTGCGGGTCAACGAATTTCATTGTGTTTTTCGCAAGTCCTGGCCAAAGCGGGTATTATCTTCCCCCAATGCCGCAGCACGTCCGGCCGAACTCGCCGCAGAACGGAATTCCGGAGCAATTGGCAGCGGCAGCGCCGGTACCTCCCGACCAGAAATGTTCAGCTTTCGCTCGAATACGCCTCGCGCGATAAAATGCGGATCGGCCGCAGCTTCGGCGGGCGTTTTCACGACGGAACAACAACAGTCCGCAGCGGCCAGCAAAGACTCCCAATGGGTCGAGGGATGGTCGCCCAGACGACGCGCCACTTCCGCAACACTGGCATTGGGGTCGGACCAGTCATCACGAAGCTCCTGCGGCAGGCCGATGACATCGCAGAACAACTGCCAGAACTTTTCCTCGATCGCCCCGACGGCGATCTGACGGCCGTCCGCCGCGGTATAGAGACGATAGCGCGCTAGGCCGCCGGTCAGACGGCTGCTGCCGCTTGCGATGTCATTGCCGGCGATCACGCCATCTGCTTGGGCCCAGTAGGCAAAGGCAAACGCCCCCTCGGACATGGCGATATCCAGATGCGTTCCCTGACCGCTTGCCTGCCGCGCAATCAGGGCCAGCAGGATATTGACCACCGCCGGATAGGTTCCGCCCCCGATATCAGCGACCAACCCGAAGGGCATGGTTGGCTGCTGATCCGGTCCCCGGCTCAGCGACAGAATCCCCGCATCGCCCACATAATTGAGATCGTGCCCGGCAGTCGAAGCCTTCGGGCCGGTCTGTCCATAACCGGTGATCGAACAATAGATGAGACCGGGATTGATCTCGCGCACGGCCTCGTATCCCAGACCGAGCCGGTCCATCACTCCGGGGCGAAATTGCTCTACCAGAACATCGGCCTTTTCAAGCAAAGGGCGCAGAACATTCATTGCGCCCTTTGACTTGAGGTCGATTGCCACCGACCGCTTGCCGTGATTCAAAACAGCGAAGCCAATGCTCTCCCCGTCTATTTTCGGCGCGGTCAGGCGTGCGTCCTCACCCGTGCCCGGACGCTCGAACTTGATAACTTCGGCCCCGGCTTCGGATAACATGAGCGTGGCCATCGGGCCGGGAAGAAGGGTGCTGAAATCCAGCACCAAGATATCCTTGAGCGGCTGTGTCATCCTCCCTCCCTCACGCGAAACGCGCAGCCCCATTGTTTAGAACCACCACGTCGCGGGCCGGGATCGAAGCGCGGAACCGGGCCTCGCCACCCTCTTCCCAGATCTCAAACCGCACGGTCTCGCCGGGATAGACCGGGGCGGAAAACCGCACGTCCAGCCCGACAAGCCGGGCGGCGTCATAATCGAGCAGCGATTTGAGGATCGCCCGCGCCGCCAGACCATAGGTCGCAAGGCCGTGCAGGATCGGGCGGTCGAACCCGACCGAACGCGCCACATCCGGGTCGGCATGAAGCGGGTTCATGTCACCGCTAAGGCGGTAAACCAGCGCCTGGCGCGGTAGTGTTTCGATATCGCAGACATGATCGGGCGCGCGGTCGGGCAAGGCCGCTGGGGCCGGGCCGGGCCTGTTTTCGCCACCGAACCCACCATCGCCACGGCAGAAGGCCGACATCGCCACGCGAGCCAGCTTTTCGCCGCTATCGGCATTGATGATGTCGCGGCTCTGGTAGATGACGGCACCTTTGCCCTCGCCCTTGTCGGAAATAAAGTCGATCCGGCTGCGGCCGATGATGTTGCCGTTCACCGGCAGCGGCTTGTAGATGTCTAGCCATTGTTCACCATGCAGCACCTTCTGCCAGTTCACGCCGGTCTTGGGGTCGCGCAGCCAGAAGCCCGGGTACCCCATCGTGACCGCCATTGAGGGAACCGCCCTCAGCCCAGCTTCATAGACAAAGGCCAACTCTTTCCTGTCGGTCGGATCCTCGCCAAACCCGAGGCCGAGCGCATAAAGGATCGTATCCCGATCGGTCAGTGTTTGCTCGATCTCTTCGAAGTCCCAGTTCGATAGCGCGTCGAAATCCAATGGCATGATCTTTCCTCCCTGGTTTGTTCTTAGAGGGTGTTTTGCGAACCCAAGATTGCCGTGACCTGACTGGACAGCACACCGCCGTTCCCATGGGCCAGCGCCAGGTCGACATCCCTCAACTGAATGCCGGGCGCATCGCCACGGATCTGCCGCGCCGCCTCGATCACGGTGAAAATGCCATACATGCCGGGGTGCACACAGGACAGACCCCCACCATTGGTATTCACCGGCAAGACCCCGCCCGGCGCGATGCGCCCGCCCTCGACAAAGGCGCCGCCCTCGCCCTTGGCACAAAAGCCGAGATCTTCCAGAAACAGGATCGTATTGATGGTGAACGCATCGTACAGCTCGACCACCTGAATGTCAGCGGGCGACACGCCAGCCGCGTCAAAGGCGCGTGCGCCCGACTCGCGAGCGGCGGTCACGGTGAAATCCTTCATCTGCGATATTTGCCGGTGCGAGCTTTCCGCCGCGCTGCCCAAAACGTAAACCGGGGCCTTCGGGAAGTCCTTGGCGCGGTCGGCGCGCACCATCACGATCGCCCCGCCGCCATCGGTGACAAGACAACAATCGCGCACCGTCAACGGATCGGCCACCATACGCGCGCCCAAAACATCCTCAAGACTCAGCGGGCCGCGCTCGAATGCCTCAGGGTTGTGCTGCGCCCAAGCCCGCGCGGCCACCGCCACATCGGCCAGCTGTTCGCGGGTGGTGCCAAATTCATGCATGTGCCGTGCCGCCGCCATCGCATATGCGGAAATCGGATAGCGCGGATTATACGGCGCCTCATAGGCGGGCGGGCGCGATGCCGTCACAAGCCTGCCCGACGCGGTGCGCTGGTTGGAGCCATAAACGATCAGCGCCACATCACACAGGCCGGCCTCCAGCGCCATTGTGGCGGAGGTCAAGTAATTCACGAAGGACGAACCGCCCGTCATGGTGCCGTCGATGAACCTGGGCTGAATACCCAGATATTCGGCCGCCATCAGCGCCGGCATGCTGTCTTCCATCATGGTGCAGAACAGACCGTCCACATCAGACAGCTTCAGCCCCGCATCGCCAAGCGCCGCAAGCGCGGATTGCGCCATGACATCATAGGCCGTAAGCCCATGCGCCTCGCCAAAACCCGCGTGCCCGGTTCCCACAATGGCGGATTTTCCCCGAAGTTTGGGTGTCATGGCCTATACCTCCGCCGGTTTGAACAACACGGCCGGTTGCCCCTCGGCCCCGCCCACGAAGGCGGTCACGACCATGTCGATGACAATGTCACGGGGGGCAATGCCCTCGACTCGGCTCATCATCCGAACGCCTTCCTCCAGTTCCACCACGCACACGTTATAGTCGCCGCCGCGCTCGAGCTTCTGACGCACGACAGTGGTAGTATGGACCCGGCCCTTACCGCTGGCGGGATGCCAAGAGATCGCGGTCCCATGGCAGTGCGGACACAAGACCCTTGGAAAGAAATGATAGGCTCCGCAATCATCGCATCTGGGCAGCACGATCTCTCCGTTTGTCAGCGCGCGTTGGAATATCTGGTCTGGTCCTGTGGCGTCCGGCACCGGCATTCTCCTCAAATGGCCCATTCCTGGTTAATCGTATTGATAATGTTTCTAACATCTGTTAGATTCTGTCACGCTCCTAGGATCACGTGAGAGAACGCCATGTCAAGTTCAAATTCAGCGCCCCTTTCCGGCAAGCTCGTCATCGCGCTCGAACAGGCGGTGGCGGCGCCTTTTTGCTCTTCGCGGCTTGCCGATGCCGGTGCGCGGGTGATCAAGGTCGAACGCAAGGGCGTGGGCGATTTCGCGCGCGCCTATGATACTGTTGCCAACGGCGAAAGCGCCTATTTTACATGGCTGAACCGGGGCAAGGAATCGGTCGCACTAGACATCAAAGCAGCAGAAGATCGCGATATCCTGCTGAAAATGCTGGAAAACGCGGATGTGTTCATCCAAAATCTTTTGCCGGGCGCCCTTGCAAAGCTGGGTCTGGATTCGACGACCTTGCGAGAGAAGTTCCCGCGGCTTGTGACCTGCGATATCACCGGATACGGTGAAGACGGCCCGATGCGCAACGCCAAGGCTTATGACCTTCTGGTGCAATGCGAAAGCGGCCTGGCATCGGTGACCGGCACGCCGGACGGTCCGGGGCGGGTTGGCGTGTCGGTCTGCGACATCGCCACGGGCATGACAGCTCATGCCGGGATCTGCGAAGCGCTGATCGGGCGTGAGCGCTCCGGCACAGGCAGCGGCGTTTCGGTGGCCATGTTCGACGTGATGGCCGACTGGATGTCGGTTCCGCTGCTCTATCACGACTATCTTTCCAAACCGACGCCCCGCGTCGGTCTTAACCACACGATGATCTGCCCCTACGGCGCCTATGAGTGCAGGGACGGCCAGCTTATCGTGATAGCCGTACAGCACAGCGGTGAGTGGGTGAGCTTTTGCGACAACATCCTTGGGGATACCGCCCTAGCAACCGATCCACGTTTTCACGACAACTCGACGCGGCTGCTGAACAAGCCCGCGCTCGAAGCGCTCATCAAGGCCGTGTTCGCCTCTCATGACCGCGCCGGGATGCTAAAGCGGCTTGACGCGGCGGGCATTGCATACGGGGCGGTGAACGATGTGGCGTCCCTGTCCGACCACCCCCAACTCGACCGGTCCGTCATCAGCACGCCATCTGGCGAAATCAACGTCCCTGCGCCCCCGATCCGGCGCAGCGTCGGAGAGACGACACTTGGCCCTTGCCCGGCTTTCGACGCAGACGGCAAAGCCATCCGCACCGAGTTCGACCCTCGTCATAAAACAGGATACGCGCGTAAATGACCGCTGCGCAGAAACCCGCGATCCTTGATGGCGTGAAGATTGTCGATCTTACTTCTGTGGTTTTCGGGCCTTTGGCCACGCAAATGCTGGGCGATCTGGGGGCCGATGTGATCAAGGTGGAAAGCCCCGAGGGAGATCTTTTGCGCCAGGTCCAGCCGTCCCGCAACAAGCTGATGGGTGCCGCCTTTCTGGGTGCAAACCGCAACAAACGCAGCGTCATTCTAGACCTCAAGACGCCAAATGATCGCGATCGGCTGCGCAAGCTGCTGGCCGATGCCGATGTGATGATCTCCAGCATCCGGCCCGCGGCGCTTGCCAGATTGTCCCTTGACCCCGAAACGTTGCGCCGCGAGAATCCGAAACTGATTACGGTATCCGCCACCGGCTTTGGGCAGGACGGGCCCTATGCGGCCAAACCTGCCTTCGACGACATCGTCCAATCGGTCTCGGGGATGGCCAGCTTGGCATCATTGCGCGATCCCGAAGCTGCGCCGGCCTATGCCCCGACGATCCTTGCCGACAAGCTTGGCGGCGTCACTGCGGCCTATGCTGTCATGGCCGCCTTGTTCCATCGTGAGCGCACGGGCGTGCCCCAGCATGTCGAAGTGCCGATGTTTGAAACGCTGACGTCGTTCCTGCTGACCGAACATATGGATGGTGCCACATTCGAGGACAACCCGCAAGATTTCGGCTATGCCCGCATGCTTGTCCCTCATCGCCGCCCGGTTCAGACTTCGGACGGGTTTATCACTATTCTGCCCTACACCAACGTACAATGGGCACGCTTTTTCAAGGCAGTCGGGCGGGATGACATGCTCGGCCACTTGTGGGTGACCGACATGGACACCCGCAGCCGCAACATAGGCGCGGTTTACGATATGGTGGCGCAGCTCGCGCTGACACGGACCACAAAAGAATGGCTTGCCCTGATGGAGCAGGCCGATATTCCCGCCATGCCAGTCCGAAACCTGTCAGATCTGCCCAGCGACCCCCATCTTGCCGCCACCGGTTTCTTTCAGCAGATTGCTCATCCAACGGAAGGTGCCATTTGGACAACACGCCCGCCGGTTCGATTTTCGGCAACCCCGGCGCGACACGACCACCGGCCAGCCCCTCGGTTGGGCGAGCACAGCGAAGAGATCTTGGGCCCGGCCGAAGAGTAACCCCACCCGGACCGATCAGACATCCAGCGAACGAGCGATCAGTTCGTTCATGATTTCGTTGGTGCCGCCATAGATCATCTGCACCCGGCTGTCGGCGTAAAGACGCGCGATCGGGAATTCCATCATGTAACCGTATCCGCCATGCAGTTGCAGACATTCATGCATGACTTCGTTCTGCGTCTGACTGCCCCACCATTTCGCCATTGACGCGGTGGCAGCATCAAGCTCGCCAGCCTCTATTCGGGCAATGCCGTCATTGACGAAGCTACGCAGCAGTTCGGCTTTGGTCTTGCATTCCGCCAGTTTGAACCGGGTGTTCTGGAAATCCATGATCCGCTTGCCGAACGCCTTGCGATCCTGAACGTATTTTACGGTCTCATCGATCGCGAAGTCGATGAAACCAAGCGCGGTGATTCCGACATCAATCGCTCCCAGGGCAATTGCTTCATCAGCTGATAGAACCCCTGCCCTTCCTCAGTACCTAGCAGGTTGGCTGTGGGCACGCGGACATCCTCAAAAAACAGCTCGGCCGTGTCAGAGCCCTTCATGCCAAGCTTCTTTAGGTTCCTCCCACGCCGGAATCCTTCTGCTTCCTTGGCCTCCAGAACGATCAGCGACACACCCTTGGCCCCTGCGCTTCTGTCCGTCTTGGCCACCACTACGACTATGTCGGCGGTATGACCGTTGGTTATGAAAATCTTCGACCCGTTGATCTTGTAGTGATTGCCGTCTCGTTCTGCATAGGTCTGAACGCTCTGAAGGTCCGAGCCGGTGCCCGGTTCTGTCATGGCGATAGCGGCGACGCTTTCGCCGCTAATCAACCGCGGCAGCCACTTTTTCTTTTGCCCTTCACTGCCGTAGGTGTTCAGATAGTGAATTACGATGCTCTGGATGCCGTAACCCCAGCCGGTATCTCCGGTGCGCCCTTGTTCATAGACAGTGATCGCGTCAAACCCAATACCGCCCCCGAATCCACCATACTCCTCCGCAATGGATCCGCCCATGACGCCCTGCTCGCCGACGACCTTCCAGAACTCTCTGTCGACGATGCCTTGTGACGCCCATTTGTCGACATTTGGCGCCATCTCGGCATCAAAAAGTTTGCGGGTACTCTCCGCGAACATCTTGTGTTCATCGGAAACCCAGTTTGGGGAGTTCTTGATCAGAGACATGTTTTTTCCTACAAAGGCGACTTGATCTGTTGAAATCTATCAGGTGTCTTGTCTTGAAAATGAGGAGGAACAGGTTCAAGCGATTCGTCAGATTAAGCAAATATCCTCCCAAGAGCCGGTTCCCCTACTGGTTGCTCCCGTTCATGATAAGCTCCGCGCAAGGCGGACCTTTCAAACGCTGTGCGCCCCGAATCAACTGAGTTTCTCGATCAATTCCGGCACCGCGGTGAAAAGATCCGCGACAAGGCCATAATCGGCAACCTGGAAGATCGGGGCTTCTTCGTCCTTGTTGATGGCGACGATGATCTTGCTGTCCTTCATGCCGGCAAGGTGCTGGATCGCACCCGAGATGCCGACCGCGACATAAAGATCGGGGGCAACGACCTTGCCTGTCTGTCCGACCTGCCAGTCGTTGGGCGCGTAGCCCGAGTCAACGGCGGCACGGGATGCACCGACGGCGGCACCCAGCTTGTCGGCCAGTTTCTCGATCAGGGCGAAGTCAGCTTCCGAGCCGACGCCGCGCCCGCCCGACACAACCACGCCTGCGCTGGTCAGTTCGGGGCGGTCCGAGGCGGCCACCTTGTCTTCGACCCATTCGGACAGGCCGGGGTTGTCGCCCGTGGCAATCGCCTCAACCGAGGCAGAGCCGCCCATCGGGGCCAGATCGAAGGTCGAGGTGCGGATCGTCATGACCTTGACGCTGTCAGTAGATTTCACGGTCTGGATCGCGTTGCCCGCATAGATCGGACGCTCAAACGTGTCTGCATCGACCACGCCCACGACATCGGACAGGATCATCACGTCCAGCAGAGCGGCGACGCGCGGCATGATGTTTTTCGCATCCGTCGTGGAGGGGGCCACGATATGCGAATACTCCGAGGCCATGCTGGCGATCAGCGCGGCGACGGGTTCAGCCAGACGGTGCCCATAGAGCGCGTCTTCGGCGACAAGCACCTTGGAGACGCCTGCAATCTTGGCCGCCTCATCCGCGGCGGCCTTGGCCGATGCGCCGGTGCAGAGCACGGTCACTTCGCCCAATTGCTTGGCCGCAGTGACGGCCTTGGCGGTGGCGTCCAGCGCCAGCGTGCCGTCGGTTACTTCACCAATCAGAAGAACAGCCATTATACAGCCCCCACTTCCTTGAGTTTCGCCACAAGCTCATCGACCGAGCCCACCTTGATGCCTGCCGCGCGCGCTGCGGGTTCCGTGGTCTTGACCACAGTCAGGCGCGGGGTGACATCGACGCCGTAATCGGCGGCGGTCTTTTCATCGAGTTGCTTTTTCTTGGCCTTCATGATGTTCGGCAGCGATGCATAGCGCGGCTCGTTCAGGCGCAGATCGGCGGTGACGATGGTGGGCAGTTTCACCTTGATCGTCTGCAGGCCGCCATCCACTTCGCGCGTGACCAGCGCATGATCGCCCTGAATGTCCAGATGCGAGGCGAAGGCCGCCTGTGACCAGCCCAGCAGAGCGGACAGCATCTGACCGGTTGCGTTCATGTCATTGTCGATGGCCTGTTTGCCCGCAATCACCAGACCGGGGTTTTCCTCGGCGATGACGGCTTTCAGGATCTTGGCCACGGCCAGCGGTTCGATGTCGTTGTGAACATCGTCCGTAGCCACGACCAGAATGGCGCGGTCGGCGCCCATGGCCAGCGCGGTCCGCAGGGTTTCCTGCGCTTGCTTGACGCCGATGGAAACCACCACGACCTCATCAGCCTTTCCCGCTTCCTTCAACCGGATCGCCTCTTCCACCGCGATCTCGTCGAAAGGGTTCATGGACATTTTGACATTGGCGAGATCGACACCGCTTCCGTCCGCCTTGACGCGAACCTTCACGTTGTAGTCGATCACACGTTTGACAGGCACGAGTACCTTCATTGGCGTGGTCTCCCTTGAGTTCTTCGATATGGTTTCGACCGACTTATCGGTCCGTGAATTGTGGTTTGCGCTTCTCCGAAAACGCGTTCATAGCTTCGGGAAAGTCATGCGCGCACAGCAGAACACTTTGGCAGTCACGCTCGATGTCCAGAGCCTCAAGATAACTACATTCCGCCGACGCGCGCATCACACGCTTGGCGGTTTGAACGCCGAACATCGGATGCTGTGCAATCTCGCGCGCGATCTCAAGCGCGCGGGCCTCGACCTGTCCGGCCGGCACACATTCCTCGACGACGCGCAGGTCGCGGGCGGTGCGCCCGTCGATCTCGCGCCCCGTGAGAACAAGCGTCCGCGCCACGCCCGCGCCGGCGCGTTGCTGAAGAAGCCAGCTCGACCCGGTGTCAGGGCAGCCGCCGACACGGGCAAAAACCTCGCACAGCCGGGCATCTTCGGCCGCTACGACGATATCCGCCGACAGGGCCAGGCTCAGGCCGGCACCGAAGGCGACACCGCAGACGGCGGAGATCAGGGGTTTCCGAAAGAGATACGCGGCGCGCCCGCCATCATGAACCTTGTCCACCATTTCCGATGTGGCTCTCGCGCCTTTGGCAATCTCAGACTGAAAGCCGACCAGATCCCCACCGCTGCTGAAATAATCGCCACCGGTCATGACAACTGCGCGTAGCGTGTCGTCCCGCTCCGCCTGCCGCAGGCATGCTACGAGATCCTCGACAAACCCGATGCTGTAGGGGTTACGTTTCCCGGGCTGGGTAAAGCGTAGGATGCCGATAGGGCCGTCCCGGTCTAGGCGCATCAACTCGGTCATGCCAATCTCCTTCAGGTTCCGGTCCACACCGGGGCGCGCTTTTCGGCGAATGCTCTGGGGCCCTCGATTGCGTCATTGCTGGCGTAAACGACCTCGTGCAGGCGCTTACCTTCTTCCAGACCGCCTGCGCAGCCCAGATCCATGGTGGCGCGAACGCCGCCTTTGGCGGCGATCACGGAAAGCGGCGCGCCCCCGGCAATCCGCTTGGCGAGATCCAACGCCCGCGCGCGCACCGCGTCCGGCGTATCCTCGAGATAATTGGTGAACCCGTAATCATGCAGACGCTCAATCGGCATCAGATCGCCGGTCAGAAGGATTTCCATGAGAATGGGTTGCGGCAGCATCGACAGCGCCGGCGCCGCCCAAGGCGACCCCCGGCCAATCTTTACCTCTGTAACACCAACCTTTGTTCCCTTGAGGCCGACGCGCAGGTCGCAATTGAGGGTCAGCATCATGCCCCCCGCCATCAGCGATCCGGTCATCGCGGCGATGATCGGCTTCTTGCAGGCGCGCATGGTTTCATGAAACGGGTCACGCATTTTCGTCAGAATATCGACCCCTTCATCACGCGCTATCTGCGAAGCTTCCTTCAAATCCAGCCCGGCACTGAAGACACCGCAATCGGTCGAGGTAAGTATCGCCACGCGGACGGTGTCATCCGCTCCGATTTTCTTCCAAGCATCTGTCAGCCCGTTCGTTGCGTCCACAGACAACGCGTTCTTGCGTTCGGGCCGATTGATACAGACGGTCGCGATTCCGTCTTCAATTGTAAGCTTGATCGGGCTCATGGTTTCCACTTCGTTTCTCCAGCATCGTTTTAACTTGAACACGCGGTTGTTGCTCCCCCGCGACATGATCGCCACGGGGGAGCTGCCATCTATTCGACAGTGAACTTCGCCGAGCTTTCCTTGATCACTTCCCACACCACATCGATGTAGTCCGCGCTCCAGTCGGTCAAAGGAACCCAGTTTGCCCCGTCCCATTGTTCAATGCGTGTCTTGCCACCGCCACCGTGATCCTGGGGCGTTACGGTCACAGGGGCCATCAAGCCATTGGCGTCGAAGTTTTCTATCGCCTCGTAGCCCGATTTCATGCTCTCGGGCGTCAACGGCCAACCGTTCTCCTGGATCGCAAGCCGAGCAGCTTCGAAACCCGTCGTATAGACCGCAAGGCCGAGATTGTAGTATACGTCACGAACCAGGCTTTCCGGCCCACTTCCCTTTCCGTTTGCATAGTAGGTGTCGAGCATCGTCTTGACGATCGGCACGTCTTGCCCGCCGGCCACGTTAGTCCCGCGCAAGACACCTTTTGCCTCTTCCGCGCCGATGTTATTTATATCGACCTCGTTCATCCAGTTCACCGACAAGTAGCGGTCGATTGGGAAACCGTTACGACGCATTTCCTTGGACGCAACAACATGCCCACCGGCCAATAGCCAGCTGATCACATAGTCAGGCTTGTCTCGGCGAATCTTGCTCCATGCGCCGGACTGATCCGACCCCGGCAGCGGAACCGGATAGAGCTCCAGTTGGAAGCCTTCCTTCTCGGCAAGCGTCTTAAGAATCTCGATCGGCTCCTGCCCGAAAGGATAGTCCAGATAGATGAAGCCGATCTTGGCATCGCTCAGATCGCCCCCCATTTGGCCCTTGATGAAGGCAACATCGTTCGCCGCCTGCTGCCAATAGGTCGGACCGACAGGGAAGACCCATCCGAAAACCTCGCCGTCGACTGCGTCACCACGGCCGACGAAAGATTGCATCAAAATGTTGCCATCCTTCATGGCACGCGGCAAAGCCGCGTTCGTGACCGGCGTAGACAGGAAGTTGTAGATAAAAACGCCCTCACGCTTCAGCTGCTCATAGCATTCCACGCCCCGCTGCGGCTCATTGCCGTGATCGCGCACGATGATTTCAACCGGGTGCCCCTCGATGCCACCGTTTTCATTGGTGTACATCGCAAGATCTTGGGCCGCCTGTGCGACCTGTGGCGTAATGAATGCGTATGACTTGCTGAGGTCAAAGCAGAGGCCGAACTTGATCGGCTCATTTTCCTGAGCTGATGCCATCGCCCCGCTGGTTGCCAACGCAGCGGCGATGGCAATAGTCCATACTTTCCGTTTGGTTTTCATGTTTCTCTCTCCCGTTGTTGAACGCAGGGCTCATAGTTCCAATACTGATTCTCAGCCCCACGCATTTTGCGTTCAGTTGCCATTCTTCATTCCCCGTACTTCGAAGAACTTTCCCTAACGACGTCCCAAACAACTTCTCCGTACGCCGCGATCCAGTCAGTCTGCGGAACCCAGGTTTCGCCATCCCACATCTCGATACGCGTCTTGCCGCCGCCGCCGTGATCCTCGGCTGTGACCGTGATTGGTGCCATCAGACCGTTGGCGTCGTAGTTTTCCAGCGACTCTAGGCCCTTTTTATAGGATTCCGCCGTGATCGGCATCCCCTCCAGGTCTGCGGCCCTGCGGGCAGCCTCGAAGATGATCGAATACATCGCCAGACCTGTGTTGTAATAGACGTCCTGCGTGTTCACGAGCGGACCGGAGCCCTCTCCCTCGTCATAAAGTTTATTGATGATCTCCAGACGCAGGGGCACGTCCTGACCACCCACGACATTTGTGCCGCGCTTGAGCCCGGTGGCGGCCTCGGCGCCAATATTGGCGATGTCGACTTCATTCAGCCAGTTTACGGAAATATACTTGTCCATCGGAATGCGATTGCGTTGCATTTCCTTCGAAGCGACGACATGCGCACCACCAAGCATCCATGAGATCACATGGTCGGGATTGTCACGACGCATCTTCGACCATGCACCGGATTGATCGCTGCCCGGCAGCGGCACGGGGTAAAGCAGTAGTTCGAAACCCTCTTTCTGCGACAGCGTTTTCAGAATCTCGATCGGCTCCTGCCCGAACGGGTAGTCGAAATAAATGTAGCCGATCTTGACGTCCGAGAGATCGTCGTCATGTAGCTGTTTGATATATCCGATATCGTTTGCCATCTGCCCCCAATATGTCGGGCCGACGGGATAGACCCATTCGAAAACGGTTCCATCCACCGCATCGCCCCGACCCACCAGTGACTGCATCAGAATCCGCCCATCTTCCATAGCGCGTGGCAGGATCGCCAAAGATACAGGCGTCGACAGCGTGTCGAAGACAAAAACCCCTTCCCGGCTCAGCCTGGAATAACACTCGATGCCGCGCTGTGGCTCGTTTCCGTGATCACGAACGATAACCTCTACCGGCTCTCCACCGATACCACCCTGCATGTTGATCAGCTTCGCCACATCCATCGCCGCCTGCGACACCTGAGGCGTGGCGAAAGTATAGGCCTTGCTAAGATCATAACAAACCCCGACCTTGAATGGCTCCGCCAGAGCCAGTGTTCCGGCCATCTAGCTCCCCATCATAGAAAAAACAGCTAGTGTCTTGGTAAGTTTCTTCATCTTTTCCTCCCTGAACAATCTCTGTCTAGTGACTTAACTCAGCCAACGCTTGCGTCGGCTGTAATGTTTGACATTGTGAAAGTTGGTACCTTCTCCGCCGCCAAGGTAGAATTCCTGGATGTCCGAGTTGGATTTGAGCGCCTCGGCTGTACCATGCATGACCACGCGGCCGTTTTCGATCAGATAACCTTCCGAAACGATTTCCAGCGCGGCCAAGGCATTCTGTTCAACCAAAAGCACCGACAAACCCTCCTCGCGGTTGATTTTTTGAAGGATGCCGAAAATTTCAGCCACCAAGAATGGCGCTAGCCCAAGACTCGGCTCATCGAGCATCAGAAGACTCGGTTGGGTCACAAGAGCTCGGCCAATGGCAAGCATTTGCTGTTCGCCGCCCGACAGATAACCCGCCTGCGAATTACGGCGCTCGGCAAGCCTGGGAAAATAGTCGTATATTTTATCCTTTTGCACACTCAATTCAGATCTGGACATTCCCATCGGTGCGGCCGCAGTCAGGTTCTCGTCTGGAGTCAGATGCTCGAAAACGCGCCGTCCTTCGATGACGTGACAGATGCCCATTTCGACACGTTTCTGCGCCAGCATCTCTGTGATGTCGGTCCCGTCAAACTTTATCTCACCCCGGCTGATATGGCCGCGTTCTGCCTTCAGAAGACCACTGATCGCCTTCAATGTTGTGCTTTTTCCGGCTCCGTTGGAGCCCAGAAGCGCGACCATTCCGCCCTTCGGCACCTGAACAGAAACGCCTTTGATCGCCAGCATTACGTTGTCGTACAGCACCTCGATGCTATTCATCGACAGAATGGACTGGCCTTGGGCTTTCTCTTGCATCGGCATTCCTCTTTACTTTCTGAGCTGATCGAAGGGCCAGGTCATAAGATAGTCTCTGATATTGCCGTAGAGTTTTCCGAGACCTAGCGGTTCGATCATGAGAATGATGACGATCAACGCGCCGTAGACCGCATTGGGGATATGAGCGAGCGTTTCCACATTGACCTGCATGCCGAGCTCTTCGCTCGCTGTCACGACGAGCCCGTTCACCAGCCCCGGCACGAGCAGGATCAACGCAACTCCGAAATAGGACCCGATGATGCTGCCAAGTCCGCCTACGATCACCATCGCCAATACCTGGATTGATACGTTTACCGAAAACTGTTCGGGTGCGGCCAGAAAGTAGAAGGTCGCGACCAGCAGGGCCCCGCTGACACCGGCAATGAAAGACGATGCCGCGAAGGCTAGGATCTTGTAGTAGAAGCTGTTTACGCCGAGGATCGCCGCAGCAAAATCCTTCTCACGCACTGCGACAAGTGCACGTCCCAGCCCAGTGCGCTTGAGGTTTAGCATGAAGATTGTGACCAAGACGCACCAGCCAAGTGCGACATAATAATAGCCGGCATCAGAGGTGATCTGCTGTCCTAACAGCGCCAAAGTTGGAGCCTGAAGTGATGAGTGTGACCCGCCGGAAATCGTTGGGGAGTGGGTCAATACCCAGTCCATCACGAATTGCATCGCGAGGGTCGTGAGCGCGAGATAAAGACCTTTGACCCGCAATGCAGCAAAGGCGAACAGACTGCCGATCACTGATGCCGCCAACCCACCAATGATCAAGGCGATTTCCCAAGGCACCCCGAGCCGCACGGTATGTATGGCCGAATAGGCACCAACGGCCATTACTGCGGCATATCCGAGATGGAGCTGTCCGGCCCAGCCTGTCACCAAGTTCAGTCCTAAAGCGGCGGCGGTCCAGATCAGCCAAGGCAAAATGTAACTGTTAAGGTAAAGTGACGGTAGGATAAACGGTGCCGCAAGTCCGATCAACAGAAGGAACACCGCCAAGTTCCGGTCTGCCGGAACTTTGAACATGCGGCTGTCCGAGATCAAGCTGGAGTGGTAGACACCCGAGAGTCGATAGAACATTTTACACCCTTTCGATGTCGTGACGGCCGAACAGTCCGTGCGGACGGATCATGACCGTAAGAATCAGGACCGCGGCGACGATGAGTTCGCGGCTGCCGCCTCCGACAAGCGGATCAAGAAATTCCGCACCGACATTTTCGATTACGCCCAGAATGATACCAGCAACGATCGCGCCTAATATGCTGTCGAGACCACCCAGAACAGCGACAGTCAGACCCTTGAGAAGCAGAAGCGACAGTGCCTGATCGACACCCTGGATTTCGCCCCAAATGACACCTGCCGCCACAGCCACCACAGAAGCGAGGGCCCAGGACAGCCCGACACCGCGCTCGACCGAAATTCCGACAGACCATGATGCCATGTAATCATCCGCGATCGCCCGCAATTTGATCCCGGTCCGGGTTCGAAAGAACACAATGAAAGCGACGAACAGGGCAAGCGCAACGCCGGCGCCGACCAGATGGATGCGGCTGATGAAGATGTCGCCCAGGAGCAATGGTTCATAGCTGACACCGAGTTCCATCGAACGCGACGTCCCACCCGAGATTGCAAGCGTTGTGCCCCGCAGGAAGATGTCGAGGCCAAGTGTCAGCATCAGGATCATGACGACCGGACGGCCCGCGAGACGCCGAAGCGCCACCCTTTCAATGCCAAACCCCAGACCGAACATGACGACCGCAGCAAGCGGAATAGCTAGCCATAACGGCATTCCCAGATCGCGCGCTAGGGCAAGAACCACATAAGCCCCGACCATTGTCAGCCCGCCCTGCGCCAGATTGGGCACCGAGGATGCCTTATAGACCAGGACCAGGCCGATGGCAAAAAGTGAATACAACAGACCCGTCAGGGCACCGTTGATCGCAAGCTCTGATAAAAAAACCCAATCCATTTAAACCTCCCTTATGGGAAGGTTTCTTTCAACCTTCCCCATTTCTCCGGTCTCGTAAGCCACCTGGGCACTCACATGGACCTCGGCTGAACCGTCGTAGAGTGCCGCGATAACGTCGGCATAGCGTTCCTCTACGACCTTGCGACGCAATTTTCGGGTTCGAGTGATCTCGCCGTCGTCCGGGTCAAATTCCTTTGGAAGGCAGACAAAGCGCTTCAGGTGCAGTGGCTCGGTGACGGCCTTGTTTACCCGTTCGAAAGCCGGGCGTATTAGCGCCGCGACTTCGTCGCGCTGAGACAAATCTGAATAGGACACATATGGCACACCGTTCACCTCGGCCCAATGACCGACAGCTTCAAAATCCACGCAGATCATCGCAGTCAGCTCATTCCGCCCCGCTCCGACAACGGCCGCATCCTTGATATACGGACTGAATTTCAGCCGGTTCTCTATATAGTTAGGCACGTAGCGTTCACCGCCCGCCGTATGCATGACCTCGGAGACGCGCCCCAGAACCACAAGCTGGCCATTATCCTCCAGATAGCCGGCGTCACCGGTATGCAACCACCCGCTCACCAAGGCTTCAGCGCTCGCCTCCGGTTTGTTGAAGTAGCCATCAAACACGCTTTCCGAGCGCAAGAGAATTTCGCCGCTCGCATCGATCTTCACCTCGACACCGGGCGCGGGTTTACCGACGGTATGCAGGCGCACTTCGTTAGGGGCTTGCATCGCGGTGATCGCACTGTTCTCCGTCTGGCCGTAGAACTGGCGCAGCTTGATCCCGAGGGCGCGATAGAACACGAAGGTGTCTTCGCCAATTGCCTCGCCACCGGTAAACGCACTCCTCAGGCGACTCATGCCGAATTGATCCTTGATTGGACCGAAAATGAGCGCCTCCCCCAGAAAACGGCCCAGTGGTTCCAACGCACCGCCACTGTGGCCGTTCAGCTTGCGCGTCTCGGCGGCAATCGCCCGGTCCATGAAGAAGTGGTAAAACCACTTTTTCAACGGGGTTGAGTTCTCCATGCCGACTTGGATCGTAGTTAACATTTGGTCCCAGCTCCTGGGTGCCGCCAAATAAAAGGTCGGTGCGATTTCCCGCATGTCCCGCACGACCGTTTCCTGCCTCTCCGGTACGTTCACTGTGAACCGGAACATCAGCGCCGCCGCCACCGTGATGGCATAATCGCCGACCCAGGCCATCGGGAGATATGCGAGGATGTCCTCATCCTCTCCGTACACTCCCGCCGCGTGGCCGTTGCGAGCTGCGGCAAGAACGTTTTTTTGGCTCAGTACGACACCCTTCGGTTTGCCCGTGGTTCCCGACGAATGCAGGAAGATTGCCGGGTCCTCGGGTTTTGCTCTGTTCAGAAGTTCATCGCGGCGGTGTGGATCCAAGTTGAGATAATCCAGTCCGACTTTAATCAGGTGATCCCATGACATTAGTCCATCGTCTTCATAGGATCCCAAGCCGCGTGTTTCATCGTATATAACATGAGCTATGCCACTCGCGCTCGCACTCCGTAGCTCGAGGAGTTTGTCCACCTGCTCCTGATCTTCTGCTATGGCTGCTACGATCTCGACCTCGCTCAGGAAATGCTGAAGCTCTTCGATCGTTGCGCCAGGATAAGCCGGCATTGCATAAGCCCCGAGTAGCGAAATCGCGAGCATGCCTCCATATAGCCGCGCACGGTTGTCGCCCAGAATGAGCACAGCCTTGCCGGGCTTTACGCCGATCTTCTCAAGCCCGGCAGCGCAGGCCAGTACTTCTTCGGCGTACTCTGCCCAGGTGGTTTCTTTCCAGATTCCACGCTCCTTTTCGCGAATAGCAATATTCGACCCGTAGCTTGACGCGTTCCGTGCCAGCAATGCCCCGATCGTTTCGCTGGCGGAAAACTGCGATTTTGCTGCTTCAACCATGCGATCCTCCAATATATGCCTCGATAACCCTAGGATCTTTTACAACATCCTTCGGGATACCGCTGGCGATCATTTCGCCGTAGTTGAGTGCCAGCACCCGATCACAAATACCGATGATGACGTCCATATGATGTTCGATAAGCAGGACACTAACGCCGCGTTCATCCCGCGCGTCCAGAATGAAGCGGGACATATACCCCTTCTCCTCCTGGTTCATACCCGCCATCGGCTCGTCAAGGATCAACATCTGCGGCTCTGCCACCAGGGCCCGCGCAAGTTCGACCCGCTTTTTCAGCCCGATCGGAAGGCCGTCGACCAGTTCGTACCGGATGCTCTCGAGCTGCAGGAACTCGATCACCTCCTCGACGATTTTGCGGTTCTGGACTTCTTCAGGGCGGGCCGCCCACCAATAGAACGCCGTGCGGAAAACTCCTGGGTGCATATGAATGTGCCGGCCGAGCAGGATATTATCGAGAACGCTCATCCCATTGAAGAGCGCGAGGTTCTGAAACGTCCGGGCCACACCGAGCTTTGCAACCTTGTGGGGTGCCGTGCCGGTGATGTTCTTTCCGGCCAACCGGACAGTCCCCTCGTTTGGCGGGTAGAACCCGGTGATTGCATTGGTAAGCGTCGTCTTGCCACTGCCATTCGGCCCAACAAGGCCGAAGATTTCCCCTCGCTGGATGACAAGATCGACACCGGTGACAGCAACGATACCGCCAAAACGGCGTTCGATCCCTGTGCATTCCAGTATCGGCTTATTACTTAGTGTCGTCATATGGCCCCCGTTTTCCCCCAGGCAATGCACGTATCAAGATATCCGGAAGTAATCCGGTCGACCTGTGGGCCAGGGATCTCCCCACAACTGCTGCCCACCGTCGATATTCAGAACTTCACCGGTTACGAATTTCCCCGAATTTGCCGCCATATAAACAACGCCTTCGGCGACATCCCATTCGTCGCCGGCGTGGCGCATCGGATTTGAGTCCTGGAAGGTGGCCGCGCCGTCTTCGGGATAGTTGTGAAAGCCGTTGCTTTCACAACATCCGGGCGCCACGCAGTTCACGCGAATCCCATGCGGCGCCCACTCTACCGCGACCGATTTTGACAAGTATATCACCCCTGCTCGCGCCGCACAGGTATGCGCGATGCCCGGCATGCCGCGCCAGATGTCGGCCACGATATTCACGATGGAACCGGGTCGCTTTTGCTCGACCCAGTGTCGTGCGGTGGATTGCATCATCCACCAGGTCCCGTTGAGGTTGGTGTCGATGACCGCGTTCCAGCCCTTCGGAGAAAAGTCCAACGCTGCTTGGGGAAACTGACCCCCGGCATTGTTCACCAGAACGTCAATCGATCCGAATTCACGGTTGACCTCGCCAACGAAGTCCTCGACCTGGCCAGGATCCCGGATCGTCATAGGCTTGGCAAACACCATGCCACCAAAAGTTTCGAGAAATTCCTTCGCCGTGGCCAGCTTTACCGCGTCGCGTCCATTGATCGCAAGATTGGCACCCAACCTAGCGAACAGCACCGCAATGGAAAGACCCAAGCCACCGCCGGCGCCCGTCACAGCAACGGTTTTACCCGCAAACAAGTCGCTTGCATACACGGTTGCGCGTGACGCCAAGCCTCCTCGCGAAGACCCGTACTGCGTCTTAGTCATGACGCCTCCTCCCTGTGTCCCGTTCGGGTTCGTTGCGGATAATCTAACGCGTGTTAGAAAACTATGCAAGACAAGAATGCGCTTTGCTATAGTGATCACCTCTCGTCAGTAAGACTTTGGAAGCCCCAACGCTTTTTCGGCGATGAACGACAAAAGCATCTGTGGTGTCACGGGGACGATGCGGAAAAGTAGTGCCTCTCTTACCAGACGCTCCACATGATATTCCTTGGCGTATCCAAACCCGCCAAAGGTAATCTGCGCTGCTTCAGTCGCCTCGACCGCGGCATCTGCGGCCAGTAGCTTGGCAGCGTTGGCTTCCACTCCGCACGCCTCTCCCGAATCATAGAGGGCGGCGGCATGCATCACCATGAGATTGGCAGCTTCCACCCGTGCCCATGCCATTGCCAGCGGATGCTGGATGCCCTGATTCTGGCCGATCGGCCGCCCAAAGACCACACGCTCGTTGGCGTATTGCGCGGCGCGCACCAATGCATTGCGTGCGATGCCGATGCATTCGCCGGCAACGAGGATGCGTTCCGGGTTCAGCCCATGCAGAATCTGTCGGAAACCCTTGCCCTCTTCCCCAATCAAGTCTTCGGCCGGGATTGGCAGTCCGTCGATGAACATCTCATTCGAGTCAACGGCTTTCCGGCCCATTTTTTCGATTTCGCGAACATCCACGAAATTGCGGTCCAGATCCGTATAGAACAGGCTCAAACCCTCGGTCGGGTTAGTCACGTCTTCAAGCCGTGTCGTTCTGGCCAGAAGCAACATCTTGTGGGCCACCTGCGCGGTCGAAATCCAGACCTTTTGACCATGAACGACGTACCTGTCCCCCTGTCGCACAGCTATGGTTTTAAGCTTGGTGGTATCCAGCCCGGTCGTCGGCTCGGTTACAGCGAAACAAGCTTTTTGATCGCCGGCGATCAGAGGGGGCAGCATGCGAGCGCGCTGTTCATCGGTTCCGAACTTGACCACCGGGTTGAGCCCGAAAATGTTCATGTGGATGGCCGAGGCCCCGCTGGCGCCAGCCCCCGATTCGGCAATCGCCTGCATCATGATGGTCGCTTCGGTGATCCCCAGACCAGCACCGCCTACGTCTTCCGGCATGGCAATGCCAAGCCAGCCACCATCTGCCATCGCCCTGTGCAAATCATGAGGGAAACCCCCGTTCCGATCCCGGTCCAGCCAGTAGTCGTCATCAAACTGCACACATACACGCAGGATCTGATCTCGAATTTCCTTTTGTTCACCCGTCATTCGAAATGTCATTGTGTCTCGCTCCCATCCACACCTACAAACCCTGCCTCACACAGGACAGTGATCCGGTCATCTTCATATCCAAGATTGCGCAGAATGCTTCGGCTGTCCGCGCCCGGCGGCCGCCCTAGCCAGCGCAACTCACCGGGGGTGGCGCTGAGATGCGGGATAGGTCCAATCACCTGCGTCTGCTCGCCCTCAACCGATACGATGTCGCCGCGATGACGTATCTGCTCATTCGTCATGATCTCCTCGACGCTCAGCACACGAGAGGCAACCGCATCATAGCGGGCAAACTCCGCCTCGACTTCCGCAAGCGTGTGTTGCGTGACGAAATCATTTATGGCGTCGAAGACCACGGCCATATGCTGCGACATCTCGTCGAGTGTAGCGAACCGCGGATCATCGGCCAGCGCATCTCCGCCGACCGCCCGCAACAGGCGTTGCGCTGTTTCTGCGCTGCCAGCCGAAACGGTCACCCACACCCCATCAGAGGTTCGGAACATGCCCCCCGGCGCAAAATCCATCGGCTGGCGCAGCCCGTTGCGCCGCGGCGAGAGGTTCGCGCCCGTCAATGCGGGCACGGGATAGTCCATCAGTCGAAGCAGCGCCTCGAACACCGCAAGATCGACGACCTGACCACGCGCAATCCCTTTTTCCCGGGCAAACAGCGCGATCATGATCCCCAAAGCACCCATCAACCCTGTCGTGCTGTCGGCCGCTGGAAATCCGGGGTGCATCGGTGGCCCGTCCGCAAAACCAGTCAGATGGGCTAGACCACTCAACGCCTCTGCCGCGCGCCCGAAAGCGGGCACGTCCCGCATCGGGCCGTCCTGACCGTAACCCGAAACGCGCAGAATAACTAAATCCGGGTTCCACTTATGCAGGGTTTCAGGCCCTACACCCGCACGTTCAAGCACGCCTGGCCTGAAATTTTCAACAAGTACGTCGGCGCTTTCAACCAGTCTGCGCAGGATGTCCCGTCCTTCGCCCGACTTCCAGTCGAGGCTCAGAATTTTTTTGTTGCGGCCCAGAGTTTTCCACCAAACGCCAACTCCGTCCCCGGCCTTTGGTCCGAGATCGCGCATCATGTCCGTCCGGTTGGGTGCCTCAATCTTGATGACGTCTGCCCCAAAATCAGAAAGCAGCGAGGTCGAGAGTGGTCCAGCAATAACATGACCGAGCTCGATGATTTTCAGCTGATGAAGTGGGGAGGTCATATGATCTCTTCGCTAATAATCTAACAGATGTTAGATTATTAGCGAAGATGCGGACCAAGTTCAAGCCGCAATTGCGATTCCAATGGCTCGGGAAAGGGCTCTGATGATGTAACCGCCCCCCGACGGCATCGATGTGCCATGGTGGGATCGTCACAATCCATTAGGGAGGCGGTCATGTCGGAGATTACTACAATCGGCCTGGATCTGGCAAAGAATGTGTTCCAGCTTCATGGTGCC
>NZ_VKDF01000016.1 GCF_007096355.1 Paracoccus sp. M683 | reverse complement strand
ACATCTTTGAAACTATCGAGGAGGTGCAGCAGATAGCCACTGAATGGCTGTGGACCTACAACAACGAACGCCCCAACATGGGCATCGGCGGCGTCACACCCGCCATGAAGCTGAAAATGGCCGCGTAAATTCTACGCCAGCGCCCCGCTAAAACGGGGAGGATTACCCGGGACAGGCCTGCCTGCCCACTTTTGCGCCAGCAGCCAGGTTCCGATCTCACCGTAGAGCGCTATACCCTGCCATGTAAAGTGCACCCCGTCATAGACGTCATAAGGGGACCCGTTGACCAAAATCCACTCGAATTCGGCAGCATGATTCATTTGCCAAACGATAGGCATCATGATTGCATCGGGGCTGTTGGTGCTGTCCCTATCGCCGCCATGAATGCCGGCCACCCATTGCGGAGGTCTTCCGAAAGCCCAGAAGAATGCGCTTCGCTGTCTCCAGGGATTTGCGCCAGAATTGAGCCTGGCTCCCGCCCACCTGATCGAGCACCAGATCATATTGATCGAGGCTGACGGCTTCGGGATTGACCTCGGCAATCTTGGTCACGGCCCGCATCAGATCCCGGCGAGTGGCTTCGTCCAGCTCCTGCGACTGAACCAGTTCCACCGGCAACAAGCCCTGCACATCCTCCGGGGTGAGTTTCCCGAGCAGATCTCGGGCCTTGGTGCCCAGATCCGAGGATTCCAGCACAGACATATCCTGACGCAGTGCCTCATAAGCCGTGCGTCGATGATCCGTCTCGGGCAGGGCCTCCATGGTGCTGACCAGACGGCTGGCATCCATGCCCTACATCCGATCCATATTCAGAAGCAGGTCGATCGCCGCTGCAACCCGTTCCTGGGGTTGCGCCTTCTGGTCCTGCATCTGCCGACCCCTGGCCTCGATCACCTCGGTGCGGCGCAGCCGCACCCGAGGTTTATCCGCATAGGTCGCGCGGAGATCTTCATGGTCCTCGAGCGCCAGAGCGCTTTCAGCCTCATCGAGGAACAGACCGGCCATGATATCCTCGGGCAGCGGCAGGCCGTTGGCGTGGAACACGCGGGTTTCACGGCCGAAATGGCGCAACAGGCGTTCGGCCTCAAAAGTGGCGAAGCGGCTGCAGGATCGTTCGCGCAGAGAGCCGCAGAGCAGCAGGATGCGCGGCGGATGGGTCGCGCGCGGAACGGCGGGAATGTCCAGCGGCATGAGGGCTTCGGGCGACAGGTTTGGCAGGTCGGGGCTCATGGGCGGACCTCCATCGGCGCGGTGTCGGCGGGGAACCAACGTGGTCTGAGGCGCAGGGCGACATTCACCAGCAGGATCAGCACCGGGACTTCGACCAGCGGGCCGATAACGGCCGCGAAGGCCACGGGCGAAGCCAGCCCATAGGCGGCGATGGCAACCGCGATCGCCAACTCGAAATTGTTGCCCGCCGCCGTGAAGGCGATGGCGGTGGTGCGCGGATAGTCTCTGGCGATCAGTCGGCCCATGGCAAAGCTGACCATGAACTGGATGGCGAAATACAGCACCAGCGGGATGGCGATCCTGACCACATCCAGCGGCAGACGCACCACATCCCCGCCCTTCAAGCTGAACATGGCGACAATCGTGAACAAGAGCGCGATCAGCGTGATCGGACTGATCTTCGGCAGGAAGACGTCGCGATACCAGGCGTTACCCTTACGTGCGATCAACAGGCGGCGGGTCAGGAAACCTGCGGCGAAGGGCACACCCAGATACAGCAGCACGGCCTCGGTCACAGTCCAAAAGCCGACATCGATCACGCTGCCCTGCAAACCAAACAGCGGTGGCAGCACGGTCAGAAAGAACCACGCATAGGCCGAGAAGAACAGGATCTGGAAAATCGAGTTGAAGGCCACCAGCCCGGCAACATACTGATTGTCGCCCCGCGCAAGCTGGTTCCAGACCAGCACCATGGCGATGCAGCGGGCAAGGCCGATCAGGATCAGACCGGTCATGTATTCCGGCTGGTCGCGCAAGAAGATGACCGCCAGCACGAACATCAGCATCGGGCCGATCAGCCAGTTCTGCACCAGAGACAGTGCCAGCACCCGCTTGTCGGTAAAAACCTGCGGCAGATCTTCATAGCGAACCTTCGCGAGCGGCGGATACATCATCAGGATCAGGCCGATGGCGATAGGAATATTGGTCGAGCCAACCGACAGGGCGTTCAGCGCATCCGGCAGACCGTGAAAGACGGTGCCAAGCAACAGGCCAAGGGCCATGGCCGCGAAGATCCAGAGCGTCAGATAGCGGTCGAGAAATGAAAGCCGGCGGGCCGGGTTGGGGGCGGTCATCTGGGTTTCCTCGGATCAGGCAGAGCGGGTGCGGTTGCCCTGGGCATCGACGACCTGATCGCCGTCTTCCTTGCTGAAGGCGGCCTGTTGGGGCGGCAGCAGGTCCAGCACCTGTTCCGAGGGACGGCAGAGCCGCACCCCTTTGGGGCTGACAACGATGGGGCGATTGATCAGGACCGGATGCGCCATCATGGCGTCGATCAGCGCCGCGTCGCTCAGGGTGGGATCGCCCAAGCCAAGTTCGGCATAGGGTGTGCCCTTCTCACGCAGCAGCTCGCGCGGCGCGATCCCCATGAGGGCGATCAGGTTTTCGAGCATCCTGCGCGAGGGCGGGCATTTCAGATACTCGATGACATGCGGCTCGACCCCGGCATTGCGGATCATCGCCAGCACATTGCGCGAGGTACCGCAGTCCGGGTTGTGATAGATGATGACGTCCAAAGGGTCAGGCCTTTCGGGCTGGGGTTGGGGCGCAGGCGCAATTCAGCGCCGCGACGGCCGGCGCGCAGATCTCGGGATGGCCCTGGCAGCAATCCTGCATCAAAAAGCCGACCAGCTCGGCCAGGGCCGGATAAACCGCGCTGTAGATGATGAAGCGCCCGTCGCGGCGTGATTGGACTAGCCCGGAATGTTCGAGATGGGTCAGATGAAACGACAGGCGCGAGGTTGTGGCCCCGCCAAGGGCTTCGCCAATCGCCCCGGCTGCCATGCCCTCCGGCCCGCCTTGCACCAGCAGGCGGACGATACGCAGACGGGTCTCTTGCGACAGGGCGGCAAACGCGGCGAGTGCCTGGCTCTCTTCCATCGAATCAACCTCTCAATAGATGTTGAATTAATGGGGCTGAACTGTATTCGCGTCAATATGCAACACGCGTATAAGTGGCCCGCTGGCCAGAGCTCCAAGCCGTCAAGGCGGATGAACAGCCCGATTTCATTCTGTGTGACCAGCTGACCGCTCACCCTAAGAACGTCGCTCCGGACCACGGCGTCAGCGTCGGCATTTCGTCGATCACCCTGATCTCGCGCAGCATGCCGCCAGCCAGTAGCCCGTCCCTCACCCATTCCAGCGCCAGCCACCCATGCGCGTAATGTCGCCGTGCCGCCGCAATCTGATCGGGATGCGGGGACCAGGTGATCGGGCAGGCGCGAAGCTGGACGGTTCGCCATTTGCCGCGGGTCAGCACACGCGTGGTGCCCACGGGGATGGTGATTGAGCGTGCGCAATGCTGGTTGCGCCTCATCTCGACCGGCACGCAGCGGGGCACAGCACCGGGCATCCAGTCGGGCGCCATGCCTGCCCGCGCAAGTTCCGCGATGCGGATCGCCAAGCGGAGGCCGCCCAGCGATGTGGGCAGCCCGGCGATGCAGGCGGCAATGACCTCGGCGTCCTCGTGGGTGGAGCTGTCCGGCTTGTAGCGGCCACCGTCGATGCGGCAGCCCAGCGTAGCGCGCTGCATCAGCACATATTCGAGGCCGTATCCGGGGCGGGCGCCGCGCTCGGGATCGGGATCGGGTGGTTCCGGCAGTTCCAATCGGGCTTTCTCGGTGCGAAAGGCCCATTCCAGCACCGGCTGGACGCCCAGCTTGCGGCGGGTGCGGTTGCCGCCCTTGGCGGTTTTGGAGAACCGAGAATGCATCGTCACAGCACACCCCGCTCACGCAACCGTTCGGTGGTGACCAGGCCGCGCTTGTCCGTCCTCAGGGTTTTCGGGACAGATGTCTTTGACGATTTTCTCGCCGTGGCTCTGCTTGGTTCCGGGTTTCTGTCTCATCTCCACTCCTTGGCGGTTACGATGTGTCAGAAACCCTCTCTTATCAAACCACCCTAAACTGTCCCATTGGCGCTGACGTTAGACAAGGGAAACGAACAGGCGCCGCCGGGTTCGGAGTGCATCTTTTGTCAGGCCCGGCTACCCTCGGGCCACGCGCAGAGATCTGATATGCGCCCGCGGCAATCCCCGACTGGTTGTCGGTGGCGGCTGTTGCCGGACCGCTGAGTTGCAGCAGGCCGGACCAGGCCTGCCGTCGCCTGTGGCTGCGCGCAACGCATCGGGGTCAATCGCAATGACCACACGACGGGCTTGGCGCCAAGATCCCGGCCCTGGACGCACGGGCGTTCTGCGGCGGCTTGGCTGGGGTTGCCGGGCTGCCTGGGCCGCATATATCCCGATCGTCGCATGTGGACATTCCGCGCGATACGGACACCATCGCGTGATGTCCGTTTCCGGTTGAGAGGTGGCGAGATGGCTGAACCAAAATCCGAACCCTCGGGGCCCCTGTCTTTCCCGGTTTTCCGGGCGTTGTGGATTGCGACGATCATTTCCAATATCGGCACCTGGATGCACGATGTCGGGGCGGCATGGCTGATGACCTCTCTATCGCCCAGCCCGCTGCTGGTCGCCCTGGTGCAGGCGGCGACGACGCTTCCGATGTTCCTGCTGGCACTGCCGTCCGGGGCCATGGCCGACATCGTCGACCGGCGCAAGTTGCTGCTGGCGGCGCAGGCGCTTGGCCTTGTCGCCGCTGCCGTGTTGTCGGTGCTGACCCTTCTGGGATTGACATCGCCCTGGGTGCTGCTGGCCGCGACCTTTGTGCTGGGGGTTTCGGCGGCAGTCAGCGCGCCGGTGTTTCAGGCCATCGTCCCTGAACTGGTCGACAAGCAGACGCTGCCCGATGCTGTCGCGTTGAACAGCCTGGGGGTGAATATCTCGCGCGCCATCGGCCCGGCGCTTGGAGGGGTGATCGTGGCACTTGCCGGCCCTCCGGCGGTCTTTGCGCTGAATGCGGTCTCTGTGCTGGCCGTGTTGGGAGTGCTGCTTTTCTGGAAACGCAAGGAAATGCCGCACAGCCTGCCGCCCGAGCATTTTTTCGGCGCATTGAAGGCCGGATACCGCTATGCCCGGCATTCCAGCGCCATGCGACTGGTGCTGATCCGGGCCGCAGGGTTCTTTCTGTTCGGCAGCGCGCTTTGGGCGATGCTGCCGCTGGTCGGGCGCCGCATTCTTGGCCTTGATGCGGCCGGCTATGGTGCGCTTCTGGGCTGCATGGGCGCCGGGGCGGTATTGGGTGCGCTGCTGCTGAAGCGGCTGCGCAAGCGCATTCCGGCCAACACGATTTCGATCTGGGCGACCGTGGGGTTTGCGCTGGCGACACTGGCGCTGGGCCTGGTTCCGACTGGCTGGATCGCGGGGGTGGTGATGTTCATGGCCGGGATCGCCTGGATCGGTATGCTGACCTCGCTGAATGTGGCGGCGCAGATGGCCTCTCCCGGTTGGGTCAAGGCGCGGGCGCTTGCGGTCTATCTGCTGGTCTTTCAGGGCGCGATGGCGGCTGGCAGTATTCTGTGGGGCACGATTGCCTCGTGGTTCAGTGTGCCGGTTGCGCTGTTCACTGCGTCCGTTGGGCTGGCCGCGTCGATCCTGCTGGCCCGCGTCTGGCAGCTGCCGAAAGATGCCGCGACCGACCTTGCCCCCTCGAACCACTGGGCCGAACCGGTGGTCGCCGTTACACCTGACGACGACCGCGGGCCGGTGCTTGTTGAAATCGAATATCGCGTCGACCCTGCGAAAATGGCCAAATTCGTGGCCGCCCTGCGCAGGTTCAGCATAACGCGGCAGCGAGATGGCGCGATCCGTTGGGATGTTTGGGAGGACGTCGCAGAGCCCGGCCGGGTGGTCGAGGCATTCGTGGTCGAAAGCTGGGTCGAGCATCAGCGCCAGCACGCCCGCGTCACCCATTTCGATCAGTCGGATCAGCAGATGCTCAATGCCTTCCATATAGGCGAGGGCGCACCTGTGGTCCGGCATCTGCTGCGGCCGCTGCCCGACACCCGCAAAACGACGGAACATTGAGAATGCAGGGACAAGGATGATGAAAGCCTTGGATGCTGCCCGCTGTTCTGCTCGGCGTATCCCAGGATAGGGGCCGCGTTGGAATGCGCAAAACCCCGGAAGGTGCTGCGCAAAAGATGACAGCGCCCGGAAAGGCGGCTTCCGTCGCTGCCTGCGGCGCAAACTTTCGCCGCAGCCTTTCTTGGGGTGCGGATGGAAAACACCTTCATGGATTCGACGCTGTTCGGGACGGTGTTGCCACCATAGATCCCGCCCGTGGCACGATGCGCTGCGCATTGTCACGCTCATGCTACTTTCATTCTTGCAGCATGAGCGCAATTTCACCCGGTCGATCCATGCCGCCGGCAAGGTCAGGTCAAACCGGGTCCCAGCTGAACACGTCTGCCGATACGTCAAGCGGCACATAGCTGGCCCGAAGTGCTGGGATCGCATGGGTTCTGACGCTGTCCAGCGTCCAGCCTTCGCTGCGTTGGACCGACCGGGTCGGGCGCGGTTGCGATATGACGAAAATCTCGTTGTTGCGCACGGCGAAGATCTGGCCAGTGGTGTCCGCGCCCTCGTCCGACGCAAGGTAAAGTGCGAGCGGCGCGATCTTTTCCGGTGACATCTCTTTCATGCGGTTCACGCGTTCCTCCTGTTCGGGGCTGTCAACCTTGATCGAGGATGTCATTCGGCTCCAGGCGAAAGGCGCAATGCAGTTCGAGCGGATGTTCCAGCGCCGCAGGTCAAGCGCGAGCGATTTCGACAGGGCCGCGATCCCCAGTTTCGCGGCCGAGTAGTTTGCCTGCGCAAGGTTGCCGATCAGCCCCGAGGTCGAGGTCATGTGGATCAGACTGCCCGATCCCTGCTCGCGCATCACGTCGGACGCGGCGCGACTTACGTTGAACGTGCCATACAGATGGACCTTCACCACAGCATCGAAGTTCTCGTAGGTCATCTTGTGGAAAAAGCCGTCGCGCAGAATGCCTGCGTTGTTCACCACCGCGTCCAGCCGGCCGAATGCATCGACGGCCAGCTTGACCATCGCTTGTGCGCCGGCCGGATCGGTGACGTCGTCGCCGCTGGCAACCGCGCGGCCGCCCGCCCGTTCTATCTCGGCAACCGTCTCCTGCGCGGCCGCGCTTGATTCGCGCTGACCCTCAAGCGAGGCGCCGATGTCATTGATCACGACTGCGGCGCCGGCCTTGGCTGCCTCCATCGCAATGGCGCGTCCAATGCCGCCACCGGCGCCGGTCACAAGCATGACCTTTCCATCAAGTTGCTTCATTTCGGGCATATCTCCTCCGTCTTTCCTTGAAACGATGTGTCAGTTTGCTGTGGCGTTACGACCGAAAAGGCAGCGCTCGATCTGCCGTGCGGCCTCGGCCAGTGCGGTTGCGATGGCGCCGAGGCTTTCGTCGGTCTGCTGTCCGGCAACGGTGATGCTGCTCATGCCCAATCGGGGCACCCCGTCCGCGTCACGTGAAAGCGATGCCACGATGTCGAGGCCGCGAAACAGCTGGCTGCGGTCCCGAGCGGTTCCCGTCTCGCGCGCCATCAGAACGTCGGCCCAATAGCTTTCGAAGCTGGGCGCATCCTGCCAGCGCACGGTGTCGAAGCCCTTGCGCGTCCGCGCCTCGGACAACCCCATCGTCGCGGCATAGCAGCGGCCGATCGCGCCAGAAAACACCGGCAGACGGCTGTTCTGCGCCAGAACGACATGCAGGATATTGGGCGCAGTGAACCGGTCGGTCAGCACGATGCGCTCGGTCTGGGTGATCTGCCAAAGCGCGATCATGGTCTGATGGTCCCGAGCGATGGCCGTTAGCGCAGGCCGGATCACGTCTGCCGGATTCGCGCCCAGCAGCGGAACGGCGAATTCCAGAAGTCCCATACCCATACGATAGGTCTTGGCCTCGGGGTCAAAGCTCAGCAGCCCCTCATGGGCCAGGGTTCTGAGGATGTTGAAAGCCGAGGAAACATTCAGCCCGGTCTCGCGCGCGATCTGGGTCGCACCCATCGGTCGGCCCTGCGCCGAAAGCAGGCGCATGATGCTCATCGCGTTCTGCACCGCGGGCACAAGTTTCAGTCCGGCGTCGTCGATCATTTAATTCCCCATACAGAATAGCATTTACTATACAGAATAATCCTGCTAGAGCAAGGCCGGACTTACATTTGCCCGTGGGAGGAGCGAACGATGCAGGCAGGCGTGGATAGCGATGTTTTCGAACAGCTGGTGGAGACGGTGCAAAGATTCGCTCGTCAGCGGTTGATCCCGGCAGAGCGGCGCGTCGAAGAGGAAGACGCAATCCCCGAAGACATCGTTGCCGAGATGAAGGAAATGGGGCTTTTCGGGCTTTCGACGCCCGAGGAATTCGGCGGAATCGGGGTCAATGTGGCGCAGGAGGCGCAGCTGATCGAGGCGCTGTGCTATGCCTCGCTGACATTCCGCTCGCTTATCGGGACCAATGTGGGCATCGGTTCGCAGGGGATCGTTATCGACGGCACGCAGGCGCAGAAACAACAGTGGCTGCCGGGCGTGGCCAGCGGCGACATTATCGCCTCTTTCGCGCTGACCGAACCTGACAATGGCTCGGACGCCGGTGGTATCCGCACCTCGGCGCGGCGTGACGGCAGCGATTTCGTCATCAACGGAACCAAGCGCTATATCACGAATGCCGTGCGCGCCGGGGTGTTCACGGTCTTTGCCCGCACCGATCCCGAAAAGGACGGCGCCGACGGCGTGTCGGCCTTTATCGTGCCGGCGGACACGCCGGGGATCACCGTTGCCAAGCCCGACCGCAAGCTGGGTCAGCGCGGCACCAAGACCTCGGACGTGATCTTCGACAATGTCCGGGTGCCGGAAACCGCCATTCTTGGTGGCCCGGACCGGCTGAATCAGGGCTTCAAGACCGCGATGAAGGTGCTTGATCGTGGCCGCATCCATGTCGGCGCAATGGCCGTGGGGCAGGGCCAGCGAATGCTGGACATCGCAACCGATTACGCGCTTGAGCGCAAGCAGTTCGGCAAGCCCATCGGCGAGCATCAGCTGGTGCAGGGCATGCTGGCGGATTGCCAGGCAGAGCTTCACGCGGCACGCGCCCTTGTCCGTGCAACGGCTGACACGTTCGACCGCCAGGGCAGCGCGATCATCGAGGCATCCTGCACAAAGTATTTCTGCACAGAAGCGGCGGGCCGCATTGCCGATCGCGCCCTGCAAATCCATGGCGGCGCGGGATATATGGCCGAATACGATATCGAGCGGCTTTACCGCGATATCAGGCTGCTGCGCATCTACGAGGGGACCAGCCAGATCCAGCAGTTGGTGATCGCGCGACGCACCCTTGCCCAGCGGGCCGCCTGACCAATGACGGCGCACGGACCCCGCGACCTGGCCGACATGCCGCCACAGTCTAGGTTTTCGGTCCTTCTGGGGATCGAGATCGTGACCTGCACGCCCGCAGAGGTCGTTTGCACGATGACGGTGACCGAGGACATGGCGAACCGCAACGGGGTGCTGCATGGCGGCGCATTGATGACGCTGTCAGACACGGCCGCAGGCACCGCCTCGTTCATCAGCAGCCCGGCCGAGATTTCCAACACCACGGTCGAGGCAAAGACCAATTTCATTCGCCCGGTGAAACTGGGTGACATCGTTACCGCGCGCTGCGAGCCGCTTCATGTCGGCCGGGCGACCTCGGTGTTGCAGGTCACCATGACCCGCGGCGACGGGAAGATCGTCGGCGTGACAACCCAGACGCACCTGTTTCTGGGCTGGAAGGACTGAAGGCGTGCGAAAAGAGGGAACCGAAATGAGCGAAATCGAGACAGGAAAGATCGGGCCTCAGGCCGCCTACGAAGCCTATCTGGCGGCGGGCCGCTTCATGATCCAGCGCGCGGAAAGCACCGGCGAATATGTTTTCTGGCCTCGCGTGGTCGCGCCATCCGGGGCGACGGACCTGACCTGGGTTGAGGCGACGGGCAACGGAACGGTTTACGCGATCACCGTAAATCGCGCTCGCGGAGGGTCCTGGAACGTGGCCCTGGTGGATCTGGACGAAGGTGTACGGATGATGTCCACGCTTCCGCGCGTGGAAACTGCTGCGATCGGATCGCGGGTAAAGGCGCGGATCGAGGTCACCGCAGACGGCCCGCGCGTGGTTTTCGATCTGGTTGAGGAGGACGCAGCATGAGCGACCGGACCCTTCGCGGCAAATCCGCCATTGTCGGCATGGCGACGGCCGGCATGGGTGAGGCACCCGGCTTTTCGGCGATGGAACTGCTTGGTCAGGCTGCTGTCGCAGCGGTGGCAGATGCCGGACTGACGATGCAGGATATTGATGGCGTTTTCGCCGCGACCAGCAGCCACGCCTTTCCAACGATGAGCGTGGTGGAATACCTTGGGCTGAGACCGAAGTTTTTCGACGGCACCAATGTCGGCGGCTCCAGCTTCGAGATGCATCTGCTTCAGGCGACGCTGGCGCTGGAGGCCGGGCTTTGCGACGCGGCACTGGTCTGCTACGGCTCGAACCAGCGGACTGCCGGCGGTCGCCTTGTGTCCATGAGCGAGCCGCAATGGCACGAAACCCCCTACAATCCGCGCCATCCGATCACAGCCTATGCGCTGGCGACCAGCCGCCACATGGCGGAATACGGCACCACGCGCGAACAGCTTGCCGACGTGGCACTTGCGGCGCGGGGCTGGGCAAACCTGAACCCCGACGCGTTCGCCCGCGGACCGCTGACGAAGGATGAGGTGCTGTCGGCGCGGATGATCTCGGACCCGCTGACCAAGGCCGACTGCTGCCTGGTGACCGATGGCGCCGCCGCCTGCGTGCTGGTCCGGGCCGAGCGCGCAAAGGATCTGCCGGGCGTGCCGGTCTATTTCCTTGGGGCAGGTGGTGCGAATTACCACCGCTCGATCGTGGCAATGCCGGACCTGACGACAACGGCGGCGGCTGAAAGCGGGCCAAGGGCGATGCAAATGGCCGGGGTCAGCCAGTCTGATATTGATCTGGCCATGGTTTACGATGCCTTTACCATCAACACGATCCTTTTCCTTGAGGATCTGGGCTTCTGTCCAAAGGGTGAGGGCGGGCGCTTTGTCGAGAACGGGCGCATCGCACCGGGCGGCGAACTTGCGGTGAATACCAATGGCGGCGGGCTGTCCTGCGTTCATCCCGGTATGTACGGCCTTTTCCTGATCGCCGAGGCGGTCGCGCAACTTCGCGGCCAGGCAGGACAACGCCAGATCAAGGACTGCAACATCGCACTTTGTCACGGCAATGGCGGCACGCTGTCCAGTCAGTGCACCGCGATTCTGGGGAACGAGGGCGTGCTGTGAAACTGCTGCAACATATCGACGGGCTGATCGCCCCGCGTTCGGTCGCAGTGATCGGCGCATCCGACGACGCCACGCGGATCGGCGGGCGCCCCATCGCCGCAATGCTTCGCGCCGGCTATGAGGGGCGGATCCTTCCGGTCAACCCCAAGCGCGAAACCGTCATGGGCCTTCCCTGTTTCGCCAGCATCGACGACCTGCCGGAAACGCCTGATGCCGCCCTGATCGCGGTGCCGGCAAAGCTGGTCCCCGAGACGATAGAGGCGCTTGGACGCAAGGGCTGCAAGGCGGTGACGCTGTTCTCGGCCGGCTTTGCCGAGGTTGGCGAGGAAGGCCAGGCCGCTCAGCGCGAGCTGGTGGCGCTGGCGCGCAGTCATGGGATGCGCATTCTGGGGCCGAACACGCTGGGCGTCTATAACGTCGACATCGGATATTATGGCACCTTCTCGTCGTCGCTTGACACAGGGCTGCCGCGGCCGGGCAATATCGGGATCGCCAGCCAGTCCGGCGCCTTTGGTGCCCATCTTGGCGCGCTGGCGCGGGATCGGGGACTGGGCTGCTCGGTGCTGATCACCACCGGCAACGAGGCCGACATCACCGTCGCCGATGCGATCCGCTGGATGGCCGAAAGCGAAGGCACCGACGTGATCTGCACCTATATGGAGGCGATAAACGACGCCCCCGCACTGCTTGCGGCGCTTGACGCGGCGCGGGCCGCCGGCAAGCCGGTTCTGGCGCTCAAGTCAGGCCGCTCGGCCGTCGGCGCCCGTGCGGCCGCATCGCATACCGCCTCTCTTACAGGCGATGCGGTGGTGGCGGACGCAGTGCTTTCGGATCACGGGGCGATCATCCTGCGCGATCCCGAGACGATGATGGACATCGCTTACGCGGCCTCGAAAAAGGTCTTTCCTGCCCGGCACTCGCTGGGGGTCGTAACGGTCAGCGGAGGCGCAGGCATTGTCGCCAGCGACGAGGCCGAGCGCGTCGGACTGCCGATGCCTGCGATGCCCGAGAAAGCGCAGGCCGCGCTGAAAGCTGCCTTGCCCTATGCTTCCCCGGTCAACCCGCTGGACTGCACGGCGCAGGCACTGAATGATCCATCGCTGCTTGAACTGTTCACGCGCAGCGGGCTTGCGGATGGCGACTATGGCGCGATGCTGTGCTTCCTGACCTATGTGGCGGGAAGTCCGGCCATGGCGGACGTGATCCTAGAGGCGATGGCCCCCCTGCGCGCGGCCTTTCCCGACCGTATCATTGCCTTTTGCGCCCTGGGCGAGCGCGACGTGCTGCAACGCTATGACGATGCGGGCATTCTGGTGTTCAGTGATCCCTGCCGTGCGGTTAGGGCGCTGGATGCGATCCTGCGCTTCGGCGCGGGAAGGCAAAATGGCAAGGCCGCAATTCCCCCTGTTCCAAAGCCGGTGGTGCTGCCCGACGGAACGCCAGACGAGGCACAGGCCAAGACGCTTCTTGCCGAGGCCGGCATTACGGCGGCGCCAGAGCGGGCGGTGCAGAGCGCCGGGGATGCCGTCGCCGCGGCTGAGGCCTTCGGTTATCCGGTGGTCATGAAGATCCTGTCTCCGGACGTCCTGCACAAGTCCGATATTGGCGCCGTCAAGCTGAACATCGGCACTGCCGATGCTGTGCATGCCGCCTATGCCGATATCCTGTCGGCGGCCGCGACACATGTGCCGGATGCCAGGGTGACAGGGGTGCTTGTCGCCAAACAGCTGTCAGGCGGGATCGAATGCCTGATGGGGATCAATCGCGATCCGACCTTTGGGCCGGTCGCTGTGTTCGGACTGGGCGGCGTTTTCGTCGAGATCCTGAACGACGTCGCGCTGCGGGCATGTCCCTTCGGGCCCGAGACCGCGCGCGAGATGATCCTGTCGATCCGCAGCGCGGCGATCCTTCAGGGCGCACGCGGTCAGGCTTCGGCCGATATCGACGCGCTGGCCCAGATGCTGTCGCGCCTCTCGGTCTTTGCGGCCGGTGCTGGCGAGCGGCTGGTGTCGATCGACCTTAACCCGGTGCTGGCAATGCCCCAGGGCCAGGGTGCCTATGCGCTGGACGCGGTTATCGAACTGGACGGGCAGGAGGCTGCGCCCCATGGCGATTGACTATGACCACCTGATGAACTTCGACATCCCGGAAGTGCGGCAAAGCTATGGCCCTGCCGAGGTCGCGCGATATGGGCTGAGCGTCGGCATCGGACAGAACCCCGTGGACATGAAGCAGCTGGCCTATGTCGGTGCGCTGGCCGACGATCGGCGTGCCATGCCGGCCATGGCGAACATCCTTGGCCATCCCGGCTTCTGGCTGGGAAACCCGGAAACCGGTGTCGATGCACTGAAACTGGTTCATGGCGAGCAGGGCATGACGATCCATCACACGCTGCCGGCCGAAGGCACGGTGATCGCCAAGACCCGCGTGACGGGACTGGTCGACAAGGGCGAGGGTCGCGGCGCGCTGCTTTATTCCGAAAAGCAGATACGGGAGGCCGCGACAGGTCTGTTGCTGGCGACCTGTCGCGGCACCACCTTCCTGCGCGGCGACGGTGGCTTTGGCGGACCGGACGGGCCAGTGAAGGCGCCGCATCAGCTGCCCGAGACGAAGCCGGATCACCTGTTCGACACGCCGACCCGGCCCGAGCAGGCGCTTTATTACCGTTGGAACGCCGACCCAAACCCGCTGCATCTTGATCCGCGCATTGCTGTCGCTGCCGGGTTCGAGCGGCCGATCCTGCACGGGTTATGCAGCTTTGGCTGTGCGGCCCATGCGCTGCTGGCCGTGCTGTGCGACTATGACGCGGATCGCTTCGGCTCGATGGACGGGCGGTTTACCGCCTTTGTCTATCCGGGCGAGACCCTGCGGACAGAGATCTGGGCCGACGGGTCATTCCGCACGCGGATCGTGGAACGCGACAAGATCGCGATCGGCAACGGAATTTTCAAACCGAGGACGGCGATATGAGCATTGCAACAGATCAGCGCGAAGACGGCCTTCTGACAATCACGCTGAACGATCCGCAGCGGCGTAATCCCATTGGCCATACCGCACGCAAGGCTCTTGGCGCAGCTTTGTCCGATGCGGCGACCGACGATGGCGTGCGCGCCGTTGTGCTGACTGGTGCCGGGGGGCATTTCAGCGCCGGCGGCGACATCCGGGACCAGGGGGCGCGCAGCCTGGCGGCGCATCGCGAACGTTTCTCGGTGATCAGCGATATGGTCTCGCGCATGGCACGTTTCCCCAAACCGCTGGTTGCGGCGGTCGAGGGCTGGGCGGCGGGTGGCGGCCTTGCGCTTGCGCTGGCCTGCCCCACTGTCGTCGCCTCGCGCGAGGCGCGATTCATCGCGAGCTTTACCAAGATCGCCCTGATGCCTGACATGGGCCTGCTAAGCACCCTTCCGGCGCGGATCGGTCCGGCCCGCGCCAGGCGGTTCATCCTGACCAACCGTGTGGTTGACGCCCCCGAGGCGGAAAGGCTGGGCATGGTTGACGAACTGGCGGATGCAAATGATGCGCTGCGCGTCGCCTCGGCGCTTGCAATGGACGAAGCGCAAGGCCCGGCCATGCCCCGGCAGTTCGTTCTGGACTGGTTCGCACGCGATCTTTCTGCGGCGCTTGAATACGAGCAGGCGTTGCAGCCAATGCTGCTGAACAGCGCGGATGCAGCCGAGGGGCGGGCGGCCTTTGCCGAGAAAAGACCGCCGCAGTTCCGGGGCCGCTAGACATTCCGGGTTCGCCACCTCCTGCGGCCATGAACCCATGGCACGACGCTTCCCTGCCAGCGACGCTGCGCAGGGTCGCCCTGGCCATCGTCATTGCGGCCGCGCTGCTGCTGGTCTTTGTTCCGTCGCGCATGCTGACACTGATGGCTGTCGCAGCGCTGATCCTGTTCCTGTTTCTGGCCTGGCGGCAATTTCGCGTCGGCACATGGGTGCCACTTCTGCTGTCGGCCGGGGTGCTGGCACTTGCGGTCGCGCGCGGTGTGCCGGCCGAGGTGTTCTGGCAAGCCGCGAACAGGATGATTTTCCTGTCGGCGCTGATCGCTATTCTGGGCACGCTGCGGTCCGCCGCCGCGATTGCGCCGGAAGTCTTGCAGGCGGGGGCATATGTGACCAACCAGCCCGCGTCGCGCCGGTATCTTGCCATGACCTTCGGCGGGCATCTGTTCGGCGTTCTGATCAATTTCGGCGGGCTGGCGCTGCTGCTGGATCTGACCAAGCGCTCGATGACCAGCAGTTCGGCGGCGCATCTGCCGCATGCGGCCCGAGAGGCACGGCTGCGCCGCATGACCCTGGCGGTGATCCGGGGATTTTCGATGATCTCGCTGTGGTCTCCGTTCGGATTTGCAACCAACGCGATCCTGATCACTCTGCCCGGCATATCCTATACCGACTTCGGGCCGATCGGATTTGCGATGTCCATTGTCTTTGTTGCCATCGGCTGGGCCTTCGACCGTCTGGATGGACGCCGGTTCCGGCGCCTGGGTCTGCCCCGCCCAAGCCCGCCGCCCGGCAGCTGGCGTGGCGCCCTTGCCCTTGTGGCCCACATACTTGCCTTGGGCGGTGCAGTTTTTATCGGGTATGAATTGACGCCGCTAAGCTTCCAGCAGGTTCTGATCTTTGCCGTGCCGGCCTATGCGCTGCTATGGGCGGCCTCGGCCGGGCGCCGCGCGATGGGACGGGCCTCGGCCGGGATCGCGGTCGCAAGCCGCGCGACCTGGGCCCGTCTTGCAGATCTTGGGGCAGAGGTTGGTATCTTTGCCGCAGCCGGCCTTCTGCCCGTGATCCTGCTGGCCATTTTGCCGACCGCAGAGCTTCGCGCGGCCATCGTCGCGCTGGGGTTTGGCCCCGTCTCGTTGGCGCTGAGCATTAGCCTGCTGACCGTGATCATGGCGTTTTGCGGGGTGAATCCAATCGTCTCTGCCTCGGTTTTCGGCTCGATTGCCGCACAGCTTGCGATGCCGGGGCTGAGCAACGCCGCGATCGCGCTGGCGATCACCGGGGGCTGGACGGCGGTGATCGGCCTGTCGCCCTTTATCACGACCCTGGTGATTGCCTCGACGATCATTGGGCGCAGCAGCTTCACGATCGGGCTTGGCTGGAACGGTCCCTATTGCCTTGCGATCCTGCTGGTGTGGCTGCTGTTGCTGGCTGGCCTTATCACAACCGGCGCGATCTAGTGCCAGGCACAGACCTGGCTGGTATGGCTGACTTCCTTGCCATATCAGAAGCGCATGCCCTGACCCTTAAAGCGTGGTGCCGGGCCATTGGCCAGACGCGACCATCGCGTGAACCTCGGTGGTCAGGAAATCGGCGAAATTGCTGATCAAGCGCGATCCGGGGCGGTTCAATGGCGTCATCAGAACCAGCGTCCGGTCGATCGTGCGCTGGACGATTGGCCGCGCGATCAGCCGCCCGTCGCTGATATGGTTGGTCACGCTGACCAGAGGCAGGATCGTGCTGCCCAGCCCGCGTTCGACAAAGGCAAGCATGGTCGGCAGAATATCAATCTCAAGCACGACATTGAGGTCAATCCGTTCGTCTTGCGAGATCGTCTCGATCCGACCGCGCAGGCCGTGCTCGGGGTTGGGCAGGATCAGCGGTTTCGCAAGCGCGTCGCGGATCGGGATGGGAACGCCGTCCCGCGCACCCTCGGCCTTGGCGGATTGAATCAGGAAAAGTCGTTCGATAATAATGGGTTGCGCCTTGATGGACGGCGATCTTTGTCCTTCATAGGCGACGCCCAGATCGACCTTGCCACGCAAGAGCCAGTCCTGAACATGGCCGCTGAAGCCCGAATTGATGCGCAGCTTCACATCTGGAAGCGTCTGCATCGTGCGCTCGATCAGGTGGGTCGCAAGAATGTCAGACACGGTCGGCGGCAGGCCAAGCGTTACCGAACCCGACAGCGGGGCACGATTGCCCGAAATATCACCCGCCATATCCTCGACATCTTCGAGAATGGTCTTTGCCCGCCGAGCAAGGCGTATCCCCTCTTCGGTGGGCATCACACCCCGACCGTGGCGGCGCAGCAAGCTTGCGTCCAACTCGTCCTCCAGCGCCTTTACCACGCGGCTAAGCGCAGGCTGCGCGATATTCAGGCGCTCGGCAGCGGCGGTGATGCTGTTCATCTCCACCACCTGAATAAAATATCGCAACTGACGCAGATCCATCCATGCCTCAACAGTATCTCTGATATTATCATAATGCATTTGATATATGACTTCCAGTTCGCCAAGCTTTTGCTTGGAAGGAAGAGATCAGCCCCGCGTGGACTGCCAATGGCAGGCTGGGGCTTCGGGTCAGAAGAGGACTGACCTGATCGAGTCTTTTCGATGCACAGGGAGGATTGCATGAAAACCGGATACAAATTCGGGGCCGCCATTTGTGGCCTCATGGCACTTGGCACGGTCGCTGCGTCGGCGCAGGAACTGCCGGGGACGATGGTATGGACGTCCTACGACGTCGGCTCGGCCGGCTATGCCGAAGCTTCGGCAATCGCCGACGCCTTTGGCAAACAATTCGGCACCCGCGTGCGGATTCAGCCCTCGGGCAGCGGCATCGGCCGCCTGCAACCGTTGTTGCAGGGGCGTGCCGACTATGCCTTTCTGGCGACAGAAGCCTTCTTCGTGTCCGAAGGCGCCTTTGATTTCGCCACCCGCGACTGGGGACCGCGCGACCTGCGCGCGGTGGCCGGCCGTCCTGCCGGCATCACGCTGATCGCAGCCGGGGATGCCGGGATCGACACTGTCGCGGACGCCCGCGGCAAGCGTATCGCCTTTGTCGCGGGAAATCCGTCGGTGAACGTGAAATGCGAAGCAATCCTGGCCTTTGGCGGCCTGACCCTTGATGATGTCGAAGTGGTCACCTTTCCGACCTATGCGGCGGCAATGTCGTCGATGACCCGGAATGAATCGGACGCCACCTGCACCACGCCGACGACCAGCCAGCTTTACGAACTGGCGGAAAGCCCGCGCGGCATTCACTATGCGCCATTGGAGGCTGACAATGCAGCAGGCTGGGAAGGCCTTCTGAAGGTGCTGCCGATCATGGGGCCGTCGGACGAGGACGTGGCGGCCGGGCTGCCTGAAGGCGAGATCGCGAAGATGGCGGCCTATCGCTATCCGGTGATCACCACCACCAGCGAAAAATCGGCTGATGACGTCTATGCCTTCATCAAGGCGCTGGACGAAAGCTATGATCTTTACAAGGACGGCACTGCGACCATGCAGCGCTGGACCCTTGAGATGTCCGGCAAGCCGGCGATGGATGTGCCGTTCCATGAAGGCGCGGTCCGCTATCTCAAGGAAAAGGGCATCTGGACCGACGAAGACGATGCCTGGAACACCAAACGGATCGAGCGCCTGGATGCGATGCTGGCCGCATGGGACGAGTTCAAGGCGCAGAACGAAGCGCTTTCTGATGCCGAGTTTGCCGATGCCTGGATGGCCCGGCGGGCCGAAATCGTCGCACAGTTGAACTGAACCGAAGTTCGCCAAACCTCCCCGGCGCGGATAGCGCCGGGGGGGGCTTGGTGTCTTGATCAGGAAGAAACCATGAATTCCGACAAGTCCACAGATCCCGCCGTTTCGGCGGTGCAGGCCGCAATCCCCCTTGATGCGACATCCGACGAGCCGGTGATGCGTGCGGTCGTCATGGTGCTGGGCGCCCTGGGCGTTCTCATGGCGATAAACCAGCAGTTTCTGTTGAACCTTTTCGGGTTCCAGCCGCTTGGCAGCGCCTATCTCTACTATCTCATCGGCATCTTTCTGGCGGTGGCTTTCCTGATCTTGCCGGCAAGCACCAGCCACCCGCACAGGCTTAGGTGGCTGAATCCCATCCTTGCCGTCGCGGCGCTGGTCAGTGCCGGTTGGCTTGGCTATCACGGCCTCGACATCATTCAGCAGGGCTGGGAATTCGATGCGCCGCTGATGGCCGATATCATGGCCACCATATTGATCGTGCTGGTGCTGGAAGGCGTGCGGCGCGCAGGCGGCCCAATTCTGCTGGTGACGGCGCTGCTGTTCGGCGCTTACCCGCTTTATGCCGATTACATGCCGGGCTTCTTGTGGGGCACCGAATACTCGCTGGCCGGCACCGTGCGCGCGCATGTGCTGGGCGTCGAGTCGATCATCGGCATTCCCATGCAGGTCGTTGCGGAACTGGTGATCGGCTTTGTGATCTTCGGCTCTGTCCTTGTGGCGACCAAGGGCAGCGACTTCTTCATGGAGCTTGCCTCGGCGCTGCTGGGCCACAGCCGGGGCGGCCCGGCAAAGGTCGCCGTCATGGGCTCGGGGATTCTCGGCTCGCTTTCGGGCAGCGTGATCTCGAATATCCTGACATCGGGTCCGTTCTCGATTCCGACGATGCGCAGGGTCGGCTATCCCGCGCATTACGCCGCCGCAGTCGAGGCCTGCGCCTCGACCGGCGCGACGCTGATGCCGCCTGTCATGGGAACGGTGGCCTTTGTCATGGCCTCGTTCCTTGGGGTGCAATATTCCACCATCGTGGTCGCCGCAGTCATTCCGGCGCTGTTGTTCTATGTCGCACTGCTGTTTCAGGTCGATATGTATGCCGCGCGCCGTGGCCTGAACGGGCTGCCGCGCAGCGAGATGCCGGCAATCTGGCCGGTGCTGAAATCGGGCTGGCCTTACCTTCTAAGCCTTGCAGTGCTGATCTTCGTGCTGATGGGCCTGCGGATGGAAGCGCGCTCGCCCTATTATGCCTCGTTGGTGATGCTGCTGGCGACGGCGTTCAACAAGGACACCCGCCTGACGCTGGGCCGGGCCAAGGCCCTGCTGCTGGACGTCTCGGGCAATATTGCCACCCTTGTGGCGGTGCTTGCCGGGATCGGCCTTGTCGTCGGTGGCCTGTCTTACACCGGTGTTGCCGGCGCCTTCTCTCGCGAGTTGCTGCTTTATGCGGGCGGAAACACCGCGCTGATGCTGATCGCCGGGGCTGTGACCAGCTTTGTGCTTGGCATGGGGATGACGGTCACGGCCTGCTACATCTTTCTGTCGATCCTGCTGGCACCGGCATTGGTCCAGGCCGGGCTGAACCCGATCGCCAGCCATCTGTTCATCCTCTACTGGGGCATGCTGTCCTATATTACCCCGCCCGTTGCCCTGGCCGCGATCACTGCGGCAAATGTCGCCGGATCAAAGCCGATGCAGACCGGGTTTCACGCCATGCGCCTTGGCATGCCCCTGTTCGTGCTGCCTTTCATCTTCGTCTACGACCCGGCGCTGATCATGGAGGGCACCTGGTTGCAGATATTCGAGCGGGTTGCGCTGACACTGGTGGCCATCTGGGCGATCACGTCGGCCTTTGAAGCCTGGCTCTACAAGGTCGGAAAGATCGGTATCGTCAGCCGGATTGCGGTTGCCCTGGGCGGCGTGCTGATCCTGCTTCCAGAACTGACCACCAGCCTTGTCGGAGCCGGGATTCTGATCGCGGTGTTTGTTGTGAACCTTGGGCTTGTCCGGCGCAAAAACGCCGCCAAGGCCTGATCCAGACGTCAGGAGGAATTCCGATGGACAAGCGTGTTGCCGATCTGGAAAGCGCTGTCGCCCCGATCCGGGATGGCGCATCGGTGATGATCGGGGGGTTCGGATCCTCGGGCATTCCCTTCGGCCTGATTGATGCGCTGCTTGCGCAGGGTGCGACGGGGCTGACGGTGATCTCGAACAATGCCGGTGCCGAAGAAACCGGCATCGCCAAGCTGCTGAAAGCGGGGCGCGTGGCGAAAGTCATCTGTTCCTATCCGCGTTCTCCCGGCTCGATCTGGTTCGAAAAGCGCTACGAGGCAGGCGAGGTCGAACTGGAGGTCGTCCCGCAGGGCACGCTGGCCGAACGTATTCGCGCCGCCGGTGCGGGGCTTGGCGGGTTCCTGACGCCAACGGGCTATGGCACGCTGCTGGCCGAGGGAAAAGAAACCCGCATGATCGACGGGCGCGGCTATGTGTTCGAGGCCCCGCTGCACGCGGATTTCGCGCTGCTTCGCGCTGACCGGGCGGACAAGTGGGGCAATCTCTGCTTTCACGCCACCGCGCGGAACTTCAACCCGGTGATGGCCATGGCCTCTCGACATGCGGTGGCGGAGGTGCGGCACATGTCCGACACGCCGCTTGATCCTGAAAACGTTGTGACGCCGGGCATCTTTGTCCAAAGCGTCGTGGAATACGGGGTGCGGCCATGACCGTCATGAACCTGAACCCGCTGACCGATGCCAGCCTTGCCGCCCGCGTGGCCCAAGACATCCCGGACGGAAGCTATGTGAACCTGGGGATTGGCAAGCCAACCCATGTCTCGGCCTATGTTCCCGAGGGCCGCGAGGTGATCTACCATTCTGAAAACGGCATTCTCGGTGTTGGCCCGAACCCGCCCGCGGGTCACGAGGATTTCGAGCTGATCGACGCCAGCAAGCGCTATGTCACCGCAGCGCCCGGCGCCGCCTATTTCGAGCATTCCGACAGCTTCGCCATGATGCGCGGAGGGCATATCAATATCGCGGTTCTTGGCGCCTATCAGGTGGCCGAGAACGGCGACCTGGCGAACTGGGCGACGCTGGACGAGAAATTCCCCCCTGCCGTCGGCGGTGCCATGGATCTGGTGGCGGGGGTGCCGCTGATCTTCGTGATGATGCGCCACGTCAACAGGGACGGCACGCCGAAGCTTCTGAAACGCTGCACCTATCCCTTGACCGGGCTGGGCGTCGTCAACCGCGTCTACACCGACCTTGCGGTTCTGGATGTGACACCTGACGGCTTTCGGCTGGTCGAACTGGCGCCGGGCAACCGCCTTGAGGACGTGCAGGCGATGACCGAAGCAAGAATCCTGACCTGAAGGAAAAGACGATGCCTCAGCGCAAAGACAACCTGACCTCGCAGATCGGCTGGAGCACGCCAGACAAGATCAGCGTTCGCGGCCTTGACCTGCCAAGCGAGATCCTGGGCAAGATGAACCTGGGTGACCTGGCCTTCCTGCTGACCGCGCATCGCAAGCCGACGCCCGAGGAATCCAGGGTATTCAATGCGATCGTCATCACCCTGGTTGAACACGGGATCACGCCCTCGGCCATGGTCGCGCGACTGACCTATCTGGGCGCGCCCGAGTCTTTGCAGGCGGCGGTGGCGGCGGGGCTGAACGGTCTGGGCACGGTCTTTGTCGGGTCCATGGAGGGCGCGTCGCGCCTGCTTTACGAGGCGCTGCCGGCCGAGCGGTTGGGCACCGGCGCCGACCTTGAAGCGATCGCAAAGGATCTGGTCGCAGACTATGCTGCGCGCAAGCAGATACTGCCGGGGCTGGGTCATCCGCTGCACAAGCCGGTGGATCCGCGCACGCCGCGCCTTTTCCAGATCGCCGCAGAGAATGGGTTGTCGGGCGAATATGTCGCGTTGATGCAATGCCTGCAACGCGAGGCCGAGGCGGTCCGGGGCAAGCCGCTGCCGATCAATGCGACGGGTGCCATCGGGGCGATCTGCTGCGAGTTCGGTTTTCCCTGGCAGATCGTTCGCGGTTTCGGGGTCATGGCGCGGTCGATCGGGCTGGTCGGCCATATTCTTGAAGAACGCAGCGATCCGATCGCCTTCGAGCTGTGGCAACGGACCGAGGAAGAGATCCTGCGCAACAACGGCCCGCAATCCCGCTGAATCCGTTACGCGGCCCACGTGCCGCAAGATCGGATGCCGTGCAAACAAGAGCGTCCCATGAACCGATTTCCAGAAGAGCCGCCGAGTTTCCCACTGTTCGTTTCTGCCGCGCGCCCGGATGCATTTGCGGCCGCCTGCATGTCAGGATCGGACATCGTGGTCATCGACCTTGAGGATTCGGTTGCGCCTGACAGCAAGGTGGCGGTGCGGCGTATCCCGCAAGGTGCGCTGCCGAAGGATCCTATGGTCAGGCTGTTCCTGCGTGTAAACGGTGTCGGCACCGTCTGGCACCGCGATGACCTGGCCTTTGCCCGCAAGATCGGTACCGACGGGATCATCCTGCCCAAGTGCGAAAGCGCCGAGCAGATTGCCGCAGTCCGGGCTGCGCTGAACCACGGCCAGAAGGTCATCGCCCAGATCGAGACGCTGCCCGGCCTGTCGCGGGTCGACGAGATCGCGGCAAAGGCAGACCGGCTGGCCCTCGGGTCGATCGACCTGTGCGAAGAGATGGGCTGCGCGCATACACGGATTGCGCTGTTGCCGCTGCGCAGCCGTATCGTGCAGGCGGCACGGCTGGCGGGTCGTCCGGCGCCGCTGGACGGGGTGACGATCAGCGTCACCGATGGCGCGGCGATCACCGACGATGCAAGACATGCCCGAGAGCTGGGGTTCGGCGGCAAATGCCTGATCCACCAGCGGCAACTGGCGCCGGCGCAAAAGGGGTTTTGTGCCACACCACAAGATCTGGACTGGGCGCGCCACGCACTTGCGGCGGACGAATGCCCAACGTCGGATGCCGAGGGCGAAATGCTGCGCTCGCCGGTTGCCATGCGGGCGCGGCGGCTTCTTTTGCGCGGACAGGCAGCCGTGGGGCAGGCTGCCGACGCTTTGCCCAGGATCGGCGGACGGCGCGCCCCGGTGCCTGCCGCCCGGACCCGTCAGGAAAGTTAGGATCGCATGACCGACCGATTCCATTCCGCAACGCATGATCGGATCACCGCCCTGCGTGCCAGCCTGAAACTGCCGCTGATCGGCGCGCCGATGTTCCTTGCCTCTGGGGTTGATCTGGTGGTGGCTCAGTGCAAGGCCGGTATCATCGGAACCTTTCCCGCGCTGAACGCGCGCCCCGCCGATCAGCTTGATGTCTGGCTGACCGAGATCAGGCGCCGGCTTGACGCGCATCAGCAAGACACCGGCGAGATCCCGGCGCCGTTCGGCGTGAACCTGATCGTCAACGACTATAACACCCGCCTTGAGCAGGACCTTGCCACATTGGTGCGCCACAAGGTGCCGTTGGTCATCACATCGCTGTCGGCACCCGACAAGGTGGTCGAGGCCGTGCACGGCTATGGCGGCTTGGTGTTTCACGACGTGATCAAGGCGCGGCATGCCCGTCGCGCCGTGGCGGCCGGCGTCGACGGGTTGATCCTTGTCTGCGCGGGCGCCGGGGGGCATGCCGGCACGCTTAGCCCCTTCGCGCTGGTCGACGAGGTGCGCGCCTTCCATGACGGGCCGCTGGCGCTGTCGGGTGCCATCGCGAACGGTCGCGCCATTCTGGCGGCCGAGGTGCTGGGCTGCGATTTCGCCTATTGCGGAACGGTCTTTATTCCCACCAACGAGGCGATCGCGCCCGAAGACCACAAGCGGATGATCGTGGCGGCGCAATCCCAGCATATCCTCTACACACCGCTGTTTTCCGGCACGCATGCCAATTATCTTGTTCCAAGCATCGAGCAGGCCGGCGTGTGTCTTGACGAGGCTCGTCTGGCCCAACCGCGCCGCATGGGTGCCAAGACCGATCCCGACCGGCCCCGCGCCTGGTCACAGGTCTGGAGCGCGGGGCAAGCGGTTGGGCAATCCACAGCGTTGCAGCCAACCGAAACGATCGTGGCGCGGCTTTCGGACGAATACCACGCCGCCAGATCGGCGCTGGAAGGCCAAGGGAGATACAGACAATGAAAACGACCATCGAAAGCGATGTCCCCGACAGCCGCGGCACGAACGCCTATCACGCAGACCCTGCCTTCGCGGCGCTGATGTCCATCTACACGCCTGCCGGCTTGCATCAGGTCCTGGGGCCGCAACTGGCGCGGATGGGTGCCCTGGTGGGGGACCGGCTGGAACAGCTTGCACTTGCCGCCGACAAGAATCCGCCCGCGCTTGTGCTGCGGGACCGGACCGGACTGCCGATCCAGCGCATCGAAAAACACCCGGCATATCAGCAACTCGAACGCTATGCCTTCGGCGAGTTCGGCCTGGCTGCCATGTCACATCGGGGCGGGGTCTTCGGACAGCCCGACAAGCTTCCTCCCATCGCGAAATATGCGCTGGTCTATCTTTTCGTTCAGGCCGAGTTCGGGCTGTGCTGTCCGCTGAGCATGACGGACTCGCTGACCCGCACACTTTGCAAATTCGGTTCGAACGAGCTGGTCTCGCGCTATCTCGACCGTCTCACAAGTCAGGACATGGACAGCCTTTTTCAGGGGGCGATGTTCATGACCGAGCAAGCCGCCGGATCGGATGTGGGCGCGGTCCAGACCGTCGCGCGGCGACAGGATGGCAGTTGGCGGCTGTATGGCGACAAGTGGTTCTGCTCGAACCCCGACGCGGCGCTGGCGATGGTTCTTGCGCGGCCCGAGGGCAGCGGCGATGGCACCAGGGGGCTGTCGCTTTACCTGCTGCCGCGGCATTTGCCTGATGGCAGCCTGAACAGCTATCGGATCATCCGGCTCAAGGAAAAGATGGGCACGCGCTCGATGGCGTCGGGTGAGATCGTTCTTGAGGGGGCAGAGGCCTATCTCGTCGGCGAAACGGGGCAGGGGTTCAAGCAGATGACCGACATGATCAACATGTCGCGACTTGCAAACGGTGTGCGCAGCGCCGGGCTGATGCGGCGCTCGGTTTCCGAGGCGCTGCACATCTCGCGCCACCGCAGGGCATTCGGCAAGCGGCTGATCGACATGCCGCTGATGCGGCGGCAATTGGCGAAAATGCTGCTGGCGGCAGAGCAGGGGCGCAGTGTGGCCTTTCACACCGCGCGAGTGCTGGACGCAGCCGATCGCGGCGATGCCGAGATGGCGGCGGTCTTGCGCATTCTTACGCCGCTGTTGAAGTTCCGCGCCTGCCGCGATGCCCGAAAGGTGGCAGGCGACGCGATGGAGGTGCGCGGCGGTTGCGGCTATATCGAGGAATGGTCCGATGCCCGCGTCTTGCGCGATGCGCATCTGGGGTCGATCTGGGAAGGAACCAGCAACATCGTGGCGCTCGACGTGATGCGGGCCGCGCGGCGCGAGGGGGCAGGCGATGCGCTGCACGCCTATCTGGGCAAATGCCTTCAGGAGGACATCGAGGCACCGCTGGCTGACCGATTGAGGGACGTGCTGGACCGCGTCATGTCGCTGCTGCGTGCGGCCTCGGGCCAGGACGGCTTGGCCGAGGCTTCGGAAACGCGCCGCGCGGCGAGCGCCGTCTATAACATCGCCTCGGCGACCTTCCTCGCCTGGGAGGCCGCGCGCCTTTCGCGCAGCCATGCCTTCGTTGCGGCGGACCGACGGCGGCTTGCAGAACTGGTGCTGACAGAAAAACTTGCAATCCGCGACCCGCTGGCACCGGCAGAGGGCGAGCCAGAATGGCTTGCCGACCTGCTGGCGCGCGCTGGTGCGGATGTCGAGACCTCTCGGATGGCCGCAGAATGAAAGACACCATAACCCTTACACATAAACTGGCGGCATTTGCCGCCACCTCGGATGTCCAGGACGCGCGGATGCAGCGATTCGTCCAGCTTTCGCTTTTCGACTGGGCGACGGTCGGCATCGCGGGCACGCACGAACCCGTGGCCCGCGCTGCCCGGATGATGGCGCTGGAAACTGCCCCGTCCTCAAAGGGCGCCACGCTTTTCGGGGGCGGCCGGGCAAGCGCCGCCGCGGCTGCGCTGGTCAATGGCGCGACCAGCCATGCGCTTGACTATGATGACACGCATTTCGGCCATATCGGCCATCCCAGCGTCGCCGTGATTCCCGCGGCACTGGCCGCTGCTGAAACCGCGAAGGCCGATGCGGCGACATTTCTTGACGCCGTCGCAGTCGGCCTGGAGACCGCCTGCCGGGTCGGCGCATGGCTGGGTCGGTCGCATTACGAGGCGGGCTTCCACCAGACCGGCACGTCGGGCGCCTTTGGCGCCACTGCGGCGGCGGCGCGGGTTCTTGGGCTGGATGCCGCGACCATGTCCGAGGCGCTTTGCCTGGCCGCGACGCGCGCAGCGGGCTTGAAAAGTCAGTTCGGCACCATGGGCAAGCCACTGAACGCCGGCTTCGCCGCCGAGGTCGGTGTCACCTGCGCGCTGTTGGCGCAGGCTGGTGCAACCTCGTCACCCGATGCGATCGAGGGCGTGCAGGGCTTTGGTGTAACCCATGCGGGCAGCGCCGAACGCGCGGCGCTTGACCAGATCGGGACCGATTGGCAGTTCCCCCGCGTCTCGTACAAGTTCCATGCCTGCTGCCACGGGCTGCATGCGATGCTTGAGGCATTGCGCGACCTTCGCTCGGCCGGGGTTGTGCCGGGCGATGTCGAAGCGGTGACGATCCGCACGCATCCGCGTTGGCTGGCGGTTTGCAACCAGCCCGCCCCTGCGACAGGGCTTCAGGCCAAGTTCAGCTATCGCCTGACCGCTGCGATGATGCTGGGCGGCGTCGACACCGCTTCGCTTGAGGTCTATAGCGACGAGACCTGCGCCCGCGACGACCTGCAAGCGCTGCGCGATCGCGTCACGGTCCAGCCGGATGACAGCCTGACGGACAGTCAGGCGTCGGTGTCAGTGGTCGTTCGCGGTCAGACCCTGGAGGCGCATCACGACATACTTGCCGATGCCGACCCCAACAGCCTTGAACACCGGCTTCGTGCAAAGGCGACAACGCTGATCGGCGCCGCAGCAGCAGAAGATCTGTGGAACACCGTGTCCGGGCTTGGCGCCTCTCGCTCGACGCTGGATCGGCTTGCGGAACGTGTCGGGGCGCCCGCGCAGTCAGCCGGTCCCAGGGTCGATCCGTCCCTGGCTGCGTCGATCATGCCAACGGCCTGAGGCTTCTCGGTGATCTTGTGCAGCTTTTCACGGATCACCGGGCGGGGTGAATGGCTGGCGGCTGATCCCGCGCCGACAGCAGGAAAAGGGCCACCGAAGCCACCGTCACGCCGATCAGAAGCAACGCCAGAACCCGCGATGATGGTGTGCGCGCTGGCCCCCGGCTGTGTCGAGACCCAGAAGAATGTCGACTGCTGGAACGGCTTTCCTGATCCGGCCGCTATCCAGCCTGGGCGCAAACCGCTTTATCTGCTGGTCAGGTGCCGGTTCACCTGGACCTCGGGACGGGTTTTGCGTCGATCCTTCAGGTCTTGATCAGCACCTCGACATAAAGGTCGGTGGAAATGGCCCGATCCCCGGCATCAACATGGGAAACTCAAGCGCCGGTGACGATATCTGATGCTGTAGAAAGACATGCTGGCTGGCAGCGGCGCCCGAAAATCAACGTGACCGTCAGGCGAACTGGCTTCGTTATCGGCTGCGCGATTGGCGATGGTGAGCAGCTTCAAAAGAACCTCGGGCAGATTGGCGGCGGGAATACTGCCGCCTGAACTGTCGATCTTCTCGGCCAGATCGGCACCGGCCGCACCTTGAAAGCGAATGACGACCGCCGAGTCAGCCTTTGCAGGAACGTCATAATTGACACCGCGCTTTGCGGGCTGGGTGAAGAAGGGACTGTCACCCTCGTCGAAAGGCAGATCGAGACGCGGCGTTCAAAAGTAATCAATGCCGTCGATAACCGTGTAACCCATTCTATGCTTCGTCCTGCTATCGGCCGTCGAAATAATCGGCATAGGCGGCTATCCAGCCCTCCGATACGCCGCTGCCCCTGATCAATTCATCGCAGATGAAGGGCAGGGATTGCGGCCTGCGAAAGGCGGCCAATCCTTCGGTTTCGGCGCCTTCTGGCGCGGGGCTGGCATCGAATCCGCAAAAGACCAGGCTTTGCGAGGGTTTCAGCCCGGCCGCAATCAAAGCCGAAATACGCTTCTGCGCGCAGTCCCAATCGGCGGCGCATTCCAGATTGACCTGAAAAAGCGTTTCCACATCCCAGGCATATCGCGCCTCGACCGATGACAGCGCCGCGCGCTGCGCAATCCGGTCATCGTAGAATTTTCCCAATGCGGCAGGGTCGTCGGTTGTCGCCAGGACCTGCCCGGCCGTGCTTTCCGGGCATGGCGCCGGATCGGGGCTGTCAACACGGCCGGTCAAATAGCCTTGTGCCGACTGAATATAGACAAGCGCCTCGTCAAAGCCGGAGTCGGCATGCATGCCCTGACACAGCGGCGCCATTTCAGTGGCTTCACCGCGTTTGTCGGCAATGAACCAGACGCCCAGTCCCGCAAGCAAGGTCAGGCCCAGGACCGGCATTGTTCTCAGTTTAGCCAAAATTTTTCCACCCGTCGCTCTGATCCCGGTGCCAACCCGTTCGATCTCGCCTTTGGCCTTGAGGACAATTCGAGATTGGCGGCAGCTTAGCACAAGCGCCTTTGCGGCCCCAAGCACGAGGCGTTGACCCGCCGCTATCTGGATGCCGTCGCAAGCAGGACAGTGGGACCTGGTCATCAGGCCGTCGGCAATCAGGTCATATCTTTGGTGAAATCAAGCAGAAAGCCCAGGTGCCGCAATGGTGCTGACGGGGATTGGCTGCACAGGCAGATGGTTTATATAGACAACAAGATAGTTGACATTGTGAATTAAAGTCAGGATTGTCGCCTGAACCTCGGATGCATCAGGGAGGATGATATGAGTTTTGGACCTGTGGGCCGCCTGCAAGCGGCTATTGTGACTGCAATCAGCGTGGTTGCGTCTTCGGCCGTGGCGGAGGGCTATCCCGACCGCCCGCTAGAGCTGTTGATCCCGTTTTCGGCTGGTGGGGCAAATGATCAGGTTGCCCGCCAGGTCGCCGGACGGCTGGAAGCGATCCTTGGCCAGCCGGTTGCCCCGATCAACCGGACCGGGGCGGGTGGCTATGTGGCGGCGCAGGAAGTCGTCACGGGCCCCGCAGATGGGTACAAGCTGGCGCATGAATCCCTTGGCACGTTCATCCTGACCTCGCTTTTCGAGAAGCAGGCAATAGATCCGGTCGCCGACGTCCGTTATGTGGCGCAGATGGCGCAATTGACCTCGGCCATCGCCGTATCGTCCGACAGCCCTTATCAGACGCTTGATGATTTGCTGGCAGCAATGCGTGAAGCGCCGGGCGAGATGACCTGGGGGCATACCGGACGGGGTGGCTTTCATCACGTCAACGGTGTCGGTCTGTTCCAGGCCGCAGGGGTCGAGGCCATCGACATCCCCTTCCAGGGCAGCTCGGCTTCGGTTGCCGATCTGATGGGGGGCCATATTGATGCCGCCGTTCTGTCCAGCTCGAACTATATCGGCTTCGAGAACGAGCTGCGCTTTCTGGCCTTCATGAGCGAGGGCCGCGATGCCGTCCTGCCCGATGTCCCGACGGTCGGCGAGTTGGGAATCGAGATGGCCTTTGTCGAAACCCCGTCCGTGGTGGTGGTCAATAAGGACACGCCCGATGACGTCGTCGATCAGCTTGAGGCCGCGATCGAAACGGTCGTTGCGCAGGAGGATTACCAGCAGGCGCTGCTGAAGATGGGTGTGACGCCGCAATTCGCGACCGGCGACGCGATCGTCGAACGGATCACCACCAATCTGCCGCGCTGGCAGCAGGTCATAGATTCGACGCGGGACGTGGAAGCCAATTGACCGCAGCCGCGGCCGCCACGAGGAACGCAATCGGATAATGACCGAAGCATCGCAGATCGTCCGGGCAGAGCTTTACGCCGTTGCGCTGGAATACCGCGCACCTGTCGAGTGGACCACGGGCGGGGTCGAGACGCGCTCGGCCCATGTCATCATCAGGGCGTGGAACCGCGCCGGACAGGAGGGGGCGGCCGAGGTGGTCTGCCGCCCCGCCTGGAATGGCATAAGCCAGCAGGGTTTTGTGCAACTGTTCCGCGACGTTGCCTGGCCGGTCATCTCGTCTTCCGGTTTTCGGGCCGGGGATATCGGGCGCATCAGGGACGTTTCTGCGCTTGGCGCTGGGCTGGATACGCTGCTTGACGATTTCCGTCACGATCATGCCGCCTTCGTGACCGGCGGCGCCGTTGGCCCCGCAATTGCCGTCCTGACCCGCGCCACGGCAGCCGAGATGGCCGGCGCGGCGGTGCGGGCGGTTGCGGACGGGTTCGGCATCATCAAGGTCAAGCTTGGACAGGGGTTGGTCCGGGACGCAGAAATCCTGTCATCCATCCGTCAGGCGGTGGGTGATGCGACAAGGCTTTGCGCCGATGCCAACGGCGCCTATGGCGCGGCGCAGCTTTCCGAGGTCGTCGCGCTGGCGCAGCAATACGACCTGCGCTTTGTCGAGGATCCGATTGCCATCGTGCCGCTGGCGGAACCTGTCGCGGCGACTTCCGGTCAGGCGATCCCGATTCTGGTCGACCGCCATTGCGATGGCATTCTTGCGGCCCGGCAATTCGCCGAGCTGGGCCAGATCGACATAGCGGCCAAGCCTGCGCGCGTTGGTCTGAACGCGGCACGCCAGATGCTTGATACGGTGGCTGCCCGTGGCGGCCGGGCGGTCATTGGCCTGTTCGGCGAAACCGATATTGGCGCGCTGGCGCAGCTGCGTCTTGCGGCCCAGGCCTCAGCAGAGACGCTTTGGGGGGTCGAGGCCTCGTTTCACGACATATTGGACGGTCGCCTTTTGCAATTCGACCTGCCGGTCGCAGGCGGCGGCTACGCGATGCCACCTGTCCTGCACCTTGCAGGGGCGATCGACTGGGCGCGGGTCTCGGCCATTTCATCGGGCAGAACGGTTCTGGAGGTCTAGCGCGATGGATCTGTGCGAATGGGATGCGAAGGCGCTTCTGCGTGCCTGTGGGGTGGCGGTCCCGGATTCGCGCCTGCTCGAATATGGCGGTGGTCCCGTGCGGGATGTCGCGCCATCTGACATCGTCAAGGCGCAGACGCTGTTCGGGGCGCGCGGGAAGGCGGGGCTTGTGCGGCCGGCGGGTGCCAAAGCCGCATCAACGGCCGGCACCATCGCTGCACGCCTGAAAGATCGCGGCCTGCTGCCGGTGATGATGATCGAGGCGCCCGTCGATATCAGCGATGAGCTGTATCTGTCGATCATGCTGGACGATGTCGCTGGCGCGCCGAGGCTGATGTTCTCGGCCAGCGGCGGCATGAATGTCGAGGATGGTGCGATCCTGCATTCGCTGCCGCTTCCTGTCGAAGGGATCTGCCCGGTTCATGAACTGGCACGGTTCTTCATCGCGGCCCAGGCGCCCCCGGCGACGATACCGCGCCTTGCCCAGCTTGGGGCGGATCTGCAACGCATGTTCCGAAACGAAGACATGACCATGATCGAGATCAACCCGCTGGCAGTGACGCCGCAGGGGCGGCTGGTTGCGCTGGACTGCAAGGCCTCGGTTGATGACAGCGCGGCCTATCGCCACCGCGACCGGGTGTTCGCCTTGTCCCGCCGGCTGGCCGCACATGGCCGCAGCACGGCGGAACGCGAGGCGCAGGACGGGGGATATACGCTGGTTCAATCGCCGGGTGACGTGGTGGTGCTTAGCGCGGGTGCAGGGCTGGGCATGATGATCGCCGATCTGCTGGATGATGCCGGTTTTGCGGCGGCCAGCTTTTTCGACAATGCCAGCGGCGCGCGTGGCGATACGGCAGATGCCCGCCTTGACATGGCCTGGAACCTGGCACGGGCCGACGGGATCCGCGCGATCGCCTTCTATCAGGCGCTGGCATCGCGTGATCTGGCGCCGCGCGTGATCTCTCTGCTGGCGCGTCTCAGGGCCGACCCGCCATCGAAGCCGTTCTATTTCGGTCTTTGCGCCAGTGCCGCGGCAGAGAAGACGATGACCGCAGAAACAGCGCGTCAGCTGATTGCCGAGGCCGGCTATCCGTCCTTCGAGTTTGCGGAAGACATGGTCGCGCAGATGCGTTTCGACCGTGATGCCGGTCTGATCTGAGGGCGCGGTCATGGGAATCCTGCTGAAGCCGGACAGTCGCGTCGTCATCCAGAACGTTCATTCATCTTATGCGGCCGGGCTGATCCGGCAGATGCGGCTGGCCGGGACGCAGATTGTCGGCGGGGTCCAGGCCGGCGCTGGCGGCACGGATCATCTGGGCCTGCCGGTCTTTGACCTGGTGTCGCAGGCGGTGGACAAGACCGGGGCGGATGTTTCTGTCGTCTATACCCCAGCCTTTGGCGTCGCCGCCGCGATTGTCGAGGCCGTGGATGCGGGGATCGCGCTGGTTTCCGTCGCCGCAGAACATGCGCCGGTTCATGACATGATGCCGGCGCTTGCCCATGCGCGCAATCGTGGCGCGTGGGTCATCGGACCGAACAGCCTTGGCCTGCTTAATCCGGGTCAGGGCATGCTGGGCGGGCTTCCGGCGGGCTTTGGCATGCCGGGCCGTGTCGGGGTCATTTCGCGCAGTGGGACGCTGGCGATTGCAATGCTGCGCAGGCTGACGGCCGGTGGCATCGGCCAAAGCACCGTCGTCTCGGTCGGAGGCGACGCGATCACCGGTCGCCGGCCGGCCGAATATGCCCGGCTGATGGATGCCGACCCGGCCACAGAGGCCATTGTCTTGATCGGCGAAATCGGTGGCGGCAAGGAAGACGAGCTTGCCGCTGCGCTGCCGGATCTGTCGACGCCTGTATTTGCCATGATCGTCGGGCGCAGCCTGCCCGAGGGGCGGCAGTTCGGCCATGCCGGCGCGCTGGCGCGCAACGGCTCAGAGACGGCCGTGGCCAAGGCCAGACGCCTGAAGGATGCCGGGGCCACCATCTGCGACTCGCCGCTGGCTGTGGTCACAGCCATCAGGCAGCTGTTTGATCGAACATGAAAAAGAGGAGCGCATCATGACCGTGGACAAACGTGATTTCCTTGGCGGTGTCCTGTTGCTGCTGACGGGGATCGGCGTGGCGGTCCATGCCGCGATGCAATACCCGCTGGGAACATTGCAGCGGATGGGTTCGGGCATGTTTCCCTTTGGTGCGGGAATCATCATGGCGCTGCTGGGCCTGCTGGTCCTGATACCGGCATTCATGCGATCCGAACCAACAGACTGGCGCGGCGTTTCACCTCGCGCCCTGATCTGCGTGCTGGCCTCGGTCGCGGGCTTTGCCCTTGTCATGCCCCGCTTTGGCCTCGCGCCGGCCATCGCGGTGCTGGTCTTTCTGTCGTCGCTGGGGGATCGCGACTTTCGGATCGTCAATGCCGCCGCCGTCGCCGTGGTGATGTGTGTGCTGAGCTATCTGATCTTTGTTCTCGGCCTGAACCTGCCCTTCCCGATGCTAAGGATGCCATCATGAACGAACTGCTGGCCAATGTCGCCATCGGGCTGGATACTGCCGTCACACCGGTCAACCTGATCTATTGCTTCGTCGGTGTCGTGGTCGGCATGCTGGTCGGGGTCTTGCCGGGGATCGGCCCGTTGACGGCGATATCCATGCTGTTGCCGCTGACCTATCACTTCGAACCGACAACCGCGCTGATCATGCTGGGCGGGATCTGGTACGGGACGGCCTATGGAGGCTCGACCGCGGCCATTTTGCTGAATATTCCCGGCACGACATCCAGCGCCGTCGCCTGCCTTGATGGCTATCCGATGGCGCAGCAGGGGCGGGGCGGCGTTGCCTTGCTGATGACGACGGTGGCGTCCTTTGTCGGTGCCTCGATTGCCATCGTGATCCTGATGGCCTTTGCGCCGGTCATCGCCAGCTATGCGCTGAAATTCGGGTCTGCCGACTATTTCGCGCTGATGGTTCTGGGGCTGATCGCGGCCTCGGCCATTTCCGACGGCTCTGCGGCCAAGGGCCTTGCGATGGTGGTGTTCGGCATCATCCTTGGCACCGTTGGCATCGACATATATTCGGGCGGGACGCGCTTCAGCTTCGGGTTTCTGGAACTGGCCAACGGCATTCATCTGGTGACGCTGGCCATGGGGCTGTTCGGCGTGGCCGAGGTCATCTTCAGCGTCGGCACGCGGGCGCGGCGAGCCATTGACAGATCCTCTGTCAGTCTGAGGGCGATGAAACCGACGCGCGAGGATCTGGGCCGTTCATGGCGCCCCATCCTGCGCGGCACCGGCCTTGGATCATTCTTCGGCACATTGCCCGGCACCGGCCCGTCCATCGCCTCGTTCATGGCCTATGCGCTGGAAAAGCGCGTCGCAGCCGAGCCTGGCCGCTTTGGCAAGGGCGCGATCGAGGGCGTTGTCGCGCCCGAGGCAGCCAATAATGCCGCCGATCAGACGGCCTTTATTCCGACCCTGGCGCTTGGCATTCCTGGCAGCGCCACGATGGCGCTGATGCTGGGGGCGCTGACCATCAACGGGATTGCCCCCGGCCCGTCGCTGATGACGTCGCAGCCGGCGCTGTTCTGGGGCCTGATCATGAGCTTCTGGATCGGCAATCTGATGCTGCTTGTGCTGAATATCCCGCTGATCGGGGTCTGGGTGCGGTTGCTGCTGGTGCCCTATAACCTGCTGTTTCCGGCCATCCTGGTTTTCATCTGCATCGGCACCTATTCGATCAACTCGTCCAGTTTCGATGTGATGATGGTCGTTGTCTTTGGCGCCTTGGGCTGTCTGATGCGCTGGCTGGCCTTTCCGGCCGCACCGCTGCTGCTGGGCTTCGTGCTGGGCCCGCTGATGGAGGAACATTTCCGCCGCGCGATGCTGCTGTCGCGTGGCGATTTCATGACCTTCTTTGACCGGCCGATCAGCGCAACCGTGATGACGATATCGGGGTTGCTGCTGCTGTGGACGGTGGTGGCGCCCTTCCTGAGACGGCGCCGCGTGGCAACAAACCCCTAGGCCGCGGGGATCCCGATGCCGGCCGGCCGTCATTCCCAAAGCGACATTGATGCAGGCGGCAATTACGTTACACTGTCAACGAAATTCATGGTCCGAAAGGATGTGGGGTGACGGCCAAAAAGAAAATTGACGGTATCGGGGCCGAGGGCGATGATATCAGATACCTTTTTTCATATAATTTACAACGACTCGCCGGTCTTTCGTCGCGAATTGCACTGTTGGATATCAGGCCGCATTTCGACCTGAATGTTCAGGATTGGCGGGCGATGGCGGTGCTGGATTTTCTGGGTGTCACGCCACTTCATACGCTGGCGAAACGGGCGGGTGTCCAAAAAAGCCAGATGAGCCGGACAGTGTCGGCGCTTGAGGAAAAGGGTTTTGTCGAACGCGAAATCAACCCCGAGGACAAGCGCAGCATCCATCTGCGGCTGACGCCGCGGGGGCAAGGCGTGGTGCGCGAGGTCTTGCAGGCGTCGCGGGAACGCAACAGGCAGATGCTGTCGGAACTGACGGATGGCGAACGGGGCGAGCTGATGCGCCTGATGGAGAAGGTCACGATCGGCTCGCTTGCCCATTTGCGGCGACTGAAGGGCGAGGAAAGCCAGGGCCGCCGCCCGCCACCGCCAGCGACGATCTTCGAGACAGAGATGGGCTGACGGCCGCCAGCGGGTCGCTGCCCGGCTGGCAAGGCGCCGGGCCGGTCGTGGTCAGCGCTGTCGCGCCTGCGCCGATAAGTCGACGGGCTGCTGCTGGGGCATTGCGCGCAGACAGTTGATATAGTCGCGGGCGATCTCGGCCACGATGTCGGCCGCAGGCATGATCCGGTCGACCAAACCGGCACTTTGGCCGGCCTCGACCTTGCCACGCGTGACATCGCCATCCAGTGCCGCCATCTTCAGCGTTGCGGCACTGAAATGGGCCCGGCGCGTCGCCTCGGATGCGCCGTCGCGTTCAAGCGCGACCATCTGGTCGGCAAAGTCGTTGCTGAGCGTGCGGATCATGCCGAAGCCGCGCCCGACGGTGCGTGTATCGGCGGTGCCGGCTTGCAGCACACGCTGCTTATAGGCATCCGCAACGCCGGCTTCGGGCGTGGCGATGAAGCGGGTTCCGAAATTCGCCGCCCCCGCGCCAAGCGCCAGCGCCGCCGCCAGACCTTGCCCGTCGGCAAATCCGCCCGATGCGACCAGCGGGGTCCGGCCCTCTGTCGCCCGTGCAATGGCGCGGACCAGAACCAGCGTCGAAACCAGGTCGGCTGGCGGATGCCCGCCGGCCTCGCCGCCGACCACGACAAGGCCGTCAACGCCTTGCCCGGCCGCCTTCAGGGCATGGGTTTCCGAGGCAACGACATGCAGGCAGACGGTGCCGATGGCCTTGAAACGGTCGAGATATTTCCCCGGCCCGCCCTGTGAGGCCACGATCACCGGAATGCGCTTGGCCTCAAGCAGGTCCAGCATCTCATCTGCGCCCTTGCGGTAAAGCGGCATGTTGACGGCGAAGGGCCGGTCGGTCCCGGCCCGGACCGTGTCGATCGCTTCCTCCAGCGCCGCCAGATACATCGGCCCGGCCGCGATGGCACCCAGGCCGCCGGCGCGCGACACCGCCAAGGGCAGCGCCGCATTCGAGGATGCCCATGACATGCCGGCCTGAAGGATCGGCAGGTCGATGCCGAGCAGCCGGGTGACCGAGGTTTCGATTCTCATGCCGGGCTTTCCTTTTCCAGCAGGCTGCGGGCATGGGCGGCAAGCTTGGGCTTCTGGATCTTGGATGATGCGGTCATGCCGATTTCCTCGAACCCGTCGACGATCCAGACATGACGCGGCACCTTGAAACCGGCCATCTTGCCCCTGGCCCATTCGATCACCTGCTGCGGTGCAAGATCAGCATCCTCGTTCAGGACAATGAAGGCCGCGCAGGCCTCGATCAGCCGCTCGTCAGGGATGCCGACCACCTGTGCCTGCTTGATTGCCGGGTGCTGGTGCAGCCGGTCCTCGACGTCTTCTGGCGACACGTTCTCGCCGCCGACGCGGATGATGTTCTTCAGCCGACCCAGAAATTCCAGCCGCCCGTCATCGCCAAGGCGGCCCAGATCCCCGGTCGCAAGCCAGCCGTCATCCGTCAGCGCCTCGGCGGTTTTCTCGGGCATGTCGAAATAGCCCCGCATCACTGACCAGCCGCGCACCCTGATTTCGCCGGTTTCACCGGCTGCGCATTCCGTGCCATCTGCCGGCGACAGGATGCGCAGCTCAAGTCCGGGCTGAGGGCGCATCCGGCCCGCCGTTCGGATATGCTCGGGCTCCCACCAGCAGGATTGGGCGATATTGGGCGAGGCCTCTGACAGCCCATAGCCCGACACCACCTCGGTCGCGCCCATATCGGTTACAAAGCGCCGCAGCACCGCTTGCGAACCGGCGATCCAGCCGCCGCGCAGGCAAAGCTTGCGATGCGGGCGATCGGGGTGGTTCAGCAGCATCAGCGCCATCGTGTCATTGCCGGAAAAATGCGTGCATCCTTCCTGTTCCAGAAGGGACAGGGCTTCAGCGGGTTCGAAGCGCGTCATCGTCACCAGCGTCGCCAGGTTCTGAAGGCAGGCAAGGATGGACAGCGTCGTGCCGGCGACGTGAAAGAAGGGCCGCGCGGAATGAAAACGGTCCGCCGTGCGCAGCCCGATCCGCTGACCCGAGACGAAGCCATTCGCCAGCATGTTCCGATGACTTAGCATCACGCCTTTCGGATAGGCGGTGGTGCCCGAGGTGTATTGGATCAGCAATGTGTCATCGGGTGTCGCAGCCGCATCACAATGCGCGCTGGCGCCGTCCATGAATGCGTCCCATGTCATGCATCCGGCCGGAACATTCTTGCCCAGAACGACGATTTCGGTCAGCTCGGGCAAGGCCGGATCGGGAAGTCTGTGATCAATCGCGGGCGCGATCTGGCGCAGCGTGGCGATGAAATCGGCGTTCAGCAGCGTATCGGCCGTGAACAGCTGCGTGACCCGCGATTGCCGCAGCGCATAGGCAATCTCATCGGCCTTGAGGCGCGTGTTGATGGGGACCGCCACGGCGCCCCGGCTGCCAAGCGCCAGAAAGAGGGTATAGAAATCGACACTGTTGCCCAGGCAAAGCCCGATATGGTCCCCACGACCTATCCCCAGGGCATCCAGCGATGCGCTGATATGGGCGACGCGACCGACCAGCGCACCAAAGGTCAGGCGGCCATCGGGCGCAACAAGCGCCTCGACATCCGGGGCAAGGGTGGCGGCCCTGACAATCGCGTCCTGGACCGTGACCGGGCACAGATCGTCGATGACAAAGCTCATGCCGGGTTGCCCTTTGCCGTCCTGCCGACCGTGGCACCGAACCGCGCCACCCCGGCACGCCAGTCGCTTTCCGTAAGCAGCCGGTCGATGGCGGCCAGCTCAATGGCGATACCCGATGCCAGATCCGTGCGCCCGCCCGCGTCAACGCAATGCTTCGTCAGCCTGATCGCAAGCGTGGGTGCTTGCAGGATGCGATCTGCCATTTCGGAGACGGTGCCTGACAACGCCTCGGGGGCGACCAGCCGGGTCACAAGCCCGATGCAAAACGCCTCGTCTGCATCCATGATCCGGCCGGTATAAAGCAGCTCTTTCGCCCTGGCGATGCCGATGACACGCTGAAGCCTTTGCGTTGCGCCGACCGTGCCCCATTGCGGTTCTGGAAAGCGGAAGGTCGCCGCATGGCTTGCGACGATGAAATCCGCGCTCATGGCCATTTCGCCGCCAGACCCGACCAACGGCCCCTGCACCTGCGCAATGACCGGAACCGCGCAGGCGGCGATGGCGTCATAGGCACGGAAGGCGGCCCGCCGGCGCATCATGACCCAGGCCTCGTCCCGGCCGTCGCGTTCCTTCATATCGGCACCGGCGCAAAAGACCTTGCCCTCGGCGCGCAGGACGACAAGCGCGACATCGCCGTTGGCGGCGATCATCGCAAAGGCCTGCACCAGATCCTCGCACATCTGAAGATTCAGGGCGTTGCGTGCCTCGGGGCGGGACAGGACGACATCCGCGCGCTTTCCACTGATTTCGACCCTGACTGTGCCGTGCTTGGTCATGCCACAATACCTTTCTTGAAAAGCGCCGCGATCTGGGCCTCGCTCAGGCCAAGCTCTGCCGACAGAATGTGCTGCGTATCGGCGCCAAGCCGAGGCGGCGCCTCGAACCGATGCGCGTCATAGCCGGAAAAGCGCGCCGGGGTGCGCAGGCCGGGTGTCGGCCCCCGGTCAGGATCGTCAAAGCTGTCCACCATGCCACGCGCGCGGATATGCGGATCGTTCAGGATCTGGGGCACGGTATTGACCTCGCCCGCAGGAACGCCGGCGGCACGAAGGCTTTCGGCAAGTTCGGCCCGCTGACGCGACGCAATCGCATCGCCAAGCGCATGGGTGACCTGATCGCGCAACCGCACGCGGTCGCGGTTCCGGGCAAAGCGCGTATCCTGTCCCATCTCGGCAAGCCCCAACACATCGCAGAGAACCGGCCAATGCTGATCCGAAGCCGAGATGAACAGCCAGGATCCATCTGCGCATTGAAACGCGGCCGAGGGAACCCGGCCGGGATGTTCGGTGCCGCTGCGCCGGGGTGTCTCGCCCATGGCGAAATACCGCGCGGCAGGCAGGGCCAGCATGCTGACCTGCACATCCATCATCGCGAGGTCGACTTGACATCCCTTGCCCGATGAAACCCGGCCAAGCAGCCCGGTCAGCACGGCAATGGCGATCCACAACCCCGAGGTCTGGTCGGCGAAGGGAACCCCGACCTTCGCGGGCGGACCGTCAGGGTGGCCCGTCAGGTCGACAAGACCCGAAAGCGCCTGGAAGATCGTGTCATACCCCTTGCGTTTGCTGTAGGGGCCGGTCTGGCCAAAGCCGGTATTCGACACATAGACAAGGCCGGGATTGACCTCGGCCAGCGCGTCATAGCCAAGACCCAGCCGGTCCATCGTTCCGGGCAGAAAGTTCTCGACCACGACATCGGCCTGTGCGGCCAGCTGGAAGGCCAGCTGTCGGCCCTCGTCGCTTTTCATGTCGACCGCGACCGACCGCTTCGAGCGGTTGAAGGCCGAGTAATAGGCGCTTTGCCCGCCGTCGAAGGCCGGTTCGAAGACACGGCTTTCATCGCCGGTGCCGGGATGCTCAAGCTTGGTTACGGATGCGCCGCATTCCGCAAGAATCTGCGTTGCCATCGGGCCCGCCAGCACGCGCGAGAAATCAAGCACCTTGATGCCGTCTAGCGGTCTCATGGCTTTGGCTCGCGGAACGAACGCATCAGCGCGTTGACATCGCGGCCGGCCATCATCGCCGCCTCGGTCGGCAATTCCTCGACCCGGTAGAACAGCGACTTGACCGCGCGCATTGCCCGCGGTTCAAAGCTTGCCCAGGTTTCCGCAATCTCGATCGCTGCGGTCAGCGGATCCTCGTCGACGACGCGGTTGACCAGCCCCATGGCATGCGCCTCGTCCGCACCGACAAGCCGCCCCAGTGAGACCATTTCAAATGCCTGCTTGCGACCAAGCGCGCGCACAAGGCCGGTCATCACCAGCGCCGGGACAATGGAATGTCTGAGTTCCGGATACCCGAATTTCAGTGACTGCGCCGCCACCACCATGTCGCAGCCGATCGCCAGGCCCGCGCCGCCGCCGATGGCGGCGCCCTGAACCGCCGCAACCACCGGCTTGCCCAGTTTCTGCATCGCCATCTGAAGGCGGCATGTCAGGTCTGCACGTGCCTCGACCGCGCCTGACTGCGCCGGGGTGAGGGTGCTGAATTCGGCCAGATCGGCGCCCGCGCAGAAGGCACGGCCCGCGCCGGCCAGAACCACGGCACCGATATGCACGGCGCGGTCCGCATCCGTCAGCGCATCCAGAAGTGCCTGCGTCAATGCCGTGTTCAACGCGTTCAGCTTGTCGGGCCGGTTCATCGTGACGATGCGCACCTGCCCCCTGTCCACGATCAAGATCAGCCCATCTTCGGACATGTCAGACAATCTCCTTTCCAGCTTGCTCATCCCTGACGCGCCAAAGATCGGTTCGCGCGATCCTTGAATGCAGTTGGCGGCCTAGCGCGGCTTCGCAGGCGGCCGAGGCGCGCATCATCCTGTCAAGGTCGATTCCATGGGGCAGGCCTTCGGCCTCGAACAGGGTCACGAGATCTTCGGTCGCGACATTGCCGGTGTCGCCCGCGCCATATGCGATCTGTGTCGGGTGACCGCCGACCCCGCCCATTGCGCTGTCGAAATGCGTCGCCCCGGCTTCCAGCGCGGCCATGCAATTGACGATTCCCGTGCCGCGTGTGTCGTGGAAATGCGCAACAGGCGTGATTGTCGGAACCTCGCCCAGCAAGCGGCCAAACAGGTGCCTGACGGTTGAGGGGCAGCCGGACCCGATCGTGTCGCCGATGGTGACCAGTTCACAGCCCAGATCGGCCAGCCGGGCCGCATCGGCAATGACCGCGCCGGGATCAACCTTGCCCTCGAACGGACAGCCCAGCGCCATCGAGATGACGCCGACCAGACGAAAGCGACCCTCGGCCATGCGGGCCATTTCCGTTACCCGCTGCCATTGCCCCTCGCGGCTGGTTCGCAGGTTGCGTTGGGTATGCGCCTCGGTCGCCGAGATCAGGAAGCTCAGCTCTTCCGCGCCGTGACCGGCCTGCTGATCGGCCAATGCCCGCTTGACTGCATGAGGATTGGGGCAGGTGGCCTTGTACCATCTGCCCGGCTGGCGCGGCAGCGCGGCCAGCAGATCCGAGGCATCGGCAAATCCCGGCACCCGCGCCGGATTTGCATAGCTTGTCGCCTCGATCCGCCGAAATCCGGCGCGGGCAAAGCTGCCGAGCAGATCAAGCTTGGTTGCTGTCGGCAGCTGCTTGACCTCATGTTGAAGCCCGTCGCGGGCAAAGCATTCGCAGAGTGTCAGGCTGGATGACATTTCATTCCTCTATTTCGTTGTGTTGATCAACTAAAATGAAGATATCGTCAACAAAAAACATAAGCACGGCGCGAACCGTCAAATTGACTGGCGCAAGTCCGCGACCGTCATGGTTGTGCGACGGCATGTGAGTTTCCGGCCGGGCCCGACGTGAAAACCGGTCATCTAGCCTGCTCATGAATGTGTGATTTCGGACCAATTTGTTCGATCTGCGCAACGGTTCTCGGTCATAGGTTTTGACCCGAACCCGATCAGCGGAAAGAAGCGGGATAGTAATTCCAAGACTGATTGGCACGGATCGGTGGGGGGGCGTGCCGTTGGGCAAGGTTGATTGGCAAGTGGCAGTAGAAATCCCACTCAGTTGGCCTGGGTTGCTAACATGCCGTTGTCGGTTTGCCGAGCAACAATCGGAGTAAGCAATGTCGCGTGAACCTACCCCCGAAACACTGCTTCGCATTGCCCGAGATGACGGCCAAACCGGCGTCATGACCCATCAGCGGCCGGCACAAGCCGCCGGCAGGCGCGTCGCGCTTCTTGTTCTTGGCATGCACAGATCGGGAACCAGCGCATTGACGCGCATCATCTCTCTTGCCGGGGCGGGACTGCCACGCACGATGATCCCGGCCGGGGATGGAAACCGGACCGGGCATTGGGAATCGAGCGAACTGGTGCGGACGAATGACCGTATCTTCGAGGCGTTCGGTCTGACCTGGTCTGATTGGCAGTCACCAGACCTGGCGGCTGTGTCCTTCCGCGATCGCGCGATGATGGAATCGGACCTGGCTCGGGTCATCAGGAAGGAATTCGGGCCGGATGACATGATCGTGGTGAAAGATCCACGGATTTGCCGTCTGGTACCGCAGTATCTGTCCGTATTCGATGAAATGGATTGCCGGGTTGTTCCCGTGCTGGCATTCCGGCATCCGCAAGAGGTAATCCTGTCGCTCTCGGCGCGTTCAAGCTGGCCAGACGATAAAAGCGCCCTGGATGCTGCGTTGTTGTGGCTGGTCCATACACTGGAAGCCGAGCACGAGACCCGTCATCTTGACCGGATCGTGGTCTCTTATGACCGCACCATGCGCGACTGGCGCTCGGTTGTGGCCGATATCGAACAATGTGGCCAGATCACGTTGCCCAACGGGGCCGATGTCATCGGAACGGCCGTCGCGGAATTCCTGAACACGGATGAGCGGCATCACAATAAGCATGGCGATTTCTTCGCCCGTGATACGCTGACGATGGGATGGGTGCGTAGCGTCTATGAGGCAATGCGCCTTCTGGAGGCGGATCCAGCGTCACCCGTCGCAAGGGCGCAGTTGGATGATGTGCGTCAACAGATCAATGCATCCATACCCGTGCTGCTTTTGGCCTCGAACAAGCTGGTTGAGGCGCAGTCCGCAAAAAGACAGGCACAGGCCGAACTGGCCGATGCGCGGCAGCAGGCCGACGAGGCCGCACGCCAGTCGCAGGACGAGATCGCGGCATTGCGGCAGCAGGCTGACGACCAGATGCAGGCGGCGCAGGCCGAACTGGCCGATGTGCGGCAGCAGGCCGACGAGGCGGCACGTCAGTCGCAGGACGAGATCGCGGCGTTGCGGCAGCAGGCTGACGACCAGATGCAGGCGGCACGGGCCGAGCTGACCAATGCGCGGCAACAGGCTGACGCGGCCGCTCGCCAGTCGCAGGCCGAGTTGGAGCAAGGTTTCGAGAGTGAACGCGAGGCGTTGTCCCGTCAATATTCATCGGCGCTTGGGGCAAGTGAAGCACGGACTCAGCAGCTTCTTGAGGCCAAAGATATTGTTTACCGGTCAACGACCTCGTGGCGCGTGACCGCGCCGCTTCGCAGTGTCGGCAGAATGACGAAAGGGCGCTGGAAGAACACCCGGGGCCTGAGAAACGCCGTTGCCGTGCTGGGAGGCGTTCGCCCAACCCTTGCCATCGCAACCCGCGTCCTTCGCCAACAGGGCGTTCGCGGCTTTGCCACGCGCCTGCGCCAGTTGAAGGCAAATGGCTATCAGATCGGTAATTCGATGCCGAACGGCAACGGCAGCTCTGGTGAATATGTCAACCTGATGGCTGCCGAGCGCGGTGACGTGCTGTTCTCGGACTGGCATGTCGCCCTGACGCAGGCGATCTGGGATGACCGACCGCCGGAACCCGATGGCGCAACGCTGGGGCTTTCGATCGTCACGCATAACTCGGCGCGCTGGCTTCCAGGTTTCCTGACATCCCTTGCCGAGCAGAACTTTCCGCTTTCGAGGTTGAATGTCGCCATCGTTGACCACGACTCGCAGGACAACACCATTGATCTGATATCGGCGCATATCGCCGAATTCGGTGATCTCTAAGCGTCTTTCACCCTGCATCGCCGCCCCAATCTGGGGTTTGGCGCAGGCCATGACCACGCGATCCGTCAGCTTTCGGACGATTTCGTGCTGATCACGAATGTCGATCTGCGCCTTCACCGCGACAGCCTGACACGGGTGCAGCGTGCCGCCAGGGCTGATCGCAAGGATGTCGCTGCCTGGGAATTGCGCCAATGCCCATACGAACATCCGAAATATTACGATCCGGTCACGCTTGAGGCGATCTGGAACAGCCATGCCTGCGTGCTTCTGCGTCGCACCGCCTATCTGGATGTCGGCGGCTATGATGACCGCATCTTCATGTATGGCGAGGATGTCGAGCTTTCTTACCGTTTCCGTGGCTTCGGCTGGCGCCTGCGCTATCTGCCACAGATCAGCGTCACCCATTTCGTCGATCTGGAAGATACCAGCCTGCGGCCGCTGCAACTGTCAGGCTCGCTGGCGGCCAATGTGCTTCTGCGCTATCGCTATGGCGGCGATGCTGCGGGCGCCGAGGGCGAAAGGTTGCTTGCCGAAACCCTCGCGGTCGAGCGTAATCCGGCGCGCCGTGCCGGCATGATCGAGGCGCAAACCCGCGTCATCGAACATCGCGAGCATTTCCGCACCACGTTCAAGCCGACCCATGCCGCAGACTTTCCCTTCGCCGGCTTCGACTATGTCTTTGCGCGCGATGGGGCGGCTGTCGCGTTCGACAGTGTGAAACCGTCGGGGAATGAACCCAAGGTAAGCATTGTCACCCGCAGCCATGGTCCCAAGACCGATATCCTGCGCGAGGCCTTGGCTGCCGTCATCAACCAAAGCTATCAGAATATTGAGCATCTGATTGTCGAGGACAGGACCGATTTCGCGCGCGACATCGTGGTGCGGGCCGCTACGGCCTATGGCCGCGAGATCCGCTATCTGAAATCGGATGGCAGCGGCCGGTCAGCCGCGGGCAATTTCGGGTTGTCGGCTGCTACGGGCGAGTTGATGATGTTCCTCGATAATGACGATCTGCTGTTTGGCGACCATGTCGAGATTTTGCAGCGCAGGCTGATGGCCGCACCCGATCTGGTTGCCGCGTATACCCTGGCCTGGGAGCTTAGGACACGTTTCGAAGAAGATGGAACCTATCGCGAGATTGCGCATATGCTGCCTCCGGGGCACAGGCTGCCCTATGATCAGAAACGGCTTCGGGATATGAACTTCATCCCGATCCAGGCCATCATCTTCCGGCGCAGCGTCTTCGAGGCCGAAGGCAGCTTCCATGCGGATATCGACCATCTGGAAGACTGGAACCTCTGGTCGCGCTATTCCAATCACGGCGAGTTCGGGATGATCCCTAAAGTGACCTCGATGTACCGGACCCCAGATCATCAGGAGACGCGCGACAAACGTCAACGCGAACTGGATGACGCCTATAATTATGTAAAGGCGTTGAATGCGCAGCGGCGCAAAGAACTGGCCTGATCGGCATGAAGGTGATTCTGCACGCAGGTAGTCTGAGAACCGGGTCGACCTATCTGCAAGCCCTGATCTGGAACAACATGCCGGCCTTTGCGCATGCCGGAATTTTCGTGCCAAAGACCGGCGTGCAGTCGATGCATCATTACGACATCGCCCGCGCAACAGGTTTCGGCTATCCGGCGCAGCGTCTCGGGGCCGAGGCCGCCGGCGGTTTCGTTCAAGAGCTCATGCAAGAGCTTGCGGCGAACGACAGTGAAACTGCCCTGCTTTCGTCGGAACATTTTGATGTCGGCGTGTCGCCGGAATCGATCTCGCGATTGCTTGGCGCCCTTGGTGGGCACGATCTTGGCGTGGTGATCTATCTGCGCAATCAGGTCGATCTGATGCAGTCGCTATATTTCGAACATCTCAAATGGGGTGGCATCAGCGATTACAACCAGTTTGCCAGGCAGATGCTGCAAAACCGCACGCTGGCCTATGATGCGCGTATTGCATACTGGATCAACGCCGGCGTCGGGGTGCGCATCCTGGACTACAACCAGCAGCGTGCTGATTTGGCGGAAAGCTTCCTCAGGCTTCTTCCGGGGGCGCCGCCGCTGAACCGCCTTGCAGCACCTGCCGGGGCTGTAAACGAATCGCTATCCCCCGAGGCGATGGAGTATCTGCGCCGCGAAAACTGCAAGATCCAGGATCATGCAGAGCGTCGGTGCGCCTATCTGACACTTTACGAGACGCTGCACCAACAGGCATCACGCTGGACCAAATCGCGCAATCTGCCTTTGCCTGTCGTCCTGAGAAACGCCCTGCCAGAACTGACCCTGGGGAACCGCCGGCTTGCCGAAATGATGGGCGAGGACGCGGATTTTCTTCAAGGAGATCTTGTCGCCTATGATGCGCAGCGGGCCGAGGACACGCATCTCGACATGACCGCTTTCTATCACGAGATCGGACAGCTGGAAAACAAGCCGACGACAGAGCAGTAACCTTGGCCGCATCGCGCTCCGTGCCTCCATCCCTCACTCTGGCTGCCCTTGTTTATCGAGAACGTTCGCTGGAAGGGGCGGCAACTGACGGTCCCTTCCGGCACTGATACGGCGCACAGTGCCCGGCTGCCTGGTCACTGAGCCATCAGAGCAATGCAATACGACCAATACAGGAAAGCGGTTCTCGCTGCCGTCTCTCCTGTCGCAGCCCGGATTCCACAGGTTAAATGTGGAACGTTTGGTGCGGCTCAGACCCTCTATAGATGGCAGGCGAATTGTGGCCAACCGACGCTCGGCAGGTGGAAAGGCTGAAAGAGCTTTAGGATGATGACCTGCCCCCTGCTGGTCCCTCGTTCATAACGAGAGTCTGCAGGTTGGATTTGGGTATTCGGCTTCGCCGTCCGGCGGAAGCGCGCCGGGCGCGGAGCCCTCAAATTGCTCAAGCGCTCGGCGCGCTTGCTGTGGCGTCTGGTTGCCCAGGGAAGAGTGCGGCCTGACCGTGTTGTAGTCGTAACGCCATAGGGCCAATTTCCGACGCGCATCGTCTAGGCTGTCAAAAAGCTCCTCGTTCAGCAGCTCGTCGCGCAGGCTGCCGTTGAAGCTTTCGATGAACGCATTCTGCTGGGGCTTACCCGGATCGATGTAGTGCCACGGCACCTTGTTCTCGTCGGCCCATTTCAGGATGGCCCGACTGGTGAACTCGGTGCCATTGTCGCTGACAATGCAGCCAGGCTTGCCGTAGACCCGGACCAAGGCACTGAGCTCCCGGGCGACCCGTGCGCCGGAGAGGCTGGTGTCCGCCACGAGGCACAGGCATTCCCGCGTGCAGTCGTCGATCACGGCGAGGATCCGGAACTTACGTGAGGCGCCGAAGCTGTCGGACACGAAGTCCAAGGACCAGCGCGCATTGGGTCGTCCCGCGACCGGCATCGGCGTCCTCGTCCCACGTGCGCGTTTCCGGCCACGCCGCCGCGTCACGGACAGCCCTTCTTCACGATAGATCCTGTAGAGCTTCTTGTGGTTCATGGCCATGCCCTTGCGCTCCAGCAGCACGCCGATCCGGCGGTAACCGAACCTGCGCCGCTTACCGGCGATCTCCTGCATCTCCTTGCGGATATCGGCACTGTCCGGTGGGCGATCTCGCCGGACAGTCTTGGGATCGACACCAACCAGCCTGCAGGCCCGGCGCTGCGAGATGTCATGATCCCGCATCACCCGGAGCGCCGCATCTCGCCGCTTGATCAATGTCGTCAGTTCTTTCCCAGCAGGTCTTTCAGCACCACGTTGTCCAGCATCGTGTCTGCCAGCAGCCGCTTGAGCTTGGCATTCTCGTCCTCGAGGGCCTTCAGCCTGGCCGCCTCGGACACTTCCATACCGCCATACTTAGCCTTCAGTTCGTAGAACGTGGCGGTGCTCAGCCCATGCCTGCGGCACACCTCAGCCGTCGGCATCCCGGCATCCTGTTCCTTGATCATCCCGATTATCTGCGCCTCGGTGAAACGGCTCTTTCGCATGTGTCTGCTCCTTCAGAGTTGGCGCAGACTCTAAATCACGATGAGGGATTTCGCGGGGGGCAGGTCAGCTGGCGTAGAATTTACGCGGCCATTTTCAGCTTCATGGCGGGTGTGACGCCGCCGATGCCCATGTTGGGGCGTTCGTTGTTGTAGGTCCACAGCCATTCAGTGGCTATCTGCTGCACCTCCTCGATAGT
>NZ_VKDF01000015.1 GCF_007096355.1 Paracoccus sp. M683 | reverse complement strand
AAAGAAACGGAGCTCTCTCTGAAACGATGAAATACCTGCGCATACTCAATTGTCTGCGCAATTGGCGCGGGGTAGAGCAGCCCGGTAGCTCGTCAGGCTCATAACCTGAAGGTCGTAGGTTCAAATCCTACCCCCGCAACCAACGATAATTGCGAAACCTCCGCTGACCCCGTCGCGGAGGTTTTTGCATTTGTGCCCCCATTCCGCAGCGATCGTCTGTTGCGTCCTCCCGCAACCAACGATCCCGGCGAAAGCAGATTGTCCAGAGCCTCGGCCTCTGCAAGGAAGTCAGGGTTCTTCTTTCCTGCCGCAAAGCGCAGGATCGCGCCGAGGTCGCCGCGCAGCACGATCGCCAGTTCGCCGTTATCCGGCATGAGCGTGATCTGATCGACCAGCGAGCGGAAGGTTTCGGCGGCACGGGCGCGGCCGTCCTCGTCTTGCAGATTCTCATAGAGCTGCCCGATCCGCTGCGCATAGAGTGCCGCCATGTTCGGATGTAGCAGCGGAGGGGGCTCATCGGCATTGGCCAGTTTCTCAGCCAGTTCAGCCTTCCGGGCTTCAAGTCCAGTCATCTTCTCCTTCATTGAGGGGTGATACATGCCGTCGGTGATCGCCTCGATGATCTGAGAAATCTGCCTGCCGACTTTGTCCAATTCGCGCCGCGCAACCTCAAGGTCGGCACCACGCTCCATCCGCAACCGGTTCACCTCCCTGGTGAACTCGTCGCAGAACTCCCTGAACAGCGCAGGGTCCATCAGATGCTTGCGCAGCCCGTTCAGGATCGACGCTTCGAGGGCATCACGTCGGATGTTGAGCCGGTTGTCGCAAGTGCCCTTGTTGCGCGCAGTCGCGCAGCCGAGCAGGTCCTTGGAGATCATCGTATAGCCGCCCCCGCAGCAGCCGCATTTGACGAGGCCGGCAAAGAGATGCTTCGGGCGGCGCCGGTCGTTCAGGGGATTGGGACTGGTCTCGACCACATCATAGGCAAGGCGGCTCTGCCGTGCCTTGACGGCATCCCAGATGTCTTGGTCGATGAGGCGCAGGTCAGGCACCTCATGGACGACCCATTCGCATTCCGGGTTCAGGCGGGATACGCGCCGGCCGGTGTCGGGATCCTTGATATAGCGCAGCCGGTTCCAGACCAGCTTGCCGACATAAAGCTCGTTGTTCAGGATGCCGGTGCCGCGCTTCGGGTTGCCGTGGATTGTCGATGGCCCCCATTCGCTGCCTTGCGGCCCCGGTATGCCATCGCGGTTCAGGGACATGGCGATGGTGCGCGATGATTTCCCGTCGAGATAATCCGCAAAAATGCGGCGCACGATCCCGGCTTCGGCCTCGTTGATGGTCCGGTCGCCCCGGACAGCTTCCCCACGATCATCGAACCTCTTCACCACATCATAGCCGTAGCAGAGTCCGCCGCCGGATTTGCCATCCTCGACCCGACCGCGCAGCCCACGGCGGGTCTTGTCGGCCAGATCCTTCAGGAACAGCGCATTCATCGTGCCCTTCAACCCGACATGCAGATGGGTGATCTCGCCCTCGGACAGGGTGAACATCTTCACGTCGGCATAGGTCATGCGCTTGAAGATGCCGGCGATATCCTCCTGGTCGCGCGACAGCCGGTCCATCGCCTCGGCCATGATCATGTCGAAGCGACCGCGCAGGGAATCGGAGATCAGGGACTGGACGCCCGGTCGCAGGATCATGCTGGCGCCGGAGATGGCGTGATCAGTATATTCCTCGACGACGGTCCAGCCTTCCTTTTCGGCGCGCAGGCGACACATGCGCAGCTGATCGGTGATCGAGGCGTCACGCTGGTTGTCGGACGAGTAGCGGGCGTAGAGCGCGACCTTCATGCGGACACCTCAGTCTGGGAGGCGGCCGCCCGCCAATCGGGCCGTCTCCTGTTGGACGAAATCGCCCGCAGCCTGCCGGGCGAGTTGCCGGACGAGATCGGCGAGGCGGGGGTCGGGGTTGCGGGTGCCAGCAACGCGCGCAACGGCTTCATCGGTGGTCTCGGTGACCAGCCGAAGCTTCGATGCGGTGGTTTGTCGTTGCCGTGCCATTCCCGTGCCGATCCCTGAAGAGCGTGCACAGAGACTACGCAGCATTTCCAATGCATTACAGAGAAGCGCCCGGCGGCGTTCGGCGGGGAATGGAGGGCTGGGTCGGGCATTGGCGTAGTCCTGAGCAGCATGGCGTCGCAAAAATACTGGCGCGACGATGTGCGAATTTGCGGCTCGCCAGGAGATTTGAACATCTGCTCGCACAGCGCGACGTTCCAGCCATGTCCTGAGGTCAGTCTAATGCGGGCAGGGGGCAGCTGCAATACTTGGCTGGGTCGACAGTTGGACCAGGTGGCCTGACCCCGAGCAAGAAGGGCAATTCTAGAACGGAATCTCGTTGTCCGAAGTGGTGTTTGCTGAGTCCCGGTCGGCCTCGATCCGTTCGATGAAGGAAAGCGATGCCAATACGCAATCGACGATGAACCGCGCCTCCGAAACAGCAAGGAGGTCGTTGTCATGCGCGAAAGAGCGCTTGTTGCGCGCGTCATTGAGACCTTCAAAGAGCTTATGCTGAACGCGCAGGGTCGGTAGTGCAAATTGGCTCACTACACCTTCATCTCGCACCGCTTTGCCATATGCACCGAAAATGGCGTGTAGTGGTGTCGATGGATCGCACGGCATACCTCGATCCGCTAGCAGTGCACGGAACCGCTTCACGCAGTATGTGTGTATGCGATCGAGTGCCACATCAGGCTTGTTGCCGATCAGATCCCCAGCGATCGACGCTCGTAGCTTGGGCAAAGTCGTATCGCTCGAGAAGTCCTTGAACGCCTCGTCCAGATTAAGCGATGAGGAGTTCTCCAACTCGTTGGTGAACTGTTCGAGCCACATCTTGAGTCGCGTCTCCTGATCGGAATTGTCTTCCACGAAACCGTCCAGGCTACAACGATAGTCCCATAGTGCGCGAAGGACGCGAGCAACGAGGCGTGGCTCGGCGACCTCGATAAAACCCCTCAGCGTCTTGCCCTTGCTATCGCCCTCGATCTGATAACGTTCGTCAAAAATATTGAAATCGAAGAATTCTTCAAACCATTCACCCATGGTCCGGTCAGAGAAATTCAGAACGTAGCCACCACCACTGTGAAATATCTGGTCGAAGGTGATTCTGTGCTGCGGCGTCAGCCGGCGTGTTCGACCGAGTATTTCCGGTTGCTTATTGGGATCTGGAGCGGTGCTTTGCATCATTCCTCAAGATAGTCCGAGGGGTACAGGTCGCGCAACTTCGAGAGGGCACGTACCGCCGCTTGACATCTCGAACTCGACCGAAGCTGCGCTAGGTTAGGAGCGACCGGCTTGCCCCGCAACTCCGGCTTGTCGCGCTGCTCGACCGAGGCATAGAACGCATCCATATCCACATGGATGATCTTGCCGATATTCCTGTCTGGCTCGGCGGCCTCCCCGATCTGTTCTCCCGATCCCGACATGCTTCGTCGTCAACCTGTCGGAGTTGCCGGTTTTTCGATACCTTCCAGCCGATCGGCGGGCAAAGGTCGTTGCAGGGCCTTCGCCTCGCGCCAGTCGGCCGTCAGCCAGACCTCCACCTCGTCGGAATTGGTCAGGATCACTGGCATTGCCTTGGGATGGATCGGCTTCACCACTTCGTTGGCATCAGTGGTGAGGAAAGCGAAGAGTTCATGTTCGCCCGGTCTCGGCGTGCGGTTCGATCCGCGCGTCCCTTCCCATCGGGTCCAGATCCCGGCGAAGAAGAACAGGGGCTGCGCCTGGTCGAGCGCGAACCAGTAGAGTGGTTTGCGCTTCGTCACCGGATCAGGCACCTGCCCGTATTCCGAGAACGCCGTCGCCGGGACGACGCAACGGTGCTCAACCCCGAGCCACTGTTGCCAGTGCCGTATCCAGGTCTTGCGAACATTGGTGACGCCGGTGTCAGGCGCGTCCGGGGTCTTCAGATGCTCGACCGGCGTGGGCATTCCCCATGTAAGGCGAGCAAGCTCCAGCCCGCCATCGGTTTTGCGCACGACCGGCGCGGGCCGGTCGGGATAGACGTCGAGGATCGGTTCCAGATTGCCGATACTGTCGTGGGTGAGCGCCACGAAATCCCGGATCGCCTGCTGGTTGGTGGTCAGATTGTAGAGATTGCACAAACCCGCTTCTCCGATTTTGCGGCCATCATACGCCAGAAGTTCCGGCAAGGCTTCCGATCACATCTTACGAGACTCAGATTGACTCCCGCCGCGCACCAGAACAAACAAAGAACATAACGACAGGATTTGCCCTTGAGAAGATCCGGAGCCTGCCTTCCAGATGCACGAGCTCGCCATCAGTCCAGCCATTGCGGCCCTTCGTGTGCGAATCGCGCAGCTTGAAGGTGATGGCGCTCGCGCGCGGGAAGTGCTGCCCTTCGGCGTTCCGTCTCTGGACCGCAAACTGCCCGGTGGTGGGTTGGCTCTTGGCTGTCTGCATGAGGTTGCGGGCGGCGGCAACGGCGCCGTGGACGGCGCGGCGGCGGCCTGTTTCGTGGCCGGGATCGCCGCGCGGACCCAAGGCAAGGTGCTGTGGTGCGTCGCCCAGCAGGATCTGTTCGCGCCGGGCCTGGAACAGGCCGGCCTGCCGCCCGATCGCGTCATCCATGTCGAGGCCGGCGATGACAAGTCGGTCCTGGCCTGCATGGAGGAAGGCCTGCGGCACGGTGGGCTGGGCGCGGTGGTCGCCGATATTGCCCGGCTGCCGATGACCGCCTCGCGGCGGCTGCACCTGGCCGCCAAGGAAAGCGGCACCATCGGCCTCGCCCTGCGCCGCTGGCGGCGGCAGGCCGAGGCCAGCGATTTCGGCCAGCCGACGGCGGCGATGACCCGCTGGCGGATCTCGGTGCTGCCGTCCCGGCCTTTGCCCGTGCCCGGCGTCGGTCGCGCGCGCTGGCTGATCGAACTGATCCGGGCGCGGGCGGGAGAATCCCTCGATATCGAACTGGAGGCGTGCGATGGCTCGGGTCATCTCGGTCTTCCTGCCGACATGGCCGACAGACCGGCTGCGGCGGAAGGCCGGCGACACAGCGCCGCCAGTTGAGGTGCCGCTCATCATTGCAGGACGTGATCGTAACCGCCGTATCGTGACGGCGGTCGACGCGACCGCGCAGGCGCTCGGCCTGCGGGTCGGCATGCCCGTCACCAAGGCGCAGGCGCTGGTGCCGGGACTGGTGATTGAACCCGCCGACCCAAAAGCCGATGCCGAAAGCTTGGAGCGCCTCGCGCTCTGGGTGTTGCAACGGATCGCGCCGATTGTGGCGGTCGATCCGCCGGACGGGATCGTGATCGACTCTACCGGCGCGGATCATCTGCATGGCGGCGATGCGGCGATGCTCGATGCGCTGATCGGGCGGCTCACCTTGTCGGGTGTGTCTGCACGGGCCGCCATTGCCGACACCTGGGGCGCGGCCCATGCGCTGGCGCGCTATGGGTCCAATCCGGTGCTGATCGCCATGCCGGGGGCCAGCATCGACATGCTCGCGCCGCTGCCGCTGGAGGCTCTACGGCTGTCGCCCGCGATCCCGGCTGGCCTGCGCGATCTGGGGTTTTCCCGGATCGGCGATCTGATCGGCCAGCCCCGCGCGCCCCTGACGCTGCGCTTCGGGCCGGAACTGTCCCGTCGGCTGGATCAGGCCCTGGGCAACAGCGCCGAACCCATCGAGCCGCTGCGCCCCGAGGACATGATCGAGGCGCGGCGCAGCTTTGCCGAACCCATCGCCGCCGCTGAGACCATCGCCCGCTATATTGGAAAGCTGGTCGCAACGCTCTGCGAGGCGCTGGAGACCCGCGGCCTCGGCGTGCGCCGCCTCGACCTGCTCTGCCACCGGATAGACAGCCGTGTCGAGACCGTCCGCATCGGCCTCGCGCGGCCGGTGCGCGACCCTCAGCGCCTGACCCGGCTGCTCTGCGACAAGATCGAGACCATCGACCCCGGCCTCGGCATCGAGATCATGACGCTGACGGCCACGCTGGCGGAACCCATGACCGAGCGCCAGGCCGTGAGCCACCTGATCGAGGCGCCCGAGCCTGACCTGTCAGGCCTGATCGACACGCTCGCCAACCGGGTCGGCGCCCGCGCGATTTATCGCTTCGCGCCGGTGGCCAGCGATGTGCCCGAGCGATCCGTCTGCCGCATTCCGGCCCTGGCGGAAGAGACCGGCGCGGGCTGGCCCGATCACTGGCCGCGCCCCTCGCGGCTGTTGCCCCGTCCCGAGCCGATCGAGACCATGGCGCTGCTGCCCGACCATCCGCCGAACTGGATCTCGTGGCGCGGCGTGCGGCGGCGGGTGCGCCGGGCCGATGGCCCCGAGCGGGTCTTCGGGGAATGGTGGAAGCGCGATGCCGAGCTGGTCGCGGTGCGGGATTATTTCCGCATCGAGGATGACGCTGGCGAACGCTTCTGGATCTTCCGCGCCGGTGACGGCGAGGATGTCGCCACCGGATCGCATCGCTGGTTCCTGCACGGGGTTTTCGGATGAATGCGCCCCGCTATGCCGAATTGCAGGTCACCACGCAGTTTTCCTTTCTGCGCGGGGCCTCTTCGGCCGAGGAATTGTTCGCGACGGCGGCGGCGATGGGGATCGAGGCGCTGGCGGTGGTGGATCGCAATTCGCTGGCGGGCATCGTTCGCGCCCATGAGGCGGCGAAGGCAACCGGCATCCGGCTGATCGTTGGCTGCCGCCTCGATCTCGCCTGCGGCATGTCGGTGCTGGTCTATCCGACCGACCGAGCGGCCTATGCCCGGCTCTGCCGGCTGCTGACGCTTGGCAAGGGCCGGGCCGGCAAGGGCAAGTGCCACCTGGAATGGGCCGATCTCACCGCCTATGGCGAAGGGCTGATCGCGGTGCTGGTGCCGGATGATGCCGATGAATACTGCGGGTTCCGATTGCGCCGTTTGCGCGATGCCTTCGGCGACCGGGCCTATCTGGCGCTGACCCTGCGCCGCAGGCCCAACGACCAGATGCGGCTCTGGGAGCTTTCGCAACTGGCGCAGCGGATCGGCGTGCCGACCGTCGTGACCAATGACGTGCTGTTCCACGAGCCTGGCCGGAGGATGCTGCAGGATGTGGTCACTGCGATCCGCCACAACACCACCATCGACCAGCTGGGCTTTCGCCGTGAGCGTCATGCCGACCGCTATCTCAAGCCGCCCGCCGAGATGCGCCGGCTCTTCGCCCGCTGGCCCGAGGCGCTGGCCCGCACCATCGAGATCGCCGACCGTTGCCGCTTCAGCCTGGATGAGCTGCGTTATCAATATCCGGAGGAACGCGACGATCCCGCACTGACCCCGCAGGAAACACTGGTGCGGATGACCTGGCAGGGCGCGGCCAACCGCTACCCCGAGGGCGTGCCGGATGAGGTGACGGCGGCGTTGCGCCATGAGCTGACCCTGATCGGCAAGCTCGATTACGCGCCCTATTTCCTGACCGTGAACAGTATCGTCCGCTTTGCCCGGTCGCGCGGCATTCTCTGTCAGGGGCGGGGATCGGCGGCGAACAGCGCCGTCTGCTATGTTCTCGGCATCACCGCCATCGACCCCGGCCGCAACGATCTGCTGTTCGAGCGCTTCGTCTCCGAGGAACGCCGCGAACCGCCGGATATCGACGTCGATTTCGAGCACGAACGCCGTGAGGAAGTCATCCAATGGGTCTATGAGAACTATGGCCGTGACCGGGCCGCGCTGACCGCCACCGTGACCCGCTATCGCTCCAAGGGCGCGCTGCGCGATGTCGGCAAGGCCATGGGGCTGCCCGAGGATCTGATCCAGACACTCTCCGGCCAGCTCTGGGGCTGGTCCGAGACCGGTGTCAACGATCAGCAGCTTCGTGAGTTGAACCTCAACCCGGAGGATCGGCGTTTGCGCCTGACCCTTGATCTGGCCGCCCAGCTTCGCGGGGCGCCGCGGCATTTGTCGCAACATCCCGGCGGCTTTGTCCTGACCCATGACCGGCTGGACGAGTTGGTGCCGATCGAACCCGCCGCCATGGCGGATCGCCAGATCATCGAATGGGACAAGGACGACATCGACGCCTTGCGCTTCATGAAGGTGGATGTGCTGGCGCTGGGGATGCTGACCTGCATGCGCAAGGGGCTGGATCTGATCGTGGAACACAAGGGCATCGCCCTTGATCTGGCGACGATCCCGGCCGAAGATCCGCGCACCTATGCGATGATCCGCAAGGCGGACACGCTGGGAACCTTCCAGATCGAAAGCCGGGCGCAGATGTCCATGCTGCCGCGCCTGAAGCCGCGCACCTATTACGATCTGGTGGTGCAGGTCGCCATCGTCCGGCCTGGCCCGATCCAGGGCGATATGGTCCATCCCTATCTGCGCCGCCGCGAGGGGTTGGAAGAGGTCGATTATCCGACACCCGAACTGGAGAAGGTGCTGGGCAAGACCCTCGGCGTGCCGCTGTTTCAGGAACAGGCGATGCGCGTCGCCATTGAATGCGCGGGCTTCACCCCCGGTGAGGCCGATATGCTAAGGAAGAGCATGGCCACATTCAAGCACACCGGCGGCGTCTCGAAATTCCGCGACAAGCTGATCTCGGGCATGGTTGCCAAGGGCTATGAACAGGACTTTGCCGAACGCACCTTCCGGCAGTTGGAGGGCTTCGGCTCCTACGGCTTTCCCGAAAGCCATGCGGCAAGTTTCGCGCTGATCGCCTATGCCTCGGCCTGGCTGAAATGCTGGCATCCCGATGCCTTCTGCGCCGCGCTACTGAACAGCCAGCCGATGGGATTCTATGCCCCGGCCCAGATCGTGCGCGATGCGCGCGACCATGGCGTCGAGTTGCGCCCGATCTGCGCCAATGCCTCCCGCTGGGATTGCACGCTGGAGCCGACCGGCAACGAGGCGCGCTTTGCGGTTCGGCTTGGCCTGCGCATGGTCAAGGGGCTTGCCAATGCCCATGCGGCGGCGATTGTCGCCGCCCGTGCCGATCAGCCATTTGCCTCGGTCGAGGATCTCTGGCGGCGGGCCGGGGTTCCGGTCGCCGCATTGGTCCACATTGCCGAGGCCGACGGTTTCCGCCCGCCCTTCGGCCTCGCGCGCTGCGAAGCGCTTTGGGCGATCAAGGGGTTGCGCGACGAGGAACTGCCGCTGTTTGCGGCAGCCTCGGCACGCGAGGGCCTGACGGTTTCAGAGATATCGGAGCCGTCCATCGCCCTGCGGCCGATGGCGGCTGGCGGCGAGGTGGTCGCGGATTACAGCCATACCGGCCTGTCGCTGCGCCGCCATCCGGTTGCCTTCCTGCGCGAGGCTCTGCGCAAGCGCCGCATGGTCTCCTGCGCCGAGGCGATGGGCGCGCGCGACTGCCGCTGGCTGGAGACGGCGGGGATCGTCCTCGTCCGCCAGCGGCCTGGTTCGGCCAAGGGCGTCATGTTCATCACGATCGAGGACGAGACCGGCATCACCAATCTCGTGGTCTGGCAGAAGGTCTTCGCGCAGTATTGGCGTGTGATCCTCTCATCGAGCATGATTGCCGTCAGGGGGCGCGTTCAGCGCGAGGGCGAGGTCGTGCATCTCGTTGTCCATCGGATCGTCGATCTGTCGCGGGATTTGGCCAGCGTTGGGCAACGCGACGTGGCGGCCCTCCTGCCGGATGGCAGAGGAAGCGAACTCCACCAAGAATCTCCGACGCCTGATCTGCGCGGTCAGCCACCGAAGGGGCTGCGGGCGTGCAGTATGGCTGTGCCCGACCCGCACGTCGACGCGATCAGGGTAAAGACGCGGGATTTTCGGTAATGGTCGGAACCTTTACGACACCCAGCAACCTCGCATTGACCGCAGTTGCAGAAAACGAAATCGGCTCTTTGCGGCCGCACGACCGCACAGAGGCTAACTTCTGCTTTCCTTAGCCAGATTGATCGTACGGCAACAGGGATGCTTGAAAACTTGCCTGCTACACTCAGTCGTCGACCAGCAGCAGATACATCCGCATGCGATCCACCACCGCAGGGTACTCTTCCATGTTTGAGATCTCTGGCTCACGCTCGATAGTGGCGGAATAGGCCTGATGCGTCTGAACGCGGCTCAGAAAGCCGCGCTTGATGTCGCTAAAAGCGAGCTTGTTCGGGGTGTCGAAGCCGCGTCTGATCCCGGCTGCAAGGCAGTCAATGACAGAGACCGGCGTAGCCGTTCCGTCGGCGACGGCAGGTATCTCGCTTGCCGTGCGCGCGGCTAGACCGGCAGCGAAGGAAAGGCTGAGAGGCACTAGCTGAGAGACGAGCTCACGGGCACGCGGGCAAATCGCTTTTTCAGCGGGGTCGCCGCCGAGTTGTCTTTCGATTTCGCGCAAGGGTTCGCCGCATAGCCAGGCCAGAATGCCGGGTTCGAGGTTTCTTACGGCGTCGGCCGTCAGCGGTCCGTCCTTCTTGTTTCCGGTAGCGCCGAGAATTGCTCTACCATCACGGATCAGAATAGCATCGCGCGCATCCTGATCCTCTGCAAGCCAGTTGATGATCCAGGACGTCCAGTCCGGTATTGTCTGGGGTAGCCGTTCAATCTGATCCTCGATCCTTTGCCGCAGCGATTTGAGGATGCCGAGCGGCGCGCCGCTCTGGGTGGCAAGCTCCGCCAGGACCTGATCATCGGCCTCCTTCGCTCTCTCGCCGATAAGCTCGTTCAGTCGCGCGACTTTCGCATCGAACCCCGCTTTCTGATTGATCCTTATGGCCGTGAAGGCAGCCAGTGATCGTCCTATCGAAAAGCGCGTCGTTGCTTCGGTTTCTGCGCCTTCAGGCGCGACCGCAGTGGCTAGGCGGTTCAGGGCATACTCGACGTCGGGATCGGCAGCAGCCGCCACATTAATGCGATCAAGAATTGTCTGCAGGGGATCGCTCAGGGACAGGCAGCGGTCGTCCTCTGGCAGTACCGACTTCAGCTTGTCGAGCACCCCTTTTGGGAAGGCCCTACCTTGCCTGAATTGAAGCACGACTTCAGGGATCAGGAGCACGATGCCGTTGGCGAGGTGACCGGCGCGCCCTGCACGGGCCGCAGCATTCAGTATCTCGTGCGCGTCCAGGTCTTCACGCCCTCCTTCGTCCGGGTCGCTGCGCTTGTCCCCGGCAAGAATGGCAATATGAGCTGGAAGGTTCAGACCCTGCGCCAGCGTCGGTGTAGCAACGATGACTTTTGCCCCGTCGGCACGGCGGAACAAGCGTTCTGCCAGATCGCGCTCCAGCCTGAGCATCAGCGCATTGTGGGGCACGGCGGCAGCGGGACCGGCCAAGATCGCATGTTCCAGCCCGCCAAGCTCGATCTCCAGCGCCTTCCATCGCTCTTCTTCATCTTGCGTTTGCTCTGGCGGGTCGCCCAGCAGCGCCGAGATTTCACGCGCAGTGGACGCGGCAGTATCCTTGCGGTTGACGAAGACGATACCTTTCAGGCCGTTGCGCGCCGCAGCAGCCGCAACTTGCGCGGCGACCTTGTTTACATTCGGCGTCAGATAGATCGAACCATCCCGGTTGAGCTTACCGGTTAACGGGACCGGCGCATCGGAAATGGCCGCCAGGGTGCAGCTTGGCGCTGCACCGGCCAGCCAGTTGTGCTGAAGCCCGAAGAGAGCATGCGGCGGGCATTGCAGCGCTTCGGCAGCTGGTTTGCGCAGATGCTTTGCGCGCTTTTTCTTTCGGGCATCCTCCGCGCGCTGAACGGCGATCGCGTTGCGTCTCATCTGCACGATGGCGGCACTCTCATACAGCAGGACGCCGCGCGCCTGTCGGCTCGGCTTCCAAAGCGGATCGGCAAAAACACAGGTCCGACCGGTGAGCTCTTCAATCCACTCTGCGAATGCCGCGCCATTATCAAGCATCGCTGAAAGAAAAAGGAAATCGGCTTCCGGCGCGATGCTGTTGAAGGCAAGGACGCAGAACATTCCGTCCAACGCCCGGCGGAGATTCGATACGGGGCTGAGGAGATGACATTCGTCAAAGACCAGCAGCCCTACGTTTTCAAAAGCCTCGGGCGAATATGACAGAAGTGCAAGACAGCGCTCCGGCGTCATGACCTCGATGCTTTCGAAGTTGGTACCGGGAGCGAACAAGCGATCGAAATCGCTCGAAACAACCGAACCTTCCAGCGATTCCGGGAAGACCTTCTGCAGATCGTCGGTGAGTTGATCCACAAGCGCGTGAGTTGGAGCCAAGAACACAACCGACTTGCCGCTTGCCAGTACAGCAGCAATCTTCAGGCAAGAGACCGTCGTTTTTCCCGCGCCGGTCGGCAGAACGAGCACGGCGGACTTGCCGCTCTCGTGGAATCCTTTCGCTATGGCCTCCCTATGATTGGGCCAAGCGAAAGGTGCGGCATTCGCACGATGCCTCAGCCAGCTTCGCCAATAATCCCGATCTGAACCATTGGGCGGCTGCAGGCGTGTAACCGCCGCGCCCGCAATGGAGTCGTAGGCTGCCAGCAGCAGTGATGCGAGGTGACGTGGTCCCGGATAGGTGGTCTGAAAATTCTGGGACAAATCGCCGAGGCGCCCGTGCTCCAGCGAAGAGAGGGCCAACACGCGGGCGAACGTCGCCCTTGCGCCGTCGAACCGCCCTGCCGCCTTCTCGGGCATATCTTCTGCCAGAACTTCCGCAGCAAACAACTCGACACCGACGACAAGGCTCTCGAAGAGCGCCGTTGTCCCCCGCTGTTCAAGCAGTCCGCCGGAGAAGAACCCCTCCGGACGGCGCTGCGCGCGGTCAAGAATGCTCTGGAAATTGCCGCGCGCCAGGTCACGGATATCTTCGGCCAGAATGGTGCAGACATAGTCCTGCCCTCCATCTTCCGGCCTGATAAAGCGCGCGGCTTCGTGGGCGTCCGCATACTGCTCGGCCACCAGAAAAAGCACCGCCGCCGCGATCGCCGGATGGATGCGATCCCGATCCATGATGGCAACAGACCCGGCAGCATCGGTCTGCGCGAGGTCCTGCGCCAGAATTTGATGCGCCGTGCCGGCAACGAATGCCGCCGCTCTGCGGTGGTCGGCATCACGCCGGACGGACACAACGATCTCATAGGCGTCGGCAATACGGGCGAGAGGCCATTCGCCGTCAGCAGCGCCGTCACCCGCCGCCTCTTCAGCGCCATCGACGCGCCTCATTCTGCGGGCAGCCAGTTCTGCATACTGCGCTGTAAGCAATTGCGGCAGCTCGGCAGGATTCAGGCCTGGCAAGGCTGGCGCAGTACGCATGATTTCCGCTGTCACCGGATCGAACATTGGTGATCGTCCTCCCCGAGCACGTCAATGAAGGCGATCGCCCGACCGGCAATCTCGTCAAACCAGGTGCGCAGTTCCGAAGGCGGCAGGAATGTCGCCCCGATGCGCTGCGCCCCGGTGATCTTTTCAAGCCCCTCATATCCTTTGAACAAAGCTGTGCGTCCCGCCTCCGAGTCGTGGTCAGGGTTGATCGTCAATCCGGCGCGGTAGGCCCTGAATGCCATATCCAGTACGCGCCCTGCAGCCTCCATGACCGCTTCGTCGGGAATCCTGCCGTCAAGCAGCGAAGATGTTGCCGCCACCAGCTCCGAAGCCCTTTTGCCCGCATGGTAGTTTCGGAAGGCAGGCAGAACTTCGTCTCTGAATTTTCGCCGGGGGTCGTTCGAACATTTGTCTTCGAGAATTGTCGCGCGGACGACCGTTTCACCTTTTTCGTCCAGTTCGATCATGAGCCCGTCAAGACCCTGTGTCGTCGCGCTGATGTGCGGGTCTCTCATGAGCACGTTGGCGGCAGCACCCTGTCGGGCGGCGATCCAGGAGATCGCCTCGAAGATCAGACCGTCGCGATGCCATCGGTGAGCGTCCTGCTTTTCCGGCGTGTCTCCGGTCACGGTCAGACGCTGTTTCGCGTCGGAACGGAGCACGTCGATTGTCAAGGCCGGAACCGCTGGCTGCAGGTCCGCGATAATTCGCGCCGCGTGCTTCGCCTGTCCCATCGCGATGATCGCTATGAGCCGCGCTAGTAACTTGACATCACCGACCGTCCAGTGATCGCCGACACAGTGCTCGTTGACCTTGCACGCTGCCGTCGAAATCGCCGTTGGGGACGCAACTCCGGCCTCCGGCCCGGCCGAAACGGTTATCTTGTCGGGGCTGTCTATCTCATGGGCCTTGTTCATCTGGTTAAGACTCTCTTAGCAGCGGCGGCTGCATGCGCGTTCTTTTCAATGACAGTGCTGCGGATGTGCGACAACAACTACATGACTTTATTTGGTTTTACGTGAGAAACGTACTTCAAGTCGAGCAATCTGTTCTGTGAAGTGGCTCGAGGGGTAGCTCGCGATCGGGAACATCGGGAAGTTTGTGGTCATTCGCGCTCACGGCAACGAACGTCCGTTCTCCGCCCCTTCAATCGCTCAAGCCTCTGTTCGGACTGTCACACTATGCAGGCGCAGTGAACGACTACAAGGTTCATCATGGCTGAGATTCTCAGGTGGCAGGGAAAAGCCTTCCCCCTGGTCGGCACTGCGTTGCCGACGCACCCCCATCAGCGGGGAGACCCCGCAACGCCCCCTGAGAGTTCGAGTGCGGGCGGGTTTTCCGTGACGGGTTAAGGACTGGAGGAGTGGCCTCCGGCGCCCGTCGCGGAGATCATCCCGATGGCCAGACAGGACCGCGCCCGTGAAGGCGGCGCCCGCAGCAATCTTTACGACGACATCACCGGCAAGATCATCGCCGAGCTGGAGGAAGGACGGCTTCCCTGGGTCCAGCCTTGGGGGACTGCGGCGAAAGCGCCGCTTGCCATGCCGCGAAACGCCGCGACCTCGCGGCAGTATTCCGGGATCAATGTGCTGATCCTCTGGGGTGCCGTGGTCCAGAACGGCTATCCGACCCAGCATTGGCTCACCTATCGCCAGGCGGCAGCCCTCGGCGGCAATGTCCGTAAGGGCGAGCACGGCACGACGGTCGTCTATGCCGACCGCTTCACCCCGGAAGACGAGAAGCGCCGAGCCCGCGAGACCGGTGAAGAACCGGGACGCGTCCCGTTCCTGAAGCGCTTCACCGTTTTCAACACCGCGCAATGCGAGGGCCTGCCAGAAGATATTGCCGTGGAGGCGCCACCACCGCCGCCCGGTATGATCGAGCCGAAGGTCGAGGCACTGATCCGCGCGACCGGGATCGATTTCCGCATCGGCGGAGATCGCGCCTTCTATGTGCCGGCACTCGATTATGTGCAGGTGCCGCCGCCGGCCGCCTATTTCGAGCCGATTAACTGGCACCGGACGGCGCTGCACGAGATGGGGCACGCCACCGGCCATGCCTCGCGCCTGGGGCGGGATTTCTCGGGCAGTTTCGGCACGAAGAAATACGCCTTCGAGGAGCTGGTCGCCGAGATGAACGCGGCATTCTGCTGCGCCTCGCTTGGTATCGTGCCGACCGTGCGCCATGCCGACTATATCGGCTCCTGGCTGGAGGTGCTGCGCGAGGACAACCGCGCCATCGTCCGCGCAGCTTCTCAGGCCAGCAAGGCGGCCGACTGGCTGCTGTCGCATCTGCCCGACGAAGATGCCGGGGAGCCGGTTCCGGCTGCAATCGAAGGGAGGGTCGCGGCATGATCCTTTTGACCGGAACACAGCGCGACCGGCTTCTGGCCAATGGTCGCCAACGTGATGTGGATCACATCCCCGTCGTGAAATTCTTCAACCCCTTCGGCGCGGGCGTCTGGCTCGCCACTGAGCTGGATCAGGGCGGCGACATCATGTTCGGCCTGGCCGATATCGGCTACCCCGAACTTGGCTCGTGGAGCCTGGAAGAGCTGCGCAGGGTCCGATTGCCCTTCGGCATGGGGATCGAGCGGGATCTGCTCTTCACCGGGGATTTCCCGATCTCGGTCTGGGCGGAGGCTGCGCGGGAAGCCGGCAGCATCCGTGCGGCGGAGCGAGCCCTCTACCGCGCCGGTGCGGCATTCACCTGCACATCCGCAGATACGGAAAGCCAGGATTCCTGATTTCCGGCTGTCGGCTTTGTGGCCTGGCGTCGCGCTCTTCAGAGGAAGAGGGCGGCGCTTCGCTTCGTGACGGGTTGGAGGTCGAGAGAGAGGCTCCCGGCCGCCCGTCGCGGAGAAACCACCATGGCCAAAGCTGCCAGGAAGAAGCCCGTCGCCCCGATGATCGTCTTTTCGCGGGCGCGCGACATTCCGTTCAACCGCATCAGGCTGTCGGACAGCAATGTCCGCGAGACCGATGTCGAGGCGGGTCTGGACGAACTTACCCATGACATCGACCGGCGCGAGGATCTCGTGCAGGGTCTCAATGTCCGCGCCATCCTCGACGAGGACGGCAATGAGACCGGCGAGTTCGAAACCCCGGCCGGCGGCCGCCGCTACAGGTCCATCGCGCGCCTTGTCGAGGCCGGTCGCTTCCCGGCCGAAGGGCTCGTGCCCTGCATCGTCAAGAAGGCCGACGCCAAGACCTCGGCCGTGGACGACTCGCTGGCCGAGAACCTGCTGCGCCTCGCCCTGCATCCGCTCGACCAGTTCAAGGCGTTCAAGCGGATGTTCGACATGGGCATGTCGAAGGAGGAGATCGCCGACGCATGGCGGACCACCCCGCGCTACATCATGCAGCGTCTTCGCCTCGCCACCGTTGCGCCGACGCTGCACGACGCCTATGCGCGCAACGAGATGACGCTGGCGATGCTGGAAGCCTTCACCGTCAACCCCGACCACGAGCGCCAGCAGCAGGTCTGGGAGCGCATCAGCACGTCGTGGCAGAAGGAACCCTGGCAGATCCGCAACATGCTGACCGAGACCACGGTTCCGGCCGCCGACAAGCGCGCCCGCTTCATTGGCGTTGACGCTTACGATGCGGCGGGTGGCCCGGTGCTGCGCGACCTCTTCTCCGAGGAGAACGGCGGCTGGTTGCAGGACGTCACGCTTCTCGACCGGCTGGTCGACGAGAAGCTGCGCACCGTCGCCGACGAGATCGCCGGTCAGGGCTGGAAGTGGATCGACGCGGCAGTCGAGCTGCCCTACGGCCACACCAACGGGTTGCGCAGGCTGGTCGGCGTGACCCAGGAACTGACCGACGAGGAACGCGCCACCCGAGAGGCGCTGCGCGACGAGTATGACGAACTCGAAGCGCAGTATGCCGAAGCCGACGAGCTGCCCGATGAGGTCGATCAGCGGCTCGGGGAAATCGAAGCCGAGCTGGAAGCCTTCGAGAATCGGCCTGTCACCTTCGCGCCGGAAGACATCGCTCGTGCCGGTGTCTTCGTCAGCATCGGCCGCGATGGCGAGTTGATCGTCAGCAACGGCTACGTCCGCTCCGAGGACGAACAACCCGAGACCGTCGATGGCGAGGATGCCACCGAGGGTGCGGACCCGTCCGATCCCGATGCGGTGCAGCGCGCGGTCATCACCGTCGGCGGCGAGCCCGTCCCGGACGCCGATGAAGAGGATGACGATGCCGTCAAGCCGTTGCCCGAGCGACTCGTGACCGACCTGACCGCCTGGCGGACGCTGGCGCTGCGCAATGCGCTTGCCAAGAATCCGCGCGTCGCCATGACGGCGCTGCTGCACAAGCTGGTTCTCGATACTTTCGAGCGCACCGCCACCTCGGGAACCAGCCTCTATGCCGCCGTGCGTCACATCTATCTTCCCACGGATGCGACCGGGCTCGCTGACAGCGCCGCCGCGAAGATGATCGACGAGCGCGCGGACGCCTGGCGGGGGGACATTCCCTCCGGTGATGACGACCGGCTCTGGGACTGGATCGACGGTCTCGACGATGCCAGCCGCCTGGCGCTGCTTGCGCATTGCGTCAGTTTCGGCGTCAACGCGCTCTACGAGCGGCCCAACCCCTATTCGGGGAATGGCATCTCGCAGCACGGTCTCGACCGCCGCATGGCCGAGGCCGAACGGCTGGCGCAGGCCACCGGCCTCGACCTCGTCGAAGCGGGCTGGAGGCCAACGGTCGAGAACTATCTGGGCCGCGTGACCAAGACCCGCATCATCGAGGCGGTGCGCGAGGGTGCCGGCGATCGCGCGGCCGATCTCATCGCGCATCTCAAGAAGGGCGACATGGCGAAGGAGGCCGAACGGCTCCTGGCCGATACCGGCTGGCTGCCGGAGCCGCTGCGCCCCGCCATCGAGGCGCAGGCCGTGGATGGCGCGACCGATCAGGACGAGGACAGCGTGGCGCTGCCCGACTTCCTCGCCGGTGGCCATGAGGACACGGCCGAGGCCGCCGACGATCCGGAGGCCCTCGTCGCCGCCGAGTGACGCGAATCAGCGGGGCGGCCTCCGTCGCCCCGCATTCCATCCCTTCCATCTCAAGGCCCGGCATCTCGCCGGGCCGCTTTCGTTTCAGGAGCAAGATCATGTCCGCTTCCCTCATCTTCGACATCGTGCCGCTCGGCTCGCTCGTGGCCTACAGCGACGGCCAGCCGAAGCCGCCCGCACGTTTCACCAAGAAGCTCGCCGCGTGGAAATCCCGCAACGGGGCCGGTCGTCTCGTGCGCAAGGAACCGGGCCGCGAGCGCCCGACCTACACGACCACGCCGTCCTTCACCCTGCATGAAGGCGATTTCGGCGAAGGCGGCATCATTCTTATCACCGTCATGCGCAGCTACGGCATCGACAGCGATCTGAGCTTCCGGGTGATCGAACGCCCGAAGATCGGTCAAGTCCGCGTTGTGCAGGATGTCGGAGAGAACGTCGAATTGCTGCACCTCGCGGAGAACCACGAGGCGGCCGAACTCTGGCTAGCCAGGAACGGCTACACCCGCGCGCGCCTCGAGGAGATCACCGCCGACGAGGCAGGCGCCGACGCCGTCGAGGGTCGAGCTGCCGCGTGACGTTCGCCGATCCCGTTCATCCGGCCCGCTTGTCCCGTGACGGCGGGCCTTCTTCGTTTCAGGAGAACACAATGGCCATTCCCGATCCCGTTCGAACGAACTTCGACACTCTGCTTCGTGCTGCCGATGACGGCAATCTCGCCCTTATGGAATGCCTCGACGCCGCGACCCGTGAGACACGCTATGTCCTGTGCGCGGTCGGCCGCGACGGGGGTGATTACGTCTTCACGCCGTTCGGCCATCTCGCAAGCGGCAACCCCTATGACGCCTATCTGCCGCCGGATCCCGACGATCCTGCCGGCTTTGTCGAGAAGGCCGAAGATGGGGGCGCATCATGATGACGGTCGATGAAATCTTCGCCGATGACCGCCGCAATCCGCCATCGGAGCGCTCGCTTCCCTGGGAGGAAACCCGCAACGGCGTCACCGTCATCGTGGAACCGAAACCGCATTGGGCCGAGGACATGCGCGCCTTCCGGCTCGATGCCCGCGAATACTGCCGCTATGCCGACTGGACGGCCCATGGCGCCCGGACGCGCTTTTTCGGTCATATCGACACCTCCGGCGACGATGTGATGATGAAGGCCCGCGCCATGATCGCCCGCGAAATCGCCGATGGGTTCTGGGACTGACCGGCCCTGAAAGCCGAACCTTGCACACGGGGCTATCGGGTATCGCTGCACAAGCAGCGATGGATCGAGTTCGAGCTTCACCATTGCGCCAACTCCTTGGTGTTGTGGGGGCAACGGGTTCCGTCCCCGGCCTGAAACACACCCTGAATATCCGCCGGCAACGAGGCTGGCGCAGCAAAGCATCTGCGACGGGTTTCCGGCACCGGCTCGACGCAAAGCACCATCCCCCGCTTCCATTCGCTAACCTTGGTCCGACCGTCTCTTTGCATTCAACCCCGGTGGGGTCGGCTTACGCGCGCGTGCCGCCCTCGGGGATTCGGAAAGAATCCGAACGCCCGAGGGTGATTGCAGATCCGGTCAGACACTTCGGGCGCCTGTCGCGCGGGGGATGGTCCCCCGCCTCCAAAGACAGGAGCCGGAACCCATGTCCTACGCAGATGCCACCGCTTTCGCCGCCAGCCTCGCCACCACGCTGATGGTCGTGATCGTCGTGTTCCAGGCCGGGGACGGCACCCACGGCGCCATGCCCGCCGACGAGTTCGACGGCGACGAAGAGATGGTGAAGCTCGAACTCGATCCCTTCGGCTGAGGCGCGAAAGCGCCTCCGCCCGACGGCCCGGCCCGCGTCAGGCGCAGCCGGGCCTTGTGCCATGCGCAGGCTGCGCATCGCCAGCGGCGGTGCCGAGGCCTCGCCTCGGCTCTGGAAAGGGAGAGTTGGGCCGGGATCGGGGCGAGCCTGGCGGAAGGAGAGGAGAGCGCCGCCGGGCCATATCATCCCGCTCTCCTGGAGGATCATCCAATGACCGATACCGACAAACCAGCCACGCCGGAATTCGACATGGCCGCCAGCGTCGCGCGCTTCTTCGCCGAGCGCGATGAGCGCAACCGTCGCGCTGAAGCGGTCCGTCCCGACAACAAGACGGCGCTGTTCGATGCGCTGGCCGCCGCAGGCATCACTCTCGTGACCGTCACCTTCGACGGTTCTGGCGACAGCGGCCAGATCGAGGACATCACCGCGCAATCGGACGACCGGACCGTGGACCTGCCGCAGGGCGAGATCACCATTGCCACGGTGGCATGGGGAACCGACAAGGTGACCGCAATCTCAATGGGCGTTGAGGCGGCCATCGAACAGCTCGCCTATGACTTCCTCTCGGAAACCCATGGCGGCTGGGAGAACAATGATGGCGCCTATGGCGAGTTCAGCTTCGATGTGGCGGCGCGCACCATCACGCTCGACTACAACGAGCGCTACACCGCCACCGAATTCTACAGTCACGAGTTCTGAGGGGGCGGAAATGGCACATCCCTATCATCATGCGCTCTCGTCGGTGAAGAAATGGGGCGGCACGGTCGAGGATTACTTGCCCATCCATAGCTGGTTCGATGCCAGCAAGGAGATCCTGGCCGATTTTCGTCATCGCGCGCTTCGCCACCATGCCGAGGGCATCTTCATGGCCGAGACCATTTTCGGGGCGACGATCACCCTGTCCACCGGCAGGGTGATCCCGGCCCGATGGGTCGGGGAGCAGCATGTCCGCGAGGATCTGGGCCGTATCCCGTCCTTCGCCGATTGGGCGCGGGCAATCCACCCGGCGCCTTGGATGGGGCGGACGCAGCGGATCGAGGCGGAGGTCGATCCGCATTGCGTCAATGGCCGACTTCAGGAAGAAGTCTGAGCAGTCGCGTCAGCCTCCCCCTTATGAAAGCCTCTTGCCATGCTCAGCCATATCGTCATCTCCGTCCTGCTCTGCACGGCTTCCTGCGAGCCGGCGGAAATCCGCGTCTGGGACGGTGACTCGATCCGGCTGGGTATGGGACAGCAGTCCGAAGCTGTTCGGATATTCAACATCGACGCTCCCGAAATGGAGGGCCGCTGCATCCATGAAACCGACCTTGCCCGGCAAGCGAAGATCAGGCTGGCGGAAATCCTGCAAGGTCGGCGGGTCGAAATCCTGCGTCAGGGGACCGACCGCTATGGCCGGACCCTGGCGGCGATACGCGTCGAAGGCCGCGATGTCGGCGATATTCTCGTCGATGAAGGGCTGGCGAGAACCTGGGCCGGGCGGCGTGAGCCCTGGTGCTGATCGCCGGATCGTCCCGCCGAGGTGCGGGACGATCCACCGTCGGGACGGGAGAGTAAGAGTGCGGGCCGGTTGGCCGTGACGGATTGTGAGGCGGGAGAGGGGCTTCCGCCGTCCGTCGCGGAGCATTCCCCATGAGCCTTTCCCACCACACCACTTTCGCCTCGATCGGCGAAATTGTCGCGCGACAGATCCTGCCCCGGCTGCGTCACGCCCAGAAGCTGCCTCTGTGCATCTCCTGCATCGGTATCGCCAGCGATGACGAAAACGATGACGTCGGCCGCTTAGACCGCACGCTCGTCATCGGGCAGTGCCAATCCCCCGAAGAGGCGATGACCATCGCCAGCCAGCGCGTTGGGCGCGGTGATTTCCGCGCTGGACAGGGCGATGCGCTGCGCTTTCGCCCCCGCGTCATGGTCATTCAGGACAAAGAACTGGGCCTTGTCCTTGCCGGTCAGGTCCGGGCCGGGAGCGTGCTCTGGCAGCACCCGGTCGCGTCCGACGCCGAGGCCCGCCGCATCGTCACGGAGGCCAGCCGTCTGCGGGGCATGGCCTTCACGGCATCCGGGCGCGGCGATGCAGTATCCGCTCGTGATCTCCGCCACCGCGCCAACCTGCTCGAGGCGCGGCTGGTCGATCCCTTCTGGCGCGAGACGACTGCCGATCTGGTTCGGCTGCCACAAGCCGCCTGACCTATTGCCCATTCCCACCCATTCGGCCCGGCCCCGCGCCGGGCTTTCTCGTTTCAGGAGCCTGTCATGGCCGACTACTTCACCCATTTCTCCTGCCTGCTCGACGTGGGCAGCCCCGAGAACGCCGCCCGCGCGCTTGATCTCTACAACGCGCTGGCGCGTGAAAACGCCGCCGAAGATCCGCCCTCGGACGGCTTCATGCTTTCGATCCAGCCCGAACATGGCGGCACCCAGCTCTGGATGCGCGATGACGGCACCGGCGATCCCGAGCATGTCATCCAGTTCGTCAAACGCTGTGCCGCCGCGTTCGGCCTGACCGGGCTATGGGGGATGCAATACGCCAATACCTGCTCACGTCCGAGAATCGACGGGTTCGGGGGCGGCGCGCATGTCCTCGACCTCGCCACCGGCGAGACGGTGGACTGGATCTACACCGACGGTTGGCTTTCCACCGTTCTGGACGGGGGCGACCCCAATGCCTGACGTCATCGAAACCACGGTCTATCGGCTCGACGAGCTTTCCGAAGCCGCGAAAGACAATGCCCGCGCCTGGTATCGCGAGGGCGGCTTCGACTACGATTGGTACGATGCCGTCTATGAGGATTTCCGGCGGATCGCGGACATCCTCGGCATCCGCATCAAGACCCGCACCGTCCGCCTCATGGGCGGCGGCGTGCGACAAGAGCCTTGCATCTGGTTTACGGGCTTCTGGTCGCAGGGCGATGGCGCCGCGTTCGAAGGCCACTATTCCTATCGCAAAGGCACGGCGGCGGAAATCCGTGCCTATGCGCCGAAGGATGCGGAGCTGCACCGCATCGCGGATGCCCTACATCAGGCGCAACGCCGCAACTTCTACCAGTTGACGGCCGAGACGACCCATCGGGGGCGATACTATCACGAATACTGCATGGCGATCTCGGTCACCCGCGACAGCCCGACAGGGCAGGGCATGACCGCCGATGCCGAGGAGACCGTCATCGAGGCATTGCGCGATCTCGCGCGTTGGCTCTATCGCCAGCTTGAGCGCGACTACGATGACCTGACTTCGGATGAGGCGGTCGATGAGGCCATCGGTGCCAACGAATACAGCTTCACAGTTGATGGGAATCGCTTCGGCTAAAGCCCGGCTTTCCGGGGTTACAGTACCGACCGCAGGTCCGTCCGTGAGAAATCATCGCCGACAAAGAGCAACGGACAGCCGCGCTCGCTCGCGACCTCATAGGCGAAGCAATCGCCGTAGTTGAGACCGGCGGGATGAACGCCCTTGCCCCAGCGGGCATAGGCTTCGGAGATCCTGCGTGCCGAAGCCTCCGTGACGGAGACGACCTCGAACCCAAGGCCCTCGATCAGGGCGGCAATCTCTTCCCCAACATTGCGGCGCCCGGCCACGATCAGCGTCTCGGCCACGGTTCCGGCCGAGATCAGCAATCCGTCCGCCGCCTCGATCGCCGCCATGCAGGTCTCGGCCTGCGGCTCGTCCAGCACGATCGCCATCAGCGCCGAGGTGTCGACGACGATCACGCCGGCATCCCGTCATCACCATAGAGGAAGTCCTGACTGCGCGCGGCATCGGCGCCGGGCAGTGCCTTGCCCCGCGCCGTGGCCCGGACCCGCTCCATCAGCGCACGCCGGCCTTTCGGGGTCGCTGCGACAGCAACCCGCACGAGGCGGGCGACCTCATGGCCCCGCCGGGTCAGGATCACCTCGTCGCCGGCCTCGGCGCGTTTCACCAGTTCGGTGAGCTGCCCTTTCGCCTCGGTGACAGAAACCCTCATCGCACATCGCTCCAGATGTTCTCCGCTATCCTGCCAAGATGGTCCATAGAATGGTCCATTTCAAGCCCCCAGAGCGAGAGGAGGGCCGGGAGAGGGTGCCTCCGGACGGGTTGAGAGAGGGTCGTCCGGCTGCCGTCCCTTTCCCTCCAGGAGACCGATCATGGCTTTGCCCGAACTTGCTTCTCAATCCGCAACCCGTGTCCCCGACGCGCGCCGCATGAAGTTCCTGCCGCGCCTTTTCGGCCGGCGCCTGCTCATCATCGGCGAGCATGCCGTCTTCCGATTCATGGAGATCCTCAGCCCCGCCGATTACGGCGGCGGGCTCTGGGATTTCTACGAACGCGCCGGCCAGCCGCTCTATCTCGCGCCGACATCAAAGCCCCGTTACCTCCTGTTCTGCGAAGGCAACGGTTTCGAGGGCGAGGTCTCATGCGATGCGGCTGGGATCATCGCCACGCTCTTCGCCTTCTCGCATCTTTCCTTCCGCTACGATGACGACGAACTCGCCGAGGGCTATGGCCGTCTCTACGAACATGCCGCCAATCACCCGGAGGCGGCGGCGATCTTCCAGGCCATCGACTGAAACCCACAAGCGCCCAGCCTGACGGTCGGGCGCTTGTTTCATGCCTGCTTTCGCCACGGCTTCAGAGCGAGAGATGGGCCGGAAGGGGTTTGAGCCGGTGCGGTCGAGAGAGAGCGCTGCCCGGCTTGATCCTGACTTGCTCTCCCGAGGAATCCCCGATGAACATGATTTCCGCATCCGCGGCGGCATCCGCCACCGCGCCGCTTCCGCGCGACCACGACGCCGAGACCGCAGCCCGCATATTCACCGCTGCCGGCCTACTGCTGCCGCATCTGGAGCGCGGTCAGCGCGTCGATGCCGCCACGCTGCGCGGCGCGATGGAAGCGGGTTTCGGCGCTTCCGATGCCACCGGCGCCTGGACCTGGAAGCTGGCCTATGATGCCTGCGAGGCTGCGACCGTCCTCTTCCTGCGCAAATACGGCAATGTGCTTTTCCGTAAAGCCGCCTCGAAGTCGGCGATCCTGCCGCAGCTCGGCAAGATCTCCGGGCTTCTGCCGACGCATACGCGCCGCTCGGAAGAAGCGCAGACCTTCCAGCAGTTCTCCACCCCGATCCTGCTCGGTTTCGCGGCGGTCACGGCGGCGGCGATCACGCCTGCCGACCGTGTGCTGGAGCCCTCGGCCGGCACCGGGCTCCTCGCCATCCTGGCCGAGATCGCCGGCGGCACGCTTCTCGTAAATGAACTGGCCGAGATGCGCGCCGGCCTGCTTTCCTCTCTCTTTCCGGCCCTTTCCGTTACCCGCTTCGACGCGGCCCAGATCGATGACCATCTCGATCCCTGCCTTGTCCCGACCGTCGTGCTGATGAATCCACCGTTCTCGGTCATGGCCAATGTCGAGGGGCGCATGCGTGACGCCGCCTTTCGCCATGTCGCTTCGGCGCTGGCGCGTCTTGCGCCCGGCGGACGGCTCGTGACCATCACCGGCGCGAGCTTCGCCCCCGATAATCCGGCGTGGACCGCCTCCTGGACCCGGCTGCAGGAACGCGGTCGCGTCACCTTTTCCGCCGCCATCGACGGCTCGGTCTATGCCAAGCAAGGCACCACTGTCCCGACCCGGCTCACGGTCATCGACAAGCTGCCGGCCGAAGATGCGGCGGTGTTTCCGGCAGCGCCTGGTGTCGCGCCGGACGTGGCCACGCTGATCGCCTGGCTAGCCGACCTGCTTCCCACGCGGCTGCCGGTCGATCCCGGCCTGACGGTGCCGGTCGCACGACCCACCGCGCCCCGCACCGTGCGCGGCTACGTCAACCGCGCCGCGCGATCCGCGCCCGCCGCGCCCCTTGCGGAACCGGAGGCCGTGCCGGTCGCCTACGAGACCGTGGATTGGGAACCGGCCGAGGGCGGCGGCCTCTCCGACGCGATCTACGAGGAATACGGGCTTCAGACCATCCGCATCGACGGGGCGCAGGCGCATCCTACCCAGCTCGTGCAGTCGGCCTCGATGGCGAGCATCGCGCCGCCGAAGCCCAGCTATCGGCCGACGCTTCCCAACGACATTCTCGGCAAGCTGTCCGAGGCGCAGCTGGAGACCGTGATTTATGCGGGCGAGGCCCATGGGGGCTTCCTCGCCGGGGGCTGGACGATCGATGACACGCTCGACAATCTCGCCGCCGCGCCGGAGGATGCCGAGGGAGCAATCCGTTTCCGTCAGGGCTTCATGATCGGCGACGGCACCGGCGTCGGCAAGGGTCGGGAATCCGCCGCCATCATCCTCGACAACTGGATGCAGGGGCGGCGTAAGGCGATCTGGATCTCGAAATCCGACAAGCTGTTGGAGGACGCGCAACGTGACTGGTCGGCGCTCGGCATGGAGCGGCTGCTGGTCACGCCGCTGTCGCGATTCCCGCAAGGCAAGCCCATCACGCTGAACGAAGGCATCCTGTTTCTAACCTATGCCACGCTGCGCTCCGACGACCGGGGGACAAGGGTTTCCAGGGTCAAACAGATCGTCGAATGGTTGGGCACAGACTTCGATGGGGTGGTGATTTTCGACGAGGCGCATGCCATGGCCAATGCCGCAGGAGGCAGGGGAGAACGCGGCGATGTCGCCGCCTCGCAGCAGGGCCGTGCCGGGCTGCGCATCCAGCATGCGCTTCCCGATGCCCGAGTCGTCTATGTCTCGGCCACCGGCGCCACCACCGTCCACAATCTCGCCTATGCGCAGCGGCTCGGTCTCTGGGGCGGCGAGGATTTCCCCTTCTCGACCAGGGCGGAGTTCGTCGAGGCGATCGAGGCCGGCGGCGTCGCGGCGATGGAGGTGCTGGCCCGCGACCTGCGGGCGCTTGGCCTCTACACCGCCCGCTCGCTGTCCTTCAAAGGCGTGGAATACGAGTTGCTCGACCACGAACTGACCCCTGAACAGGTCCGCATCTACGACAGCTATGCCGATGCCTTCGCCATCATCCATAACAATCTCGATGCGGCGATGCAGGCCGCCAACATCACCGGCGGCGAGGGCGGGTCCGGCACGCTGAACCGGCAGGCCAAGTCCGCCGCCCGCTCGGCCTTTGAGAGCGCCAAGCAGAGGTTCTTCGGGCACCTGTTGACGTCGATGAAAACCCCGACGCTGATCCGGTCCATCACGGCCGATCTGGAAGCGGGACATTCTTCCGTCATCCAGATCGTCTCGACCGGCGAGGCGCTGATGGAACGGCGGCTGGCAGAGATCCCCACCGAGGAATGGGGCGATCTGAAAATGGACCTGTCGCCGCGCGAATATGTCCTAGATTACCTTGCCCATTCCTTCCCGGTCCAACTCTACGAGCCGTTCACCGACAGCGAGGGCAATCTGTCCTCGCGCCCGGTCTATCGTGATGGCCAGCCGGTCGAGAGCCGCGAGGCCGCGGCCCGGCGCGACGAGATGATCGCAAGCCTCGCCAGCCTGCCGCCGGTTCCCGGCGCGCTCGACCAGATCATCCAGTATTTCGGGACCGACACGGTGGCCGAGGTCACGGGTCGTTCGCGCCGTATCGTCCGCAAACGCAGCGTCACCATCGACTGGCTCGTCGTGGAAAGCCGCGCCGGTTCGGCCAACCTGGCCGAGACGCAAGCCTTCATGGACGATCAGAAGCGCGTGCTGGTCTTTTCCGATGCGGGCGGCACGGGCCGGTCGTATCACGCCGAACTGTCGGCGAAGAATACCCGGCTGCGTGTCCACTATCTCCTCGAAGCCGGGTGGAAGGCGGACGCCGCCATCCAGGGCCTCGGCCGCACGCATCGCACCAACCAGGCACAGCCGCCACTGTTCCGACCGATCTCGACCAATGTGAAGGCCGAGAAGCGCTTCCTCTCGACCATCGCCCGCCGTCTTGACACGCTGGGCGCGATTACGCGCGGCCAGCGCCAGACCGGTGGTCAGGGCCTGTTCCGCCCGGAAGATAACCTGGAATCGCATTACGCCCGTGACGCGCTGCGCCAGCTTTATCTCCTGCTGGTGCGCGGCAAGGTCGACGGCTGCTCACTGGAGCGGTTCGAGGCTGCCACCGGGTTGAAGCTGATGGATGCGAACGGCATCAAGGACAATTTGCCGGCCATCACCACCTTCCTCAACCGGCTGCTGGCGCTGACCATCGAGCTTCAGGGCATCCTCTTCACCGCCTTCGAACAACTTCTGACCGCCCGCATCGAGGGCGCCATCGCCTCCGGCACCTATGACGCCGGGCTGGAGACCCTGCGCGCCGAGAGCTTCGTAGTGACGGATCGGCAGGTGATCTACACGCACCCGCGCACCGGGGCCGAGACCAGCCTGCTGACCATCACCGAACGCAGGCGCAACCGCCCGGTGACGCTCGACGCCGCGCTGGCGGAACTCGACGATCCCCGCGCCAGGCTGCTGATCAACGAGCGCTCAGGCCGGGCAGCGGTGCAGATCCCCACCACCAGCGTGATGTTGGACGATGGCGAGATCGAGCGCCGCGTCCGGCTGATCCGGCCGATGGAAGCGCAGAACGTCCAGGTCAGGATGATGCGCGAGACCCATTGGGTCGAAGCCGACAGGGATGCCTTCGCATCGGCCTGGGAAGCCGAAGTCGCGGAGGTGCCGGAGTTCGCCGAGTCCACCTTGCACATGGTGACGGGCCTGCTGCTACCGATCTGGAAGCGGCTGCCGAACGACTCCACTCGCGTCTATCGGCTTCAGTCTGACGCCGGCGAGCGCATCATCGGCCGCAAGGTCTCCCCGGCTTGGGCGGCCAATGCGACCGAGACCGGCATCACCTCGGTCTCGCCGGACGATGCCTTCGCGGCGCTGCTGGAAAGTCGGACCATCCTCGATCTCGCTGAGGGCCTCCAGCTTCGCCGGGTCCGGGTCATGGGGGCAAACCGGATCGAGCTGTCGGGTTTCACCGACACCATGCGCCAGCGCCTCACGGCCTATGGGCTGTTCCACGAGATCATCTCCTGGAAGCTGCGCATGTTCGTGCCGGTCGATGCCAGCGGTCCGGCGATCCTCGGGAAGCTCTTCGACCGCTGGCCGGTCGAGCGCATCGGCGAGCGGGAGGCAGCCTGATGCCCAGGCACGACGCATCCGAACTGGCGATCCGCCTTGGCCGAGAGGCCGAGGCGGTCTGCCGCCACTACCTGTCGTCCGGCCACCGCGCCGGGCGATACTGGCTGGTCGGTGACGTGCAGAACACCCCAGGACGCTCCATGTTCGTGCGACTGACCGGCCCGGAATCCGGCAAGGGTGCGGCGGGCAAGTGGAGTGACATGGCGACGGGAGAGCATGGCGACCTTCTCGACGTCATCCGCGAGGCGCTCGGCCTCGCCGATTTCAAGGACGTGGCTGAGGAAGCGCGCCGCTTCCTCGCCCTCCCGCATCCCGAACCGGCAAAGACGAGAGCGCCGACCGACAGCACATCCGGCGCGGCACCCGGTTCGCCTGAAGCGTCGCGGCGGCTCTTCGCCATGGCGCAGCCGATCCACGGCACCCTTGCTGCGATCTACCTCAACCGGCGAGCGATCACCACGCTCGAAGGCACCACCGCGCTGCGCTACCATCCCCGGTGCTATTACAGGCCCAACGAGCATGCGCCCACCGAGATCAGGCCGGCGGTGGTCGCCGCCGTCACCGATCTCACCGGCCACCAGACCGGCGCGCATCGCACATGGCTCGCCCCGGACGGTTCCGGCAAGGCGCCTGTCGAGACACCGCGGCGGGCGATGGGCGACCTTCTCGGCCACGCGGTCCGCTTCGGCATCGCCGATGAGGTGCTCGCCGCCGGCGAGGGCATCGAGACCGTGCTGTCGCCGCGCCAGGTCCTGCCCCGCATGCCGATGCTGGCGGCGCTTTCGGCCGCTCACCTCGCCGCCATCCTGTTCCCGCCGTCGCTGCGCAGGCTCTATGTCCTGCGCGATCGCGACCCGGCCGGGGACGGTGCAAGAGACCGACTGGCCGCCAGAGCAGCCGATCTCGGGATCGAGGCGGTCTCGCTCATGCCGCGCGAGGGCGATTTCAACGATGATCTGCGACGCCATGGCGCCGATGCCCTCGGGGCGGCCTTGAAGGATCAGCTTCATCCCGAAGACGTCCGCCGTTTCATGGAAGGGTGAGGGTGTGATCGGCCCCGGAGGCTCGGTCCGGCTCGGCCTCTGCCGGTTTCGTTCGCTTGGCATCGGCAGGTGCATCCACCGCCGGAGAGTCCCGCACCCACGGCCTTCGGAGAGGGCGATCGGCGCACAAACGGGACGGGCAGGCAATGGCCGGGAGCGACTAATTTCCGCCGGCGGGGAGCCACCCCACGCGACAGGTCGCGTGGGGACCCCGTCTCTGGCCCCGCCTTTGCATCGCGAAAGGCAAATTAGCCGCACCCGGCCATCAAGGCCCTCGCCGAGCGGGCGAGGGCTGTCAACCCGTCCCGCCCGTGCGCTTCGACGCCTGCGAAGGCCGCGATGGGCGCGGTCTCCAGACGAAGGACGCAACCGATGACGTTTGATCCCGAATATGCAGGGGCCGAGCCGGTCCACACCTCCTCCCAGACCGATCACGCCCTCACCGAACTCCAGCTCTACGGCTGGCGCCCGTTCCAGGACGAACCTGATCCCCGGCCGCTCCCCGAGGGCAATACCGTCGCTGTAGCCGTCACAGACATCTTCGACGCCCTTGTGGCGACGCTCAGTGACACCCGTCTCGAACCCGATCTCGAAGAGCTGCTCTGGGGGGCCGCCAATCTCTTCCACCGCGCCACCAGCCGGGTCGAACGCGATCTAGACGCCAACGAGCAGGCGCAGCGCCGGATGCAGCGGGAACAGGACGGCAGCGAGGTGAAGTCGGTCGAACTCGAACGCCTTACGGCCGAGGGGCAGACCCTGATTGAACGGCGCGCCAGCATGGAACTCTTCCGCGACCTCGCCGCCGAGGCTTTCGAGCACCACACCGGCAGCGCCTGGCGGCCGCGCACCGGCTCGATGGTCAACCATCGCAACCTGACTGCCGCGATGATCGACTCCAGAGACTTCCTTGCCGCCAAGCGCCGGGCCGAGACCGAGGTGATGCTGCCCGCCGGCCCTAAGGTGGCCGTGACCGGCGGCGCCGACTTCAACGATCACCGCCTGATCTGGGCGAAGCTCGATCAGGTCCATGCCAAGCACCCCGACATGGTGTTGCTGCACGGCGGGTCGCCGAAGGGAGCCGAACTGATCGCCTCCCGCTGGGCCGATCACCGCAAGGTGCTTCAGGTCGCCTTCCGGCCCGACTGGACCAAGCACGCCAAGGCCGCGCCGTTCAAGCGAAACGATGCCATGCTGGACGTGCTGCCGGTCGGCGTCCTCGTCTTCCCCGGTACCGGGATTCAGGAGAATCTCGCCGACAAGGCCCGCAAGCTCGGCATCCCGGTCATGAAGTTCGACGGCGGGGCGTAAGTCCCGCCGCCTGGCGGCTTTAAGCCGCCGAACCTTGACAGAAAACGCCGCCGCGCCTTTGATGGAACATCCTTGCAGAACCGGCGAAGCAGCATAGTCGCAGGCGGAGCGTATCTCCCGGCAGCCTGTCGTGATCCCCAACCGTTCTCTGGAGGTTTCCATGACGCTGATCCTGCTCGCCATCTCGCTCAGCATCGCGGCCTGTGTGATCGCCTACAATCTGGCGATCTATGCCTTGCCCGTCATGGCGGCGATCACGACCGCGCAATATGCCTGGGGCGCGGGGGCCGGTGTCGTGATGTCTGGCCTCATGGCCATCGGTGCCGCTTTGCTCTCGATCGCCCTTGTGATCCTGGTTCTTGGCTTCGCGAGGAACCCGGCCCTGCGGCTCATTGCGCTCGCTCTCTTCGCCGTGCCCGCCGTCATCGCCGGCTATGCCCTTGTCTATGGCATCACCAAGAACGCCATCGACTCGGGGCTGGTTCTCAACCTGCTCGGCGGCATGGGCGGCCTTGTCATCGGCATCTCGGCCATCGTCAATCTGAACGCCCTCGGCGAGTCGGTGTTCTCGCGCTGAAACGGCGGACGCGATCAGCCACTTCTGAGGAAGACTGGCAGCTTGCGCCATCGGGCGACGGTCGTTCCATCAAAGACGGAAAGTCGGTCCGACGCAGCATGTCACCATCGCACCCGGTCTGCTTCGCCCGGCTCTGGAAATGGGACATCGGTGCGTACCCGCAGTCCCGTGCGGTCGATGCCCCGCTGCATCGGTCCACGTCGTTTCGTGGGGCCTCCGCGAACACCTTCCTTGCCCCTTCACGATGCTGTGGGACCGAGCCTTTGGCCGATGAAGCAGGACGGTGTCATAGCGGGCATGAGAACCCGATAGCCTGTTCGATCACATCGCGGATGACAGGGCCTTCCGGCGGCGGACACGACGTTGACCGGCAAAGACGGTTGAACGAGTGCCATGCCGGTGGTCTCGGTTCGCAGGGGGCCTGCCTGGCCGCTGTCGCCAGCAAGGACGATGGTTCTGCTGTGCGTCCCCGATCTGCTTTCGAAAGCACCATCCCTCCGCCTGACTGATCCCCTAAGTCCGTTCGGCTTCCACCAGCAACCCCCGCGGCTCCCAGCCGTGTTGCCGCGCAAGCGCGGCTGCCCGCCCCACCTGGGGCCTTGGGGGCAAGCTGCAGCAAGGGCGGCAGTTGCAGGAGTCTTCCGACGGCCTTGGCCGGGTCTCGTCGGAGGGACGGTCCCTCCGAGGAGCAACGGAGACCTACAATGCAGAACATCGTCATCCTCGCCGGCAACATCGGCCAGGCCCCCGAAACCCGCACCACCCAGGGCGGCACCGGCATCACCCACTTCACCCTGGCCACCTCGCGCCCCCGCTATTCGGAAGGCCGCGTCCTGCGCGACGAGAACGGCTATCGGGTCCAGGACACCGAATGGCACCGCATCACCTGCTTCAACGGCCTCGGCAAGACGGTCCAGCAGCATTGCGACAAGGGCATGAAGGTTCTGGTTCGCGGCCGCATCCACTACACGAAATGGACCGATGCCGCCGGGGTCGATCGCTACGGCTGCGAGATCATCGCCGAGACGGTCGATTTCCTGAGCCGGGCGAAGCAGACCGAGAACGACGACGGCAAGTTCATCGACGACGATGACATTCCGTTCTGATCGGGAACCCGAGGCCCGGCGGCGCAAGCCGCCGGGTTTCTCCCCTGTCTCAACGGATCGCGCCCGCCGCCTCTGGCAAGGTCCAGCGACCGAATCAGACGGGCATGGACGAGGGCGTCGCCTCTCTATCCATGATAATTGCACCTGAATTTCGGCTGGCGCTCATAGCAAGAACGACTATTATAGTCGTAGTTCTGGAGTGCGTGCATATCCCGGTGGGAGGTGATCATGTATGATCACCTCTCGCCAATCACGGGCTGCGCGCGCGTTACTGGGATGGACACAGGAGACGCTCGCCGACAAGGCCCAGGTCGCATTGACCGCACTCAAACGCCTCGAATCCCAAAGCGGGCTCGAGGTGTTCGAGTCCACCCGCGACCAGGTGCGCCGCGCTCTCGAAGCGGCCGGGATCGTTTTCCTGTCGACAGATAAGGGCGAGGGCGTGTTGCTGCAACACAATGGAGCCAACACCGACAAACGGTGAAATAGCGGCCAGCGTGATGTCAGGTTCTCGTCAAAAGGAATGGCTATCTTCCGCCGAAGATGGTTAACAAATACGTTACCCGAACGTGAGCGAATGATGGGCCGCGCGACACAGACATATCTCGACACACCACCGTCCAGCCAGACGCTGACGTCTTATGATCGCGAGCACATGAAGCGCTACATGCGCCTTCTCGATGCCGAGCGTGATGGCGCCGATTGGCGCGAAGCTGTGCAGGTTCTCTTTGGCCTCGATCCAGAGTGCGATCCCGACCGCTGCCGCTCCATCCATGATACTCATCTCGCTCGCGCGCATTGGATGACCGAACACGGCTACCGCGAACTGGTCCGCGAAAGTCAGCGCAAGACCTGACCCGTGATGCGTGCCGCGCATCACCTGTTGACCAGCGCCTGACTTCCGAAACGCAACTCATGCGGGAATCTTGAGCCTTCCCTATTCGTTTGAGTGGATTCGGGAGGCCGCGATGACCCCTGACGCATCGACCTGGCGTTCTTCGGCGCAATACGACCATCTGGATGAACTGACGGCATCCGATCTGGCCTGGGAATGGCTGCGCCGCAATGACGATTATGACGCAGATTTTGAAGCCTCGATTGCCGACCAAGGAGACCCCCAACCGCTGACCGAACGGATCCGGCAGCGCTGGGGGTTGCGATTTCCCGGTCGATCCGCTGGTCCCGCCGCCCGATGCGCCGGTCTTCTGGCTCCCAGCGGAGGACACAAGTGTGGTGGTGCTGACCGAAGTCCCTTTGGAACTTGGCGACAGCACTGACGGCGCTCCGCTGAACTGGCGCCTCGACTTCTCGGTCGAGAACGCTGGCGCAGAGTTCCACGTCCCGCTTGGCAATGGGCAGAAGCTCCAGATCTTCGACGGCGCCATTAAGGGGGACGCGATCGCGGTCGCCGTCGTCCCTCTCAGCCTCGCCGGTTTCGACCGGATCGAGGCCATTCAACGCTTCCTTTCCGCCCTGCATGGTCGCGCGATCCCGCCGGATACACGCATGACACGCCAGCAACGCGCGCGCCTCCGACGGATGCTGCGGGCCTTCGATGGCCATCGGGCTGGTGCCACGCAGCAGGAGATCGCGCGGGTTCTTCTGAACACCGGCCGGCTTGACCGGGACGAATGGCAAGCATCCTCGGCCCGTCATGCCATCAAGGCACTCCTGCGCGATGCCCGTGCAATGGTCGCCGGCGGTTATCGGAAACTCCTTCGTCATCGCCGCCCACGATAGCGCGGGTTTGCGCCGGCAACAGCCACTTCGTTGCGCCCGTCGCGGGCGCGTGGCTCTTCGGTGCCACGCTGCTATACAAGATCAACTCCAGCACCAATGCGCGTATGCGCGGGCGGCTGGTGCTGAACGGATCGACCGAAATCCGAGATCAAAGGGCGAGATTTCAGGGGCGCACGCCTCCGAGGCGACGGCGCTCTGGCTGCAGACCATGGCGCCGCTCGCGCAGGGCGACACCGTCGAGTTGCAGGGCACCTTTCGCGCGGCGGATGGGTATTTCGCGGCCGATCACACGTCGTTCTGGGGCTGCAAGGTCGGTTGAGCGGCGGAAGGGAGAAGTGATGACACCACCCGTTCCGATCAGGGCTTTGTCCGCATGCCGGACGCCGAGTTCGAGGCGATCCTGACGCGCACGGCGGAAGAAGGCGCAAAACGCGCACTGGCGGATATCGGCCTCGACGGCGAAGAGGCCGCGCCGCCGGATTAAGCGGCGATGGCCGACAATGCCCCGCAGTCAGACGGAGGGGCGGCTGCCTGGCAGGGGTGCCCTCGCGGGTGCCGGCCGATGCTCCGGGGCCGCTTGCTCGAAGTCGCAGAGGATCGGGCAGTCGGGCCGGTGGTCGACCGCGCAGGCGTCCGCCAGCGTCGTGAGCGTGGTGACCATGTCCTCCATCTCGGCGATCCGATGCCGCAGCTCCTCGATGTGCTGAAGAGCGACGCGCTTGACATCGCCGCTCTGCCGGCTGCCGTCACGCCAGAGGTTCAGGAGCTTCTGGATCTCGGGCACCGAGAAGCCCAGATCGCGCGCGCGACGGATGAAGCGCAGCATGTGGACGTCGGTGTCCGAATAGTCGCGATAGCCCGATTGGGTCCGGTTGGCGGGAGGGATGAGGCCGGTCTGTTCGTAGTAGCGGATCATCTTGGCGGAGACTCCCGAGGCGTGGGCTGCTTGTCCGATGTTCATGGGTGGCTCCTTTGGTTGGTGGTGAAGATGAGCGGAACGGCCGCTGGCGGAAAGATGACGTCGTGCGTGACGTGCGTGATATTGGTCATGACGGTCTTCCAGGCTAGGGGAATGACCGGGACGCACTCTGGCGCCCCGGTCGGCGCGGGTGGCGATCACTCGGCAGGTGCAAGCCGGCCGGACATGGCGGGGCTGGCGGTCGCTGGGGCCGTCGGATCGGTCCCCATCGGCGGCGTGAAGCGGCGCAGGCGGAGCGCGTTGCCGAGCACGAAGACCGAGGACAGCGCCATCGCCCCGGCGGCGAAGACCGGCGACAGCAGAACCCCGTAGGCCGGGTAGAGCACGCCCGCCGCGACCGGGATCAGCGCGGTGTTGTAGGCGAAGGCCCAGAACAGGTTCTGCCGGATATTGCCGATCGTCGCGCGCGACAACGCGATGGCGTTGGGCACGCCCTTGAGGCTGCCCGACATCAGCACCACGTCGGCGGCCTCGATCGCCACATCCGTTCCGGTGCCGATGGCAAGGCCCACATCCGCCTCGGCCAGCGCCGGGGCGTCGTTGATGCCGTCACCGACATAGGCCAGCGTCCCATGACTGGTCTTGAGACGGCGCACGGCCTCGACCTTGCCTTCGGGCAGCACCTCGGCCACGACCTCGTCGATGCCTAGCCGCCGGGCGATGGCTTCGGCCGTGCGGCGGTTGTCGCCGGTGATCATCGCAACCTTCAGGCCGAGGTCGTGCAACGCCGCGATCGCGGCCGGCGTCGTCTCCTTGATCGGGTCGGCCACGGCGATGATCGCCGCCAGCTTGCCGTCGATCGCGGCGTAGAGGGGCGACTTGCCCTCGTTGCCGAGACGCTCGGCGATCTTGGCGAAACCGGCCACGTCATGGCCAAGCTCGGCCATGTAGCGGTCTGCGCCGATCTCGACGGGCTTGCCGCCGGCCACGGCCCTGACGCCGAACCCTGTCACCGACTCGAAGTTCGAGACGGCGGGCAGCGTAAGGCCTTCCCCGGCGGCCGCGTCCACGATCGCACGGGCGATCGGGTGCTCCGACTTCTCCTCGACCGCGGCGACGAGGCTCAGGACCTCGGCCCGCTCGAACCCGGCGGCCAGTTCCAGATCGGTCAGCGCGGGGGCGCCTTCCGTCAGCGTGCCGGTCTTGTCCACCGCCACGACCCTGGCATCCTTCAGCAGCTGGAGCGCTTCGCCCTTGCGGAACAGCACGCCCATCTCGGCGCCGCGCCCGGTGCCCACCATGATCGAGGTCGGCGTGGCGAGGCCCATCGCACAGGGGCAGGCGATGATCAGGACCGCGACGGCGTTCACCAGCGCGAAGGTCAGCGCCGGGTCGGGACCGAAGAAGAACCAGATGCCGAAGGTCAGCGCCGCCACCGCCATGACGGCCGGGACGAACCACATGGTGACGCGGTCCACCAGCGCCTGGATTGGCAGTTTCGAGCCCTGCGCCTCCTCGACCAGGCGGATGATCTGCGCCAGCACCGTGTCCCCGCCGCCCGCAGTGGCGCGAAAGGCGAAGGCGCCTTTCTGGTTCACGGTGCCGCCGGTCACGGCAGCGCCCGCCTGCTTCTGGACGGGGATGGGCTCGCCGGTGATCATCGATTCATCCACCCAGCTCTCGCCCTCGACCACCTCGCCGTCCACGGGGACGCGCTCGCCCGGACGGACCTCGACGAGATCGCCGGGAGCCACGTTGGCCACCGCGATGTCCTCGACGCGGCCGCCCCGGCGCACGCGCGCGGTCTTGGGCTGCAGGCCAACAAGGCGGGTGATCGCCTCGGAGGTGCGGCCCTTGGCGCGCGCCTCGAGATAGCGGCCGAGCAGGATCAGCGTCACGATAACGGCTGCCGCCTCGTAATAGACGTTGACGGTGCCCGCCGGCAGCAGGCCGGGGGCGAAGGTGGCGACAAGTGAATAACCGAAAGCCGCCAGCGTGCCGACCGCGACAAGGCTGTTCATGTCAGGCGCGCCACGGAACAGGGCGGGAAGGCCCTTCTGGTAGAAGCGGATGCCGGGGATGGCGAGGACCAGCAGCGTCAGCGCGAACTGGATATACCAACTGGCCTGCATGCCGATGGTGCCCGCGACGAGGTCATGGACGGCGGGAATGAGGTGGCTGCCCATCTCGAGGACGAAGACCGGCAGGGTCAGCGCCGCCGCCAGGATCAGGTCGCGCCGCAGCGTCTCGCGCTCGGCCTCCTTGCGGGCGTTGGCCTGCGCCTCATCGGCCCCGCCGCCGTCGATCAGCCGCGCCTCGTAGCCGGTTTCGGTGATGGCCCGCAGCAACGCGCCGGCATCGGCCGGGCCCGTGACGGTCGCGCGCTCGGTGGCGAGGTTGACGGTCGCCGAAGCAACGCCGGGCACCGCCTGCAGCGCCCTTTCGACCCGGCCCACGCAAGAGGCGCAGGTCATCCCCTCGATGGCGATCTCGACCGCACCCTGGGGCTTGGGCACGTCATAGCCCGCGCTTTCCACCGCACCCACCAGCGCGGCACGCTCGACCGGCGCGCTGAGACGGATGTCGGCGCGCTCGGTGGCCAGGTTGACATTTGCCGAGGCGACGCCGGGCACGGCCCGCAGCGCCTTCTCGACCCGGCCCACGCATGAGGCACAGGTCATGCCCTCGATGGACAGGCTGATCGGGGGCAGATTGATGCTGCCGGCTCCGGGCTCGCGATCTCGCGCTGGGGCGGTCATGAAGGGGGTCTCCTTGAAGCTATTCCATCATCCGCCAAGGGAAATAAGGGTTCCCATCGCTGGAAGGTCAAGACCTGTCAGGATCGATTCTTTCCTCTTGACCTTCCAACGATGGGAAACCCTATCTCACCTTGCATGAGACGAACCACAGGAGGCACTCATGCAGTTCCACATTGAAAATATGACCTGCGGCGGCTGCGCGTGCGGCGTGACCAGGGCGATTCACACGGTTGATCCCGCAGCGAACGTCGAGGCCGATCCCCCGAAGCGCAAGGTCGTCGTCACCTCCGGGCAGCCCCGCGCCGCCTTCGAGGCCGCGCTGGCCGAGGCGGGCTTTCCCGTCGCGCCGGTGGGGACGGTCGCCTGATGAACAAGCTGTCCGTTCTGTTCATGGCGACCGCGCTTGCCGCCGCGGGCGGACTGGCCGTTGCGCAATCGCAGATCGTGGATGAAGGCGTTACGATCACGGATCGTTCGGACATGGGTCATGGCGCGCATGGTGCGGCTGCCTCCGACAGCCCGGCAGTTCAGGCCTACATGGCCGCAAACGACCGCATGCATGCCGGGATGGCCGTCGAGTTCAGTGGCGACGCCGACGTGGATTTCATGCGCAGCATGATCCCGCACCATCAGGGCGCCATCGACATGGCGCGCGTCGTGTTGGGACACGGCGAGGACCCGCAGATCCGTGCCCTCGCCGAAGACGTGATCGCGGCGCAGGAGGGCGAGATCGCCATGATGCGCGAGTGGCTGGCCGCCCGCGGTCAGTAACAGGCTCGCGCCCCCCAAGGGATAGCGAGGGCCCGCCAATGAGACGGCGGGCCCTATTGTTCTGACCGACCGCGGCTCGGTGCCTGGCCGGTAGCTGGCGCCGGAGCGAACTCCGGCGCCGATCGCTCAGCGCGCCGGGCCGCCGTAGACGATGCCGTTCGGGCGATCGCCAACCGGCACTGTCTTGACCACTTCCTGGCTCCCCACGTCGATGATCGACACGGTATCGTCGGCGATGTTGGTCACGAACACATAGACCCCGTCCGCCGATGCCGATACTCCATGGGCGCCGCGGCCGGTGGTGATGGTCTTCACCACCTGACCGATTGCGGTGTCGATCACGGATACGGTGTCGTTCGGCTCGGCCTCGGTGCCCTGATTGGCGACATAGACGAATTTCCCATCCTGCGTCGCGATGAGCTGGATCGGGTTCGGCCCGACGTCGATCCTGTTCGTCACCTCGCGGGTTGAAGTGTCGATCACGGCGACGCGGTTCTCGTCGCGCAGCGAGACATAGACCTGATCGCCCGAGGGCGTGAACCCGACCTGAACCGGCGCGGTCCCGATCGGAATGCGCGCGACCTCGGACAGCGCCTGGGTGTCGATGACGGACACGGACCCGTCCTCGACATTGGCCACGTAAAGCTGGGTCTCATCCGGGCTGAGCCGTAGGCCGTGCGGATAGTCCCCCGTCGCGATACGCCCGATGACTTCGGCCCGTGCGAGATCGACGACCGCGATCTCGTCTCCGCCGGCCAAGGAGACATAGGCGCGCCCCTGCCGGTCAGCGACCACATGGGCCGGGTGCGAGCCTACCGCGACGGTCGCCTTGGGCGCCGAGAGGTTCTGCGGATCGAGAATGACCAACAGACCCTCGGCCGCACCGTCCCCGCCGTGCCCATGCCCGTCCGACCCGTGATCCCCTTCGACGGCAGGATCGCCAACGGCCAACAGCAGCTTGCCGTCAGGCGTCAGGTCGACGTTGTGGGGCGCGATCGGGATCAAAACCGTGTCGACCGCTCCGGTGGCGAGATTGATGGCGCTGATGGAATTGCCGCCTTCATTGGCGGACCAGACAGTCCCGCCGGTCTGACCAAAGGGCGCAGGTGCCTCGCCGGCCTTCGCCTCCAGCCATGCCTGCATTTCGGCGATCTCGCCTTCCTGCACCGCGATGATCTGCTCCGCCCCCTCCCTTGTCTTCGGGTCGTCGCCATACTGCAGGACGATCCGGGCCATATCGATCGCGCCCTGATGATGCGGGATCATGCCCCGGACGAAGGCGACATCCGGATCGTCGGCCATGACGCCGTCCATCATCGGTCCGTGCATTTCATTCATCGATTCGACGTAGGCCCGGGTGAAATCCGGAAGGCTTTCGTTAACCGGGGCCGCCCCGGCGTTCGGCGCGCCCATCATCCCCTGCATCATCCCACCCTGCATCATCTGGCGCATCGCGCCCATGCATTCCGGGGTCATGGCCTGGCACTGCTCGGGCATCATCCCTTGCATGCCGGGCATCTGGCCTGAAGGCGGCGTTGGCGCGGGCGCCTGCTCCGCCTGTGCGGGCGGGGTTCCCGGGTGATGGGTGTCATGTCCGGCCTGCGCGAGAGCAGCGCCTGGCAGGCCTGCCAGCAGGCTGACAGTAAGGGCGATTACGATTGCTGTTCGGTTCATTGGATTTCATCCTCTGGTTCCGGAGCACCGGCCCGGATTTGCGGGCGCGGCTCTCCATCCTGTTCGTTTGTCTTTCGGGTTTGCGCGGAGCGGCCGGAGACGTCTCTCGTCCTCGCGGCGATCCCTGCGCATCACGCAGCGATGAGACGTGGCGGCTTCAGGATGCCTTCGGGTGATCGGTCGTGCGGATCAGTGCGCACAACCGTGAAAACCTCACCGTTCACGGACGGGCCGAACGTCGGCGGCGCGACGAGAACCGCGGCGGCCAGACAGATCTGGCAGCAGTCCGCCGGACCCTGGCCACTGTCCTCGTTCAGGCAGCCTGCCGATTGATCTGCGCCATGCTCGTCCGGCAGGTGAGGCTGGGCGCAGTGGCTTGCCGTGGCGGCGACCTGCTGCTGGTGGATGGCGTGTCCGGCGGGGCCGGCATGTACCGGGACCTGCAGAACCAGGGCGCCGATGGCAAGCAGCAGGATGCAAACCGCAAACTGGCGCAATCGACCGCATCTCACCCGGAAGGCAGCTCGCACCCGCCCGGTCATGCGCCACTTTCCTTCCCGGCGGCACGCCGGGCCAGTGCGATGTCGCGTTCACGTCTCCCGCCACCCGACGCCGCGAGACCGCCCCGCTGACGGAGGCAAGCCGCCTCGGCCAGGTGCTGTTTCGGATCATTCGCAAGTCGGGCGATCATGTCGGCAGCCCCGTGTCAGATTTCCCGTGGACCGAGAAAGCGCCCGAAGCTCCGGACGGTCGGGCCGAACAGGAACGCTTCATAGGGCTCGGGATCGACGCCCGGAAAATCCATGCCGGGCGAGCCGGCCGGCATGCCGGGAACGGCCAGCCCCGTCGCGTCAGGCCGCTCGGCCAGAAGGCGGCGGATGGCTGCGGCAGGCACATGGCCCTCGACCACGTAGCCGCCCACCTCGGCGGTGTGGCAGGAGGCCAGTTCGGCCGGGACGCCGAGCCGCTGCTTGAGGCTGTCCATATCGGAGGATTCTACCACCTTCACCGGGAAGCCTGCGGCCTCGATATGCGCGACCCAGCCATCGCAGCAGCCGCAGGATGGATCCTTGCTGACGCTCACCAGCGGCAGCGCTTCGGCATGTCCCCGCCTTGGCATGGACATCAGCAGGGGCAGCGCGCCGGCAGCGGCCAGAACGGTGCGCCGGCTGATGGGGTGATCGTTTCTCATCGTCAAACCTCGTTTCATGGATTCATTATCTCGCCGTCACGGTCCGGGCGCGACGCACGAAGGGGTGAGCAGGTGCTTGCATGCTGCGGCATGGTGCCGGCAGAGGCGCGCCAGCGGGCATCACAGCTTCACCCTCCGCAGCCGAGCGGCATTGGTGATCACGCTGACCGAGGACAGCGCCATGGCGGCCGCCGCGATGATCGGCGACAGCAGGATGCCGAAGAACGGATACAGCACCCCGGCCGCGACCGGCACGCCCAGAGCGTTGTAGATGAAGGCGAAGAACAGGTTCTGGCGGATATTGCCCATGACCGCTTCCGACAGCTTGCGGGCGCGGACGATGCCGGTCAGATCGCCCTTGAGCAATGTGACGCCCGCGCTTTCCATCGCCACATCGGTGCCGGTGCCCATGGCGATGCCAACGTCCGCAGCGGCCAGCGCCGGGGCGTCGTTGACGCCGTCGCCACCACCTCGCCCGCCGCCTTGTGCCGCTGCACGACCGCGCTCTTCTGGTCGGGCAGCACCTCCGCCTCGACCTCGTCGATGCCGAGCTGGCGCGCGACGGCCTTCGCCGTGGTCCAGTTGTCGCCGGTGAGCATCACCACGCGGATGCCCTGCTCCTTGAGCGCGGCGAGCGCCTCGGGCGTCGATGGCTTGACCGGATCGGCGATGGCAAAGATGGCCGCAACCTGCCCGTCCACCCCCATGAAGATCGCGGTTGCGCCGTCCTCGCGCAGCCGGTCGGCCTCATCGGCCAGCGGCGCGACATCGACGCCCTGCTCGGCGAGGAACTTGGCATTGCCAAGGGGAATGCGCTTGCCCTCGACCACTCCGAGCGCGCCCTTGCCGGTGGGTGAGTCGAAATCCGCGACCGGTGCGAGTTCAAGGCCGCGCTCCTCGGCCGCCCGCACGATGGCCAGCGCCAACGGATGCTCGCTGGCGCGTTCGACACTGGCGGCAAGGCGCAAGGCTTCTTCCTCGGTAAAGCCAGCAGCCGGAACGATGGCGGTGACGGCGGGCCGGCCCTCGGTCAGGGTGCCGGTCTTGTCGACGATGATGGTGTCGACCTTCTCCATATGCTCCAGCGCCTCGGCGTTCTTGATCAGCACGCCCGCCTGCGCGCCGCGCCCGACGCCGACCATGATCGACATCGGCGTCGCCAGCCCCAGCGCACAGGGGCAGGCGATGATCAGAACCGAGACCGCCGCGATGAGACCGAACGAGAAGCGCGGCTCGGGACCCCAGATCGACCAGGCGATGAAGGCGAGCACCGCGACCACGATCACCGCCGGGACGAACCAGCCGGAGACCTGATCGGCCAGCCGCTGGATCGGCGCGCGGCTCCGCTGCGCCTCGGCGACAAGCTGGACGATCTGCGACAGCATGGTGTCGCGGCCGACCTTCTTCGCCTCGATCACCAGCGCGCCGGACTGGTTCATGGTGCCGCCGATGGCGGTGGCGCCGACCTCCTTGGTCACCGGCATCGACTCGCCGGTCACCATCGATTCATCGACGGCGCTGCGACCCTCGAGCACCTCGCCATCGACCGGAACCTTCTCGCCGGGCCGCACCCGCAGGCGGTCGCCGACATGAACGGTGTCGAGCTGAACCTCCTCCTCGGTGCCGTCGTCGCGGATGATCCGGGCGGTCTTGGGGGCAAGGTCGAGCAGCGCGCGGATCGCGCCGCTGGTGCTCTCTCTCGCGCGCAACTCCAGCACCTGCCCGAGCAGCACGAGCACGGTAATGACCGCCGCCGCCTCGAAATAGACCGCGACCGAGCCGTCGGGCTGGCGGAACTGGTCAGGAAAAATGCCCGGCGCCAGCGTCGCCACGACGCTGTAGATCCAGGCCGTGCCGGTGCCCATGGCGATCAGGGTGAACATGTTGAGGCTGCGGTTGACCAGCGACTGCCAGCCGCGCTGGAAGAATGGCCAGCCCGCCCAGAGAACGACTGGCGTGGCGAGGAGCAGTTGCAGCCAGTTCGAGGCCTGCTGACCGATGGCGTGGGTCAGCCCGAAAAGATGCCCGCCCATCTCGAGGACGAACACCGGGATCGTCAGAGCAAGGCCGATCCAGAACCGGCGCGTCATGTCGATCAGTTCTACATTCGGCTCTGCCTCTAGGCTGACCAGAACCGGCTCCAGCCCCATGCCGCAGATCGGGCATGATCCGGGCCCGACCTGCCGGATCTCCGGGTGCATCGGGCAGGTGTAGATCGTCCCTTCGGGAACCGGCTCTGCCTTGGCCGCCGCGGCGGCCGGATCGAGATAGCGTTCCGGCTCGGCCAAGAACTTCGCCCGGCACCCGGCCGAGCAGAAGTAATATGGCCGACCGGCATGCTCGGCCTTGTGCTGGGTCGTGTGGGGATCGACCATCATTCCGCAGACCGGGTCCTTGACCTTGTGCGTGTCGTCCTGCGCGGCGGCTGCGTGGTCATGCGCGTGATCATGCACATGTCCGTGGGCCGAATGGGCGTGAGTCTGGTTCTGGTGATCGTGTTCCGTCTTGCTGGTCATGTTCACGCCTCCTCGGCGTTTCCTGAGCTTGCGTTTCGTCTGTTCTGCGCCTTCCAATCGCTGGAAGGTCAAGAGGTGATTGGATTCCGGAGTTCCTGCCGTCAGTGACTACCGTGGACCTTTCCGACGCTGGCCCGTCCTGACCCGGCATGTGACCGCGTGATGTCGATGTCGGCCGCGGTCTCCTCACCATCGAGACAGTATTCCTCGATCTGCAACGTCGAGAAGTAGATGTTGAACTGCTGGCGCAGAAGATTGTTCGCCTGCCGCAGCACCCGCTCGCCGTCCTGCCAGTTCCGAACGCAGATATGGCTCGAGAAGACATTGCGCCCGGATGTCAGGCTCCAGGCATGGACGTGATGCACGTCCGTCACCCCCTCCAATTGCCGGATGGCCTCGATGGCGGCTTCCAGGTCGAGGTCTTCCGGCGTGCCTTGCAGCAGGATGTGCAATGCCTCGCGCAGAATGCCCCAGGAGGCCCAGAGCAGCACCAGTCCGAAGGCCATGCCAAGCAGAGGATCGATGGCCATAAAGCCCGTGAACCGGATCACCAGCGCAGAGATGATGATCAGGAAGCTGCCGACGAAGGTCTGCAGGATGTGCCAGTAGGCGCCGCGCATGTTCAGGTTGCCCTTCTGGCGCTCGTACAGCAGCCAGAGCGCGACAAGCTCGGTGGCGATCCCGCCCGCAGCGGCAAACAGCATCGGCGTCGTGGCCAGCTCGATCGGCTCCATGAGGCGCATCGCGCCCATCCACAGCACCAAAAGCGCCATCGCGACGAGAAACAGGCCGTTGAAAAGGGCGCCGAGGATCTCGGCCCGGACATAACCGAAGGTGCGCGCGGGGCTGGATTTCCGCTCGGTCAAGCGTAGCGCGACCAGCGCGATGAGCACGCCGCCCACGGCCGAGAAGGTGTGAAAGGCATCGGAGATGACGGCGACCGAGCCCGTCCAGATGCCGATTCCCAGCTCGATGACAAAGTAAAGGCCGGTGAGCCAGCCCGAGATGACAAGCGCCTTGCGATCGCCGCCCACGGGCATGTGACCGGCATGGCCGCCGTGAGACATCGACATGAGTCCGCCTCCTTGTTGCTGAGGGAGAACGCCGGGATCCGGCGTTCTAGGTTTGGCCTATGCGCTGACCGCGAATTCGGTCATCATGCCGGTTTCGAGATGCGGCATGTGGTGGCAATGCAACATCCAGCGCGCCGCCTCACCGGCGTCGAGCGCCACATCGACCATCGACATCGGCGGCACATAGACCGTGTCGCGCAACGCGCCCGCGACCGCACGTCCGTTCAGCCTGACGACCTGGAAGACATGCCCGTGCAGATGCATCGGGTGACCCATCATCGACATGTTGTGAAAGGACAGCACTACCCGCTCACCACTGCGCGCGGCTATCGGGCGATGCTGTCCCCAGACGGCTCCGTCGATCGTCCAGACATAGGGCTGCATCGAGCCGCCCAGCATCACCATATGGCTGCGGTCCACCGGCCGATCCGGCAGCGCCTCCGCCGCGAGCAGACGCGACTCCTGCGCCAGATCGGTGTCGAAGGCGGGGGCTTCCGATTCAGCCACGGCATCGATGCGCCGGATTTCGGCACCCTGCGTGGCAAGGATCAGGCCGGTGCGCTCACGCGCGCCTTCCCGCAGCGCGAGGATCGGCCAAGCGCCGCCCTCGTTCGGCAGGTCGATCTCCAGATCGAGCCGCTGGCCCATGGCCAGGCCGAAGCGCGTGCCAGAAACCGGCTGAACCGCATGTCCGTCCACCGCAACAAGCCGCGCCTGCGCCTCGCCGGTCTCGATCCAGAACACTGTCGCCGCGGCGGCGTTGATCACACGCAGGCGGACGCGCCCGCCGCGCTCGATCTGCACCACCTCGGGGTCCGACAGCGTGCGGTCATTGGCAAGATAGGCGTCCCAGTCGTAGTCATTGAGGTCCATCGCCATGGCGTCCATGGCACCCATCCCCATCATGCCGCCCATGGCGCCGTGATCCATGCCTTCCATCGGCATGTTCCCCATGGCGCCATGATCCATACCCGCCATGCCGCCCATGCCCGCGCCGTGGCCGCCTCCATGGCCGTCTGCCGTCCCATGGCCGTCGAGGATCTCGGCCATCACTTCCTCGGGCGCCTTGAACGAGAAGTCATGCAGGAAAAGCACTACTTCCTGACGGTCGGCGCTGATATCCTCGGCGCTGCGCACGATCAGCGGTGCTGCCAGAAGGCGCATTTCGTGCAGCGGCACATGCGCGTGCATCCAGTAGGTGCCGGGCAGCGGCGCGAAGTCATAGGCGCGTGTCTCGCCGGGGGCGAGCATCGGCAAAGGCATGTCGGGCACGCCATCCTGCGCGTTGGGCGGGATCTGGCCGTGCCAGTGGATCAGCGTGTCAACATCGAGATCGTTGCGCAGATCCACCCGGAAGCGCGCGCCGGGGTTGAGTGTCAGGCCCTGTCCGGTGGGTCCGGAAAGACCCCAGACGGTGGCGGCGCGACCGTCGATGTCCAGCGTCCGGCTAGCGGCGTGCAATGATAGCGGGGCGGCGCCCTGCGCGGCCGCGATCCGGGGCAGATGCGCATAGGCCAGCACGGCTGCGCCAGCGGCAAGAAAGCCGCGTCGTGAAAGGGTATTCATGGTCGTCTCCTCGGGACAGCCTGTCCCGTTCATCAAAACCGACAGAACGCCGCGGGCTCCAGCCCGGACGCAATCAGAGGAGACGGAGCTTGGGAGGTCGTTCGTTCAGCCCAGGTGCCCGACTGGCAAGCACTGCACCGGTCGGCAGGTCATGGCTGGCAGGCGCGTAATCGCTGCCAGAGCCTTCGCTCGGCGAGGTCAGGAAGACCGAAAAACCTACGCAAAGCAACTCACAGGCTTCGGCATCGCCTGAGCCACAGTGCTGGTCGCCATCACAGGGATTTTCGCTGCCGGCCGCAACCTGCATCATCTCGCCGACATGCACCGAGTGATCCGGTTCTGCGCTCAAGCGCGCCGCGTGCGCGGACGTCGCCGTCGTCATGACGGCGATCGCGAGGACGGCAAGCATGGTGACGAGGCGCGCGAACATGCCGGAAAGATAGGCGCTGGTCACGGGAATGTCCATTGCCCCCGGCGTCGCGCCTCTGGCAGTAATTCAATTTCGGCATGTAGCCGATTGAAATTCTTCACCAGCAGTCATGCAACTCATGCGCAATGAACTCCGTAATATCTTGTGGCTCGGGTTGCTCCTCGGCGGCCTGATCCTGGCGATCCTCGTTGGGTGGCATCAGGTCCGCACGGTATCCCCCGCCGCGGCATCCGCAGAAGTCATCGAACAGGGCCGGCAGGTCTATGCGGACCAATGTGCGTCCTGCCACGGTGCGCAGCTCGAGGGGCAGCCGGACTGGAAGACGCCCCTTCCATCCGGACGTCTCCCGGCGCCACCGCACGATGCCGGCGGCCACACGTGGCACCATCCCGATGACATCCTGTTCCGCATCGTCAGGGAAGGCACGGCCGCCATCGTCGGGGGCGGCTATGAGAGCGACATGCCGGGGTTTGCCGATCTTCTCAGCGACGCCGAGATCCGGGCTGTCCTCGCCTATATCAAGAGCACCTGGCCAGAGCGCGAGCGGACCTACCAGGAGAATGTGTCGCAACCACACTGATGGCACCTTCGGGATGGAGCTGCCCGTGCGACCGGCAGTGCAATTTCCCGAGGCCCACCGGTCACAGTTGAGGCCGCCGAACAGAAGCGGCATATTTGGATCGACCTGATGGCGAAACCTTTGGGAGGGATGTTCGTGGGATTATTCATGGCTTACTTGGCATTTGAAGCGCGCTCGATCTTGGCGCCGCCTCGGGTTTTCCCTCGATGAACAATCCCGGCTCCAGTTCATCGAAGCGGGTTCATGACCGCACGGAGCGGCTCAACAAGAGCTGCTTCTGCGTTACACTGGACCTTCCATCGCTGCGCGAAGCGATGGAGCGCGAGGCCGGTGATCCGGCGTTCTTCGAGACGTTCATCCGCCCCAAGGCCCATCTGTTCTCGCACGTGCCGGTGTTCCTTTCGGCCACCGCCGTCAATGAGATGCGCGCGATCGCAGTGGCTGTGGAGACCACCGCCCAACTCGCGGCATACAAGGCCGCAGTCCTCTCTTGGGTGCCGGAAATCGCGCGGGCGGATCATGGCCCGCTCGGGGCATTGATGGGCTACGACTTCCATCTTGGCGAAGACGGCCCCCGCTTGATCGAAATCAATACCAACGCCGGCGGGGCGTTTCTCAATGCCTTTCTTGCGAGGGCGCAGCGCGCGTGTTGCACCGAAATGGATATCCCCCCGACGCTGCCATCGTTCGAGGACGCGGCGTTTCGCATGTTCCAGAACGAATGGATTCGGCAGCGGGGAACGGGCGCGCCACAACGCATCGCCATCGTCGATGACAGTCCGCCGGAACAGTATCTCTACCCCGAGTTCGTGCTCGCGGGGCAAGTTTTCGCGGCACGAGGGGTAGACGCGATCATCGCCGACGCCAGTCACCTTCGCTACGACGATGGTCGGCTCAGCGCCGATGGAAAGACAATCGACCTCGTTTACAACCGGGTCACCGATTTCGCCTTCGATCAGCCCGAGCACAAGGCATTGCAGGAAGCCTACCGGGATGGCGCGGTGGTCGTGACGCCGAATCCGCACAATCACGCGCTCCTTGCAGACAAGCGCAACCTTTCGCTTCTTTCGAATTCCGCGACGCTGGAGGCCTGGGGCGTGGAACCGAGACTTCGCGCCCTGCTTGATGCCGTTCCACGCACCGTGCTGGTCAGTCCTGACAACGCTGACGCACTTTGGAAATCCCGCAGGGACCTGTTCTTCAAGCCGACCGGCGGACATGGCGGCAAGGCGGTATATCGTGGCGACAAGCTGACGAAAGGGGTCTGGGCGGAGATCGCGGAGGGCGGATACGTTGCTCAGACGCTGGTCCGCCCCAGCGAGCGCATGATCAGGATCGACGAGATACCCCAGACGCGCAAAATGGACGTGCGTCTGTATACATATGATGGCCAGGTGCTTCTGGTGGCCGCGCGCCTCTATCAAGGTCAGACCACGAACTTCAGGACGCCAGGGGGCGGCTTCGCGCCCGTGTTCGTGATCTGAAGCGTGAGCTGGCGGGGTTTGGCTTTAATATATCAATGCATTAATTTGGGGAGCATTCAACATCAGGCGCATCCCCTCCGGCACTTGCCCTCGCGAAAGCGTTCTCCCGATCCGGTTGCGGCCGGATTTTTTCGTTGTTTTCGAGGGCTATTCGGGCGGCTGAACACTGACCCCGCTGCCATGAGGTCCGGAAGCGGTTTCTCCGGACCGATACTCTCCTGACCTGATGACTGTGCCGGTTGGTGAATTTCTTACAGCAAGCTGAAATTGTGTGCTTTTCGGCTTTTCGGGATCGCCGGCCCGAATACTTCGATGCCGGTGGCGTTCGTGAGGGGGAGAATAAATCGAGCTATCGCCCTCAGAATAGTTCCGTGCTGCTCTCGTCGCGGATACGGAGGGGGTATCTTTCGCCCCTGATGGTGGGCGATTTCGATACCCCCCAACTTCGCCCTGCACCTCGCCGGTCTTCCTTCGCCACCGTGGTCATTGCCCGCCGCTGATCCGCAGTGGCCGTTTGCAACACCACGGAGGCCCGATCATGCCACATGAACCCGTCGTCCTGCCGCCGCGTTTTCTACGGACCAAAGAGGCCGCGACCTTTCTCAGCCTCTCGGCCCGGACGCTCGAAAAACACCGCACCTACGGAACCGGGCCAGCCTATCGCAAGCTTGGCGGCCGTGTGGTCTATGCCATCGACGATCTTGAGGCCTGGACCGAGCGCGGCGCGGTGACCTCCACCTCCGATCCGCGCGGCTCCGTGCTGCCCGCCAAGCGTCATGCGTTTCCGTCCGGCCCGCAGGCTGGTCGTTACGCCCGCTGACCGCTCGCGGTTTTCTTCATGACGGTGCGACGTCGATCCCTTTCCGAGCGCGGGCAACTCGACCTGTTCAGGGCGCTCCCCGGCGATTTCGCGCCACGAGACGCGCAGGATCTCATGGCCTATCCCTTCTTCTCCCTCGCCAAGTCGAAGCGCATCGCGCCCATCGACTTCGCCGCCGGCAATGTCTCCATCCGGGTCGAGGCTGTTCCCGATCACGGCATGGCCACGATCTGGGACGCCGATATTCTGATCTGGGCGGCGAGCCAGATCGTCGAAGCCCGCGACAGCGGCCTTCGCACCTCCCGGCTGATGGCCGCCACGCCCTACGAGATTCTCACCTATGTCGGGCGCGGCACCGGCTTGCGCGACTATCAGCGCCTGAAGGCGGCGCTCGACCGGCTGCAATCGACCACGATTTCCACCTCGATCCGCCAGCCGGTCGAAGGGCGCCGGCATCGCTTCTCCTGGATCAACGAATGGCAGGAACGCACCGACCATAGCGGCAGACCCGATGGCATCGAGATGATCGTGCCGGACTGGTTCTACCAGGCCGTCCTCGACGATGCGCTCGTGCTGACCATCGACCGGACCTATTTCGACCTAACCGGCGGCCTTGACCGCTGGCTCTATCGCCTGGTGCGCAAGCACGGCGGCCGCCAGCGCGATGGCTGGCGGTTCGATTTCCGTCACCTTCACCAGAAATCCGGCAGCCTGTCGCCGTTCAAGCGCTTCGCCTTCGAGCTGCGCGACATCATCCGGCGCCAGCCTCTGCCGGGCTATTCGCTGTTTCTCGAAGCTGAGGTTGGCGGGCGGATGCTGCTGGCCTTCGAGCCGGTCGCGCCCTGTGGAAAACCTGTGGATGGCCTCGTGCTATCAGGAACCCGGACTATCGTGCTATCGGGAACCGGAGGCTCGTGCTATCAGGAACCGAAACCGGGCTTAACACCCGGAACCCATTCAGGAAATCGCGCCCTTAACTTAGAGTCTAACAAAGAGTCTAACTTTGAAGAGCGCACGCGCGATGTGGAAAACCTCATCCGCGACACCGCCAGAAACCTCGGTAGAGCCGCGAAGGAGAGGGCCTCATGTGCCCTGACACCGCCTCGACCGGCATCTGATCGAGGCGCAACCGAGGCTCCTGAATCTGCCGATACACCCCGCCTGCCTCTCGATCTGCCGGGGGGGTGCGAATGATCATCGCGCTCCTCAACCAGAAGGGCGGCGTCGGGAAGACGACGCTGGCGCTGCATCTTGCCGGAGAATTGGCGCAGGGTGGCAAGCGCGTCACCCTGATCGACGCCGATCCGCAAGGTTCCGCCCTCGACTGGTCGCAACAACGCGCGCGTGAGGGCCTGCCCCGTGCCTTCGGCACACTCGGCCTGGCGCGCGATACGCTGCACCGTGAGGCGCCAGAGCTTGCCCGCGATGTCGATCATATCGTCATAGACGGGCCGCCGCGCGTCGCCGGCCTCATGCGCTCGGCGCTGCTCGCCGCCGATCTCGTGCTGATCCCGGTGCAGCCATCGCCGTTCGACGGCTGGGCCTCGGCCGAGATGCTCGCCCTCCTGACGGAAGCGAGCATCTATCGCCCGCAGCTCGTCGCGCGCTTCGTGCTCAACCGCTGCGGCTCGCGCACCGTCATTGCCCGCGAAACGGCCGAGACGCTGGCGGACCACGACCCCCCGCTACTCGCCAGCGCCATCGGCCAGCGCGTCGTCTTCGCCGACGCCGCGCAGACCGGGCGGCTCGCCAGTGAGATCGACGCCCGATCACCTGCGGCGCGCGAGATCGCAGCACTGGCTACCGAGGTCGAACGGCTGGGCATCGGGAGGGCGTCGGCATGACGATTCTCACCGGCGATTGCCGCGAACAGATGCCCTGGCACGCACCCTACGACATGATCCTCGCTGATCCGCCCTATGGCGGCACCTCGCTCGCCTGGGATCGGCGTGTCGAGGGCTGGGTCGGGCTGGCGCGCGCCGCGCTTACGCCGACCGGCTCGCTCTGGGTCTTCGGTTCGCTGCGCAGCTTCATGGCGACAGCGGACCGCTTCACTGATGCGGGCCTGCGGATCGCGCAGGAGGTGGTTTGGGAGAAGCAGAACGGCACCGGCTTTCATGCCGACCGCTTCAAGCGCGTGCATGAACTGGCGGTGCAGTTCTATCCCGCCGAGACGACATGGCGCGACATCTACAACGACGTCCAGACCACGCCCGACGCAACAGCCCGCACCGTCCGGCGCAAGCGGCGCCCACCCCATACCGGCAAGATCGACGCCGGCCATTACGTCAGCCATGACGGCGGGCCGCGCCTCATGCGCTCGGTCATCTACCTGCGCAACTGTCATGGCCGCGCCATCCATCCGACCGAGAAACCTGCGGCGCTCCTGGAAATTCTGATCCGCACGAGCTGCCCGGAAGGTGGCCTGGTCGGCGACTGGTTCGCCGGTTCCGGCGCGGCCGGGGAAGCCTGCCGGCTTTCCGGCCGGCGCTATATCGGCTGCGAGATCGACCCCGACATGGCCGAGCGCGCGCGGGCGCGCATCGCCACCGTGCTGCCGTTTCATGACGGAGGCCCGTCATGACGGCGCGCACCGACAAGCGCGGCTTCGCCGCCCGCCCGGCCGATCCCGAAGGCTGGATCAGGGCCGGCGATGCGCGACCAGCGCGAGATGGCGCCGTAACCGCCCATTCCGCCCGGCTGACGATTGACATCACGCCCGAGCTTCGCGGGCGGATCAAGATCGCCGCGATCAGACGCGGCATCACCGTCGCCGACATGCTGCGCGACCTGCTGGCGCGCGAGTTTCCCGACATATCGGGAGACCGCCCATGAACGGCATCGACGCCCATGACGACGATCTGACCCGCGTGGAACTGACCTGGGTGGAAGGCAGGACCGAATACTGGATCAGGTTCGGCCATGAGGCGGGAACGCAGCTCCTCGACCGCAACCGCCGTATCGTCTCTTTCGGTCCTGGCGCGGTGTTCGCGTTCGTCCGCTGGGCGGCGAACGACCACGGCACGATCATTTCGCGCCTCGACATCCTGCGCGCGGTTGCGCCGGGCGAGTCCTATCAGACGCTGCCCTTCGCCCGTCCGGGCGGCGAAATCCTGCTGAAGATCGAAGGCTGGCCGAAGGTCGAGGCCGTCCTCCGCCATGTCGACGGGATCGAGGCCATTGGCGTCGATCCCGCCCAGGTCGATCCCGATCACTGGCGGCACGTTGCCCATTGGATGAACGCGGGCGAAGCGCCGCGACCCTACACCGCCGAGCGCCATCAGGCATGGCTCCGGCGCCGGGAGATCGCCCCATGACGCGCTTTCGCTATGTCATGGCGACAACGGCTGCCACGCTCGGGATCGCCATTACCGGATTCGTTCCGACCGCGCCAAGGCTGGTCTGGAACGCATCGGCCAGCGTGCCCATCGGCTTCTACACCGTCACGCCCACTCAGCGGATCGAGGTGCCCGATCTGGTCGCCGTCATCCCACCCGAACCCATCGCTTCGTTCATGGTCAAGCGCGGCTATGTCGCCCGCGACGTGCCGCTTCTGAAGCATGTCCTCGGCTTGCCCGGACAGCGCGTATGTCGCGCTGGCCGCGCCATCTCCGTCAACGGCGTTCCGCTCGGCGAGGCGCGCGACCACGACAGCCTCGGCCGAGACCTGCCGGTCTGGCTGGGCTGCCGCGTCATCGCCGAGGGCGAGGTTTTCCTGATGAACCCGGACGTCGGCGACAGCCTCGACGGCCGCTATTTCGGCCCGCTCCCCGCCTCCGCGGTGATCGGCCACGCGATCCCGCTTTTCACCGACGAAGACGGCGATGGCCGCTTTGTCTGGCGCGCGCCGATGCGGTGACGGCGCGTCCAGTGCGGGGCGTGCGAGCGGCCCGCGTCTTCTCTACCGCATAGGAAAGGAGCCTTCCATGGCACAGATCGGCCAGTTTACCCGCACCCCGTCCGGCTATTTCGGGCAGCTTCGCACCCTCTCGCTCGACCTTGAGCTGACCTTTGTTCCGATCGATGATGTCGAGTCAGAGAACGCGCCCGCCTATCGAATTCGGCTTGGGGATGAAGACGGGCCGGAAGTCGGCGCAGGCTGGAAACATTCTGGCGATCGCGCAGGACCGTTCGTCTCCGTCCTTCTCGACGATCCCGTCTTTCAGCAGCCGATCCGCGCCCGGCTGTTCCAGTCGGACGAAGATGGCCGCGAGTGGGGTCTGCACTGGACCCGTCCGAAGAAGCGCGACGAACAGGGGTGATCATGGTCACGTCCTGCACTCGTCCCGCTTCGGGGAGATGCGGTGTCCGCCGCCGCATCATCCTCCTTCTTTTTTCCGGCCTGTTCGTCTCCACCATCGCCCCGCTGTCCGGTCTGGCGCAAACCACCGTGCCGGATCGCACGGTCGCTGCGCATCCGCACGGCGCGCATATCGAGGAGGCTTCGCAGCGTTTCGGCATCCCGCCGTCATGGATCATCGCCGTGATGCAGGTCGAAAGCGCGGGCGATATGCGCGCCATATCCACCGCCGGGGCGATGGGGCTGATGCAGGTCATGCCCTCGACTTGGGCGGAGCTGCGCATCCGCCATGCTCTCGGCCGCGACCCCTTCGAGCCGCGCGACAACATCCTCGCGGGCACCGCCTACCTACGCGAGATGTGGGATCGCTACGGCAATGTCGCCGCGATGCTCGCGGCCTACAATGCCGGTCCCGGTCGCTACGATGAATACCGCGCGACGGCTCGTCCGCTGCCTGCCGAGACGCGCGCCTATGTCGCTGCTTTGACGCCGATCCTGCTCGGCGAGCGGCCTTCCGGCAGCGGCTCGACGGTCGCTCCGCCGCCCGACTGGCGCGAGGCGGCGCTCTTCGTCGCGCGTGAAATAGGCGCTTCCGCTGCCGATCCCGCGTCCCCCGACCGCACGCCGGACGATGCCCCTTCGCTCGTCCCGGCGGCACCGGACGCACTCACCGCCTTGCAGTCGGAGGGGCTGTTCGTCGCCCGCGATGCCGGTGGGGACCGGCCATGAGCAGCGGCACCGCAATTCGCATCCCATCGGGCGCTGGCGTGTCATGGAGGGCGCAGAGGGTGGCGGCAGGCACCACGACCGAAAGATGGCAGGATAAAAGCGCGCACGGTGCGGCTCAGGCGGGCGGTTGTTTTTGTTCATGTTTCTGGCGCGTTTCGCACCGTGCGGCGCTATCGCGCACCGTGTGCTTCGCGTCCATCTTCCTGATTTTATTCTCTGTTTTGCACCGTGCGGGGATGTGCCATGTCCGATGAGCACGAGTTCCGCATCCGTCCGGGGCGCATCCGCTCAACTCGTGCGCAGCAAACCCGGCCCTTCATCGCGCAGGCACTTGCCGCCGCGAAGAAGGCCGGAGGCGGCGTCTCGCGATCCGGTCGCGTCACATCCGGCAATCGTTCCCGCTTCGGGCGCGGCCAGCGCGCCAGCGTACAGGCCAACCGCCTCATCACCTCCCGTACACGCGGCGCCGTCGTCAAGGCACGCGTCGTTCGCCACATGGCGTCGTCGGCGCCGCTTGGTGCGCATCTTGATTACCTGCGCCGTGACGGCGTGACCCGAGACGGAGAGAAGGCAAGGCTGTTCGGGCCGGGAACGGAGGATGCCGATGGTCGCGCTTTCGCGGAGCGCTGCGGTGATGACCGGCATCATTTCCGGTTCATCGTCTCGCCTGACGACGCGCTGGATATGTCCGACCTCCGATCCTTCACCGACGATCTTGTCGGCCAGATGGAAAAGGATCTCGGCACGCGCCTCGATTGGGTGGCGGTCGATCACTGGAACACGGCGCATCCGCATGTCCATCTGATCGTGCGCGGCACCCGCGACGACGGGCAGGATCTCGTGATTTCCCGAGACTACATCAAGGAGGGGATGCGGGACCGGGCGCGCGATCTCATCACCCTGGATCTGGGGCCGCGCACCGATCTCGACATCCGCCGCAGCCTTGAGGCCCAGATCGAGGCGGAACGCTGGACACAACTCGACCGGCAGCTTGCCCGCGACGCTGGCAAATCCGGTATCGTCGATCTCGCCCCGCTCGCTGATCACCCGCAGGACGAGTTCCACACGCTGAAGGTCGGTCGGCTGCGCACCCTTGAAATCCTCGGGCTGGCCGATCAGATCGGCCAGTCGCAGTGGTTCATCAAGCCCGAGGCTGAAGCGGTCCTACGCGAGCTTGGCGAGCGTAGTGACATCATCAAGCGCATGCACCGCGCCCTGACCGAACGCGGCATCGAGCGCGGCTCCGCCAGCTATGTCCTCGCCGGTGAAAGCCTCGACGTTCCGGTTATCGGCCGTCTGGTCGAACGCGGCCTTGATGACGAGTTGAAGGGGACCGCCTATGCCGTGGTCGATGGTGCCGACGGCCGCAGCCATCATATCAGGCTCCCGCATCTGGATGCCGCTGGCGACAGCCCGCCCGGCTCGATTGTCGAGCTGCGCGCTTATGAGGATGCGCAAGGCGCGCGCCGTGTCGCGCTTGCCGTCCGCTCCGATCTCGATCTCGGCGCGCAGATCGGCGCCTCGGGTGCGACCTGGCTCGATCGGCAGGCCATCGCCCGCGAGCCCATCGCCCTATCGGACAGCGGCTTTGGTGCCGAGGTCCGTCAGGCTCTGGATGAGCGCGCGGAGCATCTGATCGGCGAGGGCTATGCCGAGCGGCAGGGCGGCCGCGTTGTCTTCGCGCGCCGACTGCTCAGCACACTGCGCAGGCGCGAACTCGACAGCCTCGCCGAGAAGCTCGCGGCAGATACCGGCATGTCCTTCGAGCGCGCCGCCAGTGGCGAATATGTCGCCGGTTCCTATCGTCAGCGCTTCGCACTCGCCTCCGGCCGCTTCGCCATGATCGAGGGTCCCGGACCTGACGGGGGTCTCGGCTTCCAGCTCGTGCCCTGGTCGCCCTCGCTGGAAAAGCAGATCGGCCGTCACGTCTCCGGCGTGGCCCGCGACGATGGCGGCATCGATTGGGATTTTGGGCGCAAGCGCAGCCTCGGCCTCTGACCTCAACTGGAAAGGATCTCTGCCCATGTCCGCCACCAAAATTCTCTGGGGACAGATCACCACCGTCTTCCTCATCATCCTTGCCACCACCTGGGGCGCGACGCAATATGTCGCCTGGAGCCTCGGCTATCAGCCGCAACTCGGCCCGCCCTGGTTCGAACTGCTCGGGACGCCGATCTATTATCCCCCGGCGATCTTCTGGTGGTGGTATTTCTATGAAGCCTATGCGCCGCCGATCTTCGCGAAGGGCGGCATCATCGCGGCCTCGGGCGGCTTCATCGCCATCGCGGTCGCCATCGGCATGTCGGTCTGGCGGGCGCGCGAGGCGAAGAACGTCGCCACCTACGGCTCGGCGCGTTGGGCCTCAAAGCCCGAGGTGAAGGCCGCCGGCCTGCTCGATCCCGATGGCGTAGTCCTCGGCCGATATGACCGCGAGTATCTGCGGCATGATGGCCCCGAGCATGTGCTGTGCTTCGCGCCGACCCGTTCGGGCAAGGGCGTCGGCCTGGTGGTGCCGACGCTGCTGACCTGGCCGGGCTCGGCAGTTGTCCACGACATCAAGGGCGAGAACTGGCAACTCACTTCGGGGTTTCGTTCACACCATGGTCGCGTGCTGCTGTTCGATCCGACCAACCCGAAATCCTCGGCCTACAATCCGCTGCTCGAAGTGCGTCGCGGCGAGTGGGAGGTGAGGGACGTGCAGAACATCGCCGACATCCTCGTCGATCCCGAAGGCAGCCTCGACAAGCGCAACCATTGGGAAAAGACCTCCCATTCGCTCCTCGTCGGCGCGATCCTTCATGTTCTTTATGCCGAGCCTGACAAGACGCTGGCAGGTGTGGCCAGATTCCTGTCCGATCCCAAGCGTCCGGTGGACTCCACCCTGCGCGCCATGATGACAACCGCGCATCTGGGTGAGGCGGGGCCGCATCCGGTCGTGGCCAGTGCGGCGCGCGAGCTGCGCAACAAGTCCGAGAACGAGCGGTCGGGCGTGTTGTCGACGGCGATGTCGTTTCTCGGCCTCTATCGCGATCCCGTCGTGGCCGAGGTCACGCGCCGCTCCGACTGGCGGATCAGCGATATTGTGGCCGGCGATCAGCCGACCACGCTCTACCTCGTCGTGCCGCCTTCCGACATCAACCGCACCAAACCCCTGATGCGATTGCTGCTCAATCAGGTTGGCCGTCGCCTCACCGAGGATCTGCAAGCGAATGCCGGAAGGCATCGGCTGCTCTTGATGCTCGACGAGTTTCCAGCGCTCGGGCGGCTGGACTTCTTCGAGACGGCGCTGGCCTTCATGGCGGGCTACGGCCTCAAGAGCTTCCTGATCGCGCAGTCGCTGAACCAGATCGAGAAAGCCTATGGGCCGAACAACTCGATTCTCGACAACTGCCATGTCCGCGTGAGCTTCGCCACCAACGATGAGCGCACCGCCAAGCGCGTGTCGGACGCCCTCGGCACCGCCACCGAGATGAAGGCGATGAAGAACTATGCCGGGCACCGGCTGTCGCCCTGGCTGGGGCATCTCATGGTCTCGCGCTCGGAAACCGCGCGCCAGTTGCTCACGCCGGGCGAGATCATGCAGCTCCCACCACATGAGGAGATCGTCATGGTGGCGGGCATCCCGCCGATCCGGGCGACGAAGGCGCGCTACTTTGAGGATGCCCGGTTTCAGGAGCGCGTTCTTTCCCCGCCTGATCTGACGCGCCCGGAAGGAACCCGTGCCGACGACTGGACCGCGTTGCCGATCCCGGCGCGACCCGGTCCTGCCGAGGATGACGAGGACCACATGAGGGATGATGAAGATCCGACCGAATCCGAACGCCGCTTGCAGCCCGAACTCAGCCGCGTGAAGCCGGTGGAGAAGAAAAAGCCCATCGAGAACGAGTTCGAGCCCGATCTTTCCGATGACGTGGAAGAAGATGTTGCCCGGAACCGACGCATGATCCGCCAGGTGCAGGGGATTGCCCGGCAGGTCGCCATGGACCCGAACGACGGCATGGAGCTGTAGCGCCATGACACGCCACAGGAAGAAATCGAAGATCACGATCTATCTTGACCCCGATGTCACCTCGGCGCTGGCGGACTTTGCGGCACGCCGGGATCGCTCGCAATCCATGATCGCCGAAGCCGCCATCGCGTCGTTCCTGTCGCCGGACGATGCCGAGCGGCGCGAAGCGGTTGTCGTCAAGCGCCTCGACCAGCTCGACCGCCGCATGGCGCGGCTTGAGCGGGACGTCGGCATCGCCGTCGAAAGCCTGGCGGTGTTCATTCGGTTCTGGGTCACGACAACGCCGGCGCTGCCTGAGCCAGCGGCGAAGGCCGCGAAGGCCAAGTCGGCGGAACGATATGAGGCGTTCATCACCGCACTCGGCCGGCGCCTCGCGCAGGGGCCGAAGCTCCGGCAGGAAATCTCGGAGGATGTGGCCGGATCAGAACAGGGTGCGGGGACACACTGATTGGTATACCATTTCGAGCCCATCAGCGACATTCAGGCAGACTGCGGTATGGCGCAGCCCCTCACGGATGCGGAAGAAGACCCGGCCCAAAGTAGACATTCCAGCGCTGTCGATCCTGCCTGGCGACATGTCCGAAAGCGGACACCGCACTCTTGCCGAACGGAAATCCACCCAATCAGTAAGACACGGCGGCGGCCTTCGGCGGATACTTGCGGTTCAAGCTGTGCAAAGCGCTGTTCGCTCGGTATCGTTGGCCAAGGGCGGGAGGGATGTTCAGCAGTGGAAATAAGTAGACTTAAAATATCAAACTTTCGCTCTATCAAAGAGGCAGACATTCAGTTTGGCGCGGTTACAGTCCTTATAGGAACCAACAACGCCGGAAAGTCGGCGATACTGGAAGCGATCCGCATCGCGCTTACCAGACGGTGGGGACAGCGCGGAACCGGATTCACTGAATATGATGTGCATCTGTGCGACGGTAGGCCAGATCCAAAAGTCGGCGATCCCGTCGTTATCGAGGTCGAGTTCCAGGAGGCTGTCGCCAACGAGTGGCCCGAGGACCTCCACGGCGAACTCGAAGACATCATCCAACTCGATCCAGTGACCGGCCGCGCGTCAATAATCATGCGCGTCAGCTGCTCATGGGAAGCGGCCGAAGAGAGTTTCGTGCCACGATGGGAATTCCTGAACGTCGAAAGGAACCCACTCGCCGGGCGCGGCGCTCGCGCCGTCAATCTCCAGGAGTTCTTCCAGTTTCTGCCCGTCTTCTACCTTGAGGCGCTCCGCGACGTCACGGACGAGTTTTCCTCAAGGAGCCAGTTCTGGGGCAAGTTGCTCCGGACGGTGCAAATCCCTGAACCTCTCGAGCAGAAATCAAAGCGGATCTTCGACCTTCTGAATCGACGCTTGCTCGACGCTGATCCGCTTCTGGCCAATCTTGCCAACGGTCTTTCCCATATCAGCCGCGTCGCCGCCACCGACGTCCCAGGCCAGGCGGACTTGCGGCTGCTGCCCCTCAATACATGGGATATCCTCTCGAAGGCGGAGGTCATCTATCAGACGGAGGGCGGCAAACCGTGGCTACCGTTGGCGCGGCACGGTCAAGGCGTGCAGAGCCTTTCCGTCATGTTCCTCTTCAAAGCCTTCGTTGAGCTGATCCTGAGCGATCTGTACCGGCCCGAAAGCACAGCTGTCCTGGCTCTTGAGGAGCCGGAGACACATCTCCATCCTCAGGCGGCCCGCAGCCTTTGGCGTCATATCACTGAGCTCCCAGGCCAGAAGATCGTAACGACACATTCGCCGTACTTCCTACAGCACGTTCCGTTCCGCGATATCCGCGTCGTCCGTGTCGAGGCCAACGGCACAACTGTAAGCGCTCTCCCCCGTCAATTCCGCGCGCCCGTCCCGCATGTTCCCCAGATTGACGCCATCATCGCAGCCTCCGCCGGCCTCATCACTTATGACCGCGGTCTCAACGAACTCGTGCTGTCCGGCGCTCTGCCCCAAAACCAGTATCGCGATCTCCTCATCGCCTACGGCGGACGCCCTGACACACAGACCATCCACGCCGCGCTGCGTAAGGCATCCGATGCATCGCAGGAGTTCGTCTCGGACGCGGAACTGGAGCAGCTGGAGACATTTGCTCGGCGGATCCGTGGCGAAATATTCTTCGCACGCCGCTGGCTTCTCGTGGAGGGCCCGTCCGATTACCATCTGGTTCATGGCATCGCCAAGGGCCTTGGCTACGACCTTGATGAACACGGCGTCGCCGTCATCGATTTCCAGAACAATGGCAGCCCCGAGATTATGCGTGAGTCATTGTCTCAGCTTTCCACTCTGGGAAGGTAGAGGCAGACGGTTTCTGGGACGGCCATCCCAGGAACTGGTGACGGGCGGGCCTCCCCGAGGAATGACCCGACGAGCGGTCGCAAAATATCTTGCCACCCGTCACATCTGTCAGGCCATCCGAACGGTAGAGGGGCCTTCGCGGCCGTGCATAATCAAGGATCACGACAAGCATATGAGCAGCAACTTCCACGAAGGCCATCGCACGAATATCATTGCGTTTGAGGTTTCTAAAGCGAGCCTAACCGTCCACAGCCTGCCCGACGACCGGCAGGTCACCATCCCAAACACCGCGCCCGCGATCAGACGCTTGCTCAAAGCAAAGACGAAAGGCAGCAACCCTTTCGTGATCTGCGAGGCATCCGGTGGATATGAGCGCCATGTTCTGAATTGCGCAGTCGAGGTGGGGCTTTCAGCCCATCGGGCGCATGGCACGCGGACACGGAATTTCGCGAAATTCTTGGGCCTCTCTGCCAAGACAGACGTAAGCGGTCGCAGAACAGCACGGTCAGCTTAGCTTGACGGCTTGAAGTTCCACGGCAGCAGGTCGTCGAGGCGGCTTTGAGGGTGGCCGTTGGCAATCGCGGTCAAGGTGGCCCTTAGATATTCGAAGGGCTCGACGCCGTTGAT
>NZ_VKDF01000014.1 GCF_007096355.1 Paracoccus sp. M683 | reverse complement strand
GGATATGCGCCTTGACCGTCTGATAAAAAATAGCTGATTACGCACAGCTTCTGTGCGCAGGCGGCCTGTCACGATCCGGGGATGTCGCCTTGAAATTCGGGCCTTGCCTCGGCGGGCGGGTCAGAACAGACCCTCGATCTGGCCGGCCTTGTTCAGCCGGATCGTCTCGGCCGCGGGGCGGCGTGGCAGGCCCGGCATGGTCATGATCTCGCCGCAGATGACCACGACGAAACCGGCCCCCGCCGACAGCCGCACCTCGCGCACCGGCACCGAATGGCCGGTGGGCGCGCCGCGCAGGTTCGGGTCGGTGGAAAAGCTGTATTGGGTCTTGGCCATGCAGACCGGAAGATGGCCATAGCCCTGATCTTCCCAGGCATGCAGCTGGTCGCGAATGCGTTTGTCCGCCAGAACTTCATCGGCGCGATAGATCCGGGTTGCGATGGTGCGGATCTTGTCAAACAGCCCCATCTCGTCCTCGTAGAGCGGCGCGAATTGCGACTGGCCACTATCGGCGATCTGGGCCACGCGGCGGGCCAGATCCAGTGCGCCCTTGCTGCCCTCGGCCCAGTGACGGCTGATGATCGCCTCGGATCCGTGCCGGGCGACATAGTCCTGCACCACGGAGATCTCGGCGGCGGTATCGCCGCTGAAGTGGTTGATCGCGACCACCACCGGCACGCCAAAGCTGTGCAGGTTCTCGATATGGCGGCCCAGATTGGCGCAACCCTTTCGCACCGCATCGGCATTCTCGGCACCCAGATCGGCCTTTGCCACGCCGCCATTCATCTTCATCGCCCGAACCGTGGCGACCAGCACCACACAATCGGGCTTCAACCCGGCCTTGCGGCATTTGATGTTCATGAACTTCTCGGCGCCCAGATCGGCGCCAAAGCCGGCCTCGGTCACGACATAATCGGCGGTTTTCAGCGCCGTCGTCGTCGCGATCACGCTGTTGCAGCCATGGGCGATATTGGCGAAGGGCCCGCCATGGACAAAGGCGGGGTTGTTTTCCAGCGTCTGCACCAGATTGGGTTGCATCGCATCCTTCAGCAGCACGGTCATCGCGCCCGCAGCCTTCAGGTCGCGGCAAAAGACAGGGCTGTGATCGCGCCGATAGGCCACGATCATGTCGCCCAGGCGGCGTTCCAGATCGGCAAGGTCGGTCGACAGGCACAGGATCGCCATCACCTCGGACGCGACGGTAATATCAAAGCCGGTCTCGCGCGGGAAACCATTGGAAACCCCGCCAAGCGAGGCTGTCACCTGACGCAGCGCCCGGTCGTTCATGTCGACCACGCGCCGCCAGACCACGCGGCGGGTGTCGATTTCCAGCTCGTTTCCCCAATAGATGTGGTTGTCGACCATCGCGGCCAGCAGCGAATGGGCGCTGGTGATGGCGTGGAAATCGCCGGTGAAATGCAGGTTCATGTCCTCCATCGGCACGATCTGGGCATAGCCGCCGCCGGCCGCGCCCCCCTTCATGCCGAAATTCGGACCCAGAGATGCCTCGCGGATGCAGATTGCCGCACGCTTGCCGATGGCATTCAGCCCGTCGCCAAGGCCCACTGTGGTGGTGGTCTTGCCCTCGCCCGCCGGGGTCGGGTTGACCGCCGTGACCAGAATCAGTCTGCCATCGGGACGGCCGCGCAAACTGTCGATGAAGCGCTGGCTGACCTTGGCCTTGTCATGGCCATAAGGCAGCAGGTCGTCGGGCCCGATGCCCAGCTTGGCACCGATCCGGGTGATGGGCAGCTTTGCCGCCTCGCGCGCGATCTCGATATCCGGTTTGAACGCCATCGCCATCCCCCTTCAGCGGCCTGATTGCCGCCAGATTAGGCCGGAGCGCCCGCCAGCGGCAAGGATTGGCCGCGCCCGACCGGTCACAAGTCAAAACAGAATCTGCAAGAAATTCGGGAATGCGGACGCGCCTGGCCCGTTGACGCAACAGATTTCACGCTGACTTAACGTCTCGTTCACGTGGCTGTTGCATGATCGAGGCATAGACGCATCAAACGGGAAAACGGGTGGCGGCCATGGCTGTGCTGCATCACAATTCGGATCTGCCGGTCCCCCCCGGCGCGCTGCAACAGGCGGCGGCACTGGCCAGCGATGCCCCGATCATCGTCATGGTGCATGGCTATCGCTTTTCGCCCCATCATCCGCGTCATGACCCGCATCGCCATATCCTGTCACTGGACCCCGCCTTTCCGGCCACGCAGGCCCTGTCCTGGCCGCGCGCCCTGGGCTTTCGTGGTGCCGATGAAACCGGACCCGAGGGGTTGGCAATCGGCTTTGGCTGGGAAGCGCGGGGCAGCCTGCGGGCGGCCTATCGCCGCGCCGGGCAGACGGGGGATGCGCTGGCCCGGATGGTCGACGCGTTGTCGCAGGCGGGCGGGCGGCCGGTCGCGTTGATCGGGCATTCGCTTGGCGCGCGGGTGATGCTGTCGGCGCTGCGCCATTCAACCGCCGGGGCGATCGGGCGCATGGTGCTGATGGCCGGGGCCGAGTTCCGCTGTGCTGCCGCCGCCGCGCTGGACAGTCCGGCAGGCGAGGCGGCCGAGGTTCTGAACATCACCTCGCGCGAGAATGACCTGTTCGATTTCGGGCTGGAGCTGCTGGTGTCAGCTGCGCGTCGGCAGGCGCTTGGCTTTGGGCTGGAAAACCCGCGTCCCAACTGGATCGACATCCAGATCGACGATGCAGATACGCTGGCCATGCTGGCCGGTCTTGGGTTTCCGATGGATCGCCGCGCACGCCGCCTGTCACATTGGACGCCCTATCTGCGGGGCGGGGTCTTCGATTTCTATCGCACCGCGCTGCGCCAGCCCTGGGCCTTGCCGCTGAACCTGTTGCGCCGGCAATTGCCCGCGCAGGTCGAACCGCGCTGGTCGCGCCTGCTGGCCCCGCCGGAACGGTTCGGCGGCAGAACCGCCTGAAGCTGTTCAACTGCCCGACGCGGGATCGTCCTGCTGCCCGGTTCTGCCCGCGCCCGACAATCGTGCCGCGATCAGCCGCCCGCCCCGCCAGATCAGCCGGTTCACCTCTAGCCAGGCGCGATAGGGCAGCACCGTCAGATAGCGCCAGCGCGGCAACTTGTAGATCGACAGACCGGCCTGAATCTGGGTCTCGTGTTCGGATCGCTGGCTGGCCACCAGGGGCGCCACGAAGGCCGCGCGCAGACCGGCCATGTATTCCAGATCAAAGGCGATGTCCCAGGCCAGACGCATCGGCAGCAGCTTGGTGGTGAACCACCCCGCCGCGCGCCGGTCGATGACATAGGCCCCTGCCCCCTTTTCGCGTGTCAGGGCAATGGCAAGGCTGCGCCCGTTGCCCAGGTCGCAGACCGGGTATTTCGCCCCGTTGTTGACGGTGCTCAGCCGCAGGATATTCCAGAACCCCCGCTGCATCGCCGCACGATCCAGCGTGTCCAGCAGATCGGCATCGAACGAGGCGTCATCTTCCAGGATCAGCGCCAGATCGGCCTGGCTGTCCAGAAAGGCCCGCGCCGCATTCACATGGCTAAGGTAACAGCCGATTTCGGGCGGGGTGCGACGGCGGCCATGCAACAGGCGATAGGACCATTCGCTGAATTCGGGGATAGGGAATTGCAGGGCCCGCCCATTCACCCCCGGCAACCGCTGAAAGGGCAGGCCCAAGGCATCCAGACGGGCCTGCATCTCGGCCAGCCGGTCGGTGGCCCCGTCCATGTTGATCAGATAGACCGCCAGCCGCGCGCCGCTGCGCGGCAGCACGGTCAGCGCCACGGGAACGGCAGTCTCAGTCGCGTTTTTCAATGCCGTATTCCTTGAACAACCCGGCATTGCCCAGCAGGAACACGAACAGCAGCAGCGGCAGGCCGAAGGTCTTGAAATAGACCCAGTTGGTTTCCGACATCAGCCGCCAGACAGCCTCGTTCGCGATGGCCAGGGCCAGAAACATCAGCGCCATCCGCAGGGTCAGCTTGCGCCAGCCCTCGGGCCGCATGGGCAGGGCCTCGGACAGCACGGCCTCCAGCCAGTTCTTGCCGGCCAGCCAGGCATAGCCCAGCACTGCGGCAAACAGCAGGTAGATGATCGTCGGTTTCATCTTGAAAAAGCGCGGATCGTTCAGCCAGACCGACAGCCCGCCAAAGACGACGACCAGAACCAGCGTCGCGACCTGCATGGGCGACAGCTTGCCCGTCAACCGCCACAGCCCCAGCGTTGACAGGGCCAGCACAGGAACAAAGATCAGCGTCGCAACGATAAAGCCGGAATATTCCTGCCCCAGCAGCGTGACAGTGCGGTCACGCAACAGCATGAAGCTGACGAAGAAGATCAGCAGCGGCCCGTATTCCAGCACGGCCTTCATCTTGCCCGTTCGGTTCTCGCTCATCCTGATCCTGCCCCTTATCCGGCATATTCCACAATCACCGCCCCGGCCGCGATCATCGCCATCAGCGCGACCCGACGAGGCCCCACCTTTTCGCCCAGGATGACCCAGCCGACAAGGGCCGCGAAAACTGTCGAGGTTTCACGCAGCACCGCCGCGCGCCCGACCTCGTCGATGCGTGTGGCCAGCATGATCGCCCCGAAACTTGCAAAAGCGACAATGGCACCGATCACCCCGCGCAGCGCCAGGCCGGGCAGCTCGGAATTGGGTAAGCTGGCGATGCGGCGCCAGGTAATCAAGGGGATGAACAGCGAATCCAGCAGGAAGAACCAGAACAGAAAGGTGAACGGATCGGCCGCAAGACGGATGCCCCAGGCATCATAGGTGGTATAGGCGGCGACCATGATTCCGGTAAAAACCGCCCAACCCAGCGCCGGCAGCAGCGTCTCGCGCCCTTCGGTCAGCTTGCGCCAGTTATAGATTGCCAGGCCCAGGATGCCGGCGACCAGCAGCAGGACACCCGACCATTGCACGCCGTTATAGCGTTCGTGGAAAATCACGCTGGCGGCGATGATGGTGATCAGCGGCGCGGTGCCGCGCACCACCGGATAGACGACGGTATAGGCCCCGCGCTGATAGGTAGATGCCTGCGCCAGCTTATAGATGACGTGGATCGCCCATGAACCGGCCAGCACCGGCCACAGGCCCGGCTCGGGAAAGGGCACGACGAACAGCACCACCGGCAGCGCGATCAGGCCATAGCTGGCGTCGATCGCCGCGCGGCTGACCCAGGGATCGTGGCGGCCCTTTTGCAGGGCGCCAAACACCGCATGCAGAAACGCGGCCCCGATCGCCAGAATCGAGGCGACACGCGCACCCTCGGGCGTGCCGGCGATGGCAAGAATCCAGTCGGTCATGCGCGACAGATCGCAATCTTTTGCAGAATCTGCAAGCAGCGTCCGGCGGGGCAATCCGCATCAATGACAGGGCCGCAGGGGCGCTAGTCCAGTTGCAGGGCGGTCAGGATCGGGCCGGGCATCTGCGCCTTGGCGCCGGACATGCGCTGGATCAGGATCGCATGGCGGGTGTCAGCCGGGAAATCCTGTCCGCTTGCGACATCCGCGCCGATGGTCAGCCGCAGCGGCGCGCGCCCGTCCCATTCGGCCAGCCTGGCAATATCCAGCACCACGTTGCGATAGGTCATCACGCGACCGCTGTTCTCGCCGGCTGTCACCTCGACCCGCCGGGAAGGGGCAAAGCGGACCAGCAACACCGCAATCACGCCGCCCAGATCGGATAGCGGCGTCAGCTCGATCACCTTGCGGTCGCCCTCGTCCCTTTCGGTCATGTTGACCATGGCAGGCGATGCGCGATGCGCGTCGATCATCCCCATCAGATCGGCCGGACGCATCGACGGCGCGGTATCCTGCCCGCCCACGATCATCTGCGGCGTATAGACCGCCCTTTCACCGACGCTGCGGGCATAGTCCTTCTGGCGGCGGGTAAATTCCGGGCGGGCGAAATTATCCTTCCACCCCAGATAGTCCCAGTAATCCACATGAAAGGACAGCGGCAGCACATCCGGGTCATCTGCCAGTTCGGCCAGCATCGCATCGGCCGGCGGGCAGGAATTGCACCCCTGCGAGGTGAACAGCTCGACCACCACGGGGGCGCCGGGCAGATCCGCCAGACCCAGCAGGGGCGCGGCGTTTTCACTGTCGGCGAAGCTGTTGAAGCCGCTGGCCTCGGGCGCCTCGATGACCGGCGCATCGGCATAGGGGTCCGTCAGGGGGCCGCGACTGTCGGCCGCAGCCGAGCCGCCGAACCCGCCGAACCCGCCGCCTTCCGGGCTTTCGGCGGGGCCGGACTGTTGCGCCACGGCGGAACCGGCTGGCAAGGCAAGGCTCAGCATGGTGGCGGCAACGAAGCCAACCGTCACCTGGCGCAGGCGGCAGGGCGATATTCGCATAAGCAGGATCAAGGTGCGGTCTGACCGAATGGGGAATCTGGCATGTCTGATGCCTACCTGCATAGGCCCGCCGCAGGCAAAAGGCCAAATCACCCCTGTGTTAACTGATCGCGAGACAATGCATAGTGCCTCTTGCGCAACAATCCTGACGTCAGTATACCGTCGCATACCAACGACGGTCATGGCCTTGCGCCTCGCCTTCGCTTGAGGCACAGCTAGACCAATCCACCGCCGTACCCATCCATTCGCAGACAGGGAGGCCCCGATGCCCATCCTCACCGGAACCGATACCGCCAAGACCCGCCGCACGCTGAAATCCGGCACGCAAGAGGTTGCCTATTACTCGATCCCTGCCGCCACCGAGGCCGGTCTGGGCGATTTCTCGAAACTGCCCGCCGCGCTGAAGGTGGTGCTGGAAAACATGCTGCGTTTCGAGGATGGCGGCCGCACGGTCAGCACCGACGACATCAAGGCATTCGCCGAATGGGCCGAGAAGAACGGCCAGAACCCGCGCGAGATCGCCTATCGCCCGGCCCGCGTGCTGATGCAGGACTTCACCGGCGTGCCCGCCGTGGTCGATCTGGCGGCGATGCGCGACGGCATCAAGGCGCTTGGCGGCGATGCGCAGAAGATCAACCCGCTGAACCCGGTCGATCTGGTCATTGACCACTCGGTCATGGTCGATGAATTCGGCACCCCGCGCGCCTTCCAGTTCAACGTGGAACGCGAATACGAACGCAATATCGAACGCTATACCTTCCTGAAATGGGGTCAGTCGGCGTTCAACAACTTCCGCGTGGTGCCGCCCGGCACCGGCATCTGCCACCAGGTGAATCTGGAATATCTGTCGCAGACCGTCTGGACCGATACCGACCAGAACGGCGCGACCGTCGCCTATCCCGACACGCTGGTCGGCACCGACAGCCACACCACCATGGTCAACGGCCTTGCCGTTTTGGGCTGGGGCGTTGGCGGGATCGAGGCCGAGGCCGCGATGCTGGGCCAGCCGATTTCCATGCTGATCCCGGAAGTCGTGGGCTTCAAGATCACCGGCGCGCTGCGCGAAGGCGTGACCGCCACCGATCTGGTGCTGAAGGTCGTGCAGATGCTGCGCAAGCATGGCGTGGTGAACAAGTTCGTCGAATTCTATGGCGACGGGCTGGATCACATGCCGCTGGCAGACCGCGCGACCATCGCCAACATGGCCCCCGAATACGGTGCCACCTGCGGCTTCTTCCCGGTCGATGACGAAACCCTGCGCTATCTGCGCCAGACCGGCCGCGACGAGGATCGCATTGCGCTGGTCGAAGCCTATGCCAAGGCCAACGGTTTCTGGCGCGGCAAGGATTACGCGCCGATCTATACCTCGACGCTGGAACTGGACCAGGGCGATGTTGTCCCGGCGATTTCCGGCCCCTCGCGTCCGCAGGACCACGTTGCCCTGTCCGACGCGGCATTCGAGTTCAACAAATATATCTGCGGCACGCGCAAGCTGGCCGAACCGACCCGCGAAGAGGCCCGCACCTGGGGCGCCGAGGGCGGCGCACCCGCGCCCGACCATCTGCCGGGTCATCAGGATGGCTTCCACGAAGCCGCGGTCGAAGGGCAGGAATACAAGCTGCATGACGGCTCGGTCGTGATTGCGGCGATCACATCCTGCACCAACACCTCGAACCCCTATGTGCTGATGGCTGCCGGTCTGGTGGCACGCAAGGCGCGTGCGCTTGGCCTGAACCGCAAGCCCTGGGTCAAGACCTCGCTGGCGCCCGGTTCGCAGGTGGTCGAGGCCTATCTGAAAGCCGCCGGTCTGCAAGAGGATCTGGATGCGCTTGGCTTCGATCTGGTCGGCTTTGGCTGCACCACCTGCATCGGCAACTCGGGTCCGCTGGACCCCGAGATTTCGAAAGCGGTCAATGACAACGACCTGATCGCCACGGCGGTCCTGTCGGGCAACCGCAACTTTGAAGGCCGCATTTCGCCTGACGTGCGCGCGAACTATCTGGCCTCGCCCCCGCTGGTCGTGGCCTATGCGATTGCCGGCGACATGAATATCGACCTGACGACCGAGCCGCTTGGCTGGTCCAAGGATGGCAAGCCGGTTTTCCTGAAAGACATCTGGCCGACCTCGAAAGAGGTTGCGGACATGGTCGAAAGCGTCGTGACCCGCGAGATGTTCCAGGAAAAATACGCCGACGTGTTCAAGGGCGACAAGCGCTGGCAAGAAGTCGAGACCACCGATTCCGAGGTCTATGACTGGCCCTCGACCTCGACCTATATCCAGAACCCGCCCTATTTCCGCGGCATGTCGAAAGAACCCGGCACCATCAGCAATATCTCGGGCGCGCGCGTCCTTGCGCTGCTGGGCGACATGATCACCACCGACCACATCAGCCCCGCCGGTTCCTTCAAGGAAGGCACCCCGGCCGGGAAATACCTGACCGAACGTCAGGTTCCCCCGCGTGAGTTCAACAGCTATGGCAGCCGTCGCGGCAATCACGAGGTGATGATGCGCGGCACCTTCGCCAATATCCGCATCAAGAACGAGATGCTGGATGGCGTCGAGGGCGGCTATACCAAAGGCCCCGATGGCCAGCAGACCGCGATCTATGATGCGGCCATGGCCTATGAAAATCAGGGCACGCCGCTGGTTATCGTGGGCGGCAAGGAATATGGCGCCGGTTCGTCGCGTGACTGGGCGGCCAAGGGCACCAATCTTCTGGGCGTCAAGGGCGTGATCGCTGAATCCTTCGAACGTATCCACCGCTCGAACCTGGTCGGCATGGGCGTCGTGCCCTTCGAGTTCACCGAAGGTCAAAGCCGGAAAAGCCTGAACCTGAAGGGTGACGAGGTCATCTCGATCAGCGGGCTGGAAGGTGACTTCAAGCCGCTGTCGCTGGTGCCCGCGACCATCACCTATGCCGATGGCACGGTGAAGGAAATCACGCTGAAGGCCCGCGTCGATACGGAAGTCGAGATCGACTATCTGAAGAACGGCGGCGTGCTGCAATATGTGCTGCGGAATCTGGCTGCCGCATAAGGCTGCGGTCAGCGCGAAAGAACAGCCCCCGGTTCGGGCTGACGCATTCCGAATTTTGGGACATGACCTTCGCGCCTGCCGAGATTTTTCTCGGCAGGCGTTTGTTTTTTATTAATATTTTTTGGCGAGCTGTCAGAGGGCGCGCGGGAGAATTGTCCCGCCGCAACACATTGTAGAAAAATCGTTTCGGGATTTCGTTTTCGCCAGAAATGGCCAAGCTCCCGATCTGCTCGGGGGCGCTCTTGACACGACGAAAGATCGGAGATCGNTATGTGCTGCGGAATCTGGCTGCCGCATAAGGCTGCGGTCAGCGCGAAAGAACAGCCCCCGGTTCGGGCTGACGCATTCCGAATTTTGGGACATGACCTTCGCGCCTGCCGAGATTTTTCTCGGCAGGCGTTTGTTTTTTATTAATATTTTTTGGCGAGCTTTCAGAGGGCGCGCGGGAGAATTGTCCCGCCGCAACACATTGTAGAAAAATCGTTTCGGGATTTCGTTTTCGCCAGAAATGGCCAAGCTCCCGATCTGCTCGGGGGCGCTCTTGACACGACGAAAGATCGGAGATCGCGTGGTCAAGTGCATTCAGCAACTGTCATTGCAGGCAATCTATCCTGCGGTTCCGTCAAAGATCAACCTCAACACCTGCGGCGATCCTGATTGCGGCAACTATGGGCTGGCACCCGACTTCTCGCTACCGGCATTCAGGGGACTCGGCGCAGGTGCCCGAAAGCAACTCGCGGCGACTGACCGGCCAGGGCTCGCGAGGGGCCGAGGCAGCTACAGGCTCAACGGCAGCGCCAAGAACAGCCGCTTCTCCGACGCATTCGAATATGCCGAAGAACCGGTCAGGTGGTAAGATGGCCGCTCCATGGTCTGTGAGCACCAGCATGGGAACGGACAGTGCGGCGTCTCCTTCAATGTGCTCTCAAATCAGCATCTTCTGGACGAGGAAGATCGGCTGCAAACGGTTAACGGCCTCTTATCGGGTCCAGCTTGCGGCGCCTGTGGCGTGCGATACCGCGAGCACCCGGATGAGTTCGCCTTCAACGGCACCCATGGGACCCTCAAGGCCGGCGGCAATCGGCGCAAAGCCAAGCCTTCGGCATTCCGGATCATCCATCGCCCCTGCAAGGGCAAGCCTGTGGCTCGGATATCCATGTCGCCGGATCATCAGGCACAGCAGGTCCAGCGCGACAATGTCAGGATCCGGCGGGCCCTGGTCAACGGGGCCAGCATCAACGATCTGCGCCGCCTGCTGGCGGATCCCGACACCGGAAAGCAGATCGGCGTCAGCCGGGTCTATAGCCGCATCTTCTGGCTCGAAAAGACCCTGCTGGCCTTTGAGCGCGCCAAGCTGCGCGAATGGAAGGACGGCGTCGAGGCCTCGGGACGCTTTAGTCACATGCGGATCGCCCATGATGATGTCACGATCTCGGTCAACTGGGAGAGCAGGACAGATAGGCGGCTGACGCCATTGCTGTTCTCGGTTTCGGCCGACATTCGCAGTGGCTATGTCTTCCGGATCGACGCGAATTTCGATCCGCGCATCGACGCGGTCGATCTGGTCGAGCGCAGCTATCTGGATGAGGCTGGCCAGCCGATCAATATCCGGAACACCTATATTCAGGCATCCGGCAAGACCTTCAAGGCGCCGTTGCTCGGCTTTCAACGCCCGAAGGGGCGCTTCGATGAAGCCATACTGTTCGCGAGCGCCGAGGGGAGCTGGCGGGTCTTCACCGATCGGCTCGAACGGGCATGCGATGATCAGACTTCACTGGGTCTGGTGCGCCCGCCGGAGGTTCAGAAACGCCTCGACCATGCCACGGCCCGACGGGCGATTCTCGACGACCTCCGCCATCGCTATTTCGGCTTCCAGGAAACCAACCGCGACTATCGCAGCAGCTTCAAGGGCGGTGTGATCAAGCCGACCTATACGAAAGCAGCCCATCTCGCCTGCCTGCGCGACATGCTGCCCGCCGGAAAGATCACACTGGTCGGTGAGCAGGAAGCGGCCATGGTGCGCGTGGTTCCCCATGTCTTTCGTGACATGATCGCGGAGGACCGCTTCGAGTGGTTCGTGATTTCCTTCGACAAGGAGGCTTCGGTTCCGAAGAGCGCGGCGCGGATCGCCGACTTCAAGTCGGGTCTCCATCGGTTCAAGGCCAGCGCGGCACTTCCGCAAGGCGCATCTGCGACAGACTACGATTTGCTCGAGCAGTTCTGCGCCCAAGGCCTCTCGACGGCCGTTCACACCGATCGTCAGGGCAACGTGTCGCCTTTCTGCATCGCAAACTTCCAGTCCAGTCAGTTCCCTCAGATCTGGGTGCGGTCATCGGTGCAGCACTTCGGCGAGACCGACAAGGTCATTGGCCTCCCTGTGCTTCGCAGCCAATACCGCAGCCGTATGAAGGGCATGGCCTTCGACCAGGACATCATGGACCCGGACCTGCGCGCGGCCTTGTCCCGGCGCGTGCTGCGGTCAACGCTGCAACCGGTTTCCGCCTTCATGAACTCACTACGCATGCGAACCAGTCCAACCGAGCGCGCGGGCGGCAAGGGGGCCAGGAACGGTCCCGCGTATATCAACGGCGCGGTCTTCAAGCCGGTGGTCCTGATCGCGCTGCTGAATATCTATCGGCTCTATTACAACTGGTTCGAGGCCCGGCAATATGTCGGCCCCGGCACGAAGGGCGGCAGCAGCATGAAGGTCGACCGGGGTGCCTCATCGATCCGGGTTCCAGGGTCCACTGAGGCCATTCCTTTTCCGAAGCGGCGGACCAAGCCACCGATTCTACGTACACCCGCGATGCGGCTTGGGGCTGATGCGCCGAAACCTGGATCGAAATCACCGCAGGCACCGGATCCGCGCCGCGTGCTCTATCGTCCATGGCTCTTTCATGGCACCCCACTCTGGCGGAAATTCGAGATGAGGTAGCGCGCTAAGCTGGCCGAGGTGAGCGATAACATCGGCGTCGGATCTGGCCCCAAGTTTAACTGGCCAAGTCAGTGATGCTGACTGGGTGGCAAAGGGGCCATAGGATCCGTCGCGGCCATGCCGTTACCCATTGACGGTCCTGCAAGGTCAGGCGCTGACGCCTGCAAGACAGTATTCCGCGATCTCGGCAGAGCGCGCGTGCTCGCACCCTGGCGCGCCTTCAGCATCTGGTGCCAGCGTGCCAATCAGGCCTTCCATGAAGGCACCGACGGTGCAAGTGGCTGCTACTGCGGGATCAAGGGATCGGAACTCACCGACCGCAATACCCTTGCGGATAATCTGCTCGAACACATCTGCGATGGCGCGGCGATAGTACAAGCGCGTTGTCTCGACGGTCGGATCGATGGGCTCGAAGATCAGGCCATAGGCCAGCCGTCGTCCCTGCATGGCGCGGGCGACAAAGGTGCGCACCCCGTCACGGAGCTTGTCTGATGGCGAAGCGTCTGAAGCTTCTATCGCGCAGATGACATCCAGTTCGCGCTGCGAGGTGGAGCTGACAATGGCGGCGCAGAGATCGGCGCGTGACGGGTAATAGCGGTAGATCGTGCCAACTGCGATGCCGGCCGCTGCGGCGACCGCAGTCATCTGCAAGGAGGCAAAACCGCCCTCCATTACCACCGACTGCGCGGCGGCGAGAATCTGGCCCGGCTTGTCGGCCTGCCGTGGCTGGCGCGAAGGTCCGGGCACTTCGGTGCCGCTGTTTGACGAGACGATCGGTTCGGGCATGGAAGCTCGCTGAGTGAATCAGGATTCATTTTATCTTGACGCGAATCGACAGTCACGTCAAATCTTGCCAAAATGAATATGAATTCACATTCACGGAGAGTCCAGTGACCGATACCGCCGAAATCCTGCGCAATCGTTATGCCACGCATGAAGTCCGCAATCAGGCGCGCCCCGCCAGTGACTTCAATGCCTTCACCGGCGATGCGGTCCTGCGTGCGGCCGTCGCGCGCGAGGCTCCTTGGGCGGCCGATCGCTGCGCGGCCCTGGGGGCGGTTGCAGGGAACGAAGAGGTGCAGGAGCTTGCCCGCCTCGCAAATCGTCATCTGCCGGAACTGAAAACCCATGACCGTTTCGGCAATCGCATCGACTGGGTCGATTTTCATCCAAGCTGGCATCAGCTCATGTCGCTGGCATGGCAGCACGAGGTGCCCAACCTCGCCTGGCGCACGAACCAGAAGAACGGCCATTTCGCCCGTGCGGTCCTGTCCTATGTCTGGAACCAGGTCGAACAGGGCACTGGCTGTCCGACCGGCATGGCCTATGCCGCGTATGCCGGGTTCGAGAGCGAGCCAGCACTCGCGATCTGGGCTGAAAAGGCCAAGGGCACCGAATATGAATTCAACCGGCGCGAAGTGGGCGACAAGCCATCGGTCGTGATCGGCTATGCGATGACCGAGAAACAGGGCGGCTCCGACCTGCGCGAGACGCAGACGACCGCGCGCTTTTCGCACTCCGACGACTACCACGGCAAGACCGCGCATTGGTATGAACTGACCGGACATAAGTGGTTCTGTTCGGTACCGCAATCGGACGGGTTCTTCACCCTCGCCAAGGTCGATGGCGGCGTCACCTGCTTTTTCGTGCCGCGCACCCTGCCCGATGGCAGCTTCAACCGGTTCCTGATCCAGCGGTTGAAGGACAAGGCCGGCAACAAGTCGAATGCCTCCAGCGAGATCGAATATGCCGGCACGATGGCGATCCGCGTGGGCGAGGAGGGTCGGGGGTTGCGGGAAATCCTGTCCCATTCGCACCTGACCCGGCTTGACTTCGCCATCGGATCGGCCGGGTTGATGCGGCAATGCTTGACGCTCGCGCTGAACCACACGCGGACGCGCAACGCTTTTGGAACTTCAATTGCGGACCGTCCGATGATGACGAATGTGCTGGCGGATATGGCAGTCGAGGTTGAGGCCGCAACGCTGATGGCGCTTCGCGTGGCACGGGCTACCGACGATCTGGACAGCGATGAACACCAACGCCTGCTGGCCCGCGTTGCCACTCCGGCGGCCAAGTTCTTCAACTGCTCGCGTGCGCCCGCAATCGCCAATGAGGCGCTGCAATGCCATGGCGGCAACGGCTTCATCGAGGAAAACCCAATGGCGCGGCTCTATCGTGAGGCGCCGCTGAACAGCATCTGGGAAGGCACCGCCAACATGATGTGCATGGATGTCCGTCGCGCCATGCAGAAAGATCCGCGCACCATCGAGGCGTTGCTGGACGAGGTGCGCCCCCTGCGCGGTCAGGATGCGCGTTTCGACGCCATGAAGGGTCTGACCGAGCGATTGATCCACGAGGCGCTGGATGACGAGTTTCTGGCACGACCCATGACCGAAGCCATTGCCCGGCTGCTTCAGGCGGCGGAACTGCTGCGCTATAGCCCGAACCAGATCGCAGACGCCTTTCTGGCGACGCGCAGCGCCGGGATATCCGGCGCCTGGGGATCGCATTTCGGCACGATGGCGCTGGCGATCGATCAGAACACGGCGAAGCGGATCATGGATCGTGCGACCGTCGCGGGGTGAAGCGTGACGGCCGGATTGAAGGCAGCAGAATGAAAGGACAAGACATGCTGTCCGAGACTCGAGTCGTCGCCGGCTACCAGACCGGCCAAATTGCGCGGATCACGCAGCTTCACGCGCATTTTTATGCCCGCAACTCTGGATTCGGGCAGCCCTTCGAATCCGTGGTCGCGCGCGGGCTTGCCGAATTCTACGACCGCCTTGGCCATCCCAAGAACCAGATCTGGGTCGCGATGCAGGGCAACCAGATCGTCGGCTCGGTCGCAATCGACGGTGAGGATCTGGGTGAGGGCATCGCGCATCTGCGCTGGTTCATCGTCGACGACCGCATCAGGGGTCGCGGCATCGGTCGCAAGCTGTTGACCTCCGCCCTGGAGTTTGTCGACGCTCAGGGCTTCACCGAGTCCCATCTCTGGACCTTCAGCGGCCTCAATGCCGCACGACACCTCTATGAGAGCTGTGGCTTCGACCTGGCCGAAGAACGCCCAGGGGCACAATGGGGCAAGGAGGTTCAGGAGCAGAGGTTCGTCAGGCGGTAAGTCGAGAGCCGGTGCACCCCATCTCGCGCTCCCATCCTTCATGAACGCCACCCCGGACGAAGGCGTCCGGGGTGGCAAAGCGACCGATGGCAAAAGCTATTCGCCGGCGGTGGTCTCAATCGCACTCGCCGCGGAGGCTTTGGGCGCCTCCGGCACCTCGCAGCCTGTCGCGCAACACCGGCCAGGCTGTTTGGAGGCGCGCTGACCTTCGTTCAGGATGCCGCGCTCGAGAAGGCTTGACACCAGTTCCGCCTTTTCCATGACGGGATAGTTGCGCCAGATCTCGCGCTTCATCGCTTCGGGCGAGCCACCGCCATGCAGCGAGATGACCGAGTACCAGCCAGCCTCGTGCGAGACCGTCAGATCCTCGATGAAGCGCGCCACTTCGGCACGCTGCTCCGTGGGGATATCGGCCCGGCCGCCCATCACGGCTGCGATCGAGGCCTTGGTCTCGGGGTTATGGTCTTCATCAGGGCCGGGCAGCGAGACGATCAGGCCGCCGGAAACATAGTGGGCCACACGGTGCATGTCGTAGATCTTGGTGGCCAGCAGCAGTTTTCCGATATTCGAGAAGACGGCATCGGGCATCACCGATCCAGCCGGGTCCTTGGTGCAATAGACCGATGAGGCGACACCGCAGGCGTAGAAGCTTTCGGTGATGGTAATGAGTTCGACCATCGCCTCGCGGATATGCGAGTGCCTGTCGGCATCAAGACCATTCGCCTCGATCATCAGCGCGCCGGCGCCGATCAGCAGATCGCCAAAGCCGGCGCGGGCGCCGATGCAGGAATGGCGATGATGGGTGGCATAGGATGTTGTCAGATAGCCGCCTTCCTCAGTCTCGCCCGCCAGGAACACCCGGTCATGGGGCACAAACACATCATCGAACACCACCATGGCCACCGCCTGACCATATTTGCCCGAAAACTTTGCCGATGCCTGTCCGGGTTGGCCAGCTGGCCGCGAGATAATGGTCACGCCGGGGGCGTCGCAAGGAACAGCGCAGCAGACTGCAAAGGCGCTGTCTTCCGGGGCATGGGTGCGGCAGGGCATGACCAGAAACTCGTGCATATAGGGTGCGCCGGTGACGATCGCCTTGGTGCCACGGATGACGATGCCGTCCTTCCGCCGTTCCTTGATGTGCACATAAACATCGGGGTTCACTTGCTGACCCGGGCGCTTGGACCGATCACCCTTGGCATCCGTCATCGCGACGCCAAGCGTCAGATCGCGGTCCTGAATATCGTGAAGATAGTTCAGGAAGCGCTGACCGTAATCCGTGCCATGACGGTCGTCGGTCAGCTTCGTCGCCTGGTAGATGCCGTTCAGCGCATCATGGGTCAGGTAGCGCTGTGCGCAGCCGGATGCCCGGCACACCAGTCGTACCGCCTCGAGCTTGTAGAGAAGATCCTGAGATGTCTCGTTGATATGCAGCATCCGGTTGACGACTTTCCCGGACGTTCCTTGCCGCGCTGTCATGATCGGCAGATGCCTTTCCTGCCGCGCGAAATCATAGGTGACACCGACGGCAGCAATGCCCGGTGCCAGCAGGGGGTGGTCAGCGACACTCTCAACAGCATTTCCATTCACGAAGACGCGCGGTTTGTAGACTCGCAACGACTCCCGGTATTCCTCGGCCGACATCAACATGATGATTCTCCATTGCGTTCAAAAATTTTAACAACGTTAAATTACTAAACAGTGTTAGATTCGGTCAAGAAAGATTCGGAGGCACGATGACTGAAAACCGGCAAAGCCGACGAGAGGCCGTAAGCGAGCGCAAGCGCGAGTTGATCCTTGATGCGGCGCGGCAGGTCTTTGCTGAAGAAGGATTGGACGGGGCAAGTCTCCGGGCCATCGCCGTGCGCGCGGGCTATACGCCAGCAGCGCTCTATTTTCACTTCGACTCCAAGGAGGCGATGTATGCCGAAGTGCTGCAGACCTCGCTGGAATCGCTTGGTGCCGAGGTCGGCTCTGCGGTCTCACACGCGAGTTCGCCCCATCAAAAGCTGAAAGCCGCTGCGATGTCCTTCTTCCAGTTCTATGCCGCGAACCCTCGTGATCTGGACCTTGGTTTCTACCTGTTTCGTGGCGGCATGAAGCCGGCCGGACTGGGGCAAGACCGGGATTTGCGTCTGAACGCCGCACTGGAGGCCGCCTTGCATCCCATCGCTGAGGCCGCAGTTGAACTGGGTGCGTCGCGGCAGCAGGGCAATCTGCTGATGGTCGACTGCTTCGCCCATGCTGCCGGGCTTCTGCTGCTGCTACATACCGGCCGCATTCGAATGTTCGGTGCTTCGGCTCCCGAGCTGATGGAGACCTATGTCGACAGCAGGGTTGAACAGCTTGGGCAAGGCCTGCGCCATGCGGACAATTGATCCGGCTCGATCACTGCTGCTCACGATCGACTTTCAGGCGCGACTCATGCCGGCGATCCATGAGGGCGAGATCACTGTCAGGAACGCCAGCCGACTGATCCAGATCGCAAGACTGCTGGACGTTCCGCGCCTGTTCACAGAACAGAACGCCAAGGGCCTTGGTGTCACGGTGAGCGAGATCCCGGTGGAACAGTACCCGCTGGTGCACAAGCAATCCTTCAACGCCTGCCGGGAGGATGGTTTTCTGGATCTGGTGCCTTCCGATGCCGAGGTGATCGTCCTCGGATGCGAGGCGCATGTCTGCGTCCAGCAGACCGTTCTCGGCCTGCTCGCCGCCTCTCGCAGAACCTTCGTCGCGCGCGATGCGATTGGTTCTCGCACACCAGAAAACAAGGAAGCCGCCTTGCGTCGGATGGCGCGGCATGGGGCCGAGATCGTCACCACCGAAATGGTCGCGTTCGAGTGGCTTCAGACCGCTGAGCATCCGATGTTCCGCCAGGTGGTCGCCTTGATAAAGTGAGGCTCGTGGGGTCGGTTTGGCGGGTCGCCGGCAACCACCACGGATGCCAACGACCGCCGGTGCGCCGTATCGCCATCGCCTCACCCGCCCGCCGAACATCGGCCTATGCGCTGGCTGCGCGCAACGCTTTGGTGCTTTCGGCCAAGCGATCCATGAACCGGCCGAGCCGCCGCATGGCCTCCTCCAGGTTCTCGCTGGAGGCCGCATAGGACAGCCGCACATATCTGTCTGCACCGCACGCGCCGAAATCCTTCCCCGGTGTCAGCGCGACATGGACCTCTTCCAGCACCCGCTCGCAGACCTCCCAAGCGGTCAGACGGGTACTGCTGACATCGAAATAGACGTAAAAGGCACCGTCGGGCGGGACTGGAACCGACAGCCCGATGCGGGCCAGCCCGTCCAGCACAAGCATGCGCCGTCTGACGAACTCGGCCCGGCCCTGCTCCGAGCGCCCCTTCCCGCTCAGCATGACCGATATCACCATGGCGGCCCATTGCTACGACATAGGCATATCCATCGTGTCGGTTCAGGGCCACTGCGAGGATGTGCGCCGACAGGAGACCGACGAGTCTGCAAAGGCCGACCGGTGCCAAAGAACCTGTGTCACCGGTCGAAAGGCAGGCATTTGGACCCTCGTCCCTGTCAATGTGTCATTGGTGCTGAGCGTCACCGAGATCCCTGGCATGGGCCTGACTGATCACAGTGTCATCTCTGGGATGCGGTCCCCACTCATACAATCCCTTCAGAGATCATGAGAAATGAGCCCCTCTCCGAGGTCATTCGGTATCGCTGTAGAAGCAAACCCCCGAAAAAAATCATCGGGGGTTTGCCGTGCCCCAAAACCCGGAATGCGTCAGGTTCGCGCCGGGGGCTTTTCAACATAGGAAGGCGCCCTTTGCACCTGCCAGGATTCCTCTGGTCAGGCATTTGTTTTTCGTTGTTTTTTGAAAGATGACCTGGCGGCCGCGCCGGGGATTTGTCCCTGTGCGACAGGTCGCGGAAAGATCATTCCGTGATCCCGCCATCGCCCCGAAAACTTCAGCGCCGGCTTCCAATCCCGCTTGCAATGGTGGATTTCTTCAGGAAACGGTTGGTTCGGGGGATGGCAGAACATGGTGTTCTACGCGTTCTATATTGCGCTCTATGCGCAGATAGCCATCGGAATCACGTTCATGCCGCTTTGGCTGAAGGCCCAAGGGCTTGGCGAGGCGACCATCGGGACATGCATGGCGGCAGCGGCAATCATCGCCGTTGTCATCAACCCCTTGGTCGGCACGCTGGCCGACCGTACCCGGCGAAACAAGACGATCCTGATCGGGCTGATCGTCGGTGCGATCTGTGCGACATTCGCCATGACGACAATCACCGGCGCGGTTCTGGTGGTTGCGGTCTTTCTTATTTACCGGTCGCTCGTCTCGCCGCTTGTGCCACTGGCCGAATCCATCCTGATCGCAAATCTGACGGTTTTCCGGCTGGATTTCGGACAGGTTCGTGCCTGGGGGTCGGCATCTGTTGTGGCGACGACCCTGCTTTGTGGATTTCTTGTCGACTGGTTCGATGCAAGGGCGATCATATGGCTGCTGCTGGCGGCCCTGATGGCGCAGCTTGTTACATCCCGCGGGCTTCCATCCCGTGCGCGGGATGCCCAAGCTGCGATTACATTCGCGGCAATATCGCGCGCTTTACGCAGCCGCGGCTTTCTTGTCCTGCTTGGCAGTGCGGCAATTTCCCAGGCATGCCATGGCGTCTTTTACGCCTACAGCACATTTCGCTGGATGGAGGCCGGGCACTCGACCTCGGCCATTGGCATTTTCTGGAGCATAGGCGTTGGTGTGGAAATTGTTGCCTTCGTGCTTGGCAAACGCATTACCGCCCGACTGTCGGCCGGAAAGATCATCCGTATCGCCTGCATCGCGGGTATCCTGCGATGGGGAATTTTCGGGCTTTCGGCTGAACTTGCGCCGACCCTTGTTGTTCAACTTCTGCAAGGGGCGACACTTGGTTTTACCCAGATCGGCGTTGCTTTCTATATGCGGCAAAGCATTGCGCCTGAATTTCTTTCAAGCGCCTCGGGCATATATTCGGCCGCGGTGGGCCTGATCACCGCGCTGGCAATTCTGGCCAGCGCGCATCTTTATCCGATCAGCAGCAGCTATGTCTTTCTTTTCGCGGCTTTGCTTTGCTTTTTGGGAACTGTGGTTGCCACTCTGATGCCGGACCGAAACGATCGTGGCGACGATGGCGGACCTTTCGCGTCATAGCCATCGCCGCAAGCAGCATGGGCCAGTGAAAGGCAGCAGGGCAACGGACCAGCGTGAATCTGTGCTATCCTGACAGTCCAGGTCTACTGAGCGAATGGATCAACGCTGATGAAAAGGCGCTCATCCCGACAAAAGGCCCTGCTGAACTGGATCGTTCTTGATCGTGAAAGTCCGGCCCCGCTGTACAAACAGATCACCGAGCAGCTTCGTCTGGCGATGGTCGAAAGGAATTTGCGCCAGGGCAGCTTTCTGCCGGCTTCGCGGGCGATGGCGCGTGATCTGGGCGTCTCGCGCAATACTTGTGCAAGGGCCTATGACCAACTGATTGCCGAGGGCTTTTTGGAAACGATCCGGGGTTCTGGCACGCGCGTGGCGCTGGCGCCGGGCGCACCGGGACCTGATGGTGCCCAGGAAACCAGAACGCTGTTTCGAACCCTGCGTGCGCACGACCAGTTTCGCCCGCAGGATCTGGACGAATTTATCGGCGAGCCGGCGGCGCTGGCCTTTCAGCCGGGCGTCCCCGCCCTGGACGCATTCCCGCGTCTGCGCTGGTCCCGGCTGCTGCGCCGGCATGCCCTGCGCAGCGACCAGTCCATTCTCGATTACGCGCATCCCGGCGGTTATGGTCCCCTGCGGCAGGAACTGGCCAAATATCTGAACATGTCGCGCGGCGTAGTCTGTCGTGCCGAACAGGTCATCGTCGTGACATCAACCCGCGCCGCGATCCGTGCGATCGCCAGCGTCATGTGGCGGCCCGGATCGCGGATCATGGTCGAGGATCCCGGCTATGTCGTCGCCAAGCGCGTTCTGGCCAGCATCGGCCATGATCTGCTGCTGGTGCCGGTCGATGACAAGGGCGCCTGCATTGATGACCTGGTCCGGCGCAGGATCGAATGCGCCGGCGCCTATCTGACCCCGGCCCATCAATGGCCGACGGGCACATCCTTGTCGGACGCGCGGCGGACCATGCTGCTGGACTGGGCCGCGCAAATCAAAGCCTGGATCATCGAGGATGACTATGACAGCGAGTTCCGTCTTGATGGCGCGCCGCTTCCAACCCTGCACTCGCGCGGATCGGGTCGGGTGCTTTATGTCGGGACGTTCTCGAAGGTTCTGGTTCCGGCGATCCGAACCGCCTATTTTGTCGTTCCGGTCGATCTGGTCGAGCGTTTCGAGACCGAAGTTTTTCGTCAGGGCGTCGAGCCGGCCCTGCATATCCAGGCTGCTTTGGCGGACCTGATCCGCGATGGCGATTTCGCCCGCCACATCACCCGGATGCGCAAGCGCTATCGCTCGCGGCGCGCCCGCCTGATCGAGATGTTGCAGCGCCATTTTGGTGATCTGCTGCGGATCGAATGCCCGGCCGGCGGGTTGCAGATCATCGCGCATCTTCCCGATGGCGTGTCGGGTATCAAGGTGGCGCGCCACGCCGCGGCGGCTGGCCTGGTCGCGCGCCCGATGGGGGTCTATTGCTATGGCGGCGGCGCGCCCGAGGCCCTGCATCTCGGCTTCGCCGCCGTCCCCGTCACAGAGATCGAGCGGAATGTCGTGCTGCTGCGCGAGGCCGTGCGACCCTGCCTGTAATTGGCCCCCACAAACAGACGTAAAGTGGACCTCTGCGGGAATCGGGAAATTTCCTACAGTCAAATCTTACCCATAGCGAGCTCGCCCCCATTCCATGAGGGCACCATGATTGAATTCATCCTCGTCGCCTGCCTGACAGGCGCGCCCGATAGCTGCCGGACCGAAACCCGCCTGCTGACCGACATGACATTGATCCAATGCATGACCAGCGCACAGTTTCTGGCGGCAGACTGGGCCAAGGACCATCCGGGCTGGCAGGTTCAGCGGCATTCCTGCGGGGTCTTTGATCCCGCCTCGGCACAGATCTGACAGATGTTGCCGGTGGACGCCGCTTGATGCGGGGCTCGAACATGAACAGGGAACACCATGATGCGCAGACCGCCATTCTTTCTTCTCGTGCTATGCGGCGTGGCCTTCGCGGCCACCGCCAGCGCCGATGATGACATGGCCGGGTTGGGCAAGGTCGGCTTTCCGATCACCTGCACCGGCGCCGCACAGGATCGCTTCACCCAAGGCCTCGTGCTGCTGCATCATATGGCCTACGATCAGGCCGAGGATCGGTTCCGCGCCTCGGCCGCAGCCGATCCCACCTGCGCGATGGCCATATGGGGCGTGGCGATGACCCAGTTCCAACCGACATGGCACGGCGGGCAGTCGGATGCGGCGCTGGCCATCGGTCTTGAAGCGGTGGAACGGCTAAGCCGGATCGCCGCACCTACCCCGCGTGAAGCCGCCTATATCACTGCTGTGACCGCCTTTTATGCCAAGGCTGCCGAACCTTACCCGGAACGGCTGAGGGCCTGGGCGGCGGATCAGCAGACACTGGCCCTGGACTATCCCGAGGACGTGGACGCCGGCGCATTCGCTGCCCTTGCGATGCTGGCCACCGCCGCGCCCGGAGACCCCGGTTTTCCGACCCGGACCAAGGCCGGCGCCATGCTGGAGGCTCTGCACCGGAAGGCACCGGACCATCCGGCGCCCTTCCACTATGCCATCCATGCCTATGACCATCCGGCGCTGGCCGACAGGGCCGCTGAATTTGCCGAGGGCTATGACAAGATGGCCCCCGATGTGCCGCATGCGCTGCACATGCCGTCGCATATCTTCGTCCGGCTTGGAAAATGGGCCGAGGTCGAGGCCCGGAACCGGCGCTCGGCCGCAGCGGCGCTGGATCAGCCCATGGCGGGCGCTCTGGTCTCGTGGCATTACGCCCATGCGCAAGATTACCTTGTCTATGCGCTGCTACAGCAGGGGCGGACCGAAGCCGCCGCCGCCGAGGTTGCCGCCCTGCTGGGGCAGGCAAGGATCGAGGACGATTTCGGCTCGGCCTATGCGCTTGCCGCCGCGCCGGCACGGGTCGCCCTGGAAAGCGGCGATTGGGCCGCCACTGCCGCGCTGGTGCCGGCTGCCCATGCGGCGATCAGCTGGGACCGTTTCCCGCAGGCCGTGGCGATCACCTGGTATGCAAAGGGTCTGGGGGCCGTGATGTCGAACGATCCGGCGGCGGCGCAGGTGGCGCAGACCCGGCTTGCCGCGCTGCGCAAGGTGATGGCCGACCGTGGCCTTGACGATTGGGCAAGGCTGACCGACGCTCAGTTGGGCGCGATCAAGGCCTGGGCGACCTTCAACGAGGTCGACCGCGATGCGGGACTGTCGCTGATGCAAGCCGCTGCCGAGACCGAGGATGCCGTTGGCAAAGCCCCGGTCACCCCCGGCCATGTCCTGCCCGCGCGCGAGTTACTGGGCGATATGCTGGCCGCAATGCAGCGGGCCGAGGAAGCAACAGACACCTACAAGGCCGCGCTGGCCGTCTCGCCCAACCGGGCGCGAAGTCTGGCGGGGCTGGGTCGATTTGACTGACACTGCGCCCGGCGCGCTGCCAGAAACCGTGAACAAGAAAGGAACGTACGATGACACAGTTGAAACGCTTCATGATCGAGCGTGACATTCCCGCGATCGGCCAAATGTCGGTTGCCGAGCTTTGCGGTGCCGCCCGCGCGTCAAATCAGGCGCTGGACCGGATCGGCACGGGAATCCAATGGGTCCAGACCTATGTGGCAAGTGACAAGACCTTCTGCATTTACCTGGCAGACAGCGAGGCGGCGATCCTACGGCATTCCGAGCTGTCGGGCATCCCCGTCGCCACGATCACGGAAATCCCGCAGGTGATAGATCCGTTGACGGCCAACAGCTGACTGGCGCCTGGCTGAATGAGGTGCGCAATGGCGAAAGTCGAAACAGGTCATTACCGGCTTTTCTGGGAAAAGATGTCCGGGGCGATGGTCGTCGAACTTTTGCTCGACGAGATGCAGGTCCCCTATCAGCGGGTCGCCGTGGACATGGCGGCCGGCGCGCACAGGTCGCCGGACTATCTGGCCCTGAACCCGACCGGGCAGGTTCCCGCCCTCGCATTCCCGTCAGGCGAGATCATCGGCGAGACCGCCGCCATCATCATCGCCTTGGGCGAGCACCACCCCCAGCCATCGCTTGTTCCCGCCCCTGACCATCCCGACAGGGCGCGGTTTCTGCGCTGGCTGATCTATATGGCCGCAAGCCCCTACATGACCTTCATCCAGTTCAACCACCCCGAGCGATTTCTTGACGATCCGCGAAGCCATCCGGCGCTGGTCGACAATGCGCGCCGGCGGTTGCTCGACCAGTTCACGCTGATGGATCAGGCCATCATGGGCGCGCCGTTCCTGCTGGCCAGCGGGGTCAGCGCGCTGGATCTCTATGCCTATATGCTGATCGAGTTCTTTGGCGACGATCCCGTTTCATTGGCCGTCAGGCCGCGCCTGGCTGGCCTTTATGCATCAGTGGCGAAGCGGGCCAGCGTGGCGCGGGTGCGGCCGCGTCACGGTTGATGATCCGCCAGCCCGTGCACAAAGGCCGTCAGGGGCAATGACATGGGATGGCGCTGCATGGGGCAGCGCCTAGTTCACCCCCTGCTGCGCCGCCTGCAACAACAATGTGTCATAGGCATATTCCGAGATCTGCAACCACGGCAGCGACGCATCCCTGAAGGCCATCTGGTGATCATACAGCGTCTTGAAAGCCGGGCTTTTCGCCGCCGTTTCGGCATAGAACTCCTTCGCGGCGTTATAGCTTGCCTCCAGCACGTCGCCGGGAAAGACCCGCAACTGTGCCCCGGCCGCAACCAGCCGCCGCAGTGCCTCGGCGTTCTGGGCGTCGTATTTCGCCAGTTGCAGCGCACCCGCATAGCCGGCCGCCGTGGTCAGGATGCTGCGATAGCGGTCGGGCAGTTCGTTCCACTTGTCCAGCCCGATGAACAGGCTCAGCGTGGCCGCGCCTTCCCAGAAGCCGGGATAGTAATAATAGGGCGCAACCTTGGACAGGCCCAGCTTCTCGTCGTCATAGGGACCGACGAACTCTGCCGCGTCGATGGTGCCACGTTCCAGCGAGGGATAGACATCGCCCGCCGCGATCTGGCTGGGCACCAGTCCCAGCTTTTGCAGGATCATGCCCGAAAGCCCGCCGATCCGCATCTTCAACCCCTTCAGATCGGCGATCGAGTTGATTTCCTTGCGGAACCAGCCCCCCATCTGCGCGCCGGTTCCACCAAGCGGCAGGTGGTGGATATTGTAGCCACCCAGAAATTCGTTGAACAAATCATTGCCGCCCATTTCGGTGAACCAGGCCTGCTGGAACCGGGTGTTCGGCCCAAATGGCAGGCTGGTTCCGAATGCGAAAGCCGGATCCAGACCGATATAGAAATAGGACCCGGTCTGCCCCATCTCGACCGTGCCGCTTTGCACACCCTCGACGATGGCCAGGGGCGGCACGATCTCGCCCGCCGCGAAAACCTGGATCTGGAAATTCCCGTCCGAGGCCTCATGCACCGCCTTGGCAAAGGTTTCGGACGCGCCATAGATCGTGTCCAGCGATTTGGGATAGCTGGATTGCAGCCGCCATTGCAGCACCGGCGCGCTTTGCGCAATGGCCGGGCTGGCAAGGCCCATACCTGCGGCACCCACGGCCCCGCTGGCCAGAAAATCACGGCGTTTCATGATCTGATCCCTCCAAGAAATATCGCGACTGGCCTCAACCGCCCCGCGATTCCAGCGCTACTGTCCCAACCGCTTCAGTATCTGGTCCACCAGCGCCACATTGCCCCTTTGCAGCCGAGCGACCTGCCAGTTCAACCTGAACCAACCGCCACCCAGGCCAATCCTGCAGCCATTCGCCGATCAGCCGCCAAGCGCAATCCCTTCGCGCCGGGGATCGGCCCCGCCTTCCAGCCCCTCGGGCGTGATGGCGATGCCTTGCAGCCCGCTGTTCAGCTCGGTCTCGTTCACCTCGAAACCCAGATCCATCAGCGCCTGCACCATCTGGGTGGCACCGGTGCCCGCCTCGACATCCAACGGGCCGAATCGGCTGAGGACATTCGGCAGGTCGATGGCCTGCTGCACATCCAGCCCCCAATCCAGATTCCCGATTATGGCCTTGGCGACATAGCCGATGATGCGGCTGCCACCGGGCGAGCCGATGACCAGTACGGGCTTGCCATCCTTCATGACCATGCTCGGCGCCATCGAGGACCGCGGCCGCTTGCCCGGCTCGACCACATTGGCGATGGGATAGCCGGCCTCGTCATGGGTCTCGAAACTGAAATCGGTCAACTCGTTGTTCAGCAGAAAACCAGCCGCCATGACCCGCGATCCAAAGCCGTTCTCGATGGTCGAGGTCATGGACAGCGCATTCCCGTCGGCATCGACAATGGCGATATGCGTGGTCGAGGGCAGCTCAAGCGCCGAATCCTGCCCCCACAGCATCGCATGGGACCAGCCCGGCGAACCGGCGCTGACCTCGGGCAGGGCATCATCGCCCGCCAGCAGCGCCCCACGCTCGGCCAGGTATTCAGGCGCGATCAGCCCCTCGGTCGGCATCGGCACGAAATCAGCGTCGGCCATATAGCGCCCCCGATCAGCAAAGGCCAAACGCGAGGCATCCGCGATCAGCCGCCAGCTTGCCGCATTGTCATGCCCCAAAGCGGCCAGATCATAACCGCCCAGCATTCCCAATATCTGCCCCACCGTCAGCCCACCTGATGACGGAGGCCCCATGCCACAGACATCATGCGCCCGGTATTCCACGCAGACCGGCGCCCGCTCGACCACGCGATAACGGCCCATGTCATCGGCCGTCATCACGCCGGGATTGCTGGCATGGCCACGCACGGCGGCCACGATATCGGCACCGATCACCCCGCCGTAAAACCCATCGACCCCGTCACGCGCCAGCACCCGCAGGGTTTCGGCATAATCGGGGTTCTTCAGCACATCACCCGCCGCAACCGCAGCGCCGCCGGGAAAGAAATAGGCGGTCGTCGCCGGGTCAGATTGCAGCGCCTCGCCCTCGCCCGCGACCAGTTCGGCCAGACGCGGACTGACAGAAAAACCCTCATCCGCCAGCCGGATACCATCGGCGAACAACGTGGCCCAGTTCGACTTGCCCCATCGCCGATGCGCCTCTTCCAGTAACGCGGGCGTGCCGGGCACGCCGACCGACCGACCACCGACAACAGCCTCCATGAACTCCAGCGGCTCGCCTGCCTCGTCCTGGAACAGCGTGGGCGTCGCGGCGGCCGGTGCCATCTCACGCGCATCCAATGTCGTCATCTGACCCGATGCCGCGTCATACCAGACCAGAAAGGCACCACCGCCCAGACCGCTGCTTTGCGGCTCGACCAGCCCCAGCACCACCTGAACGGCGACCATCGCATCGGCGGCACTTCCGCCTGCCGCCAGCACCTTTGCCCCGGCCTCGACCGCCAGCGGATGCGCCGCCGTCACCATCCAGTCCTTGCCTGCCACCGGTTGCCCGGCCAGCTTTGCAGCCATCGCATCCTTTGCAGCCTGCCCCAACCCGGCAAAGGCATCTACCGTTGCAGCCTCGGTCGCAGCCTCGGGCGCCACGGCGTCGGCCGCCTCTTGCCCATAAGCCGCCCCCGCCAGAAGCAGCGCCGTCACCAGTGAAAATCCGGTTTTCATCTCATCCCCTCCGCAATCCCAACAGGGGCAGTCTGGCCCGCACAACCGCCAGTGGCAAGCCGGGCTTCTTCTTCATGAAAATATCCGCAGGGGTGAGGCCGCCTGGCGGCCGAGGGGGCGGCAGCCCCCTATTCGGCAGCCAGTGCCTTTTCAAGCTCTGGCAGGAAGCGGTTGGTGTAATCCTCGCGCACCAAGGGCCCGGCAAAACGGAACAGCACCTTGCCCTCGCCATCGACGATGAAGGTCTCGGGCGGGGCGGTCACGCCCCAGTCAATCGCCCCGCGCCCGTTCGGATCGGTGGCGATGGCGTGGAACGGGTCGCCATACTCGTCCAGAAAGCGCACGGCCTGCGGTTCGGGGTCCTTCAGATCGACGCCATAAACCGGCATGGTCTTGGACAGCTCGGTCAGCGTCGGATGCTCGGCCCGGCAGGGCGGGCACCAGCTGGCCCAGAAATTCACCAGCTTCACGCCTGGCTGGCGCAGCATCTCGTCGGTCAGCTGCACCTTGCCCGGCAAGGTCGTGACCGGCAGCGCCGGCGCATCGCGCCCGACAAAGGTGGATGGCAGTTGCTCGGGATTGTCCCGGTCCATGCCCCACAACAAGATCCCGGCCAGCGCCGCAAAGATCAGCGGCGGCGCGATCATCAGGGGTGAAATCCTAGCCATTCCCGTTCTCAGCCTCCAAGGCGCGGCGGGCGCGGGCATTGGCCGCAACCGTCTGCAAGATCAGCCCGGCAAGCAACAGCAGCGACACGCCATAGGCCGCCAGCACCGTGCCCGCATATTTCCCCAACTCGATCATCACGCCCGCGCCTCCCGCGCCTGCAAGGCCGCCAGTCGGCGGCGGCGAATTTCCGTGCGCGTGCGGATCAGCAGCAGCGCCACGAATAACAGAAAGAATCCCAGCATCGTCAGATACAGCGGATAGCGATAGACCGCGCTCATTCGCTCGCCCGGCGCGACCGAAAGGCTGGCACCCTGATGCAGCCCCTGATTCCAGAACAGCACGGCATAGCGCGAAAGCAGCGCAAAGACCGAGCCAACCAGGCACAGCCAGCCGGTCAGATCGGCGGCGCTGTCGGGATCCTCGATCGCCGACCACAGGGCGATATAGCCGATATAGAACAGAAACAGGATCAGGAAACTGGTCAGGCGCGGGTCCCATTCCCACCAGCTGCCCCACATCGGCTGACCCCAGATCGCCCCGGTTGCCAGCGCGATCAGCGTCATGACGGCGCCAATGGGGGCCGCGGCCTTGGCGGCCAGCGCGGAAACATGGTGGCGGCGGATCAGCCAGATCAGCGACGCGACCAGCATCATCACCCAGATATTGATCGCCATCATCGCAGCGGGCACATGCAGGAAGACGATCTTGACGGTCGAGCCCTGCTTGTAATCCTCGGGCGTCAGAAAGCCCCAGATCAGCCCGCCCACCATGCAGATCACCGCCCCCGCCACAGCAAAGGGCAGGATAGCACCCGACAGGCGCATGAACTTGACAGGATTTGCATATTCCCAGATCGACATGATCTTTCCCTAGCGACGGCTTGGGCGGGCCTCAAGCCCGATCACCGCAGATTGACCCGCAGCGCGGCGGCTGCGGCGAATGGTATCAGGGCCAAGGTGGCCGCCGTGATTCCGGCCAGAAAGGCCAGCGGGGTGGCCAAGCTGCCGCCCTCGGTGCCGCGCCGGATGACCTCGGCCCCGAAGATCAGCGTGGGGATATAAAGCGGCAGAACCAAGAGCGACATAAGTAGCCCGCCGCGCCGCAGCCCCACCGTCAGCGCCGCACCAAATGCCCCCAGCATCGACAGCGCCGGTGTGCCGATCAGCATCGAGACCATCAACCAGGGCACAGCCCCGGAAGGCAGTTGCAGCAGCAACCCGAACATCGGCGCGGCCACGACCAGCGGCAGGCCGGTGGTGATCCAATGCGCAAGGGCTTTGGTGGCGACGACGCCCTCCAGCGGGATCGGCGCGGTGGCCAAAAGGTCCAGACTGCCATCCTCGAAATCCAGCGCGAAGATGCGGTCCAGCGACAGCAGGCAGGCCAGAAGCGCGCCGACCCATAGGATACCCGGCGCGATCAGCGCCAGCGTGGCGCCCTGCGGGCCGACGCCAAAGGGGACCAGCGTGCAGAGGATCAGGAAGAAGGCAAGGCCAAGACCAAAGCCGCCGCCCGCACGGGTGGCAAGGGTCAGATCGCGGAGAAGAAGGGCGATCATAAGCCGCCCCGCATGGGTGCAGAGAGCAGCGCCTGTCTGGGCGGGCGCGAAAGCGTCTGCCGGGGGGCAGGCAGGCGCTGCCCGGTGGTGCCCACCGGGAGGGACGGCTGAACCGAAGCACCCCTCATGCAAAGGCCTCATTGAACCCGGCGGGCCGATCAACCTTGCCCGGCCTCGCGCGATAGGCGCTGAGGTCCAGCGCCCCGGCCTCGTCCAGCGCCAGATCAATATGCGTGGCCATCAGCGCCGCACCGCCGCCGGCCAGATGCGCCCGGATGGCCGCCGCGAACAACGCCACCGAATCCGCATCAAGCGACACGGTCGGTTCGTCCAGCACCCAGATGGGCCGCCCCGTGACCATCAGCCGCGCCAGCCCCAATCGCCGTTTTTGCCCTGCCGAAAGACTGGCGGCAGGCCGGTCCGCCAGCCCGCCAAGGTTCATCGCCTGAACCGCCGCACCAACCTGACCGCCGAACACCCGCGCCCAGAACCGCAGGTTTTCGGCCACGGTCAACGCCCCCTTCAACCCGTCTGCATGAGCCGCATAGGCGACGCTATCATCGGCCATCTCGATCCGGCCCGCCACGGGTGGCTGCAACCCCGCAACCGTGCGCAACAGCGTGGTCTTGCCCACGCCATTCGGCCCGCGCAGGATCAGCGCCTGACCGGCATCCAATGTGAAGGAAACGCCTTCGACCGCCCGCATCCCGCCGCGTGCCACGGCAAGATCGTGGACGCCCAGCAGGCTCATACCGGGATCAGCGCACAGGCGACCCGGCGGCCCTCGGACAGGGTGACATTATAGGTCCGCGCGGCCGTGGGCGAGGCCATGGCCTCGACCGCGATCCCGGCGGCTTCCAGTGCTGCGACCAGATCGGCGGGCGGGCGGGCGATGTCCGCGCCCATGCCAAGAAACAGCACATCCACCCGTCCGGCCAGCGCCAGCAGGGGCGCGCGGTCATCAAGCCCGGCCCAGCCCTGCGCCCCGCCCTGCAAGACCAGCACCGGGCCGTGATGCACCTTTTCGCCCACGCGGAAAAAACCTGGCCCATAGCCATCCACCGGCACCGCCCCCGCGAAATCCGTGGGCTCGATCGCCATCACTGGGCCTCGGGATCGGTGAACTGGGTGCCGGCGGCCTTGGGATCGGGCTTGGACCAGTCACGTTTCACGCCCAGCCACAGAACCACGTTCTTGGCCACATAGACCGACGAATAGGTGCCGATGACGATGCCGAAGGTGATCGCAAAGACAAAGCCACGGATCACGTCGCCGCCCAGCACCAGCAGCGCGATCAGCGCCACCAGCGTGGTGCCCGATGTCATGACCGTCCGCGACAGCGTCTCGTTCACCGACAGATTCATCAGGTCGCGCAGCGGGGTTTTCTTGTACTTCATCAGGTTTTCGCGAAGCCGGTCAAACACCACCACGGTATCGTTGATCGAATAGCCCAGGATGGTCAGCAGCGCCGCGATGGTGGTCAGGTCGAACTTGATCTGGAACAGGCTGAACACGCCCATGGTGATCAGGACGTCATGGACCAGCGAGACCAGCGCCCCCACCGCGAACTGCCATTCGAACCGCAGCCAGATATAGATCGAGATCGCCGCAAGCGAGGCGATGACGGCATAAACCGCCGTCTGGATCAGCTCGCCCGAGACCTTGGGACCGACCGATTCGACAGACGGAAAGGTGATCGAGGGGTCAACCTCTTGCAGCGCGGCCTCGACGGCCGCGACGGTTTCGGGGGTGACGGCCTCGGCGCCGTCCTGGGCGCTGATGCGGACCTGCGCCACGTTCTGTTCGGGGCCAAAGGTCGGGTCGAACACCTCGGTGATGGCGACATCACCCAGGTTCAGCGGCTGAAGCGCCTGGCGATAGGCGCCGACATCGACGGGCTGCACCGATTCGGTGCGGATCGTGGTGCCGCCGCGGAAGTCGATGCCGAAGTTCAGCCCCATCACCAACAGGCAGACGACCGAGGCGACCGCCAGCAAGGTCGACAACCCGAAGGTCAGGAACTGCCAGCGGAAAAAGTCGATCTTGGTATCGGCGGGGACAAGTTTCAGACGGAAAGCCATATCATACCTCGATCGTACGGGGGCGGCGACGCTCGAACCAGGTCACGGTCATCAGGCGCGTCACCCAAAGCGCAGTAAAGACCGACGTGACGATGCCGATGGACAGCGTGACGGCGAAACCCTTGACCGGGCCGGAACCCAGCACGAACAGGATCGCCGCGATGATCAGCGTGGTGATGTTGGCATCGACAATGGCCGACATGGCGTTCTGATAGCCCTTGTCGATGGCCCGCGCCGGCCCCTTGGCCGTTCGCAATTCCTCGCGGATGCGTTCGAATACCAGCACGTTCGCATCCACCGCCATACCGATGGTCAGAACGATGCCGGCAATGCCCGGCAGGGTCAGCGTGGCCCCGATGGCAGACAGAATGCCGAAGATCAGCCCCATGTTCACCGCCAGCGCGATCGAGGCGAAAACCCCGAACAGCCCATAGGACGCGACCATCAGAAAGATCACCGCGACAAAGCCCACGGCGGCGGCGATACGACCTGCATCAATACTGTCCTGGCCCAGTTCGGGACCGATGGTCCGTTCTTCCAGAAAGGTCAGTTCGGCCGGCAGGGCGCCGGCGCGCAGCAGCACGGCCAGCTGGTTTGCCGATTCGTAATCCATCGAGCCGGAAATCTGACCCGAGCCTGTGGTAATCGCCTGCCGGATGACCGGGGCCGAAATCACCTCGTTATCCAGCACGATGGCGAAGGGCTGGCCGACATTGGCGCTGGTATATTCACCGAATTTCCGTGCGCCCGTGGGGTTGAAGCGGAAATCAACCGAGGGCGCGCCGTTCTGGTCGGTCGAGGGCACGGCGTTGGTCAGTTCCTCGCCGGTGACGACGGGGGTTGCTTCCAGCGTGTAATACAGGCCCGGCTGTTCCTGCGATGGCAGGATGATCTCGCCGATGCCGGGGGTGGCGTCGGCAGAACTGCCGGTGCTGATGACAGGGTTGAAGGTCAACTGTGCGGTGGTGCCGATCAGGGCCTTCAGCTCGGCGGCCGAGCCGATGCCCGGCACCTGGATCAGGATGCGATCCGCACCCTGACGCATGATGGTGGGTTCACGGGTGCCAACCTCGTCAACCCGGCGGCGCACGATTTCAAGGCTTTGCAGGATGGTGCGGTCATCGGTCAGGGCCTTTTCGGCCTCGGACAGCTGCACGGTCAGCGTATTGCCCTGGGCCGAGACGTCCAGATCGTCCTGCCCCGCCCCGGTCAGCGTGGCGACCGGCACCGCCAGCCCCCGCGCGGCCTGAACCGCGACCGACATCTGGTCGGCATTCTCGATCTCGATCCGCAACTGCCCATCGGGGGCGTCGACGCGACGGATCGCGCCGATGGTGCTGCGCTGATCGGCCAGGACGCGGCGCAGTTCGGGCCACAGCGCATCCATGCGCGCCTTATAGACCTGTTCGACCTGCACCTCGGCCAGCAGATGTGCGCCGCCCCGCAGGTCCAGCCCCAGATTGACCAGTGACGAAGGCAGCCAGTTCGGCCACAGCGCGATGGCAGCCTCTTGTTCCGGCGTGGCGGCGCCACCGGCCTTTTCGACCGCCGCGACGGCGTCGTTATGGGCCTCGACCCGTTTATAGAACAGGTTGGGCATGGCATAGGCCAAGCCGATCACGCAAAGCCCGATGATCAGGATGCGTTTCCAGCGGTCGATCTGAAGCATGTGGGGGTGGCCCCTTGGTGGTTATGCGGCTTAGTTATTCGCGGCGACGGGCGCCGTCTGCGTCAGCACCTGGCTGATCGTGGCACGAACGACGCGGACCTTGACGCCCGATGCGATTTCGACCTCGACCTCGTCGTCACGGACGCTGGTGACTTTACCGATCAGCCCGCCCTGGGTGATGACCTGATCGCCCTTTTTCAGCGCCGAGACCATCTCGCGGTGCTGTTTGACGCGCTTCTGCTGCGGGCGGATCATCAGGAAATACATGATCGCAAAGATCAGGATCAGCGGGATGAACTGCGCGAATGCGGCACCGCCACCGGCACCGGCGGCCTGGGCGTAGGCAGGAGTAGCGAACATCGGTTATCCTTCATGTCTGCGGGGCCGCCAAAACGGCAGCCGGGCGGGAATTGGCGCGCACCCTATCCTTGGCGTCGCGGCTTGGCAAGAAAGGCCAGCCCCCGACCGGACACCTTTACGTTGGCAGCGCTAGCCCTGCCCCTCGGCATCGCCATAGCCGCCCGATCCGTGCCGGCGGTTCCACAGCAGCGAGCTGACAAAGGCCGTGGCAATGAAACCTGCGCCCAGAAGGCCGGTCACCGCCTCGGGGATGCGCCACATGGTCTGGCCGAACATGATGGTGCTGAGGATCAGGATCGACCAGAAGGCCCCATGTTCCAGATAGCGGAACTGAGCCAGCGCGCCGCGTTCGACCAGCATCACCGTCATGGCGCGCACATACATCGCCCCGATCCCCAGCCCGATCGCGATCAGGAACAGGTTCTGGGTCAGCGCGAAAGCCCCGATGACACCATCGAAACTGAACGAGGCATCCAGCACCTCAAGATACAGAAACGCCCCCAAGCCGCCCTGCGCCACCGCACCCGTCGCATTGCCGCCCCACCGGTCCAGCACATGCCCCAGGGCATCGACGGCCAGAAAGGTGACGACGCCCCACATGGCCGCGAACATGAACAGCTTTTCATCCCGCACCGGCAGCAGGCCGACGAACAGCAGGATGATGACCAGAACAAAGCCGATCTCCATCCCGCGGACCGAGCCGAGGGCGCGCAGCGCGCGTTCCAGCCGGCCGATCCAGTGCACCTCTTTGGATTGGTCAAAGAAAAAGCTGAGAGCGACCAGCATCAGAAAGGCCCCGCCAAAGGCCGCGATGGGCAGATGCGCCTGCCCCATGATCCGGGCGTATTCCTCGGGGCTGGTCGCGGCCAGCCGCACGGCGGCCCAAGGGCCGATCTTTGCCGCGATGACCACGATGATCAGCGGAAACAGCAACCGCATGCCGAACACCGCGATCAGGATGCCCCAGGTCAGAAAACGGCGCTGCCAGGCCGGGGTCATGTCCTTCAGCTTGTTGGCGTTGACGATGGCATTGTCGAAGGACAACGAGATTTCCAGAACCGCCAGAATGCCCGCGATCAGCAGAAAGGATACCGCCCCCGCAGTGGTGCCGCTGTATTCCCAACCGATAAAGCCGGCCAGCACGACGCCCAGAACCGTCACCATTACGGGCCAAAACAGATAGGAAGCCGTCGAACGCATCAGAACACTCCTGCCGACGGGTCTGGCATAGGCCCCGGCGCGCGCCCGTGCAAGCCCGGCACAGATCTGCCTGGCTGGATGAAGCGATAGCTATCTTCACCTGCGCCGGCCATCCTGTGTCCAGGGCGCTGCCGCCGGCAGCCCGCCCCGAGAAGATCAGGCGACTTTACGCGGAAGATCGGCCGGCGCCTGCCTTGGGCATTGACGGCCGTCTTGCTGGGCAAGTGGGCGGGGAGTGCGACACATCAGAAATGATCCTGAAATCAGGCGATTAAAGCCACTTCTTCCAGCGCAGTATCAGATAGGTTCCAACCGCTGATGCCGCCATCATCACCAGCGCCATGCCATAGCCCCAGGACTTTGCCAGTTCCGGCATGACCTGAAAATTCATGCCATAGACGCTGGCAATCAACGTCGGCGGCAGGAACAGGGCCGAGATGACCGACAGCACGCGCACGGTCTTGTTCTGTTGCAGGTTGATCATGCCCAGCGTCGTATCGACCGACAGGCTGACCCGCGAGGACAGGAAATCGGCGTGAACCTCCAGCGCCTGAACATCACGGATCTGGCCCCGCAGCACCGGGCGCAGCTTGTTGCGGTCGGGGCGATCGTCGATGGCAGCGGTATAGAAGGCCAGGATACGCTCGATCGTCAGCAGGCCCAGACGAACCCGCGCCATCAGCTCGGCCTCGCGTCCGACCTTGGACAGCGACAGTTGCAGATCCGACGCCGCGCTATCGGCACCGCTGTCAAAGACCCGCAAGACCGTATCATCCAGCACCCTGCCCGAGCCTTCGAGAATATCGGCCATGCGGGCGATGATTTCCTCGATCAGGCCAAGAAACACGCGCTCGGCGGTGCGGCATCCCGTGGTCGAGCGATCGGCCCGTTCGGGAAAGGTGACAAAGGGACGCGGGGTATGATGTCGCACCGTGATCAGCCGGCCCGGCGACATCAGAAAGGTGACCGGCATGGCGACGCGGGTGCCATCGGGCATCTCGCCCGGCAGAACGGCGGTCATGTAGGCGGTGTCGCCCTCGCGATACAGGCGGTTCGAGATCTCGATCTCTTCCATATCGGCCAGTGTCGGCACATCGACCCCCAGCCCGTTGACGGCCGCGATCTGCGCTGCCGTGGGCGACCAGAGGTCGATCCAGACGGCATCGGCCAGCGGATCGGCCTCTGGCAAAAGTGCCAGCTTGTCGCCCTTGGCCACGAAAGCCCGCATCATGGCTGCGACGCCCGCAGAAAGACCGCAAGATCGGCCACATTCGTGCCGGTCGGTCCGGTGGTCACCAATGCGCGCCCCGCACGCAGAGCGCGGGTGGAATCATTGCGCGACAGGGCGTCGTCGGGGTCGATCCCGGCCTTGCGCATCAGGGCCAGCGTGCCGGGGCCGACCAGCCCGCCGGCCGCCTGCCCCGGACCATCGCGCCCATCGCTGCCGACGCTGGCAAAGACCCAGTCATCGCCCAGGTCGCCCAACCCCTCGGCCAGGCGCGCAAAGCGCAGCGCCAGTTCCTGATTGCGCCCGCCCAGCCCCTTGCCGGTCAAAGTGACGGTGGTTTCGCCGCCGAAAACCATCGCCCCACCCTGCGGCAGGTCGCGCACGGTGGCCAGCAGGGCCGCCGCGCAATCGCCGACATCGCCAGACAGCCCGATCGGCCCGGCCACCGCGCCAGCCGCAGCCATGGCAGCGACGCTGTGCCCGTTCGAGCCGATCAGCAGATTCTGCGCCTTTGGCACAGGTGGGCGGTCATCGGGGCGGATCAGCGCCTCTTGCACGGCCTCGGGCAGGTCGTCCCAGATACCCAGGTCGCGGGCCTTGGCCTCGGCATCGGCCACGCTGCCGATGGGCGCAACGGTCGGCCCCGAGGCGATCACCCGCAGATCATCACCCGGCACGTCGGACAAAATCAGCGCCGTGACCGGGGCGCGGCTGGCGCGCAGCCAGCCCCCGCCCTTCAGCCGCGACAGGGCCTGACGGATCAGGTTCGTCGCGGTGATGTCGGCGCCCGAGGCCAGCAGCAGCTTGTTCACCGCCTGCTTGTCCTTCAGCGTCAACCCGGTGATCGGCGCCGGCAGCATGGCCGAGCCGCCCCCCGAGATCAGCGCCAGAATCCGATCCTCGGGCGCGGCTGCGGCCAGAATCGCCTCGACCTCGCGCGCGGCTTCTTCGCCGGCGGCATCGGGAACGGGGTGTCCGGCGGTCAGGATCCGCGCGCCCGCAAGCGGCGCGTCATTGCCGGCATTGGTCACGATCAGCGCCGAGGTGCCACCCGGCAGCCCGGCCAGCGCCGCAACTGTCATCGCACGCGCGGCCTTGCCAAGGGCGACGACATGCCACCGCCCGCCCGGCGCAGGTGCATCGGCCAAGGCCCGATCCAGCGCGCGGGCGACGCAATCCGCCGGGTCGGCGGCCTGAATGCCTGCGCGGATCAGGGTCATCGCGCGTTCGCCAAGTTCTGTCATGGCCACACATGACCCTGATTTCGCGCAAAAGAAAAGACGCTGTTGCAGCTTTCAGGCCCAAGACAGGCAGCCCCGTTCCTCAGCCGTGCCGCACAGGACACGGCAAACCCCGATCAGGCAACCCGCTGCCCATTGCCCTGCCCTGGACAGCCACGGCGCCATAGCATCATCGCAACAAAAAAGGGGCCGCGTGGCCCCTTTTCACGATCATCGCCTTAATCAGGCACGCGGTCACAGCTTGTCGGCGTCGCGCGCGAACTCGTTGATCTTCTCGTCGGCCTCTTCCTTGGTCCAGCCGTATTTTTCCTGCAACTTGCCCGCCAGCTGATCCTTGTTGCCGGCGATCTGATCATATTCGTCATCGGTCAGCTCGCCCCATTTTTCGCGGGCGGCACCCTTCATCTGCTTCCACTTGCCCTGAATGATATCCCAGTTCATCGCTTGCTCCTTTCAGGTCGCGCGTCGGTTACGGATGCCCAACGCGCGGCCAAGGGGTCTGCGTTCCCCCGGTAAGCTTTTATCAATTCAACAGGTCACGCGGCGCACGCCCCTCGGCAAGGTCGATCAGATTGTCCAGCGCGCGCAGGCCCATCGCTGTGCGGACCTCTTCCGCGGCGGTGCCCAGATGCGGCAGCAGGGTCACGTTCCACAGCGCACGCAATGCCTGCGGCACATGCGGTTCCTGTTCATAGACATCCAGCCCGGCCCCGGCGATGGCGCCCGTTTCAAGCGCCGTGATCAATGCGGCCTCGTCGATGACATCCCCGCGCGAAATGTTGATCAGATGCCCCTTGGGTCCAAGCGCGGCCAGTTCCGCCCCACCGATCAGATGCCGCGTGCCGGCACCGCCCGGCACCGCCACAACCGCGAAATCGGCGGCGGACAGCGTCGTATGCAGGTCGGGCATCTGCTGGGCCGGAATGTCCAGCGCGGACACCTCGGACCGGTTGTGAAACACCACGCGCATCCCGAAACCCAGGTTACAGCGCGCGGCAATGGCCTTGCCGATGCGCCCCATGCCGATGATGCCCACCGTCTTGCCACTGACATGGCTGCCCAGAAGCTGCGTCGGATACCAGCCGTCCCATTGTCCACTGCGGACCAGATGTTCGCCCTCACTCGCGCGACGCGCGCTCATCAGCAGCAGGGTCATGGCCAGATCGGCGGTGGCATCGGTCACCGCGCCCGGTGTGTTGCTGACCGCGACCCCGGCCGCGCGGGCGGCCTGAATGTCGATATGGTTGAAGCCAACGCCGAAATTCGCCAGCAGCTTGCAGCGCAGATCACCGGGCACCGCGCCGGCGAAGGCCTCGGTCGTGAAACTGTCGCGCAGCGTGGGCAGGATCAGGTCAAAATCCAGCATCGCCTGCCGCGCCTCGGTCGGGGTCAGCGGCTGGTCGGGCAGATAGGTCGCGTCGAACCGGGCCGAGATCGCCTCGGTCGCCGCGGCGGTCATCGGGCGTGTCACCAGCAGTTTCATCAGAACATCCTTCCGGCATTGGGCACCGGATGGTCAGGGCCGATCAGCACCACCTCGCCATCGCGGTCGGGCAGGCCCAGCACCAGCACCTCGGACATGAAGGGACCGATCTGGCGAGGCGCGAAGTTGATCACGCAAAGCACCTGCTTGCCGACCAGTTCCGCCGGGTCGTAATGCCGGGTGATCTGGGCCGAGGACTTGCGTTCGCCCAATTCGCCCAGATCAAGCCACAGCTTGATGGCGGGCTTGCGCGCCTCGGGGAAGGGTTCGGCCCGGATGACCGTGCCGACGCGAATGTCGACCTTCTGGAAATCGTCATAGGATATGGTCATTTCTGCGCCCCCAATTCGCGCCCGCGTTCGGTTGCCGCCCGCACCGTCCGCGCCATCAACGGGCGCAGGCCGGTGGCGGCGTCCATCAGCACCCGCAGCCCCGCAGCCGTGGTGCCACCGGGCGAGGTCACATTCTCGCGCAGGATGGCGGGATCCTCGTCCGCATCGACGGCCAGCAAGCCGGCGCCGGCGACGGTCACCCGCGCCAGTTCCAGCGACAGATCGGCGGGCAGACCCACTTCCTGTCCGGCCAGGGCCATCGCCTCGATCATGTGGAACACATAGGCCGGGCCGCTGCCCGACAGGCCGGTGACGGCATCCATCTGATCCTCGTTCTGCAAGCGAACGACGCGACCCACGGCGCGCATCAGCGTCTCGGCCAGGTCCAGATGGGCCGCGGTCGCCGCGGCATTGCCGATCATCGCGGAAATCCCCTGCCCGATCGCCGCCGGCGTGTTCGGCATGACACGCACGATCGGACTGCCGGGAAAAGCGGCCTGATAGGTGGCAATCGTCGTGCCCGCCGCGACGGAAACCACCAGCGTATCGGTCAGCCGGGGCACTTCGCCCAGGGCGTCGGCCATCATCTGCGGCTTGACTGCCAGCACCAGAACGGCCGGGTTTTCCGGCAGCGGCGCATTCACCCGCAGCCCCTTGTCCTGCCAGTCAGGCGAAAGTTTCGGGTCGATCACCGTGACGGCGCCGGGTTCCAGCCCACGCGCCAGCCAGCCCTTCAGCATCGCGCCGCCCATCCGGCCACAGCCGACAAGCACCAGCCCGCGCTGGTTCAACTGGTTGAAATCGGTCATGCGGCCCCCTTGTCGTTCCGGTGGGGCCAAGCCCCGTCAGGCCCGTCCGTAGGCCTCGGCCATGGCGATGTCCAGCGCCTCGGCCGGGGAACTGTTGCCCCAGGCGGCCAACTGGAACGAGGGATAGAAGCGTTCGCAGCCCATCAGGGCATTGCCGATCATCTGGTCGATCTGTTCGGGCGCCGCTATCGTATCGCCGGCCAGCACCAGACCATAGCGCCAGACCATCAGCTTCTGTTCGTTCCAGAAGGTGAAGCCGCCATCCCAGACCTGATCATTGGCCAGGTTCAGCGTCTCGTACAGTTCGGGCAGCCGTTCGGCGGGCGGGTCCATGTCGAAGGTGCAGATCAGCCGCAGCACTTCCTCGCGCGCAGACCATGCCAGCGTGATCGAGTAGCTGCGCCACTGGCCTTCGACCACCATCGCGATCTGGTCGTCGGCAAGCCGGTCGAAATCCCAGTCGTGATGCGTCGCGACCGATTCGACGATGTCGATCGGGTGAATCTCGTCACTGTGGATATAAAGGTCGGTCTGCGCCATGTCTGTCTCCTGCCCGGTTTCGCCCATCTGTGGAAGCGATTCTCTTGCCGCTATCCGTGGTGGCAGTCACAACACCCGGCGGAAATGCCCGATGCCTATACAATATCCTGTGGCGGAAACGCTCGGCTGTAAAGTAAAAATTCCTTAACCGCTTGCCTCTGACCGGGCGGCTGCCTAGCAGGTGGTCAGGCTGCGGCAAGGGGAAAATCCCGCATGAAACGTGACCATGGCGGCGACATAGACCGGGCGCGGGCGCGCTTTGGCGGCGATGACTGGATCGACCTGTCGACCGGGATCAACCGTCGCCCTTGGCCGGTTTCGGCGCTGCCGGACGAGGTTTGGCGCGCCTTGCCGACCGAATCGGCCCGCGCGCGGCTGATCGGCGTCGCAGCCCGCCTCTTTGGCTGCACCGCCGCGCAGGTTCTGCCTGTGGCCGGCGCATCCGCCGCGATCCAGCTGTTGCCACGGGTGCTGCCGCGCGGCCGGGCGGCGGTAATCGCGCCAAGCTATAACGAACATGCGGCCAGCCTGCGCGAGGCGGGCTGGCAGGTGACCGAGGCGCCGGGGATCGAGGCGATGGACGGCGCCGATCTGGCGGTCGTGGTGAACCCCAACAACCCCGATGGCCGCGAATGGGCGCCCGAGGTTCTGGCGGCGCTGGCCGGGCGCGTGGGCCACCTGATCATCGACGAAAGCTTTGCCGATCCGCGCCCCGACCTGTCACTGGCCGGTGCGATGCCGGAAAATGTGACGATCCAGCGCAGTTTCGGCAAATTCTGGGGGCTGGCGGGGCTGCGGCTTGGCTTTGCGCTTGGCCAGCCGGCGCTGCTGGCGGCCTTGGCGCGCGAGGCAGGGCCTTGGGCGGTCAATGGCCCGGCGCTGGCCATCGGCGCGCAGGCCATGGCGGATGAGGCATGGGCCGATGACGCGATCGTGTATCACAGCGAGGCCACGCTGCGGCTGGACCGGCTGGCGATACAGCGCGGCTGGCAGGTGGCGGGCGGGACGCATCTGTTCCGGCTGTATCAGACAGGCGATGCCGAGGCGGCACAGAACGCGCTGGCCCGCACGCATATCTGGACCCGGCGTTTCCCCTATTCGACCGGCTGGCTGCGGATGGGGATACCGGGCAACCAGGCGGAATGGGACCGGGTGGCGGCCGCGATGCGGGCCTGACGGCGCAGTTCAGCGCAAATCGAGGATCGCGCCCAGATCCAGATGCCGTTCCATATGATCGGCCAATGCGTCCAGCGTGTCATCAACACCGGCCTCGTATCCCGGCTGCGATGCGGTGCCCAAGCGCGCCAGAAAACCCGCACGAAACCGATCATCGGCAAAAAGACCGTGCAGATAGGTGCCCATCACCTGCCCGTCGCGGCTGATCGCGCCATCCGGGCCGGGGATCAGGGCAAAGGGTCGGGCGCAATCGGGGCCTTGGGTGCGGCCCATGTGGATCTCATATCCGGTCAGCGGCTGGCCAAGCGCGGTGCCGCTGACCCGTTCCAGCCGCTTGTCGCCCGCCATCACCGTGGTCACATCCAGCAGGCCCAGCCCCTCGCTGTCGCCGGGCGTGCCGTCAGTGCCAGTCGGATCGGCGATTCGCCGGCCCAGCATCTGATAGCCGCCGCACAGGCCCAGCACATGCCCGCCGCGCCGCAAATGGGCAGCAATATCCACATCCCAGCCCTGCGCGCGCAGAAAATCCAGATCGCCGCGCGTCGATTTGGTGCCGGGAATCACCACCAGATCGGCATCGCCCGGCAGCACCTGCCCCGGCCCCAGCATGCTCAGCCTCACGCCCGGCTCCGCCGCCAGCGGATCAAGATCGTCGAAATTCGCGATCCGCGACAGGGTCAGGCAGACGACATGCAGCCCTTGCCCCTGCGAGGCCCGCAGATCCACCGCGTCCTCGGCCGGCAGGCGCATGGCATCGCGGAACCACGGCAACACGCCGAAACCCGGCCAGCCCGTCCGGTCCTGAATGAAGCGGTAGCCGTCATCGAACAGGCGCGGGTCGCCCCGGAATTTATTGACCAGAAATCCCCGGATCATCGCCGCATCGCCTGCGTCGATCACCGCCTGAGTGCCGACGATCTGTGCGATCACGCCGCCCCGGTCGATATCGCCGGCCAGCACCACCGGCACGCCCGCCGCCCTTGCAAACCCCATATTGGCAATGTCGCGCGGGCGCAGATTGACCTCGGCCGGGCTGCCTGCGCCCTCGACGATCACCAGATCATGCCCCGCGCGCAGCCTGTCGAAGCTGTCCATCACCGCCGACATCAGCCGGGGCTTCAATCCGGCATAATCGCGCGCCTCGGCCCGTGCGATGGCGCGGCCCTGAACCACCACCTGCGCGCCGGTATCGGTTTCGGGCTTCAGCAGAACAGGGTTCATGTCGGTCACCGGCTCCAGCCCGCAGGCGCGCGCCTGCAAGGCCTGCGCGCGGCCGATTTCACCGCCATCCGCCGTGACGGCAGCGTTGTTCGACATGTTCTGCGGCTTGAAGGGTGCCACCCGCAATCCGCGCAGCCGCGCGGCCCGGCACAGCCCCGCCACCAGCAGCGACTTGCCAACATTGGACCCGGTGCCCTGAATCATCACTGCCCGCATGGGATACCCTGCTTGCCATCACCTGCACGGATGACTAGATAGGCGCGTCCGCAAAGGAAAGGCCCGCCCTGTGCAAAACGTCGTGCTGACGATCCATCTGATTCTGGCCCTGTTTCTGACAGGTGCAGTCCTGCTGCAACGTTCCGAAGGCGGTGGCCTTGGCATGGGCGGTGGTGGTGGCGGCGGCGGTGTGATGACCGGGCGCCAGGCTGCCAATATCTTTACCCGCCTGACCTGGATCTTCGGTATCGGGCTGTTCATCACCTCGATCTCGTTGACGGTGATTGCAGCGCGGGAATCCTCGACCGGCTCGATCATCGACCAGCTGGGTGGTTCGTCGCAGACCCAACAGGCCCCGACGACGAACCTTCCGGGCCTGGGCACCTATGCGCCGCCGCCGACGACCAGCGGCCAGCCGGTAACCCCGCCCGCACCCGAGGCGCCCGCATCCGAGGCCCCCACCCAGCAGGCGCCCGCAACACCCGAGGACGCCGCAGCACCCGTGACGCCCCCCGCGGCCGAAACGCCCGCGCCCGCGGCACCTGCCGCCGAAACCCCGGCCGAGCCGGCGCAGCCTGCGACCAACTGAACACACAATATTGGGGGCGATGAAAAATCGCCCCACATCCACTTGCGGTCCGTTGCGGCCACGGGACGAATAGCTTATATCTTGAATCCCGTGATGCTGGTCGCTGGACGGCCCGCTTTTGATTTGAATTGACGACATCACGGGGGCCACATGGCGCGTTACATCTTCATCACCGGCGGCGTGGTTTCATCCCTTGGCAAAGGGCTTGCCTCGGCCGCGCTTGGCGCCCTGTTGCAGGCGCGCGGCTTTACGGTGCGGCTGCGCAAGCTGGACCCCTATCTGAACGTCGATCCGGGCACCATGTCGCCCTTTGAACATGGCGAGGTCTTTGTCACCGATGACGGGGCCGAGACCGATCTGGACCTTGGCCATTACGAACGCTTTACCGGGGTTGCCGCGCGGCGCACCGACAGCGTCAGCAGCGGCCGCATCTATTCCAACGTGCTGGAGAAGGAACGGCGCGGCGAATATCTGGGCAAGACGATTCAGGTCATTCCCCACGTCACCAATGAAATCAAGGACTTCCTGTCCATCGGCGATGACGAGGTTGATTTCATGCTGTGCGAGATCGGCGGCACGGTCGGCGATATCGAGGGCCTGCCCTTCTTTGAGGCCATCCGCCAGTTCATCCACGAACGCCCGCGTGGGCAATGCATCCTGATGCACCTGACCCTGCTGCCCTATCTGAAGGCCTCGGGCGAGCTGAAGACCAAGCCCACACAGCACAGCGTCAAGGAATTGCAATCCATCGGCCTGGCGCCGGATGTGCTGGTCTGCCGGTCCGAACAGCCGATCCCGGAAAAGGAACGCGCCAAGATCGCGCTGTTCTGTAACGTCCGCCCGGATGCGGTGATCCCCGCCTATGACCTGAAGTCGATCTATGAGGCGCCCTTGGCCTATCACAGCGCGGGTCTTGATCAGGCGGTGCTGGACGCATTCGGCATCAGCCCCGCCCCGCGCCCCGACCTGTCGCGTTGGGATGATGTCATGGACCGGCTGCACCATGCCGAGGGCGAGGTCAGGATTGCCGTGGTCGGCAAATACACCCAGCTTGAGGACGCCTATAAATCCATCGCCGAGGCGCTGACCCATGGCGGCATGGCCAACCGCGTCCGCGTCAAGGCCGATTGGGTCGACAGCGAAAAGCTGGAAGGCCACGGCGCGCATCTGCTGGACGGCTATCACGGCATCATCGTCCCCGGCGGCTTTGGCGAGCGCGGCACCGAAGGCATGATCGAGGCCGCCAGATACGCGCGCGAGAAGAAGGTGCCTTATCTGGGTATCTGCCTTGGCATGCAGATGGCGGTGATCGAGGCCGCGCGCAACCTGGCCGACATGCCCGATGCGGGGTCGGAGGAATTCGACCACGAGGCAGGGAAGTCGCGGTTCACTCCGGTCGTCTATCACTTGAAGGAATGGGTGCAGGGCAATTACACCGTGCAGCGCAAGGTCGGCGACGACAAGGGCGGCACGATGCGACTTGGCGCCTATACGGCGGTGCTGGAGCCGGGATCAAAGATTTCCGAGATCTATGGCGGCGCGCTGGAAATGGAAGACCGCCACCGCCACCGTTACGAGGTCGACGCGAAATACCGCGACCAGCTAGAGGCCGCCGGGATGAAATTCTCGGGCATGTCGCCGGACGGCAAGCTGCCCGAGGTGGTGGAATATCCGGGCCACCCGTGGTTCATCGGCGTGCAGTCGCATCCCGAGTTGAAGTCGAAACCGTTCTTGCCGGCGCCGCTGTTTGCGGGGTTTGTGGAGGCGGCGAAGGAAGGGGCAAGGTTGGTGTGATTGCCTTCGGCTAAAGATTGAAGATTAGACTTTCGATCAATTCTGAGCGCGCGCCTGTAGAAAAATACTCGTCAAAGTCTCGGGTGACACCAGCTGCGTCAATGTAGAAAAGCCTCTCAATGCAACCCTTGGCTAAGATCGCGTTGATTGCCTCTACCTGGCGTTGTTGCAGAAGTCGGCGCCAGCGATAGGTACCATAAACACCGCTTCAAAGCACCTCGCTTCGCCCGGTGGGCACCACCGGGCAGCCCCCCGCCCGCCCCAACGGCGGGGGCTTTGCCCCCACATCGGTCGGGGGCCGCTCTCTGCTCTGCTGACCGACCGTGCGGTGAATATCCCAATCACCTTTCCGCCGATCCCCAGCCCTCCCCCTACCCAAACCGCCCTGAACCCGTCACACTCCGCCCATAACCACAAGCGGACCCGACACATGCGCCTTGCCCTCGCCGCCCTCGCCCTGCTGGCGACCCCTGCCCTCGCCGATGCGCCGCTGATCGTCATCCAGCAGTCGCAGATCCCCTTTGACCTTGGGCCGGGTCATCCGGCGAACAAAACCTCGCGCATGTCGAACTCGCCCAATGCCGCCTGGAACAGCGGGGCCAACAGCGCCAATTCAAGCTCGGCCTTTGAAAACCGCCCCTCGAACCCGGCCAATTCGGAACGGCTGATCATCACCGGCGATGGCAGTGTGCTGGGCTATTACGCGACGAATGCGGGGGGTGTGCTGAACCTGTTCGACGTGAACGGCCGGCGCATCGCCTATCGTCCGGCGCGCGGCACCAAAAGCCTGTTCAGCACGAACGGCGAATGGTGCGGCACGGTCGATCCGGTGCGCGGCGGCGGATTTGTCCTGGGGGTTACGCGGTCTTGCGCAGCGCGCTTCAACCGCTGACAGCGCAAATGCCGCCGCGCACAACCCATATGTGCAAATGACATGACCCATGGAAGCCGTTGACGCTGTAAAACTGTCACGAACTGCGGTTACATCGCGTCACATCACGAAGAAGGACAGGCGCGATGAAGGACGAACCGAAAGACTGGCTGGAAGCCGAGTTGCAGGACACGCTGGACGAGGATTACGAGATCGAGCTGGAAGACGCGATCCTGTCGACCGAGATCAAGCGGATCTATCGCGAGAACCATCCAGAACAGATGGATCGCAAGCTGTATTTCCAGGAATTGCTGCGCCTGCAATCCGAACTGATCAAGTTGCAGGACTGGTGCAGCTATTACGGCGAAAAGATCGTGGTGCTGTTCGAGGGCCGCGATTCCGCCGGCAAGGGCGGTGCGATCAAGCGGATCACACAGCGGCTGAACCCTCGGGTTGCGCGGGTGGTGGCGCTTCCGGCGCCCTCGGACCGGGAAAAGACGCAATGGTATTTCCAGCGCTATGTGCCGCATCTGCCGGCGGGGGGCGAAATCGTGCTGTTCGACCGCAGCTGGTACAACCGCGCGGGCGTCGAGCGGGTGATGGGCTTCGCCAACGAGGATCAGGTGGAACAGTTCTTCCAGGATGTTCCCGAATTTGAACGTATGCTGGTACGGTCTGGGATCAGGCTTGTGAAATACTGGTTCTCGGTCACCGATGAGGAACAGCAGATGCGATTCCTCATCCGCGTCCACGACCCGCTGAAACAGTGGAAGCTGTCGCCGATGGACCTGCAATCCCGCGTCCGGTGGGAAAGCTATACCAAGGCCAAGGAAGATATGTTCGAACGCACCAACATCCCCGAGGCGCCCTGGTATATCGTGCCCGGCAATGACAAGAAACGCGCCCGCCTGAACTGCATGAGCCACCTTCTGGGCCTGATGCCCTATACCGACGTGCCTCACGAAAACATCGAGCTGCCGAATCGGGTTTTCAATCCCGACTACGAACGCGATGTCTTGCCGCGCGAGCTGTATGTTCCGCAGCGCTATTGATGGTGCCGAGGCGGGGGAATAGGCTGACCAGATGCTTGATTTTCATATCTATGACGTCTTTACCGACCGGCCGTTTACCGGAAACCCGCTGGCCATCGTGACCGGGGCCGACGGGCTGAGCACCGCGCAGATGCAGACCATCGCGCGGCAGTTCAACCTGTCCGAGACGATCTTTGTCATGGCCCCGCGCGACCCGGCCCACACCGCGCAGGTGCGGATCTTCTTTCCAACGGCCGAGATCCCCTTTGCCGGGCATCCGACCATCGGCTGCGCGCTGCACCTGGCCGCCACCCACGGCAACCGCATCACGCTGGAGGAACAGGCCGGTCTGGTCCCGGTCGAGATCACGGATGGGCTGGCCGAGTTCACGGCCCCGAAGCTGCCGGTGCCGCATGCCGGTCAGGCAGACCCGGTGCTGATCGCCTCGGCGCTGGACCTGCCCGCCGACGCCATCGGCTTTGGCGCCCATCGGCCCGGCATCTGGCAGGGTGGCCCGGCCTTTCTTTATGTGCCGGTGCCCCGGCTGGCCGATCTGGCCCGCGCCCGCCCGATCGAACCCCACTGGTCGCGGCTCATGGCGGTGGCCAATGTGGACAGCGCCTATCTGTATACGCCGGATGATGGCGGGTTCCGCGCCAGGTTGTTTTCGCCCACGGCGGGCATCCCAGAGGACCCGGCAACGGGCTCGGCCAGCGCGATCCTTGCGGCGCAATTGCTGGCTGCGGGTGATCTGCCAGATGGCGAGACGCGGCTGATGCTGCGACAGGGGATCGAAATGGGCAGGCCATCGCAGATCGGTTTTGCTGCGATGGTCGAGAATGCCGCGCTGGTTCAGATCCGAATCAGCGGCCGCGCCGTGAAGGTCGCAGAAGGACGGATCGCCATACCGGAGGACAAGGAATGACCAAGGGTTACTGGATCGCGCATGTCACCGTGGATGATCCCGCCGGGTATGAGGGCTATCGCCAGGCGAATGCGGCGGCCTTTGCGAAATATGGCGGGCGGTTTCTGGTGCGCGGCGGGGCGCAGACCGTGGTTGAAGGACAGGCGCGCCAGCGCAGTGTGGTCATCGAATTTCCCAGCCTCCAGGCCGCGACCGACTGTTTCCACAGTCCCGAATATCAGGCGGCGCTGGCCATTCGCAAACCCGTCAGCAGCGCCGATGTGGTGATCGTCGAAGGGCACAACCCAGAGGTATAACCACTTGTGTTGACGACCGAAAAGGCTATCATTTCGTGATGTTTCGCAACTTGCTGACGCGGCTTTTCGCCGAAGATCCCGAACCAGGCAGAATCGACGCCACCGATGCAGAGGTGGCGCTGGCGGCGCTTTTGGTGCGCGTGGCCCGCGCCGATGACCGTTATCATCAGATCGAGCAGCAGCGAATCGAACAGGTTCTGGCGCGCCGTCGGGGGCTAAGCCCTCAGCAGGCGGCCGAACGTCGCGCCGCTGCCGAAATGATCGAGGCCGAGGCCCCCGATACCGTCCGCTTTACCCGCACGATCAAGGATCGCATCGCGCTGGAGGATCGCTTTGGCGTGATTGCCGCGATGTGGGAGGTCGCCTATTCCGACGAAGATCGCGGCCCGGACGAGGAAACCGTCATCCGCTTGGTTGCCGGGCTGCTGGGCATCAACGACCGTGATTCGGCGCTGGCCCGGCAGCAGGTCTTGGAAAACATGGGCCTGACCAGCAAGGACTGAAAAAGGCGCGGCCGGTCAGGCCACGCCCTCGGCCACCAGCCGGGCCGCGATTCGCGCATAGGCTTCGGCCACCGGACCGTCGTCCAGGGCCACAGGCCGCCCCGCATCGCCGGCAAGCCGCACATCCAGCCGCAAGGGAATCTCGCCCAGGAAGGGCAGATTCAGGGCCGCCGCCTCGGCCGTCACGCCGCCATGGCCGAAAAGATGTTCTTCATGGCCGCAATTCGGGCAGATATAGGTCGACATGTTCTCGATCAGCCCCAGAACCGGGGTTTTCAGCTTGTCGAACATGTCGATGGCGCGGCGCGCATCCAGCAGGGCGACATCCTGGGGGGTCGAGACGATCAGCGCGCCGGTCACCGCCGCCTTCTGGCACAGTGACAATTGCACATCGCCCGTGCCCGGCGGCAGGTCGATCAGCAGCACGTCCAACTCGCCCCAGTTCACCTGACCCAGCAATTGCTGCATCGCGCCCATCAGCATCGGCCCGCGCCAGACCACGGCCTCGCCTTCCTTCAGCATCAGGCCGATCGACATGACGGTGACGCCATGGGCGTGCAGCGGCTCGATCCGCTGGCCATCCGGGCTGGCAGGGCGACCCGAGACCCCCATCATCCGCGGCTGGCTAGGGCCATAGATATCGGCATCCAGCAGGCCGACACGCCGCCCCTGACGGGCCAGCGCAACCGCCAGATTCGAGGTGACCGTGGATTTGCCGACACCGCCCTTTCCCGAACCGATGGCAATGATCCGCGCCACGCCGGGAATCGGCTGCGGACCGGCCTGCGGCTGCGGATGGCGGCCCAACTTGATCGGGGGCGGCTGATCCGCGGCGCGCGCCTGCGCCGTCAGCACGATGGATACCTGCGTCACACCGGGCAGGGCCAGCAGCCGGCGCCGCGCCTCGTCCTCGATGGGGCCAAAGGCGCGGGCCTGATCAGCGTCACGCAGCTCCAGCACGAATCGAACCGTGCCACCGTCAATGCCGAATGCGCGGATCAGATCTGCCTGACCAAGCGTTCCGCCACCCGGAATCTGGATCCCCTCGATTGACGCAAGGGCAACTTCACGGTCGATGCTCATCTCTTAACCTCATTGTCGAATTCTGGCTAAAATGATGGAACCGTATCGCGAGGGCAACAACCGCGTCCAAATGTCGCGCAAACGGGCCAACAGACCCTGCGTCACATCACGGTTTTGCGTCAGAAATGTGGACGCTAACGGCCATACCAGCGAAAATTTGAACGTATTTTCAGCAACTCACGACAATTTAGGTCAGTGCCAGTTATGCAATTACTGCATGGCAGAAATCCGCATCCAGCCATTGTGCAATCGCAGCATTGGGGCCATCTTGTTCTCAACGAAACGCCGGATCATCCGGATCTGGCGAAGACGAGATGAGCAGACGCAAGGAATACGAACATGGCTGCACTTGATCATATCCACGGCAGCGACCGCAAAGAGGCCGGCATCCGCGCCAAGCTGAGCGCCTTTGTCGCCGGCATCCAGGACGCCCGTGCCCGCAACGCCGTTTACCGGCAAACGATCCGCGAACTGAACGCGCTGACCGCACGCGACCTGGACGATCTGGGCATTCACCGCTCGATGATCACCCGCATCGCCCGCGAAGCTGCCTACGGCACCGCGAAGTAAGAAGGTTTCGAATCCCTGGCCCCCTCCTCCTCCCTGGGGCAAGGGTTCAGGCGGCATCCTCCCTCCTCCTCCCTAGAGGATGCCGCCAACAGATTGCAGGATCGCCCGTCCTCCTCCCTAGGGTGATCCTGCCACAGCGGCGGCCCGTCTCCTCCTCCCAGGGCCGCCGCTGACAGAATACGGGGGCACGCTGTCACTCCTCCTCCCTTGACAGTGCCTTCGTCCGCGGTGACCGCCCCTCCTCCTCCCTGGGCATCACCGCACCCCATACGCGGCCCCTCCTCCTCCCTGGGCCAGCGTTGTCGCGGCGGCGCCCCTCCTCCTCCCTGGGCGCCGCCGCTTTTCTTTTGTTCACGCGCACGTTATGGGCGGAATATGCTTAGCTATCAGCACGCATATCACGCCGGGAATCTGGCAGATTTTCACAAGCATGCGCTGCTTGCGGTGGCGCTGGACTATCTGATGCGCAAGGATAAGCCGCTCAGCTATCTTGAAACCCATGCCGGGCGCGGCTTGTACAGGCTGGACAGCGCCGAGTCGCAAAAGACCGGCGAGGCTCAGGCCGGTATCCGCCGGGCCGAGGCCGAAAGCTGGCTACAGGCCGGCCATCCCTATCTGTCCGCACTGGCTGCGGTGCGCGCGGCCCATGGACGGACCGCCTATCCCGGATCGCCGCTGGTGGCGCATTACTTCCTGCGCAAGAAAGACAGCGTGCATCTGGCCGAGCTGCATCCGGCCGAACATGCCGCCCTGTCCTGGGTGGCGGGTTTTGCGACGATCCATCGCCGCGACGGTTTCGCCATGGCGCAGTCGCTGTGCCCGCCGACGCCGCGCCGGGGTCTGATGCTGATTGATCCCAGCTATGAGGTGAAGTCGGAATATGACGATATCCCCCGTCATATCAGCCAGATCGTCCGCAAATGGAATGTCGGCACGATCGCGCTGTGGTATCCGATCCTGACCGACGAGCGCCACCTGCCGATGTTGAAGCGGCTGCGCAGCGATCATCGCGATGCGCTGGTCTCCGAGATCCGCTTTCCACCGATCCGCCCGGATCACAACATGGTCGGATCAGGCATGTTCTGGATCAACCCGCCCTGGGGCCTGGACCGGGAAGCCGCGCGGCTGGAAGAGGCCGTGGCCAAGGCGATGAGCAAGTAACAGAGGGCCGTTCCCGGTCAGAACGGCACGTCATCCCCGCCGGCTGCACCCGAAGGCTGGACATAGGCGGCCTTGATCGTCTTGAAGCCAGTGGTGAATTGCACGGTCAGCGTATCCTCGGCGATGCCCATGATGGTGCCGTTCCCGAATTTCTGGTGAAACACCCGGTCGCCCACGGCAAAGCCCGCTGCCGGATCGGCGTCGATCACCACGGGCGTGCGATGCACAGGCGCCCTGCGAACGGCGGCGTTGGCCTGCATCCGCTTCCAGCCGGGCGAGTTATAGACATCGGCCTGCGCCGCCCGGTCATGCATGTCGGTTCCGGCATTGGCCCCGGCAAAGGCCATCGCCGCGCCATAGCCGCCACCATAGAGGCCGGGCGGGGTCAGCACCTCGACATGATCGGTAGGCAACTCGTCGACAAAGCGCGAAGGCATGCTGGATTGCCACTGCCCATACAGCCGCCGATTGCCGGCAAAACTGATCGTGGCCAGCCTTTCGGCCCGCGTGATGCCGACATAGGCAAGCCGCCGCTCTTCCTCCAACCCCTTGTTGCCACTGTCTTCCATCGCGCGCTGGCTGGGAAACAGCCCGTCTTCCCAACCGGGCAGGAACACGATGGGAAATTCCAGCCCCTTGGCGGCATGCAGGGTCATGATGCTGACCTGTTCGGTCGTCTCGCCCTCGTCCCGATCCATGACCAGCGCGACATGCTCCAGAAAGCCCTGAAGATTGTCGAATTCTTCCAGCGCCTTGACCAGTTCCTTCAGGTTGTCCAGCCGGCCCGGAGCATCGGGCGTCTTTTCGTTCTGCCACATGGCGGTGTAACCGGATTCATCCAGAATCCGCTCGGCCAGTTCGACATGGTTGGCGCTGCTGTCGATTGCATCGGCATGCCAGCGCCCGATGCCGGCCACGAAATCACGCAGGTTGGCCAAGCCCCTGCCGCCCAGATGCCCCTCGTCCACGGCAATCCGCGCGCCTTCCAACAGGCCCACGCCATTTTGCCGCGCAACCGTCTGGATCGTCTTCACCGCCTTGTCGCCAAGGCCGCGCTTGGGGGTGTTCACGATCCTTTCAAAGGCCAGATCATCGGCCGGGCTGACCACCAGCCGGAAATAGGCCATGGCATCGCGAATTTCCTGCCGCTCATAGAAGCGCGGTCCGCCAATCACCCGATAGGGCAGGCCGATGGTCATGAACCGGTCCTCGAAGGCGCGCATCTGATGGCTGGCGCGCACAAGGATGGCGATGTCGTTCAGGCTTGTCCGGCCGATGCTGGCGCGGTGGCCGCCCTGGAATGCCTCGATTTCCTCGCCGATCCAGCGCGCCTCGGCCTCGCTGTCCCAATGGCCGATCAGGCGAATCTTTTCGCCCTCTTCCTCGGCATCGGTCCACAGGGTCTTGCCCAGACGGCCCGCATTCGCGGCGATCAGCCCGGAAGCCGCGGCCAGGATATGCGGGGTTGAGCGGTAATTCTGTTCCAGCCGGATCACCCGCGCGCCGGGGAAATCCTGTTCGAACCGCAGGATGTTGCCCACCTCGGCCCCGCGCCAGCCATAGATCGACTGGTCGTCATCGCCCACGCAGCAAATGTTGCGATGCGCCTGCGCCAACAGCCGCAGCCACATGTATTGCGCGATATTGGTGTCCTGATACTCGTCCACCAGAATATAGCGGAACCGATCCTGCCATTGTTGCAGCACATCGGGATGGGCCTGAAACAGCGTCACGCAATGCATCAGCAGATCGCCGAAATCGACGGCATTCAGCGCAAGAAGCCGGTCCTGATAGGCGGCGTAAAGCTGACCGCCCATGCCGTCAAAGGCCGCGCCCTCGCCCTTGGGCAGCCGCGCCGGGGTGATGCAGCGGTTCTTCCAGCCGTCGATCAGTCCGGCCAATTGCCGCGCAGGCCAGCGTTTTTCGTCGATATTTTCAGCCGCAATCAGCTGTTTCAGCAGGCGCAGCTGATCATCGGTGTCCAGAATGGTAAAGCTGGGCTTCAGATGCAGGCCATCCCTGCCGATCAACTCGGCATGGCGGCGCAGGATCTTGACGCTGATCGAATGAAAGGTGCCCAGCCAGGGCATGCCCTCGACCGCCTCGCCCAGCAACCGGCCAATGCGCAGCTTCATCTCGCGCGCGGCCTTGTTGGTGAATGTCACCGCCAGAATCTGCCCAGGCCGCGCCTTGCCCAGCATCAAGAGATGCGCAATCCGCGTGGTCAGCGCGCGGGTCTTGCCCGTCCCCGCCCCCGCCAGCATCAGAACCGGGCCGTCCAGCGCCTCGACCGCTTCGCGCTGCGCGGCGTTCAACCCCTCAAGATAGGGGGCCGGGCGCGCGGCCATGGCGCGCTGCGACAGCGGCACGGCAGCCTGGAAGGCATCGGTATCATCGAACTGACTCATGCGTGAAACATAGCGATGACCGCCCCACATGGGAAGAGTGTGTTCTTATTATGTTCCCAACATTCGTGAAAATGCCACCTTCGCCACAGAAGCCGTGCAATACGGTCCTTGACGCAAGACCTGTTCCCCTTCAGCAAGGGTGCCGGGTTAACGATCATCAGGAGATTTCCATGCGTCATTTCAGGCCTTTGCTTCTTGCCACCTCAATTGCCTCGCTCTCATTGCCGCTGTCAGGCACGGTCGTGCTGGCGCAGGAACCGGCGCAGGCGGCGACCGGCGCGTGCGGGCAGCCTGTGGCGCTGAATGCCGGCACTCTCAGCTTTGATCAGCAGCCGACGGGCGTGACGGGCGAGTTCGTGCAGCTGACGCGCAACGAACCGCAATATGTGGAAATCACCACCACGGCCCCGATCGCGCTGACCATGGCGACAGATACCAGCCAAAGCGACCCGACGCTGGCGCTGTTCGATCAGCAGGGCAAGGTCGTGACATCGGATGATGATGGCGCTGACGAATCCAACGCACGCATCGTCGCTGCTATGCAGCCCGGCACCTATTGCCTGCAAGTCGATCAGTTCTTTGACCCCGAAACAGCCGGCGCCATCGTGCCCGTCACGGTCGCGCCGGCCCCCGGCCCCGATGCCTGCATCACCAGATCAGATGCGCCGGTCGAGATCGGCACGGGCAGCGACGAAATCATCACCAGTGGGCGGCTGTCCGGTGCCGTGACCATGGCTGTGACCGTCAAGGCCGGCACCGGCGTTCAGATCATGGCCAGCAGCCCCGTCTTTGACACCTTCCTGCGGCTGGAGGATCAGATCGGGCAGCTGGTGTCCGAAGATGACGATGGCGGCGGCGATACCAACAGCAAGCTGGATCTGGTCGCGGAAAACGAGGATCGCACCCTCTGCATCAGCCTGACCGCGCTTGGCGATGACGAAGGCGGGCTTTATGCCCTGTCGATCGCGCCGATCAGAACGCCCGGCTGACCAGGGCGCAGGCCCAACAGCGACGAACGCGCGGCCTGGGTCAGGCCCTGAGCCGCGCGAACAATGCCGGGTCCAGCGATTGCTGGGCAAAGGTCGGGCCATCGGTCAGCACGCTGACCGCGTCATGGGAATGCAGCGATTCCTGATGGCTGGCGACGACGTGGAAATCGCCGAACCGCTCATCCTCGACCAGCGCGCCGGCAAAGGCGCGCACCGCGTCCTCGACAAAGATCGGATTGGCGGCGTTCAACTCGGCAAAGGCCTGCTCATCCTCGCGCTTGACCATCACCTGCGTCTCGGTCGGCACGGCACGGCGGCACAGATCCACCAGATCCTCGAACCAGATCTTTTCCGGCCCCTTCATCACTGCGGAAATCCGCGCGATTGACCGCTGCGAATGCGGCGTGGCCAGCCTGCCGCGCACTTCGCGCGCATGTTCGGACAATTCCAGCGAACAGGGGCAGGTCGAGGAATAGACATAGTCGAAATGCACGATCCGCAGCCGCTGCCCTGCCCGTTCGACCACCTCTTGCGAGATGTCGTAATATTGCCAGCCGGTCAGCCCGGAACGCAGCGATTCAACCCGCACCGGATAGGACAGCCGCATCAGGATGCGCGCGTCAAAGGCGTCCAGATCGGTCTTGTAATCGTCCAGCGCGCCTTCCAGCACCTTCAGGCTGAACTGCTTTTCCGAATGGGCATAGAAGGACCGCATGATCCGGGACATGTTGATGCCCTTGCGATCGGCCTCAAGACTGACGGTGCCGGTCACGCTGGTTTCCAGCGTGATTTCGCCCCCGTCGCGCCGCTGATAGCGGATCGGCAGCCGGAAATTCGAAATACCGACATGCTGGATCGGCTTATGCGCGCCGACAATCAGGCTGGCCGGGCCGTTTTGCAGGTCGGGCAAGCTGGCCTTATAGGCCGCGTCAACCTTGAAATCGGCGTCATAGTCACGCGCCAGCGCGGGATAAGCCGGGATCATCGGACGGTTCTCGGTCATCTGCACTCCTCCAGCCTGTCGGGGCCGCTGCCAGCATATAGGCGCGGTCACCCGAAATCCCAAGCCACGGCGAGCAAATTGGTTCCCGCCCGACCCTGTCAGTTCCCGAACGCCTGCCGCAGATCGGCGATCAGGTCATCGGCACTTTCCAACCCGACGGAAAGGCGCAGCAGGCCCGGCGTGATGCCCAGCCTTGCGCGCTCATCCTCGGACAGGCGCTGATGGGTGGTGGTGGCGGGATGGGTCACAATCGACTTGGCATCGCCCAGATTGTTGGAAATCTTGACCAGCTGCATCCGGTTCAGCGCGGCAAAGGCTGCATCCTTGCCGCCGCGCAGTTCGAAGGCGATCATGGTGCCGCCCGACCCCATCTGCGCCATGGCCAGATCGTGCTGGGGATGATCAGGCAGGCCGGGATAGATCACCCCACTCAGCGCCGGATGGCCCTGCAACGCCTTGGCGATGGCAAGCGCGCTGTCGGCCTGTGCCCGCACGCGCAGATCCATGGTCGCCAGACCGTTCAGCATGATCCAGCTGTGAAACGGGCTGATCGCGCCGCCGGTATGTTTCAGGTAAGGCTCGGCCACCTTGCGGATATAATCGCGCGTGCCGCAGATCACCCCGGCCAGCGCCCGGCCGCCGCCATCAATATGCTTGGTCGCGGAATAGACGACGACATCGGCGCCCAGTTCGACCGCGCGCGAAAAGACCGGCGTGGCAAAGACATTGTCGACCACCACCACGGCACCAGCCGCATGGGCCAGATCGGCGACGGCCTTCATGTCGATCACCTCTAGCGTCGGGTTCGAGACGCTTTCGAAGAACACCGCCCTTGTGCCAGGCCGCAGCGCCGTGCGCCACTGGTCCAGATCGGTGCCGTCGACATAGCTGACCTCGACCCCGAATTTCGCCAGCAGGTCCAGCACGAACAGACAGGACCCGAACAGGGCCCGCGCCGCCACGACATGATCGCCCGGCGCGCAAAGCGAAAACAGCGCGCCATTCACCGCAGCCATGCCGCTGGCCGTGGCAAAGGCGTCTTCAGTCCCTTCCAGCGCGGCGATGCGATCCTCGAACATGCGGCTGGTGGGGTTGCCATAACGGGCATAGATGAATTCGTCCGGGCCGGTCTCGATGAAGCGCGCCTCGGCCTGTTCGGCGGTGTCATAGACAAAGCCCTGGGTCAGAAAAATCGCCTCGGCCATCTCGCCATATTGGCTGCGGCGGGTGCCGTGATGGACCGCCATGGTCCGGGGATGGGCGGGTTTCTGCGGCTTATCGGTCATGATTGCGGCCTTCTTTGCTGTGATTGCGGGTTACAACCAGCCGGCCATCCGCGCAACCAGACATTCGCCAGCACCTGAGCAAGGCGAATCACAATAACCCGACGGCGCAATTTCGCCGATAAGCTTACAATTCAAGATTGAGCCTGCATTGCAGGATGCTCGCAATGGCTTCCGAAATCAGGAATCCCACAAATTCAATTTGGTATTATTGAGTAATTTCAAATGTTTAAACTATCACTGTCGCGCTAACTTTTAGACAGGTTGTGCGGCGAATTACCGCCGATATTTATAACTTAATTTAAGCATTTCGAGTTGCGAGTGAGCCATGGGCAAGTATGAGAAGTTCGGCCAACGCGGTCGTGATCGTGATCGTGATCGTGATCGTGATCGTGATGAAAACGATCGGAAATTCGACCAGCGCGGCAACGACCGGGACCACGACAAGGGCCGCGGTCATGACAAGGGACGCGACCGCGACAACGGCCGCGATCATGACGGCAAGGCAAGACATGATTCGGATCGGCAAGATCATGATCGCGGTGGCCGAGATCATGGTCAGCCCAAAGACGGAGATTGCGGCCTGACAGAACCAACACCTGAAGCCAACTGCGTCAAATGGGTCCTGACTGCCGGCGACGTCGTCGTCGAGGTCCGCGCGACCCTGAATGATGCCGGTGATGTCACCTTCAACTACCAGCTGGTCAGCGGCACCGCCGATCTGAACGGGCTGTATGTCGACATCGACAATGACGGCGGCGCCATTCGGAAACTCGAAGGCGGCAACAATATGAAAGGCTCAAGTTCCGACGGCTTCGATTGGGCCAAGATCATCGGCACGGTGGGCGGCAATGATGCCGACACCACCTCGGGCAGCGTGACGGTTTCGCTGGCCCAGCTGAAGATCGACAGCCTGGCCGATCTGGCCGATGCCGAACTGGGCATCCGCGCAACCAGCGTCGGCGAGAACCGCGACGGCAGCCTGAAGCTGGTGGGAACCGGCACCGCCATCTGCGAGCCGGCAGAGCCCGCAGATCTGTGCGACCGGGCACCCGACGGCCCGAATGTTGCCGGCAAGGTGGCAATGTCGGACAGCCAGATCACCCAGTTGACGCTGAACTTCTATGATGTGACCGGGCCGGCGGCAGGCGATACCAGCGGCGACTGGTTCTACACCGTAACGCTGAACGTGCCCGCCGAGATGGGCGAGGATCCCGATGCCTATCTGGATCAGATCGTCGCCATGCTGATCGAGCAGGACCCCTATGTCACGGCCGATCTGCTGCTCAAATCGGTCATCGTCACCGATTGCCACGGCGAGCAGGCGAATTATGGCATCGCCTATGACAGCGACATCCCCAATGGCGAAGGTGCCGACGACCTGCCCTGGACGGTGTTTTTCGACTATGACCATGTTCTTGACGAAAACACCGATATCGCCGGTCACACCGACGCGACCTATGATCTGACCATTTCAGACGACGAGTTCCTCTTCGCCTGATCCAGAAAGCCCCCCCAGCAAGAACGAACGGCGGCCCCAGTGGCCGCCGTTCTTTTATGTCGCAGGGTTAGCGCCGCTCACAGATAGTCGCCGCGCTGCAATCCGTATTTCGCCATCTTCTCGTTCAGCGTCCGGCGCGGCAGGCACAGTTCTTCCATCACGCTGGCGATGCTGCCCTTGTGGCGGCGCATGGTGTTGTCGATCAGCATCTTTTCAAAGCTTTCGACATATTCCTTCAGCGGCTTGCCCTCGGTCGTGGTGGCCTGCTGGTTGTCGTCACCATCCGCCATCAGAAGCGAGGCGATGGACCCCGACCCGCGCCTGTTTTGCAGCACGGCACGTTCGGCCACATTGATCAGCTGACGGATATTGCCGGGCCAGGGCGCCTGCAACAGCTGCGCCGCCTCTTGCGCGTTTACCTGCGGCGGCTCGCAGCCATATTCCTCGCTGAACTGTTCCGTCATGCGGGTGAACAGGGCAAGAATATCCTCGCCCCGCGCACGCAGCGGCGGCAGGGTGATCTTCAACGCCGACAGCCGATAGAAAAGATCCGGGCGCAGCGAATCCTCGGCCTTGCGCCCCTCGCCACGCGCGTTCGAGATGGCGATGATCCGGGTTTCGGCCGGCACGCCCTGATCGCTGATAAAGGCCAGCAGACGGGCCTGAAGCGGCTCGGACAGGGCCTCAATATCCTCAAGGCACAGGGTTCCTCCGCGCGCCTCTTCGACCGCTGGCACGCCGTTTTCCATCGGCCCGAACAGGCGGACCGTCAGCGCCTCGTCATTATAGGCCGCACAGGATACGGGCACGAATTTCTTGCTGGCCCGCGGACCGACCGCATGCAGCGCATGGGCCACCAGCGTCTTGCCGGTACCGGTTTCGCCGTCAATCAGAACATGGCCATCGGCCTGACCCAGATCCAGAATATCCTCGCGCAGGCGTTCCATCACCGGGCTGGTGCCGATCAGCTTGGACATGACCTGCTGGCCTTCGGACAGATCGCGGCGCAGGGCGCGGTTATCCAGCGTCATCCGCCGCGATTGCGTGGCCTTCTTGGCCAGTTCGGTCATACGATCGGGGTTGAACGGCTTTTCCATGAAGTCGATGGCCCCAAGACGCATCGCCTCAACTGCCATGGGCACATCGCCGTGACCGGTGATCATGATGACCGGCAAGCCGGAATCGACCCCCATCAGCCGCTTCAGAAAGGCCATCCCGTCCATGCCGGGCATGCGGATATCAGTGACCACCACACCGGGCCAATCCGGCCCGATCACCTTCAGCGCCTCTTCGGCGCTGGCGAAGGTCTCGGTCTGAAAGCCCGACAACACCAGCCACTGACTGATCGATTCCCGCATATCGGGTTCATCATCAACGATCGCGATTTTCAGTTTACGTGCCATTGGCCATCCTCGTCATTCGTTGTTCATTCGGCCGCAAGCGGCGCCCCACCCTGTGGGTCTGGCGCATCACGCCGTGTATCGGGCTCGAACAGCGGCAGTTCCACCAGGAACACCGCGCCCCCGCCCGTTTCATTATGGGCCGTCAGACGCCCTCCGAAATCGGCAACAATACCGGAAGAAATCGCAAGACCGAGACCGGTTCCCTCGCCCGGCTTCTTCGTCGTCCAGAAAGGTTCAAACAGTTTTTCCAGATCTGCAACACCCGGCCCGTTATCGCGAACGGACACATAGGCGTGAGAACCGGCGCTGACCGACAGCTCGATCATCGCGTCGCGGCGCGATTTCACGGCATCGACAGCATTGCGCAGCAGGTTGATGATCACCTGCTCCAGCCGGATGCGATCAGCCAGGACCATCACCTTCTCGCGCGGAAAGATATGGCTGACCCTGATCGTTCCAGTCCGCAGCTGCGGTTCCATCATCGTCAGTGCGGCCGAAACGCTGGCGCGCAGATCGACCGGCTCGACGGCCTCGCCGCCCTTGCGGGCATAGCTTTTCAGCTGCCGGGTGATGGATCCCATCCGCTCGACCAGATCGTCGATGCGCTGAAAGCTGGACAGCGCTTCCTCGGGGCGACCGCGCTGCAATAACAGCCGTGCTCCGGCCAGATAGGTCTTCATCGCAGCAAGGGGCTGGTTCAACTCGTGGCTGACGCCGGCCGACATCTCGCCCAAAGCCGCCAGCTTGGAACTTTGCTGCATCGTCTGTTCGGCCACGCGCAATTCCCGCTGCACGCGCACGCGCTCGGCGATCTCGGCCTTCAGCCGGCTGTTCAGCGCCCGCAGATCCGCCGATTCACGCATGACGGCGGCCGATTTCACCCGCTCGCGACGCGACAGCATATAGAAGGTGGCGGCCAGCAGGATCGCAAAACCCATGATTTCCAGCGCGAGGATGCCATTCACCCGCTCGCGGATCGAATCATAGGTCGCAAAGGACACCATTCGCCAACCGCGGAACGGAATGCGGGCCTCGGTCTGCATCACCGCGCGGCCCTGCACATAGGCATCCGGCGGCATGTTGGTCCAGTCGGCCGTCACCTGATAAGCCCGCTCGATCGCCGTAGGGGCCGAGCGTACGGCCAAGGCCACGGGCAGGGTCAGGCCACGCCAGCGAGGCTCGGTCGTCAGGATGATCGTTCCGCCGCTGTCCAGCACCGCCACCGCATCGGATATGCCGGCCCAGGACCGTTCCAGCCGGGTCAGATCGGCCGCCACCACGATGACGCCCACGGCCTTGCCATCCGCGACGACGGCGCGGGAATAGGTGAATTCATTCCCGCCCGCATCGTTCTGACTGACGGTAAAGACGGTATCACGCGACCGCAGCGCATCGACGAAATAGGGCCGCGTGACATCATTCGTGCTCAGCACCTGTCGATCGGTCGCCGCCACCGTCCGGCCCGACGCATCCAGCAACCGGATCGAGGCGACGTTGATTTCCTTCTGGGCCGCGATCAGCCGGGCCGAGGTCGACGAAAAATCCTGCCCGTTCAGCGATCCGATCAGCGCCGGATCACGCGCCAGCAAAAGCGGCACCACCGAGGTGCGCTGCAATTCCGACCGCAGGTTCCCGATATACAAGGCCGAGCGCAGCTCTTGCCGCACCCGCGTCGTTTCCGAGAAGCGTTCTGTCAGCCAGGCATTTGTGACCCATAAGACGACCGCCGCTGTCACCAGAATCAGCGCAATGGCCGCACGCAACCACCACGGATTACGCAGGGGCGCATCCGATTCCGTATCGGACAGGCGATCCGGTTTCGCTTCTCTTGCCAATCCGCAAATCCATCAAACGGCAATGCATCACAGCAATCTAGGGCCAGAACGGGTTCGGCTCAAGTCAGGCGGCGACAGCCTGCCCCACGAGGGCACGAAACAGCACCGCCCCGTCATTGCCACCCAGCGCCGGATCGGCGGCGCGTTCGGGATGGGGCATCATCCCCAGAACCCGGCGATTGTCCGAGAAAACGCCGGCAATATCGGCCACCGAACCGTTGACCGGCGCGGCATAGCTGAAGGCCACACGCCCTTCCCCCCGCAGCCGGGCCAGCCCTTCGGCGTCGATCTGATAATTGCCATCATGATGGGCGATGGGCACGGTGATCCGCTGCCCGGCCTGGTAGCCAGCGGTAAAGGCGGTATCGACGGCCTCGACCCGCAATTCGACCGGCTTGCACAGATAGGTCAGCCCGTGATTGCGCATCAGCACCCCCGGCAGCAGGCGCAGTTCGGTCAGTACCTGAAAGCCATTGCAGATACCGATCACATAGCCGCCCCGAGCCGCATGATCGCGCAGCGCCGCCGCGATGGGCGAATGCGCCGCAATGGCACCACAGCGCAGATAATCCCCATAGGAAAACCCGCCCGGCACCGCGACCAGATCCGTTCCGGCCGGCAAGGCCTCGTCCTTGTGCCAGACCCTTGCGACATCCGCGCCCGCCTGTTCCAGCGCAACGGCCAGATCGCGATCGCAATTCGATCCGGGAAAGGTAATGACGGCGGCTTTCATAAGACGGCTCCTGCTGGGCGACGCCTTCTCTTACCGCAGCCATCGGCCAGAAAAAAGGGGGCGCTGCCCCCACCGCCCGTTCCGGGCGGCCCCCCTGGGATATTTGGATCAAAGCGAGGCGAAATTCTTCTTCATCCAAATATCCCCGCCGGAGGCAAAAAGGGCCGGGCGATACGCCCGGCCCGTTATCCTGCGCCTCAGTTCAGCGCCTTGTTCAGATATTCGTCAACCTTTTCCAGATAGCCCATGGTCGTCAGCCATTTCTGATCCGGCCCCACCAGCAGCGCCAGATCCTTGGTCATGAACCCATCTTCCACGGCCTGAACGGTGACTTTTTCCAGCGTGGTGGCAAAGTTCATCAGCGCATCATTCCCGTCCAGCTTGGCGCGGTGCTTCAGCCCGCCCGTCCAGGCATAGATCGAGGCAACCGAGTTGGTCGAGGTGGCGTTGCCCTTCTGATGCTCGCGATAGTGGCGGGTCACGGTGCCGTGCGCGGCCTCGGATTCCACGATCTTCCCATCGGGCGTCATCAGAACCGAAGTCATCAGCCCCAGCGAGCCAAAACCCTGCGCCACGGTATCCGACTGCACGTCGCCGTCATAGTTCTTGCAGGCCCAGACATAGCCGCCCGACCATTTCAGCGCCGATGCGACCATGTCGTCGATCAGGCGGTGTTCATAGGTGATGCCGGCCTTCTTGAACTTCTCGGCGAATTCCGCGTCGAACACTTCCTGGAACAGATCCTTGAAGCGACCGTCATAGGCCTTGAGGATGGTGTTCTTGGTCGACAGATAGACCGGCACGCCGCGGTTCAGGCCATAGTTCATGCTGGCGCGGGCGAAATCGCGGATCGAATCGTCCAGGTTATACATGGCCATTGCCACACCCGAACCGGGCGACTGGAACACTTCATGCTCGATCGTCTCGCCATCGTCACCGACGAATTTGATCGTCAGCTTGCCCTTGCCGGGAAAGCGGAAATCGGTGGCGCGATATTGGTCGCCAAATGCGTGGCGGCCAACGATGATGGGCTTGGTCCAGCCCGGCACCAGCCGCGGCACGTTCTTGGCGATGATCGGCTCGCGGAAGATCACACCGCCAAGGATGTTGCGGATCGTTCCATTGGGGCTGCGCCACATCTTCTTCAGGCCAAATTCCTCGACCCGCTGTTCGTCCGGGGTGATGGTCGCGCATTTCACGCCAACACCGTATTTCTTGATCGCCTCGGCCGCGTCCACCGTGATCTGGTCATCGGTGCGGTCACGTTCCTCGATGCCGAGGTCGTAATATTTCAGGTCGACGTCCAGATAAGGCAGGATCAGCTTCTGCTTGATGAAATCCCAGATGATCCGGGTCATTTCGTCGCCGTCGAGCTCGACGACGGGGTTTTCTACCTTGATCTTCGACATGGTGGCTCCCTTCGATTACTATCGGCTTTGCGGGCGGCTATACTGCCATATCAGCGGAAAGGAAAGACGGTATGCGATTGTATGCATTCCTTTTGGCATCATGTCTTGTGATGGCAGCCGCGACACAGGCAGGGCCATTCCTGCCAGGGATCAAAGGCTGAACAAGCAGCGCGGCGGGATGTCCGACGGCATCGACCAAATATTGCGCGCAGGCGCGATTCTGCGCCGACTCACCCCGCGAAATGCAAACGCAAACGCCGATGCAACGCCGCCCAAAGCCGTGGGGCGCCACGCGCGACCTTCTCGCCCACCCGCGTTTCGATATCAGCCAGCGTGACCCCATAGTCGACCCAACCCGCCCCGCCCGACAGCAGGTTCTGCACCACCGGCTGCGCCCGGTCCAAGGCCTTGGCAAAGACCGCATCAGGTGTTTCGGTCGCCTCGAACTCCTGCCACAGCGCGTACAGCGCGGCGGCTTGCGATGGCGGCAGCAGCCCGAATATCCGCCGCGCCGCCGCAGCCTCGGCGGCCTGCACCTCGACCGAGCCATGCGCCTGGCCGCCTGCGGAATGCAGCGGCACATCGCCCACATCGATCTCGACAAGATCATGGATCAGCAACATGCGGATCACCCGGCCGATATCAATGCCGGCGCCAGCCTGATCGGCCAGGATCAGCGCATATAAAGCAAGATGCCAACTGTGCTCCGCGCTGTTTTCCTGCCGTGACCCGTCAATCAGCGTATTGGCGCGATAGACCGATTTCAGCCGATCCGCCTCGGCCAGAAACCGCAGCCGGCGGGTCAGATCCCCCTCGGGGGGCGCCTCGCCCGCAAGCAACACCCCGGCCGCCGCCATCGCCTCGGGCCATTCTTCCCGCAGCCGCGCGGCCCTGCCACCGGCAAGATTGTCGCGAACGATGGTCACGTGATCGGACAGGGGCTGCGGCGCCATCAGCACCTGAAACAGCGGCTGTGCATGATCCATCCGCTTGGCCATGACCGCATCATCGTCAGCGACCTGCTCAAACCCTTGCCACAGCGCGATCAGGGCATCGGGCCCGGCGGCCATCCCCATGATCCGCGCCGCCGCCTGCGCCTCGGCCCGCGCCAGCGCATCGCGATCATGCTCCAGATGGATCGGCTGGTCGCCCACGTCGATCTCGACCAGATCATGCAACAGCAACATGGCAATGGCGCGATCCGACGCCCCGAAAACCAGCGCCCACAGCGCGACATGCCAGCTGTGTTCGGCGCTGTTCTCGGGCCGCGACAGATCCATCAGCGCATTCGCCCGCAGGACCGATTTCAGCCGGTCGGCCTCGGCCAGAAAGGCCAGGTTCCGCACCAGCCCTGCCGCTTCTTCTTCATCCAAATATCCTGGGGTCCGGGGCAAAGCCCCGGCTTGCCCTGTCACCGCGTGGTCTCGGTCAGCCTGCGGCGCACATAGGTCTGCACAAGGTCGATCATCGGCTTCATATGCGCCTCATCATCGCGGAAGAAGTGATCAGCGCCCTCGATTTCCTCATGCGTCACGGTGATGCCCTTCTGCTCGGCCAGCTTGCCCACCAGTGTCTGCGTATCCTTGGGCGGCGCCACACGGTCGGCGGTGCCATTCACGATCAGCCCCGAGGACGGGCACGGCGCCAGGAAGCTGAAATCATAGACATTGGCCTGCGGCGCGACCGAGATAAAGCCGGTGATCTCGGGCCTGCGCATCAGCAGCTGCATCCCGATCCACGCGCCAAAGCTGAAACCGGCGACCCAGCAATGCTTGGAATTGGGGTTCATCGCCTGCAAATAATCCAGTGCCGAGGCGGCATCTGACAGCTCGCCAATACCCTGATCAAACTCGCCCTGCGACCGGCCGACTCCGCGGAAATTGAACCGCATCACGGTGAAGCCCATGTTATGAAAGGCATAATGAAGGTTATAGACGACCCGGTTATTCATCGTCCCACCATATTGCGGGTGCGGATGCAGCACGATGGCAATTGGCGCGTCGGGCTTGCCGGGCTGGGGGTGATAGCGGCCTTCCAGACGTCCTTCGGGACCGGGGAAAATCAACTCGGGCATGGGCTTCCTTCGCGGACAGGGATTTCTTGACGCTAATGCGGTCGGGCTCTAGATCACACTATCTGGTGCGCGCATGCGAAAAGCGCAAGAACAGGCGTCTGCGGCATAGCGCAGCGCCACGGCACGCGTCAAGAAAACCGCACCGCAGGATGCACAGACCGAGGAGGGACCGGAATGAAGCTGTCGACCAAGGGCCGTTATGCCGTCATCGCATTGACCGATCTGGCCATCGCCCGTTCCGACGACCTGACCTCGCTGGCCGAAATCGCCGAGCGTCAGGATATATCGCTGGCCTATCTGGAACAGCTGTTTGTCCGCCTGCGCCGCGCCGGGCTGGTTGACAGCGTCCGTGGCCCCGGCGGCGGCTACAAACTGGCGCGCACGCCCGAAACCATCCGCATCGCCGATGTGCTGGAGGCGGTGGACGAAACCGTCAGCGCGCTGCACGTGGGGGCGGGCGCGTCGGGCGGGGTGTCGGGGTCGCGGGCGCAGACGCTGTCGAACCGGCTGTGGGAAAGCCTGTCGGCCAATGTCTATGTCTTCCTGCACAATCACACCCTGGCTGATGTCGCCAGAAACCAGCTGCTGCCCTGCCCCGCCTTGCCGCAGATCCTGCGGGTCGTGGACGAATAGCCCCACGGCAATCGACACTATCCGCAATCCGCGCCGCCGCACCGGACATTCCGGCGGCGGCGTTTTTCGTCCAGCCGCGCCGATGCCATGAATCCGCGCCTTTGCCGGAATAATCGGTGTGACGGTTCGTTGTCCGTTTTGTGACGCCAAACAAAACAGACGTGCCCTGTTCGGGGCGCAGCGAACCGATTGGAACAGACCGATGGCCAAGAAAACGACCCAGGACAGCACCGACTTTGCGCTGACCGATAGCGATAGCGATCCAGATACCGATACCAGCCAGAAGCCGCATCAACCCGAGCCGGCGCTGACGATCACGGCCGATCCCGCGTCGGAAACACCGCCACCGGACCCGACGGCCGGGGACACCGCCGATCAGGCCGAGACAATCGGCGATGCGCCCACGAAATCCGGCAAGAAGAACAAGAAAGCAAACAAGGACAAACCCGCCGAGGACCCGCTGCCCGGCAGCAACAAGGCGGTCGAGACCATGTTCCGCAACGCCTATCGCGCCGAACTGGACACCATCGCCCTGGCCGCGACAAAGGCCAATATCATGATCTCACTGAACGGTTTCATCATCTCGGCGCTGATGATCTCGGGCGCGTTCATCTTTGCCTCGTCGCCGGCCTTTCTGATGCCAGCGGGGGTTTTCATGTTTACCGCCGCAACCTCGATCATCTTCGCGCTTCTGGCGGCCTCGCCGGAACGGGCGGATCTGTTCAAGACGATCTGGGGCTGGATGTGCGATGTCCGGCATCGCCGCGCCGGGCTGGGCGATCTGCGCCGGCGGCTGTTGCAGGCCAGTCGCCCCCGGTCCGAGGAACAGGTCAATCTGCTGATCTATGAGGACCGTGTCCGCCTGTCGCGCGACGAGCATTGGCAGCAGATGCAGGCCCTGATGCGCGACCGCGAGCAGGTCTATTTCAGCATGAGCGACCATCTCTATTGGCTGGGCACGGTCACTGACCGCAAGTTCCGGCTGCTGAATCTGTCCTATACCGCCTTCCGTTGGGGCTTGCTGGCCTCGCTGATCTGTTTCATCGGGCTGAAATTCGTGCTGGGCGTCGTCGCCACCGCCGAGACCCACAATACCGTGCGGCTGCGCAGCATGGGCATCGGCGAGTTCGAGGCGATCTATGAACCCTCGGCCGTGCAGCAACTGCCCGACGGCCGCATTCTCGTCGTCGAGGACGAGCCCGACCGCGCCATCAGCCTGCTGACCTTTGCCGAGGATGGCAGCCTGACCGAGGATCACGGCTCGGGGTTGAAGATCATGCGTGGCTTTGGCCGTCAGCTGGACGATCTGGAAGGGCTTTCCATCGACGACAGCGACCGGATCTATGCCACCACCTCGCATTCGCTGACCAACAAGGGGGTCAGCAAACCCGACCGCGAACAGCTGATGCGGTTCCGCATCTCGGGCGGAAATATCGGGGAAATACAGACCTATACCGGGCTGCGCGATGCGCTGATCAACTCGGCCGTGATCCGCGACGAACTGGCCGCCCAATCCGGCGCGACCGCCGATTTCAAGGATCTCAACATCGAGGGCCTGGCACATGTGGCCGAGAAAAACCAACTTTATGTCGGCTTGCGGTCGCCGCTGGCCGGGGACCAGTCGGTGATCGTGGTGATCGAGAACCCGGACGCCCTGTTCGACCGAGGTGCCGAGCCGCGCTTTGGCCCTCCCATCCTGCTGCCCCTGCAAGGCGGCGGCATCCGGGCGCTGAGCTTTGACCCGATCCTGCGCAGCTTCCTGATCGTGAACGAGATCGAGGGCTATGAGGGCAACCGCTATTCCCAGCTATGGAGCTGGAGCGGCGAGCCCGCAGCCGAGCCCGAGCCGATCGCCCTGCCCGACATCATCAATCTGAACAATGTCGAATCCATCGACTCGATCGTCGTGGACGGCCAGCCCCGCCTGCTGATCATGAGCGACGAGGGCAGCGAGAAGAAGAACGAACCGGCGCGCTATATGATGCTGGATTACGAACAGTTGCAGCGCTGATCGGGAATGATGACGATCACGCCGCGCGTGCCGGCCCTGCGGCGCGCGCGGTTTCTATGGCCTCGGACGGGTCGGGTCCGCCGTCGCGGCGCCCACCCCTGCCCGTTCCGAATAACGGTCGACCAGCTGATCGCGATGCTGGCGGGTCAGCACGGTAAAGCGGACCAGTTCCTCCATCACATCGACGATACGCTCGTAAAAGGACGAGGCGCGCATCCGGCCATTCTCGTCGAATTCCTGCCAGGCGCGCGCGACCGACGACTGGTTCGGGATGGTGAACATCCGCATCCACCGGCCCAGAACCCGCATATTGTTCAGCGCGTTGAAGCTTTGGCTGCCGCCGTTGACCTGCATCAGCGCCAGACAGCGCCCCTGCGTCGGGCGGATGCCCCCCATCGACAGCGGGATATGGTCGATCTGCGCCTTCATCAGCCCGGACATCTGGCCGTGGGTCTCGGGCGTGGACCAGACCATCGCATCGGACCAGATCGCATGATCGCGCAATTCGGTGATGGCGGGGTGACCGTCCTTGTGCTGGTCGGGAAAAGGCAGGTCCGAGGGATCGAAAATCCGCGTTTCGGCCCCCATCTGCCGCAAAATACGGGCCGCCTCTTCCGCAGCAAGACGGGAATAGCTTTGCTGGCGCAGGCTGCCATACAGCAGCAGCACCCGGATCGGATCGCCCGTCGGCCCAAGGTCAGCCGCGGGATCGGGGCGGAAACGCCCGCGATCCAGCGCCGGCAGATGGTCGGGATCGGAAAGGGCGCTCAGCCGCATCAATCGGCCGACCCTGGTGGCAACTGCTGAAAGACCGTTTCCTTCGGCCGCGCCAGACGGGTGCCCTGCGGGGAAAAGACCAGCGGGCGTTCAATCAGGCGCGGCTCGCGCGACAGCGCCTCAAGCAGCGCGTCGCCATCCAGCGCCCGCACGTCATCTGGTGCATCCTTGCGGCGCAGCAGATCGCGTGGCGTCCCGCCCATCGCCGCCACAGCCGCGCGCAATTCCGCCACGGAAGGCGGATCCTGCTGATAATCGCGCACCACAGGCGCAACCCCGGCATCGCGCAGGGCCCCCAGCACAAAGCGCGAGGTCGAACATTTCGGATTGTGCCAGATGGTATAGTCGCCGGCCATACGCCCCCCCGTTTTCTTCAGCGGAACCTAGCCCGAGGCATCCGGGATGGGAAGCGCGGTCGAGTTCTTGATTTCCTCCATCGACAAAAGCGCGGTGACGTTGTGAATCCTGACCTCGCTGATCAGCGACTGATAGAAGCGATCATAGGCCCGCGCGTTCTTGACCTGCACCTTCAGGATATAGTCGATGTCTCCCGCCAGCCGATGCGCCTCGATCACCTCGGGGCGTTCGCGCAGCGCCTTCAGGAACCGCGCGGCCCAGTCTTTTTCGTGTTCGCTGGTGCGGATCAGGACGAAGAAACAGGCCTCCAGCCCCAGGGCCTCGGGGTCGAGAATCGCCACCTGCCGGCGGATCACCCCGGCCTCGCGCAGCTTGCGGATTCGGTTCCATACAGGGGTTTTGGATGCCCCCACCCGATCCGCGATCTGGTCCAGCGACAGGCTGGCATCCTCTTGCAGCAGGGACAGGATTTTTCTATCCACCTCGTCCAGCCGGACAGGTGTTTGTGCATGTGCAGCATTGCTGGAAACATGTTCCGACATCAGAGGCCCAATCATTGTATCGTCCTTATTTCCCAGACCCCGCTGCCAAAATCCAGAACAATTTTCTATATTAGAGACATCCACCGAAAGGGCAGAAAGATGAGCAAAGCCTTCACTCCGACAGCCGCCAAACCCGGCGTCATCACCGCAAACAACCTGCGGGAAGGCCACAACGTCTGGATGTGCGAGGACGGCTGGACGACCGATCCCGCCAAAGCCACCCTGTTCGAGGACGAAGCCATCGCCGATCTGGCGATGTTGCAGGCGATCGGTCAGGCCAATCTGGTGGTCGGCCCCTATCTGGTCGAGGCGCGGCGCGGCCCCAATGGCCCCGAGCCGACCCATTTCCGCGAGGCGTTCCGCCAGCGCGGTCCTTCCAACTATTTCCACGGCATTCAGGCCGACAAGAAAACCGAGGCCAGCCATGTTTGACGCCCGCCCGATCGACACCGAATATGTCCGCCATCGCGCCGCGCAGTTCCGCGCGCAGGTGGCCCGCCGCCTTGACGGCAGCCTGACCGAGGACGAGTTCCGCCCGCTGCGCCTGATGAATGGCGTCTATCTGCAACTGCACGCCTATATGCTGCGGGTTGCCATCCCTTACGGCACGATCAGCCCCGACCAGATGCGCACGCTGGCCCTGCTGGCCGGCAAATGGGACAAGGGTTACGGCCATTTCACGACCCGCCAGAACATCCAGTATAACTGGCCCAAGCTGGTCGACATCCCCGATATGCTGGACGCACTGGCCGCTGTCGGGATGCACGCCATCCAGACCTCGGGCAATACCATCCGCAACACCACGACCGACGTTTTCGCCGGCGCGGCCGCGGATGAGCTGACCGATCCGCGCCCCTATGCCGAACTGATCCGGCAATGGTCGACCGACCATGCGGAATATCAGTTCCTGCCGCGCAAGTTCAAAATCGCCATCTCGGCCGGCAAGCGTGACCGCGCGCTGGTGACGGCCCATGATATCGGCCTGCGTATCGTCGAACAGGATGGCAAGCTGGGCTTTCAGGTCTTTGTCGGCGGCGGCCTTGGCCGCACGCCCATGCTGGGCCAGGTGATCCGTGATTTCCTGCCGGAAGAGGATCTTCTGCCCTATCTGGAAGCGATCATCGCGACCTATAACCTGTCGGGTCGCCGCGACAACAAGTACAAGGCCCGGATCAAGATCACCGTGGCGGAACGCGGCATGGAGGTGTTCCGCGCCGAGACCGAGGAAGAATTCCTGCGCCGCCGCGCCGAATTTACCGGCGTCGACCGCGACGCGCTGGACCGCTATCGCGCCCGCTATGCCGCGCCGGAATTCCGCCTGGCCCCGACCGAAAACTATGACGCGGCCCGCGCCGCCCGCCCGGCCTTCCGCAGTTGGACGGATACCAACCTGCACGCCCATCGCGCGCCGGGTTATACCAGTGTGGTCATCACGCTGAAGGCGCCGGGCACCACGCCGGGCGACGCCTCGGCCGAACAGATGAACCTCTTGGCCGATCTGGCCGAGCAATACGGCCATGGCGACCTGCGCATCAACCACGACCAGAACGTCGTGCTGCCGCATGTCCATGTCTCGGACCTGCCCGCCATCTATGACGCGCTGCTGCCTGCGGGTCTGGCAACGGCGAATGCCGGCAAGACCAGCGACATCATCGCCTGCCCCGGCATGGATTACTGCGCGCTGGCCACGGCCCGCTCGATCCCGATCGCGCAGGATATTTCCGACCACTTCCGCGCCAACGGGCTGGAGGACGAGATCGGCCAGCTGAAGATCCGCATCTCGGGCTGCATCAACGCCTGCGGCCATCACCATCTGGGCCATATCGGCATCCTCGGGCTGGATCGCGCGGGCGTCGAGAATTACCAGATCACCCTTGGCGGCGACGGTTTTGACATCCCGGCCATCGGCGAACGTGCCGGTGCGGGCTTCCCCGCGGAAGAGGTCGTGCCCGCCATCGACCGCCTGATGCGCGCCTATCTGGAAAACCGTCAGGACGAGAACGAGCCCTTTATCGACGCCTATCGCCGTCTTGGCGTGGCGCCGTTCAAGGCGGCGCTTTACCCGGAGAAGGTGGATGCTTGATCAAACACTCGACAGCCGCGCCCTGCGCCTGAACGAGCGGTATCGCCACCACGCGGCGACCGAGGTTCTGCGCCGCGCGGTCAGCGATCCCGACCTTGGGCGGGTGGCGCTGGTGTCCTCTTTCGGGGCGGAATCGGTGGTGCTGCTGCATATGGTCAGCGTCGTGGCGCCGGGCCTGCCGGTCCTGTTCATCGACACGCAGATGCTGTTCCCCGAAACGCTGGAATATCAGCGCGAGGTGGCGAAGAAGCTGGGGCTGACCAATGTTCAGATGGTCGGCGCCACCGATGCCGAAATCGCCCGCCACGATCCCGACGGCACACTGCACCAGTTCAGCACCGATGCCTGCTGCGATTTCCGCAAGACCGTGCCGCTGGAACGCGCCCTGTCCGGCTTTGACGCCTGGATCACCGGGCGCAAGCGCTTCCAGGGCGGTCAGCGCACCGCGCTGGAATTCTTCGAGCCAGAGCCGCCCGCCCGCCTGCGCATCAACCCGCTGGCCCATTGGCGCAGCGAGGACGTGCAGGATTACATGGCCGAGAACAACCTGCCCCGGCACCCGCTGGTGGCCAAGGGTTACCCCTCGATCGGCTGCGCGCCGTGCACCTCGCCGGTGAAACCGGGCGAAGATCCGCGCGCAGGCCGTTGGCGCGGCTCGGAAAAGACCGAATGCGGCATTCACTTCATCGGCGGGCGCATGGTACGCGTCCCCCAAGGCGGAAAGGTTCCGGCATGAGCGATACGATCATCGTCCAGGATGACGGCTTTCACCCGGCAGGTGCGCCGGCCGAGGTGACGCTGGCATCGGACACCGCACCTTCGGAGCTGGCGGATTACATCCATCGCAACCTCATCGCCATCGACTTTCCGGCCATGGGCGACGGGCGCGGCTTCACCCTGGCCCGCCGCCTGCGCGCGCTTGGCTTTCAAGGCCGGTTGCGCGCGACCGGCAAGCTGATCGCGGATCAATATGCGATGGCCCGCCGCGTCGGCTTTGACGAGGTCGAGATTTCGGCCGAACTGGCTGCGCGCCAGCCACAGGACCAATGGCTGGCCCGCGCCGATTGGCAAAGCTGGGACCACCGCGCCCGGCTGGCGGGATAGACCGGGCCTTTCGCCTGGCCGCCGCATGACCTAAAGACATCAGGACGAATGACTATGACGCTGGACCTTACCGTGACCAACGCCACCGCCGCCGACAAGCCGGCCAAGACCCTGCCCGACGCCCAGACCGTGACGGCTGTGCGGCACTGGAACGACCACCTGTTTTCGTTCCGGGTGACGCGGCCTGCCAGCCTGCGCTTTCGCTCGGGCGAATTTGTCATGATCGGGCTGCCGGGCGATAACGGCAAGCCGTTGCTGCGCGCCTATTCCATCGCCTCGCCCAATTGGGATGACGAGCTGGAATTCTATTCGATCAAGGTGCCGGACGGACCGCTGACCTCGAAGCTGCAACATATCCAGCCGGGGGATGAGATCATCCTGCGCCCCAAACCCGTGGGCACGCTGGTTCTTGACGCGCTGCTGCCGGGCAAGCGGATGTGGTTCCTGGCCACCGGCACCGGCATCGCGCCCTTCGCCTCGCTGATGCGCGACCCCGAAACCTATGAACGGTATGAGCAGGTCATCATGATGCATACCTGCCGCAATGCCGATGAACTGGCCTATGGCCGCGAACTGGTTGAAAACCTGCGCAACGACCCGCTGCTGGGCGAACTTTACGGCGAGGAATTCGCCTCGCGCCTGCTTTACTACCCAACGACGACGCGGGAAGAGACGCCGTTCATGGGCCGCATCACCGACAACCTGACCTCGGGCAAGGTCTTTACCGACCTGAACCTGCCGCCCATGTCGGTTGAAAACGACCGTGCCATGATCTGCGGCAGCCTGGCCTTCAACATCGACGTCAAGGCGGTGCTGGAAGGTTTCGGCCTGACCGAGGGCGCCAATTCGGACCCCAAGGAATTCGTGGTCGAGAAGGCGTTCGTCGGCGACGGCGTCTGAGGGGCGTTGCCCCTCGCCGTCTGGCGACGGCTCCCCCCAGGATATTTTCATGAAGAAGAAAGGGCGCCCGAGGTCTCGTGGCGCCCTTTCTTCTTCATACAAATATCCCACGGGGGTGCGGGGGTGTGAAACCCCCGCTGCTGCGATCAGAAGAACGCCTGAAGTCCGGTGATGGCGCGACCCAGAATCAGCGCATGGACGTCATGCGTGCCCTCGTAGGTATTCACCGTTTCCAGGTTGGCCATATGCCGCATCACCTGGAATTCTTCGGAAATCCCGTTGCCGCCATGCATGTCGCGGGCCCAACGCGCGATCTCCAGCGCCTTGCCGCAATTGTTGCGCTTGATCAGCGAAATCATTTCCGGTGCGGCCTGTGCCTCGTCCAGCAGGCGGCCGACGCGCAGGCTGCCTTGCAGGCCAAGCGAAATCTCGGTCAGCATGTTCGCCAGTTTCAACTGGTGCAGCTGGGTCTGGGCCAGTGGCTTGTTGAACTGCTTGCGATCAAGCCCGTATTGGCGGGCGGCGTGCAGGCAGAACTCGGCCGCGCCAAGAACGCCCCAGCTGATGCCATAGCGCGCCCGGTTGAGGCAGCCGAACGGCCCCTTCAGCCCCTCGACATTGGGCAGCAACGCATCCTCGCCGACCTCGACACCTTCCATCACGATCTCGCCGGTGATCGAGGCGCGCAGGGACAGCTTGCCGCCGATCTTGGGGGCGGAAAGGCCCTTCATCCCCTTGTCCAGAACAAAGCCGCGAATCTTGCCGCCATGGGCCTCGGATTTGGCCCAGACCACGAAGACATCGGCGATGGGCGCGTTCGAGATCCACATCTTGGACCCGGTCAGCACATAGCCATTGGCGGCTTTCTTCGCGACCGTCTTCATGCCCGCAGGGTCGGATCCGGCATCGGGTTCGGTCAGACCGAAACAGCCGATCCACTCGCCCGAGGCCAGTTTCGGCAGGTATTTCTGCCGCTGCTCCTCTGACCCATAGGCGTAGATCGGATACATCACCAGCGAGCTTTGAACCGACATCATGCTGCGATAGCCGCTGTCCACGCGCTCGACCTCGCGGGCGATCAGGCCATAGCTGACATAGCTGGCGCCAAGCCCGCCATATTCCTCGGGGACGGTGACGCCCAGCAGGCCCATCTCGCCCATTTCACGAAAGATTGCGGGGTCGGTCTGTTCGTCGCGATAGGCCGCGATCACGCGCGGTTGCAGCTTGTCCTGGGCATAGGCGCGGGCTGCGTCGCGCAGCATCCGCTCATCCTCGGACAGCTGATCCTCCAGCCGGAACGGGTCTTCCCAATCGAAGCGACCCAGATCGGGCGCGTCCTTCGCCTTCAGCTTCGCGGCCATGGCGTTCTCCTCATCCAATTTCTGCCGAAAGGCATAGGCCCCTGTCGGCGGGCTGGCAATGCCAGCCGTTCACGGCGGGGTCACGCGCTTGTTTGGAACCGGCTGGATCATCGCCTGTTATCAATGCATCAACGGATCATTCCGAAGACAGGGAAAGGGACCTTCATGCGCCGGATCATTCACAATTCAACGGCGATTATCGCCTGCGCCGCGCTGCTGCTGCCGCAGATCGCCGCAGCCGAGCTGCGCCTGCCGAATGATCAGGCCAGAAGCGAGGCCTCGCGCCGGGCCGGGGTGATGCCCAACCTGGCCAATGCCCTGCAAATCGAGCTGGACAAGGGCCTGACCGCCGATGGGCTGATCTGCGCCAATGGCGATCCCCGCCCCTGCGGCGACAAGGTGCGGCTGCTGACGCCGCGCGGTGTCGCCGTACAGGTGACCCGGAACGGCACCATCATCCTTGCCCCGCGCAGCCAGCAGGTGAACCGCGCGGATGCCGCCGGCAATCTGACGCCGCTGCCCGATGTCCGGGGCGCATCCGCCAATCCCGCGGCCAATGCGGCGCAGGACGATCCCGAAGCGCTTGCCCGCGCCTTGCAGCGGCGGCTTGCCGATGGCGAGGCCGAGGCAACCGCGGAAAAGGCAGCACGCGCGATCCGCCGCAACGCGGTGCAGGATGAAACCGCAGCACCAGCGCCCGCCCCGCGCCAGCCCGGCCTGACTGGCAAGGTTCTAAACGACGCACAGGACCGCCGCACGCAGGCCGAGGCCGAGGCGCGGGCCGATGTTCAGGCACAGGCCGAGGCACGGGCGCGGGCCGAAAACCGCGCCGCACAACGGCCGGAACGACGCCCCGAGACCCGGCCCAATACCGCCCCTTCGGCCGAGACAACCGATTCGGTGGCCGGGGCGCTGGCGGCCGCGCTGGCCGCTGCCCAGCAGGACGGCGATGCAGCAAAGGGCGGCCAGCTGCGCCTGTCACAAGGCGAGGCCGCGCAGCGCCAGCGCAATGGCCAGCCTGGGCTGGCTGCGACGCTGGATCGCGAACTTGCCGCCGGACTGGCGGCGGACGATCTGGTCTGCCAGACGGGCGAGGCGCCGCCCTGCGCCGAAGGCGTCGCGCTGATGACGCCAAAGGGCGTCGCCGTTGCGTTGCGGGACAACCAGCTGACGATCCTGCCGATCGCGCGCCAGACCAATACGGTGGATGCCGCCGGCGCGGTCATCCCCCGCGCCCCCGAAGCCGACACGGTCGAGACCGTCGCCGCCAGGGAAGCCGCCAAAGAGGCGACCGCCCCTGCCGCCGCAGCGCTGGAGGCTGTTGACGGGGCCGGGCGTGTGGTCAAGGAACAGCGGGTGACCGACGAAAACACCCGCAGCTCGGCCGAGGATTTCGAAGCCAGCCTGCGCGCCGCGCTGGCACAGGCGGACCGGCCGGCCGGGACGGCAGATGGGCAGTCGAACACTGTGGCGGGATCGGATGATGACGACGACAACGATCTGGCCAAGGCGCTGATCCTTGGCCTTGGCGCGGTCGCCGTGGGCCAGATGCTGAACAACAACCGGCAGGTCGCGCTCAGCACGCCTGACCGGGTCGTCGTCCAGCGCCCCGATGGCAGCCAGGAGGTGATCAAGGACGAGGTCGCGCTTCTGCGCCAGCCGGGCAGCACCGTGACGACCGAGGATTTCGACGACGGCAGTTCCCGCACCATCGTCACCCGCGAGGATGGCAGCAAGGTGGTAACGATCCGCGATGCCGATCTGCGGGTGCTGCGCCGGACCCTGATCGCCGCCGATGGCAAGACCACCCGGCTGATCGACGACACAGCCGGGGTGCAGCCGGTCGACGTGGCCAGCCTGCCTGCCCCCGCCCCGGTGCTGCCGGCGACCGGCGGCACCCTGTCCGAGGAAGAACTGCGCGACGCCTTGCAGCGCGAGGCGAATATCGACCGCCGCTTTACCCTTGGCCAGATTCGCAACATCCCCGAGGTGCGCGCGCTGGTGGCCCCGGTGAATATCGACGCGATCACCTTTGATACCGGCTCGGCCGCGATCAACCCGGATCAGGCGCGGCAGCTGGCCGGGCTGGGTCGGGTGATTCAGGATGCCATCAACCGCAACCCGCAAGAGATCTTCATGATCGAAGGACATACGGACACGGTCGGCGCGGGCGCGATGAACCTGGCCCTGTCGGACCGTCGCGCGGAATCGGTCGCCCTTGCGCTTAGCGAATATTTCGACGTGCCGCCTGAAAACATCGTGGTTCAGGGCTATGGCGAGCAATTTCTGAAGGTCAGGGCCGAAGGCGATATCCGCGCGAATCGCCGCGCCTCGGTCCGCAGGATCACCGACCTGCTGCAAACCGCAACCGCCAACTAGGGCCATCGGGCACCGGATGAACAATACGAAAAAGGCCGCGGGGATACCGCGGCCTTTCTTATGCGTTTCAAGGCATTGCTGCCCATATTACAGAAAACGCGGGAACTCGATCTTGGGGCAGCGATCCTGGATCACGGTCACGCCCCGACGCCGGGCCTGTGCCGCCGCCGCATCGTCATAGACGCCAAGTTGGGTCCAGATCACCCGCAAACGCGGCAAATGGGCCAAAGCCTGGTCAACAATATCCTGCACGGCCTCGGAACGACGAAAGATATCAACCATCTCGACACCGGCCTCTGCCGGGATCGAGGCAAGGTCGGCAAAGACCTCTTCGTCAAGGATCTCGCTGCCCGCATGGCCCGGATTTACGGGAATCACACGGATGCCCTGCGATTGCAGGTAACGGGCGACGCCCCAGCTGGGGCGATCCTGATTCGGTGATAGGCCAACCATCGCAACAACGCGAATTTCGCGCGCGATTTCAGCGATTTCGCGGTCGATCAGATCGGACTGCTCGATGGTCATGGCAGCGCTTTGTGTCATGGCAGGTCCTCATCCAAAGGTTGCAACAGCCTCGCATATAAAAGGCGCCCGGTCCAGAAGTCTGGCCGGGCGCAAGTCGCGGAACGAGGGACAGTGATCCGAACATGACCGTTCCGGGGTCATGTTCTATAGTGATAAATGGGTGACGCGGACCAAAAGTTCCAGACCCGTCGCAGATTCGTGATGCCAGCGCTATTTCAGCGAAGCCCAGACCCTGCGCGCTTCCATCAGAATCGACTTGGGGTCCTGCATGAATCGGCGCTGATCGTCGTCGGAACGCAGCAGATAGACACGCTGGCCAATGATCACGAAATGGCGCGGGTCACCCGGCTCGCGCCGTCCATTGGACAGGGCCACGGGGCAAAAGCCGTTCAGCCCCGGCGCGAAGGATCGGGGATCGGCCTCGAACTGCGCGCGGTTCTCGACGCTGGCGAAATGCCAGATCATCCCCTTCCACATGGTCGAGATGTCATTGCGCCCCGGCACGGCACGCCCCTCGGACTGATAGCCGACAGGGTCAAAGCCACCAAGCGCCCAATCCTGCGACAGGGCGGGCGAGACATGGGACAGCAGCGCGAAAAGAACGATCAGCAGAGGCTTCATGGCAGGGTCGATTCTGGAACCCTGCAAATCTGGCAGCGCGGCGGGCGATTCTCAATGCGCTCGCGCAGGTTGTCGCGCTGATGTGACCTTACTGCCGCGTCGCTGCATAGAGTGCAACGGCCGCCGCGTTGGATACATTCAGCGATCCGAAATCGGCGGCATAGGGAATGCGGGTGATATAGTCGCACAACTCGATCGTTCGGTCGCGCATCCCCGGCCCTTCCGCGCCCAGCACCAGACAGACCGCCCGCCCCGGCAGATCGGCCAGCAGATCAGGCAGCATCTGTTCGCCGGTGCCATCCAGCCCGATCAGGATGAACCCCATTTCCTTCAGAGAGATCAGCGCATCCGCCAGATTGGGCACGCGCAGATACGGTTGCCGTTCCAGTGCGCCGGACGCCGTCTTGGCCAGCGCGCCGGTTTCGGGCGCAGAATGGCGGGCCGGCGCGATGACCGCGCGGGCACCGAACACTTCGGCCGAACGCAGGATCGCCCCGATATTATGCGGATCCGTCACCCGGTCCAGCGCCAGCAGCAGCGGCCGCGTCTCGCCGGGTGCCTCACGCAACGCAACCTCACTGATACTGCCCCATTTCAGCGGCCGAACCTCAAGCGCGGCGCCTTGATGCACGCTTTCGGCGGCCAGTGGGACGGTCTTGTCAAAGACGCGGGGATCGGTGATTTCCGGCTCGATCCCGGCCGTATCCTCGCCAAGCCTGTCCAGCGCGTTGCGTGTCACCACCAGCCGCAGCTTTTCCCGCGCCGGATTGGCCAGCGCATCGCGCACCGCATGCAGGCCGAACAGCCAGACTGTCTCGGCCGCCGAGGCGCGACGCGCGCGTTCCTTGTCGATCACCCATGTGGGCTTTTTCGGCTTCCCTGGCTTCTGGGTCATCAGATCCCCCTGCTGCTTTGATCCACATGGCGCACAAGCCATGTCGCGCGCAAGCCCCGGAAATCCGCTTGACGCCCCCCGACACGCCCGCTAATCACCGCTCACGCCGAAGCGTACGGCGGGCGACGAGCTGCAAGGTGCGGCAGCGGACTGTAACTCCGCCGGGGAGACCCATGCCTGGTTCGATTCCAGGGTCGCCCACCACTTTCCTTCAATTTTCAGGTCGTTTTGTGCTGATGCAGCCTGTGTCGGTGTTATGTTGACGTCCGACATCGAATGTTGCGACAGGCAACATGACAGGTAAAGTCGTGAAGATCGGCCGGGTTTCGATAGAATGACCATCGCCAGCCGGTTGCCCATGGATGGATTGCGTTGCAATCTGGGCTGAATGTTGTGGGCGAAATGCGATGACAAAGAATGTATTTCTAAGCGTTGGCGGCACCGCGAACGAAGCGCAGGAAAAATTCGTCGCCGCGCTTGAGGCCCGTCTGCGCGCCGAAGGACTGGTTCCGAACACGGTAGGCCGCAACACCTTTTCAGCGGATGCGCCGCTCAAGACCGTTGAAAATCTTATGTCCAGTTGCGACGGCACGATCGTTCTGGCCCTTGAACGAACCTTGTTGGAACGTGGCGTCGAACGGCGCGGGGGGCCGAAAGAACGTGCGCTTTCAGGCGTCAGGTTTGCGACCCCCTGGAACCAGATCGAGGCAGCGATGTCCTATGCCTACGGCAAGCCGCTGCTCGTTATCGTAGAGGATGGGGTGAAGGCCGAAGGTCTGCTTGAACCCGGCTATGACTGGTATGTTCAGAGCGTGCCATTGGAAACGGCAAGCCTGAACTCGATCGAATTCAATGGCGTTTTGGCGAGCTGGAAGCAAAAGATCAGTGCCTTGCCCGGAAAGGAAAAGCCTGCGGCGCCGTCGCCCGGCGACATGACGATAGCCGAGCTTGTCGGCGCGATGAAACCCAAGCAACTGTGGTCGCTGATTGGTGTAGCGTCCGGGGTCGTTGCAGGCGCGTTTGCATTCGGTGCCAAGCTGCTTCCGTAAAGATGCCTCGGGACAAGCCTGGACATCTGTGCCTGCCACCCCGCCAAACCCCGATCATGCGGCAAAACCGCGCTGCCTGCGCTGTGATTGTTGACGACCGGTGATAGCTGGCCTATCGCTGACAGATATGCGGAACTCTCGCTATGCGGGTGTTATTGTATTTAAACTTCCGCATGGATTGTTTGCGGTTGTTCGCGCCGGCAGTCCTCGGCGCAAGAGGTTACGATGACCAAAGCCCCAGCAAAGACTGGCAAGCGCCCCGGCAAGACCAAGGCGAAACCCGCGACGCCGTTCAACATCCTCATCGTCGCGCAATCGGGCAGGCTGGAACATCAGGCGCTGATCTTTGCCGCAAGCCTGCGGGCGATGTCCCCCGACTGGCAGGGCAGGCTGATCGTGGCCGAGCCGGAACCGGCCGGCGCATGGGAGGGGCATCAGACCATGATCGGCCCCGAACATCGCGCGCTGCTGACGCAGATGGGCGCGCAGATCACCCCTTTCAGGGCGCAGCATTTCGGCGCGTCTTACCCTCATGGCAACAAGATCGAGGCACTGGCCACCCTGCCCCCGGATCAGCCCTTCATGTTTTTTGACACGGATACGCTGATCCTGGGTGCGCTGGACCGGTTGCCGCTGGATTTCGATTGCCCCGCCGCCTCGATGCGACGCGAGGGAACCTGGCCGCTGCCGCCGATCTATGGGCCGGGCTATGGCCAGATCTGGCAGTCGATGTATCGCCGCTTTGGGTTGGATTACGACAGCACGCTGGACCTGTCTCAACCCGACGAGCATTGGGAACGCTATCTGTTTTTCAATGCCGGCTGGTTCTTCGGTGCCGACCCGGCCCGCTTCCATCAGCGTTTTCAGGACTGGGCGCTGACCATCCGCGATGATCCGCAGGACGAATTGGCAAATCAGGTGCTGGACCCGTGGCTGGATCAAGCCGTGTTGCCGCTGGTGATCCATTCCTTTGGCGGAGGCCGGCCCGGCCCTGATCTGGCCGGGCTGGATGGCGAGACGACCTGCCATTACCGCAACCTGCCGCTGCTTTACGCCCGCGAATCCGACAGGGCGGTCGAGGCGCTGGAATCGGCCACCGCGCCCAACCGGATCAAGCGGGTGCTGCGCGACTGGCAACCGGCGCGCAAGCTGATCTATCAGGGCAAGGGCCGCGACAAGGTCCGCCCGCTTTTCGCAGATACGCCTCTGCCCCCGCTGGAACGGCCGATCCGTCATCTGTTGAAGGAAAAGGGCTGGTGGCTGCTATAGTGCCGGGCCGGGGGCGGGGCCGGCATCGTGATCAGGGCGATGGCGGCTGTCGCCCATCGGCCGCATGGGCAATGACCGACGCGCGATCGGGAAGATCGGCGCCCTCCAGCAAGGCCAGCGCCAGCCAGCGGGCAACCTGAGGGGCGGCGACACTGGTTCCCGACATGTCTGCCCGGCTGCCCGACAGACAGCCATGGGCCATCACGCCAGAAACAAGCCGGCTGCGGTCAGATTGCGCCAGCAGATCGCCCGGACTGCCCGACAACAGAAGCCCCGAATACCGCGCGACTTCGCTGCCACTTGCCCCGGCCGTGGCGACGGTCACACCATTGCCGCCAATCGCCCCGCCCACGCGCAATTGGGTGTCGCCCGACCCATAGGCATTTGCCGTCCCCCGCCGACGCAGGACCGAGCGGGGATCGGCCGGGTCGTCGTCCAGCGGATGACCGGATGGTCCTTGCCCCTGATAGGCCTGATCGTAAAGCCGTGACTGCCGCCTTGTGCCGGGAAAGGTCGACAGCCGGTCATCGCGCTGCACGTCGATATCCATCACCGTCGCGGGCCCATCTGTCAGGGTCAGTTGCCAGAACCCGCTCGGCGCACCATGCAAGGCCCGGCTGTCCACGGGCAGGGTCGGCGCGGCGATCAGCGTCAGGCATTGGCGCCAGTAACGCTCGCCGCTTTGGCGCCGGCGGATCTGGCGGAACTGACGATAGGCGCGGGCGATCTCGACCCCGCCGGCCATCAGCTTGCTGATGCCGTCCCGCTGGTCGCAGAAATCGGTGGCTGCGACCTGCCCACCCGGCAGGGTCAGCGACAATTCGATCCCCGGCTGATCGCCGGGCTGCGCTTGCCTTGGGCCCCAGATCTCGACCACGTTCGGGGTGGGGTCATCGGGCGGGATCTGCCATTGGACCGATTGCCCCTTGGCGATCTGGCCATGCAGCCGTTCCAGCCGGTGATTGCCCGAGGGCAGCACGAAATGCACCGGATGCAGGTGATCGCGCGTGTTCAGCGCGATCAGGTCCTGCAATTGCACCAGACCCAGGCTGCCGTCGCGCGGCCCGGCGGTAACCCCATAGGACAGGTTGATCACCACCGGCACCGGCCCGACCCGACCCGCCGCCTGCAATCGGGCCGCCAGCCTGCGCGCGCGATTGACGATGAAGATGATCGCGGCCTGCACGAAATAGGGGGCAAAGGCGCCGGACGTATCGGCAACCAGATGATCGGGCAGGCTGACCGCGATGATGGGCAGGTTGCGGCTGTCGGGATCATCGGGCGACAACCCCGCCGCCAATCCGGCGACCGCCGCGCCATGGCTGATCCGCGCGGCCAGCCCCGGCCCAAGTCGCCGCCCCTCCCGCCCGTCGCGGCGCAGGCCAAGCGCGCCCGTCTGGCGATAGGTCTGTTCCTCGGACAGCAGGCCGCCATCGGGCCGCCGGCGCAGCAGATCCAGCCCGACCCCGCGCAATTCGCGCCCAAACGGCAGATCGCCCCCGGCCGATGCGGGCCGATCCGGTGCCGCCCCCTGCATCCAGATCGCGGCCACGCGGCTGTGACCCGAGGCCGTGGAAAAGGCGCGATGGGCAAAGGGGATGGCATGGTCGATCACGCCCATGATCACTGCCCGCACCGGGTCAGAGGGCATGGCCTGCGGCGACAAAAGCCCGCCCGTTCCGGTCCCGATCGCTGGCGAAAACCCGGTCAGCGCCATGGCATCGCCGCAATCGGCCAGCGCCAATTCGTCCAGAAGCGTCTGGAACAGCTGCTCATCCAGCAATGGCTGATCGGGCGGCTCTACCATTGGCTAGAATGTCCCCTCGATCAGCCGCGCCAGTGCCTCGCGCCGGCCAAGCTGTTCGGCAGGGTCATTTGCAACGGCCCCCGGCCCGCCCGGACCATAGGTCATGTAATGGGCCAAGGGCGAGGCATCTGCGGTAAAGCCGCGCAGATCCTCGGCCGAGGCCGGAACGAAACGTGGGCCTTCCCCGGCATCCGACGCTATCCCCATCTGCGCCCCCAATCCTCGATGGCCGCGCGCCACAGCTGGCCAGCGATCGGCGCGGGCAGGACCGAGACGCGCTCATACGATGTCAGCGCACGATGGCCGGTCATCGCATTGACCAGCTTATCAAGATAGAAATCGCCGTCATCGCCGCTTGCCGCATCGGGCCACATCCCGGCATCGAAGCCGATCGCGCGCACCATCGAATGTTCATCCACACCGCTCAGCGCGCCCATCCGCTGCAACAAGGTATTGGCCACCGTGATCCCCAGCAACGCACCGGCCGCGCTGTCGATCGGATAGTGCACCCCCGCGACCGTGCGATTCGCGGCAATCCGAGCGGCCATGCGGAACAGCTGGTTATCGGCGGCGGGCACGACCTCGCCCCCCGGCTGGCTGCGGTTCAGAGCCGCAAGGATCGTGGCCATGCTGAAGGCCTGCGTGGCATGGCCGCTTGGATAGCTGCCATGGGTGGGGGTGTCGATCAGCGGCTGCAACCGGTCCGAAAACAACAGCGGCCTGCGGCAGCCGATCAGCAGCTTGACCCGCTGGACGATGGACGAGGTGACGGCATCGGTCACCGCCAGCAGGGAAACCACCCGGCGCGTCTGCGGCGCCCCCAGAAAGGGCAGCAATGGCGCAAAGAACGGAACGATATCCTGCGCCTGCGCGATGATTTCGGGCAGGCGCTCAAGCCGCAGATCGGCATAGCCTGCGATCAGCGCAAGCTGATCCCGCAGCAGCGCGTCCGACGGTGCTTGCAGCTGGAACAGGACCTGAGGATCGCCGTCAACCGACCGAACGGTGACCTGAACCTGCTCGGCCGGATCGGTCTGGCTGCCGGTGACGCGAAAATCCTCCATCAACTCGCCGGCAAGGATGGCGATGGCAAATCGGGGATCCAGATTCTCCAGCCGCTGAAACTGGGTCTGCTTGCGCGGCGGCCCTTCGACCGTGTCCAGCGCACCACCGCCGACAATGCCATCGCGGGCCAGCGCCACCGCAAGCGCCAGCTGATAGCTGTCAATTCCGCCTCCTGAATTCTGGTGGGCTTGATGCGCCTGTTGCGCTTGGTGGGCCTGATGCGCCTGATGCGCTTGCAGAAGACTAAGCAATGACATTGTGAACCTGGCTCTGTGGTCGGGCATTCCCTAATGATCACACCATGTTAACATGAAAGTGGTTTGGGAATTGAGGAATTTGAAACCGCGCCCATGGGACTGACCCTTTACCTTCTGGGTCCGATTCGACTGGTGTGCCCGGCAAGGGGCGACGCCACGCCCTCTGGCCAAAAGGCCCGTGCGGTGCTGGCGCTTCTTGGGACGGCGCATGGATTGCGCATGGCCAGATCCCAGTTGCAGGACAAATTATGGAGTGACAGCCCCCCCGACCGTGGATCGGCCAGCCTGCGACAAGCGCTGCGCGAGATCAGGCAGGCCCTGGGTGATTCGCGCGCGGCCCTGATCGCCGGCGTTGGTTGGGTCGGACTGGATGCGGCGCAGATCGCCGTCGATCTGGACCATCCCTATCAGAACGGGTTGGCCAAGGCCGAGTTTGCGGCGGACCTGGACATTCGTGACCCGGAATTCGACGACTGGCTGCGCGACATGCGGATGCAGTTCGAGAACCGGCCAGGTCCTTCCGCCCGGCCAGAAGCCACCCAGCCAGCTGCCGTCGCCGAACCGCCACCTGCCCCGCCGCTGGCCACCGCCCCGACACAACTGCTGAAATTGCTTGTCGGACCGCCTGCGGCATTGGATATGCGGGCCAGGCTTGGCGCCACCGTGCTGCTGCAAGAGGCCTGCTGGCGGGCGGCGGAACTGCTGCCGGCCGAGATGATCCAGGATGACGGTGGCACCGCACGCGCCGAAGACAACCCCGGCCCCGCGCTGGAGGTCTCGGCCGTGGCCTCGCAGCAGGGTCAGCATATCGTCGTTCTGGTCTCGATCCGGCAGGCCGGCACGCGACGCGCGGCGACGGTGCGTCGCTTTGCCTGGCCGGCCGATCAGGAACTGGATCACATGCCGCAGGCGATCCGGCAACTGACGGTCGAGCTGTTGGCATCGGCAAAGCCCCTGGCCATGCGCGAAAACGCCATCACCCTGTGGGATGTGTTCGAGTTCGATCAGGCCCGTTTGGCTGATACCGACATGCAGTTGCAACGGCTTCAGGAAGAACATGTCCTGCGCGCCGGCACATTCATGGCGCTGCGGGCCTATATCCGCTCAACGCTGGTGATCGAGCGGCTTGTCCCTGACCCCGCAGCCACCCTGGAAGAGGCCGAGGAAATCGCCACCCTTGCGCGGATCGCGGCGCCCGGAAACGCGACGGTTCTGGGCATATCGTCGATCCTGATGACGCTGGCCGGCAAGAGTGACATCGCCCGCGAATTTGCCCTGCTGGCCGAACAGGCCGATCCGCAGGAAAGCTTTGGCCGGCTGGCCAAGTCGCAGGCCTTGTTGGATGGCGGCATGGGCGAAGCTGCCTATTCCAATATCGAAAGCATGCGGGCCAGCCTGCTGGCCTCGGTCGCGCCGGCCACCTGGTTGATGCGCCGGGCGATGACCGAGGTGCGGCTTGGCTTGTTCGAAAAGGCCGAGCTGTCCACCGCAACGGCCCACGCCTTCGCCCCGACCAACCATGCGGCGCTGCGGTTTCTGGGTGCGCTGCGATCCGCACGGGGCGATGACGAAGGCGCCGCAAACAGCTTTGCCAAGCTGCGCCTGCTGGAACCCGGATTCGAGCCGGCATTCCTTGCCAATCCGAATTACCCGGCAGGGACGCTGCGTGCGGCGGGGCTGATCAAGGGTTAATCACCCGCGCAGCCTTGATCAACAGCGCCCGGTAAAGACGTGGCCGCCGCCGGCAGCGGGGCGAATGTCGATCTCGGCCGGCTTTCCGCCACCGCATTCCATACTGGCCGCCTGCGCCGCCACCTCGTCGCGCGTCCAGGCCGACCCCGCACTGCCACGGAAGGAACCGCCCGACAGCGTGTCGATGCTCAGCTCATTGGCGCCAACCGCGCCCGCAGCCGCGGGCTGGGCCGCACCCGGCTGCGGCGGGGGCGGCGCGCCGCAAGCCGTCAGCAAGGCCAAGACACCAATCGCCGCGTATCGCATTCTCATCTGCCCGTCCCCCACTGCAACAATCGCGCCCGCAGGTTCCCACCGCATCTGCCACGCGGTCAACCCCGCGCCGCCCGCCCTGAAACGAAAAACGCCCCGCTTGCGGCGGGGCGTTGATCCTGTCGATCGGGCTGGCCTGACGGCTTAGCCTTTTTCTTCGATGATGACGGCCAGATGCGGGATCTTGGCGACCATTCCGCGCACGGCCGGGGTATCTTCCAGCTCGCGGGTGCGGTTCATCTTGTTCAGGCCCAGGCCTTTCAGCGTCTCGCGCTGGATGGCGGGGCGGCGGATCGGCGAGCCGATCTGCTTGACGACGATGGTTTTAGCCATTGCAGCCTCTCCTTACGCTTCGACAGCGGCGTCAGCCGGCTTGTCGTTCGAGCCCAGGATGTCGGCCACCTTCTTGCCGCGACGCTGCGCGACCGAGCGGGGGCTGGCTTCCTGCTTCAGACCGTCCAGAGTGGCGCGGATCATGTTATAGGGGTTCTGCGAGCCAAGCGACTTCGCAACAACGTCCTGAACGCCCAGCATCTCGAACACGGCGCGCATCGGACCGCCGGCGATGATGCCGGTGCCCGGAACGGCGGTGCGCATCACGACGCGGCCCGCACCGTGGCGGCCTTCGATGTCGTGGTGCAGGGTGCGGCCGTCACGCAGCGGCACGCGGACCATGTTGCGCTTGGCCTGCTCGGTTGCCTTGCGGATCGCCTCGGGGACCTCTTTGGCCTTACCCTTGCCGAAGCCGACGCGGCCACGCTGATCGCCGACAACGACGAGTGCAGCAAAGCCAAAGCGCTTGCCGCCCTTGACGGTCTTCGAGACGCGGTTGATCGCGACCAGACGATCGGCGAATTCCGGGGTTTCCTCGCGCTCTTCGCGGCGGCCCCGACGGTTTTCACGTTCTGCCATATGGCATTCCTTCATATCTGGCGCGATCCGCGCCGTTAAATCCGATCCCGGTGGATACAACATCCCCGGATCATCGGGATGGCGCGGCCCAAGGGACACGCCACCCACAAGATCAGAACTTCAGACCGCCTTCGCGGGCTGCGTCGGCCAATGCCTTGACCTTGCCGTGGAACAGGAAGCCACCGCGATCGAAGATCACCTCTTCGACGCCCGCCTTCTTGGCCCGCTCGGCAATGGCCGCGCCGATCTTGGCGGCGGCCTCGACGTTGTTCTTGCCCACAACGCCCAGATCCTTCTCCAGCGTGCTGGCCGAGGCCAGGGTCACGCCGTTCAGGTCGTCGATGACCTGAACCGAGATGTTCTTCGACGAACGGTGAACCGACAGACGCGGGCGGCCATTGGCCTGGGCCCGCAACTTGTTCCGCACGCGCAGGCGGCGCTTCTGGAACAGCTCTAGTTTTTTCAGTGCCATTTTTGCGCCCCTTACTTCTTCTTGCCTTCCTTGCGGAAGACATATTCGCCCTTGTAGCGAATGCCTTTGCCCTTATAGGGCTCGGGCTGACGCCACTCGCGGATATTTGCGGCAACCTGACCGACCAGCTGCTGGTCGATGCCTTCCACGACGATCTCGGTCTGCTTGGGCGAGGTGATCGTCACCCCGTCCGGCGTTTCGAAATTCACTTCGTGGCTGTAACCAAGCGACAGCTTCAGGGTCTTGCCCTGCATCGCGGCCCGGTAACCGACGCCCTGGATTTCCAGCTCTTTCTTGAAGCCTTCCGAAACGCCAACCGTCAGGTTCTCGACCATGCTGCGGGTCATGCCCCACTGCTGGCGCGCACGCTTCGACAGGCCGCGCGGCTTCACCGAAACCGCACCGTCTTCCAGAACCAGATCGACATCGTCGGTCGCGGTGAAGGAACGGCTGCCCTTCGGACCCTTGACCTCGATGGTCTGGCCCTTGATCTCGGCCGTAACGCCCTTGGGCAGTTCGACCGGCTTTTTACCAATACGAGACATCCTGCCCTCCTTAGAACACGGTGCAGAGGACTTCGCCGCCGACATTGGCGTTGCGAGCCGCTGCATCCGTCATCACGCCTTTCGGCGTCGAGACGATGGAGACACCCAGACCCTGACGGACCTGCGGGATTTCCTTGGCGCCGGCATAGACGCGACGGCCGGGCTTCGACACGCGTGCCAGCGTGCGGATGACCGGGGCGCCATCGTGATACTTCAGCCCGATTTCCAGCTCTTTATGGCCTTCGGGCGTGGTCACTTCGTCATAGCCACGGATGTAGCCTTCGGATTTCAGCACATCCAGAACCCAAGCGCGCAGCTTGCTGGCCGGGGTGCGGACGGTCGATTTGCCGCGCATCTGAGCGTTGCGGATGCGGGTCAGCATATCGCCGAGAGGATCGTTCATATTCATTTTCGCCCCCTTACCAGCTGGATTTGACCAGACCGGGGATCTTGCCGTTCGAGCCAAGCTCGCGCAGCATGATCCGCGACAGTTTCAGTTTGCGGTAATACGCATGCGGACGACCGGTCAGTTGGCACCGGTTGTGCAGGCGCGTCGCCGAGGAGTTGCGCGGCAGTTCGGCCAGCTTCAGCGAAGCCTTGAACCGCTCTTCCATCGGCAGGTCCTGGTTGCGGACCACCTCGGCCAGCGCGGCGCGCTTGGCGGCGAACTTCTTGACCAGTGCTTCGCGCTTCTTCTCGCGCTCGACCATGGATTTCTTAGCCATATCGTCTTTCCCTCCGCGATCAGCTGTTGAACGGCATGTTGAACAGTTTCAACAGCGACTTCGCTTCCGCGTCGGTCTTCGCGGTGGTGCAGATGATGATGTCCATCCCCAGAACTTCGTCGACCTTGTCGAAGTTGATTTCCGGGAACACGATCTGTTCCTTCAGGCCCATGGCATAGTTGCCACGACCATCGAAGGACGAGCCCTTCACGCCGCGGAAGTCGCGGACGCGGGGCAGCGCGATGTTGATCAGGCGATCGAGGAATTCGTACATCCGGTCGCCACGCAGCGTCACCTTGGCACCAAGCGGCATTTCCTCGCGAACGCGGAAGCCCGCGATCGAGTTCTTGGCCTTCGTGATGACAGCTTTCTGACCGGCGATCAGCGACAGTTCCTCGGCGCCCTGCTTGACCTTCTTGGTGTCGCGGACAGCCTCGCCGATGCCCATGTTCAGGACGATCTTGTCCAGCTTGGGGATCTGCATGTCGTTCTTATAGCCGAACTCTTCCTTCAGGGCAGCGCGAATGGCTTCGCGATACTGGGCCTTCAGGCGCGGGGTGTATTTGGATTGGTCCAGCATCAGATCACGTCTCCCGTGGTCTTGGCGAAACGGACCTTCGCATCACCTTCCACGCGGAAGCCAACGCGGGTCGCTTTGCCGTTCTTGTCCAGCAGAGCCAGGTTCGACAGGTCGATCGGCATGGCAACCGGAATACGGCCACCCTGCGATGCCTGGGTCTGACGACGGTGACGGATGGCGATGTTGACGCCATCAACCACGGCCTTGTTCTCTTTCGGGAACACGGCGGTGATTTCACCCTGCTTGCCCTTGTCCTTGCCGGTCAGCACGACGACCTTGTCGCCTTTTTTCAGCTTGGCAGCCATTACAGCACCTCCGGCGCGAGCGAGATGATCTTCATGAAGTTCTTGGCGCGCAGCTCACGAACGACCGGCCCGAAGATACGGGTGCCGACCGGTTCGCCCTGGTTGTTCAGGATGACGGCGGCGTTGCGGTCGAAACGGATCGAGGTTCCGTCTTCGCGCGTGACTTCTTTTGCGGTGCGCACGACGACGGCTTTACGCACGTCGCCCTTTTTGACGCGGCCCCGCGGGATGGCTTCCTTGACGGATACGACAATGATGTCGCCCACCGACGCATAGCGACGGTGCGAACCACCCAGGACCTTGATGCACTGAACCCGGCGTGCGCCAGAGTTGTCAGCAACATCCAGATTGGTCTGCATCTGGATCATTTGGTTTCTCCCGACCTTTGGGGACTTACGCGTTCAGCCCCAGGGTTTCGATTGGTCTGGCCCGATTTCAGGCGCAGGATCAGGCGGTCGCCTGCTCCTCCGTCAGAACGGTCCAGCGTTTGGTTTTCGAAATCGGCGCGCATTCGATGATGCGAACGGTGTCACCGATCTTGAACTGGTTTTCCGCGTCATGCGCCCGGTATTTCTTGGACGAACGGACGGTTTTGTGCAGCAGCGGGTGCTTGAAGCGGCGCTCGACCAGAACGGTGACGGTCTGTTCGTTCTTGTCGCTGACGACCGTGCCTTGCAGGATGCGTTTGGGCATATCGGTCCCCTCAGTTCGACGCAGCGGCTTCCGCCGCTTTCTGGTTCAGAATGGTTTTCACACGCGCAACGTCGCGGCGCACGGCGCGCATACGGGCGGTGGATTCCAGCTGGCCGGTGGCCTGCTGGAAGCGAAGGTTGAACGCTTCTTTCTTCAGCGCGACAAGCTGATCCTTCAGCTGGTCGGGCGTCTTGTCTTTCAGTTCCTGCGCTTTCATGCGCCTCTTTCCTTTCAACATCACCGGAGAGCCCCGCTTGCACGGGCCACCCTGATTCCGGTGGAGTTTCGTGATGAAGGCTGGCTCATACACACTGTTGAGAGTGTTGGCAACCTATCGCTAAGGAATTTCGTGCCCACGAAGGTCGGTCCGCTCCAAAAATTTAAAAGCAATAATAAGGCTTGATGTGCGTTAATTTATCAGTTATACAGAGATTACTTATCATTCAAATGGAGGCTTTTGATGGAAGAAGGTGAAATTGAGTTTGAAAACTTTGCCGAGCTGTCTGAGTTGGTAGACAAATGGCAAGGGGTCGTGACGTGTAGCATGGAACTCCTTCGTGACGCGGCCGGGGCGCAAAAGCTCGGCAAGCACGTGGTGAAGGGCATCAGCGATGAACTGGCGAAGAGGGGGCTACGCCACTATCCGAAGGACCTTCCTTTGGTTCAGTGGGAATCTGCGCGCATATATCGTGTCGGCACGCCCGCAGGAAAATTGATCGCCGCAGTGTTAGACATCGACGACGAGGATAGTAATGCGGAAATTCGTCGCATGGCCGGAGGCGATGATGCTGAGCGAATTCAGCGAATCAGGGAAATAGTTTGCGACTAAAGAGAGAGGCCCCGCCGGTCGCCCGGCGGGGCCTGTCGTCAGATGCGCGCAGGGCGCAATTTTTTTACCAGTCGGCGCGTTCGACGATACGACATTTGATCGGCAGCTTCATCGCACCAAGGCGCAGGGCCTCGCGCGCGGTGACGTCGTTCACGCCGTCGATTTCGAACATGATCCGGCCGGGATGCACGCGGGCAGCCCAGAAATCGACCGAACCCTTGCCTTTACCCATCCGCACTTCGGTCGGCTTCGAGGAAACCGGCACGTCCGGGAAAATCCGGATCCAGACCCGGCCCTGACGCTTCATGTGGCGGGTGATCGCGCGGCGGGCCGCTTCGATCTGGCGGGCGGTTACACGCTCTGGCTCGGTCGCTTTCAGCGCGAACGAGCCAAAGTTAAGCTCGAAACCGCCCTTGGCTTCGCCGTGGATGCGGCCCTTGAACTGTTTGCGGAACTTCGTCCGTTTCGGTTGCAGCATCTTTCTTTCTCCTTACCGGGCGTCGCGGCGCGGACCGCGAGGGGCCGGGCCTTCCTGAGCCTCGGCCGCGCGGCGGTCACGGGCCTGCGGATCATGTTCCATGATCTCGCCCTTGAAGATCCACACCTTCACCCCGATGATCCCATAGGGGGTCGTGGCTTCCGACAGCGCATAGTCGATATCGGCGCGCAGGGTATGCAGGGGCACACGGCCCTCGCGATACCATTCGGTCCGCGCGATTTCTGCACCGCCAAGACGACCGGCGACGTTCACACGGATGCCCAGGGCACCCATGCGCATCGCGTTCTGCACCGCACGCTTCATCGCACGACGGAAGCTGACGCGACGCTCAAGCTGCTGGGCGATCGATTCGGCCACCAGTTGCGCGTCCAGTTCCGGCTTGCGAACTTCGACGATGTTCAGCGAAACTTCGCTGTCGGTGAACTTGGCCACCTTCTTCTTCAGCTCTTCGATATCGGCGCCTTTTTTGCCGATGATCACGCCCGGACGTGCAGCATGGATCGTGACGCGGCACTTCTTGTGCGGACGCTCGATGATCACGCGGCTGATGCCGGCCTGCTTGGCTTCGGTGTGGATGAAGTCCCGGATCTTCAGGTCTTCAAGCAGCAGATTGCCGTAGTCCTTGTCATCCGCATACCAGCGGCTGTCCCAGGTGCGGTTGACCTGGAGGCGCATCCCGATGGGGTTAACCTTCTGACCCATTACGCTTGCTCCTCAATCTGGCGCACCTTGATGGTGATTTCCGAGAACGGCTTCATGATCTTGCCATAGCGGCCACGGGCACGCGGGCGACCGCGCTTCATGACCAGGTTCTTGCCAACCCAGGCTTCGGCGACGATCAGGCTGTCGACGTCCAGACCATGGTTGTTTTCAGCATTGGCGATGGCCGACTGAAGGCATTTCTTCACGTCACCGGCGATGCGCTTGTGCGAGAAGGTCAGGTCGGCCAAAGCCTTGTCCACCTTCTTGCCACGGATCAGCTGCGCGACAAGATTCAGCTTCTGCGGCGAGGTGCGCAGCATCTTGGTCTTCGCGAAAGCTTCGTTTTCCGCCACGCGGCGCGGATTCTGTTCCTTACCCATGACGATTACTTCCTCTTGGCTTTCTTGTCCGCCGCGTGACCGTAATAGGTCCGGGTCGGCGAGTATTCACCGAATTTCTGGCCGATCATTTCCTCGGTGACGTTCACCGGGATATGCTTGTGGCCGTTATAGACACCGAAGGTCAGGCCGACAAATTGCGGCAGAATGGTCGAGCGACGCGACCAGATCTTGATGACATCCGACTTGCCCGCATCGCGGGCCTTCTCGGCCTTGCGCAGCACATAGGCGTCGACAAAAGGCCCTTTCCAAACAGAACGTGCCATGGATTAGCGCCCCTTCTTCTTCGCATGACGCGACCGCAGGATATACTTGTCGGTCGCTTTGTTGCTGCGCGTCTTCTTGCCCTTGGTGTCCTTGCCCCAGGGCGTAACCGGCGTGCGGCCACCCGAGGTCCGGCCCTCACCACCACCATGCGGGTGGTCGATCGGGTTCATGGCGACACCGCGGACAGACGGGCGGATGCCCTTGTGGCGGTTGCGGCCGGCTTTACCAAGGTTCTGGTTCGAATGGTCGGCATTCGACACAGCGCCAATGGTTGCCATGCATTCCTGGCGAACCAGACGCAGTTCGCCCGAGGACAGGCGGATCTGGGCATAGCCACCGTCACGGCCGACAAACTGGGCATAGGTGCCAGCCGAACGCGCGATCTGACCGCCCTTGCCGGGCTTCAGTTCCACGTTGTGAACGATCGTGCCGATCGGCATGCCGCTGAAGGGCATGGCGTTACCGGGCTTCACGTCGACCTTGGCGCCTGCGATGACGCTGTCGCCAACGGCCAGACGCTGCGGAGCCAGGATATAGGCCTGCTCGCCGTCTTCATACTTGACCAGTGCGATGAACGCGGTGCGGTTGGGATCGTATTCGATCCGCTCGACCGTCGCCGCCACGTCGAACTTGGTGCGCTTGAAATCGACGATGCGATACAGGCGCTTTGCCCCGCCACCCTGGCGGCGCATGGTGATCCGTCCGGTGTTGTTCCGGCCGCCCTTCTTGGTCAGACCCTCGGTGAGGGACTTGACCGGACGACCTTTCCAAAGCTCCGAACGGTCGATCAGAACCAGCCCGCGCTGGCCAGGCGTCGTCGGTTTATACGACTTCAATGCCATCTTTCTGTCTTCCGTTGCTTTGGTCCCTGCCCCGCGAACGGGGTGAAGGGTCCGTTTCAGTCAAAAATCGCGCGGCCCCCGTTTCGCACGGGGGCCGCAGATTCGCGGCTGTCTATCAGAGGCCCGTCGAGACGTCGATAGAGTTGCCTTCTTCCAGCGTCACATAGGCTTTCTTGACATCGCTGCGGACGCCCTTGATGCCCCGGAAACGCTTGGTCTTGCCTTTGGTGATGGTGGTGTTGACCGCCTTCACCTTCACCCCGAACAGCGCCTCGACAGCAGCCTTGATTTCAGGCTTGCTGGCCGATTTCTGAACCTGGAACACAACACCGTTGTTTTCCGAGGTCATGGTCGCTTTTTCGGTGATGATCGGCTTGACGATCACATCATACTGTTCTGCTTTCGCGCTCATTTCAGGCGAGCCTCCAGAGCTTCGACACCAGCGCGCGTGATCACCAGCGTGTCACGCTTGAGGATGTCATAGACATTGGCACCCATCGAGGGCAGCACATCGACGCCTTCGACGTTGCGGGCGGCGCGGGCAAAGCCCTCGTTCACCTCGGCGCCGTCGATGACCAGGACACGCTTCCAGCCGTTCTCGCGAACCGCCTTGGCGACGGCCGAGGTCTTGGCATCAGCCAGATCCAGGCTGTCCACGATGACCAGTTCACCCGCGACGGCCTTGGCCGACAGCGCGTGACGCAGACCCAGGGCCCGCACCTTCTTGGGCAGGTCAAAGGCGTGGCTGCGCGGGGTCGGGCCCTTGTAGACACCACCGTGACGGAAGATCGGGGCCTTCTTGGAACCGTGACGTGCGCCGCCGGTGCCCTTCTGGCGATAGATCTTCTTGGTCGAATAGCTGACCTCGGACTTGCCCAGCACCGAATGGGTGCCGGCCTGAGCCTTGGCGCGCTGCCAGCGCACGACGCGTTGCAGGATGTCGCCGCGCGGCTCCAGCCCGAAGATCTCGTCGGCCAGCTCGATGGACCCGGCCTTACCGGAGTCCAGCTTGATCACATCGAGTTTCATTCCTTGTCTCCTTCGGGCGCAGCATCGCCACCGGCAGCCTTGTCAGCCTCGATCGAGGCCTGGGCATCGGCTTCGGCAGCAGCCTGTGCAGCGGCTTCGGCTTCGGCCGCGGCCTTGCGGGCGGCTTCTTCCTCGGCGGCGGCGGCGGCGGCAGCTTCGTCGGCCAGACGTTTTGCTTCGGCGGCAGCCGAACGCAACGCGGCGGGATAGATCAGGTTGTCAGGCGTCGCCTTCTTGACGGCGTCCTTGACGGTGACCCAGCCACCTTTCGAACCCGGAACCGAACCCTTGACCATGATCAGGCCACGGTCGGCATCGGTGCGGACAACTTGCAGGTTCTGGGTCGTGACGCGCACAGCACCCAGATGACCAGCCATTTTCTTGCCCTTGAACACCTTGCCGGGGTCCTGGCACTGGCCGGTCGAACCATGCGAACGGTGGCTGATCGACACGCCGTGCGAGGCGCGCAGACCACCGAAGTTGTGGCGCTTCATGGCGCCCGCAAAGCCCTTACCGATCGAGGTGCCGGCGATATCGACGAACTGACCGGCGAAGTAATGGTCAGCCGTGATTTCCTCACCGACATTGATCAGGTTTTCTTCGGCCACGCGGAATTCCGCGATCTTGCGCTTGGGCGCGACCGAGGCTTTCGCGAAATGGCCGCGCAGCGCGGCAGTGGTCCGCTTGGCCTTGGCGTCGCCCGCACCCAGCTGAACGGCGACATAGCCGTCACGCTCGGTGGTGCGCTGCGCCACGACTTGCAGATTGTCCAGTTGCAGGACGGTAACGGGAACCTGACGGCCGTCCTCAAGGAACAGCCGGGTCATGCCCAGTTTCTTGGCGATGATACCAGTACGCAGCATGATGCCCCCTTAGACTTTGATCTCGACATCCACGCCAGCGGCGAGGTCGAGCTTCATCAGGGCGTCAACGGTCTGCGGGGTCGGATCGACGATATCCAGCAGACGCTTGTGGGTACGGATTTCCCACTGGTCGCGCGATTTCTTGTCGATATGGGGGCCACGCAGAACGGTAAATTTCTCGATCTTGTTCGGCAGCGGGATGGGGCCACGAACGGTCGCACCGGTGCGCTTGGCAGTGTTCAGGATTTCCTGGGTGCTGGCATCCAGCACGCGGTAATCGAACGCCTTGAGCCGGATACGAATGGTCTGACTTTGCATAGTCAATCCCTCTCACGGGGAGTTTCAGTTGAGAGGCTGACCACGCACCACGCGCCGCCAGCGTCGAACCGCATAAAAAAATTGCAAGGCCGCCCCCATAGCGGGCGGCCCTGGCAATGGCAACCGATTCCTTGAGGAAGGGATGCGATGGCGGGCTTATGGAGTAAACCTGCGGCAGCGTCAAGCCGTTGGCTGCGTCACCTGACACAACCGATCAAACCGGGATTGATCGGACCAGCCGGGCCCGAAACCAGCCAGCAAGATCCGCATATCCCAACTCGCCCGACGCGACCTGCACAACAAGATCATCTACCGGCGCATCGTCAGGGATGCCAAGCACATAACCGCCCCTGTCGATCGGCAGTTCGACCGGCAACCGCGCCGTCAGCTTGTTCGCGTCAACGAACCCATGATTGCCAACCATGCTGTGCAGCAGCGCGGCACATTTCTGGTCGATCCGATGGTGATAGCCTGAATAGGGCCGGGCCAGTCCTGACTGGATCAGGTGCAGGCTGCTGGTCCCTTCACGGCCACCAAAGGTCAGCGCCTCGTCATGCAATGCGATTGCATCGGCAAGCATGACCCGATAGTGCCGCCTGGCGATCTGCCAGTCTCCGCAGCGCGGCGCCGCGCTTGTCCGCGGTTTTCCTGACCGATGACAGGGTTTCGGCGCTTACCTTTCCTCTGGCTCCATCGTTGGTCTGAACCTCGCTGAACTGCCCGGTCTGAGCGTCCCGCTTGATCCAACCTCCCTTCACGGGCGTGACAATCCTTGTAGGTTTCTTCATCATCATACCCAGTAGAACTGTCAGTTTCCCTGCAAAGATGGCGCGCGCCAGCGCAGGATGCGAAATCTGTGCGGCGCGGTCCTGAACGCCCCGCCCTATGCCTTTCGCCAGCCATTTTCGCCATAACTCAATTCTGATACCTCGGGCTCCCCGAACCCCGCCTGCCCCATCGGCGCAATATGCCGCTCGATGCGCAGGTCATCGCCGTCAAAGTCCAGCACCGCGAACTCGTTCTGCAAATCGGTCTCGCGCGCGCAAAGTGCCGTCCCCGCCTGAACTTGCAACAGATGCCGATGGCCAAGGTCCAGCAGCTCCTCGGCCGCCCACCGATGCAGATGGCCCGACAGCGCCACCCGCACACCTGCTGCCTCGAACCGGGCCAGCGCATCGGGGGCGTCGCGGGCCAGTTCCTTGTCGACCTGCGGCAATTGCTGAAGCGGATGGTGCAGCGCGACGATGTTCACCTCAGGCACCGCGATGCTGGCGGTGATGCGGTCGACATCCTCGCCATGCACGACGCCGCGCTGCCAGGCAAGGGGATCAACACTGTTCACGCCAAAGACCCGCGCCCGGCAGGCCACCTTTGCGGGCGCGCGGTCGGGGCTGATCTGCCGGTCATATTCGGCATAGGGCCACAGAAACCGCACCGGGATATTATACAGCGGCACGTCGTGATTGCCCGGCACCGCCATCAGCGGGGCCGTGATGCGCGACAGGAACTTCGCAGCAGCTTCAAACTGCTCTGGCCGGCCGCGATGCGTCAGATCGCCGGTCACGACCACCAGATCCACCCGGGCGGCATTCACACGTTCCAGCAGCGGGCCGACCAGCGCCGCGCGATGGAAGCCGAAATGCAGGTCGGAAAGATGCAGAATGCGGGTCAAGCCTCGGCCTCCGCCGTCTTGTTACGGCCATCAGCGGGGACCAGCACCTTCAACTCTTCATGCCGGACCTTCAGACGCAGGGGCGCCATCATCACCGATTTTTCGCCGTCATGCGCGACAAGCTGGCGCTTTTTCGGTGTGTCGATGGTCAGTTCATCCGTCAGGATCAGGTCGAAATCGCTGTCCTGCGCCGAAAACCCCATCGCCAGCCGCAGGGCCGAGCGCATCAGCGGCAGCGGTTTTCGCGCCTTGGCGATCAGCACCGCGAACTGACCGTCGCGGGTCGCATCGGCGCCCTCCAGCCCGAAACTGTCCAGCTGAAAGGCGCTGCGGGCGACAAAGACCAGCGCGGTGGTGAAGTGCTTTTCCTCGCCCTCGATCCGCGCGGTCAGGTCCATTGGACGGCGCAGCCGGCGCATGGCCACCAGCACCGACCAATAGGCGGCGATCCGGGACCGGCCCCAACGGCGATAGATGCTTTCTCGGGTCTTCAGTATATGCGGATAGGCGCCAAGGCTGACATTGTTCAGAAAGACCAGCCCCTCTATATCACCGATATCCACCTGCCGGACCTTGGCATCGCTGATGGTGTCCAGCGCGTCCTCAAGCGTTTCGCCGACGCCCAGATCACGCGCGAAATAGTTGAAGGTGCCGCCGGGAATGACGCCCATCACCGTGTCGGTGCCCGACAGCGCACCGGCCACGGCCGATTGCGTGCCATCGCCGCCCGCCGCGACGACGATGTCGAAACCATCATCCACCACCTGCTGCGTCAGCCGGACGATATCGCCCCCATGCGCCGTCTGGCGCAGATCGAATTCGGCGCAATGCGGTTCCAGCGCCTCGCGGATGGTCTTCTTGAAGGCATCGTCATCCTTGCTTCCCGAACCCAGGTTCAGGATGACGCAAAGACGCTTGTCGGACAGATCAATTGGGTTATCGGGCATGGTGTCCTGCTGTGTTCAAGGTTCAGGACACAACCCGCGTGTGGCGGAGGGGTTTCACCTGATCGCCCGCAGCCGCCGCAACGAAAAAGACCGCCCCTTTCGGAGCGGCCCTTGTTCTTGTCCCGGCAAGGTGCGTGCAAGCACGCACCCTACGTCATCACTTGATGATCTTCGACACCACGCCGGCGCCGACCGTGCGGCCGCCTTCGCGGATCGCGAAGCGCAGCTTTTCTTCCATCGCGATCGGGGCGATCAGCTCGACCTCGAACTTCAGGTTGTCGCCCGGCATCACC
>NZ_VKDF01000013.1 GCF_007096355.1 Paracoccus sp. M683 | reverse complement strand
CGCTGCCCGTTCGGCCGGATGTCCACCCCATAGTCCCTGAGAAACTCCACCGTAGTCGCCATCGCGAAACTCCCGCCCAATCTCCATCAGGCGCGAAATCTCAGGTCACGTGAAAATGCGGAAGGTGGGGCACAGGCGACGCTTACCCAGCAGGACAATCTGGCGGACATGATCGGCAAGGATCGAGGATCCAAGCCGCCACTCTTGCTGGGCACCGGCAATCCGAGGGCCAAGCTGAACGAAGACTTGGTCAGACGCGCCTTCCGACTCCGGGAGAACGGCGCCTCCACCTACCGCATCGCGCATGAGCTCGGCGTCAGCCGTCCGGCGATTTGCTCGGTTCTCAACAGAAAAACATGGAGGCATGTGGATGTCCGGACTTCCAATCATATCGGCTGATCAACGACTTGCAGAGCCCAGAGGTATCAAGGGCTGTATCTTCGGGGTCAGCGGAATTGGCAAAACGTCGCTCCTCTGGACCCTGAACGCATCGACGACCCTGTTCATGGATCTCGAGGCGGGCGATCTCGCAATTGAGGGCTGGGCGGGCGACAGCATCCGGCCGCGAACCTGGACGGAATGCCGGGATTTCGCGGTGTTCATCGGCGGGCCGAACCCGGCGCTCCGCGACGAGCAGCCCTACAGCCCGGCGCACTATAAGGCAGTCTGCGACCGCTTCGGCGATCCGGCCGCGCTCGACCGCTACGACACGATCTTCGTGGACTCGATCACCGTGGCGGGGCGGCTGTGCTTCGGCTGGTGCAAGGGCCAGCCCGAGGCGCTTTCGGAGAAGACCGGCAAGCCGGATGTGCGCGGGGCCTACGGGCTTCACGGACGCGAGATGATCGGCTGGCTCACGCATCTCCAGCACACGCGGGCGAAGAACGTCTGGTTCGTCGGGATCCTCGACGAGAAGCTCGACGACTTCAATCGCAAGGTGTTCCAGCCGCAGATCGATGGCTCGAAGACCGGGCTGGAGCTGCCGGGGATCGTCGACGAGGTGATCACCATGGCCGAGCTTAAGGCCGATGGCGATCCCTATCGCGCCTTCGTCTGCCACACGATCAACCCCTGGGGCTTTCCCGCCAAGGACCGCTCCGGCCGGCTGGATCAGGTCGAGGAGCCTCACCTCGGCCGCCTGATGACAAAGATCCGCGCCCCCGTCGCGCCAGCGCCCAAGCGCCTGACCTACACCCCGCCACCCGCCGACCCGGCGGCTGACGCCCCATCCCAACCGCAATCCTGATCAGAAAAGGAGGTTCCCCATGGGTTCCTGGAACGATTTCAACGACGCGCAAAGCAACACCAACCTGATCCCCAAGGGCACGCTGGCCAAGGTGCGCCTGACCATCCGCCCCGGCGGTTTCGATGATGCCTCGCAGGGCTGGACCGGCGGCTATGCCGCGCGCGGCTCGACCGGGGCTGTCTATCTGAACGGCGAATTCACCGTGACCGAGGGCCAGTACGCCCGGCGCAAGATCTTCACCCTGATCGGGCTCTACAGCCCGAAGGGGCCCGACTGGGCCAACATGGGCCGCAGCCTCGTGCGCGGCATGCTGAACTCGGCGCGCGGGATTTCCGACAAGGACATGTCGGCGGAGGCGCAGGCGGCGCGGCGGATCAACGGCTTTGCCGATCTCGACGGGATCGAGTTCATCGCCCGCATCGACATCGGCACCGACGCCAGCGGCGACGACAAGAACGAGATCCGCAGCGCGGTCACGCCGGATCATCGCGATTACCCGCAGGTCATGGGGACGGCGGCGCTGCAGTTCGGCGGACAGAGTGCAGCCGGACATGCCCCGCAGCAGCCCACCCCTGCGGCAGCGGCACATCAGCCCAGCCAGCCCGCGTCCGCCCCCGGCGCCGCCGGTCGGCCGAGCTGGGCGCAGTAAGGGGGAGACCGGCCATGCGCCTGCGCCCCCGCCAGAAGACCTTCGTCGAGCGCAGCGTGGCTGCGCTCGCTTCCCGCGGCAACACGCTGGGCGTGGCGCCCACCGGCGCGGGCAAGACCATCATGCTCTCGGCGGTCACTGGCGAGATGATCGGCGACGGCGCCAGGGCCTGCGTGCTGGCGCATCGCGACGAGCTGACCGCGCAGAACCGCTCCAAGTTCCAGCGCGTGGTGCCGGGCGTCGCCACCTCGGTGATCGACGCCACGGAGAAGTCCTGGGGCGGCCAGGTCGCCTTCGCCATGGTGCCGACGCTGGCGCGGGCCTCGAACCTCGCCGACATGCCGCGCCTCGACCTGCTGGTCGTCGACGAGGCGCACCATGCCGTCGCCGACAGCTACCGCCGCATCATCGACCGCGTGCGCGAGGCCAATCCCGACGCCCGCATCTTTGGGGTCACGGCCACGCCGAACCGGGGCGACAGGAAGGGCCTGCGCGAGGTCTTCGACAATGTCGCCGACCAGGTGCGGCTGGGCGAGCTGATCGCCTCGGGCCACCTCGTGCCGCCGCGCACCTTCGTCATCGACGTGGGCGTGCAGGACGAGTTGCGCTCGGTCCGCAAGACGATGTCGGATTTCGACATGGCGGAGGTGGCGGGCATCATGGACCGCGCCCCCGTCACCGACGAGGTGATCCGCCACTGGAAGGAAAAGGCGGGCGACCGTCAGACCGTGGTGTTCTGCTCCACCGTCGCCCACGCCGAGCACGTCACCGAGGCGTTCAGGGCGGCGGGCGTTTCCGCCGCGCTGATCCACGGCGATCTGGCGGCCGAGACCCGCAAGGCGATCCTCGCCGACTACGCCGCGGGGGACATCCGCGTCGTGGTCAACGTGGCGGTGCTGACCGAGGGCTGGGACCATCCGCCCACCTCCTGCGTCGTGCTGCTGCGCCCCAGCTCCTACAAGTCCACCATGATCCAGATGGTCGGGCGCGGGCTGCGCACCGTCGATCCCGAGGAACACCCCGGCATCGTGAAGATCGACTGCATTGTACTCGACTTCGGGACGTCGAGTCTCACGCACGGCACGCTGGAACAGGATGTCGATCTCGACGGCCGCGTTCCGACGCCGGGGGAAGCCCCCACGAAGCTCTGCCCCGAATGCAAGGCCGAGATCCCGATCGCGGTCACCGAATGCCCGATCTGCGGGTGCGAGTTGCCGCGTGAAGGCGGGGAGCCAATCGACAGTATCGTCATGACCGAGCTCGATCTTCTCGAGCGATCGAGTTTCGCGTGGGTGGACCTGTTCGGCGACGACGCCGCGCTGATGGCCAACGGCTTTCACGCCTGGGGCGGCGTGTTCTTCCTCGAGGGCCGCTGGCACGCGGTCGGGGGCGCCAAGGGCAAGGCGACGCGGCTCCTGAGCGTGGGCGAGCGCATCGTCTGTCTCGCGCAGGCCGACGACTGGCTGAACACCCATGAGACCGACGAGAGCGCCTTCAAGTCCAAGGGCTGGCTGAAGCAGGACGCGACGGAAAAGCAGCTGAATTGCCTGCCGCCGGAGTTCCGGCGCGATTACGGCCTGACGCGCTATCGCGCCTCCGCGCTGATCTCGTTCCAGTTCAACAAGCGCGACATCCGGCGCCTCGTCACGGCGGCCGAGCCCGAGCGGAGGGCGGCGTGAGCCATGTCGCGCAAGTCCCATCCCCGCCCGCAGCGCCTGCGGATTGCCCGGAGCGTATTCGGCTCTGGCACCCGCGCCTCAAGCCCTGCGCCGTCTGTCTGCGCCCCGCGCGCGGCTTCGGTTTCTTCAACCCCAACAAACCCCGCCCCCGCGAATACCGCTGGTTCTGCTCGATGCACTGCCAGGCGTTCTTCGCGGCCCGCCACCGGAAAGGACTGACCATGCAGGGAACGACCGATGAAGAACGCCTCGCCATAGCGATGGTGATGAAGCGGCTGGGTCAGACAATGGACCTGATCGGCTGGGACAAGCGGCTGCGCGATCTCACCGAAACCGATGTCACCGCCCTGATTGAGGAGGTGCTGGAAGGTTACGGCGCCGAGATGTCGCGCATCGCCGCCGGGAGCGAGGTGCCGTTCTGATGTTGGATTTCAACCCGCGCCCCTCCATGGCCGAGCGGATCAACGCGCTGGTCGACGCGGCGCTGATCGCCGAGCGGGACGCCACGCCGCCCCGGACCTATCTCGGCGCATCCCGTCTCGGGCATGCCTGCGAACGCGCGCTGCAGTTCGAGTTCGCGGGTGCGCCCAAGGATGATGGCGTGGATTTCGGCGGCCAGACCCTGCGGATCTTCGAGATCGGACATCAACTCGAGGATCTGGCGATCCGCTGGCTGCGGGCGGCGGGGCTCGACCTCTACACCCGCAAGGGCAACCGCCCCGATGGCGAACAGTTCGGCTTCTCTGTCGCGGGCGGCCGCATCCGTGGCCATGTCGACGGGATCATCGCCGGCACCCCGGCCGCGCTCGGTCTTCGCACCCCGGCGCTCTGGGAGTGCAAGACGATGAACGCGAAGAACTGGCGGGCCTGCGTCAAGGACGGGGTTGCTGTCTCCAAGCCGGTCTACGCCGCTCAGATCGCCATCTACCAGGCCTACATGGAGCCTTCGGTGCCGGGGATATCGGCCGCACCGGCGCTGTTCACAGCGATCAACAAGGACACGGCCGAGCTGCATCACGAGCAGGTCGCCTTCGATGCCGATCTGGCGCAGCGCATGTCCGACCGCGCGGTGCGGATCCTGCAGGCCACCGACGCGGGCGAGCTGCTGCCCCGCATCGCCGCCAACCGCGACTTCTTCGAATGCCGGTTCTGCGCCCATGCCGAACGGTGCTGGGGGTTGGCGGCATGAGTGACGACAAGATCATCCACTTCAACCCGTGGCGGGATTTCAACGACGCGGCGCCGCTGCCCGATCCCTTCGCCGTGGAACCGGACCCTGCGCAGATCGCGCGCTTCGTCGACGTGGTCTTCGGCTATTCCGAGGGACTGATCCCTGTCCGTGGCTTCGTGGACAAGGGTCAGGGCAAGGACGGCCGGCCCCACAACATCTGGATCGACGCGAACGGCGCGGCGCCCGACAAGCTCGCCACCTTCGCCGCCTGGGGCGCGCGCGAGGGCGCGGCGGTCTATGTCATTCCCGGCACGGTGGCGGAAACCGGACAGGCGCGTGCCGCCGATGTCCTGCAGATGCAGAGCGTCGTCGTCGATCTGGACGCAGGCGACATCCCAGCCAAGCTCGATCACCTCGTCCACCATATCGGGCGACCGACGCTGATCGTCGAGAGCGGCGGGCGCACAGCCGATGGCGCGACCAAGCTCCACGTCTGGTGGAAGCTGACCGAGCCCGCCGACGGCGCCGAACTCGCGCGGCTTTGCCAGTTGCGGGGCGATATCGCGCTCAAGGTCGGCGGCGACATGCATTTCCGCTCGGCGCACCAGCCGATCCGCGTGCCCGGCACGGTCTATCACAAGGGCGGCCAGGAACGGCTCGTCCTGATCCGGGAAGCCAGCGATCTCGAGTTCGATCTGGCCGACATGCTCGAGCGCGCGGGCGAGATGCCGCCCATGCCTGGCGTCGGCATGGCGACGGCCGAGCCGCGCGAGAAACCCGGCGTGGACGCAGCCCTGATCACGCCGGTCCGCGAGGGCGGCCAGGATGCCTGGACGCGGTTCGAAGGCGTCAGCATGGCCATCGGCCACTATGTCCGCATGGCGCATGAGGGGCGGATGAGCCGGGAGGAAGCCTGGCGCGCGATCGGCGAATACAACGCGGCGATGATCCGGCCGAGCTGGCCGGAAGACCGTCTCTGGGTCGAATACGAGCGGCTCTGGGCGCTGCACATCGCGAGGAACGGCCCGCCGCTCATTCGGAACGACGGCGCTCCTGCGGCAAGGGAGATCGCCACCTTCACCTTGGGGGCGCTGCTGGACGACGGCACGCCGATGCCCGACGACATCATCGGCCCGCGCGTCCTGACCCCGGGCGGCATGCTGGTGCTGGGCGGCGCACCCAAGGTTGGCAAGAGCGATCTCGTCATCAGCTGGCTGGTGCACATGGCTGCCGGTGTGCCGTTCCTTGGCTTCACGCCGCCACGGCCGCTGCGCGTGTTCTATCTCCAGGCCGAGATCCAGTACCATTATCTGCGCGAGCGCATGCAGCAGATTGGCCTGCCGCCCGAGGTGATGGCCGCCGCCCGCGAAAATCTTGTTGTCACGCCGAAGCTGAAACTGCTCCTCGATGAGGGTGGCAGCCCGCTGGTCGCGCAGGCGATCCAGCAGGCGTTCCCGGCCGAGCCCGTCGACATCCTGTGCATCGACCCGATCCGCAACCTGTTCGACGGCGGACCTGACGGCGGTGGCGAGAACGACAACGCCGCGATGATGTTCTTTCTCAAGGACCGGGTCGAGGTGCTGCGCGACCACGTGAACCCCGACTGCGGGATCATCCTGATTCACCACACCAAAAAGCTGAGCAAGCATCAGGTGAAGGAGGATCCGTTCCTCGCGCTCTCGGGCGCCAGCGCCCTGCGGGGCTTCTACACCTCCGGGCTGATCCTGCACCGCCCCGACGAGGACGCGTCTGAGCGCAAGCTGGAGATTGAGCTGCGCAACGGCCCCGCGCTGCCCTCGAAGCTGATCGACAAGGTGCGCGGCCAATGGGTCCAGATCAACCCGATGAACGAGCGCCTCGTGCGCGCCGAGGTGGGCGCAAAGCATGACGCCGAGCGCATGCGCAAGAACGACGTCATCCTCGGTCTGCTCTACGAGGAGGCGCGGCGCGGCAAGCTCTACACCTTCGCCCAGTTTTCCGAGGCATTCGAGAATACCGGGGGGCTCGGCGGGCGGACCATCGTCCACGACCGGCTCAGCGTTCTCGCCACCAAGGGCAAGGTCAAGTTCATCCGCGGCCCCGCCGCCACGCGCATCGGCCTGGCCGCTGAGCGGAGCAAATACGGCTATCTCTGCGTCGAGGGAATGCTGTTTGGCACGGGCGGCGAGACCGTCGATCCCGACACGGGCGAGGTCACGCCGGAGCTGATCCCGGCGCTGCCCAGCCACTACAAATGCCCGCAGACCGGGGCCGTCCTGCCCGTCGAGAACCCCTCCGTCTGGGTCTATCAGGAGGAGGACGAAGCATGAAAACTCACGCCGTTCCCCGCCGCGAATTCTGGCTCCGCAGCCCCGGATTCTGGGCAGAATCCGCGAATTCTGCTCCCCGCGCGAATTCTGGATTCTGGCTTTTCCGATTTGATTTCAGTGGCTTGGAAGGTGCTTTCCAGAATCCGGAAGGGCCTTTCCGAATTCTAGTCAGGATTCTGGAAGTTCTGTTTCGGATCAATGCGTTGGAGCAGATTTCAGAATTCGGAAAACGCCCCCCTAAAGGGGTAGGTGACCTCCCCGCCAAGCGCGGGAGGGTCACCACCTACCCCTGGGCGATCTCAAAGGCTGGATGTCCCGCCCGTCACCCCATCGAGCAGCAACCCGGAAAGGAGCCGATCATGGCCCACGTATCTCTGAACCCGACACCCATGAGCGCCCCGTTCCCCGGCGTGCCTGTCGTTCTCGCCCTCGATCTCGGCACCACGACCGGGTGGGCCCTGCAGGCGTCTGATGGCCTGATCACCAGCGGCACGGTGTCGTTCCGGCCCAGCCGATACGATGGCGGCGGCATGCGCTACCTGCGGTTCCGGGGCTGGCTCGACCAGCTGGCGCACGACGCCGGAGCCATCACCGCCATCCATTTCGAGGAGGTGCGCAGGCATGTCGGCACCGACGCGGCGCATGTCTATGGCGGGCTGCTCGCCACGCTGACGTCATGGGCGGAGACTGCGGGCGTCGCCTATCAGGGCGTGCCGGTCGGCACCATCAAGCGCCACGCCACCGGCAAGGGCAACGCGAACAAGGACGCCATGATGGCGGCCGCCCGGGCGCGCGGGTTCACCCCGGCCGACGACAACGAGGCCGACGCCATCGCGATCCTGCTCTGGGCGCTGGAGACCCGGGGAGGTGTGCAATGAGCGGCATGCGGTTCACGCCCAAGGGTTACGGCGGGCGCCGCCGCAACCCCGACGAGGTCAAGCGCGACGGCTGGAAGGAACAGGGCCTGCTGGCCGTCGCCATCGACGACGACCGCCTGACCTGGCCCGAACGAGAGCTGGTACGCCAGCTCGGCGAGCGGCTCTACGGCAAGCGGGAACGGGAGGCGCGCCATGGGTGAGTGGACCACAGCACAGGTGCGGGATCGGCTGGAGCTTGCGGCGGGCGTGATGCGGCAGATGCCGGGCGTGATGCCGCAGGGCTTCTTCAACGCATGGCCCGAGTATTTCCACAGCTTCGCCGACAAGGTCGGTCAGGAACCGCAGATGCGTCGCCCGAGGCCCAGCCCGCGTCAGATCACGCAGGCCGAGGAGGCGATGCTCTGGCTGCGCTGGCTGGAGCCCGAGGATGGGCGCCTTGTCTGGACCCGCGCCGACGGAATGGCGTGGAAGCCGATCTGCTGGCAGTTCGGCCTGTCGCGCACGGCCGCGACCAAGCGCTGGCAGTACGGCCTTGCGGTGATCACCTGGCGGCTGAACGGTCGCGTGCCGTCGCCCCGTCGGTCGCAGCAGTTCGTCATCGAAAACGCCAATCGCCTGTCAAGAAAAATCGTCCTCTGAGGAAATTTTCGGGTGTACATCGCAGGCCCTTACACATTTCGACGAGGCCGTTAGAAAACGAATATGCTCGGGAGAGGAGCGCGCAGGCAGAGGCCGCGCCGCTGGCTTCCGGGGTCCAGCGAAGGGTCCAGCCGGGGCCCAATGGGCTAACCCATTGAGTTCGCGGTTCCTTCTGCGCGACATTCGTATGCTGGCGGGCGAAGCGCGGCACATCGCTAGCGACAGGGCCGGATTTTTGGGAAGCCAGCCGGAAGCCACCGCCGCCTGAACTCAGCTGAAACACTGCAAAATCAAACCCTTGAAGCTGGACACCCCTGGTGGCCGCTGGACCCCGCGTGGAGTCCAGTCTGGACCCCGGAGTCCGGAAAATAGGGGTATCCACCCTGATCCGAGGAATGACCCGCCGATGACGCTTAGCTTTGCCCCGGATCGGATCGAGATGTGGCCGCTGGCGAGGCTGCAGCCTTATGCTCGCAATGCCAAGACGCATGGTGCCGATCAGGTCGCCAAGATCGCCGCCAGCATGGCCGAGTTCGGCTGGACTGTGCCCTGCCTCGTCGCCGAGGACGGCGAACTGATCGCCGGGCACGGGCGCGTGCTGGCCGCGACGCAGCTCGGGCTGACCGAAGCGCCGGTGATCGTGCTCGGTCACCTCACCGAGGCGCAGCGGCGGGCATACCGGATCGCGGACAACAAGCTGACCGAACTCGGCACTTGGGACGAGGCGCTGCTGTCGGCGGAACTGAACGACCTGCTGGCTGAAGATTTCGACCTGTCGCTGGTCGGGTTCTCCGATGGCGAGTTGGACAAGCTGCTGGCCTACGTCGCGGAAGACGACGGTGAAGTAGGTGGCGCCGGGGGCTCCGTGCCGCCGGTGACCATCCCCGAACCCCCTCGCAATCCTGCGTCGCGCATTGGCGATCTCTGGATCCTCGGCGACCATCGCCTCCTGTGCGGTGACAGCACCAGCGCGGCCGACGTGCGCCGCCTGATGAACGGCGAGCGGGCGATCCTGTTCGCGACGGACCCGCCGTATCTCGTCGACTACGACGGCTCGAACCACCCGACCCGCAACAAGGATTGGTCTGCCTCCTACGGCACGACCTGGGACGACAGTTCGCAGGGGGCCGATCTCTACGACGGCTTCATCGCTGCAGCCGTGGCCGAGGCGATCGCCGAGGACGCCGCCTGGTACTGCTGGCACGCCTCCCGCCGCCAGGCGATGCTGGAAGCCTGCTGGGAAAAGGCCGGGGCCTTCGTGCATCAGCAGATCATCTGGGTGAAGGACCGCGGGGTTCTTACCCGGTCGCACTACCTCTGGAAGCACGAACCCTGTTTCATGGGCTGGCGTCGTCCGAACCGCCCGCCCAAAGTGGCCGAGGAAACCCCGCCGTCGACATGGGCGCTGCCCAGCTTTGCCAAGGATGACAGGCCCGACCATCCGACGCCGAAGCCGCTCGACGCCTTCGGGATCCCGATGCGCCAGCATGTGGCGCGGGGCGGCCTTTGCTACGAGCCATTCTCGGGGTCCGGTTCGCAGATCATGGCGGGCGAGGCCAATGGCCGCCGCGTCTTCGCGATGGAGATCAGCCCGGCCTATGTCGATGTCGCCGTCGAACGCTGGCAGGCCGAAACCGGCCGCGATGCGATCCTCGACGGGGACGGCCGGACCTTCGCGGCCGTGAGAACCGAGCGGCTGGCGGAAAGCACGGCCGAACCTGAAACCTTCCCCGAACCCGCCGCGTGACATGCATGACCTGGCTCTACATTCCACCGGACGCGCTTCCGGAACGGCAGACGCATGCCTCTTCGGCCTCTCCCTCTGCTCCGGAGCAGGCGGGCTGGACCTCGGGCTCACGATCGCCATCCCCGGATATCGTGCTGTGGGCCATGTCGAACGGGAGACCTTCGCCGCAGCCACTCTCGTGGCGCGGATGGAGGACGCGTCCCTGGATCAGGCTGTTGTCTGGGACGACGTTGGAACCTTCGACGGCCGCCCATGGCGCGGCGCGGTGGATATCGTCACTGCGGGCTATCCGTGCCAGCCGTTCTCTGTCGCAGGCAAACGCCGGGGCGCGGACGACCCGCGCCACCTCTGGCCGCATGTTGCCCGCATCATCGGAGAGGTCCAGCCGCACTTCGTCTTCCTCGAAAATGTCGCCCATCATCTCCGCCTCGGCTTCCCCGAAGTCGCTGCAGGACTGGTCGGCATGGGCTACAAGCTTGCGGCAGGCCTCTTCACGGCGGCGGAAGTCGGTGCGCCCCACAAGCGCGAACGGCTGTTCATCCTCGCCATCCGCGAAGGAGACGAGTTGGCCGACCCCGCGCGCCTGCTCTGGGACCCGGTCGAGTGGCGGGAACCGGACGGAACTGCTGCGGCTCTGGCCGACGCCGAGGGCCAGCGCCAACGAGAACCGGCAGACGAAGCCCACGCCCTCTCAAGAAGCTGGGCACCATGGGATGAATCTCGCGACGACGGCCGCGATGTGGCCGACGCCGATGGCGAACGGGCGTGCCAAGCCGAGCGCGGGCAATCGCCGGTCGGCCGATCTGACCCATTCGGCGGGGCTGTGGATGACCCCGACGGCGCGGGATCACAAGGACGGGGCAACGAGCTTGGCGAATACGCCGGTGAACGGCCTGCTTGGCCGCCAGGTCCTGTTGACGCCGATGGCTGGGAGCGATACCTCCGAGCCGCGCCGGACCTTGAACCCGCTGTTCGTCGAGGCGCTGATGGGTTGGCCCACCGGGTGGACCGGCTTCGGCTCTGTGGCAACGGCGTGGTCCCCCTGGTTGCGGCGCATGCGCTGCGAACTCTGGCAGCTCAACTTCTGGCCGATGGATGAGGCAGCGGCATGAAGCAGTCCCGCCTCATGTCGCTGGTCGAGACCGCGACAAACGTCGTGGTCGGCTACGTCTTGGCCATCGCCACGCAGATCGTCGTGTTCCCGTGGTTCGGGATTGAGACGGGGCTCCCGGAGCATCTGACCATCGGCCTCGCCTTCGTCGGCGTCTCGCTGGCGCGCGGCTATCTGCTGCGACGGCTCTTCGAACGCCTGCGCGGCTGGTGACCGTTTCGCTGACAAGCGCTTGGTCGGACTGGTAGCCTTCGGGCATGTCCGAAGGCTGGCAACATATCGAGATCAACGATCTCGGGACCATCGTCGTCCTGCGTCCGATCTCGGACGAGGGGCGGGACTGGTTTGCGGAGCATGTCGGCGAACCTGAGCCGGGCGGCATCTACACCTGTGAGCCGCGCATGGCGCAGGACATCCTGCAGGCCGCCGCCCGCGATCTGCTGTCGTGGCAATGAGAAACCGCCGCCCGGTCGGGGCGGCGGCGTAGCAATCGTCTCACGGAGTCAGGCTGCCGAAAGCCTGTAGACCCGTCCGCGCCCCTCGACCTTCTCCGAGGTCACCTCGAGCCCGAGCTTCTTCTTCAGCGCCCCGGCCATCGCGCCGCGCACAGTGTGCGACTGCCAGCCCGTGGTGGCGGTGATCTCCTCGATGGTCGCGCCTTCCTGCGCGCGCAGCATGGCGATCAGCGTGGCCTGCTTCGTCCCCTCGCGCGGCGTGCGCGCCTTGGGCGCGGCTTCAGGCGCGGTCGGGGTGTCCGTCGCGGGCGCGTCGCTCGGCGCGTGGTCGACGCCCACAGGCGCGGTGTTCGTGTCCTCGGGCTCGATGCCGATGGCGGCGAGCCCTGCATCGGTGGCGACCAGTGTTGTGCCGTGCCCGTCGCCGGTTTCGCGCCACATCGGTTCGCCCTTGCGCAGGTCGGCGTCGACCTCCTGCAGGAGACCCTTGGAGAGCATCGCGCCGACCACCTTGGCGGCGGCACCGCCGCGCAGGCTCTCGGGCAGCGGCAGGGCGATGTGCTCGGGCCGCTGTGCTGCGGCGCTAAGGATCAGGGATTGGGTGTCGGAAAGCTGGGTCATCGTCGTCTCCCGTATCGGGGCGCGCGGGATGCGGGCCCTTCTACGAGGCCGAGCCCGCCAGGCGGCGGGCGGGACCGGGAGTGGGTCATCTCACTCGGCGTGTTCGCCTTCGTGGAAGGCCATATCGCTGATCTCGCGCAGCTTGGCGCGGTAGTGGTTCAGAGTGCCGACGTGGCCCCAGTGGATCTCGTCGGGGCTGGTATCGAAGTGGTCGGCGCTGAGGGTGGCGAGGCGTTCCAGCATCGCGTCGATCTCGAACTTGGCGGCGAGGAAGGCGTCGAGGGCCTTGTTCGACCGCTCCCTCGAACCGGTGGCGGGAGCGGTCTCACTGTCAGTCGCGCGGCGGGTCATCGTGGTGGCTCCGTGGTGAGTTGCATCGTTTCGTTGGAGACACGTTCGCTCTGTCCGCGATGCTCATCAACGAGATAAGCGCATGATATTGAACGATAATCGGAGCCGTCGATGCAGGGCATGAGCGAGCGCCAGTATGCCGCCCATGTCGGGCTGTCGCGGGGCGCGATCCAGAAGGCGAAGACGGCCGAGCGGCTGGTCCTCTATCCCGACGGCAGCATCGACGCGGTGGCCAGCGACGCCAGACGTGCCGAGACGACGGACCCGTCGAAGACGAGAAAGCCGCCCGCGGCGAAGCTGAAGCCTGTCCCCGAGGCGGCGGTGGCGGCCGTCGGCGACACGCTACGCGAACAGGGGCTGGCGGTTCCGGCGGTGGGCGGCGGCACGACCTTCCTGCAGGCGAAGACCGCGAACGAGGTGCTGAAGGCGCAGGAACGGCGCATCCGGCTCTCGAGGCTGAAGGGGGAGCTGATAGACCGGGTCCGGGCGCTGGCGCTGGTGTTCCGGCTGGCGCGCGAGGTGCGGGACGCGTGGGTGAACTGGCCTGCGCGCGCATCTGCGCTGATGGCGGCCGATCTGGGTGTCGAGCCAGCCGCGATGCAGAAGGTGCTGGAGAAACATGTACGCGCCCACCTCGACGAGCTTGCCGAGGTCCGGCCCGACTTCCGGTGATGAGGACCGATTTCGCGACAGCGAAACGGAAGGGTCCAGTGGACCCTTGCGAGGGACGAATGCCCGGAGCGTAAGCGCAGGGCCGGAAGATGGCCTGACCGATTTCGACGGCGCGGGCGAGATCCTGCGCGCCTGGGGCAACGGGCTGCGGCCCGATCCGGACCTGACCGTCTCGGAATGGGCGGACCGGCACCGGATGCTCTCGGGCCGCGCTTCGGCGGAACCGGGGCGATATCGGACGGCGCGCACGCCTTACATGCGCGAGATCATGGACCGGCTGTCGCCCGGCGATCCCACGCAGCGGATCGTGTTCATGAAGGCCGCACAGGTTGGGGCGACCGAGGCAGGCAACAACTGGATCGGCTTCGCGATCCACCAGGCGCCGGGTCCGATGCTGGCGGTCCAGCCCACGGTGGAACTGGCCAAGCGGAACTCGCGGCAGCGGATCGACCCGCTGATCGACGAAAGCCCGGATCTGCGGGAGCGGGTCAAACCCGCACGATCCCGCGACGCGGGCAACACGATGCTGTCCAAGGAGTTCGCGGGCGGCATCCTGATCATGACCGGCGCCAACTCGGCGGTCGGGCTCCGATCGACCCCGGCGCGGTACATCTTCCTCGACGAGGTCGACGCCTATCCGGCCTCGGCCGACGAGGAAGGCGACCCGGTCACGCTGGCCGAGGCACGGTCGCTGACCTTCGCCCATCGGCGCAAGGTGCTGCTGGTGTCGACGCCCACCATCCGGGGGCTGAGCCGGATCGAACGGGAATACGAGGTGAGCGACCAGCGCCGGTACTTCGTGCCGTGCCCGCATTGCGGCGCGATGTAATGGCTGAAGTTCGACCGGCTGCGCTGGCAGAAGGGTAAGCCGGAAACGGCGGAATATCACTGCGAGGGCTGCGACGCGGCAATCACGGAACACCACAAGACGGCGATGCTGGAAAGCGGCGAGTGGCGGGCGACCGCCACGGCCGCCGATCCGACCACGGTCGGGTATCACCTCTCGGCGCTCTATTCGCCGATCGGCTGGCTGAGCTGGGAGCGGATCGTTCGGGCGTGGGACGCAGCTCAGGGGTCGGACGAGGCGATCAAGGCGTTCCGCAACACCATCCTAGGCGAGACATGGGTCGAGACCGGGGAAGCGCCCGACTGGCGGCAGCAGGAGACCAACAGCGCGCCATCCCCGCGAACAGGCACGGAAGCTGTTTCCGAGTCGGGATTTCCATTGATCGGGAAAATGGAAGCACTCGCCCATCCGCAGGGCCTTCGATGGGGGCCTCTGCAAATGTTGACCAGGTGTTGACAAGAATTTCAAAAGCAAAAACCCGACGGTTTAAGTCGGGATCCAACATTTTGATATCTTTGATTTGTTTGGTGCGGGGGCGCGCTACCTACGAGACCGACACTCGATCCAAGCGGCCATCTGACCGACCGTATATAGCCGCCTGAAAGCACCTGAGGCGTCCGATCAATCGTGTTGAAATCTCCGCACGAAACGCGGAAATCCCAACATGACTTATACAGGATCGCAGTTGGCAAGCTGACTTGGATAGTGGTCTAGATGGGACGCCAGCCGAATACCCCATCTGAACAACCAGGCAGCATTGCGTTCATCAGGGCGGTTTGCAGCATCTGTCGCTGATCCGCCTCGGGGATAGCCAGCAAATCCGCAGGCCCGAAAATCGCACGATGGGTCACGAAACCGCTGAGAAGGCTAAGCGCGAAATGCGCCCGTCCCGGATCCGCATGGCCAAACGCCCTGCTTAGAGGCAGGGCTAGTGACGTGCCAAAGAATTGCGCAATGATCGCCCGCGCCTCGCTGCAGAGGCTGGACTGTGTCAGTAAATGAAGCGGCCTGACATCTTCTACCTTGCGCGGATCACGCAGGAAGGCCAGATCGCAGATCCGGTTGATCATGGTCGCGCCATCGGGGCCCCCTGCGGCGATGTCATCGAGGGGCGCAAGCGCCAGCAAGGCCTGACGGAATATCTCGGCCTTCGACCCGAAGGCGCGATGGACATAGGCCACATCGACCCCAGCCGCGGCGGCGATGTCGCGCAGGCTGGTGTCGGAATAGGGCATCCGCGCGAAAAGCAGCATCGCCGATGCAAGAATGCGTTCTTTCCCGGTTGCCTGCCCCGGCATGCGGTCGGTCGAGTTGGCTGAGTTGAGCGTCCTTGGCATGGGTGGCTTGTGTTCGTCCGGTGGCTTCGACGCGAAGAAACTGAAAATGCTGCCCCGGAGCAGAGGTGCGGCAAGGTGCAGCCCACACCGGGTCGTGTTGTTTAGCTGGTTTTTCAACAGCAAACAACCAGCAGCCGCTTTTGCGCGACAATACAGGGTTTTACCCTGTCATTGAGCGTTGACAACAGGGGAGCGTAGGGCGAAAACCGCATCGGGACATGCGCGAAGCATCCATCAGCACAGCAATCAGAGGCAGATCATGGCAAAGCCCGGCAGAAACACCATTATTCTGGGCGGCCTGGCCGTTGTCGCCGTGCTTGGCTGGCTGGCCTGGGACCGGCTGCAACCCGCCGGTCTGCCGGCGGGTTTTGCCAGCGCCAATGGCCGGATCGAGGCGACCGAGGTGGATATCGCGGCGCTCACCGGCGGCCGAATCGCCGAAATCACCGCTGCCGAAGGTGACATGGTCAGCGCAGGCGATGTGCTGGTGCAGATGGACGTGGTGCAGCTGAACGCACAAAAACGTCAGGCCGAAGCGCAGCTTGCCCGCGCCGAAATCGGCGTCGAGACAGCAAGGGCGCTGGTCGCTCAGGCCGAGGCACAAGAGCGCGCGGCCCGGGCCGCGGTTGATCAGGCAGGCTCGGTTGCCGATGCCGCGTCGCGCAGGCTTGAACGCTCTGAGCAGCTTGCAAAGACCAGTGCGATCTCGCAGCAGGTGCTGGATGATGACCGCGCCCGGGACGCCCAGGCCCGCGCCGGTGTGGCCTCGGCCGAAGCCAGCCATGCGGCAGCGCTGGCGGGGGTCAGCAGCGCGCAGGCGCAGGTGGTCGATGCAAGTGCGGCCGTCGAGGCGGCAAAGGCGTCGATTGATGCGATCCAGGCCTCTCTGGACGACGCCACGCTGAAAGCGCCGCGCACGGGCCGGATCCAGTATCGCATCGCACAAGAGGGCGAGATTGTCGGCTCTGGCGGGCGGATCCTCAGCCTTGTCGATCTGGGCGATGTCTATATGACGGTTTTTCTGCCGACATCGCAGGTCGGCCGGGTGCAGGTCGGATCAGAGGTGCGCCTTGTCATGGATGCGGCGCGGGAATTCGTGATCCCGGCCACGGTTTCCTATGTTGCCGATGTGGCGCAGTTCACGCCAAAGACGGTCGAGACCGCCGATGAGCGCGAAAAGCTGATGTTCCGCGTCCGTGCCCGCATCGACCCCGAGCTGCTGTCGCGGCATATCGAGGATGTCAAAACCGGCCTGCCGGGCATGGCCTATCTGCGGCTTGATCCGGATGCCGCCTGGCCTGACTTTCTTTCCAATGTCGTGAAATGACCGGCTCAGTTGCCGGGGTCTCCGGCCTGACGCTGCGCTATGGCAAGGTCACGGCGCTTGACAATGTGACGCTGGAGATCCCTGAGGGGCGCATGGTCGGGCTGATCGGGCCAGACGGGGTCGGAAAGTCCAGCCTTCTGTCGCTGCTGGCCGGGGCACGTGTGATCCAGCAGGGCAAGGTCGAGGTTCTGGGCGGCGATATGCGCGATGTGGCGCATCGCAACCGCGTCTGCCCCCGCACCGCCTATATGCCGCAGGGTCTGGGCAAGAACCTCTACCCGACGCTTTCGGTCGAAGAGAACCTTGATTTCTTCGGCTCGCTTTTCGGTCATGACAAGGCCGAACGCGAGCGGCGGATCACAGATCTGCTGGCTGCGACCGGCATGACGCCGTTCCGGTCGCGCCCGGCGTCAAAGCTGTCGGGCGGCATGAAGCAAAAGCTGGGTCTGTGCTGCGCGCTGATCCATGATCCCGATTTCCTGATTCTTGACGAGCCGACCACCGGCGTCGATCCGCTGTCGCGCCGCCAGTTCTGGGATCTGATCGACCGCATCCGCGCGACACGGCCGGGGATGAGCGTGATCACCGCCACCGCCTATATGGAAGAGGCCGCGCGCTTCGACTGGCTGGTTGCGATGAATGCGGGCCGGGTGCTGGCCACCGGCACCACCAACGATCTGCTGTCGCGGACCGGGGCCGACACGCTTGATGCAGCCTTCATCGCGCTTTTGCCCGAAGAAGACCGGGGCGAAGACAGTGCCGTGGTGATCCCGCCGCGGACCACCGATGACAGCGATATCGCCATCGAGGCCGAGGGGCTGACGCAGCGCTTTGGCGATTTCGTGGCGGTCGACAATGTTTCCTTCCGCATCCCCAGGGGTGAGATTTTCGGCTTTCTGGGTTCGAACGGCTGCGGCAAGACGACGACGATGAAGATGCTCACCGGGCTTCTGGAGCCGAGTGAGGGCCGGGCAAAGCTTTTCGGCCATGAGGTCGATGCAAGCGATCTGTCGGTGCGCCGCCGGGTCGGGTTCATGTCGCAGGCCTTCTCGCTCTATTCCGAGCTGACGGTGCGTCAGAACCTTGATCTGCACGCGCGGCTTTTCGATATGGCGGCCGAGAAGATCCCCGCCAGGGTTGACGAGATGATCGCCCGGTTCGATCTGGGCGACGTGACCGACAGCCTGCCCGAGGCGTTGCCGCTGGGTATCCGCCAGCGGCTTTCGCTGGCGGTGGCGATGATCCATGCGCCCGAGATCCTGATCCTTGACGAGCCGACCTCGGGGGTGGACCCGGTGGCGCGCAACGGCTTCTGGCGCATTCTGGCGGAACTTTCGCGCAAGGATGGCGTGACGATCTTTGTCTCGACCCATTTCATGAACGAGGCGGAATGGTGCGACCGCATCAGCCTGATGCATGCGGGCAAGGTGCTGGTCTCGGACACCGCCGAGGGGATCACGAAAGCCAAAGGTTGCGCCACGCTGGAAGACGCGTTCATCGCCTATCTTGAAGAGGCGATTGGCGAGACGGCACCCGCCCCCGCCGCTGCGCCCGAGGCCGCGCCCGAGGCCCCCGCAGCCGGGGTGACCCATCACGCGCAGCAATCCGGCTTCAGCCTGCGGCGACTGCTTAGCTATTCGCAGCTGGAAAGCCTGCAATTGCAGCGCGATCCGATCCGGCTGACCATGGCGTTGGTCGGCAGCCTTCTTCTGATGATCGTGGTGGGGCTGGGCATCAACATGGATGTCGAGGATCTGACCTTCGCCGCCCTTGACCGCGACCAGACCACCACCAGCCGCAATTATATCGCCGATATTGCGGGATCGCGCTATTTCATCGAACAGCCGGCCCTGACAAGTTACGACGAGATCGACGCAAGAATGCGCTCGGGCGAGCTGGCGCTGGCGATCGAGATCCCGCCCGGCTTTGCCGCCGATATCGCGGCAGGCAGGGATGTGCAGGTCGGGGCCTGGTTCGACGGCGCCAACCCCAGCCGCGCCAATACGGTGCAGGGCTATGTGCAGGGCATGCATGCCGACTGGATCACACGTCAGGCGCGTCAGCTTTACGGTGACAAGGCGAGCGGCGGCAGTTTCGAACTGGTGACCCGATACCGCTACAACCCCGACGTGCGCAGCCTGAATGCGATGGTCCCGGCGATCATCCCGCTGCTTTTGCTGATGATCCCGGCGATCCTGACCACGCTTTCGGTCGCGCGTGAACGCGAACTGGGCTCGATCATCAATTTCTACGTCACGCCGGTGACGCGGCTGGAATTTCTGCTTGGCAAACAGCTGCCCTATATCGCGCTGGCCATGCTGAATTTCTTCCTGATGATGGCCATGGCGGTCACATTCTTCGCAGTGCCCTTCAACGGCAGTTTTCTGGGCTTTACCCTTTCGGCGCTGATCTATGTCACCGCGACCACGGCGCTTGGTTTTCTGGTGTCGGTCTTCATCGCAAGTCAGGTCGCGGCGCTGTTCGCGACCGCCATGCTGACGATGATCCCGGCGGTCAGCTATTCGGGTTTGATCTACCCGGTCTCTTCGCTGTCGGGTTTTGGCCGGGTTCTGGGCGAGATCTACCCCTCGACCTGGTTTATCACCGCCGCGCGGGGGGCTTTCTCCAAGGCCTTCGGAATGGCGGAACTGGCCGGGCCGATGCTGGCCATGGGCATCGCCATTCCGGTGATTATCGGGCTGGCGGCGGCCTTCCTGGAAAAACAGGCGAAGTGAGGGGCGGATGAACCTGCGCAACACCTTCAATCTGGGCGTCAAGGAATTGCGCGGGCTCTGGCGCGATCCGGTGATGCTGGTGCTGATCGTCTATTCCTTTTCGCTCTCGATCTGGACCTCTGCGAACGTCTCGCCCGAGGCGCTGACGAATGCCGCGATCTCGATCGTGGATGAGGATCAGTCGCATCTCTCCGCCCGCATCACCTCGGCCTTTTATCCGCCCTATTTTGTCGAGCCGCAGATGACCACGACGGCCGAGATGGATCGGCGGATGGATCAGGGGCTGGATACTTTTGCGCTGAACATCCCACCGGATTTCGCGCGCGATGTGCTGGCCGGAAAAAACCCGGCGATCCAGCTGAATATCGACGCGACAAGGATGAGCCAGGCCTTCACCGGCGGCGGCTATATCCAGCAGATCGTGTCCTCCGAGGTTTCGGAATATGTGGCGGGCTACCGGGCCGAGACCGCGCTGACGGTCGATCTGGCGCTCCGCGCGCGGTATAATCCCTCGCTGGATCCGAAGTGGTTCGGCGCGATTTCCGCCGTGATCCGGTCGATCACCATGCTGTCGCTGGTGCTGACCGGCGCGGCGCTGATCCGCGAAAAGGAACATGGCACGGTCGAGCACCTGCTGGTCATGCCCGTCACCACGACCGAGATCATGTTTTCCAAGATCTGGTCGATGGGGCTGGTGGTGCTGCTGGGGTCGATCTTTTCGCTAAGTGTTGTGGTGCAGGCGCTGATGGCGGTTCCGGTGCAGGGCTCGGTCGTGCTGTTTCTTGCGGGCGCGGTGCTGATGGTTTTCGCCATGACGGGGCTTGGAATTTTCCTTGCCACCATCGCCGGGTCGATGCCGCAATTCGCGCTTTTGCTGATGATGGCGCTTTTGCCGCTGCAGGTGCTGTCAGGCGCGATGACGCCGCGGGAATCCATGCCAGAGATCATCCAGACCATCATGCTTGCAGCCCCCAACACGCATTTCATCATCCTCTCGCAGGGCATCTTGTTCCGAGGTGCGGGGCTTGACGTGGTCTGGCCCCAGTTCGCGGCGCTGGCGGCGATCGGGGTGGCGCTGTTCTGGGTGGCACTGATACGATTCAAGAAATTCCTGCGGTAAGGCATATGTTGGGCCGCCTGCTTCTGATCCTGACGCTTGCGCTTGCAGGCTGCGCTGCGCGTCCGGGGCCGGAAGTTCTGGCCCCCGATGCCGGTGCCCTGCCCGAGGGCGCCCGCCTTGTCCGGGTGCTGACCATGACCACCCGCGCGCCCGAGGCAAATCTGCCGGGGGCCTTTGGCGACTCTCGCTCCATCCGGCCAAGCTGGCTGGAATACGAGGTCTCGGTGCCGCCTGGCCATCGGCCGGGAAAGATTGAATGGCCGGATCGCAATGGCAGCAGCGCCGACCGGAATTTCGTGATGCGCAGCCGGCAGACGCTTAGCCGTGACGCCTTTGCAAAGCGTCTCTCGCGCGAGGGGGTCGGACTTTATGTCCACGGCTTCAACACCCGCTTTCATGAGGCCTTGTTCCGTACCGCGCAGCTTTCGGTCGATGCGCATATCGAGGAAAAGCCCGTCCTTTTTACATGGCCCTCGGCAGGCGATCCGGGCGCCTATCTGGCTGATCGTGACGCGTCTGACTTTTCCCGCGCGGCGCTTGCCGATCTGCTGCGGCTTTTGACAAAGGGTCGGTCCGCTTCCGACGCGGTGCCGGTGCTGGCTCACAGCATGGGCGCGCGGCTGACGATGGAGACGCTGGTGCAACTGCGTCTTGCCGGGCGGGACGATGTGCTGGACCGGATCGAGGTCATCCTTGCCGCCCCGGATATTGATATCGATCTTTTCCGCGCCCAGATGGTCAGCCTTGGGCCGATGAAGCATCCCATCACGGTGCTCGTCTCCTCGGACGATCTGGCGCTGAAACTGTCGTCGCGGCTTTCGGCACGTCGGATACGGCTTGGGCTTGTCGATGTGCGTGATCCGGCGGTCCAGCGCCTGGCGGTCGCGACCGGAATACGGATCGTGGATATTACCGATATTCCGACCGATGATCCCGCCCACAGCCGCTATGTCGGCCTGCTTTCCGGCGAGGCCGGGGCTGTGGTTGAAAGCACCCTTTTCGGTGAGGTACGCTTGGCTGGGGCCTTTGTCTTCAATCAGGTCGGTGGTGTCTTCACTGGCATCGGTGATGTGCTGGCGGATTGAGGCCGCGGCCTTGGCCCGGCGTTGGTGCCAGCGGCATTGGCCGGGTCATGGCCTCGACGTCGCGCCGTTTTGCCGGTAATCGTCCATGATGATCAGGGCAGGGACAGGGGATTCCGTGTCCGCCGCCGGACGCCGATGCTTTGCCTGTTCAGTCCGGGGGCGGCTGTTTCGGCGGTTTGACGGCGCTTTACGACATGTCGTCGGCATCGGGCCTTGGGCGCAATGCCTATGTTCAAGAAAAATCTTGAACTCTTTGATTTCGATCAACACTCGTTGATAGTTCTGTGCTAACTTCCGCCGGTAAATTGGAGACGCGACATGGTCCTTACTCCCAAATCAGATGGCTCGGGTGCAACCGGCGATGAAAGCCTTGGCATCGAGGCTTTTCAGGCCGTTGACCGCATACGAGAGGCGCTCTCGGGACAGCTCAGCGGCGGGGTCTCGCCCGGCTCGCTGATGATGGCCCATGTCGACTGGGCCTTTCACCTGGCGCAGGCACCGGGCAAGCAGATGGAACTGGGCGTCAAGGCGGGCCGCAAATGGCAGCGTCTCATGGCGCATCTGATGGCCTCGGCGATGGATCCGCAGGCCGCGCCGGTCATCACGCCCTTGCCGGGCGACCGCCGTTTCGCCGGTGAAGCCTGGGCGAAACCGCCCTTCAGCTGGATGTCGCAGGCTTTCCTGCTGCAGCAGCAATGGCTGCATAACGTCACCCATGAGGTTCCAGGCGTGACGAAGCACCACGAGGATGTGGTGTCTTTTGCCGCGAAACAGATCCTTGATGTCTGTGCGCCTTCGAACAACCCTTTTACCAATCCCGAGGTTGTGGCACGGACCTGGGCTACCGGAGGCATGAACCTTGTGAAGGGCTGGCAGAACTGGCTGCAGGACGTCGTCCGCCAGATCCGGCAGGAGCCGCCAGAGGGTGTCGAGGCCTTTACACCGGGTCGCGATGTGGCGGTGACGCCGGGCAAGGTAATCTTCCGCAACCACCTGATCGAACTGATCCAGTATACGCCCACGACAGAAACCGTGCACCCCGAGCCGGTGCTGATCGTTCCGGCCTGGATCATGAAATACTATATCCTCGACCTCAGCCCGGAGAATTCACTGATCCGCTGGCTGGTGGCGCAGGGCCACACGGTTTTCGCCATTTCCTGGCGCAATCCGGGTGCAGAGGATCGTGATCTGACGCTGGAGGATTATCGCCGGCTGGGCGTGATGGCCGCGTTGGATGAGATCACCCGTCTAATGCCCGATCAGAAAATCCACGCCACCGGCTATTGTCTGGGTGGCACTTTGCTGTCGATCGCTGCGGCTGCCATGGCGGGGAAGGGGGACGCGCGTCTCGCCTCGCTGACGCTGCTTGCCGCGCAGGTCGATTTCGCCGAACCGGGCGAGCTCGCGTTGTTCATCGACCCAAGCCAGCTGCATCTTCTTGAAAGCATGATGTGGAACCGCGGCTATCTCTCTGCCGATCAGATGGCGGGGGCGTTTCAGCTTTTGCGCTCGAATGACCTCATCTGGTCCCGGATGGTGCGCGATTACATGATGGGCGAGCGGACGGCGATGAATGATCTCATGGCCTGGAATGCCGACAGCACCCGGATGCCCTATCGGATGCATGCCGAATATCTGCGCAGGCTTTATCTGAATAATGAGCTTTCTTCGGGACGCTTCACCGCCGGGGGCAAGACAGTTCTGTTGCAGAACATCCGGGTGCCGATCTTTGCCGTCGGGACCGAGCGCGATCATGTCGCACCCTGGAAGTCGGTCTACAAAATCCACCAGTTCACCGATTGCGAGGTGACTTTCGCGCTGACGTCGGGCGGGCATAATGCGGGGATCGTCTCTCCTCCCGGTCACCCGCGCCGCCGCTACCGGCTGGCGACCCGCGCCCATGACGACGCGCTTTTGCCGCCGGAGACCTGGGTCGAGGCCAATCCTGCAACCGAGGGTTCGTGGTGGACGCCCTGGCAGGCCTGGCTTGCCGCGCGTTCGGGTGCCCCCGCCGCGCCGCCCGCAATGGGCAACGCGCTGGCAGATGCGCCCGGCACATATGTTTTCCAGAGGTGACAAGATGACCGGCACTCTGACCAACTATCTGTTTCACCAGATGAAAATCGGCGACCGCGCCAGTCTTGTCCGCCACGTCGGCCCCAAGGATATTGAATTGTTCGCCGCTGTTTCCGGCGACGCCAACCCCGCGCATCTGGATGCCGGTTTCGCCGCCCATGGGCCGTTTGGCCATGTCGTGGTGCACGGCATGTGGACTGCGGCGCTGATTTCGGCGGTGCTGGGCACCCGCCTGCCGGGGCCGGGGACGATCTATCTCGACCAGCAGATCCGCTTTAACAAGCCGGTTTCGCCAGGCGATACCATCACCGCCGAAGTTGAAGTGGCCGAGCTGATCGAGGGCAAGAACCGTGTCCGCCTGACGACCACCGCCCGCAATCAGCGGGGCGAGGTGGTGCTTTCGGGCGAGGCGCTGGTGCTGGCCCCGGTCGAGCAGGTGACCTGGGTGCCGGGTGACCTTCCCGAGGCGGTGGTCTTGCCGAAGGGGCGCTGGCAGGGCTTTGTCGAAGAGGCCCGCGCATTGCCCCCGGTGCGGGCGGCGGTGGTGCATCCCTGTTCGAAATCCGCGATCCTTGGCGCGATCGAGGTGCGCGACGAAGGCCTGCTTGACCCGATCCTGATCGGTCCCGGCGCAAAGATTCGCGCGGCGGCCGCCGAGGCCGGGGTCTCGCTTGACGGCTTCCGGATCGAGGAGACAGAGCACAGCCATGCAGCGGCGGCGCGGGCGGTGGAACTGGCGGCCTGTGGCAACGTCCAGGTGCTGGTCAAGGGCAGCCTGCATTCCGATGAACTGCTTGCGGCGGTGGTTTCGAAAAGCGGCGGCCTGCGCACCGAACGCCGGATCAGCCATGTCTATGCGATGGATGTGCCCGCCTATCGCAAGCCGGTGATCGTCACCGATGCCGCGATCAATATCGCACCGACATTAGAGCATAAGCGCGACATCTGCCAGAATGCCGTCGATCTGATGCGGCTTCTGGGGCGCGATCAGCCGAAGGTCGCGGTGCTGGCGGCGGTCGAGACGGTGAACGCGACGATGCCCGCCACGCTGGATGCCGCCGCGCTGACGGTGATGGCGGCTCGAGGCCAGATCACGGGCGCGCTGGTTGACGGGCCGCTGGCCTTCGACAATGCGATCAGCCCCGAGGCGGTGGCGACGAAGGGCATCGTCTCGCAGGTGGCGGGCGAGGCCGATATTCTTCTGGTGCCGGATCTCGAGGCCGGGAACATGCTTGCCAAACAGCTGATCTATTTCGCGGGCGCCACGGCCGCGGGGCTGGTTCTGGGCGCACGGGTGCCAATCGTTCTGACAAGCCGGGCGGATCCTTTATCGGCCCGCATCGCCTCGGCTGCGCTGGCCAAGATGGTCGCGGTCCGCAAAGCGGAGGGGAAGGCGTGACCCGCGATCTGATCCTGACATTCAACACCGGATCCTCGACTATCAAGCTGGGGTTTTACGCACTGGAGGCCGCCGCGCCGCGCCCGCTGGCGTCGGGCGTGATCGATTTCCGCGATGAGCCTTTCGAAGTGCGCCTGACGCGCGAGGGCAAGACCTTTTCAGGCCCGATCACAGCGGATCCCGGCGATCTGACAGCCGTGCTGAACCAGGCTTTTGCCTGGCTGGCCGGGCATTTCAATCTTTCGCGCCTTGCGGTGATCGGCCATCGGGTTGTGCATGGCGGCGATGTCTTCACAGGACCAGCCCGGATCACCGATCAGGTGATCGCGCAGATCGACGCGCTGGCGCGGCTTGCGCCGCTGCATCAGCCGCAAAGCCTTGCGCTGATCCGGGCGATGCGGGGGCTTTACCCCGATGTGCCACAGACAGCCTCTTTCGACACGGCGTTTCATGCCACCAACCCGCCCCTGATCCGCCGCTTTGCCCTGCCGCGCGCGCTTTATGATCAGGGGATCAAGCGCTATGGCTTTCATGGTCTCTCCTACCGCTATATCGCCGGGCAACTGGGCGATCTGGCCACCGATGCAAAGGTGGTCGCCGCACATCTGGGCAGCGGCGCAAGCCTTTGTGCGATCCGGGGCGGCAAGAGCATCGACAGCTCGATGGGGTTTTCGACGCTGGACGGCATCCCGATGGCGACGCGTTCGGGTGCGCTGGACCCCGGCGTGATCCTGCATCTGATGGGCGAAATGGGGCAAAGCCTGAAACAGGTCGAGACCATGCTCTATCGTGAAAGCGGCCTTCTGGGCGTGTCGGGTTTCGAGGCTGACAGCCGCGAGCTGATGGCCAGCACGCGCCCAGAGGCTGCCGAGGCGATCGACCTCTTTTGCCTGCGCATCGCGGGCGAGGTGGCACGGTTGGCGACCAGCATGGGCGGGATCGATGCGCTGGTCTTCACGGCAGGAATCGGCGAGCATCAGCCCGGTATCCGCGCCCGTGTCGCCGCGCGGCTGGCCTGGCTTGGGGCAGAGCTTGACCCCGATGCCAATGAAGCAGGGTCGCGCAGGATCAGCACCGCCGCCAGCCGGGTGCAGCTTCTTGTCATTCCGACCGATGAGGAAAGCATCATCGCCCAGGAGGCCGTCAGCGAAGAGGCAGCGACATGATTGATCTGAAAGGCAAACGCGGCCTCGTGGTTGGCGTGGCGAATGAGGCCAGCATCGCCGCCGGTTGCGCCAGGGCCTTTCGCGCGGCGGGGGCAGAGCTGGCGCTGACCTTTCTTAATGAAAAGGCCCGGCCATGGGTCGAACCCGTGGCGCAGGAAGTGGGTGCGCCGCTGTTCCTTCCTTGCGATGTGCGTGAACCCGGCCAGTTGGAAGCCGTGTTTGACCGCATTACCGCTGAATGGGGGCGGCTTGATTTTCTGCTTCATGCCATCGCCTTCGCCCCGCGCGAGGATCTGCACACCAGCGTTGTCAACGCTTCGGCCGAAGGTTTTGCGACGGCGATGGATATCTCTTGCCACTCCTTCCTGCGCATGGCGCGGCTGGCGCGGCCTTTGATGCAGGCGGGTGGTTCGCTGATCACGGTCAGCTTTTACGGCGCGGATCGGGTGGTCGAGAATTACAACCTCATGGGTCCGGTAAAGGCCGCGCTGGAGGCTTCGGTCCGCTATGCGGCGGCCGATCTGGCGGGCGAAGGGATTCGTGCCTTTTCGCTTTCAACCGGTCCGGTCAAGACCCGCGCCGCCTCGGGGATCGACCGGTTCGATGCGCTGATGGATAAGATTCGCGCCCGTACGCCTGCGGGAAAACTGGTAAGCATCGAAGAGATCGGTACGCTGGCGGCCTTTCTGGCAACCGAGGCCGCAAGTCCCATGAGCGGATCGGTGGTCTATGCCGATAACGGATTTCACACCACCGCCTGAGGCAGGCGCGGGGCCCCGCCCTTGACCGGAAGGCGGATCCGGGGCAAAGCGGAATCAACATCAGTTGACAGCATTCTGACAGGCGCCGCCGCGTGACCTTCTTTACGGTTCATCCCTTCCATTCCTTCAATCTTGCCGTGGTCTTGCTGATCGCGGGCAAGATCCTGACCCTGAACATTGATCTTCTGCGCCGCTATTCGATCCCCGAGCCGGTGGCGGGCGGCTTTCTCTGTATCGCGGTAACGGGGCTCCTCTGGGCGCTGTTCGATCTGAAGGTCTCATTCGAGGTGGGGATCCGTGATTTCCTGCTGCTGGTGTTCTTTGCCGGTATCGGGCTGAAATCCGATATCCGCACGCTGCTTGCGGGGGGCAGGCCGTTGGTGATCCTGTTGATCCTTGCGACCAGCTTCATCCTTTTGCAGAACTTCGCGGGGATGGGGCTGGCGAGGCTCTTTGGAATGGAGCCGAAGACCGGGCTGATGGTCGGCTCGGTTTCGCTGACCGGCGGCGTTGGCACCACGCTGGCCTGGGCACCGATATTCGCCGAAAAGCTGGGGATCACGAATGCGCTGGAACTGGGGGTCGCGGCCAATACTGTCGGGCTAATCGCGGCCTGTGTGATCGGCGGGCCGATTGCGGCGCTCCTGATCCGGCGGGGCGGGCTGAAGGCGGAAAACAAGCGCGATCTGGACATCGGCGTTCCGAATGAGGGGCGCGCGGTCCGGATGGATTACTTCTGCATCCTCTGGTCGATCCTGGCGCTGAATGTCACCGTGCTGATCGGGCTGGCGCTGCATGAGGCGATCACGGCGGCCGGCGTCACGCTTCCAGCCTTTGTCAGCTGCCTTGTCGCGGGGATCGTGCTGCGCAACCTTTTGCCGCTGGCCCCGAGGCGGTTAGTGCGGCGGATCTGGCCTGGGGTCGATGATGCGCTGGCGCTGATCTCGGATCTGTCACTCGGGCTTTTCCTGATCATGGCGCTGATGGGCCTGCAGGTCTGGGAGCTGAACGGCGTCCTTCTGTTCATTACCGCCGCCCTTGTGATGCAGATCCTGCTGACGGTCGGATTCACGATTTGGGTCGTGTTCCCCGCGATGGGGCGCGATTATGAGGCGGCGGTGATCTCGGCCGGGTTTGGCGGTATCACGCTCGGCTCAACCGCCACCGCCATCGCCAATATGACCGCCGTGGCGCAGCAACATGGCGCGGCGCACCGGGCCTTTGTGATCGTGCCGCTGGTCTGCGGCTTTTTCATCGATATCGTCAACGCGCTGATCATCTCGGCGCTGGTCGGCTAGGGTGTGTTGACGTTCACCGGAGTCGGATGACGGTTGCGGCGAGAGCAATGAAGGCGCTGAAACTTTCATCAGTCTTGCAGCAGCGCATGGCGATGCCTCTGTATTCCTTGAGCCTGCCGAAGAGGTTCTCGATCAGGTGCCGCCACTTGCAGGTTTCGCGGTCGAATTCGGCGGGGAAGCGGCGGTTGGACTTTGGCGGAATGACCGGCTCGATCCCTGCACCGGTTAGCGCCTCGCGCAGCCAATCGGCATCGAACGCCCGGTCGGCAAGAAGTTGGCCACACGTCAGGCCATCGATCAGCGCCCCTGTGCCGCGCAGATCATGGGCCTGTCCCGGCAGCAGCCGAAAGTCGGTCAGGTTGCCGACCGCATCGGCCAAAGCCATGATCTTGGTTGTTATCCCTCCGCGAGAGCGCCCGATGGCCTGGCTTTGCGTCCCCCTTTTGCGCCCTGTCCGTGGCGGTGAACCTTGACGATGCTGCCGTCGATCATGGCGTATCCAAAATCGGCATCTTCAGCCAGGGCTCGGAACATGCGGTAGAACGCATCGGCCTTTACCCATCGCCGGAACCGCTTGAACACTGAGTTCCACTTGCCGAAATCCGCCGGCAAGTCGCGCCATGGACAACCGGTCCGGACTATCCAGAGACCCGTTCTGCGGAGCCGCCTTTGTGTTCCGAGCGAAGCGGGCGGATCGGATCAAGCTCTTGATCTGGGATCAGACCGGGATAGTGCTGGTTCACAAGCGGCTCGAGGGCGGCAAGTTCGTCTGGCCACAGGTGCGCGACGGGGTCATGCGCCAGACGCTGATCAACGATGATCTCGACGCCTTCACCCGGATCCCGGCAATGTACGGCAATTCCATCGCGCAGCTGGAGTCGGACGTGGTCTGGGGCATCATTACCTCGAACCCGGCCATGGCCGACGGCAACGCGCTGTTCCACACCACGCACAAGAACCTCGCGGGCACCGGCGCGGCGCTGGCGGTCGATGCGGTGGGCGCGGCGCGGGCGGCGATGGCCAAGCAGACGGGCCTCGACAAGAAGACGGTGCTGAACGTCCGGCCCGCCTTCCTGATCGTGCCCGCCTCGTTGGAACTGAAGGCCGAGCAGCTGGTCGCGCAGAACCTCGTGCCCGCCGCGACGTCCAGCGTGGTGCCGCAGTCGATCCGCACACTGGCGCCGATCAGCGAGCCCCGGCTCGACGCGGCCAGCGAGACCGCCTGGTATCTCGCGGCCAGCCCGAACCAGATCGACACCATCGAGTACGCCTATCTCGAGGGTCAGCAGGGCGCCTACATCGAGACGCGCAACGGCTTCGACGTCGACGGCGTCGAGATCAAGTGCCGCCTCGACTTCGGCGCCAAGGCGATCGACTGGCGCGGTCTCTACAAGAACCCGGGCGCGTAACGCACCCATCCTGAACCCTGACACACGGGCGGTCCTGACGGGCCGCCCTTCGTCTTTCCACGAGGATCACGTCCATGAAAAACTTCGTCCAGCCCGGCAACACCATCACCCTGACCGCGCCCTATGCCGTCGCCTCCGGCGATGGTCTGCTCGTCGGCTCCATCTTCGGCATCGCCGCCGGAGCGGCCGCCCTCGGCGAGCCCGTCGAGACCTCGCTCGTCGGCGTGTTCGACATCACCAAGGTCGGCTCCCAGGCCTGGACCGTCGGCGCCAAGATCTATTGGGACGACACCAACAAGCGCTGCACCACGGTTGCCACCGACAACACCCTCATCGGCGTGGCCGTCGAGGCGGTGGCGAGCGGCGCGAGCGATACCATCGGCCGGGTACGGCTGAACGCGGCCTTCTGATGAGCGCCTTCGCCGCCGCCGTCGGTGCGCTCTTCGCCGATCCGAACATCGGCCGGGACGCGGTCTACATCGCCGACGGCGGCACGCCCGTCCTGGTGCGCGTCGTCGCCCGGCGTGCCGATGCGGTCACCGACTTCGGCGATGCGCGGCTCTGGTCCGAGACCACGCGGATCGACCTGCGCGTCGCCGAGGTGGCGAACCCGCGTCCCGGCGATAGGATCGAGATCGATGGGGACGCCTTCCTCATTCAGGGCGAGCCCGTCCGCGACCGCGAGCGGCTCGTCTGGACCGTGGATCTGAGGCCCGCGTGAAACTGAAGCTCGACATCGATCCCGACATCGTCGCGATGATGGCGGCTGAGGTCGCCGCGGGCGAACGCGCCGTGACCGCCGCCATGCGCGAGGCCGGGACCGGGCTGAAGTCGGCGTGGCGGTTGCAGATCACCGGCGCGGGGCTCGGCACACGGCTCGCCAATTCGATCCGGAGCCAGACCTTCCCGAGGTCGGGCGAGAGCCTGGACGCCGCAGCTCTGGTCTGGTCCAAGGCGCCGGTCATCGTCGGCGCGCATGACGCCGGGCCGCTGATCCGCTCGAAAAACGGGTTCTGGCTGGCGATCCCGCTGCCCGCCGCGGGCAAGTCCCTGCGCGGCGGCCGGATCACTCCTGGCGAGTGGGAACGGCGACGCGGGCTGCGGCTGCGCTTCGTCTATCGCCGCACCGGTCCGAGCCTGCTGGTGGCCGAGGGGCGGCTGAACACGAAGGGCCAGGCGGTGGTGTCGCGCTCGAAGACCGGACGCGGCAAGGTCACCGCGCCGATCTTCCTGCTGGTCCCGCAGGTGAAGCTGCCCAAGCGGCTGGATCTGGCGCGGGATGCGGAGAGAGCGGTGGACAGCGTGCCGGGGCTGATCGTGGCGAACTGGGTCGAGGGGCGGATCGGCTAATGGCAGGACCTCCGGCGGGCGGACAACGACCTGCATCGGCGCTACAGTAATTTGGCAGGATCGGGGGCACAGAAATGCTAAACGGCTTTGGCGCCGAACGGATCATGGCCATGAACGCTACAGTCTGGGCGCGGCATGCGAATCCCTGGAGTGGCTGGTCGCGGGTTTCGATCCTGCCCCTGCTTGCCGTTGCCGTCTGGAGTCGCGTCTGGATTGGTTGGTGGGCGCTGCTTCCAATAGGCGCAGTGCTGATCTGGACATGGTTGAACCCGCGCCTGTTCCCACCTCCGGCGTCCACCAACAACTGGATGTCGAAGGGTGTCCTAGGCGAGCGCATCTGGCTGCTGCGGGGCAAGGACGCGGCGCTCGCGCATCATGTCCCGGTGGTCAGAGCCCTGACGATTGCGACGTCGACAGGCGCAGTGTTTCTGGTCGTCGGGCTTGCGGCGTTGAATCTGTCCCTGACGATGACTGGCGTTGCTATCGCAATGCTGTCGAAGCTTTGGCTCCTGGACAGGATGGTCTGGGTCTACTCCGAGATCGAGGAAGATCGCTCTCTCCTACACCCGGATGACCGGAAGGCTCATCCCAAAAACCCAGACAGCCCGTAAACCATGCCCACTCCCCGCGAAACCATCCTCGCCGCGCTGCACGCGCGGCTCTTGGCGCTGCCCGCCACCGCCCTGCGCGGTGAGGTGCTGCCCGAGCGCGTCCCGGCCGAAGGCCTGCTGATCCTGCGCGACGGCGAGCCAGGCGAGCCGGAGGTCACGCTCTCGCCACTACGCTACCACTACCAGCACCGCGCCGAGATCGAGGCTGTCGTTCAGTGCGCTGCGCCACGACGAGGTTCCTGCGATCCTGCAGCGGGGCGAGCGCGTGCTGTCGCGGCGCGAGGCGCAGAGCTACGGCGCAGGCGGAGGCGTCAACATAACCATCATGGCGCGTGACGCCGAGAGCTTTGGACCTGCCCCGGTTTCGTTCCGGTCTTCTGAGAGCGATGCTCTCACCAAAGGAGACAGGATATGGCAGCGACACACGGCGACGAGTTCAAGCGGGATGCGGTTCGCATCGCGCTCACCAGCGGCCTGACGAGACGTCAGGTTGCGTCTGATCTTGGGGTTGGGCTTTCGACGCTCGGCAAGTGGATACGGGCGATTTCCGATGAGGCGAAGGTGCCTGACCGGGACGCCGATCTTCTGCGCGAGAATGAACGGCTGCGGAAAGAGAACCGTATATTGCGCGAGGAGAGGGAAGTATTAAAAAAGGCGGCTCAGTTCTTCGCGGCTCAAAAGCCGTGAGGTTTCAGTTCATTGCCAGCTATCGGGGCAGCCTTTCGCGCAGCCATCTCTGTCGCATGATGGGCGTAACGGATCGCGGGTTGCGCGCGTGGCTGCGCAGGCCCCCGTCCATCCGTCAGCGGCGCGACATGGTGATCCTGGCGCATATCCGCGAACAGCATCGGCTGAGCCTGGGCAGCTACGGCAGGCCGCGGATGACCGAAGAGTTGAACGAGCTGGGCCTGCGGGTCGGACAGCGTCGGGTAGGCCGTCTGATGCGCCAGAACGGCATCCGCATCATCCGCAGCCGCAAGTTCAAGCGCACCACCGACAGCGATCACGCCTTCAACATCGCGCCGAACCTCTTGCAACAGGACTTTTCGGCGAGTGCCCCGAACCAGAAGTGGGCGGGCGACATCACCTACATCTGGACGCGTGAGGGCTGGGTTTATCTGGCCGTCATCATCGACCTGTTCTCGAGGCGCGTGATTGGCTGGGCTATCAGCAACAGGATGAAACAGGATCTGGCGATCAGGGCGCTGAACATGGCTGTTGCCCTGCGCCGCCCGCCACCAGGCTGTATTCATCACACGGATCGCGGCGCGCAATACTGCGCCCATGACTACCAGAAACTTCTCCGCAAAAACGGGTTCAAGGTATCAATGAGCGGCAAGGGCAACTGCTATGATAACTCGGCCGTCGAGAGCTTCTTCAAGTCCCTGAAGGCCGAACTGGTCTGGAGGCGCGAATGGCACACCCGACGCGACGTCGAGATCGCCCTCTTCGAATACATCAATGGCTTCTACAACCCGCGCCGCAAACACTCAGCCCTCGGCTGGAAATCACCCGTGGCCTTCGAGCAGAGGGCCGCTTAACATGAGCACCTGACCGGAACAGAAGCGGTGCAGGTCCAGAGGGCGCGCGGCTCGACAGCTTGCGGATCACGTCCTCAACCGAGGGCGCGGTGATCCCGCGGCTCTATGGGCGCATGCGCATGGGCGGCAACATCATCTGGGCGACGGATTTCCGCGAGGAGACGAAGACCACCACGCAGGGCGGCGGCAAGGGCGGCGGGGGCGGCAAGGTCAAGACGACCGAGTATCTCTACTACGCCTCCTTCGCGGTCGCGCTCTGCGAGGGCTCCGAAGCCGGTCCCGCAGGGACCATTCTCTCCGGTGGAGAGAATGGAGGCGGAGGAGGCCCGGCAGGGCGGGGTATCACCGGCATCGGCCGCATCTGGGCCGACGGCAAGCCGATGGACCTCTCCGGCGTCACCTGGCGCTGGTATCCGGGCGACGAAACCCAGACGGCGGACCCGTTAATCGCGGCCAGGATGGGAGCGGCCAACACGCCCGCCTATCGCGGCACGGCCTATGTCGTCTTCGAGGAGCTGGCGCTCTCGACCTACGGCAACCGCCTGCCGCAGCTCTCCTTCGAGGTGTTTCGGCCGCTCGCCGACGCCGACACCGCCGAGGGGCTGACCCGCGCCGTCACCTTGATCCCGGCCTCGGGCGAGTTCACCTACGCGACGCAGGCGATCCGCAAGACCGACGGCGGCGCGACAGTGCCCGAGAACCTGAACGCGCTGGCAGACTCCACCGACATGGTGGAGGCGCTCGACCGGCTGCAGGCGATGGCCCCGGCAGTCGAAAGCGTCAGCCTCGTGGTGGCGTGGTTCGGCGACGATCTGCGCGCGGGCTCCTGCAAGGTACGGCCCGGCGTCGAAGTGTCGGCCAAGTCGACCACGCCGGTCAGCTGGTCGGTCAATGGCGTCAGCCGCGCCAGCGCCTTCCTCGTCAGCCGAGACGATCAGGATCGCCCGGTCTATGGCGGCACGCCGTCCGACTTCTCCGTGTTGCAGGCGATCCAGGAGATGAAGGCGCGCGGGCTGCGCGTGACCTTCTATCCGTTCATCCTGATGGACGTGCCGCCGGGCAACACGCTGCCCAACCCGTATTCCGACAATGCCGCCGCATCGGGCCAGCCTGCCTTTCCCTGGAGGGGCCGGATCACCTGTTCTCCAGCAGCAGGTTTCGCCGGGACCGTGGACAAGACCGCAACGGCCGAAAGTCAGGTCGCGGCGCTGTTCGGCGCGGCGACGCCCGCGAGCTTCAGCGTCTCGGGTCAGTCGGTCTCCTGGACCGGGCCATCGGGCGACTGGGGCCTGCGCCGCATGGTGCTGTACTACGCCCATCTCTGCGCGGCGGCGGGCGGGGTCGACGCATTCCTGATCGGCACCGAGATGCCGGGGCTGACGACGATCCGCTCGAGCGCCAGCAGCTATCCGGCGGTGCTGGCCTACCGGGACCTCCTCGCGGATGTGCGCTCGATCCTCGGGTCCGGGACGAAGATCGGCTATGCGGCCGACTGGTCGGAGTATTTTGGGCACCAGCCGGGCGACGGCAGTGGCGACGTGTTCTTTCACCTCGATCCGCTCTGGGCGGATCCGGAGATCGATTTCGTCGGGATCGACAACTACATGCCGCTCTCGGACTGGCGCGACGGCTTCGAGCATGCCGACGCGGCCGAGGGCTGGCCCGCGATCTACGACCAGGCCTACCTGCAGGGGAACATCGCGGGCGGCGAAGGCGTCGACTGGTTCTATGCCAGTGCGACGGATCGCACCGGGCAGGTGCGGACCCCGATCACCGACGGCGCGGCCAGCAAGCCTTGGGTCTTTCGCTACAAGGATCTGCGCGCCTGGTGGTCGAACGCGCATTACGACCGCCCGGGCGGGGTCGAGTCCGGAACGCCGACGGCATGGGCGCCGCAGTCCAAGCCGATCTGGTTCACCGAACTCGGCTGTCCGGCCATCGACCGGGGCACCAACCAGCCGAACGTCTTCTTCGACCCGAAGTCATCCGAGAGCTTCACGCCGCATTTCTCGCGCGGATGGCGCGACGACGCTATCCAGCGGGCGTATCTCGAGGCGACCTATCTCTGGTGGGGCGAGGCCGCGAACAATCCGCTGTCCTCGGTCTATGGCGGCCGCATGGTGCATGTGCCGGAATGCGCCGCCTGGACCTGGGACGCGCGGCCCTATCCGTTCTTTCCGGCGCTGACCGACGTCTGGACGGACGGGGCGAACTGGCGGCTCGGCCACTGGCTGACCGGGCGGCTCGGCGCGGTGTCGCTCGCGGCTCTGGTCCGGCACCTCTGCCTACGCGCCGGGCTGCCCGAGGACCGGATCGACGTCTCCGGTCTCTGGGGCGCGGTCGAGGGCTACGCCATCGGCGCGCTCGAAAGCCCGCGCGCCTCGATCACCACGCTGTCGCGCCACTTCGGCTTCGACGCCGTGGAGACCGAGGGCGTGATCCGTTTCATCATGCGCGGCCGGGCCTCCGTCGCCACGCTCGGTGCCGACGATCTCGTGGCCGCCCGTGAGGGCGACTTGCTGGAACTGACGCGCGGCCAGGAGACCGAGCTGCCGCAGGCGTTGAAATGGCAGGTCGCCCGCGCCGACGAGGATTACGACGCGGCCCTCGTTGAGGCGCGGCGCATCACGGTGGACACAACGCGGATCGCGTCCGAGTCCTTCCCGATGGCCGTTCCGCCCGAGGAAGCCGAGCGGCGATGCCGCCGCGCATTGATGGAGGCGTGGGTCGGGCGCGAGACGGCGGCCTTCCGTCTGCCGCCCTCGCGCCTGGCGCTGGATCCGGCCGACGCGATCCGGCTCGCCCATGACGGGCGGCTGGTGGATCTGCGGCTCGTCTCCATCGCCGACGCCGAGGCGCGCGGCATCGAGGCGGTCCGCCAGGACCGCGCGACCTACGATCTGCCGCCCGGCGATCCGCGCGCGGCGTCGCTGACGCGGGCTGTCGTGTTCGGCGCGCCGGATGCGGTGCTGATGGACCTGCCGCAGCTGACCGAGGACCAGCCCGCGCATCGGCCGCTGGTCGCCGCCCACGCGGTTCCCTGGCCGGGCGAGATGGCGGTGTTCCGCAGCCCGTCCACGGACGGGTTCGATCTGCTGACCACGTTCGGCAGCCGCGCCCGGATCGGGGCGCTGGTCTCGGACTTCTATCAGGGCCCCACCGCGCGCTTCGATCTCGGCAATGCGCTGGTGGTCGATCTGCTGACCGGCACGCTCGAAAGCGTCACGGACCTGACGCTGTTCGGCGGGGCGAACGCACTCGCGATCGAAAGTGCGCCCGGCGTCTGGGAGATCGTGCAGGCGGGTGCGGCCGAGCTGTTGGCGCCGGGTCGGTATCGGGTGACCCGCTTGCTGCGCGGTCAGCGCGGCACCGAGGGTGCGATGGGTAATCCGGCGCCTGCGGGCGCCCGCGTCGCGGTGATCGACGACAGCCTCGCATCGCTGCCGATCGCCGAGGCTGATCTCGGCATCCCATGGAACTGGCGCATCGGCCCGGCGAGCCGCCCGGTCAGCGACGAGACCTATGTGGCGCAGGCCTTCCCGCCTGAGGGCGTGGGGCTGCGGCCGTTCTCGGTCGCGCATGTCGAGCAGCCATGGCGCACGCCGCGCACGCCCGGCGATCTGACGATCCGCTGGACACGCCGGTCCCGGGCACTCGCGGCCGACAGCTGGGGCGGACTCGAGGTGCCGCTGGCCGAGGAGCTCGAAGCCTACGAGGTCGAGATCCTCGATGGCGCCACCGTGAAACGGGTCCTCAGTACGACCACCACCAGCGCGGTCTACACCGCCGCCCAGCAGAGTGCCGACTGGGGCGCGCCGCTCGGCCCCGGCGACACGCTCGACATCCGCATCTACCAGCTCTCCGCCCTCGTGGGACGGGGCGCGCAGAAAACCGTCACGCTGAGACTCTGAAGGCCATCCCATGTCCGACTCCACGACCCATCTCCTGCTGCCCTACATCCTCGCGGCGCAGGCCCAGAAGCATGTCACCCACAATGAGGCGCTGCGGATCCTCGACGGTCTCGTCCAGCTCTCCGTCCTCGACCGGGATTTGACGGCTCCGCCCGGTTCTCCGGCCGACGGCGACCGCTACATCGTCGCCACCGGCGCGACGGGCGACTGGGCGGGCTGGGACCTGAACGTCGCGCTCTGGACCGACGGCGCGTGGCTGCGCCTGCCGCCTCGGACCGGGTGGCGGGCTTGGGTCGAAGACGAGGGTCTGCTGCTGATCTACGACGGCGCGGGCTGGATCGGGGCCACCCCGGATGCGCTGCAGAACATGGCGCTGCTCGGGCTGGGCACGACGGCGGATGCGTCGAATCCGTTCTCGGCCAAGCTGAACGCCGCGCTCTGGACGGCGAAGACCGTGGCCGAGGGCGGGACTGGCAACCTGTTCTACACCATGAACAAGGAGGCTGCGGGCGACGATCTCGGCCTTACGCTGCAGACCGGCTTCGTGACCAAGGCGCTGGTGGGGCTGTTCGGCTCCGACCGGTTTCGGCTGGCAGTCTCGGCCGACGGCAGCACCTTCTTCGACGGGCTGAGCGTCAACAACGCCACCGGCATCGTCGATCAGCCCCGACTGCCGCGGTTCAAGGCGTACACGAACTACGACAACTACGTGGGCGTCGGAACCTGGACGAAGATTGGCCTGAACAACACCGACTACAACGATCAGGGCGCCTTCGACGCCGCGAACAACAATTTCGTGGCGCCTTCGGATGGCACATACCTCTTCGGCGCGACGCTGCTCTACAAGGTCAACGCCAGTACGACCGCGCGGATGAGCGGCCGGCTCGTGCTGAATGGCACCACGGAAATTCGCGGCTCACTTGGCGAAATCTCCGCCACCCACGTCTCGCTCGCCACCGCGATCTGGCTGCAGACCATGGTGCCGCTGACCGCGGGCGACACCGTCGAGCTGCAGGGGTATTTCCGGGTCGCGGACGGCTACTTCGCCGCCGACCACACGTCCTTCTGGGGCTGCAAGGTCGGCTGAGCGGCGGAAGGAGGACCCGATGAACCCACCCCGATCCGAGGGCTTCGTGCGCATGCCCGACGCCGAGTTCGAGGCGATCCTGACCCGGGCGGCCGAGGAAGGCGCGAAGCGCGCGCTGGCCGATGTCGGGCTCGACGGCGACGAGGCCGCGCTCGACATCCGCGACCTGCGATCCTTGGTCGATTGCATCCGGCTGGTGCGCCGCACCGCCATGCAGACCGCCGTCCGCATGATCACCACCGCCGTCATGCTGGCGCTGCTCGCGGGCATCGCCATCAAGCTGAAGATCTTCGGCGGCGGCCCGTAGCCGCTCAACACCCAAACCCATCAGCCCAACCGCACCCGCCCTCGTGGCGGGGTGAGCCGTGGTCTGCTTGGCAGGCAGACGGGAAGGTCCAGTGGACCTTCCCGAGCGGCGAACGCACCGAGCCCTGCGAGGGGCCGGAAACTCTTTTCTGGAGGACCCCATGACCACGACTTTCCACCGCCACTGGCGCGACGTGCCGGAGAGCACCTGGCGCTGGCCGAACTTCAGCCCGGCCGAAATCGCATGCAGGGGCACTGGCAAGCTGCTCATCAACGAACCTGCGCTCGACAAGCTGCAGGCGCTGCGCGACCGGCTCGGCAAGCCGCTGATCGTGCGTTCCGCCTATCGCAGCCCCGAGCACAACCGCGCCGTGGGCGGCGCGACCCGATCGAAGCACCTCGACGGCGCCGCCTTCGATATCGCCATGGCGAACCACGACCCGGTGGCTTTCGAGGCCGCGGCGCGCGAGGTCGGATTCCTCGGCTTCGGCTTCTACCCGAGATCGGGGTTCATCCATGTCGATCTCGGGCCGGCACGCCAGTGGGGCGAGCGGTTCCCGGTGCGTGCCGTTCCCTTCGTGGCCGAGACCCCGCCGGCGCGCGAGGTCTTGGCTGTCAACGGCGGAGTAAAACCCGGCCACGCGGCGGCGCAAAAGTCTGCCAGTTAGCGGCACAAGCACGGAACGTCGGGAGGGCGTAGCCCGACCAGAGTTCCGTGCTTGTGCCGTTGGTATTTTTTGAAAGGGGTCAGCCGGCCTTTCGGGCGCGGCTTTGGGCGAGACGATAGCTCTGGCCATTCATTTCGAGAATGCTGACGTGGTGGGTCAGCCTGTCGAGAAGCGCGCCGGTGAGGCGTTCGGAGCCGAATGTCTCGGTCCATTCGTCAAAAGGCAGATTGCTGGTGATCAGGGTCGATCCGCGCTCGTAGCGTTGCGAGATCAGCTCGAACAGGAGTTCGGCGCCGGTTTTCGACAAGGGCACGAAGCCGAGTTCGTCGATGATGAGAAGCTTGTATCCGGCCATCTGCTTCTGAAGGCGGAGCAAACGGCGCTCGTCGCGGGCCTCCATCATCTCGCTGACCAGGGCCGCGGCGGTGGTGAAGCCGACGGACAGGCCCTTCTGGCAGGCGGCCAGACCAAGGCCGAGCGAGATGTGCGTCTTGCCCGTGCCACTGGGGCCGAGAGCAATAATGTTCTGGCGCCGCTCGATCCATTCGCACCGGGCCAGTTCCAGCACCTGCATCTTGTTGAGCTTCGGGATGGCCGTGAAGTCGAAGCTGTCCAGGCTTTTGACGGCCGGGAACCTGGCGGCCTTGATGCGCCGCTCGACCATCCGCCGTTCCCGATCGATCAGTTCCAGTTCGACGAGCCGGGCGAGATATCGGACATGGTCCACGCCTTCCGCCGCACATTGCCGGGCCAGTTTCTGGTGTTCTCGTAGGAAGGTCGGCAGTTTCAGCGTCTTGAGGTGATGGGCAAGCAGGATTTCCGGGGCGTCGCTCATGCCACGCCCTCCGCATTGACAGACAGCAGCCGCATGTAGGAGCGGGCCTCGGTCTTCTCGACCCTGGCCCTGGGCAGGTAGGGATAGCAGTCCAGATCCAGCCGGGGTGGCCGGCGCTCCACCCGGCACAACAAGAGATGCTTCACCGCATCGAAGCCGATCGCCCCCATCTGCAGCGCCTGCCTCACGGCCGCATGCAGATCGGCCAGATCGAAGGTTTCCAGAAGCCGCAGGACCTGGACATATTCGCGTCGGCCGTGCCGGTTCATCCGTGCCTCCATCAGCCGGCGCAGGGTGGCGAACTCCTCTGGCAGGTCCCAGTCCTGCAATGGTGCCGCCTGATCCAACGCATTGATCTTCTGCTCGATCAGCGGAAGGTAATGGAGCGGGTCGAAGACGATCTCGTCGCGATCCCAGCACCGGGGATGGCGGGCGATCACTTCGCCCCGGCAGCCGATCACCACCTCATGGATATAGCCCCGGATCCAGACATCCTGATGGCCGTAAGCGACAGGCACCGAATAGTCGTTGGTCTTGTAGCGCACCAGCGATTGCGACGACACGCGGCCGGTCGCTTGATCGCAGGCATCAAAGGGCGCCGCCGGGAGCGGGCGCATCGCGGCGAGATCGCGCTGCAGTCGCTCGCCGATCGTTTCGCTCTCGCCGCGAAGGACATCGTGCTGACGCCGCTTGCAACGCTCCTCCAGCCAGAGGTTGAATTCTTCCCAACTGGCGAACTCAGGCATCGGCACCAAGAAGTTGCGGCGGCAATAGCCCACCAAGCCTTCGACATTGCCTTTGTCGTTCCCCTTGCCAGGGCGGCCATAGCGATCCCGGATCAGGTAATGCGACAGAAACCCGCTGAACAGCGCCGCCCGCTTGCGGGTGTCATCCGGCAGGATCTTCGCCACCAGGCAGCGGTCATTGTCGTAGACGATCGACTGCGGAACCGCCCCAAAAAAGGCAAAGGCATGGACATGACCGTCCACCCAGGCCTCGGCAACCGCCGCCGGATAGGCACGGACGTAGCAGGCGTCGCTATGCGGCAAGTCCAGCACGAAGAAATGCGCCTTCTGTTCGACACCTCCGATCCGAACCATTGCCTCGCCGAAGTCGGCCTGCGCGTGCCCCGGGGGATGCGCCAGCGGCACAAATACCTCCTGGCCCCGACGCTTACGTTCCCGGATATAATCCTTGATGATCGTGTAGCCCCCGGTGAACCCGCATTCCTCGCGAAGCCGGTCAAACACCCGCTTCGCCGTATGCCGCTGCTTGCGCGGCATGGTCCGGTCCGCCTCCAGCCAATCCTCGATGATCGGGATGAACGGATCAAGCTTCGGGCGCTTGACCTCGGCCGTCCGCCGGTAGCCCGGAGGAACCGAGAACGTCATCATCTTCGCGACCGTGTCGCGCGGCGATATGTTGAATTCCGTCGCCGCCTGACGCTGGCTCATACCAGCAGCACAGGCCTGACGAACCTTGAGATAGAGTTCCACGCTGTAGATCCTCCCATCCTCCCTGCAGCCGCAGAAAGGGAAAAGGTGGACGACTTTTACGCCGCCCGCAGCAGCACCATGCCGCCGCTAACGTGGACTAATTTCGCACCGCCATTCTCACGCGATCTGGCCTATCTCGCCGAGAACGGCCTGTTGAAGGTCTCGGTCCGCCTTTATGGCGCCCTCCTCGAGCAGGGCAGCTACGAGGTGGAAGACGACAGACAGTGGTTCACCATTCCCGAGGATCGGTCGCCATTCCATGGGCTTCAGGATCTTCGCACCCATGATGTCTACCGCCTGTTCCATGAGGGATCGATCCGGGTCTCTCACTTCGACGCTCCCAAGGATCGCTATTGCGTCGTGCTGAAGCCCGAGGACGGGATCCTGGTGCATAAGGAAGAACTGGTCGTTCGGCGCGAGGAGCGCCATCGCGCCGAGGCCAGGCATGGGCTGGGCGGCAGAAGACGGACATCCGAGACCGTCTTCCAGCAACGCCACGAGTTCAGCGAGATCATTCTGGGCGAACGGACCTTCCTGCTCGGGCCGATCCAGGCGCGCGTGGTGCGCATTCTCCATGATGCCGCCTCGAGCGAATTGCCATGGCGGCATGGGAAGATGGTGCTGGCCGAGGCCGGCTCCTCCTGCACGCGCATGTCGGACCTGTTCAAGACGCAGCCTGAATGGCGCAAGCTGATCCAGTCCGACCGCCGCGGCCGCTATCGCCTCAATATCCGATTCTCCTGATCGACTGCCCGAGCCCGGCCACGCCGGGCTTTTTGGCTGCGGGGGGGGGCATCCCCATAGGCGCTAACTTAAGGGTGGGCACTTGGAATCATGATGCAATTCCTCGGGCAGATGCGAACGACCGATTCCATAAACATTAACTGGCAGGCCCTGATCGGACTGGCAGTCTCTGATAACGCGGCTGTCGCAATCCGTTGATCTCGAAGCGACGGCGCGGGAGACCGGCGTGCGCATGCGGCGGCGTGTCTTTCCATCTGCGGCGAAACTGTCGAATCCGGGTTTCAGGACAGTTCTATCCGCTCTATCCCCTTGAGGAAGCGGTTGATCACGTCGAGTTCGTCGTCGGAAATGCCTTCGATCAATTCGGCATAGCGCGACCGGAGCTGATGGTATGCCGAAAGCAACCGCTCCTGCTGGCCCTCTACGGGTTCGATGATGATGCCGCGCCGGTCGTGGCTGTTGGGAACGCGCCGGACGAAGCCCGCCCGTTCCAGCCGGTCGATCGCCGCGGTCGCCGAGCCGGTCGAGATGCCGAGATAGTCCGACAGCATTGTCGGCGTCACCGGCTCGTCGGCCGTCTCCAGCAATTCCAGCGAAGCGAGATCGGTTCCGTGGATACCCAGCCTGCGTGCGACGGTGGCGTCCAGCCTTAGCACCTTGCGAAGCACCGACCGCAAATCGCGCCGCAACTGTTGCTCCTTTTCCAATCGGGAATCCGCTGCCCTTGTCATGTCGTGCCGTTGCATCTATATGGCTCTACCATAGAGTTACTTGACAGCACATATAATGCCGACTTGCCCACAGCGCCAGATGGATTGTTCCGCATGACAACCGAGAGGACCCCACAGCCTGGAGACGATGCCGGTGACGTTGAACACGCGCCGGCGACACCACTGGTCACCAGGCAAGATGCAAGTGAGCCGGAGCCTGAATCGGCTCCCGTCACCCTCGAGGACGAAGCTGCTCCCAATGCGGAGCCGTTGCCCGGAAATCGAGGAAACCCCGCAAAGAAAATCGCGGCGCTGCTCGTGGTTGTCCTGGCGGTGTTCGTCAGTTGGTATGCGGTCTCGGACCGGCTCGCGCCCTATTCGTCGAGAGGCACGGTGTCGGCCTATGTTGCGCAGATTGCCCCGAGGGTCGCCGGGCAGGTGACCGAAGTCTTCGTCGAGGACAACACGATCGTCGATCAGGACGAGCCGCTGTTCCAGCTCGACCGCCGTCCATTCGAACTGGCGGTCCGTCAGGCGGAGGTTGGTCTGGCGCAGGCCGTTCAGGCGACTGACGCCTCGGCAGCGGCGATCGCCTCGTCTCAGGCACGCGTGTCCCAGGCGCGGGCCAGTCTCGAGAACGCGCGCACCGCCGCCAACCGGACCGCGTCGCTCTTCGAGCGAGGAGTGGTGGCCCAGGCGCAGGTCGACAACGCAAGGGCCGAGTTGCGTGTCGCCGAAGCCCAACTCGAAGCCGCCGAGGCCGACCTGCAAAGCGCCCTGCTGCAACTGGGCAAGGACGGCGGCGCGTCAAATCCGCAGATCATGGCGGCGCAACTCCAACTGGAGCAGGCGCAGCTCAACCTTCTCTATTCGACCGTCACCGCGCCGACCCGTGGCGTCGTCACCAACCTGCAACTTGCCATCGGTCAGTTCGCGGCGGCGGGCTCGCCCGTAATGACCTTCTTCGATTCGCGCGGAGCGTGGATCACCGCCGATCTGCGTGAGAACCAGATCGGCAACATCGAACCCGGCGACGAAGTGGAAATCCTGTTCGACGCCATGCCGGGCCAGACCTTCAGGGGGCGCGTCCATTCGATCGCATGGGGTATCGATCCGGGCCGCACCTCGGCCGGCGGCCTGATGCAGAACCGTCCGGAAAACCAGTGGTTCGAGCCGGCCCGCCGCATGCCGGTCCACATCGAGCTTGAGGGCGGCATGCAGGCGTGGCCATTGACCGTCAAGGCAGGCGCCAAGGTCAGCGTCGTCGTCTATGCGGGAGGGACCGGAACGCCGATCTCGGGCGTGGCCTCGACACTTCTCAAGATACAGTCCTGGCTATCCTATCTGTATTGAGGTCGATCCATGTATGTCGCACCGCGCCCGCATGTCGATGACGATCCGCTGTTCGCGGTCCGGCTGTCGAGCGCGGCGGTCGTCGGCTTCGGCCTGGCGATCCTGCTTCAGTCACCGATGCCGATGTTGCCCCCGGCGCTGATCGTCGGCCTGATGGCCGGCATGCGCAAGGCGTTCGATCCGAAGAAGGCGGTCGGCGGGCCTGTGGCGATGATCATCATGGTGATCTTGATATCCGGGCTGGTGGAATTGGCGCGGCCGATGCCGCTGGTTCTCATCACGCTGACGGGCGCGCTGTGCGTTCTGTCCTATTACATCATCCTCAGCACCGGCAACCCGATCGGCATGCTGGTCGCGATCGTCGCGGTTCTGATGTCCGTCATGCGCATGTCGTCCGCCGTGATGATGGACTACATGCGCGACGGCTTCATCGAGGCGAGCCTGTGCGCCCTTGTCGCCATACCCCTTCTCTACGCTGTGTTCCCGCCGCGTGCGAAGGAAATGATGGTCGAGATCTACCAGCCGGCCAGCGAAGGCCATCACGTGCTGCGCGCATTCATCCGGGGCGGCGTCCTGCTGCTCCTGTCGTTCTGGCTCTATGCCGTTCTCGATGCGGCCAATCTGATGCTCGCCGTCGCCGCCGTCTTCGTGCTGGTATTTCCGACACGCGAACAGCTCTATGCCGAGGCGTGGGAACGTACTCTCGCCACGATGATTGGCGCGGCGATCTCGTTCGCCATCCTCTATTCCTTCGACTACATGGCGCACTTTCCCGTCCTGCTGATCCTTGTGTTCCTGGGTGGTCTCTTTCTCGCGAGCCGGATGATGAACGGCTCCCATCCGCCGATGGTCTACCAGTTCGCTTTCTCGGTCATGATCTCGCTCGTGGCCGGCGCGTTGTCGACGCAGAACCCGGTTTCGGCCAGCACGCTGCGCATCGTGCTCACGCTTGTCGGAGCGGTCGGAGCCGCATTCCTGACAGCCCTCCTCGAACGCCTGTTGATCGGCGACGAAGCGCATGACAGGCTGATTGTCCCGGAGCCGTGATTGTCCCGCCAGCATAGCGGCGTGCCCGCGATCGGTGCAGGTCTTCAGCCCGGTGCAGTCGGGTCCAGCGTCATCCGGATCTGTCGCCTGATTGACACCCCTCCGCAAACTACCTACGAAAGGGAAGGCCATGCCCCACAAGCGTTAAGTCAAGGGGATGGTTGCATTCCTTGCATCAGCAGCCTGGTTCTTCCTGCGTCTCGGTGGATCGCAAATGTGGCGCATGATGCCGGCGAAGCTGTTCGAGATTTCGCTCGCCGTTCGCACCGTCAAGATAACGGTGAGGATCGCATGCCGTAGGAGGCTATGCAGCCGCCACAGCGACATGGGCCTGGTTGACCACGGTTTCGTCGTCGCAGGGGGGAGAGTCGAGAACGTCGGTGACGGCCTCTTCGATCATCAGCGCCAGGATAAGATGCGCCGTCAGCCAGGTTCTGGCCAATCGCACGTCCCTGGCCGGAAGCTTGTGGATGCCAAGACCACTCTTGAGACGCTTGAAGGCGAGTTCGATCTGCCAGCGCAGCCGATAGACGTCCAGAACGGCTTTAGCCGTCATGTCGGCTGCCGGGATCGACGTCAGCAACATGACGAACCCCGTCGCCGCGACGGTTGTCGGCAGCATGACCTGACTGGAACGGCGGCGCTGATGTCTACTTATTGCCGACTTCAAGGAGCGTTCCGCCGCTTCGGCATCTTTCCGTTTGATGATGAGCCTTGCCTGAAACAGAGGCTTGCCGCGTCCCTTCTGCTTGTGGCCAGAGTGTTCGATGAAGACATCGATCTCGCGGACTTGGCCAATCCGCATCGGCGCATAAACGGCATTCCAGTCGACCGGATGGCCATCCATAATGACGATGCGTATGGTGCGCCAACCTGAGCGGACGATGAAATCGGCGCCGGCGGCAATCACCTTTTCCAATGACGGCGCACGGGCATAGGCGAAGAGCTTGGCCTGAGGCCCGAGGAAATCCACGCCGACATGCTTCCGGAGGACAAGGTCCGGATGGCTGGCGAACTGGCTGCCCGCGGCAAGGTCGCCTTCGTCGGCGATGGCGTCAATGACGCAGCGGCCCTGGCTCGCGCCGATGTGGGTATCGCTATGGGCGCCGCCGGGTCGGACGTCGCACTGCAGGCGGCGGACGTGGCTCTTCTTTCGGAGGATATGGGGCGTCTTGCGGAAGCCCATCGCCTGGCGCGCCGCACCTCGCGGATCATCCGGCAGAACCTCGCCTTCGCCATGGGTGCGATGGCGATCCTTGTCACGGGCGGCCTGTTCTTCGAGCTTCCCCTACCGCTCGCCGTGATCGGTCGCGAAGGCGGAACGGTTCTGGTGGTGCTCAACGGCCTGCGCTTGCTGAGGGACCCTATCAGGCGCGGCAAAGCCAAGCCAACGTCACGAGATCAGGTCGCGACGGCCGCCAGCATCGTTGCTCCCGTCCAACGGCATGCCTACCGCAGGAAGATCCCGCGGCGCGCCGGTTGAACGCGACGACTCTCCAACTCGTTTCCGACATGGAGAAGGTTGGATATCAGGCCCATCCCCTCCGCGCCTTTCGTGCGTCCGATCGCGCGCGGACGATCCCCTTTTTTCGAAGACTGGCCGCGGTGCGGTGCGCCTTCAGGAATGTGCTGTCCATCATCAGCGTGTCGCCTTGAGCGCCTGGTTGCGCCAGCTCCTGAAATATTCTGGCGAAGATGCCCATCCGGGACCAGCGGGCGAACCGGTTATACAGGGTCTTGTAAGGGCCATAGACCGCTGGCGCATCTTGCCAGCGAAGACCGTTTCGCTTGACATAGATGATGCCGCTCAGCACCTTGCAATCGTCAGATCGGGCACGCCCTCGCGCTTTGGGAAAGAAGGGCTGAATGCGTCGCATCTGCTCCGCGCTCAGCCAGAAGTATCTTGTATTGCTCTGGTTCATGACCAGCATGAATCAGTCAACATGCTGGCGTGCAAGAAAGATTTATAGGGACTGACCCTAGGGTCTCAATCAAAAAACGTACGGAGTTTGAACGTGTTGGAAATCTGGTTGCCGCTTATTGGCGGCCTTGTCTTGCTGATTGCAGGCGGCGAACTGTTGGTGCGCGGGGCCGTGCAGGTCGCCACGGGCTTGGGCGTTTCGCCACTTGTCATTGGGTTAACGCTGGTGGGCTTCGGCACCTCGACGCCCGAGCTCGTAACGTCCGTGCAGGCCGCGCTTTCGGATGCGCCGGGGATCGCGTACGGCAACATCGTCGGTTCCAGCATCGCCAACATCCTGCTGATCGCGGGCATCGCGGCACTCCTGAGCCCGATTATCGTGGCGTCGTCGGCTCTCAAGCGCGACGGTCTGGTGATGCTGGCCGTGGCCGTGGCCTTCGCGGCAGCCGCTGCGGTGATGCCCATGGGGCGGGCCGTAGGCGCGGTCTTCATCCTTGCGCTCGTTGGGTACATCTTTCTTGCCTTCCGGCAAGAGCGCGCCGCCACCCCGGATCACGGAGCGGTCTACGACAAGAGCATCGCCTTGCAGGAGGTAGATCCCGCGCTCGCCCCTCCGGCGCCACCACAGGCGTCGCTCCTCGTCTCAGCCCTGATCGCCGTCGCCGGACTGGTGCTCGTCGTGTTCGGCGGCAAGTTCCTCGTCGACGGCGCCGTATCGCTCGCGCGTGGCTTCGGCATCTCAGAGACAGTGATCGGGCTGACCATCGTCGCGGTCGGCACCTCCATGCCGGAACTCGTCACCTCCATCGTCGCCGGGCTCAAAAAGCAGGGCGACGTGGCCTTCGGCAACATCGTCGGTTCGAACATCTACAACATCCTTGGCATCGGCGGCTTCACCGCGCTGATCGCGCCAGGCGTGGTCCCGGCCGAGATCGTGAGCTTCGACAACCTCGTGATGATCGGCGTCTCGCTGGCGCTGGTCGCCTTCGCCTGGACCGGGCGCAGGATCGCGCGATGGGAGGGCGCGGTCCTGCTCGCCGGCTACCTCGTCTATGTCTGGGCGATCTGGCCCTAAATCCAGGATAGCGGCGGCGGGCTCAGGCCGCCGCCTTCTGCACCAGAAGCTTGTCGATGCGCCGACCGTCCATATCGACCACCTCGACCCCCCAGCCTTGCAGGTCGATGCGCTGCCCCACTTCCGGCAACTGGCCCACTTCGTCGAGGACAAGTCCTGCAACTGTCTCGAAGTCGCGATCTTCGTCCAAGTCGAGCGAGAGCAGATCGGCGAACTCGTCGACCGGCATCCAGCCCGCGATCAGGTAGGATCCGTCGGCCCGCGTCGCAGGTCATACAGGAGGTCGGGTCTCGCCATTCCGTCGAGGGTGCGTGCGATCAATAAAAACAATGACTTAGACTGGAGAAGGTTCGACGTCAGGCCCATCCCCTCCGCCACAATTTTTCATGAAATCGCGCAGGTATTAGCCAATCTGAAATGGACGCGCCGCAAAATGCGCTGCATAATGTGCAGCAAATATCAGCCGATCTTGGGACGATCAGGTGCGTCTCGTGGAATGTGTCAGGCCAGCAGCAGAAGCGGGCCGATATGCAGCCACCAGCGGCCATGATAGTCGCTATAGCCGCCGCCGAGGCCCCACCGGATCATGAAACAGTTCATCCCGTTCTCCGCGTCAGTTGGAATGGGTCACACATCGACCTCGAGTGTCGCTGAGATAAGTGCTCCCCGACGCGTTGCTAGCGTCAGATGATCGACTGACCCGCTAGTGTGCGTGATACCGATCCACCAAACGCCATCGCTCATCTGCTCAATGTGCAGGTCAACGCCCCCCCGGCGGCGATCACTTGCCACAACCTGCGTTGAATCCCAGAACCACGTCAGCCCCCGCCTCACCCACCGGCTCGGGCACCTGCGCGGAATTCTCGATCAGCGCGCCGCGCAGCGCAGTCACGGGGCGCGACAGCCCGGCGCAAAGGCCGCTGTCATTCGCAGGCTGATTGCAGGCGGTCAAGCCAGCTACAGCCAGCAGGGCGATCCAGCGCATTGTCGATCCTCTCTCTTGTGGTGATATGATCGCGCAAGCCGTCAGCCTCGCGCCGGGCGTCCTTGCCGCCCTGCCAGTAGACCCAGCCGCCAAGGGCCGCCACGCCCGCCACAGCAAGCGCCAAGAGGCCCGCACGGCTAAGCAGCAGGGCGATCATGTTTTGCCGCCCCGGCCCTCGGCGATCCTGCCGACGATGAACGTGCCGACGAAGCCCACGGCCCCGGCGATGATCTGGGTCAGCAGATCGAGCGGTACGCGGTAGAACGCCCCGTCTGCGCTCATTTCGCCGTATCCCATGCCTGCGAGCCACGCGAACACGAAATACAGGACCATGCGGATATAAAGAAACATGTCACTTGCCTCCGAAGATGTTGCCGAGAATGCGGGCCAGCGCGGCGAAGAACGTGGCCAGCGGATTGGTGACGGCGAACGGTTCGCCAATTGGGGTGTTGGGTCCGGCGGGGGGAATGACATTCGCCTGAAACGCCATCGACAGCGCCATCTCGCGGACCTCGGCCACGCGGCGCGACCAGCCCTTGCCGAAGGTCGGCCACGTCTTGAGGCGGTGCAGGAATTGAAGCCGTGCATCGCAGGCGGCGTTGACGGCGCGGAACGGATCGGCGGCGCGGGCGGCGGAAACCGTGTTCGGCCCGACCGCACCATCAGCCGCAGCGCCAACGGCACCTTGCAGCCACTTTGCACCCCGCGAAACGCCGCTGTTCACCGCTGCATCGAACGCCACAAGATCAAGCCCGGACGGCAGGTCATCGCCGCGAACGTTGTCCCAGTAGTTCTTGCGATAGATCTCGGAGACCTCGGCATCGCTGATATTTCGCAGTTCGGTCTTGCTGACCGTTCGACCCTTCCATGCGCGATAGGTGCCGATGGTGATACCCTTCATCGTCGCGCCGCCCGGATCGGACGGGTGATCCGCCCAGCCGCTCTCATGCGCCAGCACGGCGCGCAAGCACCGGTCGAAATTATCTCTCATGTCGGATTTCCCTTGATTTCTCACAGGCAGGTTGATGAAATTTTGTGTATTTATATACATATTATAATTGACACCATAATAGCCGGTGTGTATAAATGTATTCAGAAAGGAGGGGCGATGGAGCTAGAGACCAATTCCCGAAAGCTCCTGAAACGGCTCAAGAGCGAAGGGTTCGAGGAAGTCAGCAAGACAGGCTCGCACCTCAAGCTTCGGAAGGGCGACAGGACCGTCATCCTGCCTCACCCGAAGAAGGACCTTCCGCTCGGGACCGTCAGAAGCATCTACAGACAGGCCGGGCTTTTATAGCCCGGCCGATCCATCGCCCCTCCGCACCCATGTCATGGAGCAAACTCATGCGTTACTACATCGCCATTGTTCACGAGGACGAATACAGCGCCCTTGGCCTGACCTTCCCCGATCTTCCCGGCGCATTCGCCGCCGCCGACGATTGGGACGGCATTCCTGCCGCCGCCGCCGAAGCCCTCGACTTATGGTTCGAGGATATGCCTGATGTTGAGCCAGCATCACTCGATGCGATCCGCAAGCGGGACGATGTTGCTGCCGAACTTGCCGATGGCGCTGTCCTGATCCCGGTGCCCTATATCCCCGCCGATACCGCCGTCCAACGTGTCAACATCACCATAGAGCGCGGCTTGCTGCGCGCCATTGACGAGACGGCCAGGAACCGCGGTATGAATCGGTCGTCATTTCTGGCCTCTGCCGCCCGCCGTGAACTGATCGGGACGTGATATTTTTGTATATGCATTATTTCATTGTGATCAATTAATGCATATACAGTAATTACAGATAGCGGACCGGCGTAGCAAATTGTGTGGGAATTATGATGACGACGAAGAAACCGACCGAACCTGAGGTTCAGGCCATGATCGCCTCCGACCCCGACACCCCCGAATGGGCCAACGAAGAACTGGCCCGCGCCAAGCCTTTTGCCGAGGTGTTCCCCGCCCTGGCAGAAAAAGCCCGCAGAGCCGGGCGCCCGAAATCCAGCAACCCGAAGGTTGCGGTCTCGCTGCGCCTCGATCCGGACATCGTGGAAGCGTTCAGGCAGACGGGTCAGGGGTGGCAGACCCGAATGAACGAAGCTCTGCGCAAGGCTATGGACTGACCCCTAACCCCGGCCAACTCCGCAATTTCGCAGCCGCTTATCGCCGCCGAAGAAAATAGATGCCATCAGGATGCGTCCATGCCGACCACCAATGCCACCGCGCGCGCTCATCGTCCGGCAACAGCAACCAGCGCGCCTTGAGGCCGTGATAAATCGCCATCAGCGCGACCAGGTTGAACAGGATGTTGATGTTTGTGCCGCCGTGGATCGCGAAAATCTCGGCCCATGTCTCGGGCCAGCGATGCCGAACGATGGGGGCTACCACGTCCCAATAGACCCGGCGCAGGCTGAACGTGGTCGCCAGAACCATCATGCTCATGGTGAAATGCCATGTCGCGGTGCCGCGCACGGCCAGCGCGTGACGATAGCCCCATGCCAGACAGGTCATGCCGACAATGGTCACGATTGAAAGAACTGAACTCAGCGTGGCCATTGCGTCACGTCCCTTTGAAGTTGATTTACAAGCCTCTGCGCTGCATTGGCCTGCTGCTTGACCGCTGCGATTTGCGGATCAGAGGCGGCATGATGCTCGCGCAGCAGATCATCCACACGCGCCTCGCGCTCGCCCGTGTTCTTGCCGAAGATCGCCTTCCAGAGCTTGCCCATATCAACGCCGATCCAATCGGTTGACTGCTGCATTGATCGCCCCCGTTGCTGCTGTCAGGGTGGTGTTGGTCGCGACGATCAGTTCCCGGTTCTCGCGGCCCATCGTCTGCGTGATTTCGAGCATCTTGTCGTTGAGGGAGTCGTTGCGGTCGGTCAGGGTGAGGTTGCGCCGCCACAGCGCGACAAGGGCCACCGCCAGCGCGACATTGACGACCGCCGAAAGGCCGCCACCTATTTCTTGGATAATGGCGGATGGGTCCATCAGCACCAGCCCCGGCTGCGACAGGTATGGCCGCGCATCACCACACCTCTTGTCCGACGCGGGCGGCAATCCAATCGTAGAGCAGGATCCGCTGATCATATGTAGGCACCTGATCCGCAACCAGCACCCAGTTGATCCAGCTCTGGTGATCCTCGCCATAGGCCGTGCTGGACAGTTGCGCCCAGTTGACCGCCGCCGGTATCGGCGCGCTGGTCCATGTCGACTGCCGCACCAGATCCTCGCCAGACAGCCGGGCGAGATTGGTCAGCCGGATGGTCTTTTGACCGCCCGACCAGATCACCTCGATCAGCGCGCGATCTCCATCGACGCCGCCGCCAAAGCTTGCTTGCGGGTTGGCCCCACCAGACGCCTGAGCCCACTGCCCGCCGCTGTTGATCCAGACCTCTGAACCGTCCATCTCGATGATCCGGTGATCCCCGGACATATAACGCAGATCGACCAACATCGCCTGATAGGCCGGTGTCATTGCCGGCGAGACATTCGCCCGCATGGGGTCGCCGGCGAAATGGATCACGTCGCCATCAAGAATCGGCACGCGGGCCGGGTCTGTGACAGCCCAGCTATCGCCGATTGCGGCGACCGGTCCGCCATCGACAGCGGGGGTCGTCCGCGCCGAATCCGCCCATTTGGCATCAGACACTGCATCCATCTGGACGATCCGCGCGGCCGCGAATATTTCGGCGGGGGTTGCGCCGGTCGAGGCCACCAGACCAACGGGGCTTCGGTCCGATCCGCCACGGCCTGCATAGGCATAGTCGTCGGCGATCTCGGTCGCGATGCCTGCGAGATAGGCCGCCATAGCCGCATCGACATAGGTTGTCATCGGCAGCGGCGACGGAAGCGGCGACGACAAGTGATTATAGGCGACCAGGGCGAAAAGCGCCTGCATGGCCCAGATGCCGGGTTCTGACAGCATATATTGATGGGTCGATGCGCCGCCGGTCGTATCATACCCACTCCGAAAATAACGATGATCCGTCACCCCGCCGGGCACGATGCCACCAGCCTGCACATCATCATAAATACGGGCCAGCAGGCGATGCGCCGGGACGATCCGGCAGAACATGTCCGCGTGACCGTTATTATCGAGCCACTGCCTGATGGCGTCAGCGAGGTATTGATGCGCGCCCTCATAGCCGTCGATATGACTGCGCCAGAGGCCATCGTTACTGAAATCCGTTTCGCTCGGCAGGAACGGCGGTTGACCGTAAATCAGAATCCCTTTAGCGCCCGCCGTGGCGGCAGCCTCGACCAGATCCAGCGCAGCCGCAACGTTCGCAGCCAAGCCGTCATGGTGATCCGTGCGGCCCCATTGGTCAGGCTGCCAGAGGTGTCCACCAGTATCAGAGTGCCAACCCCAATCGCCCAGACTGATGACCAGCGCATCATACCCCGCAATATCCGCGATTGGATCAGTGCCCGGATTATAGGTCAGGCTGCCGTCTATCATTTCCGGCAACAGCCGCTCATATGGCGCGACCAGTTGGCTCACGCTATATCCCGGCAGGCCCGGCACCGGGGCAACACCGGCCGGCCCTGAATAGCCCGGCCGGAACAGATCGGACATACCATGGTCGGCCACACCATCGCGCCAAGGCAGGTAAAGCATGTTGCTTGCGAAAGAATACGGCATGAACATGAACCGCGCCGTAGCAGGATCCAGGACGCTTGCCCCTGGCACCGTCGTATCGACGCCGATGTTGGGCGTAGCCGCCGTCCAACCTGTAGCGCCCGCGCTATTTACAAGTCGCACCTGCGCGCGGATGTTGTAACCTTCATCTCCTGCGACGATGACGTAGGTGTCGCTGCTCTGCCCGGCAATCTGCACCCAAGGGTCGGCGCCGATACGACGGTGCCAGCGATACTGGATGGTTGGAGCTGGACTGCCCGTGTAAGTGCCGGGCGTCGCCGTCAGCGTGTCGCCAACGACAGTGCCCCCGGCCAGCATCGGGTTCGTTGTCCATGCGGGCGCAACGTCGGCCGGCGGCTGGGATCCGCCAGATATCCTATGACGGCCGGGGGAAAGCCGCATGTCATCAAGGCCGAGGCCGAGCATCAGGACAGGGCCTCCATAACCGCGACCCCACCGAATCCGCCGTTCGGCCGAATTCGGGCTTGCTGTCCGGCAGCAATGCGAACGACCTGATTGGGCTGCAGGTTGATTCCCGCCACGTCGTTCAGGTCCACGCTGACCGTGATCTTGATCGGTCGGCCCTGACACTGGACGATAGCATCGGCGGCCGGCACTGGCAGCGCCTTCCAATCGTCTTGGTCTGCAACGGTTACGGGATAGTCTGCCATGATACGCTCCGCGAAAGGCGAAAGCACGTCATGCGCTCAGATGGACAAACTATACCTGATGGTGGCTTGCGGCGCTAGACCTAGTAGACCATGGCCGCCTGCTCACCACGGATCCGGTTATTCAGCTTGGGGTTCAACTGGATACCATACTCGTTCCGCTGGCTCGATCGACGGCGGCCCTGCACCGATTGCCGGATGGTATCAGCCGTGATCGGGTATTCCGGCACCTCGCGGTTCCAATCCCTGATTTGGTCCATGATCTTCGGTGACAAAGGCTCGCCGCTGATGATCGACTTCGCTGCTGCGCCTTGGATCGAACCACGCTCGTTCATCAGCCGCTCTTGCTCATTCATCATTCGCCGGTTGGCCTCGTATCGTTCCGCGACCTCTGCAGGCGTGAAACCGATTGCCTGAACGAGTGCCTGATAGGCCGAAACATCGGGCACCACGTCATCACCGTTCCAGGTCGTGACGCCCTCATAGAGATACCGACCGGACTTCATGCCGTCGCCGACCGCGCCGGGCACGGCTTTCTCCAGCGCGCGCCAGTAATGACCATCAGACGCGGCCGATGCCACATCATAGGGGATCGCCAACAGGCCAACGCCCGGCCCAACCAAACCCTGAAGCATTTCAAGATAGGCGTCCTTGCCTTCAAGGTTCTTTCCGCTGTCGCGGAACCAGAGGTTCGGCATGCCAATGCGCTCCGACAGACTGGTTCCGGTGACATGGCCGGGCAGTCCGTTCAACATCAGGCCGCCGATATTGCGGCGCAGCGCCGCAGCAGCGCCGGTATCATCAGGCGAACCGACGAATATCCGCTTCAATTCTTCCTCTGCCTCGTCGTCGCCACCGTCGAAGAACAGGCCCGCCAGCATCATCGCGATACCATAGCCCCAAGTCCCCTTGATACCTGCATGCAGCATCATCGAGGCGGTCATACCCAGCACCTGGCGCCGCGCGACGGCGCGATCCGCGGGCTTCTCGGCGTTGATCGCCTGATGCGTGTCGCGGAACAGGCGCCACAGCATGTTGACCGTGAAATTGCGGAAGGTCAGTAGCACCTTGGGGAAATCCCCCTGCATGAAGCGAGGCTTGCTCGTGTTCTGGTAATCGAAATGGGTTTTCCACGTCAGATCCCCGGCTTGATCGACCGCAGTATCATGGGACCGTCCGTCCTTCCGGGCCATTCGATAGGCGGCAAGGAAGGTGACTTCCCGGTTGAGCCTCTCGGCGTGGTGGAAGAAGAACGATGCTTTCGCCATCCAGCGCGCGCGCACATCGCTGTATTCCACCCCTGTCTCGCCCACGCCCGCCAAGTCATGCGCCTGCGACTTGTCGATCATGCCGCGATGATAGGCCGCAGCGAGTGCCCGGATTTCATCATCGCTGACCTTGCTGCTTTTTCCAGCCAGGCCGCGGCCGCGCGTGAAGTCGGCCAGCGCCCGCGCCAGTTCGCGCGATGCGCCGGTCGCACCTTGCTTCTGGAACGCTGCTGACAGGATCGGGATGCCGACAACCGTCGTCTGCGATATGTTGACCATGGCCGAAGCCGGCGATATTGCGAGGTGCCACACGAAGGCCCCGCTTGAGAACCATTGCGTCCAACTCGCATTGGTCGGGTTCATGGTGAACTGGTGCCGGCGGTTCATCTCGTTGACGACCAGTCCGGCCCGCACCGGATTTTTGGCCAGTTGCGCCTCGCGATCCATCTTGTCCAGAGCCTCGGTCAGGTCGACGCCATACTTGAGGCGGGTCAACTGATGGCTGCCATGGAACATTTGCCGACCGAAGGCGCGGAAGGCGTCGGCGCTGAACCCGGTCCGGCCCTTGCGGTGGATGCGGTTCGTCCTCAACGACAGATCGGGAAGCGTCGCAAGCCAGTGCTGCCAGACCTGATCCATCACGTCGCCCCCGACGCCAGCATCGCCCAGCATCGCCTCGACCTCGGCCACGAAATTGGGGTCGACCGAACCGCGCACGTCCTTGGCGTTCGACAGCACGCCCTGTTCCACGGTCAAGCCCGGCGTGGCTTTCATCTCGGCGGCAAAGGCCTTCAGATCGCGCTCGCGCTCAAAGCGAGAGAAGGACACCACTTCGCCGGATGCGTCCCTGACGGTGGCGAAGAAGTCGCCGAAGCGCGCCAGCGGGAAATACGGGCCTTGCAGCCGGTTCGCCTCGAATCGAGACCTGAGCCCGGACACCTTCTGTCGCGCGGCGAAAGCACCGCGGGCCTTGGCGCGGGTCAGTGCTGCTTTCGCGTCCTTCTCGGCCCGCGCCTTCTCGTCGCCCTTCAACCCCTCGTCCGCGATCTCGCGCATACGGCGGTCAAAGACCTGTTGCGCCCGCCGCGTCGCGGCCGCCATGGACTTCTTCACGTTGTCCAAAACCGCTTCCTCGGTCGCATCGGCCATCGCCGAATAGTCGTCGCGCACCCGGCGGAACATATCCTGATAGGCTTTGGGCAACTTGTTGAACCGGGTGCGCAGATCGGACCAGCGCGCGGCGTCGCGCTCGTCGGCCGCGATCCGATCACGGGCCGCCTGACGCACGCGCGGGTGCGCGGCGAACTCATCGACAAGCCGCCGGTCGTTTTCATCGATGGTGGACTGGCGCCGCTCCGAGGGGTCAACCTGGGCCAGCGTGGCCTCGTGCATGAGGTCCATCAGTTCCGCGTTCATGTCCGCATCGGACAGCAGCTTGCGCCAGCCCTGCGCCGTCTCATCAGCGCGGGCATGCCATTCGTTACGCAGAGCGTCCATATTATCCTTGGTGCGCAGATAGGTGCGCGCCGAGGGCAATTCGCTCGACAGTTCGGTAAAGAGGGCCCGCCCCGGCACCAGAGACAGAATCGAGGTTTTCCCCTTGTCACCCATGGCCATGGCGTCAGTCAGGGCATTGGACAAGCCCTCTTTGGTGCCGCGCTTCCTGATCTCGCCGGGCAGGCCCTTGGCAATGCGGCCGGCATCCTTCGCGGCACCTGCCACACCGTCGAGGATGGACCGAACCAAGGAACGATCCTGTTCCGGCGTCGTGCCGCCCATGTCGCGTTGCTCTTTGACCTCGCGCGATGTCGTGGTATAGTCACCATTGCCGCGCCGGGGTTGCGGAGACATGCCGCCCCACAATTCACTGAGAGTGCCTGTAAACTTCTCGGTGAGACGCGGTGCTCCTTTCTCATATGCTCCGATTAGCCACTTGCCGGTTTTTCCATCCCAATCAAGGCGAACGCCCGCGCGGTCACGTTTGCTTTCAAGCTGGATGCGGTTATCCGACCGACTTGTCACCACCATGCGCGAGATCCGGCCTTGAAGATCGTCCAAGATTTCGGGATGCCAGGCGATCAGCTTGGACAGGCCGTATCCGTCGCTACGGCTCGTTCCTTCCTTTCCCCATACAAGGGCTATGCCTCCGACTTCAGGATGGGTCAGCGCATCGACGGCCTCGCCGTCCTTGATCGCCTCCAAAGCTAGCGCGGCATCTTTCCAGTTACCTTCATGTCCCCGAATGACAGCCCCAAACGGCCCCATTTCTCGCTGTTCCCGCATCGCCTGCCGGTCGACACCGCCCGGCCCGTCAGGACCGCGCCCGCCGATCTCGCCCGATGCGATGCGCTCCATGATCGCGGCGGCCTCGTTCATGTTCTCGCCCCGCAGGGCGCGGGCGACAGCCCTGAAGAAGTCGCGGATCCGCTGGAATGCGCGGCCAAGGGGGCCAGATGCCTCTGTGCGCCGCCCCTGCGCCCAATCGGCATAGAGTTCCGCAACCATTTCCTCGGTCTGCTGGACTGTCGACTTGTCGGAATATGCCTTCTCGACGCGCGCCTTGATCGCTGCATCGCTCCGTGCTGCCTTGACCAGTGTGCGCCATTCCTCGGCGGTGAAAAGGCCATGACTGCCGCCCCACAGGTCGCCGTCGCGCAGCGCATGGATGATCTCGTGATCCAGCGTGTGCTTCCAGCCTCGCCCTCGATTGCGCAGGATACGGATGACGCCCGCGTGATAGCTGCCGGTTGCCTTGCCGGCGCCGCCCGCCTCGGCGCTTACCTGCCTGCCAATCCCGACCTTGGCCAGTTCTGCGTGGGCCACCTCGTTTATTTGTCGGGCCAGCGCGGGCGTCAGCTTAGGGTCGGAATTGATTTCCGCGTCGGCAAACGCTATATTGAGCGTGTCGGCGCTGATTTGTAATTCTGGCTCCATGCGGGCTTCCCGCGCGTCCATCGGGCCCTCGGCTCGGGCGCTGACATCAGAACCCAAGTTCAAGTCATAGAACATGCGGCCATCCTGCATTTCGCGAATGACCATGTGGACCAGCTTGGTATCTCCGTCGATCGAAACAGGCGCTACGAACCGATGGAATGCCTTCATCCCTTCACGGGCATACCGATCAGCTTCTGGCTGTCCATCCAGTTTCGCATTTTCGAGAAGGTCAAACAAACCGGGGACAGCCTTCAACAGGTAGTCGGGCCGCTTGCCGCCTATCTTGCCGCTTCCCGCACGGGTGAACTTGATCGGCCAGCCCGTGGCAAGGTTGACGACCGTGGAACCTTGCAGGTTTTCACGATACCATTTCCGCGCCTTGCGCTGCAGGTCCAGCATATCGGACCACTCGCCCAACTCGTTCCCGGTCAGGGTGGCAACAGGTTCATCGCCGAAGCGAGATTCCTTCGGCGCGTCGTTGCTGGCGCTGTCGGCCAGCAGTTCGGCTTCCAGAGCCGCGATATCACTATCTGTCTGCGCGAGTTCGTCGGCCTGGGCAAAGTCCTTCACCTCGGCAAGGGACTTGCGGGCGGCCTCTGCGGCCTTTTCGGACTGCGCGCGGTTCTTCCGGTAATAGTCAAGCTTGTTCGCCGGCGCGTTCAGCGCGTTTTCGATCCTGCGGACCAGCCCGACAGCATCATCACTCCATCCCGCATCCTGATCTTCATCAGCCGCGAACCTGACCGAGAAGCTGGTCGACCCGTCCGTGATCCGGTGCATGGCCTCGATGGTAAATCCGCCGATCTCGCCGACGCGCTGTTCCTCGACATAGACGTTGGCTGCAGCCATTTCCTCGGCTACATTGATCAACGCCTTTCCGGCGTCCGATCGGCTGTCGAAGTTCTTGCCCCCGATCTTGATTGCAAACTTGTCGCCGCTCAGGTCCGGCACACTGGCCGCGATTGGCTCGGCACGCTCGATCTTCTCGTCGTAGAACTCCATTTCCCGCAGTTTGGTGCGGATCTCGCTGCGCAACCGGGCCCGCTGGGTGTCCACAGCGCCGGCACGTCGCCGCAGCTTGTCGCGCGCAGCCTTCATGTCGGTCAGTTTGAGGATGCGCGGATCGCGCGTCGTCATGGCCTTCGCCTGCTCGAATTGGCTGGCCTCACCCATGTCTTCCATGTCGCGCTGGGTCGGGTCGCCCCGATAGAAGGCCTCGATGAACGCCGCCTTGCGCGCCATCATCTGCCACATGGTTGCGTCATAGGTGCCCTTGGTAGAGTAATCCAGAATCTCGATTTCGGGGTTCATGTTGCCCTGGCGCAGCCCGCGACCGTTGCGTTGTTCATCGTCGGCCGGATACCAGAGCGGATCGAGGTTGTGGATTGAGGCGATGCGGCGTTGCGCATTAACGCCCGTGAAGATGGATTTCGACCCAACGAGGATACGCTTCTTGCCCTCGTTCATGTCGTTGAATGCCCGCTGTTTCTGGGCATGCGATTTCAGATCCTTGGCCAGCACGATATCCCGCTCTGGAACACCGCGGCGCATCAGTTCGGCCTTGATGAAGCGATGCACCGAGAAATCCGGGTTGTGCTTGCTGGCGTCGATTCCAAGCGTGGAAAAGACGATCTGCGTGGATGGGCCGCGCATGGTGGGCTTGTCGGCATAGCCGCCGCCGGGCTTGACCGAATGAAAGCCAGCGTCAGCACCGTCCTTCCACCTCTTGAAGATATTGCCGATCATGCGCTCCAGCTTCGAGCCGGCGCCATCGCTCGACGGGTCGACCAGACGCATGTCGATTGCGGCCAGTCGCCCGTCGTTGATGACCGAAAGCAGGATATCATCACCCTTCTGCACCGGCCCTTTGCGCTTGGAAATCGCGGTCATGCGTGCCGCAAGTGCACCCTGAAACGCCTGCTGCTCAGGTGTTGCGTCGACCACCACAAGATTTCGCCCGCCATCCTTCAGCTTCGGTCGGGTCACATACTGTTCGAGGTCGGCAGAGGTCACAACGTCCATGATCTGCCGCACCATCAGCGACAATTCCGGCGTGTTCACGAATTTCGAGAAGCGCGAGACCTCCTTGTAGCCGCCATCGGGGGTCTGTTCGAGTTCAGAAGCCACCTCGCCAAAGGTTGCAGCCCAAGCGTCGAACGCCGTGATATTGCGTTCCTCCAGCGCCTCCGGCTGCATCAGCCGCGAAAGCGTATAGAGTTCGGCCATGGTGTTGGTGATGGGTGTTCCCGATGCCAAGACCAGCCCGCGCCCCGGATTTCGCTCGTTCACGATCCGTGACTTGATGAACAGGTCCATGGACGCTTGGCTACCGGCCGGGTCGATCCCCTTGATATTGCCGTTGGTCGTCGCGAAGGACAGCTTTCGGAACAGATGCGCCTCGTCGACGAACAGCATATCCACGCCGATCTCATCAAAATCGAACACTGCATCCTTGCGGGTGTCGCTGGTCAGCTTCGACAGCCGCTGTTCAGCCTGTTCCAGAACCTGCGCGATCTTCTTGGCTGTGCTGACACCCTTTTCCTTCTCGATCTTGATGCCAAGCTGGGCGGCGATGGAGTTAAGCGCGCCAAGCGTGGCCTGCTGCTGGCCTGCATCCTTACCGCGGTCTCCGGTGTCGTTTCCCGAATCCACCATTTCGCGGATATCATCAAGGATGCCTTGCACCACGCGGCCCTTGGCCGCCTCGCTCGCCGGGATCTTCTCGAACGCGGAATGAGTGATGATCACCGCATCGAACTCTCCGGTCGCTGCGTCAGCGACGAACTGCTTGCGCCGGTCGGTGTGGAACCGCTTTTCGTCTGCCACAAGGATATCGGCCAGCGGATACTGGTGCTGAAATTCGGTCGCGAACTGCACGAGCATATGGTTTGGCACCACATACCAAGGCTTCCTGGCCAGCCCGAGGCGCCGCGCCTCCATCCCGGCCCCGATCATGGCAGACGTTTTGCCGGCGCCGACCGTGTGGGCCATATAGGTCGACCCCGATTGCAGGATACGCGCGATCACCGCTGTCTGGTGCGGGCGCCAGGACCAATCGGAATAGACACCGGGCGTCGTCAGATATCCACCATCGTATGATGGCGCGACCTCGGCATTGAACGTTTCGTTATACTGTTCCTCAAGCCGGTCCGCGCGCGCCTCGTCCGACCACAGCCATTCCTGAAATGCGGCTTTGATCTCGGTCGCTTTCTCGGCTGCCGCCTGTGTGGCTTCCTCATCGACGGTGGTGGACGTGCTGCCGTCGCTGCTCTTGACCGTCCTTGTCACGCGCATGGGTTTGTTGTTCATGGCCCGGCGCATCAGATCGGCAAATGGCAGATCCTCGGTCCCCCATGCGTTCCGTGCGTCCAATGATCGCGTGTCGCCATCGACCACCCACAAGCCCAGAGCAGGCTTGAACTCGGCCTTGAGGTTCAGACCCTTGGCCTTGGCAAATTCGCCGTAGAGGCCATGGTCGAACCAGTGCGCACCCAACGGAACGACGATTGCTGATCGCGGGATAGGATCGGGCAGGACGGCCGCCAGAGCGTCAACGTTGGTCTTGAAACGGTCGTCACGGCGCATTGCCGCTTCCGCTTCGCGAAATTTTGCCCGGACGTTCCCCGACAGGTATTTCGCGCGGGTCTCAAATTCGCCCGTGGCCGGGTTCTCGAATACCTTGTCAGCCAGTTCCTCGCGAACCGTTGCTGCGCTTGACCCCGACAAATCCGCAATGCGGTCGATATCCACGCGGCCGGTCTCAGCCAGCAGGTGCAGAAGCGCATCTTCTGGCGAGTTGATCTTGGGCCGAACACTCTTGTTGATCGCATTCTCGGTGAACACGCGCGTCTTGGTCGCGATGCCGGTCTCGCGATCATATTTCTCGATCGCCCGCAGCCTGAAATTCTCAGGATCATCGCTGAATGCGTCGATGTTCGGGAAGCTGTTGACCTCAATGTCATCGACCGCATCAGGGTCGAAATCGCCTTCCCGGTATCCGGTCTGCTGGGATGCCTCGCGCCTCGCGCGGGCGATCTGGGCGAGGGTTGCGCCTCCCTCTATCATCGGTCCGGCATCGAAGCTGCCGATATCGAACGAGGCGCCGGCGGCGCGGGCGTCCTCTGCCGCCTGTTGACGCAGTCCCTCCATCTGCACGGCACTGGGGCGGCGCAATGTCGTTTCGACCTTGTTGATCGGCCCGCGCTTGGAAACGAAGGCGTCATATTCCTTGTTCAGCCGCTTTCGTGCCTTTACGGCGTCCGCTCCAGCCAGGTCGGCGGAATAGACCTCGCGCAACGCATTCCGCAACGGCAGAAGGTCGGTGACAAGTTCATAGTCGGCCTTGGTCAGACCAGACTGGCCCTTGGCGCGGCGCTGAACCGGCTTGCCCTCGGACCCGTCGAACTGCCACAGGTCGCCATCCTTCAGGTAATACGAGCCGGCCTTTGTCTCGCCCGCCTTGGCGTCGCGAGGCCCGATCATCATCTGCTGCGGATCGCCCATAGATGTGATCTTGCGCGGGAAGCGCGCGACAGCAGCTGCCAGATCGGTGGCAAGATCCGCCTCAGGCTTGGCCCGCACGCCGATACGCGGCCGCCCGACCAGCGTGTCAAATGCGCCTTGCTCGCCCAAGATCATTTCGGGATGCGCCTGAAAATAACGGTTCACCGCCAGTTCCACCGTGCCGCCGTCCTTGTCCGGCAGCGCAACAGCCGTCGATTCCCGCCATGACGGATCTGCCTCGGCCTCCCCGGCATGGCGCTTGCGCAGAACGATGATATCGGTCGTGACCTGCGTCCCGTTTTCGGCAAAGGCCGTGTTCGGCAGGCGGATCGCGCCGACCAGATCGGCACGGTCGGCCATATAGTCGCGAGCCTTGCTGTCGATCTTGTTCATGGTCCCGGCCGAGGTCACGAACATCAGCAGGCCACCCGGCCTTACGCTGTCCAGCGTCTTGGCAAAGAAATAGTCGTGGATCATGAACCCCTGCGGATATGAAGGGTCGGCCTTGATCTGGGTGCGCGCGAAAGGCGGGTTGCCGATGGCCAGATCGTAATAGTCCTGAGGCATGGGCGTCTTGATGAAGTCGCCATGCTTGATGTGGTGATTGGGATAGAGAGCGGCCGCGATCTTGGCCGTGATGTGATCCAGTTCGATACCGGAATACTTGCCGAAGAAGCCTTTCGGCATGGTTCCGGCGAAGCCACCGACGCCCATGCCCGGCTCGAACACCTGACCCCCTGTGATGCCCAACTGCATCGCGAGGTTCCACATATTCCGCAGAACGGGTTCAGCCGTGTAGAAGGCATATTGGCTGGTCTTTTCGACGGTTGCCCGTTCCTCTGGCGTCAGGAGGCGGTCCAGATCGGCAGCGATATCGGGGAAACGGACCTTGCCCTCGCTGTTGGGCAGCGCGGGCGCCAGCGTTCCGGATCCGCTATAGAGTGATAGGGCCTGGCGCTCGTCCCGGCTTGCCGGTCGTCCTTCGCGTTCGAGCGTGCGCAGTGTCTCGATGGCTTTGACGGCATTGCGGGCGCGCGTCTTGTCGCCCCCGGCGAGGGCAAGACCGCCCTCGGGAATTACATGGTTTCGGGCGCCTCGGTCGGCGCGGTCAGTTCCGCCAGCGACTCGTGAAAGATCGTCTCGTTCAGCATCTGCGCCTCGTTCGGCCCTTGCGCCGCGATCTTCCCGTCCGGGTCCATCGTCGCGCGCGTTCGGGCGACCACCTCTCGCACCCGGTTCTCCCAGGCTTTGGGTCCGCCCGCTTTGGTCAGCTTCCGGCCCTCGCCGGGGGCTTGCTCCCGCATTGCTGCCATCAGTTCGCCGATCATCGCTCGCTTCCTCGGGCTCTTGTCCTGCAGCGATGTTATCATTTTCCGCCGGGGATTGCGAGATGGCGGATTGGTCAGGTGCCGCGTCGGCCTCGGCCAGCGCCGCCCGAACCTCGGCCATGACGGCCGCCGCATCGTCCATGTCGGACACGTCCTGTCCGTTCAGGTCCATGTCGTCGCGAACATGATTATAGGCTGCGCGCATCGGCGCCTGAGCCTCGCGCAGCGTCAGCCCGGTCGATTCCGCGAAATCGCGCAGCATCTGGCCGAACCGCTTGGCGCCGGCCTCGATATAGAGCGCGACCAGTTCGCCGCCCAGAGTGATGTATTCCGGGTCAATGCCGCTGCTGGCCTGATTGCGCGCTTTGGCGGCCAGCCGGGCTTTCAGTTCCGCCGCACGGTCCTGCTTCTCCTGCGACAGAACCCCCAGAACGCCCTGCGTGGGCTGGGCTACTTTCGGCGCAACTTGTGCAGGTTCTTCCACCTGGGCCGCTTGCGCCTGCGCCTGCTGGATTTTCGGCGTAGACTTTGTGGGCTTGTTTTCGGCATGCGGACCAAAGATGGCATCCGTCAGCGCGCCATACTGATCCGGCGTCAGGGCGTCGCTCACCTCCCCCGAGAGTTTCCGACTCAGCGAGGTGTCAAGGCGCGCGTTTGCCAGCGCCACACCGCGCTTGTTCGGGTTGTTCGTCCACCACCAATCAAAACGGCGCGGGCCGTGTGGTTGCGGGGATAGGGGCGCGGGTGGGTTGCTCCATGCGCGTTCCCGCGCCGGCGCGGGATCTTCGCGGCTGCCCGCTGTCGTGTCGGCCTCCGACTTTGACAGGCTTTCGACTAGATTTCGCTGCTTGTTGATGCGTTCTTCCAGCCTCGCATCGGCGATCATCCCGCCGTTACGCTGTCCTTCCAGTGCGTGAAGGTCGGCAACCGCGTCGTCGCGGGTATAGGCGGAATCACCCGGCTTTGGCCTATCCTGAGCCGGTGTGTTCTTCTGCGGTGCCCTGACTTCGCCCGGCGCCTCCCACGCTTTACGGAACGCCCATGCGGGCTTGAACTTCGCCTCGGCCACCGGGATCGCCGCCGACAGGGCATCACGATACCGACCGTCCTTGAGCGCGGCAGGCATGCCCATGCGCTTCATCCGCGCGATCACCTTGCCTTGCGAGTCCGTCCACGCATAGGAATGCCGACCATCTGGTTTTTCGATCTTGAACTGGAATGCCAGATTTTCCCAACCCTCGCGCTCTGCTTCCTCCTGAATGCGTCCTGCGGAGTAAGGGTCATCCAGCCCCATGGCTTCGGCCATCATTTCGGCGCGTTCGCTCGGTTTGGGCAGCGGCTTAGGTCCAGATTCCACGGTTTCCGGCGCGTCATTTGGATCAGGTGCCGTTTCTGCTGCGGCATCGGCCACGGTTGGCGCCTGCGCGATGACTTCGGGCGCTGGGGTGCCCATAAGGCCCAAAGCACTGCGAACCTTGTCCTCATGCTTTCGCGAGAAGATCCAGCCGCCTTCCTTGGCGTCGTGTTTGATGGACACGCCAGGCACTTCGGGCGCATCGGGCCCGGTCCAGCCCCGCAGGATCGCAGCCTTGGCGCGGATCGGCTCGATCACGAGCGATGCCTTATCCATCGCGGCAAGTGCGGGGCGCGGTGCCTCGATCGTTCCCGCATTCTCGATCTTGCCTGCACGGTAAAGCCGGCCATAGGCATCTTGAAGCGCACGCTTGCCATCATTGGTCATGCGATCCCAGACCATCGCATCCTTGAGGTCGCGCGCAGCGATGGGCCCGGCCTCCTTCACAATGGCCGCGCGGGTTGCCTCGTCGGCGTTGGTCCACCACGGGGCGCGGGCAGGCACAGGCGGTGCGGTCAATTCGAAACCGGCTTGCTTGGCAGCATCCTGCTGACGCGCCGCATCGTCCTCGGGAGTGATGATTTCGCCGGTCAGCGCCTCGCTTTCCGTGTCGATCACGGCGGGCGGCGCGGCGGCAATCACCTTTTCAAGCGCATCGCGCATCCGCGTCCTGCGAAGGTTCCAGCCCTGCGATCTGGCGGCCTGCTGGAGGCTGGTCAGGGACTTTCGCGCCTGTTCCGGCGACATGGCGGCGATCTCGTCCTCGATCGTCACGCGGCGCGCACCGGGCGGTGTGATCTGATCGACGGCAGACTGAGCCTTTGCGCCCAGCGGATCACGCGGTGTCAGTGCTGCATCGCGCTGCCCGGCATCAGGCTCCACAGCCAGACCGCCTGCAAGACCGGAATCATCGGATGCGAGAACGGAAGCATCGCCTCGCTCAGCATCAGTTTCCGCATTTCCTGCGCCAGCGCGGGCGTCAGTATCCCCATGCAGCACAGGTCCAGCGTCGCCCGCTCCGCGTCCATCACGCGCGTCATCGGCACTGTCAGGCAGGACAGGTTCAGTCGCGGGCTCACCTTCATCGCGGGCAATGATGTCTGCATCAGTTCCGGCCTCCTGTTCCGGGGCAGCGACAGGGGCGATCGAAACCGCGCCACTGGTGATTTCGTTCGGATCGATCGTCAGGCGCTCGCCCGCAATCTCTACCTCAATGCCGCGATCCGTGGCGCCGATGAACACCGCATCGGAAAAGACCTCTCCGGTCGGCCCATCAGTGACGGTGATGGTCGAACCTGGCTCGACACCCGGAATGCCGGCGGCCACAGGCGCAGCGCCGGGGGCGCGCTCAAGCGCCTTTTCCAGCCGTCCTTTCTCATCGACCTGCGGGAAAGGGTCAGAGGCGGGCGCAGCCGCGCCACCCTGCGGATTGACGATCCGGGGGGCGCCGGGGAAATTCAGGCCAGCGCGGCTTCGATCTGACGGCGCGGGAAGGGCAAAGGCGCCGGGCGAAGGCAACGCGAGACGATCAGGGGCAGGCAAGGCCTCGGGCTGGGGCTTTTCCCCAGGCGTGCGCATGGCACCCACGGTGCCCATGCCGCCCCCAATGATCCCGCCGACCAGCGCCGCCATGCCCACGCCATCCATGATCCCGCGATCCGGGTCATAATAGCCCTTCGCCGTCGCGTTCTGCATGAGCTGCGACAGCGCCTCCTGTGCGGCTTCCTCGCCCGAGGATTCCGCGATCTTCATCAGGCGCCGGGACAGCGTGCCGGTGATGCGTTGCTGCAGCGGCTTGGCCAAAGGCTTGATCGCGTTCAGCACCGGCACCATTTCAGTCATGCCGATGGCGGTGCCGATCTGGGCGACCTGGGTGGCCGTTTTCTCGTCGACCCCTGATGCAAGCGCTTCCTCATACATCTGGCGCTGGGTCATGCCCATGCCGGAAAGCGCCGCCCCGCCCGCGCCAACGGGTGAGAGGGCTGTGCCGATCATGCCCACAACGTTGCCGCCGCCTCGGGCGACTTGGCTCCAAAGGCCATCATCGCGCTTGTCAGGCTCGCCGAACGTTTCCTTCGATGCGTCCTTGATGGCGGTGCCAGCCTGATAGGCGCCGGTGTCGGCCAGACTGCGCCCTTTGCGGGTTGCATCCATGCCGCGCTGATAGGTCGACAGCTTCTGTTCCAGGTTCGGAAGAATGCGTTCCGCGCTCTCGCGCTGCGCTGGCGTCATCTTCGGAAGGTTTGCCCGCATTGCGTCGATGCGCTTGGACAATTCCTCTGCCTGAACGGTCATCAGGTCGTTGGCATCGTCGCGCCGCGCCCGCTCGGCCAGCGCCGCGCCCTCGGCCACGCCCGCAACTGCATCTGTTGCCCCGGCGATTAACTGCTGGCCGCGCCGCTTCAGCAGACTTCCGACGCCTTCGCCCTCGAAAGGGTCATCCTTCTTCACCGAGACCGTGTTCGGGGCATCGGGATAGACGGCCTTTCGGATGGCCTCGGCGCGGTCAAGGACGGCGCCATCAACGGTGGCCGCCAGATCCTTCCCGCGCAGCGATTGGGCGTTGCGCCGCGCGCTTTCGATCGCCGCGGCGCCATCGCCCGCGCCATCCTTCTCGGCCAGCGCCATCAGAACGTTTGCCGGAACGTTCGATTCTCGCGAAATCGCCTCGATCTCGGCTTTCGTGCTTGCCCCGTCGACCTTTGGCTTCTCCTTCACCGGCTCATCGCCGGGCAGGACCACGCCCCGGCCACGCAGTGCGGATTTTTCCTGTTCGATTTGCTCGGAATACGGGTCGGTCGAGAAGGGAAGGCGTGCCAATGAAAGCCCCATCGGTTGAGGTTTTGGCACGTCCTGGCCCGTTATTGCGTCAGACTAACAGAACGACCGATGCGAGGGAAGAATGGACACCCGGCGGCGCGCAAGGCATGATAAAGGCATCAACAATGGATTTTGCGCATGATGCTGCTGATCGGCCTTGTCATCCTCGCTATTGGCGCCGCCCTGACGGTGCGGAACGCACAGACGAATGCGAACCAGTTCCTATTTCAGGTCTGGTTCTTTGTCGCGGTCGGCGGGTTTACCATCGTCGCATTGGCGGTGATCCCGCCCGACGCATCAACCGATCTGGATTGCGACAGCCGGTTCAATGGCCGCGGCGGTTGGTATTCTGATTGCTGATGATCAGCGGATGAAGATCGGAACGTCGTTGCTGGGTGCGGTTGCGGCCTCGCCAGAACCGGCGGGCTTGCCGACATAGCGACCTTTCCCGTCGAACTGCGCCACGAAGGCAAGCGCAGCTTGCATCTGCTCATCTGCCGACATGCCCATACCCTCGGGCGACTTGGCGATCATGTCCAGCGCATCGGTGATCCGGTCCATGTCGGTGTCGGTCGGCTCCTTGTCGAACCCTTTTTGATAGGCGTCCACGATCGCGGCTTGCCGCTCATCGGCCCTCTGCACCTGCTCATAGCCCCGTTCGAAAACCTGCTCGGGCGACAGCATGCCAATGCCGGAACGGTAAAGATCATCGAGCCCGTCAAAGGGCATCTGCATTTCCTCGCCCGTGCGGGTGTCGACAAAGGTGATGTGGCCGGAAATGCGCCCGGTCTTGTCGTCCTGGACGATTTCCGACTTCTCGATGACCGCATCAATTCCGTCGTCAAAATACCCGCGCGTGTTGTAGGCGCGGGCGAGGTTTTCGGCAAACGAGCGCGCATTGCCGGCCTGCGCCGCATAGATCGCCTTGGACCAGTGGCCGAGGGCTTCCTTGGTCTGGCCATTATCCATGAAGGTCTCGAACTTCTCGGCCTTGTCGATATCGCCCGCCCGCATATAGGCGCCAATGATCTTCTGCGCCGGGCCGTCGCGATAGGCGTCCATGAAGCTGCTACCCGCTTTCACGGCCTTGGCATCGAATTGGTCGACATCGGCTGGCACCACGGTGCGTCCCGAGCTGGCCGGGGCGATGGCGGGCTGCTGATTCCTTGCCCCGGTTGGCTGGGCGGCGGGTTCCGACTGAGCAGAGAAACGCCGGTCCTGCGGCGCGGACTGTTGGGGCGGTGCGGCGCGCTGCTGCGGCGCGATCTCTGTCCCCGGCAGGACGAAATTGCGGCCGCCTTCATATTGGGGTTGGGCCGGGGCCGTGTCGGGGATCACGGGGCCGGGCGCATTGCTGATCGTGTGCATCTGCTCCGCCTCGTCATAGGCGGCGGCAATATCCTCGCGCAACTGGTCCTCGCGCTGATCTGCAGCGCGCCGCCGATCCTGTTCGTAATCCTCCACCGCCATGCGGCGGCCGCGATCAGACCTGCGATCCGCCTCACGCTCGCCCTCCCATCCGAAACGGGTATCGTCGCGGCCCGCTTCGACCTTGTCACGGTCAAAGCTCCAATCCTCGCGGGCATGCCGCCGGGAACGGTCAACGTCGCCCTGAGCCCATTCCGTCCGGGTGCGACCACGGGTTTCATCTTCCCACGCCATGCGGCGGCCGCGGTCCTGATCGTCCTGGCCCCACGCCGTTTCCTGCCGCGCACGGGACTTTTCATCCCATGCGCGGTCCTTGTCCTCGTCCGCGCGGCGCCGGCGAATGTCCTGCCCGCTGATGAAACCGTCGATGAAGCTGGCGATACCGGCGCTGCTCATGTCTTACGCTCCTATTGCGCGGCCGAACGACAGCCACGGCCCGGCAGCGCCGGGGTTCATGGTGAACTTGCGCCCCGCGGCGCCCGAGGACGATGAAGCGATATCGGCGCCGGGGGTGGCGGTGGGCAGTTCCGGTGCAGGCAGGCGGCGCCCCGATGCATCAGAACGCGGAAGATCGCGGCCCATATATTTTGCGATGCGGCGATCACGATGCTCGCGTGCCGGCCGCAGGAACGAACGAACGATCTCGGACGCCGCCTCACCGCGCGTCGTGGCGCGCTGAATTTTCTTCCAAGCGGCGGCCTCTGATCCGTTCAATTCGTGCATGAGGTAATCCAACTGCGAATCGACGCCGTATAGATCGTCGCCGCGATCCTGAGCCCATTTCTCATAGGCTGATCTGCGCCCCACGCCCGGCGCGGTGTCGGTCAGTTGGTAAAGGCCGCGCCCATAGGTGCCGTGAACGTTGGCCGCGCCCTCGGTGATATCGGGATCCAGCCCGCTTTCATCATCGAAATTCATGACAAAGGCGTCGGCGAACATCGGGGACATGCCGCGGTTGATCAGACCATCAGTGACATATGCGGCCATATCGCGATATGGCGGCGCGGAACCCTCGCGGGGGCGATAATCGGCATCAGGAATGACACGGCGACCACTAGAGGCCGCAAGATCACGATCCGCTGTGATCCGGTCTCGTTCAATCTGACGCTGCGCCGTGCGTTCATCTGCATCGGCGCGCGCGCGCCGGCTGCTGGCAAAGCCCTCTGCGAATGCGGCGAAGGAACGGCTCATGCCGCGATCCTCCGCCCCTGAAGCTTGTCCACCTTCTTGGACAGTTCCTTGATGGCACCCATGGTCGTGCCGATGGCGTCGACCACGTTGATGGTCCTGCCATCACCGACGCCAGTTGCCCGCTGGAAATCCTGGGCATAGGTGCCAACGTGGCGGCCACCGTCGCCGCGCCCGTCCTTGTAGGACCATTCCTCTACGGGCATGTCCTCGACCGCCTTGAGCAATGACCGGCCCGGCTTCTTCTTGTCGGTCTTGGCATCCTCATCGGACAGCATCGGCATCATGCCAGCAACGGTGCCGATCGCGCCCCACAGCCCGGCGCTGGATGATTGATCGGCCTGCCATTTCGACATGCGCTGATCAAACTCCTGGCCGAGAATATTGGCCTGCTGACCATAGCCCTGCATGGCGCCCTGATAACCGCTGCTTGCCGCCCCGTTAGCGAGTCCCAGCGATGTGCCGGGGTTGACGGCAAGTCCTTTGCCAAGGTTGATCGCGTTCGCCTCGCGCTGGTCGGCCTCGGCGCGGACCATGCGCCGCGCGGTGTTCCCTGCGCCGAGCCGGGCCAGCCCCGTGTTCATCTTCGCAGCTCGCGACCCGGCGAGGAACCGGCCAGAGCCGGGGTTGACCCCCATGGCCATCGCCTGCCGCTTCGCGCCTTCTTCGGCCAGCTGACCTTGCAACTGTGCATCGCTGCGCGCCTCGCTGACGCGCTGCGCGATCCGGCCCGGATTGTCCCAATTCTGGGCCTCTTTGATGTATTCGTCCTCAAGCGGGATGAACACGTCCTGCTGGCGTTCGCGATCAGTGGCCGCCCATTCATTGGCGATGTCCATCTGCCCGCGCATGATCTTGAGATAGTCTTGGCCGGTCTTGGCCGAGAGAAGCGCGGCTTCACCCATCTTAGGATCTGGCGACGGTGCGCTTGAGCCCTTACCCATGGTCGTTCTCCAATTCTTCGGGCATCACGTCATCCTCAATGAACGGACATTCGTGCTTCAACATGGACATGAGGAAACCATCCTCATGATTGGCGCAATGCGCTCGGACGACGCCCTCGGGGCGAAACCCGAGTTTCACGCCCAGGATGACCGCGCGCTTGTTGCTGACCGGCACGATCAACTGCATGCGGTTCATGCGCCGATAAATGAAGGTATAGCCGAACAGGCCTGCGAGGATTTTCCGGCTGGCCCATACGCGGGTGTGGTCGGATGCGATATGCGCGGTGCAGGTGTCGCCATAGAAGGCGTTCAGCACCATGACAGCGCGGACCCTGCCATCGGCGTCGCGGACCCCGACAGCCTCGGATTCTCGCGGCCACAGGTCATCGCCTAAGCCACAGCGTTGCCGCGCCCAATCGAGAAGGAAGTATTGCGGTTGCCTGCTGAGGTGCAGCCCGGATTTGCGGTCAGCTTCGGAATCCGACATGCGCGGTCGCCTGAATGAGAGGTGATGCGGGGCGTCCTGCATGCATCGTTGCGGGATGATAGCCGATTGTCGGCGCTGACGGAATAGGCTGGTGTGAGCGGCTCAGGGACTAAATGGGATCTGGCCGAACACCATGTCGAGCGTTTCATCGCTGATCCCGAGGGATGAGGCGAGCGCCAGAATAAATGGATCGGTGCGATCGATCTGCGTCACGGATGGCCATATGACCGCCAGCGTATCCCGCTGCTCAGGATTTAGCCCAGCGACAGCAGGCGCGAAAGATGCCGGGATCAGGCCTTGGGCTGCCTCGCTGGCCTCGGCTGGGCTGAGAAGGCCGCAAGACATGCAGGAAACGAGGAAAGCCGACTTGCTCAGCGATGCGCCATCGCGGCGGGCCTGCAATTCGGCCTCCAGGTCAGCGGTGGTTCGGGGGTCGAACCACGCCTCAGTGGCCAGATCGAACGCCGCCCACTGGCCGGGCCGGGGCGGATAGGTCCTGACCACCCCGTCACGCAGATATTCAGTCAGCTGATCCAGCTCGCCTTCAAATACCGTCTGCCCCGGCTCGCAGTTCAGCTCTGCCGTCTCCCTGTCCGGGACATCGAGGACTGCCGCGCAGGATCCGTCAGGGTTGATGATCGAGAAAATCAACGCTTAGCCTCAAGTATGATCTGATGAATTTCGAACGTGGGTGCGTTGCCAACGTGAACGTTGGTCTCGTAGGTAACAGTGAAGTTGTTGTTCCCGGCCCGCGCCGGACCGCCTGCCAGCAAGCTCATCACGCCATATGCGCCGGGCAGCAGGCCGTAGATCAACTGGGTTCCGTTAAGCGACATGCTGATACTGGTCGAGGCGGCTCCGTCGCTGCCTGGTCCGGCATAATAGCCCAGATTGATCGTATAGCCGACGATCAGATCAGAGGCCGGGGTCGAGCTGATGACCAGAGACGAACTGGCGCTGAAGGAATTGCCGCTGACCACCTTGCGATGCTGCACGGTCACGGCGCGGCCATCCAGATCCAGCGTCCCTATTGAAGCGTGCGGCACGATCAGGCCGCCGTTCTTTGACAAGCGCCAGCCCGTGCCGTTGGCCTGATTGAAGTTGTCCGACTGGATCGTGTTTCCGATCTTGGCCGAGGTGATCGACGCATCTTCCAGATTTGCCGTGGTGATTGATGCAGATGGAACAATCAACTGACCGGCCTTCGTGATCCGCCAGCCCGTGCCGTTGGCCTGATTGAAGTTGTCGGACTGCAGCGTGCCGCCGAACACTGCCAGACCAGAGGCGTTGAAATCGTTCGTGTCAACCAGATCGGTGGTCAGGCTGTTGGGCGTGATCAGCGTCCGGCCGGTCCGCTTGCGGATCACGGTGAAGTTGCTGGCGGCGGCATAGCCTGTCTGCATGCCTGTGACGTCCCTACTGACCACTTGGATATCGGCATGTGTCGCATTGGCTGGGATCGTTACGGTGCCGGAAAAGGTCCGCCACGCTGCGGTCGCCGTATCGGTCTGAACGCCAAGCGTGGCCAGCAGTGCACCGTCCTTGTCGTGAACGCGCAGGCGAAGCGAGAACATGTGATATTGCCCTAACTGCACGGCCAAGTCATAACCAAGCTCGAACTGCTCGCCAGGGGCGACGCTAAATTTCGGGCTGGACATGATGGCGTCGCCCTGACCCGGATGGCTCGTTATGTAAAGGCAGGCTTCGGATTTGGCATTGTTGACGCTAATCGCTCCGGGGATCGCAGAGGTGGCGATCAGGGAGAAGTTGCTGGCCGCAACGCTGTTTAGCGTCCATCCCGAGAAGGATTTGAGTAAGAAAGCGGGATCGGGGAACATATTGGCCGATCCGTCATGCACCACGACCTCGCGGCCGGACAGTGTGCCCTCGGCGATCACGTTATCACCGATCAGCTTCATCACCGATCCGGTGCCTGACCCGGCGCCGTCAAAGGCCACAACCTCAATCCCGGCACGCTGTTCACCATTGACCGTCACGACATTGCGGAACCGCGCCACCGACCCGTTCAGCGAGGCGATGGCGGTTTTCGAACTCTCGACCGACGAAAACGTCTCACCCAGCGAGGCATTCAGGGTCAGGTCGGCATTTGCGATAGCGATGTTGGTTTCGGCGCGCGTGAAGTAGTTTTCGGCCAGCGTGGCCTGAACCGCTGCGCTGACCTCGCCGAGCCCCAATTCTTCCTCGGTCGCGGGCCGAAGGTTGACCCTGTGAAAGCGGATAGTCTTGGCATAGCGATTGGGGCCCACGTCCGCATAAACGATGAGGGTGTGGCTGTAGAAGGTTCCCGAAAATCCTGCCGGGCGCTTGAGAAGGGCCCGGAACGTGTTCGTCCTGCCATTATCACTCGGCGCTGCCAGCGCATCATTGCTGAACAGCGCCGTCGTCGCGAAACCCGTGCCGACCGTGTTCTTCCAGAACAGGCGCACCGCCGCGCCCGTCAGTAACCCGGAAACCGGCGTGAACTCGACCTCGGCGACATAGGCCTTGGCGTTCTTCGTGCCGGACCAGATGGATGACGGGCTGTCCAGAATGCGGATACCTACATCGTTGGTTCCGGCGGTCTGAAATTCCCATGTCTGCCCGATCGGATAGAGGGCATTGGCGGTCTTGGTGATGGTGTTGCCGGCGGGTTTGATTTCAGACCATTCCGACGCCTGAAGGAACTGATCCTCCAGCACTCCGACGCCACGAGAGGACACCTTGGAATTGAGGGTCAGGGTGGTTTGTGCCGATGCGGCGGCAGTTTCTGCGTTCTGTCGGGCGGTGACGGCTTCATCCCGCGCCAGTTGTGACCCGGCCTGCGCGCTCTGTGATCCGGTTCTGGCCGTCTCGGCCGCCAGTCGCGCGGTGTTGGCCGCGACGGCGCTGCTGCCCGCCGCATCTGCCTCTGTGCCTGCCAGCGTGGCGCTGCTGGCTGCTGCGTCGGCGCTGTTGCCCGCTGCGTCGGCGCTGTTGCCCGCTGCGTCGGCTTGCGAAGCGGCTGCCGCCTCGCTGCTGGCCGCAAGGGTGGCGCTGCTTTGAGCCGCCGCCGATGCGCTTTCAGCGTCGCCCTTGGCGGCGATGGCGTCGGTCCTGGCGATTTCGGCGGCGGCTGCCGCCTGTTCGCCTGCAACCAGACTGGTCACGTCCTCAATGCGGATGAACGCGATATCGCAATCCACGTCCGGGGTAGCGTTGGAATTGGCATAAAGCCCGATCTGCAACCAGACCTCGTTGGCCTGCGGTGCTGGCAACAGTTGATCAAAGGTGAACGTCTGCCATGTGTCTGCTGTGGACGTGGTTAAGGCATTACTCCAGAACAGGTTTCGTGCGTTTGTGTAGTCTGCCCGTTTGACCGCGAATAGCAGGCGCAGTTTTCCAGACGTGCCGCCGATAGTTCGGACCTTTGCCGTCACGCGGATTGTCCGACCCTCGGAAAACCTGATCACGCCGCGCGATACGACCCTCTGGTCGCGGCTGGCCACAGCCTCAAGCCTGATGAAATCTCCGACAAGGGCCTCGCTCATGATTTGAGAGAATGGCGGAAGAACGCTGGCCGCCGTTGGTGGAAGGCCAAGATTTTCGGTCCAGAAGGCCCCGTCGTCGCGAAAATCCTCTGGAAAGAGCCGCGTCACGTTGGCCTCAGACGATATTGACCACTGCTCCGCTTCGTCAGCGTGCGCAAGCGCGTCCTGTGCCGCAGCGACCGCCGTCTGATAATCGACCGCCAGATCATCGCGTGCGCTCTGCACCTCGGCGTCGGTGTAAGCTGTGGCGTTGGCCGCGGCCGCCTCGGCGTTGGCGGCGGCCGTTGCTGCGGCATCGGCGCGGTGTCGCAGATCAGCAACCTCGGCTTGCAGTTCAGCGAGGTCAGTGTCAGCGCCGTCGTAGCTTTCTGCGATGTCACGCGCGACCTTCTCGGCGATATCCTTGACCTGCTTGGCCAGTCCTGCACCGAAGGCCAGCCCCTCAATATCCCTGAACCGAACTGCTTGGTTTGGCTTCGTGCCGCGCTCGCCGAGAATTTCTTCGATCTTGGCCCGCAGGGCGCGATCAAGCGTCGGGTTGTTCATCCGGCGAGGTCTCCCATCACATGGGCGATCGCCGCGCGGATCACAGTCGCGGTTCCGGTCAATTCGATCTGCCAGGTCTTTGCCATCCCCGAGGGCAGGCGGAATATCTGGTCCTTGACCGCGGACGAATGGAACAGCGCGCCATCGGCATAGACGTTCATGGTGACAGCGCCATCGCCGCTTTCGGTGCTGATGATGGCGGCGCCAAACGACTGCTCGGGCACAATCCTGAACGGCTTGGACCGCCAGGTGAAGGACGAGAGGCCGCCGTCTGGGCTGTCAAACTCCGCAATGGTCACGCCATCGGGGCGCAAGATATAGAGTCGACCGGATTCGATGTGCGAATAGAGGGCGCGGGCGAGATAACTGGTTGGCACCAGAAAGGGCTGCTGGCCCGATGTGTCGATCAGGTCGATGCGGCGCGTTGTCTCGCCTTCCGGCAGTGCCGACATGACATAGCGCGTGCCGAGGCGCGCGGCCCGAATGTTATAGGGCTGCTTCGCGTTCCATTGCTGTCTGCTCCAGAACTCGGCGCTGATCAGTCGGGCCTGTGCGCCGGAACTGATCTCAACGAGACCATCGGTCGAGGCATAGATGGCCGAATATCCCATGTCCACGATGCTGCGCTTGGCGATGCACGGGAATGGCTGTTCCGACTTCTCCATGACCATCTGGTCGGGGTGCAGGCCTTGGGCCACATAGGGCGTCCCTGTCGTCAGGATCGCCAGCGACGTTCCGAAGGCGGCCAGACCGATGATCAGGTCATTGGTGGTCAGCATATAGGCCGCTGGCCATGCGTGAGGCTGATAGGGTTCGCAGAACCAGAGTTCCTTGCCACGAAAGGCGGCCATCATGCCATTGGGCATCGCGGTCAGACCTTCGAGACCGACCGGCGGCGGGCCAAAATTCAGCGTCGAGATGACTTCCTGATCCGGGGTAGCGGCAGGGTCATGCAGATACGAAACCGCCGAGGCTGCGATCTGGGCAATGTAGAACAGTTCGGTTGCGCCGGATGCGGTTGTTGCCGCTCGATAGATGCGCTTGTGCGTGATCAGGCGATTGGGCGGCACCGCGCCGGGCAGGTTGCTAAGGGTGACGGTATTGCCGGGCGACATGGCGATGCGGGCTGACAAGGGCGATGGGGCGGTTTCTTCGCCCAGACTCGTCACCCAGGTCCACGCATAGGCGAAATCCTCAGCAGCGGCCGTGACAAGTGTGCCATTACGGGCCAGCGTCGGCGCGGTGATTGGTGTCGGGATGGCAAGATCATACGTCTGCCCGGCCACGCGAACCGATGCAGGGCCACCGTCCTGTGTGAAATAGAGCCGGTCATGAGCCACCGGGCCCGGAACAAAATCGGCATCGGTGCCGGCGCTGATCCATGTCGCGCCGTGCAGGTAAATCTGCTGGGCGGATGCGGGCAGGGTGTGGATATCGTCTGGCATGCGGAAGGGCGACAGTTCGCCGTTCTCAAGCCGGGCATTGAGGCAGGACGATGCGTGCGTCTCAGGCAGATAGAAGGGCTGGGCCTTCGGCATTTCCCCCGCAAAGCCCCTGAGTTCGATCTTGGCCATGGATCAAAAATCCTGAAATCGGGACCGCGCCCGCGCCCGCTGTTGGCCGCGCACCTGCTGGTGGAACTTGGCGTTGCAGGCGTCATTGAACAGGCCGGCGTGATACCCGGCGCGGGCCATATCGGTCCATGGCTGGTTCGGGATTGCCAGGATGCGTCCAAGGGCCCCGTCGACAAGCCTGTGGCCGTGCTGGGTCAGCATCCAGTCCGGCACCACGTCGTATCGGTTGAACAGCGGGTCAAGCGGATCCGTGCCATATTCATCCTCGACCCGCGGCTTGAGGAAAAGCGAAATATCGAGGTCAACTGCCTGGTCGAACGGAAAGATGGTCACCTGATTGGGGCTGACCTGCGTGATATAGGCCGGGCGTCCGGTGCGCATGCCCAACAAGTCAGTATGCTGCGTCGGGTAAAGCGGGGTGTCACCTTCACCGAAGCTGGCACTTTCGATCTCGTAGATCGCGGCCTCGGGCGGAGCGACGGTCAGCGCCTCGTTCGGCCCTGTCACGGTCACGGTGCTGACCTGTCGCCAGCAGCGCGTGCGTTCACAGAACTCGATGGCCGCCATGCGCGCCTGCTGCGCAGCGACGGATGGGGGGCAGTTCGTCGCCTTTGGCAGGATGAGCGGCAAGAGGGTGTTGAGGCGCGCAAGGGGCATGGTGTCCCCCTATCAGCCGGCAGCGGCTTGAGCGGCGACTGAACCCGCGAGGGACATGGCCGATTCCCCGGCAATCAGCGCCTGGACGGCTGCGGCGGCCTTTTGGAAATGGGCATTGGCCCGGCCGGCGGCATCGGGCGCGGCGCTGTCCTTCGAGAAGGCACGGAACAGAAGAAGATCGAGGACGATGGTCTGATACGCGTCGGGCAGATCCACGTTGTTCGTGTAGTTGTCGACCAGAAGGCGATCCGCCACCTGCACGGGCAGAGCGACCGGCGTGGGGTTCATGCCGACAATGGCCTCAATCGACCCGGTGCCTGTGTTGCCCGGAACGACCCAGAAGGTGCGTGGCGCGGCGAGATCCTGAAAGACCATGCTGACCACTGCGGCATTGGGAAGGACGGTGCTGTCCTGCCAGCCTGGCATCTGCTGGTCGAGGATTTCGCGGCGGAACAGGGTCGTGATGGCGCGACCGCCCGTGGCACCAGCGTTACGCATGACGCGCGAGAGGCAGGTATATTCGGCGGCGAGTTCCTGCACGGTGCCCGGCACCAAATCGAGTTCGACCACGGCGGTCTTGGCATTGGGCTTCATGGTGGCGATTTCCACCAGAGCCTGATTGAGCCAGTCATGCAGTTCGATGGCGGTCCAGCGAACGGCGCCGGCGTCCTGCAGAATGGTGGATGCACGCTTCATGACTGCGGCTGCTGTAAATGCCATGGTCGTGCATCCCCTTCTGGATCACTGTGTTGCGACTGCGGCGCGGATCAGTTCGCGCCGATCAGTTCTTTCAGCTTGGCCCGGATGGTTTCGGGCTTCGTGTTGCCGGGCTTGCGCCCCTCGGCCTGTTCATACGCTTCAGCCAGTTCCTCGTCGGTCATCGCATCGATGATCTCGACGGTCAGGGCGGGCGTCTGGCTGCCGTCTCCACCTTCCAGCGCCGTCATGTTGTCGCCGGTGTCCGGGTCAATCGGCGGGGTCTCGGACGATTGCACGCTGGGATTGGGCGCGGTGAAATCGCTGCCGTCATCGCCCAGCAGGCGATAGCCTTCGGGGTGCTTGAGGAAGCGGCCAGCATGGTTGACGTTGGTGACGGTGGTAACGTGAGCCCCGTCATGCTCGCCGGTATCCTTGAAATGGTAGGTGGTGCCGTCCATCTTGACGATGGTCCCGGCAGCGCGGCGAATGATGCTCTCGATGACGGCCATTTATCGGCTCCAATCTTCGCTTGAGTGGCAGGACAACCGCGCGCCCTGTCCGGGCGCACAGATGCGCGATTGGCTGATCAGGCCTTGTAGGTGACGATCAGCTTGATGTTCGCCGGCGTCGCGGGGACATAGGCGATGTTGGCCGAGGGCTTCACGCCGATTCCGACATCCTTGCCGTTCTGCGACGCGGACAGCGCCAGAATGTTGGCGGTGGTGGCTTTGGCGAGCGACGCTGATCCGGAGGCGAGGATGGTTTTCCCTGCGTCCAGGACACGGGCGTCATCCTTCTTCCCAAAATCGCCCGAATGGGCACGATATTCGCGACGCCAGTTTGACCTGCGGTCATAAAAGCGGAGCTTCCTACCCCGAGACTGGCTAGGGGAGGGCCACCGACCGGATGGGTGGAATGCTGAAGGTGAACGACCACCGCAGAGGCATCCGGGAAAGAGACGGCTCATGCGCGCTTTCGGTAGTAAGCCCGGCGCTACGGTGTAATAGAGATATTGGGCGTGGAGCCGCCGTTGTCGTGACATCCGGGAGAGACCGGAACCAAAATTCCACCTGACGCCGGAGCGATAAGCCTATGGGCGCACTGATCAGATACCATGGCGGAAAAGTGCTGGTGGCCGGCAAAATCATCGGCCTTTTCCCGGAGCATGATTGCTATGTGGAGCCTTTCGGGGGTGGCGCCGCTGTGCTGCTGGCTAAGCAGAGATCCCGCCTTGAGGTTTATAATGATCTGGATGGAGACATGGTGACGCTGTTTCGCGTCCTCCGCGACAAACCCGACGCGCTGGCAGCCGCCATAGCCCTGACGCCATTCGCCCGCGCGGAACATCAGACGGGCTATCAGGAAGCGTCATCAGATATCGAGCGCGCACGCCGAGTTCTGGCGCGATCGCATTTCGGTCACGGATCATCGGGGATCCACAAGCGCACCGGATTTCGCGCAGCAGGAATGCGGGCAGGCACCCTTCCGGTACATGGCTGGGCAAGCATGCCTGAAACGGTGCGGGTCTCGGCCGAGCGGATGCGCGGTGTAGTGATTGAGCAGCGGCCAGCTGTGCAGGTGATGCAGGCGCACGATGGACCAAAGACCGTTCACTATGTCGATCCGCCCTATCTTCCGGAAACACGTGGTCGGGGGAAAGATTACCGGCACGAAATGACGCCAGACGATCATGCCTGTTGATTTCCACCCAGAACTGAGGCGGATCGGCGCGTAATTTCCACTGAGAAGTGAGCCATGTGAACCTTTCCCCAAAGCGTTGAGCGGCGGGGGTAACGGGAGTGATCCACATGGGACTTTTGAACATCATCCGACGCATGCACTTGCGGCAGAAGCTGTCGGTCCGCGAGATCGCGCGGCGCACCGGCCTTTCGCGCAACACGATTACCAAGCACCTGGCGGGGGGCACGATCGAGCCGAAGTTCGCCACGCCG
>NZ_VKDF01000012.1 GCF_007096355.1 Paracoccus sp. M683 | reverse complement strand
GTCGATCTGGTCATAGGCCTTGAATTCGCCGAAATACTTCGTAATCGCAGCCGTCAGCGTCGTCTTGCCATGGTCAACGTGACCAATCGTCCCGATGTTGACATGCGGTTTGTTACGTTCAAACTTTGCCTTTGCCATTGTTGGCTCCTTTTCGTGACGGTGCGTGCCAGCACGCACCCTACAGGGTTGGTAGGGTGCGTGGTTTCCCACGCACCGCCTTGATTACGCGTATTTCTTCTGGATCTCGTCCGAGATGTTCTGCGGCACGGCCTCGTAATGGTCGAACTGCATCGTGAACACTGCGCGGCCCGAAGACATCGAACGCAGGTTGTTGATATAGCCGAACATATTGGCCAGCGGCACCATCGCGTCGATGACGTTCGCGTTGCCGCGGCTGTCCTGACCACGCACCATGCCACGACGGCTGGTGAGATCGCCGATGATCGAACCGGTATATTCTTCCGGCGTCACAACCTCGACCTTCATGATCGGTTCCAGCAGCTTGGCGCCAGCCTTTTTCAGGCCGTCGCGCATCGCGGCACGGGCAGCGATTTCAAAGGCCAGGACCGACGAGTCAACGTCATGGAACGCACCGTCGATCAGCGCGACCTTGAAGTCGATCACCGGGAAGCCGGCCAGCGGGCCCGAATCCATCACCGACTTGATGCCTTTTTCGACGCCGGGGATGTATTCCTTCGGCACCGCACCGCCCACGATCTTGCTTTCGAACGAGTAACCTTCGCCCGGCTCGGTCGGGGTGATGATCAGCTTGATACGCGCGAACTGGCCGGTACCACCGGTCTGTTTCTTGTGCGTATAGTCGATGTCGGCCTGCGACGAGATGGTTTCACGGTAAGCCACCTGCGGCGCACCGATATTCGCCTCGACCTTGAACTCGCGCTTCATCCGGTCGACCAGAATGTCGAGGTGAAGTTCGCCCATGCCCTTCATGATCGTCTGACCCGATTCCAGATCGGTTTCGACGCGGAAGGACGGGTCTTCGGCCGACAGGCGCTGAAGGGCGAGGCCCATCTTTTCCTGGTCAGCTTTCGACTTCGGCTCGACGGCGATCTCGATCACCGGCTCGGGGAAGGTCATGGTTTCCAGAACCACCGGCTTGGCCGGATCACACAGCGTGTCACCCGTGGTGGTGTCCTTCAGACCCGCCAGCGCGATGATGTCGCCGGCGAAAGCTTCCTCGATTTCCTCGCGGTTGATGGCGTGCATGATCATCATGCGGCCAACACGCTCGCGCTTGCCCTTGGTCGAGTTCAGCATCTGGTCGCCCTTCTTCACCACACCCGAATAGATGCGGGTGAAGGTCAGCGAACCGACGAAGGGGTCGTTCATGATCTTGAACGCCAGCGCCGAGAACGGCGCCGAGTCGTCGGCCGGACGCTCGATGTTGCGCTCTTCCGATTCGTCATCGGGGGCAAAGCCCTTCAGGACGGGCACGTCGACCGGTGCCGGCAGGAAGTCGATAACGGCGTTCAGCAGCGGCTGCACGCCCTTGTTCTTGAAGGCCGAGCCAGCCATGACCGGGAAGAAGGTCAGCGACAGCGTGCCCTTGCGGATCAGCTTGCGCAGGGTCGCTTCGTCAGGCTCGTTGCCTTCCAGATAGGCTTCCATGGCGTCGTCGTCCATTTCGACGGCCAGTTCGATCATCTTGCCGCGCCATTCGTCGGCCAGATCCTTCAGGTCGTCGCGGATCGGTTGACGAACCCAGCTTGCGCCAAGATCTTCGCCCTTCCAGACCCACTCTTCCATCTTGATCAGGTCGATGATGCCTTCCAGCTTGTCCTCGGCGCCGATCGGCAGGGCGATCGGGCAAGGGGTGCCGCCGGTACGGTCCTTGATCATGCGGACGCAGTTGAAATAGTCGGCGCCGATCTTGTCCATCTTGTTGACGAACACGATCCGCGGCACGCCATAGCGGTCAGCCTGGCGCCAGACGGTTTCGGTCTGCGGCTCGACACCGGCATTGGCGTCCAGAAGGCAGATCGCGCCATCCAGAACGGCCAGCGAACGTTCGACTTCAATGGTGAAGTCGACGTGGCCCGGCGTGTCGATGATGTTGAAGCGATACTTGGTGTCGCTTTCGGTCGTCGGATCTTCCTGACGCTGCCAGAACGTCGTGGTCGCAGCCGAGGTGATGGTGATGCCGCGCTCGGCCTCTTGTTCCATCCAGTCCATCGTCGCGGCGCCGTCATGGACTTCGCCGATCTTGTGGGACTTGCCGGTGTAGTAAAGGATACGCTCGGTCGTGGTGGTCTTGCCGGCATCAATATGGGCCATGATGCCGAAGTTGCGATAGCGCTGCGGCGGATATTCGCGTGCCATGAGTGACTTCCTTTCGCCTTACCAGCGGTAGTGGCTGAACGCCTTGTTGGCGTCGGCCATCTTGTGCGTGTCTTCACGCTTCTTGACGGCGGTGCCGCGGCCCTGGACGGCATCGGTCAGCTCGCCGGCCAGACGCTCTTCCATGGTGTTTTCGTTGCGCTTCTTGGCAGCGTCGATCAGCCAGCGGATCGCCAGCGCCTCGCGGCGGATCGGACGAACCTCAACCGGCACCTGATAGGTGGCACCACCCACACGGCGCGAGCGGACCTCGACCGAGGGTTTCACGTTGTCCAGGGCTTCATGGAAGACCTCGACAGGGGCGCGCTTCAGGCGGGTTTCGACACGGTCCAAAGCGTTATAGACGATACGCTCGGCAACCGATTTCTTGCCGTCAACCATCAGGTTGTTCATGAATTTGGTCAGCACGCGATCGCCAAATTTGGCGTCGGGCAGGACTTCGCGCTTTTCAGCGGCGTGACGACGGGACATTGATGCCTCTCCTTATTTCGGACGCTTCGCGCCGTATTTCGAACGACGCTGACGACGATCTTTGACGCCCTGGGTATCCAGCACACCGCGCAGGATGTGGTAACGGACACCCGGAAGGTCTTTCACACGGCCGCCACGGATCAGCACGACGCTGTGTTCCTGAAGGTTGTGCTTTTCGCCCGGAATGTAGGAAATGACTTCAAAACCATTGGTCAGACGCACCTTGGCGACTTTCCGCATAGCAGAGTTAGGCTTTTTCGGCGTCGTTGTGTAGACGCGCGTGCAGACACCGCGCTTCTGCGGGCATCCTTGCAGGTGCTGCGACTTGCTGCGCTGCACCTTGGGCTGCCGCGGTTTGCGGATCAGCTGTTGAATCGTCGGCATTCGGTTCCCCGTCTTGCTTTACGTCAATACTCGCACCCCTGTCAGGGTGCACCACTTCTCGACAGCGCCTTGCGCATACCGCAAAACGCCAAACTGCACCCAACCCCTCGCGGGGAGGACGCGTCGTTTTCCAGAGGATCGGGGCGTGAAACGGCCCGGATCGTGACCACACAGGTTCTGGCTGCCCAAGGCGGCCGCCTCGGGTGTGGGGCATATAGGGGGAATCATGGGGGCTGTCAACAGCGGGGCAAGGCCAACAGTCCCCTGCCCAGCCCTAGGAAAATCGGCGCGCGGCCGCGTCCAGCAAGGCGTGGTCCAGCCCAAGGCGCCGCCGCATCCGATCCGGCAGGGATGCCGGTTCGGCCTCCCATGGATAGCCGGCACCAAGCGAGCCTGAATCGCCATCCCCATGCATCAGCCGCAAGAACATCAGCGGCTGCGGAATGCTGACGCCGGGCATCCACAGGCCCAGCTTGGCATGGTTGAAATGCACCGCCGTCGCATCGCGTTCAGGCCCAAGGAAAACCGTCAGCGCCACGCCCATATTGTGACAGATCCTTGGGATCAACTCCAACCCCTCGGGCGTTACCTTGGCCATCAATCCCCGCGAATGATCCAGCGACAGCCGGCGTTCGACCTGCCACAGGTCGGTGATCGGCCGGAAATCGCGCCGTGCGCATTCGACATAGTCGAAAGCAACCGCATCATCGTCATCATGGCGGAAATGCCCGACCACATCGGCATCGCGGTCGATATGCGGACGGATCGCGGCCAGGCAGGCTTCCAGATGGCGGTCCATCGGCGGCACCAGTTCCAGCCGGAACTGGGGGGTCGCGGCGACGACATCCTGCAAGCGCGACAGGTAGGGCTGCGGCAAATCGGGGCCGGTCATGATGACAAGGGTAAAATCGGCATCGGTCTGTGCCCGCCAAGCCGGCAAGGCGACATGTTCGAACCAGAACCAGCGCCTTTCCAGCCGGGCGGGATCATAGAGGAAGGCGCGCCGCTCGGCGATGGTGGCGTGGTCCTTCTGATAGCCGCGCAGGCCCAGATAGGACCACCGCATCAGGCCCAGCATCTGCACCCGCATCCATTACCCCTCGCGCAGCTGGCCCTCGCGCCAGATCGAATAGATCCCTGCCGACACGATCAGCCCCGCGCCGATCCACGTCCACAGATCCGGCCATTCGCCAAAGACCACCAGCCCCAGCAAGATCGCCACCACCAGAGAGACATAACGGAACGGCGCGACAAAGGAAATCTCGCCCACGCGCATCGTCGCCACGACCGTCATATAGCCGACCGTCAGGAACGCCCCCGCCAGGACCAGCAGCGCGGCCTGTTCGACCGTCGGGCGCTGCCAGCCTTCTTCGATGCTCAGCAGCGCCGCCGACAGCGTCACCGAAACGGCAGCATAGAAGGCGATGGTGGACGAGCTTATCTCGCGGCTGAACATCCGCGTCGCCAGATCGCGCAGGACCACCAGCGCCACCGAGCCGAGGCCAAGCGCCGACCAGACGGTAAAGGCCGATGTTCCCGGCCGAAGGATCATCAGGACGCCCGCCAGACCGACCAGCACCGCCAGGATGCGCCGCCAGCCCAGGCTTTCGCCAAAGAACAGCGCGGCGGCCAGCATCACCGCCAGCGGCAGCGATTGCATGATCGCCGACAGATCGCCAATCGCCATATGCTTCAGCGCATTCAGAAACAGAATGGTCGACCCGACCTCGCCAACAAGGCGCAGCGCCATCGGCAACACCGCCCGGCGCGGCAACCGCAGCCGCAGCCCCCCCTCGCGCAGCGTCAGAAAAATCAGGCCCAGCATGACCACCCCGCCGCGAATGGTGATCGACTGATAAAGCGGCAGATCCTGGGTGACGAATTTCATCACCGTGTCGTTCAGCGTGAAGAACACCATCGCCACGCACATCAACATCGCGCCCCGCAAGTTGTCGCCGTGGCTATGCGTCTTGGGCTGGATGGCGGCGGGCCGGACCTTGCGGTTGGGCGACAGGATCGGGGTCCGCATGGCAGGGGCCTTTTGGTATACAGGTTTGGTTTGGGTTACGCCTGCCCGCGGGCAATGAAAAGCCCCCGCCGCCTCGCGATTTGCAGACAGAGACGCAAACAGGGGGCCGCCGATCAGGCCGGCAGCCGCCGAAACAGCGGCGCGGATGTCCTTAGCGGCAGGAAATCTCGAATGTCTGGCCGACGCGATACAGCGGGGTGCCATTTGCCATGGTCATGCTGAACGAAGCCTCGGGCTGCGTCTGGCCGACGATGTCGTGGCCAGAGGGGCATTGCGCTGATGCCCGCTCTGCCAGATTGCCCCGACCTGTGCCCTGCAATTGCGCGGACATCCGTGCCAGCTGCGCTTCGGTCGGCTTTTCGGTGGCCTGCATGCTGGTAAAGATCTGATAGACCGGCTTGCCGTCGCGGGTGCCGACCGGCTCTGGCGGTGCCGGCTTGACACATGCGGCCTGGGCAAGCGCCGCAATGATCGGCGAGATGAAAGTCGGTTTCAGTCGTGGCCACCTCACGATCTGACAGTCCTGATATGGAAACAGCCCCGACATGACGCCGGGGCTGGATCTGGTCTGATCAACCTTGCGGTCGGATCATTCTTCGGTTTCGACCTCGGTGAAGGCCACGTCCACCACCGGCTCGGCCACCGGGGCCGCCAGGGCTGCGGCGGCCTCGGCCTCGGCGCGGCGGGCCACGATCACGTCCTGGTCACGCTCGGACGCGATACGACGCACGCGGGCAGTGGCGCCACCGGTGCCGGCCGGGATCAGCCGGCCGACGATGACGTTTTCCTTCAGCCCGACCAGCTTGTCGCGCTTGCCCTGAACGGCGGCCTCGGTCAGCACGCGGGTCGTTTCCTGGAACGAGGCGGCCGAGATGAAGCTGCGGGTCTGCAAGCTGGCCTTGGTGATACCCAGCAGAACAGGCTCGCCCGTGGCGGGTTTGCCGCCCTTGGCTTCGATCTTGGCGTTCTCTTCCTCGAACTCGTCGCGGTCGACATGCTCGCCCTTCAGCAACGTGGTATCGCCGCTGTCGATGATCTCGATCTTCTGAAGCATCTGGCGAACGATCACCTCGATATGCTTGTCGTTGATCTTCACACCTTGCAGACGATAGACGTCCTGAACCTCGTCGATCAGGTAGTCGGCCAGCGCCTCGATCCCCATGATCCGCAGGATGTCATGCGGGGCGGGGTTACCGTCCATGATATAGTCACCCTTCTGCACGAAGTCGCCTTCCTGCACCGGGATGTGCTTGCCTTTCGGCACCATGTATTCGACGGGCTCAAGGTTCTCGTCGGCCGGCTCGATGGCGATGCGGCGCTTGTTCTTGTAGTCCTTGCCAAAGCGCACATAACCGTCGATTTCGGCGATGATCGCGTGATCCTTGGGACGACGGGCCTCGAACAGTTCCGCCACGCGGGGAAGACCCCCGGTGATGTCCTTGGTCCTGGCGCCTTCGCGCGGGATACGTGCCACCACGTCGCCGGCTTTGATTTCCTGACCGTCCTCGACGGAAAGGATCGCATCCACCGACATCGGATAGGTGACCGGATTACCCGCGTCGTTGCGCACCGGTTCGCCATCCTCGCCCATGATGATGATCTCGGGCTTCAGGTCGTTGCCTTTGGGGGCCGAGCGCCAATCGCTGACGATCTTCTGGGTCATGCCGGTGGCATCGTCGGTCTCGTCACGGACCGACAGGCCCGAGAGAAGGTCGACAAAGCGCGCCATGCCCGCCTTTTCGGCGATGATCGGCAGGGTATAGGGATCCCATTCGAACATCTTCTGACCGCGAACGACCTTGTCGCCTTCGCGCACGAACAGCTTGGAACCGTAGAACAGCTTGTGGCTGGCCACGGATTCGCCCTGCGCGTTCATCACGTGCAGCTGCATGTTGCGGCTCATCACGATCAGTTCGCCCGAGGCGTTTTCCAGCACGTTCTCGTTCTGGAACGACACCGTGCCTTCCTGGTTCGCCGCCATGAACGACTGCTGGCCACCCTGTGCGATGCCGCCGATGTGGAAGGTCCGCATCGTCAGCTGCGTGCCGGGTTCGCCGATGGACTGGGCGGCGATGATGCCGACAGCCTCGCCGATATTGACCAGCGTGCCACGGGCCAGGTCGCGGCCATAGCACATCGCGCAAACGCCATCGTCGCTTTCGCAGGTCAGCGCCGACCGGATGCGCACCGACTGCACGCCCGATTCCTCGATCTCGTCGGCCTTGCGCTCGTCGATCAGGTCGCCGGCGCGGACGATGATCTCGTCGCTGCCCGGAACCAGAACGTCGTCGGCCGCGGTCCGGCCCAGCACACGCTCGCTGAGAGGCGAGATGACCTCGCCATCGTTGACGGCCGCCGTCGCGGTGATCGCGCGGTCAGTGCCGCAATCATGCTCGCGCACGATGCAGTCCTGCGCCACGTCGACCAGACGACGGGTCAGATAGCCCGAGTTCGCGGTCTTCAACGCGGTATCCGACAGACCTTTCCGGGCGCCGTGGGTCGAGTTGAAGTATTCAAGAACGGTCAGACCTTCCTTGAAGTTCGAGATGATCGGCGTCTCGATGATCTCGCCCGAGGGCTTGGCCATCAGACCGCGCATCCCGCCCAGCTGTTTCATCTGGCTGACCGAACCCCGCGCGCCCGAATGGGCCATCATATAGACGCTGTTCGGTTCCAGTTCGGCGCCGGCATCGTCCTTCTTGGTGGCCGAGATCGTGGCCATCATGGCCTCGGTCACGCGATCGTTGCATTTCGACCAGGCGTCGACGACCTTGTTGTACTTCTCGCCCTGGGTGATCAGACCGTCCAGATATTGCTGTTCGAACTCTTTCACCTGCTCCTGCACTTCGCCGACGATGTCCCACTTGTTGTCGGGGACCACCATGTCGTCCTTGCCAAAGCTGATGCCGGCACGGAAAGCTTCGCGGAAGCCCAGACCCATGATCTTGTCACTGAAGATCACGGCCTCTTTCTGGCCGCAGTAGCGGTAAACGGTGTCGATGACGTGCTGCACGTCTTTCTTGCGCAGCAGGCGGTTGACCAGCTCGAACGGCGCCTTGGCGTTCAGCGGCAGCAGCGTGCCAAGCCGGATGCGACCCGGCGTGGTTTCAAAGCGCTGCATGACCTCGTTGCCGTCTTCGTCGATCTGCTTCAGACGCGCGGTGATCTTGGCGTGCAGATGCACCTCGCCTGCGGCAAGGGCGTGTTCGACCTCGTCGGTATTGGCAAAGACCATGCCTTCGCCGTTCATCCCCTCACGCATCATCGACACGTAATAGAGACCAAGGATCATGTCCTGCGACGGAACGATGATCGGCGCGCCGTTGGCGGGCGACAGAACGTTGTTCGTCGACATCATCAGGACGCGCGCTTCCAGCTGGGCCTCAAGGCTCAGCGGAACGTGCACGGCCATCTGGTCGCCGTCGAAGTCAGCGTTGAAGGCCGAGCAGACCAGCGGGTGCAGCTGGATCGCCTTGCCTTCGATCAGGATCGGTTCGAACGCCTGAATCCCAAGACGGTGCAGCGTCGGCGCACGGTTCAGCAGAACCGGGTGCTCGCGGATCACCTCGTCCAGAATATCCCAGACCTCGGGACGTTCCTTCTCGACCAGCTTCTTGGCCTGCTTGACCGTCGAGGAAAGCCCCTTCGCCTCAAGCCGCGAATAGATGAAAGGCTTGAACAGCTCCAAGGCCATCTTCTTCGGCAGGCCGCACTGATGCAGCTTCAGTTCCGGGCCGGTCACGATGACCGAACGACCCGAGAAGTCCACGCGCTTGCCCAGAAGGTTCTGGCGGAAGCGGCCCTGCTTGCCCTTCAGCATGTCAGACAGCGATTTCAGCGGGCGACGGTTGTTTCCGGTGATCACGCGGCCACGACGGCCGTTATCGAACAGCGCATCGACCGATTCCTGCAACATCCGCTTTTCGTTGCGGACGATGATGTCGGGTGCGCGCAATTCGATCAGGCGCTTCAGACGGTTGTTGCGGTTGATGACCCGGCGATACAGATCGTTCAGGTCCGAAGTCGCGAAACGGCCGCCATCCAGCGGAACCAGCGGACGCAGTTCCGGCGGGATGACCGGGATCACGGTCAGCACCATCCATTCGGGCCGGTTGCCCGACTCGAGGAAGGATTCGACGATCTTCAGCCGCTTGATGATTTTCTTCGGCTTCAGCTCGCCCGTGGCTTCCTTCAGCTCTTCGCGCAGTTGCTCGGCGGTCGATTCCAGGTCGATATTGGCCAGCATGGTGCGGATCGCCTCGGCACCGATATCGGCGGTAAAGGCGTCGGCGCCGTACTGGTCCTGTGCATCAAGGAATTCTTTCTCGGTCAGCAACTGGCCATAGGTCAGGTCGGTCAGACCGGGCTCGATCACGACGTAGTTTTCGAAATACAGGATCCGTTCCAGATCGCGCAGCGTCATGTCCAGCATCAGGCCGATGCGGGACGGCAGCGATTTCAGGAACCAGATATGCGCAACGGGCGCGGCCAGTTCGATATGGCCCATACGCTCGCGGCGGACCTTTTGCAGGGTCACTTCCACGCCGCATTTTTCGCAGACCAGACCGCGATATTTCATGCGCTTGTATTTGCCGCACAGGCATTCATAGTCCTTGATCGGGCCAAAAATGCGCGCGCAGAACAGACCGTCACGTTCCGGCTTGAACGTGCGGTAGTTGATGGTTTCGGGCTTTTTCACCTCGCCGAACGACCAAGCCAGAATTTCTTCGGGCGAGGCCAGCGAGATCTTGATTTCGTCGAACTGCCGCGGCGGGGCCAGCGGGTTCAGCGGATTGGTGGCGAGTTCCTGGTTCATTTTCAATTCCTAATGAAGGGCACGGGGGAGGAAAGGTGCGTGGGGACCACGCACCCTACCGAATTCGGACCGTAGGGTGCGTGCTTGCACGCACCGTTACTCGTCCTCCTCCGCATCCAGGAGTTCCATGTTGAGGCCCAGACCCCGGACCTCTTTGACGAGAACGTTGAACGATTCCGGCACGCCGGCCTCGAAATTGTCCTCGCCCTTCACGATGCTTTCATAGACCTTGGTCCGGCCAGCGACGTCATCCGACTTCACCGTCAGCATTTCCTGCAGGGTATAGGCGGCGCCGTAAGCTTCCAGCGCCCAGACCTCCATCTCACCCAGACGCTGACCACCGAACTGCGCCTTACCACCCAGCGGCTGCTGCGTGACCAACGAGTACGGGCCGGTCGAGCGGGCATGCATCTTGTCATCGACAAGGTGATGCAACTTCAGGACATACTTCATGCCAACCGTGACCGGACGCGCGAACTGCTCGCCCGTGCGGCCATCAAAGACCACCGACTGACCCGAGGTGTCGAAACCGGCGCGCTTCAGCGCGTCGTTCACGTCAGCCTCTTTCGCACCGTCAAAGACGGGCGTGGCGATCGGCACACCGCTGCGAACGGTGCTGGCGTGTTCGACCAGCAGGTCGTCATCCATGCCCTCAAAGGTCTCGGCATACAGGTCGTCGCCATATCCGATCTTCATCGCTTCGCGAACCGGGGTCATGTCGCCATTGCGCCGGTAATCTTCCAGCGCCTCGTCGATTTTCAGACCCAGACCACGGCTGGCCCAACCCATATGCGTTTCCAGGATCTGACCGACGTTCATACGCGACGGCACGCCCAGCGGGTTCAGAACCAGATCGACGGGGGTGCCATCCGCAAGGAAGGGCATGTCCTCCATCGGGACGACCTTGGACACGACGCCCTTGTTGCCGTGACGACCGGCCATCTTGTCCCCGGCCTGAAGCTTGCGCTTCACCGCCACGAACACCTTGACCATCTTCATCACGCCCGGCGGCAGGTCGTCGCCCTGACGGACCTTCTCGACCTTGTCCTCGAAGCGGTTTTCCAGCGCCTTCTTCTGGTTGTCGTATTGCTGGTTCAGCGCCTCGACTTCCTTGGCAACATCCTCTTCGCTGACAGCAAGCTGCCACCACTGGCCGCGCGACAGCGTGCCCAGCAATTCGTCGTCGATCAGCGCGCCGGCCTTGATGCCTTTCGGGCCTTTCACGGCCTTCTTGCCCAAGATCAGCGTTTTCAGACGCGCATAGATGTTGCGGTCCAGAATGTGCTGTTCGTCGTCCCGGTCACGGGCCAGACGTTCCACTTCCTCGCGCTCGATCTGCAAGGCACGCTCGTCCTTGTCGATGCCGTGGCGGTTGAACACCCGGACCTCGACGATGGTGCCGTAAGCACCGGGCGGCAGGCGCAGCGAGGTATCGCGCACGTCCGAAGCTTTCTCGCCGAAGATGGCGCGCAGAAGCTTTTCTTCCGGCGTCATCGGGCTTTCACCCTTCGGCGTGATCTTGCCCACCAGAATATCGCCCGGTCCGACCTCGGCGCCGATATAGACGATGCCAGCCTCGTCGAGGTTGCGCAGCGCCTCTTCACCGACGTTCGGGATGTCGCGGGTGATTTCCTCGGGCCCAAGCTTGGTGTCGCGAGCCGCCACTTCGTATTCGTCGATATGGATCGAGGTGAACACGTCATCGCGGTGGATCCGCTCGGAAATCAGGATCGAGTCTTCGTAGTTATAGCCGTTCCACGGCATGAACGCGACGACCACGTTGCGGCCTATGGCCAGTTCGCCCTGATCGGTCGAGGGACCGTCAGCGATGACCTGACCCTTCTGCACCCGCTCGCCCACCTTGATCAGCGGACGCTGGTTGATGGTCGAGGACTGGTTCGAACGCTTGAACTTGCGCAGACGATAGATGTCCACGCCCGCGTCGCCCGCGCCCAGATCCTCGGTCGCGCGCACAACGATACGCTGCGCATCAACCTGGTCGATCACACCGCCGCGGCGCGCCATGATGGCGGCGCCGGAATCGCGGGCCACGATGGCCTCCATCCCGGTGCCGACAAACGGTGCCTCGGCCCGCAGCAGAGGCACGGCCTGACGCTGCATGTTCGAGCCCATCAGCGCGCGGTTGGCGTCGTCGTTTTCCAGGAAGGGGATCAGCGCGGCAGCGATCGAGACCAGCTGCTTGGGCGATACGTCGATCAGATCGACGGCATCGACCGGGTTCAGCATGAAATCGCCCGCCTGACGGGTGCTGACCAGTTCGTTGACGAACTTGCCGTCATCATCCAGCTGCGCGTTGGCCTGCGCCACGGTGTGACGCATTTCCTCGGTCGCGGACATATAGACCACGTCGTCGGTCACCTTGCCCTCGATCACCTTGCGGTACGGGGTTTCGATGAAGCCGTATTTGTTGACGCGGGCAAAGGTCGCCAGGCTGTTGATCAGGCCGATGTTCTGACCTTCCGGCGTTTCGATCGGGCACATCCGGCCGTAATGGGTCGGGTGAACGTCGCGCACCTCAAAACCAGCACGCTCGCGCGTCAGACCGCCCGGCCCAAGGGCCGACAGGCGCCGCTTATGCGTCACTTCCGACAGCGGGTTGGTCTGGTCCATGAACTGCGACAGCTGCGAGCTACCGAAGAATTCGCGGACAGCAGCCGCCGCCGGCTTGGCATTGATCAGGTCCTGCGGCATGACGGTGTCGATCTCGACGCCCGACATCCGCTCGCGGATGGCACGCTCCATCCGCAGCAGGCCGACGCGATACTGGTTTTCCATCAACTCACCGACCGAACGCACCCGGCGGTTGCCCAGATGGTCGATATCGTCGATCTCGCCCTTGCCATCGCGCAACTCGACCAGGCCGCGCACACAGGCCACGATATCCTCGTGACGCAGGGTGCGCTGCGTGTCCGGCGCGTCCAGATCAAGGCGCATGTTCATCTTCACGCGACCGACGGCCGACAGGTCGTAACGCTCGCTGTCAAAGAACAGGCTGTTGAACAGGGTGCTGGCGGCTTCGACGGTGGGCGGCTCGCCCGGACGCATGACGCGATAGATATCCATCAGCGCGGTGTCGCGGCCCATGTTCTTGTCGGCGGCCATGGTGTTGCGGATATAGGGACCGACATTGACGTGGTCGATGTCCAGCACCGGAATATCGGTGACGTCATTGTCCAGCAGCACTTTCAGCACGCCGCCCGACAATTCGCCTTCCTTGTTATATTCCGCCGTGATCTCGTCACCGGCCTCGGCATAGATGAAGCCGGTCTCGTCATTGACGATATCCTTGGCGACAAAGCGGCCGACGATACGCTCGAACGGGACCAGCAGGTTCACCCGCTCGCCCGATTCCAGCAATTGCTTGACCAGACGCGGCGTCACCTTGTCGCCGGCCTTGGTGATCACCTCGCCGGTATCGGCATTGACCAGGTCATAGCTGGGACGGGTGCCGCGCACGCGCTCGGGGAAGAAGCGGGTAACCCAACCACCCTCTTTGCCCTTGCCGGCGCGCTGCAACTTGTAGTCGACGGTGTCATAGAAGGCGTCCATGATGCCTTCCTGATCCATGCCCAGGGCATAGAGCAGCGTCGTCACCGGCAGCTTCCGGCGGCGGTCGATGCGCGCAAAGACCAGGTCCTTGGCGTCAAATTCAAAGTCCAGCCAGCTGCCGCGATAGGGGATGATACGGCAGGCAAACAGCAGCTTGCCCGAGCTGTGGGTCTTGCCGCGGTCGTGATCGAAGAACACGCCGGGGCTGCGGTGCATCTGGCTGACGACCACGCGCTCGGTCCCGTTCACGATGAACGTGCCGTTCTGGGTCATCAGGGGCATGTCGCCCATATAGACGTCCTGTTCCTTGATGTCCTTGACCGACTTGGCGCCGGTGTTTTCATCGACATCGAACACGATCAGACGCAGCGTCACCTTCAGCGGGGCGGCATAGGTCATGTCGCGCGCCTGGCATTCGTCCACGTCGTATTTCGGCTTTTCCAGCTCGTATTTCACGAATTCCAGGGTGGCGGTCTCGTTGAAGTCCTTGATCGGAAAGACCGATTGGAAAACGCCCTGGATACCCTCGCCATCCTGATGCTGCGGCGCGTCACCCGAGCGCAGGAACAGGTCATAGCTGGATTTCTGAACCTCGATGAGGTTCGGCATTTCAAGAACTTCGCGGATATTGCCGTAATAGCGCCGGATGCGCTTCTGGCCGACATAAGCTTGCGCCATGCGGAAGACTTCCTTTTTCAACACGTCATGCGCCTGCCCGCTCGGGGTAAGCGGGGGGCGCCGGGTTGTAGATCAGATCGGTTCAATACCAGAGGGCTTCCCACAGCGCCTCACCCGAACCTGAATGCTGATCCGGCAAAGGCCCGTAAACAAACGGAACTTTGCAAGAGCAGCCGCGGAAAAGCCACATCACGGCCAGTTTGATGAATGGATGACCTTCGCTTGGGGCAGCATAACAGAGAAAAAGAATCGCGAGCGAAGTTATCTAGCATTGTCAAGAACAATTGCAACCCCCCTTCGCCAACTTCCTTGCGATCACCGGCCTAACCCTGCCCTCCCTGCGTGTTGCTGCTGATCGCGTCCCATGTCTTCAGCAAAGCCTGACGGAACCGCTGCGGATTATAGCGCGTCCGAACCACCTCCGAGGCGCGGCGCCGCATGGCATCCAGCCGCGTCGGATCGGCCGCATATTCCGCCACCACCGCCTCGACCGTCTTGACCAGACCTGCGGTATCCCCTTCGGTGATCGGGAAACCCGTCGTCTCGTCAAAATATTCTTCCGTGCCAAAGCCGGTATATCCCACGACGATACAGCCCGAGGCCATCGCCTCGATCGCCGGGAAACCAAGCGCCTCAGCTTTCATCAGCGAGATGAAGATCAGGCTGTCGCCCAGATGGGCGGCAACCTCGGGTTGGGGCATGCCGTCGATACGGCACAGATCAAATTGCCCGATCCGGCCACGCTGACGCAAGGCGCGGTCGATCAGCACGGCCTCTTCAGGGCGTTTCCTGGGCATATAGGCGATCTTCGCGGATTTGGTTTCACGAAAATCGAACAATGAAAGATTTGGGCTTACCGGGACATAATGTGGCGCCCGCCCGCCGACAAGGTCAAAGGCCTCCAGGCAACTGCGGCTGATACCGATATTTGCGATCACCCCGTCGTCGCAATCCAGGCCAAAGCGGTTCAACGTATAGACCGAATCCAGATAGGCGAAGGAATTTTGCGACAGAACGATCTTCGGTTGCCCCGGAAACGAGTCGATCACATCGGTCAGCATGAACTCTGGCGCGACAAGGACGTCGCGCTCGGTCAGATGCACCATCCGATCCTTCGCGCCGGTGATCCGGTCGCGCAAGATCGCCGCGCCATAGCCGGGGCGTGCCCTCATGCCGATGCGGCCAATGCGGTTCTGACGGGTCTTCAGCGTATAAAGGATCGGCACATCCTCGGGGTACAGCGGATAGCGAATGCCCGGCCCTTCATGGACGACAAAGGCATCATAACCAGCCTGCCGCAGGATGCTGACGCAGTCATAAAGAACCGCAATTCCGCCCGAGGGCGCGGTCAGGTTCGGGCAGATGAAAAGATATCGCGGCGCCATCATCCCCCCCCTGCCGATAAAAAAAATGCGGGCGGCCCATTCGTGAGCCGCCCGCATGAAAGGATTACTTCAGCTCGACCTTGGCGCCAGCCGCTTCAAGCTTTTTCTTCATTTCTTCGGCTTCGTCCTTGGCAGCGCCTTCTTTGACTTTGCCACCGGCTTCAACCAGGTCCTTGGCTTCTTTCAGGCCCAGACCGGTGATGCCGCGCACTTCCTTGATCACGTTGATCTTGTTGGCGCCGGCATCGACCAGAACGACGTCGAATTCGGTCTTCTCTTCAGCGGCATCGGCAGCGGCGGCAGGGCCAGCAACCATCACGGCGCCGCCAGCGGCGGGCTCGATGCCGTATTCATCCTTCAGGATGGTCTTCAGTTCCTGGGCTTCCAGCAGGGTCAGGCCCACGATTTCTTCGGCGAGTTTTTTCAGATCAGCCATTTTTCCGTTCTCTCATAAAGGTGTTCCAACGTCGGGTTTCAAACCCACGACGGGATCGGGTTGCGTCAAGCGGCCTCACGCTCTTCCAGAGTCGTGAGGATGCCCGCGATGTTCGAGGCAGGTGCGCCAATCGCACCGGCGATGTTCGAGGCGGGGGCGCCAATCGCAGCCACGATCGAAGCGATAAGCTCCTCACGCGACGGCATGGCGGCCACGGCTTTCACACCGGCCGGATCAAGCGCCGTGTCACCCATTGCACCGCCCAGGATCACGAATTTATCGTTATCCTTGGCGTATTTTTCGGCGACCCGGGCCGCAGCCACGGGATCTTCCGAATAGGTAAGCACGGTCATGCCCGTCAGGAAATCGGCGATGCTTGCGCAAGGCTTACCCTCCAGGGCGATCTTGGCGAGCCTGTTCTTGGCAACACGGACGGACCCGCCTTCTTCGCGCATACGCGCGCGCAGGTCCTGCATTTGCGCAACCGTCATCCCCTCGTAGTGGGCAACCACCACGACGCCAGAGCTGTCAAAGATCTGGCCGAGTTCCTCGACCACCTGTTCTTTTTGTGCTCTATCCACGGTTTCACTCCAAGTTGGGGGTTTCCCCCCGGCTCTTCTAGTTCCGGGCCGCAATGGACCGGAGCGGGTCCGCGCGGGGCAAGATCGCCCGAAGGTCGAACCTTCGGAAAAATGCTTGTTCCCATCTCAGGAAGGAAATTAAGCCGTCACCATATTGGCGGGGCACCCTCCGTCTCGGACGTGAGTGTGCGCCCGTAAAAGCACGAGCGCGACACGAGCGGGGTGTATAGGCCGGACGCCGGCGAATGCCAAGCCCTAATTCAGCCACGGTCACGCGATGCGGATTGCCGCATTAACGGCGATATTGTACTTTCAGATCATGTCTCTAGGAAAAACTCAACGGCGAGGGCCGAGATGAACACCCAGCAGGGGCGACCGTCTGTCAGCCTTTTGACATTCGTACTTCAGGAGCATCATTGCCTGATTCTTCAGGACTGGATCGAGTTTCTTGACTGGCCAGTGACAGCGCTGATCGTCCATGTCGGTCAACAGGATCAGATCAGGGCCAGCCTCGGCGCACTCTGCGCCTGCCATGACATCCAGTTGCACGTTCTGGGCACAACCACCGCCGCTGAAACGACGACCGACGAGAACCCCTTGCTTGCCGCCCAGTTTGCGGCGGTGCAGACCGATTTCGGCTGCGTGGTCAGGCTGGACAATATTCCGTTCCGCCAACCGGACCTGAACTGGCAAGACCCGGCCTGGGCGCTGATGCAGGCCCAGGGCGCCCGGTTCCTGACCGGCACCACCCTGCCCTATCGCGCCGATCGGCCATTGACGGATGCACACTTCGCGCTGACCCAAAGGATCAGCAACGGCTTTCTGATGATCCGCCCCGCCGACTGGCTGGAATTTCAGCGTGGCACCGAAGGATCGCAGGACCGCTATGGCCGCTTCTCAAGCGAGGGCGCGGCCGAGGATTATGTCGCCGCCATGGACATCTGGGGGCTGCGGCTTCTGAACAGTCCCGATATCCGCATCTTTCACTGCCATGAATGGGGACCGCGCCTGCCCGTCATCCGCGACGCCTTTCGCAAGGGGACCGGGATCGGGCGGTTCCTGAAGGGGTTTCAGGACGATTATTTCGGGGCGAATGCGCGGTTCTACATGAAACCGCGCCCGCCGCTGATGCGACGGGCGCGAATATTTCTGGGACATTGGCGAAGACGAATCGCCGGTCGCTGATGGCAGGCACCGCCGCAGGGGCGATGCCCGGTGGCCATCAGTTGCCGGTGGCGTCGGTGATGTCGACCGAAACGCCCGGCCCCATGGTCGAACTGATCGAGACCTTTTTCATATAGGTCCCTTTCGCGCCTGCGGGCTTGGCCCGGCCAACAGCCTCGACAAAGGCGCGCAGGTTCTCGGCCAGCTTGTCCTCGGTGAAGGACACCTTGCCGATACCGGCATGGACGACGCCGGCTTTCTCGGCCTTGAACTGCACTTCACCGCCCTTGGCGGCCTGCACTGCGGCAGCCACATCCATGGTCACGGTGCCGACACGCGGGTTCGGCATCAGGTTGCGCGGGCCCAGGATCTTGCCCAGACGGCCAACCAGCGCCATCATGTCCGGCGTGGCGATGCAGCGATCAAAGTCGATCTTGCCGCCCTGAATGGTTTCCATCAGGTCCTCGGCGCCAACGATATCCGCACCGGCGGCCTTGGCTTCGTCAGCCTTGGGGCCACGGGCGAAAACGGCGACGCGAACGTCCTTGCCGGTGCCAGCGGGCAGCGTGACGACGCCACGGACCATCTGGTCGGCATGGCGCGGGTCAACGCCCAGGTTCATCGCGATTTCGACGGTTTCGTCGAATTTCGCGCTGGCATTGGCTTTCACCAGCTTGACCGCGTCGGCAACCGTCAGGTTGGACTTGCCTTCAAAGGCAGCGCGGGCAGCGGCTTTTTTCTTTGCAATCTTTGCCATGGCTTAGCCTTTCACCTCGATACCGATCGAGCGGGCCGAGCCCAGGATGATCTTCATGGCCTGATCGACGTCATTGGCCGACAGGTCCTTCATCTTGGCTTCGGCGATCTCGCGAACCTGCTTGACGGTCACATAACCGGCGACGTTGCGGCCCGGCTTTTCCGAACCCTTGGCGCGGTTGCGCTTGCCGACCGGCTTCAGGCCAGCGGCCTGCTTCAGCAGGTAAGAGGCGGGCGAAGTCTTGGTCTCGAAGGTGAACGACTTGTCCTGGTAATAGGTGATCACGACCGGAACAGGCGAACCCTTGGTCATTTCCTGCGTCTTGGCGTTGAACGCTTTGCAGAATTCCATGATGTTGATCCCGCGCTGACCCAAAGCAGGGCCGACCGGGGGCGAAGGCGTTGCTTCCTGCGCCTTGATTTGCAGCTTCAGCTGCCCGACTACTTTCTTGGCCATCTGGCCTTCTCCTTCATCATCAGACCCCTTGGGGCCGATTTAGCGGTGCGGCATACGCCTCCCGCGGCGACATCACGCGGTCTTGGAAACCTGCGTGAATTCCAGTTCGACCGGCGTTGGCCGACCAAAGATCGAAACGGTGACCTTGATGCGCGAGGAAATCTCGTCGACCTCTTCGACCATGCCCGAGAAGCCCTCGAACGGGCCATCCGTGACATTCACGGTCTCGCCCACATCAAAGCGAATCAGATTGCGCGGCGCCGCCTGTTCGCCATCGCCGGTCCGGTTGAGGATCGAGTTCACCTCGTCATCGCGCATCGGCATCGGCTTGCCCTGGGCACCAAGAAAACCCGTGACCCGGTTGATCGAATTGACCAGATGATAGGTCCGATCCGACATTTCCATGTGCACCAGCACATAACCGGGCATAAAGCGCCGCTCGGACGTCACCTTCTTGCCGCGCCGGATCTCGATCACTTCTTCAGTCGGGACCAGAACTTCGTCGATCTGTTCCTCAAGGCCCTTTTCGGCCACTGCCTGACGGATCGCCTCGGCGACCTTCTTTTCGAAATTCGACAGGACGCTGACCGAATACCAACGTTTTGCCATGCCTCTAGCGATCCCTGATCCTGAAGGGCGCGACGCGGATGCACAACGCTAACCCATTGAATTCAATTGGCCCGGCAAAATTGAAATCGGCGCGCATATCGAATCGATGCACGCCGCAGTCCGGGCAGGTCGGGCGGGAATAGCCCCCCCAACCGGCGAATGCAAGCCCCGTCAGCCGCTGATGGCGCGCAACCCTTCGGTCAGGCCGAACCGAATGATCAGGTCGACCAGAAAGAAGAACACGCTGGTCAGCGCGGCCATGATCAGCACCATGATGGTGGTTGTCACGACCTCGCGCCGCGTGGGCCAGGTGATCTTGGCGGCCTCGGCGCGGACCTCGGCGATGAACTTGACGGGGTTGGCCACGTGCGGCCTCCTAATAAGAATGCGGCCCTGATGTAGCGAAGCCCTGCGCGCCTTTCAACCCTGCACAGGCGGTGACAGGAACCGAACCGCCGGCATGGCCGCGATCCGGGCGCAATCGGCGGCGTATAGCCGGTCGCATTCGTCATGCAACGCCTGCGGCAGCGCCCGCAAGCGATCCGCCTGCCCCTGCTTGGGCATCGCCCTCAGAACCTTCCCGGTCATCTCGCGCGTCGCCGTATCGCCTTCGGACTGCGCCAGCAGCGCCCGATAGGCCGCATCCGACAGGCCTAATCGGGTCGGCGGCAGATCCGGCACGATCGCAGCCAGATCCGGCCCCAACAGGCTGCGCAGCAATTCGGGCCGGATAGCGGCCAGATCCTCATAGCGCCAGCAGATCATGCGCGCGGCTCCGCTTTCCTGCATCAACCGCTCGGCCAGTTCGGACCAGCGCAGTGCCCTTGGGTCGAAATCGCCCAGAAAATCCTCGATCCGCAACGGGCCGTTATGGCGCAGATATTCCCCAAAGGCCGAGGTCAGGAAATCGGCCGGCGACCGGCAGGCCAGAAAGACCGTCACGTCCCGCGTGCCGATCAGGTCAAGCAGATGACGCAGGCGCATCCCCGCCTTCGGATAGACGCGCCCCGCCTCATCCGTCAGGTTGCCATTGGCGATGGCGCCCAAAATCTGTTCTTCCGAGATGACGAGATTGCGGTGGTCGTCGATCAGCCCGCGCAGAATCGCACTGCCGCTGGCCTGTTTCTCGGCGTTGGCGTCGGGCCGGTTCAGCAGCGCCCGCAGGTTCAGCGGCGCATGGCGCAGGCTTTCCGGGCCCAGAAACATCGTGCCTGCGGCGATCATCTGCCGTTCGATCCGGTCAATACAATTGGTCAGATGCGTCGTGGCGGTCTTATGTGCGCCGACATGGATGGATACGCTCAAACCCGGCCTTCCTGCATTTCTTTCTCTGCCATCCGCGCAACATCCCATGGAACGGCCACCCACCGTTGCCACCGATCCTTGCCAGCGACGCCACCCTATGCGCGACAGATCGGGTCGCGCAAGGATGGCAGCAGGGAATCAACGGCCATCAAAGCAGCCGCGAGGTCTGATAGATCGACAACGCGCAGATCAGCACACCCACGATGACCAGCAACATCCGATGCGGAATAACGCGCACGACATAGCCCGCCAAGGGCGCCGCCGCCAGGCCGCCCACGATCAGGCCCAGAATGGCGCTGCCATGGCCGGCCAATCCGGCCTCATTTTCCCAATACCCGGTCAGCAGCGCACCAAGGAAGGCGACCGAAACCGCCAGCGTCAGAAAGAACTCGGCCGTATTCACGGTGCCGATCACCGGGCGCGGCGCCCCTCCGGTGCCCAGCAGGCCGGTCGACACAACCGGACCCCAGCCACCGCCGCCCGCCGCATCCATGAAGCCGCCGACCACGCCAAGCCCGCCGGCAAAACCACGCGTATGCTCGCGATATTGATCGGGAAAGTTATAGGCACGCCACAGAATATAGATGCCCATCAGTCCCAGATAGGCGGCCACGACAGGGCGCATGAACCCGGCATCGAAACTGGTCAGCAGATAGGCCCCCAGAACGCCGCCCAGAACGCCGGCTGGCATCAGCGCCCAGAACAGGCGCCAGTTCACATTGCGATGCCAGACATGACTGGCGGCGCTGGCCCCGGTGGTAAAACACTCGGCGGCATGCACCGCGGCCGAGGCGGCAGCCGGCGTCACCCCAAAGCTCAGCAGAACCGAGGACGACACCACACCATAGGCCATGCCCAACGCGCCATCCACGATCTGGGCCAGAAAGCCCACCAGCGCGAACAGCATGAACGAATCTTCCATCCGATTCTCCCGAAACTGGGCGAATCATTAATCTATAATTCCCATCTGTAAACTGGGATAAATGGCTGTGACGCTTCACCCCGCCGATCCGCCCGGATTCGGCCCACGGGCGCCACTAACGAAACGAAATTCTGGGCCCGCCGATCATCTCGGCCAGCGAGGTGCCCTCCAGCAGCAGCGCCGTGGTGTCGCGCACGGCCATCAGGACCCGGCTGATCTCGCATTCCTCGGGTGTCTTGCAATCGGCACAAGGCGCATACGCCCGCTGGCTGACACAGGGCGCAAGGGCAAGCGGCCCGTCGATGCAGCGCAACACGGCGGCAAAGCTGATCTGATCGGCAGGCCGCGCCAGGCGATAGCCACCCCCTGCCCCGCGCCGCGAAATCACCAGCCCGTCGGCCTTCAGCGCCGCCATCACCTGTTCCAGAAACTTGACCGGCATCGCCTCTGCGGCCGCGATCTCGGCAACCGAGGCCGGCTCGCCCTTGCGGGCAAGATAGGTCATGGCATGAAAGGCATAGCGGGCTTTCTGGGACAGCATGAATCCCGATACGCCCGACGGCGGATCAGGTCAACGACAGCACTTCAACTGTTCGGAAAGGCCTGGCAGGGGCAGGGGGACTCGAACCCACGACCCTCGGTTTTGGAGACCGATGCTCTACCAACTGAGCTATACCCCTAAGGCCGGAGGTCCGTTTACGCCACAGCCGCGCGCGGCGCAAGGGCGTTTACGCGCCCTTTCTTCTTCATCCAAATATCCCCGCCGGAGGCAGCCGACCGCGCGCCCCGCGCGACCGGCCCGATCAGATGCGCTACTCGGCCGCGTCCTCGACCGCATCAGCAGCAAGGAAGCCGCCCGACTGGCGTGACCACAGCCGCGCATACAGCCCATTCTGGGCCAGAAGTTCGGCATGGCGGCCCATCTCGACAATGCGCCCGCCCTCCATCACGACCAGCCGGTCCATGGCCGCGATGGTGGACAGGCGGTGGGCGATGGCGATCACCGTCTTGCCTGCCATCAGCACATCCAGCCGCGACTGAATGGCTGCCTCGGCCTCGCTGTCCAGGGCACTTGTCGCCTCGTCCAGAACCAGGACCGGCGCGTCTTTCAGCGCCACGCGGGCAATGGCGATGCGCTGGCGTTGGCCGCCAGACAGTTTCACGCCACGCTCACCCACATGCGCATCCAGACCGGAACGGCCATGGCTGTCCGACAGATCGGGAATGAAACCCTGCGCCTCTGCCATGGCGGCGGCCTCCCAGATCTCGTCCTCGGCGGAATCGGGCCGGCCATAAGCGATGTTCTCGCGCACGGACCGATGCAGCAGCGAACTGTCCTGCGTTACCACCCCGATTGCCGCGCGCAGACTGTCCTGCGTGACCCGAGACACATCCTGCCCGTCAATGGTGATCGCCCCGCTTTCAAGGTCGTGAAAGCGCAGCAGCAGATTCACCAGCGTCGACTTGCCCGCGCCCGAACGCCCGATCAGCCCGACCCGCTCGCCCGGCGCGATATGCAGCGTCAGGTCGTCCAGAACGGCCAGCGGCCGATCGGCCTCGTCGGCGCCATATCGGAAGGTTACATGATCGAACCGCACCGCACCCGGACCTGGCAGCAATGGCCGCGCATCGGGGGCATCCTGAACCGCGCGCGGCAAGGCCAGCGAGGCGATGCCATCACGCACCGTGCCGACATTCTCGAACAGGGCGGCAAATTCCCACATGATCCAATGCGCCATGTTGTTCAGCCGCAGCGCCAGCGGCACCGCCACCGCCACCGCCCCGACCGAGATCTGCCCGCTGGTCCACAGCATCAGGCCCACCGCCGTCACCGCCGCCACCAGCGATACGTTGATCGCCGTCAGCAGCATGTCCTGAAGCGCCGACAGGCGCATCTGGCGATAGACCGTCTGCAAGAAGCGGTCCATGCCGCGCCGCATCCAGGCCTCTTCGCGGTCGGAATGGGAAAACAGCTTGACCGTCGCGATATTGGTGTAGCTGTCGACAACCTGCCCGGTCATCGCCGAGCGCGCATCGGCCTGCGCCTCGGCCACGCGCCCCAGGCGGGGAATGATCTGCCACAGCATCACCCCATAAGCCGCGCCCCAGGCCACAAAGGGCAAGGCGAGGCGCCAGTCCTGACTGGCCGCCAGCACCAGCGCGCCGATGAAATAGATGATCACATAGGATGCCACATCCATCATCTTCATCGCGACTTCGCGCACGGCCAGCGCAGTCTGCATCAGCCGCTGCGCGATGCGCCCGGCAAATTCATCCTGAAAATAGCCGACCGACTGGCGCAGCAGATAGCGATGCGCCTGCCAGCGAATGCGCTGCGGAAAATTGCCCAACAAGGTCTGATGCATCACCATGCTGGACAACGCATTCAGCACCGGCAGCGCGATCAGCAGCAGCCCGCCCATCACCGCAAGCCGGCTGCCTTCGACCTGCCAGAACTGATCGCGCGGCGTTTCGGCCAGGCGGTTCACCAGATCGCCCAGATAGCCGAACAGCATCACCTCGATCAGCGCGATCAGGCCAGAGCCGATCGCCAGCAGCACCAGCCAGGGCACCGCACCACGCGAATAATGCAGCAGGAAGCCCCAGAAATTGCGGGGCGGCATCTGCGGCCGATCCAGCGGATAGGGATCAAGCCGGCTTTCAAACCAGCGAAACATCGGATCACCTTTCGAACAAAGCTCTGTCATCCGGACGAGACAAGAGCGTGACAATTTGAGGATTCACCCGCCTTGGGTCAAGTCCGTGGCAAGTAAAGACGGCAACCGGGCCGTTATCGCTGCGCCAATGCCGACAGCGCCCCGATATCAGCGCGCGCCAAGGCGGCAGTGGCACGGCTGATGACCTCGACCGGCCAGTTCCACCAGCCCAGGGCCAGCAGCGCGGCGATCTGCTCGGGCGCGAAACGAAAGCGGATGATCCGTGCGGGATTGCCTGCGACGATGGCATAGTCGGGCACATCCTTGCTGATCACCGCCCCTGCCCCGGCGATCACGCCCGACCCGATCCGCACCCCCGGCAGCACCCTTACCCCGTCGCCCAGCCACACGTCATGCCCGATCACCGTATCGGGCAGGCCAGTGATCTGGTCCATATAGTCGGGCAATCGCTGGTGATCGAAAATCCCGAAGGGATAGGTCGAGATCCCCGCCATCGGATGATTGGCCGAAGCGGTGATGATCCTCACCTGATCGGCGATCTGGCAGAACCGCCCGATGCGCAGCGATTCGGGCGCGCCGGGATAGGTATAAGGCGCCAGCCGCACGGCCCAGTCCTGGGGCGGATCGAAACTGCTGGCATAGGTGAAATCGCCGATCGCGATATTCGGATGATCAATGACCCGGTTCAGGTGAACCAGACCATGATTCAGCCGGCCATCGGCAAAACGCATCGGATAGGGGGCAGAAGCATCAAGAAAGTCGGCAAGCATGGGGAATCCTCACAGGTCTGAACGAAAAAGGTCAGATGTGGGACTGGTCCATGACTAAAACTCCTGTTGCTGACGCCTCATAGCATATCCGCAGGGCGACAGGAACCCCCTTGCATCTTGCATCCGCCATCCCGCCGCATAGAGTGCCGGCCATGAACAAGACCACCCCTGTCTGGACCCGCATGGAACCCCAAAGCCCCTGCGTGAATATCTGCGTCATCCACCCGCAAGAGGGGATCTGCGTCGGTTGCTATCGCAGCCTGGCCGAGATCGCAGGCTGGGCCGGCATGAGCATCGAGGCCCGGCAGGCCGTTCTGGACGAATTGCCCGCCCGCAAGCCTCGGCTGAAAAAGCGCCGCGGCGGCCGGGGCGGCAGGCGCGACGACTGAGACGATGCCGGGGCGCCCCGGCCTCAGCGCAGGTCGCGAATAAGGGTGTGAATCCGCAGCCGAACCTCGTCGTTTTCAGCCGCGACCGCCTGCATCAGCGCACGCATATCGCCGCGCATGGTGTTCAGCTGGTCGATCAGCGACATGACCATCGTCAGCGAATCCTCGGGCAGGTCATAGGCATCGCTGAGGTCGCACAGCAATTGCAGGCGTGCCACGTCGGTCTCGCGGAACATCTGGCCGGCCTCGCCCTGCACGGGCTGAACGATCCGGGCACGGATGAAGGTGACAAGCCGCTCGCCGGTCAGATCGTCGATGGCGGCGATGGTTTCAGCCTCGGTATATATGCGGGTCATCGGATCAGCCCCCCGTCCTGGTCTTGGCGCGCGGATCATAGCCATGGCTCTTGCGCCAGTTTTCCATGAATGCCGTCAACTCGTCATCGGGCCGGGCCGGCATCACCACCTTCAACTCGACCTGCTGATCGCCACCATTGACGCCACGGCCGCGCAGGCGCAGCTTTTGCCCGCTGGTCGCGCCCTTGGGAATGGTCAGGTTCACCGGGCCGTCAATGGTGGGCACGGCGACCTTGCCGCCCAGAATGGCCTCGTCGATCGAAATCGGCAGGGTGACGAAAATATCGTCGCCTTCGCGCTGAAAATCGGGGTGCTGCCCCACCGACAGCGTCAGATAGGCGTCACCCGGCGCGCCCTTGCCGAAACCCGGCCCGCCCTTGCCCTTCAGCCGGATGGTCTGGCCCTCATGCGCGCCTTTCGGGATCGACACCTCCAGATCGCCGCCATCAGGCAGGGAAATGCGGGTCTTGCCCCCTTTGGCGGCGGTCAGGAAATCGACCTCCAGCTGGAAACGGTGATCCTGGCCGCGCATGCTGAAATCGGCCTCGCGCGGGCCGCCGCCCGAGCCAGCCCGATACCCGCGAAAAGCGCCCTGCCCCGCCCCCTGCCCGCGCCGTCCGAACAGATCCTCGAACACATCCGACAGGTCGGGGTCGCCCTGAAAGCCGTATTCCTGCGCATAAGGGTTGCCCGCCGCTTCGGCATGCTGCCGGTAATAGCGGTGCTGAGGCCGTTCCTGACCCTGATCGTCGATCTCGCCCGCGTCAAAGCGGCGCCGCTGTTCTGGATCCTTCAGCAGGTCATAGGCGGCAGAGGCGGCCTTGAACCGTTCGGCCGCGGCGGGATCGGGGTTCAGGTCGGGGTGATCGGACTTGGCGATCTTGCGATAGGCCTTCTTGATCTCGGCATCGCTTGCGGTTTTTGACACGCCCAATGCCGCGTATGGATCGCCCGCCATGTCTGTGCCCCTTCGCATCCTTGCCTTTGGATCAACAAGATAAGCGGCGGAACGGTTTCATCAAGGCTTTTAAGGGTCCGTCCCCGACCCCAATCGGCCGGGCCTTCAGAATGGCAGGGGATGGGCCTTGTTCAGCCGGTCGATGGTTTTCGCAAGATCGCGATCCATGCGGCGGCCCAATCCCGCGATCAGGTGATCCAGCTGCACCACCGAGGTCGCGCCGATGATCGGGACCAGCTTGAACGGCCGCGTCAGCTGCCAGGAAATCGCCATATGCACCGGATCCCAGCCCGCACCAGCCGCCAGCTCCAGATAGGCCGCGACGGCCTGCAAGGCGCGCTCGGTCTTGCGCCCGCCCAGATTGCCCAGCCCGCCGGACGCCCGGTCCACCGCGGCACGACTGTCGGACGGCACGGCGCCCTGCTGATATTTTCCGGTCAGCAGCCCGGCGGCCAGCGGCGAATAGGCCAGCAGCGTGACGTCCTCGTTCACGGCGACCTCGGCCAGATCGGTATCGTAGGGACGGCAAAGCAGGGAATATTCGTTCTGGATCGCGGCCATGCGCGGCCCGCCGCCCGCCTCGGCCATGTCGATCCAGCGGGTCAGACCCCAGGCGCTTTCATTCGACAGGCCCGCTGCACGGATCTTGCCGGCCTTGACGCCAGCAGCCAGCGCCGCCAGCACGTCGCGCATGTGATCCAGCGTGCGTTCACGGTTCTGCCCCGAGGGATCATAGTTCCAGCTTTGGCGGAAGGCATAAGAGCCGCGCACCGGCCAGTGTAGCTGATAAAGGTCGATGCGATCCGTCCCCAGGCGAACCAGCGAGGCGTCGATGGCCCGCGTCACTGCGGCGCCGTCAAAGGGCTGGCTGTCATTCACGATTTGGCTGGGGCCAGTGATCTTGGTCGCGATCTGGACGCGGTCGCGATGGCCGGTTCGCGCCAGCCAACTGCCGATGATGCGTTCGGAATCGCCAATGCTGTCACGCCGGATCGGGTTGACCGGATACATTTCCGCGCAATCCAGGAAGGTGATCCCGGCTTGCAGGGCCATATCCATCTGGGCATGCGCCTCGGCCTCGTCCGTCTGCCGGCCAAAGGTCATCGTGCCAAGGCAGATCTCGCTGACCTCGATTTCGCTGGCGCCGAGTTTCACCCGCTGCATGGCTGTCATCCCTGTCCGGTTTCCTGTTGATGCCGGGCAAACCTAGCCATGGCCGGCACGGGCGCAACCCTTGCCGGAACAGAATTTCTGCGCCCCAGGCCAAGCCTCGCGGATAAAGCCGAAAACTCGCATCAGCATGACCACCAGCCCCGTCCCACCGCTGATGTCGCGGACCCGCCCCCTGGGGCTTTGGCGCGATGCATCGGATCCAGAGGCGGATCGGCCTCGAAATACTGACTCATTCGCCAGGGCTCGGGGGGCGGCGCATTTGCGGCCGGATGGACGGGCTTCGCCGCCATTGGCAAGGATGGCGATTTGCGCCGCTCGGCAAAGGGATTCAGGTGGCCAGCAGATTGTGGCCCTGCGGGCGGAGGCCGCAAATCACCGCGCGCAATCGAATGCAGGTTCGGTTCAGGCATATCACTCCCGAAATAAAATGTGCATTATTGGCACGGTGATTAAATTTTATATATTAATTCAATTCTGCAAATATAATCGTTGCGATTATTTAATGGGCAGCCGGAATTTTATAATCAGCTGCGTTCATATCCGGCACTGGCGGCGATCAGGTGCCGGGTATAATCCTGCGTCGCACCGGCATGGCGCAGTTGGTCGACTGTCATGATTTCCTCGATCCGCCCGCCGCGCATGACCGCCAGGCGGTCGCACATATGGCCGACCACGGCGAGATCATGGCTGACCATTACATAGGTCAGCCCGTGTTCGGCCCGCAGGTCCGTCAACAGGTTCAGGATTTCGGCCTGCACGCTGACATCCAGCGCGCTGGTAGGTTCGTCCAGCAGCAACAGCTTGGGTTCGGCAGCCAGGGCGCGAGCGATGGCAACACGCTGACGCTGGCCGCCTGACAGCTGGTGCGGATAGCGAAAGCGGAAGCCCTTCCCAAGGCCCACATCGTTCAGAAGCCTGCTGATACGGCCGTCAATATCGTCCATGCCTTGCAATTTCAGCGTTTCCGACAATACCCGGTCAACCGAATGACGCGGATGCAGGCTGGCATAGGGGTCTTGAAAGACCATCTGCACGGTCTTGTGAAACGCCCTGTCGCGTTTGCGTCCCGCGACGGCCTGTCCGGCGACCTCGATCTGGCCGGACCAGGTGTCGATCAACCCGGTGATGGCGCGCAGGATCGTCGATTTGCCGGAACCGGATTCGCCGACAAGGCCAAAGCTTTCGCCTTGCGCGACAGTGAAAGAGGCGGCCTTTACCGCATCGACGCGGTCGGGGGGATAGCCGAACCAGACGTTCAGATCGGTAACGGTCAGCATGGGCGGCACCGTTGCAGCGGGGGTTTCACACCCCCGCGCCCCCGTGGGATATTTCCGGACCAAAGCAGGCGCATGTCAGAGCCCCCCCGGAAGGTCGGTTTGCAGGGGGACGTCGCGCCAACTGTCCTGTCGTTGCAGCACCGCCAGGCGTTCGACCGGGTGGTCGAGGCGCGGCAGGCTGTTCAGCAGGCCCTGGGTGTAAGGGTGGCGGGCGTTGTGCAGGTCTTTTGCCGCCAGTGTCTCGACGACGCGGCCGGCATACATGATCAGCACCCGGTCGCAGAATTGCGCGACCAGGTTCAGGTCGTGGCTGATGAAGATCAAGCCCATCCCCCGGTCGCGGACAAGGCCGTCCATGATGTTCAGAACCTCGGTACGAACCGAGACATCCAGCGCGCTGGTCGGCTCGTCCGCGATCAGGATTTCGGGGTCAGGGGCCAGCATCATGGCGATCATGATGCGCTGGCCCATGCCGCCCGAAACCTCGTGCGGATAGGCCCCCATGACCCGTTCCGGGTCGCGGATCTGGACGGCGCGCAGCATGTCCAGCGCCTTTTGGCGGGCGGCGTCGCGGCCGCCTCCGGCATGGAGGCGATAGGCCTCGATAATCTGGTCGCCGATGCGCATCACCGGGTTCAGGCTGAACTTGGGGTCCTGCATGACCATGCTGATGCGATTGCCGCGAATGGCGCGCATCTGGCGTTCCGGCAGGTTCAGGATCGACTGGTCACCCAAGGTCAGGCGGTCGGCGGTGACGCGGCCCGGTGGGCGGACGAGGCCAAGGATCGCGCGGCCGGTCATGGATTTGCCGGAACCGGATTCGCCGACCACGCCAAGGCGTTCGCGGCCCAGGTCGAAGCTGACGCCGCGCACGGCCTGAAACGCGCCCTGTCGCGTGGGGAAGGTCACGCGCAAGTTCTGTACGGACAGCAAGGCGGTGGTCATTCTTTCGCCCCTTTCGGGTCCAGCACGTCACGCAGCCCGTCGCCCAGCAGGTTGAAGGCCAGTGAGACGATGAAGATGGCCAGACCGGGCATCGCGGCGACCCACCAGAAATCGAGGATATAGGTGCGCCCGTCCGAGATCATCGCCCCCCATTCCGGCATGGGCGGCTGCGCACCGAGGCCAAGAAAACCGAGGCCGGCGGCGGAAAGGATGATCCCCGCCATGTCCAGCGCCACGCGGACAATCAGCGAGCTGATACAAAGCGGCCAGATATGGCCGATCAGCAGCCGCATGGGACCGGCACCTTGCAGCCGGGCGGCGGCGATGAAATCGGCGTTGCGGATGGTCAGCGTTTCCGCCCGCGCAAGGCGCGCGTAAGGTGGCCAGGCGGTGATGGCGAGGGCAAGCACCGCGTTGCCGATGCCTGCGCCGAGGGCAGCGACAAAGGCGAGCGCGAGGATCAGCTTCGGGAAGGCCAGGAAGATATCGGTGATGCGCATAAGCACCTGGTCGACCCATCCCCCGGCGAAGCCTGCGACGGTGCCCACGAACAGACCGATGATCGGCGCGATCAGCGCCACCGTGCCGACGATGAACAAGGTGATGCGCGAGCCATGGATCAGCCGCGACATGATATCGCGGCCCAGATGGTCGGTGCCCAGCCAATTGGCGGCGCCGGGCGGTTGCAAGCGGTTGGTAAGGTCCTGGCTGAACGGGCTATAGGGCGCCAGAAGCGGCGCGAAGATCGCCATGACGATCAGCAGGATCAGGATGACCAGACCGAACATCGCCAGCTTGTTGGCGCGAAAGGTCAGCCAGCCCTGATAGATCGCGCCCAATCGCGCCTGCCGGCGGGTCTGGGGCGCGTCGGTCAACAGCCAGTCGCGGCGGCTTTGGTATTGCACGTCGCTCATTTCGACCTCGGATCCAGCACGCGATAGAGAAGATCGCTGAGAAGGTTCAGCCCGACGAAGCAGGTGCCGATGACGATGGTGCCGCCAAGCACGGCATTCATGTCGCCGGCCAGCAGCGCCTTGGTGACGTATTGGCCAAGGCCGGGCCAGCTGAAGATGATCTCGGTCAGGACCGAGCCCTCCAGCAGCGAGCCGAAGGATAGCGCGATCACCGTGATCAGCGGGATCGAGATATTGCGGAAGGCATGGCGCCAGATCACCCCGCGCTCGGACAGGCCCTTGACGCGGGCGGTGGTGATATATTCGGCGGAAAGCTGTTCCAGCATGAAGCTGCGGGTCATGCGGCTGATATATGCAAGGCTGAAATAGCCCAGCAGCGACGCGGGCAGGATGATGTGGGAAAAGGCATCCTTGAACGCCCCCCAATCGCCCGCGATCAGCGAATCGACCATCAAGAGGCCGGTGACAGTGGGCACCATGCCGGAATAGATGATGTCCTGCCGGCCCGGCCCACCGACCCAGCCAAGGATGCCATAGAAGATCAGAAGGCCCATCAGCCCCAGCCAGAAGATCGGCATCGAATATCCGATCAGCGCAACGACACGGGCGACCTGATCGACCCATCCCCCGCGATTGGCGGCAGCGATCACGCCAAGCGGCACGCCGATCAGCACGCCGATCAGGGTGCCAAGCGTGGCCAGCTCCACGGTCGCGGGAAAGACCCGCTTGATATCATTGATGACCAGTTGCCCGGTCGAGATCGAGCGACCGAAATCACCCGTCAGAACATCGCCGATATAGCGGATGAACTGCACATAAAGCGGCTGATCCAGCCCCATGGCGACATAGGCGGCATCATATTGCGCCTGCGTGGCGCGGTCGCCCACGACCTTCAGCACCGGATCAATGGGCATGACGCGGCCGATGATGAATGTCACCAGCAACAGGCCCAGCATCGTCAGCGCCAGCGACAGAAACACCCCGCCGATACGCTTCAGCCGGCGGCGGGTTGCGGCGCGACGGTCGGCAGGGGACGGACCAGCGGCCCGCCCCCCGTCATTTTCCGTATCAGTCGCGGACAAGGATCACTCGCCCTTGGTGACGGCGCGATAGATCACCGAGGTCACGGTCTTGCCCGATTGCCAGTTCTCCACACCTTCGCGCAGGCCGGTCGGCTCGATCCGCTGGAACAGCGGCACGATCGGGGCCTCGGCCTGATATTGGCGCTGGATGTCCTGATACATGGTCGCGCGGGTGTCGCCATCCTGTTCAAGCGTCGCGGCGACGGTCGCGTCGCCCATGGCCTGCGGCACGGCATAGGCATTGCGCCAGGCCAGAAGGCCGGTCGCATTCGCCTCGTCGCTGTTATCGGGGTTATAGGCGAAGGTCGCGGCATTGGTGTTGGGATCGGAATAATCCGGGCCCCATTCGCCCAGGAAGATCGGCACTTCGCGGGCGCGATAGGCGTCCAGCACCTGCGCGCCGGTCATCTGTTCGATGTTCAGCGTCAGCCCGGCCTCGGCCATGGATGCCTGAAGCGCCTGTGCCACGTCCACATATTCGCGCAGGTCGCGGACCTTGGTGGTGATGGTCTTGCCGGACATCCCGGCCTCTTCGATCAGGGCCTTTGCCTTCTCGACGTCATAGGTCCAGGGCATCTCGTCCAGCGCGCCCAGATAGCCCGAGGGCAGGAAGGACTGATGCACCATGAACTGCCCCTTGAGGAAGCTGTCCGCGATACCCTGATAATTGACCAGGTATTTCATCGCCTCGATGACAGCGGGGTTCGACAGCACCTCGTCCTTCTGGTTCAGGCCCATATACAGGATGCGGCCGCGCGGCTCGTCCTGGATCTTGATCCCTTCCGAGGCACTGACGGCCTCGACATCGGTGGGCGTCAGGTTGCGGGCCACGTCGATGTCGCCGGCTTCCAGTTGCAGGCGCTGCGCGCTGGATTCCTGCACGTTCTTGACGATGACCCGCTTCATCGCGGGGGCGCCCTGGAAATAGTCTTCATAGGCGGTCAGTTGCACGGCCTCGTTGGGCGTCCAGCTGGCCAGCACATAGGCGCCCGAACCGGCGTCGTTATTGGACAGCCAGGTATTGCCCATGTCCTCGCCCTCGACATGCTGCATCACCAGTTCCTTGTCGACCACGCTGGCGATATTGGCGGTCAGGCAGTTCAGCACGAAGGACGGGGCATAGGGCTTGTCCATCGTCAGGGTGAGGGTATTGCCCTCGAAGGTGATTTTCTGTTCGACATTGTCGGCGGTAAAGCCGAACTGGGTCAGGATGAAGGCCGGGGTCTTGTCCAGCTTGACGGCGCGCTGCAACGACCATGCGGCATCCTCGGCGCGGACCGGATTGCCGGAATGGAAGGTCACGCCCTCGCGCATGGTAAAGGTGATCGACAGGCCGTCTTCGCTGACCTCCCAGCTTTCGGCAAGGCTGGGCTGAAAGCCCTTGTCCAGATCCAGCGGATCGAAATCGACCAGCCGGTCATAGGTGTTGTTGCTGACGTCATTGCCCGAAAATTCAAACGACTGCGCCGGGTCGAGGCTGATGATGTCGTCAATGGTATGGGCCACGACCAACACATCGGCGGGCGTTTCGGCATAGGCCGCGGGCGCGATGGCCAATGCGCTTGCCAGCAGAATCGCCCGCGTGTTCAGCAGCTTGTTCATGTCCTAGTCTCCCTGGGTTGGACCTTCTGGGCCGAACTCTGCGGTCCAGCTTGATGCGTTGAGACTGGGCCATCGCCTGCCGGTTTGGCAAGCCCCCGTTTTACGCGCCGCTATTCGGCTGCGGCGGGTTTCAGCGCCTCCAGCCCCTCGACCAGCCCGTTGGTCGAGATCGGGAACACCGCCGGTTCGGCCCCTACGGCGGGGCGATAACCAGCCAGGACCCGTTCGGCACCCAGCAGCTTGTCCAGCGACTCTTGGTCGGGCAGGGCGACGGCTTCGCACAGGCGCGGATTACAGGTCTGCCAGACGAAATCCAGCCGGTCGGCCTCATCTTCCGTGCCTTCGGGTTGCAGCACGAAGCCCGAGGGCAGATGCGCCCCAACCGGCACCTGTGCCACCAGAATGCGCTGGTCCTCGTCATCGGTCCAGAATGCCAGAAGATCGGCCAGCACCGCGCCGCTGTCGCGGACCGAGATGGTCTGGCTCAGCATGCAGCGGGTGCGATTCACGCCAAGCGCCTCGCAGCGGACGGTCCAGTCGCCAAAGACCTGCCCGTTCGTCACTTGCGCGGGGGTGGCAGGGGCTGCCGGCGCATCCTGGGCCAGCGCAAGGGCGGGCAGGGTCGCGGCGGCGAAAATGGCGGAAATCAGAACATGTCGCATGGTCGGTCTCATATCAGGTTGATCGTGAAAGCTGTCGTCAGGGTTGATAGCGCAGGGTCGCGGCATGGGACCAGACGAAATCGGCGATGGCCTGCGTGTCGTCATGGGACAGCAGCGGCAGATCGGTCGTGGGCCGCCCGGTCGAGGCGACCGCAACAATGCCATATCCGGCCCCCAGCAGCGGCGTTCCGGTTTCGGGGCGGTGGCATTCGATCTTGGGATGGGGCGCGGTCTTATAGCCCTCGACCAGAACCAGATCGCAAGGTTCAAGATGGGCGATCAGATCGGTCAGCATCGGCTCGGCCGCCGCATGAAGTTCAGTCATCAGGGCCCAACGGGCGGGGGTGGACAGAATCACCTGCCGCGCCCCCTGGGCCCGCAGGTGAAAGCTGTCAGTGCCCTCGATATCGACATCGGCGGGGTGGTGGCTGTGCTTGATCGCACTGACCAGCAACCCGCGATCGCGGAACGCGGCGATCAGCCGCCCGGCCAGGTCGGTCTTGCCCGAATTCTTCTGGCCCGTAATCCCGAAGATCTTCATCTCGCCACCATCCTTTCGGCTTGCTGCAAATCCTGCGGCGTATTGACGTTGAAGAACGGGTCAAACGGATCGGATGCCCATTCGACCGGCACCGCGCCCTGTGCGGCGGCCCATTGCCCGACGCGGCGCTGCCCCGATTGCAACGCAGCGCGCAACGGCTCGCGCAGGGTGACCGGCCACAGGCCGAACGTCGGATGCTGGCGCGGCACGCCATCGGCATCGGGGCTGAAGGCCAGCGCAAGGCCGCCCGTGCCCACCGCCTGACGCAGCCGCAGCGCCAGATCATCGGGAAAGAAAGGCGTGTCGGCGGCGGCTGTGACGATGGCCGGGGCACCCTGCCCCGCCGCCCAGTCCAGCCCGGCCAGCACCCCCGCCAGCGGCCCGACAAAGCCCGGCACCCCATCGGCCAGCACCGGCAACCCCAATCCCGCGAACCGCGCCGGATCACCATTGGCATTCAGCGCCAGAGGAGCGCATTGCGCCCCAAGCCGCGCGATCACCCGGTCCAGCAGGCTTTGCCCCGCAATCAGCCGCAACGCCTTGTCACCGCCGCCCATTCGCCGGGCTTGACCGCCCGCCAGAACGACGCCCGGCAGCCGCGCCGTCATGCCCGCCTCGCGGAAAGAGGAGGGGCATCGGCACCGGAACGGATCGGCGTGAAAAGGCTGTGTCGCATGATGCGGTTCAGTCTGGCGCGGTCACAGCGCCGCCGCAAGGCCCTGCTACAGCCGGCCCCACAGGTCGTATTCGCCGGCCTCGTCCACCGTGACCGTGACGATATCGCCGGGTTTCAGCGCCTCATGCCCCTGATCAATGAACAGGTTGCCGTCGATTTCCGGCGCATCGGCCTTGGTGCGGCAGGTGGCGCCCTCGGCATCGACCTCGTCGACGATCACCTCGATGCGGCTGCCGACCTTCGCGGCCAGCTTGGCTTCGGAAATCGCCTGAGCCTTCTGCATGAAGCGGTCGAAACGGTCCTGCTTGACCTCTGCCGCGACGTGGTCGGGCAGGTCATTCGCGCGCGCGCCCTTGACGTTTTCGTATTGGAAGCAACCGACACGATCCAGTTGCGCCTCGTCCAGCCAGTCCAGCAGGGTCTGGAACTCTGCCTCGGTCTCGCCGGGATAGCCAACGATGAAGGTCGAGCGCAGGGTGATATCGGGACAGACCGCGCGCCAGGCGGCTATTTCGTCCAGGGTTTTCGCCGCGGCCGCAGGTCGCGCCATCCGGCGTAATGTGTCGGGATGGGCATGCTGGAACGGAATATCCAGATAGGGCAGCACCAGGCCATCCGCCATCAGCGGGATCAAATCGCGCACGAAGGGATAGGGATAGACATAGTGCAACCGCACCCAGGCCCCCAGACCGCCAAGATCACGGGCCAGATCGACGATATGCGCGCGATGGCCGCGTTCCTCGGCATGGCGGCGATCCAGGCCATAGGCGCTGGTGTCCTGGCTGATCACCAGCAGTTCTTTCACCCCTGCATCGACCAGCTTTTCCGCCTCTCGGATGACGGCATGGGCGGGGCGGCTGACCAGCTTGCCGCGCATGTCGGGGATGATGCAGAATTTGCAGTGGTGGTTACAGCCCTCGGAGATCTTCAGATAGCTGTAATGGCGCGGAGTCAGGCTGACACCCGAGGCCGGCAACAGGTCGATAAAGGGATCGGGCGCGGGCGGCACGGCGGTATGGACGGCGTCCAGCACCGATTCGTATTGATGCGGCCCGGTGACGGCCAGAACCTTGGGATGGGCGCCGGTGATATATTCCGGCTCGGCCCCCAGACAGCCAGTCACGATGACCCGGCCGTTTTCCTGCAAGGCCTCGCCGATGGCTTGCAGCGATTCAGCCTTGGCGCTGTCCAGAAAGCCGCAGGTGTTCACGATCACCGCATCCGCGCCCTGATAATCGGGGCTGATGGCATAGCCCTCGGCCCGAAGCCGGGTCAGGATGCGCTCGCTGTCGACCAGCGCCTTGGGACAGCCAAGGCTGACCATGCCGATGGTGGGCTGGCCGTCGCGGCGTTCATCAGGGATGCGCGCGCGGGCAAGGTCGGGGCGAAGATCAGGAGGATTCGGGGTCATCACCGCCATATATAAGGCCCTCGGCCATGGGAAAAGGGCGCAGAGGGACAGAAAATGCACCTGAAAGCACCGCTCGCGGCAATGTGGGTTTTCACAGGCTCGGACCTGACGCAGATTGACGGCATGTTGACCCGTGCCCTTCGCCTTGTCTCGCTTGTCCTTGCGCTGTCGCTGCCGATGGCCGCGCTGCCCCCCACGCCCGCCGCCGCGCAGGGTGTGATCGACATCATCAACGATTCCGGCGGTAATGTGATGGACGCCGTATCACGCCGGCAGCGGCTGCAAGCCTCGGGCAAGCTGGTGCGGATTCGCGGCTATTGCCGGTCGGCCTGCACCATCTATCTGTCGCTGCCCAATGCCTGCCTTGCCCCGCGGGCAACGGTGGGCTTCCACGCACCGCGCCTGCCCGGCACCTCGATCATTCCGCCGCTGGTCGCCGATATCATGGCGCAGTTTTATCGCGGCGATGTCCGCCGTCATTGGCTGGCCAAGTGGCAATATTCGCTGGATATGCACAAGATGAGCGCGGCCCAGTATTTGCAACTGGACCCGCAGATGAGATATTGCCCGCGTTCCTAGACCTCGCGGCTGTCGATCGACCCCAGGGCGATCATCGCCACCCCGTTCGAGATCAGCTCGACCGCCAGCAGGATGCCCAGGATGGACAGTGCCGAGGCGGGGAAGTTCGCGAAGATCATGAACGACAGGATCACGGCCAGCACACCGCTGAGCAGCACCATCCAGAACCCGCCGCCGCGCGGCAGCGAAAAGGCCATGATGATCCGCGCGATGCCGGTGATCATGAACAGGATCCCCACCATGATCGTCAGCGAGATGACGCCCGACAGCGGCTCGCCCAGCAGCGAAATGCCGACGATGATGAAGGCAATCGCCAGGATACCGGCCCAGATCCGCGCGCCCCAGCCTTCGGCCCGGAATACAGCGACGATCTGAAGCACGCCGACGATCAGGAAGCCCCAACCCGCCAGCATATTCGCGGTCAGCGTTGCCGCCAGCGGATTGGCCAGGGCAAAGATCCCTGCCAGAATTGAAATCACGCCGACGATGATCCAGAAAATACGAGAACCCATGATGTCCCTCCGTCATTGGTTACACGGGAAAAATGTCCCATGCCTACAGGGGCCTGTCCATCATGACGTGTATCCGTACCCGACGATTCCCGTCTGACCTGTGCCGCATGGGCAACGATGGCGCGCCGGCAACAGCGGTATCGCCGCCGGTTGCCGCGCCTATTCCCTTAGCCGCCAGCCGGTCAGGAAAATCCAGCGGATCGCCGCCAGCAGCAGCACCGTCATAATCGCCACCGCGACCAGAGACACCCCCACCGGCACATCGGCCAGCCCGAAAAAGGCCCAGCGAAAGCCCGAAACCAGGTAAAGCACCGGGTTAAGCTTGGCGACCTGTTCCCAGAACGGCGGCAGCATATTGGCCGAATAGAAGGCCCCGCCCAGAAAGACCAAGGGCGTGATCACCATCATCGGGATGATCTGCAACTGCTCGAAATTCTTGGCCCACAGCCCGATGATGAAGCCCAGCAGCGAAAAGCACACCGCTGTCAGGATCAGGAACACCATCATCCAGACCGGATGCTGCACCGACATGTCGACAAAGAAATAGCTGGTGCCCAGAATCAGCAGCGCCACGAAAATCGCCTTGGTCGCCGCTGCGCCGACAAAGCCCAGGGCAACCTCGATCCAGCCGGTCGGCGCAACCAGCAGTTCATAGATCGTGCCAGAAAATTTGGGGAAATAGATGCCGAAGCTGGCATTGGCCACCGATTGCTGCAACACCGTCAGCATCATCAGGCCCGGCACGATGAAGGCACCATAGGGAATGCCCTCGACCGACTGGATCCGCCCACCAATGGCGGCGCCGAAGACCACGAAATACAGCGTGGTCGAGATCACCGGCGAGGCGATCGACTGCGTCAGCGTGCGGAAGAACCGCATCATTTCCTTCTTGTAGATGGCGCGGACAGACTGCCAGTTCATGCCTTTTCCTCCACCAGATTCAGGAAAACTTCTTCCAGGCTGGACTGAGTCGTCGCCACGTCGCGCACGGAAATACCCGCAGCCGACAGATCGGCCAGCAGCCGGCCGATGCCGCTGCGCCCGCTGCGGGTGTCATAGTTGTAACCGATGGTCAGCCCGTCCTCCGACAGGATCAGGTCGCGATCACGCAGCCCCTCGGGCAGCGCGGTCAGCGGCTGATCCATCTCGATCGTCAGGGTCTTGCAGCCGAACTCGCCCATCAGGTCGGATTTCGGGCGCAGCAGCAGCAGCTGGCCCTTGTTGATGACACCCACCCGGTCAGCCATTTCCTCGGCTTCTTCCAGGTAATGCGTCGTCAGGATGATCGTCACCCCATCCTCGCGCAGCTGCCGCACCACCTGCCACATCTCGCGCCGCAGGGTCACATCGACGCCGGCCGTCGGCTCGTCCAGAAACAGCACGCGCGGGCGATGCGCCAGCGCCTTGGCGATCAGGACCCGGCGCTTCATCCCGCCCGAAAGCTCGCGGATCTGCGCATCGCGCTTGTCCCACAGGGTCAGGCTGCGTAGCACCTGTTCGACATAGGCCGCATCGGTGCCCTTGCCATAAAGCCCGCGCGAGAATTTCACGCTGTTCTCGACAGTCTCGAACAGATCCAGCGAGATTTCCTGCGGCACCAACCCGATCAGTTCGCGCGCCGCCCGCCAGTCGCTGCGGATGTCATGACCACCCACACGGACAGTGCCGCCGGTCGGCACGACCAGCCCGCAGATGATCGAGATCAGCGTGGTCTTGCCCGCGCCATTCGGTCCCAGCAGCGCCAGGATTTCGCCTTCCTCGATGGTCAGGCTGACATCGTCCAGCGCCTTGGTGCCGCTGCCATATTGCTTCGAGATGTGATCGACTTCGATGATCGCGCCCATGTCGCGGCTCCTCGGGTTTTGTGCCGCGCGACGCTATGCGGTGCGGGCGGGCTTGTCCATTACGCGCGATTGCTGCCTTGGCGTCAGCACCAGCACCGCCGCCAATACGGCCAGAGCCACCGCCCCTGTCATACAGGCACCGCGATAGCCCAAATGGGTGATCAAGGGCTGTATGACAATGGGCGAAAGGAATGGCCCGACGAAATTGGCCGCAGTGATCGCGCCCGAAACCACGCTGCGCCGATGCACCGGCGCGCCAGCCTGGGCGACCAGCCGCAAGCGCGAGGCGAGCGATCAGGTGCGCGCGGCCTTGACGCTTTCATCCAGAATATCAAGCGCCTCGTCGAAAACCGCATCCTGAATGGTCAGCGGCGCAAGGAAACGGATCACGTTGCCATACACCCCGCAGGTCAGCAGGATCAGGTTGCGCTTCAACGCCTCTTCCCGCACGCGGTTGGCGAAATCTGGGTTGGGCTTGTCGGTGCCGGCCAGGTTGAACTCGACCGCGTTCATGAAGCCGGGGCCGCGAATGTCGATGATTTCCGGCACCTCGTCCTGCAACGCCGCAAGGCGCTGCTTCAGCCGCTGGCCAAGGCGTGTGGCACGTTCGTTCAGCCCCTCTTCCTCGATCACGTCCAGCACGGCATGCGCTGCGGCCACCGCGATCGGGTTGCCGGCATAGGTGCCACCCAGACCCCCCGGATTGGGGCTGTCCATCACCTCGGCGCGGCCGGTCACGGCGCTGATCGGGAAGCCGCCGCCCAGACCCTTGGCCATGGTCGTCAGATCGGCCGCGACGCCGTGATGTTCCATCGCGAACAGCTTGCCGGTGCGGGCGAATCCGGTCTGAACCTCATCCGCGATCAGCAGCATGCCGTGCTGGTCGGCGACCTGCCGCAGCTTCTGCATGAAACCGGCCGGCACCTCATAGAAGCCGCCTTCGCCCTGAACCGGCTCGACGATGATGGCGGCGACCCGGCCCGGCTCCAGATCGGCCTTGAACAGGCGGTCAAGCGCGGCCAGCGCGTCGGCCTCGGTCACGCCATGCAGCGGGTTGGGGAAAGGCAGGTGCCAGACATCATTCATCATCGGCCCGAAGCCGGCCTTATAGGGCTGGACCTTGCCGGTCAGCGCCATCCCCATGAAGGTGCGGCCGTGAAAGCCACCTGCAAAGCTGACAATGCCCGGACGGCCGGTATAGTGGCGCGCAATCTTCACGGCGTTTTCCACCGCCTCGGCCCCCGTCGTGGCGAAAATGGTCTTTTTCGGGAAGTCGCCGGGGACCAATGCGTTCAGACGTTCAGCCAGGGCGACATAGTTCTCGTATGGCACGACCTGGTGGCAGGTATGGGTGAAACGATCCAGCTGGTCCTTGACCGCCGCAATCACCCTGGGGTGGCGGTGGCCGGTATTCACCACCGCGATCCCGGCGGCAAAGTCGATATAGCGGTTGCCGTCCTTGTCCCAGATTTCGGCATTCTCGGCACGGTCGGCATAGATCTGCGTGGTCATCCCGACGCCGCGCGAGATGGCGGCATTCTTGCGGTCGGTCATGGTGGTCATGGCGTCTCTCCTGAAACTCGGCCGCGAGGATATCCGCCTTGCGCCAACTGTCCAGCCCCGGCAAGCGCACGGATCGTCGCGCTTGCCTTGCCGGCGCTGGCGGGTCAGGATCAGAGCCGTTGAAACGGGGGATCAAGCCGATGGGATTGCGCGTCATTCTTCTTGCGCTGTCACTTGCCGCCGCTGGCTGCGCGCCCGTATCGCAGCCTCCGGCCGGGGCGGCGTCCGCTGACCTGCCGCTGCCCTCGGGCAGTGCCCAGGCGCATATGCTGATGCCGAATGGGTCGGCCTGGGATGTGCTGATCCTGAACGGGATGGGGCTGAACGCCGGTCAGGCAACCATCCGTGTGGCCGGCGACAGCGTCAGCTTTAAGGGATGCAATGCCGCAGGCGGGCTTGTCTTTGCGCCCCTGGGGCTGCCGGGCGATCCACAAGGCGGCATATCGACCCTGATCGGGTGCGAGGAACCGGGCATGCGGCTGGACGCGGCGCTTTATCAGGCCGTGGGCCAGGCCAGGAACATCTCGCGGGGGGCACAACCGGGCACCGTTCAGGTGATCGGCGGCGGGCAACAACTGATGATCCTGCGCCGCAGGCCGGCGGGAAGCTGACCCTGGATGTTCCCCATTCGCGATCACAACCCGTCCATGCGCACGCCCTATGTCACCATCGGGCTGATCATCGTGAATGTCGTCATGTTCCTGCTGACGATGCCATGGGCGGGAAACATGCTGGGCCTGTGGGAGCGGCTGGCGCTGTATCCGGCCGCCGTGACCGAGGGCTATCTGCTTTCGGGGCTGGTCACGCATATGTTCCTGCATGCCGGGTTGATGCATATCGGCGGCAATATGCTGTTTCTGTGGATCTTCGGTGACAATCTGGAAGACCAGATGGGACATCTGGGGTTTCTGGCCTTCTATCTGGCCTGCGGCTTGGCGGCGGCATTCGCGCAGATCATCCCCGACCCGTCATCGGGCGTGCCGATGGTCGGGGCCTCGGGCGCGATTGCCGGGGTCATGGGTGGCTATCTGCTACTGTTTCCGCGTGCCCGCGTCGATGTGCTGGTGATCATCGTCATTATCATCAAGATCTTTACCCTGCCCGCTTGGGTGATGCTGGGCCTGTGGCTGGGCATCCAGATCCTTGGCGGCTTTGCCACCCTTGGGGCCGAGGGCGGCGTGGCCTATTGGGCCCATGCAGGCGGCTTCTTGGCCGGCACGATCCTGGCCCTGCCCCTGTTCCTGCGTCGCGGCGGGCCGAATTTCTGGCAGCGCACCCATGGCCACCCTCCGCACCCCGCCATCGCCTATCCGCCAAGCCGCATCCCGCAGGTGCGGCGCTGACGGGTCGCGATGCCAGCGCATGCTAGCAGGTCGGCCCGCGCCCCTCGACCCGGTCAAGCGCCATGCCCAATGCCGTCAGGAATACATCCGGTGCCTCCAATTGCGGAATATGCCCCACCCCGGACATCACCAGCAACGCGGCCCCCGGCACCAGCGCCGCCGCCTCGCGCCCCTGATCCAGCGGTGTGACGGTATCCTCGGCCCCCCACAGGAACACCGTGGGCAGACACAACGCGCCATAGCTGGCCGCCCGCACGCTTTGCGCCCCCCGATCGGGCACCAATAACGAGGGTAGCCACGCCGCAAAGGCCGCCGTGCTGCCCTGCCGCGTCATCGGTTGCCGCAAGACGGTGGCGACCTCCTCGGTCGCGGCGGATTTCACATGCAGGAACGAGGCCAGAAGCCGCCGCGTCAGAAACGGGTTGGTCACGGTATTCGCCACAATCACCTCGCGCAGAAAGCGGTTCTTCAGCGGCAGGGGCAGATCGGCGGACCCGGCCGCGCCGCCGATCCCCAACGCGCCGTCGACCACGACCAATCCGGCAAAGGCATCGGGCGCCTGCATGACGGCCTCGACCCCCGGCCCGGCACCAAAGGAGTGGGCGACCAGCACCGGCCGCACCTGCAATGCCTTCAGCAGCGCCAGAATACGCGCGGCCTGGGCGGCCCGGTCATGGCTGTCACCGGGGCTGCGTTCGGAAAAGCCAAAGGGCGGCATGTCCAGCGCGATGGCCCGATACCCTTGCGCAGCCATTGCACCCAGCACCGGCTGCCACAAACCCGACCAGGCCGCGGTTCCATGCAGAAACAGCAAAGGTGGCCCATCGGGCGGCCCCATCTCGATGACATGCAGCGCACCAGCATCGGTCTGGACGATCCGCCCCTCGGCCGGCAAGACGACCTGCAAGGGATCGCTCTCGCGCAGCGCCGCCGCCACCCGGAATCCGGCCGCGACAAGCACGACCCCGATCAGCAGCCCAAGAAAGAAATACAACACCCTGCGCATCGGCAATCACCCCTGAAAAATCCCAACCGACATGTGCCGCTTGCCGGCAAACCCCGCCCGCCGTTCAACCGTGAAACCCGCCGCAGCCAGCCCGCGCCGCACATGACCTGCCGCCGTATAGGTGGCAAAGCTGCCGCATGGCGCCGTGTGTCGGCCGATCTCGGCCAGAACATCCTCGCCCCACATCTCGGGGTTCTTGGCGGGCGAGAACCCATCCAGAAACCACGCATCCGCCTGGCCGTCCCATGCCGGCAGCGTCTGGCGAACATCACCGATGACGACCCGAGCCTCGACCAGCCCGACCTGCATCGAACGCCCCGGCCAACCTGCCCGCAACTGCGCCGCAAGCCCGGCAAGCTCGGGAAAGGCCGCATGGGCGCGCTCCATCTGCACCGCGCTCATCGGAAATGCCTCGAAACTGGTGAACCGCAGCGGCACAGTCGCGATTCGCGCCAGCGCCAGCAGGTTCAACCCCGTGCCAAAGCCCAGTTCGGCCACATGAAAGCCGGGCCGCAGCCGCGCCGGCAGGTCGTTGCCGGCCAGAAAGACATGGCCTGTCTCGGCCAGACCGCCGGCAAGACTGAAATAGGGATCGTCGAACCGGGTCGAGACCGGCACGCCGCCCTCTTTCCAGTCCAGCTCCGGCTGGTCCCGCGTCCCGCGATCAGGTAACTCGTTCATGCTGGCAGCTATGGGAAAGGCGCGGGGCTTGGCAAGCGTAACTGTGATCGGCGGCGGCATCTTCGGCCTGGCCTGCGCATGGGAAATGGCGCGGCGCGGTGCGCGGGTCCGCGTCCATGAGGCCCGCGGGATCGGCGCGGGCGCATCCGGCGGCCATATCGGCGCACTGGCCCCCCATGCGCCCGACAACTGGAACGACAAGAAGGCCTTTCAGCTGGACAGCCTGCTGATCGCCCCCGCCTTTTGGGCCGAGGTGCAGCGCGCATCCGGCCAGCCCACCGGCTTCGCCCGCACCGGCAGGTTGCAACCCGTGACCGACCCGCAGGCGCTCGGCCCCCGGATCGAGGCCGCCGCGATCCGTTGGCCCGCCGATCTGGGCATGCACCTGACCGACGCACCCCAGACGCCGCTGGCCACTCCCGGCCTGTGGCTGCATGACGACCTGACGGCCCGGCTGAACCCGCGCGCGGCCCTTGCAGCGCTTGCCGCCGCAATCCGCGCCAAAGGCGGCGAGGTGATCGAAAACCACCCCGCCCCCGAAAGCCTGCCCGGCCCCGTGCTCTGGGCGACGGGGACCCCTGGCCTGCTGAGCCTGAATCAGGGCAAGGGCGTCAAGGGCCAGTCGGCATTGCTGGACTTTGCCCTGCCCGCCAGCCCGCATATCTTCGCCGATGGGCTCTACATCGTCCCCCATGACGACGGCACCACCGCCATCGGCTCGACCAGCGAGAACAGCTTCACCCATGACCGCCCCGACGACCAGATCCACAGCTTGATCACCCGCGCCCGCACATTGTGCCCAGCACTCGCCGACGCCCCCCTGATCGAGACATGGGCCGGCATCCGCCCCCGCTCGACATCCCGCGCCCCGCTGCTGGGTGCCTGGCCGGGCCGCCCCGGCCACTATGTCGCCAATGGCGGCTTCAAGATCGGCTTCGGCATGGCCCCGAAGATCGCCGCGATCATGGCCGACCTGATCCTCGACGGCAAAGATGCCATCCCCGCCGATTTCCGGCTTCTGCCCTCGCTTTGATCCAAATATCCTCGGGGGGTGCGGGGGGCGAAGCGCCCCCGCGGGCCACATCCCCGCTTGCGACCACCCCGCGCCCCTGCGACACTGTCAGCACAGCCCGGAGGACCACCATGACCCCGCTTGAAACCGCCTTCGCTGCCATCGACAAGGCCAATGCCCACGACCCCACGCTGGAACACGGCCACCCCGCCGCGCTGCTTTACGGCCAGCGCATGACCGAGGAACAGGTCCGGCTGGTCCCCGATGCCAGCGAGCCGCTGCAAATCGCCTGCCGGGGCCAGCATATCGAGCGCTGGAAACTGCCGCGCCACGATTATCCCATGGACCGCGCCGGCTATCTGCACTGGCGCACCGAACAGGGCCGCCGCCATGCCGACCGGGTCGGCGGGATCATGGAAGAGGCCGGCTATCACGGCGACGACATCGACCGCGTCCGCAAGATGCTGACCAAGCAGGGGATCAAGCGCGACCCCGAGGTGCAGGCGCTGGAGGATGTGATCTGTTTCACCTTCATCCGCTGGTATCTGGGCGATTTCATGGCCGAGCAGCCCGATGATAAAATGCCCCGCATCATCGAGAAAACCGCCGCGAAGATGTCGCCCGAGGGCCGCGCCCGCGCCTTACAGGAATTCCCCATGCCGGACCATTTCGCGCAATATTTCCGCGCCGAATGAAGGCCGTCATCGTCTCGCACGGCCAGCCCGGCGACCCCGAGCCGCAGGAGCAGGCGATCCGTGACCTTGCCGCACAGGTCGCCTCCGAAAACCCCGGCTGCCCCGTCGCAGGCGCCACGCTGGCCATGCCCGGTGCCTTGGCCACAGCCGCCGATCCTGACAGCCTGATCTATCCCATGTTCATGGCCGAAGGCTGGTTCACCGGCACCGAACTGCCCCGCCGCCTCGCCAAGGTCGGCGCGACGGGTGCCCGCATCCTGCGCCCCTTCGGCACCGACCCCGCCCTGCCCCCGCTGATCGTGGCCACCGCCCATGCCGCCGCCGCAACGCAAGGCTGGCAGCCACAGGACACAACACTGCTGCTGACCGCCCACGGCTCTCAGCGTTCACAGGCGAGTTTCACCATCACCTCGGCACTGGCCGCGCAACTCGCCCCCGATTTCGCCCGCGTCGTCACCGGCTTTGTCGAACAGGCCCCCTTCATCGCCGACGCTGCCCGTGGCCTGACCCGCGCCGTCAGCCTGCCGCTTTTCGCGCTCAAGGCCGATCACGTGCTTGACGACCTTCCGAACGCGCTGGACCAGGCCGGTTTCACCGGCCCGCGCCTCGACCCCATCGGGCTGAACCCACAGGTTCCGCGCCTCATCGCCGATGCCCTCCGCGCAGAAATTTCAAACTTGAAATAATTTCGCACCCATGCCACTTTCCCGCGCATGGGAGGTGCCTTCATGAAGATTCTCTGCCTCGGCGGCGGGCCTGCGGGTCTTTATTTCGCCATGTCGATGAAGCTGCGCGACCCGGCCCATCAGGTCACGGTGATCGAGCGCAACCGCGCCAATGACACCTTTGGCTGGGGCGTTGTCCTGTCCGATGATGCGCTGGAACGCATGCAGAAGAACGACCCGCAATCGACCGAGGCCATCCGGCAGAACTTCATCTATTGGGACGATATAGCCGTGATCCGCGAGGGGCGGCGCGATGTCTCGGGCGGGCATGGCTTTGCTGGCATCGGGCGCAAGAAGATGCTGACGCTGTTGCAGGCCCGCGCGGCGGAGCTGGGCGTCGAGATGCGCTTCGAGACCGAATTCACCAGCGCCGAGGATTACCGCAACGATTACGACCTGATCGTCGCCTCGGACGGGCTGAACAGCCGTGTGCGCACGGAATATGCGGCGACCTTCAAGCCCGATATCGACATGCGGCTGGCCAAGTTCATCTGGCTCGGCACCCGCCAGAAATTCAACGACGCCTTTACCTTCATCTTCGAGAAGACGCCCCATGGCTGGGTCTGGGCGCATGTTTATCAATTCGACGACGAGACCGCGACCTTCATCGTCGAATGCGGCCAAGAGACATGGGATAATTTCGGCTTCGCGGACATGACCAAGGAGCAGACCGTTGAAACCTGTCGTCAGGTCTTTGAGGGTCACCTTGGCGGGCATGATCTGATCTCGAATGCGGCGCATCTGCGCGGCTCGGCGGTGTGGATGAACTTTCCCCGCGTCATCTGTGATCGCTGGTATGACGGCAATGTCGTGCTGATGGGCGATGCAGCGGCGACGGGACATTTTTCGATCGGCTCGGGCACGCGGCTGGCCTTTGACAGCGCCATCGCGCTGGCCGAATACCTGCATTCCGAACCGACGATGGAAGCGGCCTTTGAACGCTATCAAGAGGAACGGCGACTCGAGGTCCTGCGCCTGCAATCCGCCGCCCGCAACAGCCTTGAATGGTTCGAGCAGGTCGAGCGTTACCTGAACCTCGACCCGATCCAGTTCACCTATTCCCTGCTGACGCGCAGCCAGCGGATCAGCCATGAAAACCTGCGCCTGCGTGACCCCGATTGGGTCGCCCGCGCCGAGGACTGGTTTCAGGAACAGGCTGGCGGTCAGCCCGGCCGCGCGCCGATGTTCGCCCCCTTCGCGCTACGCGACATGGCGCTGAAAAATCGCGTCGTCGTCTCGCCCATGGCGCAATACAAGGCCGTCGATGGTCGCCCGACCAACTGGCATCTGGTCCATTACGGCGAACGCGCCAAGGGCGGCGCCGGGCTGGTCTATACCGAGATGACCTGCGTCTCGCCTGAGGGCCGCATCACGCCGGGCTGCCCCGGCCTCTATGCCCCCGAGCACGAGGCGGCATGGCGCGAGATCACCGATTTCGTGCATCAGGAAACCGACGCGAAAATCTGCTGCCAGATCGGCCATTCGGGCCGCAAGGGCAGCACCCGGATCGGGTGGGAAGGGATGGACCAGCCCCTGCCTGAGGGCAACTGGCCGCTGCTTTCCTCCAGCGCGATCCCGTGGGCGGCGGGAAATGCCGTGCCACAGGCTATGACCCGCGCCGATATGGATCAGGTCCGCGACCAGTTCGTCGCCGCGACCGAGATGGCCGCGCGGGCGGGGTTCGACATGGTCGAGTTGCACGCGGCCCATGGCTATCTGATCAGCAGCTTCATCTCGCCCGTCTCGAACCGGCGCGAGGATGACTATGGCGGCTCGCTGGAAAACCGCATGCGCTGGCCCCTGGAGGTCTTTGCCGCCATGCGCACCATCTGGCCCGCCGAAAAGCCCATGTCCGTCCGCATCAGCGCCTGCGATTGGGTCGGCGATCATGGCGTGACGCCCGAGGAAGCGGTGGAAATCGCGCGCCTGTTCCGCGCGGCGGGGGCGGATATCATCGACGTCTCCGCCGGGCAGACCAGCACCGAGGGGCGGCCTGTCTATGGCCGGATGTTCCAGACGCCGTTTTCGGATCGCATCCGCAACGAGGCCGGGATCGCCACGATGGCCGTGGGCAATATCTATGAGCCGGATCATGTGAATGGCATCCTGATGGCGGGCCGCGCCGATCTGGTCTGCCTTGCGCGGCCTCACCTCGCCGATCCCTATTGGACGCTGCGCGCGGCGGTGAAGCTGGGCGACAAGGGGACTGATTGGCCCCTGCCCTATCTGGCGGGCCGGGATCAGGCCTGGCGGTTGGCCGAACGCGAAGCCGAGGAGATCCGGGTTTGACGGTTGTGCTGCAAAATGAGGGCAGCGACCGGCCGCGGGCGGAAAGCGAAGCGCCCGCCCGGAGGGGCGGTCGGGCGCTGCCCGGTGATGCCCACCGGGCGGAACGGTTGAACCGCAGCACTTTGAGAGGCCACCCATGAGCCGCGTGTTGATCACCGGCGGCGGCACCGGCACCGGCGCCGACATGGCCCGCGCCTTCGCGGCCTCCGGGCACGAGGTCGTCATCACCGGGCGCAACCGCGACACGCTGGACCGGGTCGCGGGCGGCAATATCCGCGCCATCACCGGCGATGTCAGCAACCCTGACCAGATCGCCGCGATCTTTGCCGAGGCTGGCCCCTGCCAGATCGTCATCGCCAATGCCGGCGTGGCCGAGGCAGCGCCTTTCGCCAAGGTCACGCTGGATCACTGGAACCGCATGATTGCCACCAACCTGACCGGGGTTTTCCTTACCTTCCAGCATGGTCTGGCGCAGATGGCCGAGGGCGGGCGGCTGATCGCCATCTGCTCGATCACCGGCATTCGCGGGGCGGCCTATGCCGCGCCCTATGCGGCCAGCAAGCATGGGGTCATGGGGCTGGTGCGGTCTCTGGCGCATGAGGTGGCGAAGAAGGGCATCACCGCCAACGCCATCTGCCCCGGCTATCTGGATACCGAGATGACCGGGCGCAGCATTGCCAATGTCATGGAAAAGACCGGGCGAAGCCGCGATCAGGCCATTGCGGCGCTGGCCGGGCGGAACCCTCAGGGGCGGCTGATCGCGCCTGCGGAGGTGACGGCGGCGGCGATGTGGCTGGCCTCGGACGCGGCTTGCAGCGTGAACGGGCAGGCCATCGTGCTGGACGGGGGCGAAAGCGCATGAGCGAGCTTTCCAAGCGCCGGCTGAAGCTGTGGATCAGGATGCTGGGCGTCACCCGCGCCGCCGAGAACCGCCTGCGCGACTATCTGCGCCGCGAACATGCGACCACCCTGCCGCGTTTCGACGTGATGGCGGCCTTGTGGCGGCGGCGCGAGGGCGTGACCATGTCGGAACTGTCGCGCATGCTGCTGGTGTCGAACGGCAACGCGACCGCCGTGGTCGACCGGCTGGAGGCCGATGGCATGGCCCGGCGCGAGGCCGAGGATGGCGACCGCCGCCGCATCCGCGTGCGGCTGACGCCCGCCGGGCTGGCCGCATTCGAGGCGATGGCCGAGGGGCATGAGGCCGAGGTCGATGCGATTTTCGATGGCCTGAGCGACAGCGATTTAGAGACCATGCGCGAGATATTGGCGCGGGCGGGAAAGGGATAAAGATGAAACCGATCCAGATGGCGGGGCTGGTCCCGCAACATTTCCTGTGGCGCGTGACCGACCGCATCGCCGTGATCCGGCTGAACCGACCCGAGCGCAAGAACCCCTTGACCTTCGACAGCTATGCCGAATTGGGGCAAACCTTCCGCGCGCTGGCCCATGCGAGTGATGTGGATGTGGTCGTGCTGGCCTCGAATGGCGGGAATTTCAGTTCCGGCGGCGATGTGCATGAGATCATCGGACCGCTGGTCGGGATGGAGATGCCCGAACTGCTGGCCTTTACCCGGATGACCGGGGAGTTGGTCAAGTCGATGATCCATTGCGGCAAGCCGGTGATCGCCGCCGTCGAGGGGATTTGCGTCGGTGCGGGGGCGATCATGGCGATGGCCAGCGATCTACGGCTGGCGGCGCCCTCGGCCAAGGCGGCGTTCCTGTTCACCAAGGTCGGGCTGGCGGGCTGCGACATGGGGGCCTGCGCGATGCTGCCCCGGATCGTCGGTCAGGGCCGGGCGGCCGAACTGCTGTATACGGGCCGGGTGCTGCGCGCCGAAGAGGGCGAGCGGTGGGGCTTCTGGAACAGTCTGCATGAGGATGTCGAAGGGGCGGCCATGGAGTTGGCGCGAGCCATCGCGGCGGGGCCTACTTGGGCGCATGGGATCACCAAGACGCAGTTGAACCAGGAATGGAACATGGGGCTGGATCAGGCGATCGAGGCCGAGGCGCAGGCTCAGGCGATCTGCATGCAGACCCGCGATTTCGAGCGGGCCTATCGGGCCTTCGTCGCCAAGGAGACGCCGGTTTTCGAGGGGAACTGACGGAGCCGGGGGTTTTGCACCCCCGGACCCCCGCAGGATATTTGGGCACGGATGATGGATCAAAGCTTTCTGGATTGGCCGTTTTTCGAGGATCGGCATCGCGAATTGGCGGCGGGGCTGGAGGCCTGGGCCTCGGCCAATCTGCCGGTCGATCATGGGGATGTGGATGCGGCCTGTCGCGGGCTGGTGGCGGCGCTTGGGGCGGGTGGTTGGTTGCAGCACTCGGGCGGAGACAGTCTGGATATCCGCAGCCTCTGCCTGATCCGCGAGACGCTGGCGCGGCATGACGGGTTGGCGGATTTTGCCTTTGCCATGCAGGGGCTGGGGATGGGGGCGGTGACGCTGTTCGGCTCGCCCCAGCAGCGGGAATGGTTGGGGCGCACGCGGGAAGGCGCTGCGATTTCGGGCTTTGCGCTGACCGAGCCGGGGTCGGGGTCCGATGTGGCTCGGACCAGCACCGTGGCGGTTCGCGATGGGGCGGATTGGGTTCTGAACGGCGACAAGACCTATATCTCGAATGGCGGGATTGCGGATGTCTATGTGATCTTTGCTCGGACGGGCGACGCTGCGGGCGCGAAGGGTTTGTCGGCCTTCTTGATGCCCGCCGATACGCCGGGGTTGGAAGTCGTCAGCCGGATCGAGGTCATGGCGCCGCATCCGCTGGCGCATCTGCGCCTGAGCAATCTGCGGCTGCCCGAGGAGGCGCTGATCGGCGAGGCGGGCGGTGGGTTCCGGATCGCGATGACCGTGCTGGATCATTTCCGGCCGACGGTCGGGGCGGCGGCTTTGGGCTTTGCCCGGCGGGCGCTGGACGAGGCGATGGCGCGGGTGACCGAACGGCAGTTGTTCGGCGCGCCGATGGCCGAGTTGCAGATGGTTCAGGGGCATATCGCAGATATGGCGTTGAAGGTGGATGCCGCCGCGCTGCTGGTCTATCGCGCTGCATGGGCTAAGGATCGGGGTGCGGCGCGGATCACCCGCGAGGCGGCGATGGCCAAGCTTTATGCCACCGAGGCTGCGCAATCCGTCATTGATCAGGCGGTGCAACTGTTCGGCGGCGACGGGGTGCGGGTCGGGATGGCGGTCGAGAGCCTTTATCGTGAGATCAGGGCGCTGCGCATCTATGAAGGGGCCAGCGACGTGCAGAAGCTGGTCATTGCGCGCAGCGTATTGGGAGGAAACTGATGGCTTATTCCCGCGTGATCCAGATCGAATTCTGCCATTGCGACCCGGCGGGGATCGTCTTTTACCCGCGTTATGCCGAGATGGTGAATCACGTCGTGGAAAATTATTTCATCGACGTGCTGAAGCATCCCTTTCACCAGATGGTGGCCGCCGGTCAGGGCATTCCCGCCGTGCGGCTTGAGATGGATTTCCGCAAGCCTTCGCGGCTTGGCGACCGGGTGGAATGGGTTCTCGGCGTCGAGCATCTGGGGCGCAGCAGCATCCGCTTTCGCCTGAATGCCGAGGACCGGATCGACGCGCGGGTTACCGTCGTCTGGATGGAGGCCGGGTTCAAGCCCTCGGCCATCCCCGACACCATCCGCAAGATATTGGAGGCCGATCATGCATGAGGAACTGCACCCCGCCCATTGGAAGCGCGCCGTGGGTTACGCCAACGGGATCGCGGCGCGTGGGCGGATGATCTTTACCGGCGGGCTGGTGGGCTGGGATGCCGATCAGCAGTTTCAAAGCGACGATTTCGCCGCTCAGGTGCGGCAGGCGTTGGAAAATGTCTTGGCCGTGCTGGCCGAAGGCGACGCGGGCCCCGAACATCTGGTGCGGCTGACCTGGTATGTGACCGACAAGCGCGAATATCTGGATGCGCTGCGCGAGATAGGCGCGGCCTATCGTGATACGATCGGGCGGCATTACCCGGCCATGGCGCTGGTGCAGGTCGTGGCGCTGGTCGAGGACCGCGCCAAGGTCGAGATCGAGGCCACCGCCGTTATTCCTGACTAAGCGGGAGAAGCGAAGATGCAACATCTGGGACCAAGCGGGCATCAGGACAGCTTTGCCCGCGACAACCTGCCCGCGCCGGCCGATTGGCCGCAGATCGACCTTTCCGGGTTTGACTATCCCGACTGGCTGAATATCGGCGCCGAACTGACCGACCGCATGGTCGATCACGGCTTTGGCGACCGCAATGCGCTGATCGGCAATGGCCGGGCGCGGACCTATAAGGAACTGGCGGACTGGACCAACCGGCTGGCCCATGCGCTGGTCAGCGATTACGGGGTCAGGCCGGGGAACCGGGTGCTGATCCGATCCGCGAACAACCCGGCGATGGTGGCCTGCTGGCTGGCCGCGACCAAGGCCGGGGCGGTGGTCGTGAATACCATGCCGATGCTGCGCGCGGGCGAGTTGACCAAGATCATCGACAAGGCCGAGGTGACGCATGCGCTGTGTGACACCCGGCTGATGGATGAGCTTGTCGCGGCGGCCAAGGGCTCGGCCCATCTGCGGACCGTGGTGGGCTTTGACGGCACCGCCAATCACGATGCCGAACTGGACCGGGCGGCGCTGACCAAACCGGTGCGGTTTGATCCCGTGCGCACCGGCCGCGACGATGTGGCGCTGCTGGGGTTCACCAGCGGCACGACGGGCGAGCCCAAGGCGACCATGCATTTCCACCGCGACCTGCTGATCATCGCCGATGGTTACGGGAAAGAGGTGCTGGGCGTGACGCCGGATGATGTGTTCGTCGGCTCGCCTCCATTGGCCTTCACCTTTGGCCTTGGCGGGCTGGCGGTGTTTCCGCTGCGCTTTGGCGCCAGTGCGGTGCTGCTGGAAAACGCCTCGCCGCCGAACCTGATCGAGATCATCCAGACCCATCGCGCCACGATCTGCTTTACCGCGCCCACCGCCTATCGCGTGATGCTGCGCGCGATGGAGGAAGGTGCCGACCTTTCCAGCCTGCGCGCCGCCGTCAGTGCGGGCGAAACCCTGCCCGGCCCGGTCTGGGAGGAATGGCGCGCCAAGACCGGCAAGCCGATGCTGGACGGGATCGGCTCGACAGAGCTTTTGCATATCTTCATTACCAACCGCTTTGACGACAGCCATCCCGGCACGACCGGGCGGCCCGTCGGCGGCTATCGCGCCCGCATCGTCGATGCGGATGGTTCCGAGGTCGCGCGGGGCGAGCCGGGGCGGTTGGCGGTGATCGGGCCGACCGGCTGCCGCTATCTGAACGACACGCGGCAGGGGGACTATGTCCAGAACGGCTGGAACATCACCGGCGACACCTTCTGGCAGGATGAGGACGGGCGCTTCCACTTTGCCGCGCGCAGCGACGATATCATCCTGTCGGGCGGCTATAATATCGCCGGGCCGGATGTCGAGGCCGCGCTGCTGGCCCATGACGATGTGGCCGAATGCGCGGTGATTGGCGTGGCTGACGCCGAACGCGGCCAGATCGTGCAGGCGCATGTGGTGCTGGCAGCCGGCGTTGCCCCCGATCAGGCCACCGTCCAGCGTTTGCAGGCGCATTGCAAGGCCATGATCGCCCCCTATAAATACCCGCGCAGCGTGATCTTTACCGATGCGCTGCCCAAGACGCAGACCGGCAAGATCCAACGTTTCAGGCTGAAATCATGAGCTATGATCCCGAAAGCGAAGGCGCGCGCATGTCCTTCAAGGACCGCATGTCCTATGGCGACTATCTGGGGCTGGATGCACTGCTGAACGCCCAGCATCCGCTGTCTCAGGCCCATGACGAGATGCTGTTCATCGTCCAGCACCAGACCAGCGAGCTGTGGATGAAGCTGGCCCTGCACGAGATGAACGCCGCCCGCACCCGCATCGCCTCGGGCGATCTGCAACCGGCCTTCAAGATGCTGACCCGCGTGGCCCGGATCATGGAGCAGCTGAACAGCGCATGGGACGTGCTGCGCACCATGACGCCCAGTGAATATACCGAGTTCCGCCCCTCGCTTGGCGAAAGCAGCGGCTTTCAGTCGCAGCAATACCGGATGATCGAATTCGTCGCCGGCAATCGCAACATGCCGATGATCCGCCCGCATGAACACCGCCCCGAACTGATCGTCCCGCTGATGGCAGAGGTCGCACGCCCATCCCTTTACGACACGGTCCTTGCGCGGCTGGCGGCGGCGGGCTTTGACGTGCCCCCGCGCGAGGCGCTGGACCAGCCGCATCAACCCGACCCCAAGGCGCGGGTGGCATGGGCCGAGGTCTATCGCAACCCCTCGACATATTGGGAACTTTACGAGCTGGCCGAGAAGCTGGTCGATTTCGAGGATTACTTTCGCCGCTGGCGCTTCAACCATGTGACCACGGTAGAACGCATCATCGGCTTCAAGCGCGGCACCGGCGGCACCGGCGGGGTCAGCTATCTGCGCCGGATGTTGGAAGTGGTGCTGTTTCCCGATCTGTGGGAATTGCGCACCGATCTTTAAGCCGGCTGTCTGGCCGCCCCGGACGCCAGTTCCCGCGCCATCAGGATGGCACCGTCCAAGGGGCTACCCTTGGCCTCGACCATTGGCCAGCGCCCGGCAAGGCGGCCGGCAAAGATGCGTCCCAGCCCGCCATTGAAGGCCACCGGCAGGGGCTCGCCCTGGGTCGCGTCGGGTTGCAGCCGGTCAATGCTGTCCGCAATGATCCTGTCGGCATCGGCCAGAATCGCGGCGGCGGCAGGGTCATCGGCACGCTCGACCACCGCGCGGGCATGGGTGGCAAATTCGGCAGCGCGGGCAGTGGCGGCAAAGGTGATGATCCCGGCCACACCGTCCATCTGCGCAAGCATATCGGCCAGCAGCGGCGTCATCGGCAAAAAACCGTCCGCCGCCTGCAACGTGCGCGCCAGCAAGTGCCGGCCCAGCCAATTGCCGCCGCCCTGATCGCCAAGGATCGGGCCGCGCCCGCCGACCACCAGATCGCCCCCCTGCCAGCGCCGCGCATAGACCGAGCCGGTGCCAAGCGCGGCAACGATCCCTTCGGCACCGTCAAGCGCACCGACCATCGCCGTGACCGCATCCTGCACCACCTGGACCCGCGCGAAGGGCAGTTGCGGCACCAGCCAGTTCCGCGCGCCCGACACCTCGGCCCCCGCAAGCCCCAGCACCGCTGAAATCTGATCCGGCGCAACCCGCCCGGCCAAGGCCTGATCGCAGGCCTGCGTGATCGCGGCCAGCGCCCCCTGCCGGTCCGAGTTCACATTGGCCGGTCCGCCCTGCCCCCGGCCGATCTCGCGCCCGCTGGCGTCGATCAGCACTGCCCGGCAGCCGGTGCCGCCGCCATCCAGCGCCAGCGCGAACCCTGTGGAGTCAGACTTCGTAATAGCCATAGCCGGCAACCTCGTCGAACCCGAACCCGCGATACAGCGCCACCGCCCCTTCATTGGCGCGGCTGACGGCAAGCCCGATCCGGGCAGCAGCCTGTTCCTCGGCCCAGATCGCCGCCTGCCGCATCATCCAGCCGGCCATGCCCGCGCGGCGCCAGTCCGGCGCAACCTCGATCGCATGGACCATCGCCACATCGCCGTGAATGGCGACAAAACCCGCACCCGCCGCCCGATCCTTGATCCGGCCAAGAATCGAGGTTCGCGGCGCGGGCACCCGTTCCATCACCTGCTGGCGCGCGGCGTTGATATTGCCGGCGGCCCAGATCTCGCGCTGGATGGCCAGCGGTGGCCAGACGGCAAAGGCCGTGACCGGCGGCACCTGCCGGTCGGTCAGCGCGGCAATGGGGCAGGTCATGATCGCGGTGGGATTGTTGCGCTGAAAACCACGCTTTTCCAAGGCCGCGATCAGGCTGGCATCATCGTCAAGAACCCGAAAGACCGGCCGCTGCTGCCAGTCGCCAAAGATGGCGATGGCGGTATCCAGATCCGCCTGCGTCCAGTCACCGGCCCGGCGCGCCGAATTGACCCTGCCACCTGCGCCCGGCGCCCGGCCAAGACGAAAGCCGCCGGCATCGGCATATTCTGCGGCGGGCCAGGTGGTCTCGAACGCCTGGGCAAGCACGGCGTCCATCACAGCGACAACCGCCGCTTCAGCGCGTCCATGCCCTCGGCCACGCGGGCCGCGTCAAGGCCGCGCACCACCAGATGCGTGCCCCAGACATCATTGTCGCGGAAGGGATAGGACCCAAGCGACAGGTCGGGGAAACCCTTGGCGACCTCGGCCAGCCCCTCGGCCACGTCGCTTTCGCCGCGACGCACCTCGACCGACAGCGACTGCACCGGGCGCCCGCCGGGCAGGTTCGGGATCAGCCAGTCGACCATGGCGCGGAACACCTCGGGGACGCCGGCCATCACATGAGTATGACCGATGGAAAAACCCGGAGCAGCGGAAACGGCGTTGTCGATCAGGGTCGCACCAACAGGAATGCGCGCCATCCGCAGGCGGTTCTCGTTCAGCTCCACCCCCATGCGGTCGCAGCGCGCCTGCAACAGCGCGCGGGCCTGTGCATCGACCTGAACCGTGGTGCCATGGGCGGCGGCGACCGCATCGGCGGTGATGTCATCATGGGTCGGCCCGATGCCGCCGCTGGTGAACAACAGGTCATAGGCACCGCCAAGGTTGCCATCCAACGCCCGGACGGCCGCGACGATCTGATCGTGGTCATCCGACACCACGCGGATCTCGCGCAGGTCAAAGCCGGTGGCGTTCAGCACCTGCGCCAGATGATGCGCATTGCCCTCGCGCGTGCGGCCCGACAGGATCTCGTCTCCGATCACCAGAATTGCGGCGGTGGGGTTGTCGGATTGCATCGGTGGCCCTTTCGCGTGGTTCGCAGGTCTTTTACGCCGGGCCGAAGGGCTGGAACAAGCCGCCTTCCATCGCTATCTAGGCGATAAGCGAAAGGTTTAAGCCCATGAACGAAGGCCGTATCACCCGAGAAGGCATCCGCATCCACGCGCCCGAGGATTTCGCCGGCATGCACAAGGCCGGCACCCTTGCCGCACAGATCCTGGACGAGGTCGGCCCGATGGTCCAGCCGGGCGTGACCACCGGCGCGCTGGATGATTTTATCCGCAATCGTGTGGAACAGGAAGGCGCGGTCAGCGCCACCATCGGCTATCGCGGCTATCAGCATGCCAGCTGTATCAGCGTGAATCACGTCGTCTGCCATGGCATCCCCGGCGAAAAGGTGCTGGCCGATGGCGATATCCTGAATATCGACGTCACCGTGATCATCGACGGCTGGTATGGCGACAGCAGCCGCATGTATGTCGCCGGCCGCGCGCCGATCAAGGCGCAGCGACTGATGCAGGTCACCCATGATTCGCTGATGTTCGGGATCGAGGCCGTGAAGCCCGGCAATACCTTTGGCGATATCGGCGCGGCGATCCAGAGCCATGCGGAAAAGCACCGCATGTCGGTGGTGCGCGATTTCTGCGGTCACGGGCTGGGCCGGGTGTTTCACGCGCCCCCCAACGTGCTGCATTTCGGCCGCGCCGGCAAAGGCCCGACGCTGGAGGAAGGCATGTTCTTCACCATCGAGCCGATGATCAATCTGGGCCGGCCCGACACCAAGATCCTGGCGGATGACTGGACCGCCGTGACCCGCGACAAATCCCTGTCGGCACAGTTCGAACATTCGATCGGCGTCACCGCGACCGGGTTCGAGATCTTTACCCTGTCGCCCGGCGGCAAATTCTTCCCCGATCTGGGCTAGACCCGCCAGCGAACGACTGTTCAATTCTTTCGCTTTGACATCAACGGCATAACTCCTATCTTCGCCGCGCCGCAGCACCCTCGCCTGCGGCGCGTTCGACGAATGACAGGAGCCACCCCTTGCCCATCCTTCGCCCCCTTGCCCTTGCGCTGACCCTGCTGACGGCCCTGCCGGCCCAGGCAGAACAGGTGACGCTGCGCTTTCAGCATTATGTATCGCCCATGTCGGCCAGCCCGGTGAATTTCATGCAGCCCTGGGCCGAAAAGATCGAACGTGACAGCGGCGGCCGCATCAAGATCGAGCTTTACCCCTCGATGCAGCTGGGCGGCACCCCGCAAGAGCTGTTCGACATGGTCCGCGACGGCGTGGTTGACGGCGCCTGGTTTGCGCCCAGCTACCAGCCCGGCCGCTTCCCCAAGGTCGAGGCGCTGGAACTGCCCTTCATGACCACGAAATCCGCCGAAGAGGCCAGCCGCGCCGCCTGGGTCTATGGCCAAAAACACCTGCTGGACGATTTTCAGGGCGTCAAGGTCATCGCCATGCAGATGCACGGGCGCGGCATCATCCACAAGCGCGGTGATCCGGTGGTGGCGCTGGAGGATTTTCGCGGGCTGAAACTGCGCGGCCCCTCGCGCCCCGCGGCGCTGCTGCTGGAAAAGCTGGGGGCGACGGCGATCGGCATTCCCGTTCCCGCCTTCCCCGAGGCGCTGGCCAAGGGCGTTCTGGACGGCGGCGTGATCCCCTGGGAACTGGCGCCCTCGCTGAAGCTGAACGAACTGGCGCCGGCCCATACGGATGTGGCGGGCGAGATGTCCTTTTATAACCTGTTTCTGGTCTGGGGCATGAATCAGGCGACCTATGACGCGCTGCCCGACGACCTGAAGCTGGTGATCGACGCCAATTCCGGCTTCGCGACAAGCGCATGGGCCGGCCGCGCGCTGGACATTGGCGATGCCGAGGGCCGCAGGCAGATGGAGCAGGCCGGCAATGCCATCACCCAGCTATCGCCCGAGGTAACCCGGCAGATGCACGAGCTTGGCGATCAGGTGATCGCCGGTTGGGCCACCGACATGACCGCGAAAGGGCTGGATGCGCAGGGGCTGCTGAGTGACGCGCGCGCGGCGGTTCAGGTGACGCGCGATCTGCCGGGGGCGCGGGCCTATTGACCCGGCCCCGCGGCGCTGATTGCTTCTTTCGGTGGTGACGGCTGGTCCCCGTCCTTTGGTGGCTTGACGCCAAAGACCGCGCAATACAGCGCCGGCACAAAGACCAGCGTGACCAGCGTGCCGGCGATGATGCCGCCCATCATCGAAAAGGCCATCGGCCCCCAGAAGACCTGCCGTGAAATCGGGATCAGCGCCAGCGATGCCGCCGCCGCCGTCAGCAGGATCGGCCGCGCGCGGCTGTCGGATGCGTGGTAAACCGCATCCCACCGCGAATAGCCCTTGGCCAGCAAGGCCTGAACCTCGTGGACAAGGATGATCGAGTTGCGGATCAGAATCCCGATCAACGCCAGAATCCCCAGGATCGCGACGAACCCCATCGGCACGCCAAAGGGCACCAGCACCGCGACGACCCCGATCAACCCCAGAGGCGCGGCGGCAAAGACGATCAAGGACAGCCGGAAGCTTTGCATCTGCGCCATAACCAGCAGCGCCATGATCAGGATCATCACCGGCACAACCGCCGCGATCGGTTCCTGGCTTTCGCCCGAGGTCTCGACCGTGCCGCCGACGATGACCTTGACCTGCCGGGGCAGACCGGCCTGATATTCGGCAACCCGGCCCGCCAGCGCCTCGACCAGCGTAGCCGGCTGCTCAGCGCCATTGATAGCAGCCTTGACCGTCACCGTGGGCATCCCGTCGCGCTGCATGATCAGCGGCTGTTCGGTCCCGTATTCCAGCGTGGCAAGCGTGGCCAGCGGGATATGGCCGTTGGTTCCGGTCGACAATTGCAGGTTCCTGATCGAATCCAGTGAACCGCGATCCTCTTCGTCGCCGCGCGCGATGATGTCGATCAGAAAGATGTCATCGCGCAGCTGCGTCACCGTCTGGCCCGAGAACAGCGTGGCCAGCGCCACGGCGATATCCTGGCTGGTCACGCCGATCTGGCGGGCCTTGTCCTGGTTGACGACCAGCCGGACGACGCGCGCCGGCTCGTTCCAGTCCAGCGCAATGTCGCGCAGGCGCGGCTCGGTCGCCAGTACGGCGGCCAGTCCCCGCGCTGCGTCCCGCGCCTGGTCTATGTCGGGCGAGCTGACGCGATATTGCACCGGCTTGCCGACCGGCGGCCCGATTTCCAGGTTCTTCACATAGACATCGGTGCCGATCATCTGTGTCGCGGCAAAGGCCATCAGCTTGGCTTTCAGACGGTCGCGTGCCTCCAGATCAGGGGTCTGGATGACGATCTGGCCCATATGCGGCCCTGCGGTCGGCACTTCCATGGACAAGACGAAACGCGGCGCACCGCGCCCGACATATGAGGTCCAGAACAGCGCGTCCTGATCCCCCTGCAACTGGGTTTCCAACAGGTCCATATCGGTGGTGGTCTTGGCGATGGATGCGTTCTGGCGTTCGCCGATATCGACGATGATTTCGGTACGGTCCGAAGTGGGGAAGAACTGCTGTTCCACAAAGCGCATGCCCCAGACCGAGATCGCGAAAATCGCGAAGGTGATCGCGATGGTCAGCCATTTCAGCCGCATCGCCACCAGCAGCAGGCTGCGGAACGCGCGCCGCAGCAGGCCCGGATTCGCAGCGTCGTGATGCATTGTCCTGGGCAGGAAGGTCACGCCAAGGATCGGCGCGAACAGCACCGCCACAACCCAGCTGACGACCAGTGACACCGCGATCACCACGAACAGCGAAAAGGTGAACTCGCCTGCCGCCGAGCTGTTCAGCCCGATGGGGATGAAACCCGCAACGGTGACCAGCGTGCCACTGAGCATCGGGAAGGCGATCGAGGTCCAGGCATAGCTGGCCGCCTGCCGGCGGTTCTCGCCCAGTTCCAGCCGCGAGATCATCGTCTCGATGGCGATCATCGCGTCATCGACCAGCAGGCCCAACGCGATGATCAGGGCGCCAAGCGAGATCCGCTGCAAGGTGATGCCGTAAAGATCCATGATGAAGAAGGTGATGGCCAGAACCAGCGGAATGGTCAGCGTCACCACCAGCCCGGCGCGCAGGCCAAGGCTGACAAAGCTGACGGCCAGCACGATGGCCACGGCCTCGGCCAGGGCGGTGATGAAATGGCCCACGGCTTCTTTCACCACATGGGGCTGGTCGGCGAATTTGGCCATCTCGATGCCGATGGGCAGATCGGCGGCGATGCCGGTCATCAGCGCGTCCAGTTCCTCGCCGAACTTCAGGATATTCTCGCCCTCGCGCATGCCGACCTGCAAGCCGATGGCGGGCTGGCCGTCATAGCGGAACAGATTTTCGGGCGGGTCCTGATAGCCGCGCCGGACGGTGGCCACATCGGCCATGTTGAAGAACCGCTCGCCCACGCGCAGGTTGACGGCGGCAATGGCCTCGGCATCGTCGAACTGCCCGCCCACACGGACCAGCACCCGTTCATCGCCGGCCTGAATCACCCCCGATGGCGCGATGGCGTTCTGGCTGGCCAGCGTGGCCATGACCTGTTGCTGGTTCAGCCCCAGGGCAGCCAATCGCGTGGTCGAGAACTCCAGATAGATTTCCTCTTTCTGATCGCCCAGCAATTCGGTCTTGCCGGCGGCCGGCAACGCCGCGACCTGCTTGCGGATCGCCTCGACCCGGTCGCGCAATTCACGCTGGCTGAAGCCGTCCGCGGTGAAGGCATAGATATTGCCGTAGACATCGCCGAAATTGTCATTGAACTGAAAACCGGCAAATTCCTGCGGGAAATCCGCGCGGATATCCGACATCATCTGGCGCACGCGCTTCCAGACCTCGGGCACTTGCGGGCCGCGAATGGTCGGCAGCAGCTCGACATAGACCACCGACTGCCCCGGCGTGGTGACGGAACGGGTGAATTTCAGTTCATCCAGCTCCTCCAGCTTGGTCTCGATCCGGGTGGTGACCTGTTTCAGCGTCTCGTCGATGGTGGCGCCGGGCAAAGCCGCGCCGATGATCATCGTCTTGATGGTGAAATTCGGGTCTTCCTCGCGCCCCAGATTGGCATAGCTGATCGCCCCGGCGATCATCGACACGATCAGCAGATACCAGACGAAGCTGCGATGGCTGAGCGCCCAGTCCGACAGGTTGAAACGGCTCATGGTTCTACCCTTTCGCCAACCTGCTGACCTTCGTTAAGCGAGTTCACCCCGCGAATGACAACTTCGTCGCCCTGTTCCAGCCCGGCATTGACGAAAACCCTGCCCTGCAACGAGGCCCCCAAGGTCACCGGCACGGCCGCGACCGTGGCCTGATCGCCCTGCCGCGCCACGCGCCAGACATGAGCCTGCCCGTCGCGGCTGAACACCGCCTGTTCGGGCAGGGTCATGGCGATGTCGGTTTCACCGGCCAGACGCGCCCGGATCAGGCTGCCCAACCGCAGGTGACTGCCCTGTTCCAGCGACAGATGCACCCGCCGCGTCCGCGTCGCCATATCGGCCAGAGGCTCGATCCGGTCGATGGTGCCACGGGTTTCGGTGGCCGGGTCATCATCCTGCCAGACGGTAAAGACGGCCGCGTCTTTCATCTCGGACAGCGCGGCTTCGGGCAGGTCGATGACCGCCTCGCGGCTGTCCTGCGCCGACAGCTGCACCACCGCGTCGCCCGCATTCAGCACCGCGCCGGGATTGGCCAGAACCGAGCTGATCACCCCGTCAAATGGTGCGGCCATCTGGGCAAACCCCTCGGCATCGCGGGCGCGGATCAGTTCGGAACGGGCCTGCTCGACGGCAGCCGCGGCGGCGGCCAGGGCCTGTTCGGCCTTTTCCAGCTGCGCGGTCGAGGCAACGTTGCGCTGCGCAAGTGCACGTGTGCGTTCCGCCGTGGCCTGAGTGGTCGACAGCTGGACCTCGGCCGCATCCAGCGCGGCGCTGGCGGCACGGACATTGTCTTCCAGATCATCGGGATCCAGTTCCGCCAGAATCTCGCCGGCCTTCACGTCATCGCCCAGCTCGACATGGCGGGCCACCAGCCGACCCAAGGTTTGAAACGCCAATGTGACCTGATTGCGCGCCGCGACGATGCCTGGCACGGATCGCGCCTTTATGTCGCTGTCCGATACGATTTCGGTCACCACCGGGCGCGGAGCGCCGGCAGCGGCTGCCTCGTCAGCGATGGCCCAAGGCAGCTGGAAGGCCGCAGCAGACCCGGTTGTGATCGGCCCAAGGCTGGCGAGGGCGGCCAGCACAGCCGGCAGGGTTCTTGCGATCATTCTTCGGCCTCCGGCGCCATGGTGGCCGCTGGCATCACGGTTTCCGGGGCGATCCCGGCATCAAGCACGGGCCGTCCGGGATACAGCATCTGCGAACCCGCACCGACGACAACCTGCCCCTCGGCCACGCCGCCCTTCAGCAGAACCTCGCCATTGGCGAAACGCTCGATCTGCACCTGGGTCAGATCCGCACGCCCCTCGGCGTTCACGACCCAGACCGCCGGCTGATCGCCATCGCGGGTCAATGCCGTCCAGGGCACGGCGATGGCCGCACCGGCCGGAAAATGCACGGTGCCACGCACCGCAGCCCCCAGCAGCCCGATATCCATTTCAGCGTCCTGCCCCGTTTCCTGAACCCGCACCCGCAGGGTCACCGTCCCGGTCTGGGGATCGACCAGAGGCGCGATCTCGATGACACGGCCGATCAGGTCGGGCGCATCCACGTCGATCGGCTCCAGAACAACCTCGGCGCCCATGGCCCGATCAAGCTTGGGCACATCGGGGGTCTGGAAAACCGCCTCTAGCCCGCCCAGCACCGCCAACGAGATGACGGCCTGCGCCGCGCCGACGATCTGGCCGGCATCGACATCACGCGCGGTCACCACCGAATCCTGCGGTGCGCGCAGCACTGTATCCTCGACCGCACGGCGCGCCTGATCGGCCTGCGACCGGGCCCGGCGAACCGCGCCCTCGGCCTGTGACAGCGCCTGTTGCGCCTGATCACGGCCCGCGCGCGTGCCCACGCCACGTTCCAGCATCGCCTCGGCCCGGTCGAATGCCTGCCGCGCCTGCGCCTCGGTCGCCCGAGCCGAGGACAGGCTGGCTTCGGCCACCGACAGGGCCTGATCCTGCTGCACCGGATCGGTATAGGCCAGCGCCTGCCCGGCACGCACGCGGTCGCCCTCGTCCACCAGCACCTCGGTCACGCGACCACCCTGGCGAAAGCCCAGATCGACCGCGTCCTTGGCTGCAAATGTGCCGGTCAGCGACATTTCAAAGGTCAGCTCGGCCGATTGGACCGGCACGAACTGGACCGATATGGGCTGATCGGCGCGCGCGACAGAGGCCGCAACCCCCAGCGTCAGCAGAAAAATCGACAGACATCGGGTTTTCATCGCCGGTCTCCCCGTAGAATCGATTTGTTGTGATGGATTTGTGATCCCTTGGGAAGCCCGGCTTACGTTAGGTCACCGCAGCCTTCTGATGAAAATGCGGCTGATCCCAGGATCCGTCGCGCAGCAGCTGCGCCAGCACCTCGACCGCGTGATCCACATCGCGCTCGTCGTTATACAGCGGCGCGAATCCAAAACGCAGGACGTCAGGGGCGCGGAAATCACCGATGATCCCCTGCGCGATCAACGCCTGCATCACCGCATAGGCCTGCGGATGACGGAAGCTGACCTGAGAACCGCGCAGCAATGGATCGCGGGGCGAGTTCAGCGCCACATCCGGGCAGTTGGCCTCGACCCCGGCGATGAAACGCTGCGTCAATTCGATGGACCGGGCGCGCAGATCGGCCATCTGGACCCCGTCCCAGATGTCCAGCGCCGCATCCAGCGCGGTCATCGCGATGACCGGGGGCGTGCCCACGCGCATCCGTTCGATCCCGCCGGCGGGGCGATAATCCAGATCAAAGGCAAAGGGCGCGGCATGACCCATCCAGCCTTGCAGGATCGGCTGCGCGGCATCGGCCAGCCGCGGATGCGTCCAGATAAAGGCAGGCGCGCCGGGGCCGCCATTCAGGTATTTATAGGTGCAGCCCACGGCGAAATCGGCATCTGCGCCCAGCAGGTCGACATCCACCGCCCCCGCCGAATGGGCCAGATCCCAAACCGTCAGCGCCCCGGCCTGATGTGCCCTTTCGGTCAGGCTGGCCATGTCGTGACGCCGGCCGGTGCGATAATCCACCTCGGTCAGCATCAGCACCGCAAGATCGGGCCCGATGGCATCGGCCACGGCCTCGGGCGCGACCACGCGCAATTCAGCGTCCACGGCACGGGCAAGCCCTTCCGCGACATAAAGATCCGAAGGGAAATTGCCGGCATCCGACAGGATCACCCGCCGTTCGGGGCGCAGCGCGCGGGCCGCGCTAAGCGCCTGAAACACCTTGATCGACAGGGTGTCGCCCATCACCACCTGCCCCTCGCCCGCGCCGATCAGCCGGGCGATCCGGTCACCCACGTGACGCGGCTGCACATACCAGCCGGCGCTGTTCCAGCCGCGGATCAGCTGTTCGGCCCATTCGTCGCGCATCATCGCGGCCACCCGCTGCACCGCCGCAACGGGCATCGGCCCCAGCGAATTGCCATCCAGATAGGTGACGCCCTCGGGCAGATGAAACCCGGCGCGAGTGTGGTTGAAATCGGTCATGACGGCCCCCTTGACCAAAGGCTATCAGCCGGTTCTGTTGCGCGAAAGGGGGATGAAACCATGCTGTATCAAGTGACTGACTGGGATGACGCCTATGCGAACACACCCAATATCCCCAAGGGCGAGACCTATCCCCAGCAATTCGCGACCGAGGCCGCAGCCTTTCGCGAAACCGCCCGCGCCGAGCCACTGGGCCGGGGTCAGCTGTTCCTGCCCGCCGGCACGCCGCAGGGGCTGGCCGTGTTCATCCATGGTGGCTATTGGCTGCATTCCGATCCAAGCTATTGGTCGCATCTGGCCGCCGGACCGCTGGCGCGGGGCTGGGCGGTGGCCATGCCCGGCTATCCGCTGACGCCTACGGTGCGGCTGGCCCAGATCACCACCCATGTGGCCGGCGAGATCACGCAAGCCGCCAGTCGCATCGGCGGGCCGATCGTGCTGACCGGGCATTCGGCTGGCGGGCATCTGGCGGCGCGGATGATCTGTCAGGACGGCACCCTGCCCGATGCGGTGGCCGCGCGGGTGCGCTGTTGTCTGCCAATCTCGGCGCTGGCCGATCTGCGCCCGCTGATGCGCACAGCAATGAACGACACGCTGCACATCGACGCCGCCGAGGCCCAGGCCGAAAGCCCCGCCCTGCTGACCCCGCGTCCCGGCATCCCGGTCATCACCTGGGTCGGCGGCGCCGAGCGGCCCGAGTTCATCCGCCAGTCGCGATTGCTGGCCGATATCTGGGCGGGCCTGGGCGTGGCGACAGATCTGGTCATCGACCCCGGCCGGCATCATTTCGACGTGATCGCGCCGCTGACCCTGGCCGACAGCCCGCTGACCCGCGCGCTGACCGGCCAGCCCGGCTGATCGCAGGGCGTCCCGATCAGCGCATATCGAAACTGTCAGGATCCGGGCCTGTCCGCTGGCCCTGATCCAGCCGATCCAGCGCAGCCATGTCATCCGAGGTCAGTTCGATGTCGAGGGCCTGAAAATTCTCGAACAGGCGCTGGACCCGCACGGATTTGGGGATCACCGACAGCCCGTGCTGCAAATGCCAGCGCAGCACCACCTGCGCAGGCGTGCAAGCCAGACGGTCGGCAATGGCGCGCACCTGAGCCAGGTCGAAGTCGCCGCGCCCCAGAGGCGTCCAGCTTTGGGTGATGATGCCCAATTCGCGGTTGACCTTGCGCAGAGGCACCTGTGACAGCGTCGGGTGCAGTTCGATCTGGTTCAGGGCCGGGGTGATGCCGGTTTCCTCGACCAGCCGGCGCAGATGCGGCTCGTGGAAATTCGCGACCCCGATCGAGCGGACGCGCCCCTCGTCCTGCAGGCGGATCAGCGCCTTCCAGCTTTCGACATAAAGATCGGCCGAGGGCACCGGCCAGTGGATCAGATACAGGTCCAGATAGTCCAGCCCAAGCCGTTCCATCGTCGCATCAAAGGCGCGCAGGGTGGCGTCATGCCCCTGATCGCTGTTCCACAGTTTCGAGGTGACGAACAGCTGATCGCGCAACAGGCCCGAGTTGCGGATCCCCTCGCCCAGCCCAGATTCGTTCTGATAGGCCGCCGCCCCGTCGATCAGCCGATAGCCGATGCGGATCGCCTCGGTCACAAGTGCGGGCGTGTCGGCGTCGGGCACCTGCCAGATGCCAAGGCCCAGCTGCGGCATGACTGTGCCATCGTTCAGGGTAAGTCTGGACTGGATCATCTTTCCCTCCGTTCTGCGCAGCGGCAGGATGACAGTGTTGATGGTGATGGACGCCCCAATGACAAATGCGACGCCCTATGCAACGAAATCCGCAGGCTCGGCCCCGGTGATGGCCAGCAACCGGCCGGGCGCAATGGCAAAGATATGACGCGGCGTGCCAGCCGCCGCCCAGACCTGATCGAAATCGCCAAGCCGGGGATCGAAATAGGCCGTCACGGGCTTTACATGGCCAACGGGCGCCACGCCGCCAATGGCAAAGCCGGTTTCCTCGCGGATCAGGCCGGCATCTGCCTTGCCCAAGGGCTGCCCCGCCACGGCTGCCGCCTTGGCCGGATCGACGCGATTGCCGCCAGCGGTCAGAAACAGCACCACATGGCCGGTTTCCTCGCCGCGAAAGATGATCGACTTGGCGATCTGGTCGACCGAACAGCCCGCCGCCCGTGCGGCATCCTCGGCGGTGCGGGTGCTTTCGCCCATTTCCAGCACCTCGGCGGCCTCGCCTGCCTGTTCCAGCGCGGCCTTGACCCTTGCCAAGCTTTTGCTCATGTCCGATCTCCTGTAACCTTCAGTATTTGACAGCGGATAAGGCGATGGCGCAACAGGTCTATACATTGCTGGTCGAAGTCGGGCGCAACCCCGGCGATGGTTTGCCAAAGGGCGCGACCGGGGCGGCGCTGGTCTGTTATGCCGCCGGCAAGGACGAGGCCGAGGCCGTCCGCGAAACCGTGGCGATCCTGAAACAGGCCGATCTGGCCCCGCTGGACGTGACCGGCTATGGCACGCTGGACGAACGCCTTGCCGAGGGCCACGAAATCCCCGACGAAGAGCGCGCCCTGATGGACCGCGCCCTGTCCGAGAATGCTGTGATCATCGCGCAGATGGACCCGTTTTTCGACGACGGCCCCGGCGCCGATGACGACAGGCACTGACCGCGCCGCGCGCCCTATTCATCCCGATTCGCTTGGGCTAGACTGACTGACAAAACAGAAACGCAGCAGTCAAAAGACAGGCGAAATCCATGAAACGCTCGACCTTCCGCATCCTTCTGGCGACCTCTCTCGTCTTTGCCGTCTCGGCCTGCGGCGCGCCACTGGGCCGCAGCCCCGGCATGGCCGGCGCGCAGGTGACCATTCCGCAACGCCCCGCCGGATCGACCGCAAGCGAGGCAGGGCTGCGCCAATGGGTCCAGCAGTTCCGCCCCACGGCCCTGTCGGCGGGCATTGCGCCCGCAACCTTTGACCGGTCCATGGCGCTGGCCAGCTATCATTCCGACATCATCGCGCTGGACCGCCGGCAAAGCGAGTTTTCGCGCCCGATCTGGGCCTATCTGGACGATGCCGCCTCGGGCAGCCGGATCAGCACCGGCCGCGAGAAATCGGCGCAGCTGTCGGGCACCTTGGCAGCCATCGAAGGCCGCTATGGCGTCCCGCGCGAGATCGTCCTGGCGGTCTGGGGGATGGAATCGAATTTCGGCGCCAATCGCGGCTCGACCCGGATCATCCCGGCACTGACCACCCTGGCCTATGACGGCCGGCGCGGGCAGTTCTTTGGCAACGAGCTGATCGCGGCGCTACGCATCATTCAGTCTGGCGACATCTCGCCCGAGGGCATGGTCGGCAGCTGGGCCGGCGCGATGGGGCATACGCAGTTCATGCCCTCGTCCTATCTGGCCCATGCCGTCGACTTCAACGGCGACCGGCGGCGCGACATCTGGTCGAACGACCCCACCGATTCGCTGGCCTCGACGGCGGCCTATCTGCGGCAGGCGGGCTGGCGGCCCGGTATGCCCTGGGGGGTCGAGGTCGTGCTGCCGGCGAATTTCAACTATGCGCTGTCGGGCAAGAATCAGCGCCAGGCGGGCGGCAGCTGGGCCGCCATGGGCGTGCGCACGGCCAATGGCACGGGCATGCCGGGCTGGTCGGGCTCGATCCTGGTGCCAGCGGGCGCGCGCGGGCCGGCCTTCCTGATTTCCGACAATTTCCGGGCGATCCTGGATTACAACACCTCGGACAGCTATGCGCTTGGCGTCAGCCTGCTGGGCGACCGCATTGCCGGGCGCAGCGGCGTTCAGGGCAGTTGGCCGCGCGGCGACCGGGTCCTGTCGAATGCCGAAAAGGCCGAGATCCAGCGGCTGCTGACCAGCCGCGGTTTCTATCGTGACGAGATCGACGGCAAACTGGGCAGCAAATCGACCGAGGCGATCCGCGCCTTCCAGCAATCCGTCGGCGCAACACCCGATGGCTATGCCGATGCGCGGCTTCTGGCACAATTGCGCGGCTGAATGAATGCGGGCGATGTCAGCCAGATATCGCCCGGATCCGACCCGGCTTGTCAGCCGGTTTTCAGGCGGTCCCCGAACTCGGCAAAGACCTGTTCATAAACGCCGCGCTTGAACGCCACGATGCCGGCGGTCAGGTCCGCGGCAGGCTGCCAGCACCATTCGCTGAACTCGGGATGATCCGTGTCGATCCGCACATCCGTGTCGCGGCCATTGAACCGCAGCAGAAACCATTTCTGGATCTGCCCGCCATATTTGCCCTTCCAGACCTTGCCCAGCAATTCCGGCGGCAGGTCATAGGTGACCCAATCGGCCGTTTCGGACTCGACCGTGACCAGATCGGGCGAGACGCCGGTTTCCTCGACCAATTCGCGCAGCGCCGCATCGCGCGGTGTTTCGCCCTTGTCGATCCCGCCCTGTGGCATCTGCCAGGCGTGGCCCGGATTGTCGATCCGACGGCCGGCAAAGACCAGACCGTCGCGATTGACCAGAACCACACCCGCGCAGGGGCGATAGGGCAAACCGCCCGGCCCCTGCCGGACGGGAATGTCGGCAGGGCTCATTCGGTGGCTGCGCCTTCGTTATCCTCGGCCGCGCCCGATCCTTCGCCGGTCACGGCGGGCGTGTCGCTGCGGGCAACATCGCCGGCGTGGAAATTCACCGCTGACAAGCCCTTCAGAATGTCGACCGCATAGGCCAGCTGGTAATCCTCTTCGCGCAGCTTCGCGGTCGCCTCGACCTGGGCGGCCTCTTCCTCGATCTGCTTGCGCTCTTCCTCGCTGATCGAATCATTGTTCAGCGCACCGCGCAGATCCGCCTCGGAGCGCGAGAAGTTCGACCGGCTCAGCGGTTCATTCTCCTCCTCGGTCGCAGCGGGATCAGGGCGAGGCTGGGCGACGATGATGTCGGGATTGATCCCCAGCGACTGAATCGAGCGGCCCGACGGCGTATAGTAACGCGCGGTGGTCAGGCGGATGGCGCTGTCAGACGTGACGGGCATGACCGTCTGGACCGACCCCTTGCCAAAGGATTTTTCGCCCACGACGATGGCGCGGCGATGATCCTGAAGCGCGCCGGTCACGATCTCGGACGCGCTGGCAGAGCCGCCATTGATCAGGACGACCATCGGCTTGCCCTGCGCCATATCGCCGGCCTCGGCATTCCAGCGTTCGCTTTCCTCAGGCTTGCGGCCACGGGTGCTGACGATCTCGCCGGCATCAAGGAAGGCGTCGCTGACGCTGATCGCCTGGTTCAGCAGGCCACCGGGGTTGTTGCGCAGATCCAGCACGAAACCGGTGACCTTGTCGATTCCGCCAGCCTCTTCCACGGCCTTGTTCAACTCGCTTTCCAGCGTGTCATAGGTCTCGTCATTGAAGGTCGAGACGCGAAGCACGACCGAATGCCCCTCGATCCGGGTTTTCACGACCGTCAGCTTGATCGTGTCGCGGGTCATGGTCAGGTCGAACGGCTCGGGCGTGTCCTGGCGCAGGATGGTCACGGTGATTTCCGAACCGACCGGCCCGCGCATCTTGTCGACGGCCTCGTCCAGCGTCAGCCCCATCAGCGATTCGCCGTTCACATGGGTGATGAAATCGCCCGGCTGCACGCCCGCCTCGCTGGCGGGGGTGTCGTCGATGGGCGAGACCACCTTGACGATCCCGTCCTCCTGGCTGACCTCGATCCCCAGGCCGCCAAAGCTGCCGCGGGTCTGGGTCTGCATGTCTTCATAGTCATTGGCCGACAGGAAACCGGAATGCGGATCCAACGAGGTCAGCATGCCGTTGATCGCGGCCTCGATCAGCTTTTTCTCGTCGGGCGCCTCGACATAGTCGGACCGCACCCGTTCAAACACATTGCCGAACAGTTCCAGCTGCTCATAGATCGAGGCATTGCTTTCGGCCTCTTGCGCGATCAGCGGGCCAGCGATCTGGGTGGTCACAAGCGCCCCCGCAACGACGCCGCCCAGCCCTGCCATCAGATAATGTTTCATTCCGATCCTTGCCTTTATTCCTGCGGCTCTACGACCGGGTTCATGACGAACCATTCGGCCGGATCGAGCGTCTCTCCGCCCTGCCTCAACTCGACATACAGGGTTTCGCTGCGTCCTGCACCCCCGCCCCGCGCGGCATCTGCCACAAATTGCGCCCCGAACTCGGCGGCGCGCGCCTCGGACCCGCCCATCAGGCCCAATGGCTCGCCCAGGGCCAGCACATCGCCCACCTCACCAAACACCTGATCCAGGCCCGCGAAAACCAGAAGATAACCGCGAGCCGGTTCAACGATCATCACATTGCCGTAATCCAGCAAGGGCCCGCGATAGCGGATCGTTGCCGGCCAGGGCGTCGTCACCAGCGAGGCGGGCGCGGCGGCAATCAGAATGCCCGGCCGTTGAACACCTGCGGCATCGGTCTCGTTGTAATAGCGGACGACCTCGCCCGTGACCGGCAGCGGCAAGCTGCCCTGCGCACCGGCGAAATCCTCCATGGGCGGGCCGACATCATCCTCCATCCCGGCGATGCCGCGGGCAAATTCGTCCAGACTGTCGGCCGATGCCTGCAATTGCTGCAATTCCTCGGGATTGTCGCCAAAACGCAAGGGCATGGTGGATCGGTCGGTCACGGCGCTGGCCAGCAGCCGCCGCGCCTCTTGCACCGAGGCAAGTCCCTCGTCCAGCATCACCGCCGCGCTGGCCTGCAATTCGCGAACCGCGGCAATCTCGTCCAGGTCGGTTTGCAGCCGGTCGGCCTCGGCCCGCAGACCCGGCGTCACCGCCGACAGGATCATGCCCGCCCGCGCCGTGGCCACCCCGCCCGCCGGATGCAGCAGCAACGCCGTCTCGGGCGAGCGTTCCATCGCCATCATGACGCCCAGCACATCCGACAGATTCTCGCGCTGCGATTCGAACCGGTCGCGCAGCTCGGCCTCGCGCAAAGCGGCCTGGCGCAGCCCCTCGCGCAGCGCGGCCTGCCCCTGTTCATAGCCCCGGATCACCTCGGCCAGCGCCGTGACCTGGTCATCGGCCTCCAGCGCGTCGGCCAGCTTGGCCACCGAGTCGCGCAGTTGGGCGGCGGCGGCCTCGGCCATGGCACGGGCGTCGCCGGCAGTTTGCGCGGCGGCTGTGGACATCATGGGCGGGAAGACCAGCGTCAGGGCCAGAACGAAAGGGGCAAGAAGGCGGTTCATGTGACGATCAGGCTTTTCCCGGTCATCTCGGCGGGCTGATCCAGCCCCATCAGCTGCAAAACGGTCGGCGCAAGATCGGCCAGCCGGCCCTTGCGCAGATGCGCATCAGCGGGGCCGTTATAGACGATCACCGGCACCGGATTGATCGTATGGGCGGTATGGGGGCCGCCGGTCACCGGGTCGATCATGGTTTCGCAATTGCCGTGATCGGCGCAGATCACCGCCGCCCCGCCCACGCGGTCCAGCGCCGCCAGCATGGCGCCCAGCCCCGCATCCACCGCCTCGCAGGCGCGGATCGCGGCAGGCAGGCTGCCGGTATGGCCGACCATGTCGGGATTGGCAAAATTGACCACGATCAGATCATAGCCGGCCTCGATCACCTCGACCAGCTTGGCCGTCACCTCGGCTGCGGCCATTTCCGGCGCCAGATCATAGGTCGCGACCTTGGGGCTGGAGGGCATGAAGCGGTCCTCGCCCGGCTCTGGCGCCTCTTTCCCGCCATTCAGGAAGAAGGTGACATGAGGATATTTCTCGGTCTCGGCCAGGCGGAACTGTTTCAGCCCCTTGCCCGCGACCCAGGCCCCAAGCGTATTGGCCACCTGCCGCTTGGGATAGGCGGCCGTCATGAATTCGTCATGCCGGGTGGAGTAGTCGACCATACCCAGAAGCGCCGCCCATTGGGGGCGTTCACCAGTCTGGAAGGCGTCGAAATCGGGCTGGCCGATGGCTGACAGGATCTCGCGCGCGCGGTCGGCCCGGAAATTGAGGCAGAAGAACCCGTCACCATCCTCGGCACCGTTATAACCGTCGATGATGAAGGGTTGAATGAACTCATCCGTCTCGCCCCGCTGATAGGCCATGCTGACGGCCTGGTCAGCGGCTGGTGCAGCCTCGCCCTCGCCATGGATCATCGCGTCATAGGCACGGCTGACCCGTTCCCACCGATTGTCGCGGTCCATGGCGTAATAGCGGCCGATGACGGTGCCGATGCGCGCGCCTTCGGGCAGATTGCCCTGCAATTCGGTGACGAAACCCATCGCCGATTTCGGAGGCACATCGCGGCCATCGGTGATCGCGTGAATCACCACCGGCACGCCCGCCCCTGCCACTGCCTGCGCGGCGGCAAGCACATGCGCGATATGGCCATGCACGCCACCATCAGAGACCACGCCCATCAGATGCGCCGTGCCACCGCTGGCCTTCAGCGCCGCAATGAAGCTGCCCAGGGTTTCATTGCCGAAAAAGCTGCGATCCTCGATGGCCAGGTCGATCTGGCCCAGATCCATGGCGACGACACGGCCCGCGCCGATATTCGTATGCCCGACCTCGGAATTGCCCATCTGGCCCGAGGGCAGGCCGACATCAGGGCCAAAGGTCGTCAGCGTTGCATTGGGACAGTCGCGCATCAAGCGGTCGTAATTGGGCGTATTCGCCTGATCGGGGGCGCTTTGCTCGGGGCGGTCGGAAATGCCCCAGCCGTCGAGAATGCACAGAACCACGGGTTTGGTCATCGCTGCCTCATGCGTTTTTGGTCTCATTACGCCTGACGGCGCGTCTCGGCAACCACCGGACCGGGGCGCTGCCCCGGACCCCGGGATATTTCGATCAAAGCGAGGCGGCCTTCATCCGTGCAGAAATATCCTGGGGGAGTCGCGCATCGCGCGGCGGGGGCAAAGCCCCCTTTTCTAGACCCGATGATAAGGCCCCCCCGCAAGAATGGTCGAGGCACGGTAAAGCTGTTCGGCCAGCATGACGCGGGCCAGCATGTGCGGCCAGACCATGCGGCTGAAACTGATCTGCCAATCCGCACGCGCCCGCAGCGCCGGGTCGATCCCGTCGGCGCCACCGATCAGAAAGCAGACATCCCTTGCCTGGTCGCGATAGCCGGCCAGACGCGCGGCAAATTCCGGCGAACTGGGCTGATCGCCGCGTTCATCCAGCGCGATCAGCGCCGCGCCCTCGGGGATGGCGCGGGTCAGCAGATCGGCCTCGGTCGCCATGCCGCCGCCCTTGCGGTCGTCGATTTCGGTCAGGCTCACGACAGGAAGGCCAAGCCCCCGGCCGGTCTTGGCAAAGCGGTCCAGATAATCGGCGACCAGCGCCGATTCCGGCCCCTTGCGCAGCCGCCCGACGGCGGCGATCACGATCTTCATGCGGCCTTAGTGCCCCGAAGGCTGTGTCGGCCGTTCGCGGGCCAGCACATCGGCCGGCATCCACATCTTTTCCAGCTGATAGAATTCCCGAACCTCGGGGCGGAACACATGGACGACGACATCGTCCGTGTCGATCAGCACCCAATCGCCGGTATCCTTGCCCTCGATCCGGGCCGTGCGACCGGTCGCCTGCTTGTACCGTTCGGCCAGTTTTTCGGCGATGGTGGCGACCTGACGGGCATTTCGGCCCGAGGCGATGACCATGTGATCCGCCATGGCGGAACGGCCCCGCAGGTCGATCTGCACGATATCTTCGGCCTTGTCATCTTCCAGCGAGGTCAGGATGCGGGCCAGCACCTGATCGCTGCTCAGGTCGGTTGCCGCTGCGGTCGCGGCCGGCGTTTCAGCCGGCGTTGCGTGTTGGGACAGGGTTTGATCCTCCGGTCTGCGCGCCGATCGCCCCCGGCGCAGGGGATGCTTCAAAGATAGCATTTTTTCGCCCCATCTCAATCGCCGGTCACGAATTCGGGACGGGACGTAACCGAATTGCCATCCGCCACGGCGATGGCATCGTTCAGCAGCCGCACCTCGCGCTGTGGGAAGGGGATGGAAATGCCATGTTTCTTGAACGCATCCCACAGCGCCAGAAACACCTGACCACGCACATTGGTCAGCCCGCCCTCGGAATCGGTGATCCAGAAGCGCAGCACATAATCGACCGAGCTGTCGCCGAATCCGGTGATCCAGCAGACCGGGGTGCGCTGCGCCATCACCCGTTTGACCGTCATGGCGGCGTTGATGGCGATCTTGCTGACCTCATGGGGATCATCATCATATGAGGTGCCGAATTTCAGGTCGAGCCGCACGAAATTGTTGGTATGCGACCAGTTCACCACCTGCCCGGTCACCAGATCCTCGTTCGGGATCAGATATTCCTTGCCGTCGCGGGTGACGACGCTGACATAGCGTGCGCCCAGTTCCTCGATCCAGCCGAACGTGTCGCCGATGCTGATCACGTCGCCGGGCTTGACGGATTTGTCCAGCAGGATGATGACGCCCGAAACCAGGTTCGAAACCACCTTTTGCAGGCCAAAGCCGATGCCGACCCCGACCGCGCCGGAAAAGACCGCAAGGCCCGTCAGGTCAAAGCCTACCGCCTTCAGCCCGATGATGACAGCCAGCGTGAACAGCACCACCTGCAACAACTTGGCCGTCAGCACCCGCATCGAGGGCGAGATATCGCTGTTGTTGGCCAACCGCCCCGTCACGGTCCGCGACAGGAAGCGGGCGCCTCCGATCATCAGCCCGGTGATGGCCAGCGCCTTGATGACGGTCAGGGCCGACAGCCGGAACTCGCCAAAGCTGATCGCGACGCTTTCCAGAAAATGCGAAGTCGGGTCCAGAAGTTTGAGGAAATACAAGGTCACCCAGACCCACGCGCCCCAAGTGACGATACGCCGCAAAAACGGGTTCGAGATGACGCGCACCAGAAAGCTGATCACCAGCCAGGCGGTCGAGACCACCGCAGCAAGCGCGATCAATTGGCTGCGCGAGGGCCAGGTGAGTTCCCGCATCACAGCGACAGTGGCCCAGGCAAAAATCGCGAAAAAGATCAGGCGCAGGCGCCGTCCGACCATCAACCCCAACCGCAGCTGCCATTTGCGCCAGCCTTCACGGCTGCGCAGCCAATCGCTTAGCCGGGGCGCGGTCAGCCAGGCGGCAAGCCAGGCCAGAACGGCCAGCGCAACAATGCCCAGCAGCTGATACAACCGCCAGGGTGCCAGCATGGACTGGGCGAACAGCCGGACATGCGACCAAAGCCCCTCGGCCGCGTTGACGATATCCGGGGTCAATTGGTCCATTCCTGTCCTCCTTTGGTGGATCATAACACTGCATTCGGCCAGTGGGGCAAGACGATCCTTGCCGGATGGTCCGAAGCGCACTAGATTGCCCCTCATGTCTGGTTTTATCTATTTCGACATCCATGACCGCGCCCGCCTGCCGGGCCGCTTCTATGGCGAAATCCTGGGCGTGACCGCGCGGGTCTGAGGGCGCATGCCCGTCACATCCGCCGATCCTCCAGCCGTTGCAAAAAGCAAGAGACAGCCATGACCCAAGACAATGCCAAACCCCGCACGCTTTACGACAAGATCTGGGACGCCCATCTGGTCGACCAGACTGCGGATGGCACCTGCCTGCTGTATATCGACCGCCATCTGGTTCATGAAGTGACCAGCCCGCAGGCCTTCGAGGGGCTGCGCATGTCGGGTCGCAAGGTCCGGGCGCCGGAAAAGACCATCGCCGTGCCCGACCACAACGTGCCCACCACCGCCGATCGCGAAACCCATATCGACAATGAGGATTCGCGCATCCAGGTCGAGGCGCTTGACCGCAATGCCCGCGAATTCGGCGTGACCTATTACCCGGTGGACGATATCCGCCAGGGGATCGTGCATATCATCGGCCCGGAACTGGGCTGGACCCTGCCCGGCATGACCGTGGTTTGCGGTGACAGCCATACCTCGACCCATGGTGCCTTTGGGGCACTGGCCCATGGCATCGGCACGTCCGAGGTGGAACATGTTCTGGCCACGCAGACGCTGATCCAGAAGAAATCCAAGAACATGAAGGTGGAAATCACCGGCACCCTGCCGCCGGGCGTGACCGCCAAGGACATCACCCTTTCTGTGATCGGCAAGACCGGGACCGCCGGCGGCACCGGCTATGTCATCGAATATTGCGGCGAGGCGATCCGTGCGCTGTCGATGGAAGGCCGCATGACCGTCTGCAACATGGCGATCGAGGGCGGCGCCCGCGCCGGGCTGATCGCCCCGGATGAAACCACCTTCGCCTATGTGAAGGGCCGTCCCCACGCCCCGAAAGGCGCGGCATGGGAAGCGGCGGTGAACTGGTGGAAGACGCTGAAATCCGACGATGACGCGCATTTCGACAAGGTCGTGACGATCCGTGCCGAGGACATCACCCCCGTCATCACCTGGGGCACCAGCCCCGAGGATGTGCTGCCGATCACCGGCACCGTCCCCTCGCCCGAGGATTTCACCGGCGGCAAGATCGAGGCCGCCCGCCGCAGCCTTGACTATATGGGCCTGACGCCCGGCACCCCGTTGGACCAGATCGCCATCGACGCGGTCTTTATCGGTTCCTGCACCAATGGCCGGATCGAGGATCTGCGCGCTGCCGCCGCCATTCTCAGGGGCCGCAAGCTGGCCGATGGCGTGCGAGGCATGGTCGTGCCCGGCTCGGGTCTGGTGCGTTTGCAAGCCGAGGAAGAAGGGCTGGACCAGATCTTCAAGGATGCCGGTTTTGAATGGCGCCTTGCGGGCTGTTCCATGTGCCTTGGCATGAACCCTGACCAATTGGCACCGGGCGAACGCTGCGCGGCCACCTCGAACCGCAATTTCGAGGGGCGTCAGGGCTATAAGGGTCGCACGCATCTGATGTCGCCGGCCATGGCGGCAGCGGCTGGCGTGACCGGCCGACTGACCGATGTGCGTGCGCTGACGGGTCAGGCAGAGCCCGCCTGACCGGCGGCGCGGCAGGGACCGTCACGACATGAAACCTGATGTCGCATCCGGGCGCTGCGGGCATGACCATGCCCGCCCGGCCGTCCTGGCTAGCTTAGTGGCCGCGCGGTTCCAACGGGAAACCGGGGGGCGGCTTGGTTGCCTGTGTGCTTTTGCCGCCCTCGGGGCCGGGCGTCTGTTGCGGCACCCCGCCGGCAAGGGGGCGCTGCCCGCCGGCGACACGGGCGGCACCGGCGGCGACAGAGGCCGATTGTCGGGCAGCGGCCGCCGCGCGCCGTTCACCGGGACGGATGCGCCCGCTCAGCAGGCCGATGGCATTGATCGCGATCAGCAGAAGCCCGATATTCTCCAGCAGGAAATTCATGCTGATGCCCATCACCGACTTGCTGCCCAGAAGGTCGACCAGGTGAAAGCTGCTGGCCCGGATCACCACATAGGCCGCGACAATGCCAAGCCCCAGCAGGGCCAGCCCGTGCGTCCTGCGGTGCCGCCGCATCAGGATCGTGCCGCGCCGATACAACAGGAATACGGCCGCGATCAGCACGATGATGAAAACCAGTTGCGCGAAACGGCGCACATCATACCAGCCCATCGTTTCGAACCAGCAACGCGCCGTGGCGGTAAAGGCCGTTTGCAGATCAAGCTGCTTGTTCAGCGCCAAAGCCAGCATCAGCACCATCACGATGGCCCAGAACCGGCGCAGGGTCCGCTCGTGCCGGCTGTTCCAGACCATCGCCGCCAGAACCGCGCAGATCAGATAGGATATGACCGTCAGCCATCCGAATATGGTAGGATCACCAATCACCGGTGTCCAACCCTGCCCAAGACAGTCGAAGATCTGCGTCATTTCCGGCACCCCGCCCAGATTATCTTTTGTGTCGCCCCGGCGACCCAATCTCGCCCAAGCCCAGAGTAAAGGTCAGACATGGAAAAGTTCACGACATTAACCGGAATCGCCGCGCCCATGCCCTTGGTCAATATTGACACGGACATGATAATTCCAAAGCAGTTTCTGAAAACAATCAAACGTTCCGGTTTAGGAAAAAATCTGTTCGATGAAATGCGCTATAATCAGGACGGCACCGAGATCGCGGATTTCGTCCTGAACCAGCCGGCCTATCGGCAGGCGCAAATCATCGTGGCCGGTGACAATTTCGGCTGCGGCTCGTCGCGCGAACATGCGCCCTGGGCGCTGCTGGATTTCGGCATTCGCTGCGTCATCTCGACCAGCTTTGCCGACATCTTCTATAACAACTGCTTCAAGAACGGCATCCTGCCCGTCGTCCTGCCGCAAGAGGCCGTGGATGCGCTGATGGAGGACGCCCGCCGCGGCGCCAATGCCCGGATCAACGTCGATCTGAACGCGCAGACGGTCACCAGCTCGGACGGGCAGGTCTTTGCCTTTGACATCGACCCCGATCGCAAGCACAGCCTGCTGAACGGGTTGGATGATATTGGCCTGACCATGGAAAAGGCCCCCGCCATCGACCGGTTCGAATCCCAGATGGCACAGGCCCGTCCTTGGGTCTGAGGACCGCATTGCTGGCGCTGTCCCTGATGGCGCCGGCGCTGATCCCGGCACTGTCACAAGCCGACACCCTGCGCATCGCCAGCTATGGGCCGGACCTGTCGCGCAAGGGGCCGGGCCTGCTGTTGGCCGATATCGAGGATCGCGACGAACAGGTCATGGCCTCTGCCGCAACAATTGCGATGGCACGACCCGACGCGGTGCTGCTGACGGGCTTTGACTGGGACCATGACGGCCGCGCGCTAGAGGGTTTTGCCGCCCTGCTGGCCGAGGCGGGCTGGGACATGCCGCATCGCTTTGCCGCGCGGCCGAACAGCGGCATGGCGACGGGCATCGACCTGGATGGCGACGGGCGCAGCGGCACGGCCGATGATGCCCAGGGCTTTGGCTTTTTCACCGGGCAATCGGGCATGGCGGTGCTTTCGCGCCTGCCCCTGGGTCAGGTCACTGACCACAGCGCCTTTCTGTGGCGTGACCTGCCCGGCAATCTGATGCCGGACACCTCGCCCGAAGCCGCCGCGATCCAGCGCCTGTCATCCACTGCCCATTGGGACGTGCCGCTGATGGTTCAGGGCCGTCCCCTGCACCTGCTGGCATGGTCCGCCACCCCCCCGGTCTTTGACGGCCCCGAGGATCGCAACGGCCGGCGCAACCATGACGAGGCCGCCTTCTGGCTGCGTCACCTGCCTTCGGATGGCCGTTTCGTGTTGCTGGGCAATCTGAACATCGACCCCGCCGATGGCGATGGCCGCCCCGAGGCCTTGCAAGCCCTGCTGGGCGTGGCGCAAGACCCGCTTCCCAAGGGTGACTGGCAGCCGCCGCAGGACGGCGCCAATGCCACGCAGAAGGGCGACCCGGCGCTGGACACGGCGGATTGGGCCGATGCCGATGGCCCCGGCAATCTGCGTGCCGATTATGTCCTGCCCTCGCAGGGGCTGACGGTCATCGCCGCCGGCGTGCTGTGGCCCGATCCCGAAACCGAAGCGGGCGCGATCGTGGCGCGGGCATCGCGGCATCGGCTGGTCTGGGTCGATCTGGCCCTTCCCTGACCGACCGAGGGATCGACGGGCCGGGTTATTCGGCGGCGATCCGCAATGCCTCGTCCCGGTCGTATTCGCCCAGATGGATCGTGCAGGCACATCGCAGCAACGAAGTGAAGTTCCGCGCCTCGCCATGCAGTTCCAGCACCTCGGAATGCAGCTTCGAGATGAAGGCGGGGGTCGAGACCCCCTCGCGCAGGGCTATTCCGTCCAGGATCCGCCAGAAAGCGCGCTCCAGACGGATCGAGGTCGACTGCCCGTTCAGCCGCAGCCGCCGGGTTTCTGTTTCATATCGGGCCGGATCCTGTCCGGCAAAGATCTGGCACATCAGCTTGATCTCGGGTGATGGAGATTGCCTGATCTTGCGGCAGAAGTGCCGCCCGGTCAACGAGACAGGCGCCACCCGCCGCCGCAAGGCGACGATGTGGCGCCGCTTTGCGGCGGCGTCAGGTGCCGGTGGCCGTGACGGCGCTGTCGATCAGATCCGCGATCTCGGCCGGGTGCGAGGCAAGCGAGGCGTGGCTGGACGCAAGGCTGATGGTGTCTTTCGCGTTCATCCGTGCCGCCATCATCCGCTGATTGTCGGGATGGATCATCCGGTCATGGGTCGATATCTGATACCAGCTTGGCTTCACCTTCCAGGCGGGTGCGCTGATCGCATCGCCAAAGGTGCTGGCCTTTGGTGCCTTTTGCGTGACGGCCATGATCCGCGCCTCGTCCTCGCCGAGATCCTGGCAGAAGCTTTCGCGGAACTTGTCCTGCGCCACCCACAGATAGCCGTCACTGTCGGGCTGGATATTGCCAAAGGCCTCGGGCGGGTTCGCCTGGCTGATCCCGCCGGGGCTTTCGCCGGCGTCGGGCGCGAAGGCTGCGACATAGACAAGCCCGGCCACATGCGGCATGTCGCCAGCCTCGGTGATCACCGCGCCGCCATAGGAATGCCCGACCAGCAGCACCGGGCCCTTCATCTGCCGGATCATCTGCTGGGTGCGGGCCACGTCGTCAGCCAGTGAGGTCAGCGGATTCTCGACCGCATGCAGGTCGTGGTAACCGCGTTTGTGCAATTGGGTGATGACATGGGCCCAATGAGCCGCCCCACCCCAGAAACCGTGAACAAGAACGATGGCCGGACGCTGCATGGAAATCCCTCCTCTTGGCTACACCCGGGCAGAGTTGCATGGAACGCAAAACCGGTAAAGTGACTTCACGATCGGACGTGCAAGCCCGTCGCGATGACAGGCCTGACCATTTATGCTGCCGGTGGCTCTGCCAAGGCTTGCGCCAGAACATCATGCGCATGCGCCGACATCTGCGCGACATTGATCCGCATGAAACCTGCTGCGGATCGCGCCGGGCTGAACACATTGCCGGGCGCCAGCACCACGTCCGACCGCAGCGCAAGACCCGCAATCCGCGCCGCGTCGCGGCCATCGGGCAACTGGCACCACAGGTAAAACCCGCCCCGCGGCAGCAGCCACGGCGTGATACCCAGCCCTTCAAGCCTGCGGGCCGTCTCTTTCCGGGCGCGCGCCAGACGCTGTCGGATTCCGGCAAGATGCTTGCGATAGCTGCCATCGCTTAGCGTCGCCTGCACAAGCTCGGCCGCGAAAGGTCCGGGGCCACCGAAATTCGTTGCCACCTGAAGATCGGTCAGCGCCTCGATCAGGTCGGGCTGACCGGCGACATAGCCGCAGCGGATGGATGCCGAAAGGGTTTTGGAAAAACCACCGATCCTGATCACCCGCTCCAGGCCGTCAAGCGTGGCCAGCCGGGCCGAGCGTTCGGGTTCCAGCGCGGCAAAGGTCTCGTCTTCGATGATCGTCAGGTCATGCGCCGCTGCCAGCCCCAGCAGCCGATGCGCCACCTGCGCCGACATCGTTGCGCCGGTGGGATTATGCAACGCGCTGTTGGTGATATACAGCCGTGGCGCCTGGGTTTGCAGCACCTCGGCAAAGGCGGCCAGATCCGGTCCGCTCGCCGTCATGGGCACGGTGACGATGCGCAGCTTGTAGACCCGCAGCAAAGCCTGAAAGTTGAAGTAGCAGGGATCGTCCAGCAGCACCGTATCGCCCGGCCGCAGCAGATAGCGGCAGATCAGATCCAACGCCTGCGAGGTCGAGCCGGTCAGCAGGATCGCATCAGGGCTGACCGACAGTTCATCTTCCGCGAACAGGCGCGCCAGTTGCCGACGCAGGGACAAGGTCCCGCGACTGTTGCCATAATCCGTCAGCACCGACGGCTCGCCCCGCGCAATCTCGCGCAAGGCGCGGCTGATCGCCTGATGCGGCATCCAATCCGGTGGCAGCCAGCCGCAGCCGGGCCGGTCGGTGCCTTCGGGGGCGTCCAGCGCCTGTCGCGACACCCAGAACGGGTCCACCTCACGCGCGGGACTGGGACCCGGCTCGCGCATCTGCATGGATGGCGCCACCCCCGAAGCATAAAAACCCGAACCCGGCCGTGCGTGAATGATGCCCTCGGCCGCCAGCCGATCATAGGCTTCAACAATGGTCGATGGCGAAACCCCCATCGTTGCCGCAAAAGCACGGATCGAGGGCAGCCGCTCGCCCGGCAGCAACGTCCGCATGGCCAACCGGCTGCGGATCGCCTGCATGACCTTTTCGGTGCGTGGGGCCTGCGCCATGGCCGTCCAATCGTATGGGTGATTAAGGCAATACAGTTTGGCTGAATTGTATTGCTTCGTCCCTGCCCTGGCCAGCGCATTCCGCCTATACCGCGCATCAAAGCAAAGGGGCAGTTGATGAACAAGGCATATGACGGTTGGGCAAGCGGGTTTCTTGGCGTGCTGATTTTCAGCGGGTCATTGCCGGCAACACGGGTCGCGGTCGCTGATTTCGGGCCGATGTTTCTGACCTCGGCCCGCGCGGTCATCGCAGCAATGCTGGCCGGACTGCTGCTGGTGCTGTTGCGGCAGGGCCGACCCTCGCGGGCCGATCTGGGTGGCTTGTGCATCGTCTCGATCGGGGTGGTTCTTGGATTTCCACTGCTGACGGCACTGGCCTTGCAGCAGATCACCTCGGCACATTCGATCGTGTTCATCGGGCTTTTGCCGCTGGCCACCGCCATCTTCGGCGTGGTTCGGGGCGGTGAACGGCCCCGCCCCGTCTTCTGGATCTTTTCCGGCGCGGGCAGTCTGGCTGTCGCCCTTTATGCCTGGACGCAGGGCGATGGCGGCACGATGGCCGGCGATCTGCTGATGCTGGCCGCGATCGTCCTGTGCGGGCTGGGCTATGCCGAGGGGGCGGTGTTGTCGCGGCGCCTTGGCGGCTGGCAGGTGATTTCCTGGGCCCTGCTGCTGTCACTGCCCGCGATGCTGGCGCTGGTCTGGCTGACATGGCCGCAGGGGTTCCAGGCGGCAACCACTCAGGGCGTGCTGAGCCTGGGCTATGTGTCCGTTTTCAGCATGATGATCGGCTTTGTCTTCTGGTATCGCGGCCTGGCGCTTGGCGGCATTGCGAAAGTGGGGCAGTTGCAATTGCTGCAACCGTTCTTCGGGCTGCTTCTCGCCGGCCTTCTGCTGGGCGAGCCGGTCGACGCATCCATGATCGTCGTTACCCTGCTGGTCGTCACCTGCGTGGCGGGCGCGCGGCGTTATGCCTGATCGCCCGCAGCCGCCGTAACGAAAAAGACCGCCCCTTTCGGAGCGGCCCTTGTTCTTGTCCCGGCAAGGTGCGTGCAAGCACGCACCCGACGTCATCACTTGATGATCTTCGACACCACGCCGGCGCCGACCGTGCGGCCGCCTTCGCGGATCGCGAAGCGCAGCTTTTCTTCCATCGCGATCGGGGCGATCAGCTCGACCTCGAACTTCAGGTTGTCGCCCGGCATCACCATTTCCGTGCCTTCCGGCAGCTTCACCGTCCCGGTCACGTCCGTCGTGCGGAAGTAGAACTGCGGACGGTAGTTGGCGAAGAACGGCGTGTGACGGCCACCCTCTTCCTTGGTCAGGATNCGGATCGCGAAGCGCAGCTTTTCTTCCATCGCGATCGGGGCGATCAGCTCGACCTCGAACTTCAGGTTGTCGCCCGGCATCACCATTTCCGTGCCTTCCGGCAGCTTCACCGTCCCGGTCACGTCCGTCGTGCGGAAGTAGAACTGCGGACGGTAGTTGGCGAAGAACGGCGTGTGACGGCCACCCTCTTCCTTGGTCAGGATGTAGGCTTCGGCTTCAAACGTGGTGTGCGGCGTCACCGATTTCGGCTTCACCAGAACCTGACCACGCTCGACGCCGTCACGGTCGATGCCGCGCAGCAGAACGCCGACGTTGTCGCCAGCCTCCCCGCGATCCAGCAGCTTGCGGAACATTTCAACGCCCGTGCAGGTGGTCTTCTTGGTGTCGCGGATGCCCACGATTTCCAGTTCGTCACCCACGTTCACAGCGCCGCGCTCGATCCGGCCGGTCACAACCGTGCCGCGGCCCGAAATCGAGAACACGTCCTCGATCGGCAGCAGGAACGGCTGGTCAACGGCGCGCTCGGGCGTCGGGATATAGCTGTCAACGGCCTCGATCAGCGCACGGATCGAGTTCTCGCCGATTTCCGGGTCACGGCCTTCCAGCGCCGCCAGAGCCGAGCCCTTGATGATCGGAATGTCATCGCCCGGATAGTCATAGCTGGACAGCAGCTCGCGCACTTCCATCTCGACCAGTTCCAGCAGTTCCTCGTCATCCACCTGGTCGACCTTGTTCAGGTAGACGACCATGTAGGGAATGCCGACCTGACGGCCCAGCAGGATGTGTTCGCGCGTCTGCGGCATCGGGCCGTCTGCGGCGTTAACCACCAGGATCGCGCCATCCATCTGCGCCGCGCCGGTGATCATGTTCTTGACGTAGTCGGCGTGGCCGGGGCAGTCCACATGCGCATAGTGACGCGTGGGCGATTCATATTCCACATGCGCCGTCGAGATCGTGATCCCGCGCGCCTTTTCCTCCGGCGCCCCGTCGATCTGGTCATAGGCCTTGAATTCGCCGAAATACTTCGTAATCGCAGCCGTCAGCGTCGTCTTGCCATGGTCAACGTGACCAATCGTCCCGATGTTGACATGCGGTTTGTTACGTTCAAACTTTGCCTTTGCCAT
>NZ_VKDF01000011.1 GCF_007096355.1 Paracoccus sp. M683 | reverse complement strand
CTTCGAATATCTAAGGGCCACCTTGACCGCGATTGCCAACGGCCACCCTCAAAGCCGCCTCGACGACCTGCTGCCGTGGAACTTCAAGCCGTCAAGCTAAGCTGACCGTGCTGTTCTGCGACCGCTTACGGTGTTGCCCTGAACCACATCAAACGTTGGAAGGCCTTCCTTGCAGGTAAACGAACGCGGGTTCTATCGGCGGAAGAGGCACGAGGTCTTTTTGCTGAACTGAGCTTCCTCCGACTTCTCAAGGAAAAACACCTGTCCGATGCTCAAGCGGTTGAAGCCTGGTGCGGACCTGATCGCATACACCAGGACTTCATCTTTGGTGATACAGCAGTTGAAGTGAAGTCGATCAGTGGTCGGGATCGGAGCGTAGTGCGCATTTCTTCTGAGGATCAGCTGGAGACAGTATCAGAACATCTATTTCTTAAAGTCTACCGCCTGACCGAGGCACCTGACGGCACGCCAGCTCAGTCGCTCAACGAACTCGTTTCGGTGGTTGGACATGAACTGTGCGACGCCGATGCAATCGAAGACTACTGGCGAAAACTGGCGTCATACGGATACGTGGAGATGAGGGAATATGATAACCCGAGGTTTCTAGTGAACGGTTCGAACGCATACCGCGTTGCTGATGACTTTCCCCGGTTGGTGAGATCGGAACTGGCGGACGGCGTTGTTGATGTAAAGTATAGTCTTCAGTTGGAGAAGATTACGACGTTCGAGTGTAACCAAAACGAAATCTGGGGGAACTGATGGAGCAAACGACCTCCGAATTTTTCCACGATTTTCGTCAGGAGCTTATGGCAGGAGCTGAGGCTCACGGAGCATTTCAGCTCTCCGAATTCATGGAGGCCTTCTCAATCGAGTTGATCGAAACCGGCTTCATCGAAGGCTTTGAACTATGCCACTACAGAGCTCAGCGAGGCATGCGTGTTGACGGCTATTGGTTCGACGATGAGGGCACTCTTGATCTGTTCGTTGCGGACTTTGATAGTCGTGAAGATCTTCAATCGCTGACGCAAACAGATGTAAATGCTGCGTTCAAGAGGGTCGAGAACTTCTTTGAAGCGAGTCTCTCAAAGCGTCTCTTTAATGATCTTGATGAAACCACCCCGGAGTATGGACTTTCGCGCCAAATATCAGATCGCAAGGCTCTCATCCGTAAGGTCAATTTCTTCCTGGTATCTGAGCGGGCGCTGAGCGACCGCATGCAGAGCATTGAAGGTCGGCAGGTTGACGCTATTGAGGCGACGTATCACATCTGGGACGTATCGCGTCTGCAACGGCAACGCAGCTCCCGTGGACACAAGGAAGCGCTGGATATCGACTTCAAGGAAGAATTCGGGAGTGGATTGAACAGTCTACCTGCGCATCTCGGTTCCGGCGCCTATCATTCATACCTCATCGTCATGCCCGGAGAGGTACTGGCTGCACTGTACGGCAAGCACGGAGCGCGGCTCCTTGAACAGAACGTGCGCTCCTTCCTCCAAGCGCGCGGGAAAGTGAACAAAGGTATCCGCACCACAATATTGAATGAGCCCGGGATGTTCTTCGCCTACAACAATGGCATCACTGCCACGGCTCAGGAGGTGGAGGTGGAGCAAGGCGAAGACGGGCTGGAGATCGTCCGCATCAAGGACCTCCAGATTGTGAACGGTGGACAGACTACAGCCTCGCTTTTCCATACCAAGAGACGTGACAAGGCAGCCTTGGACGGCGTGTTCGTCCAAATGAAGCTCTCGGTCATCAGCCCAGAAGATAGTGAGATCGTTGTTCCGAGGATTTCGGAATACGCTAACACTCAAAACCGCGTGAATGCTGCAGACTTCTTCTCAAACCATCCATTCCATGTTCGGATGGAGGAGTTTTCCCGGCGCATCTGGGCACCGGCTCGAAGTGGTGCTCAACGTGAAACCAAATGGTTCTACGAACGTGCTAGAGGGCAATATTCTGACGCACAGTCTAAGTTGTCGCAGGGCGAGCAGAAGCGCTTTAAGGCTGAATATCCGAAGCCGCAAATGTTCACCAAGACTGACATCGCAAAGTTCGAAAATGTCTGGGACGATCATCCCAAGTGGGTCAACCTCGGTGCCCAGAAGAACTTCGCTCGCTATGCCGCTCGTATAGGTAAAGCCTGGACGAAAAACCAGGACAGCTTCAACGAACTCTACTTTCGGCGCGCAATAGCCCGAGCGATCATTTTCAGGTGGACGGAGAAGATGGTTTCGGGCGAACCTTGGTACAATGGCGGCTACCGGGCCAACATCGTTGCCTACGCTATCGCGACGATCAACGAGCTTAGCAAGCGGGTTGACAAGGTCGTCGATTTTCAGCGGTGCTGGAACACACAGGAGGTTTACCAGGAACTTGCAGAGGCTTTGTGCAAGGCGGCGAAGTTCGTGAACGATGACATCTCGCAACCACCTCAAGGGATTTCGAACATTTCTGAATGGTGCAAGAAGGATTCCTGCTGGGATCGGATACAAGGAAAAATTGACCAGCTTGAAAGAGAGATCAGCTCAAGCTTCTTCCAAACCCTTGTCGGCATTGATGAACAAAAGGCTGAGCAGAAGAGCGCAAAGAAAACGCAACAGATCGATGGCGGTATATACGCACAGCGGAAAGTGCTCGAGGTGCCAGCTCAGAAATGGAGCAAAATTAGACAACTGGGAATCGAGAAGCGATTTCTGTCCGAGAAAGAGGCGGGCATCATAAGAGTTGCCGAACAGATTCCACAAAAAATTCCATCTGAAAAACAGAGCGAGATACTTATTGAAGTTTTAGAGAAGGCAAAGGCGGAAGGAATTCTTTAACGGCAGGGCAGTTTCACAATTTGAATTATGAAGGGCAGAAAAACAAGAATGAATGATAGGAGTCAAGCGCTTTGGACTGATGAGGAATTGCAGGCTGCATTAGACGCATATCTTTATATGCTACAGATGGAGCTTTCGGATGTTCCGTTTTCGGCAGCGCAGTTGACCAATGCGCTGCTTTCGGGGCCGCTGAGCCGCCGGAATTCTGCATCCATCCGCTATCGAATGCGCAATATCTCTGCTGTTGCTGCGTCAAACGGCCTGCCCACACTTTCCGCATTCTCACCCGCCGAACAAGTAGGACGCAACGTAAGAGCGAAACTAGAGAAACTTCTCATGTCTCGCGAAGATGCGCTTGCATCTATCCGAAAGCTTCAAAGTGATGCTGAGAACACTACAAGTCTGGAGGTCCTAAGAGCACTTGAGGAACTCAAGAATCGCCTCTCTGAACTCGAAGCGTCGCGGCCCATTGGCATCGGCCACAACAATCCACCGGGTGATTTTGAGTTTTCCTCGGACGAGGTGCGCACGGTCTCGAAGTCAGTTGAAGAGATCGCCAAGGAGGTGGCTCTAGGCGAAAGTGAAGGCGAGCGGGTCAGTCAGCTATCCAAGGTCATTTCTTCGTTTGGTCTCAAAGCCGCTGTATGGGCCGGGCAACGCATAACCGATTTTTCGAAAGCCAGCGCAATTGCGGCCGGTAGCGGCTTCGGATTGCATCTCAGCGGGCTTGGTGAACAAGTCCTTTCGACACTTCGACTTCTTTTTCAGCTTTTTTGAAGGTTATCAGTGCTATTCGTCTGTTCGAGCATAGCGCGGACCGGCTTCGATCCCTTGCGCGGGAAGATTACCTGCCAGCCGTGTACTGCTGAAGTCCTTTCTCTTCTTGAAGAGGGGGCGTGCCGCCCCCCAGCCGTCAAGACCTGAACACTCCCTTGGGGTGCGCGTCGGCGGGTGTCCCCGTTCTTCCTCCTCTTCGTTTCGTGCAGAACGGGTGATCCCCCTCCCGCCTCGCGGGTCCTGACCGCATCCCCCCGCTCATTGGCGCGGGCCTAGTCCCGGTTGCATGGCGCAACCGGTATTAGGAAAGGGAAAAAGCCAATGAAACAGGACATCTATAGACAAGTAACGAACAAGATCATCGCCGATCTGGAGCAAGGGGAACTGACTTGGCTCAAGCCGTGGAGCGGCGGCAACACGGACGGGAAGATCATCGGCCCGCTTCGCCATAACGGACTGCCCTATAGCGGGATTAATATCCTGATGCTGTGGGCGGCGAGCGTCGAGGCGGGCTTCTCCTCCCCGTTCTGGATGACGTTCCGCCAAGCGCAGGAACTCGGGGCGCATGTCCGGAAGGGCGAGAAGGGAAGTCTCGTCGTCTATGCCAACACGATCACCAAGACGGAAGAAGGTGCAGACGGGACGGAAGAAGAGCGCACCATTCCCTTTATGAAGGGCTACACCGTCTTCAACGCGAGCCAGATCGAGGGGCTACCCGCGCACTACACGGTCACGCCTGAACCCGCCCCCGACCCGGTGCCGCGCATCGAGCGGGCGGGGACATTCTTTGCCAATACCCGTGCCACCATCCGGCATGGCGGCAACAGCGCCCATTACAGCCCCGCAACCGATCACGTACAGATGCCAGTCTATGAGGCCTTTCGGACTCCGGAAGCCTACTATGCCACGCTTGCCCATGAGTTGACCCACTGGACGAAGCACAAGAGCCGCCTTGACCGGGATTTCGGACGCAAGAGTTGGGGGGATGAAGGATATGCCAAGGAGGAACTGGTAGCCGAACTGGGAGCCGCCTTCCTCTGCGCCGATCTTGCCCTGACCCCGGAGCCGGGAGAGGGACACGCGGCTTACATCCAGAGCTGGCTGAAGGTTCTGCGCGACGACAAGCGGGCGATCTTTTCCGCCGCCGCCCATGCCCAACGCGCCGCCGACTTCCTGCACGGTCTGCAACCGCTGACTGAGTACGAACAGCAGTACCTTGCCGTATGAAAAACTTCGCGCCCGCCAAATGGCGGGCGCGGGCCACCGGCGCTTCAACCTTTGGGGAACAGGGCTGAGCCTACTTTGCGATCCTTTTCAGAAGGTCCATTATGATTCCCGCCACATCGCGCTGGCGCACAATGCGCGCTTCGCGCAGGGCAGCATCCTCGCCGAGCTCGAACCTGCTCACCGCGACCGGCCCGTCTTTGTTGACACCTTGGGCACTAGCATCATCGGCGAACCGCTTGGCGAGAATGCCAAGCGCCGCTTCAATAGCGGCGCGGTGCTTTCCTTCCATGGCAGTCTTGAAACACGCAGCGATGCCATCCAGTCCAGTCTCAAGATGCTCAATGCAATAGACTAAATCATGGGCGTCTTTGCGCTCAAAGCGTTGATCAAAAGCAAAGGCTTTCAAGCAAGTGAAGCAAACGATGTCGGCGTGGCGGATAGTTTCCGTGGCGATGCCGTTGTCGTCCAGGAGCTCGGCTTTGATGTCCTTTATTTCGTGCAGATCAAAAACCATAGAAGCGTGAGGGATGTTCAGCGCAGAGATACTGCCATCCGTGGGTAATGGCTGGACCTTCCCGCCGCCAAGCTCTGGATCATCAGCTAGCAACTCCAGAATGATCTTAGCCCTACCATCGACTTCGCGCTCCCAGCGCCAGGATACCTTTTCACCTTTCTTGTTCTCCGCGCGAGAGAAACTGAGCTTTCGTAGGTTTTCTTCGAGCGAATGGTAGGCGTCCGTGTCGGCGAGCATCTGCATTTCAACGACGATATCGACATCGCCGGTTCCGGCATGCGCCGGAACATCTGGCGGACGCGCCATAACAAGATAGCGCGGCGTCAGACCTCCGACAAGATAGACCGAGTCCTTCCAGGGGCCAAGCCCGCGGAGCAGTGTGACAAGCACGCGCTCGCAGTTTTGCGTCACAATGTTATCGTATCCTGCGGCGATTGAAGGCTTCGTCATCAGAATCCTATTTTCTCGTTGCGGAGATATTCGGCCATGTCTTTGCTGCGCCCTGCGCTTTGAAGCAGATCGAGATAGACTTGAACGGGACTGGCAAGCCAGTGCCCTTGAATTTGTTCCTTGAAGAGAAACGCGCCACTTTCGCGCGTTTCGATAACTTGAAAGTTCGCCCCTTCTTGGACCTGGCGCGCATCAACCGCGGCATAGAGCGCATCCGCCTCGGAGCCGGGAGTCAAGCGGCAGGTTGTCCGTGCAACATCAGTTAGGAATGGTGCGTATATCTGCGCGGCAGTTTCACTGGTAAAGACGTGGTCGAGGCCTCGTTCTTCGCAGAACAACGAAAGCCGATGCATGATTTCGTTCGGTTTGCTGCGCGGCACGTAGAATAGCTTTGCCTTCTGGCGGCGTGGCGATGCGAGCATCCGCTTTGTCCACTCATCCAGCATAGCGCCGGGCGAGACAAGCTTACGCTCCTTCGACGGGCCTTTGCCCCGTGCATCGAGCCACTCGAACTGCTCCATAGCAGACAGCGTCTCTGATGTTGTTGCTGGGGAGACTTTGGCCAGTTTGGCAAGATCGTGAACGCCAAACCATTCGCTTCGATGCACGAGCAGTGCATGCAGCACTTGCGAGCGCTTTCCGCGAAACAGACCGCCCACGGTCTTCTCATGGCTCTTCGATGGCGGCCTGTCGATATAGATGTAAGCCCCACGCGCAGGGATGAAGAGGCTGCCGCCCTTGTCGAAGAACCCGCAAGCCTCGCTCTTCAACAGGTCCTTCGCGCCGGGCGAGATCGACTCAGCGACGATGAAGGGGATGACGCTCTTGCGGCGCTCTTGGTTGGCATGGCTCGCAAGGCGTTGAAGGCTCCATAGAATCTGCTGCGCATCACGCGGATAGACAGATTTTCGAAGCTCGATGAACAGCGTATAGCTTTTGCCGCCGACAGTGAACTCGGCTTCGGCATCAAGCCGAGCATCGCCATGCCGCTTCTCGTACGCTAGTACGCTGGCCTCCGCCTCGGGCACTGCCTCTAGGGCTTCTACGAACCTGTTTATGAGCTCTTGCTCCACTGCTCCTGCCTTTGTTACTTTCGCTTGCTTCACTGCACAGCGAATATGCTAAAAATAGCGAATATTTGCTGTTTTGTCAATATTCGCTGTACAGCGAAGATGGCCAGCGCGTAGTCCTGACCTGCTGAGCCTAACGCTCCGGTGAGAGCGTCTCCCGTGACGAGTCGCGCCTCCGGCGGGAGGTCTTTCGCCCGGCATTCTCGCCTTCCGAAGGTCTGTCCCGAAACCCCAGATAGTGCGCGAGATCGAGCCGCAGGTCCGCCGCCGCGTCCCTCGCCTCATTGCGAAGTTCCCGCAGTTGATTTTGCAGAACCCGCCGCTCTGAAAGCTGAGCGGTGATCAGGGCTTCGCGGTCGCGGGCGTCCCGTTCTCGTGCCGCTCTGGCCTCTGCCTCATTCTGTAGTTTCGTTTTCCGGGTCTTGCCGGAGAGCCAGTCCCAGACCCCGCCGATCCCCTTGCGGAAGCGTGCGGCGCGAATGACCGCTTCTTCTTTGGCGCGCGCGTCCTGGTGATCGGCCAGGTCACGGCGCCTGCGCCGTTGCGCGTCTTTGAGTTCGTCTTTCCGGGTCTGAAGGTCCCGTTGCCGGGCGGCGGCCTGTTGTTCGGACTCTGCGAGTAAGGCGCGGAGCTTCTCCGTCATCCGGCTTGCGATCCGTTCTTTCGCTTGACCCACGGTCGGCAGGCCGTCCGGTTGTCCGATCTTGCTCTCCAGTTCTTTGGCCTTCACCCCCGTCCAGCGTGAAAGGGAATAGACTTCGCCGCGCATGTCCACAGCGACGAAGCCCCGCCGGTCCCCTTTCGCCAGCACAAAGCCCTGGTCTTCGAGGGCATGTTCGAAGGCGGCTCGATTGTCTGAGACGGACCAACATTCGCGTAAGCGAAGCTTCAGATCGCGCGCGTCTTCGTTGCCCCGTTGGGCCTGTTGCCATTCCTGAAGCGTGAAATTGAGGGGGTTCCGCCTCAAATGGTCCCGGAAACCGTCCGGCAGTCGCCAGCCATATTCCAGAAACAGTTCCTTGGCGAGGCCGTTGAGGCGGTTCTTGAAGAAGGGAAGATTGACGGCTTTCATCTGCTGGACATCGATCCGCGACCAGACGACATGAGCATGTCGCCGTCCTTCCTTCTCGTGGAAAATGATGGCCCGAGCCTGACCGTTCAGGCCGAGCCGCGTTTCCGCTTCTTCAATCGCTTCCAGAAAGACGGGGACTCCGACCCGCTCCGTCTCCGGCGGATTGAAGCTGAGCGAGAACAGGGGCTGACGGCACTTCGTTCCCTTGGCGACCGCCTCGATCTCCCGGAAAGCCTCCCGCAGATCGTTTGCCGTGAAGCCGCGCAGATCATGCAGTTCGACGTGATCATTGTCTCGCTCATTCAGAAGATGAACCGCCAGCTTGAGCGCGCCGCCACGTTGCGAGCCCTTGAGGATCATGAGGCGTCCCCCGAGCCGTAGCCAAGCGCCCGCATCAGTTCGGCGCGCATGGCGATGACAGCGGCAAGTGCTTTGCCGAGATCGTCTTCCAGTTCCGGGGTTACCGGAAGTGCGCCAATCTTAGCCGCATCTGCCAAAGTCCCCAGATCATGGGCGAGGCGCACCTGGCCGAGCATCCCGAGCAGTTGGGCAAGTGCCGCGTGGTCCTTCACCGGGGCCGCGCCCCGCCGCCGGACGGAGGGCAGGTCCCCGTCGAACAACTTCGCCTTGATGTAAGCCCCGAGCGGCAATTCCCCGGCGGCGGCATCCAGCCGCTTCCGATCTTCCGGACTCAGACGCAGGGAAAAGGGAGGTGGTGCCTTCTCCAACTTGCGGCGGGCGGGCCGTTTGACGGACTCCGCAAAGGAAGGCCGGACAGGCTCGGGTGAAAAACGGGCCGGGACGCTCATGGCTCCAGCTCCGGCAACTGCGCCGCAACCAGCTTCAACTGCGCTTCCCAGTCCTCCAAAACCTCAAACAGGGAGTTCGAACACTCTCCCGTCAGGTCCGCCATTTCGGCAAGAATGCCGCCGAAAACAACCGATGTGCCCCGGATGACAGCGCGTCGTGGTGGCGGCCGTTTTACCGGGTCTTGCCGGCCTCAACGTATTGCAGACGGACACAGCCACAACCGCAGATGGCAGTTCTGCGGACGAAGCTGCCGCTCACATGGGCGACGGATACCGCAAATGAATGATCGGATAAGGCCTTCCCTGCCCATCATGAGAAGACCTGCCCGTGCGGGCGAAGCCGATATGCTCATAGAATCCGAGTGCCTCCGGATTTTGCTCATTCACATCGGTTGTCAGCTCAGGATGGGCCGCTATGGCTCGCGATATTAAGGCTTTGCCGATCCCCATCCCATGTTGATCCGGGTCGATAAACAATGCTTCAAGATGGCCGTCATGCAGAAACATGAAACCCTGAGGTTCGCCCGCGACATCCACTGCAAGCTGCAAGCTCACCTGTGGAAAGAACTTAATAAGCTCCGCCTCGATAGCCGATTTGTCAACGGGTGCAAGGAAGTGATGAGTGGCGTCGACCGCCCGGCGCCATATCTCCATGACGCGCGGCAAGTCCCGATCTGTCGAAGGTCTGAAAGCAAGCATGGTGCTTGTTAGCATATCATTCCTCATGTCCGCAAAGGCCTCCAGACCGCTATTCGCCGCAAATTACACGAGTGTCCGGTTACACGACGTCCATAGGCACGAACGACTGTCAGGCGCGACGCGAGCCATATGCGCCATCAACCGTTCTGGAGGGCTATAGCGTAGATGTAGTTCTCGGATTCGTCGGCTTCGGCCCGCCATTTCGGCAAGAATGCCGAAACCCCGATTTCCGTCGACAACCGCGCGTTCCTTGCCGCACTCTGCCCACGCAGTTTGCGCCTGTCTGCGAGTGTGAAACGCTTGTGGGCGGCTGTTTCCGGCACAGCCGCAATCCCCTGGCGCCCAGGCCGTCGATCTGCCTGGGCATCATACCGATCCGGGTGACCTGCGAGGCATTGGAATTTCACGCTACGGTCCTACATATTGGGCAGAAATCAGATCAGGGGACCAAGGATGAGTTACACTAAATCCGATGACGCCATTTCCCGCCTGACACCGGAACAGTTCCGCGTCACCCAGCAAAACGGCACCGAACGCGCCTTTACCGGCGAGTATGACGAACATTTCGAGCCCGGCATCTATGTCGACATCGTCTCGGGCGAGCCGCTGTTCGCATCGTCGGCCAAGTTCAACTCGGGCTGCGGCTGGCCCGCCTTTTCCAAGCCGATCGTCGATGCCAATGTGACCGAGTTGCGCGATGCCAGCCATGGCATGATCCGCACCGAGGTCCGCTCGGCCCATGGTGACAGCCATCTGGGCCATGTCTTTCCCGACGGCCCGCGCGAGATGGGCGGTCTGCGTTATTGCATCAACTCGGCCAGCCTGCGCTTTGTGCCGCAGGCAGACATGGCGGCCGAGGGTTATGGCGACTATCTGGATCAGGTGGAGGCGAAGCGATGACCGAACGTGCCGTTCTGGCCGGTGGCTGTTTCTGGGGCATGCAGGATTTGATCCGCAGGCTGCCCGGCGTGACCACAACCCGCGTGGGCTATACCGGCGGCGATGTGGCCAATGCCACCTATCGCAACCACGGCAGCCATGCCGAGGGGATCGAGATCATCTTCGATCCAACCAAAATCAGCTATCGGCAGTTGCTGGAGTTCTTTTTCCAGATCCACGATCCCAGCACCCGTGACCGGCAAGGCAATGATCGCGGCAGCAGCTATCGCTCGGGCATCTACTACACGTCGGATGCGCAACACGCGACGGCGCTGGACACGATCGCCGATGTTGACGCCTCGGGTCTGTGGCCGGGCAAGGTGGTCACCGAGGTTCAGCCCGCCGGCGATTTCTGGCAGGCCGAGCCCGAGCATCAGGACTATCTGGAACGGATCCCCAACGGCTATACCTGCCATTTCCCGCGTCCCAATTGGGTTCTGCCCAAACGCGCGGCGGAATAGGCAAGCCGCCAAAGCACAAGCCGAAACCGAAGCCGGGCCCTTTGCGGGGTCCGGCTTTTTTCATGGTCCCATGCGAACGGCTCTGCCACCTTGGGCGCTCTGGCCGCAACGGATCGCCGGCATTGTTGCCCAAAACGTGACGCAAAGAAACTTTGAGAAGTCCTGCGCCTGCGATAAGTTCCATGAAATTCAGACCTGAACGCCCCCACCGGCCAACCCCTTCAGCATCAAAAGACGCAAGCCATGCTTTCCGAACTGACAGGATCTTCGTCGCAGCCGTCCGATGACGAGACGCCGCAAAGCATTCTGTTTGTCGAGGATGATCGCGGATTATGCGCCTTCCTTGGTCGCTATTTCACCGAACAGGGCTATCAGGTCGATGTGGTGCATGATGGGCCGGCCATGCGCAGATCGCTGGCGGCGCGGGAATTTGATCTGGTGGTTCTGGATATCGGTCTGCCGGGGCGGGAAGATGGCTATACGCTGGCCCGCGAGCTGAAGAAGGATCGCGATATCGGCATCCTGTTCCTGTCGGCGCGGCAGGAACCTCTGGACCGGATTGTCGGGCTGGAAATCGGCGCCGATGATTTTCTGGTCAAGCCCTTTGAGCCGCGCGAATTGCTGGCAAGGATCCGCGCGATTCTGCGACGCCTGCCCATAACCGAGATGCAGCCGCGCCCGGCCTTGCCGCCTTCGCGGCAGGTCCGGTTCGACGGCTGGCAGCTGGACCTTGAGGGGCGCGTGCTGATGGATGCGGAGGGCAGGACACAGCGGCTGACGACGCAGGAATTCAATCTGCTCAGCGTGCTGGCGCAGCGGCCCGGACGGGTGCTGAGCCGTGATCAGCTGCTGGATCTGACCGCCAGCCGGCAATGGTCGCCGATTGACCGTTCGGTCGATGTCATGATCGGCAAGATCCGCCGCAAGATCGGCGACACTGGACCCGATCACCGCCGGATCCGAACCATTCGGGGCGTGGGCTACATGTTCGCGCCCGACAGCTGATCCTGCCCCAGGCAAGGCAGGTCCAGCACCGCCCGCGCCCCGCCCATCACCCCATTGCCGACCCCGAAACTGCCGCCAGTGACCAGCGCAAGATGCTGGATCATCGCCAGACCCAGACCGGTGCCCTCGGGTTTGGTGGTGAACAGCGGCTCCATCACCCGTTCGAGCGTTGCGGCGGAAAAGCCCGGACCGTCATCCTCGACGACCAGCCGCGCATAGTCGCTGCCTTGCGACAGATGCTGCAATACGATGTCGACCCGCCCCTGACCGCCGGTCGCGTCACGGGCATTGATCAGCAGATTGACCAGCGCGGTCTGGATCTGTTCGGGCGCCACCGGCGATCGCAGCGGGTGATCGGGCAGATCGCAGCGGATCGTCATCCCTGCACACAGCGTGCCACCCAGCAGTGACACCGCCGCGCGGATGGGGTCACGCAGGTCGACAGGCGCGGCAGGGGCGCTGCCATTGCGCGCAAAACCCATCAACCGTTGGACCAGCCCATCGGCGCTTTGCACCGCCTTGCGCGCATCGCGGGCATAGGGGAACAGCCCGTCACCAATCGGCAGCCCGTCCTCGATCACCGTAACATTTGCCTGAATAACGGCCAACATATTTTTGAAATCATGCGATAATCCTGCCGCCAGCTGCGACGTCACCTCGATCCGGTGCAGCAGCGCAAGCTGCCGTTCCGCCCGTGCCTTGGCCGCCCGCAGCTCGACCAGCTGAAAGCAGCGCTCCAGCGCCCGCATCAGCTGATCCAGAAAGAAGGGCTTGCGCAGATAGTCATAGGCCCCCGCCTTCAGCGCCGCGATGGCGCTGTCGACCGAGGCATAGGCCGTCATGATCACCAGGATCAGCCCCGGATGCCGCGCCAGCAGCCGCGCCGCGATTTCGACGCCATCCTCTTGCCCCAGGCGAATATCCAGCAGCGCGACCTGAACAGGCTCGGCTTCCAGCAGCGCAAAGGCCGTGGCACCATCGGGGGCAATCCGGCAATCCAGATTCTCCAGCGCCAGCGCCCGCGAGGTGGCAACCGCGAAATCGGCGTCATCGTCGATGATCAGCAGGCGGCGGTTCATGGCGTCTCGGCGATGCTGAGGCGCATTACCGTCCCTTCGGCGTCCGAGCGTTCGATCCAGACATCGCCGCCATGCATCTGCGCCACCCTGCGGACCAGCGAAAGGCCAAGACCCACACCAGTAGCCTTGGTCGTCACCAGCGGATCAAAGGCGCGGGCGCGGATCTCGGGGGCAAGGCCGGGGCCGTTATCCTCAATCTCGATGATACTGAAGGCACCGTCACGAAAGGCGCGCAGGGTGACGCGGGGCTGCCGGTTGCTGACGGTTTCGGCCGCGTGCCAGCCGTTTTCCAGCAGGTTGCGGATGGCGAATTGCAGCCGCGCCGGATCACAGCGCAGGCGCATCCCCTGCGGCACCTCCAGCGCGACATGGGCGGCGGCCTGATGTTCAGCCAGCAAGGCGGTCAGCCAGTCATGCAGATCGACCGGCACCGTCTCATGCGTGCCCTGGCGCGCGAAATCCAGCAGGATGTCGATAATGCGGCTGCATCGCATGATATTGCGGCGAATGCGCTGGACATCCTCATCCGCCTCGGGGCCGAGGCCGGGATTGCGCGACAGCACCTCAACCGAGCTGGTGATCGTGCCCAATGGGTTGCGCAATTCATGGCTGATGGTCGCGGCGACCTCGCCCACGGCAGCAAGGCGCTGACGGATGGCCAGCTCGCGTTGCGCCCCACCAAGGCGGCGGACAGCGTCGATCAGGTCATCTTCGGTCAGGCGCCGGCGCTCATTGGCCATGACCGCCCAGAAGGCCAGCAACGCCATCAGCGGCGCCGAGCCCAGAAAGAACTGCCAGACAAGCTGCGGGTCATGCAGCCCGTCCGACAGGTTCCGCGCCACCAGATACAGCACCGCAAGCGCCCCCAGCAGGATCAGGAACATCAGCCCGACCTGCCATGCCCTTTGTCCCAGATGTGGCGGCACCCGGCGCAGGCGCAAGGCAGGCGCGGCCGGATCGACCGCCAACAGCACCGTGCTGCGCTTGCAGAAATCGCGGCAATGCGGTTCCAGGCTGCAACACAGCGAACAGATCGGCCGCTCGTAGAAGGTGCAATAGGCCATGTCGCGGGGTTCATAGTTATGGCTGCATATCGCGCAGTCGCAGCCCGTGGCCGGGTGGAAATCATGCCGCTCGCGGGCGGTATAGCCCCTGCCCCGGCGCGCGACCGAAATCAGCGTCGCCGACAGCAGCGAAACCGCGAATGCGATCGGAGGCGACCAGGCCCTTGCGAGATCGCCCGCCAGCCCCAGATGCAGCGCCACCCCGACCAGCGCGCCGATGGCCATGCCCCCGCAACCGACGGGGTTGAAATCGGGCAGATAGGCGCGTTTGAACTCGATCCGCGCGGGGCTGAGGCCAAGCGGTTTCAGGATCGCCAGATCGGCAAAGATCGCCCCCAGCCAGGCCAGCGCCAGATTGGCATAGATGGCCAGCACGGCTTCCAGCGTCGCGAACACCCCCATCAGCATCAGCGCGCAGCTGATGGCGATATGCATGACCAGCCAGATCAGCCGCCCCGGATGATAGCGCGCCACCCGCAGGAAGAAATTCGATTCGGCCAGCGACCCGGCATAGGCATTGGTGACGTTGATCTTGATCTGCGCGATCAGGATATAGATCGTGGCGACAAAAAGCGCGGTCTGCGGCCCCAGAAGATAGCCATAGGCATGCCAGAACATGCCGATCGGCTCGACCGCGAGATCGGCGGACATGCCGTCACCGATGGCCAGCCAGACCAGGAAACTGCCCATCAGGATCTTGGCCCCGCCGATCAGGATCCAGCCCGGCCCCGCCAGAATGACCGCCCCCCACCAGCGCAGCGGCGTCGTGGCCTCGGGCGGGGGCAGAAAGCGCAGATAGTCGACCTGTTCCCCGATCTGCAATGTCAGCGCGCAAAGCACGCCGATGGCCCCGCCCAGGGCCAGCAGGCTGACACCGGGTCCGGGCGCGGCCAGCCAGCCCGATACCGCATCGGGATCGGCCCAGATGATCGCGGCGAAGGGCAGCAGCGCCAGCACGATCCAGGGCAGCTGCGTGGCCATCTGGAACCGCGAGATGGCCGTCATCCCCTTGGTCGCCACCGGCAGGATGACCAGCGCCGACAGCAGATAGCCAACCGGCAGCGGCAGCCCGAAGCTGAGCAGCAATGCCTGTCCAATGATCACCCCCTCAAGCGCGAAGAAGATGATCGTGTAGCTGGCATAGATCAGCGAGGTGACAGCCGATCCGATATAGCCAAAGCCCGCCCCCCGCGTCAGCAGGTCCATGTCCACATTGGCGCGGGCAACGTGATAGGCGATGGGCAGGCTGGTGATGAAGATAAAGACCGAAGCGATCAGCACCGCCACCACCGTCGTCTGCACCCCCCAGGAAATCGTCAGCGCCGCGCCGATCGCCTCTAGCGCCAGGAAGGATATTCCACCCAGGGCGGTATGGGTGATGGCCGCAGGGCTCCAGCGGCGATGGCTGGCCGGGACGTAACGCAGGGCGTAATCCTCGATCGTCTCGTCGGCCACCCAGGATTGATAGCTGCGCGGCGCGGGTTCGAGACCGGGATAGCCGCTATCAGCCCGCAACTGCGGTTCTGGCTGCGCGATGGCGCCTTGGCTGTCCATATCTCCTCCCGGCGGCCCCTCCCCGGAACGCCGCAACCAGCCCGGCGCATCATGCGCGGGCCAGATCTTCTTTGTTGCCCGATATGGGGCATCGAAAACGCGCCGCGCGCAAGGGCCGGTTACATAAAATTACAATTCGCCGCATTTCGGCACATATTGCGATTACATGGCCATCCCACTCTGCCCCCGGCCCGGTCCATGCCGGTGCAGAAGCAGGGAGGAATACATGTCAAATACCGTCTTCAAGGTCGATCTGAACAAGGCCCCGGAACAGGCCATCCAGAAACCCCATAATCGCTGGCATCCCGACATTCCGATGGTCGAGGAGTTCAAGACCGGCGAGGTCCTGCGCATAGAATGCTATGACTGGACCGGCGGCCAGATCGGCAATAATGACAGCGCCAATGACATTCGCGACGTGGACCTGACGCGGGTGCATTACCTGTCCGGCCCCTTCGCCTTCAAGGGGGCCGAGCCGGGCGATCTGCTGGTCGTGGACATTCTGGACATCGGCGCGATGGACGAATCGCGTTGGGGTTTCAACGGGTTGTTCGCCAAAGAAAACGGCGGCGGTTTCCTGACCGAGCATTACCCCAATGCCACCAAGTCAATCTGGGATTTCGAGGGGATCTATACCACCTCGCGCCATATTCCCGGCGTGCGCTATCCCGGCCTGATCCATCCCGGCCTGATCGGCTGCCTGCCCGACAAGAAGCTGCTGGACGAGGCCAACCGCCGCGAGGCCGCGCTGATCGCCACCGATCCCGACCGCGTGCCACCACTGGCCTGCCCGCCCGATGCCTCTACCGCGCTGATGGGGTCGCTGACCGGCAATCCCGCCGCCACCGCCGCCGCCGAGGCCTGGCGCACCGTGCCGCCGCGCGAACATGGCGGCAATTGCGACATCAAAAACCTGTCGCGCGGCTCCAAGGTCTATTTCCCCGTCTATGTGAAGGGCGGCGGGCTTTCGATGGGCGACATCCACTTCAGCCAGGGCGATGGCGAGATCACCTTCTGCGGGGCCATCGAAATGGCCGGCTGGATCGAGATCAAGGTCGAGATCATCAAGGGCGGCATGTCGAAATATGGCGTGACCAACCCGATCTTCCGGCCCTCGCCGATCGACCCGCATTTTGATGATTACCTGATCTTCGAAGGCATCAGCGTCGATGAACACACAGGCGAGCAATATTATCTGGACGCCCATGTCGCCTATCGTCGGGCCTGCCTGAACGCGATCGAGTACCTGAAGAAGTTCGGCTATTCGGGCGAACAGGCCTATATGATCCTGGGCACGGCCCCGGTCGAGGGGCGCATCGCCGGAATCGTCGACATCCCCAATGTCTGCGCGACGCTGGCGATTCCCACCGCCATATTCGATTTCGACATCCGCCCCAATAGCGATGGTCCGCGAAAGTCTGTCGCGGATATCGCTGTTGCCACGACAAGCTGACAGGTCCAATTTGCCTCGCCCCGGCCACTATCGGGGCGAGGCCCAAGGGGAGAAATGGCCATGATACTTGGCTTTCTGTTATTCTATGTCGGTGCGGTGCTGTTCCTGAACGGGCTGTGGCTTCTGGGCAAGATCGAGGACCGCGAGATCGTTGTGATCAACGTGGTCTCGGGCCTGGTGGCTGGCGGGGTGGTGGTGCAGGGTGCCTTTGGCGCGGGCGCCGATGCCGGGTCGATCCGGGCGGCCGCGCTGACGCTGATGTTCGCGGCAACCTATTTCTGGGTCGCCTATAACCGCCTGGTGGCGGTCGACGGGCGCGGGCTTGGCTGGTTCAGCCTGTTCGTGGCGATCACCACCGTGCCGGTCTTTCTGCGCGGCATCAGCTCGGCCGGCACCCCGACCGAGATCTGGCTGGCCAGCAACTGGCTGATCTGGGGCGTCCTGTGGTTCATGTATTTCCTGCTGCTGGCGCTTGGGCGGCCGATCCTGCGGCCGACCGCCTGGGTTACGCTGCTGGCGGGGATCGTGACCGGCTGGCTGCCCGGTTTCCTGCTGCTTGACGGCCTGATGTAAGGGGAAGAAACCATGCCTGTTTATGATTTCAATTGCGCGGCCCATGGGCTTTTCACCGACCGGCTAAGTTATGAGGCCAGCCGCGCCGGCGCGCCCTGCCCCTGTTGTGGCGGCAACAGCGCGGTGCTGCCCGCATTGCCGCAGGTCAGCACGCTGTCCAGCGGGTTGCGCAAGGCCGAGAACCGGGCCGAGGCCAGCTCGGCCGCGCCGCGCGTGGTCAAGCGCAGCCATCTGCCCAGCTGCGGCTGTAACATGTGCAAGAAAAAGGCCCCCCCCACCTCGCGCAAATGGATGTTGGGACAGTGCTGAACCAAGGCGGCGTGCGCAGAATCGGCGGGCGTCGCCTTGCCTTGCCGCAGCCCCGCCCACTGCCGGGCAACATCACATCCATTTTCGCATGAAAAGGGCCATTTGCGGATAGAACTGAACGCCGGGACCGGTTAGAGAACTGATGAAGTGTTCAGTTGTGAGTTCCCATGGATACCACCCTTTCGCAGTCTAATCGCGTCGCCGAACTGACGACAGTGCTTGGCGGCGACCAGTTGGTTCTGCAAAGCCTGGACGGCGAGGAAGGGCTGAACCGGTTGTTCCGGTTCCAGATCGACGCGGTCGGCATCACCGACGACCTGTCGCTGGATGCGCTGATCGGCACCCATGCCTCGGTCAGGATTGATTCCCATAACGGGGCCTCGCGCGATTTCGACGGCATCGTCACCTCGGCCAGCCGGGTCGGGCTTAGCCATGATGGCTTTCACTATCGGCTGGTGCTGGAACCCTGGCTGCATCTTGCCCATCAGCGTGACAACCTGCGCATCTTTCACGACAAGACACCGATCGAGATCATCAAAGCGGTGCTGAAGGACTGGCAGGCACTGGACAGCCAGCTTTACGACATCCGGCTGTGGGGCGACTATCCGACGCTGGAATATACCGTGCAGTTCCGCGAAAGCGATTTCGACTTTGTCTCGCGCCTGATGGAGCGCTTTGGGATCAGCTATTTCTGGGAACATACGGCCGGCTCGCATTGCCTGGTGCTGATCGACGATCCGCTGGTCTGCGCGATGCTGCCCGGCACCACGCGCCCCTTCCAGCCCAATGAATCCCACCACATCGCCGATGAGGAACATTTCTGGCTGGTCGAGCCCTCGCGCAGCCTGGCGCTGAATTTCGTCGAACTGACCGATTACAATTTCAAGACGCCGCAGGCCGGGCTGAACCGCAGCGACAGCGAGGACGAGCTGCCGACCGAGGCGCGCAATTCCAGCTATGACTATCCCGGCCAGTTCCGCGACGAATCCGAGGCGCGCGCCGCCGCCCGTGTGCGCAGGCTTCAGACCGCGACACATGACGGCCATATCCGGGCCGAGGGCGATGCGGTCACTTTGGCACCGGGCCTGCGGGTGCTGATCGAGGCCAATGCCGACAAGCTGCTGAATGACCTGTCTTGCCTGTGCATTGAGGCGCGGCACCATTTCACCGCGCAGCATTACGCCAGCTCGTCGCAACAGGATGACGGTCCCAGCTATGTCGCGCAATATGTGCTGCGGCCCGACCAGATGCCGATCGTGCCGCCGCGCAAGACCGCCCGCCCGCGCGCTGACGGACCGCAGACGGCCTTTGTCGTCGGCGATGACGGCATCGACTGCGATCAGTTCGGGCGGGTGCTGGTGCAGTTCCACTGGGATCTGGACGGCGACTATTCCATGCGCTGCCGGGTCAGCCAAAGTTGGGCCGGGCCGGGCTTTGGCGCGATGATCCTGCCGCGTGTCGGGATGGAGGTGATCGTCGAGTTTCTGGACGGCGATCCCGACCGGCCGATCGTGACCGGCTGCGTCTATAACGCCGGCACCGCGCTGCCAGCACAGCTGCCCGCCAACAAGACCCGCAGCATGTTCAAGACCAACAGCCATGGCGGCGAAGGGTTCAACGAACTCAGCTTCGAGGACAAGGCGGGCGAGGAATTCATCTATCTGCACGCGCAGAAGAACCTTGAAACCCATGTGCTCAACTCGCGCATGGCACGGGTCGAATTTGACGACACCGATAGCATCGGGAACGATTCGAACCTGACGGTGGCGCGCAACCGGACGGTGACCATCGACGGCAAAAGCGACCTGACCGTAAAGGGCGAGCTGACGCAAAAGACCGAGGCCTCGTTCGGGCTGACCGTGGGCGGCGATCTGGCCGCAAAGTCCAAGGGCGATCTGGCCCTGTCGGCGCAGGGCGAGATCGTGCTTCAGGCATCCAAGATCACGCTTGTCGGAGGCGGCGCGGCGCTGGTCCTGGAAGGCGGGGCCGTCAATGTGGCGCCGGTGCTGATCACCGGATCGGCCAATCCGGGCAGCGCCGCCCTGCCCGCCCTGCCCGCCATTCTGGAAGCCGCAGCCGGTGTGGGCACGCCTTTCGTGTCACATTGCCCGCTTGCGGATGACAGCCCGCAGATCTGATCACGATACCTGACATGCAGCCGCTTCCTCTGCCTAACGGCTGGTCCGAGCTTTCATCCTGGACCGCGATCGAGACGACATCCCGCAGCCCCCTCTGGGCGCTGATCGACGGCGTTGTCTTTCGGAATGCCGCGCAGGTTCTGCCGGTCAGCGGGTTGCAGAATTGCTGCCTTTCGGCCTCGACCGATCCGGACAAGCGCGCGATGGCGCCCTGGCTGGTCCGCCTGGATCCGGGCAGTCAGCTGTCGCGCGACCTGGCCACCCAGCCCGCCGACAGCCCCTGGGGCCTGCTGCTGAACAGCGATGCCGAGATGCTGGCCCTGCGGCAGCATCTGCGCCGGTTCACCATGATCAGAACCCCGGCCGACCCCGATGCGCCGGTCTATTTCCGCTTTTATGACCCGCGGGTGCTGCTGGACCTGTTCGCCATCCTGCCGGCCGAAAAACTGGCACAGCTGTCCCGGCCGGTCAGCCGCTGGATCCTGCCCGATGGCCCCAGCCTTGACCTCAGCCATCGCATCGACGCGGCCCCGGCAAGTGCCTTGCTGCATCCTGCTGCCGGGAAACCCCTGCGTTATCTGACCCATCGACCGCCGGCGGAACATGCCATGCCCGACATGCAGGGACCGGCCGGGGGATCCACCTTCGCCATCGACCACGCCGAGGCCGCGCTGTTCGGCCAACGGCAGGCCGATCGCAGCCTGATTTATCTGGCGCGCGAACTGGCAGCCCGCTATCGCGATGTCGAGGATGGACGGCTGCTGGCGACGGTGCGCCAGGCACCGTCCAGGGCCGCGCGCTTTGGCCTGGCCTCGACCAAGCAGATCTCGACCCTGGCGGCCTGCATGATCGAATTCGGCGACGATTTCCCGCGCCACTACCCCGAGGCCGAAAAGATCCTGACCAGCAGGGGACAAGAGGATTGGCAACGCCGCCAGGCGCTTGCCGCCTGGATGAGCCGGGGCCGGGTCCTGCGGCAGGCACGCGGCTTCTAGAAGGCGGCACCCGTCATCGGCGGGCGCCGCAGCAGGTCATCAGAACAGCACCGCACCGATGCGGAAGCGACCATCGGCATCGCGATAGAAGGCGACATTGGTGCTGGTCACGTGATCGGATCCCGGAACGGCAGACCAAATGATCGGATCGGGAATGATGCGGACCAACCGGCCCCCGCCCATCATCTGAATCTGAAAATCCTTCTCGCCCAGAACCAGATCCAGCGGTTGCAAGGTTTCGCCAGCCGCATTGACCGGAGCCAGTTGTTTCATCGGCGAGGCTTTTTCAAGAAAACCCTCAAGCGTCCCGAAATTCGCGGTGACGGCGGTGTGCTGCCAGACCTCGCGATAGGCCTCGGTGATTGCCGCCTCGTCGCCGCCGGCGATCACCCGGTGCAGATCGGCATAGGCCGCCAGCAGATCCGCGCGCATCTGCGGCGTATTCTCCAGCACCTGCCCCTTCAGCCAGACCGGATCGGGAAAGTCGCCGGTCACGGTAAAGCTGCGCTGCACCTCGCGCGCGGGCCAGCTGTCGCCCCACCCGCTGTCCAATACCAACTGGTCATTGATCCGCGCCTTTCCGATCAGCCCAAGCCGGGCATCGCCGGTCTGCGCCGGCAGACCAAAAGTGTTGATCTCGGGAAAGACGATCCGGTTGGTTTCGTCCAGCTGAAGACCCAGAACCGTCAGATTGGCCCGCTCGCGCGAAACCAGATCCAGCCGCTGCATCTGGGCATCGACGAAAAAGTCGGGATTGGCGACGTTATATTCATAGGGATCGCCCATGACGGAAACAAAACGGAAGCTGACCGTGTTCTCGGCCGATGTCAGATAGGTATTCACCGGCAGCGTCATATTGGCCTGTCCACCGTCGAAATCCCGATGGATCGAGACATCGTTGATGCGAATGTCATAAAAGGCGCCTTCGCCCGCGATATACAGATAATAGTTGAATGCCTGACCGGGTTCGGCCATCGCGCTGCCTCCGAATAGTGAAATGGCGACGGCAAGGGCCGACGCCTTTGACTTGAACATCAGTATTTTTCCCAGGGCGGTGCGCTATCGGTGATCGTGGCAACCGTCGGCTCCAGGATCACATAGCGCGCGCCATCGGCGCTGCTTTCACGGGGATCCTTCCATTTATCGCTGCCGATCTCGGCCTTGCCAACGGTTTGCTCAAGCTCGGTCTTGCTGGTGATCTCGGCATTCCCACGTTCCCGCTTTGGTGGCTTGCGGCTGGTCGAGGTCGTGACATTCATGCTGGCATAACCGCGCGCACTGGCAATCAGCCCCTCGAAGTAATAGCGGGTCAACCGCTTGGAATCGCCAATCTTCCATTCCCAGTTCCAGCCGGTATGCAGTGACCCGGCCGCGCCGGCCTCGGCCGAGACTAACCAGACCTCGGCCTCGACATGCAGCGATATCTGTGCCTGGCCCCGGATCTTGACGTGACCGGTAAATTCTTGTTCGCCGCCATCATTCTCATAGTGGCTTTGGCCATTGGCAACGTAAACCCAGGTGAACGGCGTCTTGCAGGCGAATTTCAACTGCCCCTCGGTGCTCAGCGTCACAGCGGCCTGCAAATCGGCATTCACGGCATTCGACGTGTCAGCCGCCTCGGCACGCACCTTTTGCACAAGACGTGCACCGGCGGGCGACAACAGGGCCTGCGCAGCAACGTCGATGAAGTCGATTGTCCCCGACACCGTCAGCGTGGCCGAAATATCGAAGCCTGCGAGCCGCATCAGCAGGTCAGGCGTGGCTTCCTTCTCTTCAAGCTTCAATGCATCGACATTCAGCTTGATCACCAGCTGCAACAAGACGCCCGACGCATGCGAGGTCAGGCTGCGCCGTGCGGCCGGGTCGGCCGAGCTCATCGACAGGTAGCTGGAGAAATTCCCCAAAATCGAGGAAATCGTACCGACCAGACCCGGTGCCTGACGCCGGCCCCGCGCCTTTTCGTGGTTCTTGTTCCCGGATTTTCGTTCATTCGATTGCGTCAGCGTAAACGAGCCATATTTGCCGGTCAGCTTGCTTTTGAAGTCGGTCGTGAACGAGCCGCCGCTGGTATGCAGGCCCGCTTCCAGGTTGAACTCGCCCTCGCCGTTCAACTCGAATTGCGGCCAGGCGGTGACATTCAACTGCTTGCTCATCTCGGGCGTGCGGACACACATTCTTGGGATCACACCCAGAAACCCATCACCGTTCCAGTCCGAGGACGAGGCAAAGGCCATGTCGATGATCGCCAGCGCAATCAGGAAGTTCTGCGGAATGATCTCGGGGGCCAGATCGGCGGCGGCCACCAGCGTGCTCATCGACTGCGGGACGACAACGCCGATCTCGGTTTCGGCGCGGGCGACATCGACCTGTGCGGAATCGCGCTGCATATAGGCGAATCCCGGCGTTTTGGCCTTGCCGACCTGACAATCCTTGCCCTCGCCCTTCAGCTTGACCTTTGCCTGCAACTGGGTGCCGACAACGTCCTTGGCGATGACATACAACCGCGACTTCGCCTCGGCGCCAGCGGCCACCGGCCATTCGATCTTGCGCGACGGTTCATCGGCATCAATGATCGCGCCGCCGGTCAGACAACAGGGCTCGCCGGTCTGGCAGGCAGGGCAATAGGCGGCAAACTCGGCATCCATCGCGCCGTCACCATCGGCATCGGCAGCAGGCGGAATCGGCGATCGCGTCAGCGGCGCATTGCCGTTCTTCAGATAATCCTGATATTCCCGCTGCACCGTCGCTTCACGCAGGGATTGGCTGACGCCGTCACTACCGGCATGGTTGCGCAACGTGTTCTGCAACTCGCGAGAGGTCTGCAACCCGTTGCTGAACCTTTCGGGATGCTGTTCGACCAGAAACGCCAAGTCTTCGGCCGTCGGCGCATAATTTCCCATAAACTCACCACAAGATCTTAAACGGATGTGTAAACGAACTGTTCGTTCAATTGATACAGATCGGGTCAGGATGCAACCAGTTAGGCGCATTCACACGAACGGTTTTGCAGCCTGTCACCATTGTGCCCTGCCTGCCGGACAGCGGCGGCCATGAACGCTTGCGGCCAGGGATGCAATCAACACCGGCCAGGGCTGGGCGCCCCCGCGCAATGCGGCTTCAACCACCTGTCATCATCCCAAAATACTTGCACGCGGCAGGTCCACAACCGCCCTGCGCCATGCCACAGTGCTGTCATGCGCGTCAGCGTATATGTGTGACGATAAAGCCTGGGGGATGTCGTGCTGCGAAAACTGCTGATGGGGGTGATCGGGTTGGCGGCGATTGCCGTGATGGCGGTGCTGATCTGGGGGCCGGCCTATGTCGAACGGCAGCTGAACCCGCTGACCACTCCGGCCGGGGGCTGGCCGGTCTCGGCCGAGGCGCAGGTGCTGCATGACCGCCTGGTCATCGGGGACTGGCATGCCGATCCGCTGCTGTGGGAACGTAACCTGCTGGAACGCGGCAATCGCGGCCATACCGATATCCCGCGACTGGCCGAGGGCAATGTCGCGGTGCAGGTCTTCACCACCGTCACGAAAAGCCCGCGCGGCCAGAATTACAGCGAAAACAGCGCCGAAGCGCCCGACAACATCACCCCGCTGTTCATTGGCCAGCTGCGGCCGGTCCGGTCCTGGTTCAGCCTGAAGGAACGCGCGCTGGTTCAGGCCGAGGCCCTGCGCGACATGGCCGAGGCCGCACCCGACCGGCTGACGCTGATCCTGACCCGCGCCGACCTGCAAGCCGTGCTCGAAGCGCGCATCTCGGGCCAGCCGGTCCTTGGCGCGATCCTGGGCAGCGAGGGCGGACATCCGCTGGAAGGTGACATCACCAATCTCGACCAGCTTTTCGACGCCGGGTTCCGGCTGATGGGGCTCACGCATTTCTTCGACAATGAACTGGGCGGCAGCCTGCATGGTCAGGGCGATCTGGGCATCACCGATTTCGGCCGTCAGGTTGTCGGGCGGATGATGCAGACGGGCATGATCATCGACCTGGCACATGCCAGTCCGCAATTGATCCGCGACGTGCTGGCGATCGAGGGAACGCGCCCCATTGTCTCGCATACCGGCATCAATGGCCATTGCCAAACCCCGCGCAATCTTCCCGATGACCTGATGCGCGCCATCGCCGCCAAGGGCGGGCTGGTCGGCATCGGCTACTGGCAGGATGTCGTCTGCGGCCGCAGCCCCGCCGATATCGCCGGCAGCATCTCGGCCGCCATTGCCCTGCTGGGCGAGGATCACGTCGCGCTCGGCTCGGATTACGATGGCTCGGTCGACGCGCCCTTTGACACGGCCGGGCTCGCCGCCCTGACCCAGGCCCTGCTGGACCGCGACCTGACCGAGGATCAGATCGCCAAGGTCATGGGCGGCAACATGATGCGCTATCTGGCCGAGACCCTGCCAGAATAACCCATCAGCCGTGTCCAAATATCCTGGGGGGTGAGGAGCGTTCAGCGACGAGGGGGCGAAGCCCCCTAGCCGACGATGCGTTCCAGCGGGTCATAGATGGCGGCGGCATCGCCCCAGACGGCCTGGGCCAGGCTGTCCGGCTTGTGCCGCAAGCCCGACAATTCATCGCGCGTGACCCAACGAAAGCGGTTCACCACCCCTTCGGGATCGGCAAGGCGGATCGCGCCATCCGTCGCCAGCCCGGCGCGGAAAAACAGATCGACCTGATGAAAACCGCTGTCGGGATCGTGGAATTCGTTGACCAGGAAGGGCGCGCCGACGCGGATGACAAGCCCGGTTTCCTCGGCGACCTCGCGCATCAGGTTCTGCGGCAGCGACTGCCCCGGCTCGACGCCGCCGCCGGGCAGCGCCCAAAGATCGCTTTGGCGTCCCGGATAGGCATTCACGATCAGCAGCCGATCATCCTGCAAGATCGCCGCGCGAACGGCCAGACGCGGCCGTGCCAGCCTCACCGCGTGATCCGGTTCACATGGCCCATCTTGCGGCCAGCCCTTGCCTCGCCCTTGCCGTAAAGATGAACCTGCACATCCGGCGCGCGCAGCAGATCGGGCAAACGGGCCAGATCATCGCCGATCAGATTTTCCATCACCACATCGGCATAGCGCTTGCCATCGCCCAGGGGCAGGCCCGCCACGGCGCGGATATGCTGCTCGAACTGGTCCACCGCACAGCCGGCCTGGGTCCAGTGGCCCGAATTATGCACCCGAGGCGCAATCTCGTTGACAACCAGCCCCTGGGGCGTGACGAACAACTCGACCCCCATCACGCCGACATAATCCAGCGCCGCCGCAATCCGCGCGGCGATCAGCACCGCATCGGTGGTCACCCGCCCAGGCAGCCCACAAGGCACGGTCGTGCTGCGCAGAATGCCACCCTGATGCACATTCAGCCCCGGATCAAAAGCCGCGACCTGCCCATCCATCCCGCGCGCCACGATCACGCTGATCTCGGCGGTGAAATCGACAAAACCCTCCAGCACCGAGGGCGCGCCGGTCCATTCCGCAACGGCCGCATCCGCGATCCGCACCTGCCCCTTGCCGTCATAGCCAAGCCGCCGCGTTTTCAGGATCGAGGGCGCGCCGATACCGGCCAGCGCCCCGGCCAGCGCGGCTTGATCGGGGACATCGGCAAAGGGCGCGGTCGTCAGCCCGATCTCGTTCAGAAAGGTCTTTTCGGTCAGCCGGTCCTGCGACACGGCCAACGCACGCCGGTTCGGGCGGATCGGGACGATGCTCTCGATCAAATCCAGCGCCGAGGTCGGCACGTTCTCGAATTCATAGGTGACGACATCGACCGACTCGGCGAATGCACGCAGCGCCGCCTCGTCCTCGTAGGGGGCATTGGTCAGCCGATAGGCGACGTCGGCAGCCGGCGCCGCGCAGGGTTCATAGATATGGCAGCGCAGGCCAAGACGGCTGGCCGCGGCCGACAACATGCGACCCAGCTGCCCCCCGCCGAGAATGCCGATGATGCGAACATCACTCATCGCGCGGCTCGTGGGGAATGCTGGCCGACAAGGCCGCGCGCCAGCCGTCCAGCCGCTCGGCAAGCACCGGATCCGCGATCGCCAGAATACCGGCCGCCATCAACCCTGCATTGGCCGCGCCGGCCGTACCGATGGCCATGGTCGCGACGGGATAGCCCTTGGGCATCTGCAAGATGGAATACAGCGAATCGACCCCCGACAGCGCCTTAGTCTGCACCGGCACGCCAATCACCGGCACACGGGTCTTGGACGCCATCATCCCCGGCAGATGCGCCGCCCCGCCGGCGCCCGCAATGATGACCTTCAGCCCCCGTTCCACCGCCGTCTTGCCATAATCCCACAGCCGGTCGGGCGTGCGATGGGCGCTGACGATACGGGCCTCATAGCCGATGCCCAACTCGTCAAGGATGGTGGCGGCCTCGCGCATGGTGGGCCAGTCGGACTGGCTGCCCATGATGATTCCAACGGGTTTTTCCATCTTGCTCCCTTTGGCTGACGGCCTCGCCATAGCGCGCGGCCGCGGCTTTCGCAATCAGGCGATGATGTCCGGGGTCAACTCGTCTTCCAGCCGCGCGATGCGATCCTTCAGGGCAAGCTTCTGCTTTTTCAGCCGTTGCAGGGTCAGCGAGGATGACAGGTTCTGTCCCGCCAGGGCCGCGATCGCCTCGTCGAGATCGCGATGTTCGCGTTTCAGCACCTCCAGCCGGGCGCGGGTGATCTCTTCATGCGACATTTCGTGGTGGCTGTTCATCGGAACCGTTTCTTGCTGCCTGCCGAAATCGGGCAGACCGTTATAGCGCGCAAATCCTGCCCTGTTAACAGAATCTTCGCGCCCTTGCGCATATGCTGGGGACCACACATATTGATTGGGCTGGCGGCTGCATTGCGGGGCCGGCGACAAACAGTCGCTTCGCTTGAAAGGGCTGAGGATGAGCAAGATTTCCCTGGGGACGCATCCCTATCTGCTGGGCTTCGACCAGTTGGAACGGCTGGCAGAACGGGCCGCCAAGGGGGCCGAGGGCTATCCGCCCTATAACATCGAACATTTCGCCCCCGACGGGTTCCGAATCACGCTGGCGGTGGCCGGTTTCGGCGATGATGACCTGACGATCACCATCGAGGATCGGCAATTGGTCATTCGCGGCCGTCAGACCGAGGATGATGGCGAGCGGGTGTTTCTGCACCGTGGAATCGCCGCCCGCGCCTTTCAGCGCAGCTTCGTTCTTGCCGATGGCGTCGATGTGACCGAGGCACGTCTTGAAAACGGGCTGCTGAATATCGACCTTAGACGGGTGCAGCCGCAACAGGTGGTGCAAACCATTCCGATCAGCCGCAAATAATGGGGATCAGAGCAATGAATACGAAATACGAATTTGGCGATGACACGCAGAACACGGTCTATATCCGCCGTGTCGAGATGGACAGCCTGCCCGACGAGGTCCGCGAACAGGCCGAGGGGCTGGACAGTCTTTATGCCGTGCATGGCATGGATGGCGAGCGTTTGGCGCTGGTCAAGGATCGCAAGCTGGCCTTTTTCCTGGCCCGCCAGAACGATCTGGAACCTGTCAGCGTTCACTGAACGGCGCTTGGGGCCAAGGAATTGCGGGGCGGTGCGACCGGGCAGGTCGGCCGCCCTTTTGCATGGTCAGGCCGCGGGCAATGGCCGCAGGACCGCTATCGGCAATGACCTTGCTGCGACGGCCTCAACGGCAAGGCCATATCCCACCGATCAAGCCCCGGCCCGAAACCATCGGCTGTAATCCTTGTGACGGCAAACCCGAAACGCTGATAAAAGCCGCCGCTGTGCTGGCTGATTTGCAGGGTCAGCACAGCGATATTCGGGATTGTCCGCGCCTGCGCCAGCCGGGCCAGCATCAGCCGCTTGCCCAGGCCCTGCCGGTGAAGGCTGCGGTCAACCATCCCCCAGGCCAGCGCCGCCCGCCGCTTTGCCGTTTCCACGAACAGCCCGCCACAGGCGATCACCACCCCCCGTCGCACCAGCACCAGATAGGGTCGTTGATCGACGGCATTGGCGCTGCCCAGAAACGCGCGGAACTCGTCCCTTTCCTCGGCTGCGAAAAAGACCGGAAGATTGCTGTCGAAAATCGCCAGACAGGCAGCAAGATCAGCGGGATCGTAGGACCGGGACAAAATGTCATTCATCGGGGTTCTCATGGCCTTTCGGTCCTGATGGTCTGGTGGCGCCTGCCCGGCCTTGATCGGCCGCCCTATTCCGGGGCGCCGATTGGCGCGTAACGCATGAACGCAAAGGCACGGCCGTCCGGCGCCCAGCATGGCACATTGATGCTGCCCTGTCCGCCGAACAGCCGCACCACCGGATGCCTGGCGCCACCATCGCAATCCATCAGCCACAGCCCCACATCCAGATCACGGGGATGGCCGATGGTGCCCGGCGGATAGGCCAGATACAGCACATGCCGCCCGTCGGGCGAAGGATGGGGAAACCAGTTCACGTTCTCGTCGCGGAAAACCGGCGCGGCATCGCCGCCATCGACGCGCATGCGCCAGATCTGCGCATGGCCGGTCGCGTCGGAATTGAACCAGATATGCCGGCCATCGGCGGAAAAATCCGGCCCGTCATGATGGGCGCGGCCGGGCGTCAACAGCCGCTCGGCACCGCTGGCCAGATCCATCACCGCGATCCGCACCACGCGGTCGCCGCCCCTGGCGCAGGCATAGGTGATCTGCCCGCCATATGCGCCATGCCACCAGCTTGGCCGGGGCAGATCCAATGCCGGCGCGCCATCGGCGGTCAGCAGGTGAATGCCGGCCCCCTGTTCGTTGTGGCAGGAAAAAATGACCCGCCCATCGGGCAGAAATCCGTGATCATTGTTGCAGCGATCCAGCCCGAACGTATCCACCAGCCGCAGCCCGTCGCCATCGGCCCGCCACAGCCGCCCCTCGCCATTGACAAGAAACCAGCCGTCCGGGTGCCAGTTGGGTGCCTCGATCAGCCGGTCGCTGCGCAGGACGATCCGCGTCTCGCCGGTGGTCAGGTCGTGGATTTCCAGCGACGAGCGCCAGCCCATGTGCCGCTAACCGCCCTGTCGCCCGTCGCGGCCGCGCAGCCACAAGGCCCGCATCGAGCCCATCGGATTCGGCCCCAGCCAATCCGGCTGCGGCTGTCGCGCGGCAGGCCAGATCCCATAACTGTCCCGAAAGTGGTCGATGGCGGCCAGATCGGCGGCGATCCGATCCTGACCCATATGTGTCCCGCGCACCAGCGAGGTATCGGCGGTTCCGTCACGCTCGCGCTGCTTGGCGGCGCCGGCCATCAGCCAGATCGGCACGCCCATGCGTTCCAGATGACCCGACAGCCAGGGGTCATCGACCGATCGCAGCCGCGCCGGAATGTCGAAAACAGCCGCATCGAAGAACTCGGGGCGCACCATCACCCCGCCCCAGCCCGACAGCATGTCGACATAACCCGATGCGGCATAATTGCCCGGTCGCCACAGCCCCGCCGTCAACAGCCGGCCCAAGCGATATCCAAGGCCCTTGCCACGCCGCCTTGCCCGCGGCAGGCGCGCGGCCGGGCGGCTGGCCGGGTCGATATCGGGCAGGTTCTCGCCCGCCTCGACGATGGCTTCGCCGGGACGGCGGGCGCGCTCGGCCTTGAAGCGGCGGTGCCAGTCGCGGTCATACAGCTTGTCATCATCGCAAAACAGAATGTCGACCGACTGCCCGGCAAGATCACGCAGCGCCGGCAAGACCTTGCTGGCCGGGCCGTCATCGGTATCGCTGCGAAAGATGGTGACGCCCTGCGGCACCTCGGGCAGCCCACCATCCCAGTCTGGAAAGCGGGCATAGGCCCTGGGGATATGCAGGCGGATATCATCCGCCGGCAGTGATTGTTCAAGCAAGGCCCGCAGGGTCTGCGTCAGCTCGCCAAAGCGGGGGGGAATCGCCGTCAGCGTGATGATCGTCGGATCAGCCATGTCCCCCACACCCTGCGCCGATGGGCGATCAGCGCAGGCCGATCAACCCCATGTTTTCCAGCGTCAGCAGAACCTGATGCGCGGCATTGTCAACGTCGATCTCGGTGGTGTCGACCCGCAGTTCAGGCTTTTGCGGTTCTTCATAAGGGTCCGAAATCCCGGTGAATTCCTTGATCTTGCCTTCGCGGGCCAGTTTATACAGGCCCTTGCGGTCGCGGCGTTCGCATTCTTCAACCGGGGTCGAGACATGCACCTCGCAAAAGGCGCCATATTGCTCGACCATTTCACGCACGGCGCGGCGGGTGGCGGTATAGGGCGCGATGGGCGCACAGATGGCGATGCCGCCGTTCTTGGTGATTTCCGAAGCGACATAGCCGATGCGCTTGATGTTGATGTCACGGTGTTCCTTGCTGAAACCCAGTTCAGAGGACAGATGCTTGCGCACCACGTCACCATCCAGCAGCGTGACGGGACGGCCGCCCATCTCCATCAGCTTGACCATCAGCGCGTTGGCGACGGTCGATTTGCCCGAACCCGACAGGCCGGTGAAGAACACCGTGAAGCCCTGGTTGGCGCGCGGGGGCGAGTTGCGGCGCAATTCGCGCACGACCTCGGGGAAGCTGAACCATTCGGGGATTTCCAGCCCCTCGCGCAGACGGCGGCGCAACTCGGTGCCGCTGATGTTCAGGACGGTCACGCCTTCCTCGATCTCGTCGGCAGGTTCGTATTGGGCGCGTTCCTGCACATAGACCATATGCTTGAAATCGACCATTTTCACGCCGATCTCGTCCTCGTGCTTGCGGAACAGTTCCTGCGCATCATAGGGGCCATAGAAATCGACGCCGGCGCTGTTCTTGCCAGGGCCGGCATGATCGCGGCCAACGATGAAATGTGTGGCACCGTGGTTGCGGCGGATAATGCCGTGCCAGACCGCCTCGCGCGGGCCGGCCATGCGCATCGCCAGATTCAGCAAGCTTAGCGAGGTCGTGGCGGCCGGGTATTTATCCAGCACCGCCTCATAGCAGCGGACGCGGGTGAAGTGGTCGACATCGCCCGGCTTGGTCATGCCGACGACCGGATGGATCAGCAGGTTGGCCTGAGCCTCGCGCGCCGCGCGGAAGGTCAGTTCCTGATGGGCGCGGTGCAGCGGGTTGCGGGTCTGGAAGACCACGACCTTGCGCCAGCCCAGTTTCTTGAACTGCGCGCGCAGTTCGTTCGGCGTATTGCGACGACCGCGGAAATCGTAATGCGTCGGCGCTTGCAGGCCCTTGACCGGGCCGCCCAGATAGACCGGGCCGGCGGCATTGTGCAGATAGTTGACGGCCGGGTGGGCCAGATCATCGGCACCAAAGACCTGTTCGGCCTCATGCGCCTTGTTGGGCACCCACTTGTCGGTGACCGACATGATCGCCAGAATCACGCCTTCCTGATCGCGCAGGGCAATATCGGTGCCCGGCTCCAGCCCTTCGGCGAATTTCTCGCTGACATCCAGATTAATCGGCATCGGCCACAGGCTGCCGTCGCTGAGGCGCATGTCATTGACGACGCCGTTGTAATCGGCCTCGGTCAGAAAGCCCTTCAGCGGATAGAAACCGCCATTCATCAGCAGTTCCAGATCGCAGATCTGACGCGGGGTCAGATCCCAGCTGGGCATGTTGCCTGCCTCGTCCTTCAGGGCAGAGGCGGCCTCGGGCGAGACGTAGAGTTCGGGGATCGGGGTCTGATTGGCTTCGGTCATGATAACGCTCGGAAGAACTTGCATACGGGGATTGCGCGCCAAACGGCACGGTGCTGCGTGGGGCCTATACCCGTCCTGCCCGACAATCAACCAAGCACGGCGCAAATCCGCCGGCAATTGCTGCAATGCAGCATTGTCCGACCGGAATGCCTGTGTCCTTTACCCGCCATCGGACAGAACCGCATCCCGACCGCAAAACACCCAGGCGGCATTCATTTGCACAGCACATGGGTTTGCAGAACAAGATTTTTTTGTTGAGGCCGCGGCAGCGGAAGGTCGTCCAACTCGTGACGGCTCATGCGGATGATTTCGGGATGATCCAGCAGGTCGCGGATCTGCGCTTGCGGGGCAAGGCGGTGAAGTCAGCGGCTGAAGATGTTTCCATGATCTTAATATATCTGCGAAATCATCCCGCATATTTTGCGATTATTCAGCGTCTATTTTAGATAACCTAAATGAACTCGCTGAACCGAATTTCGCTGTCAGGTTTGCGTGCGATCGAGGCCGTGGCCCGGCTTGGCACGCTGACCGCCGCAGCCGACGAGTTGGGCGTGACCTCGGGCGCGTTGAGCCAGCGTATCACCAGGACCGAGGCGCAACTTGGCCGCCCGGTCTTTGATCGCAGCGGTCAGGCCCTGCGCCCGACCCAGTTGGGCCGGGGCTGCGGCAGGACCGGCTGATGCAACAGCAGTTCCTTCCGGTCTGCGCACCGACGCTTGCGCCCGCGCTGAACAGCGTCACCGATCTGGCGCGGCTGCCGGTGATCCGGGAAAATGCGCAATTGGCAGGCTGGTCGGAATGGCTGGCGCCCCACGGGCTGACACCGGCCATGCTGTCTGACGGGCCAGAGCTGGCCGATGGCGGCTTGTGCCTGAATGCGGCCATGTCGGGCCAGGGCGTATTCATGGCCTGGGCGATTATTGCCGCCGATGCATTGGCGCAGGGCACATTGGTGCGCCCCCTGCCCGGCCATGCGGTCACCAATGATTTCCATTGGCTGGTCACGGCACCTGAATCGCATCGCAAGCCGGCCATCGGCAAGTTTCGCGACTGGCTGCGGGCGGAACTGTCCGCCTCGCTTGGCACTGGCGTCTAAAGTATCACCGGCGTCCGATCGCCAGCAGCAAAGCGCCGCAGCACCGCCGGATACAGGCGATGTTCCTGCACCAGCACCCGCGCGGCCAGCGTATCGGCTGTATCGCCCACCAGCACCGGCACCCGCGCCTGCCCCAGAATCGGGCCGGCATCCAGATCGGCCGTCACCTCATGCACAGTTGCGCCGGCCTGGGTATCGCCGGCCTCGATGGCGCGGGCATGGGTGTGAAGGCCTGGGTATTTGGGCAAGAGAGACGGGTGGATGTTCAGCATCCGCCCGTCAAAGCGGCGCACGAAATCCGGCGTCAGGATGCGCATGAACCCGGCCAGGCAGATGATGTCGGGCTGTACTTCCAGCAAGGGTTCCAGCAGCGCGGCCTCGAACGCGGCGCGGCTGGCATGGGCGCGATGGTCGATGGCAAAGGTCGCGATTCCCCGACCGGCCGCCTTGGCCAGCCCGCCCGCCGCCGGATCGTTCGACCCGACCAGAACCGCGCGGGCGGGATGATCGCCATCCATGCTGTCCAGCAGCCGCACCATGTTCGAGCCGCCGCCGGAAATCAGGATGGCGACTCGCTTCACGAAAGGCTGCCGCTGTAGCGCACGCCCTGCCCCGCGACGACGCGACCAAGCCGGTGAACCGTCTCGCCCTCGGCTGTCAGCAGCGCGGTCAGCGCATCGGCGCGGTCGGCGGCGACCGACAGGATCATGCCGATGCCGCTGTTGAAGGTCTTCAGCATCTCGGCTTCAGAGATACCGCCGGACTTGCGCAGCCAGTCAAAGACCGGAGGCAGCGTCCAGGCATTCAGGTCGATCTCGGCGCCAAGATCCTTGGGCAGCACGCGCGGCAGGTTCTCGGTGATGCCGCCGCCGGTGATATGGGCCGCCGCATGCACGCCACCGGCGCGAACCGCCGCCAGAACCGGTTTGACGTAAAGCCGCGTCGGTACCAGCAGCGCCCGGCCAAGCGTGCCGGGGCCGAAGGGCGAGGGCGATTCCCAATCCATCCCCGCCGCCTCGGCCACGTGGCGGACCAGCGAGAAGCCGTTGGAATGCACCCCGTCCGAGGCCAGGCCCAGCAGCACATCGCCCGCCACGACGCCCGAGGGCAGCGCCGTGCCGCGTTCCATCGCGCCTACGGCAAAGCCCGCCAGATCGAAATCACCCTTGGCATACATGCCGGGCATTTCCGCCGTCTCACCGCCGATCAGCGCGCAGCCAGAGCCGGCGCAACCCGCCGCAATGCCCTCGATCACGCGGGCGGCCTCATCGACGGACAGCTTGCCCGTGGCGAAATAGTCAAGGAAGAACAGCGGCTCGGCGCCCTGACAGACCAGATCGTTGACGCACATGGCGACCAGGTCGATGCCCACACCATCCAGATGCCCGGTATCAATGGCGATGCGCAGCTTGGTGCCGACGCCGTCGGTCGCGGCGACCAGAACGGGATCGGTGAAGCCCGCCGCGCGCGGATCGAACAGCGCGCCAAAGCCGCCCAGGCCCTCCATCACGCCCGAGCGCTGCGTTTTCGCCGCCGCCGGCTTGATGCGTTCGACCAGTGCATTACCTGCGTCGATATCGACCCCTGCCTCGGCATAGGTCAGACCATTGGGATTGTCGCTCATCTCGCCGCCCTCGCTTGGATGGCGTCCCCATAGCGGAAGCCGCAGGGCGGGGCAACGGATCAGCGCGGGATCGGTGAAAATGGTAGGCCCGGAGGGACTTGAACCCCCAACCAAGGCGTTATGAGCGCCCTGCTCTGACCAATTGAGCTACAGGCCCCCAATGATCCGCATCGTCCTAGAACCTGCGCCACGCCTGGTCAAGCGCGGCGCTGGGCTGTTTCAGTCCGCCTCAAGAAAGGCGCGGATGCGGTCCCCTGCCTGGGCGATGTTCAGCACGCCATCCAGATGGCCGCGCGTGCCCTGCAATTCCACGATCTCGACCGGCGTGCCGTCGGATTTGATGATTGCCCCGGTCTCGCGCACGGCATCGCCGGGAAAGACCAGATCCTCGTCGGTATGGATCAGCATCACCGGCACGTTGATGTCCAGCAGGCCCTGATACAGGTTCTCGCCCTCGTTCCCGGCCACGAACAGCTGGTTCGCCTTGACGAGATACAGGAAGTGATTGGCGTCCGACAGGCCGGCCCGCGCCGCGCCCGCCTTGTTCAGCGTATCGACCACGGCAAATTCATTGTCCCAGCTGGCGGCCGGGTCGGCGCCCTCGGCCGCCCATGTCCGGCCAAAGCTGCCATTCGTCCATTCGGCCGAATTGGCATGCAGCGTCACGATCTTCAGCGCATCAGCAAGCCCGGCATTGGGCGGCTCGCCCCCGTAATAGTCGCCACCGTTCCAGTTCGGGTCCAGCCGGATGGGCGAGGCCCAGATGTCCAGCCAGGCGATCAGGTCGGCATCGGCCCAGCCCGAGGCGATGACCGGCACGACCCGCCCCAGCAGATCGGGATGGCGCGCGGCCCATTCATAGCTTTGCACGCCCCCCATCGAGGCCCCCATGACCGCGTGCCATTTCGGAATGCCAAGCTGTTCCATCAACCCTTTCTGCGTCTCGACGAAATCGCCCATGGTCAGGATCGGAAAATCCATGCCCCACGGCTTACCCGTGGCCGGGTTGATGCTGGCCGGGCCGGTGGTGATGACATTGGGATCATTCGCGCCCAGATTCACCGGGCTGTCGACCGAGACAACGAACCACTTGTCGGTGTCGATGGCCCGACCCGACCCGATGATCGCATCCCAGTAACCCGGCGCTTCATCGCTTTCGGCATATTTCCCTGCCGCATGGCTGTTGCCGCTGAAGAAATGCGGGATCAGGATGGCGTTGTCCCTGGCCTCGTTCAGCGTGCCATAGGTTTCATAGCCAAGCCGCATCTCGGGGATGGTTTCGCCACCCTCGGTCACGAAATCGGCCAGGGTGAATTCCTGCTTTTCGACCAGCGGCTCATAGGCCAGTGCGGGTGTGGCCAGCATCATCCCGAATACGAGTGCATATCTCATCCTGATCCCCCTGGGGTTGTTTACCCTGGCATGGAACAGTTCGGGACGGAAACTGTCCACCCCCAGGCGCGATCCGCGCACCGCTCGCTGGAAATCTACGCGATCACGCCCGGATCATCAGCCGTTGCCGCGCCGGCGGACATACAACTCCAGCCGGTGATGGACGATCTCATATCCCATCTCGGCGGCGATCTCGGCCTGAAGACGCTCGATCCGGTCATTGGTGAACTCGATCACCGCGCCGGTATCGACATCAATCATATGGTCATGATGTTGCTGATCGGCCGGTTCCCACCGGGCGGGTTCGCCCCGAAATTCCAGCTTCTCGATCACGCCCTGCGCCTGAAGCGTCGTCAGCGTGCGATAAACCGTGGCCAGCGAGACAGCCACACCCGCATCCCTGGCCCGCAAATGCAGCTCGGTCGCGTCAGGATGGTCGTCACAGGCCGCAAGCACCCGCAACAGCGCAGACCGCTGCCGGGTGATGCGAACGCCGGCCTCGCGCAATGCGGCCTCCAGCTGTCGGGCACGGTCCTTGGTCATGCCCCCTCTTGCCCCATCGCGACATCAGTTGCAACTGGGCCATCAGTTGCGACCCAATCGCAACTGTTGACAGTTGAGAATCATTCGCAGATACCTGTGAATCATGATCCAAGCGCTTACCCGAACCCTGATCCGTTCCACTTTGCCGTTCCTGCTGGCGGCGTCCTTTGCCCTTCCCGCGCAAGCCGAGCGGTTGAAGATCGCCACCACCTTCACCATCATCGCGGATATGGCGCGCAATGTTGCGGGCGGATTGGCGGATGTTGAATCAATCACCCGACCGGGGGCTGACATCCACAATTACCAGCCCACGGCAGGCGACATGATCCGCAGCTCGGGCGCGGATCTGATTCTGGCCAATGGCATGAACCTTGAGGCCTGGTTCCAGCAGTTCACCGCGAAACTGGGCGATGTTCCGGTGGTCGTGGTCAGCGAGGGCGTCAAGCCAATCGCCATCACGGGCGGCGATTATGACGGCCGCCCCAATCCCCATGCCTGGATGGCGCTGGACAGCGCACTGATCTATATCGACAATATCGCCGGTGCGCTGGCCACGGCCGATCCGGCCAATGCCACGGCCTACCTGGCCAATGCGGCCCGCTACAAGCAACGGATCGAGGGCACCATCGGCCCGTTGCGCGACGCCGCGCGCGCCTTGCCCCCGGACCGCCGCTGGCTGGTCACATCCGAGGGCGCATTTTCCTATCTCGCCCGCGATTTCGGCCTGAACGAGCTGTTCCTTTGGCCGATCAATGCAGATGGCCAGGGCACGCCCCAGCAGATCCGCCGGGTGATCGACACGATGCACAAGGATGCCATCCCGGTGATCTTCTCGGAATCCACCATATCCGACCGGCCGGCCCGTGCCATCGCGGCGGAAACCGACGCCCGTTATGGTGGCCAGCTTTACGTCGACAGCCTGTCAGAATCCGATGGCCCGGTGCCCTCTTATCTGGACCTGCTGCGCGTCACCACCGAAACCATCCTGACCGAGCTTGCAATATGACCGATGGCATCACCGTCACCGACCTGACCGTCACCTATCGCAACGGCCATACGGCCCTGCGCGATGCCAGCCTGACCGCGCCGAAAGGCTCGATCACGGCGCTGGTCGGGGTCAACGGCGCGGGCAAATCAACACTGTTCAAGGCGCTGATGGGGTTTATCCCGGCGGCGCGTGGCCGCATCACGGTGCTGGATCAAAGCGTTGAACAGGCTCTGGCCCGCAACCTGATCGCCTATGTTCCGCAGGCGGAAGAGGTCGACTGGTCCTTTCCCGTCCTCGTCGAGGATGTCGTGATGATGGGGCGCTATGGCCATATGGGCTTTCTGCGCCGCGCCCGTCCGGCCGACCTCCAGGCCGTCTCCGATGCCCTGTCCCGCGTGGGCATGGCCGAATTCCGCCACCGCCAGATCGGCGAATTGTCAGGCGGCCAGAAAAAGCGCGTCTTTCTGGCCCGCGCGCTGGCGCAGGAGGGCCGCGTCATCCTGCTGGACGAGCCCTTCACCGGCGTTGACGTCAAAACCGAGGAAACCATCATCACCCTTCTGCGCGAGATGCGCGACGAGGGGCGGGTGATCCTTGTCTCGACCCACGACCTTGGCTCGGTTCCCGAATATTGTGACCGGGTGGTGCTGGTGAAGGGCACCGTTCTGGCCTCGGGTCCGGTGGAAACAACCTTCACCCCCGAAAACCTGAAACGCGCCTTTGGCGGCGTCTTGCGCCATTTCGTCCTTGGCGGCCCGGCCCTGCATGACGACCCCGACGCCCGCGCCGTCGATGTCTTCAGCGATGATGAACGCCCGCTGATCTTCTATGACGACCGCCACCGCACCACCGACGGCATATGACCATGACGCAGACCGGTTCTTCTTCACGCAAATATCCCACGGGGGTGCGGGGGTGTGAAACCCCCGCATGGCGCCTGCCATGATCGACACGCTGCTGATCCCTTTCCGCTATGACTTCATGGCCAACGCCATCTGGGTCTCGGCCCTTGTCGGCGGCGTCTGCGCCTTCCTCTCGGCCTATCTGATGCTGAAAGGCTGGAGCCTGATCGGCGACGCCCTTTCGCATTCCATCGTTCCCGGCGTCGCCGGTGCCTATATGCTGGGCCTGCCCTTCGCGCTTGGGGCGTTCCTGTCTGGCGGGCTGGCGGCGCTGACCATGCTGTTTCTGAACACCCGCACGGGCCTGCGCGAGGATGCGATCATCGGGCTGATCTTCACCGGCTTCTTCGGGCTGGGGCTGTTCATGATCTCGCTTGATCCGATTGCGGTGGATATCCAGCGCATCACCATGGGCAATATCCTGGCCATAACGCCCGAGGACGTGCGGCAACTGGCCATCATCGGCTTCGTCTCGCTGGCGATCCTGCTTATGAAATGGAAAGACCTGCTGGCGGTCTTCTTCGACGAAAGCCATGCCCGCACCATCGGGCTGCATCCCGGCCGGCTGCGGGTGATGTTCTTCACGCTGCTGGCCGCCAGCACGGTGGCCGCGATGCAGACGGTGGGCGCCTTCCTTGTGGTGGCGCTGGTGGTCACGCCCGGCGCCACGGCCTATCTGCTGACCGACCGCTTTCCGCGGCTGATCGCGCTGTCGGTGGCCATCGGCAGCATCACCTCGGGCGTGGGGGCCTATCTGTCCTTTTTCCTCGACGGTGCGACGGGGGGCATCATCGTGATGCTGCAAACGCTGATCTTCCTTGCGGCCTTCGTCTTTGCGCCCACCCATGGCACGCTGGCGGCCCGCCGCCGCGCCGCCCAGGCCCTGCGAGAAGGGGCGACCGAATGACCGAATGGCTGCTTGCACCCTTTCAATACGGCTTCATGCGCGAGGCCTTCACCATCGCCGCAATCATCGCCGTGCCGGCGGCGCTGCTGTCCTGCTTCCTCGTCCTCAAGGGATGGAGCCTGATGGGCGACGCCGTCAGCCATGCGGTCCTGCCGGGCGTGGTGCTGGCCTATATCCTTGGCGCGCCTCTGGTCGCGGGGGCCTTTGTCGCAGGGGTGCTTTGCGCACTTGCGGCGGGATTCTTGCAGGAAAACAGCCGGGTCAAGCAGGATACGGTCCTGGGCGTGGTCATGTCGGGCATGTTCGCGGCGGGGATGGTGCTTTATGTGGCGATCCCCTCGTCGATGGATCTGTATCACATCCTGTTCGGCAATATCTTCGGCGTCACCGAGGGGCAGATCATCCGCACCGCCATCATCGCCCTGCTGGTCAGCGCGGCCATCCTGACAAACTGGCGCGACCTCGCCCTGCACAGCTTTGATCCGGTGCAGGCGCGGGTCGTCGGCCTGCCGGTCCGCTGGCTGCATTACGGCCTTCTGGCCGCGATCTCGCTGACGGTGGTGGCGATGCTGTCGGCGGTGGGGATCATCCTTGCCGTCGGGCTGCTGATCGCGCCGGGCGCCATCGCCTTTCTGCTGACCCGGCGGATGCAGGCGATGCTGGCGGCCGCATCGGCGGTGTCGCTGTTTTCCTGCCTTGGCGGGGTCTGGATCAGCTTCTGGATCGACAGCGCCCCAGCACCCACCATCGTCATGGTCCTGACCGCGATCTTCGTCGCCGCCTTCATCTGGCGCCAGATCCGCAACCGCAGCGCGACACAAGGCGTCACCGCCACCGCAGAGGCAAAGCTGACAGCTGCGCCCCGCTAGGCGGCCGCGAACAGATCCCGCCAGACCGGATGGCGGCCGTGATGGCGTTGCAAGCGCCGGAATGACGCCCCGTCCGGCCGGTCCAGCCCCAGCCAGCGCAGCGCATTGCCGCCCATCATTGCGCGGGATTTCGTGCGGTCACCGCCAGCAAGTGCCGTGACAAAATCCCGCATCCCACCATGATAGGCGGTGTGATCAGGCTCTCGTGCGATCATGTGCCAGTCGCTGCCATACATCATCAGCCGCTCGGCCTGGGGAAAGCGCGCAAGAAAGGCGCGGCTGCGCGCCAGCAACTCACCCGTCCCGTCACGCGCGGCCTCGATCCAATAGCCTGTATCGAAGAACAGCTGCGCGCCGCTGGCCATCATCTCGCCCAGCTCGTCCTGCCAATGCTGTGGATTATGTGCGCCGAAGCCGCCGAAATGCGCCAGATTCACCCGCAGCGCCGGATGATCGGCCAGAACCGGCGCCCAGAGCCAGGGCGCCGAATAGGCCTCGGTCCCCGGCCCCGCGCCAAAGCTGTGCGAGGCATGGGTGGCAATGGGCACGTCCTGATCCTCGCACCAGCGATACAGCGCCGCCAAAGCCTGATCCAGCGCCCGGCGCGGTGGCGGGTCGCGACGCACGCGGTCGCTGGCATAGGCAAGGCTGATGGCGCTGTTATCATCCGGCCGGAACCCCATCGAGGGATAAAGCTTCACCCCCGCAAAGCCGTGATCCAGCACCGCACGCTGAACCTGCTGCAATACCGCCGGCCCCTCGATCGCCGCCCGCAGCGGACAGAAGGGCACGAAATTCAGCACCAGCACCTCGGGCTGGTTCCGGGACAATTGCTGGGCAAGACTGATCTGGTCGATCATTCTGCTTGTCTGGAACGGCTCGGCCGGTTGCAGCCACATCGCCATGTCGACGAGATAATTGCAAAAGATCCGCGCCTCGCGCGGCTTGCCATAAAGCGAAACCGCCCTGCCCCAGATATCGGCCCTGTCTTGCGTCATCAGCGTGGCCCATTGCAGCACGCCGGCAAGGTTCAGGCTTTGGGCGTCGACAGTCTTGCGATCCGGGTTCAGCAGCCCCGGTGCAAGCTGCTGGCCGATACTGGGCGCAGTCACCGCCCGGCGCGCCGCATTGCGGCTGATCGCGGGGCCGTCCCCGGTCCCGGATGCGGGAATGCCAGCGGCGGCCTGACCGACCGGCACACCGGCTGCCTTCGACATTTCCTCCAGCAGGATCAGATCGGGCTGCCGCAAAGGAATGGCAGAGCCTGCCGCAACGTCGCCGCCCGCCCGGACCGAGCGCCGTGCCACCATGGTTTGCGCCTGGGTGCGGGCCTGTCCGTAATAGTCGTCGATGGCGCGGGCCAGCAGCGCCTGGTCATCTACCGGGGCGGCGGGGCGCCGGTCGGCCAGTTCCTGCCCGGCCGTGCGCGTGCCCGCAAGCAGAAAGCCGACGATCAGATCCGCCAGCGGCTGCAACAGGCCGCCGGGCAGGCTGCCTGCCATGTCGCGAAACACGACCTGCAACAGAAATCCCCGTGCCGGGACATCGCGGCCGTTGAACAGATGCATATGTGCGTCCACCGCCGCATCGCCCAGATCGAACATGGCGGGGCGCGGGGGCTGGCCGAAACAGCCCGCCAGCCCCAGAACGCCGGATGACAGGGCGGTTGCGGTGAACAGTCGGCGGGTCAGCATCGCATTCTCCGGCAGGGACGGCAGCGGCAGGCTAACACGGGCTAGGCGGTCGTGACAGCACCGGTCTTTGCGTCCTCAAGGATCATCGCCGCCGCCTTTTCGCCGATCATCGTGGCCGGGGCATGGGTATTGCCCGACGGGATTGTCGGCATCACGCCCGCATCCGCGATGCGCAGCCCGGCAAGCCCGCGCAGCCGCAGCCGGGCATCGACCACCGCCATCGGATCATCGCCCATTCTCGTCGTGCCGACGGGGTGAAAAATCGTCGTGCCGACATCGCCTGCCGCACGTTCCAGTTCCTGCTGCGATTGCAGTTCCGCACCGGGCAGGGTCTCGACCGGGGCGAATGCCGCCATCCGCCGCGTGGCCATCAGCCGGCGCGCATGACGGATACAGTCGGCCGCCACCTCGCGATCGCCGGCGGTCGACAGATAGTTCGGCGCAATGACCGGCGCGTCATTGAAACCGGCGCTGCGGATATGGCTGCTGCCCCGGCTTTCGGGGCGCAGGTTGCAGACCGATACCGTCAGGCCCGGATAGGGGTGCAGCGGCTCGCCGAACTTGTCCAGCGACAGGGGCTGGACGTGATATTCGATATTCGCCGTCTCGAACCGATCGGATGAGCGCGCGAAAATCCCCAGTTGCGAGGGCGCCATCGCCATCGGTCCCGACCGCCGCCACGCATATTCCAGCGCGATCCCGGCCTTGCCCCACAGCGTCGCCGCCCGGTCGTTCAGCGTGCGGGCATTGCTGATGCGAAAAACGCTGCGCAATTGCAGATGGTCTTGCAGATTCTCGCCCACGCCGGGCAGGTCCAGCACCGGCGCGATGCCCATGGCCGACAGCCGCGCCGCATCCCCGATGCCCGACAGTTCCAGCAGCGCGGGCGAGTTGATCGCCCCCGCCGCCAGCACCACCTCGGCCGCTGCCCGAACGGCCAACCGTCTGCCACCCTGCCGAAAGATGACGCCAGTGACGCGGCCATCCTGAACCAGCAGCCGTTCTGCCTGGGCGCCGGTTTCGATCCGCAGATTGGGCCGGCCCCTTGCCGGATCCAGAAAAGCCTTGCGCGCGTTCCAGCGCAGACCGCGCCGCTGGTTCACCGGGAAATAGCCCACGCCCTCATTATCGCCATCGTTGAAATCGGGGCGCAGAGGCAGGCCCATTTCCTGCGCCGCCTCGACCACGGCATCGAGGATCGGCCAGTTCAGCCGCTGCTGTTCAACCCGCAATTCGCCCGTCGTGCCATGCACCTCGCTGGCCGCACCGAAATGCCGCTCGGACCGGCGAAAGAAGGGCAACACATCATCCCAGCCCCAGCCCGGATTGCCTGCCTGCCGCCAGCCGTCATAATCGGCCGCCTGACCGCGCATATAGATCATGCCGTTGATCGAGGAACAGCCGCCCAGCACCCGACCGCGCGGATAGTTCAGCGCGCGCCCGTTCAACCCGGCCTCGGGTTCGGTCCTGTAGCACCAGTCCACGGCTGGATTGCCCATCGAATACAGATAGCCCACCGGCACATGCACCCAAAAGCGGTTGTCGCTGCCCCCGGCCTCCAACAGCAGGACGCGGTGGCGCGGATCGGCCGACAGCCGGTTGGCCAGCACGCAGCCGGCGCTGCCTGCGCCGATGATGACGAAATCATGTTCGCCGAAATCGTGAAGATCTTCTGCCATGAACAGGACGCTAGCGGCGCCGCGGGACAGAGGCAACGCCCTGCTTCATGATGATCATGCAAAGGTTTCACGCCCCGACCCGTTGCGGGTCTGCATCACTTTCGCCATGAAGCGACGGGCGAGGTCGCAAATGGCCCGCGTGATGGTCGCAAGCGGATGATCAGCCGGTCCGCCACCGCCCTATTCACACCGGAAGAAGAGGAGCCCCGCATGTCCGGACTGACGCTTGTTTACTGGCGCGACATCCCTGCCCAGGTGACCCAGGGCAAGGGCCGCAACGCCACGCGCGTCATTCTGACCGAGCGTTTCGAACAGGCCATCGACCGCGCCGCGATGAAGGCCGGTCTGGCGGGCACCGACGACTACCTGAACCAGTGGCGCCGCGCCCCGGTAGAAGGAGACGACCCGCAGGCCGAAGCCGCCCGGCTAGAGGCCGAATACGACAAAGACCGTCTGAAGGCGATCATCGCCAATGACGGCTGGAACCCGGTTTGAAAAGGCTGCAAACATGTCGCTCATGCAATTTCGGACGCCCAAGGACAAAAGCTCGGCCCTGCCCGCCTTTCTGCAAGCGGCCTCGATCGAGGTAATGCCACGCACGGCCGAGAAGATTCCCTCGTTCGGGGATCTGCTGCCGGCGGGGACGCAGGTTTTCGTGGCCCATATCGACGGCACCGAACCGGCCGAGATGCAGGCCACCGTTGCCCGGCTGGCGCGCGAGGGCTTCGCCCCCGTCCCGCATATCCCCGCGCGCATCGTGCCCTCGGCTGCGGCCCTGGCCGACTGGGTTTCGGCCTATCGCGATGCGGGCGCCCGCCAGGCCCTGCTGCTGGGCGGCGGGCTGTCGGCGCCGCGTGGTGAATTTGCCGATTCGATGCAGATGCTGGACACGGGTGTGTTTGGCGATTTCGACCGTCTTTATGTGGCGGGCCATCCCGAGGGCAACCGCGACATCGACCCCGATGGCGGCGATGCGCAGGTGATGACGGCGCTGCGCTGGAAACGCGATTTCGCACGGCGGACCGATGCGCAGATGGCCATCGTCACGCAATTCTGCTTCGACGCCGCGCCGGTGATCGACTGGGTAAACCGGCTGCAATCGGTGGGCCTTGACCTGCCGATCCGCATTGGCGTCGCCGGCCCCGCCAAGCTGCAAACCATGCTGAAATTCGCCATCATGTGCGGCGTCGGCCCATCCCTGCGCGTGCTGCAACGCCGTGCCCGCGACGTGACCAAACTGCTGGTGCCCTATCAGCCCACCGACTTCATCACCGCCATCGCCCGCCACAAGGCGGCACATCCCGATTTCGCCATCGAGGCGGCGCATATCTTCCCGCTTGGCGGCATTACCGCATCGACCGACTGGCTTTCCCACGCGAAAGCCGCCTGACCTGAAAGGCCACACATGACCCGCACCGTTCTGGAATCCGCCACCAAGACCGTCATCATCGGCTTTGACGAGCCGTTCTGCGTGATTGGCGAGCGCATCAACCCCACCGGCCGCAAGAAGCTGGCGGCGGAGCTTGAGGCGGGCGATTTCTCGACCGTCGAAAAGGACGCGCTGGAACAGGTGGCCTGCGGGGCGACGGTTCTGGATGTGAACTCTGGCGCGGTTTTCACCAACAAGATGGCCACCGACCCGCGCTATGCCGACAACAACTTTGTCGAGCCGATGCTGATGCCGGAACTGATCAACCGGGTGCAGGCGCTGGTCGATGTGCCGCTGTGCATCGACAGCTCGGTCCCCGGTGCGCTGCAGGCGGGGCTAGAGGCCTGCAAGGGCCGTCCGCTGCTGAACAGCGTGACGGGCGAAGAGGAACGGCTGGAACTGGTCCTGCCGCTGGTCAAGAAATATAACGTGCCGGTGGTGGCGATTTCCAACGACGACACCGGCATCAGCGAAGACCCCGAGGTCCGCTTTGCCGTGGCGAAAAAGATCGTGGAACGAGCCGCAGATTTCGGCATTCCGGCCCATGATATCGTGGTCGATCCGCTGGTCATGCCGATCGGCGCGATGGCGACGGCGGGTCATCAGGTCTTTGCACTGGTGCGCAAGCTGCGCGAGGAACTGGGCGTGAACACGACCTGCGGGGCCAGCAATATCAGCTTTGGTCTGCCCAACCGCCACGGCATCAACGCGGCCTTCCTGCCCATGGCCATTGGCGCTGGCATGACCAGCGCGATCATGAACCCGGTCCGCGCGGCGGAAATGGAGGCGATCAAGGCCGCCAATTTCCTGATGAACCATGACGCCAATGGCGGCGACTGGATCCGCTTCAGCCGGGTGATCGACGCCGTTCACGAAGGCACCCCCTTCCCCGAGGCCGCCGCTGCCGCAGCAGCCGCAAGCGGGGGGCGTGGCGGTCGTCGCCGGGCGCGCGGCTAGAGGACGCGCCCGACCTGCAACCTGCTTAACGCCCGGTGAATCGCGCCGGGCGTTTTTGCAGAAAGGCCTGCACGCCCTCGCTGAAATCGGCGGATTTTCCGGCCTCGCCCTGAAGCCGTGCTTCCAGCTTCAGCTGATCCTCCAGATCATTATCCATCGAGGCGCTGACCAGCGTGCGGATCTTGCGATAGGCGCCGGTGGGGCCGCTGGCCAGCTTGCGCGCCGCCGTCGCCACGCCTTCAGCAAATTCGGCATCGGGCAGCGCCTTCCAGATCAGCCCCCAGTCCTCGGCCTGTTTTGCCGGGATCGCATCGGCAAACAGCATCATTCCCATGGCGCGGGCATGGCCGACCAGACGCGGGATGAACCATGTGCCGCCCGCATCGGGGATCAGCCCGATCCGGGTGAAGGCCTCGATAAAGGCGGCGCTTTCGGCGGCGATCACCACATCGGCAACCAGGGCAAGATTGGCACCGGCGCCGGCCGCAATGCCGTTCACGGCGGCGATCACCGGCACCGGGCAATCGGTGATCGCCCGCAGCATCGGTTCATATTCATCGCGCAACGTGGCCTGAATATCCAGCACCGCCGCCGCATCCGTCAGGTCCTGACCGGAGCAGAAGGCCCGGCCCGACCCGGTCAGCACCACGCATCGGACATCGCGGCCAAGATCCGTCAGGGCCTGCGTGATCTCGGCCCGCATCTGGCTGTTCAGCGCGTTCATGACATCGGGACGGTTCATCACCACCGTGGCGATGCCGTCGCGAATGGAAAACTGGATGGTCTGGAAGTTCATGTAAGTCCCCCTCGGTTTCGCGCCATGATGCGCAATTTGACGCGCGGGGAAAGCCCGGACCAAGCGTCACCTGACGTCAGATCGCATGGACGCGGGGGATCGTCCCGCCCACAGGCCTAGCGATCAGCGACTGGAACGGATTTCCAGTCCTCAAAATCGGCGTAAATTACAGTGAAGGGCCAAATCGGGTCGGTTTCTGGTCGCCAGGTCAGATGCACCTGCGCCACCCGCCCGTCGTGCAGCCGGAACAACACATCGTCGCGGCGAGCTTTCCGCCCGATGGCAACCAGGTCGACGCCGTGCAGGATATGGGCCGGGGATAGTTCGCGCTTCAGCTCTTTCGTCAGGCTTTCGCGTTCACTCGGATCGTCGATCGCGGCCCAATCACCATCCCACTGATGCTTGTCCACGGCTAAGGGCCGTCCTTCATGATCTGATCCAGCCGGGCACGTTCCTTGTCGTCCAGCGGTTCGGCAAGGTCGGGTTCTGCACGCTGGCGACTGCGCAGGAAGGTCCAGCCGACCAGCAGCGCCAGAAGCGCCATGACCGGCCCGGCCAGCCACAGCACAAGGTTGGCCCCGCGCGCAGGCGGCTGAAACAGCACGAACTCGCCAAAGCGGTCGGTGACGGCCTGGATCACCTGGGCATCATCGTCACCCGCCTCCAGCCGCTCGCGGACGTAAAGGCGCAGGTCGCGGCTGATCGGGGCGTTGGATTCGTCGATATTCTCGCCCTGACAGACCGGGCAGCGCAGCTTTTGCGAAATCTCTCGGGCGCGGGACTCCAGCGCGGGATCGTCCAGCACTTCGTCGGGCTGCACCGCCAGCGCCATGACCGGCATCAGCACCAGCAGCAGGATGGTCGCGACCAGCCGCCTCATTCCGCTGGCACCGCGTTGACGGGCGCGCGCCGGGCACCTGCGGCCACGCGGTAACGCCGATCGGAAAGACTGATCATTCCGCCAAGCGCCATCAGGATCGCCCCTGCCCAGATCCAGTTGGCGAAAGGCTTCACATAGGCCCGCACCGCCCAGCCTCCGCCCACCTGCGCATCGCCGATCACCACATAGATGTCGCGCAGGAAACCGGTGTCGATTGCGGCCTCGGTCGTGGGCATGGCCTGCACCGGATAGACCCGCTTTTCGGGATGCAGGGTCGCAACGGTCCGGCCATCGCGGGCAATCTGGATCGCTGCCATGGTCGAGATGTAATTCGGCCCCCGTATCTCATCGACGGATTGCAGGGTCATCTGATAGCCGCCCACCTCATAGGGTTCGCCGATCTGTGCCACGCGGATATCCTCGACCTGCCAGGCGGTCAGCAGGGCCACCCCGATGAACGTGACGCCCAGTCCCGAATGCGCCACCGCCTTGCCCCAATCGGCGCGCGGCAGACGCAGCAGCCGCGACAGGCCCGACTTGCCGGTGCGAAAGATCAGTTCCGCCGCCGATCCGGCGATCAGCCAACTGCCAAGCCCCGCCCCGATCACCGCGACGGCAGAATGCCCCGTCGACATCGCCCAGATCAGCAGGGCCATGGCGGCAGTAAAGATCAGCGCTCCGCGCAGAGGCCGGATCACCCGCCCGAACTGCGCCCGCTTCCACGGCATGATCGCGCCAATGGGAAGCACCATCGCCAGCACGATCATGAAGGGCGTGAACGCCTGGTTGAAGAAGGGCGCGCCCACCGACAGCTTGCGATCCCAGAAGAACTCGGCCACCAGGGGCCAGATCGTGCCGATGAAGACCACGAAGGCCGAGACCGCCAGCAAGATATTGTTCAGCACCAGCGCGCCTTCTCGCGAGACCGGGGAAAACACGCCCTTGGCCGCCATTGCCCCCGCCCGCGCGGCATAAAGCGTCAGCGCGCCGCCCACGAATACGGCAAGTATACCCAGGATGAACATGCCTCTTTCCGGGTCGTTGGCAAAGCTGTGAACCGAGGTGATGACGCCGGACCTGACGATGAATGTCCCGATCAGCGAAAAGCCGAAGGCCAGGATCGCCAACAGGATGGTCCAGCTTTTCAGCGCCTCGCGCTTTTCCACCACAATGGCCGAATGCAGCAGCGCGGCCGACAGAAGCCAGGGCATGAAGCTGGCATTTTCCACCGGATCCCAGAACCAGAACCCGCCCCAGCCCAGTTCGTAATAGGCCCACCATGACCCAAGCGCGATGCCCACCGTCAGAAACAGCCAGGCTGCCAGGGTCCAGGGCCGGACCCAACGCGCCCAGGCCGCATCCACCCGCCCCTCGATCAGCGCGGCCACGGCAAAACTGAAGGACATGGAAAGCCCGACATAGCCCAGATACAGAAACGGCGGATGAAAGGCCAAGCCCGGATCCTGCAACAGCGGGTTCAGGTCGCGCCCGTTGAAAGGCGGGCTTCCAAGCCGCAGAAACGGGTTCGAGGTGAAGATGATGAATGCGTAAAACGCCGCGCCGATCGCCGCCTGCACGGCCAGCACTCGCGCGCGCAGCGTCGGCGGAAGGTTCCCCGAAAACACTGCGGCCGCCGCTCCGAACAGCGCAAGGATCACCACCCACAAAAGCAACGAGCCCTCATGGTTACCCCAGACACCCGTAATCTTGTATAGCATCGGCTTGTCGGTATGGCTGTTCTGATAGACCAGCTTCAGCGAAAAATCCGAGGTGACGAAGGCCACGGTCAGCGCCGCGAAGGAAATTCCCGTCAGCCCGAATTGCGCAATCGCCGCAGGACGCGCGCTGTCCATCCACGCGGTCAGCCCCCGCGAGGCACCAATCATCGGCACCACCATTTGATACAATGACACGGCAAAGGCGAGGATCAGGGCGAAATGGCCAAGTTCGGCGATCATGGGGTCCTCCGGCGGTTGTTGCCTGATACCTTAGCATGCAAGAAAGGGGGGAACAGTCCCCCCTCTTGACGCAGCCTGTCAGATTTGCGTGTGGTTTCAGGCCAGGCTGGCTGACCAGTCCTTCAGCGCAGGATTGTCAGCGAAATCATCGTCCGGGCGCTGATGGGCCAGCATGACGCCGGTGTCGGGCGTGGCCATCCCCCCCGAGGTCGGCTGCGACCTTGGCCCCGTCCAGGCCGGAATGCCGCCGCGATTGCGAAAATGATAGGCCTCGCGCGCCCCGAAATAGAAGCTGACGATAGCCCCCAGCAGCCACCACAACGGTTCTGGCACCAGCGAAAGGCCCTGCATCCGGGTAGAAAACCCCATCGGTTCTACCATGGCATAGATGAACAATCCGACGACGCCGATGGTCATGACCGGCCTTGGCATCCGGTTCAACCCGTTCACGAAACTGTCGAACCAGCCTGCACGGGCGACCTGAAACTCCTGCCCCATCTGGCTGATGGCGCGGGCATAGGCCTCTTCGTCCAGTTCCATCCGGCGGGTGACATTCTGGGTAAAGACCTCGGCCATGCCCGTTGCCGCCTGCCCCACGGCGGTCACGGTCGGCGCCATGCCGATGAAACGGTCGATCATGCCCATCTTGCGGTCCTTTCCCGATGTTGCGCGGCGCTGAGGTGATATTTCGGCGCCATGAATTCCTCGGCCCGCGTGATCCAGCCACCCTTGCCGCCATCCTTCCGCCGGGCATATTTGCGACTGGCCGGGCGCTGATCGGCCAGCGCATAATAATAATTCCGCCGCGCGATCCCGTAAGCATCCGCCAGATGACGCGGCGCCGCGGCCGCAGCGGCCTGCACGGCGGCAATGGTCTTAGGCCCCACCGCCCCGTCATCATCGCAGGCAAAGCCCATACGGCTGACCAGCCGTTGCAGGATCTTCACCGCATTGCTGCCCGCATTCACATACATATCGAAAACGCTGGCCTGCACCGTCTCGGGCAGCTCCGCGATCCGGGGCCGTCGGAAATAATGCTCGACGAAAATCTGCGTGGCCTGCGCCCGCGTCAGCGCCCGCACATCGGCAATATCCACCCGCCCGTCGCGGTTCAGATCCTTGCCCAGCTTGCGCATGGTGCCGATGGTGACACCGTAATTCGTGGCGCCGCCGGGATCATCGGGGTCATTCACGAACCCCCCTTCGCGCGCCACGATCTCTGTGGCGATCTCCTCAACGCTTGGCATCCCAACCCCCATTCGCGTGAAATGGGAAGCAGCCTGCCAAAGCACGATTAACCCGATGTTAACCGACCGTGCGTTGCATCATCCGTGCTCAAATATCCTGCAGGGGGTCTGGGGGACGCAAAGTCCCCCAGCCATCGCGGGACGCAAGTTCAGGAGTTCGGGTCCTTATAAACCCCGGTGGCCTTCAGCGTATCGACGACCTCTTTGGGCATATAGGTTTCATCATGCTTGGCCAGCAGGTCCTCGGCCTCGAAACGCCCGCCGCGATAATATCCCTTGGCGATGGTGCCCTGACCTTCCTTGAACAGGTCCGGGCGCGGATCGCGGCCGACATAGCGCACCGGCACCTCGGTCGCGCCATCTGTGATCACAAAATCAAAGGCCACGCCATCGGCATTGGCGATGGACCCTTCCTTGACCAGCCCGCCCAGCTGAAAATATTCTTCCGGCCCAGGCGCGCTTTCGGCCAACTGGCTGGGCGAGCGGTAAAGGTTGATGCCGTCCCGAAACCCGTAACCGATCAGCACCACGGCCACGACCAGCGCCACGGCCGCCGCAATCAGAACCTGAATACGGCGCTGTTTCTTCAATGATTTCATGCCAGACATCGCTATACCTCAAGCAGATTCAAAGCGGATCCGACTACGCAGGAATTGCGTGGCCTTGCCCGACACGCGCACCGGATCGCCGGTGGTCAGGAACTTGGACTCCGCCCCCGTTCCCAGCATCTCGGGGTGCCGGACCAGATAGTCAGCCAGACTTTCCGCCACCAGACCGGCCTGCGAATAGACCTTCACGCCCGGCCCAAGCGCCCGCTGAAACGCATCTTCGACCAGCGGATAATGGGTGCAGCCCAGGATGGCGGCTTCGGGGTGGGGCATGCGGCGCAGCAGCGCCTCGACATGGGATGTGACCAGCGCCTCGGCCAGAATTTCATCGCCCTGCTCGATGGCATCGACCACGCCGCCGCATGGCTGCGCCTCGACATCCACGCCGACGGCGCGGAACGCCAGTTCCCGCTGAAAGGCGCGGCTGGCCACGGTCGCGGGCGTGGCAAACAGCGCCACATGCTTGACCGACACCTCGCGCGGGGGCGAGTTGTCGCCCCAGTGACGCTCGGTCAGTGCCTCGATCATCGGCACGAAAACGCCCAATACGCGCTTGTCAGCTGGCAGCCATTTTTCCTGAATGCGGCGCAGCGCGGCGGCGGATGCGGTGTTGCAGGCCAGAATGACCAGATCGCAGCCCTCGTCCCAAAGCCGTTCGACCCCCGCCGTCGTCAGGTCGAAAATATCCTCGGCGGTGCGAACGCCATAAGGCGTATGAGCATTGTCGCCGTAATAGACCAGCGGCAGGTCGGGCAGCCGGGCGGCAATGGCCTTGTGAACCGTCAGCCCGCCCAGACCGCTATCGAATACACCAACCGCCATGCCATCACTCCTTTGCGCTGCGGGGTTGTTTTAGGCCCCGCAGCGGCATTTGGAAATGGGGCCTTTGGCCAATGGACTATTCCGCCGCTTCACGCATCGGCGCACCACCCGACCGGAACTGCGCCAGCAGTTCCACCCGACGCGCCGCCGCCTCACCCTCGGCCTTTTCCTTGACCGGGCCATAGCCGCGAATGTTCAGCGGCAGTTCGGCCAGTTCCACGGCGATGGGCATGGTGGCGGGCGTGACCTTGGCGATCACCTCGGCCATGTCACCCGCATATTGCTTGATCGCGGCGCGTTCGCGGCGACGTTCGGGGAAATAGCCAAAGACATCCAGCGGCGTCCCACGCAGTTTGCGCATGCTGGCCAGAACCTTGAACGCAGGCAGCACCCAAGCCGCCGAAAATTCGCGCTTCAGCGGGCGGCCATCGGCATCCTTGCCGGGCAGCATCGGGGGCGCCAGATGGAAGCTCAGCTTCACATCGCCGTCCCAAGTGGACGCGACCTGATCGGCGGTCGACAGATGCAGCCGCGCGACCTCGTATTCGTCCTTATAGGCCAGCAGCTTGTAGTAACCGCGCGCAACGCTTTCGCGCAGTTCCTCGGGCGCGCTGTCGACCAGCATGCGGAACTTCCGCGCCAGACCCTTGCCCTGATAACCGACCAGCCGTTCCTCGCGGTAACCGATCGGATCGGGCTCATGCGCGGGCGCCTCGCCCGGAATGGTCGACATTTCACGCGCCTCGGCCGGGAAGGCCACGGCCCACCGCCCGATCAGGAAGGCGCGCTGGTTTTCCGCGACCTTGGCGCCGTTCAGGCGGATCGCCTCAAGAATGGCTTCCTCGCTCAGCGGCAAGAGACCCGCCTGCCACGAGGCACCCAGCACCAGCATGTTGGAATAGATCGAGTCGCCCAGCAGCCGCAGCGCCAGATTATTGGCGTCGAAGAAGGTCACGCGATCCTTCAACCGCGCCTCAAGCGACAGCCGCAGACGGTCCGAGGGCACCTGGAAATCGCGGAAGCGGGTGAAATCGCCGGTGATGATCTCGTGATCGTTCACCACCGCGCCGGTGCGGCCGGTGGTCATCAGCCCGATGGTCTTGGCGCCGGCCGTTACGACCAGATCGCCGCCGATGATGCAGTCAGCCTCGCCCACGGCGACGCGGATGGCGCTGATATCCTCGGGCTGGTTGGCAAGGCGCAGGTGGATATGCACGGCGCCGCCCTTCTGGGCGAGACCCGCCATTTCCATCATGCCGGCGCCCTTGCCGTCGATATGGGCGGCCTGCGCCAGCACGGCGCCGATGGTCACGACCCCGGTGCCGCCAACGCCGGTGATGACGACGTTATGGGTGCCGGTGATCGCGGGCAGAACCGGCGCGGGCAGATCGGGAATGTCGAAAGCCGTGGCCTCGGGCTTTTTCAGCTTGCCGCCCTTCACGGACACGAAGCTGGGGCAGAAGCCTTTGACGCAGGAGTAATCCTTGTTGCAGGACGACTGGTCGATCTTGCGCTTGCGGCCCAGTTCGGTGTCCTCGGGGACGATGGACACGCAGTTCGACTGCACGCCGCAATCACCGCAGCCTTCGCAGACCTCGGGGTTGATCCAGACGCGGCGGTCGGGATCGGGGAACTGGCCCTTTTTCCGGCGGCGGCGCTTTTCAGCCGCGCAGGTCTGGATATAGAGGATGGCCGAAACGCCCTTGGCATCCTCCAGCTCGCGCTGGACGGCCATCATCTTGGCGCGTTCCTCGAAGCGCAGGCCCGAAGGGAATTGCTTGCGGTCGATATCCTCTTTCTCGTCATAGACGACGATGAGAGGGTTCACGCCCATGGCCGTCAGTTCGCGCGCGATCTGCGGCGCGGTCAGCCCGCCCTCGTTCGGCTGGCCTCCGGTCATGGCCACGGCATCGTTGAACAGCACCTTATAGGTGATGTTGGTGCCCGCCGCCAAAGCCGCGCGAATGGCCAGCGAACCGGAGTGGTTATAGGTGCCATCGCCAAGGTTCTGAAACACATGGCCACGGGTCGAGAACGGCGCTTCGCCGACCCAGTTCACGCCCTCGCCGCCCATATGGGTAAAGCCGTTCGTTTCACGGCCCATCCACTGCACCATGTAGTGACAGCCGATCCCGGCATAGGCGCGGCTGCCCTCGGGCAGGCGGGTGCTGCTGTTATGCGGGCAGCCCGAGCAGAACCACGGCGTGCGGGTGGCAATCTCTGGGGCGTTGTCATTGCGGCGCACCTCGGTCAGGCGGTCCATGCCGGCCTTGATGCCTTCGGTGCCGCGACCTTCCTCGATCAGGATGCCGCCCAGCTTTTGCGCGATCATCACCGGGTCCAGCGCATAGCGCGTGGGGAACAGTTCCTCATGCGTGCGGTCATGCTTCCAGCCATGGACACGGCGGCCGTGGCGATTGTCGAAGATGGCTTCCTTCAACTGCACCTCGATCAGCTTGCGCTTTTCCTCGACGCAGACGATCAGGTCCAGATCCTCGGACCATTCCTGGAAGGATTTCATGTCCAGGGGCCAGGTCTGGCCGACCTTGTAGGTGGTGATGCCAAGCCGGTCGGCCTCGGCCTCGTCAATGCCCAGCAGAGACAGCGCGTGGACCAGATCCAGCCAGTTCTTGCCCGCCGCGACAAAGCCGATCTTGGCGCCGGGCTTGCCCCAGACCTTGCGGTCGATGCGGTTGGCGCGGGCAAAAGCCTCGGCCGCCCACCGCTTATAGTCGATCATGCGGGCTTCCTGCCCGACCGGGGTATCGCCAAGGCGAATGTTCAGCCCACCCTCGGGCAGCTTGAAATCGGGAATGCTGAAATCCAGCCGGAACGGGTCGCCATCGACAACCGCCGTGGCCTCGACCGTGTCCTTCATGGTCTTGAGGCCGGTCCAGACGCCGGCATAGCGCGACAGCGCGAACCCATAAAGCCCGTAATCCAGAATTTCCTGCACGCCAGCGGGCGACAGCACCGGGATATAGGCGTCGATCATCGCCCAATCCGACTGATGCAGCACGGTCGAGCTTTCGCCGGTATGGTCATCGCCCATCGCCATGACCACGCCGCCATGTTTCGACGAGCCGGCCATATTCGCATGCCGCATGACATCGCCCGAGCGGTCAATCCCCGGACCCTTGCCATACCACAGCGCGAAAACGCCGTCATATTTGCCCTCGCCACGCATCTCGGCCTGCTGGCTGCCCCAGATGGCGGTTGCGGCCAGATCCTCGTTCAGGCCGGGCTGGAAGGTCACGTTGGACGCGGCCAGACGCTTGCCTTCCTTCATCATTTGCAGATCGACGCCACCAAGCGGGCTGCCGCGATAGCCGGTCACCAGACCGGCCGTGTTCAGCCCCGCCTTCTGGTCGCGTGCGTGCTGCATCAGCATCAGCCGCACCAGCGCCTGCGTGCCATTCAACAGCACATGGCGCTTCTCCAGATCGAAACGGTCGGCCAGCGAAAATTCCTGCTTGCTCATCTGGCGGTCTCCCCCAACGGCTTGATGATTTCTTGGGCATTATAGGTCATAATTGCTGACCAATGAAGGAAAAACTTCACAACTCACGGCTATTGTGAGAATGAGGGTCGGATTTTACGACATGCAAATTTTGCATCATCGGCCACGCAGGATTGTAGCAGCGATGGATTGGGACAAGCTAAGAATATTTCACGCGGTTGCCGACGCAGGCAGCCTGACCCATGCCGGAGACACGCTGCACCTGTCGCAATCCGCGGTCAGCAGGCAGATCAGGGCACTGGAAGAATCGCTTGGCGTGACCCTGTTCCACCGCCATGCGCGCGGACTGATTCTGACCGAGCAGGGCGAATTGCTGTTCGAGGCGACCTCGTCCATGGCACGCAAGCTGGATGCCGCTGCCGCCCGCATCCGTGACAGCGAAGAACATGTCTTTGGCGAATTGAAGGTCACCACGCCGGTCGGCTTCGGCACGCTTTGGCTGGTGCCGCGCCTGCCCAAGCTTTACGAAAAATACCCCGATCTGAAGATCGAGCTGCTGCTGGAAGAACGCGTTCTCGACCTGCCCATGCGCGAGGCCGACGTGGCCATCCGCATGAAGGAACCCAGCCAGTCCGACCTGATCCGTCGCCGGTTGCTGAACATCCGCATGCGGCTTTATGCGTCCGAGGAATATCTGGCCAAGAACGGCACGCCCCCCAGCATCGAGGACATGGGCAGCCACCGGCTGATCTGCCAAAGCCCCAGCACCCCGCAGGTCAGCGCCGGCGCCGTCCTGACACAGATGCTGCTGGCCCAGAAGCTTGGCTCGACCCTGATGGTGAACAACTATTTCGGGGTCTTGCAGGGCGTTCTGGCACATCTGGGCATCGGCGTTCTGCCCGATTACCTGACCGCCGATTTCGACGGGCTGGTGCGGGTTTTGCCGGAAATCGAATCCGGCGATGTCCCGGTCTTTCTGGCCTTCCCCGAAGAACTGCGCCAGTCGCGCCGGGTCATGGTGTTCCGCGACTTCGTTCTTGAAGAGATCCAGTCCTATCGGAAATGGCAAAGCGAATCAGGCATCCTGTAATCGGCGCATGCAATAACAGGACAGGGGCCGGCCAGCGTGCCGGCCAACACTTTAGTCGCAGGCAGCCGATGAAAACCGGCGCGATCTACAACTTTAGCGTGTAGCTATTCGGCAACTGCATGGCGGCTATGCTGCACATGCAGCATGAATAAACTTGCAGTTTAAGCAATCTGCCCATAAATCTGGCGGTGAGGGCATGAGGCGGCTTTGCCGCTGGCCTTCAACCTCCCTGTTGGACTTAGGCCGGGCTTCGTGCCCGGCTTTTTTTTGATCAGCCAGACAATAACGGGAAGTTGATCCGCTGGCAACAGCGCCGGTCAGTTCAGTTTGACCCGATATTCGGCCTGGCCCGTCGCCTGAAGCCCGTCGATCACGAAGGTCATGCCGTCCGATGGACCATCCTGCCCCTCTGCCGCCGTGGTGATCATCAGGCGATCCAGATCGGCACCGATAAATGCCGGGCATGTCGTCTGCCTTGCCGGCACCTCGATCACGCGCCGCATCGCGCCATCCGCGCCATAGCACACCACCCGCGCGGCGCCGAATTGCGCATTCCACAGATTGCCGTCCGAATCGACCACAGCCCCATCCGGCCGCAGCTTTTCCGCCGTCAGGTCAACGAAGACAGCCGGCGGGCCGGCGGGCCAGCCCTCGGCATCAAGGGTCTGGCGCATGATCATTGACGTATCTGTATCGGCGTAATAGGCCGTCCGGCCGTCGGGGGCGAAACAGATCGCGTTCGACACCCCTATCCGGTCATACAGCTTGCGAATCTCGCCCCGATAGAAGCGATAGATCGCACCGCGCTGCCCCCTTGGCTTGTTGATCGACATCGTCCCGATCCAGAAACCGCCCATCGGGTCGGCCCGCCCGTCATTCGACCGCGTCAGGACATTCCCGGCCTCAAGCGGCCACGACTGTCCGATACGGCCCGTCACAAGATCAAAGACGGTCAGCGCCGTCTGCGACGCAACCAGCAGCCGATCCCTGTCAATCCAGCCCGCCGCCGAGACATATTCGTCGAACTGCCAGTGCTGCCGCGCCGAACCATCGACGCCAAGCATCCGCCTGCCCAGAATGTCGAACCAGAAGGCCTGGCCACGTTCGGGGTGCCAGAAAGGCCCCTCGCCCAAGGCACAGCGGCGATCGTCAAAGACAGAGATGGCGGGATCGGTGATCATGGCGGCTCGTCAGTAAATGGATCGGTCGGGATGGCCGCGAACCCGCATTCGGGCAAGCGATCCTCGACCGATCATAAAAGCCGGCTGGCCCCGAATCCAGCGCCGCGCCAGCGCCCGCGATCAACAATTGCGCGCCCCGGCGCATCCGGCCCGGTTTTCTGCAAAATCAATGCATCAGGGTGGCGACTTCCCTCTTGCCCCTGACGGTCGCGGCAACTAAACGGGTCGACGGAGACGTGGCCGAGTGGTCGAAGGCGCTCCCCTGCTAAGGGAGTAGACGGCTAAACCGTCTCGAGGGTTCGAATCCCTTCGTCTCCGCCATCATCTTTTACGACTGGATGGTTTTTTCTGAATGCTGCCGGACTGGCGGCATCTCAGTCGGCTTCGGCCGATTTGCCACGGGCATGGCGACCGACCGGCCCAAAACAGGGCGTCAGGTGCCTACAGCGACGCCCCGCCTTCAGGCTTTCGACTGCGATCCCTCGGCGATCATTCCGCCATGACTGGTTTTCGAACCGAGGATGGCCGCCGGTTTCCCATCGACAAGGAACGCGTCGCTGCCAGTCAGGATCACCGCCCCGCACGCCGTCTTGTCGCCCACTGCCGCGATCGGCCGCGTGTCGCAGGTGGAACGGGTCGCAACCTCGGCGATGACGTTGGTGCCATGAATGGGGCAGATGTGGCGGTCGCCAAGACGGGCGATGGGCTTCATGGTGCATTCCCTTCAATCAAAACAGGGCATTTTTCGAACGTGGATTTCAGACCCGGCAGCGAAGCCCCCATCGTCCGACCGCGACCCGCCCGCACCGGAAGGGTCGCCGCCGGCATCGAATCAGCCGTGAACGCGGGTATAGGTGCCGGTGCCTTCCAGAATGCCCCGGAAGCCGCCCGGTTCGTCCAGCGAAAAGACGATGATCGGCAGGTCGTTGTCACGGGCCAGCGCAATGGCCGAGGCATCCATCACCCCCAGGTGCTTTTGCAGCACCTCGTCATAGGTGACGGTCTCGTAGCGCTTGGCATCATCGAATTTCTTCGGATCCTTGTCATAGACGCCGTCGACCTTGGTGCCCTTGAAGATCGCCTCGCAGTTCATCTCGTTCGCGCGCAGCGTGGCGGCAGTGTCGGTGGTGAAATAGGGGTTGCCGGTGCCGGCGGCGAAGATGCAGATCCGCTTCTTTTCCAGGTGGCGCACAGCGCGGCGGCGGATATAGGGCTCGGCCACCTCATCCATGCGGATGGCACTGATCACGCGGGTATGGATGCCCTTGGCCTCCAGCGCCGATTGCATGGCCAGCGCGTTCATGACGGTGGCCAGCATGCCCATGTAATCTGCCGTCGTGCGCTCCATCCCCTGTGCGCTGCCTTGCAGGCCACGAAAGATATTGCCGCCGCCGATGACCATGCAGATCTCGACGCCCAGCTTGTGAACCGATTCGACCTCGTCGGCGATGCGGGCGACGGTGGGCGGGTGCAGGCCGAAATTCTGGTCGCCCATCAGCGCCTCGCCAGAGATTTTCAGCATGACCCGGTCATAGCTGATGGGCTTGGCCCCTTTTGTGTCACTCATGGCGCGGCCCCCGGCTGGTTTCATTGCGCCGCAAAATGTCGCAAAAGCGTGGCATATTCAACCACTGCCCCGCCCCCGAGCGCCACCCATGACCAAGTTCGACCTTCGCCATATTGATCCCGACCGACATCTTCTGATCGCCGGCCCGACCGCCAGCGGCAAATCGGCGCTGGCCATGCAGGTGGCCGACCAGCAGGGCGGGCTGATCGTGAATGCCGATGCCCTTCAGATCTGGTCCAACTGGCGGGTGCTGACCGCCCGCCCCTCGGCCAGCGACGAAGCTGCCCTGCCCCATGCGCTTTACGGCCACATCACGCCGGGTCGTGCCTATTCCGTCGGTGACTGGCTGCGCCAGGTGCAGGCGCTGACGGATCAGCGGCTGATCATCGTCGGCGGCACCGGCCTGTATCTGACGACGCTGACCGAGGGGCTTGCCTATGTGCCGCCCATACCACCCGCCATCCGTGCCCAAGGCGATGGCCTGCTGGCGCGTCCCGGTGGCCTGCTGGACATGGTTGCCGCGCTGGATCAGGCGACGCGCGAACGCATCGACACCCGCAACCCCGCCCGCGTCCAGCGCGCTTGGGAGGTCCTGACCGCGACCGGACGCGGGCTGGCGGATTGGCAGGCCGACACCACTGCCCCGCTGATCGGCCCCGATCAGGCCACGCGCATCCTGTTGCAGGCCGATCGCGACTGGCTGGCCGACCGGATTGCCCGGCGGTTCGACCTGATGCTGACCGGCGGCGCGCTGGACGAGGTGCGTGATGCCGTTCCCATCTGGCAGCCGGGCGCGCAATGGACGCGGGCCATCGGGGCACCCGAACTGATCCGCCATCTGCGCGGCGAACTGACCCTGGCCGAGGCGCGTGAGTTGGCCATCATCGCCACCCGGCAATACGCCAAGGCGCAGCGCATGTGGTTTCGTGGCCGGATGAAGTCCTGGCAACCGCTGATGGTCGGCTAAGGTTCCGCTGTTGGCTGGCTGTTGGCTGGCAGGCACATCACCCCGGCCAATTACCCGGCCCAAGATCGAAATCTTTTTACAAGACCGGGTTTGTAGGCAATAATCCGCCTATGACTTGCGCCTTGTGGAGTATCGTCAATGTCGGTTTCGGGATCCCGTTTCTTCAGAACCGAATTTCCCTTTACCCCCAGTCGGTTCAATGTTGATCCGCAGGGTGGCACATCACTGGTTTCGACTTCTGACCTGGTCAATCCGGGCATCAGTTCAGGGCGGATCGCAGGCCATCGGCCCGACCAGACCGGCAATAATTCGCCACCACCCGATGGCGACCTGTCCTTGCGGGGCATGCGGGCCCCCTCAGCACAGCGTCGACAGATACGAGGCAGGCAGCAAAAACTGCGCCTGATGCCGCTGGAGGGCTTTGCCTGGGGCAGCCGCACCGCCGTTCCCCGACCTCGCACAAGGGGCGAACATGTGGTGCTTTTGATTGCCCAGGGCGCGCTGCAACTGGACTTCCCGCGCATTCGGCACAGACTGGCGGCCGGCAGCCTGTATTTCATCCCCCTCGGCACGGCATTTGCCGCCATGCCATTGGCCGGTTGCAGCGGATATGTGCTGCTGATCGCGCCCGACCTGACCCGCGATCTGGCGCATGCCTTTCCTGACAGACCGCTTGGCGGCATGATCGAGCGTGGCGACGGCGCGCTGCACCAGATGCTGCACGACCTGGCCGAGGAATCGCGCGGCGACGCCCCCGATGCACCAAGCGCCATCCAGTGCCACCTGACCTTGCTGGCCTTGCGGCTGGATCGGTTGCAGCCCGGTGCGCGCCATTTCGCAAGACTGATGCAGAACGATCCCGACCTGCCCCTGGCCGAGCGCTTTGCCGAACTTGCACGCGACCGGCTTGCAGATGGCAGCACCATCGCCGATCTGGCAGATGCCCTTGGCGTGACCACGACCGCGCTCGATGCCGCCTGCCGCCACAAGCATGGCAAGCGCGCGGTCGAACTGTTGCATGACCTTCGCCTTCTTCGGGCGGTGCAATTGCTGCGCGACACGCGGGAAAGCCCGGCCCGGATCGCGCGGCTGCTGGGATATTCCAGCCTGGCCCATCTCAGCCGCGCTTTTGTCACCGCAACCGGGCGCCTGCCCGAACAGTTTCGGAAAAGCTGCTGATCAGGCCGTCCCGCCATCGCTGCCCGTCACGGCCGGCGACCGATCACGCGCCACCGGGAACAGCCAACGGTGAAACACCCCCGACGGCAGGCGATCGACGATCCGCATGACCAGCGCCGTCGCGACGATCGCAAACAGCAGCCGTCCCCACAACACCGCCATCCCATCGGCACCCAGAGCCATGACAATGGCTGTATCCTCGATCAGGCTGTGCGAGAATCCCATGAACACACAGGCGCCGAAAATCTGGCGAGGAGGGATGCGCCCGCTTTGCGCCTCTTGGATCATCAGGCCGCCGCCATAGGTCACGCCCAGAAATGTGCCGATCACCGCGAAATAGCGCGCCTCGCCACGGATGCCGGCCAGCCGCAACACCGGATCGACGATCCGACCCAGAAGATCTATCCCGCCGGTCAGGCGCAAGATCTCCATCGTCCAGCCCAGCAGCAGCAGAATCACCAGCATCCACCCCATCGTTTCGGCCAGGCCCAGCAGAAAGCTACCCCAGCCCTGGATCTGCGCCATCGGCTGCCAGATCGCGTCAAGCGGTCGGTCCAGCCAGCCGGACGCTGCGCTGAGCTGATACAGGATCGCGGCATAGAACATGCCGCCGCCGACGCGGATCAGGGTCGAGGCGATCAGCCCCGGACCTGCCCGCCGGATGATTGCCTGTTCGATCGGCAAGGCATGGGCGAACAGCAGCAGCGCCGAAAAGATGGTGATGTCGGCCACGCTCAGCTGACCCGCAGGAACCAGCGTAAAGATCAAGGGGATCGCACCGAAAAACCCGACAAGCATACCCGTCAGCCAGGCCAGCCCCAGTTCCGGCGGCAACCCGTAAAGCGACATCACCGGTTCGAAGGCCGGTGCGATCGCGGCGATGACGCCAAGCCGGATCAGAACCTCGGTCAGCAGCACGATGGGCAGAATCAGCCGCAGAAGACCGGCATATACCTTCAACAATTCCAACGTCTTAAGACGAAACCGCGCAAATATTGACATGGCAGAACCTTAAGATGATTTCCCCCTGCTTGCCACAAAGCAGATGACAGATGTGGTCAAAGATTGCAGAATGATGCAATAATATTGCACGCCCTCGGAACAGCCCATGGACCGCATCGACCGCCATATCCTGAACCTGATGCAGCGCGACGCCTCGCGCACGAATGCGCAACTGGCGGATATGGTCGGCCTGTCGCCATCCAGCTGCCTGCGACGGGTGCGGCGGCTGCGTCTTTCGGGAATGATCGACCGGGTCGTCGCGATCCTGAATCCGGCACGGGCCGGCCGCGCGATCAAGGCCGTCATCACGGTCGAACTGATCCGCCATGGCGACCAGCAGCAGCGCCAGTTCCTGCAACTTGCCATCGCCGAGGAGGCCGTGACCCAGGCCTATGCCGTAACCGGCCAGACCGATGTTGTGCTGATCATGCAGCTGCGTGACATGGAAGAATTCGACGCCATCTGCGAGAGACTGTTCCGCGAAAAGACGAATGTCGCACGCTTCTATACGATGGTCGTGATCCGCACCGCCAAAGAGGAAACCGCCATCCGGTTATGACCAGCAATCGGATCAGAAAAATCCGGCCGGCAATCGAGATGCCGACCTCGTACGACAAGCCCACTGTGACCCCGACCGCCGACGTTTCGCATCTGCCATCATCAAGACGGAGAAGCCGTGACCTATGATATGATCCGTCTGGCCAGCAATGCCCAGTTAGATGACAAACGGGGAACGTTGTACTGGATCGTGCTTCGGGTAAACGATCTTGAGACACGGCTTCAGCAGGACATTTCCCGTTACGAGAAAGCCTACTCCAAGTATTATGATCTTCTCACATGCGCCGCACAGAAGGCCCTCGAATACCGTGCGTTAGTCGCTTTTCAAGATCGGCTTCATAACACGCCCCGGGGTAAAGCACCGATCGAGATCGGTGCAGGCGAATTACCGTTATCATTTAATGAAGACAAGTTTGCAGGCAACTTCCTTTGGCTGGAATGTCTCGTCTGCGGAGCATCAAGCCGCCCTTCTCAGACGATCATACGCCCATTTTCGGATGACGAAGGTATGCAATATTACGGTCAATTGCGGTGTTGCCCCTGCGGTCAGCCGATCGCCTACAAGACAGAGGGCTACCGAAGACCTTGAAGTGTCTGGCGGCAGCGCCCGCCGGACAGTCTCCGATGACATGGTCAGATATTCTGAACCCATTGCGCGTCGCAAAGATGCAAGTCGGTCCAGGGTCCCATTGCAAGCCTCCCTGCAATGAAAACCCTTGGTCACTTTTCAGAACACAGCGAAATCTCAGGAGTGCGCCTATAGCGGTGCGCCGGCTTCTTCGCCGTCGGGCCGGCCCCGGAACCCCTGCGCCACCACGAATTTCTCGGATGAATCGCTGCGGCTTGCCGGCGGTTTCACATTGGCGACCTTGGTGAAATTGCGCTTCAGCATCGCCTGCATCTCGGTTTCGGCGCCACCGGCCAGAACCTTGGCAACGAAGGTGCCACCCGGTTCCAGCACGTCAAAGGCCAGCGCCGCGGCGGCCTCGACCAGCGCCACGATCCGCAAGTGGTCGGTCCCCTTGTGCCCCGACGATGCGGCGGCCATGTCCGACATCACCACATCGGCCCGCCCGCCCAGCCAGTCCTTGACCTTCTCATCGGCGCCATCTTCCAGAAAATCCAGCTGATGAATTTCTGCGCCCGCGATGGGATCGACCTCTTGCAGATCGACGCCCAGAACCCGGCCAATGGCTTTACCCGATTTTTCGCCAAGCGCGTTCACGCGGGCCACGGCAACCTGACACCAGCCGCCTGGCGCACAGCCCAGATCGACCACCCGCGCGCCGGGCACGAGAAAGCGATACTTGTCGTCCAGTTCCAGGATCTTGTAGGCCGCCCGCCCGCGATAGCCCTCGCGCTTGGCCCGCGCGACGTAAGGGTCGTTCAACTGCCGTTCCAGCCACAGCTTACTGGACAGCTTGCGCCCCTTGGCGGTCTTGACCCGCACCTTCAGGTCACGCTGGCCGCGACCGCTGGTATTTCCCTTGGCGCTGCCAGAACCGGCGCCCGTTCCTTTGGCCATCAAGCCACCCCGTTCAGTCCCTCGGGTGTCAGCACCCCGTCGCGCACCATCTGCGCATAAAGCAACCCCTCGCGCAGGCCGCGATCGGCGACCGACAGCCGGTTCGTCGGCCACAGCCGCATCAGCGTCTGCAAGATCGCCGCGCCCGACATGATCAGCGCGTGGCGTTCCCGGCCGATACGCGGATCCGAGCGGCGCCCCTCTGGTCCCATGACCAGATACGAATGAATCACCTTGTCGATCTGATCGCTGGTCATGGTCAGCCCGTCAACCTTGGTTCGGTCATATCGACGCAATCCCAGATGGCTGGCCGCAACCGTGGTCACCGTCCCCGAAGTGCCGATGATCTGAAAGTTCTCGTCCGGCGAGCCATCGGCATAGGTGGCGAAATCGGACAGCATTTCCTCGAAATACCAGGACATCAGCGCGAAACGGCCCTGATCATCCTCGACATCGGCGAACTGGTCACGCAGCGTCGCCACCCCAAGCGGCACGCTGATCCAGTCAACCACGCGCGCGCCACCGGGCTGCGGATTGCGAAAACCGTCACCCAGACGCATGATTGCGCGGGCACGTTCCGAAGGTTCCACATCCTCAAGGTCGATCCAGACCAGTTCGGTGGATCCTCCGCCAATATCGACGATCAACAGCTGCTCGGTGGCCAGATTGACCAGCGGCGCACAGGAAATCACCGCCAATCGCGCCTCTTCCTCGGCGTCGATGACTTCGACCGGCAGACCGGTTTCGCGCTGAATCTTGCGCATGAAGTCGCGCGAATTGCGCGCGCGCCGGCAGGCCTCGGTCGCGACCAGGCGCATATTGCTGACGTTATGCGTTTCCAGCTTGCGGCGGCATACCTGCAAGGCATGGACCGTCCGCGCCATCGAACTGCGCGACAGACGACCCGAGGCTTCCAGTCCGTAGCCTAGCTGCACGGGCTTGGAAAAACTGTCTATGACCTGAAACTGATTGCCACGCGGTCGCGCAATCAGCATTCGGCACGAATTTGTTCCAAGGTCCAGCGCCGCATAAAGCGGTTCCTCCTCGGTATGGCGGGTGACAGATGGCTCAACCGGCTTAATCTTCGGGAACGCGTCCTCACCCGCAGGACGCCTGGGCGCCATGATACACGCCCTCCGATAACAACTTGCTGTCAAGGTAGCGTGCCCCCCGCCCTCGTTCAAGGGCCGGGTTTCAAACCGGTTTTCCGGCGGGACGGAACGACAATGCCCCGATCCCCCGAAAACCCGGCGTCACATCCTTATTCCGCAGCGGCCAGCAGCGAGGCGTTCCCGCCCGAGGCCGTGGTGTCGATGCACAGGTGCCGTTCCAGCAGGCAATATCCGGCCAGTTCCGCGCTGCCGGCCAGGGGAATGATCGGACCGTCGCGTCCGGCCAGCGCCATGCGGCAGGCACGGGCGCGGTCCTCGGGGCCGTCATAGGCGACCACAGCCACCCCTGACAGCCCGGCCAGGGCTTCGGGCGACAGCCACCCTGTCACCTCGACCGCGGCGCATCCCTGCGCCCGCGCGATCGCCGCCTGCGCGGCCGTGTCGGGGCCAAGACACAGCACATTGCCCCGCGCATGGGTCGTCAGGCGGTTCGATTCGCCTGTGGGGCCGGGCAGCAGCGTCGTTTCCAGTGGCGTTTCAGAATCTGTTTGGGTGCGGTTCAGCTGATCCTGGACCAGCAACGGATCGGCCTCATCCCGGTCATCCGCGACCCGTGACGCGGCAGCCCGGCGGAATCGCGGCACATAATGCGGACCGCCGGCTTTCGGCCCGGTGCCCGACAACCCCTCGCCCCCAAAGGGCTGACTGCCCACGATGGCGCCGATCTGGTTGCGGTTGACGTAAAGATTGCCCACGCGCATGTGGCGGTCGATATGTTCCACGCGGTCGTCGATCCGGGTATGCAGCCCGAAGGTCAGCCCATAGCCCGAGCCGTTGACCGCAGCGATCACCTGATCCAGATCCTCGGCCCGGAAGCGGGCGACATGCAGCACGGGGCCGAAAATCTCGCGCTGGATGTCCCTGATGCCGCCGACGCTGATGGTCACGGGGGGAACGAAATGCCCACGTGCAGGCGCCTTCAGCCGGTGCAGCACGCGACCGTCGCTGCGCGCGCCCGCGACATGATCGTCGATCCCCTTGCGCGCCACCGCCGAGATCACCGGCCCAACATCGGTTTCAAGATGCCAGGGGTCGCCAAGGCGCAGCTCGTCCATGGCGCCATGCAGCATGGTCAGCACCTTGTCGGCCACGTCCTCTTGCACATAGAGGATCCGCAACGCCGAACAGCGCTGCCCCGCCGACTGGAAGGCGCTGGCCAGAATGTCCCGCACCGCCTGTTCGGGCAGCGCGGTGCTGTCCACGATCATCGCATTCAGCCCGCCGGTTTCCGCGATCAGCGGCGCGTCGGGTGACAGGTTCGCCGCCATCGCCCGGTTGATCGCCTGCGCGGTGGGCAGGCTGCCGGTGAAGCAGACCCCCGCAACACGCGGATCGCTGCTGATCGCTGTGCCGACGATGCGCCCGTGGCCCGGCAGCAATTGCAGCGCGTGGGCGGGCACGCCGGCCTGATGCAGCAACTGGGTTGCGCGCCAGGCGATCAGGCTGGTGGTCTCGGCCGGCTTGGCCAGCACGGCATTGCCAGCCGCCAGCGCGGCGGCGATCTGGCCGGTGAAGATCGCCAAAGGGAAGTTCCAGGGCGAGATACAGGTGATCACCCCGCGCGGGGCGTCGGCGGTCGCGAAATCGGCGTAATAGCGCAGGAAATCCACCGCCTCGCGCAGTTCGGCCACACAATCGGCCAGCGATTTGCCGGCCTCGCGGGTGATCATCGCGAAAAGCTCGGCATAGTGGTCTTCATAAAGGTCCGCAGCGGCGCGCAGCACACGCGCGCGTTCCTCGGGCGCGGCGTCCCAGATGCGCGAATGGGCCAGCGCGGTTTCAATATCGGCGGGCGCGGCCAGCGTGATCTGCCCCACAGCATCGCCCGGCTTGGCGGGGTTTTCCACCGCTTCGACCTCGCCCCCCGCGACCGGCCCGGCCAAAAGCGGACCGCCCTGCCATTGATGCGTGGCCCATTCGGCCCGCGCACCCTCGATCATGGCCAGCGTCACCGGATCGCGCAGATCGAAGCCGCGCGAATTGACCCGCCCCGGACCGAACAGCGCCGAGGGTTCGCGCACGCCCCGCGCAGGCTGCCCGGCCACCGCCTGCCATTCGGCAAAGGGATCGGGCGCGACCTGCTCGGGGGGCACATCGGTGTCGACGATGCGGTTGACGAAACTGGAATTGGCGCCGTTTTCCAGCAGGCGGCGCACCAGATAGGCCAACAGATCCTCATGCGCACCCACCGGCGCATAGATGCGGCAGCGCGTGCCATAACGGCCGTGCAACAGGTCATGCAGCGCCTCGCCCATGCCGTGCAGCCGCTGAAATTCCCAATCGCGATCCTCGCCCGCCAGTTCCAGCACCGCCGCCGCCGAATGGGCGTTATGGGTGGCGAATTGCGGATAGATGCGGGGGGATGCCAGCAGCTTCCGGGCCGAGCAGATCCAGGCCACATCGGTCGCGGTCTTGTGGGTCCAGACCGGAAAACCCGGCAACCCCTCGACCTGGCTGCGCTTGATCTCGGTATCCCAATAGGCGCCCTTGACCAGCCTGACCATGATGCGCCGGTCCAGCCGTTCCGCCAGTGCCTCCAACCAGTCGATGACAAAGGGCGCGCGCTTGCCATAAGCCTGCACCACCACGCCAAAGCCGTTCCAACCGGCCAGCGAAGGATCAGACAGCACCGCCTGAATCACGTCCAGCGAGATCTCCAGCCGGTCGGCTTCCTCGGCGTCGATGTTCAGGCCCATATTGGCAAATTGCGCGGCCCGCGCCAGGCGCAGAACAATGGGCACCAGTTCGGCCATGACGCGGTCGCGCTGGCCTTCCTCGTATCGCGGATGCAGCGCGGAAAGCTTGATCGAGATGCCCGGATTGTCGCGGATGTCGTCGGATTTCGCCTGCGCCGCCAGCGCCGCAATCGCACCCTCGTAAGCGGCCAGATATTCGCGGGCGTCGGGCTCGGTCCGCGCCGCCTCGCCCAGCATGTCATAGCTGTAGGTGAACCCCTGCCCGACCCGGTCGCGCCCGCGCCGGATCGCGTCCTTGACCGTCTCGCCCAGCACGAACTGGGCCCCCATTTCGCGCATGGCGCGGTGGACGGCGGTGCGGATCACCGGCTCGCCCAGGCGTTTCACCGCATTCCGCAGATGCCCGGCGATGCCCGGACTTTCATTACCGCGCAGCACCTTGCCGGTCAGCATCAAGGCCCAGGTCGATGCATTGACCAGCGAAGAGGACGACTTGCCCAGATGCTGCCCCCATTCGGAGGGGGCGATCTTATCCTCGATCAGCTCGTCCATGGTTTCGGCATCGGGGACGCGCAGCAGCGCCTCGGCCAGGCACATCAGGGCGACGCCTTCGTCGGTGGACAGGCCATATTCGGCCAGAAACACCTCCATCAGGCCCGGATCGTCGCCCGTGCGGATGTCACGGACCAGCCCGGCGGTGGCGGCGTCGATACGGGCGCGGGCGGCGGCATCGGGGGCGTAATCGTCGATCAAAGCCGCGATGGCTTCGTCCTGATCGGCCAGATGCGTCTGGCGGATGGTTTCACGCAACTGGGCAAGATCGGTCATGGAAATCCTCCGGCCTGGGGTTCGTGTCACGCTAACGCGACATCGCGCCTGTTGCACGGGGCGATTTGCAGGTCTATCTGCTTTGTCCGATAGCAAGTGAAAGGCCCGCCATGATCATCCTCGCCGCCCTGCTGATCGGGGCCTATGTCGGCTGGCGCCGCGCCGTCGCATTGAAGGGCAACCGCAAGGACCAGCTGCAATACGCTGCCTCTCATGCGCTGGCCTTTGCGGCCATCGGCCTGATCGCTACCGTCCTCATCGACCGCCTGCTCTGATGTTGGCGCCCTTCCTCGACACGCTGCGCCGCCACGGTGTTCCGGTCAGTCTGAGGGAGTATCTGGACCTGCTGGCAGGTCTTGAGGCCGGGGTGACGGGCTGGACCGTCGATGGCTTCTACCACTTTGCCCGCACTGCGCTGGTCAAGGACGAACGCCATATCGACCGTTTCGACCGCGCCTTTGGTGAGGCCTTTTCGGGGCTGGAATCCCTGCCGCTGGACGCGCTGGTCAGCGAAACCACCCTCCCCCGCGAATGGCTGGAGAAGCTGGCCGAAAAGCTGTTGACCGACGAGGACAAGGCAGCCGTCAAGGGCAGCGGCAGCTTTGACGAGCTGATGCGCAAGCTGCGCGAGCGGCTGGCCGAACAGCAGGCCCGCCATCAGGGTGGCAGCAAATGGATCGGCACGGCCGGCACCAGCCCCTTTGGCGCCTATGGCTACAACCCCGAGGGCGTGCGCATCGGCCAGAACGAAAGCCGCCACCGCCGCGCCGTCAAGGTCTGGGACAAGCGAGAGTTCCGCGATTTCGACGACGGGGTCGAGCTGGGCACCCGCAATATCAAGGTGGCGCTGAAACGCCTGCGGCAATGGGCGCGGCATGGCGCGGCGGATGAGTTGGACCTGCCGGCGACCATTCGGGCCACGGCCGATCACGGCTATATCGACGTGCAGACCCGGCCGGAACGGCGCAACGCCGTCAAGGTGCTGCTGTTTCTGGACGTGGGCGGGTCAATGGACGACCACACCCGGCTGGTCGACGAATTGTTCAGCGCCGCCCGCGCCGAGTTCAAACATATGGAACATTTCTATTTCCATAACTGCCTTTACGAATCGGTCTGGAAGGACAATCACCGCCGCTGGAACGAACAGATCCCGACCTGGGATCTGCTGCATCGTTTTGGCCGCGACTATAAGTGCATCTTCGTCGGCGATGCCTCGATGTCACCCTATGAGATCGCCGTTCCCGGCGGCGCCAACGAACATTGGAACCCGGAACCGGGCGAGGTGTGGCTGCGCCGCGTGGCCGAGACCTGGCCCGACCATGTCTGGCTGAACCCGGTGCCCGAGGCACGCTGGCGCTATACCCAGTCGATCCGCATGGTCGGCGAGGTCTTCGAGGGGCGAATGATGCCGCTGACGCTGGAAGGTCTGACACAGGCGATGCGGGTGCTGGGATGACCGGGGCGCCGGCATCATGATCGAGACGCTCGGCCCGCTGCTGCCTCAATGGGGGCCTGTGGTGCTGGCGGTCTCGGCTTTTTTGTCCTGCATGATGGTGCCCTTGCCCAGCTCGGCCCTGCTGGTCACGGCCGGCACGCTGAGCGGCGGGGGGCATCTGTTTCTTCCCACGCTGATCCTTGGCGCCTGCCTTGGCGCGGCTTTGGGCGATCTGACCGCCTTTGGCCTCGCCCATCGCATCGCCCCGCGGCTGGAAGCGATGGGCGGACGGCGAAAGGCGATGTTTCAAAGGGCACGGGGCTTCATCGCGCATCGCGGCGCCTTGGCGGTGTTTCTGGCGCGCTGGCTGATCACGCCGCTTGGTCCCAGCATGAATTACGTGGCAGGCGCGACGGGCATGCCAACCCGGCGTTTCATCGCCGCCAGCCTGCCGGGCGAGTTTCTCTGGGCGCTGACACAGCTGGGCGCGGGCTATCTGCTGGCACGGGGCTTTCGCGGCGATGATGCCGCGCTGCTGAAATGCCTTGCCACGGCGATGGCCCTGCTTGGGGTCATCTGGTTGGCGCACCACCTCTGGCACAGGCATGGCAGACCGACCATATAGGGTTCATGCTGAAGCTGACGCCATTCCTGCTGATCATCCTTTATGCCATGGCCATGTGGTTCTTTTCCGCATGGCGGCTGAAACGCGAGCTGAACCAGAACGCCACGCCGTTGAACCATCCGCGCCTGACGCCGATGCTGGAACGGCTTGGCCGGGCAATGGACCTGCCGGCAGTGCAAGCCCATATCTACGAGATCGAGCCGATCAACGGCCTTGCCGCCCCCGATGGCCGCATCTTCCTGACAAGGGGCTTCATCCGCAAGCTGGATGCCTGCGAGGTCACGGCCGAGGAACTGGCATCCGTCATCGCGCATGAACTGGGCCATGTCGCGCGCGGGCATTCCCGTCGCCGGATGGTGGATTTCGCCGGGCAGAATGCGATTCGGCTGGCGCTGACCGGGGTGCTGGGGCGGTTCATCCCCTTTGTCGGTGCCTGGCTGGCCAATCTGGCCGCAGTGGCCATCGCCGCCCGCCTGTCGCGGCAGGATGAATTCGAGGCAGATGAATTTGCCAGCGCGCTGATGATCAAGGCCGGTCTGGGCACCGAACCGCAGAAATCGCTGTTTCGCAAGCTGGATGCGCTGACCGGCCGGATGGGTGCGGGTGCCCCCGCATGGCTGCTGTCCCACCCCCATACCGGCCGCCGCATCGCCGCGATCGAGGCGAACGAGGCACGCTGGAACGCGGGCGGCTGAGGCCAGTCCGGTCCGGCTCTGCCCTTGCCGCCTGCGTTCCAGCGCCTATGCTGCGGGCAAAAGCAAGGGGCAAAGATGCAGCCGTTCCGCCGCCGGGTTCTTTATATCCCCGGCTATGACCCGATCCCCCCGCGCCGCTATCGCGAGCTGTATCGCCGCGAGGGCGTGGCACAGGCGGCAATCTCGGGTTATCGGCTGACCATGGGCGCAAGGCGCGACCGCACCGGCTTTGGCTGGGGTGCTGCGGGTGAATTTCCGCAAGGCAGCGGGCAGGCGGAAATCGAGGTGCTGGTCTGGGCCGATATAGTCCAGGGTTCCATGGGGCATGGGATCGCCGCCACCTATGGTCAACTGGCGCGGACGGCATGGGCCTATATCGGCTCGGGCGCGCTGTTCCGGCTGATGCGGCTGAGGCGGGGGCCGGTGATCGCCGCGCTTTATCCGATCGTGGTGCTGATCCTGCAATTGCTGGCGGCCCTGCTGGCCGGCTGGCTGGCGGGTTGGCTGGTCTCGCTGATCGCGGGCTGGTGGCTGGGCCTGCCGGTGATGGCCGCGGTCACCTGGGCCGGGTTGGTCGGGTGGCGGCGGCTGGATGGCAGGATATTCGCCTATTACCTGATGCATGACTATGCCTTTACGGCGCAGTCGGGCGGTGCATATCCGCCCGCGCTGGAAACCCGCATCGCCCAGTTCACCGACCGCATTGCCGAGGTTCTGGCCGGTGATTGGGACGAGGTGCTGATCATCGGCCACAGCTCGGGCGCCTATCTGGCCGTGTCGGTTCTGGCCGATCTGATCCGTGCCGGCCGGGTGCCTGTGGACGGTCCGGCGCTGTCGCTGATGACGCTTGGCCATGTGGTGCCGATGGCGTCCTTCCTGCCGCGCGCGCAGCGCCTGCGACGTGATCTCGCCTGTCTCAGCACGCGGGATCAGATTTTCTGGCTGGACGTGACCGCCCCCGGCGATGCGTGCAGCTTTGGCCTGTGCGATCCGGTTGCCGTGACCGGCGTGGCACCCGCCGATCAGCGCTGGCCTCTGGTGATCTCGGCCGCCTTCACCAGGACGCTGTCACCGGAAAAGCAGCGGGAATTGCGGGGGCATTGGTTCAGGCTGCATTTCCAATATCTCTGCGCCTTCGACCGGCCGGGTGATTACGACTATTTCGCGATCACCGCCGGGCCGCTGACACTGGCGCAACGCTTTCACGACCGCCCGCATTCGCCCGGCCGCATTACAACGCCCGCCGGTCCGGGGCTGGCGCGCGCGGGCAGCCCCGCATGATCCCGCCCAAGCCACCCACCAGCAGCGCGCGCGGCGGCATCCTGCGCATGGCGCGCGGGTTTCGGCGCGATCTGCTATCGGCCCTGCCCGCCCATCTGTTCCGCGCCTGGATGGCCGAGTTTCGCAATCCGCTGATCCACAGCTTCCTGTGCAATGACCCGGCGCTGGTGCGGCTGATCCTTCAGGATCGACCCGCCGATTTCCCCAAATCGAACCGCCTGCGCGAGGGGCTGGCCCCCCTGCTGGGGCGGTCGGTCTTTGTCACCAATGGCGAGGAATGGCAGTTCCAGCGTCGCATCATCGACCCAGCATTCGAGGGCGGGCGCCTGCACGAGGCCTTTCCCGCCATTCTCGCCGCCGCCCGAAGCGCGGTCGAGCGCCTGCCCGAGGCCGAGATCGACATCGAGCCCGAAACCAGCCATGCCGCCGCCGATGCGATCTTTCGCACGCTGTTCTCGCTGCCCATCGAACATGACATCGCCACCCGCGTCTTTGCCGCCTTTCGCGCCCATCAGGACGCGCAGCCCATCGTCAACCTGGCGGCGCTGCTGCCTTTGCCGTCATGGGTTCCGCGCTGGCATTCCCGGCGCACGCGCGACACCGCGGCCGAGATCAGGGGGCTGATCCGGCAGCTTGTCACCGACCGCATGGCGGCGATTCATGCAGGAACCGCGCCCGACGATCTGGCGACCAAGATCATGACCACCCCGGACCCCCAGACCGGCCGCAGATTCACCGCGCCGGAAATGGTCGATCAGGTGGCGATCTTCTTTCTTGCCGGGCATGAAACCAGCGCCTCGGCCCTGGCCTGGGCGCTGTGGCTGCTGGCGGCCAATCCCGACTGGCAGGACCGCGTCGCCGCCGAAGCCACCGCGATGACGGGCGAGATGTCGGACGTCTCGGCACTGAAAAGCACGCGCGCGGTCTTTCGCGAGGCGCTGCGCCTTTATCCACCCGTGCCGATGATGGTGCGCGAGGCCGCCGGGCCCGAACATTTCCGCAACCGCGACGTGCCGCGCGGCGCACAGCTGATCCTGTCCCCCTGGCATCTGCACCGGCACGAAAGGCTGTGGGATCGCCCCGATGATTTCGATCCCGCACGATGGGACAGCGATCAGGGCCGCGCCTCGGCCCGCGCGGCCTTCATCCCGTTCTCGGCCGGCCAGCGCGTCTGCCCCGGCGCAGGCTTCGCCATGATCGAGGGCGTCTTGATGCTGGCCCTGATCACCCGCGCCTTCCGCCTGTCGCCCGGCCGTCTCCCGCCTGTGCCGGTGGCGCGTTTGACCCTGCGCGGGCGCGATGGCATCCTGATCAGGCTGAAACGGCGCAAGGACGCCCCATCATGACAGGCCGCGACACCGTCAACGCCATCTGCGCCGCCTTGCCGGGGGCCGAGCATTCCGATCCCTGGGGCGGCGGGCATGATTGCTGGAAGGTCGGCGGCAAGATGTTTGCAGTCATCGGCGCTGTGAACGAGGCCGTTGCGGTCAAGACCGAGGGCATCGAGACCGCCGAAATGCTGATCGAGATCGGCCCGGCCCGCCGCGCGGCCTATTTTCACCGCAGCTGGATCGAGCTGTCTCTGGACGCCCCGACGGACGAGTTGCGCCACCGGATCGAGGCCAGCTATCGCCTGATCCGCGACAAACTGCCCCGGAAGGTGCAGTCCGCCCTGCCCGCCCCGCCGACAACCCAAGGGGCCGCCAGCCAATAAAAGGGCCGCCAGCCGCATATGGCGACCGGCGGCCCAGATCCTTGTCAGGCGGCGCTTATTCGGCAGGCAAGGCGGCGCCGGCCTGCTTGATCATCGCATCCATCTGCTGACACAGCGCGGCCTCGGTCGTGCCCTGCTGGGTGGCGGCATCGGCCAGCGTGGTTTCAACGCCCAGGCCCGAGACGGCGCCTTCCTTGCCCTTGGCTTCGGCCGCGTCGCCCTGGGCAACATCGCCTGCGGGAACCATGGTCAGCATCTTGGTCTGGATCTCGACAGCGCCGCCGTCGATATGGCCCTGATCCTGGCAATAGCCCAGAATCCCCAGCTGATTGCGTGCTGCATCATAGGCCGGCTGCGGATCCTGCGCGGCAGGCGCTGCCGGGGCGGCTGCGGGCGCCTCGGGTGCCGCTTCAGGCGCAGGCTGGGTATCCTGCGCCCAGGCCGCGCCTGCGGTGATGGCCGCGATCAGCGACAGCGACGCGACAGTTTTCTTGCACATGGTCATTCTTCATTTCCCAATATGGTTGCACTAGGCCCGCAAAGCCTTGCACGTGTGGGAAATGGCCGCAAACCCACCCCGCGGGAAGCCGCCGAGCGGATTTCAGCGATCAGCGGAAAAGCACCAGAGAGCCGGGCGACCACGCGACACGAGTGCGTGAGCCGACATCCTGCACATCACGACCAAAGACATTGCGCATCGAAATCCGCACCGGCCGGTGCTGGGCGGGTCGGCCATCGGGACCGTCCAGCCGCAGGTCGTAATAGGTCATGTCGCCGTAATAGACGACCTCGTCGATGGTGGCCCCGGTCTCGCGCGCCTGATTATGGGTCTGGCCCGTGCCGATCAGGGTCATGGTCTCGGGGCGGAAGCCGACCGTCGGACCATCATCATCCGGGTTCGCGCGGCTGATCTGGCTGGCGGGCAGTTCCACCTCGCCCAGACCCGCCACACTGACGCGAACGCCGCCACCCGCAGTCTCGCCCAGGATCTCGGCCGGCAGGAAATTCATCACCCCGATGAAATCGGCCACGCGGCGATCGGCGGGGCGCGCATACAACGCCTCGGGACCATCAAGCTGGGCAATCTGCCCCTCGAACATCACGGCGATACGGTCTGACATGACCAGCGCCTCTTCCTGGTCATGGGTGACCAGCACGAAGGTGATGCCGACCTGGCGTTGCAGCTTGATCAGTTCGACCTGCATCTGTTCGCGCATCTTGCGGTCCAGCGCCGACAGCGGTTCATCCAGCAGCAGCACCTTGGGCTTCAGGATCAGCGCGCGCGCCAGTGCGACACGCTGCCGCTGCCCGCCCGACAGCGCATGGGCGGCGCGCGCGCCATAGCCCTTCAGGCCGACCATGTTCAAAGCCTCTTCGACCAGCTTCGCCTTTTCCTCGCGCGGGCGCGGATCGCGGCGCAGGCCAAAGGCCACGTTCTGCGCCACGGTCAGATGCGGGAAGATCGCATAGGACTGAAACACCATATTGGTCGGCCGCTTGTTCGCCGGCACGTCCTCCATATGCTTGCCGTCGATCAGAACCGCGCCGCTGGAGATGTCCTCGAACCCGGCGATAGTGCGCAAAAGCGTCGTCTTACCACAGCCCGACGGCCCCAGAAGCGAAAAGAACTCGCCCTCGCGGATGGTCAGGTCGATGCCGCGCAGGGCGTGGTATTCGCCGTAATATTTGTGCACATCGCGCGCCTCGATCATCGCGGGCGCGCTATCGAGCCGGTCATAGCGGGTATCGCTCACAGAAGGCCTCCGGTATTCTTGCCGCCGGTTTTCGCCAGGGACCGGCGGCGGAAATATTCGCCAAGCGCCAGCAGCACGATGGACAGCGCAACCAGCACGGTGCCAAGCGCCATGATCATCGGGATCAGCGCCGGAAAGCGCAGCTGGCTGAAGATATAGGTCGGCAAGGTCGGCTCGTTACCGGCCAGAAAGAAGGCGATGATGAATTCGTCCAGACTGATGGTGAAGGAAATCAGCAGCGCCGAGATGACGCCCGGCATGACCAAGGGCAGGGTGATCAGCCGGAATGCGCCCCATTTCGTTTCGCCCAGATCATAGGCGGCTTCCTCAAGCGAGGGGTCCAGACTGGAGAACGCGGTCGACAGGATGGCGATGGCATAGGGCATGCAGATCAGCGTATGGCCCAGGATCACCGTCAGGATCGACAGCTGCACGCCGGCACCCAGCAGCACCACCAGAAGCGACATGGCCACGATGATTTCGGGCAGCACCATTGGCAGCATGATAAAGCCCATGATCGGCCCCTTGCCGCGAAAGCTGAACCGGGTCGAGGCACGGGCCGCGAAGATGCCAAGGCAGGTGGCGAAAATGGACGAGCTGACGGCGATGGTCAGCGAATTTGTCAACGCGCGGCGCAATGTCGCATCGGCCCACATCTGCGCGAACCAGTCGGTCGTGAACCCCTTCAGCGGAAAGGCAATGATCGTGCCGGAATTGAAGGCAAATACCGGCAGCAGCAGGATCGGGGCGTAAAGGAACAGCAGGTAAAGCAGCGCATAGATCCGCAGCCCCCCGCCTTGCAATGCGCCCGATCTCATCGCCGCACCCGCAGGAAGCGGCGGTTGAGAAACAGGAAGATCCCGCTGACCACAGCGACGATCAACATGGCGGTCACGGCCAGCGCACTGCCCAGTGGCCGGTTGTCCAGATCCAGCATCTGCACCTGTATCATATTGGCGATCATCGGGATCTTGCCGCCGCCGATCACGGTGGGGGTGACATAGTCGCCGATGGTCGGGATGAACACGATCAGCACCGCCGCGATCACCCCCGGCATGGCCAGCGGCAGCGTCACCCGCCAGAAGGTCATCAACCGCGATTCTCCCAGATCGCGCCCGGCCTCCAGCAGGGAACGGTCGATCTTTTCCAGCGCCACGAAAATCGGCAGGATCGCGAAAGGCGCATAGGCATGGGCCAGCGTCAGCACGATGGAATTGACGTTATAAAGGATGAAGGTCAGCGGCTCGTCGATAAGGCCAAGCCCGGTCAGGCTGCTGTTGATGACGCCGTTATAGCCAAGGATCACTTTCCACAGAAACACCCGGATCAGATAGCTGGTCCAGAAGGGAATGGTGATCAGAAACAGCCACAGCGCCTTGCGTTCGGGCCTGACGACAAGGCTGACGTAATAGGCCACCGGAAAGGCCAGAAGCACGGTCACCAAGGTCACCATCATCGACACGCCAAGCGAGCGCATCATGACCGAACGCACGATCGGGTCGGTAAAGACGTGGCGGTAATTGTCCAGCGTGAAGTCGCGGACGACCTCAAGATAGCCATCGGTCAGAAAGCTATAGGTCACGATGGTGAAAAGCGGCGCGGCCAGCACCAGCAGCGCATAAAAGAATGGCGGCGCGATCAGTGTCGCACCCTGAACGGCCTCGCTTTTCGATCCGCTGGACATAGCCGCCCCCTGCCGGCCCTGTTGACCGGACCCGGAACAATTTCTTCCACAAGTTTTGCAAAAGGGGAAGAGGGCATGGCGCCTTCCTCCCCGATCAGCCGGTCATTGCAGACCGGATGACCTTGCATCGACCAGCCTGCCCCGGATCAGCCACATTTGGAATGGCCGCAGCTGGGGCAGGTCATGCAGCCCTCGATCATGCGCATCCCGTATTGGCCGCAACTGGGGCAAGCCGGGCCACGCGGGCGTTCGCCGATGGCCATGACTTCGGCCTGAGGGTCGGATTTCAGGCCCATGCCCTCGCCCTCGATAAAGCCGGTGGCGATCATGTGACGCTCGATCACGCCGCCGATGGCCGCCAGGATCGAGGGGACGTATTTGCCAGCCATCCATGCGCCGCCGCGCGGATCGAACACGGCCTTCAATTCCTCGACCACGAAAGACACATCGCCACCGCGCCGGAACACCGCCGAAATCATCCGGGTCAGCGCCACGGTCCAGGCGAAATGTTCCATGTTCTTCGAGTTGATAAAGACCTCGAAGGGCCGCCGGTGGCCCGCCTGCACGATGTCGTTGACGGTGATATAGATCGCGTGTTCGCTGCCCGGCCATTTCAGCTTGTAGGTCGACCCTTCCAGCGCCGCCGGGCGGTCCAGCGGCTCGGTCAGGTAGACGACATCGGCACCCTTGTCGGCCTCGGGCGCGGCCTCGGTCTTTTCGCTGACCGACAGGACCGAACCGGTCACGTCATTCGGGCGATAGGTGGTGCAGCCCTTGCAGCCCTTGTCCCACGCGGCAAGGTAGACATCCTTGAAGCCCTCGAAGCTGATATCCTCGGGGCAGTTGATGGTCTTCGAGATGGAGCTGTCGACCCATTCCTGCGCCGCCGCCTGCATGGCGACATGGTCCAGCGGCGCCAGCGTCTGCGCATTGACGAAATAATCCGGCAAGGGCGCATCGCCGTGCAAGTCGCGCCACATCTGGACGGCGTAATCGACGACCTCTTCCTCGGTGCGCGAACCGTCCTTTTGCAAGACCTTGCGGGTATAGGCATAGGCAAAGACCGGCTCGATCCCCGAGGAGACGTTCCCGGCATAGAGGCTGATCGTCCCGGTCGGCGCGATGCTGGTCAGCAGGGCGTTGCGGATGCCCTTCTGGGCGATGGCCGCGCGCACATCATCATCCATCCGGGCCATGAAGCCGGATTTCAGGTATTCATCGGCATCGAACAGCGGGAAGGCACCCTTTTCCTCGGCCAGATCGGCGCTGGCCAGATAGGCGGAACGGGCGATGGCCTTCATCCATTTGCGCGTCTGTTCCACCGCATCATCGGCGCCGTAACGCAGGCCCAGCATCAGCAGCGCATCGGCCAGCCCGGTGACGCCCAGACCGATGCGGCGCTTGGCTTGGGCCTCGGCCAGTTGCTGGGGCAGCGGGAAGCGGCTGGCATCGACCACGTTATCCATCATGCGGACGGCGGTGCGGACCAGATCGTCCAGGCCGCTCTCATCAAGATGGGCGTCCTTGGTGAAGGGGTCCGTCACCAGCCGGGCAAGGTTGATCGAGCCCAGCAGGCAGGCGCCATAGGGCGGCAGGGGCTGTTCGCCGCAGGGGTTGGTGGCGGCGATGGTTTCCACGTATTGCAGGTTGTTCTGCTGGTTGATGCGGTCGATGAAGATCACGCCCGGCTCGGCGAAATCATAGGTCGCGCGCATGATCCGGTTCCACAGATCGCGCGCATCGACGGTGCGATAAACGCGGCCGTCAAAGACCAGATCCCAGCTGCCGCCATCCTTGACCGCCTGCATGAAGGGATCGGTGATCAGCACCGACAGGTTGAACATGCGCAGCCGCGCGCTGTCCTGCTTGGCCTCGATAAAGGCCTCGATATCGGGATGGTCGCAGCGCATCGTGGCCATCATCGCGCCGCGACGGCTGCCCGCCGACATGATCGTGCGGCACATCGCGTCCCAGACATCCATGAAGGACAGCGGACCCGAGGCGTCAGCCGCAACCCCGTGCACCGCCGCCCCGCGCGGGCGGATGGTCGAGAAGTCGTAACCGATCCCGCCGCCCTGCTGCATGGTCAGCGCGGCCTCTTTCAGCATGTCGAAAATGCCGCCCATGCTGTCGGGGATGGTGCCCATGACAAAGCAGTTGAACAGCGTGACCGAACGCCCTGTGCCCGCCCCCGCCAGAATGCGGCCTGCGGGCAGGAACTTGAAATCCTCCAGCGCGGTATAGAAGCGGCCTTCCCATTCCGCCGGGTTCTGTTCCACGCTGGCCAGATCGCGGGCGACACGGCGCCAGCTATCCTCGACCGAGCCGTCAATCGCCTGCCCCTCGGCATCCTTCAGCCGGTATTTCATGTCCCAGATCTGTTCGGCGATAGGGGCGGCAAAGCGGGTCATTCGAAACATTCCTTAGTGGGTCTATTGGAAGAAGATACCATATATGGTGACTACCGATCACTCTCAAGGCGCAATCATACCATCATCAAGGGCAAATCGCACGGATTCCTCGGCCTTGGCCGACAGTGATTTTCGCGTCTCGCCAGCCACCGGAATCGGCGCGTGCAAAGTGACCGTCACACTGCCCTGACGCGGCACCGAAAGCACATGCAACAGATGCGGGCCAAGGTCCATATCGCCCCACCAGCCATAAAAGCGCGGGTCCTCGCCGCGTGGGGCGTGGTAATCCGCCGTGATCGGCTGGATCGCCAGATCGGCGGGCAGTTCATCATCCAGAAAGCCCTGGAACAGCGTCGGCTTGAAGGGCAGCACCCGGCGGCCATCGGATGAGGTGCCCTCGGGGAAGAACAGCAGCCGGTGGCCCGCGCGGACGCGCAGGGCGAACTCATGCGCCTGCTGGCGGGCCAGCTTCGGGTCGCGCACGACGAAATGGGTATTGGTCACGCGGGTCAGGATATTGATACCGGGCCAGCCCTGAACCTCGGCCTTGCTGACGAAAAACACCGGCATGGCGGCGTTCAGCACGAAGATATCCAGCCAGCTGGAGTGGTTGGCCACCACCGCACCGGGGCCGCGCAGGGGCTGACCCTTGCGATGCCAGCCGATCCCCATGCAGAACAGGACCAGCCGGCAGACGATCTGCACGTAAGGACCGGTCCAGGGACGGCGCGGGCCGTGGAACAGCCGCTCGATCAGGCGCAACGGCAGGATCAGCAGGACGCCGGTGATCAGAACCAGAACGGCAGGCACCCCGCGGCGGATCACCCGGAACCATCCCGTCACCCCCTGCGGCCGGCCCAGCTGAATCCCTTCCTCGCCGCGCCAGGTGGCGGCACCCCGCCCCGGCTGGCTCATTGCCCCTGCTGCCAGCGCGATTCGTAGAATTTGCGGTGCTTGTCCGACATCACCGCGGTATCCATCAGCAAAAAGACATCGGTGGTGTTGAAGGCACGGTCCAGAAAGGCGCCCTGCCCCACGACGCCGCCGACCCGCAGATAAGCCTTAATCAGCGCAGGCATGTTCACCATCGCCTCGCGCCGGTCGATGCGGTCGGCGGGGATCAGGTTCATGTCCTGATAGCCCTCGGGCCGCGCGGTCGGGCGCAGGGCTTGGGGGGCAAGATGGTGGTGATGCAACCAGCTGAGCGACGGCGCAAGCGTCTGAATATCGGTGCCGTGAAAGCTGGCCACGCCGAACAGCACCTCGACCCCCAGATCCAGCACATAATCGGCCAGCGCGTTCCAAAGAAGAAACATCCCCGAGCCGCCACGATAGGCCGGATCGACGCAGGACCGGCCCAGTTCCAGCAGGTTGCGGCCGGATTCGCGCAGCGGCGTCAGGTCATATTCCCCGTCGCAATAGAAGCGGCCGAACTGGGCCGCGCGGGCGCCAGGCAGCACCCGATAGACGCCCACGACATGATCCAGGTCGTCGGGGTTGCGGCGCGAATCGATCAGGCACAGGTGATCGACCACGGGATCGAACTCGTCGCGTTCAAGCCGGTTGGCATGATCGACCAGCACGCCATCGCCACCCAACTCCTCGACAAAAACGCGATAGCGCAGCCGTTGCGCGGCCTTTAGGTCGAGTTCGCTTGTGGCGATCCTGATCTGGAAGAAACTGCTATCGGGGGTCATGCGGTCGGACGGGACCTTTTCGGGCGTTCGGGACGGTTGTTTAGGTGGCCTTACCCAGCAATGCAAGCGTGCTGCCGCGGCACTGGCGTCACAGCATCCGGGATTTCACCACCGAAGGTCGAGTTCTTCTTGCGAAAATCGCGCCGTAATTGCAGAAACAGCGGCATGAGACCCGCATTTCAGGCCCCATCCGTCCGCACGATCAGCAATTCGACCCTGCGTCCGTCGATGACCTGTTTGCCCGCATTCGCAAAATTCACAGTGATGCGGTCGCCAATGCGCGACTGCACCTGCCCCAAACCCCAATCGGGCGCGCCGGGGTGGCGCACGATCATGCCGGGTTCCAGAATCTCATTCATGATCACGCCCTTTCCAGGAAAAAATAGGATCCTATGACGAACAGTTCAATGCGGATCGACCCGCTCGATCTGGCGCTTCTGCTTGGCTCGCGACTGTGCCACGACCTGATATCGCCCTTCGGTGCCATCTCGAACGGGGTCGAGCTGCTGCAACTGGGCGGTGCGCAGACCGGCGGGCCGGCGGCAGGCCCCGAGATGCAGCTGGTCTCGGACGCGGTCGAGGCGGCGCGGACCCGGTTGCAAACCTTCCGCATGGTCTTTGGCCAGACCCGAGGGGATCAGCGCGTCAGCGGGCCGGATCTGAAAAAGCTGGCACAGGGAATGGCGGTGCAGGGCCGGCTGAAGATCGACATCGAGGATGATGCCGACCAGCCCCGCAGCGAGGTGCAGATGGTTCTGCTGGCGATCATGTGCCTGGAAAGCGCGATGCCCTGGGGCGGTCGCGTTCTGGCCCTGCGCAACGGACCGAAATGGCGGCTGGTCGCCGAGGCCGATCGCGTCAAGCCCGAGCCCGAGCTGTGGGCCTGGCTGGACACGCCCGCCCCCGGCGCAGCGGCGCTGCCGGCGCCGCCGCCCGCCAAGGTGCATTTCGCCCTGCTGGCCGAGGCAGCCCGCCTTCGCGGCAGGCCGATCAGCTGGGAATTGGACGAAACCGGCGCCGAGATCGTGTTCTAGGCGCCGGCGCGATCAACGGGCGGCGGCATCAGTCGTCGCCTCGTGAAACCGCCGGGTCGGCTCGCGCATGGTCACCATTTCCTCGGCCATGGTCGGATGCACCGCAATCGTGGCGTCGAAATCGGCCTTTGTCGCGCCCATGGTTATCGGAATCGCGGCCAGCTGGATCATCTCGCCGGCCTCGGGGCCGAAGATATGGCAGGCCAGCACCTTTTGCGTTTCGGCGCAGACGATCAGCTTCATCATCACATGCGCATCCGACCCGGCAAAGAACGACCGCATCGGCCGGAAGGTCGTGGCATAGACGTCGATGGGGCCTTGCGCCCGCGCCTCTTCCTCGGTCGGGCCGATGCTGCCCAGTTCATGCGGCCGGGTATAGACCGCGTGGGCGACAAGCCGGTGGTCCATCTTGCGCGGGATGCCGCCAAAGACGGTATCGGCAAAGGAATGGCCTTCGCGGATCGCCACCGGGGTCAGGTTCACCCGGCTGGTCACATCGCCGACCGCGAAGATCGAGGGCACGGCAGTCTGCGACCAGTCATCCACCTCGATGGCGCCATTGGGTTTCAGCCGGACGCCGGTTTCCTCAAGCCCCAGATCGCCGGTATAGGGCGCCCGGCCCGTGGCAAAGATCACCGCGTCGAAATCGCCATGGCTGCCATCGTCAAAGCTGGCCCTGATCCGGTCATCCGCCCGTTCCAGCCGCGCTGGCGACAGACCAAGCCTGAGGTCGATGCCATTCTGCTGCAATTGCCGGGTCATCAGCTCTCGTGTTTCCAGATCGAACCCGCGCAGCACCGCATTGCCGCGATAGGCCAGCGCGGTATCGACCCCCATCCCGTTCAGGATGCAGGCAAATTCACAGGCGATGAAACCACCCCCGATCAGCAGGGCGCGACGGGGCAATTCCTTCATCAGAAACACATCGTCCGAGATCATCCCCAGTTCGGCACCCGGAATATCGGGCCGCTGCGGCCGGCCGCCGGCGGCGATCAGGATATGCTTGGCGGTCTTGCGGCTGCCATCGGCCAATTCGATCGTATGGGCATCGCTCAGACGCGCGCGTTGCAGGTGAATATCGACCCCGGCCTTGTCCAGACCGCTGGTATAGGCACGCTCAAGCCGGTCCAGATCATCGGTCAGCTTGTTATGGAAATCGGTCCAGCTGAACGGCCCGGCATCGGCCGACAGCCAGCCATAGCCCCGCGCCTCTTCGGCAAGGGCGGGCGCGGACGAGGCGAACACCATCAGCTTCTTGGGCACGCAACCCCGGATGACGCAGGTGCCGCCCATGCGGCTTTCCTCGGCCAGACCGACGCGTGCGCCATGCTGGCTGGCCGCGATCCGCGCCGCGCGAACGCCACCCGAACCGCCGCCGATGACGAAAAGATCATAGTCGAAATTCATGCGTTCTCTCCTGCGTCCAGAACCGGGTCGAGATCGCCTTCGGCCGCTTCGCTGCGCAATAGGGTGACGTTACCATCTGGCTGACCGATGATCGCCAGATCGCAGATGCCCAGAAACAGCCCATGTTCGACCACGCCGGGAATGTCGGACAAGCCGCGCGCCAGACGGTGCGGATCGGCAATCGCCTCAAGCGACAGGTCCAGGATCAGATTGCCTTCATCCGTCTGGAAGGGCCGGCCATCGCGCTGGCGCAGCAGGATCGGGCGCTTGCCCAGCCCCTGCGCATCCAGTGCCTCGCGGATCAGCCGTTCGGTCACCTTCCAGCCAAAGGGGATCACCTCGACCGGCAGGTGATAGGCGCCAAGGGTTTCGACCACCTTGCCCGGATCGGCGATCACCACCATGCGGTCGCTGGCCCGCGCCACGATCTTTTCACGCAGATGCGCGCCACCGCCACCCTTGATCAGGTTCAGGTCCGGGTCCACCTCGTCTGCGCCGTCGATGGTCATGTCCAGCCAGCCGATGTCATCCAGGTTTTCGACCCGCAGCCCCAGACTGGTCGCAAGTTCCGCCGTCGCCTTCGAGGTCGCCGCGCAGCGCAGCGTCAGCCCCTCGGCCGCCGCACGCTCGGCCAGCACCCTGACCATGATCACGGCGGTCGATCCGGTGCCAAGCCCCAGCTTCATGCCATCGCGAACCAGTTTCACGGCGGCGCGCGATGCGGCCAGCTTGGCCGCGTCAGAGGGGGAAAGATCGGAAATATCGGGCATGGCATCCTCGCTGGCAGTCGGTCGGCGATGTTATAGGCCGATGCTGGACGGCGTGCGAGTGCCGATTGCAGCAACGCCGCCCCCAAGATGACCGGGGGCGGCGCAAGGTCGCGGCGATTACAGCAGCACGTCGTCGGCCAGGGCATTGATCGTCATGCCCAGAACCGTCAGCGTGTTGCCGCCGCCGAAATCAAAGACCGCGTCGATGCGACCATCGCCGTTCACGTCGGATTCGGTGCCAAGGGCGCGTAGTGCTGCAAAATCGGCAAGGCCATGGCCGCGCAGGTTCACCTGATCCAGATCGTCCTGGAAATCGGCGATCCGATCCGCGCCGTAATTCTGCCAATAGACAAAGGTATCCGCGTTATTGCCGCCAAACAGCGTGTCGCTACCGCCGCGCCCGTCCAGCCGGTCTTTGCCCTTCTCGCCCCACAGCACGTTGTCGCCGGCATCGCCGAACAGCCCGTCATTGTGGTTCGAACCCGAGATATTCTCGATCGAGGTCAGCACATCGCCAGCTGCATCGCCCCTGTTGTTCGCGGGCGTGACCAGATCGACGACCACGGCCGCCGCCGCATCGGCGTAGCGCGCCCGGTCCTTCCCGGTGCCGCCCAGCAGCTGATCCGCACCGACACCGCCCTGCAAGGTGTCGTTGCCGGCGCCGCCCAGCAGCACATCCGCGCCCTGCCGGCCAAACAGCGCGTCATTGCCGTCACCGCCGCTCAGGCTGTCGCGCCCGGCGCCGCCGTCGATCACATGCTTGCCTTGGCCCTCGGCCCAGATCGTGTCGTTGCCCTGCCCGCCATCAATCCGAACGGCTAACGGCGACGGCAACTCGGACGACAAATTGATCGTGTCGTTGCCCAGGCCGCCATTGATGGTCCCATAGAAATTGTAGACATTGATCACATCATCGCCGGCCTGACCCCTGATCGTGCCATTGAGCAAAGAACTCGACGTGCCGGACAACGTATCAGCACCGCCCCCCAGAAAAAGATCCAACGTGCTTTTGGTGCCGCTCACGCCGACGAGATCGGCCGCACTGCCCAAAACGGCTTTGAGGTTGGCCCCCCGCAGGGCCAGGTTGGTGGCGTCATTGCCGCCAAAATAATGGATCCAGCCAAAAGTTTGATTGGGGGCATCGAGCCAGGCATCAATCCCCAACGCCTCGACATTTTTCAAGACCAGTTTATCCTGGCCGCCGGTCATTGCACCCTGCCGTGCATCAATAACCAACGGCCCGGCACCGTCAGGCGTCAACAGGCTGTAATCGACGTATAGCTCGACATAATCCAGGCCTTCGCCGCCGTCGATCACACCACCGCGCGGGTTTTCGATTTCAATCTCGTCGTCGCCACTTCCCATCTGGGCGTCGACCCGATGACTAAACAGTTGCACGTCATCATCGCCGCCGCCCATCCGCAGCGTCGCCAGCGGCGACTCGCCCGAGGCAGGGACGAAGGCTTCGTATGGCCTCAACCGCACATAGCTATCCTTGGCACCGTCAAGGATCGTGATGTGGTTGCTGCTGCCGTAATAGGCGAGACTTTCGGCCGCCCAGACTGCGACTGTGTCCCTCGTCCCGGTCGCGCCGGGCCGCATATCGAACGTGATCGCCTTTTCCCCGACATCATTGTAGGTCACGTAATCAGCACCACCACCCAGGTTCAGCGTGGTGGCAACCCGACCAGAGGCATTGGGCGTGACATAAAGGTTGTCACGGCCCTCGCCAGCCGAAACATAACCGCCTGCGACATAGATCCTATCCGCGCCTGCGCCAGCAAAAACCTGGCCATAGCCGCGCATCGTCAGGTAATCCTCGCCAGCCCCGCCAAGGATGATATCCTGCCCGGAATAGCTGTAGATGGTGTCATTGCCATCGCCGCCGTTCAGGGTGTCGACGCCGGGATCGTCAAGACCATCCAGAACATCCGTCAGCCGGTCAGCGCCGGCGCCGCCAACCAGCCGGTCGACGCCATAAAATCCGTCAAGGCGGTCGTCACCGTCAAGCCCAAGGATCAGGTCGTTCCCTTCGCTGCCCAACAGACTGTCGGCAGCGGCGGTTCCGGTGATGGTTGGCATGGGGGTCTCCTGTTTAAAGGCGGCAGTCACTTGCCTGTCAAATGATGCCGCGCCTTTTGCAGGCGCGGCGCAAGATGCTGGCGATTACAGCAGCACGTCGTCGGCCAGGGCATTGATCGTCATGCCCAGAACCGTCAGCGTGTTGCCGCCGCCGAAATCAAAGACCGCGTCGATGCGACCATCGCCGTTCACGTCGGATTCGGTGCCAA
>NZ_VKDF01000010.1 GCF_007096355.1 Paracoccus sp. M683 | reverse complement strand
GGGGACAGCTATCTGTGCCTGTCGGCCAGCCATCATTTCGTGTCCGAGGCTTACGGCTCGGGCGGTCCGGGCAGCGACGGCTATGCCTTTACGGGCAGCTATGTGCTGATGCCGGACACGGCGCCGATGGTGCCGCCGCGGCGAACGCCGGCGGCGCTGGTGCAGGGCCCGCAGACGGCGGTGGTTGTCGGCGAGGGCGAGATCGACTGCGACGAGTTCGGGCGCATCCTGGTGCGGTTTCACTGGGATCTGGCGGGGGCCTTCTCGATGCGCTGCCGGGTCAGCCAGAACTGGGCCGGGGCTGGCTGGGGCGGCATGGTCATCCCGAGGATCGGGATGGAGGTCGTCGTTGAATTTCTGGAAGGCGATCCCGACAAGCCGCTGGTCACGGGCTGCGTCTATAATGGCAAGAACGACACGCCCTATGAACTGCCCAAACACAAGACCCGCAGCACATTCAGGACCGATACCCATCAGGGCGAGGGCTTCAACGAGCTGCGCTTCGAGGATAAGCGCGGCGAGGAAGAGATCTATGTTCACGCCCAAAGGGACCGGAACGAAAAGATCGAGAACAATCAGACCCAACGCGTCGATGTGAACAAGGTCGAAAGCATCGGCCACAACAAATCCAGCGAAATCGGCAACAATCTGATGCAGGTGGTCGACGGCAATATGGAATTGCGCGTCGGCCCGGCCAATGCCGGCACCGTCAGCCCCGCCGGATCCGAACGGCTGGTCGAGGGGATCGGCCCGCGCGCGAACCAGATCGGGCGGCCGGGCGAGGGCCCCAAGGGCCAGGGCAATCTGACCGTCTCGGTCGAGCGCAGCAAGGTCCAGACCATTGGTGAATCGCATTCCGAACGGGTGGGCGACCGCAAGTCGATCAATGTCGGGGCCTCGTATGATCTGTTCGCCAAGCAGCAGATCCATATCGAGGCGGATGAGGAAATCCGCCTGACCTGCGGCCCGACCCAGATCACCATGACCAGCGACGGCAATATCAGGGTGAACGGCAAGAAGATTTTCAATGTCGCCTCGGATCTGATCGAATTGCTGGCCGATAAGGTGAAGGTCAACTGACATGGCCCGTATCGCATATCTTGGCACCGCTGCGGCGGCCGCGATTGCTGCGTTTATTGCCTTTGCCGCCGTTTCTCAGGACAGTTCGATGACGCCGATCACCCCCGAAATCCAGGTCGCCTATCCCGACGCCCCCAGCGCGCTGCAACAGGTTGCGGCCGCCATCCGCGCCGGTCAGCCCCCGGCCCCGGCCGATCTGGCCGCACTGGACACAGCCGCCATCGACGCGCCCTATATCGGCACGGATAACCAAAGGCGTTATCTGCTGAACGATACCCTGCTTTACCGGAACTTTCCGGCGGCCGAGGCACTAGTCGCTGCCGGCGCCGATGTGAACTATGCCGACAACATCATGGTGTTCAACGCGCTGGACATGAGCCAGGGCAGAGAGGCCGTGCCCTTTGTCGATTATTCGCCCGGCATCCCCTTCCTGCGGCTGTATCTGGAAAACGGCGGTGACCCCAATGCGCAGTTCATGCGCGATCAAAGCGGCAATCTGCCGCTGAACCACCAGAACGACAATCTGGAAGGCGTGCTGATGCTGTTGGAACACGGCGCCGATCCGTGGTTGCAGGCACCGACCCCGCAGGGCACGAAGGCCCGCAGCTTCTATGATTCCATCGCCTTTTCCGCCTCGGGGATTGTCGCGGGCGAGATGTTGTTCCGCATCGCCGATGCCGGGCATTTCGCTGGCCAGCCCGTCGACAAGGTGCAGATCGTCTATGATATCTTTGAACGCAGTCTGCTGGACAAGCAGGGGTCGACCCGCAGGGCCGATCTGCATGCCTCGTGGCGGCGCAAGACCATTCTGGCCGCGATCATCGAAACAAGCGGATGGGCGCCGCCGCCCCGCTTGCAGGCGCTGCTGGAAACGCCGACGCCGGATGCCTATGGCGGCTGGCATCTGCGGCCCGATCAGCTGCATTCGGGACCAGAGTTCACCGGCCCGACGATCACTGACGGCACGCTGATCTGGACCCATGCCGATCGCACCCCGCGTCCCCGGCCCGCCGAATGAGCGTCTGCGCAGAATGCCGCGAACGGCCGCGGGTCCGCATCGCTGTTGGCATCATCGAAACGGCTGATGCCCTTGGGGTCCCGCCGCTGGATCTGGCCACGGCGATTTCCTATGAAACGGCGGGATCATTCGATCCGCGCAAGCGTGGTCCCACGACGCAATGGGGTCAGCACCGCGGGCTGATCCAGTTCGGCGAGCCGCAGGCAAAGGAATTTGGCGTCGACTGGAACAACCCCATCGACAGCCAGCTGGGGCCGAATGGCGCGGTGGCCAAATACCTGCGAAAGACCGGCGTGCGCCCCGGTCATGGGTTGCTTGAGATCTACTCGGCCATCAATGCGGGCGGCGTCGGGCGCTATTCCGCGACGGATGAGAATAATGGCGGCGCGCCCGGCACCGTGCGCGACAAGGTCAACAGGATGCAGCGCGACGGGCACCGCGCCAATGCCGAACGCCTGCTGCGCCTGGCCGAGGATTGCAGCTGCCTGAACCGCACCAGCACCAACCCCACCATCATTCTGGGCGATCAGGACATGACACCCTGCCTGCGCAAGGCCGGGCTGTTCGCCATCCGCGTCTATCACAACCCGCCTGAAAACGTCGCCCCGGTCCTGCGCCCCGACTATATCGCACTGGATCAGCACTGGGACATCAAGTGGGATCGCGGCCTTGCCGCGACGGGCGCCACGCCCACGAACAAACAGGAATACGCCCAACAGACCGGCGAGGCATCGGGTGGTTTCGACGGCACCACCATCCGCGACGTCGAAACCGTCCGGCAGGATTCCGGGTTCTATTGCCTGCTTGTCTCGCCCAAGCTGGCGACCGACCCCCAGGGGAATCCGACCTGCCCCCCGGTTCTGGCCTATCGCGGCAGTGAATTGCAGGACGAAGAGTTTCGCGGCCTTGCGCTGGCGCTGCGCCTGCGATCCGAAGTGCTGCTGCGCCGGCGTGACGGTGCGGGCACGCTTGACGACGGCCGCATCCTGTCGCGCGGCACGATCTTCTGGCCCTTTCACCTCGGCGCGGGCTGGGAAGAGGCCGTGGCGGCCACTGAAAGCACCGAGGATCTGACGGGTTGGGCCAAGATTCGCGAAAGCATCGGCGAGGTGGGCGATACGATTCGCGACATCAATGCGGCCCCGACACGGCTGATCCGAAGCCTGTGGAACCACACCGAACTGGACGTGCTGCCCGACACCGCCAATGACGCGACCGACCACAACGAGTTGTTGCCCGAGCGCCTGGCCGAGCAGCTTGAAGCACTGGACATCCCCGAAACCCGGACGGTGCTGCACGCGTCCGGGCTGACGCGGCGACCACCGACCACCCGGCTGATGCGCCTTGCCGAAGACATGATGGGCGGCGAAATCTGGACCCGTTACAACGCCTATCTGTCGCTGCATTACAGTGAAAATGGCGATTGGGCGGCGAATGTCATGCAAGCCATGGGCAAGGTTGGCGCACAATACAAAGCCGCCATACAGGCGGTTGACGACGCCATCCCCGAGGCCCAGGCCCGTGGCAACAGGCTGAACATCACCGGCCATTCGCTTGGCGGTGGGCTGGCGCAGGCGGCGGCGCTGTATTGCCGAAAGCGCTATCCCGAAATCAGGCTGGGTTGCCAGATCTTCAATGCCGCCGGTCTGCACGAGAACACCGCCCAGCAAGAGGCGGACAGCACCCGCGAAGACGGCCTGTCGGTTCCCATCTTCTCAAAGCAGGTCTCGGGCGAGTTGCTGACAACCGCCCAGACCCCCGGCGGCTTCCCTCTGGTCTGGGACATCTTCCGCTGGCAGGGCGTGACGATCCCGAATGCGATTGGCGTGGCCGATCTGCGGCAGGGCATCAGCCCCGGTCCCTTCCCGGTTGGCGGCGAGGCTGAATCGCAGTTCGATTTTCGAACGCCCGTGCCCGCCTATGAACTGGCCGAAGGCAAGGATGTGCCCGATGGTCAGTTGCTACCGCTTGTCTTTCCGCTGGCCGCGCAGACCCGTTACAAGGATCCCGCGCGGCATCAGGTGGCGACCGGCCAGACCGAAGGCACCGGAACGGCGCCGACCGAAGACGAGGCTGCGGAACTGGACCTGCTGAAATATGACCAAACGGGGCGGATGACCTTCCCGCATATTCAGGCGATTGCCGGCCTTGCGACCAATGCCCCCGATTTTCAGACATTCGCATCCGAGGCCGCCAGCTATCTGATGAACGCACTGGACGAAGACACCCGCGACGCGTCGCTGATTGACCAGATAAGTCCGCTTTCCGATCTGATGCGGATGTATGCTGGCGCGCGCAAGACCTATGACGCCTTCAAGGTCGAGGTTGATCGCATTAGTCAATTGGGCGGTCTTTCCGGCTCTTATCACCCGATGGATATTGGCGGCTCGACCTTCCTGCGACCGCCCAAAGAGGAACTTTAGTGGGGCGGCGCCGGTGACGGCGCGCCCTCATATTGCAACAGGCCGATGAAAACGACATCCACGCTTCCGCTGTCTCATATCAGCTTTCCGCATTGGCACACCGACGACAGCGAGGTCGGCGTCGTGGTGGCAAAGGCCGCCTTCGTGCTGTCGACCGATGGCGCACGGGTAACGCGGCCCCCCGCCCTGGACATGGCCGATCTGTTCGAGGGCGACCCCGCCACCAGCGCATTGTCGCGCGAACAGGACATCGCGCCGTTCAAGCCAAGAACAGACCTGACGATCCGGGGCAGCGCCCGCAGCTTTGACAATGCGGCCCGGCGTGACTGGCCGGTTTCGATCAGCATTCCTGACCGGCTGTCCTATGGCTTTCATGTGCGCGGGCCGTCGCGCTGGCACAAAACCGGTTCGCGCTGGCAGCTTGGCCAGCCCGAACTGGCGACCGAGGTGCCGCTGACCTATGCGCTGGCCTATGGCGGTTCCACCAGGCAGGGCGATCAGGTGGTGTTCTTTGATCAGAACCCCGCCGGGCAGGGCTTCATGACCGAGGTTGCCGCGCGGGATCTGGATGGCTGGCCCGCGCCGCAGATCGGGCTGCTGGCAGAGTTCGCGGCCGCCCAACCCTTCACGCCCATGGCCGTGCATGGCACGATGCCACTGGCAAAGGGCTGGCTGCCGCGCCGGGCCAGTGCGGGCACCTTTGACGCGGCCTGGGAACGCAACCGCCATCCGCGCATGCCGTTGGACTATGATCTTGGCTTCTGGAACGCCGCTCCGCTGCGCTTGCAGATCGCGCCGCATCTGCAAGGAGACGAGACCCTGCTGCTGCGCGGCGTCTCGCATCTGCATGAAACGCTGACGCTGGCCTTGCCCAAGGTCGGTCTTGCCTTGCAATCGCACCCGACCGGCGACGCGATCCCCATGGTGCTGGACACGGTGGATATCGACGTCGCGACGATCGACCAGGGCCACGCCACCGTCACGATGCTGTGGCGGGCGCTGGTGGCCGACCGCGACGCCTTTTTCCCCGCCGAGATCGTAAGAGGTTGAAAAGATGCAATCCGCCGCACGTCATTCCGGCAAGAATGCCACCATCGTCTGCCTGGCCCCCGATGTCTGCAAGACCCAGGTGGGCGGTTCGGCCGTGCCGATCCCCTATATGATCATCTCGCGGCTGGACTGGTCGGAACGGACCGTCAGCAGCATCCAGCTGACCGGGCTGAAGGCCTTCAACATGAACGCCCGCACCAACAAGGTCACCGGAAACGAGCCGGGCAAGATGGGCGGCGTCAAATCCGGCGTGAACCTGGGCTGGTGCCGGCCGCAATCGAACAAGGTCGACATCTTTATCGACGGGGCCGAGCTGATCCAGAACGACAACCTGTACGAGATGAACTGCAACGGCCCCGACGGGCCGGGGAACACGATCGGCCGGCTGGTCTATTACGAATAGGCGCGGCGATGCCGGGACATCAGCCGGCCATTGGCGCAGGGTGGATAAAGGGCCAGGGAGAGCTGTCAGCGCCGCGCGGCACCGGCACCTCGATCACCACCGGCTCGTCGGCCTGCAACGCCTCGGCCAGCACGGCACGCAGCTGCTGCGGCCCCTCGGCGCGGCTGGCGCGCAGGCCAAAGGCCCGCGCCAGGGCGACGAAATCGGGGTTTTCCAGATCAGCCCCCAGCAGCCGGCTGTCATATTGCATCTGCTGGTCCCGCCGGACATTGCCATAGGCCGAGTTGTTAAAGACGATGGCGATCACCGCGATGTTGAACTGCTTGGCCGTGGCCAGTTCCTGCACACCGAACATGAAGCCGCCATCCCCTGAAACCGAGATCACCTTCTTGTCGGGATTGCCGATCTTCACGCCAAGCGCGGTGTTGAAACCAAAGCCCAGATTGTCCTGATAGGCGCAGGTCACATATTGCCGGGGTCCGTAGACGGGAAAGCACATGCGCGCGGTAAAGCCCACCTGGCTGACCTCTTCCACGAAAAACCCGTCGCGGGGCAGCAGGTCGCGGATGACGCGCAGATAGCTTTCGGCCGGCTGAACGCCACGCAGGTCGGCATCGGCCGCCGCCCGCAGCGCCGCCAGCTGCGTTTCGCGCGAAGGTCGCGGCGGGTCGTTGGCCAGATGCTGCAACAGTGCCGTCAGGCCAAGGGTCGCATCCGTCACCAGACCCAGATCGGGTTTCAGCCGCACCATCTCGGTCGGGTCGATGTCAAGGCGCAGCACCTTCAGCCCCGGCGGCATCCAGCGCCAGCGGAAATATTGCAGTTCCAGCCGGGACCCGATGCCGATCAGCAGGTCGCAATCCTGCCAGTATCGCCAAGCCGCCGGTGGCAGCAGGGCCAGCGGATCGTCATCGGGCAGAACCCCCTTGCCCGAGCGGTGCGCGCTTACCGGTGCCTGAAGCTGGCGGGCCAGCGCCGCCAGCTGACCCTCGGCCCCGATCGCGCCGGACCCGACCATGATCAGCGGATTTCTGGCCGCCCGGATCATGTCCACCGCCGCCGCGACCTGATCGGGATCGGGTTCGGGCGCTGGCAGGGGCCGGGCCGGTTCAGGCGGCGCCACCTCGGCCGACATGCCGAACACGTCCCAGGGCGCCTCGATCCCCACCGGGCGCTGGCGTCCCGACAGCATCTGGCGAAAGGCTTCGTCCATCTTGGCGGCCGCCTCGGTCGGATGGTCGATCCGGTCGGCCCATTTCGTCAGCCCCCGCAGCGTCGCCAGATGGTCGGGCAGTTCATGCAATTGCCCCCTGCCCTGCCCGATCAGGTGGGACATGATGTCCCCGGTCACGCAAATGACCGGCGCATTGCCACCATAAGCCGTGCACAGCGCCGCGCCCGAGTTCAGCAGCCCCGGCCCCGGCACGACCGTATAGGCCCCCACCCGCCCCGTCGATTTGGCATAGCCATAGGCCATATAACCCGCGCCCTGTTCGTGGCGCGTATGGATGAAGCGGATGCCGCTTTCACGGGCCAGCGCATCGTTGAAGTCATACATATGCGCGCCTGGTATCCCGAAAACGGTATCCACACCATTGACGGTCAGCGATCTGGCGATGATCTCGCCCGTGGTCATGCGCGGCATCTGCGGCTCCTGCCCGTTGCGGTTCGTGATCCCCAGCATCAGGATAATGACCCCGTGGTAAAGCCCCGGCGCGGCGGGCGCCGATCAGAACCGGAACCCGGCCATTTGCGGCAGCCAGGTGGCAAGGCCCGGAACGGCCATGATGGCCAACATCCCGCCGATCATCAGCAAGACGAACGGCGCCGCGCCACGGATCACCACCGAAAGCGGGCTTTGGGTGATACCCTTGATGACAAACAGGTTCATGCCCACCGGCGGCGTGATCATCGCCAGTTCCAGATTGATCATAAGCAGGACGCCATACCAGATCGGGTCGATCCCAAGCGCATGCATCGAGGGCAGCAGGATCGGCGTTGTGATCAGGATGATGGCGATGCTTTCCAGAAACATTCCCATGACGAAGATCATCGCCATGACGATCAGCATGAACATCAGCGGCGTCAGGTTCAGCGCCACGATCCATTCCGAAATCGCATTGGGCAAGCGGATGATGGTGATCGCGTTCCCAAACACCGCCGCGCCAGCGATGATGGCAAAGACCATCAGCGAGGTCAGCACCGTGTCCTTCAGGCAGTCCGCGATGACCCGCAGGCCCAGATTGCGATAGACCAGCAACCCCACCAGCAGCGCATAAAAACAGCCGACAGCGGCAGCCTCGGTCGCGGTGAAGATGCCGAAATAGATGCCGCCCATGACGACAGGTGGCATCATCAGCGCCCAGATCGACTTGTTCATCGCCCGCAGCACCGCGCCCCAACCGGGGAAAGGCGCGCTTTCGATGCGCTCGTCTCGCCGGGCGCTCATCAGGCAGTACACGGCAAAGATCAGTGCCAGTAGCAGCCCCGGAATGATGCCCGCCAGAAACAGCGCGCCGATCGAGGCATTGGCGACCACGGCATAAAGGATCATCGGCCCCGAAGGCGGGATCAGGATCCCCAGCGTGCCCCCGGCGGCAACCAGGCCAAGCGCGCTGCGTTCGGGGAAGCCGAATTTCTTCATCTGCGGAATGGCCGTCTGGCCGATCGACACCGCCGTCGCCACGGACGAACCCGAAATCGCCGCAAAGATCGTGCAGCTGAGGATCGTTGCCACACCGATGCCGCCCTTTACATGGCCCACCAGCGTATTGGCCATCTCGAACAGATCATCGACCGCGCCGGACCGGATCATCAACTGCGCCATCAGGATGAACAGCGGAATGGTCAGCAGGACCGGCGAATTGAGATGCGAGAACACCGTGTCAGCCATGCTTTCGACCGAGCCCTCGGCCCAAAGCAGGATGGCCGATCCGGTCAGCATCAGCGCCACAAAGATCGGGATGCCCGACAGCAACAGCACCAGAAGGATCGCGATGATGATAATGCCGGTCATGGCTGTTCCCCCGTCAGGCCGCGCAGGATGCGGATGATCGCGGCGATGCCCAGCACCACTCCGCCCAGAACCATCGGCGCCTGCGCGATCCAGATCTGGATCTCCAGCGGGCCGGTCGAATAGGTGCCAAAATCGCGGTTGAAGATCACCGTATGCCAGGCCGACCATGTGAACAGGCCGGCACAGACCAGAACGCTGAAATCCGACCAGATCGCCAGCGCGCGGCGGCTGCCGGGCCCGGCCGAAGTCGTCAGGATGTCGACGCCGATATGACGCTGCATCAGCAGCGCGCAGCCCAAGCCACAGCACAGTTGTCCGACGACCAGATAGCCGGTCAGCTCATCCACGCCATTCAGCGGCGTGCCCAGCACATAGCGATAGAACACCGCGACCAGAACCGCGACGAAACCGATGACCACCAGCACCGCCGCAAGCGCCGCGACCGCATGGGTCAGCCCCTCGGCCGCACGCAGGGTTCCGGTCAGGGCGCGGGCCATGGCACCACCGGCCTTATGCGAGGGATAGGCCTGCGTCACTGGCCCATTCCATCGACAAGTTGCAGCAGCTTCTGCACGTCCTCGCCGCCCTCGGCGATGAAGGCCGCGTCGAAAGCAGGCTGCATGATCGCCTTCAGTGCCTCGTCTTCCTCGGCCGTGCTGACATGCAGCTCGACCCCTTCGGCGCGCAGCATGTCGGGCATCAGCGCCTCGTTTTCCAATGCGGTGTCGATGGCCCATTGCGCGGCAGACTTGCCGGCCTGGTCCAGCGCCGCCTTGGAGGTATCGCTGAGGCCGTCATAGAACCTGCCATTCACATAGCCGTTGAAAAAGACCGAAATCACCGGCGTCGTGACCATGTATTTCTGCACCTCATAGTATTTCCGGGCATAGGCAGCGGCGATATCGGTCAGGCCGGCGTCAATCACACCGGTCGCCAGCGCCTGATAAACCTCGGATCCGGGCATCGAGCTGGTCGCAGCACCAAGCGCGGTCAATCCGCTGTCAAAGGCCGGGTTCAGGCCGCGGATCTTGACGCCCCTGAAATCGGCAGGCGCGATCAGCGGGCTGTCGCTGGAGGTGAAGACATTCACCCGGTTCTGAAACAGCCAGGCGACGTTATGAAGCCCCTTTTGCGCCATCAGCCCGTCCAGAAAGGCCGCGGGTTCGGATTCGGGCCATGCACGCCACATCTCGACATCACCGAAGGCATAGGGCCGCAGGGTCACGTTCATCGCCGGCAGGGTCTTGCCCCATTGGAAATTGACCGAGAACGCGCATTCAAAGCTGCCCTTGGCGACGGCGGGAATATTCTCTTCGGGCTTTGCCAGGGCATTCGCGCCAAAAAGCACCACGTCCAACTCCCCTCCTGACAGGGTCTCGACCTCGGCCGCCCATCTGTCGATCACCTTTGCAACCTCGTGCTGAGGCGGCAGCTGATGGCTGCACCGCATTTCGGTTGCGGCAAGGGCGGGCAGCGCCGCAATGCAAAAGGCGGTCGTGGTCAGAAAGATGCGGGTTTTCATAGGTCTCCTCCCAAAGATCCCGATGCGATGATGTTGCTGTGGCGCTCAGGCCGCCGCCGCGCGCCAGTTCAGGCCGGCGGGCGCGCCTGCCTGCGCCAGGGTTCCGTGCAGTGTTTCCTCCGGCATCGCCTGTGCCAGGATGTCGCGAATGGGGATCAGGGCGTCCAGATCCACGCCGGTCGGGAAACCCGATGTTTCCATCAGATAGACCAGATCCTCCATCACCACATTGCCGGTCGCGCCGGGGGCAAAGGGACAGCCCCCCAGCCCGGCCAGCGAGGCGTCGAAAATTCGCGCCCCGGCCTGCAAGGCGGCCATGGCGTTGGCGATGCCCATGCCCCGTGTGTCATGCAGATGAACCACATAGGGGCGGTCGCCCAGTGCCGAGGTCAGCCGGCTGCAAAGCGCGGCGATCTGGCGCGGGCCGGCATATCCGACGGTATCGGCAACACCGACCAGATCGACACCGATATCCAGACAGCGCTGAACCAGCCTTTCGACCTCGGCCGGATCGACCCAGCCAGACAGCGAACAACCGAAAGCCATCGCGATACCGACATTGATCAGCGTGTCCGACCCGGCCTCGTCGCGCATCCTTACGGCATTTTCGATCTCGGCCAGCGATTGTTCGCGTGACCGCCTGGCATTGGCCAAATTGTGCTGTTCGGTAGCCGACAGCACCACCGTCAACTCGGACAGACCGGCTTGCAGCGCATCGCTTGCGCCCCGCTGGTTCAGCGCCAGCCCAAGCGACCATGCCCCGCCCAGATCGTTCACCAGATCGGTCATCTGGCGAATATCGGCGAATTGAGGATAGCGGCTGGCCGGCAGGAACGACCCCACCTCGAAATGCCGTATCCCGGCCGCATATTCGCGGCGGATCCAGTCCGCCTTTGCCGTGGTAGAGGGATAGGTCCTGGTCAGCTGCAACCCGTCGCGCAAACCAACCTCGCGCAGGATCGGCCGGCCCGGTGCGTAGATATCGGTCAGCTTGCTCATCTCAGGCCCTTTCCATCCTGGGCAGGGCAGCCAGAACCTCGTCCGTGTGCTGGCCGATCGCTGGCAGATCGACGTTCCGGGGATGCGGTGAAACGCCATCCACCGAATAGGGCAGCCCCGGTGCGCGCAGCACCTTGCCATCGCCGTAATGCGACATCAACAGCCCCCCCGGACGCAGCACATGGGGGTCGTCATACATCTCGGCCGGACGCGCGATGGGCGAACACAGGACCGAGGCCGCCTCGCAAGCCGCCAGAAATTCGCGATAGTCCCGGCCCCCGATCGCATCGGCAATGATCGGCAGGGTCCAGTCGCGCGCCTCGATCTGTTGCGGGCGCGTCTGAAGCCGCGGATCGGCCAGCAGGTCATCCAGCGCGAGAACCCCGCAAAGTGCTGTCCATTGCGTTTCGGTCACGGCACCGACGAAAACCTGTCGTCCCCCGGCGGTCTGGAAAATGTCATAGACGGGCCAGGAAAAGACCCGTTCGGGCATGGGCGGGCTTTCGGTGCCCTCGATATCGAATTGCACCATATGCTGCGCGACCAGCAGCAGGCAGTTCTCGAACAGACCGGCGCGAACCACCGCGCCTTCGCCGGTCTTTTGCCGGCCGATCACCTCGCCCAGAACGCCGAACGCCGCGAACAACCCGCCCATGATGTCGTTGGCCGATGACCCGATCCGCAGCGGGCGCCCGGTCGGGCCGGTCATATAGGCCATGCCGGTCATCATCTGGACAAGCTCGTCCATGGCGGCGCGATTTTCATAAGGCCCCTTCAGAAACCCCTTGCAGGACGCCACGATCAGCCGGGGAAAGCGGGCGCGCAGACTGTCCGGGTCCAGCCCCATCTTGCGCAGGCTTTCTTCGCGGAAATTCTCGACAAAGGCATCGGCGGTGGTCAGCAGACGTTCCAGATCGGCACGGCCCTGATCGGATTTGATATCCAGAACGACGGATTTCTTGCCCCGGTTGAAGGTCGGGAAAAAACCCGAGCCCATGCCGGTCAGATTGCGCGTCTTGTCGCCTTCGGGCGGCTCGACCTTGATCACCTCGGCGCCCAGAAAGGCCAGGAACATGCCGCAGGCCGGCCCCATGATCATGTGGCTCATCTCAACGACGCGAAACCCCTCAAGCGGCAATGATGCTGGCATCCGATCCTCCCTGATCTGTGGGAATATCCTGTTGCAGGGGCATGGTTCTTACAAATAGAACTTTCTAAAGATAGCATTCTGATTTTTGTAACTCTGGATGGATCACCATGCCGCTCAGCCTGCGTCAGCTGCGTTATTTCGCACAGATCGCGAAATCGGGGGTGATGGCCCATGCCGCCGAGGATCTGGGCGTGGCCCAATCCGCGCTAAGCCATCATGTCGCCGAACTTGAGGTGCTGCTGGGCGTGAAACTGTTCGACCGCAAGCCGCGCGGTGTCGCGCTGACCGCGGCGGGCGAGCGGCTGTATCAGCATGCCGCCGCCATCATCGCCTCGCTGGACAAGGCCGAGGCGGATGTGCGCGGCTTTACCGAAACGGCATCCGGGCCGATCAGGCTGGGCCTGTGCCACACGGCAATCGGGCTGCTGTCCTTTCCGATCATGCAGCGATGCATTTCTGACCTTCCGGGTGTGTTTCTGAACATGACCGAGGGCGGAAGCGGCCAATTGATCGCGCGGCTGGAACGGGGCGAGCTGGATATGGTCGTCGGCTATAACCCGCCCGATGACAGCCGCTTTTCCACCCTGCCGCTGCTTGAGGAACAGATGTATCTGATCGGCACGCGCGACATCATCGGCGCGGAAGACGGCCCGATTGCCTTTGCCCGGATCCCGCGCGGCAAGGTCATCGGGCTGAACACCGTCCGCGCCTCGCGCGCGATCATCAACAGCCATCTGTTGCGCCGCCAGATCGAGCCCAGCCCGCATCTGGAACTGGATTCGCTGACCGCCATCGTCAAGGCGATGCGCGCGGGCTTTGGGTGCAGCATTCTGGCGCGGGCAACTGTTCGGGACGAGCTTGCCAGCGGAAACCTTCACGCCCGCCAGATCGTCGATCCGGTGCTGAAACGCGGGCTGTTCCTGATAAGCCCCGCCGACACCGCCAAGACGCAGGCCGAGAACGCGATCCGCGACCTGGTCATCCAGTCGGTTCGCACGGCATTGTCGGATGGCAGCTGGCCGGGGCGGTCGCTGATGCCGTGACGCCCGCGCCACAAGGCCAACCCATCGGCGCGCGATCGGGGCAGGACGGCGCAATGCCTGCCGGGCACCGCGCCGCCTTGCCTTTCATCCTGTCATCACCTGATCGACGCGCGCCTTAACTGGCCCTGACATAGCTGCCCGGTGCGGGCTCGATCACGGGCAGACCGCCCTTGGCCGGATCATAGGCGGGCACCTTCTTGCCCGGACTGCGGGCCGCGATCCAATCCGCCCAATGCGGCCACCATGACCCCTCGTGCTTATCGGCACCGGCCAGCCAGTCCTGCGGCGTTTCGGGATAGCGCTGGCCGGTCCAGAAGCCGTATTTCGGCCGTTTCGCAGGCGGATTGATCACCCCGGCGATATGGCCGGAACCACCCAGAACAAAGCTGGTTTCCCCGCCCAGCAATCCCACCGTCGGATAGATCGAGGGCCAGGGGGCGATGTGGTCCTCTTTCGTGGCAAGCACATAGAAGGGAATCTTGATCTTGCCGATGTCGATGGGCACGCCGTCCATCTTCAGGTGGCCCGGCTTGCGCAGCCCGTTCTCGATATAGATCTTCTCCAGATACCACAGCAGCATGGCCGCAGGCAGCCGGGTGCTGTCGCCGTTCCAGTAAAGCAGATCGAAGGCCGGCGGCTTGCGGCCCATCAGATAGTTCATCACATGGAAAGACCAGATCAGGTCATTCTCGCGGATCATCGAGAACATGTCCTGTAAGTGATGGTTTTCCAGATAGCCCTTTTCGGCCATGTGTTCGCGCAGCACCTTCAGCCGGTCGCGGTCGATGAAAACGCCGATCTCGCCCACATCGGTGAAATCAACCATCGTGGCCAGCGTCGTCGCGGTCTTGACACGCTCGTCACCCTTGGCCGCCATATAGGCCAGCGTCGCCGTCACAAGAATGCCGCCGATGCAGAAACCCAGAATGTCGAATTCATTCTCGCCCGTCGCGTCGTGGATCTTGTCCAGCGCCTCCAGCGGACCAAGGCGCATGTAATCCTCGAAGCTCAGCTCGGCATGCTGCTGGGTCGGATTGACCCAGGAAATCAAAAAGACGCTGTGCCCCTGTTCCAGCATGAAGCGGACAAGGCTGTTATCCGGCTTCATGTCGAAGATGTAGAATTTGTTGATCCACGGCGGCACGAACAGCAGCGGGCGCTTGAACTGGGTCTTGGTCAGCGGCGCATAATGGATAAGCTGCATCAGATCGTTCTGCCAGATCACCTGCCCCGGCGTCGTGGCCAGATCGCGCCCGACCTCGAACGCCTGACGGTCGGTCATGTTGATGTCCAGCCGCCCGTCGCCACGTTCCAGATCGTCCAGCAGGTTGCCAAAGCCGTCCAGCAGGCTGCGGCCCTCGGTTTCCAGAAACCGCTGACGCGCTGCGGGGTTCAGCGCCAGATAGTTGCTGGGCGACAGCGCACTAAGCAATTGGCGGGTATAGAAGCCGACGCGCAGACTGTCCTTGCTGTCCTGCGGCAAGGTCTCGATCAACCGGTCGGCGGCATTCTCGATGGCCAGATGCACATCGCGCAGGCCACGGCTGACCGGATCGCCATCCCAACGATCATCGCGAAAGCGCCGGTCCTTGCTGCCTTCGCCCTGCCCCGACCAGGCGCCGATCCAGGCCTGCGCGCTGTCGGCCCACAGGTCCATCTGGAACCGCGCCAGCGCAAAGGGATCACCCGCCAGTTGCACACCCGCACGGGCATAGGCCTGCGCCACGGTCCCGGCGTCGAGAACCGAGAACTCGCGTCCCGTCGCCTTGGCCATGGCCGCCGCGCCGCTGCGCTGCGCCAGATTTTGCGCGCGCTGCATCAGCTGGGCGAACTCGCTGGTTTGCTCGGCGATCCTTGTCTGGTCCATCCTGGTCTTTCCTCCCCATCGGGCTTTGCGCATCAGCCCAGCCTTGCACGATGCGGGACGAGCAGATTCCCCTGATCCGCTGCCCCACTGTCGGGGGATGGTAGCACCGGATTGGCCGATCGTCTGCACCGTCGCACGGCCCCGGACAGGGGGACGAAAAGGGGCGCAAGGCAGCGCCCCCCGCGCGGCGGAAAGCGGCCGGGCCTGCCGTCAGCAGGCACCCGCATCGACGCCGGCAATGGTCGCGTCGATATTCGCGGCATCGACGATGACCGGCCCGGTCAGGATCGGCTTGCTGGGCGGATCCATCGCGTAATTGACATAGGAATCCAGCAGAAACACAGCCAGATAACCCTGCATATAGCCCAGCTGATCCACCGCGAAGGCCTGCGTGCCATCCTTGATCCGGTACAGGCTGGCACCGTCAAGGTTGAACGTCCCCAGCATCACCCGTTCGGCCGCGCCCGACTGCGCGATCGCCGAGGCGCCGCTGTTGGCATGCTGGCTGCCCTGTGTGATGACCGCGTCGATGCTGTCATCTTGCAGCAAGGTTGCCTTGATGGCCTCGGACACCGCCGTCGGGTCGCCAAAGCTGCTTGCCGGCAGCGGCAATTGCCTGGCCGCCGCGCCATTTTCGGTTGCGGCGTCGATGATGCCCTTGCAGCGCGCCTCCAGATTGGCGGCTTCGGGAAAGGTGTTTACGCAGAGCACGTTCTTCGCACCGTTCCGCGAGGCATACTCACCTGCGGCCAGACCAGCGGAGTAATCCTTGGTTCCGACATAGTTGATCGCGCCCAGTTCCTGCGCCTTCTCGGTACCGCCCGCATTGCAAAGCAGGACAGGGATGCCGGCGTCACGCGCGGCCTGCAACGCCTGATCCTGCGCCTCTGGCACCCAGTTCGGTGCGGCGATGCCGTCGACATTCTGGCTGACCGCCGTGCGGATCAGCTCGGCCGCGTCGGGCCCCAGATTGTCACAGCTTTGCAAGGCCGGATAATTGACCGAGCCGCCGCGCGCCGTAACCAGCTGGCCGGCATCGTCGACACCACGCTTGACCTTGGCAAAGAACGGATCGTCCGCCTTGCCGCCGACAATCGCGATCCTGGCGCCCTCGGCCATGGTGCCGGCGGGGCAACCGGCGATGATGATCCCGGCCAGCGCGGTATTCCGCATCAGCTTTCTGAACGTCATGGGTTTCCTCCTCTGCATTTAAGGTGGCGGGACAGGCCTAACCAGGAAGGCGCACAAGGTGCTGGGTGCGGCCGGGCCGTCGCGCGCGACCTATGCTGGGCGGTCGAGGGCAACGGCACCACATCAGGCCTGATCGAAAGCCATCATCGCCCGCGCACCGCACATTCCCTTTTCCGTCGTGCCGGCTGACAAGCGCGTTATGGTGGCGCCGGGCAGCATCGAGGGCCCCGCCGCGCATCCGGCCACCGTCGCAAAGCCAGGAGGATATTCCGTGATCCTGTATGGCACCAACCCGATTGCCTGGGCCAATGACGACGACCAGACCATCGGCGCCCATATCCCGACCCGCCAGATCCTGCACGAGGCCGGCCGGTTGATCGGCTTTGACGGGATCGAAAACGGCCATCGCTGGCCGCAGGATCCCCAGGCACTGAGGCAATTGCTGGGCGAATATGGTCTGCGCTTCATCTCGGGCTGGTATTCGACGGCCCTGCTGACCCGGACCGTCGAGGCCGAGATCGACGCGGTGCAGCCGCATCTGGCGCGGCTGAAGGCCAATGACTGCACCGTCTGCATCACCTGCGAATGCTCGAATACGGTACATGGCGATCCGAATGTGGCGGTGAACGACCGGCCGGTGCTGACACCGGCCGGGATGACCGCCTTTGGCGCAAAGATCGAGGCCTTCGCGGCCTATCTGGCGACGCAGGGGATGCGGCTGGCCTATCATCACCACATGGGAACCGTGGTCGAAAGCCCGCAGGATATCGACGCCCTGATGGCTGCGACCGGGCCGCATACGCATCTGCTGTTCGATGCCGGGCATTGCGCCTTTGGCGGCGGTGATCCGCAGGCGGTGCTGCGCCGACATGCGGGCCGGGTGGCGCATTTCCATGCCAAGAACATCCGCCGCCCGGTGACCGATCGGGTGCGGACACAGCGGCTGTCATTCCTGCACGGGGTTCTGGCCGGTGCCTTTACCGTGCCCGGCGATCCCGAGGGCGAGATCGACTTTGTGCCGCTGCTGCGCATTCTGGCCGAGGCAGGCTATGACGGCTGGCTGGTGATCGAGGCGGAACAGGACCCCAGGCGTCATGCGCCGCTGACCTATCAGTCAATGGGGCTGAGCGCGCTGAAGGCGGCCGCGCGCGACGCCGGCCTGGATCGCGGGTAATCATGGCCGCTGCCCCGGCATGCGGCCCGGCAACGGCCGTCGGGCGAGGCGCTGACGCCTGCCACTAGGGCGCATATCTGTTGCGGACAGCCTGCAACCAGCGCCCGACAACGGCAATTTCTTCCTCGGTAAAGCCTTCGCAAAGCTGACGGTTCACGTCCTTTGCGCGCAAGATCACCTCGTGACGGGTTGCGCGGCCCTCATCGGTCAGCTCGACCAGCGCGGATCGTCCATCCTCGGGGTCGGGCACCCGCCGCACAAGCCCGGATTTCGTCATCCGGTCAACCAGCCCGGTCAGCGAAGGGGCACCCAGATCCAGCAGGCGCGCCAATGCCGACATCGCCACGCCGCCCTCGGTCGGCACCGCCAGCAACAGCCCGATCCGCGCGGCGGTCATGCCCTTGGCGTCCCGCTCGATCCAGGCCTCAAGCCGGCGCTGCGCCGTGGTCAGCAGATAGATCAGCCGCGGCGGTCTGCCGGTCTCGGTCTCGGGATCGGGATCGGGATCGGGCATCGTCATGAACCTGCCGTTGCATTCATTCGCATACGAACGACCAATAGCGGCGCCAGGTATACCGGGTCAAACGCAATTCAGGCGCCCGGTGCAGGCGCGCAGCGGTGTCACGAATCGCCGCAAATGCGCGTGACCCCATGCGGCAGGTCGCAAATTTCTCTCTGGATGTCGTTCGGCGGGAAGTATCGACGCCCGATTCGATGCTGACTGACGGCAAGGAACCGCATGCAGGCTGACCCGTCATGTCCTGCATGCGCCGTTACCGACGACAATGACCCCAGAGATGATCGCCCCGGCCTGACCAGGAAATTTGCGAAGGAACATACCAAATGCTGCGTGAATCGGATGTGCTGTCGATGCTTATGCGCCGCAAACCCAAACATGCGCTGGCGCGCGAGTTGTATGTCGACCCTGGCGTGTTCCAGGCCGATATGGACAATTTGTGGTATCGTGAATGGCTGTTCACCATCCCGTCCTGCGAATTGCCCAAGGCGGGTGATTACGTCGTGCACGAAATAGGCGTCTATTCCGTGGTGCTGGTACGCGGCAATGACGGGGTGATCCGGGCCTTTCACAACACCTGCCGCCATCGCGGATCGGTCCTGTGCAAGACCGCCAAGGGCCGCGGACCGCGTCTGGTCTGCCCCTATCACCAATGGACATATGATCTGGATGGCAAGCTGTTGTGGGCGCGCGACATGGGGCCGGATTTCGACCCCAAGACGCATGGGCTGAAGCCGGTCCATTGTCGCGATGCGGGCGGCATGGTCTATATCTGCCTGGCCGATCAGGCCCCCGATTTCGAGGGGCTGGCGGCGGCGGCGGCGGCCTATATGGGGCCGCATGATCTGGCCAATTCCAAGATCGCCTTTGAAAGCACGATCATCGAACAGGGCAACTGGAAGCTGGTCTGGGAAAACAACCGCGAATGCTATCACTGCGCGGGCAACCACCCCTCGCTGTGCCGCACCTTCCCCGAGGATCCGCGCGCCTTTGGCGGGTTGGGCGAGGGCGAGTTGGCCCCCGAGGTCCTGCAACATATCGAACGCTGCGAAAAGGTCGGCGCGCCCTCGGCTTACAAGATCTCGGCGGCAGGGGATTGGCGCTTCATGCGGATGCCGCTTCTGGGCACGGCGGAAAGCTATACGATGGATGGCAAGGTCGCTGTGAGCAAGCCGAACTCGTCAATCCCGTTCAAGGATGCCGGATCGCTGCTGAAGTTCAAATATCCGGGCACCTGGAACCATTTCCTGTCCGATCACGTCACCCTGTTCCGCGTGACCCCGATCAGCCCGACGCAAACCCAGGTCCGCACCACCTGGCTGGTCCACAAGGATGCGCAGGAAGGTGTCGACTATCAGATTCCGCGCCTGACCGAGGTTTGGGTGGCCACCAATGACGAGGATCGCGAGGTGGTCGAGAACAACCAGCGCGGCATCATGTCGCCCGCCTATGAGCCGGGCCCCTATTCCGAGATCCATGAAGGCGGGGTGATCCAGTTCGTCGACTGGTATGCCGACACGATGATCCGCGCCATGACCGGCGCCCGCGCCATCGCGGCGGAGTAAGGCAATGGCAGCCCCCCACGACCTGACCCTGCACGAGGTCAACCCGATCTGGCGCGACAGCGAGATGCTGGAATGCTGTTCGGTCGTCCCCGAAGCGCCGGATGTGGCCACGATCAGCTTCGTCTCGCCCAGTGGCGCGCAGTTCGCCCATCAGCCGGGGCAGTTCCTGACCTTCGAGCTGCCGGTGCCGGGGGGCACGGTCTGGCGCACCTTCACCATCTCGTCCTCGCCGTCGCGGCCGATGGGTGTCTCGGTCACGATCAAGGCGCAACCCGGCAGCGTGGGCGCGCGCTGGATGCTGGATCACCTGACGCCGGGCATGCGGATCAAGGTCAGCGGCCCGGCCGGCATCTTTACGCTGCCGCAGAAGGAAAAGAAGAAATACCTGTTCATCTCGGCCGGGTCAGGGGTCACGCCGTCACTGGCGATGACCACCTATCTTTTCGATCGCGGCACCGATATCGACGTCACCTTTGTCAACTGCGCCCGCCGCCCGTCGGAAATCATCTGCCGGCAGCAATTGGAGGGGATGGCGGCGCGGGTGCCCTCGATCAAGCTGTATTTCATCGTCGAGGATGATGACCCCTATCGCGTCTGGACCGGATTCCGAGGGCCGCTTAACCAGGTGATGCTGGGCCTGATCGCGGGCGACTATCTGGAACGCGAGGTCTATTGCTGCGGGCCGGAACCGTTCATGGACTCGGTGCGCGACATGCTGATCGCGCTTGGCTATGACATGGCGCATTATCATCAGGAAAGCTTTGCCAAACCGGTCGAGACCGAGGCCGATGCCGAAATCCCCGATGATGTCATTCCCGATGCGCAGGCGGCGGCGCAGGTGGTCTTTGCCGCTTCGGATGTGACCGCCGACTGCCTAGAGACCGACACCGTTCTGGCGGTTGCACGGCAGGCCGGGATCGTCATTCCTTCGGGGTGCACCTTCGGCGTTTGCGGCACCTGCAAGATCCGCAAGATCTCGGGTCAGGTTCACATGGTCCACAGTGGCGGCATCAGCGATGACGACATCGAAGAGGGCTATATCCTGGCTTGCTGTTCCAAGCCGATCGGATCGGTCGCGGTCCAGATCTGACCCGGCGGCTACAGCGCCATTCCGGCGACCCGCCCGTCAAAGATTGCGGCCGAGGCCAGACGCGGGGTGCTGGCATCGCCGATCAGCCTGGGATGCAGGCCAAGGTCAAGCAGGGCATCGGGCAGTTCGTTATCGGCCCGGTTACCCGTCGCCAGCACCAGCGTATCGGCCGCGATATGCCCCGCCTCGCCGGTCAGCAGTGACTGCGTGACCGCACCTGTTGCCGTCCATTCGGTCAGGACGGTTTCGGTGACGAACCGCACCCCAAGCCGGGCCAGCGCCTGCCGCGCGGGCAGATCGGTCGCGCTGCGCACCAGATCGCGCGCGATCATCGCATCGGGGGTGACGATGGTGACCTGATGGCCGGCCTCGGCCAGATGCCAGGCGGTGCCGATGCCGCGCCAGTGCCCGCCTTCGTCCAGCACGATGACGCGCGCGCCCGGCCGGGCGGCGCGGCCCATCACATCCTCGGCCGACCAGACATTGCCGATGCCGATCCCCGGCAGGGCGGCCATCTGCGGCAGCGCCTTCTGGAACCCCGTGCCGGCAGGCAACGATCCCGTGGCGAGGATGATCCGGTCAGCGCCGATCGCCGCGATATCCTCGGCGTCCAGATAGCTGTTCAGCCGCAAATCGACCCCCAGCCCCTGCAATTGCCGGCCATACCAGCCGATCAGATCGGTGATCTGGCCTCGGCGGGGTTGCAGCCCCGCCAGCCGGAATTGCCCGCCCAGATCCGGCCCGGCCTCGGCAAGGGTCACCCGATGCCCACGCGCCGCCGCGACACGGGCGGCTTCAAGCCCGGCCGGGCCACCGCCGACGACCAGAACCGATTGCGGCCGTGCGGCGGGCTGGAAACGATCGCCACCCCACAGATATTCGTGTCCCGCCGACGGGTTGACGAGGCACGAGATGTAATAGTCGCGCCCGCGCCGGCCCCAGCATTGCTGATTGCAGGACAGGCAGCCCCGAATATCCTCGGTCCTGCCCGAGGCCGCCTTGTTGACCAGATGCGGATCGGCGATCTGGCCCCGCACGATGGATACCAGATCGGCCTGCCCTGCCCCGATCAGCGTATTGGCATTCTCGGGCGTGCGGATATTCGCCTCGGCGATGACACGGGCGCGCAGCCCGGCCTGTTTCAACTGCGCGGCAAGATCGGCGCCCAGATTTTCGGGATATTGAAAGCTGGGAATGATGCGGTGGAAATCCAGATAGTTTCCGGCGCCGACGGTGACGTAATCCATCAAGCCTTCGGCGTCGTGCAGGGCGACGATTTCGACCGTCTCGTCGCGGCTGAGGCAGGGCGGGGTGTCGCCATTATCGCTGATGGCCAGCCCGATGATGAAATCATCGCCGCAGGCGGCGCGGATGCGGGCCATGATCTTGCGCGACAGCCGGGTGCGGTTTTCCAGCGCACCGCCCCAATCGTCGCCACGCTGATTGGAAAAGGGCGTCCAGAACTGATCCAGCAGGGAATGATAGGCAGCCCAGACCTCGACCCCGTCGAAACCGGCTTTCTGGCAGCGGATGGCGGCGTCGACAAAGGCCTGAATGGTCTCGTCGATCTCGGCCGCAGTCATCGCGTGGCTGCCATCATTGTCGTGATAGCTGGGCCCGCCCGAGGGCGACCAGCTGGCATGCCAGCTGTTATCCCAATCCCCATGCGCGCCGACATGGTAAAGCTGCTGAACCATCACCGCGCCGGCATCCTTGCAGGCATGGGTGATCCGGGCGAAATGCGGGATCACAGCGTCCGAACAGGGACGGAAATTGCCCCGCGTCAGCAGGGCGGCGGGGTGAACCGGCATCGGCTCAACCACGATCATCGCGGCCCCGCCAAGCGCGCGTTCCAGATAATAGCCCAGATGCTGATCGCCCGGCATGCCGTCCTGCGCCATATTCGCAGTATGGGCACCAAAGACGATGCGGTTGCGCAGCGTCCTGTGCCGCAATTCCAGCGGCTGAAGCGCGTGCTTCAGCGTCACGAGGCGGACTCCAGCCGGTCCAGCCCTTGCATCAGCGCCGGCGTGATACCGCTGTCCTCCATATGCACGCGCAGCCGCTGGTTATAGCCGCCGGGCGTGTTCAGCGCGGCGATCAGCGCGCGGGATTCCGTGCCGGCAAGGCTGGAGGCGACGAGTTCGCGCAAGAACGCCTCGCCCATCACGGGGTCGCTGACCCTTGCGCCCAGCCATTCGGCGGTGTCCGCCACCATCCGCGCCACGGGTGAAACCACCGCCTGCGCGCAGGTATAGGCGTCAAGCTCGGCCCCGTCTTTCAGGGCGAATATGGTGTTCTTCGCCCCGAACAGCGCGCCCACCAGATCCGCATCGCCCAGCATCATGATCGGCGTGCCGCCAGCGGCGATGCCGGGAAAGGGCAGCATGATCGCGGCGGCCTTGGCCGGTGCGACCAGGCCCGCGACCTGATCCAGCCCCGTCCCCGCCATCAGTGAGATCACCCGCTGATCCGCGCGAAACTGCAACGGGCCAAGGATCGTCGCCGCCTGATCGGCCATCAGGCCCAGAATGACCACGTCGCTGGCATCCAGCACCGCCTGATTGCCCGCGACCGAGACATTCCCGAACTCCCCCGCCAGCGCCGCCGCATTGGCCGCGCTGCGTTCCGACACGGTGATCTGATGGCCATCGCCCGCGATCCCGCGCACCACTGCTGTCGCGATGGTGCCCGTTCCGATCACCCCGATCCGCATCATCTGGCCCCCCATGTATCGGTCAGCTTGTATCCCTCGGGCCATGGGTCCGAGGGGTCCAGCATGTGCTGATGGATGCCGGTAATCCAGCCACGCCCCGAGATTTCAGGCCGGATCGCCGGGCGGTCGCCCACGCGGGTCTCGCCCAGAATCCGCCCCCCGAAGGTCGAGCCAATGACGGACCGCGCCGTCAGCCGGTCGCCCACTTTCATCCGCCCGCGCTGATGCAGCACCGCCATCCGCGCCGACAGCGCCGTGCCGGTGGGCGAGCGGTCGACCTTGCCCGGCTGGATGGCGACGGCGGCCCCGGCCTCTAACCCCTCGGGGCCATCGACCAGCGGCCCGGCGAACAGGCAGAAGGAAATATGCCGCCAGTCGGGGTTTTCGGGGTGATGAAAACCAAGCTGCTGGGTCGCGGCATTGGTGATGCGCACGCCCAGGGTGGCGAGGTCATGCGCCTCATCCGCGACCAGCGAAAACCCCAAGGCGGCAGCGTCAACGATCACGAAACTGTCGCCGCCATAGGCGGTATCGACGGTCAGTGTGCCCAGCCCCTCGACCTCGAGCGCGGCATCCAGTTCGGCGGCGAATGATGGCAGGTTCTCGACAAAAATCCGCTGCGCCTTGCCACCCTGGCATTCGGCGCGCACGCGGACCAGCCCGCCCGGCGCTTCCAGCACCATATGCGTCTCGGGCTCCTGCATGGGGATCAGGCCGCCGTCCAAGAGCACGGTCGAGACGCAGATGGAGTTCGAGCCGGACATGGGCGGCGTGTCCTCTGGCTCCATGATGATCCATGCGGCCTGCGCCTCGGGATGCTTGGGCGGGACCAGCAGGTTCACATGGCGAAAGACCCCGCCGCGCGGCTCGTTCAGGACGAAATTGCGCAAGGACTGGTCGCGGGCGATCCAGCGGGATTGCTCCCACACGGTATCGCCGGGCGGAGGCAGCACGCCACCGACGATGACATCGCCGACTTCGCCCTCGGCATGGGCGGATATGACATGGATCGTGCGCGAGGATCGCATGTCAGATATCCTTCACCAGCCGCAGCGCGTCATAGATCGCGGCATGGATGTTGCGCGCACTGACCGCGTCGCCGATGCGGAACAGCTGGAACTGGCCGTCAGGGTTGCGGGTCACGGTCTGAGGGCCACCGGCGATCAGGGTGTCGTAATCGACCTCTCCCTCGTTCGACGACAGCGGGCGCAGGTCGAAATAAAGGTCGGCCAGCGGCAGCGTGCCATAGTTCACCACCACCTGATCATAGGTCTTTTCGCTGGTGAAGCTGCTGTAATCGGTGCCGATCTTGGCCTTCAGCCGGTTGCCGTCGCGGGTCACATCCAGAAGCCGCCGGGTGACGGTAAAGGTCACGTCCTTGTCCTGAAGCGCGCGCATATAGGGCACGAGATTCATCGCCATGATATCGGGCGCGAAAGTGCGGTCCGGGGTCATGACTTCTACCGTCGCCCCTGCCTTGGCGGCAATCTCGGCCGCCATCAGCGCCGGGTGATCGCCGCTTTCATCATAGATCAGGATATTCTGCCCCGGCTTCACATCGCCGGAAATGATATCCCATGCGGTGACGACCAGATCCTGCTCTTTCCCGCTTTCGAACAGTTCCGTATTGGGCAACCCGCCCGTCGCCACGATCACCACATCGGGGTTCAGCGCGGTGACGTCATCGGCATCCGCCCATGCGTTGAAGCGGAACTCCACATCGCGCGCCGCGCATTGCGCCATGCGCCAGTCGATGATCGAGATCATCTCGCGCCGGCGCGGGCTTTGCGCGGTCAGCCGCACCTGCCCGCCGGGATCGGGCTGCGCCTCGAAGACGGTCACGTCATGGCCACGCTGTGAGGCCACGCGCGCAGCCTCCAGCCCCGCAGGGCCGGCGCCGACGATGACGACCTTTTTCTTCGCCTCGGCCGCAGGAATGTCATGCGGCATGGTCAATTCGCGCCCCGTGGCGGCGTTGTGGATGCAAAGCGCGTCACCGGCCGCATAGATGCGATCCAGGCAGAAGGTCGCGCCGACGCAGGGGCGAATGTCATCCTCGCGCCCCTCGATGATCTTTCGCACGATATGGGGGTCGGCCATATGGGCGCGGGTCATGCCGACCATGTCCAGAAGGCCCGCCGCGACGGCATGGCGGGCGGTGGCCACATCTGGGATCTTGGCGGCGTGGAAGGTGGGCATGCCGGTCGCCTTCTTCACCTCGCCCGCGAAATCCAGATGCGGGGCGTTCTTCATGCCCTGCACCGGGATCACATCGGTCATCGCCGGGTCGGTATGGATGCGCCCCCGGATGACGTTCAGGAAATCGACCATGCCGGTGGCGGCGAGGCGTTTGGAAATCTCGATCCCTTCCTCGGGGGTGATGCCGCCCGCCTCGGCCTCATCCGCCGTATAGCGCAGGCCCACGATGAAATCATCGCCCACGCGCTTGCGGATACCGGCCAGCACGTCCATCAGCAGTTTCATCCGGCTGTCCAGCGTCTGCCCGCCATAAGGCCCGTCCAGATCATTGGTCAGCGGCGACCAGAACTGGTCAAGCAGATGGCCGTAAACCTGCAATTCGATGCCATCCATGCCGCCTGCCTTCATCCGCTCGGTCGCGTCGGCGAAATCGCCGATGATGCGCTGGATGTCCCAATCCTCGGCCAGCTTGGGGAAGGCCTTATGCGCCGGCTCGCGATGTTTCGAGGACGATACCGAGGGCAGCCAGTCGCCCTTGGACCAGCCGGTGCGGCGGCCCAGATGGGTCAACTGGATCATCACCGCGCAGCCATGGTCGTGGCAGGCATCGGTCAGCCGCCGGATCCAGGGCACGACCTCGTCCTTATAGGCCAGCACGTTGTTGAACACGGGCGGGCTGTCCCTGGACACCGCCGCCGACCCCGCCGTCATCGCCAGCGCCACGCCCGCCTTGGCGCGTTCGGCGTGATAGGCGGCATAGCGTTCCTTGGGCATCCCGTCCTCGGGGTAAGCCGGTTCATGACTGGTGGTCATGATCCGGTTGCGAAGGGTCAGGTGCTTTAGCTGATAAGGCTGGAGGAGAGGGTCTTTGGACATCGCGCGCTCCCATGCTGGCGGGTACAGGATCGTCAAACTGTTCAGTTATATCAAGTTTTCGTTCACTAGTGACGATTTTCTTGCGCAAGCCCGGATTGCGGGCTAGCTTGCGGCAATGGACACGCATGATCCCGATCAGAAGGACAGCGGCTGGCGCGGCTCTCGCGAAGGATGGCTGACGGCGGCGCGCGACGCCTTTGTCGAGGCCGGTCTGGACGCGGTGAAGATCCAGCCGCTTGCGGCCCGACTGAACCTGTCACGCACCAGTTTCTACTGGTTTTTCAAGGATCGCGGGGCGCTGCTTGATGCACTGCTGGATGATTGGGAGGCGACGAATACCGCCAGCCTGATCACTGCTGCCGAAGCCTATGCCGAGACGATTGGCGAGGCCGTGCTGAACCTGATCGGCATCTTTCTGGATGACGGCCCCTTCGCGTCGGGGCTGGATCTGGCGGTGCGCGGTTGGGCGCATCAGTCCGAGGCGGTGGCCGCCCGCGTCAATGCCGCCGATGCTGCCCGGCTGGATGCAATCCGGCGCATGTTCGGGCGATTCGGCTTTGCCGAGGGCGAGGCCGATGTGCGGGCGCGCACGGTCTATCTGGTGCAGATCGGCTATATCTCGATGCAGGTGCGCGAGGATATGGCCACCCGCATGGCCCGCATCCCCGATTATGTGAAAACCTTCAGCGGGCTGCCCGCAAGCGATCGCGAATTGCGCCGCTTTCACGCCCTGCACGGCTTTCAGCCCGCCGCCTGAACGGCATCAGGCCATGCGGCCACGCTGTGTCGTGGGGGTGGTGCCATATTGGTCGCGATAGACGCGGGTGAAATGCCCGCCGCTTTGAAAGCCGCAGGCAACGGCGATTTCCGATATGGACAGTTCCGTTTGCAGCAGCAGGTTGCGCGCGCGTTCCAGTCGCAGCTCGGTGTAATAGCGTTTGGGCGAGGTGTTGAAATGGCGCCCGAACAGGCGTTCCAGCTGCCGCACCGAAATACCCAGCTGCCGCGCGATCGTGGCGGGGGGAACCGGATCCTCCAGCGCGGCGCGCATGATCTGGATGGCACGGGCGATATGGGGGTTGCGCATCCCGACGCGGGCCTGAAGCGACACCTTCTGTTCGGCCGAGCCTTCGCGCGCACTGGAATAGACCATCATGTCCGAAACGGCGACCGACAGGTCATAGCCGTGATCGGCGGCGATCAGGTGCAGCATCAGATCGGCGGTTGCCGCACCCGAGGCAGCGGTGACATGGCGCTCATCGGCGACAAAGATGTTGCGAACCAATTTCACCTCGGGGAAGCGTTCGGCGAAGGCATCGTGGTAATCCCAGTGGATCGCCGCGCGCATTCCGTCCAGAAACCTCGCCTCGGCCAGCATCCAGGCGGCGGAACACAGCGCACCGACGGGCACCCCCCTGCTGCGCGCCTGACGCAAGCAGACCAGCAATCCAGGCGAGATATAGCGGTTCATGTTCATCCCGCTGATCAGGAACAGCCGGTCACAACGCGGCAGGTTCGCCAGATCATGCTGCACCAGCGTGACCGAGCCGTTCGAGGCCGTCGAATTTTCGCCATTCGCGGATGCGTAGGACCAGGAATACAGCGGCTGGTCGCTGATCAGATTGGCCATGCGCAGCGGCTCGATCGCGCAGGACAGCGACAGATGCGTATGTTCCTCGATCAGGATGAAAACGAAATGTTGGGTCCGCATGTTCCTCATCCCTGCACGTAAAAGGGTTGTGCGACCTGGCGATCGCACAACCCGTCATGATGGCCCGGACCCGGCCTATGTCACTTGGCGGCGTCGCGAGCCTGCTGCAACCAGCTGTCATAGGTCTCGCGATGCGCCTCGATCCAGTCATCGACATGTTTGTCGATATCGGCCGAACTGTCCTCGCCATCGGCGATCAGCTTATTCTCGGCCGAGATATCGTTGATGTCGAGCGTTGCGACCTCGAACAGCTTGGCCGCTGCCGGATTTGCCTCAAGGAAGTCATTTCGGGCAACGACGCCGATACTGTCGACCGCAAAGCCAAGGTTCTTGCCGTTGAACTCGGTATTGCCGGTGTAACCTTCGGGCAGCGCGGTAAAGGGCACGCTTAGCCATTCGACATCGCGACCCGGCACCAGCGCACCCGAAACCCAATAGGGCGTCCAGGTGTAATACAGGATCGGCTGGCCATTCTGGAAACGGGCCATGACATCGGCGATCATCGCCTGATAGGCGCCCTGGTTATGGGTCACGGTATCGCGCAGCTCGTATGCGTCCAGCGCGGTTTCGATCACCCGCTCGCACCCCCAGCCAGGGATGCAGCCGGCCAGATCGGCCTTGCCGTCGCCATCGGCATCGAATTTGGCGGCAATTTCCGGGTCTTTCAGCTGGCTCAGATCGGTAACGCCGGAATCATAGGTGGCCTTGTCAACCAGATAGCCCTGAAGCGCGCCCTGAATATAGGTGCCAACCTTGGTCAGCACCGCGTCGCCACCGGCTTCCTGATAAAAGGCATCATGCAGCGTGCGCCAGCTGACGGCCGTAAAATCCGCGTCGCCCGTGCCAAGGGCCAGGTGGATGGTCTGATATTCGGCCTCGTTCGGCTCGGCCACGGTATAGCCAAGATCCTGAAGCGCGCGGAACAGGATGCGGTGCTGGAAGTGCTCCTCGATCTGGGTCGGCAGCATCGGGCGCACGGTGACGCCTTCGCCGGGCTTGTCTTGGGCAAAGGCGGGGGCGGCAAGCGCCAATGCCATCGCCGCAGTCAGGGAAATCAGTTTCATTATTGTCCTCCAGGTTGGTTTATGCGGTTGGTTTTCAGGCAGTTTTGCGGAATGGGCGGGTCAGCAGCCCGACCGGGCCGGTTTCCCACCAGTGACGATGGCCGCGTTCGCGACCGGAACGGCCAAGCCCCTGGGTGATCCGGTCCAGCACGATGGCCAGCATGACGATGCCAAGGCCGCCGACGATGGCCTTGCCGGCATCCAGCCGGCCCATGGCGCGCAGCACCTCGTTGCCCAGGCCCTTGACCGAGATCATCGAGGCGATCACCACCATCGACAGCGACAGCATGATCGTCTGGTTCAGCCCCGCCAGAATGGTCGGCGTGGCCAGCGGCAATTCGACCTTGAACAGGATCTGCCGGGGCGAGGCGCCGAACGCCCGCGCGGCCTCGACAACCGAGGGGTTCACACCGCGAATACCAAGCGAGGTCAGCCGCACCAGCGGCGGCAGCGCAAAGATGATGGTGACGATCACGCCCGAGACATTGCCGATGCCGATCATCATCACCACCGGCACCAGATAGACAAAGGCCGGAATGGTCTGCATCGTATCAAGCACCGGCCGAATCAGGCCTTCAAAGCGGTCATTCTTGCCCGCCAGAATGCCCAGAGGCAGCCCGATCAGCACGCAAAGGATGACCGAGGCGATCACGATGGCCAGCGTGGTCATCGCCAGCCCCCATGCCTCGGGCGCCAGAAGGCCCAGCACGATCAGGCAGGCCACCACGATCCCCGCCGCGCGCCGTCCCGCCGCCTGCCAGGCGATCAGGCCGATGATGACCAGCATCACCACTGGCGGAATGGCTTGCAGCGCGCCCTCGATGGCCGCGATGACCGATTCGAAGAACTGTTTCGGCGGCTGGATCATCTCGCGGTTCGAGATGGCCCATTGCTTGATGCCATTGGCCCATGCGCCAATGCCCAGATCGACCGAGGCAAAGGGGTTCAGCCAGTTGAAATTCTCGTCCATCAGGCGGCCTTTCCTTCGGCATTGGCGTCGTCGCGCCCCTGAATGCCGCGCAACAGCGCGCGCTTGGTGACCACGCCGATCGGCTGTTCACCGGCCACGATCAGAATCGGATCGTCGGTGCCCACGGCCAGCTCGACCAGTTCGTTCAGCTTGTCCTCGGGGCGGGCGACCGGCCAGGACGCGGTATCCTGCGGGCCATTGCCCTGCGCATATTGGCCAAGGGGCTGCATGATCCGCGCGGCGGTCACCAGATCCAGCTTGGATATTCCGGCGACGAAATCGGCCACATAATCATCGGCCGGCGCGGTCACGATTTCCTCGGGCGTGCCGACCTGCACCAGCACCCCATCCTTCATGATGGCGATGCGGTCGCCGATGCGTATCGCCTCGTCCAGGTCATGCGTGATGAACAGCGTGGTCTTTTTCATCTCGGCCGACAGCGCCATGAACTTGTCCTGCAACTGCCGCCGGATCAGCGGGTCCAGCGCCGAGAAAGGTTCGTCCATCAGCAGGATCGCCGGATCGGCGGCGATGGCGCGGGCCAGGCCCACCCGCTGCTGCATGCCGCCCGACAGCTCATCTGGATACTTGCTTTCCCAACCGGCCAGATCGACCGCCTCGATGGCGCGCTGCGCAACGTGATGGCGTTCGTCGCGGGACTTGCCGCGCACCTCCAGGCCGAAGGCGACGTTGTCCATGACGGTCCGATGCGGCATCAGCGCCATGTTCTGAAACACCATGCCGATCTTTTCTGCGCGGATCTGGCGCAAGGCCTCGCGCGGCAGCGTGTTGATGTCGTGGCCCTCGATCATCATCTGCCCCGAGGTCGGCTCGATCAACCGGTTCACGTGGCGAATCAGGGTCGACTTTCCCGAACCGGACAGCCCCATGATGCAAAAGATCTCGCCCCGCGCGACGGTGAAGCTGGCATCCTGAACGCCGACGACGCAATTGAAACGGTCGCGCACGTCGGATTTGCCAAGACCTTGTTCGCGAACGGCTTTCATCGCCTCATCCGCCCGATGGCCAAAGATCTTCCACAGATTTCGGCAGTCGATGACCGGACCGCCCTCCCCAGAAATCATCATGCTTTCCCCATCACGAGTCGCTTTATGTATTGCATCTGTCGCATAACTTTATACATACTTTATACAGTTTGTCACACTAGATCATGATGTGATTCCAATCCATCCTCGGGACCGCCGACAAACCGGCAGAAGCGAAGGAAGAACATGGAAAACAAGACCACCAAGACGGTGCTGTACGAGCATCTGCGCCTGGAAATCCTGTCAACCCGGCTGGCGCCGGGCGCCGATATCGACGAGGCGCGTCTGTCCAGTGAGTTCGAAATTTCCCGCACCCCCTTGCGCGAGGTGCTGCGGCAATTGGCGGGCGAGGGCTATGTCGTCCTGCGCGAGAACCGCTCGGCCCGCGCCTCGGAAATGCACCTTTCGACGATGCGCGATTTCTTTGTCGCGGCCCCGATGATCTATGGCGCGATCCTGCGGCTGGCGGCGCAGAACGCCAATGCCGGCCAGATTGCAGGCCTGCGCGATGCTCAGGCCCGGTTCCGCGCCGCCCTGCGCGACGGCAGCGCGGTCGACCGCTCGCTTGCCAATCACCGCTTTCACGAGATCACTGGCGAGATGGCGGGCAATATCTACCTGTCCCCTTCGTTCAACCGGCTGCTGATCGACCATGCGCGGATCGGGACCACCTTCTACCGCCCGCAATCGCCCGAGATGGTGCAGAATCTGTCCAAGGCCAGCCAGCAGCATGACGAAATCATCGCAGCAATCGAAGCCCGCGACGCGGAACGCGCGGGCCAGCTGGCCGACGAGCATTGGAACCTGTCGCGCGGCCAGATCGAGTTGTTCGTGATGCCCGCCCGGCTGGACATCCCCCTGGGCGAATTGCCCCGCCCCCAAACCGCCCTGTCGACAACCTGACGAGGACCGCATGACACCACGTTTCCGATTTGACGGCATCTATACCCCGGTGGTCACCCCCTGGGCCGAGGACATGACCCTGCGCGCCGACGATCTTGGCCGCGTCATCGACTGGCTGATCGGCCAGGGCGTGCACGGTCTGATCTCGGGCGGCTCGACCGGCGAAAATTACGCCCAGACCGTCGCCGAGCGGATCGAGATTGCCCGGCTGACCGTCGAACATACGGCGGGCCGGGTGCCGGTAGTGGTGGGCACGGGCGCGATGCTGACCTCGGATTCGATCGAACTGGCGCGGGCGGCGCGTGACATGGGCGCCGATGCGATCCTGCTGGCCAGCCCGCCCTATTCGGTGCCCACGGACCGCGAAAACGCGCTGAACGCGCTGGCCATCGACAAGGCCGCCGACCTGCCGATCATGCTGTATAACTATCCCGGCCGCACCGGCACCATGATGGGCGAGGAATTTCTGGACCGCGTCGGCCGGTCACGCAACTTCTGCGGCATCAAGGAAAGCTCTGGCGATATCAACCGGGTGCATCTTCTGGCGCGCGACTATCCGCATATCCAATTGGGCTGCGGCATGGACGATCAGGCGCTGGAATTCTTTGCCTGGGGCGCGCCCTTCTGGGTCTGCGGCGGCTCGAATTTCCTGCCGGGGGAACATGTCGCGCTGTATCAGGCCTGCGTGATCGAGGGCGATTTCGCCAAGGGCCGCCGGATCATGTCGGCGATGATGCCGCTGATGCGGGTGCTGGAACAGGGCGGCAAGTTCATCCAGACCATCAAGCATGGCGTGACCATGACCGGCATCGACTGCTCGGTCGTGCGCGCCCCGCTGAAGGCGCTGAACAAGGATGACAAGCGCGCCTTGGAACAGGTGGTCAGCGTATTGAAACGAACGATTGCGGATATTCAGGCGGAGGGCCGGGCATGAGCAGCTTGCTGACGAAAGACGAATACCGGGCCATCGCCAAGGATCTGGACCTGCCCACGGGTGCCTTCATCGACGGCGGCTTTCGCCCGGCGATCTCGGGCAAGACCTTCGCCACGGTGAACCCGGCCACGGGCGAGGATCTGGCCCAGATTGCCGCCTGTGACGCGGCTGACGTGGATTTCGCTGTCGAAAAGGCGCGCCAGGCCTTTGAGGATGGCCGCTGGTCGCGCCTGCACCCTTCCGCGCGCAAGGATGTGTTGATCCGGCTGTGCAAGTTGATCACCCGCAACGCGCATGAACTGGCGGTGATGGAAAGCCTCGATTCGGGCAAGACCATCTATGATTGCGAAACCGTCGATGTGCCGGAAACCATCAACTGCCTGAAATGGCACGCGGAACTGATCGACAAGATCTATGATCAGGTCAGCCCGGCATCCGACGATCATATCGCCATGATCATCCGCGAACCCATCGGCGTGGTGGGTCTGGTCCTGCCCTGGAACTTCCCGCTGCTGATGCTGGCCTGGAAGATCGGCCCTGCGCTGGCCTCGGGTTGCTCGGTCATCGTGAAACCCGCCGAAGAGACATCCTTGACCGCTTTGCGCATTGCCGAACTGGCCAGCGATGCGGGCCTGCCGCCCGGTGTGCTGAACGTGCTGCCGGGCGGCGGAGCCGAGGTGGGCGAACCCATCGGCCGGCACACCGATATCGACATGGTGTCCTTCACCGGCTCGACCGTGACCGGCAAGCGTTTCCTGACCTATTCGGCGGAATCGAACGTCAAGGAAGTCGTGCTGGAAATGGGCGGCAAGAACCCGGCCATCGTTCTGGAGGACGCCGAAAATCTGGACCGCGTCGCCGCGCATGTGGTCAATGGCGCCTTCTGGAACATGGGCGAGAATTGCTCGGCGGCCTCGCGGCTAATCGTCCACAAGGATGTGAAAGCCGATCTGCTGGCGCGCATCGCCCATCACGCCAAGGCCTGGAACGTGGGCGATCCGCTGGACCCCGAAACGCGGGTCGGCGCGCTGGTCAGCCCGGCGCATTTCGCCAAGGTCAGCGGCTATCTGGACAAGGCCGAAAAGGTCGTGATCGGCGGCAAGACCCATGATGGCGCCTTTGTCGAGGCAACGGTCGTCGAGGTGCCCGGCAATGACGCCCTGCTGGCGCGCGAGGAAATCTTTGGCCCGGTCCTTTCCGTGATCGAGGTCGCCAGTTTTGACGAGGCGATCCGCGTGGCCAATGATACCGATTACGGACTTTGCGCGTCCCTGTTCACCGCCAATGCCAAGCGCGCCATTCGCGGGGCGCGGATGCTGCGGGCCGGGACGGTGACAGTGAACAGCTTTGGCGAGGGCGATATCACCACGCCCTTTGGCGGCTACAAGCAGTCGGGTTTTGGCGGGCGGGATAATTCGATACACGCGCATGACCAGTATACGCAGCTGAAAACCATCTGGATCGACCTTGCCGATGACAGCGACGAGGCCGTGGATTGAGCGACCATCGCGCGAAGCGTCTTCCGGTTCAGCAAGGGGCAGCGGCATGGAACGCGATCCTCGGACCGCAGCCGCCTGCCCGCGCGTTGGAGGCTGACCAGGCCGCCGATTTCGTCATCATCGGAGCGGGTTTCGCCGGGCTGTCAGCGGCCCGGCGGCTGACCCAGTTGCAGCCCGGTGCACGGGTTGTCGTGCTGGAGGCCGGGCGCGTGGCCGAGGGCGCCGCAGGCCGCAATTCCGGCTTCATGATCGACCTGCCGCATGATCTGCAATCGGATGACTATTCGGGGTCCGGCGACGACCGGGTGATGATCGGGCTGAACCGCCACGCCATCGGCTTTGCTGACGAGGCGGTGGACGAATACGGCATCGACCCGAATTTCTACGACCCGGCGGGCAAGGTGAATGGCGCGGTCAGCGCGGCGGCTCAGGCGCATAATGCCAGCTATGCGCAGCATCTGGCGAGTTTGGCCGAGACCAGCGAAATGCTGGACGCCCAGCAAATGCGAGAACTGACCGGCTCGGGTCACTATGCCTCGGGGCTTTACACGCCGGGAACGGTGATGCTGCAACCTGCCGGATATATCCGGGGGCTGGCGCGCGGGCTGGCGGCGCAGGGGGTTGCGATTTACGAGAACTCGCCCGCCACCGGCTTTCGGCGGCAATCGGGGCATTGGCGGGTCGAGACCGCCAAGGGTGCGGTCAGCGCGCCGCGCGTGATCCTGACCGTCAACGGCCATCTGGAAAGCTTCGGGTTCGAGCGCGGGCGGCTGATGCACCTGTTTCTTTATGCTGTCATGACCCCGGAACTGGGGGCTGATGCGCTGGCCAGATTGGGCGGTCAGCCGCGTTGGGGGATCACGCCATCGGACCCGATGGGCACCACGGTCAGGCGCATTGATGCCGGGCAAGGCGGCAATCGCATCGTCATTCGCAGCTGCGCCACGCTGCGTCCCAGCACGCGGCCCTCGGCATCCGAGATGGCGCGGGCGGCGGGCGTGATGCAGCGCAAGTTCGACCAGCGTTTCCCCCAGCTTGCGGGGATGCGGATGGAACATGGCTGGGCCGGGCATCTGTGCCTGAGCCTGAATGGCGTTGCGGTGATGCGCGAGGTCGATAAGGGCGTGTTTTCCGGCTGCGTCCAGAACGGGCTTGGCACCACACGGGGCACGCTGACCGGCATCGGCGCTGCGGAACTGGCCTGCGGGACGACCAGCGCCATTACCGATTATTTCACCACCCAAGCACGGCCCAAGCGCCTGCCGCCGCAGCCCTTCCAGCAGATCGGCGCCAATGCGGTGCTGCGCTGGAAGGAATGGCGCGCGCGGGACGAATAGGCGGTCACGGCAGGCTCAGTTTCGCCATGCGCCCGCCATCGACGACATAGACCTGCCCGGTGATGAAGCCGCTTTCCCCGGCAGCGAGAAAGGCCACCAGCGCGGCGACCTCTTCGGGCTGGCCGGTGCGGCCAATCGGGTGAATGCGGCCGATCTGGTCGCGGAACCGGGCCGGATCGGGCTGGCTGTCAATGAAATCCATGTTCAGATCGGTGTCGATCCAGCCCGGAGCCACCGCATTGCAGCGGATGCCATCGGCCCCCAGATCGACCGCCACCGCCCGCGTCAGTCCGTGCAGCCCCGCCTTGGACGCGCAATAGGCGGCGTGCTGCGGATTGCTGCCCAGCCCCTCGATGGAACCGATATTGACGATAGAGCCACGCGCGGCGCGCAGATGCGGCAGCGCGGCCTTGATGGTCAGGAAGGGCGCCGTCAGGTTCACGGCCAGCGTACGCTGCCAGTCGGCCAGCGACATTTCGGCAATGCCGGCTTCCTGCATGACGCCGGCATTGTTGACCAGCACATCCAGCCGCCCGGCCTGCCCGGTGACCTGATCCACCACCCGCGCCGGGGCGTCCGGGTCGGCGAAATCGACCTCGATCCCGTCGAATTCCGGGTCGGGGCCGCGTTGGGCGGTAAAGACCCGCGCGCCCTCGTCGCGCAGCCGCGCCGCGATGGCGCGACCGATGCCGCTGCGCCCGCCCGTGACCAGCGCGACCTTGCCCTGAAAGCGCATCATGCCACGGCCTTTCCGCCATTCACCTCGACCAGCGACCCGCACATGTAACGCGCCGCGTCCGAGGCGAGGAACAGCACCACATCGGCGATATCCTCGGGCTCGGCGATGCGGCCGAGGGGCACGGTCAGGCCCAGTTCGGCCACTGCCCTATCGGGGTCAAAGCCGCGCCGGGCAAAGCCTGTAAGCAGCATCGGCGTGTTCACCTCGTTCGGGCAGACGGCGTTGATGCGGATGCCCTGATGGGCGTGATCCATGCCCATGCATTGCGTCAGCGAGGCGATGGCGGCCTTGGTCATGCAATACAGCGCATGGTTCGGGCCGGGCCGCAGCCCCCAGCAGGATGCGACATTGACGATGGCTCCGCCACCGCCCTCGGCCATGATCGGAATGGCGGCGCGGCAGATGCGGAAGGGCGCGGTGACATTGACGCCAAGGGACAGCGCCAGATCGGCATCGCTGCTGTCGGTGACCGGCCCGCGGGTGATGACGCCCGCGTTGTTGACGACGATATCCAGCCCGCCAAGCGCCTTGGCCGCGCGACCCGGCAAGGCGTCGGCATAGGCGCCATCCAGCAGATCGCCGGGCAGATGCGCGTCGGCCTCGACCCCGCCGGTATCGCGATCCGCAACCGCGACCCGCGCGCCGCGCTCGCGCAGCATCCGCGTGATCGCCCCGCCGATCCCGCCTGCGGCGCCGGTGATCAATGCGCGTTTTCCGTTGAGCTCCATCTCAGGCCCCCTTGCCGAAAACGGCGACCGGATCGCCGAAGATACCCGGCTCGGGCACCACGCCCAGCCCCGGCCCCCTGGGTCGCGCGATATGGCCGCCTTCGATGCTGATCCCGTTCACAGGGTCATAATTGCCGTCGATATAGGAGGCGGCCAGCCAGGCACCTTCCAGCAGGCGCGGCGGGACGGTGGCGGCGACATGGGTGCAGGCGGCGGCTATGATGTCGCCACCCCAGGCATCGTCGCAAGTATGGGGCAGATTCCGGGCGGCGCAGATGTCGCGGAAGGCGCGCATCGGATGCAGCCCGCCGATGCGCGTGACCTTCATCCCGAAGCCGTCGACCAGCCCCGAACCGGCTGCGATGACGGCCGAGGCCAGGCTGGTGCCGTTTTCGTCCATATAGATGCCGTGATGGCACAGAGATCGTATCGTGCGCAGATCGTCGATGCTGTCGCAGGGCTGTTCCAGAATGAAGGGGATATCCGGGCATTCGCGGCTGATCCGCAGCGCATCGCGGGTGGTCCAGCCGCGATTACCGTCAGCCGCCAGCCCGATCCCGGTCGACCCGACAGCCTGCCAGACCTTGCGCAGCGCCTCGATATCCTGATCGACCGGGCGACCCGCCAGCTTCAGTTGCAGGCGCGGATAGCCTTCGCGCTGCTTTTCGGCGGCGATCCGTGCGGCCTCGTCGGGCGGGCAGATACCGATCGAGTAATAGGACGGCACACGGTCCGTCAGCGCGCCACCCAAAAGGTCCGAGACGCTGACGCCCAGATGCTTGCCCAACAGGTCATGGGCGGCGATGTCGATGGCAGCGCGGGCATAGTTGTGGCCGCACAGCAATTCATCCATCCGCCGATGCAGCGGCACCGGCAGCAATGCGGCGCCGATCAGCCCCGGCGCCATCTGTATCAGCGCCGCCAGCGCGCCGCCGGTATGGGCCTCGGCATAGGTGGGGCCGACGGGGCAGGTCTCGCCCCAGCCCGAAAGGCCGTTGTCGGCGACCAACTCGACCAATGTGGTGGTCAGCGACCAGACCTGGGAACTGGCCATGCGATAGGGGCCGTTTCTGACCGGCAACTCGTGGCTGTAGATGCGGATTTCGGCGATGTTCATGGGGGATACTCGGCTAGGATGGCAGGGCCAGATTGGCGATCATTCCAGCCCGCCGCGTCAAGGAATGCGAAATTTCCTTGCAGGAAACGACCTGCACGAAGCCGGCCATAAAAATACGAAAACCCGCCCGTTTCGGGGCGGGTTTCAGAATGGATCTCAGGTTTTGTCAGGCTTCCAGCGCGACGCCATAGCGGTCGCGCAGATGGTCGCGATACAGCGCCTTGACCAAAGACAGGCACATCAGCACCATGACGAATGTAAAGGGCAAAGCGCCGATGATCATCGCATTCTGCAAGGCGCTTAACCCGCCTCCGCCAGCAATGATCAGCGCCGCGATCACCAAGGTCAGCAGAATGCCCCAGATGATGCGATGCTTGATGCCGGTATCGACAGCCCCGCCCGCCATGATCGTATTCATCACCAGAATGCCCGAATCCGCCGAGGTGACGAGGAAGGTCAGGATCAGCACCACGCTCATTACCGTGACAAAGGCGTACAGCCCATCCGACAGCATGAATTGCAGCGTCACAAACAGCTTGTTCGTCAGCGAGGCATCCAGAATGGCGCCCTGCGCGATCCCGCGCAGTTCCAGGTCGATGGCAGTGCCGCCCAGTATGGTGAACCAGGCAAAACAGACCAGCGAGGGCGCGATCACGGCACCCAGAATGAATTCGCGGATGGTCCGGCCCTTGGAAATGCGGGCAAGGAACAACCCGACAAAGGGCGAAAAGGCGATCCACCAGGCCCAGTAGAATGTCGTCCAGCCCGATTGCCATTTGCCCAGATCGGTCGAGGTCGACCAGGCCTCGAATGACAGGGCGGGGAAATACAGCAGCTAGTCGACCAGCGCCTTGGCATAGGTGGTCATGGCAAACAGGAAGGATCCGAAAACGGCGAAGGTCAACAGCAGCACGCAGGACAGGATCAGGTTCAGGTTCGACAGGTATTTCACCCCGCGCCCGACGCCGGACACCGCCGAAATGACCGAAAGCCCCATCACCAGCACCAGCGCCACCAGCAGGCCCACCGTCGAAGGCACCGGCGCGCCGCCATCCACGCCCGGTTGCAGCAGCCATTCGATCCCCGAGATGGAATAGGCCCCCTCGACCAGCTGGCTGACGCCAAAGCCGATGGTGACAGAAACGCCCAAAATCGTCGCCACCACGCCAAGGATGTCGACGACATGGCCCAACGCCCCGTTGATGGACCGCCCCAGGATCGGGGTCAGCGCCGAACGAATGGTCAGCGGCATATCGCGGGTATAGGCGTAATAGGCCAGGCTAAGCCCGGTCACGACATAGATCGACCAGGCGTGAAACCCGTAATTCATGAAGCTGTAGCGATAGGCCGATTGCAGTGCCTCGACGGTATTGGGCTCGACATTGCCGCGCACGATTTCGGGGTTCGATCCCCAAAGCCCGATCGGCTCCGCCGTGGCATAGACCATCAGCCCGACCCCAAGCCCGGCCCCGAACATCATCGCGAACCAGGAAAAGGTCGAAAACTCGGGCTTTTCGCCCTCGGGTCCAAGGCGGCGACGGCCGGTCGAGGGAAGGATTGCCACAATCGCCAGGAACCAGGCGAACAGCCCCACCGACAGAACATAGAAGGTGTTGAAAATGTCCAGAAGGCTGGAATTGACCCGCGACAGCACATCCCCCGCGCTAAGCGGAAAGATCAGCGCCCAGACCACCAGCAGCGACATGGCGGTCTTGGAAACCACGGCGATGGGAAGGGAATAACCTTCGTAGAAACCGTGGGGCTGAGTGTCGATCTCGACATCCGTGAAAGGCGGTGGCACTTGCTTCATCGTCGTCTGTCTCCTCACATGTCTTGCTGGGTTACGGTCGGGATAGGTTAGTGTCGTGGGTGCGGCCGCCATGACCACCGGTCAGGCTTGCCCGCGATTGCACGGGCGTGGATCAGGCAATGACAGGGCATGGACATCCGGCGGCCGGGAATGGCTGCGGCTGATCCTGTCTGTCGTCGATCCGCGAAAAATGCTGCATGCATAGGGCACAATGACAAGGCTGCCGGCCGAGGGATGGACGAAATGCGAAATTTGACTGCGAAAAGCGACACTGGCGCAGGTAGAAGCCTGTCAGGCGGCCAGTCGCCCGGTCACGCCCAGCCCGGTCACGCCCAGCCCGGCCGCAACGGCAAAGGCGATCCATTGCGGCATGTCCCTGTGCCGCTGGCGTATGGCCACGACCACCACAAAAGCCAGCAGCTGCGCGATGTCGATTATCTGCAAGGTCATCGGCGGATGCCGGCGGGCGTTACGGCAGATCCTTACCGCCATTCAGAACGGTGGCGCGATAATCGGTTGGCGAGCGGCCCACGCGCAGGCGAAAGCGGCGCGAGAAATAGGACGGGTCGGGGAACCCCAAGCGATAGCCCACTTCGGCCAGGGGCAGACGGGTAAAGGCGATCAGACGGCAGGCCTCGGTCATCAGCGCCGTTTCCAGATAGGTGGTCAGGCTGCGACCCGTCGCCCCGCGCACGATGCGGTTCAGATGGCCGGTCGTGACATGCAGCGCCGAGGCATAGTCACGCGCCCCCCAGCCCTTGCCCTGATGTTCCGCGATCAGCCCGTCAAGCCGCTGCATCTGGCGGCCGGCCTCTTGCACCGCACCATCGCGGGCAAGGCTTTCTTCGGCCAGCCCCGCCAGCAATGCATGGGCGACAGCGATCAGCCTTTGGGCGCGAAACATCCCGGCCGAACCATAGATTTCGGCGGTCATGGCGATAAGTTGGGCGGTCGCCGGCGACACCGGCCCCTGCTGCGGGACGGCCAGCCATGCATTCAGCGCCGCCGTCCGCGGGCCGAGGCGGGCAATGACGGGCGACGGGAATGACAGCACCACGCCCTCGGTTCCTTGCGAAAAAGCAAAGCCGTGGACGACCTGTGGCGGCATGAACAGATATTCGCCGGCCTCAAGCCGGCTGCTGGCGCCATCCAGCGTCAGCCGGGCCGAGCCGCGCTCGATATGGAAGATCTGTGACATCTGACCATGCCTATGCGGCGAGATCACCCAGTCATGCAGGCCGGCCCGGTCAAGCACACGTTCACAATGCACCACGTCGGGAAAGACGGCGGTTTCGCAAAACAGGTTGAATACGGGAATAGTGCCAGCGTCGCTCATGCACGAAAAATACCAGCCAATGCCGGACCCGTCCATTCGCACCGACAAGTCACCAAGATAATCTCTCCGAGAAATCCGGGAGAATACGCATATGACCACGATCACAACGCAAGTCGCCATCATCGGCGGCGGCCCCTCGGGGCTGCTTTTGTCACAGCTGCTGAACCGCGCGGGGGTGGCGACCGTCATCCTTGAACGCAGCAGTCGCGAGCGCGTCCTGTCACGGATCCGCGCCGGCATTCTGGAAGGCGGCACGGTTCAGCTGCTGCACGAGGCTGGCGTCGGCGCGCGGATGGATGCCGAGGGCATCCCCCATGACGGCTGCAATCTGGCCGATGACGAAACGATGGTGCATATCGACTTTCAGGCACTGACCGGCAAGCAGGTCATGGTCTATGGCCAGACCGAAGTGACGCAAGACCTGTATGCCGCGCAGGACCAGCAGGGGACCTCGATCCTGCACGAGGTCACCGATGTCGTGATCAGCGATCTGGATCAGGCGCGATCCCATGTCGATTTCACCCATCAGGGCCTGCGCAAGCGTCTGGAATGCCTGTATGTCGCGGGCTGTGACGGGTTTCACGGCGTATCCCGCAAGACGATTCCCGACGAAAAACGGCGCGAGTTCGAACGGGTCTATCCCTTTGGTTGGCTGGGTATCCTGTCCGAGACGCCGCCGGTCAGTGACGAGCTGATCTATTCAAACTCGCGCCGCGGCTTTGCACTGGCCTCGATGCGCAACGAGAACCTGGTGCGCTATTACGTGCAGGTTCCGCTGTCCGACAAGGTCGAGGACTGGTCGGATCAGCGTTTCTGGGACGAGTTCGCCCGGCGGATTCCCTCGGACGCCGCAGAGCGCCTGGTCACCGGCCCCTCGATCGAGAAATCCATTGCGCCGTTGCGGTCCTTCGTCTCGGAACCCTTGCGTTGGGGCAATCTTTTCCTTGTCGGTGACAGCGCCCATATCGTTCCGCCGACCGGCGCAAAGGGCCTGAACCTTGCGGCGTCGGATGTCCATTACCTGCATGGCGCGCTGGTCGAGGCCGTGATGGGCAAGGGCACAGCCGGGATCGACGACTACCCTGCCCGCGCGCTTGCCAGGGTCTGGAAGGCCATGCGCTTCAGCTGGCAAATGACGACGATGCTGCACCGTTTCGACGGCGAGGACGCCTTTGCCGAACAGATGCGCAAGGCGACGCTGGACCATCTGGCGCATTCGGAAACGGCCCGCCGCGATCTTGCCGAGAACTATGTCGGCCTTCCCTTCTGATACCGCGAGGGCGGCCCCGCCCATGGCAGAGCGTCGCCCGACCAGCCATCCCCCCTGATGATTCGGCAGGACTGCCCGCCGGTCACCCTCTGCCCCCGGTGACAGACACCTGCCTGACCATAACCCGCCGCCATTCGGAATCATTTTCCAAATGGCGGCGCATTCCACATCGCCATGCATGGCGCGCGAGATTCCACGACCGGCCGACGCGCGGACCGGCGCCAAATTCATCAAATTAAATCAATCATCAAGATATGAATCGTCGACGCATGTGTGACGCCATGCCCGCCCCCGCCCCGCCCTGGACAAGCCGGAACCGGCAAACACAACCGCCCACCACTTTAGTCTGATCTGCACGATGCGAGATCGAAACTTAGTTGACACATCATCTCGAATCCTTAATTTCGCCAATGTTGATTCATCAACTTGATGAGCTTCACCAACCAGAAAGACGACGATCGACGACAGCCAGAGCGGGATTCGCGGCAATGCTGCGCGTCCCGATCAAAGCCATCCCCGTGACCGGGGCCGGTAAACCAGATCGCGGCGCAGGAGGAGCCGGCCGCGCAAACGGGAGGAAGACATGAGCTTGAAACAGGGCGCCGCACTGGCGCTGGCGATTGCGACATGCGTAACAGGCGCAGCCTGGGCAGATACGATCAAGGTGGGCGTAATCGCCTCATTCTCGGGGCCGTTCGCACAATACGGCACCCAGTATCGGCAGGCGATCGAGGCCTATCAGGCCCAGCACGGCAAGACCGCCGGCGAGCATGAGATCGAATTCATCTATAAGGATGTCGGCGGCACCAACCCCGATCAGGCGCGCGCGCTGGCGCAGGAACTGCTGATCCGCGACCGGGTGGATTATCTTGCCGGTTTCACCTTCACGCCGAACGCGCTTGCCGTGGCCTCGATGGCGACGCAATCCGAAACCCCCACGGTGATCTTCAACGCCGCAACATCCGCGATCAACAAGGACAGCGAGTTCTTCCTGCGCACCAGCTATACACTGTGGCAGGTTTCGGTTCCGCTGGCCGAATGGGCCTATGATCAGGGCATTCGCACCGTGGCCACGACGGTTACGGATTACGGCCCCGGCATCGACGCCGAAAACGCCTTTCGCGAGGCGTTCGAGGCAAAGGGCGGCGAAGTGATCGACGAGATCCGCATGCCGCTGTCGACGACCGATTTCACCCCCTTCATCCAGCGGGTGCGCGACCAGAAACCCGATGCGGTCTTCGCCTTCCTGCCGGGCGGGCCACCCACCTTCACCTTTACCAAGACCTATAACGAGAACGGCCTGAAGGCCGAAGGCATCCGCTTTCTGGGAACCGCCGAGACGGAAGAGGTCAATCTTCAGGGTCTGGGCGATGCGGCCATTGGTTTGACCACCGCCTATCACTATTCCGGCGCGCATGATTCAGACGCCAACCGCGCCTTCCTTGCCAAGCTGAACGAGCTGGATCCCAAAGCCATCGCCAACTGGGCTTCGGTTGGTGCCTATGACGGCGTGCATCTTATCTATCAAATGGTCGCTGCTGCCGGATCGGACGGGCCTGCCGCAGTCGAGGCGGTTAAATCGCTGGAATGGGAAAGCCCGCGCGGTCCGCTGAAAATGGACCCGGAAACGCGGACCGTCATCCAGAACGTCTATATCCGCGAGGTCGAGCGCAACCCCGACACCAACCTTCTTCAGAATACCGAGAAGGGTATCATCGCCACTGTCGGCGATCTGGGCTGGGACAAGTGATCGGGAAAGCCGCGGGGCACCCCTCGCGGCACCCGACCTGAACAGGACACAGACATGTCATTATTGCTGAATATAGCCGTGGACGGTGTCGCCTACGGGATGATCCTCTTCATGATCGCGGTCGGTCTTTCGGTCACGATGGGGCTGATGCGGGTGGTCAATCTTGCCCATGGCGGATTCGCCATGATCGGCGGCGCGCTGGCACATTGGTTGCTGCAGGATCTGGGGTTTGGCTTCTGGCTGGCGGTGCCGCTGGCCGTGGCGGGAACCGTCGCGCTGGCCCTTCCGCTGGAACGCCTGATCTATCGCCGGATCTATGATTTCGGAGAGTTGCAGCAGGTGCTGGCCACCATCGGGCTTACCTTCCTGATGATCGCAAGCGTGAACCTGTGGCAGGGGTCAAGCCTTCTGTCCATTCCACTGCCTTCGGCGCTTTCGCAGCCGGTCGATCTGGGCTTCCGCACCCTGCCCTTCCATCGGATTTTCGTGATCGCGCTTGGCCTTGCGGTGATCATTGGCCTGTGGTGGCTGATCGACCGCACCCGCTTTGGCATCAAGCTGCGAGCGGCGGTGGATAACCGCGCAACCGCATCATCCATCGGGATCGACACGGGCAAGATCTATATGGCCAGTTTCGGTATCGGCGCCGGCCTTGCCGCGATCGGCGGCATCTTCGGGGCAGAACTGCTGCCGATCGACGCCTATTACCCGCTGCGCTATATGGTGCTGTTCCTGATCGTCGTCGCAATCGGCGGCATGGGTTCCATCCCTGGTTCATTCGCCGCAGCACTTGGTATCGGACTGACCGAGACGGCCGCCCGCTATCTGGTTCCCGACATCGCCACCATCGCCTTTTTCGCGCTGGTCATCGCGCTGCTTGCCTTGCGTCCGCAGGGCCTGATGGGGAGGGCGTAAGCCATGGGTCGTTTTGTTCCCCTGATCCTTCTGGCCGTGGCAGTCGGGCTGTATTTCCTGCTGCCTTATAACCTGGCCTTTCTGACCCGTATCCTGATCATGGTGCTGTTGGTGCTGTCACTTGATCTGGTGCTTGGCTATGCCGGCATCGCGACGCTTGGACAGGCGGCGATGTATGGCGCTGGCGCCTATGCGGCGGGGCTGTTTGCCATCCATGTCTGGGCCGATCCGCTGGCCGGGCTGGTGGCCGGTGCGGTGGCTGGCGCGATTCTGGCGCTGGTATCCGGGCTGGTGATCCTGCGGGCGCAGGGGCTTACGGTCATCATGCTGACCATCGCCGTCGCACAGATCTGCGCCGAGATCGCCAACCGCGCCCGTGACATCACCGGCGGTGCGGACGGGCTGCGCGGTATTCGGATGGACCCGGTCCTTGGCCTGTTCGAGTTCGATTTTGTCGGGCAGGTCGGCTATTGGTATGCGCTGATCGTAGTCGCCGTCATCTTCTGCTTCCTGATGGTGCTGGGCCGGTCATCCTTTGGCCTGTCGCTGCGCGGCATTCATGAAAGCCCCGCACGTATGGGCGCAATCGGGGTGTCGGTCTATTGGCGCCGGGTGGCGGCCTATACCATCGGCGGCGCGATTGCCGGGATTGCGGGCGCCCTGACCGCGCAGATCACCCAGCTTGTCAGCCTTGAAACCTTTGCCTTCGTGCTGTCGGCCGAGGCACTGATCATGCTGATCCTGGGCGGCACCGGGCGTCTTTACGGCGCCGCCATCGGCACCTTCGTCTTCATGTGGGCGCATCACACGGCTGCGTCGAATGATCCGTTCAACTGGCTTTTCGTCATCGGCGCGATGGTGCTGGCGGTGGTCTTTCTGCTGCCCAAGGGGCTTATCTCGATGCCCGCCGCGCTGACGCAAATCTTCAAGGGAGGGCGCGATGCAGGGACCTGAATCCAAGGGGCTTGAAGTTCGCGGATTGTCAAAGCACTTCGGCGGGCTGACCGTGTCGGAAAATATCGACCTGGACCTGCCGCCCGGCGCACGCAAGGCGCTGATCGGCCCGAACGGGGCAGGCAAATCCACCTTCGCCAATCTGGTGACGGGAATCCTGCCCCCCAGCAGCGGCACCATCCGGTTCGACGGCGAAGATATCTCGGCGCTGAACGAACCGGCACGGGTGCGGCGGGGCATCGCCAAGACCTTCCAGATCACCACGCTGTTTCCTTCGCTCAGCGTGCGGGAAAACATCCGCATGCCGGTGATTGAACGCAAAAGGCTGGGCTATTCCATGCTGCGCGCCGCCAATGGCGATGCGGGAACCGAGGCAGAGGTGCAAACCCTGATCGACCAGTTCGAACTGGGCCCGCTGGCGGAACGCCCCGTCGACTCGCTGGCTTACGGCCAACAGCGGCTGGTGGAAATGGCCCTGACGCTGGCCCTGAAGCCGCGTGTGCTGATCCTGGATGAACCCGCCGCCGGTGTGCCCTCCAGCGAAACGCATCTGATCGTCGAGGCGATTGAGCGGCTGCCGAAAGATCTGGCCGTGCTGGTGATCGAGCATGACATGGATCTGGTTTTCCGCGTCGCCAACTCGATCATCGTGCTGGTCGCGGGACAGATCCTGACCGAGGGCACACCACAGCAGATCGCCGGGGATGCCCGCGTGCGCGAACTTTATCTGGGGGGCGCACATGGCTGAGCCGCTGCTTGAACTTTCCGCCGTCACGGCCGGCTATGGGCCGACGCATGTGCTGCGCGGTATCGACCTTTCGCTGACCAAAGGCGAGCGTCTGGCGGTCATCGGCCGCAATGGTGCGGGCAAGACAACGCTGCTTGCCACCATCATGGGGCTGACACGCCTGCATGGCGGCAAGGTGCGGCTGCACGGGCTGGAAATCGGTGCGATGGCACCCTTCCGGCGCAATGCGGCTGGTCTGGGGCTGGTGCCTCAGACCCGCGACATATTCCCCTCGCTTTCGGTGGAAGAGAACCTTCTTTCTGCGATGAGGGGCGATGCCAGTCTGGACGAGGCTTACACCCTGTTCCCCCGCCTGAAAGAACGGCGGCGCAATGGCGGCACGCAGTTGTCGGGTGGCGAACAACAGATGCTGGCCATCGCCCGAACGCTGATGACCCGCCCCGAGGTGATCTTGCTGGACGAGCCGCTTGAAGGGCTTGCCCCGGTTATCTGCGAACAACTGATGGCGGCCTTCGAGGAACTGGCCACCGACGGAACCCGCGCCGTGGTTCTGGTCGAACAGCATGTCGAGGCCGCGCTTAGCTTTGCGACCCGCGCGGTGCTGATGTCCAACGGCCAGATCGTCTTTGACGGCCCCGCCACCGAACTACGGGAAAGACCCGATCTGCTGCACCGACATGTCGGTGTCGGCATTGAGACATGACAGGAGGAAATGCCATGAACACGATGGAACTGATCGAAGGCCACAAACGCATCACTCCGGCGCCCGGTATCCCCGTCTGGGATATCGACCCCTATGGCGAAGCGATCCTGAGCGACCCGCTGGAATATTATGCCGAACTGCGGGCCAAGGGGCCGGTGGTTTATATCCCGCGCCTTTCGATCCTTGCGCTTGGGCAATATGCAACGACGCATAAGGTATTCAGTGATCACGAGAATTTCGTCTCGTCCCGCGGCGTGGGGCTGAACGACTTCGCGATTGAAAAGCCATGGCGTGCGCCCTCGATCATTCTAGAGGTGGATCCCCCCGACCATACCCGCACGCGCAAGGTCATGTCGCGCGCGCTTTCGCCCAAGATGGTGAAAGGGCTGGTCGACATGTTCGCCGCCACGGCCGAAGAACTGGTATCCAGCCTGCTGAAAAAAGACAGTTTCGACGGCGTGACCGAATTGGCCGAGACCTTCCCCGTCGCGGTCTTTCCCCGCGCGGTAGGCATGAAGGATGTGGATCAGCGCATTCTGGTCGATTACGGCGCCTGCGTGTTCAACGCCATGGGACCGGACAACCGCCTGCGTCGTTGGGCACTGGAACGCAACGCGGAAATCGCGCCGTGGATCATGGCCGCCTGTGCCCGCGACCGGCTGACCGATGACGGGCTTGGTGCGATGATCTATGACGCTGCCGACACGGGCGAGCTGGATCAGGAAGAAGCGCCGATGCTGGTGCGTTCGTTCCTGTCCGCCGGTGTTGACACGACCGTCACGGGCATCGGCAACGCGCTGTGGTGTTTCTCGCAGCACCCCGAGGAATGGCAGCGGCTGCGCGACGACCCCTCGCTGGTGCGCCCTGCGGTCGAGGAAGTGCTGCGCTTTACCTCGCCCGTCCATACCTTTGGCCGGACCGCCGGGCACGATACCGAAATCGCGGGCTTCCCGGTTGAGGAAGGCACCAAGATCATCTGTGTCCTTGGCGCCGCCAATATGGACCCCGAGAAATGGGGGGACCCCGAGGTTTTCCGCATCGACCGCCGCCCCACCGGCCACATGGCCTTTGGCGCGGGCATTCACGGCTGCGTCGGCCAGAACGTCGCGCGTGCGGAAATGGAAGCGATCCTGCATGCGCTGTCGCGCAAGGTGGCGCGGATCGAACCGGCCGGCGAAGCAGTCTGGCGGCCGAATAACGCCATTCACGCGCTGGACCAGCTGCCCCTGAAACTTATCCCCGCCTGAGGAAGAAAAAATGGTGAAACTGACCTATATCGCGGCCGATGGCGGCAGAACCGAAATTCAGGCCGAAGCCGGCGACAATGTCATGCATGCGGCCATCGCCCATGATGTCGATGGCATTGTCGGCGAATGCGGCGGCTCGATGATGTGCGCGACCTGCCATTGCTATGTCGATGACGAATGGGCTGCGCGCACCGGCGAACGCCATGACGGCGAGGATGACATGCTGGAATGCGCGGCCTCGGAACTGCGCCCGACCAGCCGCCTGTCCTGCCAGATCAAGCTGACGGATGATCTGGACGGTCTGGTCATCCATCTGCCCGAGGCCCAGATATGACGAACCGCGCGGTCATCATTGGCGCAGGTCAGGGCGGCTTTCAGGCCGCCATGAGCCTGCGGCAGGAAGGCTATGCCGGGGTGATCACGCTGATCGGGGCAGAACCCGGCTTGCCCTATCAGCGCCCGCCGCTGTCCAAGGCCTATCTGAAATCGGGCGAGGCCGACAAGCTGACCCTTCGCCCGGCCAGCTTCTTTGAAAAGAACGCCGTGGACCTTCACCATTCGACCACGGTGGATGCCATCGACCGGAAAGCGCAGGTCGTGCGGGCGGGCGGACGCGACTTCGCCTATGACCACCTGATCCTGGCCACCGGCACGCGCAATCTGAGGCCGCCCATCCCCGGCCTGGACCGCGCGCTTGATCTGCGCAGCCTTCGGGATGCCGCAAGACTGCGCGCCGAACTGGACCGCCCGCGCCGCGTGGCGGTGATAGGCGGCGGCTTTATCGGGCTGGAGTTTGCCGCCGTTGCCCGCGCGCTTGGTCATCACGTCACCGTGGCCGAGGCCGCAGAACGGTTGATGGCCCGCGTGTTGTCGCCGGAAATGTCGGCGCGCTTTCTGGACATGCATCGCAGCATGGGCACGGTCGTGCATCTTGGCCAGCCCGTGACCGAGGTGACGGCAGACGGGATCGCGCTTGCCGATGGCACCTGCATCGCCGCCGATCTTCTGTTGCTGGCAGCAGGTGTCGTGCCGAATACCGAACTGGCCCGCGATGCCGGGCTGACCGTCGAAAACGGCATCGTCGTCGATGCCATGCTGTCGACATCCGATCCCGCAATCTCGGCCCTTGGCGATTGCGCGGTGTTTCCCGATCCTCGCACGGGCCAGCCGGTGCGGCTGGAAAGCGTGCAGGCGGCGACCGATCATGCCCGCGCCATCGCCCGGCGGCTGGTGCATGGCGCGCGGGATGCCTATGCGGCGGTGCCGTGGTTCTGGTCCGATCAGTCGGATTGGAAGCTTCAGATCGCCGGGCTTGCCGGGCCGGGCGACAGCGCGCATCAGGACGAAAACGGCGCTGTCTGGCGCTTTGACGGCGAGGTGCTGACAGCGGTTGAAACCATCAACGACGCCAAAACCCATATGAAGGTTCGCCGCCTGATGGCCCAGTCCGAAGGCCAGCCAATCCTGCGATCCAGCCTTGCCGCCGAGGCGGGCGACCTGATCGCCTGATTTGCGGTCGCCCGTGACAAGGCCGGGAGAACCAATTACCAGCAGAATACAATACCCGAGGCAGAGCCATGACTGACAGGATCCCCGATGCCGCGCGCATCCACAGCCCGACGAAAACGCGCGACGGGATAACCATCCTTGATATCGAGCATTACGCCCCCTTTCTGCTGAACGCGATCAGCAATTCCTGGCAGCGCAAGACTTCGCCTGTCTATCGCGAAAGGTTTGGCATCGGCATTACCGAATGGCGCGTCATGTCGATGTTGAACATCGAGCCAGAGATCTCGGCCCATCGCATCTGCGAGGTCATCAAGATGGACAAGGCGGCGGTCAGCCGTTCGCTGAAGATCCTCGATGACCTTGGCTATCTGCGTTTTGATTCCGCGCCCAACGATCCGCGAAAACGGCGCTGGTCACTGGCCGATGAAGGGCTGCGGGTTCATAACGAGATCATGGCCGTGGCGCTGGAAAGCGAAGAGGACATGGTTCAGGGGCTGACCCCGGACCAGCTGGACAGCTTTCTGAAGACCCTGCGCCAGATTCTTGCCAACTTCGACTGAACCGGCGGGGCGCCAGTCCGTGCCGATCAGCCGGGTGTTTCCCCCTGAAGCTGCTCGAACGAACAGATCCTGCCTGCGATGGCGCTGGCGACAACCGTGGGCGGGCTGGCCAGCCAGGTCTTTCCGGGGCCGCCGCGACCGGGAAAGTTGCGGTTGATCGCAGAAATCGTCACCTGATCCGCCGTCTCGGACACACCCGGCCCACATTGCCCGCAGGATCCGCAGGCCGGGCCAAGCATCTCGGCCCCGATGGCCTCGAACGTTTCGAAATAGCCTTGTTCGCGGCAATAATCGCGAACCTGAATCGTGCCGCATTGCAGGTAAAGCTTCACGCCATCAGCCACCTTAAGCCCGTGATCCAGCGCCCATTTGGCGACAGCGTGATAATTGTCGAAATCGTCGCGCTTTCCGGCGGTGCATGACCCGCCATAGGCGATGTCAACGCGAACCTCGTGATCCAGCGATGCAAGCGCGATACCATTCCCCGGATCACCGGGCTTGGCCAGCATCGGCCCGATGCCGGAACAATCAAGTTCGATGGTCGCGGCATAGGACGCGCCGGGGTCTGATCGCATCCAGTCCTCAAGCGGGAAGTCGATGCCTCGGCGTTGTTTCAGGAAACGGACGGTTTCGGCATCGGGCGCGCAAAGCCCGGTCAGGCCGCCAAGCTCGGCCACCATATTGGTGATGGTGGTGCGCTCATCAATCGACATGGCGTCGATCACCGGCCCCGCAAACTCAAAGATCTTGCCCACGCCGCCGCCATCGCGGATGAAATCGGTGGCCAGCAGATGCAGCACGATATCCTTGGCGGTGACGCCGGGGTTGCGCCGCCCTTCCAGCCGTATCAGCAGGCTTTCGGCCATGGTCAGCCGCGCCGCGCCGGTCATGAAGGCATTGGCCATATCGGTCGTGCCCACGCCATAGGCGAATGCGCCGATCGCGCCGGAATGCGGTGTGTGGCTGTCGGTGCCAACCACGATCCGGCCGGGCAAGGCATAGCTTTCGGCCATCATCGCATGGCTGATGCCTTCGCTTCCCTCCTCGCCCAGCAGATAGCCGTGATCGGTCAGCCCGTATTCGCGGCCAAAGGTGCGATGCGCCTCGCTGATTGCGCGCACATCGGGCAGCAGCCCCAACTTGATATGCGTGGGCGAGCGGTGGGCATAGGACAGGTGATCTTCGAACAGCAGGATGTTCTGCGGCTCGAACAGGGTCAGCGGGCGGCCGTAATGGTTGTGCAGCATATGCGCCGCCATCGCCGTGTAATATTCGTGAATGAACCGGAAATCGGCGCGGACGAAACCACCCGTTCCGGGTCTCGCCTGCCAGTCCAGCCCCTCGACCTGCAAGGCAAAACGGTCGACGATCTTTTGCGCATAGGTGCGCGGGCCATCGGTCTGAATCTGCCGCAACCGGGCATCTCGCAGATAGCGATCGCCATAGGCCAACAGCCCACCCGCACGCAAAATCGCCTGCGCCAGCGGATCGCGCCCGGCAACCAGTTCATCAACCGGAATATCCTCGCCCGCCCGGATCCGGTCGACCAAGCCCATATCGGTCGAGGTGAACAGCCCGATATTATCGCAGTTCTGGCGATAGATACGCTCAAAACCCTCGGCGATGACCAGCCGGATACCGGCGGAATATTCGGCCAGCGGCGAATGTTCGCGCGACGAACCCTTGCCATAGCGCCGCCCCGCGACCAGCACCGAAAAGCTGCCATCCGCGATGGCATTTTCACCCAAGGGCTTTTCGCCGTTGATGGTCAGCCCGGTATGGGCAAAGCGCGCAAGCCGGCTGTCATAGTTCAGCATGATTTGCAGCGGCGTGATTTCGTCGGTCGAGATGTCGCCCCGCAAATCGCCGGCATCGGTCAGCGACAAATCCTCGCCCGCCAATTGCCTTTGAACCGCCTGCGGTGCCGTACCAAGGATCAGGATGCGTCCGTCGAATTTCATCACATTGCCTTTTCTGTGCCGCGCAGCCATCTGACATGGCTCATCCGGGCTGCACGTGCGGCGGCGCGCTCGGCCGGGGAAAGATGTGCGGCGCCGATGCGCAGCCGTTCCTCGCGCCGCTGCAATTCCTGACCCATTGCCAATATCTGGGGCGCTGCCTGTTGCGGAACAATGACCGTGCCGTCCCGGTCACCCAGAACAACATCGCCGGGATGGACGGTGATCGTGCCACCTTCGGGCGCGGGCATCTGCACGGGCGCGTTCCAGCCCGTCAGGCAAAAGCGGCGCGCCCCGTTCAGCGGGATCGCCCCCGCCGCCCGGATCGGCAGGCCGATCTGATCCAGCTCGCCCACATCGCGCACCAGCCCGTCGGTCACCAGCCCGGCGCAGGATACCTGCGCCAGTTCATCTGCAAGCAGCCCACCCGTGACCGCCCCCCCACGAAAGCCGCCCGTCGCCAGAACCAGAACCACATGGCCGCGCGCCAGCATCGGCAGTTGATAAAGCGGCATGGTCGCGGATGGGCCGGGCGAGATCGCGGTATTGACCTGTCGCTGCCCCTGCACGCAGACCGCCGGGGCGCAAAAGGCCACCACCGCACCGGCCCCGCCGCCGATGCCCGCGATTGCCGGGTCAAGGGTCTGGCTGTGAAACCCCGCCTCGTCTAGCACATCGCTGATCAGCGCGGTGCCAAGCTGTTTGAACGCGTCGAACATCGCCATCAGCTTTGCCTCGGTCCCATCAGCAGATCGGGCAGGAAGGTGGACAGAACCGGCACGAAGGTCAGGATCATCAGCACGACCAGCGCCACGATCAGGAACGGCATCACCGCGCGCGTGCCCTGAACGATCGAGATATTGCCAATCTGGCTTGCGATGGCCAGCACGATGCCGATGGGCGGGGTGATCAGCCCGATGCACAGGTTCACCGTCACCACCACGCCGAAATGGATCGGGTCGATGCCCAGTTGCTGACTGATCGGGAACAGCACCGGCAGCAGCATCACCTTGGCTGCGTTCACCTCCATCACCATTCCGATGAACAAAAGCAGGATATTGACGAGGATCAGGAAGGCGACGGGCGTGGAGACGAACCCCTGCAACCATGCGCCAAAGCTTTCGGGCGCATGCACCCATGCCAGCATCCATGCAAATAACGACGCACCGGCAAGGATGATCATCACCGCAGCCGTCAGCCGCATGGCCGATGTCAGCGACGCGATCACGACCTTCCAGCTAAGCTCTCGATAGATCAGCCCCGAAACCAGCATGGCATAGACGACAAGCACCACGGATGCCTCGGTCACGGTGAACAGCGCCGACAGGATGCCGCCCAGCAACAGCGCCGGTGTGACCAGCGCCGGAAAGGCGATGACGAACTTGCCCCAGATGGTGCTGAACGATGCCGGCGGCTGCGTCGGATAGCGGTTGCGCCGCGCGATGGCCCAGGCCGCGACGATCAGCGCCAGCCCCCACAGCAATCCGGGGATCAACCCGGCAAGGAACATCCGCATGACCGACTGATCGGTGATATAGGCATAGACGATCCAGGCAATCGAGGGCGGGATCAGCGGCGAGATCGGCGAGGATGCCGCCGTGATGCCCACCGAATAACCGGCCGGATAACCGGCTTTCTTCATTTCGGGGATGAAGGTGCCGCCGATGGCTGCCGTATCCGCGACGGCCGATCCCGAAATACCGCCGAACATCAGCGAACTCAGGACATTCGAAATCGCCAGCCCGCCGGTAAATCGCCCGACAAGCGCATTGCCAAAGTCGATCAGCCGGGCCGAGATGCCGCCATTCGACATGATCGCGCCGGCAAACAGAAAGGCGGGGATCGCCATCAGCGAAAAGCTGTCCATCCCCGCGAACAGCCGCTGTGGCGCGATGACGGGGTTGGCGCCGCCATGGGCAAAGATCGCCGCGAACGAACCCGCGATGATCGACAGCGCCAGCGGCACGCCGATCAGGATGCAAAAGGTGATCACCCCGGTCAGGATCAGCGCAATGATTGCCAGTTCCATCTCTCAGCCCTCGCGCCCAGACTGGCCGTTCAGACGCCCAAGCACCAGAACCAGCGCCATCAGCGCGGCCCCCACCGGGATCGCCAGATAAGGCAGCGACATCTTGATCGGCAACCCGGTAGAGCTTTGCCGCGCGCCGATGCCAACCAGCGTCCAGCCATACCAGGCGATCAGGCCGCAAACCGTCAGCGAGATCGCGTCGCGCAGCCAGCCAAGCGCGATCTGCACACGCGGGGGCAAGATGCCGACGAATGTGTCGATCTGGATATGCTCGTTCTTCTCCATCAGGATGGCAGAGCCAAGCATGGTGACGGCCACAAGAAGATAGCGCCCCAGTTCCTCGGCCCACATGGTCGGCGCGCCCAGGACAAAGCGCGCCAGGACCTGCATCCCGATGACGGCAAGCATCGCGACAAGCAGCAGATTGGCGGTCAGCCCAAGGCCGCATATCAGGCCACGGGTCAGCCGTTGAAGGACTTGCATGGCAATGTTCCTTTGCTGGCCGGAAAAACCGGCGACCTTGCTATTCGACGGCCTGAATCTTCTCGACCCAGGGCTTCAGATCGGGGAACTGATCGGCGACGGCAGCCGCCTTTTCGCGGAAGGGCGCCAGATCGGGCTGGATGATCGTGACCCCGAACGAAGCCAGCTTTTCCTTGTCCGCCGCATCCTGCGCCTGTTCCTGCTGGGCGCCCCAGTTCATCGCCTTGCGGCCTTCGTCCAGAATGATCTGCTGCTCGGCTTCGCTGAGGCTGGAAAACCGCGCCTCGTCAAAGATCAGCGTATAGGCGCCATAAACGTGATCGGTCATGATGACATAATCGGCGGCCTCGTAATATTTCGACCGCAGATGCGCCGACAGCGGGTTTTCCACCGCGTCGATAATGCCCGATTGCAACCCGCTATAGACCTCGTTCGAGGACATGGGCGTCGGGCTGGCGCCAAGCGTGGCCCATGTTGCCGCGAAGATGTCGATATTCGGCACGCGGATCTTCAGCCCGGCCAGATCATCGACCGTATTGATCGCGCGGACCGATGCCATTTCGCGCGCCCCGCGCATCCCCGCGCCTACCAGACGAAAACCGGTGCGGTCGGTGATTTCGGCAAGCAGCTCTTCGCCCACGGGGCCGTTGAATACCTTGCCGAAATGATCGGCGTCGCGGAACAGATAGGGATAGCTTTCGATGGCCGCGATCTGATCATAGGTGTTCAGCGACGCCACCACCGTCATCACGATGTCATTCGTGCCGATGGTCAGCGCCTCCAGCGTTTCGCGCGGGGTGCCGGTGGAACCCGACAGCGCCAGTTGCACCTCGATCTCGCCGGCTGACGCCTCGGCCACGCCATCGGCAAAACGCTGCGCCGCCTGCCCCCAGACCGTCTGCGGCGTCTCGACCGAGGCAAGCTGAAGTGTCGTCTTGGCCATGACCGGCGCCGCAGATGCAGCCAGTGCCAGCAGGATCGCAGTGCCCGTGCGTGCAAATTGCATGTCTTTCCCTCCCTGAAGCTGATTCCTCCCATCAGCTGTCTACCTATTATACCAAATGAAAGGTAGATGCAACGACAGGATCGGTCTAAGCTGGTCCCGACGAAGGAGAGCAGCGATGTTGAACGCCGAACCGGTCCGAAAAAGGCGGCTATATGAAGAGGTGGTCGAACAGATCGAAGCGGCGATCGTGGATGGCAGCCTGAAGCCGGGCGACTTCCTGCCAGCTGAACGTGACCTGTGCGAACGGTTCGAGGTCAGCCGCACCGCCATCCGCGAGGCGTTGTTTGCCTTGCAGACCAGCGGGCTGATCGAATTGGTGAATGGCCGCCGCGCGCGGGTGGTCGAACCCACGGCCGAACGCCTGATCGAGGAACTCAGCGGGCCGGCGCGTTTCGTGCTGTCCCGCCCCGAGAGGCTGCGCCAATTGCAAGAGGCGCGGATGCTGTTCGAGGCCTTTCTGGCCCGTGTCGCGGCACGATCAGCCACAGCCGATCAGATCGCGACCATCGAGGCCGCGCTGGACGCCAATGGCAAGACCATCGGCGATCCCGAGGCTTTTGTCAGAACGAACATGGATTTCCATCTGGCCATCGCAAAGGTCAGCCAGAACGTCTTTGTCGATTCCCTGCACACCGCCGTTCAGGCCTGGCTGGCCGAACATCGCCGCGTCGCGGTGCAGCAGCAAGGCTCGGCCGAGCGGGCCTTTGCGCGCCATGTCGAAATCCTCGATGCGATACGCGCCGGCGACCCCGAAAAGGCCGAGGCCGCGATGACCGCCCATTTGCAGGAATCCATCGACGCCTATTGGGCCGTGATGGAATAGCGCAGCGGTTCAGTGGCTGTGCCCGACATGACCTGATTGCGGCGCGGGCTGTCCAAGGCTGCAAGCCTCGGTTCCGGTCCAGTCGATGCCCACCGTCGGATGTTCGATCTTGAACACCGATTGCAGCATCTGTTCGGCGCGCGTGATCACCGCCCGCAGATCGGCCCCTGCGGCGGGCCGTATCTTCAGCGTCGCCAGCGCCCGGCCCGAGGTGATCTGCCAGACATGAACATGGCTGACATCCTCTACCCCCGGAATTTCGGCTTTCAGGCGCTGAATCACCACCTGGGCATCGGCATCGCGGGGCGCGCCTTCCAGCAGGATATGCAGCGTGTTCTTCAGCAGGCCCCACGCGCTGCGCAGGATCAGCAGCGACACAAAAACCGACAGGATCGGGTCGATCGGGGTCCAGCCCGTATACCAGATCACGATGGCCGCAGTGATCGCCCCCACTGATCCCAGCAGATCGCCCATGACATGCAGGACTGCGCCCTTGATGTTGACATGCTCGGTATCGCCGCGCGTCAGGAACCACAAAACGAACAGGTTCACCACCATGCCGATGACGGCAACCACGAACATCGAGCCGGCCAGAACCGGCTGCGGTTCGCGAAACCGTTCGATGGCTTCATAAAGGATGAAACCCACGACGCCGAACAGTGTCAGCGCGTTGACAAGCCCGGCGATCACCTCGAACCGGGCATAGCCGAAGCTGCGCCTGCCATCGGCCGCCCTGCGGCCAAGCCTGAAGGCAACATAGGCAAGGCCAAGCGCCAAGGCGTCGGTCAGCATGTGACCGGCATCCGCCAGAAGCGCCAGCGAGCCAGAGATGATACCGCCAGCCACCTCGACCAGCATGAAGCCGAAAATGATGAAGAACGAGATCAGGATCTTGCGTTCATTTTCCCCGGTCACGGTCGGGACATGTGAATGATTGTGATCATGGTCATGGTCATGGTCATGACCGGCATGTGTGGAATGATCATGCTGCTGCGACTGTGTCATGCTGTGTTCCGATTCGATTAATGCAATAGTTGAATAGCTGTTCAACTGTTGCATTGTCAAGAACGGGAAACCGGGCATCCGACCAGGCAAAATCACCCGACAGCCACCACTGCCAGGGATGCGAAAAGGTGACCGCGCGGCTTTCAGTCGGCCGGATGGTCCTCGGTGATATGGCTGGCCATGTCTTGCAGCATATGGCTGATATGCTCGTCCGCGACCTCATAGAAGATCTGCCTGGACTGTCGCACGCCCTTCAGCAGCCTGGCGGCACGCAGCAACCGCAGATGGTGGCTGACCAGCGAGACCGACAGATCCAGCCGCTGCGCGATGTCGCTGACGGCAATCGGTCTTTCAAGGCAACACAGCACGATGCGCAACCGCGACGGATCGCCCAGCAGGCGAAAGGTCTCGGCCAGAACGGTCACGTCAGTCTGGGTCAGCGAACCGGACCGGTCATGATCCGACCCCATCTTGGCATCCATCACGCATACTTTCGCTGTCAGGGCAGGTCACAAAGCCTATCAAGACGCCCGGATGATCACAACATCCCGCCGCCCGCCGCATCGCCGGGTGCATTGCCGGCACCCCCCGGTCGGCAATGACGGCGGCGGCGGCGGGTTTTCGGCGGAGCGATCCGTATGTCGGCCATGGCGATGACCAGATCACCTTTTGCCACACATCGCGACCGCCTCGGCCTGCCCTGGCGGTATTCAGACCCGTTCCAAAGCGATGGCGATGCCCTGCCCGACGCCAATGCACATGGTCGACAGCGACCTTCTGCCGCCGGTCAGGGCCAGTTCCAGCGCCGCCGTTCCAGTGATCCGCGCCCCCGACATGCCAAGCGGGTGGCCAAGCGCGATGGCGCCGCCATTGCGGTTCACGCGCGGGTCATCATCCGCGATACCCAGTTGGCGCAGTGATGCCAGACCCTGCGCCGCAAAGGCCTCGTTCAGTTCGATCACGTCGAAATCAGCCTGTTCCAACCCCAGACGCGCCATCAGCTTTTGCGAGGCGGGCACCGGACCGATGCCCATCACACGCGGCTGGACCCCGGCCGCTGCGCCGCCCAGAACACGGGCGATCGGGGTCAGCCCGTATCGCCGCGCCGCCGATTCCGAGGCCAGGATCAGCGCCGCCGCCCCATCATTCACACCCGAGGCATTGCCCGCCGTGACCGAACCATCGGGGAACAGCGGCCGCAACCTGGCCAGCGCCTCGGCAGTCGTCTCGCGTGGATGTTCGTCGTGTTCCACAACCAGCGGGTCGCCCTTGCGCTGCGGAATGCTGACCGGGGTGATTTCCCGCGCCAGCCGGCCACTGGCCTGCGCCGCGGCCGCCTTTTGCTGCGAGGCCAGCGCCATCGCGTCCTGCGCCTGACGCGGGATGGCGTAATCGTCGGCGACGTTCTGGCCAGTCTGCGGCATCGAATCCGTGCCATAGGCCGCCTGCATCGCCGGGTTCACGAACCGCCAGCCGATGGTGGTGTCAAAGATCTCGGCATTGCGGGAAAAGGCGCTGTCGGCCTTGGGCATGACAAAGGGGGCGCGGCTCATGGACTCGACGCCGCCGGCGATCATCAGATCGGCCTCGCCAGCCTTGATCGCGCGGGCGGCTGCCAGAACCGCATCCATCCCCGATCCGCACAGCCGGTTGATGGTCGTGCCCGGAACCGTCACGGGCAACCCCGCCAGCAACAGCGACATGCGGGCAACGTTGCGGTTATCCTCGCCGGCCTGATTGGCGCAGCCGAAGATCACGTCATCGACGTCCGCCCAGTCCACCTGGGCGTTCCGCGCCATCAGCGCCCGCAATGGCACTGCGCCCAGGTCATCGGGCCGGACCGCCGAAAGCCCGCCGCCATAACGCCCGATGGGCGTGCGGATATAGTCGCAGATATAGGCTTCGCTCATGCGTATCTCACCTTCTGGATGTCGCCTTGATTCACGTTCGGGCCAGAATGACGCCTGCGCCCCGTCATGGCAATTTCGCCGGGACAGCCGGCTGACTTGCCCCACAGCCGCCGCCGCGTATCGGCCCAGCCCGCCAGCGCGGGAAACCATAACCGTGGATCAGGGCCAGTTCCATGTCGCAAGGCCGGGTGGCGGCCCCGTCCTGAATGTCGTTATCTTCCAATGGCCATCCCACAATGCGGACCCGCCGCGAAAACGGACAGCCGAAATCCGCCGCCAAAGGCCAGCAATCCGGCTTTATCGCGGCAGTGTCATGCAGGAAAGGCCGCGAAGAATGGCCAGGAAACGCGGATAAGACCTGCATCAATCGCAGGACGGGCTTGGGCCGCTGGCGGTATAAAGGCAGGAAACTTGCCGCATGCCTGATGCGGGCCGGCGCAAAGATCGCGCTGCCTGACCGCTCGATCGCCATTGGCGACGACTTCCGGGCGGCGCTGAAGGTAGCCGGGACCTGCGTGTCCGCTGCACGAAACCGACATTCGCAACGGCGGTCAGATCTGCGATGCCATTGGCGCGGCGGCCATGTGGTCTGCCGCACCGCCCCGCATCATGCGCCGTCACCGGCTTGCAGGCTGCGGATCTCGGCGCCGAAATTCACCAATGGATTGGCCCCTGTCCGGCTGGCCGCATGACGGATCAGACCGACGAACAGCCGATGCGTGCCCAGGCGCCAGTTATGGACGATGTCGCACTCCATCGACGCCACCGCATCCTGCAACACCGGAATGTCGCCATAGCCCGCCGCCCAGGATCCGCCGGCGAATCGCGCGTTGCCCTGCGGCTGCGACAGAACCGTCTGGACCAGCCGGGCATGTTCATGACCCAGAATATTGGCCACGAATTTCTGCGTTTCCAGCAGGTGACCCGCCATCGGCGATTTCTCGTTGATGAAGAACCCGACCATCGGCGGATCGGCTGAAATCGAGGTCAGGCTGGACACGATCAGCGCCGCCGGTTCGCCCCCGCCAAGGGTGGTGATGGCGGCGATACCTGCCGGCAAGGCCCGCATCGCTGCCTTGAAATCGTCGTGCGAGACCATCTCGCGGTTCTCGACCCATGTCAGATGGGCGCGAACCATGCCTTCGCCATTGACCCAACCCGCCTTGGCGGCATAGGCCAGCATGCCGCCAAAGCCGGCTTCCCAGTCCGCTTCGCCGGCATGGCCGGACAGAAAGCGCAGGATCTGGGGACAAAGCCAGACATGCTGGTCGCCGTCGCGGTGGCCGATCCGGGCGATCGCGGGATCCAGCCGGCCGTTGATCTGGGGATCAATCAGAACGTCCAGCCGGCGAAAATCGACCGGCTCGATCAATGTGATCGCCCCCGAAAGCCCTAGATACAGCCGCATCGCTCAGGCCGCTTGCTTCTGGGCCAGTTCCTTGCGAACCGCCGGAATGATCCGGTCACCCCACAATTCGATCTGGCGCGGCATCGTCTTTTGATCGAAATCGCGCAACTGGGTTTGCAGCGCGATCTGCTTGGGCTTCAGGATCGAGATTTCCTCAAGCAGCTTGCCGATCACCAGCTTGACCGAGCCGACCGGCAGATTGGCCCTCGGCTGTTCCATGGCCGGTTCGGTATTGGACGGAGTTTCCCTGACCATATGGCCGTCATCAGACTGTGCGCGGCATTTCAGGCTTTCGGAAATGCGGCGCTGAAAGCGGACATTGTCCAGACAGCGGCCAATCTCGGCCTGATTGTCCGATGCATAGCCACAACACTGGGAACCAAAATGAACATCCTTGTCCAGGTTCTTGCCCTCTCCCTCGGCGACCTGTTCCATCCGCACGCGCAAGTTGCGGATGACATCATTGCCGTTCAGCAGCGACGTCACGAACAGATTATGCCCGTCGCGCAGATCGCGGGCAAGCGCCTTGGGATTGCCCCGACCGATCCACAGCCACGGCGGGGGGATACAGCGACAGGATGCAGACGGCTGCTGGACGACCATGCCGTGACAAAGACCACCTTAAGGGAAGGCATCCATGCCACCTTTCTAAATACGCCGATCATCCTGGCAAATATCCGCACGATGCTGGATGCCATGATCGAACAGACCTCGGGCCGGCGGCGTCGCTTTGATATCTGGCGGCAGCCGCTGACCGCCGCGCGGCCGTGATCTGGTCGCCTGCCATTTGTTTTCTCGTGGGATGGCAGGCGCGGTCTCGGTGGGGCTAGGCCGCCCGGCCCGGCCGCTGCCGTGTCGCCGCTGCCGTGTCGCCGGTGGCATCAGGGCCGAACGGCGGTCACCTCCAGCTCGACCAGCCAGCCCGGATTGACCAGCGCATCCACCACCATGGCCGAGCGCACAGGCAGGTTTGGCTGATCCTCGGTGCCGAAGAACTGCGAATAGCCGGCCATGAAGCCCTGAAAATCCACGGCGCCACCCTCGGGTGCCACCAGGAAAGCCTGCATCTTGACGACGTCACCGACGGTCAGGCCCATCCCCTCCAGCTGTTCCTTGATGCGGTTCATCACCGAGACGGTCTGCTCTTCCATCGAGCCGAATGCCTCGACGCTGTTTTCCGGCGCATCAGCGTTCAGAACCGCCGGCACCGTGCCGCTGAGGTAAACGGTGGTCTTGCCCGCCGGCACCTCGACCGCCTGAAGGATCGGGAAATCCGAATCCGGGATCGGGTGGCGCGTGACGTCCTGCGCCAGCGCAGGCGCGGCGGTCAGCACAAGCGCGGTCAGGACGGCAAAGGGTTTCAAGACGGTCATGGATTGGCTCCTGATTGGAAAACACAAGGGCGACGGGCGCAGGTGCCCATCCGCCAGAATGATCTGACATGCCCCGCCAACGCCTGCCACGCGGGCAGGTTCCCGGTCAGAACCAATCCTTCTGGTAGAAAGCGCTGCTGCCGGCTAAACCGGCAGGAACAGCCCACCGAACAGATCCTAGCCCCGGCCCTTCGGGCGACGCGGCGGGGCGTTGCCCGCATCGGCACGCCTGACGACGCCCTGCCTGCCCTTGGGTTTGCCGACCGGCTTGCCGCCCGGCTTCCCGCCCGGCTTGCCAGCGAGCTTGAACCCCGCCGGTTTGCCACCCGGCTTGCCACTGGCCTTGCCCTTGGGCTTGAAGGCTGCCGGCTTGGCATCCTCGCGGGGCGATGCACTGGCCGCCTTGCTTTTGGCGGCCTTCTGCGCCGCGCTCCAACGGGGTTTTGCGCGGGGTGCCGCCGGTTCTGTGACATCCGGTGCAGCCGCCAGATCCGGCGCCCAGGCGCGCGCGGGCCTTGGTGCAGGCACCGATGCCGGGGCTGCGGGCAAATCGCTGGCAGCCTTGCTTGCCACGTCCGACTTGCGGGTTCTGGGAGACTTGTCACCGGCGGGTTTCCGGTGCGGCCTGGGCGCGGCCGGCCGGTCAAAGGACGGCTCGCCCGCCATCCGGGTCATCATCAGGCCGGGCTCGATCTCGACCGCCTCGCCAAAGCGCGGGGCCTCGGCCGTGGCAATCTGGACATAGCTTTCATGTTCGCGCACCCGGATCGCACCAATGGCGTCGCGGGTGATGCCGCCAGCCTCGCAGATCTTGGGCAGCAGCCAGCGCGCCTCGGCCCGGCCGGTATGGCCAACCGAAAGCGAGAACCAGACCGAGCCGCCGAATTCGCGCGGCGCACGCGGCGCGGCGGCCAAAGGTGGCGGCGTATCGGTCAGTTCCTCGGGCGGGGGGCGGCCTTCGCGCCACAGCTGGACAAAGGCGGCCGCAATCTGTTCGGGTCCGACACGGGCCAGCAGGTCATGGGCGACGGTCATATCCTCTAGCCCCGTGGTCAGGGCCGGATGATCCAGCATCCGCAGATCGTCCTGCGCGCCGACTTCTTCGGCCGAGGGCGCCTTGCCCCAATCGGCCACCACCTTGGCGCCCTGCAACAGGCGCTGCGCCTTCTTGTAATCGGATGGCGTCACGATCAGCGCCGAAACGCCCTTGGCCCCGGCCCGGCCGGTCCGGCCCGAGCGGTGCAGCAGCGTTTCGGAATTGGTCGGCAGATCAGCATGGATCACCAGTTCCAGCCCCGGCAGGTCAATGCCGCGCGCCGCCACATCGGTGGCAATACAGACGCGCGCCCGCCCGTCTCGCAGGGCTTGCAGCGCATGGGTGCGTTCCTGCTGCGACAGCTCGCCCGACAGCGCCACCACGCGAAAGCCGCGATTGCCCATCCGCGCCAGCAGGTGATTGACATTGGCGCGGGTCTTGCAAAAGACGATGGCCGTGCGCGCCTCATAGAACCGCAGCAGGTTGAAGATGGCGTTCTCGCGGTCGCGCATCGCCACCGATAGCGCGCGATAGGCGATGTCGCCATGCTGGCGCGCCTCGCCCATGGCGGCAACGCGCAGCGCATCACGCTGGAAATCCTTCGCCAGCTTCTCGATCGCCGGCGGCACCGTGGCGGAAAACATCAGCGTGCGGCGATCCTCGGGCGCGGATTGCAGGATGAATTCCAGATCCTCACGGAAACCCAGATCCAGCATCTCGTCGGCCTCGTCCAGCACGGCGACACGCAGGGCGGACAGGTCAAGGCTGCCGCGTTCGATATGGTCGCGCAGCCGGCCCGGCGTGCCGACCACGATCTGCGCCCCGCGATCCAGCGCCCGCCGTTCGGTGCGATAGTCCATGCCACCGACACAGGTGACGATGCGCGCGCCGGTCGCGGCATACAGCCAGCTGAGCTCGGCCGCGACCTGCAAGGCCAGTTCCCGCGTCGGCGCAATGGCAAGGGCCAGCGGCGCGGTATCGGTGGGCAGATGCTCGCCCCCGTCCAGCAGATCGGGTGCGGCGGCGATGCCAAAGGCCACGGTCTTGCCCGATCCGGTCTGCGCCGAGACCAGCAGGTCACGCCCCCGCGCCTCGGGGTTCAGCACCGCCTGCTGCACCGAGGTCAGCGTGGCATAGCCCCGTTCGGCCAGCGCGGCCGCCAGCGGCGCGGCAATCTCGTTCTGGGTCATTGGTTCTGCCTGAACTGGGGCCTTGGCCCGTGTTGGTGGCCCGTTCCTGGCATCTGCGGGTGTTCACCCGCCTGCATGTCTGGATCAGCCGATCCGCTGCCATATCGTCAGGCGGCGGCAGAGTCAAAGGCGCATTGCCGCAACAGGCGGTCATTCGCGGCACTTTGCCAGGACGGGCGGCGGCAGCACGCCGGCTGTTCACGGCGCCTGTCGATCACAGATTCGGCCGCCTGCGCAAGAATCGTTTACAAAACGTCAATTCTAGGATTACTTCAGTCTAGTAAACCCATTTACTAAACCGATTCACAAACTTTGACGGGTGAAATCTGGCTTATGGCAAATCTTCAGGACGTGGCCACGGCAGCGAATGTCTCGAAAACGACGGTTTCGCGCTACCTGAACGGTTCGCTGGAACTGCCGACCCGCACGGCCGAGGCCATCGACACCGCCATCCGCCGGCTGAACTATGTCCCCAACCCCCATGCCCGGCGGCTAAGCCTGGGGCGATCGGATACAATCGCGCTGGTCGTGCCCGAAATCTCGACCCCGTTCTTCGCCGGCTTCGTCGCCGCCGTCGAGGCGGATGCCGACCGGCGGGGCCTGTCGCTTGCGCTGCATGCCACGCTGAACCGGCCCGACCGCGAGATGACCTATCTCGATCATATCCGTCAGGGCCATGCCGACGGGCTGATCTTCATCACCAATCACGCCGGCAGCCCCGCGCTGGCGGCCAAGATCAATGCGACCGCGCGTTGTGTCGTGGTGGACGAGGACGTTCCCGGCGCCAATGTCCCGAAACTGTTTTGCGACAACGATCACGGCGGCTGTCTGGCCGGCCGACATCTGGCGCAGGCCGGACATCGACATGCGCTGTTCATCGGCGGCGTCGATCAGATGATCAGCGGGGCGCGGCGCTTTGCCGGTTTTGCCCGCGGCCTGCGCGAGATCGCCGGCCCCGCCGCCCGGATCGAGCGGTTCAGCGGTGCCTATACCGTCGAGGCCGGACGCGAGGCCGCGCGTGCCTTCATCGCCCGTGACCCCGCCGACCGGCCGACGGCGATCTTCGCCACCTCGGACGAGCTGGTCATCGGGCTTTACGAAATTCTGCGCGGGACCGGCCTTTCGGTGCCGCGCGATGTGTCAGTCGTGGGCTTTGACGATGTCGGCCCGCTGCATCTTTTCGCACCGGCGGTGACAGCGGTGCGGCAACCGGTTTGGGATCTGGGAAAGCGCGCCTTGCAGCTTTTGCTGGATACCGACCCGGCCGAGCAGGGCAAGCTTCCGCAAGAGGAGCTGCTTGCTGTCACCCTGATCGAACGGGCCTCGGTCGCCCCGCCGATCCTTACCACCTGACCCAACATCAACAGTGAGGAAATGACATGACAGCTATGTTCCATCGCCGGACCCTCGGCGTGCTTCTTGCCACCAGCCTGATTGGCGCGGCGGCATTCCCGGCGCTTGCACAGGACCAGAAAACCTTTGCGCTGGTCCAGATCAACCAAGAGGCGCTGTTCTTCAACGAAATGAACCGTGGCGCGACGACGGCGGCCGAGGCGGCCGGTGCCAAGCTGGTGATCTTCAACGCCAATAACGACCCCGCCGCGCAGAACAGCGCCATCGAGACCTATATTCAGGAAGGCGTCGACGGGCTGGCCGTCGTGGCCATCGACGTGAACGGCATCATGCCGGCGGTGGAACAGGCTGCTGCGGCCGGCATCCCGGTCGTGGCCATCGACGCGATCCTGCCCGAAGGCCCGCAAAAGGCGCAGATCGGCGTCGACAATGCCAAGGCCGGGGCCGATCTGGCCGCGCATTACAACGAAACCATGGTCGAGCCGTCCAAGCTGGGCATCGTCGGCGCGCTGAACTCGTTCATCCAGAACGTGCGCAAGGACGGCTTCGAACAGGCGCTGGATACCAGCAAGGTGACCGTCGCCAATACGGTGGACGGCCAGAACGTGCAGGATGTGGCGCTTGCCGCCGCTGAAAACCTGATGACCGCCAATCCCGACATGAACGCGATCTATGCCACCGGCGAACCCGCGCTGATGGGTGCCATCGCCGCCGTGGCCAGCCAGGGCCGTCAGGCCGATGTTTCGGTCTTTGGCTGGGATCTGACCGCGCAGGTCGTCGACGCCATCGACGAGGGATATGTCAAGGCGGTGATCCAGCAGGATCCGGCCGGGATGGGCGCGGCGGCCGTCGAGGCGCTGACGGCGCTGTCCGATGGCGGCACGGTCGAGGCGAATATCGCGGTGCCGGTTGCCATCGTGACCAAGGAGAATGTCGACGACTTCCGGTCCTTGTTCGAATGACGGCGGCCATCCAGCAGCCAGCGCAGGCCGAAAGGGGGGCTACCCCCCTTCCGGCCGACCCGATCCTTCGCCTGCGCGGCATAGCCAAGACCTTCGGCTCGCATCAGGCGCTGCGCGGTGTCGATCTGGACATCCGTGGCGGCGAATGTCTGGGCCTGATCGGCGACAATGCGGCGGGCAAATCCACGGTGTCCAAGGTCATGGCCGGGACCTATATCCCCGACGAGGGCACCATCAGCATGGAGGGCCGGCCCGTCCGCTTTTCCACGCCGTCCGAGGCGCGCAGCCTGGGGATCGAGATGGTCTATCAGGACCTGTCGCTTTGCGATCATGTCGATGTGGTGGGCAACCTGTTCCTGGGCCGCGAACTGAAACGCGGGCCGTTTCTTGATCAGACCCGCATGCTGGCCGAGGCCGAAAAGATGCTCGCCGCGCTGGAAATCCGCATTCCGCGCCTGACCGCCAAGGTAGAGAAACTGTCGGGCGGCCAGCGTCAGGCCATCGCCATCGCCCGCGCCGCCAGTTTCCAGCCCAAGGTGCTGATCATGGACGAGCCGACCTCGGCGCTGGCCGTGGCCGAGGTCGAGGCGGTTCTGGCCCTGATCAACCGGGTCAAGGCGCGGGGCGTGGCGGTGGTGCTGATCACGCACCGGATGCAGGATCTGTTCCGGGTCTGCGACCGTGTCGCCGTCATGTACGAGGGCACCAAGGTCGCCGAACGCAACATGGACGAGACCGACCTTCAGGAACTTGTCGATCTCATCGTCGGAAAGGAGGGGCACTGATGGCCACCTATACCGAGCGGCAGGCCGGATCGAAACTGGCCGATTTCATCGCCGATCACGCGCAGGTTCTGTCCATCGCGCTGTTCTTTGCGCTTTGCGTGCTGTTCTTTGGCAGCTTCAGCTCGACCTTTCTCAGCATTGGCAACATCCTGAACGTGCTGCGGCAGGCGGCGCCGATCCTGATCGTGGCCGTAGCCATGACGCTGGTGATCACCACGGCGGGCATCGACCTGTCGGTCGGCTCGATGGTGGCGCTGATCAACGCGCTTGCGGCCATCGTCATGGCGGCGGGGCTGGGCTGGCCGGCGGCGGTGCTGCTGATGCTGGTGGTGGGGGCCTGCATCGGCGCGGTGCAGGGCTGGTTCATCGCCTATCAGGGCATCCCGGCCTTTATCGTCACGCTGGCGGGCCTGTCGATCCTGCGCGGCGTGGCCCTGTATCTGACCGAGGGCTATTCTATCCCGATCCGCGACGTGCCGGGCTTTTTCTGGCTGGGTCGGGGCACCATCGCCGGGATTCCCGTGCCGGCGGTCATTGCCGTGGCCATCGCGGTTCTTGGCTTTGTGGTCATGCTGCGCACCCAATACGGCCGGCAGGTCATCGCCGTCGGCTCGAACATGGAGGCCGCGCGTCGCGTCGGCATGCCGGCCAAGCGGGTGCTGGCCTCGGTCTATGTCGTCTCGGGGCTGGCCTGCGCGGTGGCGGGCATCCTGATCGCGGCGCGGCTTGGCTCGGGCTCGTCCAATGCGGCGCAGGGGTTCGAATTGCAGGTGATCGCCGCCGTGGTGCTGGGGGGCACCTCGTTGATGGGTGGCAAGGCCTCGATGCTGGGGACGGTGCTGGGCACGATGACCATTGCAGTGATCGGCAACGGGCTGATCCTGATGCATATCTCGCCCTTCTTCACCCAGATCGTGACCGGCACGATCATCCTGATCGCCATCTGGATGAACACCCGGCTGTTCGACCGCAACTGGCGCTTTGGCAAAAGGAAGGCTGCATGAGCGAGCTTTCCCCCTGCCACATTCGGTCCGGTCAGGTGATGACCGTGACCGGACCGGTCCCCTCGGCCCGGCTTGGCCATACACTGATGCATGAACATCTGCAAAACGACTGCCGATGCTGGTGGAACCCGCCGAAGGAACCCGAACGTCAGCATCTGGCCGATGCACCGGTCAGTATCGAGATCCTGTCGGAGCTGCGTCAGGATCCCTTCGTCAACAAGCACAATATCGCGCTGGACGATCTGGATCTGGCCATTGCCGAGGTAGCGCAATTCGCCGGGGCGGGTGGGCAAACCATCGTCGACCCCACCTGTCGCGGCATCGGCCGCAATCCTGTGGCGCTGCGGCGCATCGCGGCGGAAACCGGGGTGCAGATCGTCATGGGGGCGGGCTATTATCTGGCAAGTTCCATGCCCGAACATGTCGGCCGGCTGTCCGCTGACGACATCGCCGATGAAATCGTGGCCGAGGCGCTGACCGGCACCGATGGCACCGACGCGCGGATCGGGCTGATCGGCGAGATCGGCGTTTCCTCCGACTTCACGGCGGATGAGGAAAAATCCCTGCGCGGCGCGGCGCGGGCGCAGGTCCGCACCGGACTGCCGCTGATGGTGCATCTGCCCGCGTGGTTCCGGCTTGGCCACCGGGTGCTGGATATTGTCGAGGAAGAAGGCGCCGATCTGCGCCACACGGTGCTGTGCCATATGAACCCCTCGCATGGCGACCCGGTCTATCAGGCGACGCTGGCGCAGCGGGGGGCCTTTATTGAATTCGACATGATCGGGATGGATTTCTTCTATGCCGATCAGGGCGTGCAATGCCCCTCGGACGACGAGGCGGCGCGTGCCATCGTGAACCTCGCCGATCACGGCTTTCTGGACCGGATCCTGCTGTCGCAGGACGTGTTCATAAAGATGATGCTGACCCGCTATGGCGGCAATGGCTATGCTTTCGTGACCCGGCATTTCCTGCCCCGCCTTGCACGCCACGGCATCGCGCCCGAAGCGCTGAAAGCCCTGATGGTGACCAATCCTCGCCGCGTCTTCGATGCGACGGCCTGACCCAAAGACAAAGGACAAGATCATGAGTTTCAAGGTGCTGCTGGTCGGCGAAAGCTGGACCACATCGGAAACCCACTACAAGGGCTTTGACCAGTTCGGCTCGGTCCGCTTCATGTCCGGCGCAAAGCCGTTGCTGGATGCGCTGGCGGGCAGCGATTTCCATCTGGACTACATGACCGCCCATGACGCGGCCGAGGGCTTTCCCTTCGAAATCGGCGGGCTGGCCGAATATGACGTGATCATCCTGTCCGATATCGGCGCCAATACCTTCCTGTTGCCACCCGATGTCTGGCTGCGCTCGCAATGCGTGCCGAACCGGCTGCGGATGATGAAGGACTGGGTCGCCCAGGGCGGCAACCTGATCATGATGGGCGGCTATTTCTCGTTCCAGGGGATCGACGGCAAGGCCCGCTGGCGCAATACGGCGGTCGAGGACGTGCTGCCCGTCACCTGCCATCCCTGGGATGACCGGGTCGAGATCCCCGAGGGCGCCGTCGCCGACATTCTGCTGCCAGATCATCCGGTGATGGCGGGGCTGACGGGCACGGCCTGGCCGCCGATCCTTGGCGTGAACGAGGTCGTGGCGCGCGATGGCACCACGGTTGTTGCCCGACTGCCCGAGGATCAGGGCGGCTATCCGCTGCTGGTCTTGGGTCAGCATGGCAAGGGGCGCACCGCGGCATGGACCTCGGATATCGCGCCACATTGGCTATCGCCCGAGTTTTGCGCATGGGACGGCTATACGCGGCTGTGGCGGAATGTGCTGGGCTGGCTTGTCGCCCGCTGAGCGCCAGATTCAGGCCGACAGGATCGCGGCCATGCCGGCGCGATCCGGGAAAGCGGCCACCGTTCCCGCCCGTGCGACCGTATGGGCGGCTGCGGCCGCCCCGTGGGCCAATGCGCGGGCATCCAGCCCCACCCCGCGCAACCCCGCCGAGGCCAGCGCGACGGCCATGAAGCAATCGCCCGCGCCGGTGGTGTCGACGACCTGCGCGGTCCGCGCCGGCACCTGCACCGTCTCGCCCCGCCGGATCAGCGCCGCGCCGCGCCCGCCAAGGGTCAGCACCACCTGGCCCGCGCCGGCCATCAGCAACGCATCGACACCGCCCAGGGCCTCGGCCTCGCCTTCATTGACAAAGGCGGTATCGACCAGCGGCCAAAGCGTCGCAAAGACCGGTTGCAGCGGCGAAGGGTTCAGCGCCGACATCAGCCCCGCCTCGCGCGCCGCCATCAGTGCCGCCCGCGTGGTCTCGATCGACAGATTGCCCTGCATCGCCAACAGATCGCCCGGTTGCGCAGGCGTCAGCGCCAGCCGCGCCTGTTGGGGCGTCAACGCTGCGGCCGCCTCTCGTGTGGTGATGACCGCGTTTTCGCCGATGCTGGCCATCAGGATCATGGAAAAATCCGTGGCCACCCCGTCCAGCAAGATCAGATCGGCCGGCAGCGCCTCGACCGCAAGCCGCGCGGCGATATCCTCGCCTCGCGCATCCCGTCCGATGGCGGCGACCAATTGGCAATCCAGCCCCGTCCGCGCCATGGCGATGGCCTGGTTGGCGCCCTTGCCCCCAAGATCACGCGACAACTGCGCCCCGAAAATGGACGCCCCCGCGCGCGGAAAATCGTCTATGGCAACGGTCTCGTCCAAGGCGACATTGCCAATGACAAAGGCTTTCATCCGGCTTCACCCCCCCATCCGAAAGGTCATGACATGCAGCTTATCTCGGACCGAGCCTCGGGCGCGATAAAAGATATCTTCGGACGGGACAAGGCATTGATCGGCATGATCCATTGCCCGCCCTTCCCCGGCGCGCCCCGTTATCGCGGCGAAACGCCGAGCGCGATCTATGACGCCTGCATGCGCGATGCCGAAAAGCTGATCGCCGGCGGCCTGCACGGCCTGATCGTCGAAAACCATGGCGACATTCCCTTTTCCAAACCCGAGGATATCGGCCCGGAAACCCCCGCCTTCATGTCGGTCGTGGCCGACCGCATCCGGCAGGCCTTTGATGTGCCGCTTGGCATCAACGTGCTGGCCAACGCCCCCCTGCCGGCGCTTGCTGTGGCCGTCGCCGGTGGCGCCGATTTCATCCGCGTGAACCAATGGGCCAATGCCTATGTCGCCAATGAGGGCTTTATCGAGGGCCGCGCCGCCGAGGCCCTGCGCTATCGGTCCCTGCTGCGCGCAGAACGGGTACGAATTTTCACCGATGCCCATGTCAAGCATGGCAGCCACGCCATCGTGGCGGATCGTTCCATCCCCGAACTGACCCGCGATCTGGCCTTTTTCGACAGCGATTGCATCATCGCCACCGGCCAGCGCACCGGCAACAGCGCCACCATTGACGAGATCGAGGAAATCGGCAGCGCCACCCATCTGCCTTTGCTGGTGGGGTCAGGCGTGACCGAGGACAATATCGTGGAAATCCTGAAGCGCACCAATGGCGTCATCGTCGCCTCGTCGCTGAAACAGGGGGGCGTCTGGTGGAACCCGGTCGATCCCGACCGCGTGCGCCGTTTCGTCGCCGCCGCAGCGGAGGGGCTGGATGGCTGATCGGCTGACCGACCGGATTCTGGCCGAAAACGACGCTGTGTTTCAGGCGATGGTGAACCACCGTTTCGTGCAGGATATCGCGGCCGACCGGCTGCCCGACGCCGTATTCGACCGTTACCTGCTGATCGAGGGGGCCTTCGTCGAAACCGCCATCGCCATCTTTGCCTATGCCGTGGCCCGGACCGATGACATGGGTGACCGCCGCCGGCTGATCGCCTCGCTGGACGCGCTGGCCAATGAGCAGATGCCATACTTCGAGGCGGCCTTCGCCCGCCGCGCCATCGCCCCCGACCCGGCATTGCAGGCCCTGCCCAAGGTCGCAGGCTTTCGCCAGGGCATGCTGACCATCGCCCGCGAGGGCAGCTTTGCCCAGATCATCACCGCAATGTTCGCGGCGGAATGGATGTATTGGACCTGGTGCAGCGCCGTTCAGAACGCGCCCCTGACGGACCCGATGCTGCGCGACTGGATCGCGCTACACGCGGACCCCGATTTTGGCGCGCAGGCAGAATGGTTGCGCGACCGGCTGGACAAGCTGGGCCAGCAGATGACGCCCGACGAACAAGCCGCCGCCAGCAAGATCTTTGCACAGGTGCAGCGGCTGGAAATCGGTTTCCACGACGGGGCCTATCCCGGCGGCCTGTGACGCCGGGCGGCAATCACAGGTCGGTTATGGTTCCCAGGGCGACTTCCGCAGCCATGCCGATGCTTTCGGTCATGGTCGGATGGGGATGGATCGTCCGGGCGATATCCTCGGCATCAGCACCCATCTCGATGGCCAGACAAACCTCGCCAATCAGATCACCTGCACTGGCGCCAACGATGGTGCCACCAAGAATCCGCCGGGTATCAGGGTCGAAGATCAGCCGCGTCATCCCGCGCCCATCGCCATTGGCCAGCGCCCTGCCCGAGGCCGCCCAGGGGAAATCGGCCGTCTGAATGTTACGGCCCTCGGCCTTGGCCTGATCGGTGGTCAGGCCGACCCAGGCAATTTCCGGGTTGGTATAGGCGACCGAGGGGATGACCAGCGCGTCCATATGCGCCTTGTGTCCGGCGGCGGCCTCGGCCGCGACATGGCCTTCATGCACGGCCTTATGGGCCAGCATCGGGCCGCCGATGATGTCGCCGATGGCGAAGATATGCGGCACACCGGTTCGCATCTGGCTGTCAACCGGGATGAAACCGCGCGCGTCCGGGGCAATGCCCGTCGCATCCAGACCAAGGCTTGCGGCAGGCGTCGGCACCCGACCCACCGATTGCAGCACCAGATCATAGCGGCGCTGGCCCGCATGGGCGCCGGCCAGCGTGACGGTGATGCCGTCCGGGCCAGCCGTCGCGGCCTCGACCCGCGTGTCCAGCATGATCCCGCCGGACAGGTCGGGATTGGCCGATTGCCAGATCTTCACCGCCTGCCGATCCGATCCGGGGATCAGCTTGTCGGCCAGTTCGGCAATCTCGACCGTGGCGCCAAGGGCGGCATAGACCGTGGCCAGCTCCAACCCGATGATGCCGCCGCCGATGATCAGCATCCGGTCAGGGACAAAGGGCAACGCCAGCGCCCCGGTCGAGGTCACGATGCGCGGATCATCGGGCAGCATCGGCAGCCGCACCGGTTGCGAGCCAGTGGCGATGATGGCCTGCTTGAAGGCCACGGCCTCGCTGCCATCCTCGCGCGTGACGCTCAGGGCGTTCGGGCCGGTGAACCGCGCCTCGCCATGGATCACCTTGACCTTGCGCGCCTTGGCCAGCCCGTTCAGGCCCTGCGTCAGCCTGTTCACGACGCCGGATTTATGGGCGCGGATGGCGTCCATATCTATTTCCGGTGTGCCGAAGCGGATGCCATGGGCGGCCAGCGCGGTCGTCTCGCGCAGGCCGGCGGCCAGATGCAGCAGCGCCTTCGACGGAATGCAGCCCACGTTCAGGCAAACGCCGCCAAGGGTCGGATGCCGCTCGATCAGCGCCACGCGAAGGCCCAGATCGGCGGCGCGGAAGGCGGCGGAATAACCGCCCGGACCGGCGCCGATGACCACCAGATCAACGGCATCCGTTGGGGTTTCGGCCGCGACCGAGGCGGCGACGGGCGCGGGTGTGGGTGTGGGTGTGGGCGCGGGTTCTGTCGCCCCTGCCGCCTCGATCCGGACGATCACGCTGCCCGCCGAAACGGTGTCGCCGGGCTTGACCAGCACCTCGGCGACCTTGCCGGCGGCGTCGGCGGGAACGTCCAGCGTGGCCTTGTCGGATTCGATCAGGATCAGGGTCTGGCCTGCCTCGACGCTGTCGCCGGGGGCGATCAGGACCTCGACCACGGGCACGTCCTTCAGATCCCCGATATCGGGAATGCGCAAGTCTGTCTGCATCTCGGACCTCACAGGATGGCGCGGCGGAAATCCGCCATCAGGGCCGCGATCTGGCCAAGGAAGCGCGCGGCGGCGACGCCATCGACGACGCGGTGATCCCATGACAGGCTCAGCGGCATCACGTCGCGCGGCTGGAAGGCCATGCCGTCCCAGACCGCCTCGATTGACGAACGGCCCGCGCCCAGAATGGCCACTTCGGGGGCGTTGATGATCGGGGTGAAGCCAGTCCCCCCGACCCCGCCAAGCGACGAGACCGAGAAGCAGCCGCCCCGCATATCGGTGCCCGGCAGCTTACCATCCCGCGCGGCCTGCGCCTTCGCGGCCATCTCGGCGGCAATCTCGCGCACGCCCTTCTTGTCGCAATCACGGATCACCGGCACCATCAGCCCGTTCGGCGTATCGGCGGCGAAACCGATATGGACGTAATCCTTCATGACCAGATCATCGCCGTCCAGCGAGGCGTTGAAACGCGGATGGGCGCGCAGCGCGACGGCCGAGGCCTTGATCAGGAAGGCCGTCATGGTCAGCTTTGCCGCGCCCTTTTCGGCATTGGCGGCTTGGCGGAAGGCTTCCAGATCGGTCACGTCGGCGCGGTCGAAATTGGTGACATGCGGGATGGTCAGCCAGTTCCGCGTCAGGTTTCCGGCGGAGATTTTGGGAATGCGGCCCATCGGCTGGCGCGTGACCGGGCCAAAGGCGGCGTAATCGACCTGCGGCCAGTCGGGCAGGCCCGCGCCGAGGCTGCCGGTGGCGCCGCCGCCGGGGCTGGCCAGCGCGGATTTGATATGGGCGGTCACGTCTTCCCGCAGGATACGGCCCTTGGGGCCAGAGGGGGTGACGCGGCCAAGGTCAACGCCCAACTCCCGCGCAAAGGCGCGGACCGAGGGCGTGGCATGGGCAGGCAGGCCATCGGCTGTGGCTTTGGGTGCCGGGGCGGGCGGCGGCGGGGGTGCGGGTGCCGGGGCTGGGGCGGGTGTTGGCGCCGGAGCCGGAGCCGCGATCGCAGGCGCCGCAGCAGGCGCGGCCTTACCCGCGACCGCCTTCAGCATCATCAGCGCCGAGCCTTGTGAGACCTTGCTGCCCACCTGCACCGAAATCGTCTGGACGATACCGGCGGCGGGGCTTGGCACCTCCATCGTGGCCTTGTCGGATTCGACGCTCAGCAGCGGGGTATCGACGGCCACCTGATCGCCGGGGGCGACCAGCAATTCGACCACGGGCACGTCCTTGAAATCACCGATATCGGGAAGGGTGACGGAAATCATGTCGCTCATGATGCGGTCCTTACACGGTCCAGGGGGCGGGACCGGTGGTCAGCCCGTATTGCGCGGCGGCCTTGGCCGGGACGCTTGCGTCGATCTTGCCGGCCTCGGCCAGCGCCGAAAGCGCGGCGACCGCGATATGCCAGCGGTCCACCTGGAAGAACCGGCGCAGCGCGGGCCGCGTGTCCGAGCGGCCAAAGCCATCTGTGCCAAGCGCCACCAGCCGCGCGGGCAGGTAGGATGCGATCATCTGCGGCAAGGCGCGGACATAATCTGTGGCCGCGATCACCGGCGCATCGCCCGGCAGCATCGCCGCCAGATGGCTGGTGCGGCGGGTGCCGCCAAACATCGCCTCGCGCTCTGCCGCCGCCGCATCGCGGGCCAGTTCGGCAAAGCTGGTGGCGCTGAAGACAGCAGGGTTCACGCCCCAGTCATCCGCCAGCAGATCCGCCGCCGCCTGCACCTCGGGCAGGATCGAGCCGGAACCCAGCAACCGGACGGCAGGCGCATCGCCCCCGGCATCGGGCAGCCGGTAAAGGCCGCGAATGATCCCGTCGGCCACGCCTTCGGGCATCGAGGGCTGGGCGTAATTCTCGTTATAGGCTGTGATGTAGTAGAATTCGTCGCGCTGTTCCTCGGTCATCGAGCGGGCGCCGTGATCGACGATCACCGCCATTTCATAGGCGAAGGCCGGGTCATAAGAGCGGCAATTCGGCACGGTCGCCGCGACCAGCAGGCTGGTGCCGTCCTGATGCTGCAACCCCTCGCCCGCCAGCGTCGTGCGCCCGGCGGTGGCCCCGATCAGGAAGCCCCGCGCGCGCTGGTCGGCGGCGGCCCAGATCAGGTCTCCGACCCGCTGGAAGCCGAACATCGAATAGTAGATATAGAAGGGCAGCATGCTGAGGCCATGCACGCTGTAGGACGTGGCCGCAGCGGTCCAGGATGACAGCGCGCCTGCCTCGGTTATCCCTTCCTCAAGCAACTGCCCGTCGCTGCTTTCGCGGTAATACAGCATGGAACCGGCATCTTCGGGTTCGTAAAGCTGGCCATCGGGGGCATAGATGCCGATCTGGCGGAACATGTTCGCCATGCCAAAGGTGCGCGCTTCATCGGCGACGATGGGCACGATGCGCGGGCCAAGGGCCTTGTCCTTCAAGAGGTTCGAGAACATGCGGACCAGCGCCATGGTCGTGGACATCTCCTTGCCCCCGGCGCTAAGGGCGAACTCGCCCCAACCGGCGAGCGGCGGGACGGGCACGGCTGCTGCGGCGGTGCGGCGGGCGGGCAGATAGCCGCCAAGGGCCGCGCGGCGGGCTTGCAGATAGGTCAGCTCGGCGCTGTCCTCGGCGGGGCGATAGAAATCCAGCGCCTCGACCTGTTCATTGCTCAAGGGCAGCGCGAAGCGGTCGCGGAAGGCCAGCAGCCCCTCGCTGTCCAGCTTCTTCGCCTGATGCGCGGTCATGCGCGATTCGCCGGTGCCGCCCATGCCGTAACCCTTCTTGGTCTTGGCAAGAATCACCGTGGGGCGGCCCGTGGTATCGCGCGCGGCCTTGAAGGCGGCATAAAGCTTGCGGAAATCATGGCCGCCGCGTTTCAGCGCGTCGATATCGTCGCCCGACATATGGGCGACCAGCGCCTTGACCTCGGGGTCTTCGTCAAAGAAATGCGCCAGGTTGTAATCGCCGTCATTGGCACCAAGCGTCTGGTATTTGCCATCCACCGTCTCGGCAAAGCGGCGCAACAGGGCGTTGCCGGTGTCGCGCGCGAACAGCGCATCCCATTCCGACCCCCACAACACCTTGATGACGTTCCAGCCCGCGCCCTTGAAGGTGCGTTCCAGTTCCTGAATGATCTGGCCATTGCCGCGCACCGGCCCGTCCAGCCGTTGCAGGTTGCAGTTGATGATGAAGGTCAGGTTATCCAGCTTTTCGCGCGCTGCCAGCGCGAGGCCGGCGATGGATTCCGGCTCGTCCATCTCGCCATCGCCGAAAACGCCCCAGACATGGCGGCCATCGGTATCAGCCAGCCCGCGATCGCGCAGGTAACGCATGAAGCGCGCCTGATAGACCGCCGCCAACGGCCCGATCCCCATCGACCCGGTCGGCACCTGCCAGAATTCCGGCATCAGCCAGGGATGCGGATAGGAACACAGCCCCGGCTCGGATGTTTCCTGCCGGTAATGCGCCAGCCGGTCCGCATCCATCCGCCCTTCCAGAAAGGCGCGGGCATAGACGCCGGGGGCGGAATGCGGCTGGAAGAACACCAGATCGCCGCCGCCATCGTCATTGCCGCGGAAGAAATGGTTGAAGCCGATCTCGAACAGTTCGGCAGCGGACGCATAGCTGGCGACATGCCCGCCCAGTTCGCCGTAAGCCTTGTTCGCCCGCATCACCATCGCAAGCGCGTTCCAGCGCAGGATGGCGGTGATGCGCTGCTCGATCTCTATGTCGCCGGGGAAAGCGGGCTGCTTTTCCAGCGGGATCGAGTTGCGATAGGGCGAAAAGGGCGGCGCCTCGGAAACCACGCCCAGATCCTTGGCGGCGCGTTCCAGCGCGTTCAGCAGGAAGGCAGCGCGATCGGGCCCCTCGACCCGCAAGAGCGAGGCGAAACTGTCCAGCCAGTCAGAGGTCTCGGACGGGTCGCTGTCGTTAACGACGTTGGTGGCTTGTGCCTTGTTCAGCATGGCGCGGTCCTGTCTGCGAAATGTCTCGCGCGAAGCATAGCGCGCAGGATGCCGAATTTCATGCCGAACATGTTGCAAACTTCGTAAATTTAGGAACATTATATCGTTCACAAACGGAATAGCGAAACATAATGCCGAATATTCGACTGGATGACATCGACATGCGCATCCTGAACGCGCTTCAGGACGATTCGGGACTAAGCAATGTCGACCTGGCGGCGCGAGTGGGGCTGTCGCCCTCGCCCTGCCTGACGCGGGTGCGGGCGCTGGAACAGTCGGGGGTGATCATGCGCCGCGTTGCGCTGCTGGACCCGGTGCTTCTGGGGGCGGATGTCAACGTCTTTATCCAGATCACGCTGGACAAGCAGACCGAGACCCTGCTGGCCAAGTTCGAGGCCGCGATGGAAAACCTGCCCGAGGTGATGGAATGCTATCTGATGAGCGGGGATGCCGATTACCTGTTGCGCGTTCTGGTCCCCGATATCGGGGCGCTGCGCAATTTCATTGTCGACCGGCTGTCTAAAACGCCGGGGGTGATGAACATCCGGTCCAGCTTTGCCTTGAAACAGGCCAAATACAAAACCGCCCTGCCGATCGAGCAACTGGCCATACAACAACGCCGGCGGTCAAGCTGACCCATCGCCGGCAAAGCCGCCCTGGGCCGGATCAGCGGCGCTGACAACCACGGCATCCTCGTCGGCGCAGATCCAGTCATCCGGCGTGAATACGACGCCACCGAAACGAACCGGACCGGCGGGCGGGGCCGGGGGTTCGGCCAGGCTGCGCCGGGCGGTGGTTCCCATGGCACGAACGCCGATGGCCATGCCGTCGATCTGGGCGCTGTCGCGAATGGCGCCGTTGATGACGATGCCGGCCCAGCCATTCTGGATCGCGATCCCGGCCAGACGATCACCCATCAGGCCGATGGTCAGGTCGCCGCCGCCATCCACCACCAGCACGCGCCCCCGGCCGTCCATGGACAGCACCGCCAGCACCGGCTGATGCGATCCCGCCGACCACAGGGGCACGCAGCGCCCGTGAAACCGGGTGTTCAGGCCAAAGCGCCGGAATTGCAGATCGACGACGCGCACATGGCCGGGGTCGCGGTCGAACAGATCGGATGTGCCACCGTTGAACGGCTGATCTTCAGACATGGTTTTCCTCGCCTTCCGGGCCTGCCGTCGTCACAGCGGTGCGATTTCATCGGGCCCATCGCGCAGCGCATTGGCCAGGAACTGCAACCCAAGCGGCCCGAAACCCAACGGGATAAAGCTGTAGGGGATCCACATCGGCGTGCCGAACGCGCTGGATACCCGTTCGCCAAAGGACCAGGCGTCATGGGCAAGCAGAAAGCCGCGCCAGGTCAGCGTAAAACAGAACCCCGCACCGACCAGCGCGATGACGATCCGCAGCACGCGCCGAAGGCCGGGGCCGCAGCGTTCGGCCAGAAAGCCGATGCCGATCTGTTCGCCCCGCCGCAGCGTCTCGGCCGAGGTGACCAGCGCCAGATAGACCAGCAGAAAGGCGTTCACCTCCATGCTCCAGCTGGTCGCGCGGGCAAAGAAATGCCGCATCAGCGCGTCATAGCCGATGGTCAGCATCATGAAGGCCAGCGCCAGCGCGCCGCCGGCCTGCAAGGTCCAGGTCAGCCAGCCCAAGGCCCGGTCGGCGGCGCGCAACATGATCAGGCCCCCTCGCCCATGGCCAGCGCGATGGCCTGCTGGCCGACCTCTTCGCCCACTTCCTCCAGCCAGATCTGGCGGACATCGGCGTTGATCGTGTCGAACTCGGTCAGTTCCTCGGCACTTGGGTCGACGACCTGCAAGCCGCCCTCCTGGAAGGTCGGCCAGTACTTGTCGCGGAACCAGTCCTGATTGGCGGCACGCGCGCTTTCCTGATCGAACCAATCGACGCCCTGCATGAAGACCTGACGCACCTCGTCCGACAGCGATTCCCACCGCCGGGTGGTCAGGAACACACCGATCGCGAAGCCCGTCACCGGCAGGCGATAGGCGTAGTGCACCTGTTCCTGGATCGAGCGGCCATTGATGGTCGAGATATTGGCAACCGCCGCGTCGACCGTGCCGCGTTCCAACGCGATATACAGTTCGGACGAGGGCACGCGGACGGGTGCTGCGCCGAAATGTTCCAGCGCGGCCGAGGCCTCGAAGGATACCAGCCGGATTTTCTTGCCCTTGATCTCGGCCAGCGAGGTGATGGGGGCGGATTCGATGCTCCAGACATATTCGGGTTCCATGATGCCGCCGCCAAGCGACAGGCAGGTGATGCCCTGCTTGGCCAGTTCCCCGGCGATCAGTTCGAACAGCGGGGCGCCCCGGCGCAGCCGGTCGGGGTTTTCGTAAAGCGCGCCGACAACGCCCGGCAGGCCCAGCACGCCCAGCATCGGCAGCGAACGCGTGACATAGGACGTGGTGTGGAACATGAAGTCGATGGTGCCCGCACGCAGGGCCGGCAATTGTTCATCCGCCGACAACAGCCGCGCGCTGTCATGATAATCCAGCGCCACGACGCCCTGCCCGGCCTCGTTCACGCGGTCGACCAACCCCTGCGACCCATAGGCCAGATCGGCATAGGACGGCGGCAGATAGCTAACCCCCGTCAGCGTCTCGCCGGCAGCGAAGGCCGGGCGGGGCAGGCCCAGCATGGACAGCCCGCCAAGGGCCGCGCCGGTGCTTAGGAAATTGCGTCTTGTGGTCATGGTTTTCTCCTCCCAGTTATTTCTTGGCGGTCAGGGCATCAGCCCCGGCAGCCACAACGCCAGTTCCGGCATCAGGACGAACAGGGTCAGCACCGCGAATTGCAGCAGCACGAAGGGCAGGACGCTGCGAATGATGTCCTCGATCGCAAGAACGGGCGCGACGGCCTTCAGCGTATACAGGTTCAGCCCGACCGGCGGGGTGATCACTGCCATTTCAAGGTTCATCACCAGAATGATGCCGAACCACAGCGGGTCATAGCCAAGCGCCGTGATCAATGGCAGCAGGATCGGCGTCGTCACCACGATCAGCGAGACCGCATCCACCAGCATCCCCAGGATCAGCAGCGCCACCATGATCATCATCAGGATGGCAAAGGGCGGCAGATCGGTCTGGGTCAACGCCTGCGAAATCGCGTCGGGCAGGCGGATCAGGTTCAGATAATCGCCAAAGATCCGGGCGCAGCCCATGATCAGCAGGATCGCCCCCGATATCCGCGCGCTGGATGCGATGATGCCCCACAGCTTTGCCCATGTCAGGCTGCGAAAGACCAGCCCGGCCAGCGCCAGGGCGCCAAGCGCGCCAAAGGCCGCGGCCTCGCTTGGCGTGGCGACGCCGCTATAGATCACGCCCAGCACGATCAGGATCAGCAGCCCCGCATGCCACAGCCCGCCAAGCGAGCGGATGCGGGCGCCCCAATCGGCCTGGCCGGCATGTTCCAGCGGCGCCTCGGCCGGGTTCAGCGTTGCGCGGATCCAGATATACAGCGCCAGAACCGAGGCCAGCAGAAGGCCCGGCACCACGCCACCGACGAACAGATCGGCGACCGAGACGCCCGACACCGCGCCATAGATGATCAGCGGCACACTTGGCGGGATCAGCATCGCCAGCGCGCCGGAACTGACGACGGACCCTGCCGCCAGACGGTGCGAATAGCCCCGCGCCAGCATCTGCGGCACGGCGATGGACCCGATGGCCGCCACGCCGGCAATCGACACGCCCGAGACCGCGCCGAACACGGTCGAGGCGCCCACCGTCGCCACCGCCAGCCCGCCACGCACGCGGTTGAACCACAGCGCGGCGGCACGATACAGGTTTTCGCCCACCGGGGTCGCTGAAAGAAAATTCCCCATCAGCACGAACAGCGGCAGGGCCAGCAATTCAAAGCTGTTCAGCTGCGCGAACAGCGAGGTCGGCCCGAAAAACAGTGCGATGGCACCACGCGCCATATACAACCCGACCAGCCCCGCCGCACCAAGCGCCAGAAAGATCGGCGCGCCGATACAGATCAGACCCAGCAGGATCACAAGGACGATGACAGGCTCGATCATGCGGCGACCTCGGCAGCGGCGGCAGGGAACCAGCCGGCGCGTGACAGCTGGCCGGTGATCTTGTCAGGGACACGCGCCTCGATCCAATCGACCAGATCCGCCAGCCGACTGTTCGACAGACCGCTTTCGATGCCTTGCCGGGCCAGCAGATAATTCACATCCTCGGTGGCGATATTGCCGGTCGCGCGCGGGGCGAAAGGACAGCCACCAAGCCCGGCAATGGCGGTATCGGCCACAGTGGCGCCTAACCCGATGGCCGTGATCAGATTGGCGTATCCGGTGTTGCGGGTGTTGTGCAGATGCACGCCCCATTGCGTTCCGCCCAAAACCGGCGCGACTGCGTCATGAACGCGCTGAATATCGGCGGGTGCGGCAACCCCGATCGTATCGGCCAAAATCACCTGACTGGCGCCGGTCGCGATCACAGCCTGAACCATGCCAGCCACGCGCGCGGGTGCGATCTCGCCCTCAAAGGGGCAACCATAGGCGGTGGCGATCACCGCCACAGGATCACGCCCGGCCTCGCGTGCCATGGCTGCGGCGCGGCCAAATTCTGCAAGGCTGTCATCGGTGCTCATGCCCTGGTTGCGGCGACAGAAGGTATCAGAGGCCACGGTCGCAAAGCGGATCTCGTCCGCGCGGGTGGCGAGGGCGCGTTCTGCCCCGCGCCGGTTCAAGACCAGCGCCGACAGCCGCACCCCCGGCAGTTCCGGCAAGCCGGCCAGAACCGCCTCGGCTTCGGCCATCTGCGGCACGCGGGCCGGGTTGACCATGCTGACGGCCTCGATATGGCGCAGCCCGGCATCGGCCAGATCGCGGATCATCGAAATCCGTTCCTGAACAGAAAAGATACGCGGCAGGTTCTGCAACCCGTCGCGTGGGCCGACCTCGCAGATCGTCACCATCAGATCACCCCCTCGGCCCGAAGCCGGTCCTGTTCCTCGGCATCAAGCCCAAGCGAGGCATAGACCTCGGCATTGCTGGCGCCGATTTCTTGCGGGCCAAGCCAGGCAATATCCCCCGGCGTTTCTGACAGGACCGGAAAGACGCCCGGCACGGTGATGGTGCCAAATTCCGGGTCCTCGATGTCGCGGACCATCCCGCGGGCACGAAAATGCGGATCGCTGACCACCTCGGCGATGGTATTGATCGGGCCATAGACCACGCCAAATTCCTCAAGCCGCGCGGTCAGTGCCGCCATCGTCATCCCTGATGACCATTCACCGATCATCGCATCCAGAACCTCGGCATGTTCGCCACGCGCCAGATGGGTGGCGAACCGCGGGTCGCTGGCCAGTTCCGGGCGATCCATCGCATCGGCCAGCCGGCGGAACATCGCATCGACATTGGCCGCGATCACCACATAGCCGGCATCCTTGCTGGGATAGATGTTCGATGGCGCGATCTTGGCCAGCCCCGACCCCGAGGGCTGACGCACATAGCCCGCCTTGGAATATTCGGTGACACAGCTTTCCAGCATGGCGAAACAGCTTTCGGTGATCGCCGCATCGACGACCTGGCCCTTGCCGCCATTGCGGTCGCGCCACCACAGCGCCATCATCATCCCCTCAAAGGCGAAAAGCGCCGTCAGCGTGTCACCAAGCGAGATGCCAAAGCGCGGCGGCGGCGTATCGGGATAGCCGTTGATATAGCGCAGCCCCGACATCGCCTCGCCCACCGAGGCGAATCCGGGCCGGGCGGAATAGGGACCGGTCTGCCCGAAACCCGACACCCGCACGATCACCAGACCGGGGTTGATGCGGTGCAGGTCATCGGGGCTCATGCCCCATTTCTCCAGCGTGCCGGGTTTGAAATTCTCGATCAGCACATCGGCATTGGCCAACAGTTTCCGCACCAGATCCTGCCCGCGCGGATCGCGCAGATTGGCCGAAACAGACCGCTTGTTGCGCGCCATGATCGGCCACCACAGCGTCTTGCCCTGATGCTGATGCTGGCCCCAGTTTCGGATCGGATCGCCCTGCCCCGGTGCCTCGATCTTGATGACATCAGCGCCGAAATCGGCGCATCGCGTGCCGACAAACGGCCCGGCCAACAGCTGCCCCATTTCAATCACGCGCAGCCCCGCAAGCGGGCCAAAGCCGCCTTGCCTCGTTCCGGTCATTCTGCCTGCTCCTCCGCTTTCGCAACCCTCCCGTCGCGAAATTGGATACATTTTTTAGGCACAATTTCCGATTCTGCAAGTATTTACTTTTCAAAAGCCCTATGGTGAAAAAAATTGCATCCATTTTCGGGACAAACATGGCCGAACCCAAGGGCGAAACCGCAGCAGACCGTGCCTATCGCATCTTGCGCAGCGCGATTCTCAGTGGCCGGCTTCCCACCGATCGCAAGGTGACCGAGGCAGGGCTGGCCGAGATGCTGGACCTGTCACGCACCCCGGTGCGCAACGCCGTCGGACGCCTGCTGATCGAGGGGCTGCTGCAACGGCGCAAGGGCAGCGGGCTGTGGTGCATCCTGCCCACCCGCGACGAAATTCGCACGATCTTTGACATCCGGGCGCGGCTGGAATCCTATGCCGCCGCCCGCGCCGCCGAATTTGCAACGCCCTTGCAGCGGGCCGAACTGGTCGCCTCGGCCGCCCGGATGGCGCTGCTGGTGGACGAGATGCTGTCGGACCCGCATGCCGATGTCGTGCCCCGGATCGACGCCGAAAACGCGCTGTTTCACTGCAAGATCGTCGAGGCCGCCCATGCCCGCCGGCTGGAGCTGCTGCTGCAAAGCACGATCGACGTGAATCTGGTGACGCTGACGCTGCAAGCCTATGGCACCGAACAGCGGATGCGATCGGCCAGCCATCACCACGAAATCGCGGTCGCGATCGCCGGTGGCATGGTCGAACTGGCCGGCAAGGCGATGGAGGTTCACATCCTGTCCGCCGCCTCTTTCGTGCTGACCGATCCTCAGGCCGATCACCCCGCGCCCCGGCAGGGCAAAATGCCGGTCCGACCCGGCTGATGACCTGAAACCGTGCCGCGTGCCGGTTCTTGCAGACCGGAACGCAATAGATCACCATGGCGCGATCCGCGCGTCAGGCAAAGCCACCGCTGGCGGCGCCGTCCCGCCCCCGCAACGGAGAACATCACATGGCATCAGACCCGCAAAATCCGGCCGGCCGCAGCATGGCAAGCGATCCAAGGGTCTGGGCCTTGCTGTTGGCGGCGACGCTGACAATCATGTCAAATGCCACCATCACACCAGCCCTGCCGGGATTAGAGGCCAGCTTTGCCGACACGCCCAATGCGGGGCTGCTGACGCGACTGCTGGTCACGGCACCCTCGCTGCTGGTGGCGATCTCGGCGCCCTGTATCGGCATGGCCTCGGACAGGTTCGGACGCAGGCCGTTGCTGCTGGCCGGGGTCGCGCTTTACGCCATTTCGGGGACCGCAGGCGCGCTGCTGCCCTCGCTGGAGGGGATCTTTGTCAGCCGCCTGATCCTGGGGCTTGGTGTGGCGCTGATCATGGTGACGCAATCGGCGCTGGTGGGCGACTACTTCGCGGCAGCCGATCGCGGGCGCTTCATGGGCTGGCAGATGGGGGCGACCAATCTGGGCGGCTTCGTCTTTATCGCGCTGGCGGGCTGGCTTGCGGGCATCTCGCCGCGCCTGCCATTCCTGATCTATGCGCTTGGTTTCGCCTATCTGCCCTTCCTGTGGTTCGCCCTGACCGAGCCGGACCGCAGCGCCAAGGTCAGCGGCGGCGACCCGGCCGAGGGCCACAGCGACTGGCCCAGGATCGTGGCCATCATCTCGGTCATGGCGTCGCTGACGCTGGTGCTGTTCTATATCGTGCCGACGCAGATCCCGTTCTATCTGGTCAGCATCGGCCATCCCGAACCCGCCGCCTCGGCACAGGCAATGGCGCTGCTGACCATCACCGGCGGGATTTCGGCAATCAGCTTTGCCGCCGTCCGGGCGCGGCTTGGCAATGGGCTGACCCCGGCGCTTGGCTATGTGATCATCGCGGCAGGCTTTTTCGCGCTGCATCAGATCCAGTCCATGACCGGGGTGCGCATCGGGTCGCTGCTGATCGGGCTGGGGCTTGGCTATGTCATGCCGACCTTCATCGTCTCGGCCCTGACCGTGGCGCCCGAACGCCGCCGCGGCGCGGTATCGGGCACGGTCACGACGGCGCTGTTTCTGGGGCAGTTCCTGTCGCCGCTGGTCATTCAGCCGCTGGTCGATCTGTACGGCTATCCGACGACCTTCCTGATCGCCGCGATCGTCCTGCTGCCAATGGCCGCCCTGATCGCCTGGCTGCTGGGCAGCGTCGGATCGCCCCGCAAGGGCGCTTCCTGACGCCGCCGCGGCCGGCGGCGCCCCCGGCGCGGGCCGCCTGTCAGCGCAGGTTCTCTTCGAAGAAAGCGGCCAGCGCCTGCCAGGCGCGGCGGTCGGCGGTTTCCTGATAGGCGACGCCCGGAATGCCCGCGCGGTCAGCGAAGTTGTTGGTGAAATTATGCCCCGCCCCGCCATAGAAATTCATCTGCCAATCGGCACCGGCATCGCGCATCTCATCCATGAAACCGCTGATCTGGTCCTGCGGGATGATCGGATCATCGCCGCCCGTGCAGATCAGGATCGACGGCCGCACCTGCCCCTTCTGCGCCGGCAACGGCGTGTCCAGATTGCAATGAAACCCAACAATCGCACGCAGATCGGCCCCGTCCCGCGCCAGTTCCAGCGAGCTGACCCCGCCCAGGCAGAACCCGATCGAGGCCAGCCGCCCGGCATCGACCCCCGGCCGCCCCGCCAGCATGTCCAGCACATGATGCAGCCGCTTGCGCAGCGCCGGCACGTCGCCACGCAACTGCCCGACCAGCGGAAACGCCTCGTCCAGCGTCTGCGGCTCGCGCCGGTCGCCGTAAAGATCGACCGCAAGCGCGTGATAGCCCATCGCCGCCAGCCGCCGCGCCCGATCCTTCGGTTGCTCGCCAAACCCCCACAGGTCGTGGATCACCAGCACCCCCGGCAGGGGCCCGGCAAGGCTGTCATCCCAGGCCGCATAGGCGCCGCAGCGCTGGCCCTGATAGTCGAAATCGAAATCCTCGGTCTGCATGATCCCTGTCCCTTTCCTATGCCAGCAACATCAGCCGCGCCGCATCCGAGGCCGGCATCTCAAGCGCCACACCGGCCGCAAGCGCAAGATCATTCGCCGCCGATATCCGACCGTCGTTCCAACTGCTGTAACCATCGCCAATCCGCGCTGACATCGTTCCGACCGAGGCTGCCATGATCCCCATCCGGTTCAGGATCGGCAGGGCCGCGATGCCGCTGTCAAACCTGGCCTTGCCGCAATCATTGCCGATGCAGCCCTTGAAGCGGCGCTTTTCGATGATTGGCCCGGCAATCGCACCCATATGCGCGCCCCAGACGATCACATCCTGCGCATGTTCATCACCTTCGGGAAAATTGGTCACGGCGGACGAGGCATAGGCCCTGCCGCTGCCCACCTTGATCATCTCGCTGATGCGGCGATCCAGCGGCAGTTCGGTCTCGGATGGCTGGCGCAAGGGCGCGCCCAGCATCAATGTGGCGGCCTCGATTGCCGACATCCCGACGGTCACGCCAAGCGAAGTCGCGGTCTGGTTGGCAAAGCTGATCACACCCCCGGCCATCGAGCGGCCATTGGACAGCGCCGCCGACATGGTCTCGACAGCCGCCACCGGAATGCCATGCTGATCGCCCACGGGCAGCGCGCCGATGCCGGCCCGATCCTTGCCGATGCCCGCATCATGGGCGACGACGCCGCGCACGCCCTGGCGCACCACATGCGGCAGGGTCGAGGCACCGCAATAGGACCCGGCGATGACGACATCGGCGGGCGTGACGCGCGGGTCATAGATGTTCAGCAATGAATCCATCGCCAGCACCTTGCCCGCATCAGTCTGACTGACGGTGCCCAGCTTTTCCGCCCCAAAAGGCTGCGGTTCGGTTGCGCCCTGCGCCGCCGCTGACCGCCAGCCGGGCAAGGCAAGCGCCCCCAGCATGACCCCTGCGGCGGAACACCCCGCCAGATTGATGAAACGGCGTCTGTCCATCTGCTCCTCCCAAAGCATGTGATGAAAGCGGCGGATGCCGGGCAGTCAGTAGCCTGCGCCCGGCAATGGCTTCAGTTCGGCAGGATCGAGCCGGACAGAACGGACGATCACCGCATCCTCGTCGACATAGATCCAGTCGTCGGGGGTAAAGCGGACGCCGCCGAAGCCGACCGACTCGGGCCCGCCGGGGGCGGTGGTGGCGCTGCCGCGCCGGGCCGTCACGCCAAGCGCGCGCACGCCCAGATCAAGCTGGTCAATCACCACGGAATCGCGGATCGCGCCGTTGATCACCACACCGACCCAGCCATTCGCCACGCCGATCTCGGCCAGCCGATCACCCATGATCCCGATCCGCAGCGAGCCGCCGCCATCGACGACCAGCACCTTGCCCTGCCCATCACCGCGCAGTGCTTCCAGCACCGGCAAGTGGCTTTCATAGGTCCGTACGGGCACGCAGTGGCCCCAGAACCGCCGCCGCTGGCCAAAGGCACGGAACTGTGCCTCGACCACGCGGGTGCCATCAGGATCGGAATCGTGCAGATCGGCGGTGGTCGCCTGCATCGCCCCACTCATTTCGGGCCACCGATCACCGCGCCCTCTTCTTCATAGAAGCGGATCGCGCCGGGGTGGAAGGGCAGCGTGTCGTCAAGGCACAGTGCCTGCGCGCTGACAGGCGAGGTCAGCGGGCTGAAAGGCGGAGGATACATGCCCTCGACCTCGGCCCCGTGCTGGACCAGCGCCTGCGCCAGAAGATAGGCATAGCGATCCGGCAGATCGCGACGGCAGAACAGGCACCAGTTCGAAAAGTCGACGCAGGCGATGTCCTGATCCTGAAGACGGAAACGCCCCGCCTTCATCACCTTGCGGCGTGCGCCATGTTTCTGTTCCAGCCGGGTCAGAACCTGATCGCTGACCGACAGGAACTGCATGTCGACGGCCTGGGTTATGTCATGCCAGGGCTGGGTCATGATCGCCTCGTCAAAGATGGCATCAAGCTCGCCGTCGCGCAGCTTTTGCAGGCGGCTTTTCTGCTTTACATGCACGGCCAGCGCGTCGATGGGGGCGCGGTCGGCGTCGATCACCTGCCCGCCCCAGCTTTCGATATCGGCCAGCGAGAAGCCGTATTCCTCCAGCACCTTGTCGATGATCCAGCCGCCGGGATGGCCCATGCCACGCGGCGGGATGCCTACACGCAGCGGGATTTTGCGGTCGCGGATATCCTCGATCCGGGTGATGCCCAACTCGCGCCGGACCATCATCGTGGACAGGTCGTCATGGGGCAGCGTGGCGATGGCCGCCAGGTCCAGCTTTTCGCCACCCAGAATCCCGCCTTCGGCAATCGAACGAACCAGCCAGGGCGGCGAGGACAACCCGGTCTGATAGACCCCGTCATGAACCAGTTGCGGCCCGGCAAAACACATCCGCCCCGGATGATCGGTATGGGTCGAGATGGTCGAGCCCTTGGGCAGCGGGCTGTGATAGCCGTTGATGGCATGGGCCATCACCGCCCCCAACCGCAGCCAGTTGAAGCCCGGCGTCAGCATCTTGAATTCAAGGGGATCGGTGTCGTTGGTGACAATCATGGGGTTTCCTTTGGCATGGCATGCCCTTGGACAGGGAAAGTCGCGGGCGGCAGAAGCCGCCGGCCCGCAGATCGCGCAGCAGGGGCGACGGCCTAGCCGTCAACGCCCTCGGGCTGCCGGGCTGGCATGTTCGGCCAGTCATGGACCAGATCCTTCCACTTCATGATGCCGACGCCGGGGGCGCCCATCATCATGGATTTCTCTTCCGGGTAGGGCTCCCAGGTGCAGATTTCCAGCTTATGACCCTCGGGCGTCATGAAGTAGAAGGTGGTGCAGTCGATGCCCCGATGGCGATAGGGGCCGGAAACCGGAATGATTTTCTTCAGCCGTTCGAAATTCGCTTCCAGATCCTTTGCGGTCACCTTGAAGGCGACATGGGGCGCGACATTTTCGTCATCCTTGCTGACGGTCATCTCGCCCTCGGGGACCTCGGTGCATTGGAACAGCACATTGCCGACGCGGATGAAGATATGCGGCACGCGGCCCATGTCGCGGTCGACATCGTCAAAACCGGCGTAATAATAGGGTTCGCCGCCCAGCACCTCGCGGACGAATTTCTCCATCAGCGCGATATTGCGCGTGGGCAGCGCGAAATGATCGACACTGGCCAGGCCAAAGGCGTTGCTGTCGTCCAGATCACGCGCGCCAATGGCGGATGTGCGGTTCTGTAGTTCGGACATGATCGTTTTTCCTCCTCGATCGGTTCAGCCGGTGGTCTGTTGGCCCGGCAATGGGTGTTCGGCGGCGGCGCGGCCGCGCAGCAGGTCGCGCCCGACCAGCGCCGCGCGACGCCCCAGGGCGCGTGCCGCCTGAAGGTCGTCGCTGGTCGGCCCGACGCGCTGGCCGAAATGTTTGGATGTCGCGGTTGCGCCATAGGGCGAGCCGGCGTTTTCGGTGATCCGCGCGGTATAGCCCGGCGCGGCAAGGATCATGCCCAGGTGGATCATCGCCACCGACATCCCGATCAGCGTCATTTCCTGCCCGCCATGCGGGGTCGAGGCGGTGGTGAAACAGGCGCCGACCTTGTCCTGAAACGCGCCGCTTTGCCAGACCCCGCCCAACTCGTCGATCAGCGCCTTCATCTCGGCGGTCATCCCGCCCATGCGGGTGGGACAGCCCAGAATGACCACATCCGCCGCCGCGATATCCTGGATCGCGGCAGTGGGACAACTGGCGCGAACGGCGGCATATTTCGGCCCGACATAGTCATGCGCAAGCAAGGCATCCTGATCACCAAGTTCCGGCAGGTGACGCAGCGCGACCGAGGCACCACCACCGATCCGCGCGCCCTCGGCCACGGCCTCGGCCAGCAGCCGGGTATTGCCGGTGCGCGAGTGAAACAACACCAGCGTCCGCACGTCCTTTGCCTCTGGGATCAATCGAATCATGATGTCCTCGATAGTTAAATTACCGTAAAACGATAATTTGACATTTGCAATACGTCGTGGTTATCGAAATTTGTGCATTTTATTCACCAGAACGCGAGCCCGCGCCATGACACCGGCACATCTGCAATACAAGGCGCACCCGCCCGCATGGGCGCGCGGCGCGCGGCGCGCGCAGGTCACATGGCTGTGCCCTCTTGTTGCAATGAAATCGCTGCCCCTATCTTGCGGGTGCCGCGCCCATCCTCGCCGGGTCAGGCCATGGCCAGATCACAGGGCAGCAGCGGGCACCCCGTCGGCGCAAGGCTTCGCACCGGCAATCCCCGAGATGCAGAACCGAAAAGGAGACCCCATGACCCGTTCACTCGCCAAGGCAGCCATCGTGCTTGCCGCTCTGGCCCCGGCGTCGGCGCTTGCGCAGGCGCAGGCACCAGACCTTATCCTCTATAACGGCGAATTGCTGACCCTGGATGACAGCCAGCCGCAAGCCAGCGCCATCGCGATTTCCGGCCAGACGATCCAGCAGGTCGGCGACGATGCGGCGATCCGCGCGCTGGCCGGTGACGGCACGCGGCAGGTCGATCTGGGCGGGCGCACCGTGATCCCCGGCCTGGCTGATGCCCACAGTCACCTGATCCGGGGCGGGCAATCCTTCACGCAGGAAACCTATTGGCTGGGCGAGACCAGCCTTGCCTCGGCCTTGCAGAAACTGGCGACGGATGCTGCGGGTCGCGGGGCGGATGAATGGGTCGTCGTGGCCGGATCGTGGATCCCCGAGCAGTTCGAGGAAAAGCGTGGACCGACGCCCGCCGATCTGACGGCTGCGGTGCCCGATCATCCGGTCTATGTGCAGCAGCTTTACGATGACGCCTGGGTCAACGCCAAAGGGATCGAGGTGCTGCGGCTGAACAGCCCCGAGCCCGCCGTCCCGCCCAGCATCACCATCGAGCGCGACGCTGACGGACTGGCCACCGGCCGGCTGTTGGGTGGGGTCTATCCCTATAACATGCTGCTGCCGCAGCTTTTGCCGCAGGATCCGGCACTGCGGGTCGACAGTCTGAAAACCTTCTTTGCGACCCTGAACGGCTTTGGCGTGACAGCCATTGTCGATGCGACCGCAGGCGCGCCCGAGAATTACCAGATGCTGTTCGACCTGGACCGCTCGGGCCAACTGGATCTGCGCGTCAGCTATCGCATTCCGGGCCAGAAACCTGGCAACGAACCGGAATGGATCGCGAATTTCATGGCCTTCCGCCAGCCGCATTACGAGGCGGGCCGCGTCGGCTTCAGCGGGCTGGGCGAGGCACTGGTGGGCGAGATGTATGACGGTGTTCAGATGGGGCCGGGCTTCACCTCGCCGCCGCCCGCCCATGACCGGCTGCGCGACATCGGCGATTTCGCCGCCGCGCGTGGTATTCCGTTGGAATTTCACGCCTATACCGACGATGCCGCCGCCGCGATTCTGGATGTGTTCGAGGATGTGAACACCCGCCATCCGATCAAGGACCTGCGCTGGTCGCTGGCGCATCTGAACACCGGATCGGAACAGACCTTGCAGCGCATGGCCGCGCTTGGGCTGGCCTATTCGGTGCAGATGGGCCCCTATTTCGAGGCCCCCGGCATCCTTGCCGCCAACGGGCCGGACGTGGCCGCGAAATCGCCCCCCGTCCGCACCGCGCTGGATCTGGGCCTGAAGGTTGCGGGCGGGACCGATTCCACCCGGATCGGGGTCTATGGCGTCTGGCAGGCGATCGAGTATTACGTCACCGGCACCTCGTTGGGCGGGGTGGTGCAGAAGCCCGCCGACCAGTTGCTGACCCGCGAGGAAGCGCTGCGGCTTTACACGACCAATGCAGCGTGGCTGGGCTTTGCCGAGGACCGGCGCGGCACGCTGAGCGCCGGCAAACAGGCCGATCTGGCAGTATTGGACCAGCCCTTCCTGACCATACCCGCCGATCAGATCGACACAATTCGCGCTGATCTGACGCTGGTGGATGGCGAGATTGTCCATGACCAACTGACTGGCACCGCAAACTGACACCGCCATCGGGCGCAACTGCCCGACGGCCGCAAACGACAGGTCAGCCCGCCACCGAGGTGGCGGGCGGGCAGAACCAGCGCGGCCCGTCCGCCGTCATATAGACGATATCCTCGGACCGGACGCCGCATTCGCCATAGACACACAGCATCGGCTCGATCGAAAAGCACATGCCGGGGACCAGCGGTGTCTGGTTGCCTGCGACGATCCAGGGTTCCTCGTGCAGTTCAAGGCCAAGCCCGTGGCCGGTTCGATGCGGCAGGCCCGGCACGCGGTAACCCGGCCCGAACCCATCGGCCAGCAGCGAGGCGCGGGCGGCAGCATCCACCGCCGCGCAGGTCGCGCCCGGTTGCGCGGCGGCAAATGCCGCCTGCTGGGCGCGCTGTTCGCAGGACCACAGATGGCGTTGCCGTTCGCTGGCGGCGCCGAATACATAGGTCCGGGTGATGTCGGAATGATAGCCGTGCAACCGCCCCCCCAGATCGACCAGCACCATATCGCCATCGCGCAGCACCTGCGGATAGGGCACACCATGGGGATAGGCCGTCGCCTCGCCGAATTGCACGGCGACAAAGACCGGCCCCAGCCCAAGCGCCAGATGCGCGGCATTGACGAAATCGGCGACCTCGCCCGTCGAGACACCAGGCCGCAGGCCGGCACGAACGGCCTGCTGCACCGAATGGCTGGCATCCATCGCGACTTGCAGAATTGCCAGTTCGGCAGGCGACTTGATCCGTCGCTGCGCCGCGATCAGATCCTGGGCCGAACAGACCGCCAGACCCCGCACGGCCATCAGCCGGCCGGCAAAACCAAAGGGCATGGCCGGATCCAGCGCGATCCGACCCCCTGCCCGCGCAGCGATCAGGGCAAAGGGATCCTCGTCCTCTTCCCAGATGGCGATTTCGCCCGGAACCCGGATCATGGTTTCCAGCTTGGGCCGTTCGAAATTGGGTGTGATATAGACCAGCGATCCATCGGCCCTGATCAGCGCCCCGTGCAGCCGTTCCGAGGCATGCAGCGACAGCCCCGTATAATAGGTCAGCGAAGCGGTCGCATCCAGCCATAACGCGGAAAGCCCCTGCCCCCGCATAGCCGCCGACAGCGCGGCGATCCGGGCCTGAAACTCGGCCGTGGCGATCGCCGGGGCGTCCACCGGGGTGAACGCCGCCAGCGCCTTGTCAAAGCCCCCCATCAGGCGACCGGCTGTGCCGACCGCGTCGCCTTGCGCCGGGCAACACGGGCACGGATGGCCTCGACATCGGTGATCGGCGTCGCGGCGAACAGCGAGCGCGTATAGGGATGCTGCGGATCGGCAAACAGCGCCTCGCGCGTGCCCTGTTCGACCGCGACGCCTTTTGAAATGACCATCACGTCATCGGCGATATAGCGCACCACCGACAGGTCGTGACTGACGAACACATAGGTCAGGTCGAACTCGTCCTGCAAATCAGCCAACAGGTTCAGCACCTGCGCCTGCACCGACAGATCCAGGGCCGAGACCGGTTCGTCCAGCACCAGCAGTTGCGGGTTCAGCATCAGCGCGCGGGCAATCGCGATCCGCTGCCGCTGCCCGCCCGAGAACATATGCGGGTAACGGTTGAAATGCTCGGGCTGAAGCCCGACCTTTTTCAGCATCGCCTCGGCCCGCTCGCGGCGCTCGGCGGCGGGGACCTTGGTGTTGATGATCAGGGGCTCCATCAGCACGTCACCGACCTTCTGGCGCGGGTTCAGGCTGCCATAGGGGTTCTGAAACACCATCTGCACCTTGGATCGCAGCGCCGGGCCGGGGCGGTGGCGATGGATGTCCACCACCTCGCCATCAATCAGCAATTCGCCGCCCGAGGGCGCGTCGATCAGCGCGATGATCCGCGCCAGCGTCGACTTGCCCGAGCCGCTTTCGCCGACGATGGCCAGCGTCTTGCCCTTCTCGACCTTGAAGTCGATGCCGTTCAGCGCGCGGACGGTCTTGCCCTTGGCGAACATGCTGCCGGGAACGCGGTAATCCTGCACGATGGCGCGGCCCTCGACGACAGGCGTGCCGGCGGCGGGGTTTTGATCTGGCATCACGCACCCTCCTGCTGGAAGAAATCGGACACGGTGGGCAACCGGTCGCCAGTCGCATGTTCCGGCAAAGCCGACAGCAGCGCGCGGGTATAGGGATGCTGGGGCGATTCAAACAGCGACAGCACGTCGGCTTCCTCCATCTTCTTGCCCTTGTATTGCACGACCACCCGATCGGCGGTTTCGGCCACAACGCCCATGTCATGCGTGATCAGGATCAGCCCCATGCCGTAATCCTCTTGCAGCTTCATCAGCAGGTCCAGAATCTGCTTCTGGATGGTCACGTCCAGCGCCGTGGTCGGTTCATCCGCGATCAGCAGGCGCGGGTTGGTGGCGATGGCCATGGCGATCATCACGCGCTGGCTTTGGCCGCCCGACATCTGGTGCGGATAGGCCTTGATCTTGACCTCGGGTTCCGGGATGCCGACCGCCCGGAACAGTTCCAACGCGCGTTGGTGGGCATCGCGACGCGACATGCCCAGGTTCAGGCGCAGCACCTCCTCGATCTGGAAACCGACGGTGAATGACGGGTTCAGCGAGGCGATGGGTTCCTGGAAGATCATCGTGATCTCGCGCCCGATCAGCTTGCGGCGTTCGGCGGGCGACATCTTCAGCATGTCGCGGCCGTCATAGGTCATGACATCGGCGGTGATGGTGGCGGTGTCGGGCAGAAGCCCCATCACCGCCAGCATCGAGACCGACTTGCCCGAGCCGCTTTCGCCGACGATGGCCAGAACCTCGCCCCGGTCGACATGAACGTCGATGCCATCCACGGCGGTAAAGCTGCCGGTGGCAGTGGCGAATTTGACCGTCAGGTTCTTGATGGTCAGCAATGCCCCAGTTTTGTTGGTCATGGCTCAGCTCCGCTTCAGCTTGGGGTCAAGCGCGTCGCGCAATCCGTCGCCCATCAGGTTGATCGCCAGAACCGAGATCAGGATGGCGAGGCCGGGGAAGGTCACCACCCACCAGGCGCGCAGGATGAATTCGCGCGCCTCGGCCAGCATGGTGCCCCATTCCGGCGCGGGCGGCTGCGCGCCCATGCCAAGGAAACCAAGTGCGGCCGAATCCAGCACGGCGGATGAAAAGGACAGCGTCGCCTGCACGATCAGCGGCGCCAGGCAATTGGGCAGGATGGTCTTGAACATCAGCCGCAGGTTACCCGCACCCGCGACGCGCGCGGCGGTGACATATTCCCGCTTTTGTTCGGCCATCACGGCGGCGCGGGTCAGGCGGGCGAAATGTGGCTGATAGACGATGGCGATGGCGATCATCGCATTTGTCAGCCCCGGCCCCAGAATGGCCACCAGCACCAGCGCCAAGAGCAGCGAGGGGAAGGCCAGGATCACATCCATCACCCGCATGATGACGGTATCGACCCAGCTGCCGTAAAAGCCGGCCAGAAGCCCGATGATGATGCCGCCGAACAGCGCGATGGACACGACGACGATACCGATGAACAGCGAATATTGCGCGCCATAGATCAGCCGGGACAGCATGTCGCGGCCCACCGCATCGGTGCCCAGCAGGAACTCGGCCCGTCCGCCTTCCTGCCAGACTGGCGGAACAAGCAAGGCGTCGCGATATTGCACGGTCGGATCATGGGGCGCCAGCACGGACGCAAAGACCGCGACCAGCACCAGCAGGATAAAGACCACCAGCCCCAGCACCGCGCCCCGGTTCTGGCTGAAATAGAACCAGAACTCGGCCAGCATGCGGCGGCGGATGGCGGCGTCGGAAAGTTTGACGGTTGTATCGCTCATGACGCGCGGATCCTCGGGTTGATAAGGCCATAGGTCAGGTCGACCAGAAGGTTGACCAGCATCACCATGCCGGCGATCAGCAAAAGGCCCGATTGCACGACCGGATAGTCGCGGCGGCTGATGGAATCGATCATCCACTTGCCGATGCCCGGCCAGGAAAAGATCGTCTCGGTCAGGATCGCGCCCGCCATCAGCACACCGATCTGCAAGCCGATGGTGGTGACGACCGGGATCATCGCGTTCCTCAGCGCATGGACGCCGATGACCCGGCGCTGCGGCATGCCCTTGGCGCGGGCGGTGCGGACATAGTCCTCGCCCATCACCTCCAGCATGGCGGACCGGGTCTGGCGCGCGATCACTGCCAGCGGGATCGTGGCCAGCACGATCGAGGGCAGGATCAGGTGGCTGACCGCGGATTTGAACGCGCCGGGCTGGCCCGACAGCAGGCTGTCGATCAGCATGAAGCCGGTCGGCGTCGGGAAGTAATACAGCAGGCTGATCCGGCCAGACACGGGCGTCCAGCCCAGCATGCCGGAAAAGAAGATGATCAGCAGCAGGCCCCACCAGAAGATCGGCATGGAAAAGCCAACCAGCGCAGTGGTCATCGAGATCTGGTCGAACCAGCTGCCGCGCTTGATCGCGGCCAGGATGCCCACCGGCACCCCGATCACGGTGGCCAGGATGATGGCACAAAGGCCCAGCTCGACCGTTGCCGGGAACAGGGCCATGAATTCGTCAAGGACCGGCTTCTTGGTGACCAGCGAGGTGCCGAAATCGCCCTGCAACAGCCGGCCAAGAAAGTCGAAATACTGCATGACAACGGGTTTGTCATAGCCAAGCTGCGCGGTCAGTTCCGCATGCCGTTCCGGGCTGACGCCGCGTTCACCCGCCATCAGCAGCACCGGATCGCCGGGCAGGATGCGGACAAAGCTGAAGGCGATGATGGTGATGCCCAGGAAGGTCGGGATCAGATACAGCAGCTTGTTGAGGATGAAACGGACCATGCGCCTCTTTCCTTGTGGAACGCGCGGGGACCGGCCCCGCGCGTCTGGTTACCCCCGATTGAGGATGGCGGATTATTCCGCGATGTCGACGGTTTCGAAGGTGAAATCACCAAGCGGGCTCATCACGAAGCCTGAAACCTTGGCCGACATGGGCACATATTGCGTCGAATGGGCAATCGTATACCACGGCGCCTGATCCTTGAAGACCACCTGTGCCTGCTCATACAGCGCGGTCCGTTCGGCCTGGTCGGCGGTCACCTTGGCGTCCTTCAGCAGCGACGAGAACTCCTCGTTGCACCAGAAGGCGCGGTTCGCACCGCCCTCGCCCGCCGAATCACACGACAGCAGCACCGACAGGAAGTTGTCGGGGTCGCCATTGTCGCCGGTCCAGCCCAGGATCACCGCGCCGGTACGGCCCGCTTCCATCGACTTGGCCAGGTATTCGCCCCATTCGTATGACACGATCTCGGCCTTGACGCCGACCTTGGACAGGTCTTCCTGCATCAGCTCGGCGGTGCGGCGCGCGTTGGGCATATAGGGGCGCTGCACCGGCATCGCCCAGATCTGCATCGTGAGATCGCTGACACCGGCCTCGTCCAGCATCGCCTTGGCGGCTTCGGGATCGTAGGGATCGTCCTGGATCGCGTCGTTATAGGACCACATGGTCGGCGGAATCGGGTTCTTGGCCGGTTCAGCTGCGCCCTGGAACACCGCATCCACGATGGCCTGCTTGTTGATGGCCATGTTCAGCGCCTTGCGGACCTGCGGATTATCAAAGGGCGCAAGCGTCGTGTTATAGGCCAGATAGCCAACGTTCAGACCGGCCTGTTCGTCCAGCTTCAGGTTGGTATCGGCGCGGATCGCCTCGATATCGGCGGGCGCGGGGTAAGGCATCAGGTGGCATTCGCCGGCCTTCAGCTTTTGCAGGCGCACGGCGGCGTCGGGGGTGATGGCAAAGACCAGATCGTCGATGATCGGCGCGGTGCCCCAGTAATCGGGGTTCTTCGCGTAGCGGATCACGGCGTCTTTCTGATAGGCCACGAACTTGAACGGCCCGGTGCCGATCGGCATGTTGTTCAGGTCCTCGCGGGTGCCTGCCGCTTCCAGCGCGTCGGCATATTCCTTGGACACGATCGAGGCGAAGGGCATCGCGATATTGGCCAGGAACGGGGCTTCCGGCGAATTCAGCGTGATCTTGACGGTATAGTCGTCGATCTTCTCGACCGACTTCACCAGTTCCGGCATCGACATCGCGGTATAGTATTCATAGGTGATGCCGGGGTTATACTGGTGCCACGGGTTTTCGGCATTACCCTGACGGTCGAACGAGAAGAGCACGTCATCGGCGTTGAAATCGCGCGTCGGCGTGAATTTTTCGTTGGAATGCCACTTCACGCCCTGACGCAGGTGGAAGGTGTATTCGGTGCCATCTTCCGACACTTCCCAGCTTTCGGCCAGGCCCGGCTCGACCTCGGTCGTGCCCTTCTTGAACTCGGTCAGGCGGTTATAGATCGGATGGGCCGACGCATCAAAGGTGGTGCCGGCGGTATAGGGCGCGGGGTCGAACCCTTCGGGCGAGGCCTCGGAACAATAGACGAAGGTTTTGGCCTGGGCCAGGCCCGCGCTTAGCGCCAGCGCCGACGCACATACGAGAAACAGCTTCACGGTTATACTCCCTTTGAGGTTAGAAATTGATCTGCCATGTCATTCGGCAGTTTCGTCCGTCACATCCCTAGATGCGACGAATAGGTCATCAGCACTGACCGATGCAAGACCGGACTCGCGCGGAATATAAGCCGAGGGCGTCGCCCCATGCAGCATCTTGCCTGTCCACAACAGGCGCACCACACGATCCAGCGGATTCGACCAGGAATGCGGATGCTGACCAAGATAATGCATGCTGTCGCCTTCGCGCAGCAGAAATTTCTGCCCATCGACGACCAGCAGCACCGCGCCTTGCAGCACGAAGATCAGCTCTTCCCCGGCATGCTGCACGGTTTCAGAGCGATAGCCGGGGGGCACGTTCATGATGAACGAGGTCAGTTCATGGCCCGGAAACTCGGCCCCGATCTGTTCATAGATGATCGAGGTTCCCGAAACCGAAAACGGCTGGCGTTCATCGGCGCGGGTGACGCTTTCGGACTGCCGGGGGGTGGCGATGAAATGGTCGATGCCAACATCCAGCGCGGCCGCGATCTCGGCCAGCGTGCCAAGGGTGGGGGTGGCGTTGTCACGCTCGACCTGGCTGAGATAGCCCACCGAAACGCCGCAGGCTGCGCTAAGCTCCTGCAAGGTCATGGCCATCATCTGCCTGCGCTTGCGTATCCGTCGCCCAAGGGCAGCCGGCGCGCCTGCCGTTATCCGTCCCATCCCCGTCCCCGACCAGCAGATGCCTGTTGGGCGCAGAGATTGGGCCGAAACCTATCGCAGATGCAACGAATTTTTCTGTCAGTAAAATTATTTTACCAAAACCGGCCCTTCATCGGCCAAGGGCTTTCGCCGGAATGCCCAGACACGCGACAGGATGAAGGTGCAAAGCGCGGCTGAAGCGGTCGAGAACAGGATGGCCCCGGCGGCGGTCGTTGTGCCGGTGGCCAACAGCGACAGCAGCATGGTTTCATTCCACAGGAACCCGATAATCGCCACGATCAGGAACCGGAACAGGGCATGATGCGCAACCGCGCCATGCCCTGAAAACGTATAGAGGTGATGCCCCCAGAAGCTGACCACGAACGCGGCACAGAAAGCCGCTGCATTCCCGACCGGCGGCGCGACACCAAGGCGGACCAGCACCAGCGCGACACCCAGATGCACAAGGGTCGCCACCCCGCCGGTCAGCGCGAAACGGACGACCGGCTTCAGCATTCGGGCGAGGGCATCAGGCTGACATCCTCGGCGATCAGATAGCCGGGCCGCCCCTTCACCTCGTTGAACACGCGCGCAAGATATTCGCCCAGAACGCCAATAGACATCAGCTGGACCCCGCTGAAGAAAAAGACCGCCACCGCCAGGGTCGACCAGCCGGGCACGTCATGACCCAGCAGCAAGGTGCGGCCGGCCAGGAAAAGCCCGTAAAAGATCGACAATGTGGCAAGAACCATGCCGATGCCCGTCCACATGCGCAGCGGCCAGTCGGTGAACGCGGTCAGCCCCGTCAGGCCAAGCCGCAACAGCCGTCGAAAGCCGAATTTCGAGCGCCCGCCGCCGCGCGGCTGCAACTCGACCGGAATCGCCAGCGCGCGGAACCCCACCCAGGCATAAAGCCCCTTCATGAAGCGGTTGTTTTCCGGCAGGGCGCAAAGCGCGTCGACGACCTTGCGATCCATAAGCCTGAAATCCCGCGCATCGGCGGGCATCGCCACCTCGCTGCCGAAATTCAGGAACCGATAGAAGGCGGCCGTGCAGCGGCGCTTCAACCAGCCTTCATCGTCGCGATGGGCGCGGACGGCATAGACGATCTCATATCCTGCGCGATAATGGTCCAGCATGGTATCGACATGGTGCAGCGGCTCTTGCAGATCGGCATCCAGCACCACGACTGCCCGGCCCCTCGCATGGCGCAGCCCGGCCATGATCGCCTGTTCCTTGCCGAAATTCCGCGACAGGCGCAGCAGGCGAACGGGCACCTGCCATTGACCGGCGCGAACCCGGTCCAGCGTGTCATCGCTGCTGCCATCATCGACGACCACGATTTCGGACCGCGCCACCAATTGCCGCGCCTTGCGCGATACCCGGCACAGGGTTTCGGCGATGGTCTCGGCCTCGTTATAGGCCGGGATGACGAAGGACAGATCCGGCAGTGCGGGATCAAGATCACGCCAGTTTGGCAACAAATCGGCGGTTTCAACAGCAATATCGCGCATCTTTCCCATCACTTCACCTTACCTTCGCCTTGCGTGACGAACAGGACATGGCGCCCATAGGCGCCGATGTTGCGAAGCCCCAGCCCGGCCGCCTGCGTCACCATGTCCGGCGTTACTGAAAACGCCGCCGGCGCCCCCCCTTGGGCCAGTCGGACAAATCGGGCGGTGTCGACGGCGCGCGCCTGACCCTGCGAATAGAACTCGGCCGAATAGCTGCGCCCGCCCACGGTATAAAGCGGCGCGTGGGGCAAGGCCGCGCTGGCAGCAGCAACCAGCCCTTTGTCGGATTTCAGCCGGATCTGGCCGGGCGCAAAGGCAGCAGCCACCGTCAGCGCCGTGAACAAGGCAAGCGTCGCGACCGAGGCCGTGGCAAACCCGATCCGGGCGGCCCGGCCCGGTCGCGGGCCAAACACCTGCGCGAACAACACCACCAGCAGAACCGCGGCGGCTGGCAGCCCAGGCAGGACATAGGCCGCAAGGATATTCGAGGCGGGCCAGAACAGCAGCAGCGGCGACAGCGCCCAAAGCAGCAAATACAGCAGCCAGCCGGACCGATCCCGCCGGAAAGCCCCAAATGTGGCACGCGCCCGCGTCAACAGCAGCGCGGGAACCAGGCTCCATGGCAGCGCGGCCATCAGCCAGAACAGCCAGATCATGCCCTTGGCTTCCTGATGGCCCGACCCGTAAAGATCGCCCTGCCAGCCGGGGGACAGGAACCGCTGCACATGTTCCCCGATCAGGAAATAGTGCAGAAAGCCCGGCGTCGCCTTCTCGGCGGCGACATACCAGGGCAGGACCAGCACCAGAAGCAGCACCGTCCCGCGCCCCCATGGCAGGCGGCGCAGAACCTGCCAGTTCCACGTCAGGGCCAGCCACAAAACCACCGGGATGCCACAAAGGACGGCCGCGACAGGGCCCTTGGCCAGCAGTCCGATCGCCAGGCCCAGAAAGACGGCATATCCCCAAAGGGAAACGCCGGCCTCATCCTCGATCCCATTCCAGAAACCCACCATCGCCAGGGTTGTCCCAAGCACCATAGGCATATCCGTCATCACGAAAGCCGAGGCGCCGAAGAACAGCCCCATCGTCGCCAGCACCACCGCCGCACAGATCGCGGCATCGCGGCCAACCTTGTCCCGCACCCAGATCAAGATCAGCGCCAGCACCGCCAGCGCGGTCAGCAGGATCGGAAATCGTGCCGCCGCCTCATGGACGCCAAAGACCTGCATGCCGGCGGCCGACAGCCAACTGTGCAAGGGCGGCTTTCCCCAGAACGGAACGCCATAGTCGAATTGCGGCGTCAGCCAGTTTCCGGTTTCGACCATCTTGCGGGCAATCTCGGCATAGCGGGCCTCGGTCGTGTCGGTGAAAGGCACCACGACCATCGCCCAGATCCGCAGCGCGCAGAAGGCTGCGGCAACGGCTATCAGAAAGCGGCGCGACCCGGCGTCCAGGCGCAAATACCGCCCCGTCAGGCGCGCACCGGGTCGCGCCTGAACCACCGCCGGGCCATGGCCCGGATAGGTTTCATTGATTATCATTATATCGTCCTGCTCGATCGGCTTGGGCTGATGTCACCCGCGATCTAGCTAAGCCGAACTGTCCGGGTGCTTGCCGGAACTATACCAATCCGTAATGTTCCAGCGTCTTGACCGCCGCGCGCACGGGTCTATCCCTGCTGTTGCGAAACCAGTGCAGAAAGCAAAGCCCATGCGCGTCCTTGTGGTCGAGGACCATATCGAAACGGCTGAATACATCATCGCAAGCCTGAAGGCGCAAAGCCATCTGGTCGATCATTGCGACAATGGCCGCGACGGTTTTCTGTCGGCGCTGGACAACAACTATGACGTGATGATTTTCGACCGGATGCTGCCGGGGCTGGACGGGCTGACATTGATAAAATCGGTGCGTGGCGCGGGTTGTGACACGCCGATCCTGATCCTCAGCGCGATGGGTGGCATCGACGACCGCGTCGAAGGGCTGGAGGCCGGGGCGGATGACTATCTGGTCAAGCCATTCTCGTTTCAGGAATTGGCGGCGCGCCTTGCGGCATTGACCCGCCGGCCGCCGCTTAAAACAGAAGAAACCGTCTTGCAGGTCGCCGATCTGGAAATGAACCTGATCCGCCGCACCGTGACGCGCGGCGGCGTTCTGCTGGACCTGCAACCGCGCGAGTTCAGCCTGCTGGAATACCTGATGCGCAATGCGGGCCGCGTGCTGACCCGCACGATGCTGCTGGAATCGGTCTGGGATTTCCACTTCGACCCCAAAACGAATGTGGTGGAAACCCATATCAGCCGGCTGCGCAACAAGGTCGACAAACCTTTCGACACCGAACTGATCCATACCATCCGCAGCGCCGGCTATAGCCTGCATGGCTAGCCGCGCGGCCATATCGCGCTTTCTGCGTTCGACCTCGGCGCGGCTGTCGCTGCGTTTCGCGGCGCTTTACGCCATCATCACCGCCATCGTTTTCGTCCTGACCGCCATATTTGCCAACCGCGAGATCACCGAATGGGTGTCCGACCAGCTGGCAGAGGACGCGGCGGGCTTTGCCCAGCTGTATCAACGCGCGGGGCTGGATGCCGTCCTGGCCAAGCTGGATGGTTTCGCCGGCTTCAATTTCGAGGATTACCGCATCTATCTGCTGGAGGATGCGGGCGGCAGGATCATCGCCGGCAATGTGGCCAATATCGACTGGCACGGCACCAGTGGCCATGTCCCGGCCGATACGGTCAGCCCGGTGCACCCGCGCTACCACGAGGTGATCGGCTATCACCTGCATGCCGTCGATCTTGGCCCGAACCGCCTGACGCTTGGCACCAGCACCTATTTCCTTGAGGAACTGCGCGAGGTGCTTGTACGCGGCTTTGCCATCGGCTTTGTCATGCTGCTGCTTGCAGGGCTGATCGCCGGCGTGATCGTCGGTCGCAGGACGGAACGGCGATTGACCCAGATATCATCGACATTGAAAGCCGTGGCCGCCGGACAATTGGGGACAAGGGCGCCGACCTCGGGCGGCGAAGGCGACGATCTTGTCCGCGTCGCCGACGAGATCAATAGCACCATTGCCCAGCTTCAGCGCATGGTCGAAAGCCAGAAGCAGATTTCGGCCGATATTGCCCATGATCTTCGCACCCCGATGCAGCGCCTTCGTCAGCGGCTGGATGCGATGCAGCAATCGGGCAAGCTGTCGGCCCAGACCGAAGAAGACGTTCAGGCCGCGACCGAGATCGTCGATCACCTGATCGAGACCTTCCACAGCCTGCTCAGCATTGCCCAGATCGAGGCCGGGCGGCGCTCGGAACATTTCACGACGATCACGCTGGCCCCGATCCTGGCGCGGATCGAGGATGCCTATGGCGCCGTGGCCGACGAGAATGGTCAGACGCTGATCGTCACGGTCGGCAACGCCGAGGCTGCGGTTCAGGGCGACGGGCACCTGCTGACCCAGATGATCGCGAATGTGGTGGAAAACGCGCTGCGCCACAGCCCCGCCGGCGCGCGGGTCGAGGTGACATTGTCAGCGGGCCCGAGCGGCATCACCGTCGAGATTGCGGATGACGGCCCCGGCATCCCGGCCGATGAGCGCGACAAGGTCATGCGCCGCTTTTACCGCCTGGAGAAAAGCCGCACGACGCCGGGGAACGGGCTGGGCCTCAGCATGGTCAAGGCAATCGCCGATCTGCATGGCGCCCGCGTCGAGATGCAGGACAACCATCCCGGCCTGCGCGTCTGGATCAGGTTTCAGTAAGATCGGAACACGGCCCGCGGTGCTGGCCGGCCCGCATGGATCAGCCAGAGATGCAGATGACCCAGCAAAGGATCTGCATCGGGCGATCGTTCAATCCTCGTCCTCAAGGCTTGAAAGATATTCGATAACATCGTCCTTTTCGACGCGGGAATATTCATCTGCATCGAAAAGTGCCTCTTCCGTTCGCCCATCCAGGAAAATGTTGGGGCCGGATGCCTCTGGCTCTACGAAAAGTTTGACGCCCAGATCGGGAAAATACATATAGCTTGTTTCTTCATAGGCATTGTCAGATATTTCCAACAATGACAGCGCCACTTCCATCGGCGTGCGATCATTAATATCGACCCCTCCGACATAGACCTTGTCTGGATAATCATATACAGCGATTGCTGATAAACTTCCATGGAAATAGGTAACATAGGACAACCAGGCAGGCGCCTGCGTACTTTTTTCGCCTTCTCCGGTATTGTATTCGTCGAAGGCCTGACCTTTGTAAATCTGGGCGACGAACTCGTCTGCGCCCTCGACCCCGGCATTTTCGATGGTTGCCATCAGTGCATCGGGCGCAGCGGCCTGCGCCGGATCGAAACTTTGCTGCCTAACGGGCGCACCGATGATAGCCACCACCTCGTCGCGGGTCATGCCAAACTGCAAAGGCCCAAAGCCCTTGTCTGACTTGTAGTGCTGATCCATTATCGCCGGCCCCTTCTATTTCCGCCAGTATCTTTCCATTTATACTTATCAGGGAAAGCCGCGACACAAGCCGCATAGGCCGCCGCCTCCTTTAGGGCTTCGTCGTATTTATTCCCGAATTTCAGCTTGATTTCCGCCACATCCAGCGCAAAGGCCGCCAGATATCCATATTCCTTGAAAGCATATTTCTGCGCCCGCGCATAAGCCCCGCTTAGCGGATTACGGCCATTGCTGAACGTGCTTCCATGATCTTTTGCGTCCATTTGTATGGCCGGCCATTTTCCATAGACCGATTTTGGCGTGGTGCTTTTCCAGGTCGGATAGTTTGCCTTTGCCGGCATGTGATGGCTGTCCTTGCCATCACCCACGGGCTTGCCCATTTCGGTATCGGACCCGCCCCGATAGGGCCCGCTGCCCTTTCCCCTGTTCAACATCGCGCAGGGATCGGTCATCTTTTTCAGAATATCCTGCGGATCGCAGGTTGGGCATTGTTCGCGCGCCTGCTTGATCAGCATCTGTTCGGCATAGTTCCGGGCACGATTGACAATCGCCCGAACCGCAGCGTCACGGGCCTTGTCGACGACATATTCGATGCCTTCCTTGACAGCGTAACTGATGACGGCACGAACGGCGAGCGCGGCAAGAAATGGCAGGATCATGGGGTCAGCGCCGCAAGATCTGATTTCGACATATTGGCAATATCGTCAAACACCTCATCAAGAACCTCGTCTGACGGTCTTGGATCATTTGCAATACCGGACATGAAGCGCTGATCACGCAGCAATTCCCCGCCCGTCAGCAGCGACAGCATGGCAAGCAGGCCAAAGCCCTTCTCGGTGCGCAGACCGATCTGCCGGCCATCACGAATGGCGGCATCCGTCAGCTGATGCAGCTGCTGCGGTTGCAGGCGATCGGTATATTGCGGCGCCGCCGCGCCCAGATAGGCGACGATGCGCTGTTGCGATGCACGCTCTGCCGCCTGTGAAATTCCATCCAGCTCGGCCTGTGACAAACGCAATGGACCGGGTGGCGCGGCAGGCAGCCCATCGGGCCTGGCCGCGAACAGCGGTGCGTCTGACCAGGACCATTCCCGTTCCGGCATGGCAAGAATTGCTGTTGCCGGTCCGAACAATCGGGCCAGATGGGCTGGCTCCAGGGCAGGCAGGCTTTGTGCAATCACATTCGAATCTGCGTGACGAAACAGGACCAGCGTATGCGTATCCGGTGCAGCCGGGAAAACGTCACCATCCCCCGGCAGGGTATCGGGCTCCTCGAAATCTGGCAATGCCGCCTTCGGATAAAGCACCATATTGATGCCCCTGAGATGCCTGTAGAGGGCATTCGCACCATCGGGACACTGCCAGAAGACGGCGGCGGGACGGGCGACAATCAGGTCAAGCAATGCGGGGATGGTGATCTCGGGCGCCCGGCCACCGATCTTTTCCGGGCGCTCGTCCAGCCAGACCATATGCGGGGCGGTGATGATCTGTTCGGGATTGTTGTCGCCACGGTCAAGGTAAAGCGACCGGCTGACGAACCCGCCCATCATCAGCTCTTGCGGCAGGTTATCGAACTGCGCGCCATCAAGGACCGCAAAGACCGGTGCCGCCTTGTGATCAAGCGCAAGCAGCCCCTGTTCCAGCGAGACCCTAGCCCGTGCCTCGGGTTCGGATCGGACGGTCCCGCCCAACGACCATGCATCGTCCTGCTGCATCGGCCTACCTCACGAAGGGGGTGGCCGATTTGGCCATGGCGCGCAGGCATTTACTGCCCTCGCCGGGACCACCTGACTTGAAGTCGATGGAATTGCCCTCGATCAGCACCTTCAATCCGCGGATGCGCACACCGGTCTTGTTGATCTCGACATAGCCGCCGGGCGCCGACAAAAGGATGGTGTCATCAGCCTTGATTTCCCAGACCTTCGAGGTGCCCTCGAACTTCTCTTCCGAGGAAATCTGATACAGCTTGCCCGAGCTGTGGGCAGCCCGCTGCCCGCTATGGGTGGTATATTCCTCGCCGACATCGACGGTCTTGATCTTGCCGACCTGAAGCCGTTGCTCGACCCCGATCTTGGTGAATTCCTTGCCGCCGACCATGGTGTTGCGCACCGCGCCGACCATGGTGTTCTTGAACAGCCCGATCTGTTCCGTCCGCGCCAGCCCGATCGTGTCGGACTGGAACTTCTCGATCACGGTGTTCATGACCCCGGAAACCGGCATGATCGACGACAGAACGCTTCCCAATGCGGTGCCGGTGCCCACCTGTTCGGCCCCGGCAATCGCGCGGTTCTGGCCGGCCGCGTCAAAGGCCGATATCCTTGGCCCCGACGCCATCTCGCCGCCAATCGTCGCGGCAACGACCCCACCCAGAAAGGCCGGGATCGAGGGATCGCCCGCTTCCTGCGCCACGTTCAGCGCATCCTTCGTCGCCTGACCCGCGACCCCCGCCAGCGCGGCAAACAACCCGGCCTTGCCACCCCCAACCGTCAGGTTCATCGAGCCGCCAATGCGTTCCTGATGATTGCTGCCGACCTCGATCGACTTGTTGCTGCCAACGCTTTCGATCTGGTCGTTATCGACCCGCTTCATGCGATTGTTCAGAACCTTCAGCGTCTGGTCCTTCTGCGCGTGAAGGGCGATGTTTTCCTGTCCCTGCTCATCCTCGAAGCTAAGCTCGTTGAAACCTTCGCCCTGATGGGTCTTGGACCGCCAGACGGCCTTGGTCTTGTGCGCGGGCAGCGGATAGGGCGCATCATTCTTGCCGTTGAACACATTGCCAACGACGACCGGCTTGTCGGGATCGCCTTCCAGAAACTCGACCAGAACCTCCATCCCGATCCTCGGGATGACCATGCCGCCCCAGCCAGCCCCGGCCCAGTTCTGGCTGACGCGGCAGCGCATCGAATAGGCCCCCGCCAGATCCCAGTGAAACCGCACCAGGATGCGCCCGAACTCGTCGCAGTCGATCTCGCCCTCGCCGACAACCACCGCCGTCTGCGGGCCCTGCACCAGCGCCGCCGGCGTCCGCCGCGGCGGCACCATCGGCGCCGTGTCCGGCATCAGCACATAGCTGCCCGTAAAGGCATAGCCGTCGCTGCCCGGACCGCCCGAGCCGTAAGCCTCGGACACGAAATGATGGCTGGCCGACAGGCACA
>NZ_VKDF01000001.1 GCF_007096355.1 Paracoccus sp. M683 | reverse complement strand
TGTTTCATGGAGGGGATATGCGCCTTGACCGTCTGATAAAAAATAGCTGATTACGCACAGCTTCTGTGCGCAGGCGGCCTGTCACGATCCGGGGATGTCGCCTTGAAATTCGGGCCTTGCCTCGGCGGGCGGGTCAGAACAGATCCTCGATCTGGCCGGCCTTGTTCAGCCGGATCGTCTCGGCCGCGGGGCGGCGTGGCAGGCCCGGCATGGTCATGATCTCGCCGCAGATGACCACAGCGCCATGCGTGGGTTGGCGCTGCCAGGTGCGCGAACGGGGCGACTGACCATCGGGGGCCGACGGATGCAAAAAGAGGCCCATGCAGGCCCCTTTTCAGCGGTTCAGGATTGTCGGATCAGACCCCCAGCCAGCGATGCTGGGCATTGGTATCGGCGCGGATTTCGTCGGGCGTGCCGGTCCAGACGACCTGACCCTTGCTGATCACCACCACATCATCGGCCAGTGAGGTGGCAAAGCCGAAATTCTGCTCGACCAGCACCATCGACAGGCCCTTGCGGCGCAAATCCTGCAACTTGTCGTGGATCAGCTTGACGATGATCGGGGCAAGCCCCTCGGTCGGCTCGTCAAGGATCAAGAGGCGCGGGTTCATCAGCAGCGCGCGGGCAATCGCCAGCATCTGCTGTTCGCCGCCCGACAGCTGCGTGCCGCCGTTTTCCAGACGCTCACCAAGGCGAGGGAACAGCTCGATCACGCGGTCCATGGTCCAGTCGCCGCCACCGAACCGCGTCGCGGCCAGTTCCAGATTCTCTCGCACCGTCAGCGAGGGAAAGATGTCCCGCGTCTCTGGCACATAGGCGATGCCTGATTTCGCGATGTCGAAGGGCCGCTTGCCGTTCAGCGCCGCCCCGTCAAAGAGGATCTGGCCCGCCCGTGCCGGCAACAGCCCCATCACCGTCTTCAATGTTGTGCTTTTGCCCGCGCCATTGCGGCCCAGGATCGCCAGCACCCGCCCCGGACGCGCCGCCAGCGACAGGCCGTGCAGCACCTGCGTTTCGCCATAGCCCGATTCAAGATTGGTCAGGTCAAGCATCTTCCCAGCTCCCCAGATAGATCTCTTTCAACAGCTGCGATCCCCGTGCCTGTTCGGGCAGGCCATCGAACACCACCTCTCCATAGTTCAGCACGGTGATCGTGTCGGCCACGTCAAAGGCCAGGTCCATGTCATGTTCGATGATCAGCAGCGTCAGATCGCGCGGCAGGTTGTTCAGCAGGTCGTGAAACCCCTTGGCCATCTCGGGGCCGACACCCGAAGTCGGCTCGTCCATCAGCAAGACCAGCGGCCGGGTGGCCAAAGCCACGCCCACCTCAAGCTGCCGGCGCACGCCATATGACACCTCGGAGACCTTCGCATGGATATAGGGGATCAGACTGACCTGATTGGCGACGTCATCAACAATGTCGCGGATCTCTGGCTTGGCCAGGCTGTCGGTCCACATATTCATCGCATTGCCGGTGGCGACCGAGGCCGCCAGCGCCAGATTTTCCGCCACCGTCAGACCGTCGAACAGCGTGTTCTTCTGATAGCTGCGCGACAGGCCGCGGCGGGCGCGGGTGGCGACGGGCAGGGCCGTCACATCCTCGCCAGCCAGATGGATGCTGCCGGTATCGGGGCGCAATTCGCCGACCAGCTGGTTGAACAGCGTGGTCTTGCCCGCCCCGTTCGGGCCAAGGATCACCCGGCGCTCGCCCCGTTCCAGCTTCAGTGACACGTCGCGGGTGACGTGGATGGCGCCAAAGCTTTTATCCAGGTTTCGTGTCTCAAGCATTTTTCACCTGTTCCTTACGCGAGGAAATCACACGCGGGGCTTGCCAGCGGGCAACACGCGCCTCGATCCAGCCAAAGACGCCATTCGCGCGGCTCATCACCACGGCGACAAGGATGACGCCGACCACCAGATGCCAATAGGGTGTGACATTGCTGATCTCGTGCTTCAGCAGCACGAACAGGACCGCGCCGACCAATGGCCCGACCAGCGTGCCAAGCCCGCCCAGAATGACCACCACCAGCGCCTCACCCGAAACCGTCCAGGCCAGCAAGCCGGGCGAGACGAACATGATATGCTGCGCGGCCAGCACGCCGGCCAGGCCGGCGATCATGCCAGACAGGCCAAAGACATCGGCCTTGACGCGCCATGTCACCAGCCCGACCGCACGCATCCGCTGTTCGTTATGCATGATGCCCGTCAGGCTGCGCCCAAGGCCGGACCGCAGGATGATCACCGCCGCGCCATAGGCTGCGGCAAGCGCCAGAAGGCAGAACAGCGCAAAGCTTTGCCCGTCGTTCAGGTCGATGCCGATCGCCGACAGATCCAGCCTTGGAATGCCCGAGACACCATCGTCGCCGCCCAATGCCGCCGAGTCGAAGGCATAGGAATAGGCCATCTGCCCGAAAGCCAGCGTTGCCATGATGAAATAGATGCCGTGGCTGCGCGCGCAGATCGCGCCGATCACCCAGGAACAGGCACCCGAGATTGCAATGGCGGCGGCCATGGCGACGGGCGGGGCAAGCCCGGCCTTTGCGGCAAGGACGGCATAGGCATAGGCGCCCACGCCCATCAGCGCACCATGGCACAGCGAAACCATGCCCCCGAAACCGGCCACCATGTCCAGCGCCAGCACAAGGATGGCGAGAATGGCGATCTCGGTCAGGATCTCCAGCCCGAAATATTCGGCAGTCATTGCGGCGGCGAACATGCCGGCTGCAAGCACCGCCAGCGTCGCATAGCGAAGCGGAGTGTGACGAAACATCTTTCTATCCTTTCGCGGGGAAAAGGCCGGTCGGGCGTGTGACCAGCACGGCAGCCAGAAGCGCATAGATCAGGATCGAGGACAGCTGCGGCGCCAGTGCCGCCCCGAAGGTCTGCACAAAGCCATAGATCAGCGATCCGGCGATGGCGCCTTTCAGGCTGCCCAGACCGCCGATCACGATCACGATCAGCGTGGGGATCAGGATTTGCAGGCCCATATCGGGCGTCACCGACAAAAGCGGCGCGGCCACGGCGCCGGCCAGACCGGCCAGGGCGCAGCCCATGCAAAAGACCAGGAAGAACAGCCGTTCAACATTGATGCCAAGGCAGGATGCCATGGCGTCATTGTCGACGCCGGCCCGGATCATCGCGCCGATCTGGGTGCGGGCCAGCACGCTGGCCAGCCCCGCATAGATCGCCGCGCCAAGGGCGATGATGAACAGCCGATAGGCCGGATATTCAACGCCAAGGACGGAAACGCGCCCCGACAGGATTGCCGGCACCTCGATCCCCAGGGCCAGATCGCCCCAGATGATCCGCGTCAGGTCCAGCAGGGCAAAGATCAGCCCGAAGGTGATCAGCACCTGCGGCATCGGCCCGGACCGGCGCATCCGCTTGATCAGCGTGACATACAGCACCAGCCCCAGCACCGCGACCGCGATGGGCGCTGCGATGAACCCGGCCCAGAACCCCGCGACGCTGGCGACCGAGGCCGCCACATAGGCGCCAAAGGCATAAAGCGAGCCATGGGCGAGATTGACGAAATGCATCAGCCCGAAGATCACCGTCAGCCCGATGGACAGCAGAAACAGAAGCATCGACAGCTGAAGCGCGTTCAATGTCTGCACCGCCCAGAAACCAAGATCCTGCGACATGGTCATTTCCTCCTTTCAGGGCCGGTTCAGCCGGCCGGGGCCATGGCGCAGCCGCCGGCGGGATCGGCCTCGGCGGGCAGGGTGGCCAGAACTTTCTGGGTCAGCCCAGCTTCGCCCCGGACCGTCTCGTAGACATAGATCGGCTGGACGATGTTATTGGTGGCCGGGTCGATCGAGGTGGCACCACGCGGTCCGTCGAAGGACACGCCACGCAGCGCCTGCGCGATGGTCTCGCGGTCGGTCGCACCGGCGGCCAGCGCCTGGGTCAGCGCGCGGGCTGCGTCATAGCCATGAACGGCATATTCCGAAGGCAGGCGGCCATTGGCGGCGGTAAAGGCTTCGACGAAGGCGGCGTTTTCGGCGTTGTCGATGGTCGGCACGTAATGCAGCGCGGCAATGACACCCTCGGCCGCCGGACCTTCGGCCTCGACATAAAGCGACGAGGTCAGGAAGCCCGCGCCATACAGCGGGATATCGGCCTTCATGCCGAAGCTGTCATATTGCTTGACGAAGGAAATCGCCTCGCCGCCGGCATAAAAGACATAGACCGCATCGGCGCCCGAGGCCTTGGCCTTGGCCAGATAGGGACCGAAATCCTGGGTTTTCTGGAAGGGCGTCCATTCCTGGCCGACGATCTCGCCTCCGGCGGCGGTAAAGCCGTCGACAAAGGCGCCGATCATCTGCTGGCCCGCAGCATAGTCGGGGGCGATGGTGAACACCTTCTGGATGCCCTGATCATGCATCCACTTGCCCATCGGCCGGTTGACCTGCTGGTTCGAAAAGGACATCCGGGTGATATAGGGCGAACATTGCGCCCCGGTCGCCTCGTCATTGCCGGCATTGGCGACGATCAGCGGCACCTTGGAGCCGTCGACCATGTCGCGGACCGCGCCCAGCACGCCCGAGCTGACGACGCCGGCGATCACGTCGACCTTGTCCTGCAAGACCAGCTTGCGGGTCTTGGCCAGCCCGACGGGCGGCTTGGCCTCGCTGTCCTCGGTCACGATCTGGATGCTGTCGCCGGCCTGATCGCCATAGCGTTCGATCCCCAGGCGAAAACCGGCCTCGATATCATTGCCAAGCGCGGCATAGACGCCGGAATAGGGCAGCAGCAGCCCGACCGTGATGTCCTCGGCCAGTGCCGGCAGGGTGGCAAGGCTGGCGGTTGCGGCGAAAATGGCGGTGGTGATGGTATGTTTCATCATTCTCCTCCCAGAGAAGTTGTTGCAGCTGTTGAGGGTGTTTCGGAGGGCCTAGCCCAGGTCACCGCCGCCTACGGGCAGGGTGGTGCCGGTGATGTAGGACGCATCATCCGAGGCCAGGAACAGGATCGCCCCGGTCTGTTCGTCCAGCGTGCCATAGCGTTTCATCAGGCTGGACTGGATGGTCTGGTCCACGATGGTCTGATACCAGCCGGCGGGCTGTTCGGTTTCGGCATTGGGGTTGCGCGGCACCACGCGGGCGGGTGCCTCGGTGCCGCCGGGCGCGGTTGCCACCACGCGGATGCCGCGTTCGGCCACCTCCCATGCAAGGCTGGCGGTGATGGCGTTCACCCCGCCCTTGGCGGCCGCATAGGGCACGCGATTCAGCCCGCGCGTGGCGATGGACGAGACATTGACGATCACGCCCCGGCCCGCCGCCAGCATCGGTTCCAGCGCGGCGCGGCAGCAAAACAGCGTCGGGAACAGCGAGCGGCGGATCTCGGCCTCGATCTGGTCGGGCTGGTAATGTTCAAAGGGCTTGGCCCAGATCGTGCCGCCGACGTTGTTGACCAGAATGTCGATGCGCCCGAACCGATCCAGCGCAGCGGCCATGGCGTCGTGGCAGCCATCCCAGGTTTCCAGATCGACGGCGATGGCGGCGGCCTTGCCCCCCGCCGCCGTGATGCCCTGCGCCACCTCGTCGCGGGCGGACGAGCGGTCGACGATCATGACGCTTGCGCCCTCGGCGGCGGCGCGTTCGGCGACGCGCCGGCCAATGCCCTGCGCCGCGCCGGTCACGACCATGACCTTATCGGCAAAGCGCCCGCTCATGCCGCGACCGCCGGGGTTTCGGTCGGGTTGAACTTCTCGAAATAGAAATTCGCCGGATTGGTGCCAAGATTGGTGAAATGGGTGCGCACGGCCTCGACCATCGGCGGGGGGCCGCACAGATAGACATCGACATCGCCGCCATTCAGGTCGTCGGCGCTTACATGGTCGGTCACAAAGCCCTTGCGGTCGTGGTCCTCGTCCTCGGCGGCCAGAATGGTGATGACGGTGACATTGCCGATGGATGCGGCCAGATCGCGCACCCGGTCCAGTTCCACCAGATCGGCGCCGCGGGTGACGGCGTAATACAGCGTGACGGGCTGATCGCAGCCGTTTTGCGCGACCTGTTCCAGCATCGACAGGAAAGGCGCCAGCCCGGTGCCGCCGGCCAGCCACAGCTGCGGACGCTCGACCGGGCGCAGATAGAACGCCCCCATCGGCCCGGTCAGCGTTACCCGGTCGCCCGATGTCGCGCCGGCCAGATAGCTGGACATGCGGCCATTCGGGATGTTGCGGATCAGAAACGTCGCCTCATCCGCGCCGGGCCGGGACGAGAAGGAATAGGACCGGTGCAGGTCGGTGCCGGGCACGGTGATGTTGACATATTGCCCCGGCAGGAAAGAGACCGGCCGATCCAGCGCCACGGTCAGTCCGAAACTGGTTTCCGACAGCGCCTCGACCCGCGTGACGGCGCCCTCGACGGGTTGCGGCGCGGCCTTGCAGACCGCCGAGGATGCCGGCACAGCCAGCACGCAATCGGATTGAACGGTCATCTGGCAGGTCAGGACAAAACGCTGCTCGGCCTCGTCCTCGGTCATCGCCTCGTCCATATAGAATTCCAGCTCGTATTCGCCTTCCTCGCAATGGCATTTGCAGGTCCCGCAGACGCCGTCGCGGCAATCCATGGGGATGTTGATCTTCTGGCGGAATGCCGCATCGGTGACGAGTTCGTCCTCGTCCACCTCGATCATGCGCGTCACGCCGTCCTCGAAATTCAGTGCGACATTATAGGTCATGGCAAACTCCTCCCGTGTCCCGGCGCGATGATGTCACCGGGGCTGCCTGGTTCAGGTGGCGGGCGGCGGTCTGGGCGCCGCCCTGCCGGTCGGATCAGATGTGATAGACGTCCACGACGTGATGAATGTGGTCGTTCTTCAGCACCACCTTCTTGTCGCGGATCAGCGGTTTCGGCCCGGTCGTGTCGATGGTGTAGAAGGACGTGCCCCAATGCTGGTCGGTCGCGCCATAGCGATAGGACAACGTCTGCCAGTTGAAACGGATCTTCACCTCGCCGGCGCCTTGCGACACCACCTCGATATTGGCGATGTTGTGGTTGGTGCGTGGCTCGGGCAGCGAGGTGGCCGAGGACCGGTCGGTCTGGATGCGGAACACGCGATCCTCGATGCCGGATTTGTCGCCATACCAGATCAGCGAGATTTCCGCCTGCGGATCCTGGGTCAACTCGTCATCGTCATCCCAGGCCGGCATCCAGAACGGGCAATCGGGATGATAGAAGGTCAGCCAGGTTTCCCATTGGCGATCATCCAGCGCGCGCGCTTCGGCATACAGAAAGGCCTGGATCTGATCAAAGCTCAGCGCCGCGGCCTGCGGTTTTTCAAGCGTGTCGGTGGTCATGGCCTTACTCCGCGGCAAGGGGTTGCTGGGGCAGGGCGGCGCGTTCATCGGCGATGGCCTGATGCATGCGCTGGACCCATTGCGAATGCTGGATCACGAACAGCCCTTCGTCCTCGGTGCGGGCGCCCGACAGGATCGGGTTGATGCCCAGCTTTGCGGCATCCTCGTCGGGGCCGGTGATCCATTGCTTTGCGCCACGCGACAGGTCGTTCCACTGGGCATGCGCGGCGCCGGCATAGCCGCGCTGCGTGGCCCGGAATTCCTCGGTATCGTCGGGTGTGGCCATGCCCGAGGCGTTGAAGAAATCCTCGTATTGGCGGATGCGACGGGCGCGGTTTTCGGCGCTTTCGCCCTTGGGCGCGATGCAATAGATCGTCACCTCGGTCTGATCGACGCTGATCGGGCGGAACACGCGGATCTGGCTGGAAAACTGATCCATCAGGAAAACATTGGGGTAAAGGCACAGGTTGCGCAGCACGCCGACCATCCATTCGGCCTTGGTCTCGCCGAATTCCTCGGTCCATTTGTCCAGATTGGCATAGTTCGGCCGGTTGGTCGGGTCGGCCCATGTCGTCCACAACAGCAGGTGGCCGTTTTCATAGGAATGAAAGCCGCCCTTCTGCTTGGCCCATTTCGAGGCGTCATTCGCCTTGACCTTGTCTTCCTTGCCGTCCTGGGTCCGGGCCGCGGTGGTGGCGACATAATTCCAGTGCACCGCCGAGACGTGATAGCCATCAGCCCCGTTTTCCGCCTGAAGCTTCCAGTTGCCGTCATAGGTATAGGTCGAATTGCCGCGCAGCACCTCCAGCCCCTCGGGGGATTGGTCGACGATCATGTCGATCATCTTGCGGGCCTCGCCCAGATAGTCGGTCAGCGGCGGCACATCGGCATTCAGCGACCCGAACAGGAAGCCGCGATAGTTCTCGAACCGGGCAACGCGGGTCAGGTCGTGGCTGCCATCGCAGTCGAACTGGTCGGGATAGCCGCCGGTCTTGGGATCCTTGACCTTCAACAGCTTGCCGGTGTTGGAAAAGGTCCAGCCGTGGAATGGGCAGGTAAAGGTCGCCTTGTTCTGCCGCTTGAACCGGCACAGCATGGCGCCGCGATGCGAACAGGCATTGACCAGGGCATGCAACTCGCCCTGCTTGTCACGGGTGATGACGACCGGCGTGCGGCCCATGAACAGGGTGAAGTAATCGTTCGGGTTCGGGATCTGGCTTTCATGGGCCATATAGATCCAGTTGCCCTCGAAGATGTGCCGCATCTCCAGCTCGAACAGGTCCTCGTCGGTGAACATGTCGCGGCGGGCGCGGAAAATCCCGTTTTCGGGGTCGTCCTGGACCATGTCGCCCAGTTTGGTGTCGATTTCCTCAAGTTCGCTTGGTGTGAACATCATATCCTCCTCGAATGATGCCGCAGCGGGCGTGCGGCTGGTGCCTAGCTTTTCAATGCGACGACATGGACCTTGCGGTGGCGGTCGCGGCGGTAATGGTTCAGCTTGCCGGGGTCGATCTCGACGCCCAGGCCGTTGCCCTGGGGCAGAACGACCGAGAAATCGCGGTATTCGACCGGCCGGGTCAGGATCTCGTCGGTCAGCAGCAGCGGGCCGAACAGCTCGGTTCCCCAGCCCAGAGTCGGGATGGTGGAAAACAGATGCAGCGCGGCGGCGGTGCCGATACCGCCTTCCAGCATGGTGCCGGCGTAAAGGCCGATCCCGGCGGCACGTCCAATGGCGCAGACCTCGGATGCGGCCTTCAGTCCGCCCGATTGCGCGATCTTGACAGCAAAGACATCGGCCGAGCGGTCGGCGGCGGCGATCATGGCGCTTTGCGGTCCCTGCAAGGCCTCGTCGGCCATCACCGCGATCTCGTACTGGTCGGTCAGCACCTTCAGCGCGCGGATCTGGCGGCTGTCGATGGGCTGTTCGACCAGATCGACGCCGATTTCCTGCAAGCCGGCAAGACCCCAGCGGGCATCGGTCACGTTCCAGGCCTGGTTGACATCGACGCGGATGCTGGCGGCGTCGCCAAGCGCGGCGCGGATCGCCGCCACATGGGCGATATCGTCGCGCACCGGGCGCTTGCCGATCTTCAGCTTGAAAATATTGTGCCGGCGCTGCGCCAGCATCTGCCGGGCCTCGACGATGTCGGTTTCCGACACGCCGCTGGCCAGGGTCCAGGCCACCGGCATCCGGGTGTTCACGGCCCCGCCGAACAACTGCGCGACCGGCACCCCAAGGCGACGGGCCAGCCCGTCCCACAGCGCGGTTTCGACGGCACAATGGGCGATGGGGTTGCCGCGCACCGATTTGCGCATCCGATCGGTGACGCTGTTCACCCGGTCGCCATCCTCGCCGATAATGACCGGGGCAAGATAGCTGTCGATCGCCAGCTTGATGCTTTCGGGGCTTTCGGGGCCATAGCTCATGCCGCCGATCGAGGTGCCCTCGCCCAGCCCCTCGGAGCCGTCGGAAAAGCGGATACGGACCAGCACGATGGATTGCTGGCGCATGGTCGTCATCGACAGGACATGGCCGCGAATGGTCGGGATGTCGACGATGATCGTCTCGATATTCTCGATCTTGCTCACGGGATGCCTCTGGTTGCGGGTTTCGCTGTGATCAGCATGGCGCAGCCGGTGACAAACCGTCCAATACCGGATCAGTCTGGTCCGATACCTGTGGGGATGGGCAGGACTATCCGCTTGGGCGGGTTGGAAAAAATGGGCAAGGATCGGTGGGTCGGGGTGGCGTTGGCACGAAATGGCGCGGCACGTTCCCTGCGGGGGACGCGCCTTGCCTTGGCACCGATGGGGTCGCCGCAGGTCGGCGGGTCACGAATCCCTTTCAGCCGGCCAGAGGCAGGGGCGGCGTCCGACCGCTTTCTTCAAGGTTCCAGACCGCCGACCATTGGTCGTCCTTGCGGTCCAGCGTCAGATAGTTCCGCTGCGAGATATAGCGGGCGCGCTGGCCCGGCAGACGAAGGTTGCGGATCGGATGGTCCTTCAGCGGGGCCTCGCCCAGCCGCGCCAGCGCGCCCAATGCACGAGCATAGGCCTTGGGCGGGGCCCGATGCGAGATCCCCGAGGCGACAAGCTGGTGGATCAACGTATCGGACGGGCCCATCTCGGCGCGGGTGGCAACGTGAATTTCGCCCGACAGCACGGTCAGCGGCCCGGCCTGGCGCAGGCGCAGGGCGGCGCGCAGGATGCGGCGCCACTCGGCCCGGTGGGCGCGGCTTTGCCACTGGTCGCGCAAGTCGTCCTCGTAATGCTGCATGCGCGGGATCACCATCATCAGCATCTCGACCAGCGACAGGCGTGGACCCAGCAGGGGCACGCTGGAAATCAGGAAGGTCTGCCCTTCGCGCGGTTCAAGCGCGTCGAAATCGCGCCAACCCGCCGGCCCCATGATCCGGTGGCGCGTCCGTTCCGAGCGCAGGTCGGGGGCGATCAGCGTCAGGCCGGGCAGATGCCGCGACCAGCCAAGGCTGTGGCCCTCGGGGTCAAGAAACAGCCGCGGAATATCGGCCGGCGTCGCGGCGTGCTGGAACAGCAGATACATTTCGCGCGCCACCGAAAACACCGTCTGGCCGACCTGCGATTGCGTCAGCTCGTCGGGCAGCGACCCCCAGCCGTCGCAGATGTCGTGATCATCCCAGACCGACAGGCTGGGCAGCCCGGCAGCAAGCTGGGCATAGCCCTCGGCCCCCAGCACCATCAGATAGCGTTCCGCGAAACGCCGGCGCAGGTGTTGGTGCAGGTCGTCCAGTTGCTGCGGTTCCGGGGCTGCGGGGGCATATTCGGGCCAGTCCTCGCTAAGCGGGTGGTCCTGCGTCACCTCGTCGGCATAGATCTGATCACCCCCTTGCAGCATCAGCGCAAAGGGCCGTTCCAGATGCTCGGCCGCAAGCCGTTCCCACATGGCGTTGCGTTCCGGTGCCTCGCGGTCCAGATCACCGTTTTCCTCACCATTGCAGGACACGAAGGCAATCCGCATGTCGCCCGACAGGTCGGTCTGGACTGCGTGGCTGCGCCCCTCGAACTGATAGCCGGCATCCTCGGGGCCAAGATCGAACTCGAACCGCCAGATGCCAAGGCCGGCGACCCGAGCGATTTCGGTGGGTTGGACCTGGATGCCCGAGGCATGCAGTGGGCCGGGTGCGGCGGCGTCAGCCGGGCGTGCGACCAGCGCAGCCAGATGGATGCGGCCGGCGTCGTGGCCGCGGAAATAAAGCACGGGGCCGATGGCCTGTGGGGTGGTCTCGGTCGTCAAGGCGGGTCCTGTCATCTGTGCCGGTTGCAGGTAGGTGCGGCAGGGGCATTTGCGAAGGCCGGATCAAGGGGCTGTGAACGGGATGTTGTCATGGTGCCGGCTTGACCGGGGCGACCGGCCAGCCATGCTGGCGCAATGTGGCGGCGATCCGGGTTTCGGCATCAGGGGCCGACATGTTGATCGCCTGCCTTTGCAGAAACCAGAACAGATAGCGGGCGAAATCGGGTGCATGGCCCGCTGCGGCGGCCAGTGCGGCATCGGCGCCCAGATCGGCGACATTCAGTGCGATATGGTGGAAATCGACCTGCCCGAACAGCACCGCCGGCTTGCCAAGGATGAAACCGTCAAAGGCCACGGCGCTGTTTTGCGTGGCGACAAAGGCGCAATTGCGCAACAGCGCTGCCGTATCTCCGCCGATGGTCAGGTTCGGATGACGCGCCGCCAGATCATCCAGCGCGGCCAGATCCTCGGGGGTGTACTCTTCCTTGGGGTGCAATGTGGCAAAGGTGGGGCGGTCGGTCCGGGCGACATGTTCCAGCATTTTCAGCGGCGACATCGTCTGGAATGACCGCGTCTGGCCCAGCAGGCCTTGCAGGGGGACCAGCGCATGCTGACCCCGCTGCGGTGGCGGCCCCGGCAGGACACGCCGGGCCAGACGGCGGGCAAAGTCATCGGCCGCAGCCCCGTCGATGGCCGAGGGGTCAAAGACCGCATCGGCCACGGGCCAGCGCCAGCGCTCGGCCACGGGTTCGATCCGCCAGAAGGGGAAGTGATAGGCCCGGCGGAACGTCAGCGCGCGATCATGGGTGGGTTTTTCCATGTGGAACAGCGCATATCCGGGCAGGTCGGGAGCGGCGGCGCGTGCCTCGGCACCCGATCGCAGGACCTGGACCTGCCAGCCCTGCCGGTTCAGCAGCCGCATCAGCCGTTGCAGAAAGTTCACACGCCCCTGCCTGACCTCGCCCAGCATTGGCTGGTGCAGGTAAAGTCGCAGTTCGGGCTGGTCTGGTGGCATGGGGTGAAGGCGACGGGTTGCGGGTTCGGGTTGGCGCCTGAATGGCATGCTTTCGCCTTGCCGGCCAGCACCCGCGTGACGCCCGCCGCTTGCGTTGCGGGGATCGCCCCCATATCTGAACGGGGCAGATGACGGAGGCTTTGATGGCGGAAGACAGATTTCCCGGCTGGCACGGCACCACGATCCTGGCGGTCAAGCGTGGCGGCAAGGTGGTGGTGGCAGGCGACGGGCAGGTCAGCGTCGGCCAGACGGTGATGAAGGGCACGGCGCGCAAGGTGCGCCGGCTGTCGCCGGGTGGCGGCGATGTGGTCGTGGGCTTTGCCGGATCGACTGCCGATGCCTTTACCCTGCTGGAGCGGCTGGAGAAAAAGCTGGAATCCGCACCGGGCCAGTTGCAGCGCGCCTGTGTCGAGTTGGCGAAGGACTGGCGCACCGACAAATACCTGCGCAATCTTGAGGCGATGCTGATCGTCACCGACGGCGCGCAGATCTATGTCGTCACCGGCGCGGGCGACGTGCTGGAGCCGGAACATGATGTGGCCGCCATCGGATCGGGCGGGAATTTCGCCCTGGCCGCCGCGCGCGGGCTGATGGAAAGCGATCTGGACGCCGAGGGCGTGGCCCGCAAGGCGATGGCGATCGCGGCGGATATTTGCGTCTATACGAATGGCAATCTGACGGTTGAGGTTCTGGGCGGGTAAAGGGGGCGTTGCCCCCTCGGCCCGCAAGCGGGCCTCACCCCCAGGATATTTGACGACCAAAGCAGGCTGAAAGCTGGAAAGACATCATGACCGACCTGACCCCCCGCGAGATCGTGTCCGAGCTGGACCGCTTTATCATCGGGCAGAAAGACGCCAAGCGCGCCGTTGCCGTGGCTCTGCGCAATCGCTGGCGCCGGAAGCAATTGGGCGATGATCTGCGCGACGAGGTTTATCCCAAGAATATCCTGATGATCGGGCCGACCGGCGTTGGCAAGACCGAGATCAGCCGCCGGCTGGCCAAGCTGGCCAATGCGCCCTTCATCAAGGTCGAGGCGACCAAGTTCACCGAGGTGGGCTATGTCGGGCGTGATGTCGAGCAGATCATCCGCGACCTGACCGATGCCGCGCTGATCGAAACGCGCGAGCGGATGCGCGAAGAGGTGAAGGCGCGCGCCCATCAGGCCGCCGAAGAGCGGGTGATCGAGGCCCTGGCCGGCGATCAGGCCCGCGACGCGACGCGGCAGATGTTCCGCGACAAGCTGAAGCGGGGCGAGTTGGACGATACCGTCATCGAGCTTGAGGTGCAGGATAACTCTAACCCGCTTGGGATGATGGACATTCCCGGCCAGCCCGGCGGCATGGGCGGGATGATGGACCTGTCGGGGCTGATGAAGGCATTCGGCGGCCGTCGGGTGCGGCGCAAGGTGACCGTGGCCGAGAGCTATGAACTGCTGATCGCGGAAGAGGCCGACAAGCTGCTGGATGACGATACCGTCAAGGCCGCTGCGCTGGAATCGGTGCAGGAAAACGGCATCGTTTTCATCGACGAGATCGACAAGGTCGCCGCGCGGTCGGAATCGCGCGGGGGCGAGGTCAGCCGTGAAGGTGTGCAGCGTGACCTGTTGCCGCTGATCGAGGGGACGACCGTTTCCACCAAATACGGTCCCGTCAAGACCGACCATATCCTGTTCATCGCCTCGGGCGCTTTTCATGTGGCCAAGCCGTCGGATCTGCTGCCCGAGTTGCAGGGGCGTCTGCCCATCCGCGTGGAACTGCGCGCCCTGACCGAGGCCGATTTCATTCGCATCCTGACCGAGACGGACAACGCCCTGACCCGCCAATACACCGCGCTGATGGCCACGGAAGAGGTGACGGTCACCTTTACCGATGACGGCATTGCCGCGCTGGCCCGCATCGCGGCCGAGGTGAATGGCGCGATCGAGAATATCGGTGCGCGTCGGTTGTATACGGTGATCGAACGGGTATTCGAAGATCTGTCCTTCAACGCGCCGGACCGGGGCGGGCAGGCGGTCACGGTCGATGCTGCCTTTGTCGAGCAGCATCTGGGCGATCTGTCACGGTCCACCGATCTGTCGCGTTATGTGCTGTGACGGAACTCATCCGGGGCTGACGGTGTTGGCCCCAAAAGCGCCGTCACGGGAAGGGTGATCATGGGATATATCTTCGGAATCATCATCTTCTGTCTTGATGTCTGGGCCATTGCCTCGATCATCAACACCAATGAAACGAATGGCACCAAGGTGCTGTGGATCGCACTGGTGGCGTTCCTGCCCGTGATCGGGCTGATCATCTGGTGGTTCGCCGGGCCAAAGGCGAATTACTCGGCCTAGATTGGCCCATCGCCGCCGGTCAGGTCAGGCCAGTGCGGCCTCTAGCGCGGCGGAAACGCGCAGCAGCCGGCGGTCGTCGCCGGCCGCGCCCATGGCCATCAACCCGCAGCCGGGTTGCCCGGTCGGAATGGTCGCGGCGGGCAGGCCCATCAGGTTGCCGATACGGGTATTGCGCAGGGTCAGCAGGTTGGCCGTGACGAAATATTCCTGATCTGTCGCCAGCCGGTCCGCATCGGGCGGCAGGATCGGCACCGTTGGCAGGATCACCGCGTCATGGCCGGCCACCAGCGCCGCCCATTCCGCGCGATAGCGGTTCAAGGCCTCCCATGCGGCCACATAATCCGGGCCGCTGACCTCTTTTCCGCCGCGGAAACGTTCCAGAATCGGCGGGTGCATCGCTTCGGGCGCGGCCTCGATCTGTTCGCGCCAGATGCCATAGGCCTCGGGGGCGAAAAGCTGGGGTGAAAGCGCCATCGCCTGCGGCAGGAAAGCGGGGGTAATGCGGGTGATCTGCGAACCTGCGCGCGCCAGTCGGTCGACCGCATCCTCGAACGCCGCCACCGGACTTTCCTGAGCGTCCGCAAAGGGCACACCATCAAGAACCAGCAGCCGCAATCCCTGCGCCCGCGCGCCGCGCAGATCCACAGGTGCCTCGCCGCGCAGGGCGGCCAGAAGCAGGGCACAATCCTCGACCGTGCGGGCCAGCGGGCCGACCACGTCGAATTTGCGGCACAGGGGCACGACGCCCCGGCTGTCGGTTACGCCATGGGTGGGCTTGAACCCAACCAGCCCGTTCCAGGCCGAGGGCACCCGGATCGAGCCGCCGGTATCGGACCCGATCGCCGCCGCCGCCAGTCCCATCGCCACCGAAACCGCCGCGCCGCTGCTGGATCCGCCGGGCGCCAGCGCCGGGTCCAACGCATTGGGTGGCGTCGCAGTCATCGGGTTCAGTCCCAGCCCGGAAAAGGCCAGCTCGGTCATATGCGTCTTGCCCAGGCAGACGGTCCCTGCCGCCGTGGCATTCTTCAGCGTGGCAGCATCATGAGCGGGCTTGCGCCCTTTCAACAGCCGCGACCCGGCCTCGGTCGGGGTGCCGGCGCTGTCGATATTGTCTTTCCAGCTGATCGCCACGCCGTCCAGCAGGCTGCGCCGCAGGCCGGCGCGGTTGCGGTCATGGGCGGCGATGGATTCGGTGCGGGCGCGGCTGGCGGTGACGCGGGCATAGATGCGCTTGGCATAGGGACTGGCCTGGATCGCGGCCAGATAGGCCTCGGTCTGGTCGACCGGATCCAGCAGACCGGCCATGATCGCCCGACCCTGCTCTGCCGCCGACGCGCGCCGCCAATCCATCAGAAATCCACCGCCAGGCCGTTCTTTTCATAATCGCCGAATCGCACCGGATCGGCACCATCGCGGCCGCCATATTCCTTGGGTAGCGGTGGCTGGGCCTCGGCCTTGCGGCGACGCTCGGCCGCCTCGGCAAGGGCGCGCTGCGCGGCAGGGGGGATGTCAGTAGGGTTGTCGTGATTGTCGGTCATGGCTTTGGACCTCGAATGCGCCTATGTGTCTGGTCTTGGTTTAGGCGAAGGAAGCGGATTTGGCAAAGGTTCAGGGTCGGGCGGTGCAGGATGGCGCGCGCAAGGGGGCGCTGGCGTTGCTGGCGGGTCTGCGCGAAGGGCGGACGCTGGCAGATCAGGCCGGGCGGCTGAACCATCTGTCGCAGGGTGATCGCGCGCGGGCACAGCGGCTGGCGCTGGCCGTGCTGCGCCACCGCGACCGGGCCGATGCCGTGCTGGGCCGGTTTCTGCAAAGGAAGCCCCGCCCCGAGGCTGCCGATGTGCTGCGCCTCGCCACCGTCGAGATGCTGGAACTGGGCGAGGCACCCCATGGCGCGGTCAATGCCGCCGTCGATCTGATGCGCGGCATGGGCAAGAAGGGGCAGGCGGCGGCGGGCATGGTGAATGCGGTGCTGCGCAAGGTGGCCGATGTCACCGATTGGGCCGATCTGCCGGTGCAGCCGCTGCCGAACTGGCTGCGCAAGGCGCTGGTCGCTGCCTATGGCCGCGAGGCGGTCACCGCGATGGAGGCCGCGCATCAGGCCGGCGCGCCGCTGGATCTGACGCTGAAACCGGGTGCGGTGGCGCCCGAGGGCGAGATGCTGCCAACGGGTTCGGTCAGGCTGGCCGGCTCGCCGCAACTTTCCGCGCTGCCGGGGTTCGATGCAGGCGACTGGTGGGTGCAGGACGTTGCTGCGGCGCTGGCCGCGAAGCTGCTGAATGTGCAGCCGGGCGAGCGGGTCTTGGACCTCTGCGCCGCGCCGGGGGGCAAGACGCTGCAACTGGCGGCTGCCGGCGCGCTGGTGACGGCGGTGGATATTTCCGATCAGCGCATGGCACGGGTGGCCGAGAACCTGGCCCGCTGTGACCTGACCGCCGATCTGGTCACCGCCGACGCGCTGGAATACCGCCCCGAGACGCCGCCCGATGCCATTCTGCTGGACGCGCCCTGTTCCGCCACCGGCACGATCCGCCGCCATCCCGATCTGCCCTTGCTGCGCGATGGCGACGGCGTGGCCGAGATCGCAAAGCTTCAGGCCGCGCTGATCGACCATGCGGTCGACATGCTGCCCCTGGGCGGGCGGCTGGTTTTCGCCACCTGCTCGCTGCTGCCCGCCGAGGGCGAGGATCAGCTGGCTGCCGCTTTGACCCGCCATCCGGGGCTGGAAGTCATCCGCCCCGATGCGGATTGGGTCGAACCTGGCTGGCTGACTGATGCCGGGGCGCTGCGGTTGCGGCCCGATTTCTGGGCGGATCGCGGCGGAATGGACGGGTTCTTCATCACGTCTCTGCGCAAAACCGCCTGAGTGCTGGACCTTGGGCGCGCGTGGCGGTAACTGACCGCCAAACCACGCCTGAGGATGATGATGACCGACCTTATCCCGCTGCGCCGCGCGCTGATCTCTGTTTCCGACAAAACCGGCCTGATCGAGTTTGCCCGCAAGCTGGATGCGCGGGGGATCGAGATCCTGTCGACCGGCGGAACAGCCAAGGCGCTGCGCGAGGCAGGGCTGACGGTCGTGGACGTGGCCGATGTGACCGGCTTCCCCGAAATGATGGATGGCCGCGTCAAGACCCTGCACCCGGCGGTTCATGGCGGGCTGCTGGCGCTGCGCGACAATCAGGAACATCTGGCCGCGATGGAGGCCCATGGCATCGGGCCCATCGACCTGTTGGTGGTGAACCTTTATCCGTTCGAGGAAACCGTGGCCAAGGGCGCGGGCTATGACGAGTGCATCGAGAATATCGACATTGGCGGCCCGGCGATGATCCGGGCTGCGGCCAAGAACCATGCTTTCGTCAACGTCATCGTCGATGTGCAGGATTACGACTCGCTGCTGGCCGAGATGGATGCCAATGACGACCGCTGCTCGCTGGTTTTCCGGCAGCGGCTGGCACAGACCGCCTATGCGCGGACGGCGGCCTATGACGCGGCGGTCTCGACCTGGATGGCGGGCGCGATTGGCGAGGAAACCCCGCGCCGCCGGGCCTTTGCCGGGACGCTGGCACAGGGGCTGCGCTATGGCGAGAACCCGCATCAGGCGGCGGCTTTCTATGTCACGGGCGAGGCGCGGCCCGGCGTGGCCACGGCGAAGCAGTGGCAGGGCAAGGAACTGTCCTACAACAATATCAACGACACCGACGCAGCGTTTGAACTGGTGGCGGAGTTTGACCCGGCCCAGGGCCCCGCCTGCGCCATCATCAAGCACGCCAATCCCTGCGGCGTGGCGCAGGGCGCATCCGCGCTGGAGGCCTATCGCCGTGCCTATGATTGCGACCGGACCTCGGCCTTTGGCGGGATCGTGGCGCTGAATCAGCCGCTGGACGGGGCGACGGCCGAGGAGATCGTGAAGATCTTCACCGAGGTGGTGATCGCGCCCGATGCCGACGCGGATGCCAAGGCGATCTTCGCGGCCAAGAAGAACCTGCGCTTGCTGACCACGGGCGGGCTGCCCGACCCGATGGCCGCTGGCCTGACCTTCCGGCAGGTGGCAGGCGGGTTTCTGGTGCAGGGCCGCGACAACGGCCATGTCGCCCGCGAGGCGCTGAAGATCGTCAGCAAACGCCAGCCCTCTGACGCCGAACTGGCCGATCTGATGTTCGCCTGGACCGTGGCCAAGCATGTGAAATCCAACGCCATCGTCTATGCCAAGGATCAGGCCACGGTGGGCATCGGCGCCGGCCAGATGAGTCGCGTCGACAGCACCCGCATCGGCCAGCGCAAATCGCAGGACATGGCCGAGGCGCTGGGCCTGCCCTTGGCGCTGACCGTGGGTTCGGCGGTAGCTTCGGATGCGTTCTTCCCCTTTGCCGACGGGATCGAGGCGCTGGCCGAGGCTGGCGCCAAGGCGGTGATCCAGCCCGGCGGGTCCATGCGCGATGCCGAGGTGATCGAGGCCGCCGACCGTCTGGGTCTGGCCATGGTCTTTACCGGCCAGCGGCATTTCCGGCACTGACATCATGGCGGATCGCAAAGCACCTTCTTCGGCCGGCAAATCGACGGCCAGCGCGCCGAAACCCAAGCCGCTCACGCCCAGGGTCGGCGAACCCGGCCCTCGGGCGGATAAGCCCGGCTCGATGCGGCTGGTGGCATGGGTCGCCGTGGCGGTCATCGTCATCGACCAGTTGCTGAAATACTGGATCGTCCATGGGCTGCGGCTGGACCGCCTGCGCGAAATCGACGTGCTGCCGCCCTGGCTGAACCTGCGCATGGCCTGGAACGAGGGCGTGAATTTCGGGCTTTTGTCCAGTGAACAGGATTTCATGCGCTGGGTGCTGATCGCCGTGGCGGTGGGCATCAGCATCTGGATCTGGGTCTGGCTGACCTGGTCCCAGCATGGCCGGCTGGCGCGGGTTGCGGGTGGGCTGCTGATTGGCGGGGCCATCGGCAATGTCATCGACCGGCTGTATTATGGTGCGGTGGCTGATTTCCTGAACATGTCGCTGCCGGGCTGGCAGAACCCCTACAGTTTCAACGTGGCGGACATCTCCATCTTTGCGGGGGCGATCGGGTTGATTCTGATGCCGTCGCAGGGCGGCGGCGAAAAGACGGCTGAAAAGAAGGTCGCCGAAAAAGCCCCGAAAAAGGGTGGCGACAAGACCCGTGACGAGGCGGGGAATTCGCGCTAGAACGGGCCAACAAGGAAAACGGGGGCAGGCCGGAATGCGGGCAATTGCGCTGACACTGACGATCGCGGCTGGTCTGGGGCTGGCCGGTTGCAGCAATGACGGGCGGCTGATGAACCTGAAATCGGGTCAGGACGGCCCGGATGAATTTGCGATTCTGCCGACCAAGCCGCTCAGCATGCCGCCCGACCTGGCGATGCTGCCCGCACCGACGCCGGGCGGGACAAGCATCACCGACCCGACGCCGTTTGGCGATGCGGTGGGTGCCCTGGGTGGCAATCCGCAGCGGCTGGCCAATCAGGGCATTGGCGCGGCGGATGGCGGGCTGGTGTCCTATGCCTCGCGCAACGGGGTGCAGCCGGGGATCCGTCAGGAACTGGCCGTGGCCGATCAGGCCTGGCGCGAGGCCAATTCGCGTCGCCTGCTGGAAACGCTGGCACAGACCAGCGTGTATATGCGCGCCTATCGCCCGATGATGCTGGACCCCGATGCCGAGCTGCTGCGCTGGCGTCGTGCCGGCGCCCGGACGCCAAGCGCCCCGCCCGCCGCCGAAGAATAGCGCGGGCAGGGCGGCAGCGCGGCGTTGCAGCCCGGTCAGGGCCGCAGCGCGGCACCCCAGGGATAGCGCCCGACCTTGATCGTCTTGATCGGCTTGCGGCTGGCGACATCGACCACGGTGACGTCGCCGGATACGCCATTGGTGGTGAATAGCTGCGACTTGTCGGGCGAAAAGGCCATATGCCAGACCCGGCGACCGACCAGAACATATTCCTCGACTTCAAGGCTGGCCATATTCACCACCGCGACGTGGTTCGAGGGCCCAAGCGCAACCCAGGCATATTCGCTGTTGCCGTCGAACTTGAAACCCACGGGCTGAATCTTGTCGGGATGGACATTGGGCATGTCAAAGCGGACCTTGCCCAGTTCTTCCTGCGTCGCGGCATCAAAGACGGTGATGGTGCCGCCGATTTCCGAACTGACCCACAGCTGGCTGCCATCATCGGTGAACTCGGCATGACGGGGGCGCGAGTCGACCAGCGTATTGGCAAAAAGCTGCTGGGTCTCGGTGTCGATCCAATGCGCCATATTGGTCGTTTCCGAGGTGGTGATCGCGACCTTGCCATCGGGGCTGACGGCCATCCCCTCGGGTTCGATGCCGACGTTGATCTGGGCCACGACCTGTTTGGTTTCGGTATCGACCACGGTGGTGATCGCGTCATCCTCGTTGGCGATGTAAAGATGGCGATTGTCGGGATGCAGGGCGAATTGTTCGGGATCTTCGCCCGATGGCAGCTCGTGCAGGATCTGCCCGGTTTCAGGGTCCATCACCTGCACCGTGTCGCTGTCCGAGGCGCAGATATAGACGACGCTGTAATCCTTGCTGAAGGTGATGCCGCGCGGGCGTTCGCCGGTGGGAATGGTCCGCGTCACCTCCAGCGTGGCGATGTCGATCACGCTGACGGTATTGTCCTTCTCATTGGTCACCCAGATTTCCGCCGCAGATGCGGGGAATGCGGCAAGAAGCGCGGCAGCAATGGTGGCGGTTCGCATGGCGGTCGTCCTTGTCTGGTCAGTCGGTAAAGGCGGTGCAGGCGGTTTCGGGCCGGTCGGTGCCCAGGGTGTCCAGCTCGGTTTGCTGATGCATGAAGCCCTCGATCGGGGCCAGCGCCACGACGGCGCGGTCGCTGACCAGCGGGATTGGCTGGCGCATCTGGCCGTCCCAGTCACGAAAGTTCTGCGGTCGTCCCTTGAAGCCGGCCAGTTGGAACTGATCCGACAGCAGGAAAGCACGCAGCGTGGCGGGATCGGCGCTGTTGGCGCGCGTCACCGCCTCGCCCAGGGCCCGGACAGCGGCCCATGCCGCATAGTCGGCCGATTGCATCTGCCGGCCGGTCAAGTCGGTGAACCGGCTTTGCAGCTGTGCCGCGCCAGATTGCTCGACCGAGGGTGACCAAGCCGCCGGCACGACGCCCTCGGTCCCGCCGGTGGGGCGGGGCAGCCAGGTGTTGAAGGGAATATAGCGGTCGAAATCATCCAGCGTGTCGGACAGCAGCAGCAGGTCGTAATCGCCGAAATCCTGGGTGAACAGCGGCACCTCGGCGCTGGCATTGCGGCGCATGTCGGCATCGAAGGCCCAGGTCTTGCGAGCGGTGATCTTCTGCCCGAATTTCGTGGCCGAGCTTTCCAGCGCCGCGCTGAAGGCAGCATCGCCGGGATGACTGCCCTGGATCAGCACCAGATCGGACCAGCGGCGCCAGGCAATGAACTGCATCAGCGCGTCGGTCAGCATCGAATCTGATGGCGCGCTGTGCAGGATGTTCGCACGGCAATCGGCCCCGCGCAGCGCATCCTCGCCCCGCGCGACGTTGAAGATCAGCGCGCCCTGGGCTTCGGGCAGATCGGCGATCTGGACCAGCAGGCCAGCAGGCGCATCGACCAGCAGAAAGGGGGTGGTGGCCAGCGCCTGCCGTGCGGCGGCCAGCACGTCATCGCCTTCGGGCACCTGGGTCTCGGTCAGCCGGTAATCATGGCCCATGAAGCTGCCGGTGGTGGCATTGTCATCCCGCCCCAGACGGGCGCCGGCAAGGCCCAGATCCTCGGGCGGGGGGGGCAGATTGGACAGGATCGGCGGCGGCGGCACCTGCACGCGCAGCCAGCCGATCGGAACGGCCAGTGTCTCGGCCATGGCGGGCAGGGCGATGCCGCAGCACAACAGCGCGCCGCAGGCAAGCTGGCGCAGTCTCGCGGTGATATGGACTGTCTCTGTCGTCATCTGATCCTCCCCCCTGATCACGATAGGCGGCGGTCGCGCGATGCCAATTCGACCATGGTGCAATGCGCCGACCCCGATGGCGGCCCGCGCCGACACCAATGTCGAATAGCCCGCCGATGCGGCCCCGCCTTACACCGATGGAACGGCAACAGGCTGATGAGGAGGAACTCGCCATGCCCGGACATTCAAAGACGACAGACCGCCTGACATTGGCCGCGGCCCTTTGCGCGGCGATCCTGGCGCCTGCCGCCGCGATGGCGCATGGCGACGTGGCCCCCCAGGCCGTCGATACCAGCGGACTGCCCGCCTTGGGCAATGACGACTGGCTGACCGAAAACCCCTATCGCGCCGAGGCCGTGGGCGAGGATGTCTGGCGCAAGGCCATTGATGTCGGCGCCTCGGGCTATAACCAGAACTGCGCGCGCTGCCACGGGCTAGAGGCGATTTCGGGCGGTCTGGCCCCCGATCTGCGTTTCCTCGAGGCCGAGGAATATGGCGACGAATGGTTCACCGAACGGTTCCGCGAAGGCTATACCCAGAACGGCATCACCAAGATGCCCGCCTTTGGTGAATTGCTGGGGCAAGAGGCAAACTGGGCGATTCGCACCTATGTCGAAACCCGGCCCGATGACGGCCAGATCACCGATGCCTCGTCCGAACTGACCGAGATCCGCGACGATCTGAAGGCGGCGGCGGATGGTGGCGCGGCTGACAGCGCGGCCATCGCGACGCGACTGACCGAGATCGGCAGCGGCATCGAGACCATGTCGGGCGCCCCTGTCGCCGACAGCATCGCCAGCCGTGCCGCCCGCGTGTTGCAGGCCAAGCCCGACGCCTATGCCGAGGCGGCAGAGATCCTGACCGTCGGGTTGTCGGCGGCGCACTGAGATGGCCGGGCCAGCCACCCTAATGGCAGGAAGGGGCGCGACATTCGCCCTTTTCGCCGTTCTGGCATTGGCTGTGGCCCTGCCGGGTCCGGCCCTTGCCCAGCAGGCGCAGCCACAGGCGCCGCTGTCGCCCTTTGCGGTGACGAACACGCCTTCGGCCGGGACGGTTGCGGGCAAGCAGGATCCTTGTGCCGATTATGTGCCCCAGGCCAAGCCGCAGAACGCCAGCCGCGACATTGTCGGGCAGGATCTGGATCAGATCGTTGAACGCGGCTTCATGACCTTTGCCGTCTATGACGATTTTCCGCCTTATTCCTGGCAGCAGGATGGCCAGCCGCAGGGCGTCGATGTCGAAATTGCGCGGCTGATCGCGGATGAACTGGGGGTAACGCCGCGTTTCACCTTTGTCATGGCGGGCGAAAATCTGGAAACCGACCTGCGGCTGAACATCTGGCAAGGCTCGGCGCTGAATGCACCAGTGTCGAATGTGATGATGCGGGTGCCCTATGACAGCCATTTCGCCTGCCGGGTCGAGCAGGTGGTGTTCAACGGCCAATATGCCGAGGAAAGCATCGCCATCGCCTATGCGGAAAAGGACTATCCCGATGGCGGGCCGGTGCCGGCCTATTTCCGCATCGACACCGTGGGGGTCGAGAATGATTCGATCAGCGATTTCTATCTGACGGGCTTTGCCGGCGGGCAGACGGCCGCCGGGGTCCGGCGCTTTCCCAAGCTGGCCGATGCGATGGCGGCGCTTGCGGGGGGCGAGGTGATGGCGGCGATGGGGCCGCGTGGCCAGCTGGAATACTGGATCGCCCGGCTTGGCCCGGATGCCGGGATTGCCCTGCATCAGCCGCCGCTGCCCGGTCTGGCCAAGTCCCGCTGGACCTTGGGCACGGGCGAGCATTTCGCCCATCGCCCGCTGGCCTATGCGGTGGATGACGCCATTGCCGCAGGTCTGGCCGATGGGCGGATTGCGGCGATTTTTGGGAAGTTCGGGATGACGCATCAGGCGCCGCAGAGATAGCGCGGCAAATGTCGGCAAAGCAGGCCCGGTGTCGTGATCGTGGCTTAGGAAATGTCCCTGAACTTGGGGTGCAAGAAATCGTCATTGGCGATCACGACCTGGGCCATCAGGTCCGGTCGGATCTCTTGAAAATAGAGGTCGCATGCGGCCTGATAGCGTTTTTCATGAAGGTCCCTGGCGATTGCCAAGCTGCCAAGCCGGGGGGCGTCTCGCTGCGCACCACGCTCGGTCGCAACGTTCCGGCTTACATCCAGAAAAACGGTAAAGTCCCAAGCATCGCGCAGAACAGATGCCAGCAAAAAGCTGCCATCGACGATCAGGATCGTGTCCCGAGTGACAGAAATCGGTTCCGGGTTCAGGGGTCGATCGCTTTCAAGATCAAGCGAACCGGTTTGCACCTGCCAACTTGCCTCGTCGCTTTCATTGACAAGACCAAGCGGTTGGAGAAGCCGCCGACGAACGGCGGCGAGGTCATAGGCGTCTTCATAATATCCGCGCGCAGACGCACGCCCTTTGCGATGTCGAACCGCAGATGGGTTATGAAAGCCATCCACACCGACATGAAGGACTGGCCGCCCATGTTCCTCTATGGCCAGAGCCAACTCAGTTGCAAAAGTCGTCTTTCCCGATGCGATCCGACCATTGATCGCGACTCGAACGGGATGAGGGCGCTGCAGCGCCGTGATCTTTTGAACCAGCAGCGAAATCACCTTTTCACGCGAATGCATCCCTAACCCATATGATCTGTTTTCAATGGCGGGCAGGCTATCTCTGCCTATGGGGCGTAAGCAAGGCGCGCGGGCAAAGGATTGTCTGGTGCACACCAGCAGACCATTTTTCATTCCTCGAATGGCAGATACGCCCGCCCCACCGACCATCACCCCCCCGATGGCACCACCGAGGCCAGAAACGCCCGCAGATCGTCGGTATTCAGCGGCTTGGGCATCAGACCCAGCCCCTCGGCCAGACAGGCCTCGACCAATGCGGGCGAGCGGTCGGCGGTGACGATGCGGCCGGGGCGGCGGCCAAAGCGAGCCTCGACCTCGCGCGCAAGGTCAAGGCCGGTTTCGCCCTCTCCCAGCTGGTGATCCAGCAGAACGGCGTCGGGCACGATACCGGCCTCGTCCAGAAGGGTCAGCGCCTCGGCATAGGATCCGGCCTCCAGCACGCTGACGCCCCAGCCATCCAGCAGATCCACCATCGCCTCGCGGATCTGGGTGTCGTCATCGACGACCAGCACGATCAGGCCGGCATCTGGCAGCACCAGATCGCCATCCCTCGCCGGTTCATGCGCGGGCGCAGGCGAGGCCTCGCTGGCCATTGGCACCGTGACCTTGAAGGCGCTGCCACGTCCGGGGACCGAACATAGCGACAGGTCATGTTCCAGTCGCGCGCAGGCGCGTTCGACGATGGCAAGGCCCAGCCCCATGCCCTCGCTGGCGCTGGCGCGGCGGTTCAGGCGGCGAAATTCCTCGAAGATGACGCGCTGATCGGCCTCGCGGATGCCGGGGCCGGTATCCCAGACCTCCAGCCGCAGGGCATTGCCCTGACGGCGCGCGCCCACCAGCACCCGCCCCGAGGGGGTATAGCGGATCGCGTTCGAGATCAGATTTTGCAGGATGCGTCGCAGAAAGCCGGCATCGCTGATGACATGGGCGCTGCTGGGCATGACCCGTAGATCCAGCCCTTTGGCCGCCGCCAGAGGGGCAAAGGCGCTGGCCATCGGGCGCAGGATGTCCACCAGCGGAAAGCCGTAGCGGTCAAGTGGGTCATCCTCGCTGTCCAGACGGGATATATCCAGCAGCGCCTCGATGATGTCCTCGACATTTTGCAGGGCCTGCTCGGCCTTGGCGATGGTGTCGCCATGCGGGCCTTCCTTGGCGCCGGTCAGATACAGTTTGGCGGCGGACAGCGGTTGCAGCAGGTCATGGCTGGCGGCGGCGACAAAGCGGTTCTTGGCCGCGTTCGACCGTTCGGCCCCGCGCAGCGCCTGTTGCAGCTCGGCCGTGCGGGCGCGGACGCGCTGTTCAAGCGACTGGTTCACGCGGGCCAGATCGGCCACCGTGGCGCGTTCGCGGGTCACGTCGGTCAGGCTGATGATGAAACCGTTATCGGGCAGGTGCTGCATGAAGGTTTCCAGCGTCCGGCCCTGCATGTCGCTGAGTTCCTGAAACACCGGCGCGGTCCGCTTGCGCTGATCGCGCACCCAATCGGTGATGCGCGTGCGGGTATCGGCATCGGGCATCAGGTAAAGCTGCTGCAACTGTTCGGCCACCCGTTCGAAATCGGCGCCGATGCGAAAGGCGGTGGGCGGCAGCCGGGTCAGGATGCGGAATTGCGAGTTCCACAGCACCAGCCGTGCATCGCGGTCAAAGACCGCCACGCCCTGAACCAGATGATCCAGCGCCGCCCGGATCACCTGTGACTGGTTGTCCAGCAGGTTGTCGCGGGTGGCGCGTTCCGCCCGGATCAGGTCGGTCACGTCGGTCTGGATGATCGCGGTGCCGCCATTCGCGGTGCGGTGTTCGCTGATCTGCATCCAGTGATCGCCGGTCAGCCCGATGGTCAGGTTGGCATGGGGCTGGCCGTGGCTGTCCATCCGGCCGCTGCGCCAGTCCTCGCGCGTCACGGCGCGCGGCAGGCGCAGATGGGCGCTGTCACTGGCCAGCTGGATATATTCGGCAAAGCGCATTCCCGCCAGCAGCCTGTCGCGCACATCGCGCAGGCCCCAGCAAAAGCGCGTGTTGAACAGTTTCAGCCGGTCGTCCTGATCGAACAGGGCAAAGCCTTCCTGCACGGTTTCCAGCGCGCTTTCGACATCGCGGCGTTCACGCTCGATCAGGGTATTGGCATCGGACAGGCGCTGATTGCTTTCGTTCAGCAGACGCAGCGCCGTTTCCAGTTCCGAGGTGCGGCGGCGCACCTCTTCCTCCAGCACGACGGCGCGTTCGAACTGGGCATAGGCGGCGCCGTCCGCGTCGGTCTGCGTCTCGACCCGGTTCATCAGCGCGGTGCAGATTGCCGTCAGCTTGGTGATCTGGCGTTCGGGCGGATCGGCGGGGTTCAGCAGGCTGTCGGTCATCGCCGCTGTGCCTGCTGCGGGTGATAGAAGGCCACCCCGGTCATGGTCATGTTCACATGGGTCGCGCCATATTGCTCGCCATAGGTCGAGAAGCCCACGACATCATGGCGGCGGAAGGTATCCGACATCTGATGCACGCGCTGGGTCTGTTCGGCCTCTTGCCGGCGCAGCACGCAGTCGCAGATCAGCACCCGATCCAGATCGCCGGCATCGGCGATGGCCCGCAGATCCTCGGCCAGCGTCTGCGCGATGTCGCGGGTATTGGCCAGCGTCAGCACGACGCCCTCGTCAATGGCCGAGTAAAAGACCAGATCGCCATCCTCGGTCACCCGCTGGATCGAGCGGACGTAATATTGCCCGCCCACCCGCACCACCAGCGGATGTCCGGCAAAGGTAAAGGTCGACAGCTGATCGGGATCCTTGCCAAGGATGCGCGCATATTCGCGGGCCGCCGGCTCGTCATTGATGCGCCGGACGATGCGGCGGTCGCGGTCGGCCTGGGTCACCACCATCCGCCGGGTGCCGGGTTCCAGATGATCAAAGCTGAACACCTTGATCGGGCAATCGGTGCGCACAAAAGCCAGCACGGCGGCATTGGTCATCACCCGCCCGCCCCGCGCCACAAGGCAGCGGTCAAAGCGCTGCCCGTCCCCGGCCGAGCCGCCGAACAGAGGCACCGGCCCCAGACCCTGCGCCACGACCCGCATCAGCGCGTCCTCGCGCATGGTCAGGCCGTCGACCATCAGAAAGGCAAATTCGTGGTGAAAATCCGGGTCGGCGCGGGATGCGGTCTTGCGAGCAAGGATCAATTCGCGGATCTGCGTGGCCGCGTCCAGCCGGTGCAGGTCGGGAATGGCGACGGTCGCGGCGCGGAAATGAGCGTGCGGCAGGCCAAAGGCGACGATGCGCCCCTCGATATAGCCATGTTCGATCTCGCCAGCCGTGGTGCAGGCGATGACCTGGGTGTCGGGCATCGCCTCGGCGGCGGCGGCGCAGACGGCCGCGAAATCGGCGCGCGGCGTCACAAACAGCGCCAGCAGCGCCAGATCATTGCCCAGCTGGTCGCGCAGCGCACCGCCAATATCGGGGCAATCTGCCGCCAGTGTGGCAACGCGGGTCAGGCGTGCGGCATCAGTCCCGGCCCCGTTCGTCACGTTTCAAACGAACCCAGGCTGCCGATCCGGGCCTCTTGCGCGACCAGAACGGCCTGGGTGCGGCTGTGGACGCCCAGCTTGCGCATGATCGAGGTGACATGCGCCTTGACGGTGGTTTCCGCGATCGACAGTTCATGCGCGATCTGCTTGTTGAACTTGCCCTCGCAGATCAGCGCCAGGATCCGGGCCTGCTGCGCCGTCAGGCTGTTCACCCGATCAACCGCCGCATTGCCCGGCGTGGCATCGCCGGCGCGGGGCAGAACGGTGCCTTCGGGCAGGAAGGTCTGGCCGCTGGCGACAGCGTCAAAGGCCGATTGATAGACGTGGCGCTGGCTGTGCTTGGGCACGAAACCCGCCGCGCCGGCGCCGATGGCTGCGGCGATGATGCGCGGATCGGTGACCGATGACACGATCAGCACCAGCGCGCCCGGCGCGGCACGGCGCACCTGCAACAACCCCTCCAGCCCGTCGACATCGGGCAGGTTCAGGTCCAGCAGGATGATGTCGGGCGCCGGACCCGAGGTCAGCCGGGCGACGGCCTCGTTCAAGGTCTCGACGGCGGTGACATCGGTGATGCCCCTGACCATGCGCAAGGTGATCGAGATCGCGTCACTGAACAACGGGTGGTCCTCGACGATCAGGGCGGTTTCGATCCGGCGCGGCTGGCCATTTCGGGACGATTCGGGGGGTGAGGCATTCGGCTGCATGAAGCCAGCATAGCGCGATTGCAAAGCGCCGCGCCACGGTTCCGTGTAGATGGGGGGACGGGTCATGTTTCTACCGTTGAAATATCGCCATTGGCGGCAATTGCAGTGATCCGGGTAACCGAGGGGCCGGCCCGGTGCAGGATGTCGGCCAGCTGGGCATGGTTGCAGAAGCACAGCGCCGTCGACAGCCCGTCTGCCAGGCCCGCGCTGTCTGCCTCGACGCTGATGGTGGACCATTGCGGCGGTGCCTCGCCCTGCGGGTTCAGGATATGGCCGCCCGACCCAAGGGCCATGGCGGCGGGCGAGGATGTGGCGATGGCATTGCCCCTCAGCGGGCGGTCCAGCACCAGCCCAAGGGCGGGATCGGCGATGCCGACGCGCCACGGGCCGCCAAGGGCCGCGAACTCGCCCAGATCGACCAGCGCCCCGGTCAGCCCGAGCCGGGCCAGCGTCTCACGCAGCGCATCGGCGGCATAGCCCTGGGCGATGCCGTTCAGGGTCAGCGCCTGTCCCGGCGCCAGTTTCACGCCGCGGGATTTGGTTTGCAGGCGGTTCCAGCCGATCGCCTTGCGCGCGGGCCGGGAATCCTCGCCCCGCGCCAGTGCCAGCCACAGCGGTTGCACGGTTGGGTCAAACAGCCCGCCGGTCAGGTGGTGAACATGGTCCGACAGCCGCAGAAGCCGGATGAAATCGGGGGCAAGGTCGGGCAGAAAGCCCGCCGCGTTCAGCCGCGACACGGCCGAGCCGGGATCATGCAGGTTGAACAGCGCCTCGATCTGGCGCAGCCGGGTCAAGGCGGCATCCAGCGCCGGGCCGGTCTGGTGGGCCGGGCCATGCAGGGTGATCCGCGCCTCGGCACCCAGAGCCACGCCTTGCCAGTCGGCCGGTGGCGCGGCCTGCCCTGCCTGTCCGGCCAGCAGGCTGGCGCAGGCGCTGATGGTCAGGAAGCGGCGGCGCGACAGGGGGGCGGCGGTCGTGGGCGCGGTCGGGCGGGTCATTCGGCGGCCTCGGGGATGGGCATCGCCCGGCGGCGGCTGGCCAGCACCAGCGGCACGCACCTGCGGGCATCGTCATGGATGGTCACGCAATCAAGGCATTGGAAGCATTCGGAATAATTGATTTCGCCGGTCTTGCGGATGGCGGCATAGTTGCAGCGCACCCGGCACAGCTGGCAGGGCGATCCGCATTCGGCGCGCCGCGCGATCCAGTCGCGCCCGCGCAGCAGGCCGCCGATGGCCATCAGCGCGCCAAGCGGGCAGAGATAGCGGCAGAATCCCTTGAAGGTGAACAGCCCCAGCACCAGCCACAGGGCCGCATAGGCGACGTAATACCAGTCGCGGATGAAAAACGTGGTGATGGCGGTCTTGAACGGCTCGATCTCGGCGGCCTTGTCCAGATGGCCGGGCGCGATCAGCATGGTCGCCACCAGACCGGCCAGCGCCGCATATTTCAGCGATTTCAGCCGCGCATCCCACCGGGCAGAAGGCTCGATCCGGGGCAGGCGCAGGGCGCGGCCGATATGATGGGCAAATTCCTGCAAGGCGCCAAAGGGGCACAACCAGCCGCAGAACAGCCCGCGCCCCCACAGGACAAACCCGATGACCGCCGCCGCCCAGACCAGCAGCGAGAACGGATCATACAGCAGAAAGCCCAGACTGCCCCCGTCGATCAGCGCGCGACCCATGGCCAGCGGCGTGACGATGGACAGCTGGCCCTGACCCCACCAGCCGACAAAGCCCAGCACAACGGCCAGGATCACCAGCCGAACCGGGGTATAGCGCGGCAAACCCGCCAGCCAGCTCTGCCGCAGCAGCAGCACCGGCAACAGCGCCGCCAGACCGGCGGCCAGCAGGATCACGTCGGCCTGGCGGTTCAGCAGCGCCTCGCGCCAGGGGGGCAGGGTCTGGATCGCCTGGGTCTGGCGAAAAAAGCGCGGATCCGAGACATAGTCGACGGCGATATGCTGGCTGCCCAGTTCGGGCTGGAACATGCCATGTTCGCGGATGACCTGAACATTCAGCACCCAATCCGCGACCGGGTTGAAGCCAAGCCGCCGATCCGCCCTCAGGATCATTGCGGTGCCGTCATGCAGCGCGGCAGGAACGCCCTCACCCAGCCCGACCAGCAGATCGGCATCGCGCAGCGCCACCGGCAACCCGTTCTGCTCCGCCGTCAGCCGGTCGGGGGCGGTATTGCGCACGAAATCGGCCGAGACCAATCCGTGCCGCCCGCTGTCGATGACCAGCAGGGCCTCGTCATCCGGCGAGATGCGCTGAAAAGCCTGCAATTCGGCCAGGGTGGCCGGGTCCAGCACGGCGCGGGCGATGGCGGGCGGGCCGATATCGACCAGCCACAGATCGAGAAAAGCGCCATCGGGGTCGGCCTTCGCATCCGGGTCGTCATCGGCAAAGACGGTGCCGGCGAACAGCGCGTCGACCTGAGCATTGCTGACGCGGCGGTTCACGGCCAGCCCCTGCGCGACCAGATCGGCCCATGTCAGCGCCTCGTCGTGATCGGGATCGGGCGCGGCCGGGGGGCCGCTGGCGATGCCCTGCATCCGTTCCCGCGCCACCTGAAGCGTGGCCGCCATGATGCTTTCATGTGCGATCCTGACGCTGGCCGTGGCCTTGGTCACCCCGTCCAGATAGACCAGATCGCTGCCCGCGCCGCCCGCGCCATAGGCATTGCCCACCACCATCGGGTCAGCGATGGACAGGCCGCGATATTGTTCGAAAAACGCATGAAACGGCGCCTGACCCAGGCCCGAGACAAAGATCGGCTCGTTATGGTCCAGCAGCCTGACCTCGATGAAGCGGCCGTTCAGGTCCAGCACCACCAGCATGTTGATAGCGGCACCTGAAAAGCCGGGCAGGGGCGCCAGCGGTCCCGTTTCGAACACATAGCCGGCCAGCGCCCCGCCCGAGTTCAGCAGCTGATAGACACCATTGTCCGACAGCGCCTCGCCCAGTTCCATCGGCGGCGCGATCAGCGCGGCGATCCGGTCCTGCGGGCTGGGCGCAAGCTGAGGCGCTGCCGCGACGGGGACGGGCAGAAGCAGACGGGCAAGCAGAAGAAGCGAAACCAGAACCTTGCGCATGGACTGAAATTAGCCAACCGCCGGGCCTTGCCGGAATTATACTTAGGTCTAGACCCCTGTTTACGACCTTGGTGCCGCTGGCCAGATGGGCCGGTCGGGCCTAGCCTCTCCGGCAGGAGGAAAAGATGCCGCATTTCCGCACCTGCCGTCTTGCCCTTTGCCTGTGCCTTGGCGTTGCGATGGCCGCGCCGGCGGCCTTGCCTGCCGATGCGCAGGACGCCGATCCCGGCGGCACGCTGAACCCCGATGAACTAAGCATGGACCGCATGATCCAGAACGCCCGCGAGGGGCGGCTGGACATGATCACCTGCGCCTCGGGCTATGCCATGACGAAGAAGGGCGATCACGACATCGCACGCGAAACCTTTGGCGCCTGTGCCGAGGCCGGCTGGACCGCTGCGATGACGTGGATGAGCCAGCTGGACAATAACGGCCTTGGCGGCCCCTATGACCCCGACGCCGCCGCGGAATGGAGCCGTCGCGCCGCCGAGGCAGGCGACCCGATCGGCAAGTTCAACTATGGGCTGGATCTGATCCGTGGCCATGGCGTCGCGCGGGACGAGGCCGCAGGGCGGGCGCTGGTCGATCAGGCCGCAGCCGAGGGTGTGGCGCAGGCCGTGCGGCTTCGCAATGCCGGCTATGATCCCGACGAGGTCACGCCCGACGCCGATGCCTGGCGCTATGGGCCGATGTTCTGACGCGCGCGTGACGGCGCGAATCGCCTGGTCCCGAATCCTCGACCAAAGTCTTACTACGATGCGCGAATTGATCGGTTTTCGGGGTCGCCGTTAACTCGACCAAGCGGGCGCGTCTTGCGCTTGTCGCATGGGAGGAGACCGATGAAACTACTCAGCGCAACCGCGATCATGGCGGTCATGGCGGCCTTTCCCGCCGCAAGCCAGGTAACGGAAGAGGATCTGGCCAACGACCAGACCGTAACCGAATCCGTGCTGACCAACGGCATGGGGCGCGATTTGCAGCGCTTCAGCCCTCTGGACAAGATCAACAAGGAAAACGTCAGCCAGATGGTGCCGGCCTGGGCCTTTTCGATGGGTGGCGAAAAGCAGCGCGGGCAGGAAAGCCAGCCGCTGATCTATGATGGCATGATGTATGTCACCGGGTCCTATTCGCGGCTTTACGCGATCGACCTGAAGACCGGCAACGAGGTCTGGCAATATGATGCCCGACTGCCCGAAGGCATCCTGCCCTGCTGCGACGTGATCAACAGGGGCGGGGCGATCTATGGCGACAAGATCTATTTCGGCACGCTGGACGCGCGCATCGTCGCGCTGGATCTGAAAACCGGCGACGTGGTCTGGCGCGACCAGATCGCTGATTACAAGGCCGGCTACAGCTATACCGCCGCGCCGCTGATCGTCGATGGGCTGGTCATCACCGGCAATTCCGGCGGCGAGTTCGGCGTTGTCGGCGAGGTCCAGGCCCGCAATGCTGACACTGGCGAGATCGTCTGGACCCGCCCCGTGATCGAGGGTCACATGGGCACGCTGAACGGGCAGGAAAGCACCATGACCGGCACGCTGAACGCCACCTGGCCGGGCGATCTGTGGAAAACCGGTGGCGGTGCGACCTGGTTGGGTGGTTCCTATGATGCCGATACCGACACGCTGGTTTTCGGCACCGGCAACCCGGCCCCCTGGAACAGCCATCTGCGCAATGCCGGCAAGCCGGTCGAGGGCAATGCAGGCGACAACCTCTATGCCGCCTCGCGACTGGGGATCGACCCCAAGACCGGCGAGATCAAATGGCATTTCCAGACCACCCCGCGCGAGGGCTGGGATTATGACGGCGTGAACGAGGTCGTCAGCTTCACCGATGCCGAGGGTGCCAAGAAATACGCCACCGCCGACCGCAACGGCTTTTTCTATGTGCTGAACCGCGAGGATGGCGCCTTTGTCGACGCTTGGCCCTTCGTCAAGGACATCACCTGGGCCAGCGATATCGACGACAATGGCCGCCCCGTCTATGTCGAGGAAAACCGCCCCGGTGATCCTTCGGCCGCGACCGAGGGCCAGAAGGGCGAGACGGTGTTCTCTGCCCCCGGCTTCCTGGGTGGCAAGAACTGGATGCCCATGGCCTATAGCCAGAAGACCGGGCTGTTCTATGTGCCCTCGAACGAATGGGGCATGGATATCTGGAACGAGCCTGTGACCTACAAGCAGGGCGCCGCCTATCTTGGCTCGGGCTTTACCATCAAGCCGATGTATGAGGACCATATCGGTTCGCTGAAGGCCATCGACCCGATGACCGGCGAATGGAAATGGGAGGTCAAGAACAACGCCCCCCTGTGGAGCGGCGTGATGACCACCGCCGGCGGTCTGGTTTTCTATGGCACCCCCGAGGGCGAGTTCATCGCGCTGGATGACGAAACCGGTGACAAGCTGTGGTCGTTCCAGACCGGCTCGGGCATCGTCGGCCAGCCCGTCACCTGGGAATCCGAGGGCGAACAATATGTCGCCATTGTCTCGGGCTGGGGCGGCGCGGTGCCCCTGTGGGGCGGCGAGGTTGCCAGCAAGGTCAATTATCTGAACCAGGGCGGCATGGTCTGGACGTTCAAGCTGCCCTCGGGGGCCAGCACGGCAGCCGCACCCGCCGAACCCAGCAACGGCTGATAGATCTCCCTTGCCGAATGGCGAAACTGTGCCCGCCGGTTCTGCGACCGGCGGGTTTTCTTGTGCTGCCATGACGCAAGCCACATTGGTCTGGTTCGTGGGATATTTACGCCGGTGATTACAACCGACGGTCCTAGGCCCTCGGCTTCATGGCGTCGCTTTGGCCGTATGGCCGGCCGCTTTGGGCCATGTCGCCACCGGCGGCACTATTGCCGGTAAATTTGAAATGGCAATGACTTTAATGTCCAGCCGCCGAATTTTCCATTTTCAACGAGGCCAGATGACTTAAATGTCATGTTGAACAAATTTGTTCATTTGCATAGCGTGCAAGAACCCCAAAAGACAATCTGTAGCCACGAAGCGGTTCACAACGGCCAAAAACAATACATTCAGGAAGGTTTCATGGGACATTCTAACCTGACGATCGCGCGCATCTGCGCGGCTTTAACCTTCCTTGTCGCGCTGTCGGCGTGTGACACGTCAGGCGGGGGAGAGGGTTCCAGGCTGATGCTCACCGAGGCGCATCCTGAATCCAAACAAATGGCGCGTATTGCTGCCCGGACGGTAATCGAAAACTGCCTGAACGCATCCGCAAGGCAACTGGCGGCCAATTCTTCCGGTGGGCCGCAGGTTCACGTCCTCAGCGGGGCCAAGGCCTTTGATGTGATCGCTGAAGCCAACAGGATGATATACGCCAGTGCCGCTACGGCGAAATTTATTGGGGGTGGGGTGAAATCCGGCGATTACGAGGTCCGCTGCTCAAGCGGCAATTATCTGCATTATGTCGATTCCCGCACATTCGCGGCCGAATTGGCAGCTGTCCTTCCCGCGCTTCCGGCCGGCGTCGAGGCACTGGATATAGACGTCAGCACGTCCAGTCAGTTCAGTCGCCGCTTCATGTTTCGTCCTCTGCCCGGTCCTGCGTCCAATGATTTTCGGAAGGCCGGCCTGATGGTGTCTGCGAATGTTGGCGGTCCGATCGCGCTATACAGCGGCGAAGATATTCCCATCGCGACCAAATTCGAACTCTTTATGCTGATCCCTGCGGAATATACCGACCGGCCAATGGTCGAGGTTCAGCGCCAGATGATGCAACGCCTCGATCCCGAAGATGTTGCTGGTCTCAATGAACGTATTGCCTCGGAACAGGCCGAAAGACTGGGACAGCGCCGACGGTATATCGAGGATGTCCGGCAGGGCGAACGAGAAGAGGAGCGACAGGCCGCCGAAGGTCGTGCCAAGGTGAAGGCCTTTGAGGATGCATCAAGCCGCCGCGGAGCCGCAATCATGGGCGCAGCCGTTACCGGCGCGTTTCAAGGGCTTGAGCAGCAGCAAGAACAATTCGACGCAATCGACCGGCAACTGGGAACCACGCCGCAGGCGCGTGCCGAACGTCGGTTAGAGAATGCCGCAAGTCAACCAGGCTCGACGGGCAATCTGTCTTTGACGTCGGATTGCGCGCGCGTCCTGAACCCGCCGGCCAGCCATCCGCAGCTGCCGCCAGTCAGGCATCCAACCTGCGACGATGCTGGCCTGCGCGCGGCCGAGGCGACGATGCGCAGCCAGATGCAGGAATATGATCGGGGGGTTGCGATACGCGCCGAATCTGCCGGTGCGCTGGAAGCCCGCAAGGCGGCCATGGAGTCGGAAAAGGCCTCTGCCCTTGCAAGACAAGAGGCCATCTGCCGCGCCCATGTCGCCGATGGTGGCAATATCTGTTCGTCGCTGTGCCCAAGCACGATGACGAAGGGGTGCGCTGCGATCGAAAAGCACTAGGTCAGTCGGCCGTCGATCAAGATCGCGATCAGCGTCCGATTTGCGCTGCGCCCGCGTTGCTGGCCGGGGTCTTTGCGGCGTGCCGATTTACTGGATGCGCGTTCCGCCGATCATGGCGCGGCCCCTCAGGAGATCTCGCGCCATGGACTTGACCCAGATCCTGACCTTTGCCGGCGTTGCCGCCCTGCTGGTGATGTCGCCCGGTCCCAACGGCCTGCTGATCGCCCGGACCGTGCCCACGTCCGGGCGCGCCGCCGGTTTCGCCAATATCGCCGGTTTCATTGCCGCATTCCTTGTCCACGGCACGCTGTCGATCCTGGGGATCTCGGCGGTGCTGATGGCCTCGGCCACGGCTTTCGCGGTAATCAAGCTGCTGGGCGCCGCCTATCTGATCTGGATCGGCATCAAGGCGCTGCGCAGCGCCTGGCGCGGGCAGCCGGCGTCGGTCCGGGTTCAGCCGGCGCGCCGGACCCGCAGCCTGCATCGCGCCTTTACCGAGGGCTTTTTGACCAATGCGCTGAATCCCAAGGTTTCCATGTTCTATCTGGCGGCCTTTCCGCAGTTCATCGCGGCCAGCCATGCCGGGCCGGCTGCGGCCTATCTGCTGGTCGCCGTGCATTCGCTGATCAACGCCGTCTGGTTCGGCTGGATGGTGCTGATGTTCGCCCGCCTGACGCGGTTGGCGCGCGACGGCCGCTTCCAGCGCTGGTTGCAGGGCGTTACCGGCATTGTGTTCGTGGGTTTCGGGCTGAAACTGGCCAGCCTTCGCCAGGGCTAGGCGCGGCGGCCCGGATTTGCCCGACATTCGATGTTTTTCCCTGCGGTCAGGCCGCCTCTGGCGCTTGCGGGGTCGAAATGGCTTCCTATATAGACCAGCGAAGGCCGGCGCATGTATGCAAGGCGCCGGAATTTTTGGGATCGGGCCATGGGGGCCATAACGGACCCAGGGCCCAGAATATCGCCGTTAGAAAGGTTACATGAATGTCTAAAGTCATCGGGATCGACCTCGGCACCACGAACAGCTGCATCGCCATCATGGACGGCAGCCAGCCGAAGGTGATCGAGAACAGCGAAGGTGCGCGGACCACCCCGTCCATCGTCGCCTTCACCGAAAGCGAACGTCTGGTCGGCCAACCTGCGAAACGCCAGGCCGTGACCAACCCCACCAACACCATCTTCGCCGTCAAGCGCCTGATCGGCCGTCGCCTGACCGACGCCGAAGTCGAGAAAGACAAGAAGCTGGTGCCCTATTCCATTGTCGATGGCGGCAATGGCGACGCCTGGGTCGAGGCCCGTGGCGAGAAATATTCCCCCTCGCAGATCAGCGCGATGATCCTTCAGAAGATGAAGGAAACCGCCGAAAGCTATCTGGGCGAGACCGTGTCGCAGGCCGTGATCACCGTGCCGGCCTATTTCAACGACGCACAGCGTCAGGCCACCAAGGATGCCGGCAAGATCGCCGGCCTGGAAGTGCTGCGCATCATCAACGAGCCGACCGCGGCCGCGCTGGCCTATGGTCTGGACAAGAAGGAAAACAAGACCATCGCCGTTTATGACCTTGGCGGCGGTACCTTCGACATCACCATTCTGGAAATCGACGACGGCTTGTTCGAGGTGAAATCCACGAACGGCGACACCTTCCTGGGTGGCGAAGATTTCGACATGCGGATCGTGAACTATCTGGCGGACGAGTTCAAAAAGGAACACGGCGTCGACCTGACCAAGGACAAGATGGCCCTTCAGCGCCTGAAAGAGGCGGCTGAAAAGGCCAAGATCGAACTGTCCTCGGCCTCGCAGACCGAAATCAACCAGCCGTTCATCAGCATGGACAAGGAAAGCGGCGTGCCGCTGCACATGGTTGTCAAGCTGACCCGTGCGAAACTGGACAGCCTTGTTGGCGAACTGGTCAAAAAGACGCTGAAGCCATGTCAGGATGCGCTGAAGGATGCCGGCGTCAGCAAGGGCGACATTGACGAGGTGATCCTTGTCGGTGGCCAGACCCGCATGCCGCTGGTGATCGAAGAAGTCACCAAGTTCTTCGGCAAGGAGCCCCATAAGGGCGTGAACCCCGATGAGGTCGTGGCCCTTGGCGCGGCTGTTCAGGGTGGCGTTTTGCAGGGCGACGTGAAGGACGTGGTGCTGCTGGACGTGACCCCGCTGTCCCTGGGGATCGAAACCCTTGGCGGCGTGTTCACCCGCCTGATCGACCGCAATACCACCATCCCGACCAAGAAAAGCCAGATCTTCTCGACCGCCGAGGATAACCAGAACGCCGTGACGATCCGGGTGTTCCAGGGCGAGCGCGAGATGGCTGCCGACAACAAGCTTCTGGGTCAGTTCAACCTTGAAGACATCCCGCCGGCGCCGCGCGGCCTGCCGCAGATCGAGGTGACGTTCGACATCGACGCCAACGGCATCGTTTCGGTCAGCGCCAAGGATAAAGGCACCGGGAAAGAGCAGAACATCACCATCCAGGCCTCGGGCGGGCTGTCCGACGAGGATATCGACCGGATGGTGAAGGATGCCGAGGAAAACGCCGAAGCCGACAAGGGCCGTCGCGAGCTGGTCGAAGCCAAGAACCAGGCCGAAAGCCTGATCCACTCGACCAAGAAATCGCTGGAAGATCATGGTGACAAGGTCGACGGCTCGACCGTCGAGGCGATCGAACTGGCCGTTGGCGCGCTGGAAGATGCGGTGAAATCCGAGGATGCCGGCAAGATCAAATCGGGCATCCAGAACGTCATGGATGCGTCCATGAAACTGGGCGAGGCAATCTATAAGGCGCAGTCCGAACAGGGCGGCAGCGATGATGGCGATGCCGATACCGGCGGTCCGCGTGACGTTGATGATGATATCGTTGACGCTGATTTCGAAGATCTCGGCGACGACAAGCGCAAGTAAGCGTAAGGCGACTCACCGGCCGGTCCGCGACCCTGCGGGCCGGCTTTTTCCGTGAGGGTCCAGAACAGGAAACTACATGGCGAAACGCGACTATTATGATGTTCTGGGCGTGGCACGCGGCGCCTCGGGCGATGAGATCAAGAAGGCCTATCGCCAGAAGGCCAAGGAGCTGCATCCCGACCGGAACAAGGATGACAACAGCTGCGAGGCCCGTTTCAAGGAAGTGAACGAGGCCTATGACTGCCTGAAGGACGACCAGCGCAAGGCAGCCTATGATCGCTTTGGCCATGCGGCCTTTGAAAACGGCGGCATGGGCGGCGGCTTCGGCGGTCGCGGCGGGCATCCCGGCGATTTCGGCAGTGCCTTCGCCGATGTGTTCGAGGATCTTTTCGGCGACATGATGGGTGGCCGTCGTGGCGGCGGCGGTGGCCGGACACGGGCACAGCGCGGTCAGGATCTGCGCTATAACCTGCGCGTCACGCTGGAAGAGGCCTATCAGGGCATCCAGAAAAAGATCACGGTCCCCGGCTCGGTCGCCTGCGATTCCTGCAATGGCACTGGCGCCGAGGGTGCGATCGAACCGGCAACCTGCCCGACCTGTTCCGGCATGGGCAAGGTCCGTGCGCAGCAAGGCTTTTTCACTGTGGAACGCACCTGCCCGACCTGCGGCGGTCAGGGCCAGATCGTCAAGAATCCCTGCAAATCCTGCGGCGGCGCCGGCCGGATCGAGAAAGAGCGTGCCCTGTCGGTGAATATCCCGGCTGGCGTGGAAACCGGCACCCGCATCCGACTGGCCGGCGAGGGCGAGGCCGGGATGCGCGGCGGCCCGGCGGGCGATCTGTATATTTTCGTCGAGGTCCAGGAACACGCGATCTTTTTGCGCGATGGCAAGATGCTGGCCTGCCAGGTGCCGGTCAGCATGACCACCGCAGCACTTGGCGGCGAGGTCGAGGTGCCCACGATCGACGGCGGTCGGTCGCGTGTGAAGGTGCCGGCGGGCAGCCAGTCGGGGCGTCAGATGCGGCTGCGCGGCAAGGGCATGCCGCCGCTGCGCCACGGCGCCGGCGCCCATGGCGAGCCGGGCGACATGCTGATCGAACTGACCGTCGAAACCCCGGTGAACCTGACAGCGCGACAGCGGGAATTGCTGCGCGAATTTGAAAGCGTCAAAGCCGATAACAGCCCGCAATCGGATAGCTTTTTCAAGAAAGTCAAAGGATTCTGGGACGACATGACCAGCTGATCCGGGCCGCGGCAGGCCATTCGCCCGCTGCGGCTTAACGCTTTTTTCATCGGCGTCATGACAGTCTGCCTGCATGGACCCGAATCATCAGTTTACCGAAGCCCCCATGCCGCTATTTGCGCCGGCGCCCGATGATGTCGGGCTGGTCCCGCCGCTGCCTGCGGGCAACCGCGACAAATCGTCACCCTCTTACCTTGCTGACCACCGCGCCCGGCTGCGCGAACGCTTCCTGGCGGGCGGGGCAGCGGCCATGCCCGATTACGAATTGCTTGAACTGCTGCTGTTCCGCGCCATTCCGCGCCAGGATGTCAAACCGCTCGCCCGCCGCCTGATCCAGCATTTCGGCGACTTCAACCGGGTCATCTCGGCCATGCCATCGCGGTTACAGGACGTTACCGGTGTCGGCCCGGCTGTCATCACCGAATTCAAGATCGTCGAGGCCGCGGCGCAGCGACTGGCCCGCGCCAGGGTAATGAACCGCCCCGTCCTGTCGGGTTGGCAGGCGCTGTTGGACTATTGCCATACCGCCATGGCCCATGCCGAGACGGAACAGTTCCGCACGCTGTATCTGGACCGCAAGAACAACCTGATCGCAGATGAAGAACAGGCGCGCGGCACGGTCGATCATGTGCCTGTTTATCCTCGTGAAATCATGCGCCGCGCGCTGGAACTGAACGCCTCTGCGCTGATCCTGGTGCATAACCACCCCTCGGGCGACCCCACCCCGTCCGAGGCGGACATCACCATGACGCATCGCATCGCCAAGGCTGCCGACAGCTTGTCGATCACCCTGCATGACCATCTGATCATCGGAAAATCGCGCGAAATCAGTTTTCGTGCCGAAGGCCTGATCTGACAGCGGGCCTGCGATTCGTCCGTGAATTACCGTCTCCATCAGCCGTGTCCAAATATCCCTGGGGGTGCGGGGGCAGCGCCCCCGCGACGTTCGCGCCAGGCCCGAACCATTGGCGCGGCGCCTCAACCTTCATGGCGGGCGCGACAAATTTCCAACAACGCCCGCCTTTTGCCGCCGGTGGCCGGGGCGAACCCGCTGGACTGACGCGGATTTGATCGCTAGAACGGCCCGGCAAACGGCTGCTATCCGCGCGGCCCGCACTGTCGTACCGGCCAAGCATAAGGCCCGAATTGGAGAAAAACCCGTGTCCAACGTAGATGATCACGCAGGCACCCGGAGGGACTTCCTCTATTATGCCACGGCGGGCGCCGGCACCATCGCCGCCGGTGCTGCTGGCTGGACCCTTGTGAACCAGATGAACCCCTCGGCTGATGTGCAGGCATTGTCCTCGATCCAGGTCGATATCAGCGGGGTGCAGCCCGGTTCGCAGCTGACGGTCAAATGGCTGGGAAAGCCCGTGTTCATCCGCCGCCGCACGCCCGAGGAAATCGAGGCAGCGCGCGCCGTCGACCTGAACGACCTGATCGACCAGAGCGCCGAGAATGCCAACAAGCCGGGCGAGCCGGCCACCGACGAAAACCGCAGCATGGACGAGGCCGGTGAATGGCTGGTTCAGATCGGCGTCTGCACCCATCTGGGCTGCGTGCCCATCGGTGACGGCGCGGGCGATTTCGGCGGCTGGTTCTGCCCCTGCCACGGCAGCCACTATGACACGTCGGGCCGTATCCGTCGCGGTCCCGCGCCGCAGAACCTGCATATTCCCGTTGCCGCATTCGTCAACGAAACCACCATCAAACTGGGCTGAGGGGGCACAACATGGCCGGAATTCCGCACGACCATTACGAGCCCAAATCGGGCTTTGAAAAGTGGCTGCATCGCCGCTTGCCGGTTGTCAGCGTCGTCTATGACACGCTGATGATCCCGACGCCGAAAAACCTAAACTGGTGGTGGATCTGGGGTATCGTCCTGGCTTTCTGCCTGGCGCTTCAGATCGTGACCGGCATCGTCCTGGCCATGCATTACACGCCGCAGGTCGACATGGCATTTGCCAGCGTCGAACATATCATGCGCAACGTTAACGGCGGCTATATGCTGCGTTACCTGCATGCCAACGGCGCTTCGCTGTTCTTCCTGGCCGTCTATATCCACATCTTCCGCGGCCTCTATTACGGCAGCTACAAAGCCCCGCGCGAGGTCACCTGGATCGTCGGCATGCTGATCTATCTGGCGATGATGGCCACGGCGTTCATGGGCTATGTGCTGCCCTGGGGTCAGATGTCCTTCTGGGGCGCCACCGTGATCACCGGCCTGTTCGGCGCGATCCCCGGCATCGGCGAATCGATCCAGACCTGGCTGCTGGGCGGGCCGGCCGTCGACAACGCGACGCTGAACCGCTTCTTCAGCCTGCATTACCTGCTGCCCTTCATCATCGCGGCGCTGGTGATCGTCCATATCTGGGCCTTCCACACCACCGGCAACAACAACCCGACCGGCATCGAGGTGCGCCGCGCCTCGAAAGAAGAGGCCGAGAAAGACACGCTGCCCTTCTGGCCCTATTTCGTGATCAAGGACCTGTTCGCGCTGGCCGTGATTCTGGTCGTGTTCTTTGCCGTGGTCGGCTTCATGCCGAACTATCTGGGCCACCCCGATAACTATGTCGAGGCGAACCCGCTGGTGACACCGCCCCATATCGTGCCGGAATGGTACTTCCTGCCCTTCTACGCCATCCTGCGCGCCTTCACCTCGGATGTCTGGGTGGTGATGCTGGTCGAATGGCTCAGCTTCGGCATCATCGACGCCAAGTTCTTCGGCGTGCTTGCGATGTTCGGCGCGATCCTGGTCATGGCGCTGGTGCCCTGGCTGGATACCAGCCGCGTGCGTTCGGGCCGGTTCCGGCCGCAGTTCAAGTGGTGGTACTGGCTGCTGGCCATCGACTTTGTCGTGCTGATGTGGGTTGGTGCCATGCCGGCCGAGGGGATCTATCCCTATATCGCGCTGGCCGGTTCGGCCTATTGGTTCGGCTATTTCCTGGTCATCCTGCCGCTTCTGGGCGTGATCGAGAAGCCCGAGCCGATGCCCTCGACCATCGAAGAAGACTTTAACGACCGCTACCGGGCCAACGCCCAGGCCGCCGAGTAAGGAGAGCCGAAAATGACCCTGAGAACCAAGACGCTCTCGGCTGTTTCGGCCCTGCTTGTCGGCACTGCGGGCCTGGCCTTTGCGCAGGACACGCAGACCGAGCAGCAAGTCCTGACCGCGCCGGCCGATACCGCGACCGAATCAGAGGCGACGGCTGAACCCGCCGCCGAGGCGCCGGCCGGGACCGAGGAAGCAGCGCAAGAACCCGCAGCCGCAGAAGCGCCGGCCGAGGAAGCCGTTGCCGAGCCGGCGGCGGAACCCGCCGCAGAAGCGGCCGTGACCGAGGAGCCGGCGGCGGACGAGACTGCGGCCGAGGAAGCGCCGGCTGATGAGCCGGCTGCCACTGAACCGGCCGCCGAGCAGGCTGTCACCGAAGAAACCCCGGCGGAAGAACCTGCCGCCGAGGAACCTGCCGCCGAGGAGCCCGCTGAAGCGGAGGCCGAAGCCCCCGCCGAGGAGCCCGCTGAAGCGGAGGCGCCGGCTGCTGTCGAGACCGAGGCAGAGGCCGAAGAAGGTGCAGCCGAGGCAGAGGCCGCCGTTGAAACGGAAGAGACCCAAGCCGAAGCCGAGGGCGAAGGCGAAGGCGGCGGTCATATCGAGGATATTGCCTTCAGCTTCGAGGGACCGTTCGGCAAATACGACCAGTTCCAGCTTCAGCGCGGCCTTCAGGTCTATACCGAGGTCTGCGCAGCCTGCCATGGCATGAAGCAGGTTGCGATTCGCACGCTGCATGACGAAGGCGGCCCCGGCCTGCCTGAGGATCAGGTGCGGGCCTATGCTGCGAACCTGACCGGCATCATCGACGAGGAAACCGGCGAGGAACGTCCCCGCGTGCCGACCGACCATTTCCCGACCGTGTCGGGTGACGGCATGGGCCCGGACCTGTCGCTGATGGCCAAGGCGCGCGCCGGCTTCCACGGTCCTTATGGCACCGGCATCAGCCAGCTGATCAACGGCATCGGTGGCCCGGAATATATCCACGCGATCCTGACCAGCTATACCGGCGAGGATATCGAGCAGGCCGGCACCGTGCTTTATGAAAACGGCGCTTTCGCAGGTGGCTATATCGGCATGCCGGCACCGCTGTCGGACGAGCTGGTGACTTATGAGGACGGGACGCCGGCAACGGTCGACCAGATGGCCCGCGATGTCTCGGCCTTCCTGATGTGGACGGCCGAGCCGAAGATGAGCGCACGAAAGCAGGTAGGTCTGGTGTCGGTCCTGTTCCTGATCGTGCTGTCGGGTCTGCTATATTACACCAACAAGCGGCTTTGGGCGCCCCACAAGGGTAAACACTAAGCCTGGGGTGACCGGCCCTTATGTGACCTTTCAGACGCGCCTCCTTTGCGGGGCGCGTTTGCATTTGCGGAAGGCTTGGTTAACAACTGGGCGTGACCATCTGAAGGCGATGCCATGACCATCTGGAACCTCGGCTCGATCAATATCGACTACACCTATCGGCTGCCGCACATGCCGCAACCGGGTGAAACCCTGTCCGCCAGCGAGTTCCGCAAGGGCATGGGGGGCAAGGGCTCGAATCAGTCTCTGGCGGCGGCGCGGGCAGGGGCGCAGGTGGTGCATCTGGGCGCGGCGGCGCGGGCGGATGACTGGGTCGTGGGGCGGCTGACGGCCTCGGGGGTGGATACAACCCATATCGTCCGCCACCACGATCAGGCGACCGGCCATGCGATCATCCTGCTGGATGTGTCGGGTGAAAATTCGATCGTCATTCACGGCGGCGCCAACCGGACGTTGCAACAGGATCAGTTCAAATCCGCCATCGCCCGCATGAAAGGGGGGGATTTCCTGTTGATGCAGAACGAGACCAACCTGCAATCCGAGATGGCGCAACTGGCCGCGCGCCGGGGTGTTCGCGTCGTCTATTCCGCCGCGCCCTTTGATGTTGCGGCGCTGCGTGCGGTGCTGCCCCATGTGGCCATCATCGCCCTGAACGAGGGCGAGGCCGCGCAGATGTGTGATGCCTTCGGCGATGACCTGCCGGTCGAGGGGCTGCTGATCACGCGCGGCGCCAGGGGCGCCGAGTATCGCGACCTGCGCGGCGGTCGGCAATTCGAGGTTCCGGCCTTTCAGGTTGATGCCGTGGACACGACCGGCGCGGGCGATTGTTTCGCCGGCTATTTCGTCGCCGGGCTGGACCGGAACGAGGATATTCCCGTGGCGCTGCGCCGTGCAGCGGCTGCGGCGGCGCTGAAGGTCACCCGGACAGGTGCCGGCGATGCGATTCCGAAACTGGAGGAAGTAGAAAAATTCATGGCGGCCCAGGTATGATATTCACCCTTGAAACCCCGACCCTGCCGCTGGATGGCCAGGATTTTCCGGTCCGTCGCATCTTCTGCATCGGCCGCAACTATGCCGACCACGCTGCCGAGATGGGCAATGAGGTGGATCGCGAAAAGCCGTTCTTCTTCACCAAATCCGCCCATGCGCTGACCACGCCGGGCGATGTTCCCTATCCGCCCGGCACGGCCGATCTGCATCACGAGGTCGAACTGGTTCTGGCCATCGGCGCCGAGTTGTCGGGTGCCACCCCTGATCAGGCTGCGGCGGCAATCATCGGTCGTGCAGTCGGCATCGACATGACCCGCCGCGATCTGCAAGCCGAGGCCAAGGACAAACGCCGCCCCTGGGACGCCGCCAAGGATTTCGACTTTTCGGCGGTGATCGCGCCGCTGTCATCCGCCCCGGCTGGTCCGGGCATTCGCCTGTCGGTGAATGGCGCGGTCCGGCAGGATGGCCGTCTGGACCAGATGATTTTTTCCGAGGCCGAGATCGTGGCCTTCCTGTCGACCCTCTATCGCCTTATGCCCGGCGACCTGGTTATGACCGGCACCCCCGCCGGCGTCAGCGCCCTGATGCGAGGCGACCAGATCGAGGCCTCAATCGACGGCCTGCCCCCACTATCAGCCCGGATCACGTAGGGTGCGTGCTCGCACGCACCTTGACCCCCTCTGTCAACCGATCCGCCCGCGCACCCCGCCCGTCTGCGCCCGGTCCATCAGCAGATGGTCCAGAATCACACAGGCGGCCATCGCCTCGGCCACCGGCACCGCGCGAATGCCGACACAAGGGTCGTGGCGCCCCTTGGTGATCAGGTCGATCTCTTCGCCGCGCGAATTGATCGACCGGCGCGGCGTGGTGATCGAACTGGTCGGCTTCACCGAAAAGCGCACCACGATATCCTGCCCGCTGGAAATCCCGCCCAGAATCCCGCCCGCATGGTTCGACAGGAAATATGGCCCGTCATTGCCCATGCGGATCTCATCTGCATTGCCGGTGCCGGTCAGGGCCGCCGCCGCCATGCCCTCGCCGATCTCGACGCCTTTTACTGCGTTGATCGACATCATCGCGGCGGCAAGGTCGGTGTCCAGCTTGGCATAGATCGGGGCGCCAAGGCCGGGCGGGCAGCCCTCGATCAGTACCTCGACGGCGGCGCCGACGCTGTTCTGATCCTTGCGGATACCGTCCAGATAGTCCGACCAGGCATCCGCCGCCGTCGCATCGGGCAGGAAGAACGGGTTTTCGCCGATGGCCGAGCGGTCAAAGCGGTCGCGGTCCAGATGCATCGCGCCCATCTGCACCATATAGCCGGTGATCCGCAGGTCGGGCAGCATCTGCCGCAGCACCGCCAGCGCCACGCCGCCCGCAGCCACCCGCGCCGCCGTCTCGCGCGCGGATGAGCGCCCGCCACCGCGATAATCCCTGACGCCGTATTTCTGGTGATAGGTGATATCGGCATGGCCGGGGCGAAAGCTTTGCGCGATCTCGCCATAGTCCTTGCTGCGCTGGTCGGTGTTTTCGATCATCAGCTGGATCGGCGTGCCGGTCGTCAGCCCCTCGAACACGCCCGAGAGGATGCGCACCTGATCGGCTTCGCGCCGCTGCGTGGTGTGCTTGCTGGTGCCCGGACGGCGGCGGTCCAGGAATTGCTGGATGAACGCCTCGTCCAGAGGCACGCCCGGCGGGGTGCCGTCCACCGTCGCGCCAAGCGCAGGGCCGTGGCTTTCGCCCCAGGTGGTAAAGCGGTATTCGCGGCCGAAGGTGTTATAGCTCATGCTTGCTCTCCGCTCATCGCTTTCAATTCATAGATCAGGTCCAGCGCCTCGCGCGGGGTCAGGCTGTCGGGATGCACGTCTTTCATGCGGGCGTCCAGCGGGCTTTCTTTGGCGCGGGCGGGCGCGGGGGCTGCGGGTGCGGCGCGGAACAGCGGCAGATCGTCGATCAGCGCGGCAGGGCGGGCTGCGCCCTCGCGCTCGCCCGATTCCAGCGCGTTCAGCACCTCGCGGGCGCGGTCCACGACCGAGGCCGGCAGCCCGGCCAGCCGCGCGACCTGCACGCCATAGCTGCGATCGGCGGCGCCCTTGCGGACCTCGTGCAGGAAGATCACCTCGCCCTCCCATTCGCGCACGGCGACGGTGGCGTTCTCGACGCCTTCAAGGCGGGCGGTCAGGGCGGTCATCTCGTGGTAATGGGTCGCGAACAACGCGCGGCAGCGGTTGGTGGCGTGCAGATGCTCCATCACTGCCCATGCGATGGAAAGGCCGTCCCATGTCGCCGTGCCGCGCCCGATTTCATCGAGGATCACCAGCGCATGATCATCGGCCTGATTGAGGATCGCGGCGGTTTCGACCATCTCGACCATGAAGGTCGACCGCCCCCGCGCCAGATCATCGGCGGCGCCGACGCGGCTGAACAGCTGGCTGACCATGCCGATATGGGCGGCGCGGGCGGGCACGAAGGCCCCGGCCTGCGCCAGCACGGCGATCAGCGCATTCTGGCGCAGAAAGGTCGATTTACCGGCCATGTTGGGCCCGGTCAGCAGCCAGATTGCAGGCGTTTCGCCCGAGGTCAGGTCGCAATCATTGGCGACAAAGCTTTCCGCCTTGCGCTTCAACGCGCGTTCCACGACCGGGTGGCGGCCGCCGTCGATGACAAAGGCGCGGCTGGCATCGACACGGGGGCGGGTCCAGCCCTCGCCCGTGGCAAGGTCCGCAAAAGCGGCGGCAAGGTCGATCTCGGCCAGCGCGCGGGCGGCGTGCCCGATCTGCGCCGCCTGCGCCAGAATGGCAGAGCGGAGGCGGTCGAAGATGCCGCGCTCGATCTCCAGGGCGCGGTCGCGGGCGTTCAGGATGCGGGTTTCCAGTTCCGACAGCGGCACGGTGGTAAAGCGGATCTGGTTCGCGGTGGTCTGGCGGTGGATGAAGGTTTCGTTCAGCGGTGGGGCCAGCATGCGTTCGGCATGTGTGGTGGTGGTCTCGATGAAATAGCCCAGCACGTTGTTATGCTTGATCTTCAGGCTGTTGACGCCCGCCAGCGCGATATAATCGGCCTGCATCCCGGCGATGACCCCGCGCCCCTCGTCACGCAGGCGGCGGGTTTCGTCGAGGTCGTCGTCATAATCCGGCGCGACGAAACCGCCATCGCGGGCCAACAAGGGCGGCTCGGCCACCAGCGCCTGATCCAGAAGGTCGATCAGCGCGTCATGGCCGGTCAGGTCGCCCGCCGCATCGCGCAGGACCGGCGCGGCATCATCCGGCAGGCGGGCAGCAATCGCGCCGCCTTGCGTCAGCCCGGCGCGGATCGCGGCCAGATCGCGGGGGCCGCCCCGGTCCAGCGCCAGCCGCGACAAAGCGCGGTCCATGTCGGGCGCGCGGGACAGGGCGTCACGCAGATCGGCGGCAAGGCGTGTATCATCGGCCAGCATCTGAACCGCGTCATGGCGGGCATGGATAAGGTCGAGATCGCGGCTTGGCGCGCTGATCCGGCGTTCCAGCAGCCGCGCGCCCGCCGCCGTTACCGTGCGGTCGATGGCGTTCAGCAGCGATCCCTCGCGCCCGCCCGACAGCGCCTGCGTCAGTTCCAGATTGCGCCGGGTCGCGCCGTCGATCTGCATCGCCCCGCCCGCGCGTTCGCGCACCGGCGGGCGCAGCAGCGGCAGTTTGCCCTTCTGCGTCATCTCCAGATAATCGACGATGGCGCCCATGGCTGACAGTTCCGCCCGGCCAAAGGCGCCGAACCCATCCAGCGTTTCCACGCCATAAAGCGCCGCCAGCCGCCGCGCCCCCGCCGCGCTGTCAAAGGCGCTGGCGTGAAGGTCGGTCAGCGCAGCGCCCGCATCCGCCGCCAGATCGTCCAGTGCGGCGCCGTCAGCCGCCAGCAATTCACGCGGGGCCAGCCGCGCCAGTTCCGGCGCAAGGCGCGGCAGCGGGCATTCCATCACCTGAAACGCGCCGGTCGAGATATCGACCCATGCCAGCGCAGACTCCTCGCGGACGGTGGCAAAGGCGGCGAGGAAGTTGTGGCGCCGTGCCTCCAGCAGCGATTCCTCGGTCAGGGTGCCGGGGGTGACAAGGCGCACCACGTCGCGGGCGACCACGGACTTGCTGCCGCGTTTCTTGGCCTCGGCGGGGTCTTCCATCTGCTCGGCGATGGCCACGCGAAAGCCCTTGCGGATCAGGGTCAGCAGATAACCCTCGGCGGCGTGGACCGGGACGCCGCACATCGGGATCGGCTGCCCCTCATGCGTGCCACGTTTGGTCAGGGCGATGTCCAGCGCGGCCGCGGCGGCGATCGCGTCGTCAAAGAACATCTCGTAGAAATCACCCATGCGATAGAACAGCAGCGCGCCGGGATTGGCGTCCCGGATCGCCAGATATTGCGCCATCATCGGGGTGGGCTGGTCGGTCATGCCTGTCTTTCGCCAGTGGTTTGGGCGTTTCTAACGGCTTGCGCGCGGCTGTGGAACCGCTAGATTTACCGGCACCTCGGGGTGCCCATGTTGGGCTGAGACGCGAATGCGGACCCGTTGAACCTGATCCGGCTAACCCCGGCGGAGGGAAGGTTGCGCGATCCTTCTTTTCGAAACCCAGACGAAAAGGATTCCGCGATGAAACGTCTGATCCCCGTACTGGCCCTGCTGGCCAGCCCCGCAATGGCCCAGGACAAGCCCGTCCTGACCGTCTATGCCGGCGACTATATCACCAGCGAATGGGGCCCCGGCCCAAAGATCGAGGAAGGATTCGAGGCGATCTGCGCCTGCGATCTGAAATTCGTGACCGGCGACGTCCTGCCCCGCATCCTGATGGAGGGCGAGGGAACGCAGGCCGATGTGGTCTTTGGCCTGAACACCGACGTGACTGCGCGGGCGCGGGCATCCGGCCTGTTCGCACCGCATGGCCAGGATACCTCTGACATGTCGCTGCCGGTCGAATGGACGGATCCGATTTTCCTGCCATATAACTGGGGCGAGACGGCTTTTATCTATGACGAGACCCGTACGCCGAACCCACCGAAAACCTTTGCCGAGTTGCTGGACGCGCCGGATGACCTGAAGATCGTCATTCAGGACCCGCGGGCCTCGATCTCGGGCCTCGCGCTGCTGCTTTGGGTAAAGGCGGTCTATGGCGACAAGGCGCCCGAGGCCTGGGCCAAGCTGGCGCCCAAGGTGCTGACCGTGACGAAAGGCTGGTCGGAAAGCTATGGCATGTTCACCGAGGGCGAGGCCGATATGGTCCTGTCCTATACCACCTCGCCCGCCTATCATATCGAGGCCGAAAAGGACCTGACCAAGAAGGCGATGATCTTCCCCGAGGGTCATTATTTCATGGCCGAATTGACCGCGCAGCTGAAGGGCACCGATCAGCCGGAACTGGCGCAGAAATTCATGGATTGGGTGCTGACGCCCGATTTTCAAAGCGTGATCCCGCTGGCCAACTGGTCGCTGCCCGCCAAGCTGCCGCAGGATCAATGGCCGCCGGTCATGCGCGATCTGCCGCGCCCCGAAAAGACCCTGTTCTATACCGAGGACGAGGCCGAGGCCCTGCGCCAGCCCGCGCTGGACGAATGGCTGGCGGCGTTCTCGCAGTAAGGCCAGGCGCCCGGTCAGGTTGGGGCGGGGCGGCCACGGCTGCCCTGCTGGCCGCGCTGATCCTTGGCACCCTGGCCGCCGTTGCGGTTTACGCGGGCGGTCTGTCGGGGCTGGGGCCCTGGGACTGGCGCGCGGTCTGGTTCACCATCTGGCAGGCCGCGCTGTCGGCCAGCCTGTCGGCGGCGCTGGCAGTGCCGGTGGCCAAGGCCCTGGCACGGCGGGATTTTCCGGGCCGTGCGGTGCTGGTCACGCTGCTGGGCGCGCCCTTCATCCTGCCGGTGATCGTGGCGATCATGGGGCTGGTTTCGGTCTTTGGCCGAAACGGGGTGATCAACGGGGCGCTGACCGCCTTGGGCCTGCCCGAGATCAGCATCTATGGCTGGCAGGGGGTGATCCTTGCGCATGTGTTCTTCAACCTGCCGCTGTCGGTGCGGCTGATCCTGCAAGGCTGGCAGGCGATCCCGGCAGAGCGTTTCCGGCTGGCGGAAAGTCTGGGATTTGCGCCCGGTGACATTGCCCGGCATCTGGAACGCCCGATGCTGCGTGCGGTGCTGCCGGGCGTCTGGCTGGCGGTGTTTCTGGTCTGCCTGACCAGTTTTGCCGTCGCACTGGCGCTTGGCGGCGGGCCAAAGGCCACAACCGTGGAACTGGCGATCTATCAGGCGTTCCGTTTTGATTTCGACATGGGCCGGGCGGCAACCTTGGGGCTGGTGCAGGTGGGACTGTGTCTTGCGGCGATGGCGATTGCCTCGCGCGTGACCATTCCTTCGGCCTTTGGCGCGGGGATGGATGGCGCGGTGGCCCTGCGTGGGCCGGGAGGCTGGCGGCGCGTCGGCGATGCGGCTGCGATCCTGCTGGCGGCGGGGTTCCTGCTGTGGCCGATGCTCAGCGTCATTGTCGCCGGGCTGCCGAGGATTGCGGGGCTTGAGGCCTCGGTCTGGGATGCGGCGATGCGTTCTGTGGTGATGGCGCTGGTCTCGGCTTTTGCGGCGCTGGTGCTGGGGCTGGTGCTGGCCTTGGCCATCGCGCGCGGCGCGGGGCGTTGGGTCGAGGCGGCGGGGATGCTGCCGCTGATCGCCTCGCCCCTGGTGCTGGGGACGGGGCTTTACCTGATCCTGCGCATCTGGGTGACGCCGCAGCAGATCGCGCTGCCGGTGACGGTGGCGATCAATGCGATCATGGCGCTGCCCTTTGTGCTGCGGGCGTTGATCCCGGCGGCGCGGGCGATGCAGGATGATTTCGGGCGGCTGGCCGCATCGCTGGACCTCAATGGGTGGCCGCTGTTGCGCTATCTGGTGCTGCCGCGACTGGCGCGGCCCCTGGGCTTTGCGGGCGGGCTGGCTGCGGCGCTGGCCATGGGCGATCTTGGGGTGATCACGCTGTTTGCGTCCGATCAGCCGACCTTGCCGCTGAAGCTGTATCAGTTGATGAATGCCTATCGGATGGGCGATGCGGCCGCCTGCGCGGTCTTGCTGATGGCGATCAGCTTTGCGCTGTTCTGGGTGTTCGACAAAGGGGGCCGGCTGCGTGCTTGAGTTCTGCGATATCCATGTCATCCAGGGTGATTTTCACCTGACCGCCGATTTCGCCGTTCTGGCGGGCAGGCGCGTGGCGGTGATCGGGCCATCGGGATCGGGGAAATCGACGCTGCTGTCGCTGGTTTCGGGCTTTCTGCGGCCTGACCGGGGCCAGATTCGGTGGGAGGGGCGCGACCTTGCGCCTCTGTCGCCGGGGCAGAGGCCGGTTTCGGTGCTGTTTCAGGACCAGAACCTGTTCCCGCATCTAAGCGTGGCGCAGAATATCGGCCTTGGGCTGCGACCCGACCTGCGGCTGTCATCCGATCAGCGTGACCAGGTCACGCATGCCTTGGCCCGCGTTGGCCTGGCGGACATGGGCGACCGCCGTCCCGCGCAGCTGTCGGGCGGTCAGCAAAGCCGCGTGGCGCTGGCCCGTGTGCTGCTGCGAGCGCGGCCGATCCTGCTGCTGGACGAGCCCTTCAGCGCGCTTGGCCCGGCGCTGAAGGACGAAATGCTGGACCTGCTGGCGGAAATCACCGGGCAGACCGGCGCGACCGTTCTGATGGTCACGCATGATCCCGATGATGCGCGCCGCTTCGCACCCGATACCATCGTCATCCACGATGGCCGGGCGGACCCGCCGACCGCGACCGGCCCCTTGCTGGATAATCCGCCGCCGGGCCTGCGCGCCTATCTGGGTGGCTGAACCGGGATATTGCGCGGCGCGACAAGTTGCGACTATCCTTCAAGTTGAACGAGGGGACAGGTATGAAGCGTTTGCTGATAACCGGCGCGGCCGGCGGTTTGGGTCAGATGCTGCGTGGCCGTCTGGGGCATCTGGCGGAAACCCTGCGCCTTTCCGATGTTGTTCCGCTTCAACCCAACGGCCCGACCGACGAGGTGATGGTCTGCGACCTGGCCGATGAGGCAGCCGTTTTCGACGTCGTTGCCGGTTGTGACGGCATCGTGCATCTGGGCGGGGTCTCGGTCGAGCGTGGTTTTGACGTGATCGACGCGGCCAATCTGCGCGGGATCTATAACCTGTACGAGGCCGCGCGGGCGAATGGCCAGCCGCGCATCATCTTCGCCAGCTCCAACCACACGATCGGCTTTTATCCGCAGGATCGCCGCCTTGGCGCCGATGATCCTGTCAGGCCCGACGGGCTGTATGGGGTGTCCAAGGTCTTTGGCGAGGCCATGGCACGGATGTATTACGAGAAATTCGGCCAGGAAACCGCGATCATCCGCATCGGGTCCTGCACGCCGGAACCGACGAACTGGCGGATGCTGTCAACCTGGCTTAGCCATGATGACCTGGTCTCGCTGATCGAGACTGCGTTCCGCGCGCCCCGGCTGGGTTGCCCGATCATCTGGGGCGCTTCGGCCAATGATGCCGGCTGGTGGGACAATTCCGCCAGCAGCTATCTGGGCTGGGTGCCGCGCGACAATGCGGCCGATCATCTGGATCGAATCGCCGCCACGGTGCCGCGCCCGGCGCCCGATGATCCTGTCATACGCTATCAGGGCGGCAGCTTCGCCGCCGAGCCGATTCATCGAAATCCAATTTTTAAGCCAGACGATCCGATCTGACGGACTATAACCGCATCCAGTTCAAGTTTCTGGAAACAAACAGATTTGTGAACCTGCCGCCATGAATTTCCCGGCGGATGGGGCGTTTTCCAGGCCGTGCCAAAAAAATGGTATACCAAAACGACAAGATGACATAAAACGACCGGACAACAGAGGAGGAGGACCGCAATGAAACTGAAAACCATCCTGATCGGCGGTGCGGCCATGACGGCGCTGGCGCTGCCGGCTGCCGCCGAAACACTGCGCATCCAGACCCATTACGCGCCCGAGACGACCTCGGGCAAACTGGCCCAGGAATTTGTCGAACAGGTGGCGGCGGATTCGAATGGCGATCTGACCATCGAGATGTTCTATTCCTCGGCGGTCGTGAAAACGGTCGAGACCTTTGATGCCGCCGCCAATGGCATCCTGGACTGCGACATGACCGGCGGCGCCTATCAGACCGGCAAGAACCCCGCCTTTCAGTTCGTCGGCGACATCATGGGCGGCTATGACGTGCCGCAGCAGCAATACGACTGGCTGAAACAGCCCGGCAACATGGATCTGGTGCAGGCGCTTTACAATCAATACGGCATGCAGTTCATCGGCTGGTGGATGTATGGCCAGGAATCGCTGGCCTCGACCAAGCCGCTGGACGGCATCGGCGCGCTGAAGGATTTCAAGTTCCGCTCGCCTCCGGGAATGGAAACCGAAATCTTCGCCAAGCTGGGTTCCAGCCCCGTGGTGATGGATTTCACCGAAGTGTTCACCGCGCTGGAAACCGGCATCATCGACGGCGCCGATGCATCAAGCCTGGCCAATAACAAGGGCATGGGCCTGTATGATGTCGCCAAGAATGCGACCTATCCGGGCTTTCACTCGATGCCGGCCGATCACCTGGCCTGCAACAAGACGAAATGGGACAGCCTGACCGACGAACAGCGCGCCGTGGTGCAAAAGGCGATGGAGGATCTGGGGGCGAAATCGGCCCAGACCCATGCCGATGCGAACGAGGTCGCGCTGGCCGAACTGACCGAAGCCGGCGTCAATGTCTCGGCCTGGTCGGACGAGGATCGCGCCGCCTTCCGCGAGGCCGCGCAGGCCACCTGGCTGGAATGGGCCGCCAAGACGCCCGAGGCGAAGTCGCTGGTCGACAGCCACATCGCCTATATGACGGAAATTGGTCTGATTTCCGAATAAGCCCGCCGATGGGCGCGGCCCCGCAACCGGGGCCGCGTGCATTCCAGCCCGCCGACCAGCCCGCTGAAAGGACATGCCCATGCAACCGCCGCTGCGATTTGTTCGAGACATGCTTTGGCCCCTGATCTTCACGGGCGCGATGATGTGGGTGATCTGGTATTTCCCGCGCTTAATCGTTGCGATGGGAAAGGCCAATGACAACCTGATGTCGAAATATCAGGCGGCCGGCATCCTGGATTATCTGATCGCGCTGATCGCGCTGGTGGCACTGGTCATGGGCGTCGCCACGGCCCGGCCAACCAAGGGCGAGATCGAGCTGCGCAGCCAGTTCGACAAATTCGCCCTGTTCGCGGCGCGGGTGACGATGCTGCTGCTCAGCGGGACGGTCGGCGTGATGTTCTTCGAGGTCGTGGCGCGGTATGTCTTTGAAAAACCGACGCTTTGGGCGAATGAAAGTTCGCTTTGGCTGGCCGGGTTCATCTATCTGCTGTCGGGGCTTTACGCCATGCAGCAGCGGTCCCATATCGCGATCTTTCTGGTCTATGACCTGATGCCGCGCTGGTTGCAGCGGGCCTGCGATGTCTTGTCGACCTCGCTGATCTGCGGTTTTGCGCTGGCGATCCTGTGGGGCGGCTGGACCGAGGCGTCACAGAAATTCATGCGCTGGGAAACCTTTGGCACGGCCTTTGATCCGCCCTTGCCGGCGACGATGAAGATGATGGTGATCTTTGCCACGCTGGCCGTCGCCGCGCAGGCCGTGGCCAACCTGATCGCAGACTGGTCGCGCGGCCCCGAAAGCCACGGCATCGTGGACGAGGGCGAAGTGGGCGAGATGATCGAGGCCGCCCAGCACCAGTTTGACCAATCCAAGAGGGCCTGACGCATGGATATCTCGACCATTTCGATCATCCTGCTGGCGGCGCTGTTCTTTCTGCTGATCATCGGCATGCCGCTGGGCCTGGCCTCGGGCGTGCTGGGCGTCGCCGTGCTGTTCATGAAATTCGGCCCCGATGTGCTGCTGTCCAGCTTTGGCAGCGGACCTTTGAACATCATCGGCCAGCGGATCTATGGCATCCTGACCGACTATGTCCTGATATCGGTGCCGTTATTCATCCTGATGGCGAACTTGCTGGAACGCTCGGGGATCGCGGCCGAGATGTATAATTCGCTGAATGTCTGGCTGAAGCGGACGCGCGGCGGCATTGCGATGGTCACCTCGATCATGGCGGTGATCATGGCCGCGATGTCGGGCATCATCGGCGGCGAGGTGGTGCTGCTGGGTCTGATCGCGCTGCCGCAGATGCTGCGGCTGGGCTATAACCGCAATCTGGCGATCGGGACGATCTGCGCCTCGGGGTCGCTGGGAACGATGATCCCGCCCTCGATCGTGCTGATCATGTATGGCATGATCACCGAAACCTCGATCAAGGCGCTGTTCACGGCCAGCTTTTTGCCGGGCTTTGTGCTGGCCAGCTTTTACCTGATCTATATTTTCGTCCGGGTGCGGCTGCATCCCGAGGATGCGCCACTGCCCCCGGAAGAGCCGGGCGAGCCCGTCGGCTGGGAAAAGGCGGCGCTGTTTGGCACCTTCCTGCTGACGCTGCTGGCCGGGGCGACCTCGGTTCTGACGCTGCGGGCGGCGTTCTTCACCATCACCGGCCGCAATGCCCCGGTGGCGGGCGTCGATCCGATCCTGTTGGGGACGCCGTCGCATGTCTGGTGGCTGGGCGGCATCGCCATCGCCTCGATCGCCTGTATCTGGTTCGTCTGCGGGCGTGACCGGCTGCGCACAAGCTGGCAGATGGGCAAGGGGATGGTGGCACCGCTGATCGTCATCGGCGTGGTTCTGGGGTCGATCTATGGCGGCGTTACCGGCATCACCGAGGCCGCCGGCATGGGCACCATCGCCGTTGCCGTCATCGCCACCCTGCGCGGCGAGATGTCCTTTGATCTGCTGTCTGAATCGCTGAAGCGCACGCTGAAGGCCACCGGCACGATCCTGTGGGTCACCATCGGCGCCACGGCGCTGGCGGGCGCCTATACCATCATCGGCGGGCCAAGCTATATCGCCAATACGATCATCGGGGCGGAACTTCCGACCATGCTGATCATCCTGGTAATGATGCTGATCTTCCTGGTCCTGGGGATGTTCATGGACTGGGTCGGCATCGTGCTGCTGGTCATTCCGGTGTTTCTGCCGATCATCAGCCAGCTTCCGATCGAGGAAATCGGCATGCTCGGCCAGTTGTCGCCCGAGCATCTGGCGATCTGGTTCGGCGTGGTCTTCTGCATGAACATGCAGGTCAGCTTCCTGTCACCGCCCTTCGGCCCGGCCGCCTTCTATCTGAAATCGGTCGCCCCGCCCGACATCTCGCTGACCGATATCTTCAAAGGGTTCCTGCCCTTCATCTGCCTTCAGCTGCTGGCCCTGTCCATCCCGCTGATCTGGCCGAATATCGTGACACTTTTCCTGTGAGCAGACCCAATGACACGCATCGTCATCCTTGATCCGGCCGACAATGTCGGCACCGTCACCGGCGCACTGGCCAAGGGCGAGCAGGGCGCCAACATGGCCATCCCGCGCGGCCACAAGATCGCGCTGGCCGATATTCCGCAGGGGGCAGAGGTGACGAAATACGCCCAGATCATCGGTTGGGCGTCAGAGGACATCGCCAAGGGCGACCATGTTCATGACCACAATGTCGCTTTTCGCAACATCAGTCATGAACATGTCTTTGGCGTGAACCTGCGCTCGGCTGCGGCACCTGCCCGTGCCGATACCTTCATGGGCTATCGTCGCGCGAATGGCCGGGTGGGGACGCGGAACTATATCGCCATCCTGACCTCGGTGAACTGTTCGGCGACGGCGGCGCGACAGATCGCGGCGCATTTCACCCCCGACAAGCTGGCCGATTACCCGAATGTCGACGGTGTCACGGCCTTTGTCCATGGCACCGGCTGCGGCATGGCCGGGTCCGGCGACGGGTTCGAGGCGCTTCAGCGCGTCATGTGGGGCTATGCCCGCAACCCGAATGTCGGCGCGGTGCTGATGGCGGGGCTTGGCTGCGAGATGAACCAGATCGACTGGCTGATCGAGGCCTATGGCCTGACCCCCGGCCCGCTGTTTCAGACGATGAACATTCAGGATGTGGGGGGCTTGCGCAAGACCATCGAACTGGGCGTGAAGAAGGTTCAGGCGATGCTGCCGCTGGTGAATGCGGCAGAGCGGACGGAATGCCCGGCCAGCGAGCTGATGGTGGCCCTGCAATGCGGCGGCTCCGACGCCTGGTCGGGGATCACCGCCAACCCGGCGCTTGGCTATGCCTGCGACCTGTTGGCCGGGCAAGGCGCCACCGGCGTTCTGGCCGAAACGCCCGAGATCTATGGCGCCGAACACCTGCTGACCCGCCGCGCCGCCAGCCCGGAAGTGGGCGAGAAACTGCTGTCCCTGATCACCTGGTGGGAGGATTACACCGCCCGCAACAAGGGTAGCATGGATAACAACCCCAGCCCCGGCAACAAGAAGGGCGGGCTGACCACGATCCTGGAAAAGTCACTGGGCGCTGCGGCCAAGGGTGGCACCACGCCGCTGAACGGCGTCTATAAATATGCCGAACCGGTAACGGCACGCGGTTTTACCTTCATGGACAGCCCCGGCTATGATCCGGCCTCGGTGACGGGGCAGATCGCCTCGGGCTGCAATCTGGTGGCCTTTACCACCGGGCGCGGCTCGGCCTTCGGGTCCAAGCCCTCGCCCTCGATCAAGATCGCCACGAACAGCGAGATGTATGGCCGGATGACCGAGGATATGGACGTGAATGCAGGCCGCATCCTGACCGGCGAGGCGACGGTGGAACAGGTCGGCCGCGAGATTTACGAATTGCTGCTGCGCATCGCATCGGGTGAGAAATCGAAATCCGAAGCGCAGGGTCTGGGCGATTACGAATTCGTCCCCTGGCAGATCGGCGCGGTGATGTAGCCCGCCTATGCCGACCAGTGCCGAACTGCTAGCCCGGCGATTTCGCAATGCCGGTGACGGGTCCGACCGGCTTGCCGGGATCGCGACCTTTACCTGCGCGGTGATGCTGTTTGCGGTGGTCGACACCTCGGCCAAATGGCTGATGATGGCGGGGCTGCCGGCCTTGTCGGTGGCCTTCATGCGCTATTTCGGGGCGCTGGCGGTGATGCTGGCCACGGCCCTGCCGCGCGAGGGGCTGGCGGCGTTCCGGTCGGTGAATCCCCGCCTGCAATTCATGCGCTCGGTCTGTCTGATGCTGTCGACGGTGCTGAATTTCATCGCGCTCAGCTATCTGTCGCTGTCTGTCGTGGTGTCGATCATGTTCGCCGGCCCGGTGATGACCACGCTGCTGGCCGTGCCGCTGCTGGGCGAGAAGATCACGCCGAAACGGCTGGCTGCCGTGCTGTTGGGCTTTGCCGGGGTGCTGGTGGTGATGCAGCCCTGGGGGGCGGCGTTCGAACCGGCGATGCTGATCTCGGTCACGGCGATGCTGGCGACCTCCAGCTATTTCATCCTGACCCGGCGGCTGGCGCACGAGACCCAGACCACCCAGCAACTGTGGAGCAGCGCGGTCGCCACCACCGTGCTGCTGCCGCTGGTGGTGACGCGATGGGTTTGGCCCGAGGGCGCGGTGGAATGGGCGGTGTTCCTGCTGATCGGGCCGGTCGCGCTGGCGGCGCATATGCTGGTCGTGGCGGCGCATCGGCTGGCGCCGGCATCGGTTCTGGCGCCGGTGATCTATCTGCAACTGATCTTTGTCAGCATCACCGGCTATGTGATCTTTGGCTCGGTGCCGGGGCTGTCGGTGGTGTTCGGCGGCGCGATCATCATCGCCGCCGGCCTGTGGCTGCGCCAGATCGACCGCGCGGCGGTCCGGCGCGGCGGTTAGGCGGGGGGCGGATCGTCAGCCTTTGGCGGCTTTCGCCTCGTTGCGGAAATGCGCCTCGATATTGGCCAGCATGCCATTCATGTGGTTGTCGATATGGCGGCGGATCGCCGCCTCGTCGCGATCGGCAAGGGCCTGAACCATGCCGGCATGATCGCCAAGCGTGCGGTTGGCATCGTCGCGCCGCCGTGCCGACATGAAGCGGATGCGCCACAGACGTTGCAGATATTCGCGATGGGTGCGGGTCAGCGCGGCATTATGGCTGGCCGCGACGATGGCCGAATGCATCGCCATGTCCATGTCAAAGACATCGACCTTGTCGGCGGTGTAATAGTCGGTCTCGACCTGCCGGGCCAAGTCGCGGACATGGGTGATTTCCGCGTCCGAGGCCTTTTGGCAGGCCAGTTCCCCCGACATCAGTTCCAGCATGCGCAGAACGGCGATCTCGTCGCGGACCTCGTTCAGGTCGGGGGCGGCGACGATGGGGCTGCGCAATGGGCGCAGCGTGACCAGACCTTCCTTGGCCAGGATACGCACTGCCTCGCGCAGCGGCGTGCGGCTGATGCCAAGCCGGTCGGCATTGTCGCGTTCCTTGATCTGGGCACCGGCGGGAAGGATGCCCGTCAGGATCTCACGTCGCAGCCGGTCGGCGATTGCCGCCGGAATGGTGCGGTCGGCATCCTCTTGATCTGACGTGGTCCCGGTCATCGCAATCCCTTTGGCATCCGGTCAGTTGACCGGCGTATGCGGCCTGTCCCCGTCCAGTCCCGCGCGCAGGTTCCGTCGCTGCAAGGCGCCCATCGCCGCACGCGTCTCGACCGTGGCCGAGCCGATATGGGGCAGCGGGAACAGGTTGTCCAGCTTGGCCAGCCGCGGATCAACCGCCGGTTCGCCCTGAAACACGTCCAGCGCGGCGGCGCGGATGGTGCCGTTTTCCAGTGCGGCTATCAGGGCCGCTTCGTCGATGACGGTGCCGCGCGCGATATTGACGATCACACCGTCGGGGCCAAGCGCGGCCAGCACATCGGCATTCACATAGTTCTGGGTCTCGGTCCCGCCGACGATGGCGATGACGATGTCATCCACGGCGCGGGCCAGATCGACCGGATCGGCGTGATAGGTCCAGCCGGGCGTGTCCTTGGGGCTGCGCGACTGATAGTGGATCTCGGATTTGAAGGCGGCCAGCCGGTCGGCGATTTCGCGGCCGATGCGGCCCATGCCCAGGATGCCGATCTTGCGGCCCGACATCTTGCGGCCAAGCGGCAGATCGCCCTTTGCGGCCCAGTCACCATTGCGCACGGTGCGGGCGGCGGCTTCGAACCCGCGCACCTGCGCGATCAGCATGCCCACCGCCAGATCCGCCACATCGTCGTTCAACACATCGGGCGTATTGGTCACGGTAATGCCGCGCGCCGTTGCGGCCGCCACGTCGATCGCGTCATAACCGACGCCGAAATTGGCAATCAGCCGCAGGTTCGGCAGCCGGTCCATCTGCGCCCCGCCAAAGGGGGCGTGCCCTTTATAGGCGGCTGCGCGGACGGCTGCGCGCTGATCCTCGCTCAGGCTGTCCAGCCCGTCCCAACCCGCGATGAACAGCGCGTCGAAATCCTGGCGCAGGGCCTGTGCGTCGATATCGGTATATTGGCCGATGGCCAGCGTGTCGGTCATTTGTCCCCCTTAAACCGAGGCGGTGATGCCGCCATCCACAAAGATCGTCGTGCCGTTCACAAAGCTGGATGCCTGCGACGACAGAAAGATTGCCGCGCCGATCAGCTCGGGCAATTGGCCCCAACGCCCGGCTGGCGTGCGTTTGGTCAGCCAGTCGGTAAAGGCCGGATCGGCAACCAGCGCAGCATTCAGCGGCGTGTCGAAATAGCCCGGCGCGATGGCATTGCAGTTCAGCCCGTATTTCGCCCAATCCGTCGCCATGCCCTTGGTCAGGTTCGCGACCGCGCCCTTGGTCGCCGTATAGGGCGCGATGCCGGGCCGGGCCAGCGCCGTCTGGACGCTGGCGATATTCACGATCTTGCCCGCCCGCCGCGCAATCATGTGACGCGCGACCGGCTGCGCCACGTTGAAAACGCTGGCGATATTGGTCTGCAACAGGCGCTGAAAGGCGTCCTCGGGGAAATCCTCCAGCGGCGCGCGGTGCTGCATGCCGGCATTGTTGATCAGGATGTCGATGGCGCCGTGATCGGCCTCGTACCCGTCGACGGCGGCGCGGGCCGCCGCATGATCGGTTACGTCAAAGGCCAGAATGCTGGTGCTGTAGCCATCGGCGCGCAAGCCGTCTGCCGCTGCCTCCAGCTTGCCCGGATCGCGCCCGTTCAGCACGATTTCGGCCCCGGCAGCCGCCAGCCCCTGTGCCAGCGCAAGGCCGATGCCCTGCGACGATCCGGTGATCAGGGCGCGTTTGCCCGTCAGGTCGAACAGCGACAGGCTCATCCTAGCCACGTCCGATAAAGGGCATCTTGGTCGCCATGACCGTCAGGAACTGGATATTCGTCCCCTCGGGCTGGGTGGCCATATACATCACCGCCTCGGCGACGCGCTGCACGTCCATCACCGCTTCGACCTTGGTGGATCCGTCGGCCTGTGTCGCGCCCGTCGTCATGCGTTCCGCCATCGAGGTCAGCGCATTGCCGATATCGACCTGCCCGCAGGCAATGTCATAGGGCCGCCCGTCCAGAGAGATCGACCGCGTCATCCCCGTCACGGCATGTTTGCTGGCGGTATAGGCGATGGAACCGGGCCGGGGCACATGCGCGGAAATCGAGCCATTGTTGATGATCCGCCCGCCCTGAGGGTCCTGGCTGCGCATCACCCGGAACGCCGCGCGGGCGGCGTTGAACATGCCGTTCAGGTTCACGTCGATGACCATGCGGAAATCGTCGGGGTTGATCTCGTCCGGGGTGGCGGCGGGGATATTGGTGCCGGCATTGTTGAACAGCACATCCACCCGGCCCCATTGCCCGATCATCAGATCGAACGCCGCATCCACGGCATCGGCCTGGGTCACGTCGCAGGGCAGGACCAGCGCATTGGGATTGCCGCCAGCGGCCTCGCGCAGCTGATCCTCGCGCCGCCCGATCAGGCCCACGCGCCAGCCGTTTTGCAGGAAATGCTCGGCGGTCACGCGGCCAATGCCGCTGCTGGCGCCGGTGATGATGATGGTTTTCGGATCGGCCATGTTCGTCCCCCTTTGGTGCCCCTGTCAGTGATTGTCGCGCGGCAGGTTTTTGGCAACCCGGTGATAGGCGGTGGCCAGTTCCAGACATCCGCCATCGGCCAGTTGGCCCACATGCTTGCGATAGATTTCCTGCCATGGCGTCTGGTTGACCAGTTCCGGCGCGCGCCATGCGTCGCGGCGGCCCTGCCATTCGGCCTCATCGACCAGCGCATTCATCGTACGCGCGTTCAGGTCAAGCCGCACCATGTCGCCGGTTTCCAGCAGGGCAAGCCCCCCGCCCACCACCGATTCCGGGCTGGCATTCAGGATCGAGGGGCTTTCGGATGTGCCCGATTGCCGCCCGTCGCCCACCGTCGGCATATGGGCGATACCCTGTTTGATCAGCGCATCTGGCGGCTGCATGTTCACCACTTCGGCGCTGCCGGGATAGCCGACGCAACCCACATTGCGGATGAACAGGATGCAGTTTTCGTCGATGTTCAACGAGGGGTCGTTGATGCGGTCGTGGTAGTCCTCGGGGCCTTCGAAGACGATGGCGCGGGCATCCAGCACGCCCTCAGCGCCGGGTCGCGACAGGAAGCGGCTGCGGAAATCGGCCGAGATCACGCTGGTTTTCATCAGCGCACTGTCGAACAGATTGCCCGACAGCACAAGGAAGCCGGCATTGGGGCGCATGGGTTCGGCCACGGTGCGGATCACGTCCAGATCCTCGCTGGCCCAGCCCGTCAGGTTCTGGCCCATGGTCTTGCCGGTCGCGGTCATCACACCTTCGCGGATCAGCCCGGCCTTGACCAGTTCACCCATCACGGCGGGCACGCCTCCGGCGCGAAAGAAGCTTTCGCCCAGATATTGCCCGGCAGGCTGCATGTTCAGCAGCAAGGGCGCCTCGAAACCGATGGTTTCCCAATCCTTCACGTTCAGTTCCACCCCGGCATGGCGGGCGATGGCCTGCAAATGCGGCGGGGCGTTGGTTGACCCGCCAATCGCGGCGTTGACCACGATGGCATTTTCGAACGCCTCGCGGGTCAGGATGTCGGATGGCTTCAGATCGTCCAGCACCATCTGCACGATGCGCTTGCCGGTCTCGTAAGCCATGTTCATGCGTTCGCGGAAGGGCGCGGGAATGGCGGAATTGCCGGTCAGCGACATGCCAAGCGCCTCGGCCATGGCGTTCATCGTGCTGGCGGTGCCCATGGTGTTGCAATGGCCCAGGCTGGGCGCGCTGGCGCAGACCCGGCTGATGAATTCGTCATAGTCGATCTTGCCCTCGGCCAGCAGGCGGCGGCTTTCCCAGACGATGGTGCCCGACCCGGCGCGCTTGCCCTTCCACCAGCCGTCCAGCATCGGTCCGCCATTCAGCGCGATGGCCGGGATGTCGACCGTGGCGGCACCCATCAGCATGGCCGGCGTGGTCTTGTCACAGCCGGTCGTCAGCACCACGCCGTCGATGGGATAGCCGTGCAGCACCTCGACCAGCGACAGGTAGGCAAGATTGCGATCCAGCGCCGCCGTAGGGCGCTTGCCGGTTTCCTGGATCGGGTGGACCGGAAATTCCATCGGAATGCCGCCGCCGTCGCGGATGCCAGCCTTGATGCGATCCATCAGAAAGACGTGGATCTTGTTGCAGGGGGCAATATCGCTGCCGGTTTGGGCGATGCCGATCACCGGACGCTCGGATTGCAGTTCCTCGCGCGTGTATTCCTGATTCTGATACCGCTCCAGATACAGGGCGGTCATGCCGGGGTTGTTCGGGTTGTCGAACCATTCCTGGCTGCGAAAACGCTTATTGGCGCGTGTGTCCGACATGAGTTCCTCCACCATCAGGCGATTTACCGGGCCTTTCAATTTTGGTATACCATTCTTGCGGGGTCTGTAAAGCGCCAGCCTGCGCCGCCGCCGCCCCGTCTTTGTGAAGGGGAAGATTTCATGCGTCACACGTCATTCGGGCGGGGTCTGACCCGCCGCCAATCCCTTGCCGCCATCGGTCTGGGCAGCGCCGCGCTGGCATCGGGCATGGCCCGTGCCCAGAATGCCGCGCCGCCCGAACCCTTGTCGACCATCACCACACCGCGCCGCAGCTTTGGCCCGGATGCCGAGCCGAACGTCTATTTCTGGGACCCCGATGTCATCGCCGTCGACGATGCCTTTAACGGTCTGGCCCAGCCCAATGCCCCGATCCGGCGGTTGTGGACCGGCGCGCTGTGGGCCGAGGGGCCGGCCTGGAACAGTGTCGGGCGGTTCCTGGTCTGGTCCGACATTCCCAACAACCGGCAGATGCGCTGGCTGGAGGAGGACGGCCATGTCAGCACCTTCCGGGCGCCATCGAACAATTCCAACGGCAACAGCTTTGACCGGCAGGGCAGGCAGTTGACCTGCGAACATCTGACCCGCCGGGTCGTGCGATATGAACTTGACGGCTCGGTCACGATCCTTGCCGATCGCTATGAGGGGTTGCGCTTCAACTCTCCCAATGACGTAGTCGAACATCCAGATGGCAGCATCTGGTTCACCGATCCGCCCTATGGCGGGCAGCTGTATGAGGGCGCGCCAGATGCGGCTGGCGGGCCGTCCAATCCCGACGGGCTGATCGACAACACCCTGGGCCAGCCCCCCGAGATCGGCGCGGCCAGGCGCGAGATGGGCCATGGCATCTATCGCATTGCGGCCGATGGCAGCATCGCCCGCGTCATCGAGGAAGCCCAGGTGCAGGACCCGAACGGATTGTGCTTTTCGCCCGATGGCAGCCGGCTTTACGTTGCCAGCACCGGAAAGGGGCCGGGCGATACCGGCGAGGGTGGCAAGGGCGAGATTCTGACCTTTGACATTGCCGCCGACGGCGCCGCGTCGAATGGCGCGGTCTTTTCGGATTGCATGGTCGACGGGGTGAAATGCGGGCCTGATGGCCTGCGCTGCGACGTCTATGGCAATCTTTGGGCCTCCAGTAATGCGGGTCGGGCCGTGGGCTATAGCGGCGTCACCTGCTGGTCGCCGCAAGGCGCGCTGCTGGGTCGCATCCGCTTGCCCGAGGTCTGCGGCAATATCTGTTTCGGTGGACCAAAGCGGAACGTGCTGTTCATGGCCGCCAGCCAGTCGCTCTATGCCTTGCCGACCGCCACGCAGGGGGCCGGACCGTCCTGACGACCTGCCCAGCCACTTGCGGCGGTCAGGATGGTATACCATAATTGCGCCGACCAGCGGCAAGAGGAGGCTTTGATGGCGCAACTGGACCTGCCGGCGGATGGCGTTTTCGTGGGGCGTATCTGGCGGCCCGGCATCGGGCCATCGCTTGTCGTTCTGCGCGATGGCGCTGTGGTTGACGTGACCTCGTCACAGGTGCCGACGATGCGCGATCTGCTGGAACTGGACGATCCGGCGGACTGGCTGGCGACAGCGCCCGGTGAAACCGTGTGCGCGCTGGCCGATCTGGAACATCCATCCGACGACCCGGACGCGCTGCGCCTTCTGTCGCCGGCCGATTTGCAGGCGATCAAGGCCAGCGGCGTGACCTTTGCCGAATCCATGGTCGAACGGGTGATCGAGGAACAGGCGGCCGGCAATCCTGACCTGGCCGCCGAGATTCGCGCCCGGATCGGTGCCCGCGTGGGTGACAACCTGAAGGGTATCATCCCCGGTTCCGACCGCGCGGCCGAGGTCAAGCAGGCGCTACAATCCGAAGGGCTGTGGTCGCAGTATCTGGAGGTCGGCATCGGCCCGGATGCCGAGGTGTTCACGAAATGTCAGCCCATGGCCTCGGTCGGATGGGGCGCGCGGGTGGGGCTTCACCCGATCAGCCGCTGGAACAACCCGGAACCCGAAATCGTGCTGGCCGTGGACAGCAAGGGACGGATCAAGGGCGCGACCCTGGGCAATGACGTGAACCTGCGCGATGTCGAGGGGCGATCCGCGCTGCTGCTGGGCAAGGCCAAGGACAATAATGCCAGCGCCGCCATCGGCCCGTTCATCCGGCTGTTCGATGGCAGCTATTCGCTGGACGATATGCGCCGGGCCGAACTGACGCTGCGGGTCGAGGGTGCGGATGGCTTCGTGCTGGACGGCCGGTCCTCGATGTCGCGGATCAGCCGCGATCCGGCCGATCTGGTCCGTCAGACCCTTGGCCGGCATCACCAATATCCCGACGGGATGATGCTGTATCTGGGCACGCTGTTCGCCCCCACACAGGATCGCGACGCGCCGGGGCAGGGCTTTACCCACCATCCCGGCGATCTGGTCAGCATCGCCGAGCCGATGCTGGGCGCGCTGGTCAATCGGGTGGCGCTGTCGACCGAATGCCCGGAATGGCAGTTCGGCGCGGGTGCGCTGATGCGCAATCTCGCCGGGCGCGGATTGCTTGCCACGGATTGATCTTCCGGCCGGATCACGGTTAATGTATACACTGTTGACCGCCATCGGGGCGGCCCCGGAGGTGTATCGTGAAGATCCTGATCATTGGCGCGGCCGGCATGGTAGGTCGCAAGCTGGCCCTGCATCTGCTTGCTACCGGCAGGCTGGGCGATCAGGCCGTCACCGAGATCACGGCATTTGACGTTGTGCCCGCCGATCTGACCGCCGGCAAGGACGGTCCTGCACTGACCATCCGGGCCGGCGATGTTTCCGACGATTCCACCGTGCGGGGGCTGATCGCCGCCCGGCCCGACGTGATCTTTCACCTCGCCGCCATCGTCTCGGGCGAGGCCGAGGCCGATTTCGACAAGGGCTACCGCATCAATCTGGACGGCACGCGGCACCTGTTCGAGGCGATCCGGGCGCAGGCCGACTATCGCCCCCGCGTGGTCTATACCTCGTCCATCGCGGTCTTTGGCACGCCCTTCGAGGAACCGATCACCGACACATTCATCACCGCGCCGCTGACCAGCTATGGCACGCAGAAGATGATCGGGGAACTGCTGCTGAACGACTATTCCCGGCGCGGTATCTTCGACGGGATCGGCATCCGCCTGCCGACGATCGTTGTCCGTCCGGGCAAGCCCAACAAGGCGGCCTCGGGGTTCTTCTCGGGCATCATCCGCGAGCCGCTGGCGGGGGTCGAGGCCGTGCTGCCCGTTGATGACGATGTGCGCCACTGGGTCGCCAGCCCGGCGGCGGCACTTGGTTATCTGCTGCATGCGGCCACGATGGACCTTGCGGCGGTCGGGCCGCGTCGCTGCATGACCATGCCGGGCCTGTCGGTGACGGTGGCCCAGATGCTTGCCGCGCTGGCCGATGTCGCCGGCCCGGAAACCGCCGCGCTGGTCCGCCGCCAGCCCGATCCGACCATCCGCGCCATCGTGGCCGGCTGGCCGCGCGATTTCGACCCCGGTCGGGCGCTGGAACTGGGTTTCACCTCTGACGCCAGTTTCCATGAGATCATCCGCGCCCATATCCGCGATACCGGCCATGAGCAGCAAGCCTAAGGTCGCCCCCTTCGTCCGGCCAGCCCGCCCGCGCCCCAGCCTGGCGGGCATCGCCGGTTTGCCCGCGCGCGACCGCGCCTATCACGATCTTCGCTATCGCATCCTGACCGGCCGTCTGGCGCCCGGCACCACCCTGCTGGAAACCGAACTGGCGGCGCTGTTGTCGCTGTCGCGAACCCCCGTGCGCGAGGCCACGATCCGCCTTGCCGAAGAGGGGCTCATCGACATCCGCCCGCGCCATGGCGTTACCGTCCGCAGCCTGACGCTGAACGATGTGCGCGACATTCTTGACGTCCTGTCCGCGCTGGAAATTCGCGCGGTCGAACTGGTGGCAAAGCGGGGTCTCGGCCCCGAGGAACATGGCCGCCTGTTGCATATGCTTGACCGGATGGAGCGTCTGACCGAGGCTGGCGATATTGCCCAATGGTCTGATATGGATGATGATTTCCATTCCGCCGTTGCCGGCATGTGCGGCAATGGCCGGCTGCTGAGCGCGCTGGATGAATATTGGGGCCAGCAATACCGCCCGCGCACGATGATCGTGCCGCTGCGACCCAAGCCCACCCTGTCGAATATCGAACATCGCGGCATCGTCGAGGCGCTCGCGGCTGGCGACCCCGAGGCCGCCCGGCTGGCCCAGCAGCGGCATCGCGCCCGCGCCGACCAGCAGCAGCTGGACCTGCTGCGCGACCGGCTGGCCGACGGCGCCGAGGGCGCATAGCCAGGCGCCGCTTGCGGCACCGTGACCCCGCCGCAAGGCGACCTGCTGGATCATCGTCTACCAGAACTGGACCCCCACGCCTGAGCGGGCCGGATCTTCCGTCCTAAAATGGTCAGGTCTGCGCGTTCCCGGCTTCCGGCCCCTGCGCATCGGCCAGGACCGCGTGTCCGGCATGCCACCGCCACCGCCGGCCTAGCCCAAACGCCGGATCTGCTGCTGGTCAATGGCACGGTCCTCACGCTGGACGGACAAAGCTCGGTTGCGCAGGCTGTGGCGATCTCGGCCTGGCGGATCGCCGCGATCGGATCGGATGACGAAATCCGGTTTCTGGCTGCGGCGGGCGATATCGAAACCATCGACCTTCAGGGCCGCACGGTGATTCCGGGCCTGATTTATTCGCATATGCACGCCATCCGCGCCGCGCTGTCCTTCTCGACCGAGGTGAACTGGATCGGATCGCCCTCGATCCCCGAGGCGCGGAAGCTGATCAGCGATACGGCCCAACATGCCGCCCCCGACAATCCGGTCTATGTCCAGCTGTTCTATGAACGCGCTCTGCTGACGCCCAAGGGGATGGAGGCGTTGGGCATCGGCTCGGATGCCGATCTGCCGGGCGGTGGCACGCTGGAACTTGACGCCGCTGGCCAACAGACTGGCTGGGTGATCGGCGGCATGGTGCCGCTGTTCGCCAGGCTGCCCGCGCCGGCCGCCGATGAGCAGGTCGAGGGCACAAGACGCTTTTTCAGCGAGTTGAACCGCCTTGGCGTTACCGGTGTCGGCGATCCGGGCGGCTTTGGCATGACGCCCGAGAAATACACTGCGCTTTTCAGGCTGTGGCAGGACGGCGAGCTGACGATGCGCGTGGCCTATTCCGTCATGGCACAGCAGCAAGGCACCGAGTTTGCCGATTACTAGGCTTTTACCGCGATGAAGCCGGCGCAATTCGGCGACGACCTGCTGCATATGAACGGCATTGGCGAACGTGTGACCTTTGCCATGGATAACAATGATGACCCCAGTGATGCCGACAAGCAGGGCCTGTTCGAGGTCTATCAATGGGCCGCGCAGAACCGCCAGACGGTGACGCATCATTGTCACAACGACGCCTCGGTGCATCATCTGCTGGACGTGTTCGCGCGGGTGAATGCCCAGCAGCCGATTGCGGATCTGCGCTGGACGATTGCCCATCTGAACGATGCATCCGATGAAACGCTGCGCCGGATGAAAGACCTGGGCGTTGGCTGGACGATGCAGGGCGAGACCTATTTCAAGCCCGAATATGGCGGCGACAACCCGGAACGGAACCCGTCGATCGTGACGGCCATCGACATGGATCTGCGCATCAGCGCGGGAACCGATGCGCACCGGGTCGCCACCTGTAATCCCTTCGTGACGCTGCAAGGGATGCTGGACGGCAAGACCGTGGCCGGCAATCCGACGCGGGATGCCGCGCAGCTGCCTGACCGCGAACAGGCGCTGCGCCTTTACACGGTCGAGGGGGCCTGGGTCGCCCATGACGACGATGTGCGCGGCACGCTGGAGGTGGGGAAACTGGCCGATCTTGCGGTTCTGTCCGCCGATTACATGACGGTCCCTGCCGAGCAGATCTCGGGCATCGAATCGGTGCTGAGGATGGTTGGCGGCAAGATCGTTTAAGCGGCTGATCTCTATTCCGCCCCGTAACCGACCGAAATGATGGTTCCGGCCCGCTGCCGATTGCATCGGCGGCGGGTTGGGTTAGACAGGCGGCATGACCGATTATGATGCCCTTGCCGCCCGTATCCGCGCCCTGACCGAAGGCGAGACCGACGAGGTCGCGCTGATGGCAACATTGGCCTGCGAGATTCACCAGTCGGACGACCGTTTCGACTGGACCGGCTTTTACCGCGTAGTCGGGCCGGAACTGCTGAAGATCGGTCCTTATCAGGGTGGCCATGGCTGCCTTGTGATCCCGTTTTCGCGCGGAGTCTGCGGCGCTGCGGCGCGCATGGGCGAGGTGCAGCTTGTCCCCGATGTCGACGCATTTCCCGGTCATATCGCCTGCGCAAGCTCGACCCGTTCCGAAATCGTGCTGCCGGTCTGGGGAAAGGGCCGCCGGCTGATCGGCGTGCTGGACATCGACAGCGATCTGCCCGACGCTTTCACCGGCGAGGACGCGGCGCGGCTGGGGGCGATTCTGGATGACACATTCGGCGGGCAATAGATTCTCGGGCAGTTGCCTGTGCGGGCAGGTCCGGTTTCACGGCAGCTGGGGCGACGATCCGCTGCGGGCCTGTCATTGCGGCCAGTGCCGGCGCTGGTCCGGGCATGTCTGGGCGGCGGCATTGCCCAGCGACCTGACCATTCAGGGCGAGGTGACCTGGTTTCAGTCATCCGCGCGGGCCGAGCGCGGTTTCTGCGGCACATGCGGCTCGTCACTGTTCTGGCGCAATCTCGGGTCGGACAAGATCGACGTCGCGGCGGGTTGCGTCGATGCGCCGACGGGGCTGCAACTGGCCGGGCATATCTGGGTCGAGGACAAGGGTGACTATTACCAGATCGAGGATGGCTTGCCGCAAGAGGGTCAGGAATGATCCGTGGTTCCTGCCTGTGCGGCGGCGTCTGCTTTTCGGGCGATGCCGAAAGCCCGCGCGTCACCATCTGCCATTGCAGCCGCTGCCGCAAATGGACCGGCCATGTCGTCGCGGCCTTCCACATGGGCAGCCCGCAGATCAATGGCGAGGTGACCTGGTTTCAATCCTCGGAAACCGGCGAGCGCGGCTTTTGCCCAACCTGCGGCGCCTCGCTGTTCTGGCGCCAGATCGGGGGCGCGGATGGCGGGGTCGCGGTCTCGGCCGGGGCGGTGGACAGCCCGACGGGACTGCAACTGGCCGGGCATATCTGGGTCGAGGACAAAGGCGATTACTATGACATTGCCGATGATCTGCCCCGGATTACCGGGCCGGTGCGCTGGTTCCGGTCGTCGGACCGGGCCGAGCGCGGGTTCTGCCCTGCCTGTGGATCGTCGCTGTTCTGGCGGCTCGACGGGCGCGAGGCCATTTCGGTTTCGGCGGGGGCGGTGACCAATCCGACCGGGCTGCGCCTGGGGGAACATATCTGGACCGATGACAAGGGCGATTACTATGACATCGCCGATGGACTGCCCCAGACCGCGATGGAATAGGCTGCATTGACCGCTTGACGTTTCGGTGGCCGCATTGGATGCAGCGGGCAGGCGCGGATGGTGATCCGCAATTCAGGGGCGACGAAGATGATCTGGGACACCATCGCCAATATCCCGTTGGCGCAATTGCTGGCCTTTGTCGCCGGCGGGCTGGTTCTGAACTTTGCCCCCGGTCAGGACGTGTTCTTCGCCAGCGCCTGCGGCATCCAGAACGGACCGCGCGCCGGGGCACTGGCGGGGTTTGGCGTGGGGCTGGGGGTGCTGTTTCACCTGACGCTGGCGACTGTGGGCCTGGGCGCCGTGGTCGCCGCCCATCCCGAGGCGCTGCTGGCAATCAAATATGCCGGTGCCGCCTATCTGCTGTGGCTGGCTTGGAAAAGCTGGACTGCCGGGCCGGTCGATCCGTCCGCGCAGGCCGCGCGCAGGCCGTGGAATATCATCCGGCGCGGCGCGCTGTCGAATATCCTGAACCCCAAGCCGGTCTTGTTCCTGTTGGCCTTCCTGCCGCAATTCACCAACCCGGCCTATGGTCCGATCTGGCAGCAGATCCTGGGGCTGGGCCTGATCTTCGCCTTTACCGGCACGCTGGTCACGATGGGCTACGGCATTGTCGGGGGTCTGGCCGGTCAAGTGCTGGGCAAGCGCCTTGGTGTCGTGAACAAGATCGCCGCCGTCATGTTCGCCGCGCTGGCCGTGCGGCTGGTCGTGAAGTGAGCTTTACCTACGCCCCGCCGCCCGGTGTTCCCGATGTGATCCATGCCGATCACGAGATTCTGGTGGTGAACAAGCCCGCTGGCCTTTTGTCGGTGCCGGGGCGGGGCGAGGACAAGGCCGATTGCGCCATCGAACGCCTGCGCGGTGCATTTCCGACGATCCTGCTGGTGCATCGGCTGGATCAGGACACATCCGGGGTGATGATCTTTGGCCTGACCCCCCACGCGCAGCGCCACCTGTCCAAGCAATTCGAGGATCGGCGCACGAAAAAGGCCTATCTGGCCCGCGTGACCGGGCGGCTGGAACCCAAGACCGGCACCGTCGATCTGCCGCTGATCGTCGATTGGCCCAACCGCCCGCGCCAGAAGGTCGACCATGCCGAGGGCAAGCCCGCCCAGACCGATTGGCGCGTCCTGCGTGCGGGCGATGACGAAAGCCGGGTGCGGCTGTTCCCGCTGACCGGGCGCAGCCATCAGTTGCGCGTGCATATGGCGGAAACCGGGCACGCGATCCTGGGTGATCCGCTGTATGCGACAGGCGCGGCGGCGGATTTTCCGCGCCTGATGCTGCATGCCGAAAGCCTGCGGATCAAGCACCCCGAAAGCGGGGTGCAGATGACCTTTACCGCGCCGGTGCCGTTCTAGACGGGCCGGATGGGGCGCAAAACGCGGCGCTTGCCCGGTTCACGCGCCGCCGCCGGGATACCAATCCGCGATGATCACCTGGCTGCCAGAGGTTCCGCCCTCGACCAGCGCCCTGAACGCCTCAAGATCGCTGCCCCGGTGGTGATAGGGATAGACGAAGGCCGGCTTGAAGCCCTCGACGCCGGCCGCCGCCTGTTCCACGGTCATCGTATAGGGCAGGTTCATTGGCAGAAAGGCGATCTCGATGCCGGTGAGGGCCTTCATCTGGGGCGTATCTTCGGTATCGCCGGCGATATAGACGCGCTTGCCGCCAATGGTCAGGACATAGCCGTTGTCGCGCCCCTCGGGGTGATATTGCAGCCGGTCCTCGGTCACGTTGTAGGCGGGGACGGCCTCGATCCCGATATCGCCCTGCATCGCCTGGCCGCCGTTTTCCATCGCCGTGGCGCGGGCCTTCAGCGCCTCGGGCAGCATGGCGTGGACGGCGGGATTGGTGATGATCGGGGCCTCGGTCCCGATGGCTTCCAGCGTCGGGGCGTCGTAATGGTCGCCATGTTCATGCGTGATCAGGATCAGGCCAGGGCGCGGCAGGGCGGCGTATTTCTCGGCCCCACCGACGGGATCGACCCAGATCACCTGTGACGGTGTCTGGATCACCATCGAGGCGTGATCGACCGGATGGATCACCAGATTGCCGCCCTCGACGGCAAAGCTGTTTGCGTCCTGCGCGGCGGCAAGGCGCGGAATCGCGGCCATGCCAAGCGCGGCGGCGCCAAGTTTCAGGCTGGAGCGGCGGTTGAACTGCATCTGCGGATCTCCTGTCATCGGTCAATCTGGGCTGCGACAGGTCAACGCGGCGGCCCATGGCGGGTTCCGGGGCGCTTGTGGTGGGCTGTCTGCTGGCCTAGATACGGCGGGAACAAGCAAGGGGCGTGATGGCATGGTGCATCTGTGGGTCCGGGCGGAAAGCCGCCCCAATGAAGACCGGGTGGGCATCACCCCCGAAGGCGTCGCCGCGCTGATCGCGGGCGGCATGCAGGTCACCGTCGAGGACAGCCCCAACCGCATCATCCCCACCGGCCATTACAGCAAGACCGGGGCCGAGATCACGCCCTTTGGCGCATGGGTAGACGCACCCGATGACGCCATCATCTTCGGGCTGAAGGAACTGCCCGAGGATGGCACCCCGCTGCGCCATCGTCACATCATGTTCGGCCATGCCTTCAAGGGGCAACCCGCCGGGCAGATCCTGCTGCGCCGATTCAAGGCCGGCGGCGGGGCGCTGTATGATCTGGAATATCTGCTTGACGAAAACGGCCGGCGGCTGGCCGCATTCGGCTATTGGGCGGGCTATGCCGGGGCGGCGGTGTCGCTCAGGGCCTGGGCGGCGCAGCGGCAGGGCAGGATCTGCCCGCCGGTCCATGCCTGGCCTGACAAGGCCGCGATGACCAACGATCTGCGCGCCGTGCTGGACGGCACCGGCCATCCGCGCCCCACGGCCATCGTCATCGGCGCGGGCGGGCGCGTGGGCACGGGCGCCAGCGACCTGCTGACCCAGATGGGCTGCACCGTCACCCGTTGGGACATGGCCGAGACAGCACATGGCGGGCCTTTCCCCGAAATCCTGACGCATGACCTGTTCATCAACGCCATTCTGGCCAGCCCCGGTTGCCCGGTCTTTGTGCCGGCCGAGGCCACCCGTCCCGGTCGCGCGCTGACAGTGATCGGCGATGTGGCCTGCGACCCGACCAGCGAATTTTCCCCGATCAAGGTCTATGACCGCACAACCAGCTGGGACCAGCCGGTGCTGCGCGTGGCCGACCAGCCGGTGCTGGATGTGATGGCCATCGACAACCTGCCCTCGATGCTGCCGCGCGAAAGCAGCGCAGATTATGCCGGCCAGCTGTTGCCGGTTCTGCAACAGCTTGACCGGATCGAGGCCGGGCCATGGGGCCGCGCGCGGGCCCTGTTCAACCAGCATCAAAGCGAGGTCTGACATGACAATCCACTGGATCGGCACCGGACTGTCCGCCATTCCGGGCCTGCGCCGCCTGATCCGCGAGGGGCGCCCCGTCGTGGTCTGGAACCGCACCGAGGCCAAGGCGCGCGAGGCCGTGGGCGACCTGACCGACGACATCCGCGCCTATTCGCCCGAGGCGCTGGCCGGCGCGCTGTCGCGCGGCGATATCATCGTCTCGATGCTGCCTGCCGACCAGCATGTGCCGCTGGCGCAACTGGCCATCGACAAGGGCGCGCATTTCGTCAGCTCCAGCTATATCTCGCCGGAAATGGCGGCGCTGGATGGCGCAGCGCGGGCGGCCGGCGTGGCGCTGGTGAACGAGGTCGGGCTGGATCCCGGCATTGATCACCTGATGGCGCATGAGCTGGTGGCGGATTATCGGCAAATGGCCAAGCCCGGCGATGTGATCAGCTTCACCTCGTATTGCGGCGGCGTGCCGAAACATATCAACACCTTCCGCTACAAGTTCAGCTGGTCGCCGCTTGGCGTGCTGCGGGCGCTGCGCTCGCCGTCCAAGTCGATCCGCGACGGGCAGATCCGCGACGTGGCCCGCCCCTGGCACGCGATCGAGACCTATGACGCGCCCCTGCCCACGCCCGAGCGGTTCGAGGTTTATCCCAACCGCGATTCCCTGCCTTTCGTGGCGCAATACGGCTTTGACCCCGACTGGCAGATCGAGGAATTCGTGCGCGGCACCATCCGGCTGAAGGGCTGGCAAGAGGCCTGGACCCCGGTTTTCACCGAGATCGAGACCCTGCAAGGCGCGGCGGGCGAGGCGCGGCTGCGCGAGATGGCCGAGGATTTCTGGCGCCGCAACGCCTATGCCCCCGGCGAGGCCGACCGCGTGGTGCTGTTCGTCGCCTTGCGGGCAGAACGCGGCGGCAAGACCGTCTGGCACAAGGAATGGGTGCTGGATGCGCATGGCAACACGGCGGGGTCCGCGATGGCCAAGCTGGTTTCCGTCCCGGTCGCCATGGCCGTCGATGCGGTCCGCGAAGGCCGGATACCCGCTGGCGTCCATGCCGCGCCGGATGATCCCGAACTGGTCGCGGGCTGGCTGGTCGAGGTGGGCCAGATCGCGCAGCATATGGCCAAGGTCAACCACCTCAGATCAGACGAGGCCTGACCGGGACAGCGGGCTGCGCCTGTGGTCCGGCCCGCACCGCTTGGACGTGGCGCCGGGCCGTGGCATAAGACTGCCATCAGCAAAGGACAGCCCATGCATCACGCCGTTGCCGTCGCCCTGTTCCCCATTCTTCTGGCCGGCCCGGTCCTGGCGCAGGATTTCAACGCCGCCGCGCCCAATGCGCCAGGCCAGCAGCCGGCCTTTCCGGGGCAGACCCGCGCGCCGGTTCTGGCGGATGCCGTGCCGCTGGCGCGCAGCGTCATGGCCGAGGGGCTGGAACATCCCTGGGGCATGGCGGAACTGCCCGATGGCAGCTGGCTGCTGACCGAGCGCCCTGGCCGGATGCGGCTGTTATATGTTGATGGCTATCTGTCCGACCCGATCTCGGGCCTGCCGGATCTGGACAATCGCGGGCAGGGCGGCTTGCTGGACGTGATCGTTGCCGATGACTTCGCCGAAACCCGCCGCCTGTGGTGGAGCTTTTCCGAGGCCCGCCCGATGTGGCGCAGCATCGTTCAGAACCTGCGCCGCGCCCGCGCGACCCGCACGGCCGTGGCCACCGGCATCTTGTCGGCGGATGGCACGGCGATCGAGGATGCGCAGGTGATTTTTCGTCAGGATCCGGCCTGGCACACGCTGGGGCACTACGGCTCGCGCCTGGTGCTGGACGGGCGGGGCGGGTTGTTCGTCACCACCGGCGACCGCGAAGAGGTCGAATCCGCTCAACTGGCGCAATCGGCCGATAACCAGATCGGCAAGGTGGTGCGGATTGATCTGGCGACGGGTCAGGCCGAACTTTGGTCGCTTGGCCATCGCAACCTTCAATCCGCCGCGCTTGGCCCTGACGGCGCGTTGTGGACCGTGGAACATGGCCCGCAGGGCGGGGACGAGTTGAACCGACCCGAACAGGGCAAGAATTATGGCTGGCCGGTGATCAGCTATGGCCAGAACTACAGCGGCGACCCGTTGGCCGAGGGGCTGACGGCACAGGATGGCATGGAGCAGCCGGTCTATTACTGGGATCCGGTGATCGCGCCAAGCGGGATGGATTTCTATGATGGCGCGATGTTCCCTGAATGGCAGGGTGATGCCCTGATCGGCGGGCTGGCCGGGATGGCGCTGGTGCGGCTGCGGATCGAGGATGGCCGCGTCACCGGCGAGGCGCGGCATTTTCAGGACATGGCGCGCATTCGCGATGTCGAGGTGGCCAGCGATGGTGCGATCATGCTGCTGACCGATGACCCGGAAGGGCAGATGATCCGCGTGACGCGGGGGCAATAACCCGGATCAGACGGGTTTTTGCAGATCGTCCTCGGCATCCTCGGGTGACAGGCCAAGCGCGGCCATCCCGGCTTCCAGATGATCGGCAAGCTGCGGCTCGCCCATCAGATAATCCTCGGTCGGCGTGGTCTTTTCCGCGCGGGCGGTGGCGATGGCTTCGTCCAGGTCATCGGCGTCAAAGCTGTCGCGCCCGATCCACATCAGGGCGACAAGACTGGCCTGTTCATCCTCGTTCAGGGATTCGATGAAATCGTGCAACTCGGTCCGGGTGCCGTATTGACGGCGCTGCCCGCTATCAGCCCAGGCGTTGATATTGCTGCCATATTCGCGGGCGCGGATGATGATATGGGCGATCTTGTCGGACGAGATTTGCAGCATGATATCCTCCGGGCGCTGTTGTTGCCCGGCGTCATTCTGCGCTTAATCCTTGCGGCCGAAAAGGCGTTCGATATCGGAAAGCGGCAATTTGACCCAGGTGGGCCGGCCGTGATTGCACTGGCCGGATTTCGGCGTCCGCTCCATCTCGCGCAGCAGGGCGTTCATTTCCTCGGCCGTCATCCGCCGCCCTGACCTGACCGAGCCATGACAGGCCATCGAGGACAGAACCGCGTCGATCCGCCCGCGCAACCGGTCCGATGCGCCCTGATCGGCCAGATCATCCAGAATGTCGCGGATCAGCGCGGCGGCGTTCAGCTTGCCCAGCAGGGCCGGAACTTCGCGCACGGCGATGCTGCCGCCGCCAAAGGGTTCGATCACAAGGCCCAGCTGGGCCAGATCATCGGCAATCGTCAGGATCGTGGCGGCATCGGCGTCGGACAGGTCCACGATCTCGGGGATCAGCAGCGCCTGCGAGGCGATGCCATTGGCCTCGGCCTGGGCCTTCAGCCGCTCATAGACCAGACGTTCATGCGCGGCGTGCTGGTCGACGATGACCAGCCCGTCCTGCGTCTGCGCGATGATGTAATTTTCGTGGATCTGGGCGCGCGCGGCGCCAAGCGGTGCCGTCAGTGGTTCAGGCTGGGCAGAACTGTCGGCCACCGGGTCCATCCGGGCCGAGGGCATCTCGGCAAAGCCGGGTGCGGAAAAGGCGGGCGCGATTGGCGCCTGCGCCAGATAGGCGGCCTGCCGCGCGGGGGCGCTTCCATGGTTGGCGCGATAATCCATCTGATAGGATCGCGGGGCCGCCGGTGTTTCGGGCTGGAACGCGCCAAGCGTGGCCGCACCCACCGTCGAAGAGGCGCGATGCCCGGCACCTGCCAGCGCATGCCGCAGGGCGCTGACCACCAGCCCGCGTGCCAGGCCGGGATCGCGAAAGCGCACCTCGGCCTTGGCGGGGTGGACGTTCACATCCACAAGCTGCGGATCGCAGGTCAGAAACAGGGCGGCGGCGGGATGGCGGCCACTGGCCAGCACATCCATATAGCCCGCCCGCAGCGCACCGATCAGCAGCTTGTCGCGAACCGGGCGACCGTTGACATAGATATGCTGCGCCACCGCAGCGCCGCGCGAATAGGTCGGCAGGGCGGCAAAGCCGGTCAGGGTGATCTCGTCCCGCGTGGCGTCGATGGGCAGGGCGTTGTCGATGAAATCGCGGCCCATGACGCGGGCAAGGCGGGCTTGCAGCGCGCCGAACAACTCGCCCTGTTCGGCATCGGCGCGAAACACCATGCGGTCGCCATCGGTCAGGGTGAAGCCGACGTAAGGCTCGGCCATGGCAAGGCGTTTCACCACATCGGCGATGGCCTGCGCCTCGGCCCTGTCGGTGCGCAGGAATTTCAGCCGGGCAGGCGTGGCGAAGAACAGATCGCGCAGTTCCACCACCGTGCCGCGATTGCCGGCGGCGGGGCGAACCGGGTCGATGCGCCCACCTGTGACGGCGATCATCGCGCCGTCCTGACCCGCTGCGCGCGAGGTGATGGTCAGCCGACCCACAGCACCAAGGCTGGGCAGCGCCTCGCCCCGAAAACCAAAGCTGCGGATGTTCAGCAGGTCGCTGCCGTCGATCTTGCTGGTGGCGTGTCGGGCCAAAGCCAGCGGCAGGTCACCTGAAGTCATGCCGCAGCCGTCATCAGACACGCGGATCAGGCTTTTGCCGCCATCGGCAATGGTGATCTCGATGCGGCTGGCGCCAGCATCCAGCGCGTTTTCCACCAGTTCCTTGACGGCCGAGGCCGGGCGCTCGACCACCTCGCCCGCCGCAATACGATTCGCGGCGGTTTCGTCCAATTGCCGGATAACGGGGCGGATATTGGGGGCGTGGCTGTTCATGTCGCTAGATATAGCATCGCGAGGTGGGTGCGGGAAGCAAATCCTGTTGCGATCTTTCCAATCCCGGAAACCCGATGCAGCACCGTGCGTTGAGCCTGCGAAGCAAATTCAACCAGAGGGGAATAAAGATGAACAAGATTGTTACTGTTCTGGCATGCGTTTCGGCGCTGGCCCTTGCTGCCTGCGGGCCGAATGCCCAGACCCGTGCGGTGACGGGCGGTGCGACTGGCCTTGCGGTGGCCGGTCCGGTGGGCGCTGCGGTGGGTGCCGCTGCGGGCGGCACTGGTGCGGTGCGGGTTAACCCCTGATCATTGCCGGCTTGTGTCGGGCTTGCCCAGCACAGAAAGATCACGGACCGCAGGCCGGGAAACCAGCCTGCGGTCTTGTCGTCTGGATCAGTTCGTTTCCGGGGCCGATCCGTCGTCGGCCTGGGCCTCGGTTGCCTCGGCGGCGATGCCCTCGGGGCGGCCAACCAGCACGAAGCGCAACTGATCGGCATCCAGCAGGCGTTCGGCCACGCGCTGCACATCCTCGGCGGTGACGGCCTCGATCATGGCATTGCGGGTGTTGACGTAATCGGCGGGCAGGCCGATCAGCTGCATCCCCGCAAGGATGCCCGCAATTGAGCCATTGCCGTCAAAGCGCAGCGCGTATTCGCCGGTCAGATAGGTCTTGGCATCGGCCAGTTCCTGTTCTGTCACGCCTTCGGTCATACGGTCCCATTCCTGACGGATCAGGGCGACGCCTTCGCCGACCTTCGCATTGGCGCTGGCCATGCCGCCGGCCCAGGTCTGGCCATAGATTCCGGTCGCCAGCCCGGTGCCGATGCCATAGGTCAGCCCGCGCTTCTCGCGGATCTCGTCCATCATGCGCGACGAAAACCCGCCACCGCCCATGATGTGATTGGCGATGGTGGCGGCGAAATAGTCGGGGTCTTCGATGGGCAGGCCGGGGCCGGAAAAGGTCACGATGGTCTGCGGGCTGTCCCAGTCAACAACGGTGACGCCGCCGGTCAGCTGCAACTGGGCCTGTTCGGGCAGCGGCGCGGTGCCGGTTTCGGGCAGCCCGCCCAGGATCGTATCCAGCATCAGCCCCAGCTCATCCGGGGTAATGTCGCCTGCCGCGCCGACCAGGACGCGGTCGCGGGCCAGAACGCTGTTCTTGGCCACCACCAGATCCTGCCGCGTCAGCTTGCCGACCGATTCCGCCGTGCCGTTGACCGAGCTGCCATAGGGATGATCGCCCCAGGCCAGCTGCGCCATTTCCTTGGCGGCGATGGTCTGCGGATCGGTCGCCTCGGACCGGATGATTGATTGCACCTGCGCCCGCACCCGTTCGATGGCGTCATCGTCAAAGCGCGGCTGGGTCAGCGCCAGCTTCAGCAGATCGGCCGAGGCATCGCGATTCTCGGTCAGGGTGCGAAAGCCGATGGTCAGGGAATCGTCGCCGGCGTCGAAGCTGAACCGCGCGCCAAGCGACTCGGCGGTCTGGGCAAATTCGGTGGCCTTCATCTGGCCGGCGCCCTCTTCCAGGGTCGCGGTCATCAGGTTGATGGCGCCGCGCTTGCCCGCCGCATCCAGCGAGGCGCCGCCTCTGAAGCTGAAGGTGACGGCGGTGAAGGGGATCGAGTGATCCTCGACCAGCCAGGCCTTGATGCCGCCGGGCGAGGTGACCTGCTGGATCTCGATCGCATGGGCCGGGACGGCCAGCAGTGTCAGGATCAGGGCGAAAGCGGCGCGGATCATCCCTGCGTCTCCTCTTTGGTGTTGGCATCCTGGGCAGGGGCGGGCAGCAGCCAGCCGGTCACGCTGGCATCGCTGTCCAGCACTTCGCGGGCGGCGGTCATGACGTCATCGGCGGTGACCTCGGCCAGAATGTCGGGCCAGTCGTTGACATCCTCGATGGTCAGGCCGGTCGTCAGGCCCTGACCGTAATCATAGGCCCGACCATGGGCGGAATCCTGGGCATAGATGCGGGCGGCGCGGATGCCGGTTTTCACACGTTCAAGATCTTCGGCGTCGGGACCGTCTTTCAGGAATTTCGCCAGCACGGCGTCGAATTGCGCCTCGGCCTGTTCGGGGGTCAGGTTGTCGGCGGGCACCATGGACAGGAAAAACGTCGTCGGATCGACCGCCAGCCCGTCATAGCCCGCCCCCACCCACAGCGCCTTGCCCGGCAGCGCCAGTTCGCGCCCCAGAACCGAGGTCTGCATGGACCCGCCCAGCAGTTCCGCCAGCACCGTCAGCGCGGCGGCGCGTTTCTGGTCGCCGGGGTTGCGTTCGGTGGCCAGCGAGGTGCGGATCATCGTTGGCTGGGCAACGCGGGCATCGACCCGCTGCATGCGACGGGGCGATGCCTGTTCGGGTTCCTGCGGGCGGATGCGCGGCGTGTCATCGGCGCGGGCCGGGATGGGGCCGTAATACTGTTCGGCCAGTTCGCGGGCGCGTTCGGGGGTGACATCGCCCGCAAGGATCAGGATCGCGTTGTCGGGGGCGTAATGGGCATCATACCAGGCCAGCGCGTCGTCGCGGGTCAGCCCCTCCATCTCGGCGCGCCAGCCGATCACCGGGCGGCCATAGGGGTGGTTATAGAACTGCACCGCGTTGCGTTCCTCGCCGAACAGGGCGCGCGGATCGCTGTCGGTGCGTTGGGCGCGTTCTTCCAGCACCACGTCGCGTTCCGCCTGCCAGTCATCCTCGCCGATCTTCAGATTGGCCATGCGATCCGATTCCATTTCCATGATCAGCGGCAGGCGATCGCTGGCGATGCGCTGGAAATAGGCGGTGTAGTCGTAAGAGGTAAAGGCATTGTCCTTGCCGCCATTGGCGGTCACGGTCTTGGACAATTCGCCGGGCGCCAGCTTGTCGGTGCCCTTGAACATCAGATGTTCCAGGTAATGTGCGATCCCCGATTTGCCCGGCGCCTCGTCCGCCGAACCGATGCGATACCAGACCATCTGTACCACGACCGGGGCGCGGTGATCCTCGATCACGACGGTTTCCAGACCGTTGGGCAAGGTGAAATGGCTGATGCCCTCGGGCATCTCGGCCAGTGAGGCCGCGGGCAGAACGGCAAGCAAGGCCGTCAGCAGAAGGTTGCGCATCGAAAGCTCCGTCAGGGTCGTCTGGAAGGTGCAGCCAGCGGCGACCGGACGCAAGACAGGCTCGCGCGTTTGTGTCGGGGATGCGCGCCCGACCGGCTGCATTCATGACGTGGCTAATTTGCCGACGACACGAAAATCGCGGCAGACGCCCTGCCTATAAGGCCAGATTGGCCCAATTCGCTCTGGCCAAGCGCGATTTGATTTGATTTTTATGTCCTGTTGAGTAGCTAGCGCGCATGCCCCCCGAGCGTAAGGACGAGTAGAATGGTTTTCCCGGTCAGCAACCGCCAAGATCACATGACAGCCCTGCAATTTGGCCTGTCGCGATTTCGGCAAAGCACGGCCCTGATCGGGGCAACCTTGCTGTTCTGCCTGTCGGGCGTTCAGGCGGATGCGCGGATACTGTTCTACAGCTACGGCGACAACGTTGTTCCTGTCGACAGCGATACGCCGCCCAATCCGATCTCGGGTGGTGTCTGGACGGGGGATGGCTCGGTCAACAACTGGCGTCGCCTGCGCGACAGCGGATACGATACCAACCTGACCGATTTCGACAGCAATGACGATGCCTTTTTCGGCTCTTCGCAGGTCGGAACGACGATCAACGTCGAGATTGATGGCGGCTTCTTCGATGAGATCAGCGCCGATAGCATCGTCGTCACCGAGGGGACCTTTGCCTTCAACGACCCCGTCGCCGCAGGCAATTCCGGCACGCAGACGCTGTCTGGGGATTTGCTGAGGGTCGAGGATGGCGGCGCGCTGATCCTGAACGTCCATACCGTCATCGACGGCGCGGTGACGATTGAGGGCGCGGCGGTCGTCAATGGTGTCGATGTTGCCGCCGGCTCGCTGACGATCGCAACGGGTCGCCAGTTGCAGGTCGAGGACAGTGTCAACGTCGGTGGCGGGCTGACGATGGCTGCGGGCAGCACGGTCACGGGCGATGTGATCGTGGCAGCGGATGGAACCGTCGATCTGAATGCGGCATCGCGGATCACCGGCACGCTGACGCTGGCGGGCGAGGGCGATGTCATCGTATCCCGTGTCGGTGGATTGGTGGTCCAAAGTGGCGCCGACGTTACGGTTGGCGGTGGCACGGCCCAGCTTGATGGCCGTCTGACCAACCTGGGCGATTTGTCGCTGGGCATTGGCAACTATGGCGGCGGTCTGGCAAACACCGGCACGGTGAATCTGATCGCAGATGTCACCTTCGGCACGCAGGTGGCGCCGCGCACCATCACCAACGGCTCGGCTGATGCCGGCGTCAGCGGGACGATCCAGGTTGTCGATAGCAGCAACCGGATCTTGCAGGCCACCGGAACGTTCGAAAACTACGATATTCTGGATGGCGGGACCGCCGGCGGCACGCTGACGATTCAGGCCGCCACGATCAATATCCATGACCGCTCGGTTCTGAATAATACTGTCGTTCTGTCCGGGGCGATCAACAACAGTCTGGCGGGGCGGGCCGCGAACGGCAATCTGGGGCTGGATCTGGCGCATGTGCCGCAGCTGAATGGCGCTTTCGTCAATAATGCGACTGCGAAGGCAACCGTCACGCAGGACGTCATCGGCAACAGCCAAGACTTTACCAACGGTGGAACATTGTGGCTGGCCGGCGCTGCCGGTACCGAAATGACCGGGCTGGACGAGTTTATCAATACCGGCGGGGTCGATATTGCGGCGGGCAATACGCTGGGCGCAACGACCATCAACCACAACGCGGGCTTGTTCAACAGCCGGGGCACGCTGATCGGCGCGGTCACGTCCAATGCCACTGCGAACATCCGGGGTACTATCAACGGCAGCTATGAGGTGGCCGGCGGCACCACCACCATTTCAAGCAACTTGGCGGTGAATGGCTTGTCCGGCGCGCCTGCCGGTGGCGTGATCGAGGTAACCGGCGGCAATCTGAACGTCCTTGGGGGCGTCACGGTCACGACCGAGCGGTTGGTCAATGACAGCACGCTGAACCTTGACGCCGGGTCGTCCATCGTCGGCGCCGTGGAAAGCAGCGGGACGTTCACGGGCGCTGGTGGGATTGCCGGCAACCTGACCTTTACCGGCACGGATTCCGGCTTTACCGGCACGTCGCTGACCGTCAGCGGCTCGGTGATCAACGCGCGCACCGATGACGCGCTGGTGTCAGAGTTTAGCAACATCACCTACGCGGCGCTGGAAAACCGGGGCACGCTGACGGTGGATCAGGCGGTGAATGGCGCCCTTGTGAACGATGCCTCGGCGACGCAGCTGACGGTGAATCGGGTCGTCAATGGCAACCTGACCTCGGCAGCGGCGACGCAGCTGAACAACAATGTCAACGGCCGGCTTACCATCAACGGCGGGGTCACGACCGTGGGCGTCCATGCGGGCGATCCGACCATGACGGTGACGGTTGGCGGCCCGGATGCGCTGGACCTGATGATCGGTGCGAACGGCGAACTGCGGGTATCCGAGGCCAACCTGGTGTCAAACGGGGTGATCCGCGCCACGGGCAAGGTGGATCAGCGCGGGGCCTATACGATCACTGCGCCGCGGCTGGTCATCTCGGGCAACAGCGACAGTATCCTGCGCGGACGGCTTGAGGGTGAACTGACGGTCGACAGCGCCGGCAGCGTGACGCTGGACGGCGCCACCATTATCGGCGCGGCGACGAATAACGGCACCATCCTTGGCGGTGATGACAGCAGCCGCGCGGTGCGGCTGCAAGGCGGGTTTACGAACAACCTCAGCGCGACATTCGGCACGACCGCTCAGGTCGCGGCGATCACCGGGCTGCTGCGCAACAACGCCGGCGGCACCGCCAACATCGTGGGCAACGTCATCGCGGGCGGGGGGCAGGCCGGCAATGTCGACAACCTGGGCAACCTGACCCTGACCGGCAATGTCGCCGGGCAGGTCGGTAACAGCAGCAGCCTGACCCTGACGGGCAATGCCGGCAGTCTGATCAACAACGCCCAGGGCGTCGCCATCGTCACAGGCAATATCGGCACGGCCGGGATTCTGACCGATCTGGACGTGACCAACGCCGGCAACCTGACCGTGACCGGCAATATTGCCAACAGCCTGCAAAACACCAGCACGGCGACGATCACCGGCACGATCGGCGGGAACGCGACCAATACCGGCACGCTGAACCTGTCCGGCACCGTGGGCCAGATCGCCAGCAACGTCGGCGCCGGTTCGATCCTGAACATCACCGGCGATTCCCAGATCACGCGGCTGGACAGCCAGGGCCGCACCAACATTCTTGCGGGCAACCGCCTGAACATGACCAGTGACCAACTGGTCAACCGGCAGGGCGCGACCATCAATGTCAGCGGCACCCTGGGCCGTTCGGTGCCCGGTTTGCTGGACGTGCAGAACCGCGCTGGCAGCACCGTCAATGTTGGCGTGACCGGCACCCTGGCCGGCAGCCTGGCCAATGGCGGCACAGCCACGGTGAACGGCAATGTCGACGGCAATGTGCTGAACATCGGCACCGGCACACTGACCCTGGGCGGGGCTGCCCAGATCGACGGCCAGCTTGAAAACCGCAACGTTCTGAACGTGACCAGCACCAATGCGACCGTCGATGGCGGTCTGGTGAACAAGGCCCGCGCGGTGACCACCGTGACCGGCCGGCTGAATGCCAACGTCACCAACCAGGTCGGCGGGCGGCTGGTGATTGATGGCGGCACGGTTGCCGGCGATATAACCAATGACGAGGGGGGCCGGATTCTCAGTGGCGGCACCATCATCGGCAATGTCTTGAACTCGGGCACGTTTACCCTGGATGGCGCATCCGGCCGCACCACCTATGTCGAGGGTAATTTCACCAATCAGGAAGGCGCGCTGCTGACGCAGAACGCCAACAGCTCGCTGCTGGAGGTGACCGGGACCCTGCTGAACTATGGGACCATCTCGACCGGCGCCTTTGGCGAGATCCGTATCAACGGCACGGTCGATAACGCTGGCGTGTTGGAGGGGCATGTCATCATCAACGGTGACATCAACAACACGAACCGGATCGTTTACACCTTTGATACCGAACTGATCGACGATCTGACCAACAGCCCCGATGGCAGCGTCGATGTCAGGGCCACGGTTACCGGCCAGGGCGACAACGAGATCATCAACCGCGGCACCTTCCTTGTGCGGAACGGCGGCGAAATGGTCGAGATAGGCAGCTTTGACAACCAGAGTGAATTCACCATCAACCGCGGTGGCCGGATTCAGGCCGATACCTTTACCAACAGTGCCGGAACGCTGACCAATGATGGCCGGATCGTTGCCAATGTGATCAACCGCGAAGGCGCGATCCTGACCTCGACCAACAGCATCGTCGGCAACCTGCAAAACGAGGGCACGGCAGACCTGTCGGGACTGTTGGCCGGGCGCCTGACCACCGTAAATACCGATACCGACCGGACCAGCATCGTGGGCGATCTGCGGGTCACCCGCGGGGTCAGCAATGCGGGTGATCTGGTGATCGCCGAAGGCGCTACGCTGACCTCGGACCGGCAGATCGAGAACCGCGTGTCGGGCGTGATCCTGGCCGATGGCACCATCGTCGGCGATGTGAGGAATGCTGGCGACCTGCGGCTGCGCAACGGTATGGAAGGCAATCTGAGCAACAGCGGCTCGACCCGGCTTCAGGGTGTGCTGACGGGTGACATGCAGAACGCCGGGCTGGCCAGCCTGTCGGGCCAGATCACCGGCACCCTGACGAACCTGGCCGATGCCGATGCGGGCCGCGAGTCGATCCAGATCATCGACAGCCTGCGGGTGGGCGCGGTCGCCAATCGTGGCGGCACGCTGACCGTTGATACGGATCGCAGCCTGACCGTCGATGGCCTGCTGCGCAACCTGGGCAGCGGCGCACTGGTCATTCGCGGGGATGTGACCGTCGGCGACAGCTTGGTGAACCTGTCAAGCGTGCGGATGCGCATGGCCGAGGGCTCGACCCTGACCGGTGATCTGCGCAACGAAACCGGCGCAACCCTGCGCGGGACCATTGATGGCAAGGTGACGAACCGTGGCGATGTGGATCTGGCGGGGCGGATCACCGGCGATCTGATCAACGAAGGCGGCAGTTTCGATTCGATCGGCGATCTGGTCGTTGACGGGCAGATCATCAACCGGCGCGAGCCGCTGACCGGCGGGATGACCGTGCCGGGCCAGCCGCAGCTTGCCCCCGGCGATCCGGCGGCCTTCGTGGTGACGGAAAATACCACGGTGACGGCTGCGGGTGGACTGACGAACGACGCCTATTCGACCGTTACGGTCAACGGCAATCTGGTTGGCGATGTCACCAATGATGGCACATTCGATCTGAACAACCGGCTGACCGGCAACCTGGTCAATAATAGCCAGGCCTCGCTGCAAGGGCTGATCACCGGCAACCTGATCTATGCCGAGGACAGCGCGATCTCGCTGGATGGGGCGTTGCGGGTTCGCGGTGCCTTCGATGCGTTCAACGACTTCACGATTGGTCGGTCCGTCCAGTTGGAAGTAGGTCGCTATATCAACCGCGCCGGCAATCAGCTGACGGTCAGCGGCACCCTGAACGGGGCTGTCGACAACCGGGGCACGCTGCTGGGCCTGAATGGCGGGCAGATCGGCAGCCTGCACAATATCGGTGATTTCATGGTGGGTCGGGCGGCCGATACCGCCGGCACCAGCTTTACCGTAGACGGGGCTTTTGCCAATAACAGCACTGTCGACATGGCATCCGATGGCGCGGCCGATGATGTGCTGAACGTGAACGGCAATGTCAGCGGCACCGGCACCTATAACCTGTATCTTGACCTGGATGCGAATGGCGGGGCCGGGGCATCGGATCTGGTGGTGGTGCGGGGCGGTGCCGTGACCGGCGAGATCACGCTGAGCTTTACCCATGACGTGACCGAACCGGCGGCAACCGATGAATCGCGCCGGATCCTGGTCTTTGACGTCGATGGCAGCCAGGGCAGCGCCAACAACTTTACCTATGATGTCGAGAACCTGCCGCCAGCCAGTGAACGGATCATCTATTCGGTGTCGCGCGACAGCGTGTCGGGCGATCTTTACATGATGGATTCGATCAACCCGGCGCTTGGTGCGCTGGCCGGCAACCTGGCGCTGACGCAAAGCCTTATCGGCTCGGTCGTCAACCGGCCGTCCAGCCCCTTCGTTCCGGGGCTTGCCGGCGGCGCGGGCGACAAGCCCTGCGGTGCGGGTGCCTGGGCCCGTGCCGTTGCCGGTCGCGCCAGTGCGACGGGCCAGACCTCCAGCGATCAGTTCACCGTCGGCAGCTCGATCGAGGCCAGCTATCGCGGCCTGCAATTCGGCGGCGACCTGGCCTGTTTCGAAGGAAGCGTCAGCGGCTGGAACGTCGCGGTTGGCGTGATGGGCGGTGTCAACGACGGGACGACCACCCAGCCGATCTATGTCAACGATCCGACCGACCCCTCGCAGCTGACCGGCGTTCTTGGCAGCGTCAACCACGGCGATTTCCGTCAGCTTTATGGCGGTGTCTATGCCACGGCCAGCCGCGGCCGCTGGTTCCTGGACCTTCAGGCCCGCCGCGAGCGCACTTCGTTCACCATCAACAACGAACCGATCGGTGACAATAATGGAGGCTTGCAGCTGAGCGATTCGGAGTTCGACAGCAACGCCACCACGATCAGCGGTGCCGTCAGCTATGCCTACACGCTGCCGCGCGAAGGCTGGATGTTCGTGCCGACGGCGGGCTTTGCCTTCTCGAACCTGTCGGTGGACACGATCTATTTTGACCGCGATACCGCGACTGGTCAGGACGCTGAATTGCAGATCGAGGACAGCAAGAACCGCGTCGGCTTTATCGGCGGGACGGTGTCCAAGACCTTTGTGAACCAGCAGAAGGAATCGATCATCCACGCCTTTGGCACCGCGACGGTCTATAAGGACTTTGCGCCGGAAACGTCGTCGGTCTTTATCATGCGCGATGCGACGGGCGCGGTCGACCGGACCGACGGGCTGGCTTCCAGCAACCTGGGCACTTATGGGGAACTCAGCTTCGGGGCCAACTATTCCAAGCTGCTGAAGTCGGGCAGCGCCCGTTCGCCGCGCCAGTTCAACGCCTCGATCCGGGTCGATGGCCGGACAGGTGATGTGCTGGACAGCTATGGCGTGACGGCGCAGGTGCGGTTGCAGTTCTGAGAAAGATCGTTCTGGTCTTGACCAAGCAGGCCGTGTCGCGGAATCTGCGCCGCGCCCGGCGCTGATACAATTATACGGGGAAGCCAATGTCCTGGTTCAGCAAGGTCGCCTGGAAAGAGGGGCTGTTTCTTCAGCCGCAACATCTGCAACAGGCCGACCGCTATCTGGAAAATCTGGTCCGTGCGCGGACCGATGTGATCACGCCCTATCCCTGGGGTGTGGTCGAGATGCAGATCGACCGCGACATGGCCCAGCAGGGCCGCATCGGGTTGCGCGCCGTGACCGGGATCATGCCGGATGGCACGCCTTTTGACGCGCCCGGCACCGGCCGGCTGCCCACCGCGATCGAGGTTCCCGACGATGCCGCCGGCAGTTTCGTCTGGCTGACCCTGCCCGATGTGTCCCCAAATACCCGCGATGCCTCGCCCCTGGACGAAGGCAATGCCACGACCCGCTGGGGTGTGGTGGCCGAGACGGTCGGCGACAGCGCCAGCAGCGCCCGGATCGAGCAGGTGCTGGAGCTGGCCGTGCCCCGGCTGGAACTGGCCGTGCGCAAGACCCCGCGCCCTGGCTATCAGAACCTGCGTCTGGCGCGGATTACCGAGGTGCGCGACGGCGTGGTCAGTTTCGACGATACGATTCCGCCGCCCTCGCTGGTGCTGGGCGCGCATCCGCAGGTTCTGGGCTGGCTGACCCGCGTGATCGGCTGGATCGAGGCGCGGCTGGAAACACTGGCGCGCTATGCCAGCGATCCCTCGGCCGGGGGTGGGATGCAGGCATCGGACTATCTGATGCTGATGTGTCTGAACCGCGAGATCGGCGTTTTGCGCCACCTGAACGGGATGCATGCGGTGCACCCGGAACGGCTGTATGAACGGCTGGTCGCGCTGGCCTGCGAATTGGCGACTTTTGACAATGCCAGCCGGCTTGCCCCGCAATACGAGGCCTATGACCACGGCGATCCCAAGGCCAGCTTTTCGCCGGTCGTGCAGGATATCCAGCGCCTGCTGAGCCGCGATATCGGTCGCGCGATCCGGCTGAAGCTGCGGCAGGTGCGGCAGAACAGCTATCTGGCGCAGGTCGACGACCGCAACCTGTTCCGCGAGGCGACCTTCGTGGTCGAGGTCGAAAGCGCCAAGCCGCAAGGTCAGGTGCAGACCCAGTTCCCCGAATTGTGCAAGGTCGGCCCGAACACCCGCATGAACGAGATCGTCAACAACAACCTGCCGGGTATCCCGTTGCAGCACCTGCCGAACCCGCCCCGGCAGATCAGGGTGTTGTCGTCGAACGTCTATTTCCGGCTGGAAAAGAACGTGCCGCTGTGGCGCGAATTTTCCACCGCCCCCGCCATCGGCATGCATTTCGCCGGTGACTGGCCCGAGCTTAAGCTGGAGCTGTGGGCCATACCGGAGAAGGGTTGATGGCAGGACGCGACGACGAAAAGACGGTTTTCGGCGGGCCTTTGTCCGGCGGTGGCGGCCAGAACCGGCGCCCTGGTCAACAGGGCCAGGGCGGGCGCGAACAGACCAACCTGCCGCAATCCGACAGCCCCTTCGGTCGCCGCGATCAGCAGCCCGGTGGCTTTGATGCCGGCGCAGATGACCGCACGGTGATCGGCGGGCCTGGGGCTGGGCCGGCGCCGGGGCAATACGGATCACAGGGCGGCGCGCCCGCTTCGCCCTCGGGGTCGCCCTTTGGCCAGCAGCCGGGGGGCCATGGTGGTGGCTATGGCCAGCAGCCCCAGGCGCCGGGCTGGGGCGGCGCGCCGCCGCAATCATCGGGCAATACCTGGCTGGGTGGCCCGCAGCAGCCGGCCTATCAGCAACCGGGCGGCTATCAGGGCTGGCAGGGGCAGGGCGGCGGCATTGGTCAGGCACCGGGCGGCGACCGGGGCTTTTTCCCCGATATCCCGCGCGACCGCGGCCAGCAGGCCGCGCCGATGCAAGGCCCGAAAATTCCTCTGCAACAGGCCTTGCAGGTCAAGGGGCTGGGCAAGGGCGCCTCGACCAACCCGATCCTTGCGGCCGCCGCGCCGCTGCTGATCCTGCTGGGCCGGCTGCGCACCGGGCTGGTCGAGATGCAGGCCGCGCCGCTGATGGATCACGTGACCCGCGAGATCGACCAGTTCGAACGCAACCTGCTGTCGGCCGGCGTGAGCCCGCACGAGGCGGCGGTGTCGAAATATGTCCTGTCGGGCACGGCCGATGACATTGTCCAGAACCTGCCCGGCGCTGACCGGGGCGACTGGCTGCAATATTCGATGGTCGCGCGGTTCTTTGGCAAGCGCGATTCCGGGGTGGGGTTCTTTCAGGAAACCGAAAAGGCGATGCAGGCGCCGGGGCAGTATTACAACCTGCTGGGCCTGATCCTGACATGCCTGAACCTCGGATTCGAGGGCCAGTATCGCACCATGCCCAATGGCGGGGTCGAGCTGTCGCGCATTCGCAATGCCATCTACGAAACCCTGCGCCGCGTCACGCCGCGCCCGGACGAGGATATTTCCGTCACCTGGGCGCCGGTGGTGCAGGGCAAGGGCCGGCGCTTTGCCGCTGTTTCCGTGCCCGCCATTCTTGGCGGCGCGGCGATCCTGCTGCTGGGCGGATATGCGCTGTTGTCGACGCTGATCAATCGCGATGGTGCCGCCGCAGCCGAGGCGCTGCGCGCGCTGCATCCCGGCAGCGCCATCATCGCCATCGAACGCACCCCCGGCCCGGTCTATGTCGCCAAGCAGGAACAGCTGGACCGTATCCGCGAGGCCTTTGCTGCCGAGATCGCCGACGGGCTGATCAGTGTCGATGAGAAGGGCGACTATATCTCGATCCGGGTGGGCAACCAGCTGCTGTTCGACAGCGGCGCCTTCGAGGTGCGCGAGGAATTTGCCCCGCTGGCCGGCCGTATCACCCAGGTGCTGAACGCCGAGGGCGGGCCGGTTCTGGTGCAGGGCTTTACCGACAACGTGCCGATGCGCGGCACCGGACGGTTCAAGAATAACGAGGAATTGTCGATGGCCCGTGCCCAATCGGTGACCGACACGCTGGCCGGCAGCATCGACGATGCCGAACGGTTCCGCGTCGAAGGCAAGGGCGAGGCCGATGCCGTCGCCGCCAATGACACCGAAGAGGGCCGGGCGCAGAACCGCCGGGTCGAGATCATGCTGGCCAAGGAGGGCACCTATTGAGGATCCTCGGCATCATTCCCGTGCCCCGCATTCGCCTGCGCAACCAGCCCTGGCTGCGCGTGCCGCTGACGATTCTGGGGCTGATCCTGTTCGCCGTGGCGGTCTGGATCGGCCTGCCGATGACCGGCTGGGGCCTTGGCAGCACGATCTGGTTCCGCCTGACCGTGATTGGTGTGGTCTGGGGTATCTTCTTCCTTGTCTGGTTCATCCGCTGGCGCCGCCGCGTCCGCGCCGCCCGCGAGATCGAGGCCGCGCTGGTCCCCGAAGTTCCCAAGGGCGACGGCAAGGAACTGGCCGAACGGATGGAACAGGCGCTGGCCACGCTGAAGAAATCGGGTGGGGCGTCCTATCTGTATGACCTGCCCTGGTATGTGATCATCGGCCCTCCCGGCGCCGGCAAGACCACCGCGCTGGCCAATTCGGGGATCGAGTTCCCGCTGTCTCAGGCCGAGGCGATTTCCGGTTTCGGCGGCACGCGCTATGCCGATTTCTGGTTCGCCGAGGATGCGGTTCTGATCGACACCGCCGGGCGATACACCACGCAGGACAGCGATGCCGAGGCCGACAAGGCCAGCTGGGACGCTTTCCTTGAGCTGCTGAAGAAATCCCGGCCGAACCAGCCGATCAACGGCGTGATCCTGTCCTTCTCGGTCGAGGACATGATGACCGAAGATCCCGCGACCCTGTCCCAGCATGCCGAAACCGTGCGCAAGCGCCTGTCCGAGGTGCACGAGGTGCTGAAGGTCGATTTCCCGGTCTATGTGATGTTCACCAAGGCCGACTTGATTGCCGGGTTCCGGGAATATTTCGCGTCCTTCAGCCTCAGCCGGCGCAAGCTGGTCTGGGGTGCGACCTTCCAGACCGAGGATCGCAAGGCCATCACCATCGAGGCCGTGCCGGGCGAGTTCGACAAGCTGGTCGCGCGCCTGTCGGACGAGGTTGTGGACCGCCTGTCAGAGGAACCCGATGGCATCTCGCGCATCGCCATCTTTGGCCTGCCGGGCCAGATGGCGCTGTTGCGCGACAATGTGACCGATTTCCTGCGCCGGGTTTTTGAGCCCACGCGCTACAAGACCAATGCCATTCTGCGCGGCTTCTATTTCACATCCGGCACGCAGGAAGGCACGCCGATTGATCAGGTGCTGGGCGCGATGAACAAGGCCGGCGGCGGGGTGACCTTCCAGCCGTCCTTCATGTCGGGCAAGGGCAAAAGCTATTTCATCCATGATCTGCTGCGCCGGGTGATCTTTGCCGAACAGGGCTGGGTCAGCCTGGATGAAAAGGCGGTGCGCCGGTCGATGATCCTGCGTGGGCTGGCCTTCGGGTCGATTGCGGCGGTGACGGTGGGGCTGCTGGGTGGCTTTGGCATCAGCTATTGGAAGAACGCCCGGCTGGTCAGCACCGCCGAGGCCCAGACCGCCACCTATGCGACCGCCGTGTCGCAGGAATTGCAGCGTCAGGTGATCACGGATCCCGATCTGACGCCGATCCTGCCGCTGCTGAACGATCTGCGGGGTATTCCTGCGGGTTTCGGGCAGCGCACGGTCTGGGAACGGTTCGGCCTGTCGCAACGTGACCGCGTGGCCTCGGCCGCCGAGGATGCCTATTCCGACGCGATGGAGCGGATGATGCGGCCGCGCATGATCCTGGATCTGGAACAGCAGATCCCGCAGATCATCCGCGACGGCGAAACAACCGAGATCTATCGCGCGCTGAAGGTCTATCTGCTGTTGGGCGGGCAGGGCGAAAAGACCGATGACGATGCCATCCGGTCCTGGTTCGATCAGCGCTGGCGGCAGATCTATGTCGATCGCGCCGGTGTCGACATGCGCGGGCAGCTGGATCAGCATCTGGCCTCGATGCTGGTGATGGACAATGACCGCAACCTGCTGGTCGATATCGACCAGGCCACCGTCGATGCTGCGCGTCAGGCCATCGCGCAATTGCCGGTGGACGAACAGGCCTATGCCATCCTGCAAGACGGCATCGCGGCATCGGGCCTGCCCGACTGGTCGCTGATCCGCGCGACCGAGCCGAATGGCGATATGGTCTTTGCCAGCCGCGACGGGTCGGAACTGTCGACCATGATCGTGCCGGCGATGTATACCTATGAGGGCTTCTGGTCCTATTTCTATCCGGGCCTGGAAGAGGTCGGACAGAAACTGCGCGATGACCAGTGGGTGCTGGGCGACCTGGCCAACCGCGCCGAAATCGAGGACCGGCTGAACCGGCTGGACCGCGACCTGATGGAACGCTATCGGCGCGAGTTCAAGGCGGCCTGGGATCAGGTGCTGAACAATCTGGCGCTGACCAACCTGTCGGCCGACAAGCCGCGCTATCAGGTGCTGGAGGCCGCCGTGTCGGCCAGCGCCTCGCCGGTGCTGGCGCTGGTCAAGGCGGTTGATGCCGAAACGCGCCTGACGCGCGAATTTGAAGGGATCGACGCCGACGCCGTCGCCGCGATGAACGGGGGCGGCGATGCGGCCGGCGCCGCCGGGGCGCAGGTGGGCAATGCCGTTGCCGATCGCATCCGCAGCCGGTCCTCGGGCGTGCAGCGTATCCTGCTGGATGCGGCGGCCAGCGGCGCCAAGACGCAGAACAGCGCGTTGGGCGGCCTTGCGGGTGGCAACGGCGGTCAGACCGAAAGCGCCACGCGCCCGATCGAGCTGATCGCCGAGGATTTCGAGAACTGGCACGAGATCCTGCGGGGCGAGGTGGGCAAGCGTCCCATCGACACGCTGTTGGGTAATCTGGGTGCGGTCTGGCAGAACCTGCGGCTTGCCGAACAAAGCCCAGATCAGTCGGCTGCCGTCCTGCCCTCGCTGTTAAACAGCCTGACGCAGTATAACAGTCAGCTGCCGCAGCAATTGGCCGGGCTGGTGAACGAGGCCGAAGGCGATTTCCAGCAGGATGCCAGCGATGCCAGCCTGGAACAGATGAACCGGGCGCTGTCCGACCGGATCACCTTTTTCTGCCGCGAGAACATCACCTCGGCCTATCCCTTCACCGATTCCTCCCGCAGCCTGTCGATCGACAATTTCGCGCGCTTCTTCGGGCCGGGTGGCGATATGGAACGGTTCTATACCGAATATCTGGAGGCCTATGTCGAACGCAGCCCCGAGGGGTTGCGCTATCGCCAGGACAAGCCGCTTGCCAGCCGCATGTCGGTTGCCGCCTTGGCGCAGTTCCAGCGCGCCGAGATCATCAAGCAGGCGTTTTTCGCCGGTGGCGGAACCGAGCCGAATGTCGACATCACCGTCACCCAGGTCGATGCCCATCCCACCGTCGAAAGTGCGATGCTGTCGATCAATGACGCGATCATCCCCACGGTCGTCGGCTCGCTGCCGCAGACGATTACCTGGCCCGGCACGGGCAAGGCCACGGTGCTGCAACTCAGCCCGGCGCTGAACCAGCCCTCGCAGATGCGGTTCGAAGGCAGCGCCTGGACCTTCATGCAGTTTCTGGATGCCGCCAGTTCCGGCAGCCAGAAGGGCGATACGCTGCGGGCGACATTTGTGGTGGGCGGTCGCTCGATCACCTATGATTTCACCATCAACGCGGTGAAGAATCCGTTTACAATGCGGGAATTGCGGCAGTTCGAATGCCCGCAAAGCCTGGAATAGGTCGGGGCAGCAGGAGAGGCGATGGCATCACCCGGCATCTATGGCAAGCATCCCGCTTTCGGCGATTTCATTTCGGCCGGGCTGCCGGTGCTGGCTGAAAGCCATATGGTGCCGTGGTGGACGGGGCTTCTGTCGGAAACCCGCGACTGGCTGGGCGACAGGTGGGAACCTGTCTGGGATGCATCGCTGCCGATCCGGTTCTGGATCGGCGGGGCGATCTGGGGCGGCCCGCATCTGCATGGCGTGGCGCGCGCCAGTCGCGACAAGGTCGGCCGGCGCTATCCGCTGATTGCCGTGGCCGAGACGGCGGGCTCGCCGCCCATCGTCCAGTCGGATCAGCGCTTTTACCGGGCAGCCGAGGCCGAGATGGCCGCCGAAATGCGCTCGGCCGATGATTTGCAGGCGCGGCTGGCGGCGCGGACCGGGGGGGTGGCAATGGTCGATCCGGCGGTGTCGGCGACCTTCTGGGCGGCCAATCCGGCGCTGGACGTGGCCGATCTGCTGACCCAGCTGGATGCGACCGACCGGGTGCGGGCGGTTGGCGCACGAAGCTATTGGTGGGTGGCGGCCAGCGAGGGTCGGGCCAGTGCGGTTCTGGCCTGTGACGGGTTGCCTCAGGCGGGCGAGATGGCCTGGCTGCTGGCCGGTGTACATGCCGATACGCTGACCGCGGCAAAACAGCGGGCGCCGCGCCCGCAGATCGTACCGAAGGAAGAGGGTGGGAATGCCGGGCGAAACTGATCTGTTCCTGTTCGACACGGGGGCTGGAAGTGATACCGGCTGCCTGCGCGAGCATAACGAGGACAGCTATCTCAGCCTGCCCTCGGCCGGGGTCTGGGTCGTGGCAGACGGCATGGGCGGCCATCAGGCTGGCGATGTGGCCAGCGGCATCATCACCGGCGAGATCGAAAGCGTCGGCGTGCCGGTATCGGCCCAGGACCAGCGCGCGCGCGTGTCGGAACGGCTGGACCGGGCGCATAACCGCATCCTGTCCTACGCGGCCGAGATCGGCCATGTCACCGTCGGCGCCACGGTCGTTTCGCTGTTGATCTACGAGGCGGGCTTTGTCTGCATGTGGGCGGGCGACAGCCGCATCTATCTGATGCGCAATGGCCGCCTGTCGCGGCTGACGATCGACCACAGCGAGGCGCAGGAGCTGCTGGCATCAGGCGCGCTGACCGAGGAAGAGGCGCGCAACTGGCCGCGCAAAAACGTGATCACCCGTGCCATCGGCATCCATGAGGGGCCGAATTACGAAACCGTCACTGGCAGCGTGCGTGACGAGGATGTGTTCCTTTTGTGCAGCGACGGCCTGACCGAACATCTGCTGGATGAGGAACTGGCCGAGCTGCTGGCAGACCGCCATCTGGGCGCGCAACAGATGGTCGACCGCCTGATCGACGAGACGCTGCGTCGCGGTGCGCGTGACAATGTCAGCTGCATCGTCGTACGCTGTCTGCCTCGGTACCATGAGGTGCATCAGCATTGACTGGCAAGCGCGACAAGGGTGACGAGAAAGGGAGCCCGACGCGGAACTCGTCGTCCAGCCCGCCGGCCGACGATCGCACGCGACTGTCCGATCCGCCCCCTGCCGATGACCGCACGCGACTGTCCGACCTGCCCAGGCCCGCCCCCTCGCCGCTGGACCGCGACGACGGCGGCTCGATCCCGGACGGGTCGCTTGGGATTCCGCCGCCGGGCGGGTCTCCGGCCAATCGCGTGGTGGAAACCGGCGTTCTTATCAACAACAACTACCGCATCCAGCGGATGCTGTCGGCGGGCGGCATGGGCGAGGTCTACAAGGCCGAGAACGTGTTCACCGGCGATCCGGTGGCGGTCAAGATCGTGCTGCCCAGCCTGGCCAGCGATGACGGAATCGTCCAGCTGTTCAAGCGCGAGGCCCGGATTCTGGGCCAGCTGAATGACAGCGCCATCGTGCGATACCACAACTTTGTTCTGGATCAGGGGCTGGGCCGTTACTGCCTGATCATGGAATATATCAACGGCAATACGCTGTGGGACCAGGTCGATAGTTTCGGTCCGGTCCGGCCTGATTCGGCGCTGCATCTGATGGGGCGGCTGGCGCATGGTCTGGGCAAGGCCCATACCCGCGGCGTGACCCATCGCGACCTGTCGCCCGACAATGTGATGCTGCGCGCCAATCGGATCGAGGACGCGGTGCTGATCGACTTTGGCATTGCCCGCGCCGTTGATTTCGGCGAGGGCACGCTGGCTGGCCGCTTTGCCGGCAAGTTCAAATATGTCTCGCCCGAGCAGCTGGGCCATTACGGTGGCGAGATCGGCCCCGCCGCCGATATCTATGGCATGGCGCTGATGGTGGCGGCGGTCTTGCGCGGCAAGGCGCTGGACATGGGCGGATCTGCGGTCGAGGCGGTCGAGGCCCGGCGCGGGATCCCCGACCTGACCGGCCTGCCGCACGAGATCTTTCCGCTGCTTCAATACATGTTGGAACCCGACCCAAAGGCGCGGCCCGCCTCGATGCGGGATGTGGCGGATATGGTCGAGGATCCGACCCGCATCCCGCTGCGCTATCGCATGCCGCTTTGGGGGCAAGAGTCCGCAGCCTCTGGCCGGTTGGTGACGGGCTCATTGGGGCAGGCGACCTCGACCCATGGGGTCGAGCATACCTCGGACAGCCCCTTCGGCCCGGTCCCCGCGATGCCCGACCCGACCGCCGAGCCGAGCCGAAGGACGCCGCTGAAGGCGATGCCCAGATGGATGCCCATCGCCGCCGCAGGGGTGGCGTTGCTGTTGCTGGGTCTGGGGGGCTGGGCGGTCTTTGGCGGCAAGCAGGCGCCGCCGTCCCCGCCGGTGATCACCGCCTCGGGGCAGGGTGACGGGGCAGGCGATGGTCCGATGCTGCCGCCCCGCGACCTGACCACGCGCGAGGGATTTCTGGCGGAATTCGACCTTGGGGCCTGCGCACAGGTGCAGCGGACGGTGTCGGGGATGGATGCCGGCAAGCTGGCCGCATTGGCCGACCGCGAGATCGACTATGGCCCGCTGCTTGATGCCTATGGCAGCCGTTTCTCGGCCCGGCCGGAACTGATCGCCAGCCGTGTCACCCCCGAACAATGCACGGCTGTCGATTTCGTCCGCAGGCTGCAAGGCCGGGCCGAGCGTCCGCCCGTGATGTCGCTGGATGCCGCCAGCCTGTCAGAAGGCGGCACCGTCGCCGGCCGCGTGCGTGACGCGCAGGGCCGTACGATCTGGCTGTTTCTGGTGGCAGCCGATGGCGGGCTGCATGACCTGTCGTCGCGCCTGACCGCGCAGGCGGATGGCAGTTTCACCTTCAGCTTCGGCCTTGCCTTGCAGGGGCTTGGCGAACCCAGCCCGCAACTGATCGTTGCGCTGGCCAGCCGCAATCCGCTGATCGCGGCCACAGGCGCCTCGACTGGCGCCGCATCTGAACGGATTTTGCCGCAGGTCATGGACGAGATTGCCAAGACCGGCGGTTTTGCCGCCGCCGATATCGGCTTTTTTGAACTGACCCCGTCGGTTCAGTAAGACTTGAACATCCTGCATCTTCTATGAAATCTGGCCCAAAGACCAATAAAGGGAGGAATATGATGACATTTCACCGCCAAATGGCCGCTGCTGCGCTGGCCGCGCTTGCCTTTGCACTGCCCGCGCAGGCCCAGACTCAGCTGACCTATAAATCAGCCAAGACCGGCACGTCCTATTACCAGATGGGGGTCGAACTGGCCGAGGCCGTCAAGACCGCGTCAGACGGCAATCTGATCCTGACGGTCGAGGAAAGCCAGGGCTCGGTGCAGAACGTGATGGAGGTTCGGGCACGCGGCGGGGATTATATCTTTACCGCGCCGCCCCCGCTTGTGGCCGATGCGCAGGCCGGTGCGGCGGCTTTCGAGGGCAAGGGCGATGCCAAATTCGCCGAAATCCGGGCGCTGTTCCCGATCCCCTCGCTGACCATGCATTTCGTTCTGTCGGGCACTGAAGGCGGCACCGACATGGGCCAGCTGGAAGGCAAAAGCGTGCTTCTGGGCAAGGGCACCTTCAGCGCGACCGAGGGCGAGAAATACCTGAACCTGTTCGGGCTGATGGACAAGGTCAAGATCGCCGATGCCGAACTGTCCAATGCCGGTGATGCACTGAAGAACGGCCAGATCGACGCCTTTGTTTCCGCCAGCAGCTGGCCCGCGCCGAATATCATCGAGGCGGCGGCAGGCACCGGCGTGCGCATCCTGTCGCTGAGCGATGAACAGGTCACACAGACCGGCCAGGCGCGGGTGGAAATTCCGGCTGAAACCTATCCCGGTCAGACCGAGGCGATTGTAACCACCGGTCTGCCGGTCGTGGCCTTTACCACCACGGCGATGGACGAGGAAACCGCCTATCAGCTGACCAAGGATTTCTGGGAAACCCGTGAAAAGCTGGCCGAAACTGCCGCATGGTGGGCGGGCGTCAGCCCCGATCAGGTCGCCGGTATCGGCACCCTGCATCCGGGCGCCAAACGGTATTATGACGAGGCCGGCGTCGCCACGGGCGGATAAGAGAGGGCACGACAACAGGCAGCGGCCGGTCCTTTCGGGCTGGCCGCTTGCATGGCGCGGCCCCCGCCTTTAGGCCGGGCGCGCCGATACCGCAGCAAGGAACCAGCCCCTTGAATCCAGACCAAGTTGACACCGCCGCGCCCGATCATGCCGCTGCGAATCCTGCGGGCCGCGTTATCGCTCTGTCGGCCGCCGCGCTGCTGGTCGCCTTTCATCTTGGGCTGATCTTCTATGGCCTGACGCCAAATCTGGTCGCCCGCCCGCTGCATATGGCGCTGATCCTGCCCTGGATCTTTGTCTTTGCCGCCCCGCAGCCGCCGCTGTTGCGGATCGGTGGTTGGGTTCTGGGCGCGCTTGGCACCGCCGCTGCCTGCTGGATCGCGTGGAATGCCGATGCGCTGGCCGATCAATACGGTTTCGTCGAAACCCCGTTTCAATATGCGGTCGGTGCCGTCCTTCTGATCGCCGTGCTGGAGGCCGCGCGCCGCGCGATTGGCTGGCCGCTGCCTATCGTTGCGGCGCTGGCGCTGGCCTATGCCTTCTGGGGCCAGCATATCCCCGGCGAGTTTGGTCATGCGCCACTGCCCCTGCCAAGCCTGATGGGCACGCTGACACTGGCCGAAGGCGGCATCTGGGGCACGCTGACCGGTGTGTCGGTGGGCGTGGTGTCGATCTTTGTCATCTTCGGTGCGGTGCTGAATGCGGGCGAGGCCGGGCAGGGCTTCATGAACCTTGCCGCCGCTGCCGCAGGCCGGTTGCGCGGCGGGGCGGCCAAGGTCAGCGTGCTGGCCTCGGCGCTGTTCGGGTCGATCTCGGGGTCAGCCTCGGCCAATGTTGCCTCTACGGGCGCCGTAACCATGCCGGCCATGGTGCGGCTTGGATACCCCAAGCGCATCGCCGCCGCGGTCGAGGCCGTAGCCTCGTCCGGGGGGCAGATCATGCCGCCGCTGATGGGGGCCGGGGCCTTTGTCATGGTTGAACTGACGGGCGTGCCCTATACCGGCATCGTGATGGCCGCGACGCTGCCGGCTTTGCTGTATTTTCTGGTCGTGTGGATCGGAATCGACGCCTATGCCCGGCGCTATGACCTGAAAGGGATCGCGTCCGAGGATCGGCCTGACCGGCGCGCGGTGATCGTCACCTCGGGGTTCTTCCTGATCCCCTTCACCATCCTGATGGTGGCCATGTTCGGCCTTGGCTATACCCCGCAATTCGCCGCCTGCCTGTCGATCATCGCGGCCACGGCGCTGTTGTTTTTCGGCGCCGATTTCCGGCTGGACCTGCGCCGTGCCGGCATGCGGCTGGAAGAGGCTTTGCTGAACTCTGCCCGTCAGGTCGCCATGATCGCGGCGATCATCCTGTGTGCATCCATCATCATCGGCGTGCTGGCGGTGACGGGGCTTGGGGTCAAGATCACCTCGCTGATCCTGTCGGCATCGGGCGGGATGCTGTGGCCCTCGCTTCTGTTGACGGCGCTGGCCTGTCTTGTCTTGGGGATGGAGGTGCCGACCACCGCCGCCTATGTCATCTGCGTGTCCGTCGCGGGGCCGGCGCTGGTGCAACTGGGGTTGTCACCCTTGCAGGCGCATCTGTTCGTCTTCTGGTTCGCGCTTCTGTCGACCATCACGCCGCCTGTTGCGGGCGCGGTATTCATCGCCGCCGGGATGGTGGGTGAAAACTGGGTCAAGGTGGCGCTGACGGCGATGGCGCTGGGCGTGGGTCTGTATCTGATCCCGCTGGGCATGGTTGCCAATCCGCAGGTGATTGCGCTGGCCGAGACGCCGGGACAGGCACTGTTGGCGGCGGGTGAGATCGCCATCGGAACGGGCCTGATTTCCCACGCGCTGATCGCCGAGCGGCGGATCTGGCGCACGGTCCTGTTCGCGCTGGCCGGGTTTCTGGTGCTGTTCGCCCGCCCGTTATTGGCAGCGATTTAGTGAAAATCGCGTGATTTCGGAATGATCTGCACATCGCGCGGATGGCGCTGGCGGGCGGCGGGGATGGGGCGGGCGACCTCATCGGCATGGGCCAGCGGTGGCCGCATCGCATCATCGGCCAGCCGCGCCAGCGCATCGGTGCGGTCGGCCAGCGCGGTGGCGACCAGATGGGTGACGCCGGATTTCGGATCGCGTTGCAGATAGCCGGTGACATCCAGCAGCCGCGCCGTCATCACCACCTTGCGGAAGGTGGCAAAGACCTTGGGCCAGACGACCAGATTGGCCACGCCGGTCTCGTCCTCAAGCGTGATGAAGCAGACGCCCTTGGCGCTGCCGGGCCGCTGGCGGATCAGCACGATCCCGGCCATGCGCAGCCGCGCGCCATTGCCACGCGATGCGATATCCGAGGCCGCCGTGTATCCCTGCCGCGTCATACTGGCGCGCAGAAACCGCATCGGATGGGATTTCAGCGACAGGCGCAGGGTCTGGTAATCGGCCACGACATGTTCGCACAGCGGCATGGCGGGCAGGTTGACGGGGGTTTCCTCACCTTCGTCGCGGTCGCGGAACAGCGGCAGATCGGGCGCGTCCTTCAGCGCGCGGGCGTCCCATAGCGCCGCCCGCCGGTCCAAACCCATCGAGCGGCAGGCATCGGCGGCGGCGATCTGGCGGATGCTGCGGCTGTCCAGCCGGGCGGCGGTTTTCAGCGCATCGAGCGAGGCGAAGGGGGTGTCACGCGCGGCCATGATGCGATGGGCCGGGGCCTCGGCCAGCCCGTCGATCTGGCGCAGGCCAAGGCGCAAGGCGAATGAGGACGGGCGCTGCCTGTGCTGCGCACAGGCGGTTGTGTCATGACCCTCGGCGCAGGGCTCTAACGTATTGTCCCAATCCGACAGGTTCACATCCGCATCCAGCACCGTGACCCCATGTTCGCGCGCATCCCGCACGATCTGCGCAGGCGCATAGAACCCCATCGGCTGCGCATTCAGCAGCGCTGCGGCAAAGGCCGCCGGATACCAGCGCTTCAGCCAGGACGAGACATAGACCAGATGCGCGAATGCCGCCGCGTGGCTTTCGGGAAAGCCATATTCGCCAAAGCCCTTGATCTGGTCGAAACAGCGCCGCGCGAAATCGGGGTCATAGCCGCGCTGGATCATCCGCTCGACCATCTTTTCCTCCAGCGCGCCGATGGTCCCGCGTGACCGGAAGGTGGCCATCGCCTTGCGCAATTCATTCGCCTCGCGCGAATTGAACTGGGCGGCGACCATGGCGATCCTCATCGCCTGTTCCTGAAAGATCGGCACGCCCTTGGTGCGCGACAGGATCTTGCGCAGCTCATTCGGGTCATGCGGAGGCGCCGGGCTGGGATAATCCTCGGGTTCCTCGCCATTCCTGCGCCGCAGATAGGGATGGACCATATCGCCCTGAATCGGACCGGGACGGACGATGGCGACCTCGATCACCAGATCATAGAAGACGCGCGGTTGCAGGCGCGGCAGCATGTTCATCTGCGCCCGGCTTTCGACCTGAAACACCCCCACGCTGTCGCCCCGGCACAGCATGTCATAGGTTTCCGGGTCGTCCTGCGGCACCGATGCCAAGGTCCAGCGCTGACCATGATGCGCCGCGATCAGGTCGAAACATTTGCGGATGCAGGTCAGCATCCCAAGCGCCAGCACATCGACCTTCAGGATCTGAAGCGCGTCGATATCGTCCTTGTCCCATTCGATGAAGCTGCGGTCCGCCATCGCGCCATTGCCGATGGGCACGGTTGCCGTCAGCGGCCCCTCGGTCAGGATGAAGCCGCCGACATGCTGCGACAGATGGCGCGGCATGCCGATCATCTGCTCGGCCAGCCGCACGGTGCGGGCCAGATGCGGATCGTCCAGCGCCAGCCCGGCCTGGTCGGCCTCGCCCTCGCCCATGCTGCTGCCCCGGTTGCCCCAGATGGTATTGGCCAGCGCGCTGGTCACATCCTCGGACAGGCCCATCGCCTTGCCGACCTCGCGGATGGCGCTGCGGGGGCGGTAATGGATCACCGTCGCGCACAGCCCCGCGCGATGGCGGCCATAGCGGTCATAGATGTGCTGGATCACCTCTTCCCGGCGCTCATGTTCGAAATCCACGTCGATATCGGGCGGCTCGTCGCGGTCCTCGCTGATGAAGCGTTCGAACAGCAGGTCGAATTTCGAGGGATCGACCGGGGTGATCCCCAGCATGTAGCAAACCGCGCTATTGGCCGCCGAGCCCCGGCCTTGGCACAGGATGCCCTCGCCCCGCGCGAAGCCGACGATATCGTTGATGGTCAGGAAATATTGCGCGATCTTCTTCTTGGCGATCAGCGCCAGTTCCTTTTCCAGCGTCGCCCGCACCGCGCCCGGCACACCCTCGGGATAGCGCCGGGCCGCGCCCTGCCATGTCAGCGCCGCCAGATGCGCATCGGCGGTCCGGCCATGGGGCACGGCCTCGTTCGGGTATTCATAACGCAGGTCCTCCAGCGAGAAGGCGCAGGCATCGGCGATCTCGCGCGTGGCGCGGATGGCATGGGGCCATTCGGCGAACAGCTCGGCCATCTGGGCAGGGGATTTCAGGTGCCGCTCGGCATTGGCATGCAGCAGGAAACCGGCGCGGGCGATGGTGGTCTTTTCGCGGATGCAGGTCATGATGTCCTGAAGCGGGCGGCGGTCGGGGGCGTGGTAATGTACGTCATTGGTGGCCATGATCGACAGGCCAGCCGCCCGCGCCGCCCGGTCCAGCCGGTTGATCCGCGCCCGGTCATCGCCGCGATACAGCCAGCTTGCCGCGACATGGCGCAACCCCGGCAGCCGCGCCGCAAGGCCGGGCAGCACCGATAAATCCGGTCCCGGCAGCCAGATCAATTGCAGCCCCTCGGCATGGGCGGCCAGATCGTCAAGGCTGAGGTCGCAGGCCCCCTTCGCCTGCCAGTTGCCCGCCAGATCGGCCATCCGACCCTTGGAAATCAGCGTCGACAACCGGCCATAGGCCGCGCGGTCGGTCGGATAGGCCAGAAACCCCGTGCCATCCGCCAGCACGATCCGCGCCCCGATCACCGGCCGCATCCGCGCCTTTTTCGCCGCCACATGCAGCCGCACCACCCCGGCAAGGCTGTTCTGGTCAGCTATGCCGATGGCGTCATGGCCCTGTGCATGGGCGGCCAGCACCAGCTCATCCGCTTGGCTCGCGCCATGCAGGAAGGAAAAGGCGCTGGTCACGCCCAGTTCGACGAAATCGGCGCGGGGATTGGCGGGCAGGTCATCGCCAAGGATCAGGCGCGGACGCGGGCGTTCATTATCGGGCATCAGGCGAATACCCCATGCAGGAACCAGCGCGGAGGCCCGCCGCGCCCGTCATGCGCCAGTCCCTCGCGGAAAATCCACAGCCGCCGCCCCTGCGCGTCCTCGATGCGGAAATAGTCGCGCAGCCGCGTGCCGGGCCGGTCGTGCCACCATTCCGGCGCGATCCGTTCCGGCCCGGCATAGCGCGCCACCCGCAGCGTCTGTCGTCGCCAGATGAATTGCGCGGGCGGACCCTCGGGGATGGCATAGAGGACGCGGATTTCCTCGGGCGGGGTCAGCAGGCGGATGGGACGAGTGGGCATGTCGGGCGGCGGCGGGGCCTCGGCCTCGATCAGCGCGCCACCCGTCTGCGCGCGTTCGGGGATGTGATGGGCGGCCAGCGCGGGGCGGCTGATCGCGCCCGCGCCAAAGCGCGAGGACAGCCGGTCGATCAGCCGCGACAGGTGCAGAGCCTCGTCCACGCGGCCATCGAGGCCGGGCTGGGCGGCGGCCAAAGGCTCGACCGCGCGCGCCGTCAGGGTGATCAGGTCAAAGCCATAGTCGGGGTCCAGCCGGTCCAGCCGGCCATCGAAAAGACGCAGCAGATGCGCGGCCTCGCGTGACGGGGCGGCGGTGGCGACGGTGATATCGCGCCGCTCGCCATCGACGCGAAAGACCGACAGGATCAGCCGCCGACAGCCCAGATCGCGGGCGGCCATCTGGTCACACAGATCAGCGGTCAGGCCGGGCAGCCAGTCGGTCGGGTCCTGTACCGGCTCGGCCAGCGCGGCGCGGGACTGGATCACCTCGGGCGCGTCCTTGGCCGAAACGGGTTCGGCCTGCCGCCCCATTGCCTGATCCAGCCGGATCAGCGGGTTATCCCCGGCGGGCGCGCGGTGAAAGCGGCGGGTCAGCGACAGGCGCGGGATCGCCGCCAGATCGCCGATGCGCTTCAGCCCCAGACGGCGCAGCAGCAGCAACGTATCATCCGACAGCCGCAGCGCCGCCACCGGCAAGGGCAGCAGATCGGCGCCGTCATGGCTGATCGCGCGTTCCGGGCCAAAGCGCGCCAAGGCCCATGCCGCGCCCCAGTTCGGCGCCACGGCCAGCCGCGCGGTCAGCCCGGCCAGCGCAAAGCGCGCCTGCATATCGGCCAGCATCGCGGCCTCGCCGCCGAACAGGTGGTCGGCCCCGGTCGTATCCAGCACCAGCCCGTCATCGCCATCGCGGGCCGAGAACGGCCCCCAACGCCGCGCCCAGAAAACCAGCCGGTCCAGCGCGGCGCGGTCGGCATCGGGCATGGCATCCTCGATCCGCAGGCTTGGGCACAGCGCCCGCATATCGGTCGCCCGCGCGCCCCGCGTGACCCCCGCCAGCCGGGCGGCGCGGTTCACGTCATGGATCACCGGCCCATGCGTGCCCTCGGTGGCCAGCGCAAGGGGCAGGTCATCCGGCCAGTCCGGGTTTTGTTTCAACCAATGCTCGATCGCCAGCGAGGTCAGCGAAATCGAGACGATCCGACGCGCGCTCATGTCGCACCGCCCAGGTGCCGGGGGGTGCGGCGCGGCAACGAAACAGTTCCACCTGCCAGCGCGGATCGCCGGGGGATGCCGGGTCGTCGGGATCGGCAGCAGAAGGCAGGGTGCCGATCCGCAGCCGGTTCCGCGCGGCGCTGGCATTGGGATGCGCGCCCCGGCGCAGCAGCCAGCAGGGTATCCCCGCGGCCTCGCTGCGGACGGCCAGACGGCGGGTGGCGGTGAAATCCAGCACCGCCGGATCGCCCCAGATCTCGCCCACCACGGCGGAAAGGGCGGGGCAGCGCAGCCCGTCCTCCAGCGCCATCAGCACATCGGCGGGGCGCGAAAGCTCGACCAGCAGCAGCGATTGCCCGCCAAGGCCCGGCAGATAGGGCGCCCCCGATTCGCGCCGGGTCTGGCGATCCTGCACCCAGAGGACCGGCCCCGCGACTTGCGTCAATTGCGCCATCAGAAAGCCCATCCCGCCCGCATCCAGCACCGGAGGCAGGAAAATTTCCGACAGCGCAGGCGCCGCCGGAATCGGGGCGGGCGGGGCGTTGACGGCGGGGAAGGACAGGATGGCCATGCATTTTGCAGATTCGAATGTTCTTTATTTGTTCTACACCCTGCCGAACCGAGTCGTCAAATTCAACGATCCGGTTCGGACAGCAGCCGAGGGGCCTTTGCCGCAGTGCAGCGATTGTCATGAAAATGTCACGCAACATTCGCATAAGCGTCACGGCGGACGAATAGGTCACGGACAGGCCGATTCTGGCCCCCAGAATACATCAGGAGAGATCCATGAAACCCGTCAAACTCGCCATCTCGTCGGTCGCGCTGATCGCTGCCTCGGCTGGCGTTGCTGCCGCGCGCGACCACGTTCAGGTCGCCGGTTCCTCGACCGTGCTGCCCTATGCGACCATCGTGGCCGAAGCATTCGCCGAAAACACCGGCATGGCTGCCCCCGTGGTCGAAGGTGGCGGTTCCTCGGCCGGGCTGAAGCAGTTCTGCGAAGGCGTGGGCGAGAACACCATCGACGTGGCCAATGCCAGCCGCCCGATCAAGCCGGCCGAGATCGAGACCTGCAAGGCCAATGGCGTGGCCAATATCATCGAGGTTCGCATCGGCTATGACGGGATCGTCTTTGCCAGCGACATCAACGGCCCCGATTTCACCTTTACCCCGGTCGACTGGTTCAAGGCGCTGGGCGCCAATCAGGTCGTCGACGGTCAGGTCGTCGCCAACAGCACGACCAGCTGGAACGAGGTGAACCCCGATCTGCCCGCACAGCCGATCCTGGCCTTCATTCCGGGCACCAAGCACGGCACCCGCGAAGTGTTCGAGGAAAAGGTCATTCTGGCCGGCTGCGAGGAATCGGGCGCGATGGAGGCCTTTGCCGCCGCCAATGGCGGTGACGAGGACAAGGCCGAGGAACTGTGCCTGGCGATCCGCACCGACGGCAAGTCGGTCGATATCGACGGCGACTATAACGAAACGCTGACCCGCGTGGATTCGGACAAGAACGGCATCGGCATCTTTGGCCTGGCCTTCTATGAAAACAACACCAGCAAGCTGAAAGTGGCGACGATGTCGGGGGTCGTGCCCTCGACCGAAAGCATCGCCTCGGGTGAATATCCGGTTTCGCGGCCGCTGTTCTTCTATGTCAAGAAAGACCATTTCGGCGTGATCCCCGGCCTGAAGGAATTTGCCGAGTTCTTCGTGGCCGACGAGGTTGCTGGTCCCGATGGCCCGCTGGCCGAATATGGTCTGGTGTCGGACCCGGAACTGGCCACCGTCCAGCAGGCCGTTGCCGATGAAGTGACCCTGCCCTGACCGTTCAGGCGGGTGGGGTCGTGACGGTCCCGCCCGCCATCCTTTTCCGATATGCAGAACCAGCCAAGCGAAGGCCGACATGCCGATATTCTGGACCGTTCTGATCGTTCTGGCGCTGGGCGCGCTGGGGTTTGTCCTTGGACAGCGCCGCGCCCTGGCTTCGGCCGGCGACGATCACCGCAAGCTGCATTCCCGGCCGATCTATTACGGCTGGCACGTTGCGCTGGTGACCGCCGTGCCGGCGCTGCTGGCGCTGATCTGCTGGCTTTTGATCGACAATGAAAGCGCGCTGCGCCTTGCGCCCGCCACCCTGGTGATTGCGGTGGCCGGCATGGGCTTTGCGCTGGCGCACATCAGCCGGGCCTTTCGCGCCCGCAATGCCGTTGAACAGGTCATTCGGGGGTTGCTGATCCTATCCTCGACCATCGCCATCCTGACCACGATCGGCATCGTGCTGTCGCTGGTTTTCGAATCCATCAGCTTTTTCCGGCTGTATCCCTGGCAAAGCTTCTTCTTCGGGTTGGAATGGACGCCCGCCTTTCAGGGCAATTCCTCACTGGGCGTTCTGCCACTGCTGTGGGGGACGCTGTATATCAGCCTGATCGCGCTGCTGGTGGCTGTTCCCATCGGGCTGTTCGCGGCGATCTATATGTCGGAATATGCCGCACCCCGCATTCGCGGTCTGGTCAAGCCCGCGATCGAGATCCTGGCCGGCATCCCCACCATCGTCTATGGCCTGTTCGCGCTGGTCACCGTGGGTCCGCTGCTGCGCGACTGGATCGCGCAGCCGACCGGGCTGGGCGAGGGGGCGTCGTCCGTGATGACGGCGGGGCTGGTCATGGGAATCATGCTGATCCCCTTTGTCAGCTCGCTTTCCGATGACATCATCAACGCCGTGCCGCAATCGCTGCGCGATGGCAGCCTTGGGCTGGGCTCGACCCATTCCGAGACCATCACCAAGGTGGTGCTGCCTGCCGCCCTGCCGGGCATCGTCGGCGCCATCCTTCTGGCCGCCAGTCGCGCCATCGGCGAGACGATGATCGTCGTGCTTGGCGCCGGCGCCATGGCCCAGATCAGCGGCAACCCTTTCGAGGCGATGACCACGATCACCACCCGGATCGTGTCGCAGCTGACCGGCGACAACGACTTTGCCAGCCCCGAGACGCTGGTGGCCTTTGCCCTTGGCCTGACTCTGTTCGTCCTGACGCTGGGGCTGAATGTTCTCGCGCTTTATATCGTGCGCAAATATCGCGAGCAGTACGAATGACCGATCTGACCCAGACCCCCGCCGCCATCCCGACCCCCACGCCCGCACCCCGCAAGGGATCGCTGATGGTGGCCGACAAGGCCACGATCCGCCGCAACCGGGCCGAGGCGCGCTTCAAGGCCTACGGCATCGGCGCGATCTGTATCGCCCTGATCGCGTTGGTCTTTTTGCTGTTCACCGTTATCCGCGACGGGGCTGGCGCGTTCCAGCAGACCTATGTTTCGATCCCCGTTACCCTTTCGGCCGATGTGGTCGATCCCAAGGGCAACCGCGATCCCGCCGAAATGGCCAAGGTTCTGACCATGTCCTACGGCAAGCTGATGGATGCGGCGCTGACCGACTGGATGGCCGCGAATGCTGTCCAGATCGAGGGGTTGAGCCAAGCCGACATCAAGGGCTTTTTCTCGGGCCAGGCCTCGGCGGAATTGCGCAATATGGTGCTGGCCGATCCGGCGCTGGTCGGGCAGCAGGTCGATGCGACCGTGCTGGCCTCGTCTCGGGTGGATGGCATGTTCAAGGGCCGTGTCACCGATGAAAGTGCCGCGCGCGATGCCAAGACCTCGTCCCAGCAGATCGCGCTGGCCCGTGCCATGGAAGAGAAAGGCGCGCTGGTTACCCGGTTCAACAGCGATTTCATCACCAATCCCGATGCATCCGACAACCGCCCCGAAGCGGCAGGGATCGGCGTGGCGATGCTGGGATCGCTGTATATGATGCTGATCGTGCTGGTGCTGGCGCTGCCCATCGGCGTTGCTGCCTCGATCTATCTTGAGGAGTTTGCGCCCAAGAACCGATGGACCGATCTGATCGAGGTGAATATCTCGAACCTTGCGGCGGTGCCCTCGATCGTGTTCGGCATTCTGGGGCTGGCGGCATTCATCAACTTCATGGGCCTGCCGCGCTCGGCGCCCATCGTCGGCGGGCTGGTGCTGACGCTGATGACGCTGCCCACGATCATCATCTCGACCCGCGCGGCGCTGAAGGCGGTGCCGCCCTCGATCCGCGATGCGGCGCTGGGCGTGGGCGCAAGCCGGATGCAGACGGTGTTTCACCATGTGCTGCCGCTGGCCATGCCCGGCATCCTGACCGGCACGATCATCGGGCTGGCGCAGGCGCTTGGCGAAACCGCGCCGCTGCTGCTGATCGGGATGGTCGCCTTTGTCTCGACCTATCCTTCGGCACCCCCCGAGGGGCTGATGGATCCCGCCTCGGCGCTGCCGGTACAGGTTTATAACTGGGCCACCCGTGCCGATCCTGCCTTTTTCGAACGATCCTCGGGCGCGATCATCGTGCTGCTGATCTTCCTGCTCTGCATGAACCTGCTGGCGATCTTCCTGCGCCGCAAGTTCGAGCGTCGTTGGTAGGAAGGGGACGAAGGAGTGAATATGATGAACACCATGCGACTGGCGGAGAAAGCCGTGGCTGAAGAAACGATCAAGATTACCGCCCGCGATGTGCAGGTCTGGTATGGCGACAAGCATGCCATCAAGGATGTGAATGTCGATATTCTGGCCAATACCGTCACCGCCTTCATCGGGCCTTCGGGTTGCGGCAAGTCGACCTTCCTGCGCTGCATCAACCGGATGAACGACACCATCGACATCTGCCGGGTCGAGGGTCGCATCGCGCTGGATGGCGAGGATGTCTATGACCGCCGCGTTGATCCGGTGCAGCTGCGCGCCAAGGTCGGCATGGTGTTCCAGAAGCCGAACCCCTTCCCCAAGTCGATCTATGACAATGTGGCATACGGCCCCCGCATCCACGGCCTTGCCCGCAACCGCGCCGATCTGGACGCTATTGTCGAGAAATCCCTGCGCGGCGCGGCATTGTGGAACGAGGTCAAGGACCGGCTGTCCGAGCCGGGGACCGGTCTGTCGGGCGGCCAGCAACAGCGGCTGTGTATCGCCCGCGCCGTGGCCACCCAGCCCGAGGTGCTGCTGATGGACGAACCCTGCTCGGCGCTGGATCCGATCGCCACCGGCCAGGTCGAGGAATTGATCGACCAGCTGAAAACCCAATTCTCGGTGGTGATCGTGACCCATTCGATGCAACAGGCCGCCCGCGTCAGCCAGAAGACCGCCTTCTTCCATCTGGGCAATCTGGTCGAATATGGCGATACCGACGACATCTTCACCCGGCCGCAGGACCCGCGCACGGAATCCTATATCTCTGGCCGCATCGGCTGATCCAGCGCAGCGAGGAATACCCATGATGAACCGCGACAAACATATCTCGTCCGCCTTTGACCGCGATCTGGAAACCATTCAGGCGCAGGTCGTGAAAATGGGCGGCATGGTCGAAAGCGCCATTGCCGATGGCGCGACAGCGTTGTTGAACCGCGACGATGAACTGGCCGACGAGGTGCGCCGCCGCGACAAGGCCATCGACGCGCTTGAGGCGCAGATCAACGAGGACAGCGCCCGGCTGATCGCCCTGCGCGCGCCGACGGCCACCGATCTGCGCATGGTGCTGTCGGTGATCAAGATCGCCGGCAGTCTGGAACGGGTCGGCGACTATGCCAAGAACATGGCCAAGCGCACGCATGTGCTGGCGCAGATGCCGGCCATCAGCGGATCGGGGATTGCGCTGCGGCGGATGGCCTCGACGGTGGAAAAGATGCTGACCGATGCGCTGGACAGCTATATCCAGCGTGACGCCGAACTGGCCGCCGATGTCCGCGCCCGCGATCTGGAAGTGGACCAGATGTATAACGCGCTGTTTCGCGAATTCCTGACCTACATGATGGAAGATCCGCGCAATATCACCGCCTGCATGCACCTGCATTTCATCGCCAAGAACATTGAACGCATGGGCGACCACGCCACCGCCATCGCCGAGCAGGTGATCTATCTGGTCACGGGCGAGCTGCCCGATGACAACCGGCCCAAGGACAATCGCGTCCCGCCCGCCGACATTGCCGCCCTGACCGACGAGGACTGATCCCATGGCCTCGCAACAGACCCCGCTGGTCCTTGTGGTCGAGGACGAGGGCGCGCAGCGCGAGGTGCTGCGATACAATCTTGAAGCCGAGGGGTTCGGCGTGGTCATGGCCGAAAACGGCGACGAGGCGCTGCTGTTGGTGGCCGAGGAGCAGCCCGATCTGATCGTGCTGGACTGGATGCTGCCCAATGTCAGCGGCATCGAGGTCTGCCGTCGCCTGAAGGCCGATCCCGGCACCCGCCCGATCCCGATCATCATGCTGTCGGCCCGCAGCGAAGAGGTCGACCGCGTGCGGGGCCTTGAAACTGGCGCCGATGACTATGTGGTCAAGCCTTACTCGGTGGTCGAGCTGATGGCCCGCCTGCGCACCCAGCTGCGCCGCACCCGCCCCACGACCATGGGAGAGCGGCTGGCCTATGAGGACATCATCCTTGATGCCGCCGAGCATCGGGTGTTCCGCGCCGGGCAGGCGCTGCATCTGGGCCCGACCGAGTTCCGGCTGCTGTCGACACTGATGGAAAAGCCCGGCCGTGTGTGGACCCGCGAACAGTTGCTGGACCGGGTCTGGGGGCGCGACATCTATGTCGATACCCGCACCATCGACGTGCATGTGGGCCGGTTGCGCAAGGCGCTGATGCAGAATGGCGGTGACAATCCGGTGCGCACCGTGCGCGGCACCGGGTATGCGCTGGGGTAGACGCTTGAGATCGTGCTGACGCTTGGGCGCTTCTGCTGCCACGGTAACGCGGTTGCGCCTTGTGCGTTCAGGAAAGTCAGGGTGATATGAATTTCGGCTGTAGGTTTGACCGGCGCTGGGTCCAATTCAGATCGCGGTCGTCAAGTTTCCGATCTTGATCTTTCGAGTATCCGCCACATCGAGATATGTGACGATTCCCTTGCGAAATTCTCTCGCAAAATCAATCAGCTTTGCATATTCAGTCTGCGCGTAGCCCTTTATTGTGTCGGACTGTGCGTATTCATCCCAATCCGCACGTCTGCCGAACAGATCAACACCTTTCTCTGTTATCAGTTTTTCCTGAAGGTCACCCGCATCGGTCAATTTTCCTGGATCGACAACAAGCCGTTTGTCATCCAGATCACCAATCGTAATAGTTGGCCCGGTTGCCCCAGAAAAAATGATTCGGCATTCCTGATCGAATTTCAAAAGATGGGCGCGAACCAGTTCAATCGCGCTTGTCGGGGTGGTCGCACTCATGCCCGTAGATGAGCTTGCATAACAGGTGTCAAAATCAATTCGATTGCTTGCTTTCAGATTGATGCCGCTTTTGATTATCGCATCGGCAACATCGGCTGTCGTCGTTCCAGAAAAGCTCGCAACATTCCCATGGCCGATTACCAGAATCTTCTCTGCATCGGCGCATTTTCCGATGATCGTTCTCATTGTGTAGATATCTGCATAAGGACTGTCGGTGCGACTGATGTATTTATAGCAGTTTGCAAGCTGCAAAAGATCCGGATTTGGCAACAACATGATCACGCGGCGCATCGGTCAATCCAATCAGTCTGTTTTTGGTGGAGATCCTTGCCATTATCGGCATGTTCTAGATGTAACCAACCAGGTGTTCGCCAGTAAAAAAACATCCACCGTGGGATATATTGATTATATGATTTGCTGGAAAATAATCCACCGGTTTTTTAACCGGCTCGCGCGGTCGATGCAGCGCCCGCAGGCGCTACGCCCCGTTCAGTCCAACAGCACCAGACTCAACGACGGAAAGGCCGCGATCACGGCCAGCCCGACCAGCGCCGTCGCAAGAAAGGGAAGCGCCCCCCGCGCCACCTTTTCCAGCGGCAGCCGGGTGATATTGGCGGCGACGTAAAGGTTGATCCCGACCGGCGGGGTGATCAGCCCGATGGCCAGATTGACCATGACCAGCACGCCGAACCAGATCGGGTCCCAGTTCAGCTCTCGCGCGACGGGCAGGAAGATCGGCAGGCAGATCAGCATGATGGTGATCGCGTCCATGAACATGCCGCAGATCAGCAAGACCAGCATGATCACCGCCAGAATGACCCATTCATTCGACGACAGCCCCAGCAGCGCGCCGGAATAGCTGCCAACCAGATCATCCACCGTGACGACCCAGCCAAACAGCCCGGCATAGGCCACGACCAGCATCACCACCGCCGAGGACGAGGCGGAATCGGTCAGCGCCTTGAACAGCCCCTGCCATGTCAGCGTCCGGTAAGCCAGCGCGCCCACGGCCAGCGCATAGACGGATGCGACGATGGCGGCCTCGGTCGGTGTGAACACACCCGAATAGATGCCGCCAAGGATCACCACCGGGGTCATCAGCCCCCAGAAACTGTCGAGAAAACAGCGCCATAGCCGCGCGCCATAGGGCAGCCCCGGATAGGGCGGCGCCACCAGTGCCCGCGTGGCGGCGGCGTCATGGGCCTGCCCAAAGGGCAGCGCACACAGCATCAGCGCCCCGCAGACCAGCCCCGGAATGATCGCGGCGATGAACAGATCGGCGATCGAGGTTTCGGCCAGCACGCCATAGATTACCAGCCCGATCGAGGGCGGGATGACGATGGACAGGGCGGCCCCGGTGCAGACCAGCCCGGCGGCGAAGGCGCGGGAAAAGCCGTCCTCCTCCATCGAGCGGATGATCATCGGCCCGATGGCCGCGACCGAGGCCGGGCCGGACCCGCTGACCGCGCCCCAGAACAGGCAGACGACGGTGCCGACCAGCCCCATCCCGCCGGGCAGATCGCCCACCAGCACGCGGAAGAACCGGATCATCCGGTCGGCAATGCCCAACCGCCCCATCAGGTTGCCCGCCAGGATAAAGAACGGAATGGCCAGCAGCGAAAACTTGGCGATCCCGGCGGTCAGCAGATCGCCCACCAGATCCAGCCCAAAGCCCAATTGCCACATCGCCACCAGCGCCGACAGGCCAAGCGCGAAAGCCACCGGCACCCGCAGGATCAGGAACAGGAAAAACAGGCCCACCATCAGGCTGCCGCTGCCGATCTCACTCATCGCGTTCAGGCCCCCGGATCAGCGCCTGCACATAGCGGATCAGCACAAGCGCAAAGCCCAAAGGCACCGCCAGCGAATACCACCATAGCGGCAAGTTCAGCGCATAGCTGGTCATGCCCGTTGAAATCTGATTGCGCACCAGCCCGATGGTAAACCAGACCGAGGCTGCCAGCAGCGCCACCGACAGCCCCGCCGCCAGCCAGATCACAGCCCTTCGCGCGGGCGCGGGCAGCAGGTCGGAAATCAGTTCCACCGCCAGATGTTCGCCCCGGCGCGCGGCGATGGCGGCGCCGAAAACGGTCAGCAGGACGAAACCGCCGGTCAGCAACTCCTCGGTCGCGGCAAAGGAATGGCTGGTGCCGTAACGCACGACGATATTGGCAAAGCCAAGCGCGGTCATGCCCAGCAGCAGGACCGCGCAGACAAGCTTTTCAAAATCGTCGATCAGGCAGCGCATTTACGGCGCCGCGTTCGCTTCGTCTGTGAACAGCTTCACGATATCGGCCCCGACTTTTTCGGACCATTTGTCAAAGCTGGGCTTGGTGGCGTCCTTGAAGGCGGCCAGTTCCTCGGGCGTCAGTTCGGTCACTTCCATGCCCTGTTCCTTGAGGAAGGCGATGCCTTCATCTGTGGCCTTGCGGCTGATCTCGATCTGATAGGCCATGGCTTCGTCGGCGGCCTTCTGGAACTGCGCCTTGGTGGCGTCGTCCATCGCGTCCCAACGCGACTGCGCGATGCCCAGGAACAGCGGGTCATAGCTGTAATGCCACGGGGTGATGTATTTCTGAACCTCATAGACGCGCTGCGGGATGATCACCGCGCCGATGGGGTTTTCCTGCCCGTCCACCACGCCCTGCTGCAAGGCGGGGAAGGTCTCGGACCATTGCATCTGCTGCGGATTGGCGCCCAGATCGGTCATCACGTCGATATACATCGGCCCGGCCACGCGCATCTTCAGCCCGGCCATGTCGGCAGGCGATTTGATCGGCCGTTTGGAGTTCGTCACCTCGCGAAAGCCATTCTCGCCCCAGGCCAGCACCTTGATGCCGTGGCCTGCCATGATTTCCTCCATCTTGTCGCCCGCAGCGCCTTGGGTGGTGCGGTCGACGGCGGCGTAATCGGCGTAAAGATAGGGCAGCGAGAAGGCGGCCATTTCCGGCGCCAGCGGGGTCACGTTGATGGCCGAGGTCAGCACCAGATCAATGGCGCCGCGCCCGGTCATCTCGGCCTGTTTCATCTGGTCGCCGCCGGCCAGCTGGGCGTTGGGAAAGACGCGGACATCAAAGGCGCCGCCGGTTTCCGCCGCCAGCAATTCGCCGAATTTCTCGGCCCCCTGCTGCCAGGTGGTCGTGTCACCGACATTATGCGACAGGCGCAGCGTTTCCGCCGCTGCCGGCAGGGTGATGGCCAGCGCCGTGGTCAGCGCCAATGCGAATTTCGTATACACTACGGTCCTCCTCCCAGTGGTTTCTGGTTGATTGCAGATTGTGCAGCGCCGCGCAATATCCCCGAAAGATCCATAAAGTGCTGGTCTCAAACGTCGGGAAGGCGGCGATATGGGGGAAGTCCGCTAAAACCCCGCCCAATAAAGTCTTGATTTGCGACGCCCCAGACGAAACAGTGCAGGCGGGAGCAAGGTATACAAAACCAAAAAAGGGAGGAAGAGGAATGACCAAGGACAAGACGACTGCGGCGGTTTCGCGCCGTTCGTTCCTGCGTCGCGGCGGGGCGATGGCCGGCGGTGCGGCAGCCAGCACATTGGTGGCGGCGCCTGCCGTTCTGGCGCAATCGCCGCTGGTCTTGAAGATGCAGACCAGCTGGCCGGCATCCGACATCTGGCAGACCATGGCGCAGCAATATGTGGACCGGGTGCAGGCCATGTCGGGCGGTCGCATCCAGATCGACCTGCTGCCAGCAGGTGCCGTGGTCGGCGCGTTTCAGGTGATGGACGGGGTCAGCGATGGTGTCATCGACATCGCCCATTCGGTCAGCGCCTATTGGTATGGCAAGAACAAGGCCGCCTCGCTGTTCGGCACCGGGCCGGTCTTTGGCGGCGATCCGACCAATATGCTCAGCTGGTTCTATCAGGGCGGCGGACGCGAGCTGTATCGCGAGCTGACGCAGGATCAGATGGGGCTGAATGTCGTGGGCCTGATGGCCTTCCCGATGCCGGCGCAGCCATTCGGCTGGTTCAAGAACCCGATCACCGGGGCGGGCGACATCCAGGGCATGAAATACCGCACCGTCGGCCTTGCCGCCGACCTGTTGCAGTCGATGGGCATGTCCGTGGCCCAGTTGCCCGGCGGCGAGATCGTCCCCGCGATGGAACGCGGCGTCATCGACGCGTTCGAGTTCAACAACCCGTCCTCGGACCTTCGCTTTGGCGCGCAGGACGTGGCAAAGAACTATTACATGGGGTCCTATCATCAGGCCGCCGAGGCGTTTGAATTTCTGTTCAACCGCGACGTGATGGAGGATCTGGAACCCGATCTGCGCGCCATTCTGGAACATGGCGTCGAGGCGGTCTCGACCTTCAACACCGCTTATGCGCTGGATAACTATTCCGCCGACCTGCTGAAGCTGCGCGATGAACATGGCGTCACCATCCACAAGACGCCCAATGACATCCTGCAAGCCCAGCTGGATGCGTGGACCACGATGATCGCCTCTCTGGAAGGGGATGCGACGATCAAGAAGATCCTCGACAGCCAGCGCGACTGGGTCAAGCGCACCGTCTATTACGAGCTGATGGACAAGCCCGATTATGCACTGGCCTATGAGCATTTCTTCCCCGGCGAGCTGAAGATCTGATTGCCGGATGACTTGCAGCCCCCGGCGCGCCTTGTGGTGCCGGGGGCAGTTTCAATGCGCGGGGGATGGGATGCTTCGCTTTGTGCGCTTTGCCGACAGCCTGTCGGCCTGGTTCGGCAAAACCTTTGGCTGGCTGATCATGCTGATGACCATCGGTGTCAGCTATGAGGTCGTCGTGCGCTATGTGTTCAACGCGCCGACATCCTGGTCGCTGGATGTGTCGTTCATCATGTATGGCACGCTGTTCATGATGGGTGGGGCCTATACGCTGTCACGCGGCGGCCATGTGCGGGGTGATTTCCTGTATCGGCTGTGGCCCGTCCGGGTGCAGGCGGCGGTCGACCTGCTGCTGTATATCATCTTCTTCTTTCCGGGCGTCACGGCGCTGATCTTCGCGGGCTGGAAATATGCCTCGCGCAGCTGGCAATATGGCGAGGTCAGCGTGAACAGCCCCGCCGGCATCCCGATCTTTCAGTTCAAGACGGTGATCGTCGCCGCCGGCATTCTGCTGTTCATTCAGGGCATCGCGCAAGTGCTGCGCTGTATTCTGGCGATCCGCGACGGCGTCTGGACCGAGGCCGAAGAGGATGTCGAGGAAACCGAGGAACTGCTGATCCGCGAACAGACCGAAAAGGCCCATGCCCATGAGGCCTGATCGCCACCCGCAGCCCGACCCACGCGCCAAAGCCCCCCTTCTGCCGGAGTATGGAATTTGACCGACCCGCAAGTCGCCCTGTCGATGCTGGGCGTGTTCATCATCCTGGTTTTCCTGGGTTTCCCCATCGCCTTCACGCTGATGGCCCTGGGCATCATGTTTGGCTATTACGCCTATTTCGATGCCGGCCGCATGTGGCGCAGCTTCAACCGGCTGGGCGAGGATGCCGATTGGTGGACCTCGACGACCACATGGTTCGAAGGGCTGTTCAACAACCGCATCTTCGATCTGTTCATCAACCAGACCTATACCGTCATGTCGAACGAGGTGCTGACGGCGGTGCCCTTGTTCCTGTTCATGGGCTATATCGTCGAGCGTGCGAATATCGTCGACCGGCTTTTTTCCACGCTGGCCATTGCCTCGCGGCGGATGCCGGGGTCGATGGGGGTGGCGGCGCTGATCACCTGCGCGCTGTTCGCCACCGCCACCGGCATCGTCGGCGCGGTTGTGACGCTGATGGGCCTTCTGGCGCTGCCTGCCATGCTGAAGTCGCGCTATGATCCCAGCTTTGCCAGCGGCATAATCTGCGCCGGCGGCACTTTGGGCATCCTGATCCCGCCCTCGATCATGCTGATCGTCTATGCGGCGGCCTCGGGCGTGTCGATCGTGCGGCTTTACGCCGGGGCCATGCTGCCGGGTCTGGTACTGGTCGGGCTGTATCTTGTCTATGTGATCGGGCGGTCGATCCTTCAGCCCTCGGTCGCGCCCCGGCCCAGCGAGGACGAGGTGCCGCCCGTGCCGATGGGTCAGCTGACCTGGATGATGATCACCTCGTTCTTTCCGCTGGCGGTGCTGATCGTCGCGGTTCTGGGCTCGATCCTGTTCGGCCTTGCCACGCCGACCGAGGCTGCCGCCATCGGCGCCATGGGCGGGTTGGTCCTGGCCGCCGCCTATCGCTCGCTGACCTTTCAGCGGCTGCGTGAATCGGTCTATCTGACGGTGCGCACGACGGCGATGGTCTGCTGGCTGTTCGTCGGTTCCTATACGTTCAGTTCGGTTTTTTCCTATCTGGGGGGCGAACACCTGATTTCCAGTTTCGTCGGCGGGCTGGACCTGACGCCGCTGCAATTCCTGCTTTTGGCGCAGCTGATCATCTTTCTGCTGGGCTGGCCGCTGGAATGGTCGGAAATCATCATCATCTTCGTGCCGATCTTCCTGCCCTTGCTGCCGATGTTCGGGATCGACCCGCTGTTTTTCGGCATCCTCGTGGCGCTGAACCTGCAAACCTCGTTCCTGACACCACCGATGGCGATGTCGGCCTATTACCTGAAAGGCATCGCCCCGCCCGAGGTGAAGCTGACGCAGATCTTCGCCGGGGTGATGCCCTTCCTGTTCATGGTCTTTATCGCCATGGCTGTGGTCTATATCTTCCCTCAGGTGGTCTTCTATCTTCCCACGGTGTTCTATGGGGGATGATCTGACGAACCTGTCCGCCGTCCAGCTGCGCGACCGCATGGCCGCCGGCGCGGTGTCCGCCACCGATGTGGTGACAGCGCATCTGCGGCGCATCGCCCAGACCGAGCCGCAGTTGCAGGCCTGGGCCTGGCTGGATGGCGATTATGCGCTGGCGCAGGCGCGGGCGCTTGATGACCGGCGCCGCGCCGGCGCGGCCATCGGTCCGCTGCACGGCTTGCCGGTGGGCATCAAGGACGTGATCGACACGGCAAAGGTGCCGACCGAGAACGGCACCGCCATCGACAAGGGGCGCGTGCCGTCTGAGGATGCGCATGTCGTCGCCCGTCTGCGCGCCGCAGGCGCGGTGATCATGGGCAAGACCGTGACCACGGAAATGGCCTATCTGCACCCCTCGAAATCGCGCAATCCGCATGATCCGACGCGCACGCCCGGCGGGTCCTCGGCCGGGTCGGCCGTGGCGGTGGCGGCGGGGATGGTGCCCTTGGCCGTGGGCACGCAGACAGGCGGCTCGGTGATCCGGCCGGCATCCTATTGCGGCGTCGTCGGCTTCAAGCCCAGCTTTGGCATGATCGGGCGCAGCGGCATCCTGCCGCAATCGCCGTTTCTGGATACGGTCGGGGTCTTTGCCCGCGATGTCGCCGATGCCGCCCTGTTGGCCGAGGTGCTGGCCGGCCATGATCCGGCCGATCCGGCGACCTCGCCCGGCCCGGTGCCGCGTCTGTTGCAGGCGGCGGGCTCGGCCCCGCCGGTGCGGCCCGACCTGGCGTTGGTCGAGATGCCCGCCCCGCCCCAGACCGACCCGCGCCTGCGCGCCGCGCTGGAGGAACTGGCCGGCCTGCTGGGCGACCGGGCCGAGCGCGTGGCCCTGCCCCCGGCCTTTGCCGAGGCGCAGGCGATTCGCACGCGCATCAATCAGGCCGAGATGGCCAAATGCTATTACAGCCATGAACGGCGGGGGCAGGCGCTGATGTCGGGCGAACTGACCGAGGCGATGGCGGCCGGCAAGCAGATCCTGGCGCGCGACTATATCGCCGCGCTGGACTGGCGCGGGGTGCTGAATGCCGGGCTGGCCCGGATGTTCGAGCGCTATGACGCGATCCTGTGCCCGGCCAGTCCCGGCCCCGCGCCTGACGGGCTGGCCAGCACCGGGGATTCGGCCTTTAACGGGGTCTGGACGCTGTGCGGCACGCCGGTCGTCGGCCTGCCGCTGTTTCAAACCGAGACGGGGCTGCCCATGGGGCTGCAACTGGTCGGCCGGGTCGGCGATGACGCGCGCCTTTTGCGCACCGCTGCCTGGCTGATGGCCCAGGTCGACGGCACGACGCCCGGCCTGAAACAGGAGGAGATCGCATGACTGACAAGCTGATGGCGCTGCTCGCCTATGCTGTGATGGCCGCCTCGCTGATCATTCTGGTGTGGTATGTGCCACGCTGGGATCTGGGCGGCGTGGTGCTGGCGACGCTGATCCTGGCCGGGATTGATGTGTTCCAGGTGCTGCGCGATCACCAGAAGCCGGGCCACGAAACCCGGACCAATCACGACCCGCGCGACGATCTGTGATCCGCGTCCAGCCCCAGCAGCCGGTCCAGCGCGATCCGTCCCGGCCCCTGTGCGATCAGGATCAGCAAACAGGCCGCCCAAAGGCCATGCGTGACCCAGGCCGAGGGGTAGACGAAGATCTGGATCACCGCGGTCATGCCCAGCAGGGCCAGCGCCGATAGTCGGGTCATCAGCCCCAGGACCAGCAGGACCGGGAACAGGTGTTCGGCGGTCGCGGCCAATCGGGCCGCCAGGTCCGGCGGTATCAGCGGCAGGGCATATTCCTCGCGGAACAGGAAATAGGTCGAGGGGCTGATGCTGAACAGGCCTTCGACCTTGGTGCGGCCCGATTGCCAGAACACGGCGGCCGGGAACAGCCTGGCGGGCAGCGCCACCAGATCATAGGGCAGCTGTCCGGCAATTGCGTTGAAACGGCGGATCATTGCGGTTCCGATCATGATGCGGTCCTGACATCGGCGATCAGCCTTTCGGTCAGCAGCAGCGTCAGTATCGGCGTGGCGTCGGCGGTCAACAGCGCGGCCTTGGCCAGGTTTTCGCCTGCCATCAGCGCGCGCAGGAAGCGTGCCTGATCCGGCGCGATACGGCGCACGGGCACTTGAAAATCAGCCTGCCGCCAGATCAGCACCTGCTCGGCCCCGCCTGGATTGACCGAGGGGTTCTGCCCCGGCTGGTTCGCCTGCCAGATCGTCGCGGCAGGCCAGTTACAATCCAGAAGCCGCAGCGAAGGCGCAAGCACCAGCCGCAACCGAGCGGGATCAGATGCCCCGATTCGGGCAAGCCCGCTGCCATCCACCGGGTCGTGGTCGGCCGCGTGATAGGCCTGCCCGCGCGCATATTCCAGCCGGGCCACGTCGGGCAGATAGGGCAGCGCCGCGACCGGGGGAAAGCCGCGCAGGAAGGTCGCGAACTCGGCGCCCCACAGCAACAGCACGGGCGAGCGCGGCGGATGGGCGGCGATGAAATCGGCCGCCATGGCGGCAAAGAACGCCGCACCGACCAGCCGTTCCACGACGGGAAAACGGCGGGCCAGCGCCTGAGACAGGCTGCGTGCGACATTGTTGCGATAGACGGCAAAGCGCGCCTCCAGCGCCGCGCGGTCGGGGCCAGGCCCGCAGGGTGCGGCGATCGTCACGCCCTGGGGCACCGGGCCCGCGCGCAGCGCCCGGCGAAAGCCGCCGGTGGTCGCGACATGGCTGGTCTCAGCTGGCAAGGGCATGGCCGGACCTTTCCATGATCCCGCGCGTCCGGTCGACCTCGGCCATCAGGACGGCAAATTCGGGGATGTCATTGTCCCATTCGATCAGCGTAGGCAGAGCGCCGCGGCGGGCGATCACCTGCCCGAACAGCGCCCAGACCGGACCTGCGACCTCGCTGCCGTGGGCGTCGATCAGCAGCGGCCCGTCGGGCAGCATTTCCTGATCATGGCCGCCCAGATGGATCTCGGCCACGGCGGACAGCGGAAAGGCGTCCAGATAAGCCTGCGGATCGCTGCGGTGATTGGTGCAGCTGACAAAGACATTGTTCACATCCAGCAGCAGCCCGCAGCCGGTGCGGCGCGCGATCTCGGCCAGAAATTCGGTTTCGGGGATCGTGGACTGCTGAAAGGTCACATAGGTTGACGGGTTTTCAAGCAGCATCCGGCGGCCCAGATGATGCTGGACCTGATCGACATGCTGGCAGATCAGGCCCAGCGTTTCGGGGGTATAGGGCAATGGCAGCAGGTCGTTCAGATATTCGTTGCCATGGCTGGACCATGCCAGATGTTCGGAAAAGCTGTCGGGCTGGTAGCGGTCGCACAGTGCCCTCAGCCGGTCCAGATGCGCGCCGTCCAGCGGGTCCGGGCCGCCGATGGACAGGCCGACCCCGTGGATCGACAGCGCGTAATCGGCACGCAGCGCCGTCAACATCGCATGGGGTGCGCCGCCATCGCCCATGTAGTTTTCGGCGTGGACCTCGAAAAAGCCCAGATCGGGGCGGGTGTCGCGGATCGCGGTGAAATGTTCAGCCTTGAAGCCCAGTCCGGGCACTGATGGCAGAGGCATGGCGGGCTTCCTTGGTTTGGGACAGGCAGGCAGAAAAGGCGGGCGCGGCGCCAGGGGCGGCCGCGCCCTTGGGGGGGGTCACATCTCGATGGGTTCCAGGCTGCCATTATGGCCCGCCGGGGTTTCCATCGTCGTGCAGGTGCCGGCCGGAACCAGCTTCCATGCGTTGCCCTGATAATCCTTGGTCGAGGTGCCCGCGCAGGTCGTGCCGGCACCGGCGGCGCAATCGTTCTCGCCCGCAAGGGCAACGCCATAGCATTTTTCCATCTCGGCCTTGTCCATGTCTTTCTTCATGTCATCGGCATGGGCCATGCCGGCCAGGGAAATGGCTGCGGCCAGCGCGGTGGCGAGGGGCGTGGTTTTCATCGGATCTTTCTCCTGTCTGGATCGGGACAGCGGGGTTGCGGTCCTGATCAGGCTTTTCGCTGACCGTGGCGGTGGTGTTACACGATCACGCCCTCGTGATTGGTGTGACGGCCTCGGAATTTCTGGCGGCCGGATGTAACATTCCGGCAGGGACGCGCGAATGGCAGGACAGAGATGCGAAACGAGGACGATCCCTGGGCCGGTTTGTTATGTGCGGCCCTGGCGGGCGACGAAGCCGCCTATGCCCGGTTTTTGACGGCGGTAACGCCCGTCATGCGTGGCATCGTGCGCGCAAAGGGCGCCGGAATCGACCCGTCAGACCGTGAGGATATCGTGCAGAACATTCTGCTGGCCATTCATCTGAAGCGTGGAACCTGGCGACAGGACCGGCCGTTGCGGCCCTGGCTGTATGCGATTGCGCGCCACAAGATCGTGGATGCCTATCGGGTCAGGGGCAGGCGGATGAATCTGCCGATCGAGGATTTTCAGGATCTGCTGCCCCAGCCCGAACAACCCGACCCGACCGAGCGTGACGACGCCATGAAAACCATCGCCCGGCTGGACCCGCGATCCGCCGACATCCTGCGCGGCGCGGCACTGGCGGGTGAAACTACGGCCGAGACGGGTCGGCGGCTGAACATGACCGAAGGTGCCGTGCGCGTGGCGCTGCACCGGGCCTTGCAGCGGCTTGCCGCCCTGCGCGACGGAGAGAATGCATGAAAACCGACGAACTGATCGCCGCCATGGTCGCCGATGCGACGCCGGGCCCGTCTGTGGGGCTGCTGGCTGCGCGCTGGTTTCTGCCGGCTTTGGCGCTGATGGGTCTGGCGGTGCTGCTGGTGCTGGGGCCGCGTGCGGATCTGACGGCCGCAATGGCCGTGCCTGCAACGGCGATGAAGCTGGTGCTGCCTCTGGTCGTGGCTGCCGCCGCCTGTCTGGCGGTGCTGCGCCGCGCCCATCCCGAAGCCCGCGCAGGTGGGCTGATCTGGCTGGTCATCCTGGTGGGCGGCGCTGCGGCGCTGTGGTTTGCCGTCACGCTGTCCGGGTTGCCGCCGAGCCAATGGTGGGCCGCCGCGAAGGGGCAGACGTTGTTGTTCTGCCTGGTCGCCGTGCCGGTCATCGCGATCCTGCCGCTGGCCGTGCTGATCGCGGTGCTGCGCGCTGGCGCCTCGACCGCGCCAAGGCGTAGCGGCGCCTTGGCAGGGCTGGCGGCAGGGGCGGGGGCTGCCGCGCTTTATGCATTGCACTGCACCGAGGACAGCCCGCTGTTCTTCCTCAGCTGGTATACGCTGGGCATCCTGGTCGTCACCGGGCTGGGCGCGGCAGCGGGCGGGCGCTGGCTGCGCTGGTAGGTCACGAAAGGCAGCGCCGGCCGCGCTCTTGCACCGAGCGGTTCAGAAAATCATTCGAAAACCCGCCGAAAAATGCAGAAATCGGCATGCATATTCTGGCCAGTCAGCCAGTTGCAGCCACCCGCGGCCTTGACCTTGGCGGCCAAAACCCCGAATCCTGCCGCAAGTTAACGGTACCGGCGCCTTGTGATGAATGACTCGACCCCTCCGCCGACGCGGTCTGACGTCGAAAAAACCCGCCCGCCCATCGGTTCGCTGCGTTTCGACACGCCGCAGGACCTGTATCTGCGCCTGCCCGAAATCGCCGAGCTGACCCAGCAGCGCCCCCGTCCGGGCGAGGATCCGCTGGCCTTTCTGGGGCGGTTGCGGTCCTCGACGACGCCGGAAGAGGCGGTGACCTATACCGCCTTTGCCGCGCTGCCGCAGATGGCCGTCCGCTGGGGCTATGAATGCCTGCGGTTGATGGCCGATTATCTGGACCCGATGGAACGCCCGATGATGGAGATGGTCGCCACCTGGCTGAACCATCCCTCGACCGCCATGCGCCAGCGTATCGCGCGCGAAGCGTTGTGGGCGCCCTCGCGCACCCCGTCGGTCTTTCTGGGACTGGCTGTGGCCTGGTCGGGCGGGCCGGTCGCGCCCAATGATCCGATGCCCGCACCGCTGCACCGCGCACCGCGATCGGTGAACAGTGCCGTGTTGTCCTGCCTTGCGCGGGCCGAATTGCAACGCCGGCCGATCTTTCTGGCGCGGTTCATCGACATGGCGGAAACGCTGTTTCGGGTATATTGACGCGCCGCATGACCCTGACACTGCAAATCGAGAATTATCAGGTTCTGGACGATGGCGGCCCCGCCAGCGTCGAGGTGCCGCAATCGGGTCTGTCTGCCGGGCGTTCCGGTGGCATGGGCTGGGTGCTGCCGGATGCCAGCCGGCATATCTCGGGCCATCATTTCGACATTTTCCATGATCAGCGCGGCTGGTGGCTGCGTGATGTGTCGACCAACGGCACCTTTCTGCAAGGCCAGCGCTATCGGCTGGACGGGCCGCATCGGCTGAGCCATGGCGACCGCTTTCAGGTCGGGCAATACATCATCGTTGCGCTGGTCGATCAGCAGCCCGGCATGGGATCGGCGCTGACGCCTGCATCCCTGCCGGACCGGTCGCAGGCGCCGCGCATGTCCGATGATCCCTGGGCGCTGGATGGCGGCGGCCACGCCGTGCCGGTCGATCCGCTGCCGCCGGTTTCGTCCGCGCGGCGCAACGATTTCGCCGACGAGTTCATCCCGACCGGGCAATCGCGCCGGGACGGCGATGCGGCGGTGCCTCCGTTGCCCGAAAGGTCGCTGTTGCCTGCCGGTCCGGGTCAACAGCAGCCCGAGCCTTTGGCCCGGCCCGACGGGCGCGAGACAACGGGAATTCAGGCCCCGGCCAAGCCCTCGGCCGAACAGGATTTCGTCCGCGCCTTCTGCAAGGGGGCGGGGCTGGCGCCGGATCTTTATGCCGATGTGCGGCCCGATCAACTGGCGCAGGCGCTGGGTGAGACCATGCGCCGCGTCTCGCAGCAGGTGATGATGGCGCTGCGGGACCGCGCCGCCGCCAAGCAGTTCGCCCGCACCGGCGAACGGACCATGCGCGGGGCCAGCGACAACAATCCGCTGAAATTCCTGCCCGATGTCGATCAGGCCATCGAGGCCATGTATCTGAAGCCGCGCGCCGGCTTTCAGAACGGCCCCGACGGGTTCGAGGACGCGCTGACCGATCTGCGGCTGCATCAGGCGGCGCTGTTCGCGGCGCTTCAGCCGGCGCTGGCCAAGCTGATGGCCGATCTGGCGCCCGAAAGCATCGAAACCGATGCCGAGACCGGCCGCTTGGGCGGCAACAAACGGGCAAAGGCCTGGGACATCTTCGTTGAGCGTTGGGACAAGAAAACCGCGCCGCATGAAAACGGAATCCTTGACGAGTTCCTGACGCATTTCTCGAACGCCTATCGCGAGATGGCCGAACGTCAGGGCAACACGGATAAGAAAGGTGGCGCCGATGGCTGACAAACAGGGAAGCGCGCTGGACTGGCTGCTGGAACCCGTCACCGAGGCACAGCCCTGCGGCCCCGATCTGGAGGCCGAAGGCAACGATGCCTTCATTGACTATTATTACGAGGCCGAGGCGCGGCTGCCCGAACGCTATTTCACGCCCGGAATGGCCGGTGTCGAGGGCAGCATGGATCGCATGTTCGATCCCAAGTCGATAAACCTGCGCGAGGAAACGCAGGCGATCACCGCGCTGCTGCGCCAAAGCCGGGACTTGCGGCTGCTGTCGCTGCTGGCCCGGTTCCAGATTCTTGCCGGGCGGGCGGGTGAATTTGCTGACAGCTTGCAGGCGATGGCGGCGATTCTGGCGAAATGGCCCGATGCGGCGCATCCGCAGGTCGCGACATCGGTATCCGATCGCCGCGCCGCGCTGGACGAGCTTGGCTCGATCAAGACCGTGGTGATGCCGTTGCAATATCTGCCGATGGCGGGGCTGGCCGATGTGACCTATCGCCGCTTTCTGGTGGCGACCGGGCAGGTTCCGGCACGCCCCTCGGAAGAGGGGGCCGAACGTGGCCCGCTGATTTCGGCCCTGTCGCAGCCGACGCAGGAAAAGCAGGTCGAGAAGCTGCATCGCGATCTGGGCCGGGCGGCGCGGGCACTGGCCGCGATCGTCGATGCCAGCGCGTCAAATGCCACGGCGCGGTTTCGGCCCTCGCTGGATGAGACCTTGCAGACGCTGACCGGCATGCAGCAACTGCTGCACGAAGCGCGCCCCAACCTGACCCTGTGGTCAGACGAGGCCGCCGGCCCGACGGTCGCTGCTGCCGAACCGCAGGTGGATGCTGCCGGTGCCGATGCCCCTGCGGATGCGGGGCAGCCGATCGCCATTTTGGGTGCGGCACCTGTCGCCGTGGCGATGACCCAGGCCGCGGGTGCGATTGCCGACCGGGCAGGCGTTCGGGCCGCGCTGGAGGGGGCGGAACGCTATCTGGCGCAACATGAACCTTCATCGCCGGCCCTGCTTCTGGTGACGCAGGCGCGGCTGCTGATCGGCCGTCCGCTGATCGAGGCGCTGGAAACGCTTTTGCCGGCCGATGCGGCCAAGGCGGTAATAGGATTCGCCCCCGAAACCGGCTTTGCCGTGTCGATGGACCGGATGAAGAAGCTGTCTGAAAGCGCGCTTGGCGGGTTCGATCAGGCCGCCCCCCAGCCCGAATCCGACCCGGTCGCAGCCTTGGCGCTGACCTCGCGCGCCGAGGTCGCCGCACAGCTGCGCGCGGTCGAGGATTTCTATGCCGCGAAAGAGCCGGCAAGCCCGATTCCGATCCTGCTGTCGCGCGCCAGAGGCTTTATGGACAAGGGATTTCAGGCGATTGTGGCGGAATTGCTGCCCAAGGTTGAACCAAAGGCATGACGACTAGCCAATCCGACAGGAAAAGCCCCTTGTGGCATTGACACTGTGCGGATTTGAGGGTTTCGTTCTGCGCATCTGTTAGGAGTTTTAGTATGGCCGCGGACAAGTCGACCGATTTTATCAAGCGTAATCGCCCGCCGCGGGTGAATATTTCCTATGAAGACCCTTATGACAGCGAAAAGATGGTCGAACTGCCCTTCGTGATGGGGGTCATGTCCGATCTGTCCGGCAACGCCTCGCCCGTCGAGAAAGAGGCAATGGAAGAACGCGACTTCGTCGACGTGACCGCCGCCTCGCTGGACGAATACATGGAAAGCGTCACGCCGGGTCTGTCGTTTAACGTCGAGAATGAACTGGGCGGTGATGGCCGTCTGGGGGTCAGTCTTGAGTTTCGCTCGATGAATGATTTCGAGCCTGCCGCTATTGCGCGTCAGGTTCCGGCACTGAAAAAATTGCTGGAGGCCCGTGAACATCTGGCCAACCTTCAGCGTTACATGAATTCCAAGCCCAAGGCTCAGGATCAGATCAAACAGCTTTTGAACGACCCCGAATTGATGGCTGCACTGGCGGCGCGTGAAGGCGCCAGGGCCAAGTCCGATGAAGGGACGGAGGACTGATATATGGCTCAAGCCCCGCAGCAGGTTGAACGGCAGGACGCCGGCCTTAACGAGCTGGACGAGTTTTCCGACATTCTGCGCCAGACGATCAAGCCGCGCACGGATGTCGCGGCCAAAGAGGTCGACAACGCCGTCGTCGCACTGGTTCACGAGGCCCTGGAAGACCAGGCGCTGATCGGCGAGGACGTGATCGACACGATCACCGCCATGCTGGCCAAGATGGACAAGAAGCTGTCCGACCAGCTGAACCAGATCATGCATCATGACGAATTCCAGAAGCTGGAAGCGTCGTGGCGTGGTCTGGCCTATACGGTCAACAATTCGGAAACTGACGCGACCCTGCGGGTCAAGGTTCTGAACGCCTCGAAGCCTGAACTGGCAGCGATGATGCGGCGCTATCCGGGTGCGAAATGGGACAAGTCGCCCCTGCATCTGAAGGTCTATGAACAGGAATTCGGCACGCTGGGCGGCAAGCCCTTTGGCGCGCTGATCGGGGATTACTATTTCGACCAGTCCACCGCTGATGTCGGCCTGTTGCGGTCCATCGGCAAGGTGGCGGCGGCGGCGCATGCGCCCTTCCTCAGCTCTGCCGCGCCCGAATTGCTGGGCATGGACAGCTGGAACGAGATCGGCACCCCGCCCGATCTGTCGGAAATCTTTGACACGCCGGAATATGCGGCGTGGAACAGCCTGCGTGACAGCCAGGACAGCCGCTATATCGCGCTGACCCTGCCGCGCGTGCTGTCGCGTGAACCTTATGGCCAGAACTCGAACTCGGTGGTCGAGGAATTCGACTTCCAGGAACAGACCGATGGCCATGACGGCAAGCAATATGCCTGGATGAACGCCGCGCATGCGATGGCGGTGAACATCAACCGGGCACATAAGGAATACGGCTGGACGGTGCAGATTCGCGGCGTTCAGTCGGGGGGCGAGGTTCTGAACCTGCCCAGCCACACTTTCGATACGGGTGACGGGTCCAAAGACCTGAAATGCCCGACGGAAGTGTCGATCACCGATCGGCGCGAGGGCGAGTTGTCCAAAGCCGGTCTGATTGGTCTGATCCACCGCAAGCACACCGACAAGGCTGCCTTTATCGGTGCGCAAACGCTTTATCGTCCCAAGAAATACGTGGACGATCAGGCGACCGCTTCGGACAACATGTCCTCGCGCCTGCCCTATATTTTCGCCGTGTCACGTTTCAGTCATTATCTGAAGGTAATGGTGCGTGACAAGATCGGGCAAAATCCCGATCGGCTGCAACTTCAGACGCAGTTGCAGAGTTGGGTGAACAAGTATGTGTCTGGCAATCCCGAAAGCGCAAGCGAACGGGAAAAGGCCAAGAAACCCCTGGCAGGGGCAAAAGTGGAAGTGGTGGAGGACGAAGAGAATCCCGGCTATTACGTCGGTAAGTTTTTCCTCAAGCCTCATTTCCAGCTTGAAGGAATGGATATCGGGATGAGCCTGGTGTCCAAGCTGCCGAAAGGCAAATGATTTTATCCTGGCTAGTCGTAATTAAAGGAGCGAGTGTATGGCCGTTGATATCTTTCTGAAGCTGTCGAACAACATCAAAGGGGAATCGCAGGACGATACCCACCGGAACGAAATTGACGTTCTGGCCTGGAACTGGGGCCTGACCCAGTCGGGCACCACCCATGTCGGTTCCGGCGGCGGTGGCGGCAAAGTGAACGTTCAGGACATCACCCTGAGCAAGTATGTCGACCTTGCTTCCAACGACCTGATCAAGCGTTGTACTTCGGGCGAGCACATCGAGAACGGCGAACTGATCGTTCGCAAGTCGGGTGGTGCTGCTCCGGTCGAATATTTCCGGATCAAGATGGAAAACATCATGATCACCAGCTACAACACCGGCGGTTCCAAGGACGGTCTGGACCGTATCCAGGAAACCCTGACCCTGAACTTCCGCAAGTTCGAAGTTCTGTACACCCTTCAGGAAGAGTCGGGCGCCGCTGGTGCCGAGACCATGTCCGGCTGGGATATCGCCGAAAACAAGGAATGGAACGCCTGATCCTTTCGGATCAAGCCCATTTCCTGACAGGAACGAACCCCGGCGCAGCGCAACCCTTGCGCCGGGGTTTTTCTATGGCAGGCTGAGGCATCATGACCCGCAGCCCCCGGACACGCCCCGATCGGCAGATGTCGATCATGCAGATCTTTCGCGCCAGCGCCCGCGCCGGTGACGCGCGCGATGCGGCCCCGGCCGAACGCCGCCTTGATGATGACCGCATGATCTCGGTCCGCCGCCGACAAAGCCGCGACGGCAGTGACCCGGCCGCGATGCAATCCGACATGGCCGTCGACATTGCCAGCCTGATGAACACGATCCGGTTGGATGCCCTGATCGACCTGTCCGATACGCCGCTGGTCGAACGCTCGATCGTGAATTTCGGCTTTCGCGACATGTCCAGCCTGACGCGCAGCCAGGAAACCAGCTCGCGCATTGCCGCCTCGATCCGGGAATCGCTGATCCGGCACGAGCCGCGGCTGATTGCCGAAACGCTGGAGGTGCGTATATCTGAAAGCGCCGAGATGACCGACCAGCGCATCTTTTTCGATATCACGGCCGAGATGCGCGCCTCGCCAGCCGATTTGCCGATGGATTTCGTGGCCGAGGTCGATCTGGGGGCGGGCAAGCTGCGAATGACGGGGCGCCGGACCGAACGATGAAAAAAGCATTCCGAGATATCTACAACCGCGAACTGGCCCTGCTTTACGAACGTTCGGCCGAGTTTGCCGCCGATTATCCGGGCATCGCCGACCGGCTTGGCGGGCTTTTGCGCGACAATACCGACCCGGCCGTGGCCGGTCTGCTGGAAGGCACGGCTTTTCTGGCTGCCCGCGTGCAGCTGAAACTGGACGAGGAATTTCGCAGCTTTACCGCCGAACTGCTGGAACAGATCTTCCCCGAGGCGCTGGCGCCCATCCCCTCGGTCATGCTGGTTCAGGCGCAGGCCCCGGTGGATGAAAAGAAGCTGGACGAAGGCCATCGCTTTGCGCCCGGCGAATATATGGATGCGCGTTTTGTCGACGCCGATCAGCGGGTGTCCTGTCGGTTTCAGCTGACCTCGCCACTGACGCTGTGGCCCTTGGCGGTGGATGGCGTCACCTATCACGACGCGGCCGGTCCACTTGGCGCTTTGGGCCAGGATCCCGATCCGCGCAGCAAGGCCGGGCTTCAGATCGGCATCCGCCGCACCACGTCGGGCGGCATGTCCGGCTTGCCGCTGGATGTGCTGACGCTGCATCTGACCGCGCCCGATTTCGGTCAGGCGGCCGAGCTGTATGAACAGATCCATTGCGACCGCCTGCGCCTGTCGCTGCGCTGGATCGACAAGCAGGGCGATCCGGTCTTTATCCGCCTGAACCCCGATCAGGTAGGCCAGATCGGCTTTGCCGAGGATGAACGCCTGTTCCGCCGTGATACCCGGCTGTTCGACGGCTTTGCCCATCTGCGCGAGGCTTTTGTCTTTCCACGCAAATATCTGGGTTTCCGGCTGACCGGCCTGCGCCCGATCCTGTCGCGCATACAGGCCGAGCGGTTCGAGATCGTGGCCGAGTTCCGGCGCAGCGACGACGTGCTGGCCGCGCGACTGGCCAATTCCGATATCGCGCTGAACTGTGCCGCCGCCGTCAACCTGTTCGAGGAAACCAGCAGTCAGGTCCGTCTGGACCAGAAGCGGCATGAATTTGTCGTCACCCCCGACAGCAGCCCGGTCACGCATTACGAAATCCACCGCATCAGCCAGGTGTTTGCCCATTACGGCAGCAGCGCCGACAAGGTCGAGGTGCGGCCGCTTTACGCCCTTCCCGATGGCGGCAGCCCGCCGCGTCAGGCGCTGTATTACACAGCCCGCCGCAGGCAGCGCAGGTTGACCACCCATGAAACCCGCTTTGGCATGCGCCACCGCTATCGCGGGACGGAAACCTATATTTCGCTGTACCAGCCACCGACCGACGAGGTTTCCGGCCGGGCGCAGCGGTTGCAGATCCGTACGCTGTGTTCGAACCGGCACCTGCCCGAATATCTGCCCATCGCTGGCAGCAAGGATGATTTCCACTTCTCGTCCGATACCGCCATCGCACTGGCCTGTCTGATCGGCCCGACGAAGCCGCGCGAATCCATGCTGGAAATCGACCGCGGCTCGCCGCATCGGGCGACGCAGGGCGATGTCTATTGGCGGCTGCTGTCCTATCTGTCTTTGAACCATTTCGGGCTGGATGACCGGCCGGGCCGCGATGGCGCCGAAAGCCTGCGCGAATTGCTGAGCCTGTTCGCCGATATGTCCGACAGCGTCACCGAGGCGCAGATTCAGGGCATCCGCTCGCTGAAAACGCGGCCCGTGGTGCGGTCCATTCGCCGGGCGGACGGCTTCTTTCCCGCACGGGGCCTGGAAATCAGCGTCACCTTTGACGAAGCTGCCTTTGAAGGTGCGGGCATCATCACCCTTGCCGCCGTGCTGGACCGCTTTTTCGCGGAATACGCCAATATCAACAGCTTTACCCAATCGGTGACGATCAGCCAGCAGCGTGGCGAGATCATGCGCTGGCCGCCGCGCACCGGCAGCGGGGCCCTGCTGTGAGCGGGGGCGAGCACGGCTTTCTGGCCCGTCTGCGCGAGCTGGAGCGCGAGGCCGCCCACAAGCCGCCCATCGGTCGCGCCGCAAGATTGCGGGACGAGGTGGTGCGCATCGGGCAAGACCCCTCGCTTGCCTTTCCGGTGGGCGATTTCTCGGCTGAGCGGGCAGGGTCGCTGCGCGCGCAGGTCCTGGGTTTCTTTGGCCCGCAGGGCGCGCTGCCGCTGAATACGACCGAAGAGGTCGCGCGCTGGCTGGAAGGCGGCGATGACAGTTTTGTCGCCTTCACCGACATTCTGGCGACCCGGTTCCTGCAACTGTTCTTCCGTGCCTGGTCCGATTCGCGCGCAATCACCCAGTTCGACCACCCCGGCAGTGACCGTTTCAACGGCTATGTCGCTGCGGTGGCCGGCACCGGAACGCCCGCCTTTCGCGACCATGACGGGCTGAACGATCTGGCCCGCCTGCCTATGGTGTCGCTGTTCGGTGGCAGGGTGCGCAGCCCTGTGCGCCTGCGCCAGATGATCGAGACGCATCTGGCCGTGAATACCGAGATCGAGGAACATGTTCCCTATTGGATGGAATTTGACCCGGCCGATACATCCAACCTGGGCCAGCGCGGCAGCAGCCTTGGCCGTGACATGTATCTGGGTGCGCGGGTGCAATCGGTCGGTGAAAAGATCCGGCTGGACCTGCGCACCAGCAGCCTAGCCGAATATCGCCGCTATCTGCCTGGCCAGCCCGGCTATCAGCGGCTGGCCGATATCGTGTTCTGGTATCTGGGCAAGACCTATGTGGTCGATGTCTCGCTGTCGTTGCCGGCGACCGAGGTAGACCCCGCCGTTCTGGGCAAATCCGCCAGTTTGGGCTGGATGGCCGCGCTGGCCCCTGCCAATGACGACCCAACCGCTTTTGTGACCGCAGCCACATTCACGCTGGATGCAGACCGACCCGCCGCCTGAGGACTTTTAATGACCGAAATCAGTATCGAGAAATTCGCCGGAAAGCTGAACCGTGCAGGCTATGACGCCTTTATCCAGGCGATGCGCCATGCCCGTGGTGAGGGCAACCGCAATGTGGAACTGGCGCATTGGCTGTTCCATGTGCTGTCCAATCAGGATTGCGACATCTCGGTTTCGCTGCGCGAAATGGGCCTGGATCGTGGCAAGGCCTTGCAGGATGCCGACCGCGCCATGGCCGCGCTGAAAAAGGGCGTGACCGAAACGCCGGGCATCGCCGATGGCCTGGGCGACACGCTGAACCACGCCTGGACCTATGCCACGCTGTTCTTTGGCGAAACCCAGATCCGCACCGGGCACGCGCTGGTCGCGATGCTGAATGATGGCCATCTGCGGCGCGAATTGCTGACCATCTCGCCGGTCTTTGCCGATGTCTCGGTCGACCGGCTCAGCGGTGACAGCCGCACGCTGTGGGCCGCATCCGAAGAAGAGACCATGCGCCCGATGGATGGCTCGGGCCTGGTGGGCAAGGGCACGCCCGGCGCGGCGCAGGGTGATGGCGCCAAGACCGCTCTTGGCCGTTATTCCGTCGATCTGACGGCGCAGGCGGAATCGGGCACGATGGACCGCATCGTCGGCCGGGATGAGGAAATCCGCCAGATCGTCGACATCCTGCTGCGCCGGCGCCAGAACAACCCGATCCTGACGGGCGAGGCGGGCGTGGGCAAGACCGCCGTGGTTGAGGGTTTCGCGCAACGTCTGGCATCCGGCGATGTGCCGCCCGCCCTGCAAGGAATGCGGCTTTACATGCTGGATATCGGCGCGATGCAGGCCGGTGCGTCGATGAAGGGCGAATTTGAACAACGCCTGCGTTCCGTGATCGAGGAAGTGCAGGCCAGCCCCATCCCGATCATCCTTTTTATCGACGAGGCTCATACCCTGATCGGCGCGGGCGGATCGCAGGGCACGGGCGATGCCGCCAACCTGCTGAAACCGGCGCTTGCGCGCGGCACGCTGCGCACCATCGCCGCGACCACTTGGGCCGAATATCGCAACCATATCGAGAAAGACCCGGCGCTGACGCGGCGTTTCCAGCCGATCACGATTGACGAACCGGGGATCGAACAGTGCTGCTATATGATCCGCGGCATTCTTGACCCGATGCAGGCCCATCACAAGGTCCGCATCTCGGACGAGGCGATCACGGCGGCGGTCGCGCTGTCGGCGCGCTATATCCCGGCGCGGCAATTGCCTGACAAGGCCGTCAGCCTGCTGGATACCGCCTGCGCCCGCGTGGCGATTTCCCAGAACGCAACGCCGGCCCGCATCGCCGATCTGCGCGAATCCATCGCCGCGCTGGAAACCGAGATCGCCGCCAAGGAAGCCGAGCGCGATCTGGGCGAAACGAATGAAACGCGGCTGGCCGAGGCCCGCGACGAGGCGGAAAAGCTGCGCGGCAGACTGGCCGAGGCCGAGGCAGGCTATGCCGAGGAAAAGGCCGTTGTGGATCAGATCCTCGCTCTGCGCGAACGACTGGCCAAGGCCGAGGGAGAGGATTTCGACCCCGAGGTTGTGCGCGCCGAAATGGCCGCCCAGATGGCCAAGCTGGGCGACCGCAACCCCGACGACCGGATGATCTGGCCGCATGTCGATGAACAGGCCGTGGCATCGGTCATCAGCGACTGGACGGGCATTCCGGCGGGCCGCATGGTGGCCGACGAATTGCAGGCCATCCTGGGCCTGGCCGATCATCTGCGCGAACGGGTGATCGGGCAGGATCACGGGCTGAAGATGATCGCCAAGCGCGTGGAAACCAGCCGCGCCGGCCTGTCGAACCCCAACAAGCCCATTGGCGTTTTCATGCTGTGCGGCCCGTCCGGCGTCGGCAAGACCGAAACCGCGCTGGCCCTGGCCGAACAGCTGTATGGTGGCGAGCAAAACGTCATCACCATCAACATGTCCGAGTTTCAAGAAGCGCATTCCGTCAGCCTGCTGAAGGGCGCGCCTCCGGGTTATGTGGGCTATGGCGAAGGCGGGCGGCTGACGGAAGCCGTGCGGCGCAAACCCTATTCCGTGGTGCTGCTGGACGAGATCGAAAAGGCCCATTCGGACGTGCACGAGCTGTTCTTCCAGGTCTTTGACAAGGGCATGATGGAGGATGGCAATGGCCGCGCCATCAACTTCCGCAACACGTTGATCCTGCTGACCTCGAATGTCGGCACCAATGTCATCATGGACATGGCCGAGGGTGGCGAGACAACGCCCGACATGTATATGCTGGAAGCACGGCTGAAGCCGGAACTGCTGAAGGTGTTCCCGCCAGCGCTGCTGGGGCGGATCGTGACCATCCCCTATTATCCGCTTGGCACCGAGGTTCTGGCCGGCATCGCCAAACTGAAGCTGGGCGCGATCGTCGGGCGGATGCGCACGGCGCATGGCGCCCGTCTGGGCTGGCAGGATGCGGTGATCGACCATATCGTCGAACAGTGCCGCGACCCCGACAGCGGCGGGCGGATGATCGACAATATCATCACCAACTCGATCCTGCCGGACCTGTCGCGTCAGGTTCTGGCGCGCATGGTCGCGGGCAAGGATATGTCCGATGTGACCATCATCCTGAAGGATGGCGATTTCGCCTATGATTTTGGCGAGGCGCCGCCCGATCAGCGGGCTGCCGGAAAGCGCAAGGAAAAGCCATCGGAAGGCGCTGCGCCCTCGTCAGGCAAGCGAAAGGCGAAAACCCCCTGAGGCGCGCGGCCTGAGGAAACCGATCACGGGCGGCGCGTGCTAGCGTGGCGCCCGGACATAGATCGGCGCGACACCGATCAACGCGCGTCCGGCAGTGGCCTCGGTCAGGGGCGGAAAGAAATCACTGGCCAGCCGGCCGGCCATCGCGCCAATGCTTGTCGGGCGTTCCGGCAGGGCCACGACCATCAGCAGCTGGCTGGTATCGCGGTCACCGCCAACGCGATAGACCGGCACGTCGAAGCGGATCACATCGCCGGTTTGCAGGGTGAACCGGCGCAAATCCTGCACCACGCCATTGTCGTCGATCATCAGCAGACTGGCCTGATTGTCGCCAACACCCTCGATCTGTCCGATCAGCCGGTCATCCGAGGCGACCTCGGACGTTTCCAGCCGCAGGGTCAGCGGCAGTGCCGGATAGCTGGCTGCCGCCCGCGCGAAATCGACAGCGGGGCATTGCCGCGGATCCAGCAGCACGGAACGTTCGGTCATCGGCACCGCCACATCGACGGCAATGTCGCGAAACAGATCCGAGATATCGCGGTCGACCGCCCCCAGAACCGTCAGCAAGACCTCGTCCCCGCCGATCGTCTGGGGCAGCGCGGCCAGGCAGGGCTGTGCCAGCCGCCCGCGCAGGCGCTGGACCAGATCGGTAATGGCGGCATTCTGTTCGGGCGTTCCGGCTTGATCGGCAGGCCCGGCGCCCATGCCCGGCGGCAGGGCTGCCAGATCGACGCCAATGCGGGGCTGATCGTCTGGCGTCACCGGTTCAATGCTCTGCTGGTCAGTCAGCGGGCGCCGGGGCGGGCGCTCGGCCAGCCCGGTGGTCGCCTGCAACATCTCGTCCGACGGGGTGACCACCAATTGCTCGGCCTGTTCTGGCGGTTCTTCAGCCGTGGTCGCACCTGTTACCGGGGGGGGCACGGCGCTTGCGATGGCGGCGGGCGTCGCCACTGGCGCGACCAGCGGCTCGACCGGGGTGACCGAAACCGGGGGTGGCGCACCCTGTTCGATGGGCAGGCTGAGGATGTCGATCTGGGGCAGGTCGCGGTCGCGTTGCTTTTCGGGCAGGCTGGGCAGCACGTCCAGCATCGCCGCCGCCGCCGCACCATGCAGCACCAACGAGATGACCAAGGCCTGAATCCAATGGCCTCGCCTGTCACCGATGCGGCCGATCATTGATCCGCCCTTTCCTTCAGCGTCACCAGCCGGACCGAGCGTTCGGCCAGCGCAGGGTGCCGCAATATCGTGGTCAACTGGTCAGCCGGCGCGGCCCGGTCCAGCAGCAGGTGCAGCGTTACCGGCTGCGGCAGATTGTCCAGCGCGACCTCTAGAAGATCGGGCGCGACCTCGGCCCCGTCAAGCAGCCATCCGCCCTCGGCCGTGACCAGCAGCAGCGGCCGGGGCAGCTGATCCAGCGGCAGTTCGCGGCTGATCGGCAGGTCGACCGCATCGCCGGTATCCTCGGTGGTGATCTGACCGGTGACCAGAAAGAAGAAGATCAGCAGCAGCACGATATTGACGATCGCCAGCGAGGTGTCGATATGCGCGCCCTGCCGGCGTGGAGGCAGCGAAACGCTCATCTGTCGGCACCCGCGCTGGTGCTGGCCAGCTGCACATCGGTGATGTCATGGGCCGCCAATGCCTCAAGAACCGAGACGATGCCCTGCACCTGCGCATCCGGCCGGGTCACCAGCAGCACCCGCGCCGTTCCCGCCCCCCGGATTGCCTGGGCCAGTTGCGGCAGGGCGTCAAATCCAAAGCGCTGGCCACTGGCCACGATGGATTCGCGGCTGACCGACCAGATGGCTGTCTCGCCCGGTGCCATTGCCTGCGGGCCGGTCGGATCGCCGCTGTCCGACGGCTCGGCCGCCCGGCCGCCGGCGATGGCACCGGCACGCAGGTTCAGCAGCGAGTAGGGCGTCAGATTCGCCGACAGCATGAAAAAGACCAGCAGCTGAAACATCGCATCCGCCAGCGGCGTCAGCGCGAATCCATAGTGGCGCTGGCGGCGCGGCAACTGGATCCTTGCGCGGGTGCGATGCGCGCCGTCCATGGATCAACGCCGCCCGCCGCCCGAAACCCGGCCGTGAATCGCGGCCGAGATCACCATCTCGATATCCTGGCGTTCCGAATCAATGCGGGATTCCAGCCAATTGGCTACGAAATAGGTGGCCAGCGCGATGGCCAGGCCAATGGCGGTGGTGGTCAGGGCGGTCCAGATACCGCCGGCCAGCTGCGCCGGATCGACCGCGCCGGTGCTTTGTGACAGCGCCGAAAAGGCGTCGATCATGCCGATCACCGTGCCCAGCAGCCCCAGCATGGGCGCCGCCTGCACAACTGATTCCAGCAGGCGCATCCGCGCGGCCAGGGTTGCCAGTTCGACCAGCGCAGACTGACGGCCAAGTTCTTCTGCATAGCTGGGATCGTTGGGCCGCGCGCGCAGCCCTGACATCACGGCTTGCAGGACGCGGGCCAGAACGCCCTCGCCCTTGCCTGCCTTGCGCATCGCCTCGTCCGGGCGGCCATTCAGCCAGTCGTCCAGGACCTGATCGGCCAGGCTGCTTTGGCCCACACCCATACGGCGGAATTGCAGGATCTTGAAGATCGTTACGGTCAGGGCAAGCACCGAAAGGATGCCGAGTGCCACGAATACCGCCACCGTCGCAGCGGGAAGACCAAGGCTGAGAGTCGAAGAATTCATGAAATCAGATGCCGAACTCGATATTTGCACGCGACCTGGTGGCCAACGCATCAAGGCAGGTCGAGGCCAACTCGCCCTGAGCGCTGCCCTCGGGTTGGCACAAGGTTACGTCATTGACAACCACGCGCGAAATATCCGCGCAACCCCGGCCAGGCAGGTCGAACAGCACGATCTTGGTCTTGCTGGCCGGCAGGGCACCAAATTCCAGCGCCAGGATTGACCGGACAATGCCCTGCCCGTCAAAGATCCCGACCTGCCAGCCCGTCTGTGCAAAGCTGTCAGGGCTGCCATTGGTGGCCACGAATGTCATCCGGCAGGCCCCGCCTTCGGTATCGGTCGCGTTATTCAACTCTAGCACGATCTGGCCTTCGGGCTGGGCTGGGGCAGTCTCTTGCGCATGGGTGACAAGGGGCAGGGCCAAAGCCCCCGACAGGACCAGAGCCGGAAGAAGAATTGCCGTCTTACTGGGGCTGAAGGCAAGCACAGTGAACCTCTCGTTATGTTTTTGATTCGTTGATCCATAGCACAGTTTTTTGCGTGATGATGAGGGGCTGCGCCGATAAAGATTGATTGCACTGCAAGGTGATGCCGTGGCTTGCCTATTCGGCGGCGAAGCGGTTGAAAGGGCTTGATGTTACGCCATGTTGTCCCGTTGCTGTTTGCGCTGATCTGCTGGGCCGGTCCGGCCAGGGCGGAATTCAAGGTCTGCAATCAAAGTTTTGACGTGCTGAACCTTGCCTTTGGTCAACCGACCGAGCGAGGTTTCCGCACCGAGGGCTGGTGGCGCGTCGCCCCCAACCAATGCGCCACGCTGATCCGGGGCACCCTTTCGGTACGCTATCTTTACCTGTTTGCTTCCGATGTTTTCGGCAAATCCGTCCTGCCCGGATCGGTGCCGATGTGCGTTTCTCCGCGCAGGTTCAGGATCGAGGGCGAACAGGATTGTCTGCTGCGCGGTCATATCGAGGCGCGCTTTGTCGAAATTGATACCGGGCAAGAGGGCGACTGGACCGTTTTTGTCGCGCCGCAGCCATGACGCGACGGGCGGCGCCGGCCTTCACAAGATTGCAAGCCGGATGCGTGACGGACTCGCCTGACGGGCCGATCTGGGCTACTAAATATCAGCATGGACAGGGGAAAGGACTGATGCGCGAAACCTTGGGGCGGATGATCTTGCAGGCCGGTGCGACCGTCCTGCTGGCCTCGCCGGTGCTGGCCGAGACACGGCAGGCGCTGGTGATCGCCGATCGCGCCCCCGCGCAAGAGGCAGGCCAACCCGGCCGCGATGCCCTGGCGGTGTCTCGTGCCTTGCTGGCGGCGGGGTTCGATGTGCGGCGGCTGGAAAACCCGTCGGGTCTGCCCGATGCGCCGGTCGAGGCCCCCGATGTGATGCTGATCTATCTTTCGGCCGATCTGGTCCAGCAGGACGGGCGACAGATGGCGGTCTTGTCATCTGGTCCGGTCGATCTGGCCGAACTGGCTGGGCGTTATCCCGCCAAGGCGCAGGCTATGCTTTTGGCGGAATCCTGCCCGGTTACGCCCTCCCCCGCTGACGACGCCGCGCAAAACGGCGAATCGGCGCTGCTTCCGGTCGATGCACCGGGTGGCGGGATGATCGCCAGATCGCCGGGTGGTGTGGATGACTGCACCGCCGCGCCGCGTCTGACGACGGTGCTGCTCTCGGCGCTGGAACAGCCAGGCAGCGAAATATCCGACAGCCTGGCCGGCGCGGGCCTGCCGGTTGTCACAGGTGCGGGATGGGCAGGGTTTCAGGCGCAGGCGGCGACGATCAACCCATCATCGGGGGGCACGCTGATCCTGGATCAGCCCCTGCGTCCCATCAACCCGACCACGGTCGTGGTTGCATCGGCGCGGCCCGGTCCGACCTCGGCTGCGGGTCGGGTGGTTGGTGCCGGCGGGGTGCAGATCCTGCCCGTGGCGGCGAATGTCGAGCCATTGGGGGGCGATCGTCAGGCACGCCCGACGCAGGCGGGGCTGCCTGAGCCCTCGATCATCGTGGGCGAGCGGGTGACCGAGGATGCGCCGGCAGCCGGTGACGACAGCCTGCAAGGCACCGCCGTTGGCACCGATTTCGAGGAACGCCGCCGCATCCGTGAACAGGATCCACAGCTTTTCGCCAGCCTGCTGGAAAGCGGCGCCTTTGATCCGCCGGCTGATCAGATGGCCGGTGCGATCCAGACCGAACTGCAACGGATGAACTGCTACAAGTCGCAGGTCGACGGGTTGTGGGGCAATGGATCGCGTCAGGCGGTTGACCGCTATTTCCAGCAGGCGGGCGGCAGCGCTTCCTCGCGCGAGGCGGACATCACCCTGTTCCGGCAGATAGCGTTGCGCGACGATGTGCGCTGCCCCGATCCGGTGGTGCAGCCGGCCGCGCGCAACCCCGTGGTTGCCCCGCAGCGTGAAAGACCCCGGCCCAGCACGCCGCGTCAGCCACAACAGCCGGCCCGACCCGCGCCGCCGGCCCCGCCGCCGCCGGCTGCGGCTTCCGGTGGGGGGCTGGACCCCAGTGCACTGGGCGCCGGGATCTTCCGCTAGGCTGTCCGCGTGATGCAGGTTGATCCCGCCTTTCAAAGCCATCGGCGCAGCGCCCGCCGTCGTCGTAACCGCACTCGCGCCATTCGCGGCGGGGTGGCGCTGGTCGGGCTGTTTCTGGTCGGCGGGCTGGGCTGGATGTTCTGGCCCGATCGCGCATCCGGGCCGGCTGATCCCGGCTATGTGGTGGCTGGTGGCGGTGGCGCGGGTGCCGTCGCGACCGGCGACGAGGCGCAGATGGTGCAGGTCGCCGATCAGTTCGATGTCGCGCCGGTGGTGCGCGCCGATACCTTCACCGATCTGCCCGGCGATCCGCTGATCCTGCGGCTGGCCGAGGATGGCCCGGCCAGTCGCACCACCCGGCCATTGCCCGGTCCGCCCACGCTGGATGTCGGCCGCGTCGGGCTGCCCGCACCTGACCGGCTGCTGCTGGTCAACGAAACCCTGCATGTGCGCGAAAGGCGGCTGATGACAGCGCTGCCCAGCAGCCCCGAGGATTTCGCGCTGTTTCAATCTCAGCGCACGCGGTCCCTTCAGATGCTTGACGAACAACGGCGGGCACCCGCACCGATCGACCCGCTGACCATGACCGAGGCGGAAAAGACCCCGGCCCGCATGGCCGCCAATACGGTTTTTCTGCGACCCGAGGCCGAACGCCTGCCGCTGTCACAGGAACTGATCCTTGATCTTGCGCTGGAAACCTCGTTGCAGGACCTGCTGCGCGACAATGGCTTTCAGCCCTCGGAAATCGACACGATCCTGTCTGGCGCGGCGGCGACCCTGCCGGTCGACAAGCCTTTGCCGCAGGGATCTGTCGTGGCGATCCGTTATGCGCCCCTGGCCGATGATCCGCGGATGATGCAGCTGTCGCTTTATGGCGGGCAGGGCTGGCAGGGGACCGTCGCGCGCAGCGGCGCCGATCAGATGATCGCGGCGGCCGATCCCTGGATCGACGATGATATCATGGCGCTGGCCCAGGGCGAGGCCGAGCAGCCCGGCGAGGGTCTGCAATATCGGTTGCTCGACGTGATCTATTCCGCCGCGATCCGCGCCGAGGTCCCGACCGAGATCGTGGGCGAAATCATTGCGATGATGGCGCAGGTGCATGATCTGGGCGGCTATGCCGATCCGGGCGACCGGCTGACGCTGATCTATGCGCGCGATCATGGCGCGGGCGGCGGGCTGGCGGGGCAGGTGCTGTTCGCGGGCGTCGACGGCCCTTCCGGGGCCAAGCCCTGCTATGTCGTCCCGCGCGAGGACGGGCAGGGCTTCCGCTGCCATGCGCCGGGCGCGCGGGTGGTGCAGGCTGGCGGCGGCGGGATGGTGATGACGCTGCCGGTCACCGGCACGATCCGCCGCAAGTTCGGCGCGGAAATGGCCGGCCAGAAGGGTGCCGGAACCCTGCCGGGGATCGAGTTCGCCGCCGCCCGTGGCGCGCCCGTCATCGCCGCCGCCGCCGGCCAGTTGCGCAGCATCGAAGGGGATCCGGCGGCGGGCTTCAATCTGGTTCTGGATCACGGTGGCGGCTTGTCGACACGCTATTCCGGGCTGTCGGCGCTGGCCGAGGGGCTGGCGCAGGGGGCACAGGTGCCCTCGGGCGGTGCGCTTGGCCGCGTCGGCCAGCCGCAGGGCGGCGAGGACGGGCTGTTCTTCCAGGCCTTCCGGGGCGGCGAGGCGATCAACCCGATGCCATTCTTCACGGGTGGGCAGACGGTGCTGGCCTCGGACGCGGTCGAGATGCTGATCGGCCGCATCATCCGGGTGGAAAGCGCCGGCAACCCCAATGCCAGAAACCCGCTGTCGACGGCCTCGGGGCTGGGGCAGTTCATCGAATCGACCTGGCTGCGGATGATGCGCAGCTATCGCCCGGATCTGGCCGTCAGCATGTCGCGCGCCGATCAACTGGCGCTGCGGTTCAACCCCGATCTGTCGCGCGAGATGGTCAAACATCTGGCGCAAGAGAACGAGGCCTATCTGCGCGCCCGTGGCCACCAGATCACCGCCGGGCGCCTGTATCTGGCGCATTTTCTTGGCCCCGAGGGCGCCCATCGCGCGCTGTCATCGGCGGATGAGGCCAGCGTCTTGCAGGTCATGGGTGCCGCCGTGGTCAATGCCAACCCCTTCCTGAACGGCTATTCCATCGGCCAGTTGAAGGGCTGGGCAGATCGCAAGATGACCTCGGCCCCGGTTGGCACTGCCACGCCCGAACCCGTGCGCGAGGTGCCGCCCTCGCCCGCTGTCATGGCCTTTGTCGCGGCCATGGATGCCATGCTGTCCGACAGCCTGCCCGACCGTGGCTAACGCCACCTTGTTCACCGCCCCTGCCACGGCTAGGCTGGCGCTGCAAGCAGGTGAGGAGGCGTGATGAAACCGCAGATCATAGGCCCAGAGGCCGAGGCGCGGCTGGACTGGATCGCGCTGACCGATGCTATTGCTGCGGGGCATGCGCTGCCCAGGGCCGAGATCGCGGACAGCTTTCTTTATCGCCGCGACGATACGCTGCTGACCCGCTCGGCATGGATCGACGGGCTGGGGCTGGCGGTCAAGCCCGCCACGATCTTTGCCGGCAATCCGGGGCGCGGCCTGCCTGCGATCAACGGCGCGGTGAACCTGTTCGACGACCTGACGGGGCAGCTGGCGGCGATCGTCGATTTTCATCTGGTGACGAAATGGAAGACGGCCGGCGACAGTCTGCTGTCGGCCCGGCGGCTGGCACGCAAGGATGCGCGGCGGGTGCTGATCGTGGGCGCGGGCAAGGTGGCCGGGTCGGTGATCGCGGCCTATCGCGCGATGATCCCCGATGCTCAGGTGACGGTCTGGAACCGCAGCCCCGGCCCGGCCGAGGAACTGGCCTTGCAGTTTGGCACCGCGGTGGCCGAGGATCTGCCAGACGCCGTCGCGGCGGCCGAGATCATCGCCACCACCACCATGACCCGCGAGCCGCTGATTCGCGGCCAATGGCTGTCGCCTGGCACCCATCTGGATCTGATCGGCGCCTATCGCCCCGATATGCGCGAAGTTGACGATGCCGCCCTGCAACGTGCGCGCCTGTTCGTGGACAGCCGCAAGACCACCATCGGCCATATCGGCGAAATCCAGATCCCGCTGGACAGCGGCGCGATCACCGAAAGCCATATCATCGCCGATTTCTATGACCTGCCCACGGGCCGTTACGCCCGGACCAGCGATGACGAGATCACCATCGCCAAGAATGGCGGTGGGGCGCATCTGGACCTGATGACCGCCCGCTATATCCTGGATGCCAGCCAGAAAGCACCAGCATGACCGATGACGATGATCACATGCCCGATTGTGCGCCCACCATCCGCACCATCGCCATGCCCGCCGATACCAACCCGGCGGGCGACATCTTCGGTGGCTGGCTGATGAGCCAGATGGACCTTGCCGCCGGCAGCATCGCGTCACTGACCGCCCATGGCCGCAGCGCCACCATTGCGGTCGAGGGCATGAAATTCCACCGCCCCGTCAAGGTGGGTGACGAGGTATCGCTGTTCGCCGAACTGACCAGGCTTGGCCGCAGCTCGATGCAGATCCATGTCGAGGCCTGGCGTCGCCAGCGCGAAAGCGAACGCAGCCAGATGGTGACCGAGGCGACCTTCACCTTTGTCGCACTGGATGAAAACGGCAAGTCGCGGCCCGTCAAGGACAATGACGATGACTAGCCATGGGGTCGGCAGGGCATGACGGATCCGGCAGATTGTGCCCCGACCCGCGCGCGGGTCTTTTCCGAAGCCGAGCGGCAGGCGCTGTATGACGTGATCGCGCACCGGCGCGATGTCAGGAACGAATTTCTTCCCGATCCGATCGACCCGGCGGTGCTGACGCGCATCCTGCGGGCGGCCCATGCGGCGCCCTCGGTCGGCTTGTCGCAGCCGTGGAATTTCATCCTGATCCGCGACCCGGCCCGCCGCGCTGCCGTGAAACGCGCCTTTGACCGTGCCAATGACGAGGCACGGCAGATGTTCCCCCAGGCGCGGCAGTCCGAATATGCCGCGCTGAAGCTGGAGGGGATCGAGAAGGCGCCGCTGTCGATTTGCGTCACCTGCGACCGCAGCCGGGGTGGCAAGGTGGTGCTGGGGCGCACCCATAATCCCGACATGGACCTGTATTCCACGGTCTGCGCGGTGCAGAACCTGTGGCTGGCCGCGCGGGCCGAGGGCATCGGCGTGGGCTGGGTCAGCATTTTCAACGATGCCGATCTGCGCCCCATCCTGGGCCTGCCCGATCATGTGGCCATCGTTGCCTGGCTGTGCCTTGGCCATATCAGCGAACTGTTCGACGGCCCCGAACTGGCCGCGCGAGGCTGGGCCAGCGTGGCCGATCTTGACGCCGTGGTGATGGAGGATGGCTGGCGCGACTGACCTTTCGCCTCAGTCCTGGGCGGGGGCGTCCCAGGGGCGCAGATCGGCCTCCATCCAGGTGCCGTGGGCGGCATTGGGAAAGACGATCCAGTCATGGCCGAAATGTGCGGCATGGGCATCCGAGCGTTCGTATTGTTCGTCCAACGTGGCGCCCGCGAAATCGCCGTGGAAGTCGTGCATCGTATCGCCCAGCAGCAGGATGATGCGATAGTCACGCTCGATCAGGGCGCGGCGCTCGACCTTGGGGGGGCCGATCAGGCGGACGCGGTCGGGGGTGGCTTGCGGCAAGCCCAGCTCCTCCAGCGTCGCCATGGTATAGGCCTTGTTTTCGATAAAGCGGTCCGAGACATAGAAGATCTGGACGCCCAGTTCGTCGGTCAGGCGCAGGAACTCGATGGCGCCGGGGATCAGGTGAGGCTTGCCGTAAAGCTCCCACAGTTTCCAGGTGTCGATGCCGTCGGGCTTGGCCCCGGCCATGGCCGCATGCGCCATGACGGCGGAATTGTCGATCACCGTCTCATCGACGTCGGTGATGATCGCCAAACCTTCCCCGGTGCCGCCATTCGCGGCCACGGCTTCGCGCAGGCGCAGCGTGGCCAGGACATAGCATTGCCGTTGCAGGGCGCGCACCTCGGCCGACAATTGCTGGTAACGGACCGCAACGACATGTTCGCTGTGGTGACGGTCGGGCTTGGCTGTGGTCATGTGGGCTTCCTGTGGATGGCGCGGCGACCCTATGCCGCGCCGCGCCAGCCGTCAAATACGCCGTCGATCAGGCCGCTGCCGCGACCGCGCCCGTCCGTGCCGGTTCCTCGCGGATGGGCAGATGGATCAGGGCGCTGAAGGCCCCGATGCCGACGCCGATCCACCAGACCATCGTGTAATCGCCGTAAGCGTCATACATCTTGCCGCCCAGCCAGACGCCCAGGAACGACCCCAGCTGATGCGACAGGAACACAAAGCCATACAGCGTGCCCATATAGCGCAGCCCATAGATATAGGCGACCAGACCCGAGGTCAGCGGCACCGTGGCCAGCCACAGCCCGCCCATCACCAGCGAAAAGACGATGACGCTGGTGGGGGTGATCGGCATCAGGATGAAAACGGCCGAGGCGATGGTGCGCAGGGTATAGATCCCCGCCAGCAGGTATTTCTTGGTATAGCGGCTGCCCAGCCAGCCCGCGAAGATCGACCCGGCGATATTGGCCAGCCCGATCAGGCTGATCGCCACCGCGCCCAGCAACGAGGTGGTCGAGATGCCGATGCTGTCCAGCATGCCGCCCGGCAGGATCGGGCCGCACATCTCGGCCACCATGGCCGGGAAATGGGCGGTGATGAAGGCCAGCTGATAGCCGCAGGAAAAGAAGCCAGCGAAGATCATCAGATAGGACGGGTCGCGGAAGGCACGCTTCAGCACCGTTCCCATGCTGTCTTCCAGTTCGGACCGCGTGGCCGGCTTGCTGTCACCCAGAAGCGGCAGGAACAGCATGACCGACAGGATGATGGCGCCAAAGATGATAAAGACCGACTGCCAGCTGTAATAGGCCAGCAGGATCTCCGCCAGGGGCGCGCCAAAAACCTGCCCGGCGGACCCGGCGGCGGTGCCGATGCCCAGGGCAAGACTGCGGTTCTTGTCGCTGGAGGCGCGGCCGATCACGGCCAGGATCACGCCAAAGCCAGTGCCGGCGATGCCAAAGCCGACCATGACTTCCAGCATCTGCATGGTCTCGGGGGTGGTGGCATAGGCCGACAGGATCAGCCCGCCGGAATACAGCAGCGCGCCAAGAATGATCGACCAGCGGTCACCCCAACGTTCCGCCAGCGCGCCAAAGATCGGCTGGCCGATGCCCCAGGCCAGGTTCTGGATCGCAATCGCCAGCGAAAACTCGGCGCGCGGCCAGCCGAACTCGGTGCCGATGGGGATCTGAAACACACCAAAGCTGGCGCGCAGGGCGAAATTGATCAGCAGGATGATCGAGCCGCCGATCAGGACCGGCGTGAAAAGGCGGGCTTGTGCGGAAGTCATGGCGTGGTCACCGTAAAACAGACGCGGTAACCGTTGGCGCGTCAGGCGGTGAAGTTCAAGCCAGCAATTTTTATTGGATGTATAAGCCGGACTGATGGATCAGCCCGGCTTGCCATGTTTTGCGTGATCAGTTCCGCCGCGCGATCTCGTTGTTGATCGAGAAGGTCGAGGGCGCAAAGCTGCCGCCCTTGGCCATTTCACCCAGGATCACGGTGGTCTTTTCGCCGGCATTGTCGGTGATGACCCATTGGCGCAGCTCGGTCGGGCCGGCGGTGAACACCATCTGGATATTGCCATATTCCGGGTGCGCGGGGTCCTGTGCCGTCACCACGGTGGTGTTTTTCTGTTCGCTGTGGCCGGTGACCATATTGGCGCGGCCAAGATCGACATTCTGCGCCAGAATGATCGACAGCGGCGTTTCCGACAGCGGATATTGCTGGGCGGCGCTGTTCGACTTGCTGTCGAACACGGCGACCTGACCGCCCGAGGCCAGAACCAGCGTGTTGTCGTTGTTATATTCGAACCGCACGCGGCCGGGGCGCTGGATATAGACCTGCCCGGTCGAGATGCTGCCATCATTGTTCACCTGGGTGAACTTGCCGTTCATCGTGCCGAGGCCGTTCAGATAGTTGGACAATTCGTTGAGGGGAATTTTCTCGGCCATCGCGGGCAGCGCGAAGGCAAGGGCGAAGACGGGCGCAAGGGCGAGGGTGCGTTTGTTCATGGCACCAATCATGGTTGATTCTCCAATGACTTGCACATCACGAATGATGGATTGCTCGGGCCAAGAACGCTCGCGCCGAAGTGAGGGTTCCCGGCGGTGCCTAGCCAAAAACCGACCAGCCGGTGAACTCGGCCAGCCGGCGGGCCGCAAAGGTGCCTGCGCGGGAATTGCCGGTGTCGTTCAGCCCCGGCGACCAGATCGCAATCGAGGCGCGGCCAGGCGCCACGATCAGCAGCCCGCCGCCAACGCCTGATTTGCCGGGCAGACCCACGCGAAAGGCGAAATCGCCGGATTCGTCGTAATGGCCGCAGGTCAGCATCAGCGCGTTGATGCGCCGCGCGCGGGTCGGCGACAGGATTGCGGGGGCGCCAGGCAGTCCGGCAATGACGCGGCCGGCGCGGGCAAGCTGGATGCAGGACATCTCGATTGCGCATTGGTGGAAATAGGTGCCAAGCGCATAATCCACGGGATTTTTCAGATTTCCATAGGATTTCAGATAATTGACCAGGGCGCGGTTGCGGTCGCCGGTATCCTGTTCAGACATGGCGACGGCGCGGTCGATATGGATGTCGTCATCATCGGCGGCCAAGCGGATGAAATGGATGATCTCGGACAGCGCGTCTCGGGGTGTTCGGCCGGTCAGCAACTCGTCCGTCACCACCAGCGCGCCGGCATTGATAAAGGGGTTGCGGGGGATGCCCTTTTCCAGTTCCAGCAGCAGGATGGAATCAAAGCGCGACCCCGATGGTTCGCGGCCCACGCGCTGCCAGATCTGTTCGCCGATGCGGCCAAGGACGCAGGCCAGCGAAAACACCTTGCTGATCGACTGGACCGAGAACCCGACACGCGCCGCGCCCGCGCTGCACATGCTGCCATCGGCCAGCAGGACGGCGATGCCGAATTGCGCCGGGTCCACATCGGCCAGTTCGGGGATGTAGTCGGCGACCTTGCCCCAATCGCCGCGTTCATGGATTTCCGCGCTGAGCCGGTCCAGAAAGGCCTGCAATGCCTCGGGTGTCGGGTTTGCGCCAGCCATACCGGCCCCCTTACAGCGGTTGGCCGGTCAGCAGGCGCGGCATCGGATCGACCGAAAGCCCCGCCGCCTGCCGCATGAAGCCCCGGCGCAACCCCGGCACGGCGCTGACGAGCCCCATGCCAAGGCCGCGCGCCGCCGCGATCACCGGATTGTCGCTGCCGAAAACCCCGTTCACCGCATCCATGCCAAGCGCCAGACTGGTCGCGTCAAAGCGCCGCCACGATTGATAGCGTTCGATCACGTCCAGCGCGCCGATATCCTCGCCCCGCCGTGTGGCATCGACGATCACCTCGGCCAGTGCCGCCACGTCGCGCAGGCCAAGGTTCAGCCCCTGACCGGCCAGCGGATGCACCCCATGGGCCGCATCGCCCACCAGCGCCACACGCGGCGCGGCATAGCGTTCGGCAAGCGACAGCGACAGCGGATAGGAAAAGCGCGGCCCGGCCAGCGTGATCGGCCCCATGAAATCGCCAAAGCGGGGGCGCAGGACCGACAGGAAATCGTCGTTGGGCAGGGCAGCGATGGCCGTGGCATTGGCGCGGGTCTCGGACCAGACGACGCTGCTGCGATTGCCGGGCAGGGGCAGGATCGCCAAGGGGCCGGTCGGCATGAAATACTGATGCGCGATGCCGTGATGGGGTTCGGCATGGTCGATGGCCGCGACCAGCGCGGTCTGGCCGTAATCCCAGCCCTGCCGCTTGATCCCGGCCCGCGCCGCCACGCCCGAGCCACGACCGTCGGCGCCGATCAACAGCCGCGCGGTCAGGCTGCGACCATCGGACAGGGTGGCGGTGACGCTGGCCGGGCCGACATCCTGCCCCGTGACCGAGACCCCGTCGATCAGCGTGACCCGGCCCTGCATGGCCGTCAGAAGGGCGCGGTAAAGAAAGCGGTCCTCCAGCATATGCCCGACGGTGCCTTCCTCGATCTCGGCGCTGTCGAAATGCAAAAAGAACAGCCCGGCCCCGTCACCCGGCTGCCCCTGTGATGCCTTTACCTGAAAGATCGGCTGGCTGTTCGCGGCAAGCCCACCCCACAGGCCAAGCGCCTTCAGCAGCCGCTGCGACGCCAGTGCCAGCGCATAGGCGCGGCCGTCGAAATCATCGGCCTGCCGGGCGTCGGCCGGGCGGGTATCGACGACGGCGACGGACAACCCGGCACCAGCCAGCGCCAGTGCCAAGGTCGGGCCGTTCAGCCCGCCGCCTGCGATAAGAACATCGAAATCCGGTTTCATGGCTGATGATCAAACACGCGCGCCGCGCATTGTAAATGCGGCGAAGCGTCAGGCCTCGGCCGTTTCCTCGTCGCGCAGGATCGCGGCCAGACCGGTGCGATAATCGGGATAGCGCAGCGTAACGCCCAGATCCCGCTTGATCCGCGCATTCGAGACGCGCTTGGATTCGGCATAGAAGCTGCGCGCCATAGGCGCCAGATCGGCCTGGTCAAAGGCGATCGGTTCGGGCACCGGCAGCCCGAGCAGCCGCGCGGCATGGGCGATGACATCCTGCGGCGCGGCAGGATCGTCGTCACAGACGTTATAGACCGCGCCCGGATCGGGCCGGCTGATCGAGGCCAGCAGCACCTGCGCGATGTCCTCGACATGAATGCGCGAAAAGACCTGCCCCGGCTTGACGATCCGCCGCGCCGTGCCCGCGCGCAGCTTGGCAAAGGGGCCACGACCGGGGCCATAGATGCCGGCAAGGCGAAAGACATGCAGCGGCAGACCGGCCTGTGCCGACAGCTCGCGCCAGGCGGCCTCGGCCTGAACGCGGGCCTGCCCGCGCGTCGTCGCCGGGTCCAGCGGGGCGGTCTCGTCCACCCAATCGCCGCCCTGATCGCCGTAAACACCTGTGGTCGACAGATAGCCCAGCCAGCGCGGCCGGGCATGGCGCAACGGGCCGTCGAATGCGGCAAGCGCGGGGTCGCCATCCGGACCCGGTGCCGCGCTGATCAGGATGGCGTCGGCGCGCAGGATGCGGTCGGCGATCTCGGTCTCGTCGCCCGGCCAGCGCAGCGGCGACGCGCCGGTTGCCGCCACCGCGTCGATCCGGTCGCGGCTGGTGCCGGTCACGTGCCAGCCCCGCGCCCGCAACAGCGGCGTCAGGAAACCCGCCGAATAGCCGTGGCCCAACACCACGATCCTGCCGGCCATCTGTTCCGCCATTGTCATACCCCTGTTGCCTTGCGCCGCGAAGATAGCCGCAGGCGCGGTGGATTGCGAGGGCCAGAGGCGGCTGTGGCAGCGGCGGCCCCGGCGCTGTTCGGCTGCTTGCCAGCATCGCCTCTGGCTGGCACATTCGCCGGAATCATCAAGGACAATGACGATGGACCACGACAGCCGCTTTCTGCCGGTCGAGACCCCGCCACCCGCCGCGCGCGAGCAGTTCACCGACGCCAAGGCGGCCGTCGCCCGGCTGGAGCAGCTGTATCACGAGGCGACCGGCTTTCTGCTGGACCATTTCATCGCGACATTGAAGGGACAGCGGCCCAGGGCGCGCTATCGCGCCTTTTATCCCGAGGTGCGGCTGACCACGACCAGCCATTCGCAGACCGATTCGCGGTTGTCCTTCGGCCACGTGGCCATTCCCGGCAGCTATGTCGCGACGATCACCCGGCCCGATCTGTTCCGCAACTATCTGACCCAGCAGATCGGCCTGCTGATCCGCAACCACGGCGTGCCAGTGACCGTCGGCCCCAGTGAGACGCCGATCCCCGTGCATTTCGCGGTCGCCAGCCAGTCGGACCTGAACGTGCCGCAGGAAGGCGTGCTGGATTTCAGCCTGCGCGACGTGTTCGACGTGCCTGACCTGATGACGATGAACGACGACATCGTGAATGGCGAGGCCGAGCCGCATGCCGATGGCGCGCTGCATCTGGCGCCCTTTACCGCGCAGCGCGTTGATTACTCGCTGGCCAGGTTGGCCCATTACACCGCCACCGCGCCCGAGTATTTCCAGAATTTCGTGCTGTTCACCAATTATCAGTTCTATGTCGACGAATTCGAGGCCTATGCCCGCCGTGCCCTGGCTGATCCGTCGATGGGCTATACCGCCTTTGTCTCGCCGGGCAATCACGTCATCACCGACCCGAACCAGCCGCTGCCAGCCAGTCAGAAGATGCCGCAGATGCCGGCCTATCACCTGATCCGCGAGAACGGGCAGGGGATCACGCTGGTTAATATCGGCGTGGGGCCATCCAACGCCAAGACAGCGACCGATCATATCGCCGTGCTGCGCCCCCATGCCTGGCTGATGGTTGGCCATTGCGCCGGGCTGCGCAACAGCCAGCGCCTTGGCGATTTCGTGCTGGCCCATGCCTATCTGCGCGAGGATCACGTGCTGGATGACGACCTGCCTGTCTGGGTGCCGATCCCGGCGCTGGCCGAGGTCCAGGTCGCCTTGCAGGAAGCCGTGGCCGAGATCACTCAGCTGGACGGCTATGACCTGAAGCGGATCATGCGCACCGGCACCGTGGCGACCATCGACAACCGCAACTGGGAGCTGCGCGACCAGTCCGGCCCGGTGCGCCGCCTGTCGCAATCGCGCGCCGTCGCGCTGGACATGGAAAGCGCCACCATCGCCGCCAATGGTTTTCGCTTTCGCGTTCCCTATGGCACCCTGCTTTGCGTCAGCGACAAGCCCCTGCATGGCGAATTGAAGCTGCCGGGCATGGCCACGGATTTTTATCGCACGCAGGTTTCAAACCACTTGCTGATTGGCGTGCGCGCGATGGAGAAGCTGCGAGAGATGCCTTTGGAACGGATTCACAGCCGCAAATTGCGTTCTTTCAGCGAAACCGCCTTCTTGTGACCTAACGGAAAGCCGCCGAGTGCCGACCGAAGGCTGAAAACCAGCGAATAATACTTGATCTAAGAGTCAAAACCGTGTGTAGCAGGCTTTGTGTCGCCGGATCGGCGCAATTGATAATGCCTGCAACAGGGCCAGAGGAGACAGATTGATGGCTAGTGCTAATGCGAAACCGATGACCAAGACCCAGCTGGTCGCCGCCCTCGCTGACGAGATGGGGTCCGACAAGAAGTCGGCCACCGCCGCGCTGGACGCGATCACCAATGTGGTGACCCGCGAAGTGTCGAACGGTGGTGCCGTCACGCTGCCGGGCATCGGCAAGATCGCCTGCCGCGCGCGCCCCGAACGTCAGGTTCGCAACCCGCAGACCCAGGAAATGATGACCAAGCCGGCCGACAAGCAGGTGAAGGTTACCGTTGCCAAGGCGCTGAAAGACAGCGTCAACGCCTGATCCATCCGGCACTGACGACATTGCGGGCCGCGCCATCGGGTGCGGCCTTTTTTTCATGCCGGCGCGCCGGAGCCCGCCTTTTCATTCCGCGGCCAAGCTGTTAGCCGCAGATAACGGGGCAAACCGGGGGCACTGCATGGATATCCGCGCGATCTTTATGGGGCTGACCTTCGGGCTTTTGTGGTCCTCGGCCTTTACCTCGACCCGCGTGATCGTGCTGGATGCCCCGCCGCTGACCGCGCTGGTGGTTCGGTTCCTTCTATCGGCTGTTCTGGGCGTGCTGCTGGCGCGGGCCATGGGCCAAAGCTGGCGGTTAAGCCGGGCCGAGTGGCGCACCGTCATCATCTTCGGCCTGTGCCAGAATGCGCTGTATCTGGGGCTGAACTGGGTCGCAATGCAGCGGGTCGAGGCCTCGGCCGCCTCGATCATCGCCTCGATGCTGCCGCTTCTGGTCGCGGCGGCGGGCTGGCTGTTCTATGGCGAAAAACTGCGACCCATGGCGATTGCCGGGCTGGGCGCCGGTTTTGCAGGGGTGGCGCTGATCATGGGATCGCGGCTGACCGACGGGCTGGATCCGCTGGGCGTGGTCATGTGCCTGATTGCGGTCGTGGCGCTGACGGCGGCAACTCTGGTGCTGCGCGGCACGGGGGGCGGGCAGAACGTGCTGATGATCGTGGCCTTGCAAATGCTTGTCGGTGCGCTGGCTCTGCTGCCGCTTGCCGCCGCGTTCGAGGATATGGGCGCGGTGCAATGGTCCTGGAAACTGGTCTGGGCCTTTATCTATACGGTGCTGGCGCCGGGATTGCTGGCGACCTTCATCTGGTTCCGGCTGGTCGGCCGCATCGGTGCGACCCGCGCCGCGACCTTTCACTTCCTGACCCCCTTTCTGGGCGTCAGCATTGCCGCCGCCTTTCTGGGCGAGCGTTTCGGGCCGGCCGATCTGGTCGGCGCGCTGGTGATCGCGGGCGGGATCCTGATGGTGCAGCTGTCCAAGGTGCAGGCGCGCGCGCCCGGCGGCTAAGGCACGGCATATACAGGCAGAAGCCAGACTTTGCAGTTTCCCATCACATCAATGTTTCAGTGTAGTGGTTGACGGTGGAATGCCATGCTTAAATCTGTTTGCAATTTGTGCGTGCTGATCCTTGCCGGCCTGTGTTTCGCGGCGCCGCTGGCCACGGCACAGGATTTCATGCCGCAGCCGCTGATGAACCCGCAGCAGCTCTGGACCGTGATTGAAGAGGACCGTTCCGGGGTAATTCCGCCAGTCGGGACATGCCGGCCACTCGGAATCTGCCGCAGGTCACGCTGACCTATACCCCTTCGGCCGCGCCGACCAAGGCCAATCTGGCGGATTTCGTCGAAAGGATCAGGGTGGTCAGTCCGGCCGATGCGGCGCAACTGGAGCAAGAATTTGCCTCGGGCGATTTCATTGATCGCCTTGGCGACCTGATGCGCGCGGCCGGTCTGGAAAAGAACAATGTCGCCGATGCCTATGCCGCCTGGCTGATCAGTGTCAGGAGCGTGGCCAATCGCGACACGTCCCAGACCTCGCCCCGGATGGCGCAGTCCGTGGCGGCGCAGATGGCGGACGCCTTTGCGCAGGCGCCGGAATTTGCCGCCTTGGGCGACGCAGACCGGCAGCAGTCGGCCGAGATTTTCATGGTGCAGGGGCGCTGCTAGAGGCCTCGATTCAGGCCGCCACGGGTGATCCGGCGATGATGCGCGAGGTTACTGATACGGCACGGCAGGCAGCGGCGACCTTTGGACTGGATCTTGACGCCATCGTGCTGACGGAACAGGGCTTCATTCCCAAGCGCTGACGGCATCGCCGCCGGATCGGTCGACCTGCGGACCATGAAGGCGCGGCGGCGGATGTCATGGCGAGGGTGCAGGACCGCCCGGCGATCCGACTGTCGGCCGGTTTGCGAAAGCGGAACCAGCGGCTGCGCCGGAAGGCGGCGCCCCGACCGCATGGGGCACCGATGCGGAGATGCTCGGCCGGCAGGCTATCTCGCCAATCTGCACCAGCCAGCACGGCAAGCCCTCTGGCTGCCGTGTGGCCCCGCGCCGCCAACTACGCTTGACGCATACGCGGTTCGATATCCGGCCGCCATCGCCTGTCGGGCCTGGCCATCAGATCAGATAGATGTCGTCCGCCACCTCTGCGACGGTCAGATTGGCACCGTGAACCTGAATCCACTGGCCGTCGGCCAGTTCGATGCGAATGCCGCCATTCACCCGGACAATGTTGTCCTGGACAAAATCGACCAGCTCGCCGGTGATCAGATCCTCGTCGATCAGCAACCTGTCGACGCCTGCTTGGAAATCCAGCACCGTATCGCGGCCCGGCGCGTCGTCAAAGATAAAGCTGTCTGCCCCGCCGCCGCCCGACAGCCGGTCATCGCCTGCGCCGCCATTGATCAGGTCGCTGCCAAGCCCTGCGGCGATCTGGTCGCGGCCGGCATCGCCCTCGATCCGGTCATGGCCGCTGCCACCGCGCAGCAGATCGCCGCCACCGCCGCCTGCGATCCGGTCGTTGCCGTCCATCCCGTCGATCCGGTCACCGCCCTCACCGCCGCGCAGCCGGTCATCGCCGGCGCCGCCGTCGATCCGATCGTCGCCGATGCCGCCGTCAATCCGGTCATGGCCGGCGCCGCCACGCAGAACATCGCGCCCGGCCTCGCCCCGGATGAAGTCATTCCCGACCGAGCCGGTGACCGTATCCGCGCCAGCGCCCGACGCGATCCAGTCATGGCCGCCCCCGCCATTCACCAGATCCGCCGCGCTGGACAGTCTGATGTCGTCGCCTTTCCACGTCCCCCGCAATTCGGTCAGGCCCGTGGACCGGGTGAATACCTCGCCATTGAAGGCCGGAAGCCAGCCCGCGCGGATCGGGCTGATTGTGACCCATTCCGGCGCATCCAGCGTCGAAACTGTCACCCCCGGAGCCAGATCATAGACCACATCGCCGCCGGTCGAGGCAAAGTTCTGGGTCAGCATCAGCACGGTATAGGTCTGCCCGTCGCGCGTGAACTGGCCCAGCTGCAACCCCAGGCCCACCATGTCACTGCGATCGGACAGCAGATTGGCCCGGTGGCCGGGGCTGTCCATCAACATCTGGTGCAGTCTTTCGACCTCGTCCAACAGGCTGCCGTCATTGTCGACCGAGACATAGGCGATATTCTCGGCCGTGGACCATCCGCCCGAAAGATCGAAACCGGCAGCGGCGATCCGGTCGGTGGCCGAACTGGCGTTGCGGCCGGTATGGCTGAATTGGTCGGCTTGCAGCATCCAGGATGAATGCCCGTCGGCAGAGGCGTTCAGACGCGTTTCCAGCGTCAGGGGATCAAGCCCCTGAACGGTGCGTGTGGTATTGATGATATCCAGCAGATATCGTTCCTCGGCCGTTGCTTGCGCCATCCTGCTGTCCTTTCTGTTCCTTGCTCTGCGTCCGAACTGGCGGACGGCGACCCTTTTGAAGGCATAACCGTCCCGGTCAACAATCCGCGCCCGAGTCGCACCCGGCTCGGCCAGAACCTACCCATCAGGGGTAAATCGACGGTTAATTCCCGCCGATCAGGGGGCAGCAATATGCAAGGCAGGGCGGCGGGCATGGTGCGTGCAAGCACGCACCCTACGGGGCGTCGGGTTGGGGGGCGGGCCGGCCGGGCAGGCTTCAGGCCTGCAACGACCGCACCCCAACTTCGCCCTCTTCCCGCGACTTGATCGCGGCTACGGCAGCGATGCTGCCCGCCGCCGTCGTGTAATAGGGGATCTTGTCATACAGCGCGACTGCACGGATTTCGCGTGAATCCGCAATGGCTTGCGCGCCTTCGGTCGTGTTCAGCACCATCGCGATCTCGTTGTTCTTCAGCCGGTCCACGATGTTCGGGCGACCCTCATAGACCTTGTTCACGCGGGCGGTTTCGACCCCGGCGGCCGACAGGAAATCGGCCGTGCCGCTGGTGGCGATGATCTGGAACCCCATGGTGATCAGGTCGCGGGCGGCGGCGGCAAGCTCGGGCGTCTTGTCGGAATCCTTGATCGAGATGAAGACCAGACCCGAGGAGGGCAGCGTGGTCCCGGCACCAAGCTGGGCCTTCAGGAAGGCGCGCGGGAAGTTGCGGTCCCAGCCCATCACCTCGCCAGTGGAACGCATTTCCGGGCCAAGCAGCGTATCGACGCCGGGGAAGCGGGCGAAGGGCATCACCGCTTCCTTCACCGAAAACCACGGGGTTTTCGGGTCAGCCAGGGTCAGCGGATCGGCGAAGGGCAGATCATCCTCGGGGCCGACGCCTTCGGGATAGGGCTGGCGGGCGGGGAAGTTCGACATCGGCTCGCCCGCCATCAGCCGGGCGGCGATGCTGGCAATGGCGCTGTCGGTGGCCTTGGCGACAAAAGGCACGGTGCGGGACGCGCGGGGGTTCACCTCCAGCACATAGATCGCGCCGTCTTTCAGCGCGAACTGCACGTTCATCAGGCCCTTGACGCGCAGGGCGCGGGCCATGGCGACGGTCTGGCGTTTCAACTCCTCGACGGTGGCCGCGTCCAGCGTATGCGGCGGCAGCGAACAGGCGCTGTCGCCCGAATGGACCCCGGCTTCCTCGATATGTTCCATGATTCCAGCGACATGGACGGTTTCACCGTCGCACAGCGCATCAACATCAACCTCGATTGCGCCGGAAAGATAGCTGTCCAGCAGCACCGGGTTCTTGCCGGAAACCTTGACGGCTTCGGTGATATAGCGGTTCAGGTGGTCCATATCGCGCACGATCTCCATCGCGCGGCCGCCCAGCACATAGGACGGACGGATGACCAGCGGAAAGCCGATACGTTCAGCGATTTCGATCGCTTGCGCGGGGCTGTGGGCGATGCCGTTGATCGGCTGTTTCAGATCCAGATCGTTCAGCAGCTTCTGGAAACGCTCGCGGTCCTCGGCCAGGTCGATGGCGTCGGGCGTGGTGCCGAGGATCGGGATGCCTTCGGCCTCCAGCGCGTTGGCCAGTTTCAGCGGGGTCTGGCCGCCGAATTGCACGATGACGCCGTGAAGCGTGCCGTTTTCCTGTTCGACGCTGAGGATTTCAAGGACATGCTCCAGCGTGAGCGGTTCGAAATAGAGCCGGTCCGAGGTGTCATAGTCAGTGCTGACCGTTTCCGGGTTGCAGTTGATCATGATCGTTTCATAGCCCGCCGCGGTCAGCGCGAAACAGGCGTGGCAGCAGCAATAGTCGAACTCGATCCCCTGGCCGATGCGGTTCGGACCACCGCCAAGGATGACGACCTTTTTGGCGTTGCTGGGGCGGGCCTCGTTTTCCACGTCGCCCATCGCGGGGGCTTCATAGGTGGAATACATATAGGGGGTCTGGGCCTCGAATTCGGCGGCGCAGGTGTCGATGCGCTTGAATACGGGGCGGATGTCCAGCGCCTGACGGGCGCGGCGGATATCGGCCTCGTCGCGGTCGGTCAGGTTGGCCAGGCGGGCATCGGTGAAGCCCATCATCTTGAGGTGGCGCAGGCCCTTGGCATCGGTGGGCAGGCCGGATTGGCGCACGATGTTCTCGGCATCGACGATTTCGCGGATGCGCGACAGGAACCAGGGATCAAAACTGGTGACGCGCTGAATCTCGTCATCGGTCAGGCCGAAACGCATCGCCTCGGCGATCACGCGGATGCGGTCGGGGGTCTGCTTGGACAGGGCGGCGATGACGGCAGGCTTGCCCTGATCGGCGGCGCCCTCGATGGTGATTTCGTCCAGCCCGGTCAGGCCGTTTTCCATGCTTGTCAGCGCCTTTTGCAGGCTTTCATGGAAGCTGCGACCGATGGCCATGACCTCGCCCACCGATTTCATCGCGGTGGTCAGTTCGGGTTTCGATCCGGGGAATTTCTCGAAGGCAAAGCGCGGGATCTTGGTGACGACATAGTCGATGCTGGGTTCGAACGATGCGGGGGTGACCTTGGTGATGTCATTGTCCAGCTCGTCCAGCGTATAGCCAACGGCCAGCTTCGCGGCGATCTTGGCGATGGGGAAGCCGGTCGCCTTCGAGGCCAGCGCCGAGGAACGGCTGACGCGGGGGTTCATCTCGATCACGACCATGCGGCCATCGGCAGGGTTGATCGCCCATTGCACGTTGGAACCGCCGGTTTCCACGCCGATTTCGCGCAGAACGGCGATGCTGCCATTGCGCATGATCTGGTATTCGCGGTCGGTCAGCGTCAGCGCGGGCGCGACGGTGATCGAATCGCCGGTATGAACGCCCATCGGATCGACGTTCTCGATGGCGCAGACGATGATGGCGTTGTCATTGCGGTCGCGCACGACCTCCATCTCGAATTCTTTCCAGCCCAGCAGGCTTTCGTCCACCAGCACCTGCGCGACGGGCGAGGCATCAAGCCCGGACCGCACGATGCGTTCGTAATCGTCGCGGTTATAGGCGACGCCGCCGCCGGTGCCGCCAAGGGTAAAGGCGGGGCGGATGATGGCGGGCAGGCCGATTTCCTCAAGCGCTTCCATCGCGATGGCGACGCCGGCCGAGACGTCATATTTGCCGTTGGGGTGCTTGGGTGCAGAAACGATGGTCGCGCGCGGGTTTTCCAGGCCGATGCGGTCCATCGCCTCGCGGAACAGCTTGCGGTCCTCGGCCATTTCGATGGCGGTGCGCTGTGCGCCGATCAGTTCCACGCCATAGCGATGCAACACCCCGGCATCGGCCAGTGCCAGCGCGGTGTTCAGCCCGGTTTGCCCGCCCATCGTGGGCAACAGCGCGTCGGGCCGTTCCTTGGCGATGATCTTTTCGACGATTTCCGGGGTGATCGGCTCGATATAGGTGGCGTCGGCCATTTCCGGGTCGGTCATGATCGTCGCGGGGTTCGAGTTGACCAGAACGACCCGGTAGCCTTCTTCCCGCAGGGCCTTGCAGGCCTGAGCGCCGGAATAGTCGAACTCGCATGCCTGACCGATAACGATGGGTCCGGCACCGATGATCAGGATAGAGTTGATATCGGTTCTTTTCGGCATGGTCCCATTCCCCGGCTGGCTGTCATCGGCGCAAATCGTCCGGGGTTATAGCCAAGACCGGCCGGGGCGCAAGGCGGGATAGGTTGTGGGGCAAAGGATTCCTGCGGAAAATACCAGCTATGCGTCGGGCTCAGCCCTGATCATTCGGATCGTCCAGCAGGATGCGGTTCGCGGCGCCATCGGGATCGTCATACTGGTCCGATCGGATCGTCCAGATAAACAGCACCAGCGCAAGCCCGCCCAGAAACAGCGAACAGGGGATCAGGACAAGAAGGATGTTCATCTTCTGCTACCTCGTGCGCAGGGCGTTCAGCGTGACGGTGATCGAACTGGTCGACATGGCAACCGCAGCCATCAGCGGGGAGGCAAATCCCAGCACGGCCAGCGGAATGGCGACAACGTTATAGCCGGCAGAGATCAGCAGGTTTTCCAGCATCCGCCGCCGTGCCGAGGTGGCCAGGCGCAAGACATCGGCGATCATCCCGATATCGCCCGTCACCACCGCATCGGCGGCGTTGCGGCTGATGTCCAGTGCGTGACCCGGCGCGATCGAGGCATTGGCCGCCGTCAGCGCGGCCGCGTCGTTCAGCCCGTCGCCGACCATCAGCACATTGCGACCCTCTGCGCGCAGGGCCTTGACCACCTGCACCTTGCCATCGGCGGGCACCGAGGCCCAGACACGCGAAATCCCCAGCTCGTCCCCGATGCGGATGGCGCGATCCTCGGCATCGCCGGTCAGCAGGCTGACATCCATCCCCATCCCGCGCAGTCGGGTGATCAGTTGCGTCGCGCCGGGAACGGTGCGCTCGGTGCGATCCAGAACATAGCGGGTTTCACCAATGGACAGGATCGACGCGCGACCATCATCTGCGGCGAACAGCGAAACCGGCTGGCCATTCCTCAGGGCGCCGATGCCTTTGCCGGGCAGCTCGGCCAGCCCATTCAGCGCGGCGGGGGTGACGTCGCGCAGCGTGGCGCGCAGCCCGCGCGACAGCGGATGGTCCGATGCATTGGCCAGCCCGCGCAGCACCTGCCGGGCGTCGGTGGGCATGTCACCCGGCACGACCAGTTCCTGCCGGGTCAGCGTGCCGGTCTTGTCGAAAACCACCGTGTCGACCTGCGCCAGACGTTCCAGCGCCGTATCGCTTTTGACCAGACAGCCAAGTCGATACAGCCGCCCGGTCGCTGCGGCCGAAACGGCGGGGATCGCCAGACCAAGCGCACAGGGGCAGGTGATGATCAGCGTGGCCACGGCGACGTTCAGCGACTGGCGAATATCGCCGGTCACGGCCATCCAGCCGATGAATGTGACCAGCGCGATCAGATGGATCGCGGGCGTATAGATCGACGCGGCCTTTTCAGCGAGGCTGCTGTAACGCCCGCGTGCGGTTTCTGCGATGGCGACAAGCCGGGTCATGCGGCGCAGGGTGGTGTCCTCGCCCACGGCAGTGGCGCGGATGCGGACGGGGCCGGTCAGCACCACGTCACCCGCGACCAGATCCTGCCCGGCGATGCGGGCGATAGGATCGGATTCGCCGGTCAGGGCGCTGCGGTCCACGCGAACCTGATCGTCCACCAGAACCGCATCGACCGGCACCCGCGCACCGGCGGCCAGCCACAGCGTATCGCCAAGACGGATATCCTCGATCGGGCGCGAAACGCGGGCATCGCCCTCGATCCGGTGAACGCGGCGGGGTTCCAGCGCCGAAAGGTCGGATGCGGCAGACCGGACGGATTGCCGCATCCGCAGGTCAAGATAGCGGCCGGCCAGCAGGAAGAAGGTCAGCGACAGCGCGGCTTCGAACCAGGCATGATCGCCGCCCTCGATGGTTTCATAAAGCGAGATGCCGCAGGCCAAGATAATGGCCAGCGAGATCGGCACATCCATCGCCAGCCGCCCGGCGCGCAGGGCGGCCCAGGCATTGCGAAAGAAAGGCTGGGCGGCAAAGGCGGTCGCTGGCAGCGCGATCATGGCGCTGATCCAGTACATCAGGTTGCGGGTGGCATCGGCGGCGCCCGACCAGACCGCGACGGACAGCAGCATCACGTTCATCATCGCGAAACCGGCGATCCCCAGATGCAGCGCAAGATCGGAACCGGAACTGTCCGGCGCGGGGACTGACGAGGCCTCATGCGCTTCGTATCCGGCGTCGGCCAATGCCTCGATCCATCCGCTTGGGTCGGTGATGCCGGGCTCGGCCGCGACCCAGGCGCGCTTGCGGGTCAGGTTCACGCGGGCGCTGCGAATCTCGGGCAGGGCGTTCAGGACGCGCTCGACGGTGGCGATGCAGGCGGCGCAATGGATGCCGGGCAGAACCAGTTCAAACGTGGCATCCGCGGGGCGGTTGCCCGGTGCCGAGATGGCTTCGCTGTCGCCAAGGGCGCAGCCGGGGCAGGCGGTGACGCTCATTTATCGGCCCACAGGTCAAGGCGCTGGCGGAAGCGGGTGCCGTCGGCGGCCTCGGCTTCCAGCCACAGATGCCAGGTGCCGTAATCCAGACCGGGCGTTGCGGCGATGAAGGTTGCCCCGCTGCTGTGCTGAAAATCAAGCATGCGGTCATCGGCCACATGGGTGGCGCGGCCCAGCTTGGCCTCGATGATGCGGGCCTTGGCGGGCTGACCGCCGGGGCCGGTCAGGTCAAGATACAGCGCCTCGCCCTCGATCCGGGCGGCGGCGGTCCAGCCAAGCGCCTCTTGTGCCCTGCGGTCGCGGTCGAAGACCTGACTGGCGACGTAGGAATTCTTGACCTCCAGCCCCGGAAAGGTGCGGATAGCCTGCGTCGCCAGCACCAGATTGACCCCGATGATGATGCTGAAGCAGCCGACGAAAATCAGCGCCACATGGCGGCCGGTCAGTTCCCTGCTCATTGCGTTCCCTTTCCGTTAAAGACGCTGTCGGCATCAGCATGTTCGCCCGACACCATCTCGTCGATCGAGAACAGGATATCGGTCGTATGCGCATTTGCCGGGGCCGAGCCGGCCGGGGCAGTGACATAAACCCGGTGCAGGCCAGTGGTGTCGGCGGGCACGCTGACGGTATCGCCATCGGCGCCCTCGATGCTGGCGATCAGGCCGGGCACGCCCTCGACCGCGATGCGGAAGGGGCGCTGCTCGCCCTGCTTGTTCAGCAGCCGGATGTCATAAGCATTGCGGATCGAGCCATCCGACAGCGTCACATATTGCGGGTTGCGGATGGGCGAGACCGTCACGTCGATGGCCGGACGAACCAGCAAAGCCCACAACAGGCCCAGACCGATCAGCGCCCACAGCGCGGTATAGATCATCGTGCGCAGGCGGAAAACATGCTGGCGCAGGGGGCGGGGCGGCTGGCCGGCGCGCTCGGCCGGTTCGTCGGACAGGGCAAGATAGTCGATCAGCCCGCGCGGCTTGCCGATCTTGGCCATCACGTCATCACAGGCGTCGATGCACAGCGCGCAGGTGATGCAGGCCATCTGCTGACCGTCGCGAATGTCGATCCCCATCGGGCAAACGTTCACGCAGGCATTGCAGTCGATGCAGTCGCCCGGCACGTCCTTGGCCAATGCCGGCGCCGGCGTGGCGGTGGCCGCCTTGCCCGGCATCGGAATCACGGGTGAACGCCGGCCCGTGGTTTCACCCGCCGCCGGAACCTCGGCGGCGATGGCGCGGCGGCGCATGCCCTTGCCGCGCGGCTCTCCCCGCCAGTCGCGATAGGCGACGGTCAGGGTGTCGGGGTCCATCATCGCCGCCTGAATCCGCGGCCAGGGGCACATATAGATGCAGACCTGTTCGCGCATGAAGCCGCCAAAGACGAAGGTGGTGGCGGTCAGGATCAGCACCGTCGACCACGCCACCAGAGGCGCCTGAAACGTCACAAGATCGCGCAGCAGCGTTGGCGCATCGGCGAAATAGAAGATCCAGGCCCCGCCCGTCGCCAGCGCGATCAGCAGCCAGATGATCCATTTCGTCACCCGCAGCCGCAGCTTGCGCGCGGACCATGGCGCGTTCCACAGCCGGACACGGGCATTCCTGTCGCCCTCGATCCAGCGCTCGACCAGAATGAAAAGATCGGTCCAGACGGTCTGCGGGCAGGTATAGCCGCACCAGACGCGGCCTAGCGCCGAGGTGAAGATGAACAGACCGATCCCGGCCATGATCAACAGTCCGGCGACGAAATAGAATTCATGCGGCCAGATCTGGATCCAGAAGAAATAGAACCGGCGATGCGCCAGATCGACCAGCACCGCCTGATCGGGCAGGCTTGGCCCCCGATCCCACCGGATCCACGGCATGACGTAATAGATCGCAAGCGTGACGCCCATGATCCACCATTTCAGGGTCCGAAACTTCCCCGCGACTCGCCGGGGAAAGATCGGTTCACGCGGCGCATACAGGCTGCCGGTCGGAGTCTCGCTCATTCTGCTGGACCTGTCTGTTCGCGGGCATACTGTGCCGTCGGGGATCGTCGAATGCCTTGATCTGGATCAAGCCTGATGAAAGAAAGCCCCGGTCCGTGGTGGCGTTTGCGAACAGATCACCGGACCGGGGCTTCGCCGGGGCGGAACCAGACACCGCCCCGGCCAAGAAGGCGGTTATTCACCGCCTCCAAGCTGGTGGACATACAAGGTGACAGCCTTGATCTCGGCCTCGGTCAGACGCGGGCCCCATGCGGGCATGACGCCAAAGCGGGCCTTTTCGATGGTTTCGGCCACGACCTCGCGCGCGCCGCCATACAGCCAGATCGCATCGGTCAGATCGGGCGCGCCCTGGGCCGGATCGCCGGTGCCGTCATCTGCGTGGCAGACGGCGCAATTGTCGGCAAAGACCTGCTGGCCCCGACCGGCCATGGCCGCGTCGTGATCCTGACCTGACAGGGCAAGGACATGTTCGGTCGTGTCGGCGATTTCCTCGCGCGACAGAAGCTCGCCGAAGGCCGGCATCTGGGAAAAGCGCGCATCGGGATCGGCGTCGTTGCGGATGCCGTGGCGGACGGTGTATTCCACATCGTCCAGCGTGCCGCCCCACAGCCAGTCATCGTCCAGCAGGTTGGGATAGCCCTTGGCCCCCGCCGCACCCGCACCATGGCATTGCGAGCAATTGGCGCGGAACACCGCCGCACCGCCGGCCACGCCGAACTGATGCGCCGGATCGTCGACCGCCAGCGTCGCCAGATCGGCCGAGGCCAGCCGCTGGTTCACCTCGGCATTGCGGGCATCGACGGCGGCGATATCGGCCGCAACTTCGGCGCGGGTGGAATAGCCCAGCACCCCGGCAGTCGCCCCTTCGATCAGCGGCCAGGCCGGATAGGCGATGCAATAGCCGATGGCCCAGACAATCGTGCCATACAGGGTCCACAGCCACCAGCGGGGCAGCGGATTGTTCAGCTCTTTGATGCCGTCCCAGTCATGACCGGTTGTATCGACGCCGGTGATGGGGTCCTGCTTGTTCTTGTCGGACATCAGGCTTTCTCCACGGGCAGGTGGTCGGGATCGGTGGCAACTGCGCCCGGCTGCTGCGCGGGGGCGACCGCCTGTGCGGGCGCCGTTTCATTGCGGAAGGGCAGGCTTGCCGCCTCTTGGTGGCTTTTCTTGGCGCCGGGCCGAAACGCCCAGACAATCGCGCCCAGATAGAACAGCGTCATGGCCAGCAGGCCCCAGCTGTCGGCGAACTGGCGCATTGCGGAATAGGTATCCATCGTAACCCCTCCTTACCGGCTGGCGTCTGGGGTGAAGGTCGAGAAATCGACCAGCGTGCCCAGCATTTGCAGATAGGCGACCAGCGCATCCATCTCGGTCAGTTGCGGCTGGCCGTCGAAATTCGACACAATCGCACCGGGATAGCGTTCCATCAGCCCGTCGGTGTCGCCGAAAGGATCGGCCTGCACGCGGAAATCGGCCTTGGCGGATTCGATCATCTCATCCGTATAGGGGACGCCAACCATCCGGTGCGTTTTCAGCAGCGATTCGATATAGGTCGGTTCGATCCGCTGTTCGGACAGGAAGGCGTATTTCGGCATGATGCTGACCGGCACGACCGATGCCGGATCTTTCAGGTGGTCGACATGCCAGGCATCGGAATAGCGCCCGCCCACGCGGGCCAGATCCGGGCCCGTGCGCTTGGACCCCCACTGGAACGGGTGATCGTATTTCGATTCCGCCGCCAGCGAGTAATGGCCGTAACGCTCGATCTCGTCGCGCATCGGGCGGATCATCTGGCTGTGGCAGGTATAGCAACCCTCGCGGATATAGATATCGCGGCCGGTCAGCTCCAACGGGGTATAGGGGCGCATGCCCTCGACATCCTCGATGGTGTTTTCCAGATAGAACAGCGGGGCGATCTCGACCACGCCGCCGATGGTGACCACCAGCAGCGAGAAGATGAACAGCAAGCTTGCGCTGCGTTCGATCATCGCGTGGCGGTCAAGAAAGCCCTTGCGGCGCGGCTTTGCGGCCTGACCTGTCGTCGCATCGGGTTGCGGCTGCCCTTGTGAAGCGGTGGGTTTGTCGTGTTTTGCCATCTTTGCTTACTCCGCCGGGACGCCGACCGGGGCGGTGACGCGCACGCCTCCGCGGATCGTCATCCACATGTTCCAGGCCATCACGATCCCGCCGGCCAGATAAAGAATCCCGCCAAGGGCGCGCACGACATACATCGGGAATTTCGCGGCAACCGTGTCGGCGAAGCTGTTGACCAGGAAGCCTTGCGCATCGACCTCGCGCCACATCAGGCCTTCCATGATGCCGGTGACCCACATCGAGCTTGCGTAAAGAACGATGCCGATGGTCGCCAACCAGAAGTGCCAGTTGATCGCGGCGGAAGAATACATCCCATCGCGACCCCACAGCCGGGGCGTCAGGAAATACAGCGCGCCAAAAGTGATCATGCCGTTCCAGCCAAGCGCGCCGGAATGAACATGGCCGATGGTCCAGTCGGTATAATGCGACAGGCTGTTCACGGCCCGGATCGACATCATCGGCCCTTCAAAGGTCGACATGCCATAGAAGGCCAGGCTGACCACCATCATGCGGATGATCGGGTCGGTGCGCAGCTTGTCCCAGGCTCCGTCCAGCGTCATCAGCCCGTTGATCATGCCACCCCAGGACGGCATCCACAGGATGATCGAGAACACCATGCCAAGCGTGGCGGCCCAGTCAGGCAGCGCGGTATAATGCAGGTGGTGCGGACCGGCCCAGATATACAGGAAGATCAGCGCCCAGAAGTGGATGATCGACAGTTTGTAGCTGTAGACAGGGCGGCCGGCCTGTTTCGGGACGAAGTAATACATCATCCCCAGGAAACCTGCGGTCAGGAAGAAACCAACGGCGTTATGGCCATACCACCATTGCGTCATCGCATCCTGCACGCCGGCAAAGATCTGCACCGACTTGGACCCGAAGATCGAAACCGGGATCGAGATGTTGTTGACGATATGCAGCAGCGCCACGGTGATGATGAAGGACAGCAGGAACCAGTTGGCGACATAGATGTGCTTTTCCCGGCGCCGGGCGATGGTGCCCAGATAGACCGCCAGGAAGGCCACCCACACGATTGTCAGCCACAGGTCGACATACCATTCCGGCTCGGCATATTCCTTGGACTGGGTCGACCCCAGCAGATAGCCCGTCGCCGCCAGCACGATGAACAGGTTATAGCCCCAGAACACGAACCAGGCCAGTTTGCCGCCCCACAGCCGGGCGCCACAGGTGCGCTGCACGATATAGAAGGACGACATGATCAGCGCGTTGCCGCCAAAGGCAAAGATCACGGCGCTGGTATGCAGCGGACGCAGCCGGCCGAAATTGGTGAAGGGCTGGCCCCAATCGAAATTCAGCGCCGGAAAGGCCAGCTGAAGGGCGATGAACACGCCGGCAAGAAAGCCGACCACGCCCCAGAAGCCCGTCGCGATGACACCCGCCCGGATGACATCGTCCATATATTCCGATTGATCGACCACAGGCGCCGGCCGATCCGACCGCCGCATGACCATGATGGCCAACCCGACCGCGATGAACATCAGGATCAGCGCGTGAACCTGATATGCCAGATCGTGCGCCCAATTGGCCGCGATGGCCATGAAAAGCGCCACGAGCCCAAGCACTGTGAGTTTGACGGCGTCTGCCATGCAATATCCCTCGTGATAATTCCGCACGCGATGGGCGCGCGCGTTCCTGTTCGCGAGGCTTCGCTACGTGCGGGGGACGGGGCCTGCATTGATCTGGATCAAGAAACCACGCGCAGGGTAGGCCAGCGTGGCGCACTGCCCACGGGTTTCGCCGATTTCACAGGGAATTGCCGCGATGGCGGACCGACGCGGGCGCGGTCCGGGCCACACAGCCATCGAAGGTCAGGCGATGACGCCGCCGTCCGAATCGTCGCCCGTTTCGGCCATCAGCTCGGCAACGTCAGGGACAATGATGCCGCGTTTGCCGTCGATGCGGATGATGCCGTCCTTGGCCAGCCGGGTCAGCTGGCGGCTGACGGTTTCAATCGTCAGGCCCAGATAATTCGCGATCGCCTCGCGCGAGATCGGCAGCTCGATCCGGCAGTCGCGCTCGGCCAATGCTTCGGGCAGCTTGGCGCGCCGCAGGATCAGCGACAGCAGGCTGGCGATGCGTTCGCGCGCGGTCTTGCGGCCCAGAAGCAACATCCAGTCGCGGGCGGCATCCAGTTCGTCCAGCGCCATTTCCAGCAGCCGTTCCTGAACATGCGGCATGTCCAGCAACAGCTGTTCGAAGGGCCGCTTGCGGAAACAGCACAGCGTCACATCGGTGATCGCCGTGATGTCATAGGGCGCCGCCTCGCGCCCCGGCCGGCCGATGAAATCCGATGGCAGCAGCAACCCGATCATCTGCGTCCGCCCATCCGTGATCGAGCGAGTGACCATCGCCGTCCCCGAGACGATCGAGGCGACCATGTCCATCTGCTCGCCCCGGATGGCGATGACCTGCCCGGCGGGACAGGTCTTATAGATCTTGATGCGGTTCAGCAGGTCCAGCTCGTCCGGTTCGCATTTCGCGCAAACGGCCCGATGGCGAATCGGGCAGTAGGAACAGTCGATCCTGAACGAGGTGCTTTGCGCGGCGGTCATGATCATAAGGTCTGGATCAACGCCAGCAATGACGCAAGCCAAAACGTCCCTGCTGCGACCATGCGGCGCGGTTCGAGGCCGGCGTGCAGGCCGCAATCGGGGGTGGTCAGATCCGCTTGACGGCCTCGATGGCGATCTGGTCCAGCCCGGTGCCTCCCTCGTCCACATAGCGGCGCAACTGGTCGCGCATGCGCGGTTCCCAGAAATCGCGCAGATGGCCGGCCACCCGTTCAGGCGCGTTGTCGCCGGGCTGGGTCTTGAAGAATGTGGCGATCTGATTGGCCATATGGACCATCTTTTCAGGCGACATGCGACACCTCGTCGGTAATGCGGTGCGGGTGGGAATAGGTTTCGAACCCGCCGCCGCGGGCAAAGGCGGCCAGCGTCACGCCGGCATCATCCGCCACGCGCACGGCAAAGGCGGTGGGGGCCGAGACGGCAATGATGACCGGCAGCCCGGCGATGGCGCATTTCTGCACCAGCTCGACCGAGATGCGCGAGGTGATCACGCAGGCACCCGAGGCCGGGTCGATGCCCGCACGCAGCAGCGCACCGATCAGCTTGTCCAGCGCATTGTGACGGCCGACATCCTCGCGCGTCAGGACGACGCCCCGGCCGGGCACCAGAAAGCCGGCGGCATGGGTGGCGCGGGTCTGGTCGTGCAAGGGTTGTGACGCGCGCAACTGGTCCGTGGCCTGACCGACCAGTGCCGGTGACAGGCGCAACCCATCGGGGGGCAGGCGGGGCAGGCTGCGCGCCGCCTGATCCAGGCTGTCGATACCGCACAGCCCGCAACCCACCGGCCCTGCCATGGTGCGGCGGCGCGCGGCCAGCGCCTCGGCCCGGTCCTCGGTCAGCCAGAACCGCGCCTCGATGCCCAGATCGTGCTGCACCGTTTCAAAGCGTTCGATCTGGGCCAGATCGGTCACGGCGCCCTCGGTCAGTGCGAAGCCATGGGCGAAATCGGTAATATCCGCCGGTGTGGCCATCATCACCGCCTGGGTGGTGCCGTTGAAGGTGATCGCGATCGGCACCTCGTCTGGCAAGGCGCGATGGACGGCAAAGCTGCCGTCCTGCTGATGGGAATGTCCCGGCACGCTTTGCGTCGGGTTATGGGCCATCACGTTACTCCGCTGCGGGCAGGATCCGGCGCGACTGCTCGGCCTGTGCCGCATAGCTTTCCTGCCAGTCGGTCGGCCCGTTCGAGGGGCTGACCTGCACCGCCGTCACCTTGTATTCAGGGCAGTTCGTCGCCCAATCCGAGAAATCGGTGGTGATCACGTTAGCCTGCGTATCGGGATGGTGGAAGGTGGTATAGACCACGCCCGGACTGACCCGGTCGGTAATCGTCGCCCGCAGCGTGGTTTCGCCCGCGCGGCTGGCCAGCTTGACCCAGTCCCCTTCATTCACACCGCGATTTTCGGCGTCATGGGGGTGAATCTCCAGCAAATCCTCGGCATGCCAGGCGGTGTTTTCGGTCCTCCGGGTCTGTGCGCCCACGTTATACTGCGACAGAATGCGGCCCGTCGTCAGCAACAACGGGAAGCGCGGCCCCGACCGCTCATCCGTGGCGACATATTCGGTCACGATAAAGCGCCCCTTGCCGCGCACGAAGCCGTCGACATGCATCAGCGGCGTGCCTTCGGGATGGTCCTCGTTGCAGGGCCACTGGACCGAGCCCTTTTCTTCCAGCAGGGCATAGTCCACACCGGCAAAGCTGGGCGTGGTGGCCGCGATTTCGTCCATGATCTGCGAGGGGTGGGTATAGGTCCAGGTCGCGCCTCCCATCTCCTTCAGCATGGCATTCGCCAGCAATTGCGTGATTTCCCAATCGCCATAGCCATTCAGCGGCGCCATGACCTTGCGCACCCTGTTGATGCGGCGTTCGGCATTGGTGAAGGTGCCGTCCTTTTCCAGAAAGCTGGAGCCGGGCAGGAATACATGGGCGTAATTCGCCGTCTCGTTCAGGAACAGGTCATGGACGATGACGCATTCCATTGCCGCCAGACCGGCCGCGACATGGTGGGTGTCGGGGTCCGATTGCAGAATATCCTCGCCCTGACAGTAAAGCCCCTTGAAGGTGCCATCCACTGCGGCATCCAGCATGTTCGGAATGCGAAGGCCCGGTTCCGGGTCGATCGGCACACCCCAGGCAGCCTCGAACACGGCGCGCACCTCGGGCAGTTTCACATGGCGATAGCCCGGCAGCTCATGCGGGAACGACCCCATGTCGCAGGAACCCTGAACGTTGTTTTGGCCACGCAGCGGGTTCACGCCAACGCCGGGCCGGCCGATATTGCCGGTCAGCATCGACAGGTTGGCGATGCCCATGACCGTGGTTGAACCTTGCGAATGTTCGGTGACGCCCAGTCCGTAATAGATCGCGGCATTGCCGCCCGTGGCGTAAAGCCGTGCGGCGGCGCGCAACTCGGCCGCGGGCACGCCGGTCATCAACTCGGTCGCTTCCGGGCTGTGGCGCGGATCGCTGACAAATTCAGCATAGTGCTGGAACTCGTCCCAATCGCACCGCTCGCGGATAAAGGCCTCGTCCATCAGCCCTTCGGTCACGATGACATGGGCCAGCGAGGTGACAACGGCGACATTGGTGCCGGGCTTCAGCGGCAGGTGATGCGCGGCCTCGATATGGGCCGATTTCACCATGTCGATCCGGCGCGGGTCGATGACGATCAGCTTGGCACCCTGACGCAGCCGCTTTTTCAGGCGGCTGGCAAAGACCGGGTGCCCATCGGTCGGGTTGGCGCCGATGATGATGGCCACGTCGGTATGCTCGACGCTGTCGAAATCCTGTGTGCCGGCAGAGGTGCCGAAAGCCTGCCCCAGACCATAGCCGGTGGGCGAATGGCAAACGCGGGCGCAGGTGTCGGTGTTGTTGTTCATGAACACCGCGCGCGCCAGTTTCTGCACCAGATAGGTTTCTTCGTTGGTGCAGCGCGACGAGGTGATTACGCCGATGCTTTTCTGGCCGTATTTCTGCTGCAATCCCAGCATCTTGTCGGCGGCAAAACTCAGCGCCTGGTCCCAGCTTACCTCGCGCCAGGGTTCGTCGATGCTGTCGCGGATCATCGGGTTCAGGATGCGGTCCTTATGTGTCGCATAGCCATAGGCGAAGCGGCCCTTGACGCAGCTGTGCCCGCGATTGGCCTTGCCGTGCTTCCACGGCACCATGCGCACCAGCCGGTCGCCGTTCATCTCGGCCTTGAACTGGCAGCCGACACCGCAATAGGCGCAGGTCGTGATGACCGATCGCGTCGGCGTGCCCAGCTCGGCGATGGATTTTTCCTGCAAGGTCGCGGTCGGGCAGGCCTGAACGCAGGCGCCACAACTGACGCAATCCGACGTCAGGAAGTCATCGCCCGCCATGCCGGCAGACACGCGGCTGTCAAAGCCCCGGCCCTCGATCGTCAGCGCGAAGGTGCCCTGCACCTCTTCGCAGGCGCGCACACAGCGCGAACAGACGATGCATTTACTGGGGTCATAGGTGAAATAGGGGTTGCTGTTATCCTTGGGAATGAACAGCGGATTGCCCAGATCGCCCGCGACACCGCTGCGGGCCGTCGTGCTGGCCGCGCGTGCCCGCGCATCGCCTTGCGCCAGCACGCCATGCCCCGAGGCGTCGTAATGGTTGCGGCCCGACTGATAGCGCACATCACGCAGACCAACGGCCCCCGCCATGTCCTGCAATTCACAATCGCCATTGGCTGAACAGGTCAGGCAATCAAGCGGGTGGTCACTGATGTAAAGCTCCATCACGCCCTTGCGGACCTTGCGGACGTGGTCGGATTGGGTGTGCACGACCATCCCGGCCGCAACCGGGGTGGTGCAGGATGCGGGGGTGCCGCGGCGACCCTCGATCTGGACCACGCAAAGCCGGCAGGACCCAAAGGCCTCGATGCTGTCGGTGGCGCAAAGCTTGGGCACCTTGATGCCGGCCTCGGCCGCGGCGCGCATGATGGATGTGCCCTCGGGCACGCTGACTTCGATACCATCAACGGTCAGGGTCACAAGGGCGCCGCTGCGGGCGGGTGTGCCCATGTCGCGGTCGTCGGGAAGAATGAAATCCTTCATTCGGCAGCCTCCTTCCGGCGCGCAAAGTCGTCGGGGAAATGGGTCAGCGCGGACATAACCGGGTAGGGTGTGAACCCACCAAGCGCACAAAGCGAGCCGTCGCGCATTGTATCACAAAGATCGGTCAACAGACCAATCGCGTTGCCGTCACCGGCGGCGATGCGGTCGATGGTTTCCACCCCGCGCACCGCGCCGATGCGGCAGGGCGTGCATTTGCCACAGCTTTCGACGGCGCAGAACTCCATCGCGAAGCGCGCCATGCCCAGCATGTCGGCTGTATCATCGAACACCACCAGCCCGGCATGGCCGATCAGCCCGCCCTGACTGTCCAACTCCTCATATCCAAGCGGCGTGTCGAACTTGGCCACGGGCATATAGGCCCCCAATGGCCCGCCCACCTGCACCGCCTTGACCGGCCGACCCGAGGCCGTGCCGCCGCCAATATCGTTCACCGCCTGATCAAGCGTCATGCCGAAGGCCGTTTCGAACAACCCGCCACGCGCGACATTGCCGGCGATCTGCAAGGTCACCGTGCCGCGCGACCGGCCAAGGCCGAAATCGGCGTAATGCTGCGCACCCTTTTCAAAGATCACCGGCACCGTCGCCAGCGAGATCACGTTGTTCACCACAGTGGGCCGGCCCAGAAAACCTTCCAGCGCGGGCAGCGGGGGTTTGGCGCGCACAACGCCGCGCTTGCCCTCAAGGCTGTTCAACAGCGACGTTTCCTCGCCACAGACATAGGCGCCCGCGCCCACCCGCACCTCGATATCGAAAGCGCGGCCCGATCCCAGCACATCCGGCCCCAGCAAGCCGCCATTGCGGGCGATGCGGACGGCCTGTTGCAACACCCGGATCGCGTCGGGGTATTCCGACCGCAGATAGACATAGCCGCGCGTCGCGCCGACACCCAGACCGGCGATGGCCATGCCCTCGATCAGGCTGAAGGGATCGCCCTCGATGATCATGCGGTCGGCGAATGTGCCGCTGTCGCCCTCATCAGCGTTGCAGACGACATATTTCTGTGGCGCGGTGGCATCATGGACGGTCTGCCATTTGATGCCGGTCGGAAAGCCCGCCCCGCCCCGGCCCCGCAGGCCAGAGGTTTTGACCTCATCCACCACCTGCTGCCCGGTCATGGCGATTGCACGGCGCAGCCCGACCAGACCGCCATTGGCCTGATATTCGTCAAGCGACAGCGGGTCGATCACGCCGCAGCGGGCAAAGGTCAGCCGGGTCTGGCGGCGCATCCAGTCAAGATCCTCGACCGGGCCAAGCGCCTTTGCGCCGCTGCCCGACAGAATATCGTCGGCGTCGTCGGGCGCAGCGGGGCCGAAACCGTGGCGAATGCCGTTAATTTCCACTTCGACCAGCGGTTCCAGCCACACCATGCCGCGCGACCCGTTGCGGATGATCTGAACCTTTATGCCGCGCGCATTCGCGGCGGCGGCAAGCGCGTAGGCCACCTCGTCGGCACCAAGCGCCTTGGCGGCGCTGTCCAGCGGAACCCAGATTTTCATCATGCCCCCGCCTCTTGCAACAGCCTCTGCATGCGTGCCTCGTCAACACGGCCGATCACCCGGTCATCGACCATTGCGGCGGGGCCGCAGGCGCACAGGCCCAGGCAATAGACCGGCTCGATCGTCACGGCACCATTGGCCGTTGTGCCGTGCCAATCCAGCCCCAGCTTATCCAGCGTCGCCTGCGCCAGCGCATCGGCACCAACCGCCTGACAGGCTTCGGCCCGGCAAATCTTGACCACGTGGCGGCCGGCGGGGTTGTCACGGAAATCGTGGTAAAAGCTGATCACGCCATGCAATTCGGCCCGGCTGATGTTCAGCGCCTTGATGATCGGCTCATGCGCCGCCGCAGGAATATGGCCAAAGCTGTGCTGCAAGGCATGCAGGATCGGCAGCAGCGGCCCCTCTAGCCCGAGGTGGTCGGAAATGATCGCCTGAATGTCCTGATCGGACGGTGCTGGCGCGGATGACGGCATCGGCTGGCCCCTTCAAGAATGTCGACGCAATCAAACCGATCTGGTATTCCAAAATCAATATCGTTATTCCGTTGATTGATAGAATTTATCTATCAACGAAGGGCTGACAGTTCTCGCGCTTCGCGCAGCAGGGCGTCCAGCACGGGGGTATGCGGCTCGCGATAGGGGGCGACCAGCCCGACCTTGTGCGGAGCCTCGGGCGATGACAGCGGCACGAGGCTGACGGCCTTGCCGCCGGCCAGAAAGCGGGCGCTGTCCTCGGGCAGGACGGAAATGCCGCTGCCGGCCTCGACCGTGGCCAGCAGAACGACGGTGGAATTCGATTCGATCCAGGCATCGGGGGCAAGGCCAGCGGCGCTGAAATTGCGGTTGATGATGCGGCGGTTCTGCATGTCGGGGGTCAGCAGGCACAGCCTTTCGCCCTGCAACTCGTCCCAGCTGACCGAAGCCCGGCCGGCAAAGGCCGAGTCCGCGGCGCAGACCAGCATGTATTTTTCCTCATACAGCGGTTCGGTGCTGACCCGGCCCATCGGTTCATTGTCCAGATAGGAAATTCCCGCATCCACATCCAGATTGTCCAGCATCGACAGGATCTCGGCCGAGGTGCGCGACAGGATGGTAAAGCGCACATTGGGATGTTTCGCGCTGAACCCCGTGGCCAGTCGTGACGCCCATGTCAGCGCGGTGGGGATGGCGGCGATGCGCAGGCGGCCGGAAAGGCCGTGGCGCTTGAACCGCATTTCGTCCTTCAACTGCCGGGCATCGCCCACGATCTTGCGCGCCCAGACCAGCGCCGTCTGTCCCTCGGGCGTCAGGCCACCATAGCGCGAGCGGCGGAAGATAAGCTGGACGCCCAACTGATCCTCCAATTGGCGGATGCCGGTCGACAGCGTGGGTTGAGTAATGCCAAGGCTGGTCGCGGCACGGCCGAAATGGCCCTCTTTCGCGACGGCGATCAGCATTTCCAGTTTGTCCAGCATGATAGGAAAATCCGATGGTGTGGGCGTTATTCGATCAGCATTCCCGCATGTAGCCGCGGAAGTGCCGCCGAAACAACAGCCCTTCGACCCGGTCAGCCGGCATTGGGCAGCCCCTGGGCCACTGGCAGCACGCCGCCACGCCCCGGCGCGCGCAGGCGGCCTGCGCCAAGGCGGGCGCGCAGGCTGCGCGACAGCGCATCGACGGCGGCGGTGACAAACCCGGTGGCGATCAGGATCACCATGGCGCGGTCCAGCCGCAGCTCGGCAATCGCATCGTCAAGGAAAAAGCCCAGTGTCGCGATGCCCAGAATGCCCATGATGGCGCTTTCGCGGATCATGATTTCCCACCGATACAGGCAAAGCGCCACGAAATTGCCGAACAGCCGGGGCACGATTTCCCAGCCCCACAGCGTCAGCCCGCGCGGGGCATCGGGGCGCAGGGGCAGCCCGCGCGCCTGCCGGCCAAGCAGATGGGCGATGATCGCGCCGTTATGCAGGCCAAGCGCCAGAATGGCCGGCAGCATCGACGGGCCGAACAGCTGAAGGAACAGATAGGCCAGAATATATTCGGGAAAGGATCGCAGGATCACCAGCCACAGATGCCCCACGATTGCGCCCGCGCGTCCCATCACGCGCGGCACGATCAGCGCCTGCCCCAGAAAGGCCACCACACCGGTCAGCACCAGCGCCAGTTGCGCCACGACCATGGTTGCGAAAAGCCCCGGCAGGATTGCATCGCGCATCAGATCGGCCAGCCATGGCCACAGCGCGGCCGGGTCGCCCTGCCGTAACGGCGCGGGGATGATATCGCTGCTGAGAAACCGCCACAGCGCGCCCGATCCCATGGGCGGCGATTTGACCTGCGCCAGCATGACAGCCGCCGCTGCCAGCCAGATCAGCACCGCGCGGGGCCGCATCCACAGCCGCAGCGTCGCGATCAGGGTGATATAGACCACCATGATCGCCCCTGCCGCACCGTATTCGCCCTGCTTGAAAAAGCTGTCCAGCTGAAAGCCAAGTGTCGGCAGCCCGACAAAGCCCAGCACGGCCGATGACCGCAGCCCGCATTCCAGCCGATACAGCGCATAGCCGGCCATCTCGGCCCGTGCCAGCGGCGCCCGCGCCCACAGAAACCGCGTCAGCGCATCGACGCGCGGCCCCAGCCAGTCTGCGGGGCGGGGGTCGGCCTCGTCCAGAATCTCGGACAAAACCTTTGCGAAGATGCCGCCATAGGGCAGTGCGATGGCCAGGACACCGGTGGCCACGCCCATGCCCAGCACCTGCATCAGCATCAGCGCCCAGAAAAGCTCGTGCACGGATCGCAGGGCGATGGCGGTCCAGCGGATTGCGCGAAAGCGATAGAAGGGCGCCATCAGCAGGCCCAGAAACCCGCCAAGGGCGACACCGGAAAGGGCAAAGGCAAGGGTCAACGCGGTGGCGCGGGCGATCTGTTCCACGGCGCCGAAATCGGGGCGCAGAAATCCAGCTGCCATACGCGCCAGCGCCTGCCAGGGGTCATGCCCGGCGGTGGTCAGGTCGGCGAAGGGCAGGCACAGCGCGGCCACGGCCAGAAAGCCCGCGACAACGCCAAGTCGTGACAGGCGCCGCCTAGCGGGCATAAAGCGCCTCTATCTGATCGCGCGGAGTTGTGGCCGGGCCATCCAGCACGATCCGCCCCCCGTTCAGCCCGATCAGCCGCGTGGCCATGCCAAGCGCCAGCCCGACATCATGCAGCGCGATGATGGCGGTGGGAAAGGCATTGCGGATCACGGTGGCCAGCGCCTCGGCCTGTGCGGGATCGACGGCTGACAGCGGTTCATCCGCGATCAGAACATCGCCACCGCGATACAGGGCGCGGGCCAGCGCCACGCGCTGTTTCTGGCCGCCAGACAGGGTTTCGACGGCGCGGTCGGCCTGAGATGTCAGGCCGACGCTGGCCAGAACGGCCAATGCCGCCGCCCGGTCGGCGCGACGCGGGCGGACCAGCGTGGCAAGGTTATAGACCGCGCCGTGATCGTCCAACCGCCCCATCAGCACGTTCCGCAGCGCCGAAAGCTGCGGCACCAGCGCGTGATCCTGCGGCACCAGCGCCACTCGCAGCCCCTGATCCATCAGCGCCAGCCGCGCCGCCGCCAGCAGCGTCGATTTGCCCGCGCCGCTGTGGCCCAGCAGTGCGACCCATTCGCCGGTGGCGACATGCAGGTCGATGCCGCGCAACACAGGCACGGCGCCATAGCCCAAATCGGCGGCGTTCAGCAGATGCAAGGTTTACTCCAGCAAATCCAACTGGCGGGCCACATCCTCAATCGGGGCGAAATCTGCGTTGCTGGCCGGAATGAACCCCTTGCGCGGGAATGTGGCCAGCAGGTCGGGATCATCCATGCCGATCAGCGCAGCCTGAACCTTGTCGGCGAAACCCTCGCCCCAACGCTGATCCACGTCGCCACGGATCGTCCAGTTGTAGTCGGGATAGGGCGGCGTTTTCCAGATGACCTTGGCCGTCTGAACCTCTGGCGCGTTATCCGCCACGGCCTGATCATAGACCGCGAAATTCAGCGCACCGATCTGCCACGCGCCAGATGCGACCAGCCGCAGCGTCTGGCTGTGATCGCCCGAGAAACCGACGCGGCTGAAAAAGCTGTCAGGTGCTTCGCCGGTTTCCTCGCGGATATGATATTCCGGCATCAGCCGCCCCGAGGTCGAGGTCTTGGCGCCGAAGGTAAAGGTCATGCCGCGCGCCGCATCGGGGAAATCGGCGGATTCGGTCAGCCCCGTCTCGGTATTGGCGATGAAATAGCTGACGAATTCGCGGTCTTCCTCGCCCTGCGCGATGGCGCGGGCGTCGGGCACGGCAAGACGTGCCTGCACGCCCGACAGCCCGCCGAACCAGGCAAGCTGGACCTGATCGTTGCGGAATGCGGTGACGGCGGCGGGATAGGATTTCACCGGCACGAATGCGACCGGAACGCCAAGCTGGTCCGACAGATATTCCGCCACCTTGGTAAAGCGTTCGACCAGTTTCGTTTCATCCTCGTCAGGGATGGCCGAGAAATAAAGCATGTCCTGCGCCCTGGCTGTGCCAAGCGTGGCGGCAAGAGCGAGGGCGGAAAAAAGCAGGCGGGCGGGCAGGCGCATGGTGTCTCCTTGCAAGATGCGGATTTTCGGGGTCAGCCGTGGCGAATGCGCGCCCCTGCAAGGTATCGCGCCGCCAAGAAGCTTTCCCGACAAACCCCTGACGGAGAGACCGGCGGCCTGTTGCCGCAAAGCCCGAGCGCCGCCGGCGCATCGGTCTGTCGGCGGGGATCATAGCACCCGTGGCGGGCGCGGCAAGCCGGTGGCGCGGGATGCGATCCGCGCTGCCTGAGGTTGCAGGTGCAGCGTGTCTTTTCCTTGACTTAGCGCCCGCAGCTTCGCACGATGCTGCTATACCTATCGTTATGACAGGCAAGGAGGAGGAGGGTCACATGAATATCGACCTTTCGCGTCGCGGCTTTCTCAGGCTGGCGGGCGCGGGGGTTGCTGCGACCTCGCTTGGGGCCATGGGCTTTGGCGAGGCAGAGGCGGCAGAGCTGGCGCATGTGCGCGCCTTCAAGCTGGCCACCACGACGGAAACGCGCAACACCTGCCCCTATTGTTCGGTCGCCTGCGGCGTGATCATGTATTCCAACGGCGATGTGAAGACCGGCGAAACCGCCGAGATCATCCACATCGAGGGCGATGCCGACCATCCGACGAACCGCGGAACGCTGTGCCCCAAGGGTGCGGCGCTGAAGGATTTCGTCAAGGCGCCGACCCGGCTGACCATGCCGCGCCATCGTGCCGCCGGGGCTTCCGAGTTCCAGGAAATCAGCTGGGACGAGGCGCTGACCAAGATCGCCCGCGCGCTGAAGGACGATCGCGACGCCAATCTGGTGCAGACCAATGATGCGGGCGTAACGGTCAACCGCTGGACCAGCACGGGCTTTCTGGCCGCTTCGGCCACCACCAATGAAACCGCATGGCTGACCTATAAGGTGGTCAGGTCCATGGGGATCGTCGGATTCGATAACCAGGCGCGCGTTTGACACGGCCCCACGGTGTCCAGTTTGGGCCCGAGTTTTGGCCGTGGAGCGATGACCAACTCCTGGACCGATATCAACAACACCGATCTGGTGATTGTGATGGGCGGCAATGCCGCCGAAGCCCATCCTTGCGGCTTCAAATGGGTGACCGAGGCTAAGGCCAATCGCGGCGCCAAGCTGATCGTGGTCGATCCGCGTTTCAACCGCACGGCTGCCGTGTCGGATTACTATGCGCCCATTCGTCCGGGCAGTGACATTGCCTTCCTGATGGGGGTGATCCGCTGGCTGATCGAAAATGACAAGGTGAACCACGAATATGTCACCAACTTCACCAACGCGCCTTTCCTTGTGAAAGACGAGTTCGGCTGGAGCGATGGCCTGTTCACCGGCTATGACGAGGAAAAGCGCGACTTCGACAAGTCCAGCTGGGACTACAAGATCGGCGCGGACGGCTTTGCCGAGGTCGACATGACCTTGTCCGACCCCCGCTGCGTCTGGAACCTGCTGAAGGCGCATGTCGACGTCTATACGCCGGAATTTGTCGAAAACATCTGCGGCACGCCAAAGGACAAGTTCCTGGCGATCTGTGCGATGATCGGTGAATGCAGCGCGCCCGACAAGGTCATGACCTCGATGTATGCGCTTGGCTGGACACAGCATTCCAAGGGTGCGCAGAACATTCGCGGCATGGCGATGGTGCAGCTGATCCTGGGCAATATCGGCATGCCGGGTGGGGGGATGAACGCGCTGCGCGGACATTCCAACATTCAGGGGCTGACCGATATCGGGCTGATGTCGAACCTGATCCCCGGCTATCTTTCGATCCCAACGGAACGCGATGTGGACTGGACGACCTATATGTCCACCAAGGGGTTCAAGCCGCTGCGTCCGAACCAGACGAGTTACTGGCAGAACTATCCCAAGTTCATGGTCAGCTTCATGAAGGCCATGTGGGGCGACAAGGCCACGGCCGAGAACGACTGGGCCTATGACTATCTGCCCAAGCTGGATGTGGCGACCTATGACATCCTGCGCATGTTCGAGATGATGAAGCAGGGGCAGGTGAATTTGTATTTCTGTCAGGGCTTCAATCCGCTTCTGTCCTTCCCGAACCGGGCCAAGCTGACCGAGGCGCTGTCGAACCTGAAGATGCTGGTGGTCATGGACCCGCTGGCGACCGAGACGGCGCATTTCTGGCAGAACCACGGCGAATATAACGACGTGGACAGCGCGGCGATCCAGACCGAGGTGCTGGAGCTGCCGACGACCTGCTTTGCCGAGGATGAAGGCGCGCTGGTCAATTCGGGCCGCTGGCTGCAATGGCACTGGGCCGGTGGCACGCCACCGGGCGAGGCCAAGCACGATACCTGGATCATGGCGGGCATCTTCCAGAAGGTGCGGCAGCTTTATCAGGAAGAAGGCGGGGTTTTCCCCGATCCGATCCTTGACCTGAACTGGGATTACGCCGATCCGGCCGAACCCACGCCCGAGGAACTGGCGCGCGAATTGAACGGCCGCGCCTTGCAGCCGGTCTATGACCCGGCTGACGCGACCAAGGTTGTGACCGAGGCGGGCAAGCAATTGCTGAACTTCAGCCAATTGCGCGACGACGGCTCGACCATGTGCGCGTGCTGGATCTATTCGGGCTGCTGGAACGAGAACGGCAATAACATGGCGCGGCGCGACAACAGTGATCCAAGCGGCATGGGGGTCCATGCCGACTGGTCATTCTCATGGCCGCTGAACCGCCGGATCCTGTATAACCGGGCCTCGGCGGATTTGCAGGGCAAGCCGTGGGATCCCAACCGCAAGCTGATCGAATGGACCGGCGAACGGTGGGAGGGCGTCGATGTTCCCGACATCTCGCCCACGGCAAAGCCGGGCGAGGTCGGCCCCTATATCATGAACCCGGAAGGCGTATCGCGCCTGTTCACGCGGGGCATGATGCGCGATGGGCCTTTCCCGACGCATATGGAGCCCTTCGAGGCACCGATTGCCAATGCGCTGAACCCGCAACTGCGCGGCAATCCCGCCGCACGGGTGTTCGAGGGCGACATGGCGCAGTTCGCGACCAGCGAGGAATTTCCTCTGGTGGCGACCTCGTACCGCCTGACCGAGCATTTCCACTATTGGACCAAGCACAACCCGGTGAATGCCGCGTTGCAGCCGCAAGCCTTCGTGGAAATCAGCGTCGAGCTGGCCGAGGAAAAAGGCATCGCCAATGGCAGCCGCGTGCGCATCTGGAGCAAGCGCGGCCAGATCTGGGCCAAGGCCGTGGTGACGCGGCGGATTCGGCCGCTGACCTGCGATGGCAAGACCATCCATGTCGTCGGCATTCCGTTGCACTGGGGCTTCATGGGTGCCGCCAAGAAGGGTTGGGGGCCGAACAGCCTGACGCCCTTTGTTGGTGATGCCAATGTCGAAACGCCCGAATTCAAGGCCTTTCTTGTCAATGTCGAACCCGCAGCAGAGGAGCCGGTGGCATGAGCGATACCGCACCTCAACCGACGACGGCGGCCGCGAACCCTCCGGTTCAGGCGCTGGAGGGAAATCTGGGTCCGGCGGCCGTGGTTCGATCCTCGGCCGGCGGCCCGGTCTCGACCGAGCCTGCGCAGATGACCAAGGTTGCCAAGCTGATCGACATCAGCAAATGCATCGGCTGCAAGGCTTGCCAATCGGCCTGCGTTGAATGGAACGACACCCATCCCGAGGTGGGCGTCAATACCGGCAGCTATCAGAACCCGCATGATCTGACGCCCGAGATGTTCACCCTGATGCGGTTCGAGGAATGGGTGAACCCGGATACGAATGATCTGGAATGGCTGATCCGCAAGGATGGCTGCATGCATTGCGAGGATCCGGGCTGCCTGAAGGCCTGCCCGGCGCCGGGTGCGATCGTGCAATATTCGAACGGAATCGTGGATTTCATCCACGAGAACTGCATCGGCTGCGGCTATTGTGTGACCGGCTGTCCCTTCGACATTCCCCGGATCAGCAAGGTCGATCACAAAAGCTATAAATGCACCTTGTGTTCGGACCGGGTTGCCGTGGGGCAGGGGCCTGCCTGCGCCAAGGCCTGCCCGACACAGGCCATCGTCTTTGGTACCAAGGACGACATGATCCAGCACGCCAATGGCCGGATCGAGGATCTGAAGTCGCGCGGCTATGACAATGCCGGGCTTTACGACCCGTCGGGGGTGGGCGGCACGCATGTGATGTATGTGCTGCCTCATGCCGACAAGCCCTCGATCTACAGCAACCTGCCCGAGAACCCGAGCATCTCGCCGGTGGTCGAGGGTTGGAAAGGCGTGACCAAGACCGCCGGCGTGGCGGCCATGGGCGTTGCCGCCGCAGGCGCGGTGCTGATGTCACTGTTCACGCGGGGCAATCGCGTCGCCGAGCATGATGAAGAGGCCGCCGAACGCCTGGTTGAAACCGACCTGAAACATGATGGGCGGGGGGAAAGCTGATGGCCGGGACCAGATATTCCGAACGCGGCGATCATATCGAAACCGTCGATCCGGTCACCGTCAGTCGTTATCGCGGCATCACCCGGCTGAACCACTGGGTAACCGCGATTTCGTTGATCGTGCTGGCGCTGTCTGGCTTGGCCTTCTTCACGCCCTCGCTGTATTTCCTGACCGGGCTGTTCGGGGGCGGGCAGACGACGCGCTGGCTGCATCCGATCATCGGTGTGGTGCTGTTCTTCAGCTTCCTGCTGCTGTTCTTGCAAATGTGGCGGCTGAACCTGCCCCGGCGCGAGGATCGGGTCTGGGTCGCCAATATCGGCGAAGTCATCAAGGATCAGGAAGAAAAGCTGCCCGAGCTTGGGAAATACAATGCCGGGCAGAAATTCGTATTCTGGGCGATGACCATCCTGATCGTCGTGCTGATCGTCTCGGGCATCATGATCTGGCAACAGTATTTCCCCGATCTGGTCACCATTCCAACCCGCCGAATCGCCACGCTGGTGCATTCGCTGGCGGCGGTGGGGATCATCCTGGTCTTTATCCTGCATGTCTTTGCCGCGATCTGGACGCGCGGTACGCTGCGGGCAATGACGCGCGGCTCGGTCACTGGCGGATGGGCGTGGAAGCATCACCGCAAATGGCTGCGCGAAGTGGCTGGACGCCAGAACGAGGGCCCGGCAGAGTAGCCGGGCCACAACCCCAGTGGCCGGTCGGCCCGAGGAGATTATGACCACTGATCTGAATCCTGACCCAACGGTCATCGGCGGCGTCCCCAAGGCGCCGCTGGCTTTTTTGCCCCGGCCCGCGCGTCTGTTCGCCGATCGCGCCAAGCGTTTCGTCTTTCTGGCCGACAGCGGCCACCGGCTTGCGCCCTATCTGACCTTTCTGGCGGCGCTGACGGGGTTGCAGGGGCGGCTGCTGGCCGAGCTTCCCGCCATTGAACCCATCGGTCGCGACCGGGTGGATCTGGCCCGCGCCAACCGCATGCCTCCGGTGGACCGGGCCGCGCTGGCGACCGATCCGCTTTTGCATGACACGCTGACCCGGCTGTGCGATGCGGCGCAATCGCTGGACATGCCCGAACCCGCGCGGCTGGCCTTGCAGGCGGTGATTGCGGGTGATGCTGCCGACCGGCACTGGCTGGTCGAAAATATTCTGGCCGACCGCATCCCCGAGGACAGCGCAGCGCCGCATCTGTTCGCGGCGGCGGCGGTGCAGCTGCATATGGCGCGTCTGGTCGGGGCGCTGAACGCCGCTGATCTGGTGCCGATCAGCACCGGCATCTGCCCGGCTTGTGGCGGCCGGCCCGCAACATCCAGCGTGATGGGGCCGCAGGGGATCGAGAATGTCCGCTATGCGACCTGCAACTGCTGCGCGACGCAGTGGAACGAGGTGCGGATCAAATGCCTGTGCTGCGGTTCGACCAAGGGCATAAGCTATCGCTCGGTCGAGGCCGAGGATGCCGTGATCAAGGCCGAGGTCTGTTCGGAATGTGACAGCTGGGTCAAGATCCTGTATCAGGTCAAGAACCACAGCCTCGATCCCATCGCTGATGACGTGGCCAGTCTGGGGCTGGACATGATGATGAAGGATACGGCGTTCCGGCGCGGTGGCGTCAATGCCTTCATGGCGGGATATTGATGGCGGGCTTTCGCGCCCTGCCATCGGTCGATCAGCTGCTGCAAACCGAAACCGGGCAGTCGCTGATTGCTGCCCATGGCCGGGCGCTGGTCACCTCGGCCCTGCGCGCCCGGTTGCAGGCCGCGCGGGCCGCGATCCGCGATGGCGCCGATGGGACGGTCGAGGCCGCGCGGCTGCCGCATCTTGCCGCCGCCGATCTGGCCGCAGCGGCGCAGTCGAAATTGCGGCCCATGCTGAATCTGACCGGCACCGTCCTGCATACCAATCTGGGCCGGGCTATCCTGGCCGATCAGGCCATCGCCGCCGCCAGCGCCGCCATGGCCGCGCCGCTGGCGCTGGAATTCGATCTGGACGGCGGCGGGCGCGGCCAGCGCGACGACCACTTGCGCGGCTTGCTGTGCGACCTGACCGGGGCCGAGGACGCCACCATCGTCAACAACAACGCCGCCGCCGTGCTGATCGCGCTGAACACGCTGGGGCAGGGGCGTGATGCGCTGGTCTCGCGCGGCGAGTTGATCGAGATCGGCGGCGCCTTCCGCATGCCCGACATCATGGCCCGCGCCGGCGTGCGGCTGGTCGAGGTCGGCACCACCAACCGCACCCATGCGCGCGACTATCAGGCCGCGCTTGGCCCCGAAAGCGGGCTGATCCTCAAGGTGCATACCTCGAACTACCGGATCGAGGGCTTCACCGCCGAGGTTCCCGCCCCCGAACTGGCAGCCATCGCGCGGGCGGCCGGGGTGCCTTTGCTGAACGATCTGGGCGCGGGGTCGCTGGTCGATCTGTCGGCTTTCGGTTTGCGGCGGGAACCGACCGTTGCCGAGGCCGTTGCCGAGGGGGCCGATCTGGTGACCTTTTCGGGCGACAAGCTGCTGGGCGGGCCTCAGGCCGGGTTCATCGTCGGGCGGCGCGACCTGATCGCGGCGATCAACAGGAACCCGCTGAAACGCGCGCTGCGGCTGGACAAGATCCGCATTGCCGCGTTGCAGGCGACCTTGCGCCTTTACCGCGACCCGGACCGGCTGACCGAAAGGCTGCCGACGCTGCGCTTTCTGGCGCGGCCTCAGGCCGAGATCGCCGCGCAGGCCACCCGGCTGGCACCGCAGGTCGCCGCGCTTCTGCCCGATTACAGCGTCGATGTCTGCGATTGCGCCAGCCAGATCGGCTCGGGCGCGCTGCCGGTGGATACGATCCCCTCGGCGGGGTTGCGGATGAACGGCGCGGGCGGGGATGCGCCCAACCGGCTGGCCGCGCGGTTGCGCGCGCTGCCCTGCCCGGTGATCGGCCATATCCATGATGGCGCGCTGATCCTTGATCTGCGCTGCCTCGACCGGGATGAGGACCTGCTGGGGGCGCTGGCGGGATGATCGTCGGCACGGCGGGGCATATCGACCATGGCAAGACGGCGCTGGTCAAGGCGCTGACCGGCACCGATGCCGACCGGCTGGCCGAGGAAAAGGCCCGCGGCATCACCATTGATCTGGGCTTTGCCTATGCCGATCTGGGCGGCGGCGCGGTGACCGGATTTGTCGATGTGCCGGGCCATGAACGGCTGATCCATACCATGCTGGCCGGCGCGGGTGGCATCGACCTTGCGCTGCTGGTCGTGGCTGCCGATGACGGGGTGATGCCGCAGACGCGCGAACATCTGGCGATCCTCGACCTGCTGGGGATCAGGCGCGGGATCGTGGCGCTGACGAAAGCCGACCTTGCCGATGGCGTGCGGCGCGACATGCTGCGCGCTGAAATCGCGGCGACGCTGGCCGGATCGGGTCTGGCCGATGCGCAGATCATCCCGGTTTCCGCGCTGACGGGTGAGGGGATCGACGACCTGCGCACAGCCCTGATCCAGGCCGAAGCCGAGACGACCCTGCGCAATGCCTCTGGCCCCTTTCGGCTGGCCGTTGATCGCAGCTTTACCCTGCCAGGGGCGGGCACGGTTGTCACCGGAACGGTGCTGACCGGGCGGGTGTCGCAGGGCGATCAGGTGACTGTCAGCCCCTCGGGCCTGGCCGCCCGGGTTCGCGCCATCCACGCCCAGAACCGCCCCGCGACCGAGGGGCTGGCCGGGCAGCGTTGCGCGCTGAACCTGGCCGGTGAGGGCATCACCAAAGACGCGATTCATCGCGGCGACCTGATCCTGCCGCCTGCGCTGCACGCGCCGACCGACCGCATCGACGCCATGCTGACCGTGCTGGAAACCGAGCCGCGCGCCATCGGCACCTGGTTTCCCGCCCGGCTGCACAGCCACGCGGTCGAGGCTGGCGCGCGGATCGTGCCGCTGGCCGATCCCATCGCGCCGGGCGAGACCGGGCCGGTGCAGATCGTGCTGGACCGGCCGATTGCGGCGGCGGCGCTGGATCGTTTCATCCTGCGCGATGTCTCGGCCAGCCGGACCATCGGTGGCGGCCAGTTCGTCGATCTGCGAGCGCCCGCGCGCAAGCGGCGGCTGCCCTCGCGGCTGGCGCTGATTGCGGCCGGGTGCCATGCCGATCCCGCTGTTGCGTTGGCCGGGATGGTGCAGGTCGCCCCGGTCGACATGCCGGGCTTTGCCCGTGACCGCAGCCTGTCACCCGATGCGGCGCTGCACGCGGCGCGGGCTGCCGGGGCCGAGCGAATCGGTGATCTGGCGCTGGCTGTCGATCAGGTCACGGGGCTGCGCGCGGCGATGAAGCGGGTGCTGACCGAATTTCACGAGGAAAACCCGGATCTGCCGGGTCTGGGACGCGAAAAGCTGCGCCTGTCGCTGACCCCGCGCCTGCCCAAGCCTGCCTTTCTGGCCCTGCTTCAGGCCGAGGCTGCCGAGCATGGCGCGGTGCTGGACGGCGCCTTTGTCCGCCTGCCCGGCCACGAGGTCAGGTTGTCGCCCGAGGACGAGGCGCTTTGGAACCGCATCGCCCCCGCATTGTCGGGCGAGATGCGCTTTCGCCCGCCGCGGGTGCGCGACTTTGCCACCGATTTCGGTGTCGACGAACGCGAGGTCCGCCGGGTGCTGAAGCTGACGCAAAAGCTGGGCCGCACCGATCAGATCGCGCGCGACCACTTCTTTGCGCGCGCCGTTACGGCCGAAATGGTTGCCATCATCTGCGATGTCGCCGCCGGCGCCGAGGGCGGCTGGTTCACCGCACCGGCCTTTCGCGACCGCGTTCAGAACGGCCGCAAGGTCGCAATTGAAATTCTTGATTTCTTCGACCGCAATGGCGTGACCTTGCGTCGGGGCGATCTGCGTCGCATCAATCCGCACAGGGTCGATCTGTTCGGCGCATCTGGAAGGGAATCGTCCCCGGTGGGGCGGCCGGACTTCAAATCCGGTTGGGGCAGCGAGACTGTCCTGGGTGGGTTCGACTCCCATTCCCTTCCGCCAGATTCTTCGGGGTTGGATCATGACTGATTTTGACGATTGGCTGGCCAGGACCTTTGCCGAGACCGACGGCTTCACCATGCTTATCGTGCTGGTCGCTGCGCGGGGCGGGCGCATCGACCTGCTGAAATCGGCGCATCTGCATGTGATCGGGGACGAGATGGGCTGGGCCGAAATGGCGGCCTACTTCGACGGCTCGGGGGCAGATTGGGATGCCGTCGCGCTATTTCGCGCCGATCGTGACGGGTTGGTGGGCGACAAGCTGGCGGCCGAGCGGCTGGATGCGCTGATGCGCGCCCTGCGTGGCGACCGGACGCTGATCCGCGAGGGGGTTTTCTTCAATCGCGACGGGCTGACCCTGCGACTGGATGACGCGCAGCCGCAGCAGCAGCCGCATCCGCCCGTCCTGCGCTGATCCGTCCGCGACAAGCCGCGCTGGCGGCTAGATTAAGGAACCGCAACCATGGCACCCAAAGGCAAGACGATCATCACCTGCGCCGTTACCGGCTCGATCCATACGCCGTCGATGTCGCCGCATCTGCCGGTGACGGCCCAGCAGATCGCCGATGCCGCCATCGGCGCGGCCGAGGCCGGCGCCGCGATCGTGCATCTGCATGCCCGCAACCCGCAGGATGGCCGGCCCGACCAGACACCGCAGGCCTTCAGGCCCTTCCTGCAACTGATCAAGCAGCGCAGCGATTGCGTGGTCAACATCACGACCGGCGGCGCCCCCACCATGACCATCGAGGAACGCATCAGCCCCGCCGCCACCTGGCAGCCCGAGGTCGCCTCGTTGAACATGGGCACGATGAATTTCGGCCTGTTCCCGATGCTTGGCCGGTTCGAAAGCCAGCTGAAATACCCGTGGGAACGCGACTATCTGGCCAATAAGGACATCATCTTTCGCAACAGCTTTGCCGATATCGAACATATCCTGGCCACGCTTGGCGCCAATGGCACCCGGTTCGAGTTCGAATGCTATGACAGCGCGCATCTGTATAATCTGAAGCACTTCCACGATGCCGGGCTGGTCCGGGGGCCGCTGTTCATCCAGACGGTCTTTGGCCTTTTGGGTGGGATCGGCGCCCATCCCGAGGACGTGATGCACATGAAGCGCACCGCCGACCGGCTGTTTGGCGATCAGTATCGCTGGTCGGTTCTGGGCGCCGGGCGGAACCAGATGCCCATCGCCGCCATGGCTGCGGCCATGGGCGGCCATGTCCGTGTCGGGCTGGAGGATTCGCTGTGGGCCGGGCCGGGCAAGCTGGCCGAAAGCAATGCCCAGCAGGTGCGGCAGGTCCGCCAGATCATCGAGGGGTTGGGTCTGGAGATCGCCACCCCTGACGAGGCACGCGACATCCTGTCGCTGAAAGGCGCCGATCAGGTGGCGTTTTAAAGGCCCGATTCGGCCAGCACGCGCTGGATCACCGGGGCCAGCCTGTCGGCCCAAAGCTGTTGGCCCGCGGGATCGGCGATCAGGTCGTTGCGCAGCTCGATCAACAAATGGGGGCGGTTCATTTGCAGGCTGTGGCGATCGACCGAATCGCCCTGCAACTTGCCGCTGTAAGGTTGGTTGTCGCCGGTGATCCAGCCCATCTGACGGCAGGCCTCGACCATCGGCTTGGCCAGCCGGTCGTCATCCCATGGATACAGGATCGCGACCTCCCAAGGGCGCGGGGCGCGGCCGCGAAGCTGGGGGGTAAAGCTGTGCATGGCGCAGATGGCGGTATCGGGGCGCCGCGCCGCCAGCGCCTCATAGGCGTCGTGATAGGGGCGATACAGGCGCTCGATCCGGCGCTGACGCTCGGCCGCATCGGCATGGCGGTTGGCGGGGATGATGGTGCCGTCATAAAGCCGCATCAGCAGGGTCGGGTCGTCCTCGCCCCGGTTCGGGTCGATCACCAGCCGCGAGAAATCCGACAGGATCGCCGGCGCATCCAGCCGTTCCGCCAAAGCGCGCGTCAGCCCGGCAGCCCCGACATCATAGGCGATGTGGCGGCCCATATCTTCGGGGGCGATTCCCAGATCGCCGCCACCCACCCAGTCGGGCACGCGATTGGTCGCGTGATCGCAGGTGATCAGCCAGCGCGAAGGCCGATCTTCGCCAATTGTCGTGAAAGCTTTATCAGTCATCGTGTCAACTCTGCCCCATCTGCGGGTTTATTCAACTTGCGTGACAAGTGCCAGTTGCCGCAGCGTCCCGCTTGGGGCATAGGTAGCGCAAACATGAAGGAGGCCAATGCAGATGAGACGGCACCGCAAGGTCAAGATCGTGGCGACCCTGGGTCCAGCCTCCAGCGACGAGGCGATGATCCGCAAGCTGTTCGAGGCAGGGGCCGACGTGTTCCGCCTGAACATGAGCCATGGCAGCCATGACGATCACCGCGCCCGCCATGCGACCATCCGCAAGATCGAGGCCGATACCGGCCGGCCGATCGCCATTCTGGCCGACCTTCAGGGGCCCAAGCTGCGGGTCGGGCAATTCGCCAATGGCCCGCACGAACTGGTGAATGGCCAGCATTTCCGCTTTGACCTGAATGACGTCAAGGGCGATGCGAACCGCGTCCAGCTGCCGCACCCGGAAATCTTCGCGGCGCTTCAGAAAGGGTCTGAACTACTGGTCAATGACGGCAAGATCCGGCTGCGCGTGGAAGATCACGGCAAGGATTTCGCCGATTGCATCGTGACGGCGGGGGGCGAGATTTCCGACCGCAAGGGCGTGAACGTGCCCGATGTGGTGCTGCCGCTGGCCGCGCTGTCGCAGAAGGACAAGGCCGATCTGGAATTTGCCTGCGCAATGGGCGTCGACTGGCTGGCGCTGTCCTTTGTCCAGCGCGCCGAGGACGTGGAAGAGGCCAAGCTGCTGGCCAAGGGCCGCGCCGCCGTTCTGTCCAAGATCGAAAAGCCGGCCGCCGTGCGCGCCTTTGACAGCATTCTGGCAGTGTCTGACGGGGTGATGGTGGCGCGTGGCGATCTGGGTGTGGAACTGCCGGCCCATGCCGTGCCGCCGATCCAGAAGCGTCTTGTGCGGGCCTGCCGCACCGCCGGCAAGCCGGTGATCGTGGCCACGCAGATGCTGGAATCCATGATCGAAAGCCCCGTGCCCACCCGCGCCGAGGTCAGCGACGTGGCCACCGCCATCTATGAAGGCACCGATGCGGTGATGTTGTCGGCCGAAAGTGCGGCAGGCGATTTCCCGGTCGAGGCGGTGACGACGATGGACAGCGTCGCCCGCTCGGTCGAAAGCGACCCGAACTATCGCGAGATGATCGAGGCCACGCGCCATGTCAAACGCCACTCGGTCGCCGATGGGATCGTCACCGCCGCGCGCGAGATCGCCGAGACCACGGATATTGCCGCGATCTGCGCCTTCAGCCAGTCGGGCACCACGGTCAGCCTGGTCGCGCGCGAACGCCCGCGCGTGCCGATTCTGGCGATGACGCCGGTGGAAACGGTTCTGCGCCGCCTGTGCCTGACCTGGGGCACCCATTGCGTGATGACGCCACGGCTGAATCGCTTCAAAGAGGCGGTGGTCCATTCGGCCCGCGCGGCCCGCGATGGCGGCTTTGCCGATGAGACGAGGCAGATCGTGGTCATGGCCGGTGTGCCGTTCAACGTGCCGGGCACCACGAACATCCTGCGCATCGCCCCTTGTGATGAGCGCTTGATCTATAGCACCGATCCAGAATAACCCGTCTGGAATGGAAATAACCGGGTCATTGACATGACTGATCTTCTGCTGCTGGGCGGTGCCGCACTATGCGCGCTGTCCCTTGTCGTCGCCGTGGTCCAGCTTTTGCGGACGGAACCGCCCCGCGCGGCGGCGATCCTGTTGCTTTTGGGAATTGTCGCGATGTTCGCCGGCGCCTATCTGAAGGAAGGGCCGTTTCAGGCGCAGGATATTCCTGATGCCTGGGGTCGGACCTTTGTGCCGGCGCCAGCGCCCGCTGCGACCCAGTAGGGCTTGCAATCCAACCGGCGCCCCCGTATAGGGCGCGCTTCTACCCGCGTGGCCGGCTGATTGGCATTGCCGAGTCGCGCGTTCACTCTGACCGTTAGAGGAGACGAAAATGCCGAAGATGAAGACCAAATCGGCCGCGAAAAAGCGGTTCTCGATGACTGCCTCGGGCAAGGTGAAGTCAGCTCAGGCCGGCAAGCGCCACGGGATGATCAAGCGCACCACGAAATTCATCCGTGACGCGCGCGGCACCACCGTCCTGTCGGACGCTGACGCCAAGATCGTCAAGAAATACATGCCCTATAACCGCTGATCCGAGGACTGACACATGGCACGAGTTAAATCCGGCAAGGTGACCCACGCCCGCCACAAGAAGGTTCTTGACGCGGCAAAGGGTTACTATGGCAACCGTTCGCGCAACTTCCGCACCGCCACGCAGGCTGTGGACAAGGCGAACCAGTATGCCACCCGCGACCGCAAGAACCGCAAGCGCAACTTCCGCGCGCTGTGGATTCAGCGCATCAACGCCGCCGTCCGCGCGGTGGATGCCGAAATGACCTATTCGCGGTTCATCAACCTGCTGGCGAAAGCCGGGATCGAGGTTGACCGCAAGGTTCTGGCCGATCTGGCCGTCCACGAGCCCGAGGCGTTCACCGCCATCGTGGAAAAGGCGAAAGCCGCCGCCTGATCTTTCAGGGACAGTCATCGCGAAAGGCCCGCCCGCTTGGACGGGCCTTTTTTCTTGTGCTGTCCGCCGGTCGTGTTGGTCAGCTTCGCCACGGGGCGAACGCACCGATATCGGTTCACCAAAGCTGCCGCGTTCCGCCCGGCGTTTCGATTGTGGCCGCATCGTGGAAGCTGTGACCGGGCAGGATGTCAGGTGGCCGATCAATTGCCATTTCCCGATAAATGGGGCTGATCCTCTCTGGCTGGGGGTGCAGCAGCGTAAAACCGGAAAGGCGCGCGCCCCGGATCGACCCCGTCAGGGCCGAGGGCAACGATTTCCAGATAGACATTGTCACCAAGCTGAAGCCGACGGTTATGTGTGGCCATATAGGCGTGACGGGTGCCGAAGGGGACAGCGATACCCAGGCAGTCTTCAACATGCTGAACGCCTTCGCGCAAAGTTGGCGCTATGACGGTAAGGTGGTCCAGACTGAACATGGCCGAGCATCGCCTGCAAAACGGCGCAGCCAATCCGCACCAATCAAAACAGTCGTCGGATCATGTCAAGCGAAGGTCCGAAAAAGCCGTAAAGCAGACCGTCACGACCCGTCGAGACCGGTTTTTTGTTGATCCCGCCATGGCTGACAGCTTGCGCTGTGCGATGCGGCTGATCATGTTGAGGGCAGTTGATCCGGGCCGCGCGTTTCGCCCCGCCTTGCCGGATCGCCCCGGCAGCCAGGATGATTGACATGAACGCAAAAGCCGACCGGGCATCCCCTTCGGACGCGGGTTTGCCGCCGCGCGTGGCGCTTGCCCGTCGGCCGATGGGCATCTTTGCCAGCGCCATGACCGCGCGACGGAACGTGCTGGAACTGATCCCGGAACTGGCCCTGCGGCAGCCTATGGTTTCAGGCAAGGTCGGGGTGCGCTGGCATATGGTGATGGACCCCGATGCCCTGCGCCGGGTGTTGCTGGAAAAGCTGGACGATTATCCCAAATCGGATGTGACCAAGCTGATCCTGAAGCCGGCGATCGGGGACAGCCTGTTCGTGGCCGAAGGCGCGCATTGGCGCTGGCAGCGCCGCGCCGCCGCCCCGGCCTTTTCGCATCGTCACGTGACTGCGCTGGCCCCGGTGATGACCTCGGCCGCCGAGGCCTCGTCCCGGCGCATGGCGGCGGCGACCGGGCCGGTGAATATCCTGACCGAGACCGTGACTGCGGCATTCGAGGTGATCTCGGATGTCACGTTTTCGGGCCATGGCGGGTTTGACCGCGACATGGTGCACAAGGCGATGGACGCCTATATCGCCCAGGCCGCCAGGGTGTCGGTGCTGGATGTGCTGGGTCTGCCGGGATGGGTGCCGCGCCCCGGCCGCGTCATTGCCGGGACCAGCCTGCGCCGGATGAAGCGGCTGGCCGATCAGGCCATCGCCGCCCGCGCCGCTGCTGGCCAGAAACATGGCACGCCCGATCTGCTGGATCTGCTGCTGGACGCCCAGGACCCCGAGACCCGGCGCAGCATGACCCGCGAGGAATTGCGCGACAACCTGCTGACCTTCATCGTCGCCGGGCACGAGACGACCGCGCTGACCCTGGCCTGGGCGCTGTATCTGTGCGCCTTCGACCCCACCGTCCAGGATCGCGCTGCCGACGAGGCGCAATCGGTTCTGCACGGGCGCGGCGCGACTGTGGCGGACATGCCCCGGCTGCCCTTCGTCACCCGCGTCGTGGACGAGGCGCTGCGGCTGTATCCGCCCGCCGCCTTCCTGTCGCGCACGGCGCTGACCCATGACCAGCTTTGCGGCCGCGAGATCCGGCCGGGCGATACGGTGATGCTGCCCATCTATGCCCTGCACCGGCATCATCTGCTGTGGGACGAACCGGATTCCTTCCGCCCCGACCGGTTTCTGACGCCGCCGGACCGTTTCGCCTTTCTGCCCTTCGGCGCCGGCCCTCGCATCTGCATCGGTGCCAGCTTTGCCACGCAAGAGGCGGTCATCATCCTGTCCACGCTGCTGTCGCGTTTCCGGTTCCAGATTGTCACCGACCGCCGGCCCGAGCCGCGCATGATCCTGACGCTGCGCCCGCATGGCGGTGTGTGGCTGAAAGTGACGCCCCGGTAAGGCCATATGCACGGCGACCACAGTCTGGTGCAGCCGTGACGGGCGCGGCGATGCCGGTGGCTCTGCTCTTGCGGTGGTCACGGGTCTGTTACACACTCGGGTGACGGGGGCAGAAGGAACAACGCCATGAACGCCGTCATCGACTTTCTGAACAGTATTTTCTGGGGCTATATCCTGATCTATGGCCTGCTGGCCGTTGGGGTGTATTTCACCATTCGCCTGCGCTTCATCCAATTCGTCCATTTTCGAGAGATGTGGCGCTGTGTCACCGGATCGGACAAGACCGACCGTGACGGGATCTCGCCCTTTCAGGCGCTGACAGTGTCGCTGGCCAGCCGCGTCGGCACGGGAAATATCGCCGGCGTCGCCGTGGCGCTGACCCTTGGCGGGCCGGGTGCGATCTTCTGGATGTGGATGGTGGCGCTGGTCGGCATGGCCACGGCCTATGCGGAATCGGCGCTGGCGCAGCTGTACAAGGTGCATGGCCCCGGCGGCATGTATCGCGGCGGCCCGGCCTATTACATCGCCAACGGGTTGAAGCAGCCCTGGCTGGCCGCGATTTTCTCGGTCGCGCTGATCATCTCGTTCGGACTGGTGTTCAACGCGGTGCAGGCCAATTCGATCGCCGAGGCGGTCTCGGGGGCGTTTGGCATCAACAAGGCCATCGTCGGCGTTGCCGTCGCGGCGCTGACGGCGGTGATCATCTTTGGCGGCATTCCGCAGATCGCCCGCGTGGCCGAAAAGGTCGTGCCGCTGATGGCCGGGATCTATCTGCTGGCCGCGATCACCGTGATGATCATGAATATCGGCCATGTGCCGGGCATCCTGATCGGCATCGTCAAATCGGCCTTCGGCCTGCAAGAGGCCGTGGGCGGCGTTGCCGGCAGCGTTGCCGCCGCTGCGCTGAACGGGATCAAGCGCGGGCTGTTCTCGAACGAGGCCGGGATGGGGTCTGCGCCCAATATCGCGGCCGTGGCGGTGCCCAACCCGCATCATCCGTCCTCGCAGGGCTTCGTGCAGGCGCTTGGCGTGTTCATCGACACGATCCTCGTCTGCTCGGCCACGGCGGTGATGATCCTGCTGGCTGACGTCATGCCGTCCTCGGAACTGACCGGTGTGGCGCTGACGCAGGCGGCGCTGTCGGATCACTTTGGCAGCTTCGGGCATGTTTTAGTGGCGGTGGCGATCTTCTTCTTCGCCTTCACCTCGATCATCGGGAATTACTCCTATGCCGAAAATGCGGTCGTCTATCTGGGCGGCGGCACGGCCGGCATCATGGCGCTGCGGGTCGTGGCGCTGGCGATGGTCGTCTGGGGCGCGATCCAGACGGTTGCGACGGTGTTCAACTTTGCCGATGCCAGCATGGGGCTGATGGCCACGATCAACCTGATCGCCATCGTGCTGTTGTCGGGCACCATCACCTATATCACGCGCGACTATCTGGCGCAGCGGAAACAGGGCAAAGAGCCCAAGTTCCATGTTGCCGAACACCCGAAAATCGCAACGGGTGTGAATGCCGAAATCTGGAAATAGGAAAACGGGCAGGGGGCCTTTTTCGGGGCCCCCTTTCCCTTTGCGGACTGTCTGAACGGTTTTGACCGTTCTGAAAGATGCATGGCCGCAGCAGGGTGGACGCGATCCCTGGTGCCGGAACCCTTTCCCCCAGGCGTCACAAATGCTAACGCATCGCCGATCACGACGCCGAGGCACCCGATGGACGACCTGACCCCCCTTCGCCAGCTTTGGCTGGACCGCATCAACACCGCCGCCGATCCGGCCCAGATCGAGGACGTGCGCCTTGCCGCCCTTGGCAAGAAGGGCGAGATCAGCCTGAAGATGCGCGAGTTGGGCAAGATGACGCCCGAGGAACGCCAGACCACCGGCAAGGCCCTGAACGAGCTGCGCGACGAGTTGGACGCCGCCCTGCGCGCCCGCAAGCTGGCGCTGGAGGATGCCGCGCTGGACGCGCGGCTTGCCGGCGAATGGCTGGATGTGACCCTGCCGGGCCGCCCGCGCCCCGCCGGCACCATCCATCCGATCAGTCAGGTCATGGACGAGGTCACGGCCATCTTCGCCGATATGGGCTTTGCCGTTGCCGAAGGCCCGCAGGTCGAAAGCGACTGGTATAATTTCGACGCGCTGAACATTGCGCCCGAACATCCCGCGCGTCAGGAACATGACACCTTCTTCATGCATCGCGCACCGGGCGACGACCGCCCGCCGCATGTGCTGCGCACCCATACCAGCCCGGTCCAGATCCGCGCCATGCAGCAGACCGGCGCGCCGATCCGCGTCATCGCGCCGGGCCGCGTCTACCGCATGGATATGGACCAGACCCACACGCCGATGTTCCATCAGCTTGAAGGTCTGGCGATCGGCCGCGACATTTCGATGGCGCAGTTGAAGTGGACCCTGGAAGAATTCTGCCGCGCCTTCTTCGAGGTGCCTTCTGTCGAGCTGCGCTTCCGCGCCAGCCATTTCCCCTTCACCGAGCCCTCGGCCGAGGTCGATATCCGCTGTTCCTGGGAAAACGGGCAGTTGAAGATCGGCGAGGGCGATTCGTGGATGGAAATTCTGGGCAGCGGCATGGTGCATCCGCATGTCCTGCGTTCGGGTGGGGTCGATCCCGATCAGTGGCAGGGATTTGCCTTCGGGATGGGGATCGACCGGCTGGCGATGCTGAAATACGGCATTCCCGATTTGCGGGCCTTCTTCGAGGCCGATCTGCGCTGGCTGCGGCATTACGGGTTTGCGGCAGGGGATGTGCCCAGTGTGTCGGGCGGGTTGTCGCGTTAAGGCGTGCCAACACCAGCATCCGGCTGCGCTATGCCCCTTACCCCGGCACTTACGCACCCGCTTTGATCCGAATTCATAACCGTAGGGTGCGTGCTTGCACGCACCGCTGGCCCGCCCCTCGTGTTCCAGGCGCGACAATGGAAACCGCCGTTGCGGCAATACCGCTCGCGACCACGGCTTGTTGACCGCGCCTGGCCTTCACCTTCCGCCCGTTTCCGGCCATCCTGTGAAAAAAGCAGTGACAGGCAGACGAGATGATCTTCAAGTCGAAGAAAACCCGCACCGAACCGACGCTTAGGAAATCGGCCGCGCCCGAGCCGCAGCCGAAGGTGACCAAACCCGCGCCCAAGTCCTCCGCGACCAAATCCGCCGCGACCAGATCAGCCGCAGCGAAGCCCTCCGCGCCGCCAAAATCGGCCGCACCCTCGGTTGGGCCGGCTTTCACGGGCGCACCTGTCATCGTGCCGACCGATGCCGCTGTCCCCGCGCTTGCCCCCGACCTCTGGCCCACCGGGGACGAGGCCGATCAAGCCACGCTGCATGCGGCGGAAGAGGTGTTCAATCACCTGCTGGCCCGCGTGAAGGATTTTCAGGCCAATCTGCCCGACAATCACGAACTGGGTATCCAACTGGCCAATTTCGGCAGCGAAAGGGCGCTGCATGTGCGCGGCATGGGTTTTCGCAACCCCAATATCATCGAATTTTACGGCCTGCTGGATGGCGACAAGAAGGTCGCCGTGGTCCAGCATGTCTCGCAGCTGAACTTCCTGCTGGTCGCGGTGCCGCCCCCGGCGCAGCAGCCGCCCTATCGCATTGGCTTTGGTGCCGAATTGCATACCGGCCCCGATCAGGTCTGACGGGGCCGCTGCGGATCAGTTTGCGCGGCTTTCGGGCGCGGATGGCTTTCGCCCAAGCTTCCGCGCCGTCCATTCCTTCATGCTTTGGATCAGGTAATACAGCGACGGGATGATGAACAACCCGATCAGCGTCGCCCCCAGCATGCCGCCGATGACGGTGATCCCGACCGCGTTCTGCGCGCCCGCGCCCGCGCCATGCGATTCCGCCAGGGGCAGCACGCCAAAGATGAACGCCAACGCCGTCATCAGAACCGCGCGGAACCGCGCCTCGGCCCCGGTTCGGGCGGCCTGCATGATGGGCATCCCCTCTTCGCGCCGCTCTTTCGAGAACTCGACGATCAGGATGGCGTTCTTGGCGGCCAGCCCGATCAGAAGAACCAGCGCGATCTGGACGTAAAGGCTCATCTGATGGCCTGTGATGACCAGCCCGAGCGCTGCGCCGAAACCCGCCGCACCCAGTGACAGCAGGATCGCGACCGGCAGCGCAAAGCTTTCGTAAAGCGCGACGAGGAACAGATAGGCAAAGACCAGCGACAGCACATAGGTGATGTATTGGTTGCCCCCACCCTCTTGCTCCTGAAGCGACAGCCCGGCCCAGGCCACGTCATAGCCTTCGGGCAGATCATTCTGCGCGATCCGCTCGACGGCGGCCATCGCGACGCCTGAACTTTGCCCGGCGGCGGGCTGGCCGTTCACCGATGCCGCAACCGACTGGTTGAAGCGGGTGATGACATATGGCCCCAGCTCTGTTGTGGTCGATGCAACGGTGCGCAGAGGCACCATCGCCCCGCTGCTGCTGCGGACATACAGGTTCAACAGGTCGTCGACGTCGTTCCGGTCTTCGCTGTCAGCCGCCAGCTTGACCTGATAGTTCCGGCCGCCGGTGGTGAAATCATTGACATAACTGGAACCGAATGCCGCCCCGATCGCGGCATAGATGTCCGACGGGCTTACGCCAAGCCGCTCGGCACGCACCCGGTCGACATTCAGATAGACCTGCGGAACATCGGCGCTGAAGGTCGAGGCCAGCCCGCCGATCGCAGGATCCTGATTGGCCGTCGCAAGGAAGGCCCGCAATGTCTGCGCCAGCTCGGCCGGTGGTTGCCCCTGAAGCGCCCGCAGCCGCATGTCCAACCCGCCCACGGCGCCAACGCCGGGGATCGGCGGTGGCGTAAAGGCCGCGATTGTCGCGCCGGGAACCTGGCTGAAGCGCTGGTTCAGGCTGCCGACGATATGGCCCAGTTCGGTTTCCTCGGTCTGGCGGTCATCCCAAGGCTCAAGCGCGGCGATCGCCATGCCGCCATTGGGCGCGATCGTACCTTGCAGGATGCTGAAACCCGAAACCGAGATGACTTCTTGAATGCCCGGCGTATCGCGCAACTCTTCGCGGACAAGGTCCATGATCTGTTCCGTCCGCTGCAACGAGGCGGCGTCGGGAAGTTGCACGTTGATGAACAGCGCGCCTTGATCCTCGTCCGGCAGGAAGGTGCTGGGCAGCGAGGTGAAGAAATAGACGGCACCAAAGGCACATGCGGCCAGAATGCCGACCGGCACCGGCCAGAACCGCAGCATGAAGCCGACGACCTTGCCATAACTGCTGCGCAGCCAGTTCAGGAAATTCTCGATCCAGCGCAGCGGGCCGCGCCTGCCACCCGGCTTTGGCGGGCGCAGCAGGATCGCGGCCATGGCGGGGCTGAGCGTCAGCGCCACGATGGCCGACATGACCAGCCCGCCCGACAGCGTCACGGCGAATTGCCGGAACAGCTGGCCATTGATCCCCGGCAGAAAACCGGTCGGCACCACAACCGCCAGCAGCACGAATGTGGTCGAGATGATCGGCCCGGTGATCTGGGTCATGGCCTGCCTTGCGGCCTGCGGCACCGGCGTTTCGGGATGTTCCTCAAGGATATGCTGAACGTTTTCGACCACAAGGATCGCATCGTCCACGACCAGCCCGATGGCCAGGACCAGCGCCAGCAGCGAGATCATGTTCAGCGAATAGCCCATCAGCATCAGGACGGCCATGGCGCCAAGCAACGACACCGGGATCGAGACCCCAGCAACGATGGTCGCCCGCCAGTCCTGAAGGAACACGAATGTCACCAGCATCACGATGATGAACGCCTCGACCAGAATCCGCAGGATCAGTTCGACGCTGGAGGTGACGAAAAGCGTGGAATCATAGACGGATTGATAGCTCAGATCCTGGGGAAAGCTTTGCTGTGCCTCGTCCAGCATGGCAAGAACCGCATCCCGCGTTTCCAGCGCGTTTGCACCGGGGGCCAGATTGACCTGGATCATCGTCGCGTTCCGGTCACCCACCAGCGCCTGCGCGGAATAGGTCTGCGCGCCCAGCTCAATCCTGGCGACATCGCCAAGCCGGACGATGCTGCCATCGTCACCGGTCCGCAGGATCAGGCGTTCGAACTCCTCTGGTTCGGACAGGCGGCCTTGCGACACCAGCGTATATTGGACATCGGTGCCCTCTGGCGCAGGCGGGCCGCCGATTTCGCCAAGCGCGGCCTGAATGTTCTGTGATCTGATCGCTGCCGAGACCTCGGCCGCGGTGACGCCAAGGGCGACCATCTTGGACGTATCCATCCAGACGCGCATCGCGTATTCCGACGTTCCGACCGACGACGCATCGCCCACGCCGGGAACGCGGACGATCTCGTCCACAAGGGTGGTGTTCACATAGTTCGCGACAGCCAGGTCGTCCATCTGGCCGTCAGCCGCGAAAAACCCAAGTGCCAGCAGAAAGTCCGGCGAGCTGGCGCGGACGGAAACGCCCTGCTGCTGAACCTCGCTTGGCAGGCTGGACGAGGCCAGCGACACGCGGTTCTGCACATTGACCTGCGCCTGGTCGGGGTCTGTTCCGATCGCGAATGTGATGGCCAGCGTATAAAGGCCCGCGTTCGAGCTGGTCGATGACATATAGCTCATGTCGTCGACGCCGTTGACGGCGGATTCGATCGGGCCGCCGATCACCTCGGAAATGGTTTCGGCACTGGCACCCGGATAGCTGGTCGATACGTTGATCGTGGGTGGCGTGATGTTCGGATATTGCTGGATGGGCAAAGCCAGAAGGGCGATCCCGCCCACGATCGAGATCAGGATCGAGACGACCAGCGCAAAGCGGATGCGGGTGATGAAGAAATTCGATATCATGGCGCATTGCCGCCAGTGGCAGCGGGCTGTGCCGCGCTGGCGTTGACCTTCATGCCATTCTGAAGCCGCTGGACCCCCTGCACCACGATCACCTCGCCGCCTTCAAGCCCCTCGGTGACGGCCCAGCCATTCTCGACACGCGGCCCGGTCGAAATGCGCCTTTGCGCGACCGTGTCATCGTCGCCGACCTGAAAGACATAGCGCCCTTCGCGGTCCTGAAGAACGGCGGTTTGCGGCACGACCGGCAGCACCTTGGGGTCTTTTTCCGCGATGACCATGGTGACGAACTGTCCCGGCAGCAGCAGCGCGTCGGGATTGTCATAAACGATCCGCACCGCCACGCTGCCGGTGGCGGAATCGACCTGATTGGCGATGTATTCCAGCGTTCCGGCCTGCGGATACTCGGTGCCATTGGCCAGAACGAGGTTGAAGTTCACGGCCTCATCACCATTCTCGGCGACGCCGCCTTGCTGCATGTCCAGCAGCAGCTGTTCCGAGATGGAAAAAACCACACGAATCGGGTCAAGCTGCACGATCTGCGCCAGCGATCCGGCCGATGGCCCGACGAAATTGCCTTTGGTGATGATGGCCTGGCCGATCTTGCCCGCGATCGGGCTGGTGATGGTGGTATAGCCCAGGTTGATCTGGGCCAGCTCGACCCCAGCCTGCGCGGCCTGCACATTGGCCTCGGCGACCTGGAAATCGGCGCGCGCCTGTTCAAGGTTCACTTGCGCGGCGGCGTTTCGGTCCACCAGCTCCTGCTGGCGGTTCGCTTCGCTTTCCGCCCGGGCGCGCTGCGCCTCGGCCTGGGCCAGACTGGCCTGGGCTGATGCGACCTGCGCCTGGTACTGGTTTGGCTCGATCAGGAAAAGCTGATCGCCCGAGCTGACAATCTGGCCCGCGTCAAACGAAACCTCTTCGATAAAGCCCTGAATCCGGGCCTGCACCTGGACGCTTTCAATCGCCTCGACCGTTCCGGTAAAGCTTTCGGCTGCCTCGATCGGGGCCAGCTGGATCTGATGCGTGACGACGGCTGGCGGGGGCGGTTCCTGACCCAAGGTGGCGGTCGCGGACAGGCCCAACAGGCAGGAAAGAAACAATGTGGCCTGCGACCTGAACTTTGGCAAAACCTGCATCAACCCACCCCCCATGAAATCATTATCCAATGATTCTCATAACATGGCTGAATTGAATTTTATATCCACATCTGCAACCGGGAGTGGTTCGACTTCTGTTGGCCGGTCTGCCGGCTACCCGACCGAAACGAAATCCAGCCCGATATCCAGCGTTGGCGCGCTGTGGGTGATCCACCCGACCGAGATCAGATCGACCCCGGATGCCGCGACGTCCGGGGCGGTTTCGGGGGTTATGTTGCCGGAAGCCTCGGTCACGGCACGGCCTGCGACGATGTCCACGGCCTGACGCAGCATCTGCGGGGCCATGTTATCCAGCAGGACTACATCGACACCAGCTGTCATGGCCTGATGCAACTGATCAAGCGTGTCGACCTCGACCTCTATCCTGACCATATGGCCGACATTCTTGCGGGCGCGTTCGATGGCGGTGACCACATCGCCCGCGATGGCGATGTGGTTGTCCTTGATCAGCACTGCATCGGCCAGCGAAAAACGGTGGTTCATGCCGCCCCCGGCGCGGACGGCGTATTTTTCCAGCGCCCGCAGCCCCGGCGTGGTCTTGCGGGTGCAGGTGACGGCGGCGCGGGTGCCCCGGATCGCGTCGGCGATGCGCGCGGTCACGCTGGCGATGCCCGACAGGTGGCCCAGGATGTTCAGGGCGGTGCGCTCGGCCGTCAGCAGGCTGCGCGAGGGGCCCTCGATGGTGGCGATGCGGGTGCCCGGCGTGACCCGGTCGCCATCTGCGACATGGGCGGTGAAGATGCAGGACGGATCGACCAGGTCAAAGGCCAGCCGCGCCGCATCCAGCCCGGCAATGGCACCGGGTTGCCGAACCATCGCCGTCACGACCGAGCGGTGCCCGGCCGGGATCACGGCGGCAGAGGTCAGATCGCCGGCAAGGCCCAGATCCTCGGCCAGCGCGGCACGGATCACGGGTTCGACCATCAGGCGGGGCAGGGGGGCAAGGTCCATGTCAGGCGCTCCGTGCGGGGACAAGATCGGGGGCGGTGATGCCCTGTGCCGCGGCAATGATCTGCGACAGAGTCATGCTGTGCCGCGTGCCGATTGGCTGGCTGGCCGGGAAATCGGTGCGGGAATGCGCGCCACGCGATTCCTGACGCAGCCGGGCAAAGACAGCGACAGACAGCGCCACCAGCGCCGGGTCGGCGCCGGGGCGATCCGACAGCGCAAGTGGCAGCAACTCGGCAATGGCCATGTCCAGCCCCTCGGCATCGCGCAGCACGCCCAGATGGCGCGACACCACGGCGCGGACAGGCGCCGGGTCAGCCGGTGCGATGGTCGTCGGCGCCAATTGCGGCCGTGGCTGGGGTTGGCGGCGAGGAAAGCGATGGTCGCGAATGTCGCGGGCCACGGCCATGCCCATGACGGCGGCCTCCAGCAGGGAATTGCTGGCCAGCCGGTTCGCGCCATGCAACCCGGTCGAGGCGCATTCGCCCACCGCCCACAGACCCGGCAGGCTGCTGCGGCCCTGCGCATCCGTCAGGATACCGCCCATATGGTAATGCGCCGCCGGCTGCACCGGGATCAGATCACGGGCAGGGTCGATGCCATTGGCGGCGCAAAGCCGTGCGATGCCTGGAAAGCGCGAGCCGAAGCGGTCGCCGATCGCCGCCCGCGCATCCAGAAACACGCGCCGCCCGGCCTTGATCTGCGCATGGATCGCACGCGCGGTCACATCGCGCGGTGCCAGTTCCTTGCCGGGCGTCCCGTCCATGAACCGCTGCCCCAGATCGTTCAGCAGAATCGCGCCCTCGCCCCGCACGGCCTCGCTGATCAGGGCAAGCGGGTGGCTGTTGCTGGCCAGGGCGGTGGGGTGGAACTGGACAAATTCCATATCGGTCAGCACCGCGCCCGCACGGGCGGCCATGGCGACACCGGCACCATAGTTACCGACCGGATTGGTCGTCGCATCAAAAAGACCGCCGATCCCGCCGGTCGCCAGCACCACCCGCCATGCCGGGATATGCCGCATACCGCCCGCCTGATGCACCATGATGCCGGTCACGCGGCCGTTTGCCATGGTCAGCCGCCGGGCATCCGCGCCGGCAATCACGGTGACCGACGGGCAGGCGCGAACCGCCCTTGCCAGCGCCTCCGTTATCGCGGCCCCGGTGCCGTCGCCGCCCGCATGCAGGATACGACGGCGGGAATGCGCGGCCTCCAGCCCAAGGGCGATGGTGCCATCCGCGTCGCGATCAAAGATCATGCCATTGCGGGCCAGCATCGCGATGGCCTGCACGGCGTGATCCAGGATCGTGGCGGCGATATCGGCGTCACACAGCCCGTCACCGGCGTCCAGCGTATCGGCCAGATGCAGCCCGGCATCGTCATCCGCGCCGACACTGGCGGCAATCCCGCCCTGCGCCAGCGCGGTCGAGCTGCCTTCGCCCAGACAGTCGCGGGTCAGCAGCAGCACCGGCAGCGGCGCCAGCGCCAGGGCGGTCGTCAGCCCCGCGATGCCGCTGCCGATGACGATCACCGGATCGTCCGGCCCTGCCCCCGGCCCGTTCATACCGCCAGCATCCGTTCGACCGCGCGGCGCGCAGGCTCGGCAATGGCTGGGTCAACCGTCACCTCATGCCGGTTCAGTTCCAGCGCCTCGCGAATATTGGCAAGGCTGATCCGCTTCATATGCGGGCACAGATTGCAGGGGCGGATGAATTCCACATCCGGGTGATCCACCGCGACATTATCGCTCATCGAGCATTCGGTCAGCAGCACGACCCGGCTTGGCCTGTTCGTCCCGACATAGCCCGACATCACCGCCGTAGAGCCGGAAAAATCGGCCTCGGCCACCACCTCGGGCGGGCATTCGGGATGCGCGAGGATCGTCACGCCGGGCCAGGAGGCGCGCAATTCGCGCACATCCTCGGCTGTGAACAGCTCGTGCACCTCGCAATGGCCGTGCCAGGCGATCAGTTCTACATCGGTTTCGCGCGCCACATTCCGCGCCAGATATTCGTCGGGCAGCATCAGCACACGCGGCACACCAAGCGATTCCACCACCTGCCGCGCATTGCCCGAGGTGCAGCAGATATCCGAGGCCGCCTTGACCGCCGCCGAGGTGTTCACATAGGTCACCACAGGCACACCGGGATGGGCCTGACGCAGCAGCGCGATGTCCTCGGGCGTGATCGAATCGGCAAGCGAGCAGCCCGCAGCCAGGTCGGGGATCAGCACGGTTTTTTCCGGGTTCAGCAGCTTGGCAGTCTCGGCCATGAAATGCACACCGGCCAGCACGATCACATCGGCATCAACCTCGACCGCCTTGCGCGCCAGCGCCAGACTGTCGCCGACAATATCGGCCACGCCGTGAAAGATCTCGGGCGTCTGATAGTTATGGGCCAGAATCACCGCGTTGCGTTCCTGCTTCAGCCGCAGGATTGCCCCGATGTCATCCTCGAACATCATCCAGTCGGGCGCCGGAATGACCTTGCGGACCGGTTCATACAGCGTGGGGAAGCGAAGCTGAGTGTTCATGGCAGGCTCCTTTATACTCTGAATGAGTATATTCGGAGACTCATTTATACTCGGATTGAGATTATGTCAATCGCGGGATAGTGGCAGCCGCGATCCGGCCAGCGCCCGCGCCTCAAGCACCGCGCGGCGATAGCGGAACAGCTTGGCCGGGCGGCCGCGCGTTTCCTGTGCGATTTCGCCGGTTTCCTCGATCAGTGCGTGCTGGTCGATCTGCCGGCGGAAATTGGGCTTGTGCAGGCGCAAGCCCGAAAGCGCCTCGGCGGTTTGCTGCAATTGCAGCAGGGTGAAGCTGTCGGGCACCAGTTCGAACATGACAGGCTGATATTTGATCTTGGCCCGCAGCCGCGCGATGCCGGTCGCCAGAATGCGGCGGTGATCGGCCATCATCGGGCGGCCAAAGCCCGGCCCCTGCAACGACCCCGCCTCGTCGACAAGCCGGGCTTCGTACATCAGTTCATAGCGTTGCAGCACAAGGTCTTCGTTCCAGCCCCTGCCATCCAGATCAAAGGCAAAGCTCGCCCGGCGCAGGCGTTCCGCACGGGACGCACCGCCGCCTTCGGCCCAGTCATGCAGATGGCGGGTGATCTGGCCCAACATGTCGGGCCGGCCCTCGCGGTGATCTTCCCAGGGGAAATATTCATACCAGCCATGCCATTCGGATTGGTCCGCGCCCGCGACCGATTGTTCCTGAACCAGCCCCAGATAGCTGATCGAGATCCGCCGCGCACCGATGCCGGCATCCATGCCGCGCCCGCGATCGGCAAAAGTATACAGCTGCTCAAGATAGCCGACCGGGTGGTGGGTCTGATCCTCGACCCAGGACCGCAGCCCGGCTTGCAGGCTGTGATGGCTGGATTCCAGATTGCCGGACGGCAGCCCGCCGCCCCGTTCGATCGTCATGACCCGTGGCTGACCCGTGGTGACGGCGACCAGCACGGCGATCAGTTCAGCTTGGGCGAAACCGGTTGGCAATCAAGGCTCTCGTTCATGGCACGATCAGCGGCTAGCATGAATTTCCCGGCAGTCCAATCGGCGCGCGCCGCGGGCCAGGGTTCGATTTCCCCGCCGATGGCGATGACAGGGCCGGCAAAGCCACCTAATCTGCATCGCAGGATCGGCCCACGGTATGCCGCTGCGGGTCAAACGGGACGGGATGGACGCAGATGCAGGATCGGCTGGCAATCATCGTCATGGGCGTCAGCGGCGCCGGGAAATCGCTGATCGCGCGGCAACTTGCCGGGGCGCTTGCTGCCCCCTTCATCGAGGCTGACGACCTGCACAGCCAGGCCAATCGCGACAAGATGGCTGCGGGCATCCCGCTGACCGACGACGACCGCTGGCCCTGGCTTGATGCGGTGGGCCGGGAACTGGGCGGGCAGGCGCGGGCGCAGGGTATGGCCGTTGCAGCCTGTTCGGCGCTGCGTGCGGCCTATCGCGACCGGCTGGCTGGCGCGGCCGATCTGCCGCTGCGCTATGTCCATCTGGGCGGAACGCGCGAGGTGCTGGCCGAAAGGCTGGGCCGGCGAAAGGGGCATTTCATGAGCCCCGCCCTGCTGGACAGCCAGCTTGCCACGCTGGAACCGCCTCGGGGCGCCAATGTGCTGACCTGCGATATTGCGCAGCCATCTGCCGCGATCATGACCGCGATTCTGGATTGGCTGCCTGCGCGATCCTGACCCCGCACCAGCCAGGTCAGGTCCGGGGCGAGGGTTCGAATCGCTGTGCCCTACCAATCCGCGCCGGCTTGGGTTAGGAACCGCCTCATCACAGGCGGGCAATGGCCCGAAGCGACGGTTGGCGACATGAAATTCACACTCTCCTGGCTCAAAGAGCATCTCGATACCACGGCCACGCTGGACCAGATCACCGAGGCGCTGACCGATCTTGGCCTAGAGGTCGAAGAGGTCTCGGACCCTGCGGCGCGGCTGAACCGTTTTACCATCGCCAAGGTGATCGAGGCGGTCCAGCACCCCGATGCCGATCGCCTGCGGGTGCTGAAGGTCGCGACCGATGAGGGCGAGAAACAGATCGTCTGCGGCGCCCCGAATGCGCGCGCCGGTCTGATCGGCGTGCTGGCCAAGCCGGGCGATTATGTTCCCGGCATCGACGTGACGCTAAGCGTTGGCAAGATCCGTGGCGTCGAAAGCCACGGCATGATGGCATCCGAGCGCGAGCTTGAACTCAGCGACGAACATGACGGCATCATCGAGTTGCCCTCGGGCGAGGTCGGCCAGCGTTTCACCGACTGGCTGGCCGCCAATGCGCCCGAAAAGATCGACCCGATGATCTATATCAAGATCACCCCCAACCGGCCCGATGCCCTGGGCGTCCACGGAATCGCACGCGATCTGGCGGCACGGGGACTGGGCCGTCTGAAGCCCGTTCCGCAGGCCACCATCAAGGGCGCTTTCGCCAGCCCGATCAGCGTCACCATCGCCCCTGAAATCGCCGCCAAGGCGCCGTTCTTCAGCGGCCGTGTCGTGCGTGGCGTCAAGAACGGCCCCAGCCCCGACTGGCTGCAAAAACGCCTGCGTGCCATCGGCCTGCGCCCGATCAGCGCGCTGGTCGACATCACCAATTACTTCACCTTCGACCTGAACCGCCCGCTTCACGTCTTTGACGCGGCCAAGGTCCATGGCAATCTGCACCTGCGCGGCGCCCGCGCCGGCGAACAAATCACCGCGCTGGATGACAAGACCTATGCCCTGCCCGAAGGCGCCGTTGTCATCAGTGACCATGAAGGCCCCGAAAGCATCGCGGGCATCATGGGGGGCGCGCGTTCCGGCTCGCAGGATGACACCACGGACGTGTTCATCGAGGCCGCCTATTTCGACCCGATCAGCACGGCGGCAACGGGCCGCGCCCTGCGCATCCATTCCGATGCGCGCTATCGCTTCGAGCGCGGCATCGACCCTGATTTCACCCTTCAAGGGCTGGATCTGGCGACACAAATGGTCCTCGACCTCTGCGGCGGTCAGCCGTCCGAGGTCGTGACGGCCGGCGCCATCCCCGCGACCGACCGGGCCTATCGGCTGGACCCGGCCCGCACCGCCAGCCTTGTCGGCCTGGACATCCCCGAAGCCGAACAGCGCGCCACCCTGGAAAAACTGGGCTTCCGGCTTGAGGGCGAGATGGCTCACCCCCCCAGCTGGCGCCCCGATGTGCTGGGCGAGGCTGATCTGATCGAGGAAGTCGCCCGCATCGCCAGCCTCAGCCGGCTGCAAGGCAAGCCGCTGCCCCGCCCGCAGCCCGGTGTGCCGTTGCCGGTGCTGACGCCCATGCAGATGCGCGAAAAGGCGGCCCGCCGCATGGCCGCCGCCCTGGGTTATAACGAATGTGTCACCTACAGCTTCATCGACCAGGCCTCGGCTGCGCTGTTCGGCGGCGGCAGTGATGCGGTGCGGGTCGAAAACCCGATCAGCAGCGAGATGACGCATCTGCGGCCTGACCTGCTGCCGGGGCTTCTGGCCGCCGCCGCGCGAAATCAGGCGCGTGGTTTCGCGGACCTGGCCCTGTTCGAGATTGGCCCGGTCTTTTCGGGCGGCGAGCCGGGTGATCAGGCGATCCGGCTGTCGGGCCTGCTGGTGGGCGGCAACGCCCCCCGCGATCCCTATGGCAGCCGCCGCAAGGTGGATATCTATGACGCCAAGGCTGATGCCGAGGCCATTCTGCAAACCATCGGCGCAACCGCGCGGGCGCAGATCAACCGCAAGCTGGACGGCTGGTGGCATCCTGGTCGTGCGGGCAATATCGCCCTTGGTCCCAATGTCCTGGCCACATTCGGCGAGATTCACCCCAAGGTGCTGCGCCAGATGGATGTGAAAGGTCCTGCCGTGGGCTTTACCATCCAGATCGCCAATGTGCCCTTCCCCAAGACGAAAACGCCCACCCGCCCGGCACTTGATGCCTCGGGCCTGCAAGCGGTGGAACGCGATTTCGCCTTTGTCGTCGATGCGCGGGTCGAGGCGCTTGCGCTGGTCAATGCAGCCTTGGGCGCCGACAAGGCGCTGATCGAAAGCGTCACCGTCTTCGACCAGTTCACCGGGCTGGAGGATGGCCGCAAATCCATCGCCATCACCGCACGCCTGCAACCGCGCGACAAGACCCTGACCGATGCCGAGATCGAGGCCGTCAGCCAGAAGATCATCGACAAGGTCCAGAAAGCCACCGGCGGCACCCTGCGCAGCTAAGGCGCGGGTTGCGCATCATCCGTGCCCAAATATCCACGGGGGTCCGGGGGTGGTAAACCCCCGGTCCTCAGGCCGGAAACAGGTGATCCAATGCGGCTTGCAAGGGACCGTCATCGCCGATCTGCAACCGCACCGGCAGGGCCAGTACCTTGGGCCGAAAACTGCGCGGCAACCGCACGGCATCCTTCTCGGTCGTGACCAGTTGGGCCCCCAGCAACCGCGCCTCGGTTTCCAGCCGGGTCAGCAGGGCCGGCGTGAACGGCTGGTGATCGTCCAGCGCCTCGCCCCGCGCCAGATCGGCCCCCAGACTGGCCAGCGTGGCAAAGAACTTCTCGGGATGGCCGATGCCGGCAAAGGCCAGCACCCGATGTCCCTGCCAGTCGATCCCGGTCTGCAACGGCTCCAGCACCCCGCGCAGATGCGGCGGCGCCCCTGCGGGGGCGGCAAAGCCGGCCTGCGCCGCCGGCCCGCCGATCGACAAAAGCAGATCGGCGCGGGCCAGCCCGACGGGGACCGGCTCGCGCAGAGGGCCGGCGGGCAGGCACAGCCCGTTGCCGAACCCCTTCGCCGCATCCACGACAATCAGTGACAGATCATGTGCCAGTGCCGGATCCTGAAACCCGTCATCCAGAATGATCGCCTGCGCGCCCGCACCCGCCGCCGCTTTTGCGCCTGCCAGCCGGTCCTTGGCCACCCAGACCGGCGCAAAGGCCGAGATCAGCAGCGGCTCGTCCCCGGTCAGGGCGGCGTCATGGGCGCGCTCGTCGACGCGCAATGGCCCGTCAGCGCTGCCACCATAGCCGCGCGAGACAACATGCGCCGCCACCCCCCGGCGCTGCAATTCCTGCAACAGATGGATCACCGTGGGCGTCTTTCCCGTGCCGCCGGCATTCAGGTTGCCTATGCAGATCACCGGCGGCCCCGGTCGCACCCTTGCCCCTTGCGCCAGCCGGCGGGCGGTGGCTGCGGCATAGATCGCACCAAGCGGTCGCAGCAGTTGTGCCGCCAGCGTCGGCGGGCGGCGATACCAGAATGCGGGTGCGCGGGTCATGATTTCACAGCCTTCAGCCGGGTCAGGACGGGTTGGGCGATGTCCAGCGCCACACCGGCGCCGCCAGTGCTGACCGCCCAGGCATTCGCAGCCAGCACGGCGACCTGCTGGGGCTGCGACAGCTGGGCCACGGCCGCGGCCAGATCCTCGGCATCGCGCACCCGGCGGGTCGCAGATGCGCCCTGAAGCTGCTGCCATTCGGTATGATACCGCCCCTCATGCGGGCCGTGGATGATCGCCGAACCAAGCGCGGCGGGTTCGAATGGATGGCGCGCGGCCTCGTCATCGCCCGACAAGGTGCCGCCCATGAAGCACAGCGGCGCCAGCCGATACCACAGGCCCAGTTCCTGCGCGTCCTCGGCGAACTGAACCTGAATTTCGGCGGTGGGCTCTTCGTCCGCATTGCGGCGGGCGACGATCAGCCCGCGCTCCTCGAAGCGGTCGGCCATTGCATCGGCCTGATTCGAATCGGCCGGGTTCACAACCAGCAGGGCCCGATGCGAATGCCGCAGCGCGGCCAGATGCGCCTGCAAGACCGCCTCTTCCTCTGCGACGGGCACGGCGGTGGCCAGCCACACATGCCGGCCCCGCAGCATCGCGGCCAGCAGCGCCCTTTCGCCCTCGAATCCCGGCAGCGGATTGCGGATCTGGGTCACCGGCCCGGTCATGCGCACATGCGAGGCCTTAACCCCCAGCCCAAGCGCCACATTGCGGCTGGCGGCGTCGGTGACGCAGATCAGGTCGATGGCCTCCAGCAACCGTGCCTGAAGCGAGCGGCCAAGCCCCCAGCCCGGCTTTTCCCGGATCTGCGCCTGCGCCAGATAGATCGGGATATCGGCTTCCTCGGCCGCGTGGATCAGCGCAGGCGGCAGGTCATTGCCCAGCAGCAGCAGCGCGTGGGGCCGGGCCTCGGCCAGCAGTTGTGGGGCGGCAACGGGATTTTCCGCAATGTCGGCCATGCCGTCGCGGCCCAGTTCAAGCACCCGCAGCCGCGGCATCGCATGGGTCAGGATCTGAACCACCTGTGCGGCGGCAGCTTCGGCCTCGGGGGTGGTGCGGATGATCAGCAGCGGCCCGTTGCCAGGCGGCAGCGACAGGTTTTGCAGCTGCCCGCCACGCTTGCGGCGCAACTCCAGCCATAGCCCAAGCGAACCAAGGCTGGACGCGGCCATCAGGCGCCCAGTTCCTCGGTCGGGCTGACCTCGGTTTCCTCGTCGCGCAGGCGATGCAGGTGGGCGATGAAATAGCGGGTATGGGCGCTGTCAACCGTGCGATGTGCCTCGGCCTTCCAGGCGTCATAGGCCTGGGCATAGTTCGGAAAGACGCCGACGAGATGGATATCCTTCGTGTCACGGAACTCGGTCCGTTGCGGGTCGACAAGCTCGCCGCCGAAAACAAGGTGCAAACGCTGGCTCATGGGTTCTCCTGCCATTCGGTTAGGGCCAGAACCTAACGCGGGTGCGGGGCGAACTCTAGCGGGTTTGTCTAAAACCCTAAGGGCTTTGAATTTGCTTGGAATCAGGGGTTGGGCTATTGCTTGCTCAACGGCGACCAGGATGGTCAGCCCGCGAATTTGATCCCAAGTGGAATACGTGCGGTGGTAATGGGGCACGTGAGGGGAGGGTTCCGGCTGATCCTGGGGGATGCCGGAACCCTTTTTCGTTTGGCGTGTTGGCGGGTTCCTTTAAGCTATGTCAATCCTGCAACTGACCCGGCTGGTCGCAGCCCAAAGCAGTCAGCCGTCGGTTTGCGCGACGCATTGATGGGGGGATGGACAAGCCAAAGCGATGGAGGTTTGTCTTGCGCATTTGGATTCCTGCGCTCGCCGTTGCGCTTTTGACGCTTGCAACTTTTCCGGCAAGGTCGGGGACGATTTGCACGATCCTGATGGACGCGCGGTCGGCAGAGGTCTTGTTGGAGGACGGGGATTGCTCGTCTCGTGTCACCCCTGCTTCAACCTTCAAGATCCCGCTGGCGGTGATGGCCTATGATGCGGAAATTCTGAGAAGCGCGCATGATCCCGTCATGAAATTCCGTTCAGGAGACCCCGACTGGGGCGGGGCAAACTGGACTCGTGATACAGATCCCACTGATTGGATGCGCTATTCGGTGCTATGGTATTCTCAGCGTATTGCCCAAGCCATCGGAAGCGATGCCTTAACGCGCTATGCGCAGGAATTTGGTTACGGAAATGCCGATTTCTCTGGCGATCCGGGATTTGAAAATGGACTGGAAAGGGCATGGGTATCCTCATCGCTGCGGATATCCCCGCATGAGCAGGCAACCTTCTTGCGGTCTCTGGTTCTGGATAAATTGCCAGTGGATCAGCAGGCGATGTCACATGCGCGCGACCTTGTTGAAGTCCACCAGTCAGGGGGGTGGCACCTTCACGGAAAAACCGGCGGGGCCTATCCTCGGCGGGCTGATCGCAGCTTCGACTACGCGCATGGGTGGGGTTGGTATGCGGGTTGGGCATGGCGCGAGGATAAGGAAAAGCCGCTAATTTTTGTGAGACTGACCCAATCGACAAAGCGCAGCTCCTCATCACCCGGCCTGCTTGCTCGTGACGCCTTTTTACAGGAATGGCCTCAACTTGCAGGAGGGCAATGACCGCTTCGTCCCGCAGGGCGGACCATCCGGGTTCGGCGGCGCAGACCGGTTCACCCGCCGCCCCCAAAGCCAGGCCCCGTCACTCCAGCCCGGTCAACTCCATGATGACCGCCCATTCCGCGGGGCTGACAGGTTGGACCGACAGGCGGCTGTTATTGGCCAGAACCATGTCCTTCAGGCGCGGTTCGGCCTTGACCTCGTCCAGCGTCACCGTCCGTTTGACCGGCTTCACGGCGCGGATATCGACGCATTCCCAACGCGGATCATCGGTGCTGCTGTCGGGATGGGCCTCGGCGGCGACCTCGACGATACCCACGACCTCTTTGCCGATATTCGAGTGATAGAAAAGCCCGCGATCACCGATCTTCATCTCGCGCATGTTGTTGCGCGCCTGATAGTTGCGCACGCCGTCCCATTCCTCGCCCGTGTCGCCCTTGGCGACAAGATCGTCCCAGCCAAAGACATCGGGCTCGGATTTGAACAACCAGTAACGCATCAGCCGATGACCTTCTTCCATTCAATCACATCGACCGAGGCGAACAGGCCGGCTGCCTTATAGGGATCCTGATCGGCCCATTTCCGGGCGCTTTCCAGATCATCAGCCTCCAGCACGATCAGCGAGCCGCGCATCTCGCCCTCTTCGATCAGCGGACCGGCGAGGCGGACGATGCCTTCATTGCGCAAAAAGCCCAGATGGGCCTCGCGGGCGTTGATACGGGCTTCAAGCATGCCGGGCTTGTCGTGGCAGATGATCGCGAAAAGTGGCATCATTCGTCCTTCAATGGTCGGTTAAGCAGTTGCAGCATAAGCTTTTCCACCGATATTCCGCCTGTGACAAGCCCCGAGACGGCGGCCGTGATCGGCAGGTCCAGCCCCAGTTTCCGGGCCAGTGCGGTGACGGCCTGCGCGGTGGCGGCGCCCTCGACCGTGGTGGCCGCGTCAAAGCCGCTGCCGGCACCCAGGCTGAAACCAAAGCGATAGTTGCGCGACTGGTCCGAGGTGCAGGTCAGCGTCAGGTCGCCCAGCCCGGACAGCCCGGTCAGCGTTTGGGGCTGCGCGCCCAGATGGGTGGCCAGCCGGGTCATCTCGGCAAAGCCTCGGGTGATGATGGCGGCGCGTGCGCTGTCGCCAAGCCGCGCGCCCATCACCGCGCCGGCCGCGATGGCGACGACGTTTTTCAGCGCCCCGCCCAGTTCTGCGCCCGTCACATCGGTCGAGCGATACAGCCGCAGCACCTGCGTCGACAGGCGGTGTTGCAAGGCCTCGCCCGTCACCGGGTCGGCGCAGGCAAGGGTCAGGGCGGTGGGCAGGCCGCGGGCGATGTCGGCGGCGAAAGAGGGGCCGGTCAGCACGGCCGGGATGGCGGCGGGGCAATGGCGGGCGATCAGCTGTGATGGGCCGGTCAGCGTGGTCAGGTCGATGCCCTTGGCGGCGCTGACCAGCGGCTTGCCGTCCAGTGCCGCGCCATGTTCGGCCAGAAAGCCGCCAAGCGCCTGTGCGGGCAGGGCAAGAATGATCGTGTTGGCGCGGGTGGCCTGGGCCAGATCGGTGGTCGGCGCGACCTCGGACGGCAGGGTGATGCCGGGCAGGCGCGGGTTGTTGCGCAGCTTGCCGGCGTCGCGCCCCCACAGCGTGACCGGCCCGTTGGCGGCCAGCGCCACGGCCAGCGCCGTGCCGAATGCCCCGGCGCCGATGATCGACAGGGTCATGCCTTGGCCCCCCGCTTGCCCGCGCCCAGCATCGGCGCCGCGCTTTGATCCAGCGGCCAGCGAGGCCGGGCCATCAGCGACAGGTCGTCGCGGGCACCCTGCCGGAACCGCTCGATCCCGGCCCATGCGATCATGGCGCCGTTATCGGTGCACAGCGCCAGTGGCGGTGCCAGAAACCGCGCGCCCGCCTGTTCGGCCACGGCTTCCAGCGCGGCGCGGATGGTGCGGTTGGCCGCGACGCCCCCCGCTACCGCCAATACCGGCACCGGATGGGCCGCCAGCACCCGCGCCGCCTTGCCGGCCAGCAGGTCGCTGACGGCGGCCTGAAAGCCCGCGCAAAGATCGGCGCGGTCGCGTTGGAACAGCCCGCCTTGTGCCGCCACCAATGCATCGCGCTGACGCAATGCGGCGGTTTTCAGCCCCGAAAAGGACATGTCGAAACCCGGCCGGTCCAGCAGTGGGCGGGGCAGGTCAAAGCGGTCGGGATCACCCTGCGCGGCCTCGGCCTCGACCGAGGGGCCGCCGGGCTGCGGCAGGCCCAGCAGACGTGCCAGCTTGTCGAAGGCCTCGCCTGGCGCGTCGTCGATTGTGCCGCCAAGGCGGGTAAAGCTTTGCGGATCCTCGACCCGCAGGAACTGGCAATGCCCGCCCGAGACCAGCAGCATCACATAGGGAAAACCGATCCCGTCGGTCAGGCGCGGGGTCAGCGCATGGCCGGCCAGATGGTTCACGCCCACCAGCGGCAGCCCGGTGCCAGCGGCGATGCCTTTGGCCAGCATCACGCCCGCCATGACCCCGCCGATCAGCCCCGGCCCGGCGGTCACCGCCACCCCGTCCAGATCGGCCAGCCCCAGCCCGGCCTGCGCCAGCGCCTGCTCGACGCACAGATCCAGCTTTTCGGCATGGGCGCGGGCGGCGATTTCGGGAACCACGCCGCCGAAATCGGCATGCAGGCTGTTCTGCCCGGCCACGACCGATGACAGGATGCGGCCTTCGCCTGTGACGATGGCGGCGGCGCTGTCATCGCAGCTGCTTTCGATACCGAGAAAGACCAGTTCGCTCATCTGTCCAGCCATGTTGGGGCGCTTGCCGTGGCAGGGCCATGGGGTTAGGCCTGTGGGTATCACCGACACCGGGGGATTGCCAATGCCAAGCGCTGCCCTGCGCGCCACCGTGCTGCTGACCCGCCCGCAGCCTGACTCGGAACGCTTTGCCGCGCTGCTGCCGGAGGATGTGCCGGTGGTGATCTCGCCGATCCTTCGGATTCAGCCCGTGCTCCATGATGCGGACCGGCTGGCGCGCGCGCCTGGTCTGGTTTTTACCTCGGCCCATGCGGTCGGATCGGCGGGGCCGGGGCGGGGTCGACCGGCGCTGTGCGTCGGGCCGCGAACGGCCGCGCTGGCCCGGCAGGCGGGGTTCGAGGTGACCGAGGGCTCGGGCGATGCGCAGGGGCTGCTGCCGCTGATCGCGGCGGCCGATCTGCCGCTGATCCATCCCCATGGCCGTCATGTCGCGCAGGTGCTGCCGGTCGAGGGGATGGTGGTCTATGACCAACTGCCCGTGCCGCTGTCGGATCACGCGCTGCGCCTGCTTGCCGGGCCTGCGCCGGTGGTCGTGCCCTTGTTCTCGCCGCGCTCGGCCCGGCTGCTGTCGCTGGCCCTGCCGCCGGTTCTTGCGGCACCTTTGCGGCTTGCGCCGATCAGCGAATCCGCCCTGTCGGAATGGCTTGGCCCGCTGGCCCTGTCGCGACTTGCGGGCCGACCTGATGCCGAGGGCGTCAGAAATGCCGTTATCCACCTGCTTTCGCCGCAAGATTGATGCGCAGAGCGGGTTGAGCCTGCCCCCCCGGCTGTCTAAGATTGATAGTCGAGGGATGCGATTTCGGCGCGATCTGCGCTGAATTTCTGACGGGGATGCGACGTGAAAAAGCCGGAAAACAAGACCACCGCGAAGTCGAAGGCGACACCCGAGAACGCAGCCGCCGCGCCTGCTGGGGGCAAGAAGCCGGCGGCGTCGGCGCCAGTCATCGAAAACAGCCCGGTCGAGGCCGGGGCGGCAGAAAAGGCCGCTGCCTCGGGCGGGCAGGTCAAGCCGGCCGACTCGGCGCTGCTGGGCAAGGACAAGACGCCTGCCGCCGCCGCCGCGCGCAAATCTGACGAGGCGCCGACCGCGCTGGCCTCGCCGCAACAGGACCGGCTGGCCTCGGTCGACAAGCCGCAATCGCCCAAGCCCGATACCAGCGCGGCGAAACCTGCCGAGACACCGCCTGCCGCCGCCGCTGCCAAACCATCGACCAAGACACCGCAGCCGGCACAAAAGTCCGGCTTCCTGCCCTTGGCTCTGGGCGGGGTCGTGGCCGCCGGGCTGGGTGCTGCCGCCGCAATCTGGGCGATGCCCTACCTGCCTGGGGGCGGGCAATCGGCCCCGGCATTGGATGCCGAGGCGCTGAAGCAGGAAATCCGGGCCGAGATGGCCGCAGGCAATGCCGCCCTGCGCGACGAGGCCGTCGCCGCTGCCCGGTCTGAACTGTCGGCCCAGATCGAGGCGCTGACGGCCCAGGCCGGCGAGGCCGGCGCCGAGGCTGCCCGCCAGATCATCGCCGAAATGCCGGCCGGTGCCGATACCACGCCCGAATTGCAGGCCGCGGTCGAGGCGCAGTCGCAGCAGATCGTCGCGCTGACCGACCGCTTCGCGGCCTTCGAGGCGGCTGGTGCGGGCACGGCCGGCGGCGGCATCGACCCGCAGCAAATGACCGCGCTTCAGGACCAGATCCGCCAGACCGCCGCCGAGGCACAGGCGCAGCTGGATGCCGCCAGGGCCGAGGCCGAAAAGCTGCAACAGGCGGCCGAAAGCTCGACCCGCCGGGCCGAGGCTGTGGCCGCGATTGCCGCACTTCAGACCGCGCTGGACGAAGGCGGTCCGACCGACGCAGCCGTGCAGCAGATGGAACAGGCTGGCGTTGCCGCGCCCGAGGCGGTGCAGCAACAGGTGCCGGGTCTGCTGGCGTTGCAGGAAAGCTATCCGCCGGCAGCACGGGCGGCGCTGCGGGCGGCGCTGCGTGACGGCTCGGCCGAGGCGGATGGCGGCACGATGATCGGCAACTTCCTGCGCGCCCAGACCGGCGCCCGTTCGGTTGAACCGCGCGAGGGAACGGATGCCGATGCGGTGCTGTCGCGGGCCGAGGCGGCCTTGTCGGATGGCGATGTTGCCGCTGCCCTGACCCAGTTGCAGGCCCTGCCCGAAGTTGCGGCGCAAGCGCCCGAGATGGCAGCCTGGCTGGCCGGCGCGCAGGCCCATGCCGATGCCCGCGCCGCGCTGAACGATCTGTCCGGCCAGACGAATTAAGGGGAACGCGATGCTTCTGTCACTGCTGAAAATCCTGTTCTTCTTTGCCGTCGTGCTGGGCGTCGCGCTTGGCGCGATGCAATTGTCCGAAACGGGCCAGACGTTGCGGCTGCAATTCAACGGCGTGGAATACGTGTTGGGGCCGGTGCAGGTCATCATCGGTTTGCTGGTGGTGATGGTTGCTGCCTGGCTGACCTTCAAGCTGCTGGGCCTGCTTCTGGCCTTCCTGCGCTTTCTTGCCGGCGATGAGACAGCGATCAACCGCTATTTCGCCCGCTCGCGCGAGCGGCGCGGATACGAGGCTTTGGGCGAAGGCATGTTGGCCGTGGCGGCTGGCGAAGGCAAGCTGGCCCAGGAAAAGGCCAGCAAGGCCGCGAAATATCTGAACCAGCCGCATGTGACCAATCTGCTGGCCGCGCAGGCCGCCGAGGTGGCGGGCGACAGTGCCCGCGCCGACGCCGTCTATCGCAAGCTGCTGGAAGATGACCGCACCCGTTTCGTCGGTGTGCGCGGGTTGATGCGCCAGCGGCTTGAGGCAGGGGATACGGAAACGGCGCTGAAACTGGCCGAAAAGGCCTATGCGCTGAAGCCGCGACATAAGGAAGTGCAGGACACGCTGCTGATGTTGCAGACGCGGCAGAACGACTGGAAAGGCGCGCGCGGCGTGCTGAAGGACAAGCGCAAGCAGGGCGAACTGCCCAAGGATGTGCATATCCGCCGCGATGCCGTTCTGGCCCTGCAAGAGGCCAGCGAGGTTCTGAAACAGGGCAATTCGATCAGCGCGCGCGAGGCGGCTATTTCCGCGAATCGGGCCTCGCCCGACCTGATCCCTGCCGCCGTTCTGGCCGCACGCAGCTATCTGGCCAAAGACGATACCCGCCATGCCAGCCGCGTGCTGGAAAAGACCTGGTCGGTCCGCCCCCATCCCGATATTGCCGCCGCCTTCGCCGAGATCGCCCCGGACGAATCGCCCGAGGCGCGGGTGCGCCGGTTCGAAAACCTGATCCGTCGCAACCCCGACCATGTCGAAAGCCGCCTGCTGCGGGCCGAGCTGGCGCTGGCGGCCGAGGATTTCCCCGGCGCGCGCAGGGCGCTTGGTGATCTGGCCGAAAAGGAACCGACCGTGCGCAGCCTGTCGATCATGGCCGCCGTCGAACGTGGCGAGGGCGCCGATGATGCGGTGGTGCGTGGCTGGCTGGCCAAGGCGCTGACCGCCTCGCGCGGGCCGCAATGGGTCTGCGACAAATGCCAGAACGTGATGGCCGATTGGGCGCCGGTTTGCGACAAATGCGGCGGTTTCGACACGCTGACCTGGCGCGTTCCCGATGAAAAACTGAACGGGGCCATGGCGCGGCCGGGGGCCGAGATGCTGCCCTTGCTGATCGGGGCGGGCACCCGTCCGGCGCCTGCCAGGCAGGGCGGTGACGATGCCGTTCTCGTCGCAGAGATGCCGACCGGACCCGATGCCGCCGCGACCGTGTCGGCAAACGGCAATGGTGCCGCAAAGGCCAAGCCTGCGGCCGAGGCCGAGCAGCGCCACAGCCGGGTTGAAATCGCCGCCGTCGCGCCGGGCATGGTCCCGCGCGAGGCGGATTTTGTCGAGATCGACCCCTCGTCGACGGACACATCGCCCGAACCGAGCCCGGCCAAGCCAACCGCAGCAGAGGCAGCCGTGACCGTGAACGGAACGGCCAAGGCGACACCATCGCCGGCCGACGCCGCGCCCAAGGACGCCCCAAAGCCAGAGGAACTGGCCGAGCCGATCCTTGTTCGCCCCGATGTCGAGCCGCCCGAGGCTGATCCGGCACCACCGGCACGCAAGAAATCCTGATCCGGTTCGGGGGCGTTACGGAAAAACCGTTTCGCCCCCTTTCCCCGCCGCGCGGAACCTGTTATCCGGCGGCCCACCAGATGCCGCTGTAGCTCAGCTGGTAGAGCACGTCATTCGTAATGATGGGGTCGGGGGTTCGAGTCCCTTCAGCGGCACCACCTGCCCCGCAGGTCCAGCCTTTCAGTCCCAAAACCACCTTCAGGCCCGAACCAACCGGCATCTGCCGATCCTTGCGCGGCTATTCTGCCGGCTTGCCGCGTTTTTGAGGTCAGCGGATAATCGAGGCTTGCAACTTTCGGCAGATTGGCGTGACTCATTAAGAATTGTTAGGGCAAACATCAGCGATTCGAACAGGGTATTCGGGGGGAACATGGCCGAGAAGCGGGACGAACAGGATTGGTGGCGCGGCTCGGTGACCTATCAGATCTATCCCCGGTCGTTCATGGACGCCAATGATGACGGCATCGGCGATCTGGCAGGCATCATTCAGCGGCTGGACTATGTTGCCGCGCTTGGGGTCGATGCGATCTGGCTGTCGCCTGTTTTTCCTTCGCCGATGAAGGACATGGGCTATGACGTGTCCGATTACACCGATATCGACCCAGGTTTCGGCACATTGGCCGAATTCGACGCACTGGTCGACAAGGCGCATAAGCTGGGCCTGAAGGTCATCATCGACCAGGTTCTGTCACATAGCTCGGACCAGCACCCGTTCTTTGCGGAATCGCGGTCCTCGCGCGACAATCCCAAGTCGGACTGGTATGTCTGGGCCGATCCGAACCATGACGGCACGCCGCCGAACAACTGGCAGTCGATCTTTGGCGGCGCGGCCTGGACTTGGGATTCGCGGCGGCGGCAGTATTATTTCCACAACTTCCTGAAGGAACAGCCGGACTGGAATTTCCACAATCCCGCGGTGCAGGATTATCTGTTGGACAGCATGCGCTTCTGGCTGGAACGCGGGGTCGACGGGTTCCGGCTGGATACCGTGAACTTCTATTTCCATGACCGTCTGCTGCGCGACAATCCGGCGAATTATCTGCCCTGGGCACAGCAGGCGCTGAAACCGTTCGACATGCAATTCTGCCTGTTTTCCAAGAATCAGCCCGAGAATATCGGCTTTCTGGAACGGATGCGGGCGCTGCTGGACGAATATGACGCCCGCACCACCGTGGGCGAGGTCGGTGACAGCCATCTGTCGCTGGAACTGATGGGCGAATATACCAGCGGCAAGCGCCTGCATATGGCCTATTCCTTCGAGATGCTCGGTCCCAATTTCAGCGCCGAACATTTCCGCAGCCGGATTCTGCGCTTCTTCACGGGCGCGCCGGAAGGCTGGCCCTGCTGGGCGTTTTCGAACCATGACGTGCCGCGCCATGTCGGGCGCTGGCTGGATCATGCCGCCGATCAGGACGCGCTGGCCAAACAGGCCGCAGCCATGCTGCTGAGTTTCGAGGGCTCGGTCTGCCTGTATCAGGGCGAGGAACTTGGGCTGGTCGATACGCAGCTGAGCTTCGATGAACTGACCGACCCCGACGGCATCGCCTTTTGGCCCGAATACAAGGGACGCGACGGCTGCCGCACGCCGATGGTCTGGGACGACAAGGCCCCGAATGCCGGCTTTTCCAGGGCCAACAAGACCTGGCTGCCCGTCAAGGCGCCGCAACAGGCGCGCGCGGTGTCGACCCAGGACGGGCGCGCGGACAGCGTGCTTGAATTTTACCGGCAGATGCTGGCGCTGCGCCGGGCCGAGCCGGATTTGCGGAACGGCAGGATCCACTTCCTTGATTTGCCCGAGCCGGTTCTGGGCTATGAACGCGGCGCTGATCTGCTGTGCCTGTTCAACCTGTCAACCGAACCGGCCTCGGTCGATCTGGAGGGCCCGGTTCAGGGGCTTCTCACGCAGGGGGCGACTCTGACAGGGAGCCGTGTCAATCTGAAGGCGAACGGTTTCGTGATTGGCAAAAAGATGACAGGCTAGATCACGCCGGCCATTCGGAACGCAGCACAGGGAGAACGTCACATGACATCGGCCGAACTTCCCCCCACCCTGTCGCAACAGGATGTCAGCCGTCTGCTGCATGCGCGGCATGATGCGCCCTTTGACGTGCTGGGCCTGCACAAGCAGGGGCGCAAGGCCTGGGTCACGGCGCTGGTTCCCGACGCCCTGTCATTGCAGGCCATCGTCGGGCGCAAGGTCGTCGACCTGCCCCGGATCGAGGGGCCGCTGTTTGGCGGGTCGGTGCCTGTCAGCAAATCCCCCTATCGGCTGCGCGCGGTGTTCGACAACGGCGACAGCTGGGATTTCGACGATCCCTATCGTTTCGGCCCGGTTCTGGGCGAGATCGACGACTATCTGATCGGCGAGGGCACGCATCATCGGCTGTGGGATGTGCTTGGCGCACATATCCGCACGCATGAGGGTGTTTCGGGCACGCATTTCGCGGTCTGGGCACCCAATGCCGCGCGGGTCTCGGTGATCGGCGATTTCAATCAGTGGGACGGCCGCCGCCATCCAATGCGTCGCCGGGGCGTCACCGGCATGTGGGAATTGTTCATCCCCGGCATCGCCGAGGGCGCGCTGTATAAATACGAGATCGCCCCCCAGTCCGGCGCGGTGCAGGAAAAGGCCGATCCGGTCGGCTTTGGTGCGCAGCACCCGCCGCAGACCGCCTCGGTCGTGCGCGATATTTCCGGCTATGGCTGGGATGATGGCAACTGGATGGCGGAACGGGCCGAGCGTAACCGCCGGGACCAGCCGATTTCCATCTACGAGGTCCATCTGGGCAGCTGGCGCCGGGCCGAGGGCAACCGCCCGCTCAGCTACAGGGAACTGGCGGTCGAGCTGGTCGATTATGCGAAATGGATGGGCTTCACCCATCTGGAATTCATGCCGGTCAGCGAATTTCCCTTTGACGGATCATGGGGCTATCAGCCGGTCGGCATGTATGCGCCGACGATCCGTTTCGGCCCGCCGCATGAGTTTCGCGATCTGGTCGAGGCCGCGCATCAGGCTGGCTTGGGCGTGCTGATGGACTGGGTGCCGGGGCATTTCCCGTCCGATGCGCATGGGCTGGCTCGGTTCGACGGCACGCATCTTTACGAACATGCCGACCCGCGTGAGGGCTTTCATCAGGACTGGAACACCCTGATCTATAACTATGGCCGAACCGAGGTGCGCAACTATCTGGTCGCCAACGCCCTGTATTGGCTGGAGGAATACCATCTTGACGGGCTGCGCGTGGATGCGGTGGCCTCGATGCTCTATCGCGACTATTCGCGCAAGGCCGGGGAATGGGTGCCCAACCGCGATGGCGGGCGCGAGAATTACGAGGCCATCGGCTTCATGCGCGACATGAACATTCAGACCTATGGCCGGGTCCCCGGCATCATGACCGTGGCCGAGGAATCGACGGCCTTTCCGGGCGTCACCACGCCGGTCGATTCGGGCGGGCTGGGCTTTGGCTTCAAGTGGAACATGGGGTGGATGAACGACACCCTGCGCTATATCGAGAAAGACCCGATCTATCGGTCCTATGATCATCACCTGATGACCTTTCCGATCGACTATTCCTTTTCGGAAAACTTCATCCTGCCGATCAGCCATGACGAGGTGGTTCACGGCAAGGGCAGCATGATCGCCAAGATGCCCGGCAATGAATGGGAAAAATTTGCCAATCTGCGGGCCTATTACGGTTTCATGTGGGGGCATCCCGGCAAAAAGCTGTTGTTCATGGGTTGCGAGTTCGGCCAATGGCAGGAATGGAACCACGATCAGTCGCTGGATTGGGATGCGCTGCATGGCGGGCATCAACGCGGGGTGCAGGCGCTGGTGCGCGATCTGAACCACCTGTATCGCGAAACCCCGGCGCTGTATCGGCGCGATTGCGAGCCATCGGGCTTTCGCTGGATCGCCAATAATCCGCAGCAATCGACCATCGCCTTCAGCCGGCTTGGCGATGAAGGCGACGCGCCGGTCGTGGTGGTCTGCAATTTCACGCCGGTCGAACGCGGACATTTCCGGGTGGGTGTTCCCGCCGCCGGGCATTGGTCCGAGGTGATCAATACCGATGCGGGCGGCTATGGCGGCGGCGACCGTGTGAACGCCGGGGGCTTGGACAGCTCTGCCCAGGAATGGGACGGCTTGCCCGATTCCATCGAGATTCGTTTACCACCGCTGGCGACGGTGGTGCTGCGTTTGGATCGCCCCAAGGGGTGATCCGTGGTCAAGGGGTCACAAGGGGAGGCGAGGGGACCATGATCGACGACAGAAGACTGGCACAACGTTCCATGGCATTCGTGCTGGCGGGGGGGCGTGGATCGCGGCTGAAGGAGCTGACCGACCGGCGCGTCAAGCCGGCCGTCTATTTCGGCGGCAAGACCCGGATCATCGACTTTGCGCTGTCCAATGCGCTGAACTCGGGCATCCGCAAGATGGCGGTCGCCACGCAATACAAGGCGCACAGCCTGATCCGCCACTGCCAGCGCGGTTGGAACTTCTTCCGGGCCGAGCGGAACGAATTTCTGGACATCCTGCCCGCATCGCAGCGCATGGGCGAGGAAAACTGGTATCGCGGCACCGCCGATGCGGTGACCCAGAACATCGACATCATCGACAGCTATGGCATCGACTATATCGTCATCCTTGCCGGCGATCACATCTACAAGATGGATTACGAGCTGATGATCCGCCAGCATGTGCAGGCCAAGGCGGATGTGACCATCGGCTGCCTGACCGTCCCCCGGATGGAGGCGACGGCCTTTGGCGTCATGGCGGTCGATCGCGACTATCGCATTACCTCGTTCCTGGAAAAGCCCGCTGATCCGCCGGGCACGCCCGAGGATCCCGACAAGGCGCTGGCTTCGATGGGAATCTATGTCTTTAACTGGGCCTTCCTGCGCGACCTGCTGCTGAAGGATGCGGCCGATCCCAATTCCAGCCATGATTTCGGCAATGACCTGATCCCCGACATCGTCAAGAACGGCAAGGCCATCGCCCACCGCTTCGAGGACAGCTGCGTTCGTGCCGAGGGGGCCGAGGCCTATTGGCGCGATGTGGGCACCATCGACGCCTTCTGGGAGGCGAATATCGACCTGACCAATTTCACCCCCACGCTGGATCTGTGGGATACCGAATGGCCGATCTGGACCTATTCGGAAAGCGTGCCGCCGGCCAAGTTCATTCATGATGAAAAGGACCGGCGCGGCGTGGCGATTTCCTCGATGGTGTCGGGGGGCTGCATCATCTCGGGAACCGAGGTCAGGAATTCCTTGCTGTTCACGCAGGTCCACACCAATTCCTATGCGGTGCTGGATCACACGGTCGCGCTGCCCTTTGTGGTGGTCAACCGATCAGCCCGGTTGCGCAAATGCGTGATCGACCGCGGCGTTCATATCCCGGCCGGGATGGTCGTGGGCGAGGATCACGCCGAGGATGCCAAGTTCTTCCGGGTCACCGAAAAGGGGACGACGCTGATCACCAAGGACATGATCGCCAAATGGGAGGCCGCGCATTGACGCAGGTTCTGTCCGTCGCCTCCGAGGTTGCGCCGATCATCAAGACCGGCGGCCTGGCCGATGTCGCCGGTGCCTTGCCGGCGGCGCTGGCCCCTTTCGGGGTGACCATGCGGACCCTGATGCCGGGCTATCCCAGAGTGCTGAAGGCGCTGAAGAAAACTGCCGTCGTGGCACGCTTTGACGATTGTTTCGGCGGGCCGGCTGACCTGCTGGCCGCGCGGGTTGATGGGCGGGACCTGCTGGTGCTGTCTGCGCCGCATCTTTTCGATCGCGGCGGTGGGCCTTACCTGTCTGATGCCGGGTCCGACTGGCCCGACAACCCGGAACGCTTTGCCGCGCTCAGCTGGGTTGCCTCGGAACTGGCCAATGGCGCACTGCCCGACTGGCGGCCAGACATCGTGCATTGCCATGACTGGCAGGCCGGGCTTGCGCCCTATTACATCGCCCGCTCGCCTGCGGCGGGGCGGGTGCAGACGGTGCTGACCATCCATAACATCGCCTTTCAGGGCCTTGCGCCGGCGTGGAAGATGGCGGGGCTGCGCATTGCGCCGGTCGATTTCACCCCGGACGGGATGGAATATTGGGGCCAGATCTCGGCGTTGAAGGCTGGTCTGGTCTTTGCCGACTGGCTGACCACCGTATCGCCGACCTATGCGGCCGAGCTGATGACGGCCGAGTTCGGCATGGGGCTGGAAGGCGTGATGCGCGCGCGCAAGGCCAACTTCTCGGGCATTCTGAACGGCATCGACGAGGCGGTCTGGTCGCCGGGTACGGACGACCAGATCCAGCCCTACAAGACGGCCCGCGGCAAGGCGGCGAACAAGGCCGCGCTGCAACAGGAATTTGGTCTGGCCGAGGCGACGGGGCCGCTATGTGTTGTGGTCTCGCGCCTGTCCGAACAGAAGGGGCTGGACCTGCTGCTGCAAGCTTTGCCGGCCTTGCTGGACCGGGGCGGGCAGCTGGCGCTGCTGGGGTCGGGCGACAAGGGGCTTGAGGCCGCGTTTCAGCGTGTGGCGGGGCCGAATGTCGGCATCCGCATCGGCTATGACGAGGGGTTGTCGCATCGGATGATGGCGGGGGGCGATGCCATCCTGGTGCCCTCGCGGTTTGAACCCTGCGGCCTGACCCAGCTTTACGGGCTGCGCTATGGCACGCTGCCGCTGGTGGCGCTGACCGGGGGGCTGGCCGATACGGTGATTCCGTCGACGCCCGCGACCATGGCGCGCGAGGTGGCGACCGGAATCCAGTTCTTCCCGGTGACGGCGCAGGCACTGGCCGGTGCGCTGGAACAGTTATGTGACCTTTACGCCCAGCCTGACCGCTGGACGAAGATGCAGCGCAATGCGATGAGCCAGCCCGTCGGGTGGGATCAATCCGCCGCCCGCTATGCCGATCTGTATACGAAACTGCTGGCTGCTGCGTGATGACGAACCGCTTTAACCTGACTGCCGGGCGCCCCTATCCCTTGGGCGCCAGTTTTGATGGCGAGGGGGTGAACTTCGCCGTGTTTTCGCAGCACGCGACCAAGGTGTCGCTGTGTCTGTTCGGCGATGACGGTCAGGAAAGCGTCATTCTGGACCTGCCCGAACGCGACGGCCATGTCTGGCATGGCTATATCTCGGGGATACAGCCGGGGCAGCAATACGGTTATCGCGTCCATGGCCCGTTTGATCCGCAGAACGGCCACCGCTTCAACCCGCACAAGCTGCTGATCGACCCCTATGCGAAAAAGCTGACCGGGGGACCGATCTGGGACGATGCGCTTTACGGCTATACCATCGGCAGCGATGACCGGGATCTCAGCTTTGACAAGCGTGACAGCGCCCCGTTCATGCCGCGCAGCGTCGTGGTCGACCCGGCCTTTACCTGGGGCGAGGCGGGCGGCGCGCTTGGCCATCCCTGGTCCGAGACCATCCTTTACGAGGCCCATGTAAAGGGCCTGACGGCCGGGCGGCGCGACGTGCCCCATCCCGGCAAGTTCCTGGGTATGGCATCCGACCCGATCCTGGATCACCTGACCAAGCTGGGCATCACCGCGATCGAGCTGTTGCCGGTGCAGGCTTTTGTCGATGACCGCTTTCTGGTCGATCGCGGGCTGCGGAATTATTGGGGCTATATGAGCTATGGCTTCTTTGCGCCCGATTCGCGCTATCTTTCGGGTGGCGATGTTGCCGAGTTTCAGCAGATGGTCGCGCGCTTTCACGCCGCCGGGATCGAGGTGATTCTGGATGTGGTCTATAACCACACGGCCGAGGGCGACCAGATGGGCCCGACCCTGTGCCTGAAGGGGTTCGACAACGCCAGCTATTACCGGCTGGCCGATGACCGGCGTTACTATCACGACGATACCGGATGCGGCAATTCGCTGAACATGGATCACCCGTTCACGCTGCGGCTGGTGATGGATTCGCTGCGCTATTGGGTGCAGGTCATGCGGGTCGACGGGTTCCGCTTCGATCTGGCCTCGACGCTGGCGCGGACCAGCGGCAGCTTTACCCGTGACGCGCCCTTCCTGCGCGCGGTGCGGCAGGACCCGGTGCTGAACAAGGTCAAGCTGATCGCAGAGCCCTGGGATGTTGGGCCCGGCGGCTATCAGCTGGGCGCCTATCCGGCGCCGTTTTCGGAATGGAACGACCGCTACCGCGATCAGGTGCGGCGGTTCTGGCGTGGCGATAATGGCATGGTGCCGAAACTGTCCAGCCGGGCTGCGGGATCGTCGGTGCGGTTCGATCATGACGGGCGGCGGGCGACGTCCTCGGTCAATTTCCTGACCTCGCATGACGGGTTCACGCTGATGGATACGGTCAGCTACAATTCCAAGCATAACGAGGCCAATGGCGAGGAAAACCGCGACGGCCACGACCACAATTTTTCCGACAATTGCGGGATCGAGGGGCCGACGGCGGATGCCGCGATCATCGCCCTGCGCGCCCGGCGTCGCCGCAATATGATGGCCACGCTGATGCTGAGCCAGGGCACACCGATGATCCTGGCCGGGGACGAGTTGGGCAATTCGCAAGGCGGCAACAACAACGCCTATTGCCAGGACAACCCGATCGGCTGGGTCGACTGGCAGGATGCCGACCCGGATTTCCTGGATTTCTGCCAGCGGATCATCGCGTTCCGCAAGGCCAACCCGATCCTGCGGCAGCGCTGGTTCCTGCATTCCCTGCCGCGCACGGTCGACGGCAAGCCCGACCTTTACTGGCGCCGCGCCGATGGTCAGCCGATGACCGTCGATGACTGGGCCAATCCCGAGTTGAAATTCCTGGGGATGGAGGTGCGCATGGCTCGCGGCACCCCGCCTTACGAGCCTCGGCTTGGGGCGATCTATGTCGTCTTCAACGCCGGCACCGCGCAGCGGGTCACGCTGCCGGATGCGCCGACAGGCCAGTTCTGGCGGCGCTGTTTCGACACGGCAGGGGATGGCAAGCCGATCCCAGTCTCGGTCAGAACCGGGATCGCCGAAAACTCGGTCGCCGTCTTTGATCTGGTCGACCAGATGAAACCCAAGGCCCAGACCACGGCCCGCAAGACGAAGGGAGAGTATGCATGACCCCGAATATCGTCCAGACCACGCCCATTCCGGGGCAAAAGCCCGGCACCAGCGGGCTGCGCAAGAAAACCCGGATTTTCATGCAGCCGCATTATCTGGAAAATTATGTCCAGGCGATCTTTGACGGGATCGGCGGCGTGCAGGGCAAAACGCTGGTCGTGGGCGGTGATGGCCGCTATTTCAACGACCGCGCCATTCAGGTGATCTTGCGCATGGCCGCCGCCAATGGCGCAGCGGAATGTATCGTTGGGCAGGGCGGCATTCTGTCCACGCCTGCCGCCTCGCATCTGATCCGCAAGCGCGGGGCGGATGGCGGGCTGATCCTGTCCGCCAGCCACAATCCCGGCGGCCCCGACGAGGATTTCGGCCTGAAATATAACGGCCCGAATGGCGGCCCGGCGACCGAAGGCGTGACCGAGAAGATCTTTGCCCGCACCACGGATATCGACAGCTATCGCATTCTAGAGGCGCATGATGTCGATCTGGGCGCCATCGGCGTCACCAATCTGGGCGATATGCGGGTCGAGATCGTCGACCCCGTCACCGATTACGCGGCGCTGATGGAAAGCCTGTTTGATTTCGACGCGATCAGGCGGCTGTTTGCCAGCGGCTTTCGCATGCGTTTTGACGCCATGCATGCCGTGACCGGTCCCTATGCGACCGAGATCCTGGAAACCCGTCTTGGTGCTGCCCCTGGCACCGTGGTCAATGGCATCCCCAGCCCCGATTTCGGTGGCGGTCATCCCGACCCCAACCCGATCTGGGCCAAGGATCTGATGGATCACATGTATGCCGATGGCGGGCCGGATTTCGGCGCGGCTTCGGACGGGGATGGCGATCGCAACATGGTCGTGGGGGCGAAATGCTATGTCAGCCCCTCGGACAGTCTGGCGGTGCTGGCCGATCTGGCGCATCTGGCGCCCGGCTATGCGCGTGGGCTGGCCGGCATTGCCCGGTCGATGCCGACATCTGCCGCCGCTGATCGCGTGGCCGCTGCCAAGGGGATCGAGTGTTTCGCCACGCCAACCGGCTGGAAGTTCTTCGGTAATCTTCTGGATGCCGGCCGGGCCACCATCTGCGGCGAGGAAAGTGCCGGCACGGGTTCCGACCATGTGCGGGAAAAGGACGGGCTTTGGGCGGTTCTGCTGTGGCTGAACATCCTTGCGGTGACGGGCAAGTCTGTTCAGGCGCTGATGGATGATCACTGGGCCCGCTATGGCCGCAACTATTACTCGCGCCATGATTACGAGGCCGTGGATGCGGCGGCCGCCAATACGCTGATGGCGGATCTGCGGGCGCAGTTCGACAGCCTGCCGGGGCAAAGCTTTGGCCCGCTGGTCGTCGAGATGGCGGATGAGTTCGCCTATGACGATCCGGTGGACGGATCGCGCTCGACCGGGCAGGGGATCCGGGTTGGCTTCACCTCGGGCGGGCGGGTGATGTATCGCCTGTCGGGCACGGGGACCGAGGGCGCGACCCTGCGCGTATATCTGGAACAGCTGGAAACCGATCCGGCAGCGCTGGCGCAGGATGCACAGGCGGCGCTGGCCCCGGTGATCGCGGCGGCGGACAGGATCGCCGGCATCCGCGCCCGAACCGGCCGCGACGCGCCAGATGTGATCACCTGACGCGCCGGGATCGTCAGTGTTGCGGCGGCTGCGGGACTATCCCGTTTTGCCGCCGCGACAGCCACAGCGACAACAGCAGGAAGGCCGCCGTCAGCGCATAGATGACCAGCGCGATGGGGCTTTGGACCAGCACCATGAAGTCGCCGCCGGAAATCGACAGGGCCCGGCGCAGGTTGTTTTCCATATCCATGCCCAACAGCAGGCCCAGCACCACCGGCACAAGCGAAAAGTCCAGCTTGCGCAGCACGAAGCCCAGAATGCCGAATCCGACCATCACCATCAGGTCAAAGGCCGCATGGGTGATGGCATAGACACCAAGATAGCTGATCGCCACGACCAGCGGCATCAGCCCCCATGCGGGCATTCCCAGAACGCGGGTGAACATGCCGATCAGCGGCAGGTTCAGGATCAGCAGCACGAAATTCGCCAGATACAGCGCCGCGACCAGCCCCCAGACCAGATCGGGGCTGCGTTCGAACAACAGCGGGCCGGGCTGGATGTTCAGCGAAATCAGCATGGCCAGCATCACCGCCGTCGTGCCGGAACCGGGCACGCCAAGCGTCAGCATCGGGATCAGCGCCCCGCCGCTGGCAGCGTTGTTGCCGGCCTCGGGTGCGGCCACGCCGCGCGGATCGCCGGTGCCGAAGGTGCCTTCCTTGTCGCTGATCCGCTTCTCGAAGCTATAGGACATGACCGCCCCAAGCGAGGCGCCGGCCCCCGGCAGGATGCCGGCGATAAAGCCGATCAGTGATCCACGCAGGGATGCACCCAGGCCCTCTTTCACCCGTGTCAGGCGCGGAAAGACCCGGCCGGGCGGGACCAGCCCGCCGCCATGGGCCTTTTCTTCCAGAAAGAACAGAATCTCGGAAATCGCGAACAGGCCGACCAGCGCGACAATCGGGTCGAACCCGTCATAAAGGTTGAAGCTGCCAAAGGTATAGCGCGCCACCCCGGTTGACGGGTCCAGCCCCACAGTGCCCAGCATCAGCCCCAGCAGCGCCGCCAGCAGCGTCTTGCGGGGATCGGTGCCGCTGATGCCGCCGATCGTGGCAAAGGCCATGACGTAAAGCGCAAAGTAATCCGAAGGCCCGAAATAGATGGCGGCCTTGGCCAGCAGTGGCGCGAACAGGGTCAGCCCGATCGTGGCCAGTGTGGCCCCGATGAACGAGGCCACGCCCGATATGGCCAGCGCATCCGCCGCCTGGCCCTTCTTGGCCATGGGATAGCCGTCCAGCGTCGTCATGATCGCCGGCTCATCCCCCGGAATGTTCAGCAGGATCGCGGAAATCCGCCCGCCATACATGCAGCCGTAATAGACGGCGGACAGCAGGATCATCGAGGATGTCGCATCCAGCCCGAAGGCAAAGGTCAGCGGGATCAGGATCGCCACGCCATTGACCGGCCCAAGACCCGGCAGCGCCCCGATCAGCGTGCCGGCAAAGCAACCGGCGACGATCAGCGCCAGATTGATCGGCAGGGCGGCGACCGCAAAGCCGTTCCACAGTTGCGTCAGAATATCCATGTCAGCCAAACATCGTTCCGACCAGCGGCAGGGGCAGCCCCATCAGCCGGTCAAACAGCAGATACAATCCCGGTGCGGCCAAGGCGGCCGTCAGCAGCCCCTTGGCGGGCGGCGCGCCCATCAACAGGCCAAGCCCCAGAATCGCGGCAAAGGTGGTGGGGACAAAGCCCACCGGCTCCAGCAGCACGGCATAGCCGATCAGCAGCGCAACCGCCGCCGCCTGCCGCAACAGGCCTGCGGTCCCGGCCCAACTGGCATTGTGGCGAGGCCAGATCAGCAGCGACAGCCCAAGCACCACCGCCGGAATGCCGATCACGCGCGGAAAGATCGCAGGCCCCAACGGGTCGCCGAAGCCTGCGGTATAGCCTGTCGACAACCAGACATATCCGGTTGCCAACAGGACAAAGAACAGACCGGCAAGGCGGTCGGTCACTGAATGACCCCGATCTGACGAGAGATCTCGGCCATCTGTTCCTTCTGTTCGGCGACATAGGCGGTGAATTCCTCGCCGCCGCGCCAGATTGGTTCCAGCCCGCTGTTTTTTGCGGTTTCTTGCCAGGCGGCGCTGTCATACAGCGTCTTCAGCCGCTCGACCCAGGCGTTATAGTCGTCATCGCTGACGCCGCCGCCGGTATAGAAGCCACGCCAGTTATAGCCGGTGACGTCATAGCCCTGCGACTTGGCCGTGGGCAGATCGGGGAAGGCCGAGATCGGGTCATCCGACAGGACCGCCAGCACGCGGATATCGCCGGATTCGACAAAGCCCTTGATCTCGCCCAGATCGGTCGAGACCAGCCCGACCTGCCCGCCCATCATCTGCGTCACGGCGGGGCTGCCGCCATCGAACTGCACCCAACGGATCTGGTCCAGCGCCTCGACCCCACCGGCCTGTGCCAGCAGCAACAGCCGGATATGGTCCCAGCCCCCGGCACCCGAGGAACCCGAGGTGACGACCGAGGTGGGATCGGCTTTCAGCGCGGCGACCAGATCATCGACCGATTGCAGCGGGCTGTCCTTGGCGACGGCGATCACACCCACATCGGCGCCCAGCATGGCCAGCCAGCGCATCGTGTCGATATCGGCGGGATATTTGCCCTGGGCGATCTGGGTGATGCCCACCGTCGAGGTCGCGACCAGCAGTTCCGCGTCATTGGCGCGCTTGCTGGCGACATTGGCAAAGGCCACGGCGCCGACGCCGCCGGGCATGTTCGTGACCTGCACATTGCCCTCGACCAGCCCCTCAGCACTTAACAGGCGGCCAACCTCGCGGCAGGTGAAATCCCACCCGCCACCGGGATCGGCAGGGGCGATGCATTCGGCTGCGACGGCCGGCAGCGCAAACAGCATCGCCGCCCCGATCCCAGCAGCCCGCAGGCTGTTCAGTTTCAGTTTCATGTCTTCCTCCCTCTTTTTTGATCGACCTGTCTGGCGCCGGCATGCCGATTGCCACAGCCTTGCGCCATTGACCTCCTGTCCGAAATTGGTATGCCAAACTGGCATCCATTTGCAAAGACGTTTTTGGCAAGGGGTGAATTCGGGGGATAACAGGGGGATGGAACGATGATCAGCAGCATAGCCGGATTTCCGGCCGAGGTGGTCATCACCGAGGTTGGCCCACGCGACGGCTTGCAATCCGAGCCGGTCTTTGTGCCAACGGCGCAAAAGATCGAACTGGTGCAGGCTCTGCTGGACGCCGGGCTGCGGCGGTTCGAGGTGACCTCTTTCGTCTCGCCCCGTGCGGTTCCGCAGATGCAGGATGCGGCCGAGGTGATGGCGGCCTTTCGTGATCGCGACGACGCGCATCTGACCGCGCTGGTGCCGAATGCGCGGGGTGCGGATGCCGCCATTGATTCGGGGGTGGATGCGATGGTGCTGTTCGCCTCGGCCTCGGAAAGTCACAACCGCAAGAACGTGAACCGCTCGCTGGCCGAGTCGCTGGAAGGATTTTCCCAGATCGCGCGGCTGGCCGAAGGCACGGGCGTCGCCCTGCAAGGCGCCATCGCCACGGCGTTCGGCTGCCCGTTCGAGGGTGTGGTGCCGGTGGGCGCGGTGGTCGATCAGGCGCGGGCCTATCGCGATCTTGGCATGGGTCATATCACCCTGGGCGACACCACCGGTATGGCGACGCCGGCGCTGGTGATCGAACGGGTCGAGGCATTGGCCAAGGCCGTGCCCGATGTGCAGATCGCCCTGCATTTCCACAATACACGCGGGGTCGGGTTGGCCTGCGCCTATGCCGGGCTTGCGCTTGGGGTGCGGCATTACGAATCCAGCATTGGCGGGCTGGGCGGCTGTCCCTTCGTGCCGCGTGCCACGGGCAATGTGCCAACCGAGGATCTGGTCTATCTGATGCAGGAAAGCGGGGTCCAGACCGGCACTGATCTGAACCGGCTGATCCACGCTGCGCAACTGGCCGAGCGGATCATCGGTCGTGAACTGCCGGGACAGGTGATGAAGGCCGGTCCCCGCCTGCAAATCGCCGCGATGGACAGTGTCAGGACCGCCCATGGATAAGCCGGTCAAGGGACCGCTGGACGGGTTGCGTGTCATCGACCTGACGCGGGTGCTGTCGGGGCCCTTCTGCACCATGATCCTTGGCGATCTGGGTGCCGATATCATCAAGATCGAGCCGCCCAAGGGCGATCCGGTCCGTGGGCAGGGCACGATGACGGCGGGGGTTTCGGGCTATTTCGCGGCCTTCAACCGCAACAAGCGGTCGGTGGTGCTGGATCTTTACAGCGATGACGGTAAGGCAGTGCTGCGCCGCTTGCTGGAAAATGCCGATGTCCTGGTCGAGAATTTCCGCCCCGGCACGCTGGACAAGCTGGGGCTGGGGGCCGAGGCGCTGCGGGCGCTGAACCCGCGCCTGATCGTGGCCAGCGTGAATGGCTATGGCAGCAGCGGTCCCTATGCCGACCGCCCGGCCTTTGACTTCATCGCGCAGGCGATGAGCGGGTTCATGGGCGTCAATGGCGAGGCCGACGGCCCGCCCATGCGCGCCGCGCCGCCGGTCAGCGACTTGATCGCGGGGATCTATGCCGCGCTTGGTGTCTTGGCGGCGGTCGTGGGAAGGCAGCGCACCGGACAGGGCCAGGCGGTCGAGGTCGCCATGGTCAACAGTCTGGTCAGCCTGATGGCCTATCTGTCCTCGGAATATTTCGCGACGGGGCAGGTCCCCGACCGCACCGGCAACGATCATCCGCTGGTCTATCCCTATGGATTGTTTCAATGCGCCGACGGGCAGATCGCGGTGGCCAATTCGCATGACCAGATCCTGCGCAGGTTTCTGGAACGGCTGGATCTGGGCTGGGTCATGGATGATCCGCGCTATGACACCAATCCCAAGCGGATGCAGTTGCGAGAGGAACTGCGCGACTTGATCAATTCGCGGATGGCCGGGCATAGCCGCGCGCATTGGCTGGGGGTGCTGAACGCCGCCGGTGTGCCTTGCGGCGAGGTGCAGGATCTGGCGCAGGTGTTTGCCGATCCGCAGATCGCCGCGCAACAGATGGTGATACAGGCACCCTGGCAGGATGGCCCGGCGCTGTCCGTGCCGGGTTTCCCGGTCAAGCTGGGCGATACCCCCTGCGCCATTCACCGCCCGGTGCCGCGCCTTGGCGGCCATACCGCCGAGATGCTGGCAGAACTGGGATATGACGATGACCGGATCGCCGCCATGGCCAAGGCCGGCACGGTCGGATTACCCTGATCGACCTGACACCCGCCCGGTCTGGACATCGGCCGCCGCAGGTTTCAGTCTGGACCAGATCCGCCCCATTGCGACCCGTTTGCAAGCCCTAGGAAATGACCATGACCGCAAACCTGACCATTGATCACCTGCATGTCTATGCATCCGACCCCAGGGCGACGGCCGACAGCTATGTCCGGCTTTTCGGGGCTTCGCAGCGTGGCGAGAAGGAAACGGTCAACGGGCTGCGGGTGGTTCTGGATCTGTCCGGCGTCACCCTGTTCGTCGAGCAGGCGCCGGGCGATCAGATGGGCGTCGATCATATCGGCATGGCAACCGGCAATCTGGATGCCTCTTTGGCCCGGATCGAGGCCGAGGGCGGGCGCATCCTTGTGCCCGCGCGCGATATGGCACCGGGCCTGCGCATCGCCTTTGTCGAGGCCCCGGACGGCCAGCGGGTCGAGATCCTTCAGCGCGGCGGCTGATCGCGGCTGATCGGTCAGTCAGGTTTCTCTGTCTCGGCGGGGATGGGATCGTCCTCTGCCTGGGCGGCGGCATCGGCCCTGGATTCGGGAAACAGCCATTCGCGCTTGCCGGCGTCCAGATGGCATTCGATGCCAACGCGCCGAAAGGTGGCACGGGATGACAGCAGATGCGCGCGCATCGCGGCCTCGGCCCATTCCGCGTCACCAATGGTCAGCGCGTCGATGATTTCGCCATGCTGGCGATTGCTGCGCGTCAACTCGGCCACGGTCCAATGGTTGAAGGTCGGGCTGACGACCGGCTTTCGCGCGACCGAATTGACCAGTTCCGCGAAAAAGCTGTTGCCGCCCTGGGCCCAGATCGCGCGATGGAACTTCGCGTTCAATTCGCGGTAACCGCGCCGGTCAGGCTGGGCTGCATGAATCGCATCGTCCATCCGGTCGTGCAACTCGCACAGCTCTGCCAGAAAGGCGGGGTCGATCTTTTGCGCGGCCATGCCGACCGCAATGGGTTCCAGCGCGGCGCGGGCGGTGAAGATATGCAGCAACTCTCCGGGGTCGATCTCGACCACGACGGCGCGGCGATGGGCTTCGCGCCGGATGATACCTTCGGCCTGAAGCCGCCGCATCGCCTCGCGCACAGGGGTGCGGCTGACGCCAAGGCGGGTCGCAAGCTCGCTTTCCGGCAGGACATCGCCACCCAGATAAGTGCCCGATGCAATCAGGGATCGGATTCTGTCATAGATGTCATCTGCCATATCACCTCCAGTTTAGCCGGATATGCGCATCAAGGTCTATTCCCGCAGGGCAGGGCCTAGCCAAGGTTGCGCGCCGCCAGCCAATTCCCGACGGTCCGGGTAGCCTCGGCCAATTGCGCCGGCTGATTGACGAAATAGTGGTTCGCGTCGTCGATCACCGACATGCTGCGATCGGTCGATCCAATGGCGGCAAAGATCCGCCCGGTATGGGATTGCGGCACCCCGTCATCGGCACCGCATTCGATGGCCAGAAAGGGCACGCTGACCAGGGGCGCGGTGACGGCGGAATTGGCCCGGCTGTGGGCCGGCGACCATTGCGACAGCCAGCTGCGCAGGGTGGCGAACCGGCCAAGCCCGGCCGGCCCGCTGTTCACGGTTTCGGGGTCACCCAGAAAGCACCAGCCGGGTTTGCGGCCGTTCGGTTCGATCGTCGGGTCCAGAAAACGCGGATCGGCCAGGGTCCGATGGGTCAGGAAGGGGCGCTCCATCTCTTTGCCGGCCTGACGGCGCAGGCTGTCAAGCTGTTCCAGCACGCGATTGGTGATCCGTTCCATCCGCGCGGCCTGTGCGGCGCGAAAGCGGGTCAGAAATTCGGCGCCATAGGGGGCATCCCGCGTGTCATATCCGGGGTGATAGAGGTCCAGCGCCGGGTCACGGTCGTCGGGATCAAGCTCATTCCTGACAGACGGGTCCAGCCATTCCCCCAGCAGATGCGCGCGGGATATATGGGCGGCAAGGCTAAGGACCGCGTCAGCAGGGATCAGGTCGGCACCGGCCACATCGACGGGATCGCCCGCCGGCGTTTCGGTGATCGAGGGATGTTCGGCCTGCGACTGATACAGCATGGTCAGCGAGCCGCCGCCGCTCCACCCGCCGAGGACGATCTTGTCATAGCCCCAGTCCTCTTTCGCCGCGCGGATAAAGGCACCCAGATCCAGCAGCACGTTTTCCATGATCAGCGCGGTGTCGTTGCGCTGATAGCGGCTGCCCGCGCAAAGCACGTGATGGCCCGCCTGCGCCATCGCGCGGGGCAGGGGCAGCAATTGCAGGGTGGATGCCGGGTGCATGAAGATCAGCAGCGTCCGCGAAGGCCGGTCGACCGGGCGGATCAGCAGCCCCTCCAGATGTGTCAGCCCCTGCGAGCCGTTGAAGCCATAGGTTTCGGTAAAGGCCCGGTTGGCGGCCAGCGTGATATGTTTCCACTCGAAGGAAATTTCCATCATCTGATCCTTATTCCGTCGCTTCTGCCAGCAGCCCGGCATCGGCGATTTCAGTGATCCGGCCTGCTTCGGGGCGTTCAAGATCCGGCCGCTGCCGCGCGCCGCGATCATCATGGATATGGCAGCGCACCCGCTGCCCACCCGGCTGTTCGCAAAGCTCTGGCTCGATCTCGCGGCACAGATCGGTGGCACAGGGGCAGCGCGTCGAAAAGCGGCAGCCCGGCGGCACGTTCATGGGCGAGGGCACGTCGCCGCGCAGTTCGGTCCGTTCCGGTATCTCGCCCGGATCCATGCGCGGGATCGAGGCCATCAGCCGCTGCGTATACGGGTGCAGCGGCTCGGCCAGAATATCCTCGGCCCGGCCTTCCTCGACGATCCGGCCCAGATACATCACCGCGACATGCTTGCAGATATAGCCCACCGTCGCGATGTCATGCGAGATATACAGGACGGCCAGCCCCAATTCCCGCGACAACTCCTCAAGCAGTTCCAGCACGCTGGCCTGAATCGAGACATCCAGCATCGAGACCGGCTCGTCAGCGACGATAAAGCGCGGCTCCAGCACAAGGGTTCGGGCGATGGCGATGCGCTGGCGCTGGCCACCCGACAGATCACTGGGGAAACGGTCGATATTCTCGGATGCGGGGATGCGAACGATATCCATGGCGCGGATGACCTTGGCGCGCCGCTCGGCGGCATTGCCGATGCCGTGGATGATCAGCGGCTCCTCGATGATCTGGCCGATGGTCAGGCGCGGATTCAGCGAACTGTAGGGATCCTGAAAGATGATCTGGGCCTGCCGGCGATACGCCTTCAGCCGGCGTCCCTCGACATGGGTGATGTCATCGCCGTCAAAGCTGATCTGCCCCGAGGTCGGCTGATACATTCGCACCAGCGACATCCCCAGCGTGGATTTGCCGCAGCCGGATTCGCCGACCAGCCCGACAATCTCGCGCGCGTTGATGGACAGGCTGACCCCGTCGACCGCCCGCGCCACCGCGGGCTTTGCGCCTGCCAGCGCGTTGAAAATGCCGGTGCGGCCCTGGAAATGGGTTTTCAGGTCGCGTGCCTCGATCACCGGGCGGGGGGTGGTCTGATCGGTCATCGTGATGGTTCCATGCTGCGCCATGTGTCGGGTTCGGCGGCGGCGACCCGAAACTGCGAGGCGCGCTCGACATAGTGGCAGGCCGCGGATTGCGCGCCGATCTGATAGGTCGGCGGCGCGACGCTGCGGCACAGATTGGTGGCAAAGGGGCAGCGCCCGGCAAAGCGGCAACCGGCGGGCGGCAGCAGCAGATTGGGCACCGTGCCGGGAATGGAAATCAGCGGCTTTCGCGGCTGCCCCCGGACCGGCAGACGTGGAAAGGCGTTTTGCAATCCCATCGTATAGGGATGCAAGGGCCGGTCCAGCACGTCCTGCGTCGGCCCGCTTTCGGCGACCTTGCCGGCATACATCACCACCACCGTTTCGCATGTTTCGGCAACAACGGCGATGTCATGAGTGACAAGGATCATCGAGCGGCGCATGTGATCATGAATGCCCCGGATGCGCGACATGATCTGCGATTGCATGATCGGGTCCAGCGCCGTGGTCGGTTCATCCGCCAGCAGCATCCCCGCATTCAGCGCCAGCGCCATGGCGATCACCGCCCGCTGCCGCATCCCGCCCGAGAACTGATGGGGAAATTCGCGCAGCCGCTCGGCCGGCAGCCCCACAAGCGCGAACATCTGTTCGGCCCGCGCCCAGGCCACCGTTTTGCCCACCGGCTCATGCGCCAGAATCGCCTCGCAGATCTGGTCGCCGATGCAATAGACCGGATCCAGAGAGTTCATCGCGCTTTGGGTGATCAGCGAGATTCGGTTCCAGCGCACATCCTGCAAATCCGCGTCCGACAGGCCCAGAATGTTCTGCCCGTCCAGCAGCGCCTGACCAGTCACCCGCGTCATCTCGGGCAACAGGCCCATCAGCGCCTTGACGACCGTGCTTTTGCCACAGCCGCTTTCACCCACAAGGCCAAGGTTGGTTCCGGCCGCGACCTCGAAACTGACATTGTCGACGGCGTTGAACGGCCCGCGCAGGGTCGAATAGTGGATCGACAGGCCGCTGACCTGCAAATGCGCGGCCGGCTTGGCGGCAAGGCGTTCGTTCAGTTGCCCAAGGGCGGTGGCCGCAGCCGGGCCGAGGGTTTGATGGCCTGTCATCAGCGCCTCCTCAGCCTTGGGTTGGTCTGTTCCTCATAGGCCCGGCCGATCAGGTAAAGCGATGACACCAGCAGCACCAGCGCCAGCGATGGCGGCACCACCCACCACCAGGCGGTCCGCAGGTTGCCGCTGCTGAAGGCGATGTTCAGCATCTGCCCCCAGCTGACCACCGTGGGATCGCCGAGACCCAGAAAGGACAGACTGGCCTCGGTCAGGATGGCGAAGGCGACCGACATGGTCACCCACAGGAACACGATCCGCACGATATTGGGCAGGATATGCCGCAGGATGATATGGGCATGCGAGGCCCCGGCCGCCCGCGCCCATTTGACATAGATCCGTTCCCTCTCGGTCAGGACGGCGGAACGGATGATGCGGGCGCCGTTGCGCCAGAACAGGATGGTGATGACCAGAATGATGTTCTCGATGCTTGGCCCCAGCAGCGCCACCGCGACAATCGCGAAAGGCAGCGTCGGGATCGACAGCGCGATATCGGTCAGCCGCATCAGCACATCGTCGACATAGCCACCGAAATAGCCCGAGAGGACACCGAACACGGTCGAGATGAACCCCACGGCCACCGCCGCCACCAGCCCCACGATCAGCGCGATGCGAAAGCCATAGAGGAACTGGCTGAGCACATCATTGCCAAAGGCCGTCGTGCCCAGCAGATGTTCGGCGCTTGGCGGTGCCAGCCGGTTCAGCCGGCCGGTTTCGGTCATCATCGCCTTGAACGGTTCATAAGGGGCAAGCCAGGGTCCGATCAGCGCCAGCAGCACGAACAGCCCAAGGATAAGCAAGCCGATGACGGCAAAACTGTCGGTCATCAGCAGCCGGACCGAGTCCCGCATCGCACTGAACAGCCCCCGGCCACGGATCGCGGTATCGTCGGTTGCCTGGGTCATTTGTAGACCACCCTTGGATCAAGTTTGCCATAGGCCAGATCGGCGGCAAGGTTTGCCAGCACGATCATCACGGCCAGAAGAAAGAAAGCAGCCTGCGCCAGCGGGTAATCCTGCCGTGTCACGGCCAGCACCAGCTCGCGCCCGACGCCGGGCCAGGAAAAGACGATCTCGATCACCACGATCCCGGCGATGGTCTCGGCCAGGGCGGGAAACAGCCAGGTGATCAGCGGCAGCATGGAATTGCGCGCCGCATGCCAGGCGACGCGGCGTTGCGGCACGCCCTTGGCGCGGACCAGTTCGATATAATCCTCGGTCCGGTTCTCGACCACGCCCGAACGCATCAGCAACAGGTTCTCGGGCAGGAAATAGATGGTGACGGCGATCAGCGGCAGCGCCAGATGATGCAGGAAATCCAGCGTGAAATAGCGCGCAAAGCCCGTGGTCGCGCCGGGATCGCCCATGCCGAAGCCCGGAAACCAGCCAAGCGTCGAGGAAAACACCGTCAACAGCGCGATGCCGATGACGAAATTGGGCACGCCCCGGATCACCGTGGCCAGAAAGATGCCGCTGCGTTCCAGCTTGCCACCGCGCGGTGCCCATCCGACGGCCGTGCCGATGGCCGCCCCCAGTGCCGCCCCCATCAGCAGGCCGGGGATCGCGATCCACAGCGTGTTGACGATCAGCGGGAACAGCACGTCCCAGACCGGCTTGCGATAGAAGAAGGAATTGCCGAAATCGCCCTGCGCAATGTTGCCCAGATAGGCGACATACTGATCCCACAGCGATCCGGTCAGCCCCCATTCTTCCATGAGGGCCAGTCTTGCCTCGTCGGACAGGCCGCGTTCCAGCAGGATGGCTGTGGGGTCGGCCGGCATCACCCGGAACATGAAGAACATGATCGTGGTGACGGCCCAGACGACCAACACGCTTTGGGCGAGGCGTCTCAGGATATACGCGCGCATGGTTCAACCTGGCTGATGATGCGGGATGTGGAAAGCGGGGTTGGTCACCCACCATGCGCCAGTGGTTCGCATGGTGGGTGATGGGGAACATGCCGGGGCGCGCGAAAGCCCCCGGCATGGTGGTGTCACTGCTTGGGATAATGCAGCCGGCCCTGATCGTCCCAGCCATAGCCGGCATCCTCAAGGATCTTGCGCGCGGCTTCGACGTCAAAGGCGATTTCGGGCAGGTCGGGATTATACCAGATGCCGATCTGTTTCGGCACTGGCCCCTCGCCTGCGGGAACGGCAAAGCCAAGCCATCCCTCGATCGCGGCCCGGTCCTTGGCGGTCGCCGCGCGCAGCGCCTTGCGGAAGGCGATATCGGTAAAGGGTGCCTTCTGGTTGTTCAGCCAGACCAGCATCGAGCCGTGCGACGGGATTTCAAGGAAATCCAGCTGCTCGTTCTGCGCGGCCAGATCGCTCATCGCGGCGACGGGCAGGACCATGGTGGCGATGTCGCCGGTGCCTGACAGCATGGCCGAGCGGATGGCATCGGCCTGTCCAAGCGCCAGCCGGCGCAACCCGTCATATTCGGCGGCGTTGAAATGTTCCTTGAAGGTGTCAAGCTCGTGCGTTTCGTTCACCCGCCAGCTTTTGAACTTGAACGGACCCGAGCCGATGACGGCACCGTCAGCCACCACATCGCGCGCGATCTTGTCGCCTTCGTAATTGGCCCAGACATGTTCAGGCATGATGAAGGCATAGGGCAGCACGGTGGTGACAAAGGACGCATCCGGCGCCTTCAGCTTTACATTGAAGGTCAGGTCGTCGATCTTTTCGGCACCCGCCAGATTGGCGATGCGTGACGACATGGCGGGCGGCTGCAATTCGACGACGGTGTTCAGCGTATAGACCGCATCATCGGCCGTGACCGGTTCGCCATCGTGGAAGGTCATCCCCTCGCGCAGGGTGATCTTGACGGTTTGCGGATCAGTGAACTCCCACGCGGTTGCGGCCCATGGGATCGTCTCGCCCGCCGAATTGTTCTTGGCAAAGGTGTCATAGACAAAGCGGATCCACCCCACCGCGCCTTCCTCGGCCATGGGGTTATAGGTGGTGACATCCTCGTAATGTGCCCAGTCAAGGATGCGATCATCGGTTTTCGGCTTGGCCGAAAGCCAGGGGTCGATCAGCCCCTCATGCGCGGCGACAGGGGCCGGGCTGGTCACATTGTCCCATTTGTCGCTGTTCCACAGAATGCCATAGACGGTGTTGGTCGCCGGCCACCAGGGCATCTGGTCATAGAAATACTGCTGCGCCTCATGGACGGCTTTCAGGCGCTCATCCTGATTGATCAGCTCGCGCTGTTTCTGGACCATCGCGGTATAGGTTTCGTCGCACCATTTGGCGCCGTTGCGGCGTGCCCCGCAGGCACCCAGATCGTGCAACCAATAGGTCGGGTCCACCCGGTCGGGGTCGGCGCCGACGGTAAAGACGGCCATATCCTCCAGCCCGCCGCCGACGACGATGTTGGAAATGAAGCTGCTGAACTGGACTGGCTGCAACTGGAACGACAGGCCAAGCTTGGCCCATTCCTCGCTGAGAACACGGGCCGATTGTTCATACATCGGCCCCATATCGGCAGCGTAATACGCAACCTGGATCTCGGGCACGATCTCGCCAAGATCCTGGGCCATGGCGGCCCCGTGAACGGCGGTAAGTCCGGCTGACAGGCAGGCAAAGCCGGCCATCATTCTGAAGGTGGCGGTCATCTTGTTTGTTCCTCCCAAAACGCCAAGCCGTCCCTTTTCTGTGGCAAGGCGGTTCTGCGCTTGCCTGGTTCCTCCTCTCAGCTGGCGTGAGATAAAGGTGTATACAGTATTGCTATCTGTCAAACATTTTTTGCTTGATTTTTCAGCATGACTGCAAAAAGTGAATGCAATCTGAGAGAGTGCCGGGATGTTGCGGCACAGATCCGCGGCCCGTCCGGGCGCGTGCAATCACAATCAGGAGGAAGCCATGCAACGTTCCTGGGTCGCGGGGGCCAATGCGCCGGGCGGGGATTTTCCGGTGGCAAATCTGCCTTACGGGGTCTTTTCAACGGCCGGCAGCGGCCCGCGCTGTGGCGTCGCGATCGGGGATCGGGTGCTTGATCTGGCGGCGATGACCGAAGCGGGGCTGCTTGGACGGGATGCCGGCGAATGGGGCTTTCACGAGGCCGGAATCAACCGGTTCATGGCCGCAGGGCCAGCGGCCTGGGCGTGGCTGCGCAGAAGGCTGACCGACCTGCTGGCCGAGGATGGCACGCCCGAACTGCGCGACGATCCTGCCCGCTGCGAACAGGCGCTGATTTCGATGGATGATGCCCGGAATCATCTGCCGTTCCGGGTCGCCGGCTATACCGATTTCTATGCCGGGCGACAGCATGCCTTAAATTCCGGTTCGATCCTGCGCGGCCCCGCGAACGCGCTGACGCCGAACTGGTCGCATATCCCCATCGGCTATAACGGGCGTGCATCCACGGTCGTCGTTTCGGGAACGCCGCTGCGCCGCCCGATGGGGCAGGTGCGGGACGATGACGCCGACGGCCCGGAAATGGTCGCCTGCCGCCGTCTGGATATCGAGGTCGAATTCGGTGCCGTCGTCGCCCTGCCGACCGAGATGGGGCAGAACCTGTCGGTGGCCGAGGCCTGGGAACATCTGTTCGGCTTCGTGCTGATGAATGACTGGTCCGCGCGTGACATCCAGCGTTGGGAAAGCGTGCCGCTTGGCCCGTTTCAGGCCAAGGCTTTTGGCACCACGATCAGCCCCTGGGTGGTGACCCGCGCCGCATTGGAACCGTTTCGCAGGGGCGCGCCGGAACGCGACAACCCCCTGCTGCCCTATCTGCACGAACCCGCCGATTACTTCTTTGACCTGACGCTAGAGGCGCATCTGACCCCCTCCAACGGCAACGCCAGCCGGATCGTCAGCACCAATACGCGGCATCTCTATTACTCGGCCCCGCAACTTCTGGCGCATCATGCGGTGGGCGGCTGCCGCATGGAAACGGGCGATCTGCTGGGGTCCGGCACGATTTCCGGGCCCGAGCGTCAGACATTCGGCTGCCTGATGGAACAAAGCTGGGGCGGGCGCGACCCGATCCGGCTGGAACAGGGCGGCAGCCGGACCTTCCTTGAGGATGGCGACAGCGTCACCCTGACGGGTTGGGGCCAGCTGGAAGGGCACAGGATCGGCTTTGGCCGGTGCGAGGGCACCATCCTGCCCGCATTGCAACAGATTGGGAGTGGAAAGAGATGAAACTGTGCCGCTTTGACGATAACCGCCTTGGCGTGGTCCGGGGGAATTGTGTGCATGATGTCTCGGATGTGCTGGGGGTGCTGCCGCAAGTCCGTTATCCGCTGCCGGACCATGATCCGCTGATCGCGGCGCTGGACCAGCTGCGCCCCCGGATCGAGGCATTGGCCGATGCCGCCGATCCGATCCCGCTGGACCGGGTGCGGCTGCTGCCGCCGGTGGCCTCGCCGCGCAAGATCATCGGCGCGCCGGTAAACTATCGGCTGCATCTGGACGAGGCGCTTGCCGATGAGACGATCCATCACGGCACCAATATCATGCCGATCGACAAGGCCGGGCTGTTTCTGAAAGCCACCAGTTCGCTGATCGGCGCGGCCGAGCCGGTGACGATCCGTTTCCCCGATTCGCGCAACGACCACGAGATCGAGCTGGTCGCCATCATCGGCCGCAAGGCTGACCGCGTGTCGCGCGCGGCGGCGCTGGATCATGTGGCCGGCTATGCCATCGGGCTGGATATGACGGTGCGCGGCACGCAGGAACGCAGCATGCGGAAATCCTGCGACAGCTATACCGTGTTGGGGCCGTGGATGGTCACTGCCGACGAAATTGCCGACCCTTCGGCGCTGGAGATGGAACTGCGGGTCAACGGCGCCGTCCGGCAAAAGGCGCGGACCTCGGACATGATCCGCGACCTTTCCACGCTGATCGAACGGGCCTCGGCCTTCTATACGCTGATGCCGGGCGATCTGCTGTATACCGGCACGCCCGAAGGCGTCAGCGAGGTAAAGGCCGGGGATCGCATGATTGCCAGCATCGAGGGCATCGGTGCGATGACAGTTGCGATCAACGGGCCGGAATAACGCGACGTCGGTGTTGGCTTGCGGCAGACCGCCATGACGGATCTGTCGCGGTGCCGGATGGTCGTGGGGGGGAATTGGTAGCGGAGGAGGGACTCGAACCCCCGACACGCGGATTATGATTCCGCTGCTCTAACCAGCTGAGCTACTCCGCCATAGGCTGGGGCGATTTAGGACGCCCGCCGCGTCGGGTCAAGCGGTTTTCTTGCGCTTTTCTGTTGCGATGATGATGGGGCGCGCGATTGCGGCCCGCGCCTTGCCTAGCGGCCGGGCTGGGCGCGGTTCCGGGCCAGCTTGCGTTCGATATATTCGCGCAATTCCTCGATCTCGGACCGGCTTTCGCGCAACCCGTCCATGGCGGCGCGCAATTCGGCCTCGGTGCCGATCAGCTTGGACCGCAGCTCGGCTTCGCGTTCTTCAAGCCGGGCGACGGCTTCGTCGCGCTGTTCCTCGGCGTCGTGCAGTTGCTGGGCCATGCGGTCCAGTTCGCCCATATCGGCGCGTGTGGGGCGGGTCAGCCGATGCAGCAACCAGCTGGCGAACCAGCCCAGCACAAAGGCCGTGAACAGGATGATGGCCGTAACGGTTATGAATTCGGTGCGGTTCATCGGGCCTTCACATGGGGTTAGTCGGCGGTGGCTGCCTGATCCTCGGCCTGATCCTCTGGGCGTGGCTGGGGCCGGGGCGTGTCATCATCGGGGGTCTGCACCGGTAGCCTAACGTTTTCTTCATCGGCGTCCAGCGCGGCTTGCCCGGCCCCGGTCACGATCTCGGTGGCGCCGACAACCGCCGGCGACTGGACCGAGGGACCGGCGGGCACCGGCGCTGCCTCGCCGTCTGTGGCTGGCGGCATGTCGGCAGGGGGCATGTCGGCAGCGGGCTGGCCCGCGCCATCCGCGTCATCGGCAGCGGCCGCCTGATCGGCCGCCTGATCCGCCGACGGCTCGGCACTGTCGGTCGATGCGGGCGTTTCGGTTACACCCGACACCACCACCGGCTCGGGCAGCGGATCGCGCCGGACCGGGGATTCGGACAGCAGCCGGAACTCGATCCGGCGGTTGGCTTCGCGGCCTTCTTCGGTCTCGTTGCTGGCGATGGGCTGGCTTTCGCCATAGCCGCGCGAGGTCATGTTGGCCGTGTCGATCCCGGCCCCGGCCATCGCGGTCAGCACGGCCTGGGCGCGGGCGCGCGACAGATCGGCATTGAAGCCTTCGGAGCCTTGCGAATCGGTATGACCGCCCAGCTCGACCTGGAAAACCGTGCAATTCGTCATCGCCTCGGACAGGCGCGACAGGGTTTCGGCCGGATCGCCGGCGATGACGGATTTGTTCGGCTCGAACCCGATGGCCGATTCCGCCATGATGGTGTTCAGCGACGCGACGCATTCGGCGCCACTTGGCAGCCCCAGCAGCGGATCAAGCCGCTCGTCATAGCGGATCGCCAGTTCATATTGCGCCCCCGCGCCAAGCCGGTGCGACAAAGAGGCCGCCGCCCGGTCTGAGGCCTGACGGTCGCCCGACGTGCCGGTGATCCGCATCATGTCCGGCGTGACGGTGACGGATCCGTTGGTCAGCGCCGTCATCGCCTCTAGCGCGGCGATGACGCGTACGGTCCAGCCGGCGGGCACGCTGTCATCGGTGCGCAGCGTGCTTTCCATCTTATCGAAACGGGCGCTGGCAAAGCTGTCGACGGCTTCGCGCATGCGTTCATCGGTGATTCGGCCACGCATGAAAAGCGTATGATCGGGCGCGACGCTGGCCAGGAACTCGGCCGGGCCGGCATCGGTATTCTGCGGCTGTTGCAGTTCAGCCTGAAGCGAAAAGACCGTGGGCAGGGCCTGCTCCAGCCGGCCAGCGGCGGCATCGAAGACGTCGCGATCGACCGAGGCCGGCACATATAGCGCGACATCGGCATCCGACAGGGTGACGGTGCCGGCGCCGATTTCCGCAACGGCGGCAATGGCGCTGACGGCTGCATCGGCCCAATCGGGCGAGGGCGAGCCAAGCCCGATGGTGCAGCCGGCCGGCCCGCCAACACCTGCGGCGCGCGCCGCAGCAAGGATGCGGTCGCGGCCTTCGTCATCCTCGGCGGCGCAGGCGTCAAACCGCGGGCCATCCTCGTCGATCAGAAAGCGCAGGGTAAAGGGGGCGATGACCGGGCGCGGGGCCGAGATCTTGCTGATCAGCACCAGATCCTTGGGCTTGATCCGCCGCAGCCCGGTTTCCAGCCGTGCCTTTTCGGCGGCGCTGTCGGTGATGGCATCCACAGCAACCCGCCCCGGCGCGACCGAGATCTTGGCCCGCCGGGCCAGTTGCGTGGCCCGCAGACCGTAATCCAGCGCCTCGGTCCAGCCTTCGGGCACGGGGAAATCGGCGGCCTCCAGCAGATCGGTGACCTGTGGCGCGGCGGTTTCGCTTTGCAGCAGGCGGACCACCGCCAGCCTGTCGGTTTCAGTGGGCACCAGTCCGATCAGCGAGATGCCCTCGTCATTGCGCAATAACTCGACGGCGAAATCGGGCGGCTCGATCGCATCGGGGCGGGCCACCTGCATCTCGTCCACGATGCGGCTTTGGTCCACGACGGCCGCGACCTGGGTGATGGCACGGAACCGCTGCACCTCGTTCGGGGCGGTGCCGGACAGCTGAACCTGCAAGCCGTTGGTGGCAACATCGGTCCAGTCATAGCCCCCTGCGCTCAATGCCAGGCTGACATCCTGCAACGATCGCTGTTCGATGAACCGCGCAGTCGCGGTCGCCGCCATCCAGCACAGCCCTCCGGCACCGGCAAGGACCACGATGGTAGCAAGGGCTGTCGAACGTCGATGCGGGTCGTCAGTCATATACGGGATTTCAGGCTGTTGCGGGATTTGCCCGGTCTAGCGGCAGGACCGGGTCTGCGCAATCAAACCAGCCCGGCAATGGCAAGAAACAGCGCAAGGATCAGCCCGGCATCGCGGTTGGACCTGAACAGCCGCAGACAGCCGGAATTGTCTTTGAGATCAAAGCGCCACCATTGCCAGGTCAGATGTGCGGCAAAGCCGGCAAGCCCGATCAGGCCGATCACCAGCCCCTCACCCGTCAGCACGATTGCGAGAGCCAGCAGCACGACCGCCAGCGATCCGAATCCCAGCAGGATGGTGGGGCTGTTGTCGCCAAACAGCCGCGCGGTGGATTTCACCCCGATCAGCGCGTCATCCTCGGCATCCTGATGGGCATAGATCGTGTCATAGAAGATGGTCCAGGCGATGCCGCCCAGCCAGGCGGCAAAGGGCGCCGCATCGACGCGGCCGGTATGGGCGGCATAGGCCAGCAGCACGCCCCAGTTGAAGGCAAAGCCCAGAAACACCTGTGGCCACCAGGTAAAGCGCTTGGCAAAAGGATAGATCGCCACCAGCGCCAGCGAGGCAAAGCCCAGCAGGATCGCCGTTCGCCCAAGCGTCAGCAGGATCAGAAAACTGATCCCGGCCTGCACACCCATCCAGATGGCCGCGCCCCGGACCGTGACCTGGCCCGACGGAATCGGCCGCGACCGCGTGCGTGCGACGCTGCCGTCGATGTCGCGGTCGGTGATGTCGTTCCAGGTGCAGCCCGCCCCGCGCATCAGCAGCGCACCGATGCCGCAGGCGATGGCGATCCACAGGTCGAACCAGCGCGGGCCTTCGGCCATCATCGCCAGCCCTACCCCCCACCAGCAGGGCAGCAGCAGCAGCCATGTGCCGATCGGCCGGTCGGCGCGTGACAGGCGCAGCCAGGGCCGCCAGGATTCGGGCGCATAGGCGTCGACCCAGTTGCCCGGCGGGGCATCCGCGACGAAGGCTGGTCTTTCCGGCTGGGTTTGCATAGCGTCTGCCCATCATGGCGAAGGTTCGACTGTTCATAGATCACCCGCTGGCAGCGGGACAACCCGTGCCGCTGGATGCGGCGCAGGCGCATTACCTTTCAGGGGTGATGCGCCTGGGCGCGGGTGACGAGATTGCCGTGTTCAACGGCAGCGATGGCGAATGGTCCGCGCGGATCACTCAGGCCGGAAAGCGCGGGGGCGAATTGCTGGCGCTGGCCCGGACCGCCCCGCAGCGGAATCCGCCCGATCTGTGGCTGCTTTTCGCGCCGATCAAGAAGGCGCGGACCGATTTCATCGTCGAAAAGGCGGCCGAGCTGGGCGCCGCGCGCATCCTGCCTGTGCAGACCGATTTCACCAATTCCGAACGCATCCGCCAGGATCGTCTGCAAGCCCATGCCGTCGAGGCCGCCGAGCAATGCGGTGGCACCTTTGTCCCTGCCGTCACCGATCTGGCACCGTTGTCGCGCCTGTTGGATGGTTGGGATCCTGCGCGGCGGATCCTCTGGGCTGACGAGGCCGCCGCCGGGCCGGCGGAATCCCTGGCGGGGCTGACACCCGGCCCCTGGGCGGTGCTGATCGGCCCCGAAGGTGGCTTTTCCGATGCCGAACGGGGGCGCCTGCGTGCCTTGCCTTACGTCAATCGGGTCAGCCTGGGGCCTCGGATATTGCGGGCCGATACGGCAGCCGTGGCCGCGCTGGCCTTGTGGCAGTCAGCGATCGGGGACTGGAAATCCTAGGAAATCAACCGCTTCCCGCAGCAGATTTGTTTGCGATAACGCTGCATCGCGGAAAGTTTAAACATATTGTAAACAGTTGTTTATGCGCTGTGTGCAAGGCGGCTTTGACGCGGTGTCTGTAGAACTGTGCAGGTGCAGCATTTATCTTTCTTCCTGTGAAAACGGCCCGACCCATCGGGACGCCACATCGAAGGACATAGACAGATGACAGCCATTGCCACGAATAACGGCGCCGCTATCGAGACGCTGTTCACCGAGATTGCCGCTCGCTTTCGCAGCTGGAACGCCCGTCGGCGCACGCGCGGCGAACTGAACCAGCTTTCGGAACGCCAGCTGGAAGACATCGGCATGTGCCGCGCCGATATCGACACGGTCGTGAGCGCCCTCTGACATGCGACCAGACGGCAGGACGACCAAACCCGACCGAACCCCCATCGACCGATAAGGCGTGGGGGTTTTTCTTTGCCCGTCCGGGTCTAGCCGGCAGCGGTGTTGCGGCCAGTTTCAAGGCCCGAGCGGATCGCGGCGCAGATGAAATCAAAGCTGGCGCGGGCAAGCGTGCTGGCATGCCGGGCGCGCAGATAGCCGTGAACCAGCTGCGCCTCGTTGCGCAGGATGGTGTCCACACCCGCCGCTTTCAGCCGGGCCGCATAGATCACCCCGTCATCGCGCACCGGATCCAGATCCGCAGTGATGATGACCGCAGGCGGCAGGCCCGCCAGATCGGTTTCCAGCAGCGGCACCAGATCCTTGTGCTTGCGCGCCAGTGAGGGATCGCCGCCGGTGACGGTCCGGGTGAAGTTGCGGCAATCCGCCGTGGTCAGCAATGGCCCGTCGCGATTGTCGCTATAGGATTGCGGCATCTGGTCGCCGGCCAGCGCATCACCAACCAGCCAGGGATAGATCAGCACCTGCGACAGCGGCATCGGCCCGCCCAGATCGCGCATTCGCAGGCACAGGCCGGCCGCAAGATTGGCCCCGGCGCTGTCGCCGATCACCACGCCGGTCCTGCCCGATGCGGTCAGCGCCATCCAGACGGCCTGTGTGTCATCCTGCTGGGCCGGATAGATATGTTCGGGGGCCAGCCGGTAATCGGCCGAAAAGACCTGTGCCCCGCTATCCGCCGCGATCTCGGCGCAGATGTCGTCATGGCTGTCCAGCGAGCCAAGGACAAAGCCGCCACCATGCAGATACAGCACAAAGGGCCGCGCCCCGGCATCGCCGCCCGGATCGTAGCAGCGCAGCGGCACGCCACTTGCCAGCCCGTCGGTGACTGTCAGGCCAGCGGGGCGAGGGGCGCGGAAAAGGGCGCACATGTGATTGTAATAGGTCCGGGTCTCGACCGGGCCGCCGGTCGCGGTCGCGGCTGCGGGCGGATAGGCGGCCTTGGTCCGGGTGACGAAGGCAAGAATTTCGGCGTCGGTCAGCGCGGTTTCGGTCATTCGCCACCCGCCTCGATCCGGCGATGGGCGACGACCTGCTCCAGCCAGCCGGGGCGCATTTCGGGGACCGAGCTTAGCAGCAGGTCGGTATAATCGTCGAAGGGCGGCGACAGCACCTGTGATTTCGGACCATAGCGCACGACCTTGCCGCGATGCATCACCGCGATGGAATCGGAGATGGCGCGAACGGTGGCAAGGTCGTGGGTGATGAACAGATAGGCGACCTGCCGATCCTTTTGCAGTTGCAACAACAGCTTCAGGATTCCATCCGCGACCAAGGGGTCCAGCGCGCTGGTCACCTCGTCGCAGATGATCAGCTTTGGTTCGGCGGCAAGGGCACGGGCGATGCAGACGCGCTGTTTCTGGCCGCCCGACAGCTCGGCCGGATAGCGGTCCAGAAAATCTGCGCCCATCTCGATCTGGTCCAGCAGCGCGACGACCCGGTCGCGGCGCTGGCGCCCCTTCAGGCCGAAATAGAATTGCAGCGGCCGGCCGATGATCGTCTCGACCGTCTGGCGCGGGTTCATCGCCACATCGGCCATCTGATAGATCATCTGCAACTGCCGCAGATCCTGGCGCGGGCGCTGGCGCTGTGCGGGCGTCAGGTCATGCCCGTCGAACCCGATCCTGCCTGAACGCGGTGGCAGAAGTCCGGTGATCACGCGCGCCAGCGTCGATTTGCCCGACCCGCTTTCGCCCACAATGGCCAGCGTCTGACCGGGCGACAGGGCGACATTGATGTCCGACAGCACGTCGTCATGCATGCCGGAATAGCGGGCGCTGATCCCGTCAACCGACAGCACGGGCGTCGGCGTGGGGGGCTGTTCGTCGTGGCGGATCTCGCGCACGGAAACCAGCGCGCGGGTATAATCCTGCCGGGGTGCGTTGATGATCTGATCGGTGGCGCCATGTTCGACCATCTCGCCATGGCGCAGCACCATGATGTCATCGGCGACCTGCGCGACAACCGCCAGATCATGCGTGATGTACAAAGCTGCCACCCCGGTCAGCGCGATCACGTCCTTGATTGCCTTCAGCACGTCGATCTGGGTGGTCACGTCCAGCGCCGTGGTCGGTTCGTCGAACACCACCAGATCTGGCTCGGGACACAGCGCCAGCGCGGTCATGCAGCGCTGCAACTGGCCGCCCGACACCTGATGCGGATAGCGCTGGCCGATCCGTTCCGGGTCGGGCAGGCCCAGCTTGCCAAACAGGTCGATCGCCCGGGCCTGGGCCTGTTGGCGGGTGAATTTGCCATGCAGGATGGCGGCCTCGGTCACCTGTTCCAGAATGCGCCGCGACGGGTTGAACGAGGCGGCGGCCGATTGCGAGACATAGGTGACCTCATTCCCGCGCAGGCGCCGCAAACCGGAATCGCGCAGCGTCAGCACATCGCGGCCATTGACCAGAACCTGACCGCCGGTGATGCGCACCCCGCCCCGGCCATAGGCCATCGCTGCCAGGCCGATGGTCGACTTGCCGGCCCCGGATTCCCCGATCAGCCCCAGCACCTTGCCGCGTTGCAGATCCAGATCGACGCCCTTGACGATCTGGATTTCACGGGCGGCTTCGCCGGGCGGATAGACCGTGGCGTCGATGCGCAGGTCGCGAATCTTCAGAAGGGGTTCGGTCATCCGCGGCCGCCTTTCAGGCTGGAGGTGCGGCTTAGCACCCAATCAGCGATCAGGTTCACGCTGATCGCCAGCGCGGCGATGGCCACGGCAGGCCACAGCGCCGCGCCGATGCCATAGACGATGCCATCCTTGTTTTCCTTCACGATCCCGCCCCAGTCGGCGGCGGGGGGCTGCACGCCAAGGCCAAGAAATGACAGGGTCGAGACGAACAGCACGATGAAGATGAAGCGCAGCCCCATTTCCGCCACCAGAGGCGACAGCGCGTTTGGCAGGATCTCGCGAAAGACGATCCACATCCGGCCCTCGCCGCGCAGGCGGGCGGCCTCGACATAATCCATCACGGCAATGTCGACGGCGACGGATCGCGACAGGCGGTAGACGCGGGTGGCCTCTAGCAACCCGATGACGATGATCAGAACCGGCATGGTGACCGGCATGACCGACAGGATGACCAGCGCAAAGATCAGCGGCGGAATCGCCATCAGCACATCGACACAGCGTGACATGACCTGATCGACCCAACCACCGACGGTCGCCGCCGTCAGCCCCAGAAAGGTGCCGGTGACAAAGCTGATCGCGGTGGCCAGCGTGGCAACAAAGATCGTCGTTCGCCCGCCGTAGATCAGCCGCGTCAACAGATCGCGTCCGATATTGTCTGTGCCCAGCAGGTGTTCGGCCGAGGCCGGTTCCCACACGTCGCCGACAATTTCCGACGGGCCATAGGGCGCGATCACCGGCGCAAGGATGGCGGCGGCGAAGAACAGGCCTGTGATCAGCAGACCCAGCAGCGCGGCAAGGGGGATCCGCCTCATTTCGGGTGCCTCAGTCGCGGATTGGCGATGATCGCGACGATATCGGCCACCATGTTCAGCAGGATATAGACCGAGGCAAAGATCAGCCCGCAGGCCTGCACCACGGGCACATCGCGCTTGGCCACGTGATCGACCAGGAACTGCCCCATGCCGGGATAGACGAAAACCACCTCGACCACGACGACGCCGACCACCAGATATGCCAGGTTCAGCATCACCACGTTGACCACCGGCGCGATGGCGTTGGGGAAGGCGTGACGCCAGATGATGCGGAACATGCCCAGCCCCTTCAGCTCGGCCGTTTCGATATAGGCCGACTGCATCACGTTCAGGATCGCTGCGCGGGTCATGCGCATCATATGGGCCAGCACCACCAGCACCAGAACCGCGACGGGCAGCGCAATGGCCTGCAACCGCGCCAGAAACGGCATGCCTTCGGTGACCATGGAAACCGAGGGTGCCCAGCCCAGCATCACCCCGAAATAGAACATCAGCACATAGCCGATCAGAAATTCCGGCACCGAGATCGCCGCCAGCGACAGCCCCGAGATCAGCTTGTCAGGCCAGCGATTGCGATAAAGAACCGAGATCAGCCCCAGAAATATGGCCAGCGGCACGGCGATGATCGCGGCGCATCCGGCCAGAAACAGCGTATTGCCCAATCGCTGCCCGATCGCCTGGGCAATGTCGCGGCCATTGGTCAGCGAGGTGCCCAGGTCGCCCCGCAGCACGCCCCCAAGCCAGTTCAGATAGCGGGTGTGGGCGGGCTGATTCAGCCCCAGTTCCTGCCGCAGGTTTTCCAGCGCCTGCGGCGTGGCCGAGCGGCCCAGGATCGACTGGGCCACGTCACCTGGCAGAATCTGCGTGCCCAGAAAGATCAGGATCGAGACCAGAAACAGCAAAAGCAGGCTCAGCGCAACGCGCTGAGCCAGGATCTTCAGGATAAGCGGATTCACTAGCGCGACCTGTCAGGCGAACCAGCATTTGCTGGGCGAAAGCCCGTTCATCAATTCCAGCACGCCGTTTTCTTCCCAGCCCTGAACATCGTCGCGGACGCCCTCGACGAAATCGTTGAACATGGGCAGGATCAGTCCGCCATCATCGCGCAGGATCATCGCCATCTGGCTGTAAAGCTGTTTGCGCTTGTCCTGATCCAACTCGCCGCGGGCCTCGACCAGCAGGCGGTCGAACTCGGCATTGTTGAAGCGGGTGTCGTTCCAGTCCGCCGTCGACAGATAGCCGGTCGAATACATCTGGTCCTGCACGGGGCGGCCGCTCCAATACGAGGCGCAGAAGGGCTGCTTGTTCCAGACCTCGGACCAATACCCATCGTCCGGCTCGCGCTTGATCTCGATCGGGATGCCGGCGGCGGCGGCGCTTTGCTGGAACAGCTGTGCCGCGTCGACGGCGCCGGGAAAGGCCGCCTCGGCTGTGCGCAGCACGATCGGCGTGCCGTCATGGCCGGACTTCTTGTAGAATTCGGCCGCCTGTTCGGGGTCATAGACGCGCTGCGGCAGGTCCGCGTCGAACAGCGGATAGGCAGCGTTGATCGGAATGTCATTGCCGACGGTGCCATAGCCTTGCAGGATCTTTTCGACCATCTCCTCGCGGTTGACGGCCAGTTTCAGCGCCATGCGCAGATCGGCATTGTCAAAGGGCGCGGTGTCGCAATGCATGACAAAGACGTTATGCCCGCGGCCGGCTACGCGCTTGACCTGCAAGCCGGGCGCGCGTGACAGCAGCGCCGCGACCTTGGGGTCGACCTTGTTGATGATATGGACCTGACCCGATTGCAGCGCCGCGTTGCGGGCGGTGGCATCATTGATGACGACCATTTCCACGCCCTCGAAATGGCCCCGGCTGTCATCCCAGTAATTCGCGAATTTCTCGAACACATGGCGCACGCCGGGTTCGTTCGCGGTGACCCTGTAGGCGCCGGTGCCGATGCCGGCGGCCGGGTCGTCCATGCCGCCATTGGGCTGGATGGCCAGCTGATAGGTCGACATCAGATAGGGCAGGTCGGCATTGGCCGTCGTGCTTTCGATGATGAAATTATCGCCATCGACGCGCATATCCGCGATGCCCTGCATCACCCCAAGCGCGCCGGATTTGGTGTTCTCGTCCGAATGCCGCCGCATGGTCGCCAGCACGTCATCGGGGGTCAGGGTCTTGCCGTCATGGAACTCTACCCCCTTGCGGATACGGAACACCCAGGTCTTTGCATCCGCGCCCGGCTCGACCGCCTCGGCAAGGCGGTAATCCAGGCTGCCATCGGCGTTGACATCGACCAGTGTTTCGCCAAAGCAGCGGGTAAAGTGGAAGGGCACCTGACTAAGCGCCGCCGCCGGGTCCAGCGAGTTCGTGCTTTCGCCGCCGCCCAGACCCATCTTCAAGACGCCGCCCTGCACCGGCTGCGCCCGCGCAACGCCGGCCAGCAACCCGTTGGCCGCCACCGCACCGATGCCAAGCGCGCTGGCACGGCCAAGGAAATCGCGCCGCGACATGCCGCCCAGGCGGGTCAGTCGGGCAAGGCGTTGTAGTTCATCAGTCATTTCGGTGGCTCCCTGAGATCTTGTTTTTTTATCTTGCCGCCCGGTTCCGGGCGTGGTGGCCAACAGTAATGCCGGGCATCTGCAAAGCAACCGTTTTAAGCGAATGCGTCAGGGAAACGCTGCGGCGGGTCTGTCAGAGACAGCGATACCTGCCGTTTTCGTCGCAAAGCCAAAGCACTTGCAGGTGCCATTGGCCGGCGGCACGAAACAACTCGTAAGTGTAGTCATGCGTGATGAAGTCAAACTTGCGATCCTGAAACCGGGTCCGAACTTCGGCGGTATCGCCGGTTTCATGGACGGAAATGATGGTTTCCTGATCGGGCGTGTGGTCGGCGTCGGACCCATAGGCAATGCCTTGATAGGTCTTGTCCGGCAGGCAATAGCGAGTGATCAGATTGTCATAGGCCTGACGCTGGTTCCAACGGGCCTCGGGATCGTCGATCTGGCTTTCTGCAAAAGCGTAATCGTTCCAGATTTCATAGTCCCTGATGAAGTCTTGAACCAGCGCGCTGGCGTCTGACCAGACCGGGCGGCCGTCGCGGGACATCGCGCGGGCCTCGTCGGGGAAGGTGTCGCCGACGATCCGGTGAAAATCCTGAACTGGGTTTTCCGTCAAAGGCAGGAATGCGCCCTGCACCTGATAATCAAGGCGCAGAACGGCCTTTTGGCCGCGCCGCCGGACGATGACGCAGGCCGATTTGAAGGTCTTGCGCCGGAACAGCCCCGATTTCTGGCTGGTCTGTCGCGCCAGCTGCGCAAACTGTTCGAACGGCGCCGCGCCTGCCTTCAATTCGGTGCGGATTTCCAGCCGGCGACCGCCGAAGATATAGGCGACGATCTTGTCCCCGTCCGGCATCAGCGCGGCGAATGTCCAATCGGGAAGCTTGTTTCGGGCGATAGCGATCGCGGCACCGCCCAGGGCCTGCACCAATTGATCCGATGACATTGCAAACCCTCAATACTGACAACCGGGAAAAACCATATCGGTCACGGAAGAATAACCGACCCAGAATGGCGGGTATCGTGGCCTTGCGCAATTGCTGCGGGCACGAAAGACCGGGGCGCCAGCGGCTGAAAGCCTTACCTCGACATTTCCCCGTAAATGTTCAAATAAGCGCCGCGCCGCCGTCCCGTCGGGCGGAATCGGGCGGAATAAAGTGGCGCGGGCCGCGTTGGCGTGCAAAACGGAGGACATCATGACCCGGATCGAAGACGAAGCCCGACATCTTGAAACGCTGGATCGCGACCTTGGGCGCTTTTCCACGCTGGAGGCCTCGGCCGCCTATGCCACCCGACCCCTGGTCGCGCCTGGTATCGCCTTTGTCTTTGTCGTGCTGGCGGCGCTGCTGGCGGCACTGTTTTTCGGACAGTCCGGCAATACGCTGATTGTCGTCGCAGCCGCAGCCTTTGGCGCCTATATGGCGCTGAACATCGGCGCCAATGACGTGGCCAACAACATGGGTCCGGCGGTGGGGGCCAATGCGCTGACGATGGGCGGGGCCATCACCATCGCCGTGATCTTTGAAAGCGCGGGCGCGCTGATCGCGGGCGGCGATGTGGTGTCGACCATCGCCAAGGGCATCGTCGCGCCCGAGGCCATGGCCTCGAACGAGGTTTTCATGTGGGCGATGATGGCGGCGCTGCTGTCCTCGGCGCTTTGGGTGAACCTGGCGACCTGGATCGGCGCGCCGGTGTCGACCACGCATTCGGTCGTGGGCGGCGTCATGGGGGCGGGGATCGCCTCGGCCGGGCTGGCGGTCGTCAACTGGTCGACGATGGGCGCGATTGCCGCCAGCTGGGTCATCTCGCCCTTGCTGGGCGGGCTGATCGCGGCGGGTTTCCTGTGGTTCATCAAGGCCCGGATCATCTATCAGGACGACAAGATCGCCGCTGCGCGTGTCTGGGTGCCGGTGCTGGTGGGCATCATGGGCGGGGTGTTCGCGGCCTATCTGGCGCTGAAGGGGCTGAAGCAGCTGGTGGATCTGTCCATGGGGCAGGCGCTGCTGGTCGGTCTGGTTCTGGGCCTGGTAATCTGGGCGGTGATGATCCCGGTCGTGCGCCGCCAGTCGGAAGGGCTGAGCAACCGCAACAAGTCGCTGAAAGTGCTGTTCGGGATTCCGCTGATCGTCTCGGCCGCGCTGTTGAGTTTTGCTCATGGCGCCAATGACGTGGCCAATGCGGTCGGCCCGCTGGCCGCCATCGTCCATGCGGCGCAATCGGGCAGTCATGATGGCGCGGTTGGCATTCCGGTCTGGGTCATGCTGATCGGCGCCTTTGGCATCTCGTTCGGGCTGTTCCTGTTCGGCCCCAAGCTGATCCGCATGATCGGCAACCAGATTACCAAGCTGAACCCGATGCGCGCCTATTGCGTGGCGCTGTCGGCGGCGCTGACGGTGATCGTGGCCAGCTGGCTGGGCCTGCCGGTCAGTTCAACCCATATCGCGGTGGGCGGCGTGTTCGGCGTCGGCTTCTTCCGCGAATGGGATGCCGAGCGGCGCCTGCGCATGGCCCGGCAGGCCGTGCCTGACCGGCCGGTGCTGGCCCCCGAGGAACGCCGCCGCCGCAAGCTGGTGCGCCGGTCGCATTTCATGACCATCATTGCCGCCTGGGTCATCACCGTGCCTGCCGCCGCGGGCCTGTCGGCTGCGATCTTTCTGGTGATCAACGCCATCGCAGGCTGATCCGCGCCGGGGTGACATTGCCTCCTGCGCTGCGTATAGGTCGGGCTGATCGAGTGACAGGTGAGATGCATGCAGATTGACCCGACCAGCCTTCCCGGCGTTCTGATCCTGACCCCGGCGCGTCACGGCGACGACCGGGGCTTTTTCTCGGAAAGCTGGAACCGCAGGACGCTGCGCGAGGCAGGCGTTGAACTGCCCGAATTCGTCCAGGACAATCATTCCCTGTCGCGCCAGACCGGCACGCTGCGCGGGCTGCACTATCAGGCGCCGCCCCATGCCCAGGGCAAGCTGGTGCGTTGCGGGCGGGGCAGCCTGCTGGATGTCGCCGTCGATGCGCGGCGGGGCAGCCCAACCTATGGCAAATGGGTCGGGGTCGAGCTGTCCTTCGAAAATGGCCGTCAGCTTTGGGTGCCCGCCGGTTTCCTGCATGGCTTTGTCACGCGCGAACCAGATACCGAAATCGTCTATAAGTGCACCGACCATTATGACCGGGCCAGCGATGGCGCTGTGCGTTGGGATACGGTCGGCGCCGATTGGGGCGTCGATCTGCCCTTTTTGTCCGACAAGGACCGCGACGCCCCCGCCTTCGATCAGTGGGAATCGCCCTTTGACTACAAGGATTTCCAATGAAACTGCTTGTTACCGGCGGGGCGGGCTTCATCGGTTCGGCCGTGGTGCGGCTGGCCGTTGCACGCGGGCACGAGGTCGTCAATCTGGACGCGCTGACCTATGCCGCCAATCTGGAAAACGTGGCCCCGGTCGCCGACAGCAACCATTACAGCTTTGAACAGGCCGATATTCGTGACCGTCAGGCGCTGGATCGGATATTTGCCGCCCATAACCCCGATGTGGTGATGCATCTGGCCGCCGAAAGCCATGTCGACCGGTCCATCGACGGGCCGGGTGCCTTTGTCGAAACGAATATCCTGGGCACCTATAACCTGCTGGAGGCCGCGCGCGCGAACTGGCTGGCACGCGGGAAACCCGTTGGTTTCCGCTTCCACCATATTTCGACCGACGAGGTCTTCGGTTCCCTGGGCGAGACCGGGCAGTTCACCGAAACCACGCCCTATGACCCGCGCAGCCCCTATTCGGCCAGCAAGGCGGGGTCGGACCATCTGGTCCGCGCCTGGCACGAGACCTATGGCCTGCCGGTGGTGCTGACCAATTGTTCCAACAATTACGGCCCCTACCACTTCCCCGAAAAGCTGGTGCCGGTGGTCATTCTGAAGGCATTGGCGGGCGAGCCCATCCCGGTCTATGGCGATGGCGGAAATATCCGCGACTGGCTGTATGTCGAGGACCACGCCGACGCGCTGTTGCTGGTGGCCGAAAAGGGCGAAACCGGCCGCAGCTATAATATCGGTGGCGAGAACGAGGCCACGAATATCGACCTCGTCCGTACCATCTGCGCGCATATGGACCGGATGAACCCCGCCGGCGCGCCGCATGACCGGCTGATCACCTTCGTCACCGACCGGCCCGGCCATGACCGGCGCTATGCCATCGACCCGACGCGAATCCGCGACGAACTGGGCTGGCGGCCCTCGGTCACGGTCGAAGAGGGGCTGCGCCGCACTGTCGAATGGTATCTGGCCAATCGCGACTGGTGGCAGCCGCTGCTGTCGCGTGATGGAGTGGGTAAACGTTTGGGGCAGGGCTGATGGACGGATTGCTGATCTTTGGCCAGACCGGACAGGTGGCGCGGGAACTGGCGCGGCTGGCCCCCGATGCGCGCTTTCTGGGCCGCGATCAGGCTGATCTGACAGACCCGGCGGCCTGTGCTGCGGCGATCACGGGCAGCGATTGCCGCGTGGTCGTCAATGCCGCCGCATATACGGCCGTGGACAAGGCCGAGGCCGATGCGGACACCGCGCGGCTGGTCAATGCAGCCGCCCCCGCCGCCATGGCCCGCGCGGCGGCGGCAAAGGGGGTGCCCTTCCTGCATGTCTCGACCGATTACGTCTTTGATGGCTCGGGCGATCAGCCCCGCGCCGAGGATGCGCCGACCGCGCCTTTGGGTGTCTATGGCGCAACCAAGCTGGCGGGCGAGGCAGGCGTGGCCGAGGCCGGCGGTCAATGGGCGGTGATGCGGACATCCTGGGTGTTTTCCGCCCATGGCGCGAATTTCGTGAAAACCATGCTGCGTCTTGGGGCGGAACGCGACCGGCTGACCATCGTGGCCGACCAGATCGGCGGGCCGACCCCGGCGGCCGATATCGCGGGTGCGCTGCTGTCCATGGCCGGGCAGATGATTGCCGACCCGGCCAAGGGCGGGCTTTACCATTTCTCGGGTGGTCCCGATGCCAGCTGGGCCGACTTCGCGCGTGCGATCTTTGACCAGCCAGGGCTGACCTGCGAGGTCGCCGATATTCCCAGCAGTGACTATCCGACACCTGCGCGCCGTCCGCTGAATTCGCGACTGGACTGCCGCCGCATCGGCGCCGATTTTGGCATCGACCGCCCCGATTGGCGGCAGGGTCTGGCCCGCGTTCTGACCGAACTGAAGGAAACGACATGACCGATCGCAAGGGCATCATCCTGGCCGGTGGCTCTGGCACACGGCTTTACCCCATCACCATGGGGGTCTCGAAACAGCTTCTTCCGGTTTATGACAAGCCGATGGTCTATTACCCGATTTCGGTGCTGATGCTGGCCGGCATCCGAGAGATCGCCATCATCACCACGCCCGAGGATCAGGCGCAGTTTCAGCGTCTGCTGGGCGATGGCACGCAATGGGGTCTGCGTTTCGAATGGATCGTGCAGCCCAGCCCCGACGGGCTGGCCCAAGCCTATCTGCTGGCCCGCGATTTTCTGGCCGGTTCACCATCGGCCATGGTGCTGGGCGACAACATCTTTTTCGGCCACGGCCTCAGCGAGGCACTGGCCGATGCCGATGCCAAGCAGGTCGGCGGCACGGTCTTTGGCTATCGGGTGGTCGACCCGGAACGCTATGGGGTCGTGGATTTCGACGCTGACGGCAATGTCAGGTCTATCATCGAAAAGCCGAAAGTTCCGCCCTCGAATTATGCCGTCACGGGGCTGTATTTCCTTGACGGCACCGCGCCCGATCGTGCGGCGCTGATCACGCCCTCGGATCGTGGCGAGCTGGAAATCACCTCGCTGCTGGAAACCTATCTGGCCGATGGGCTGCTGACGGTGCAGAAGATGGGGCGTGGTTATGCCTGGCTGGATACCGGCACCCATGGCAGCCTGCTGGATGCCGGGAATTTCGTGCGCACGCTGGAGCGCCGTCAGGGGTTGCAGACCGGCAGCCCCGAGGAAATCGCCTTCGAGCAGGGCTGGATCGACGCCGATCAACTGGCCGAACGCGCTGCGCTGTTCGCCAAGAATGAATACGGCGCCTATATGAACCGCCTGCTGGCCGAACGGCGCGAACACGAGTGATCGCAGCCTAGCCGCGCTGCCGCAACCGGCCCATGGCGGCGGCGGCCATCAGCGCCGCATTGCCGCCCGCCGTCTGCCGATAAAGACCCAGCCTGCGCAATTCGCGCAGGGCGGCAGGGCCGGGCAGATCCAGCATTCGCCTGAAACGCGCAAGAATATCGCGATTTTCGGGGCTTAGCAGGGGCGCGCCCTCTGTCAGCGCTGCGGTATTGGCGGTCAGCCAGTCGCCATATTCGCCCTGCATCAGCATTCCCATCCGCCGCAACATGCCGCGCGGAGTGTCATTGCGCCCCATCACATTATTGTCGTGCTGGCGATACAGCAGCACCGGCTCGGCATCGAAGATCACCGTGCCGCCCGCGCCGCTGACCAGCTGATAGGCCCACCAGTCATGCGCCGGCAGATCATGGCGCATGGCAGCTTGCACACCCCGCTTCAGCAGCGCGGCGGCGGCAAGGTTGAAGACGCTGCTGTTGCCGGGCGTGCAGGCCTGGACCAACGCATTCCTGAAGCCGTGGGGTCGCTTGAACAGGCGCGAGGGCTGGCGGTTCTGCAAGGCCTGATCGCAGATCAGCGTGCGGGCGCAATAGAGGGTTGGCCCTTCGGCATCTGCCAGCTGCGTCATGGCCCGCGTCATCTTGTGTGGCAGCCAGACATCGTCCTGATCCGAAAAGGCCAGCGGCACGCCATCGGGGGCCTGATCCACAAGATGCAGAAAATTTCGTGTCGGTCCGGCGCGCGGCCCGTCGATCAACTGCACCCGATCTGCCCCCATGCGATCACGGAAGCCCGCGCAGATCACCCTGCTGTCATCATCAGACCCGTCATCCGAGATGATCAGCCGCCATTCCCGATGATCCTGCATGGCGAAACTGTCCAACTGCTGGGCCAGATGCGCACCACCATCATAGACGGCCATGAGGATGGTAACGGGGGCAAGGTCGGGCATGGATAGAAGGTCCGCGATTTCTGACGTCCATTGCCCGTTCCCGGACCGATTTGCAATCAGGGCAGGGGATAATCGTCCCATGGCCCGACCACCTGCCGGAAACCGTGGCCCCCGGCTTACCTGTCCGAACGGGCCAGGTCCTCGATCAAAACGGCATGCGCATCGGCCCCTGCCACCTTGGTCGCCGTAGTCAGCAGCGATTCGCGCAACTGCTGCATCTTCGGATCAGCCGTGTAGTTCCCTGCAAAACCGCCTGTATTCGCGTGGATAATCAGGCTGCGCAGCAAGGCGTCGCGCAGCCGATGCTCTTGTGCCTCGATCGCGGGTTTGCCCTTTTCGGTGGTTTCGACCGTCAGCGTCAGTACCATCATGCCGTCGATCTCGCCGCGCCGGACGATAGGTACGAAGAACTGGTTCGGAAACTTGAACCAGGCTGCGGGGCTGACATCCTTTTCCGGGGCGCTTGCTGTCTTTTCACCCGTTTCACCATCAAGGGACGGGCCGTCTTCTGCATCCGCGGTCGCTTCGGGTTGGCGCACCATCAGGTTTCCTGCGGCCGCCCCGCCCAGCAGCGCAAGGACCGGCACGGCCCAGATCAGTCGCTTCGTGTTCATTCTGCCCCTTCCTCAATATGGCAGGACGATATCGGCGATCTGCTGACCATAGCGTGGCTGCTGCACATCGGTGATCTGGCCGCGACCGCCATAGGAAATGCGCGCACCGGCGATCCGGTCATAGGCGATCTCGTTTCGGCCGCTGATATCTGACGGACGAACAAAGCCACTGACCGTCAACTCGCGCAGTTCAAAGTTCACCCGCACTTCCTGGCTGCCCTGAATGTGCAGCACGCCATTGGGCAGCGTATCCAGAACGGTTGCAGCAACCCGCAGCGTCAGCTTGTCACGCCGCGAGATATTGCCTTCACCCGAATAGCTGGTCGAGGATTTGGCATCGACCATATCCGCCATGCTCGCACCTTCCGGCAGGCGCTGGTCGATACGCTGCGGCAGGCCGGCCAGCGCCGGGATGCCCACCTTGTCACCCGCACTGCGCGAGCGTTCCGAACTGTTCGAGATTTCGGCCCTGTCGTCGATTTCGATCACGACGGTCAGGATATCGCCCCGCATCGTGGCCCGACGATCCGCCACAAGCGAGGCCGATTGCCCCGACCACAGCGACGCCGCCGATTCCGGGCGCCCCGATGTGCGCGGCATGATCAATGGCGGCTCGGTCATGGCGACAAACTCGGCACTTTGGCGCGGCGGGCTGATTTCGGGGGCGCGGCCCAGATCGGCGGCGCGACCGCAGGCCGTCAATGCGATCAGCAGAATGACGATAGAAAGTTTTTTCATTGGATTCCTCAGCGGGTGATTCGCAGGGTGCCGTCGGGTGCGACCAAGGCGCTGACGGTCTGGCGCGAACTGAGATTCATGACCGGAATCATGTCGCCGGCCGAACCCTCGGACAGGGCGCGGCCGCTGATTTCGATGCGCAGCGACCCCTGACTGAAGACCAGCGGCACGATCTGGTTACGCGCAACCAGCCGCGGTGCCCGCAATTGCGTGGCCGCGACCGGCCTGCCGGCATAAATGGTGATGCGCGTTTGCTGGCCGATCAGCGCGTCGGCATCCGCCATATCGGCATCGGGAGGCAGGACCAGATCGGCAGGGCCGATGATCGTGCCCGCAGGCAAGGTGCGGCTGGCACTGACCGGGGCGGAAAGGGCCTGAAGGGGCCAGCACAGGGCGATGATAACGACGAGAAACCGCATCACCGCACCTGCACCGTGGCGCCCAGCATCTGATCGGCTGCGGTAATCACCTTGGCGTTCAATTCGTAGCCGCGCTGCGCCTTGATCAGCTCGGTGATCTCGCGCACCGCATCGACAGAGCTTTCTTCAAGATAGCCCTGCCGCAATGTTCCCAGCCCGTCCTGTCCGGGCGTTGCCACCGCAGGTGCGCCCGAAGCACCTGTTTCAAGAAACAGGTTCGAGCCGATTGCCTCCAGCCCTTTTTCGTTGGTGAAATTCGCCAGGGTGAACTGGCCCAGCAGTTCGGGTTCGACCTGATCGTTGAAATAGGCGTGGACTTCGCCAGCAGCATTGATGCTGATCGAGCGGGCATCGTCGGGAATCACGATTTCGGGGGCGACGGCATGGCCGTCCGAGGTGACGATCAACCCATCGGCCGAGCGTTTAAGCCCGCCATCGCGCGTATAGGCCGAGATACCCGAGGGCAACACCACCTCAAGATAGCCGTCGCCCTCGATTGCGACATCCAGATCGCCGCCGGTCGCCGTCAGCGAGCCCTGTTGCAGGTTTACGGTCACGGCGGTCGGGCGCACGCCCAGGCCCAGCTGAACGCCAGCGGGAATGACAGTGCCATCCGAGGCGGCGATGCTGCCGGGGCGCGTTGCCTGTTGATAATGCAGGTCCGCGAATTCGGCGCGGCGGGCGTTATAGCCGGTGGTCGACATGTTCGCGAGGTTGTTCGAGATCACCTCGACGCGGGTTTGCTGCGCGCTCATGCCGGTGGCGGCGATTTGCAATGCTCTCATGATGGGGCCTTTCAGCGGGACATGGCGGTGATGACCGAGCGGATCCGCTGATCCTCGCGGTCCAGGAAGGACTGGCCCAACTCATAGGCGCGCTGGACCTCGATCATGCGGCTGATCTCGAACACGGGGTCGACGTTGGATTCCTCAAGAAAGCCCTGGCGGACAGCGCCCTGTTCGGCGGGCAGCAACTCGCCCTGAAAGGCGAACTGGGTGCCGCCCTGATGGGTCAGGTCCGTGTTCTCGGGGGCGATGAAGACGCCAACACGCGCGAAGGGCTGGCCATTGGCCGACAGCGTGCCGTCGGCTCCGACGGCAATCCTGCCCGCGCCGGCCGGGATGATGATCGGCGCCTCGCCCTCATCCAGCAGGCGATGGCCATCGGCGGTCATCAACTCGCCCTCGGCCGAGGGGATAAAGGCACCGGCGCGCGTCAGGCGGTTGCCCTCGGGTGTTTCGACCATGAAGAAGCCTTCGCCCTCGATGGCCATGTCGAAATCGCCGTTGGTCTGGGTCATCACTGCCTGGCGCAGGTCGACCAGGCGTCCGCGCGCATCGGCCATCGACAGCGCCTCGCCCTGCCGGTCCAGGCGCGTCAGGTGCTCGGCAAAGATGACACCTTCGCGGCGAAAGCCGGTGGTATTGGCATTGGCGATGTTGTTGGCGACAACGCGCATTTCGCGCATCAGGCCGGATTGCCGCGTCAGCGCGGCATAGATGCCGTTATCCATGTATCAGCCCCCTGCAATCAGCGGGATGATCTGGCCGGTATAGAAATCGGACAGGGCCGTGGTCATGAAGCTCATCGTGACCCAGAAAACGGCCAGCATCAGCCCGACCTTGGGCACGAAGGTGATGGTCATTTCCTGCACCGAGGTCAGCGCCTGGAACAGCCCGATCACCACGCCGGCAACCAGCGCCACACCCAGCATCGGGGCCGAGATGCGAACCGCTACAAGCAGCGCCTGGCGCATCATGTCGAAAAGGATCAGCTCGTTCATGATCAGCCCTCAGACCGGCATCCGCAGGATTTCCTGATAGGCCTCGACGACCTTGTCGCGGATGGCGACAACGGTTTCCAAGGCCAGTTCCGCCTCGGCCAGCGATTGCACCAGCTGATGCGTTTCGACCTGGCCGGTCATCGCACCGGTCGCGGCGGCATCGCCCTTTTCCATCACCTGCACGAAATCCTGCGCCATGGCGGCGAAATCGGGCCCGTTCGCGGGCTGTGCAGGGCCCGCATTGCCAAGCGGCGAGATGGCATTGCGCGCGGCGGTATAGGCCTGGCTGGCCTGCAAATTCGTAATCATCTGAAATCCTTTCAGCGGCGCAGAATGTCGAGCAGGGTCGAGGTCATCTGTCGGCTTTGTTCGAACATGCGAAGATTTGCTTCATAGCTGCGGCTCGCTTCGCGCGAATCCGCGATTTCGACCACCAGATCGACATTCGACCCGTCGTAATAGCCGTTCTCATCGGCCATCGGATGCGCCGGATCGAAGATGCGCGGCAACGCGGTCTGGTCCAGCATTGCCGCCGAGGCTCGGACTTCACCCGTGGGCCGGCCGAAATCGGCCATCTGGTCAAAGCTGACCAGCTTGCGGCGATAGCCAGGGGTGTCGACATTGGCGATGTTTTCCGACACATGGCGCAGCCGATCAGCCTGGGCCTTCATGCCGGATGCCGCCAGACGCAGGGCAGAGACGGGTTCAGTCATGTCATCCCCCTTCAGGCCCGGCGGCCGATGCTGGTGCGCAGGATATCCAGCGCCGAGCGATAGATGCCGACCGACAGTTCGTGTTCGCCGCGCAGTTGGGCCGTCTTGACCATCTCGGCCTCGATCGAGACGCTGTTGCCATTAGGAGATGGCTGGGCGTCATCGACGGTCACACGCGCCTGGCCACCTGCCCCGAAGGGTGAGGTGATATGACGCGGATCGGTGCCGCGCAGCGCGACCCCGCCTTTGCGATATGTTTCGCTGAACGGCGTCACATCGCGCGCCTGAAAGCCGGGCGTGTCGGCATTGGCGATGTTCCCGGCGACAACCTTTTGCCTCTGGGCCGCGTGATCAGTCATGGCTCGCGCCATCCCGATCAGTTCGATTCGTTCAAACACTGAGGTTTCTCCTCTGTTCTGATAACCCGGTCTTAACCCCAATAGGTTTAGAAACCGTTTCAGCGAGGTCGGTCAGGACAGAAACAAGGGAACGGGGAATGAATAAAATTGACTCAATCATCATGCGGATGCGGCAGCAGCCCTTTGTCACGCATTACGGCCGTGTATCCGAGATCCGCGCCGGGATCGTCGGCATTTCGGGGCTGAGCGGTCGGGCGTCGGTGGGCGATCGCGTCTCGCTGGCGGTGGGTCGACGCCAGGTCGCGGGCGAGGTGGTGGCATTGGCGGCCGATCGCACCAGCGTCCTGGTCGAGGGCAATGTCGACGGGCTGTCAATCGGGATCGAGGCGGAATTGATCAGCGCCCCCGAGATCGCGCCGTGCGATGCATGGATCGGGCGTATTGTCGACCCTCTGGGGCAGCCGCTGGATGGTCGGCCACTGCCGCAGGGGCTGGAATCGCGGCCTTATCGCGCGGCTGCGCCGGCGGCGGCCGGGCGGCGCCGGCTTGGCGCGCGGCTGAAAACCGGCCTGGCGGTTCTGGATACGCTGCTGCCGCTGGTTCGGGGACAGCGGATGGGCCTATTTGCGGGGTCGGGCGTGGGCAAATCGACGCTGCTGTCCTCGCTGGCGCGTGGGGTCGAGGCGGATGTCGTCGTCATCGCCATGATCGGCGAACGGGGGCGCGAGCTGCGCGAATTTGTCGAGGAAACACTGGGCGCTGACGGCATGAAGCGGGCCGTTGTCGTGACGGCGACCTCGGACCAGTCGCCGCTGATGCGGCGGCGTTGTGCCTGGGCGGCCATGGCGGTGGCCGAACATTTCCGCGATCAGGGATGCCATGTGCTGTTTCTGGCTGATTCGATCACCCGCTTTGCCGAGGCACATCGCGAGATTGCCCTGTCGGCGGGTGAACAGGCCAGCGACCGGGGATTTCCGCCCTCGACCGCCAATATGATCATGGCATTGGCGGAACGTGCCGGCCCTGGACCCGAAGGTTCGGGCGACATCACCGGCATTTTCAGCGTTCTCGTCGCGGGATCAGATATGGAAGAGCCTATCGCCGATATTCTGCGCGGCGTTCTGGATGGACATGTCATCCTCGATCGGACCATCGCGGAACGCGGGCGCTTTCCGGCGATCGACGTGGTCCGTTCCGTCAGTCGTGCCTTGCCGGCTGCGGCCAGTGATGCCGAGAACCGCCAGATCGCCCATGCTCGCGCGGCCCTGGGGGCCTATGCCGAATCCGAACTGATGATCCGGGCAGGGCTGTATGCGCCCGGATCCGATCCCCGGCTGGACGAGGCGGTCAAGCTGTATCCCCGGCTTGACAGCTTTGTTGCCCTGCGTCGTGACAGCGTGGTCGAAAGCTTTGCGGCGCTGGCCGAGGCCCTTCGCCTGCCGGCCCGCGTCGGCGGCGCTTCGCGCGTCGGATAGGTGGCGGGAAACCCATGTCCGGGTCTGGTGGTTAATCAATGTTAGCTGTCTTTGCCGGGCCATTGCACCGGTCAGGGCGATTTGCAACTGTCCGCCGGTTCTTGAAGGGGGTCCGAATGGCCATCACCGAATATTTCATCCGCTATCTGCAACGGCGTGATGAAATTGGCGACAAAGACCTTGCCCGGCTTCGCGCGATGAAGACCGAGCATGTCAGCTTTGCCCCCGGCGAAGTCATCGTGCCCGTGGAACGGATCGCCCGCCGCAGTTGCATGATGCTGCAAGGCATGTCCGCGCGGTCGCATCAATTGGTCGGGCGCCCGAATGAGCGGGTGATCACGGCCGTCCACGTGCCGGGCGATTTCGTCGATCTGCATGGGTTTGTCTTGGCCGGGCTGGAACATTCGGTCGTCGCCCTTGGTCCGGCCGAGGTCGAGTTCGTCGACCATGATGAATTGATCGACATCACCGAGACCTATCCGCATCTGACCCGGCTGTTGTGGATGGCAACGCTGATTGATGCTGCGGTTCATCGGCAATGGCTTGTTGCGGCAGCTTCGTTGCGGTCCAGCGCGCATCTGGCGCATCTGCTATGCGAGATCTATACCCGGCTTGGTGCGGTGGGTGCGGCCGCGGATCTGCAATTCACCTTGCCACTGCTTCAGCGCGAACTGGCTGATATTCTTGGCTATTCGCCGATCCACATCAACCGGGCGGTGCGCGACCTCAGGGATCGGGGCTTCCTGCGCTGGACCGGAACCGAGGTCGAGATCCTGGACTGGGCCGGCATCAGCCGGCTGGCGCGGTTTGACCCGACCTATCTGGATATGGAGAAGCACCGGCGCTGATCGGGGCGGCGGCAAAGGCCCCATGGGCCGGTTATTGACACAGGCGCCAGCCGCCGTTTCGGGCGGCAAGGTCAAGATGCAGATGGTCGTCATGTGCGGCATTGCTGCCGGGGCCGAGAACGGTGGTGAAATGCAGGCAGGCTGCGCCCCTGATGGCGCGCTGGAATGCCTCGACCAGATCGCCAGAGTCCTGCCGCGGCTGGACCGGGATCGTCTCACCACCATCAAAGGCAAGACCCGCGATGTCGATGGCGTTGCCAAGGGCGTGTTCGGACAGTTTCGGCGCCTCGCCGGTGCCGACCCTGGCGCGGCAATCATAGGTCGTGCCCAGCTGAAGGCCCGAAAGTCGAGGCGATCCGGGCAATCTGCTGGCGGCGGGCTGGACAAAATCCTTCAGCCAGAAACCAAGCGCGCGGGCGGTATCACAGCGCATCGTTGCGCCACCTTCCAGAGCCACGCCCGGCAGAATCTGCGTCACCCGGATGGGCCGCGCGATGCCGCAATCGCCCCGATCGGCATCGGTCAGGGGGGGCAGTTCCTCGTATTCGGTGCCCAGCAGGATCAATGTCACGCGGCAAGCCGCATAGCTCAGATCCGATTCGCGCAAGAGAGGGCGGGTCACTGGCTCTGCGGATGGTGCCGGATCGCGATCCTTCGCGGGTAGTTCCTCTGCGGTGACGTTCCGGGGCCTGTCAGGTGCCGGGATCGGGGCCGGCACAGTCTGGTTCGGCGCGGTCTGTTCCGGCTTTTGGGGCGGCCGGGTCACCTGATCGACGATCCGGTCCTGAGCCGATACGGCAGTTGCCGTCAGGGCAAGTGCGGTTGCGGCCGCTGCAATCGCCGGAAGGATATTCACTGTCCTGCGGTGCCCGTCGCCGTCTGCGGAATCGTGCCGTCACTGAGCGCATTGGAAAGGGCTTCGCTCAGCGCGTCATCGCTGACTGATGCAGGGGCACCGGCGGGGGTGTCGGGTTCGGTCGTGTCCTCGCGGATGGCGGCGGCAGGCAGGGTGGTGGCTGTGACCGCTGCCGGGGCCGAGGTCGCCGTCTCGGTGATGGTGGCTGCGGTGGTGGTTGCGGTGGTCGATGCCGGCAGCATGGCGGGGGTTCCGCCGGTCACGTCGGCGATGGTCACGCCGGGTTCAAGAAACTCGACCGTGGTGACGCCGGGCTTGACCATATTGGCCAGTTCGCGCGCATCCCAGTTGGTCAGCCGCACGCAACCATTCGACTGATTGACGAACAGCTGCGACGGCGTGGGGGTGCCGTGGATGCCATAGGTCGGCTTGGACAGGTCGATCCAGACATTGCCGACAGGTCCGTTGGGGCCGGGCGGAATGGTCAGCACCTTGTCATTGCTGCCCTGTCTGAAATTGACCTTTGGATTATAGGTATAATTGGGATCAAGGGCGATGGTGACGACCCGATGGTTGCCCGCAGGCGAGGGCGTCGCATCCGAACCGACCGTGGCCGGATAGTCGACCACCATTGTCCCCGCCGCATCGTAACCGGCGACGCGGCGGGTGGTCTTGTCGATGATGATCCGCGTCACCTGCGCCTTGATCGGGCTTGCGGGCGCAGCGACCTTGATAGTGGCGCCGGGGGTCAGGGCGATGCCGGGATTCAGGAAGGCGATGAACTTTTCATCCATGTGAAACCGCTCGCCCAGCTTTTCGGCGACACTGGTATAGCCAAGCGTCGCCATCTGCGCCTTTTCGGCGTAATCGGCGGGGATGCTGGCCACCAGCCCCTCGGCATCGGCATGTGTAATGGTGTAGTCGGTGGTGATCGGCTGCGTCGCATAGGGCAGCAGCAGATCCCAGACCGCCGCATCAAGAACGCCATCCACCGGCAACCCGGCGCGACGCTCGAATGCGCGGATCGCGCTTTCGCTCATCCCGCCCTTGAAGCCGTCAATGACCCCCGGCGAGGTCCCCGAGCGATCCAGCAGGACCTGCACCTTGGCCGTCAGCGCCGATTGCCCGGCTGGCAGGTCTGTGCCTGTGAAAGTCGCCGCCTCGATTTCGGCAGTCCCGAATTTCTGGGCAGTGGCCTGCGTGGCCATGGCGGTGGTGGCCAGCAGGCCGGTGATCAGCGTGGCAAACAGAGAGGCAGGGCGCAGGGTCATTCAGGTCTCCGGTCTTGGCGGGCTTCAACATCGGCTTTTCGGCGTGATTTCACCAGTGGGCCCGATGTAAATTCTGGCGAGGTCGCGAAAGCGTGTTGGCGATCAGGCAATGCAGGTCGGCTGGCCCGTGACGATGGCGTTCCCCATTCTTGCCGGGCTTGCTTGTTTCGCCATGGTCGGCATTCTGGTGCTGATCGCCCCTATCGACCAGAAACGAGACGCCTGCATGACACAATCCCCCCGCCCGTCGAATTGCCCCGCCAGCAGGACCCCACGGCCATGAGCCAACTGATCCGTGATGAGACCGGGGCGCAGCGGTTGTTGGGCTATGTTCTGGATGTCGCACGCGGTGACGGGCGGGCGGCGTGCAGTCTGGATCTTGGGCCGCAGCATCTGAACCGCACCGGCATCCTGCATGGCGGGATCGCGACGGCCATGCTGGACAATGCGATGGGGGCCACGGCAAGCCTGACCGTGGACGAAACCGGTCGCCATCCGTTTTCAACCATCACGCTGACGGTGAACTTTCTTGCCCCTGGCCGGCCCGGCCGGATCGAGGCCCTGGGGCAGGTCACGGGCGGCGGTCGCTCGACCCTGTTTCTGGACGGGGTGCTGACGCATCAGGACGGCACGGTCATTGCCCGCGCAACGGGTGTTTTCCGAAAGACAAGGCAGGGCTGAGCGCCGCGCCGCCGCTTGGATGTCGCGGCTGCGGGGCTGCTGCTGCCTGCGTCAATCCTCGTAGACCAGCCGGTGCCCCGGAGGGAAGAACTGCCGGGAAAAGGCAAGCGGCGTCGTGTTGGCCCAATCGGTCCGCTCGATCGTCAGAACCGGCATTCCCTGTTGCAGTTGCATGGCCTCGGCACAGCGCAGCCCGATGGGCAGAGCCATGATCGAAATCCGGCTGTGACTGGGCCGCGCGACGTGGTCCAGCCATTCCTCGGCCGAGCTTTCGGACAGATCCACCTGCTCCAGCGAAGGCAGTGCCTTGGTATTCAGCCAGGTGGCAAGGCAGCAATAGGGTGCCTGATCGGCCAGGAACAGCCCCTGGACATGGTGGACCACATCGCTGTCCGACAATTGCAGTTGCCGCGCGATATCGGGCGGGGCAGCGACGGCTTCGCTGCGCAGCAGCCGATAGCCGAACTCGGCCCCTTGGGCGCGAATGTCGCTGCGGATTGTCGACACTTCACGACTTGCTTCCAGGCGGGGGGCGGCGGTGACGCGGGTGCCGACCTTGCGCCGCCGTTCGACGATGCCATTATCCGCCAGATCGCGCAGGGCGCGGTTGATGGTCGCCCGCGCACAGCCCCATTCCAGCGCCAGTTGCTTTTCGGTCGGGATCAGCGTCCCGGCCGGCCATTCCTGCGACCGGATACGCAAAAGAACCTCGTTCCTGACGGATTGCCAGGTCGTGGTGCTTCGCCCGGACTGATCCGGGCTGACGCCGCGCAGGCGCGCAACCGCTTTGTCTGACAGCCGACTCATCTGTTGACTTCTTTGTGGCATGGGGTGTTAAGGCCATTGTCCTGAAACCGCTCTTGGCTTGGAAGCTATCCAAAAGATCAGCCAGTCTAAACTTATTTGTTTAGATATGTCGGGACGGCGCCGGATTGGCAGAATGTTGCCGAAAAGCGTTTTCATTCCCCAACCCTGCTGTTAGTCAGCGGCTTACGAGGGGCAGATCCCTACGGGTTTTCCAATGGCAACGACCGGACCGCAGATAGGCGCGCAGGCGCAGGGCACCGCTTGGGCGGTTCTTTGCGCCGTCAGTCTGTGCCACCTGATCAATGACGTCATGCAGTCGATGCTGGCGTCGATCTATCCCTTGCTTCAGGTCGAGTTTTCGCTGGGCTATGCCCAGATCGGGCTGCTCAGCGCGGGTTTCCAGATCACCGCATCGCTGTTGCAGCCTGTGATCGGCGCGGTGACGGATCGGCACCCGCAGCCCAAGTCGCTGCCTTTGGGGATGATCGCGACCATGATCGGGGTCGTGCTGCTGGGCACGGCGCAGAATTACGGCATGCTGCTGACCGGCGCGATGCTGATCGGGGTAGGATCGGCGGTGTTTCATCCCGAAAGCTCGCGCGTGGCGCGAATCGCTTCGGGTGGACGGTTCGGCACCGCGCAGTCGCTGTTCCAGCTGGGCGGAAATTTCGGGCAGTCGATGGGGCCGTTGCTGGCCGCCTTCGTGGTGGTGCCGCTTGGTCGCCCCGCAGTTGCCTGGTTCGCCGTTGCGGCGGCATTGGGGGCGGCGCTGTTGTGGCGGATCGGCGATTGGGCCGAAGGTCGCCGCCGCGCGAACCGCGCCCCGGTCGAAACCGCGCTGCGCCTGCCGCGCCCGGTTGTCATCCGTGCGATCGTCGTGCTGGCGATCCTGGTCTTTACCAAGAATATCTACTCGGCCAGCATGAGCAGCTATCTGACCTTTTTCATCATCGACCGATTTGGCCTTGGCCCGCAGGGGGCGCAGTTGATGCTGTTCCTGTTTCTGGCGGGGATGGCGGCAGGCGTCATGCTGGGCGGGCTGGTTGGCGACAGGATCGGGCCGCTGCGGGTAATCTGGTTCTCGATCCTCGGCGTGCTGCCCTTTACGCTGGCGCTGCCGCATGTGGGGCTGGTGGCGACGGGGCTGCTTTGTGTCGTGATCGGGCTGATCCTGGCTTCTGCCTTCCCGGCCATTGTGGTGTTCGCGCAGGAACTGGTGCCGGGCCGGACCGGGACCATCGCCGGGCTGTTCTTCGGCTTTGCTTTTGGCATGGGGGGGATCGCAGCGGCGATGCTGGGCGTGCTGGCTGATCATACTAGCATTCGCATGGTCTTTCTTGTCTGTTCGGTGCTGCCGGTGCTGGGGCTGTTGACGATTCTGCTGCCGCGACTGCCCAGCCTGGAACGCGGTCGCCACCAGGTCTGAGGATGCCGGTTTTTCTGCATATCAGCCCGGATTGCTGCGGTGAACAGCGGCTGGCGCAGATGTTTCGTCAAAGCGGTTATCAGGCGCTGTGCCACGAAAAGGGGGCCTTGGCATCCGATATCCTGGTCGCGCGTGCAAAGGGCCGCAAACCCTTGCGCGGCCATGGGCAGGTGACGCTGTTCACCGGGCTGCACCGGGTGAACCTGTTCTGGCGTCCACCGCTGGAGGCGTGGCGTGACATTGCCTTTCTGGACCATCATTTCCCCAAGGCCCGCTTCATCCTGACCACACGCGATCCCGATGGCTGGATTCTGGACCGCATGACCGCCGGCAACGGCGCCACCGCGCGCTGCTATGCGCATCATCTGGAACAGCCGATCGAGGCGCTGCCGGATATCTGGCGCCGCGACTGGCAGAGCCATCTTGATGCCGTCGAGGCCCATTTCGGCGATGACCCCCGGCTGATCCGCGTGGATTTGGATCGCCAGAGCCCTGCCGCCTTCAGCGACCGGCTGTCGCCGCTGCTGCCGCGCCCGTTGAAGCGGGCCCCCGACCCCCAGCCCTGGCTGCCCCATCAAGGTGACACGTTGCAACGGCAGCTGGGCACCGCGCTGGATTTGCCACGCCCTGCGCCATCCCGCGACGATCCCGAACTGGTCGAGGATGTGGTTGCCTATTGTCTCAAGGGCGTGGCGGCCGGGGCTGACGGCGATGACCCGGTTCAGGGCGTGTCCGGGCTGTATTGCGAATGGGATGGCGGTGTGCGGGTCGTCACCCAGAATGGTCAGGTCTTGCCCTATGTGATCGGCCCGTTGCCGGGTCGCGACGGGCCGGTGGCGGTCCTGCCCCACCAGCCGGATTTCAAGCGCGCCCGTGCCGAGGGGGTGATCAACGACATCCTGCGTCTTGGTCGCGACGATCCGGTTCGCGTGGACATGCAGGATGTGCGGCGGATGGGATCGCCCGAGGGCAAGCCGATCGGCGTGCCGATCCTGTGCTATAATCGTCGCGCCGGCGCCCGGAATGTCGTGCTGTGGCCGCTGCCCGGCATGCACGAAATCGCCGCGCCGGGCCAGCCCAGTGCCGAAAGCAGTGACCTCATTCCCTTTGAACAGAAACAGGATCTGCTGGTCTGGCGCGGTAATATCTCGGGCGCGGCCGTGGAACGGGCCGGCCTGCGGCGTCAGCCCTCGCATCAGCTGCTGGATGAACTGCGCCAGGCGGGTGATGATGAAACCGCGCAGCAAGCGGCTTTTCGGCGGCTGTGCGACGTGCCGCGCATGGCTTTCCTGCGGCGCTGGATGGATCACCCGGATTTCGACATCGGAATGGTCCTGTCCTGGCGCTATCGCGATCTGACCACGCATCCGCTGCTGGCGCCCTATAGCCGGCCGCGCGTCGGCGGCGATTATTTCAGCCGCTTCCGCTATCAGCTGACGCTGGCGGGTTATGACCACGGATCGAATTTCATCGGGGCCATCAACAGCCAGTCGGTGCTGCTGAAGGAAGAGGACGGCTGGGAGGTCTATTATCTGGGCCGGTTCAAACCCTGGACACATTATATCCCGGTGCAGTTGCATTGCGCCGATCTGGAGGACAAGCTGGCCTGGGCCCGCGCCAATCCCGATCGCTGCATGCAGATGTCCGCCGCCGCGCGGGCCGAGGTGCTGCGCCTGGCCAACCCGCTGGCCCGCCGCCAGATCCTGACCCGCATTCTGGATGGCCTTGCCGCCGCCCGCAGACCCCAAGAGGAAACATGACCACGATCACCGCGCAACCGATCACCGCCGAAGCCTTTGCCCCTTACGGCGAATTGTTGATGCCCCGCGATCGTGCGGACAGGCTGATCAACGCGGGCCGCTGCGAACGCCATCACGCGCTGGCCATGGTCGAACGCCACGGCGGCGAGGCGATCATCTCGATCTTCCGGTCCGAGCCGGTCAGCCTGCCCTATGATTGCGCGCTGCTGGAACGGCATCCGCTTGGCAGCCAGGCCTTCATGCCGCTTGGCCCGGATGCCTGGCTGTCCGTCGTGGCCCCGGACGTGGATGGCAGGCCCGGCGCGCCGCTGGCCTTCATCGTGCCCGCAGGCATGGGGGTGAACCTGCGCGCGGGCGTCTGGCATGGGGTGCTGACGCCCTTGGACCATGCCGCCGATTTTCTGGTCGTCGACCGCGAGGGCGAGGGTGTGAACCTGGAAGAGGTCACCATCAGCCCGGTGACGATCACCGCATGAGCGGCCCGGATTTCAGCTTTGAACAGGCTGCGCTGGCGCGTGGTGCCCATCGCGTCGCTGGCGTGGACGAGGTCGGGCGCGGTCCGCTGGCCGGGCCGGTGACGGCGGCGGCGGTGGTGCTGGACTCCGGCAATATCCCCGAGGGCCTGAACGATTCAAAGAAGCTGACGGCGGCGCGGCGCGGTGCGCTGGCCGAATGGATCATGACCCATTGCGACTGGTCCGCAGCCCATGTCTCGGTCGAGGAAATCGACCGCCTGAACATCCTGCAAGCCTCGCATCTGGCGATGTGCCGCGCCATTGGCGGGCTGCGTCAACCGCCCGATCATGTGCTGGTCGATGGCAATCGCCTGCCACGCGATCTGGCCTTTCCGGCCGAGGCCGTGGTCAAGGGCGATGCCCGATGCCTGACCATCGCGGCGGCCTCGATCGTGGCCAAGGTGTTGCGCGATCGCATCATGGAGGATTTGGCGCAACAATATCCCGGCTATGGCTGGGACGTGAACGCAGGCTACCCGACGCCCGCCCATAAAAAGGCGCTGCTAGATATTGGCGTTACCCCTCATCATAGACGGTCGTTCAAGCCGGTGCACAATATCTTGTGTCGAGATGAAATCTTAACCCGTTGATTCAAAAAAGAATTTGACGCCGAATCGCCGCTGACTCATCATTGCCAACATACAGACCGGCACAAAGTCGGCAGGCAAGGGCAGAGTGATGACGACGACCAAAGACAAACGCGCGGCCTCCGCGCGACCGCTTCCGCTGAACCAGATTCTTGCGGGTGACTGCATCGAGATCATGAATTCGCTGCCCGAGGGCAGCGTTGACCTGATCTTTGCGGACCCGCCCTATAATTTGCAACTTAAAGGCGATCTGCATCGGCCCGACAATTCCAAGGTCGATGCTGTCGATGATCATTGGGACCAGTTTTCCAATTTCGCCGCCTATGACCAATTCAGCCGCGACTGGCTGGCCGCCGCGCGCCGGCTGCTTAAGCCCAATGGCGCGATCTGGGTGATCGGCAGCTATCACAACATTTTCCGCGTGGGCGCCGAGCTTCAGAACCAGGGTTTCTGGATCATGAATGACGTGATCTGGCGCAAGTCGAACCCGATGCCGAATTTCCGGGGCAAGCGCCTGACCAACGCGCATGAGACGATGATCTGGGCCAGCAAGTCCGAGGACAGCAAATACACCTTCAATTACGAGGCGCTGAAATCGCTGAACGAAGGCGTGCAGATGCGATCCGATTGGGTGATCCCGATCTGCAATGGCGGCGAACGGCTGAAGGATGCGCAGGGCGACAAGGCCCATCCGACCCAGAAGCCCGAGGCGCTGCTGCATCGCGTGCTGGTCGGCACGACCAATCCCGGCGATGTGGTGCTGGACCCGTTCTTCGGCACCGGCACGACCGGCGCGGTGGCCAAGATGCTGGGCCGCGACTTCATCGGGATCGAGCGCGAGGAGGCCTATCGCGAGGTCGCCCAGAAGCGCCTGTCCCGCATCCGCAAATTCGACAGCGAAGCCATTGCCACGATCAAGCCCAAGCGCGCCGAACCGCGCGTGCCCTTTGGCCAGGTGATCGAGCGCGGCATGCTGCGTCCGGGCGAGGAACTGTTTTCCATCGGCAACCGCCACAAGGCCAAGGTCCGCGCCGATGGCAGCCTGATCGGCAATGACGTCAAGGGCAGCATCCATCAGGTCGGTGCCGCGCTGGAAGGCGCGCCGTCCTGCAACGGCTGGACCTATTGGCACTTCAAGCGCGAGGGCAAGATGGTCCCCATCGACCTGCTGCGCCAGCAGATCCGCGCCGAGATGGAAGGCGACGAGACCCGCCGCCACTGACCCGATCCACACGTTTCGCCAGCGTTCCGCCCGCCAAGCCGCAGGGCAGGAACGACCTTGCCCCTGCCTCGCTTGTCGCGGCAGGGGCCTTTTTCTTGCCGGGCGGATATGTCTATCTCGGCCTTATGACACATCCCTATTCAGACCTGCCGGCAACGGCCTTCTGGCGGCCTTCGGTGGCCGAAACCCCGGCGGCGAATGTGGCGGGCATCTATCGCCCGAAATTCCCCTTGCCGGCCGATGCCGCGATCGCCACGGCCGGCAGCTGCTTTGCACAGCATCTGGGTCAGGCATTGCGCCGGGCCGGGCTGCGGGTGCTGGATGCCGAGCCGGCGCCGCGCGGGCTGCCCCCTCAGATGGCGCGACAGCACGGGTTTGACCTGTATTCCGGTCGCTATGGCAATATCTATACGGCGCGGCAGATGGTGCAGCTGCTGGACGAGGTGCAGCAGGGCCGGGCAGATCCTGACCATGTCTGGATGGCCGCCGATGGCCGCTATCGCGATGGCCTGCGTCCGGGGCTTGATCCCGAGGGTCTGGACAGCCCGGCCGAGGTTCTGGCCATCCGCCAGCGCCATCTGCAAAATCTGGCGCCAATGTTGCGGCAGGCAGATATATTCGTGTTCACACTTGGCCTGACCGAAACCTGGCGCTGCCGGGCGACGGGGCGGGTCTATCCCAGCTGTCCGGGGGTGATCGCGGGTCAGTTCGACCCGGCGCGGCATGAATTCGTGAATTTCCGCTATCCCGATGTCGCGGCGGATCTGGTCGCGATGCGGGCGGCGCTGCATCGCTTCAATCCCGATATGCGGCTGTTGCTGACCGTCTCGCCCGTGCCTTTGGCCGCCACCGCGACCGGCGGGCATGTTCTGCCGGCGACACAATGGTCCAAGGCGACGCTGCGGGCCGCTGCCGGCGATTTTGCCGATGCGCATGCGGATGTAGATTATTTCCCCTCATATGAAATCGTCACCAACCCCGCCGCCCGTGGCAGCTTTTTCGAACCGGGGCTGCGGCAGGTGACACCAACGGGCGTGGCCACGGTCATGGGGCTGTTTCTTGCCGCCCACGGGCTGAAGGCGCAGGGGGCGGCACAGGCGGCTGCCTTGGACGACCCGGATGAACTGATCTGTGAAGAGGCCCTGCTGGAGGCATTCGGCGAATGAGCATGGCACAAGCGCGCTCGGCGCCGCTGAGGCTGCTGGTGATTGGCAATTCGCATGCGGCCGCCCCGCGCATGGCTTATACCGTCGAACCGGATCGCTGGCCGGATTGCCAGATCGACTTTCTGGCGGTGCGAGGCGGCAATATCATCAAATTCGAACTGCGCGGCACGGTGCTGCATCCGACCGATGCCCGGACCACCGAAGAGATGCAGAAGTTCAACCGGGTCAAACAACTGGATCTGGCACCCTATGACCGGATCGCGCTGGTCGGAGGTTTTGGCTGGCCGAATATGGCCGGCATGTTCGACAGCCATCGCTGTGTCGATTTTCCCTCGGTCATCGCCGGGGATCAGGATGGTCAGCTGATCGGTCGGCAACTGCTGGATCTGGCATTGCAGGTGCGGGTGCGTCGCGGATTTTCGGTGCGGCTGATGCGGGTGCTGCAACCCCTGGGCAAGCCGATGCTGCTGATGCCGGAACCTTTGCCCTCGGGCGAATGCAACCTCGATCCGGATGGTTATGGCGATTATCTGATGATGGCGGCGCGAGGCGATGCCGGGCATTGCCGCCGCTTGCTGATGCGGGCCGCGCATGCGGTTCTGGGCGATCAGGCTGCGCTGCCCTTCTGGCCCGAGGCCGCCGTGCAGGACGATGCCTTTACCGCCCCGCATCTGATGCGCGGCTCGGCCCGGCTGTCCGCCGACGGGATCGCCGTGCATCCGGCAAGCGATTTCGCCCATGGCAATGTCGAATATGGCGGGCTGCTGCTGGACCGGATCGTTGCCGGCTTCGACCCGCAGCCCGCAACCCTATAGCGCGTTGCGGGGCATGGGCAGATCGCCCCGGTTATAGGGGCCCCAATCCTCGATTTCGGGATAGAATTGCCGACGCCAGGCGCGAACGCGGGGGTTCATGCGCCGCCGCCACAGCGGGGGCACCATCGCCAGAAAGGTCATCGCCGGATAACCGAGGGGCAGCTGCGGCGCCTCGTCCTCGCTATAGGTCTGCAACAGCGGATAGCGGCGGTCGGGCTTGTAATGGTGATCGGAATGGCGTTGCAGGTTGATCAGCAGCCAGTTCGTCGCCTTATGCGCCGCGTTCCAGGAATGGCGCGGCTTGACATGTTCATAGCGGCCTTCGCCCAGATATTTGCGCGTCAGGCCGTAATGCTCGACATAGTTTGTCAACTCCAGCTGCCAGATGGCGATGAACGCCTGCCAGATGAACAGCGCCAGCCCCAGCCAACCGCCCAGCCACAGCGCCAGCAGCAGCATCGCCCCTTGCAGCACGCCATAGCGCCAGAACGGGTTCTGCCGGTCGGTCACGGGGCGTTTGCCCCGCGCCAGCAGGTTGCGCTCGGCCCGCCATGCGCTGCCCGGCCCGTCGCGTAACACCCGCCAGAAAAAGCGGTGGAAGCCTTCGTTATAGCGTGCCGAAACCGCATCGCGCGGGGTCGAGACCCAGGCGTGATGCACCAGAAGATGTTCGGTACGGAAATGCGAATACAGCACAGAAGCCAGCAGCAGATCACCCAGCCACCGCTCGGACCGGTTGCGCTGATGCAGCAACTCGTGGGCATAGACCATGCCGATCGTGCCCGACATGACCCCGACGCCAAAGAACAGCCCAGCCAGCGCCCAGCCCGAGCGGCCAGCATCAACCTTGGTCACATACCAGATCGCACCAAAGATCACCGCCAGTTGCAGCGGGGGCCAGATCAGGGTGACGGCGCGATGCCAGAACAATGCGTCATCGGGTGTTTCGGTATCGGGATTGCGGTCCTCGGTTCCCAGAATGGCGTCAAGCCCGGTGGTCAGATACCAGGCATAGACGGGCAGCAGGATCCACCACCACCCACCCCAGATGACCGCCAGCATGGCCAGTGGCAAAAGCCCAAGCGACATCCAGAAGGGCAGGGCGGCGGGCAGGCCATTGCGGGTGGGTTTGGTCGTCATGGCCACATCCTATCGCTCGGCCTCGTCGCGCGCCATATCCCAGACCTTGCGCATCAGCCCCGGCAGGTCGGACCGGCGCAGATCGTGCAGCGGCAGCGGATTGCCGCGGTGGGGCTGGCCCGCGATCGGGGCGGCCATCACCGTCAGGATCAGATTGAAATGGGTAAAGACATGGCGCACCTCGCCCAGCTGTCGCCAATCGGCGGCTGCTGGAGGGGGCAGGTCGCTGCCATCCCAACCGGTCGAGGGAAAGGCCAGCGTTCCACCCAGCAGCCCCTTGTCCGGGCGCCTTTCGACCAGCACGGCGGCGCCGTCGAAGCCGACCCATGCAATGCCGGTTCGCGTGGGCTTTTCCGGCTTGGGCGCGCGGCGGGGCAGATCTGCGGCGATGCCTTGGGCGCGGGCGTCGCAATCGTCAATCAGTGGGCAGATGCCGCAGGCCGGGCTGCGCGGGGTGCAGATCGTCGCGCCCAGATCCATCATCGCCTGCGCGAAGTCGCCGGGTCGGGTCTGCGGCGTCAGGGTCGCCGCCAGGTTCCGCAGATGCGGTTTGGATGCGGGCATGGGCTGGGTCACGGCGAACAGCCTGGCAACGACCCGCTCGACATTGCCGTCCACCACGGTTTCGGGCTGGTCATAGGCGATGGCGGCGATGGCTGCGGCGGTATAGGGGCCAATGCCGGGCAATTCCTGCAACCCGGCGCGGGTCTTGGGAAAGCTGCCCGCCCGCGCCACCACGCGCGCGCAGGCCAGCAGGTTGCGCGCCCTTGCGTAATAGCCCAGCCCCGCCCATTCGCCCATCACCTGCGCATCATCGGCTGCCGCCAGCGCCTGAACCGTCGGCCAGAATGCGATGAAGCGCAGGAAATACTCTCTGACCGCTGCCACCGTGGTCTGTTGCAGCATGATCTCGGACAGCCACACGCGATAGGGGTCGGGCGCAGCGCCGCCGGGCGGCACGCGCCAGGGCAAGACCCGCGCATGCCGGTCATACCAGTCCAGCAGCAAGGGCGCGATCACCTGCTCGTCACGCATAATTCAGACTTGTTTCAGTGCGTTCCGCTTTCATCCGCGCCCCGGCGTCATTAAGCATGGGGTCGTGATAACCAATCGGACGCCGATGGCCCAGACCAAAGACAGCGCGAACCAGCACCGTCCCCGCCGCAAGCGCGGGTTCGAGGTTGCGGCCAAGCTGGTCGCCACGCCGGTCCAGCAGGTGTCCGAAGGCCGGGGCTTTGCCGTATCGCGCCTGCTGACCCATTGGCCCGAAATCGCGGGCGAGCCGCTGGCCGCGATGACGCGCCCGGTCAAGATCAGCCATTCGCGCGGCGGTTTTGGCGCCACGCTGACTTTGCTGACCACCGGCCCGGTCGCGCCGATGGTGGAAATGCAGCTGCCGCAGCTGCGCGACAAGGTGAATGCCTGCTATGGCTATAACGCCATCCAGCGCATCCTGCTGACCCAGACCGCACCCGAGGGCTTTGCGGAAGGCCAGGCCAGCTTTGCCCACAAATCTGCGATCCGCCCCGCGCCCGGCCCTGCCGACCTGGCACAGGCGGGTCAGGTTGCCGACCGCTTTGACGATCCCACGCTGGCCGCCGCGATGCGCCAGCTTGTCCTGAACCACACCGACAGACAGACACGGAAACGCTGAAAGGATTTTCCATGACCCTCCGCACCACTCTGACCGCGCTTGCCCTGCTGATGGCAACGCCCGTGCTTGCACAGACTGCCGCCGAAACCCCGGCCGAAACCCCTGCGGAACCCGCAGCAACCGAAATCCTGGCCGACATTCCGATGGGCGCCGAGGACGCGCCGCTGACCATCTATGAATATGCCAGCTTCACCTGCGGGCATTGCGCCAATTTCTACGAACAGAACTGGCCCAAGCTGAAGGCCGAATATGTCGATACCGGCAAGGTGCGCTTCATCCAGCGCGATGTCTATTTCGACGCGGTCGGCCTGTGGGCCGGCATCCTGGCCCGTTGCGGTGGCGACGACAAATACTATGCCGTCTCGGACATGCTGTTTGACGAACAGAAGAAATGGCTGGCAGGCAGCTCGGGCGATGAAATCGCGGCCAATCTGCGCAAGATCGGGCTGAAGGCCGGCATGACCGAGGATCAGATGACCGCCTGCTGGAACGACACCGCCAAGGTCGAACAGCTGGTCGCCACCTTCCAGCAGAACGCCACCGCCGACGGCATCGAGGCGACGCCGACCTTCATGATCGGTGGCGACAAGGTGCAGAACCAGCCCTGGGACGACATGAAGAAGATCATCGACGCCAAGCTGGCCGAGGCGCAATGACGCCTCTGGCCGGGCTGAAGGTCGTCGAACTGGCGCGAATTCTGGCTGGCCCCTGGGCTGGCCAGATCCTTGCCGATCTGGGCGCCACGGTCATCAAGGTCGAGGCCCCCGAAGGCGATGACACCCGCCGTTGGGGCCCGCCCTTCATCCAGCGCGACGACGACCGCAGCGCGGCCTATTTCCATGCCACCAATCGGGGAAAATCATCCGTCACCGCCGATTTCCGTACGCCCGAAGGGCAGCAAAAGGTCCGCGACCTGATCGCCGATGCCGATGTGCTGATCGAGAACTTCAAGGTCGGCGGGCTGGCCAGATACGGGCTGGATTTCGACAGCCTCAAGGCGGTGAACCCGCGCCTGATCTATTGCAGCGTCACCGGCTTCGGCCAGACCGGCCCCTATGCCCATCGTGCCGGCTATGACTATATCATCCAGGGCATGTCAGGGTTGATGAGCGTGACCGGCAGCCCCGACGACCAGCCGCAGAAAGTCGGCGTCGCCGTCACCGACATCTTCACCGGCATCTATTCGGCGGTCGGCATCCTTGCGGCGCTGCAACAGCGCCAGACGACCGGGCGCGGCCAACATATCGACATGGCGCTGTTCGACGTTGCGACCGCGATCATGGCCAATCAGGCGATGAACTACCTGGCCACTGGCACCGCGCCGCAACGGCTGGGGAATGCGCATCCGAACCTGGTGCCCTATGCGGTCTTCGACTGCGCCGATGGCTGGATCATCATCGCCACCGGCAATGATGCGCAATATCGCCGGCTCTGCGACACGCTCGGCCTGCCCGCGCTTGGCACCGCGCCCGATTACGCCACCAATGCCGACCGCATCACCAACCGCGATGCGCTGACGGCACAATTGTCGACCGTGACAAAGACCTGGAAACGTGACGACCTGCTGACGGCGCTGGAAAAAAAGGGCGTCCCCGCCGGCCCGATCAACGATATGGCCGATGTCTTTGCCGATCCGCAAATCATCGCCCGCAAGATGCAGATCGACCCCGAGGGCATCCCCGGCGTCCGACTGCCGATCACCTTCTCAGATGCCGAACTCGCCTTGGATCGCGCCTCGCCCCGGCTTGGCCAAAACGACTAGGCTCATCAGCCGTGCATAAATATCCCGCGGGGGTGCGGGGGCGCGAAGCCCCCGCCCCCGCCACCTATTCCGGGTTTCTTGGCTGCTGCCAGCCGCGCTCTACCGCCGGGCGCGCCTCGAACCGGTCCAGCCAGGCATTCACCGCCGTAAAATCCGCCAACCCGACCTGCGCCTCGGCCTCATAGAACCGGCTGNCCCCACCCCCCCCCCCCCCCCCCCCCCCCCCCCCCGCCCCCCCCCCCCCCCCCCCCCCCCCCCCCCCCCCCCCCCCCCCCCCCCCCCCCCCCCCCCCCCCCCCCCCCCCCCCCCCCCCCCCCCCCCCCCCCCCCCCCCCCCCCCCCCCCCCCCCCCCCGCCACCTATTCCGGGTTTCTTGGCTGCTGCCAGCCGCGCTCTACCGCCGGGCGCGCCTCGAACCGGTCCAGCCAGGCATTCACCGCCGTAAAATCCGCCAACCCGACCTGCGCCTCGGCCTCATAGAACCGGCTGATCGTGCGGACCCATGGCCCCGTGGCGATGTCGGCGATGGAATAGTCGCCTGTAATCCAGTCACGCCCCTGCAACTGCCGGTCCAGCACACCCAACAGGCGCCGGGCCTCGTTGTAATACCGCTGGCGCGGGCGCGGATCCTCGATTTCCTTGCCCTTGTATCGGTGGAAAAAGCCGACCTGCCCGAACATCGGCCCTACGCCGCCCATCTGCCAGAACAGCCATTGCAGCGTGTGCCAGCGTGCCGCGCCCGATTGCGGCAGGAAGCGATCGTATTTGTCGCCCAGATAGGTCAGGATCGCGCCGCTTTCCCACAGGCCCATCGGCTCGCCGCCCGGCCCGTCCGGGTCGATCATGGCCGGGATCTTGTTGTTGGGGTTCAGGCTCAGATATTCCGGGGTCAGCTGATCCTCGGGATCGCCGATGCTGATGCGATGCACGTCATAGTCGACGCCCAACTCCTCCAGCATGATCGAGACCTTGACCCCGTTGGGCGTGCCAAGGGAATACAGCTGTATGACATTCTCGCGGCGCGGGGGCCAGCGGCGGGTGATCGGGAAATCTGCCAGTTGCGTCACATCTTCACCTAAATATTTGTTCTGGGCCATATGGGTGTGGTAAAAGCCCCGTTAGCGCGCAGAAAGCGCGGACAGTTTAGCGAGGTATAGACGTGATTCAAGAATTCAAGGACTTCATCGCCCGCGGCAATGTCATGGACATGGCGGTCGGTATCATCATCGGTGCGGCCTTTACCGCCATCGTGACCTCGCTGGTCGGTGACCTGATCAACCCGATCATCGGCATCATCACCGGCGGCACCGACTTCAGCAGCAAATATGTCGTCCTGTCGGGCACCGCCCCAGAAGGTGCCGGCCTGCAAGCGGCCCGTGATGCCGGTGCGAACGTCTTTGCCTATGGCGCCTTCCTGTCGGCGGTGATCAACTTCCTGATCATCGCCTTCGTGGTGTTCCTGCTGGTCAAGGGTGTGAACCGCATCAAGGATGCCACCACCGCCAAGAAGGAAGCCGTGGAAGAGGCCCCCGCCGGCCCGACCCAGGAAGAGCTGCTGGCCCAGATCCGCGACCTGCTGGCCACCCGCGCCGCCTGATCCGCCGATCCGAAAAAGACCGAAGGGCGTGCCGCCGGGCGCGCCCTTTTCTGTTGCCTGTCAGGCGTGCGGCCCTGGCCCTCAGTTCAGCGCGACGATGATCGCGCCGATGGCGATCAGCGCCACCCCCAGCCAGGCGGCGGCCGACAGGTGCTCGCCCAGAAATGCCACGGCGATGATGGCCACGAAAACCACGCTCAGCTTGTCGATCGGTGCGACCTGCGCCGCCTGACCCAGCTTCAGCGCGCGGAAATAGCTGATCCAGGACAGCCCGGTCGCCAGCCCTGACAGGATAAGAAAGGTCCAGCTGCGCCCCGAGATCGTCGCCGGATCCTGCCAGTGGCCGGTTGCGAACACGATGCCGCCCGCTGCGACCAGAATGACGATGGTGCGGATGAAGGTGGCGAAATCCGAATTGACGTTCTCGACGCCGATCTTGGCAAAGATCGCGGTCATCGCCGCAAACCCTGCCGAAAGCAGCGCCCAAAGCTGCCAGCTGTCCAGGAATTTCATGCGCATCTCCGTCAGGACCGATGCGGCCATCATGCCATCGCCGCGCCGGGAAGCCAGCCCTGCTGAACGGCGCCTGCCGTTATCAGGCGGTCAGCAGCGCATCCGGGGTGATCGCCTCCAGCCCAAGCGCCTCGCCCACAGGAGGCGAGGTCAGCCGCCCCTCATGCGTCGACAGCCCGGCGCGCAGATGGGGATCGTCGATGATCGCCTGCCGCCAGCCCTTGTTGGCCAGTGCCAGCATGAAGGGCATCGTGGCATTGCCAAGCGCGATGGTCGAGGTGCGCGCCACCGCGCCGGGCATGTTGGCCACGCAGTAATGCATGATCCCGTCGACCTCATAGATCGGGTCCTGGTGGGTGGTGGGGTGGCTGGTCTCGAAGCAACCGCCCTGGTCGATGGCCACGTCGACCAGCACCGCGCCGGGCTTCATCGTGGACAGCTGCGCACGGGTCACCAGCTTGGGTGCGGCGGCGCCGGGGATCAGTACCGCGCCGACGACCATGTCGGCCAGGGTGATCTGCTCGGCAATATTCGCACCGCTGGCGAATTGTGTGGTGAAGGTGCCGCCAAAGGCATCGTCAAGATAGCGCATCCGGGGCAGGGACCGGTCCATGACCACGACATCCGCGCCCATGCCGGCCGCGACCCGCGCCGCATGGGTGCCAACGACGCCGCCGCCGATCACCACCACGCGCGCAGGCCCGACGCCCGGCACCCCGCCCAGCAGAACGCCACGCCCGCCATTGGCCTTTTGCAGCGTCCATGCCCCCATCTGCGGCGCCAGCTTGCCGGCGACCTCGGACATTGGCGCCAGCAGGGGCAGCCCGCCGCTGCGGTCGGTGACGGTTTCATAGGCGATGGCGGTGACGCCTGATGCCAGCAGGTCACGGGTCTGGTCCGGGTCGGGTGCAAGATGCAGATAGGTGAACAGCACCTGACCCTTGCGCAGCATGGCGCGTTCGCCGGCTTGCGGTTCCTTGACCTTCACGATCATCTGCGCCGCGTCAAAGACAGCGGCTGCATCGGGCGCGATCCGGGCGCCGGCCGCCGTGTAATCCGCATCGGCAAAGCCCGAGCCGATGCCCGCGCCCGCCTGGACCAGAACCTGATGGCCATGGGCCACGGCCTCGGCTGCGGCTGCCGGGGTCAGGCCGACGCGAAACTCCTGGGGCTTGATTTCCTTGGGGCAACCGATCAGCAATGCGACCTCCTCTGTTTGCTGTTTTGGTCCGATCTTGCCACGGATCGCGTCGAATATCCGTCGAAAGCCCATAGCGAATTTGCCAACGTTTCGAAGAAGCTGCTTCCCAAAGCGCCACAAATCGAAGAAATTGCGTGAATGAGCGAAATCGACGCAATCGACCGCCGCATCCTGTCCCTGCTTCAGCGTGATGGACGAATCAGCAATGCCGATCTGGCGGCCAAGGTGAATCTATCCGCCAGCGCCTGTCACCGCCGCGTTCGCCGGCTGGAGGAGACGGGGATCATCCGGGACTATGTCGCCTTGCTGGATCGCCGCCAGGTGGGACGCCCGACGATGGTTTTCGTCGAGATTACCCTGTCCGGCCAGGCGGATGAGGTGCTGGATGCGTTCGAGCGCGCCGTTCACGAAATTCCCGATGTGCTGGAATGCCATCTGATGTCGGGCGCGGCGGATTACCTGCTGAAGGTCGTCGCCAGCGACACCGAGGACTTCGCCCGCATCCACAGGCAGCATCTGGCCAAGCTGCCGGGGGTGGCGCAGATGCATTCCTCATTCGCGCTGCGCACGGTGTTTCGCACGACGGCCCTGCCGGTCTAGGCTGGGTCAGCCGGCCTCGCCCATGCGTTGAATGCGGACGATCAGCTGCTGGCACAGGTCAAGCGAGCGCGCCGTGGCTGACAGCATGCGCGGCAGGGCCAGCCATTCCAGCACCCAGGCCGCGCCGGATCGTTCCTGTTCATGCAGCATCGCCTGATGCATCAGCGCCACTTGCCCGGCATTGTCGCGCGCCAGGGTCACCAGCGTTTCGGCCCCGACCGGGTTCTGCTTGTGCGGCATGGCAGAGCTGGTGCCGCCGCCCGACAGCGCCACCTCGCCTGCCTGCGCCATCAGCGCCAGATCCTGCCCGATCTTGCCGGTGCTGCCCGTGACCAACGACAGCCAGCCCGCATATTCGGCGATACCGTCGCGCGCGCTGTGCCATTGATCCGGCGCGCGGTGCAGCCCAAGCCGGTCGGCCAGCGCATCGGCAATGGCATCGCCCTCTGCCCGGCCATCGGGGCCGCCGCGCAGGCCAACCGGGCCGCCATATTGCACCCGTTCCAACCGGGGGCGCAGCTGTGCCAGCCGCTCGCGGTGCCGGGGCAGGGGCGCGCGCCAGGCCGCCAACCGATCGGCGGCACGGATCGGCAGCGCCGCCTGCATCCGCGTTCGTCCCATCAGCGGCTGCTGCCCCAGGCGTTCGCTCAGATCGGCCAGCGCCGAATCCAGAGCCGTTACAGCCGCATCAAATCGATCATTCAGCCCGGCGAGCGCAAGCATCAGCGCGGTATCCAGAATATCCTGACTGGTCGCCCCCACATGCAGCGCAGGCCGCAGCGCCGGGTCGGCCGCAGCCTTCAGCTGGCGGGTATATTCGGGGATGGGCAACCCATCCTGCGCCATCCCGTCACGCAACCCGGCCATATCGGGACGAAAGCCCAGCACGACATCGGCGGCCTGCCGTGCCAGTTCGGCAGGCACCACACCCGCATCACCTGCGGCCAGCGACAGCGCGGCCTCTACTCGGGTGATCCGGTCCAGCCAGGCGGCATCGGTGAACAGCGCGGTGACCTCGGCATCGCCGGTCAGCGCGCCCATCAAGTCTGGTTCCGTCATCTCGCCCCCGGTTCTTTGACTTGGCCCGTTGTGCCGTTCCAACCGCCACGGGGTCAAGCCATCGCTATTCGGTTTACCCCCTCGCGGCGCTTGGCTAACCTGCCGCAACAGGGGGTAAAGGACGATGCGTCATCAGATCGTCATCATCGGCGGCGGGCCTTCCGGGTTGCTGCTGGGTCAGTTGCTGCACCGCCGGGGCATCGACGCCGTGGTGCTTGAACGCAAGACGCGTGCCTATGTGCTGGGTCGGGTGCGTGCCGGCGTGCTGGAAACCGGGCTGGTCAATCTGCTGGAAGAGGCGGGCGTCGCCAACCGGCTGCATGCCGAGGGCCATGCCCATGACGGCACCCAGATCGCCGTCGATGGCCAGATGTTCCACATCGACTTTCGGGCGCTGACCGGCAAGCCCGTCATCGTTTATGGCCAGACCGAGGTGACGCGCGACCTTTATGACGCGCGCGAGGCCGCGATGCTGCGCACCGAATACGAGGTCGATCACGTCACCATCCACGACGCCGATAACGACAAGCCCTTCGTGACCTATCAGCAGGACGGGCGCGATCACCGGATCGACTGTGATTTCGTGGTCGGCTGCGACGGGTTCCACGGTATCAGCCGCCAGACCATCCCGCTAAGCATCCGGCGCGAGTATGAGAAAACCTATCCCTTCGGCTGGCTGGGCGTGCTGTCGCGCACCCCGCCGGTTCATGATGAACTGATCTATGCCAATTCCGAGCGCGGCTTTGCGCTGTGTTCCATGCGCAACGACAACCTGTCGCGCTATTACATCCAATGCGCCCTGTCCGATCACCCCGATGACTGGAGCGACAGGGCCTTCTGGGCCGAGTTGAAGCGCCGCATCCCGGCCGATGTTGCCGAGCGGCTGGTGACCGGCCCCAGTATCGAGAAATCCATCGCCCCCTTGCGGTCTTTCGTGACCGAGCCGATGCGGTGGGGCCGGCTGTTTCTGTGCGGCGATGCGGCGCATATCGTGCCGCCGACCGGTGCGAAGGGGCTGAATCTGGCCGCAAGCGACGTGCATTACCTGTATCACGCCCTGCGTCAGTTCTATGAGGAACGCGATCCCGAGGGGATTGACCGCTATTCCGAACGCGCCCTGCTGCGTGTCTGGAAGGCCGAACGCTTCAGCTGGTGGTTCAGCGGGCTTTTGCACCGCTATCCGCATCAAAGCCCGTTCGACCTGAAAATGCAGCAGGCCGATATTGCCTTTCTGCGCGACAATCAGGCGCAGCAACTGGCCTTTGCCGAAAACTATGTGGGATTGCCTTACTGATGGTAGACGTTCTTGATCTGGGCCATGTGCGACTGCACATCGCCGACGAAGGCCCGCGCAATGCGCCGGCCGTGGTCTTTGCCAATTCGCTTGGCACCGATTTCAGGCTGTGGGATGCGATGCTGCCGCATCTGCCGGCCGGGCTGCGCCTTGTTCGCGCCGACAAGCGCGGGCACGGTCTGTCGCAGACGACGGGCGCCATCGGCATCGACGATCTGGCCGATGACGTGGCGGCGACCATGGCGGCGCTTGGGCTGGAACGGCCGGTATTCGTGGGTCTGTCCATCGGCGGGCTGATCGGGCAGTCGCTGGCGCTGCGCCATGGCGACAAGCTGGGCGGGCTGGTCCTGTCGAACACCGCCGCCAAGATCGGCGAAAGCTCTGTCTGGACCGACCGCATCGCCGCGATCCGGCAGGGCGGTGTCGCGGCCATCTCTGCGCCAACGATGGAACGCTGGTTCTCGCCCTCCTTCCGCGCCACCCCGGAATGCGAGGCCTGGCGGCTGATGCTGGAACGGCAGGATCAGGCTGGCTATCTGGCCTGTTGCGAGGCCATCGCCGGCGCCGATTTCCGCGAGGCTCTGGCCGCGCTGGACCGGCCGGTCCTGTGTATCGGCGGCAGTCTTGACGGATCGACCCCGCCCGAAGCGATGCAGGATCTGGCTGGCCGGATCAAAGGCGCGCGGCTGGAAATCATCGAGGACGCGGGCCATCTGCCCTGTGTCGAGGCGCCGCAGGAATATGCCGCGCTGCTGACCGGCTATCTGCGCGAGATCGGCCATATCTGACGCATCGGCAGGCCCGAAAGCGGGCCGCATCGCAAAATCGCAATGAAAATGGCGGCCGATGAGGGGCCGCCACGATCATTTCGGTTCCTGCACAGCCCTTAACTGGGGCAGGCCGCGCCTGTCTCGATCCAGGCGCGGGTCAGCTGGCCGAACAGCTCTTGCGAGCCGGGGGCGGGGGTGCGGCCTTGGCCCGGATCCCAGGCCCAGCCCACCAGACCGTCATTGGCGTGATGTTCCCATATCGCCTCAAGATCGCGGCCGCCATTGCGTTCGGGGTCTTTCATCTGGGTGCAGATATTGGCCAGAGACTGCCCGGCCCAGCCCATTGATTCGGGCGCCAGTTGCCAGGGCGAATGTCCGGGGATCGACCCCGTCTCGACCGAATAGGCAACGTTCTCGGCACCGTGACAGGTGGTGCAGGACAGGCCGTCCGGGCCGAAATCCGCCACACCGCGCACCATTGGCGGGCTGTGCGGGTGCATGTCGTCGCCCTGAGTCGGGCCGCCCGTGACCGGGTGGCAGTTCAGGCAGCGCGGATGGGTGATGACCTTGCCCATTTCCTGAAACAACGCGACGGATCGCGCCGTGTCATCTGCGCCGGTGATCGCCTCGGGCGCCTGCAATTCGGTGGCCAGAACCATCTGGCCCTCGGCCTGCCCGGCAATGGTGCTGCCCGATGCGGCGGCCTCGGGGGCCGGCGTAACCGGCGCCGCGTCGGCCGGGGCCATAGGTGCGGCATCGGTGCCGGTCTGCGCGGGTTCCGTGGTCGCGGCTTCCTGTGCGAAAACGGGTGCAGTCATCAGTAATGCCAGCGCCGAGACGGTGGCGGCCGTCAGTTTCAATCGTGTCATGGTCACACCGTCCCTTGCTGAAGCATCGGCAATCTGCGCACCGGCTGGCCGGTCAGAACCCGCCAGGCATTCGCCACCGCCGGCCCGATCGGCGGCACGCCCGGTTCGCCTACGCCGGTCGGATCGGCCGTGCTGGGGATGATTTCGACCTGCACATCCGGCATCTCGCCGATGCGCAACATGCGATAGCTGTCGTAATTGCTTTCCTGCACCCGACCGCCCTGACCCAGAGTAATCTGGTTGAACAGCGCCGCGCACAGGCCAAAGCCGACGCCGCCCTCCATCTGGGCCTTGATGATGTTGGGGTTGACCGGCACGCCACAATCCACAGCACACCAGACGCGGGTGACATGGGGGGCACCGCCGCGATCCTCGACCTCGACGATCTGGGCGACATAGGTGCCGAAGCTTTTGGCATAGGCCATGCCGTAAGCCTTGCCATCCGCGCCCTGCGGTCCCTGCCAATTGGCCATCTGGGCCACCTTTTCGATCACGGCGCGCGGGCGTGGATCGTCGGGCTTCAGCAGGTCCAGCCGGCCCTGAACCGGGTCTTTTCCGGCAGCGGCAAGCAACTCGTCCAGAAAGATCTCGACCGCGAAGGCGGTATGGGTTGACCCGACTGAACGCCACCACAGAACCGGCACGCCGGTCGTCGTCTGTTCCCACCCGATACGCCGCGCGCCCAGATCATAGGGCAGCGTCACCGATCCTTCGAAGGCGGTGGCATCCGGCCCGCCTTGCAGGAAGGGCTCCATCGGGGTGCCGGCCAGCAGGGATTGCGTGGCAACGACGTTTTCCCAAGCCGTTATCTTGCCATCCGCGTCCAGCGCGGCGCGGAATCTGTGCGCGCTCATCGGGCGGTAATAGCCGCCCTTCAGATCGTCTTCGCGCGTCCACATCAGCTTGTAGGTGCCATCACCGCCGGCCTTGGCGATTTCGGCAAGTTCCGCAGCCAGATGGGAATCAGCCTGCGCCCGTCGGCCGAAGGAGCCGCCCGCAAGCATGACATCCAGCGTGACATCGACCGGTTCCAGCCCCAGAACCTGTGCAATGGTCTGGTGGTCGAATGTCGGGAACTGGCTGCCATAGCTGGCATGGGCCTTGCCGCCGCCCGCCGTCAGCAGACCGTCCAGCGTTTCCAGAGGCGCATGGGCGAGGAAGGGAAAGTGGAACTCTGCCTCGTGCAGGGTTGCGCCCTCGGCCGCCAAGGCTGCGGCAAGATCGCCGCCTTCTTCCTCGACGGTCAGACCATCCTTGCGGGCGGCCTCGGCGGTCATTGCGCTTAGCGCGGCGTCGTCGCGGGTTTCGGCATTGGTTTCGTCCCATTCGACGATCAGCGCAGCCCGGCCCTTCAACGCGGCAAAGGTATTGCTGGCATAGACCGCGACGCCCTGCGGAATCTGGCGCACGGCCAGCACGCCCGGAACCGCCAGCGCGGCACCGTCATCGACGGATGCAACCGTGGCGCCAAAGGCCGGCGGATGGGCGACCACCACGGTCTGAACCCCATCGGGATACTGGTCCAGCGTAAAGATCGCCTGGCCGTCGGTCTTCTGATCGGTATCCAGCTTGTGCAGATCAGTGCCGATCAGTACCCATTGATCGGGCGTCTTCAGCACCGGATCGGCGGGCGGGGTCAGCGCCGCCGCTGCCTCGGCAAAGGCGCCGAAGCCCGATTCATTGCCCGAGGCCGCATGGCTGATCCGCCCCTTGGCCACGGTGATTTCCTCGGCCGGCACGCCCCATTCGGCGGCAGCCGCCTGCACCAGCATCGCCCGGACCGAGGCCCCGGCCTGACGCATGATCATGAAGCTGCTGGGCAGCGCGGTCGAGCCGCCGGTGCCCTGCAACCCGCCCAGGACGGCATTGCCATACCAGGCGGCGTTTGCCGGCGCCAATTCGCCCCGGATCTGCGACCAGTCGGCATCCAGTTCCTCGGCCGCCAGCGTGGCAAGGCCGGTCAGCGGACCCTGGCCGAACTCGATATGCTTGACGATGATCGTCACCGTGTCATCGGCGGCGATGCGGATGAAGGCATTGGGCGGAATCGGCGCCGGCGCGGCCGGCGCGGCGGCTTCCTGCGCCAGCACCCTTGCGCCCGGAACCGGCAGGGTCAGCGCCAGAACCAGTCCGGCGCCACCGGACAGGAAAGCACGGCGGGATGTGCGGATGTTCATGGATCAGCCCTCCAGCGTCTTGGCGGCGTCATGGATGGCGGCGCGGATGCGGTGATAGGTGGCGCAGCGGCAGATATTGCCGGCCATCGCGTCGTTGATCTGGTCGTCGGTCGGGCTGGGAACCATCTGTAACAGCGCCGTGGCCTGCATGACCTGCCCCGACTGGCACCAGCCGCATTGCGGCACGTCGATGGCGCGCCAGGCGGTCTGGATGGCGTCGAACTCGGCCCCCTCCATGCCCTCGATGGTGGTGACCTCAGAGCCGTCGATGCTGCCGATCGGGGTGACACAGGCGCGGCGCGGCATGCCGTCCAGCATCACCGTGCAGGCGCCGCATTGCGCCACGCCGCAGCCGAATTTCGTTCCCGTCAGGTGCAGTTCATCCCGCAATGCCCAAAGCAGCGGGGTTTCGGGGTCGAGGTCCAGCGTGACCTCTTGCCCGTTGATGGTGAGTGTCGTCATCTGTCTGGCCCTCCGGCTGGATACAACTTACAGGTTATCGCGAATTGCGGGTCGTGCAAGCGCCGCCCGTTGGTGCGCCCGCCGCCGATGATCTGCTGCCGGAAAAATTCCCGCCCCGGCATCTCGCCCATCCGCGCAGGTCTTTTGATTTTCCAGATGGTTGGCTGGTCTTTCGGCGGATTTCTGGCCGGCATGGTGATCTCGGGGTTGCGATGCGCGGGGTGGGGCTGATACCGGGCAGGAGAGGCAGCACGGGGAAGGCAGGCATGGCCCAGCACAGCGCAAAAGGATTCGTGTCGCTGGTCTCGTCCGGTCCGGGCGACCCCGAACTGCTGACGATCCGCGCGGCCGCCCGGCTGCGCGATGCCGAGGTGGTGCTGTATGACGACCTGTCCTCGGGGCCGATTCTGGAAATTGCCGGGGCGGATGCCGAACTGATCCCGGTGGGCAAGCGCGCCGGGCGACCCTCGGCCAAACAGGAACATGTCAACGCGCTGCTGGTGGAACATGCGCTGGCGGGCCGGCGCGTGGTGCGGCTGAAATCAGGGGATGCCGGTATCTTCGGCCGGCTGGAAGAGGAAATCATCGCCCTGCGCGAGGCCGGCATCGCCTTCGAGATCGTGCCCGGCGTGCCCTCGGCCGTGGCGGCGGCGGCGGCGGCGCAGATCCCGCTGACGCGGCGGCTGACAGCGCGGCGGCTGCAATTCGTCACCGGCGCCGATGTGACGGGGGCACTGCCTTCGGATATCAACTGGGCGGCGCTGGCCGATCCGGCGGTGACGACCGTGGTGTTCATGGGACAGCGCAGTTTTCCCGATCTGGCGCGCGGCTTGCAGGCCCATGGCCTGTCGCCCGACACCCCGGCCCTGTTCGCCGAGGCCGTCAGCCACCCCCATCAGCAGCTGATCAGAACCACCCTGGCCGAGCTTGCCGAAAGGCTGAAAGATGCGCCCGTCAGCCAGCCCGCGCTGATCCTCTATGGTCCGCTGGCGCAGGGTAACAGCGACTGAGGCCATCGCGCCGACCTTTCCAAAACTGCTGAAAATGCAAGGCATGGGCTAGCGATTCGCAGGCCGATGAGGTGTGCTTTCAGAACTGTTCGGGGGGACGGTGTTTGTTGGTTGAGTGTGGGGCCGGTTCGGCATGCGGTATGTCGCGACGATACAGGGCGATCAGGCGCAGTTTGTCCGCAGGATCGCGGATCTTTTTGCCGCCGATCTTGCGGGGAACAAGGTTCTGGTCAGCGCCACCTATGTCGGCGGCGGCCTGGCAAGCTTTGCGATCACCGATGCGGATCTGCCGGTCAGCCCGCAGGCGCAATGGGAATATGCCGCCAGCTTCACCCATATGGGCGAGCCTGAACTGACCTTGCTGACGGTCCGCGGGCAACCGATGCTGACGCTGGCCGGGATGGGGAATGCCGCGGGCCATGGCCTGCCGCTGATCTCTGGCGGCGGGCTTGGGCCGCTGACATCGCTTTATTCCGGCGTGCCACTGCCGGCTGATCTGACCCAGCTTGGCCAGGTGGCGACCGCCGCAGGAACCTTTCTTTACGCCGCCCGGCGCGGTGAGGTCGAGTTTACCGTCTATCGCGAGGACGCGCAGGGCCGGCTGGTGGCGGTCGACCGTTCGCTGATGCCGCTGGCGCCGACGATGCCCCATGCCTCGCTGGACAAGATGATCAGCGTCCAGATGCAGGGCGAAACGGTCATCGTGGCCATATCGGGCCTTGGGAATTTCCTGGCAAGTCAGCGGCTGGACGGGGCAGGGCGCATCATCCGCGCCGATTATATGACCGCCCAGGATGGCAGCGGGTTCAATTCGCCCAATGATGTTGCGGCGGTGACGGTGGGCGGTCAGGTCTATCTGATCGTCACCTCGGCGCTGTCATCGTCGATCACCACGATCCGGCTTTTGCCCGATGGCGGCATGATCCCGGTCGACCACGTCGTCGACGAACTGACCACCCGCTTTCAGGGCGCGACCGCATTGGCCACGGTCGAGGTCGGTGGGCGCGCCTATGTCTTTGTCGGCGGGCAGGACGATGGCATCTCGATGTTCACGGTCCTGCCCGACGGGCGGCTGCTGCATCTGGAAACGCTGGTCGATGACAATGGCATGGTGCTTGCCGATATCAGCGCCCTGCAAGCCATCGAGGTGGATGGAAAGATCGCGCTGTTCGTCACCAGCGCGACCGAGGCCGGGGTCGGGCAGATCGTCGTCGATCCGGGGCAGATCGGCATCATCCGCAAGAATGGCATCGGCCAGATCGAGGGCACGGGCGGAAATGACATGCTGCGCGCCGGGTCCGGCACGACCCATATTCGCGGCGGCGCGGGCGATGATATCCTGATGACCCATCGCGATCCTGTCATGTTGTGGGGCGGCGCGGGGCATGACATCTTTGTCGCCACCCCCGTGGCCGGCCGCATCCTGATCTGGGACTATGACCCGGCCGAGGATCGGCTGGACCTGACGCAACTGGGCATGATCCGCAGCATCTGGCAGCTAAGCTTTTCGCCCTTCGGCAAAGGGATCCGCATCCGCTTTGGCAACACCCTGATCGAGATTCACTCGGCCGATGGCGGCACATTGCTGGCAGATCTGTTCACCAACGAGATGTTTCCCATCACCCATTATGCGCCGCCCGATGTGGAAACCGTCATCCTGGGATCCGCGGCCGACGATCTGCTGAGCGCGACCCGAGGCGGGTCCGAGGTCTATGGTCTGGGTGGCAATGACGTCCTGCTGGGCAGCGCGGTCGAGGATGCGCTGCATGGGGGCGAGGGCAATGACACGATCTCGGGCGGGGCGGGCGATGACACGCTGCTGGGCGAGGCCGGGCATGACCGCGTGCGCGGCGGCGATGGCAATGACCTGCTGGAAGGCGGCGACGGCAATGACATGCTGATCGGCGATGGCGGCAACGATCTGCTGCAAGGCGATGGCGGCAATGATTCGCTGTTTGGTGGCGAGGGCGATGACAGCCTGAATGGCCTGGCTGGCGATGATTACCTGTCCGGCGATCAGGGCAACGACCTGCTGGATGGCGGTGCCGGCAATGATTCACTGTCCGGCGGCGATGGCAATGATCGCCTGACCGATAGCCTGGGTGACAACATCATGGCGGGGGGCGCTGGCAATGACACGCTGATTGCCGGCGCCGGCGCCGACAGGCTAAGCGGCGGTGCCGGCGATGACAGCGTTCAGGCCGGCAACGGCAACGATACCATCGAAGGCGGCGATGGCCGCGACCACCTGACCGGAGAGGCCGGCGATGACAGCATTTCGGGCGATGGCGGCAACGATACGATTCTGGGCGGCCTGGGTCATGACTGGCTGCATGGCGGCGACGGCGATGACCAGATCTGGGGCCATCAGGATGACGATGTGATCCATGGCGGTGCCGGTGATGACCAGATCTGGGGCGGCAGTGGCAATGACCTGATCCGTGCCGGCGACGGCAATGACACGGCATCGGGCGAGGCGGGCGATGATACGCTGATCGGCTCGGGCGGGCAGAACCTTCTGGATGGGGGAACGGGCAACGATCTGATCCATGGCGACGCCCTGGCCGACCGCCTGATCGGCGGCGGTGACAGTGACACGCTGTTCGGTCATGGCGGCTTGGACACTCTGGAGGGTGGCGATGGCGACGATCTGTTGCTGGGCGGCGAGGGTGACGATGATCTGGCGGGCGGCGCGGGCAATGACATGCTGCTAGGTGGCGAGGGCGGCGACAGATTGCAGGGCCAGGACGGCAATGACCACATGGATGGCGGCGAGGGTGATGACCTGCTGCAAGGCGGTCTGGGAAGCGACCTTCTGCATGGCGGCGAGGGCGACGATACATTGCAGGGGGACGCCGGGGCCGACATGCTGTTCGGTGGCCTGGGCGCGGATCGGTTCGTCTTTCGCGATGCCGAGGATTCCACGCCGCTTCAGACCGACCGGATCGCCGATTTCCAGCACGGTCACGACCTGCTGGACCTGTCCGCCCTTGGCCTGCAATTCATCGCCAGCGCGGGGTTTTCCGCCGCAGGTCAGCTGCGGGTGGTGAATGCGGGCGATCACCAGATGTTGCTGGCGGATCTCGACGGCGACGGTCAGGCCGATCTGGCCATCCGCGTTGACGGCGCGGCACCGATCCTGGCGGATGATCTGCTGCTATGGGGCGACTGCGGGGCCTAGCCCTGCGGGCTCATCGCCTTGCGCTGACGGTTCCGCTCCAGCCCAAGGCGATGCTCGCGCCAGATGATCAGCACCCCTGCCGCGATCACGATCGAAGCGCCGGTCAGCATCGTCGCGCTTGGCACCTCGCCAAAAATGCCATAGCCGATCAGCAGCGCGAACAGCATCGCCGCATAGTCGAAAGGCGCGACCAGCGAGGCATCGGCAAAACGATAGGCCGAGGTCAGAAGGATCTGCCCCAGCCCGCCCAGCAGCCCCGCCAGGATCAGCAATGCCGCCGTGTCGGGCGAGGGCAGAACCCAACCGAATGGCACGGTGAACAGCGCCAGCACGCTGGCCGTGACCGAGAACCAGAACACGATCGCGGCCGTCGTTTCCTGGCTGACCAGCTTGCGCACGAAAATCTGTGCCAGCGCGGCACACATCGCCCCCATCAGCGTGATCACGGCGCCCAGGGTCTCGGCCGTGGACAGCCCGTCACCCACCTGCCCAAGCCGCGGCGACAGGATCACCAGAACCCCGATCAGCCCCAACGCGACAGTTGCCAGACGAAAGGCCCGGACGTCCTCGCCCAGAAACATCGCGGCAAAGATCACCGTCAGCAGCGGCGCGGCAAAGCCGATGGCCGTCACCTCGGGCAGGGGCAGCAGGCCAAGACCGGCAAAGCCCAGACCCATCGCCGCCGTCCCCACAAGGCCGCGAAACACATGACCCATCGGGCGCGCCGTGCGCAGCCCGCGTGGAAACTCGCCCCGCCTGATCAGCCAGATCAGGATCACCGGAATCGCGAAGAAGGATCGGAAAAACACCTGTTGCCCGGCGGGAACCTCGTCGGCGGTAGCCTTGATCAGCGCCGCCATGACCACAAAGATGGTGACGCTGCCCAGCTTCAGAAGGATGCCGCGCAAAGGGTTCACAGCCGGGCCTCCAGCCGCATCGCGGCCCAACGCGCGGCGTCCGCGACCGCCGGATCGGCGTCCCCGGCCAGCCCCTGTGCCACCCCGCGCAATGCCGCAAGCCCGGAATTGCCGATTGCATACAGGACGTTGCGCACAAATCGGTCACGCCCGATCCGTTTGATGGGACTGCCCGAAAACCGTTCCCTGAAGCCCGCATCATCCAGCATCGCCAGTTCCGCCAGCGGCGGCGCGTCGATCACCCCGCGATAGCGCATCTCATGCGCTTCCTGGGCGAATTTGTTCCAGGGGCAGACGGCCAGGCAGTCATCGCAGCCATAGATCCGGTTGCCCATCAGTTCCCGCAACTCCTCGTCCACCGGTCCCTTGTGTTCAATGGTCAGGTAGGAAATGCAGCGCCGCGCATCCAGCTGAAAAGGCGCGGGAAAAGCCCTGGTCGGGCAGATGTCCAGACAGGCGCGGCAAGACCCGCAATGTTCGGGCTCAGCTGCGTCCGGTGGCAGGTCGAGCGTGGTGAAGATCGCGCCCAGAAAGAACCAACTGCCCAATTCGCGTGACAGCAGATTGGTATGCTTGCCCTGCCAACCCAGCCCGGCGGCCTGCGCCAGCGGCTTTTCCATCACCGGGGCGGTATCCACGAAAACCTTGATCTGGCCGCCATGCTGGTCGATCAGCCAGCGCCCCAGCCGTTTCAGCCGCTTCTTGACGATGTCGTGGTAATCCTTGCCCTGCGCATAAACGCTGACCGCCGCCAGATCAGGCCGTGACAGAACCGCCAGCGGATCGTGATCGGGGGTATAGGCCTCGGCCAGCATGACCACCGAACGCGCCTCTGGCCACAGCGCCGCCGGATCGCCCCGCCAATGGGTCCGCTCGGCCATCCAGCCCATCTGGCCATGCCGCCCGGCTGCCAGAAAATCCGCCAGCCGCCCAGCCAGTTCGGGCACGGCATCCGGCCGGGTAACGCCCATGCGCGCGAAGCCCTCGGCCTTCGCCTGGCGGGCCAAAGCCGCTTTCACCTGTGCTGAAATATCCTCTGGGGGTCCGGGGGGCGACGCGCCCCCGGACTCAGCCGAAATCGAGCTCGGCATAATGGGGGGCGGGATGGATGCCCGGCACCTGATCGGCCAGAACCCCGCGGAAGGCGGGGCGCGACTTGATCGTCGCATACCAGTTCATCAATGCCTCGGACCGGTCCCAATCCACGTCGGAAATATAGTCGAGACAGGAAAAATGCGCGGCGGCGGTGAAATCGGCCAGGCTCAGCGAACTGCCGGCCAGCCAGCGCCGCGTTTCCAGCAGCCCCGACAGATAGTCGATATGTTCCTTGATCGCGCGCAGTCCGGCCTTGACCGCCCGACTGTCGGGATAGCCCGAGCGGGTGATTTTTTTCCAGACCCGCTCTTCCAGGATCGGTCGTGTGACCTCGCGGTTGAACTTGTCGTCGAACCAGGCGCAAAGGCGCCGAACCTCGTGCCGTTCGGCCGGGGTGGCGGGCATCAGCGGGGGCTGGGGCACGGTTTCGTCCAGATATTCGCAGATCGCCTGGCTTTCCGCCAGAAGCCGCCCGTCATGGCGCAGAACCGGGACCATGCCGGCCGGGTTGCGGCGCAGCAATTCGGAATTGTTTTCCCAATAGCGATCCTCGACCAGTTCGACCTCGATCCGCTTTTCGGCCAGCACCAGCCGGACCTTGCGGGAAAAAGGGGAAAGAGGGGTGTGGTAAAGGCGCGTGGTCTGGCTGGAACTGGTCATATGTCGCTCGTGTCGCATCCATGCGGTGATACGCCCCCAAGCCCGGCGTTTCAACCGCGCCGCCAGCCTATTGGAAACAGTCCGCCCGTCCGTCGCGCAAAATCGTCTCGGCCCCGTCGGCGATGGCGCGGCTGCGCCGGCTTGCCTGGGCGGTGCCACGCGATTTCGGCGCCGGCAGCACAGCGGCCAGCCGGGCGGCCTGCGCGGGGCTAAGCGCATCGGGTGTGGTGCCGAAATGATAGGCCGAGGCCGCATGAACGCCAAAGATGCCCGGCCCGAACTCGGCCACGTTCAGATAGACCTCCAGGATGCGACGCTTGGACCAAAGCGCCTCGATCATCGGGGTAAAGGCGGTTTCCAGCACCTTGCGGGTCCAGCTGCGCTGTTGCCACAGATAGACGTTCTTGGCCGTCTGCTGGCTAAGCGTCGAGGCCCCGCGCGAACTGCCCGAGGCGATGACCTTGCGGATCTCGGACATGTCGAACCCCCAATGCAGGCAGAAATTCGCATCCTCGGCGGCGACAACGGATCGGGGCAGGGCGGGGGCCATATCCTCGATATCGGTCCATTGCCGGGGATAGGTCGCCTCGCGCGCGATGGTCCAGGTGGTTGGTGGGTTGATCAGCCCGTAAAAGCCGACCAGCGCCAGCATCAGCAGCAGGACCCGCGCACCGAACCAGCGCAGACCGCGCCAGATCGACCGAGCGCGGCGGCGCGGGCGGGGCGCGGGTTGGTCCGATGTGGCGGTGTTGCGTGCCATGGGCCGCGTTTGTCACGCGGCCCGGCGTCGCGTCAAGCGGCCTCAGGCCGAAGGCGGCGGGGCGGTTGCCGCTTCGCCGCTGTTTCCAAGCGCATCGCGCAGCTTCTGTTCCTGTTCGTTCGACAGCGAGGTGCGCAGCACGCGCCCGCCATGGCCGACCTGAGCCAGCCGTTCCAGAACCTTGTCTGCGGTCATCTTGCGCACCAGCACAAAGACCGCCGATCCGCCCGGCGGCACGGCCTTGGCCACGTCTTTCATGAAGTCGTCATTGATGCCGATATCGGTGAACCGCCCGGCCAGCGCACCCGATGCGGCACCCACGGCCGCACCAAGCAGCGGGTTCAGGAACAAAAGCCCGACCAGCGTGCCCCAGAAGCCGCCACCAATCGCGCCTGCGGCAGTCAGGTTCACGGCCTGATGCAGCTTGATGTCATCCTCGCCATGGCGGGTGACGACAACGACATCCTCCATCTCGATCAGATAATCCTTCTGCATCTTGACCAGTTCGGTCCGCAGATCGAAACCGGCGGCTTCGGTATCAAAGGCAATGACGATCAGTTCCGACATGACATTTCTCCTGGCGCGACTGTTAACATTTCACAACTGCGGCCGAAGCCGCGCGGTTCCGTGGCGATGGGCCAGCTACAACGAGATCGACCAGACCTGGTCGCCCTTGCGGTGCTTTTCGGCATAGCCGGGGACCTCGATCCGCAGGCGGTTGCCGATGCGGTTGAAGGTTGTCGTGCCCATCAGCACCTCGCTGCCGCCCCGGCAGTAACCATAGAAACCGATCCGCCCGTCCGCGGCCGGCTGTTCGGCATATCGGGTGACGCGGCGGGTGGCGCAGATCTGGCTAATGGCCTTCTCGACCTCGGCCGAGCTGAAGCCGGTGGGGTCATAGGTTCCCGTGATCCCGTCCTGGGTCAGCCGCGCATAGAAGAAATTCGGGCTTGAAGGGGCAGTGCCGACGTTGACCGTGCAAGCGCCCAGCACCATGCAGGCGGCAAGCAAGGATCCGGTCAGGGTGGCGGGGCGCGGTGTTCGGGCGATACGATCAGCAAGACGCATGATCCCTGTTCCTTTCAGGTCGATGGGTGGCGTCACAGGATCGCCATTTCCGTCAGTCAACCTTTGCGGGTCCGATTTGTCAATTTGACGGCCGCAGGCCCCGGCGCACCAGGCCGGCCAGCCATGAAAAAAGGCGGGGTGCGCGCGATCGCACCCCGCCTTTCCCTTGCTGTCACGCCCCGACTATTCGGCCGGAACGGCATCCAGATCGCCGGTTTCAGCCAGCGGATGTTTCAGATGGCCCAGCATTTCCTTTGGCGTGACCTGAAGGAAATTCGCCTTCTCTTCTTCCCAGTTCTGAAGGATGTCTTCGGCCCGGCGGGAATTGGTTTCCTTCAGGTGCCGTTCGATCATCCGCTTCAGCTCGGCCTCCCAATGGGGGTGGCTGATCGGGTTCATCACCAGCGATTCCGCGTTGATATAGTCGCGCGCCACGCCCTCGGGATCATAGAGATAGGCCATGCCGCCGGTCATGCCGGCGCCAAAATTGGCACCGATCCGGCCAAGGATCACCGCGACGCCGCCGGTCATGTATTCGCAACCATTGGTGCCGCAGCCCTCGATCACCACCTTTGCGCCGCTGTTGCGAACGGCAAAGCGTTCGCCTGCGCGGCCGGCCGCGAACAGATAGCCGGCGGTGGCACCGTAAAGCACGGTATTGCCGATGATGACGTTTTCGGTGGCGACCAGCGGGCTGATCATCGGCGGGCGCACGGTGATCGTGCCGCCCGACAGGCCCTTGCCGACATAGTCATTGGCGTCGCCGCTGACCTCCAGCTTCAGCCCCGGCGCGGCAAAGGCGCCAAGCGACTGCCCCGCGCTGCCGGTCAGGCGAACAGTAAGGTGATCGGGTTGCAGATTGTTCCGCATGCCGAATTTCTGCACGATCATCGAGGATGTGCGCGTGCCGATTGTCCGCAGCGTGTTGCGCACGGCATAGGACAGCTGCATCTTTTCGCCATCGCTGAAGAAACGTTCCGCATCGCGGATGATTTCAGCATCCAGCGTGTCAGGCACCGCGTTCCGAGGCTTGGAACGGTCATAGACGATCTTGTCGCTGCCATCGACGGTGATCAGCAGCGGGTTCAGGTCCAGATCGTCCAGATGCGCCGAGCCACGGCTTACCTGCGTCAGCAGATCGGCGCGGCCGATGATCTCGTCCAGCGAGCGGGCGCCAATCTCGGCCAGAATCTCCCGCACTTCCTGCGCATAGAAGGTGATCAGGTTCACCACCTTGTCGGCGCTGCCGGTGAACATCGCCCGCAGCTTCTCGTCCTGGGTGCAGACGCCCACCGGGCAGGTGTTCGACTGGCACTGGCGCACCATGATGCAGCCCATTGCGATCAGCGCGGCGGTGCCGATGCCGTATTCCTCGGCCCCCATCATCGCGGCCATGACGATGTCGCGCCCGGTCCGCAGCCCGCCATCGGTGCGCAGCGTGATCCGGTCGCGCAGGCGGTTCATGGCCAGAACCTGATGCGCCTCGGTCAGACCCATTTCCCAGGGCAGACCGGCGAACTTGATGCTGGTCGCCGGCGATGCGCCCGTGCCGCCGTTATGGCCACTGATCAGGATCACGTCGGCCTTGGCCTTGGCCACGCCCGCCGCAATCGTGCCCACGCCCGACGATGCCACCAGCTTTACCGTGATCTTGGCGCGCGGGTTGATCTGCTTCAGGTCATAGATCAGCTGCGCCAGATCCTCGATCGAATAGATGTCGTGATGCGGCGGCGGGCTGATCAGCGTCACGCCCGGCGTCGAGTGACGCAGCCGCGCGATCAGCTTGGTGACCTTCATGCCGGGCAATTGCCCGCCCTCGCCGGGCTTGGCGCCCTGCGCGACCTTGATTTCAAGCTCTTCGCAGGCGTTCAGATATTCGGCGGTGACGCCGAAGCGGCCCGATGCTACCTGCTTGATCTTGGCACTGGGATTGTCGCCATTCGGCAGCGGTGCGTGATGCGCCGGGTCCTCGCCGCCCTCGCCGCTGTCCGATTTCGCGCCGATGCGGTTCATGGCTATGTTCAGCGTCATATGCGCCTCGGGCGACAGCGCGCCAAGCGACATGCCCGGCGTCACGAACCGCTTGCGGATGCTGGTGATGCTTTCGACTTCTTCGATCGGCACTGGCTTGCCAAGCGGCTTGATGTCCAAGAGATCGCGGATATGGATCGGCGGGTTCGCCCGCATGGTCGCGCTGAACTGTCTCCACGTGTCATAGGACGCGCGTTCGCAGGCCAGTTGCAGCAGCTTCATGGTATTGGCTTCCCAGGCGTGCTTTTCGCCACTGCGGCGCAGCTTGTAGAAGCCGCCAACCGGCAGCAGATCGGCGTTTTCCGTGTGGAAGCCCTGCTGGTGAATGCCCTCAAGCTTGTCCTGAAGCCCGTGCAGACCGATGCCGCTGATGCGCGAATGCATGCCGGGGAAATATTCCGCCACCATGGCGCGGGACAGGCCCACCGCCTCGAAGTTCAGGCCGCCCCGATAGGACGACAGCACCGAGATCCCCATCTTGGCCATGATCTTCAAAAGGCCCTGGTCGATGGCATCGCGATAGCGGCGCATATTGTCGATCAGGCTGCCTTCCAGCAGGTTGCGGTCGATGCGGTCCTGGATCGAATCCTGCGCCAGATAGGGGTTCACCGTGGTTGCACCACAGCCGATCAGCACCGCGAAATAATGCGGATCAATGCATTCGGCGCTGCGCACATTGATCGAACAGAAGGTCCGCAGCCCTTTGCGCGTCAGCCAGCTGTGAACCGCGCTTGTCGCCAGGATCATCGGCATGGCGATGCGATCCGGCCCCTGCGCCTCGTCGGTCAGCACGATATGGCCCGCGCCCGAACGCACGGCATCCTCGGCCTCGGCCCGGATGCGGGCCAGACCTTCGCCAAGCGCGTCCTGCCCGGCGCCATCGGGGAAGGTGCAGTCGATGATCGTCACCGAACTGTCGAACATCTTCAGCATTTCGGCAAATTCGCCATTCGCGACGAAGGGGCTTTCCAGCAGCAGGATCTCGGTCTGGCTGCTGCTTTCGTCCAGCACGTTCTTGAGGTTCCCGAACCGCGTCTTGAGGCTCATCACCCGCGCCTCGCGAAGCGAGTCAATCGGCGGGTTGGTCACCTGGCTGAAGTTCTGGCGGAAGAAATGCGACAGCGGCCGATACTGGTTCGACAGCACCGCGGCGGGCGTGTCATCGCCCATCGAGGCCAGCGCCTCTTTGCCGTCCTCGGCCATGGGCGACAGGACATGTTCCAGTTCTTCCAGCGTATAGCCGGCGGCGGTCTGGCGACGACGCAGTTCCTCGCCCTTGAAGCGGGTGTTCTCGGGCAGCTCACGCATGATCGCGTTCAGATCGACCACCTTCTCGATCCATTCGCCGAAAGGCTGCGACCCGGCCAGCCGGTCCTTGATCTGGGTGTCGCGGTAAAGCTTGCCGTCCCACATATCGACGGCGATCATCTGCCCCGGCCCAAGCGCGCCCTTTTCGCGCACGGTTGCCTCGTCCGAGGGCACCATGCCGACCTCGGACCCTGCGATCAACAGGTTATCCCCGGTGATGACATAGCGCATGGGACGCAGCCCGTTGCGATCCAAGCCTCCACAGACCCAACGACCATCGGTCATGGCCAGCGCGGCGGGGCCGTCCCACGGCTCCATCACGGCATTGCAATAGGCGTACATGTCGGCCCAGGCCTTGGGCATGTCAGTCGTGGTCTTGGACCAGCTTTCAGGAACCAGCATGGTCTTGGTCATCGGCGCCGAACGGCCCGAGCGCACCATCACCTCGAACACGGCGTCCAGCGCGGCGCTGTCGGATGAACCGGCGGGCACGATGGGCTTGATATCCTCGGCCATCTCGCCGAATGCGCCCGAAGCCATGCGGATTTCATGGCTGCGCATCCAGTTCAGGTTGCCTTTCAGCGTGTTGATCTCGCCGTTATGGGCCAGCATGCGGAAAGGCTGGGCCAGCCACCATTGCGGGAAGGTATTGGTCGAATAACGCTGGTGATAGATCGCAAAGGCGGATTCGAAGCGTTCATCCTTCAGGTCGGGATAGAACTCGGCCACCTGTTCGGCCAGCATCATGCCCTTGTAGATGATCGAGCGGCAGGACAGCGAACAGAAGTAAAGCCCGCCCACCTGCGCAGCGATGGCCGCCTTTTCGATCCGGCGGCGGATGATATACAGCTCACGCTCGAACTGGACCTGGTCGATGTCCTTTTCACAGCGGATCAGGATCTGTTCGATTTCGGGACGCGTGGCATTGGCCTTGTCGCCCAGAACGGCGGTGTTCACCGGCACATGCCGCCAGCCATAGATATAATGGCCCATCCGCAGCACTTCGGATTCCACGATGGTCCGGCAGCGTTCCTGCGCGCCGAAATCCGTGCGCGGCAAAAAGACCTGACCGACGGCGATCAGCTTGTTGTTGTCAGGCTCGTGCCCGGTGCGGCGGACCTGATCATAGAAGAAGGGAACCGGGATCTGCACATGGATGCCCGCGCCATCGCCGGTTTTGCCATCGGCATCCACGGCGCCCCGGTGCCAAATGGCCTTCAGCGCGTCGATTCCGCTTTGCACGACCTTGCGGCTGGCCTTGCCGTCAATGCTGACGACCAGACCCACACCGCATGACGAATGTTCGTCTTCCTCGCGGTAAAGACTGTTTTCCGCCATGAACGCGCGGCGGGCTTCTTCAACAGCGGTCCAGTTTTCGTCAAACGCGGTCATGGCTTGCTCCTTGCTTGCTCGCTGTCCAGCAGCGGAAATTGGGCGACACAATCGGCCCGCGTCAGCAGCTTGCGGTTTTCGGAACCGGCATAGGCAAAGCTGTCGGGCTTGTGGTCGATATAGATTTCATGGGCGATGACGAAGCCGTTCGGATCGTCGAACAGCCCCAACGGAATGTCATAGTTGCCGGCGAAGTCATTTTCGCCGGTCATGCGAAAGAACAGGCCCGATCCGCATTCGCGACACCAGGCGCGCTCGCCCCATCCGCTTGTCTGGCGGCGGGCAATGTTGCCCTCGCCCTGCCAGTCCAGCTTGACCGAGATCATCGCCGCACCCATAGGCGCGCTGGCTTCGAAAACCCGGATATAGGGGCATCGCAAAGCGAGGTCGGGTTTTCGGTGTCGATCGGCGTTGTGCTTTCGCTGAACTGGTTCAGCGTCGTGTTCACCTGGTGGTTATTTTCCAGCACGAACTGCGCTGTAACCTCGCCTGACGCGGCATTCGCGGGCAAGGCCAGCCCGAAAAAGCCCATGCCGGCAGCCAATAGCAGCCCGCCAGCGGCTACGAGTGGCAGGCGGCTCATTCGGTCCACCCCGCCTTGTGGACGGCAAACAAGGGGGCGGTCTGCGCCACCATCATGTCGCAGTCATATTGCGGTTCGGTCGCGCCAAAGCCTGCCTCGCCCGGAAAGCTGAAGGTGACGGGGCTGTCATTGGTTTCGCGGGTCTCGCCGGTCCAGTCGCTTGACTGTTCGATCCCGCCATAGAAACGACCATTGGCGCGGTTGATGAACTGCTGGCCCTTGCGCTGGATCAGAACCTCGCCCGCCTCGTTGGATGTCGTCAGCTCGAACTGGGTCTTTTCCAGCTCGACCCCGTCGATGACCACCTTTTCGCCGGTCAGGACATCACGGCCGACATGGTGCAGACGTTCGCCAGTATTGGACTGGGTCCAGAAATCGAAGTCGTCCCGGCTGGTTTGCAGCAATTCGGAAAAGCTGGCGTGATCCTTGGCCGCGTCGACAAGCCGGTCGACCAGCCCGGTCTGGGGATCGCTGCTTTCGATCCAGCGGGTCTCGGCGTCGATGGTCGACAGATGGGTCAGCCCGTCCTGCCCGAAAATCGCCGAATGCTGCGTGCCATTCGGGTCACTTTCACACCGATAGATCTGCGTGACAGTGCAGCCCCGGCTTTGGATCGTCATTTCCAGCCGGCAGCCCTGAGGCGCCATGAAAGTGGCGGCCGGGGCGGGCAGTGTGGTCGCAATCAGCATCAGCAGACCCGCGCCCAGCAGGGGCAGGCTGCCGTGCCACAGCGCATCGCGAACGTCCGCGACTGCACGATTTGTCTGCACCACGCTTGGCTGTCCTGCCATGGCCCCGGTCCTATTCTGCCGCAACACGGGCAGCGCCCGTCAGATAGGTTTCAATCGAATCGGCGGCCTCGCGCCCGTCGCGGATCGCCCAGACCACGAGGCTGGCGCCGCGAACGATGTCGCCCACCGCATAGACGCCCGGAAGGCTGGTCACATGGGTGCTGAAATCGGCGCGGATCGTGCCCCACCGGGTCACTTCCAGCCCGTCGGTGCCCCACAGCTTCGGCAGATCCTCGGGCTCGAAGCCCAGGGCCTTGATGACCAGCTCGGCCGGTTCGTCGTAATCGGCGCCCTCGATCAGTTCGGGCGACTGGCGGCCGCTGACATCGGGGGCACCAAGGCGCATCTTCTGCACCCGGACCGAGGCGACCTGCGGCAGCCCGTCAACATCGCGTTCCTGCGTCTCGGCCGCCACGCCGGTGACATGGCCGGAAAAGGCGCCGGGGGCCGAAAGCCAAACGAATTCAACGCCCTCTTCCTCGGCGTTCTGCACCTCGCGCTGGCTGCCGGGCATGTTCGCGCGGTCACGGCGATACAGGCATTTGACCGATTGCGCGCCCTGGCGGATGGCCGTGCGCACGCAATCCATCGCAGTATCGCCACCGCCGATCACCACAACGCGCTTGCCCTTGGCGTCCAGTTCACCATCGGCGAAATCGGGCACGTCATCGCCGAAATCAATCTTGTTGCTGGCGGTCAGATAGTCGATCGCGTCGACGACGCCGCCGGCATTGCTATTATCCAGATCCAGATCGCGGGTCTTGTAGACGCCCGTGGCGATCAGCACCGCATCATGCTTGCCGCGAATGGCGTCAAAGCTGAGATCTTCGCCGACATTGCAGTTCAGCACAAACTCGACGCCGCCATCCGCCAGCAGCTTGTTGCGGCGCAGGACCACGTCCTTTTCCAGCTTGAAGCCCGGAATGCCATAGGTCAGCAGCCCGCCCGCGCGGTCGTAACGGTCATAGACCGTGACCTGAAACCCCTTGCGCCGCAGCGCATCGGCCGCCGCCAGTCCGCCCGGACCAGCCCCGATAATGCCGACGCTTTCGGCCCGTTCCTGACGCGGGGCATTGGGGCGGACCCAGCCTTCTTCCCAGGCGGTGTCGGTGATGTATTTCTCGATCGCGCCGATGGTGACGGTGCCGTGGCCCGATTGTTCGATGACGCAATTGCCTTCGCAAAGACGGTCCTGCGGGCAGATGCGGCCGCAGATTTCCGGGAAGGTGTTGGTCGACTGGCTGACGTGATATGCCTCTTCCAGGCGGCCTTCGGCGGTCAGGCGCAGCCAGTCGGGAATATTGTTGTGCAAGGGACAATGCGACTGACAATAGGGCACGCCGCATTGGCTGCACCGGCTGGCCTGCTCGGCCGCCTTGATCGCGGCGAATTCCTGATAGATCTCGCGGAAATCCTCGCTGCGCGCCGCTGCGTCCCGTTTTTCCGGCATCTCCCGCGGAGTCGAGACAAACTTCAGCATCTTCTGCGTGGCCATGGCTGCGCACCTTCTATTTTGCGGAAAATCCCCTGAATGCTGCAATAATAGAGCATCAGAGGGATTAAAAGTCAGCAATGCTGACCTAAATGCAAGATTTATGGCTGCGCGGCGAAAAAAGCGGCGCGCAAGACCTGTAAATAGGTCAGTCTTGCTTACATACCTACCGCCAGCGCCAGCAAGGCAAGGCTGCCGACGATGATTCGCCACCATGCAAACAGCCCATAACCATGCTGCGAGACAAAGCCCAACAGCCAGCGGACGACGAAGATTGCGCTGAGAAAGGCGCAGACAAAGCCGATGGCGATGTCGCCCAGGGCGGCTGCGTCCAGAATATCGCGATTCTTGTAAAAATCGTAGACAAAGGCGCCCAGCATGGTGGGCATCGACAGAAAGAAGGAAAATTCGGCGGCTGATCGCTTGTCGGCCCCAAGAAGCAGCCCGCCCACGATGGTTGCGCCGGAACGCGACACGCCCGGAATCATCGCAAGGCACTGAATCAGGCCGATCTTGAAGGCCATGGGCAGGGGAAAATCCTCGGCCTGATGATAGCGCGGATTGATGGCCATGCGATCGACGAACAGCAGGACAAAGCCGCCCAGGATCAGCATGACGGCGATCAGCATGGGGGTTTCGAACAGCACGGTCTTGATGATGCCATGGGCCAGCACACCGATCACCACGGCAGGCAGGAAGGCCAGCAGAACCGCCAGAATGAAACGGCGCGAGCGCGGATCATGCGGGGCGCTGCTGAAAATCCGCCACAGCCGCCCGGCATAGACCCCAAGGATCGCCAGAATAGCGCCCAGCTGGATCATGACTTCGAAAGCATTGCCTGGCGAGTCGAAGCCCAGGAAGTGCCCGGCCAGCAAAACATGGCCCGTCGATGAGACCGGGATGAACTCGGTCAGCCCCTCAAGCAGGCCGAGGGCGGCTGCGACAATCGTGTCGTTTGGCATCAGCTGTGGCGCAAATTCTTGGCGGAATCCTTGATCGCGTCATATTGCCCCGACGGGCGGAAGCGCCAAAGATAGCTGTCGATCACGGCCTCGGGGGCAGTGGGCTGGATGCCCAGATCGGAAAATCCCCGCGCGCCCTCGCTGACGATGTTGTCATGGCGCAGCAGGTGCAGTTGATCGCCGGTCAGGATCTTGTTGCGGATCAGCCCGCCGCTGACGACCTGCACCGCGTCCAGCACGCCGGCGGCGATACCGGCCAGCCAGAAGGGCAGGTTGACGACGGCGCGGCGGCGGTCGACCGCTTTCAGCGTCATCTGCATGATCTCGCCGACGGTCATGACGTCGGGGCCGCCCAGCTCATAAATGCCGGGCCCGGCCTTGCCTTCCAGCGCCGTGGCGGCGGCTTCGGCGACATCCTCGACAAAGACCGGCTGCATCAGGGTGTTCCCGCCGGCGATGCTGACCACGGGGCCAAGGCGTGTCATTCCGGCAAAGCGGTTGAACAGATGGTCCTCGGTCCCGAAGATGACCGAGGGGCGCAGCACGACCGCGTCGGGCCGCGCCTTCAGCACGGCGGCCTCGCCCCGCGCCTTGGCAGCGACATATTTGCTGGGGGATTGCGGATCCACCCCGATGCCCGAGATATGGACGATGCGCGGCACGCCCAGCTGGGCCGAGAGCCGGGCCACATGCGCGGCGCCGTCGACCAGCACGGTCTCGAACGTGCTTTTGCCCTGCTTGCCGGTCAGGTTGACACAGTTGATCACCGCATCGGCATCCTGCATGGCCAGCCGAACCGAGGCTTCGTCGCGAATGTTGCACAGGACCGGGATGACCTGCCCGACCGCGCCATAGGTGCGGGTGAACAGCGCCTCGTCCGGGCGCCGCACCGCGATACGAACGCGCCACCCCCGATGGGCCATCTCTTGCGCGACATAGCGCCCGACAAAGCCCGAGCCGCCATAGATCGTCACCAGTTTCGCCATGCGCTCGCCCCTTTTTCTTGTGCGGTGCCTATAGGTTCAATACCCAAGCCAGCCCCGCCCGACAAGACGCCGCTGCCTGGCATGGCACGGATTTGCGGGTTGGGATCGCGGCCTTGGGCGCCGACGACGGCCGGGGCGCGAATTTTTCGTTCCGGGCCATTGACACCCCCCGCGACTGTCCGTATTCACCCCGCTCACGACACCTGCCCAGGTGGCGGAATTGGTAGACGCGCACGGTTCAGGTCCGTGTGCCGCAAGGCGTGGAGGTTCGAGTCCTCTCCTGGGCACCAAGTCCTACGAAAAACCCCGGAAAGCTTTGGCTTTCCGGGGTTTTTCTTTGATTTGCCGCGATATTGACGGTGTCGGGCGATGCCGTTCCGGTTCCGCATATCCCCGCGCCAGGCGACCGGCCCTTACCTGATTCGACCGATATGGGCCGGCCCCTGCCGGTCAGATCAGGTCATCAAGACTGCCCTTGATCAATTGGCAATATCCGCTTTCAAGCCCGTCGCGGATAAAGCGATCATATTGCCCGCGCGCAAAGACGATGACGGTGTCGCTGAAATCGAACATGTTCTCGTCAAGCAGGGTTATCCCGAGATCCATGAAGAAATAGGATTCCTCGCCGGCGTGAACGATGCTTTGCGACATGTCCTTCAGCCGCAGGATATTGTCACGCGGCAGCCCGTCAAAGAACGGGATGCCGCCGATATTCAGCGTCTGGTGAACCTCGAAAAAGGTGAAGCTGACGGCGCTGTCGTCAAGATAGGCGACGGTCGGCATGGTCTTTTCGTAATCCTCGCCGCCATAGGCCCGAACCTCTTCATGCGAATAAAGGCCCTCATAATCCTCGGGTTCCAGAAAGGGGATGTCCTTGGCCTGGGTGATCGTCACGGCCGGCCCAAGCAGGCGCGCGACATTGGCCTGTGACATGCCGAATTTCAACTCGCCCACACCGAGATAGGGTGAAATCGTCCAATCCATCTGTCGCTCCATCTATCTTATTTCGCGGGCCCGTTGCAGGCAGGTGGCATAGGCCGCCGCCTCGGCCATGGCGGTTGTATATTTCCCCGGATGCATCAGCTCGATAAAGCCCATCTCGGCCAGCATGACGCCCATGAAGCCCCTTTGCTGAAGCTGTCCGGCTATCCTGTTGCGATAGTTCGGGCCTGCCCGGCCATGCCCCGGCGTGGCGATGTGGTCGGGGAAGTCCATCTGGATCGCGGGCCCGTAATGGCGCGACAGTCCGCCCATCCCGGCCGGGGGAATGTGGTGTCGTTCGACCACACCGCGCTGCGCCCCAAGCGTGCCATAGGCGCCACCGCGCGGCGGGTTCATCGTCGGTGGGTTGCCGCCCCCAAATGCGGCAGCACAGGTGGCCTTGTTCAGAAGGCAGGTCCTGCAGCGGCTGCGCCATTGCGCAAAGCGCTGTGATCCGGCCTGCGCGATTGATCTTGCCCTTGTCGCCGCCGTCGCGACCTGCGCCGCCGACAGGCCGCCACGGGCGGCGCCGCCCGCGATGGTGCGTCCGGCCGTGCCGGTGGCTGACCTGCCGCCGACACCGAACAGAACGCGTATGATCCCTTGGATTATCGGGCCTACTGCCATGGCGGAAAAAATCCCTACTCAATATCCACGTGATCGCAAGAAGCTGTCGACGTAATGTTCAAGCTGTTCGTCCGGGGTGCGCCGGGGTTGCGAAATCGCGGCCAGAACCTCTGGGTCGTCGGCGATCGCGCCGCCCGTCGCCATCATCAGATATGACCAGAAAAGATAGGAAAAATCTTCCTTGAAGCCGATGCCCTGACCGCTTTCGATGGACCTGATCACGATCCGGTCCATGTCCTCGGTGCTGTAGCTTGCATACATTCTGCCGTCCGTATCCTTTAGATAAGCCCGCAGCACGCCTTGCAGGCTTTCATCCGCGATCCCCGACATGGCATCTACGGTTTCGACGGACAGCGTCAACGGGCCGGGCGGCGGGTTGGGCAAAGCCGCCGGTTTCATCGCCCCGATCCAGTCGCGGCCGCCGGCCCAGTCAGGATCGGGCGCGAACAGAAGCTGCGAGGCCGGGCCGAAGAACCGCGCGGTTTCGGCGGCAGTCATCGCCGGCAGAGTCTGGGCGATGACATTGCTGTCGGCATGGCGAAACAGCACCAGCGTATGCGTCCCAGGATCATCGGCGGCCGGGCCGTCTTCGGGTGCCGGCTCTTCGAAATCTGGCAGGGCGGATTTCGGATAAAGCACCATGTTGATGCCGCGAAGGTGCCGGTACAGCGCATCGCCACCCGCCGGGCATTGCCAGAATACGGCGGCGGGGCGGCCGGCGATCAGGTTCAGCAGGGCGGGTATCGTTTCCTGCGGTGTCCTGCCGGTGACATTCTCGGTGCGCTCGTCCAGCCAGACCATGTGCGGGGCGGTGATGATCTGTTCGGGGTTGTTGTCCCCGCGATCCAGATAAAGCGGGCGGCTGACATAGCCGCCGATCAACAGCGCTTGCGGCAGATTGTCGAATTGTGCGCCATCAAGGACGGCAAAGGCCGGGGCTGCCCTGTAATCCAGTGCCAGAAGGGCCTGGGCAAGCGTCGCGGCGGGCTGATCGGCTTTTTGCGGGGGCCTGGGTGCAAGGGACCAGGGATCATCCTGCTGCATCGCATACCTCACTCGTCACGCGGTCGAAGCCATGGGATCGGCATTTGCCGGACCTGCCTTTGCCATCAACACTGACGGCAGGTCCGATAATTCATCAGCATATTGCGAAAGAATGCAACGATCCCGTGACAAGGCGGCTGTGTTGGCGAGCCGGCAAGACCGGCGCTGAAACAGGTGACGGGTGGACGGTGTCGTGATCACCCCTGCGATGTCGGCGCCCCGATCAACCCCGAGCGGCGCAGCGTGGCGGCCGGATAGTCGGGATCGTCCCGCAGCCGGTCGAAGGTGAAATCCGGTTCAAGCTGGATCAGCCGCGACAGAACCCGCTCGGCCTTTTCCGGCTGTCCCGCGGATTGATACAGAAAATACAGGCAACGCAGCGCCGTGCGGAAATTCGGGGCGCGGGCAAGGGTTGTTTCGAAATAGCTGCGGGCAAGATTGTCCTTGCGCATGGCCAGGGCAGACAGGCCGGCCAGGCTGTGCCACCACGGGCTAAGCGCCGATTGCCCGGCGATCGTCGCGCCCTGCCGCGCCGCGTCCAGGGCGCGGTCGGGCCGGTCGATGCGTAATTGCGCGCCTGCCACCGCAGAATAGCAGAACGGGTTATGCGGACTGGCCCGCATGGCGTCGCGGGCCAGGCAGATCCCGATATCGGGGTCGCCGTCCAGCATCACCCTGATCTGCGACACCAGCGCCAGAACCAGCGGGTTCTCGGCCGGAAACTCCATCGCCTTGCGCGCAAATTCATCGGCCTCGCCACGCATGCGGTGCCAGTCGGTCTCGATCCGTTCCACCGCCATGACCTGCCGCATATAGGCCATCCAGGCAAAGCTGCGCGGGTTGGGATGCAGGGAAATCGCCTCGGACATCAGCGAATCGGCCTGCCGCACGGACCGGCTGTCAAAGGCAAAGATCGAGCGGACGGCCTTGGCGGTCAGGAACTCGGCCCGCAATTCGGCCGCGCCGGTGCGTTTGCTGCCGGCCAGCGATTCACAAACGGCATCGGCGGCGCGAAAGACGATCTCTGGCACCTCCTGATCGCCGATGATGTCGGTTTCGTTGCCCTTGATGCTGGCGCGGCGTGACCAGAAGGTGCGGCCGCTGGCGCGGTCGGACAGGCCTATCAGCAGATGGGTCACACCCGGTTTGGCCAGCGTGTCGACGGTGACCAGATAGCCCTGTTCGGGCAGGTCGACGACGCTGCGGTCCGAGGACAGGATATAGGTGTCGATCTCGACGAACTCGCCGACCAGCTGGCCGATGGCATTGGCAAGCGCATGGCTGAGAAAACCCTCGGTCCGGTCGGTGCCGTGGACAGGCTTCAGCATCAGGGTCAGCCGTTCGGCGGGAAACACCTGCCTTGCGGTGGCCGGCGCCGTGTCATTGCTGCGCCGCATGCGTTCGTCGCGCAGCCAATCCTCGAATTCCTGATCGGCGACATCCATGCCTTCCAGAAACTCGCGGCCTGCCGCCAGCGCCTGCCGGTCCTGATCCTCGTCGATCACCAGATCGGTGATCGAGACGCTGTCGCGGTCGGTTCGCAGGCAATCGGCATGAGGACCAAGCGCCTTGCGAATCTCGCGAAGGGCCTGACGCAGGCTGCCCATGGCCTGTTCCTGCGCGCGATCCGACCACAGATGCGCCTCTAGCCAGCGGCGGTTGCGGCGGCAATCGCGATCCAGCGCCAGCATAGCCAGCATGGCCCGTGATTTGGCGCCGCGCGGCGTCAGATCCCGTCCTGCTTCGTCCCTCAATTGGAAGGCGCCGATCAGTCTGGCGTGCAGAGGCATGGTCGTTCAATTCCGATTGAAACACGATTCTTGCGTAGTTCTGCGTTAATTGCACGTGAATACATAGCAAATAGGTAGCGCAATGGTTGCCAAATCGGGATTTGCGCGCAGATCATTCAGAAAGAACAGCGGGAGCGCGGGAAAATGGGTATCAACGGTAATCACGGCAATCACGGTAATCACGGGAACAATGGCAATCAAGGGAACCAGGGAAATCATGGGAACAATGCGTCCCGAATAGCCGCGAATATAACCGGGGCGCATGCCGCCGGGGTTTCTGATTCGGGGCTGTCGGTGGCGATCATGCAATGCGCCGAGGCCCTGGCCGGCAGCTGGAACGGGCAAGAGCCCGGCTACTGGGACGGGCCGCAGGATTTTGGTTATGGCCAGCCCTATGACAAGCTGAGGCGCCTGCGCAGCCTGGATCCGTCGGTCATGCTGACGGTGCTGGGGGCCGAGGCCATCGCCATGTTTTCGGTCTCCGGCGACGGCCCGACCGGGCCGGACGTGATCGTGCAGGCCGAGGGGCAGGAAATTGCCCGCCTGGCCCCGCCCGATGCCGATATGGTGGTGTCGCAGCTGCCCTTCCTGCGCATGGGGGCGAAGCTGCGCGATGACCGCATGGCGGAAATCCTGTCGCAGCAGGGTGATATCCTGTCCTTTTTCGGGGCCCAGCAGCGGTTGGATGTCAATGCGCGGAAATGGACGATCGTGCTGATCCAGGCGTTCCATTCGGCGCTGGCGGCACATGAATATCGCGTGAAATACATGTGCAGCGTGCCGCGCCCTGTCGACCTGTCACCGCGCGTCCAGCCGATCATCCCGACGCCGGGACATTCCGCCTATCCCAGTGGCCATGCGACAGAATCCTTTGCCATCGCCACGGTTCTGGCGGCATTGCGCCATTTCGCCGTCAAGGACCCGGCCGATCCCCAAAGATTCGCCTCGGTCCTGCGCGACCAACTGGCAGTGCCATACAGCGAACAGGGCACCAATCTGGACCCCCTGACCCAGGAATCGGCGGTTGCGGTCCAGCAGCTTTACCGGCTGGCCAGCCGGATCGCTGAAAATCGCACCGTTGCCGGCGTTCATTACCCCGTTGACAGCGCCCATGGCGCCGCGACCGGGCTGATGATGGCTCTCAGCTTTGTCTGCTATTGCTCGGACGAGATGTATCACGGCGACCATGTCCAACTGGTCGGGAATGACTGGGGCCAGTTCGCCGTTGGCGGCAATGCGGCCGGCGATTTCACCCTGGGGATCTGGCGCGACTGGCTGGTCAACGGCTGGGCCGTCGGGGCGGGCGCGGGAACCAACCCGGGTGGCGGGCAGTCATGGGACCAGTTGCGGGCGGTCTGGGCCGGTGCCGTCGAAGAATGGAAGAACACTGCCTGACCGGGCAAGGGCCGGGCTGCACGATCGGCAGCCCGGCCCGCCGGCGGCCGTCAGATGTTGATCCGGTCGGCCGACTGGAACGGCACCTGACCAGGCACATGGCCATAGCCAAGCCTGCGATCCTTGGGCGGCAAGACCGTCGGCAGGAAGCTGGGCAGGTCCGTGCCGGGTTCAAAGGCCGGGCCGGTGGCGCCATTCAGAACCATCAGCGTCCAGCGCGCCAGCGCCGGGGCCGAGACCGAGGTGCCCGACAGCCGCGCTGTCGACCCTGACAGTACACCGCTGCCGCGCCGTCCCGGCATGTTTCTGCCATCATCGGCCAGCGCATTGCAGGTTGGCCCATCGGTTTCGTGGTCATTCGTCGCCGGTCGGCCCGGATCGGCACCCTCGGCGGAATAGAGCGACGGCCGGCGGGGATCGACTGCCCCCTCGGGCGCGGGATAAGAGGCCCCCGCAAACCAGACCGTCCCGCCCGCCGCCATGGCATGACCGACAGCCGTTCCCTGACGCGAAATCGGGCAGATCGCGAAATTATTGCCGGTGCCGGTCCAGTCGCGCGTTTCACCGTCCCATTGCCCGGAATTATGCTGGTTCAGCCAGGACTGCCGCCCAAGCAGCCGATACCCGGCCGGCGTATCGCTGCGCTGGACCCGTGCGGTGGCAAGGCACTTGTGTTTCTTGTCGGTCACGATCTCGACCCGCCAGGCCCGCGCGGGCGAGACGTCGCATTGATCCTGCTGGGCGGTTGGGGCAAGCGCCACCATCAGGGCGGTAAACTCGGATGGATCAGTCAGCCGATAGATCCCCGCGATGGGGCGATGCGCGCCGGGCAGCAGCTTCTTGTGCTGCAAGGGCAGATCCGAAAACCGCAGCTGAAGCGGCGCGATCGCCGTATCTGGGCAGGACAGAATCAACTTGCAATGCGCAGCGTGGTCCTTTTGCACGCGCAGTTCCAGATAGCTGGGGCTGTGATCGTCAGGCTGGATTCCCCAGTCGATCGTCAGCGGTTCGTCCTTGCTGATCATCCGGCGTGCGACCAGCTGTTCGCGCCGCGCATTGCCGTAAGAACAGCAAAGATAAAGCGCCGATGACGTAGCCTCTGTGCAGGTCGAGGTCTGCGTGCGGTCGAACAGCCAGCGATATTGATCGACCTCATAGGTCAGTGCCTCGGCGAAGGGCGCATGTTCATTGCCCGGCCCGGCCAGAGACCCGATGGTCAGCGAGGTGACGATATTGCCCGGCCATTTGCCGTTGCCAAAGGCCGCCAGCACCGCGCGATAGATGATCCAGCGCAGGCCCCAGATGGCAAAGACCTCGTTCTGCTGACCCGAGGTGTCGCGGATCGAGGTTGGCGGCAGCTGCACGGCCAGCACCGGCGTGTCGCGCATCGGATCGGTGGTGTCATCGGCATCAGCGCCGGTGGTCGCTTCAAGAACAAAGGCGCCGTGGCTGACGGCGTGGTCGCTGCTGGCCCTTTCGGTGATGGGCAGCAGCTTGGCATTGATGCGGCAATAGGTTTCGAACTCGTCCAGATGCAGCATGCTGTCGATATCGGCGGCATCAAACACGTCGCCCAGACCCGGAAAGCCGGGATTGGGCGGGTTGCACTGGCGCATATCCGTTTGCAGCCAGGTGGACAGGATGCGGGTTCTGGGCGGCTGGCCTGCCTCGAATTTCTGGAACCTGTTGCTGAGATAGGGCACGCAATCGTCGATGACGGCGGCGATCGTCGGATAAGACGGGACCGGCGGAAAGGGCCACAGATCGGGCAGTTTGACCGATTCAAAGCCGTCCTGATGGAAATGCGAGACAAGGTTCTGGGGCAGCGGCTGACCGCACATCAAGACGGTGAAACGAACCTGATAGACGGTATCGTCGTCGTTCGGCGCTGGCAGCTGACCCAATATGCCATGTTGCGCGATGCCACGTTCGGGATCGACGGGCATCAGGACCACGACGCGAAAGCTGGCATCGGGTTGCTGGCGTTGCCAGGCGCTTAGCACGTTGACTTGCAGATGGGTGAACTCGGCCTCATCGGCGCGGACCTGAATCGTGGGCTGCGCATCGGGGGCGTGAGGATCGGGGCCGTCGGGATCGGTCGGGCGGTCCGGCTTTGCCGCCGCGACGGCCTGCTTCTGTTGGCCGGGAACGCTCAGCATGCCACGGATGACATTCGCGAAATTCTCGCGCAGTTCTGGTCCGTTCTGGCTGTGCTGCATCCGCTCTAGCCAGTTGGCCCAATGATCGACCGTCAGCTTCAGATAGACGGGCACGATAACGTCGCCATTGCCGCAAGCTGACAGCTTGTCCTTGATCATTTCCAGCGCCCAATCGGGATAGCCGTATCCGGTGGCGCCTGCGGTTATGTTGTTCCAGTTCAATGTGGTGGTCATGTTTCGCCCCCTCGCCCTTCGCAGAATGGCACAGATTTTCCACCTATAAAGCCGCATGGCGCGGAAAACCGGCATTATTCACGCAGGTGGTATCCTTTCGGCGGGGCGATTCACGCTGTTTTGACGGGCAGCGGCAAGCTTGGGCAGACCGGTGCATTACCGCCGGGCATCAGCCGGAGAGAAGCCATGTCGTATCACAACACTCTTGTCCCGATCCCGCAGATACCTGGGTTCGACAGGCACGGATGCAATGGTGCCCTCAGCCCGTCGCGCAATCTGACCAATCTGGCCCTCATCGGCTCGCCCCGCGGCATTTATGGCCAGGACGGCGCCCTGCCTGAAAACCCGAATTTCACCGCCATGGTTGAACAGCATGATTTCGGCCCCTTCACCGCCGAGGGGCTGCGCCCCGCGATCCGGGCCTTGCAGCAGATCATGGACGAGGTCGCGGTCGAACACCCTGCGCTTTTCGGGCGGCTGGGCGCGGCCGAGATGCTGTGCTGCCGGCTGGTCCGGGGGTCTGACAGCGTGATTTCGGCCCACAGTTGGGGCACTGCGATCGACCTGACCATTGATGGCATTCAGGACAAGCCGGGTGACAACAATATCCAGCGCGGCCTGCTGGATCTGTGGCCGATCTTCAACCGCCATGGCTTTTACTGGGGCGTTGCCTTCCCACGCGAACATGCAATGCATTTCGAGGCTTCGGATCAGCTGATCTGGCAATGGGCCAATGACGGAGAGTTCGGCCAGCCCTCGGCCCGCAGGGTGCCAAAGGCCATGACCATAGGCGATCGCGGCTGTCAGGTGCTGGCGTTGCAACAGGCGCTGAACCGGGAACTCAGCCCGATGCTGATCATCGAGGACGGCACGTTCGGCCCCCAGACCCGTGCAGCAGTGCTGGAATTGCAGCGCAGGCTGGATCTGCCCAAGGACGGGACGGGCAGCCTGCGGGTCTTGCATGCCCTAAGCGTTTCGCCGGGCGACGCCTGACGGACATCGCTTGCGACGCTGGCTTTCTGGGTGGGCGGATGGGCGCGGCCTTCAACCCGGATGCGGATCAACCCCGGCTGTCTGGATCGTGGAACTGTCCGGCCGCTGGCACCAACCGGACAGGGCCGGGGGCGAGCAGGCCGCATCGACCTCTGGCCCGATGGGGTCGCGATGGCCCAGGGTCAGAATGCGGAAGCTGCGTTCGATATCCAGTGCCAATGCCTGCTGCGCCCCGTCCCGGTCCCCTTGCCGAAGTGCGACAACGATAGCGTGATGATGTTCGTTCTCATTCTCGCGGGTGGCGCTTGGGTGGTGGATGATCAGGTTCAGATAGGCCCCGTATTGGACCCAGAGCGCCTCGACCAGCGGCAGCAGGACCTCGGATCCGCTTTGGCGGTAAAGCGTGAAGTGGAAATCATAGTTCTGCCGCAGGTTGGGGGTGGTTTGATCGGGATCGCCATCGGTCGACAGAATGGCCTGCATGGCGTCGATCGTCCTGGCCGTCATCCGGTTAATCGCCAGATCCAGAATCAGCGCTTCCAGCACCAGCCGGGCCTTTTTCAGCTCGGTCATGCGGCTGGCATCGAAGGGCGGCACCATCAGGGTGCGCGTCGGCGTGTCGATCAAGGCCCCTTCGGCCACCAGCCGGCGGACGGCCTCGCGGATCGGGGTCATCGAGACGCCCATCTGATCGGCAAGATTGCGCAGGCTGATCGTGTCGCCGGGGGCGAACTGACCCAATGTGAAGGCGTCACGCAAAGCGTCATAGGCGTTCTCGCGCAGCTTAGACTGGTCGATCCTTGGGATGGAGATGGTTGTCATGGTCACTCTGGCAATTGCTATTTGATAAATTTGAGACGGAATTGTGACAGTTTAAAGAACAAAATATTGCGCGCAGGCGATGCAATGTGACCGAATATTTCGCAGACAGCGCATGGCGGCCGGCAGGCGGATACCAGCGCGTTGCGGCGCCCGTCCGTAACAAACACCGTTATGCAGTGACAGGTGATGGTGACAGGTGGCAGCCCGGCCCTAGTTTTCGGGTGCCCGCAGCGCAGCCAGCGTGCCATTATAGTGGTCGGCCAGCAATGTGCAGGCCAGGTCCGCATCCCGTGCCAGCACCGCATCAAGAATGGCCTGATGCTCGGCCGGGGCGCCTTCGCGTCGGGCCGGGCTGGCGTTGATATTCATCGAGATGTTCCGATAGCGCACGGCCTGATCCATCATCGTGGCGCAGAAACCTTGCAGCCATCTTGATCCGCAGCGGCTGATAAGCAGGCGGTGAAATTCGTTATGGCGAATGTCCCATTCCTCGGATTTCTCATGCGCGGCCTCGGGTGGCAACAGCCGCGAGGTGCGGGCCAGGCGGTGAAAGGCCAGGACCAGATCTTCCTCCCAATCCTCGCCGCCGCAGGCAATGGATTCGCGCAAAGCTAGCGTTTCAAGCTGGATCCGCGTTTTTACCAGTTCTTCCAGATCGTCGATTTCCAGCGGCGCGACAAAAAAACCGCGCTGGTTCTGGCGTTGCACCAGTCCCTCGGCGGACAGCCGGTTCAGCGCCTCGCGCACCGGGACCGCGCCAATGCCGTAACGCTCGGACACGGTCTCGATCCGCAGTTTCTCTTCGGGCATCAGAAAGCCAAGCAGAATATCCCGCCGGATCACGTCATAGGCTTGTTCCGACAGGCTGCGCGGCATGTCCGAGATCTGTTCTGTCATTCCGTCACCCGATCGCTCCGGTGCGTTCATCCTTGTTCCAGAACACGAATTTCCGCTGTGCCCAGACAACGACGAAATACAGAAGCAACCCCAGCAGGCTGAGATACAGGATCAGCGCAAAGACGCGGGGCGTGTCCATCTGGCTGGCCGATTGCCGGATCAGCGCGCCGAAACCCTTGCCGCCGCCCAGAAACTCGCCGGTGATGGCGCCGGCCATGACGCCAACAGCCGCGATCTTCAGCCCGGTGAACATATAGGGCAGGCCGGTCGGCAGCTTCAGCCGCAGCAGGGTCTGCATTCGCGTGGCCCCCATGGCCTTGAACAGCATGCGTTCGTTTTCCGATGCGGCGTAAAGCCCCGCCGCCGTGGCCACGACGATGGGAAAGGTGGCGATAAAGGCCGCCAGCGCGACCTTTGATGCGATGTCGAACCCCAGCCAGGCGATGAACAGCGGCGCAAAGGCCACCTTGGGCATGGTGTCGATGGCAACCAGATAGGGCAGCAGCGCGCGTTCGCCGAACTTGGTCTCGCCCACCAGAACGCCAAGGGTGAAGCCGATGGTCGTGGCGATCACAAAGCCCCAGAACACCGTGCGGGTGGTGGTCCACAGCGCCGACAGCATGTAGTCGCCCGAAATCAGGTTGCGACCGACGAAAATCAGGTCCTCCAGCGTTTCGCCGGGGCTTGGCAGGATGATCGGGGAAACCCAGCCCATGCTGGTCACGATTTGCCACAGCCCGACCACGGCGATGAACAGCAGGCTCATCGCCAGCCAGCGCGGGATCGCATCTATCAACGCGACCTGTTCGACCCAGACGGTATCGCCATCCTGTGCGTCGGGCGCGGCGTCAAAGCGGCTATCGGTCATCCGGGGTTTCCTTCCCTAAGCGCCTTCGCGATCCAGCAGGGCGCGGATATGGGCGACGATCCGGCCAAATTCCGGGGTGTTGATCATTTCCAGCCTGCGCGGGCGCGGCAGGTCGATGGTGACCTCTTCCTCGACCCGGCCGGGGCGGGGTTTCATCACCAGAACGCGGTCGGACAGAATCACCGCCTCGGCCAGCGAATGCGTGACCAGAAAGGCAGTGGCATTGGCCTCGCGGCAGATGCGCTGCAATTCCATGTTCATGTGGTCGCGCGTCAGTTCGTCCAGCGCCGAGAACGGCTCGTCCAGCAGTAGAACGGCGGGTTCGGAAATCAGCATCCGGCAGATCGAGGCCCGCTGCGCCATGCCGCCCGACAATTCGCCCGGATAGACATTGGCGAAATCCTTCAGCCCGACCAGCGCCAGCAGGTCATGGGCGCGGGGCAGGGCAGCGCGCGCCGCCGCGCGCCCTTGCCGGATTTCGATCGGCAGGACGATATTCTCGATCGTCGTTTTCCAGGGCAGCAGCGTGGCCTGCTGGAACATGATCCCGATGTCAGGGCGCGACCCGGTGACGGGCCGCCCCTCCAGCATCACGCGCCCGGCAGTGGGTGGCGAAAGCCCCGACATGATCTTCAGCAGGGTCGATTTCCCGCATCCCGACGACCCGACGACCGAGACGAACTCGCCCTCGCGCAGGGTCAGGTTCACATCGGCCAGCGCGACCAGCTGGTTGCTGGCATAGGTCTTGGACAGGCGGGCGATCTCATAGACCGGCCGCCCGACGGGATGGGCCTGCTGAAGGGGTCGGCGCTCTGCCATGGTTGTCATTCGTTCCAGCCGGGTACGAATTCATTGGTATAGACGGCGGCCAGATCGTCCAGCGGCTTTTCCAGTGCGCCCGAGGCAACGGCGGAATCGTGGATCATCTGCCAATGCTCGGGCGGCTGATAGCCATAGCCCTCTGCGATGAAGGCGTCGGTCGGTGTCATCCGATGAATGACGCCGGCCAGCAGGGCGGCGGCGAACTCCTTGTCCTCGCCCTCTTGCGGGTTGCCGGCGGCACAATGGGCCAGCACGGCTTCCTGATTGGCGGGGTCGGTGGCGAAGCGGGTGCCCCGGACCAGCGCGCGGCCGAATTTCGGCGCCAGATCGGGCATTGCCGCCATCTGACTGTCCAGCATCGCGATGCCATTGCCGAAAAAGCCCAGATAGGCATCGGGCGTGATTTCGCGCAGCTTCAGGCCGCGTGCCCCAAGGATCGCCGCATCCGAGACCGCCCCGGCATAGGATCCGACCTCGTCGCGAAGAAAGGCCACCGCCGCCGTGCCGCCATCGCCCACGGGCAGGAAGGTGTAATCCGTGCCCTCGGCAAGCCCCAGATCGGTCATGATCGCCTTGGTGAAAGACACCTCGGCGCCGTCCGCTGTTCCGACGCCGATGACGGTGCCTTTCAGGTCGGCAGGGGTCTGGACGGGGCTTTCGTCCTTCACCAGCAGGCCAAAGACGGATTTGGGGTAAAGATTATAGAGGAATTTGGCATCCAGCCCCCGCGCCCGTGCGCCCAGAACCGGCCCCGGTCCCGGCGCGCCGATCTGCGCCTGACCCGCCGACATGGCCTGCAACACCGCCGAGGATCCGTCGATTGCCTGTAGCGTTGGGGTCAGACCCTCTTCTTCGAAATAGCCTTCGCCCAGGGCTACCCAATAGGGCATGAAGGTCAGCGCCGAAGGGTTGGGCACCGCAAAGGTGATCGGGGTCTGGGCGCGAACCAGCGCCGGACGCCCCAGGGTAAGACTTGCGGCGGCCATCGCCGCCAGCCCGCCGAACTTGCGCCGGGAAATGCCATTTCCAACCGTCATCTGTTCTTCCTCCCTGATTGTCGGGGCCGGATCTGCTGTTGCCCCTGGTTCCCTGTGGATTACGCTATACGATTCTTTCGATATTGCAAAAATATATATGATATGGCTGTAATGGCGGCATGAATATCTGAAATACCCCTAGTTATCGGCGTCAGATCGCGTTGGACATGTGATGCCTCGCCGATACCGCACCCGTCCACGAGAAGGAGCAGTTCATGACATTCGCCCTGACGCCGCCGCAGCAGGCCTATCTGGACATCACCGGCAGCGATGAGAAATTCCCGGTGCGGCGGATCTACTGCGTCGGCAAGAACTATGTCGCCCATGTCATCGAGATGGGCGGCGAGGCTGACCGCGATCCCCCGGTCATTTTCCAGAAGCCCAACGATTCCATCGTCCGTAATGGTGGCGAGATCCCCTATCCGGTCTTTACCGAGAATTTCCATTACGAGGGCGAGCTGGTCGTGGCCCTGAAATCGGGGGGCTACAACATCCCGGTGGCGCAGGCAGCCGGCCATATCTTCGGCTACGCGGTCGGCCTGGACATGACCCGGCGCGATCATCAGGCGAATGCGCTGGCCAATGGTCTGCCGTGGGAGGTGACGAAGGCCTTCGACCAATCCGCCCCGATCGGCCCGTTGACCCGGATCGAGGACAGTGGCGAGCTGACATCGGGCGCGATCAGGCTGTCGGTCAATGGGCAGGTCAGGCAAGATGCCGACATCAACCTGATGATCTGGAAAACGAACGAGATCATTGCCCGGCTGTCGCAATTGTATCGGCTGCATCCGGGTGATGTGATCATGACCGGCACGCCGGCCGGCGTCGGGGCGGTCGTTTCGGGCGATGTGATTGACCTGCATGTCGATGGCTTGCACGATCTGCGGGTCAGCATCGGCGCGCGGGCCGGCTAGGCCGGACCGGCCGTCAAGGACCGCGGCAAAAAGGGGGCAGGACATGATCACGGGTATCGCCGGAACAGGGCGTATGGGCACGGCCTTTGCGCACCGGCTGATCGAGACGGGCCATTCGGTCCGGGTCTGGAACCGCAGCCCTGCCGGGGCTGGTGCCGCCGTTGCTGCCGGCGCCGAGCAGGTGGCCGATCTGGCGGCGCTGGCGCGGGCGGATGTGATCCTGATTTCGCTGACCGATGCGGCGGCGGTGTCAGCGGTTGTTGCGGGTTTGGCCGATGCCGGCATTGCCGGGCGGCTGCTGATCGACATGTCCACCACCTTGCCCGCCGAGGCGCAGGCGATTGCCGCTCAGGTCGCCGCCGCCGGCGCCGATTTCGTCGATTGCCCGGTCGGCGGCACCGTCGCCCCGGCGCTGAAGGGGCAGTTGCTGGGCATGGCCGGCGGATCCGCTGCCGCCGTCCAGCGCGCGCGCCCGGTGCTGGATCAGCTGTGCCGGCGGGTCGAGCATGTCGGCCCCGTCGGTTCAGGCGCGCGGATGAAGCTGGCCGTCAATCTGCCGCTGGCGCTGTATTGGCAGACCCTGGGCGAGGCGCTGGCCCTGCTGCGCGGCAGCGGCATCGCGCCCCAGACCGCGATCAGCCTGATCGCGGACAGTTCGGCCGGGCCGACCGTTCTGAAAAACCGCGCGCAGGTCGTCATCGACACGCTGAACGGCACCGACCAGCCCGGCACATTCGACATCGCGGGGCTGGACAAGGATCTGCAACTGGCCCTGTCTCTGGCGCATGCTCAGGGGATCGACCTGCCCGTGGCGCAGGCTGCTGCACCCCGGTATGCGCAGGCGCTGGCCTTGGGGCTGGGCGGGTTCGACGGGGCGTCACTGTCACGGCGGGCCGCAGAATGAGCCTGGCGGATCCTTCCGTCCTGATTCCGCTGGTTCTGGCGCTGGTCGTCTCTGGCGGGCTGATCGGCTTTCTGGCGGGGTTGTTCGGTATCGGCGGCGGCGCAATCTCGGTCCCGGTATTTTACGAGGTGTTCGGCATATTGGGCTACCCGCCCGAGGTGTCGATGCCCCTGGCCGTGGGGACCTCGCTGGCGGTGATCATACCGACCTCGATTACCTCGGTCCGGGGGCATTATCAGCGCGGCACCGTCGATATGGACCTGCTGCGGATCTGGGCGGTGCCGATCCTGATCGGCGTGCTGCTGGGTTCCGCCATTGCGCGCTATGCCCCGCCGGCGGTGTTCCAGATCGTCTTTATCTGCGTCGCCGCGGTCAATGCGGCAAAGCTGCTTAGCGGGGGAAAGGGCTGGAGGCTGGCCGATACGCTGCCGGGCAAGGCGGCATTGCGGGCCTATGGTGCGGTGATCGGGCTGGTCTCGGCGCTGATGGGAATCGGCGGTGGCGCGGTGTCGAACCTGGTGATGACGCTGCATAACGTGCCGATCCACCGGGCGGTGTCGACAGCGGCGGGCGTCGGCGTGCTGATCGCCATTCCGGGCACGCTTGGCTATATGGCGGCGGGCTGGGGGCGGACCGATCTGCCGCCCGATGCCATCGGTTTCGTCTCGCCCATCACCTTCGCGCTGACCATTCCCACGGCGTTGCTGACCGCGCGGTTCGGTGTGCGGCTGGCCCATGCGCTGTCGCGGCGCAGGCTTGAAACCTCGTTCGGGCTGTTCCTGGTGCTGGTCTGCCTGCGTTTCCTGTGGGATCTGATCGCGGGCTAACCGCTCGCGAACAGCTGCCGCAGCCCGCCCCAGATCAGCCTCAGCGACAGCAGGATCAGCACCGCGTCCAGCGCCAGCCGAAAGCGCCGGTCGTCCAGCCGGTTCAACAGGGTCTTGCCGACCAGCGTGCCGCAGAAACCGGCAGCGATCATCGCGCCGATAAAGGGCCACCACTCGGCAAAGGCAAAGCCAAGCAGGCCGAAGGCCAGCGTCTTGATCCCGTGCTGCACTGTCATCAGCGCGGCATGGGTGGCGACATGATCATGCCGGGGCAGGCGCTGCGACTTGGTGAAGATCGCCACGAACAGCCCGGTCGCGCCAAAGAACATCGTCAGAAAACTGGATACCGCCCCCACCAGCACCGGCCAGTCGCGCACATCGCGCGGCGGCTTGCCCAGCACCGACCAGATCACGAACGAGCCGACCCCGATCTGCACCCATTCGGGCGGCAGGTTGATCGCCACCGCCCCGCCCAGCCCGGCCCCGATGACCGAGCCGATGGCAAAGGCCGGCAGCGCGGGCCAGAAGATATGCCTGAACGTCACCAGCGCGCGGCCCAGATTGGACCCGATCTGGATCACCCCATGGGTCGGGATCAGTGCCGCCGGTGGCACCAGCGTCGCCATGACCGCCAGCAGCACGCCGCCGCCGCCAATGCCAAAGGCCACCGTGATCAGCGATCCGGCAAAGCTGGTTGCCATCAGCAGCAGAAACACCATCTCGGTCATGCCCTCGGGCAGCAGATATTGCGGCAGGCTCAGCATGGGCTTGCCCCGCGCGCGGCAGGCTGTAGCCTTGCATCCGATGACAGCGAAGGGCGGCGGTTGCGATGCGCGTGGACTATCTGGGGCTGGAGGCCTTTGTGGCGATCGCCGATTACGGCTCGTTCCAGCGCGCGGCCGAGGCGCTGAATCTGTCGCAGGCCGCGCTGAGCCACCGGCTGCGCAAGATCGAGGATGATCTTGGTTCCGCCCTGCTGACGCGGTCCAGCCGCGAGGTGTCGCTGACCCTGCTGGGCCAGGGCCTGCTGCCCGAGGCGCGCAGCCTGCTGAAGGCCTTGCAGGACGCCTATGAATCGGTGCGTGCGGGCGCGCAGCGTCAGGCGCGACGGCTGGCCTTTGCCTGTCTGCCCTCGATCGCCAATTCGGTCCTGCCTGCGGTCCTGCATGAAATGTCCGATCAACGCCCCGACATCGCCTTTGAATTGCTGGATATCCCGGTCGATCGGATCGCGGACGTGGTGCGCAGCGGCAGCGCCGAATTTGGCGTGACCATTGTGTCGGCCGAACTGTCCGACCTGCGCCTGCGCCCGCTGGTGGACGAGGAATACCGGCTGTTTCTGCGCCATGACCATCCGCTTGCCAGCCGGGCCGAGGTGACCTTGCAGGATATCGTGGGCGTCAAGCTGGCGCGGATCCGCTCGCAATCCAAGAACCGGCAATTGCTGGATGTGGCTTTGGGCGACATGCGCGACCAGATCACCTGGCGCTTCGAGGTGCAGAACGCCACCATGGCGATGCGGCTGGTGGCGCGCGGTGCGGCGCTGACCATCCTGCCCGAATCCGCGATCGCCATGGCGCCTGCCGTGCTGGTCTCGGTGCCCCTTGTGGGTGCCCGCTTGCAGCGCACGCTTGGCATCGTTTCGCGGCGTGGGGTGCCGCTGTCGGACAATGCGACCGATCTGCTGGGCCGCATCGAGACCGAGATGCTGGACAATTTCAAAGCCCATATTGCCCTTGGGGCCGAGCGTCTTTCCAGACCGAGGGATTGATCATCTGCTGCGGCGCACCCGCCGCATAGGCATTCACCAGCCCGAAGATGTCGGTGAACTGGCGATCCAGTTCCTCGCCGGTGACAAAGCCTATATGCGGGGTCGGGATCACATGGGGATGGCTGATCAGCGGATCGGCGGGGTCCAGCACGGGCTCGGCCGGGAACACATCCAGCGCGGCGCGGCCGATCCGCCCGGCCTCCAGCGCCGCAAGAATGGCGCCAGGCTGGATCAGCCCCGCGCGCGAGGTGTTGACCAGAACCGATCCGGGCCGCATCGCCATCAGGTCGGTGGCGGTAATCTCGCCCTTGGTCCGGGGCGTCAGGCGTTTGTGGATGCTGATCACATCCGACCCGGCAAAGAACGCCTCGCGGCTTGCGGCCACGGTCTCGCCATCGGCAATGGCGCGGGCGCGTCCTTCGTCCGAGGCCCACCAAAGGACCGGCATTCCAAAGGCGCGGGCGAAACCGGCCACGGTCCGCGCGATGCCGCCATAGCCGTAAAGGCCAAGCGTCTTGCCCGCCACGTTCCGGCCAAGCGGCGCCGCGCCCTGCCACGTCCCCGCACGGGCCGAGGCGATCTGATCGGGCAGATAGCGCAGCGCCGACAGCATCAGCGCGAAGGTCAGTTCCGCGGTCGAGGTCGACGGCCCATCCTTGGCCATATGCGAACAGAACAGGATGCCCCGCGCGGTCAGCGCGTCGACATCGACATGATTATACTGGCCGCGCATGGCGATCAGCCGGGGGCCGTCCAGCAGCGCCGCAAGATCCGGCGTGATGGCGGTTCGGTCGCGATACAGCACCACCGCATCCGCCGGCGCCAGCCGCCGGGCCAGCGCGGCCGGATCGGTCAGCCGGTCGGTCCAGACGGTGACCTCGTGCCCGTCCAGCAGGGCAAAGCCCGGCAGCCCGCGCAATGTGTCATACCAGTCGTCAAGGATATGAACCTTCACAGCAGCGCCCCTATATCGACCGGATGTTCGGTGCCCGAATGCCCGCCCGGATGGGCGCGGCGGATGACCGGCGAGGCGACGCGGTCCGAGACCGGAAAGTCCCAGACTGCCGCGCCGCCCCGACGGGCGAAATCGTCCACCAGATCGGGCACCCGTGACAGGTCGGTCACGCGCTGGCCGTCGATCCCGAAACCGCGTGCGATGGCGGCAAGGTCGGTGCGGCCAAAGACGGCGCCTTCATCCGACAGGCCTTCGTCGCGCAGCTTGTGGATCTCGGACCCATAGGCGCCGTCATTCAGCGCGCAGATCAGGATATTCAGCCCGTGGCGGCGGATGGTTTCCAGTTCCTGCACATGCATCAGCAGCGAGCCGTCTCCATCGAACATCACCACCGTATCGCCGGGCCGCGCGGCGGCCACGCCCATGGCATAGGAAATGCCGTTTCCGATGGCCCCAAACTCTCGGATCGTCAGGAACCGGGCAAAGGGGCGGTTCATATGAGCGAAGAAGAACGAACAATGCCCCGATGAATTGACCATCTGCCAATCGCCGGGCAGCGCTGCATCCAGCGCCGTCACCACATCGCGCGGGTCCAGCAGGTCCGGCTCGGGCGGGAAGGTTGCGGTGTCGGCGGGGGCGGCGGCGATGGCCTGCGCCAGCCTGTCGCTGCGCCAGCCGGGACTTTGGGGCAGGGTGCTGGCCAGCGCCTCGGCCGCAAGCCGCGCATCGGCGCGCAGATGCGAGCCGGCGGCGATGGCGCCCTGGCTGATGGTGCGCGGATCGGTGTCGATCTGGATGATCCGCGCCTTGGGGAACAGCTTGCCCTTGTCCAGATTGTGCTGGGTCAGCCGGCAGCCAAAGGCCAGCACCAGATCGGCCTCGGCCAGCAGCGCGCGTGCCAGGGGCGAGGAAAAGCCGCCCGCCACACCAATGGAAAACGGATCGCCATGAAACAGCCCCCGTGCCGGCAGGGTGGTGGCCAGCAGGGCACCCAGCCTGTCGGCCAGCGCCTGACAGGCGGGCGCAGCCCCGGCCGCCGCCGCACCCAAGCCGCCCATCACCACCACGCGCCGCGCCGCCTTGACCTGTTCGCCTATCGCGGCCAGTGCCTCGGGATGGGGCGGCATCGGGGCCAGATCGGGCAGGATGCTGGCCGATGGCGCGGGCTGGTCCAGCGGGGCCTCCAGCACCTTTGATTGCAGATCGAAGGGCACGCCCAGAACCACCGGACAGCGGGATTCGCGCGCCTCGACAAAGGCATCGCGGATCGCCCCGGCCATGCGCGGGACGTGATGCAGCGCGTGATAGCGGGCGCCCGTGGCGGTGATGAAGGGCGCCTGGTCGATCTGCTGGTTATACCATGCCGCGCCAAGCGGGGCTTCGCCTGCGAAAATCACCAGCGGAATGCCCGCCCGCACCGCCGCCGGCAGCGCGGTCAGCACCTGTGTCAGCCCCGGCCCGCAGGTGACGGTGGCGATCCCGGTCTGGCCGGTCTTGCGCGCATAGGCCGTGGCCGCCGCCACCGCGCAATGTTCGTGCCGGACATAGATCATCCGCACCCCGCGCCCGGCCAGCGCGGTCGCCCAGTTCATGTTCGCATCGCCCAGCAGGGCAAAACAGGTCGACACCCCCTCGGCGGCAAAGCTGTCGGCAAGCGATTCATAGACGTGATGGGCCATGCGGTTTCGGTCCTTCCGATCGGTTGTGGCAGATGGCGCAGGCGGGCCGTCAGCCCCCGTTGCCATCCCAGACCGCGCCCGGCACCATCACCTCGCCCCGCGCCAGCAGCCGCGCCGTGCGCACTACCCCGGCTGACCGCAGCGCGATGCCATCGCCTTGCTGTTCATAGTCCACCACCACCTCGAAAATACCCGATGGGTGTTCGATCCCGACCGTCACCGTCGAGGCTTGCCCCACCAGCCCCTGCGCCAGCCCATCGGCCAGCGTGCCGGGCAGGATGGCGCAGGCGGCAATGCATTGCGCACCCGTCACGGCCATCGAGGGATGGGCCGACCATGGCATCAGATAGCGGGTCGAGATCGAGCCGCCATTGCGCGGCGCGGCCAGCAGCGTGATCTTGGGCGTCACCGATTTCGACACATCGCCCAGGCCCATCAACTCGCCCGCCTTCAGCCTGATCTGCTCGACCCGGTCGAAGAAGGCACGGTTCTCGTCCAGCTCTTTCTGGGTTTCATAGCCGGTCAGTCCGAAATCGGCCGCGCGCGCGAACATCACCGGCATGGCGACATCCATGCAGGTGACCTCGATCCCGTCGATCACATCGCGCAGATTGCCGGTGGGCAGCAGCGCACCTGTGACCGAGCCCACCGTTTCCATGAAGCCCATGGAAACGGGTGCGGCACTGCCCGGAACACCGGCGATTTCGGTGTCGCCCTCATAGCTGACGCGGCCGCCCGGCGTCTGCACCCGCGCCTCGACGACGGCGCCGGTATTGACGGCATGGATGCGCAGCACGGTTTCGCCATCGGTGGCGGGCATCAGGCCCATCTCGATCGCGGCGGGGCCGACGCCCACAAGGATATTGCCGCAGGTCGGGCGATAGTCGACCTCGCGTTTCTCGACCGCGACCTGGGCAAAGAAATAGTCCACGTCGCAATCATCGCGGGTCGATGGCGCGGACAGCATGGCGACCTTGGTGGTCACGGCATTGCCGCCGCCGATCCCGTCGATATTCAGCGGATGCCCCGCGCCAACGGCCGCCATCAGCACCTCGGACAATGTGTCCTGATCCTGCGGCAGATCCCCGCGCCGGAAATAGGGCCCGCGCGAGGTGCCGCCGCGCAGGAACAGGTAGGGTATTGCAGTCTGGGTCATGTGATGTCTCGGGTCTTTGGTGTCAGGTCAGGGGCCAGGGAAGTTCGACGAGGGTTTGCAGATAGCCGGGCGGCAGATCGCGGCCCAGAATGCCGGCAAGCCCGGAAATGAAGCCCAGCCCAAGCGCCGTGGCAAGGATGGTGCGTGGCCAGTCAAAGCGGCCGCGGACCCGGAAGAAGGCCAGCAGGAAGATCGCCAGCGCCAGAAACAGGCCAAGCGTGAAGGTCAGCACCACCAGCGCAAGGAACCAGGCCAGCGTCGACCACAGCCCATGCGGGGCCTCGCCCTCGACGCCGCATTCAAGGTCGATGAACACATCGTCACTGGCCGGGTTGCGCATCATCCGCAGCAGCAGAAGCACCGCGCCCAGCAACGTGACCAGCCCGACGGTCAGCGGGAAGATCTTGTCCTGGAACCGGCTGATGCCCCAGGCATCCACGCAGGCGATCGCCAGATACAGCGCCAGCACGCCCAGAAAGATTGCGGGCGCGGTCTTGGTGCCGGTGGGCGCGTCGATATTCTCGCGGATGTTCTTCGAGGCGCGGATGCCGACGATGACCGATACCACCGTCAGGACCAGCAGTCCGATGGTGATTGGCGACAGCAGATAGTCCCAGCCCGCCTCGGCCGAGCGGCGGAAGCGCGCGCCGGCAATCTGGAAAGCCTGGTTGACGAAGATCTCGGTCTGGTTCGACAACACAAAGCCGATCAGAAAGGCCGGGCGCGAAAAGTCGAAGCGGCGCAGCAGGATGCCGATGAGGCCAATGCCCACCAGCGCGGCCAGATCCAGCGCGGACTGGCGCGACTGGAAGGCGGCAAAGGCGATGATCATGAACAGATAGGGCGCGATCACGGTAAAGCGGATCGTGGTCATCCGGGCGATATATTTCGACAGGATGATGCACAGGCCCGCACCAAAGACATTGGCCAGCGCCAGCGACCAGACGATCGTATAGGTGATGTCCAGATTGTTTCTGACCATCTGCGGGCCGGGCGTCATGTTCAGCAGCGCCAGCCCACCCAGGAAGATCGCCATCGACCCCGAACCGGGAATGCCGAAGATCAGCGTGGGCACCAGCCCGCCGCCCTCTTTCGCGTTGTTCGAACTTTCAGGCGCGATGACGCCGCGAATGTCGCCCTGGCCGAATTGCGATTTGTCCTTGGCCGTCTGCACGGCCGAGCCATAGGCCAGCCAGTCCACGACCGATCCGCCAAGGCCGGGAATGACCCCGACGATCACCCCGATCACCGCGCAGCGCAGCGACAACCACTTGTTCTGCCACCAGTCGCGAACGCCCTGTCCCCAGCCATCGCCAAGCGATCCGCCTTCGGCAATCGGCCGGTCCTGGCGCAGCAATGAGACGATTTCGGGGACCGCATAGATGCCAAGCCCCACGATCACCAGTTGGAAGCCATCGACCAGATAGGGCAGGTCATAGGTCGACATCCGCAGGCTGCCGCCGGCCGGGGCCGAGCCGATGGTGCCGAACATCAGCCCCAGACCAGCCGCAACCACGCCTTTCAGCGGCACCCGCCCGGCAAGGATCGCCACCATGGACAGGCCCAGAATGGTGATCATCAGCATCTCGGGCAGGCCGAAGGCAAGGATCAGCGGCCGCGCGATCAGGATGAAGAAGGACAGGATCAGCGCCCCGAACAGCCCGCCAAACAGCGACGAGGTAAAGGCCGCCGACAAGGCCCGTGCCGCATGCCCCTGCTTGGCCAGGGGAAAGCCATCCAGCACCGTGGCCTGACTGGCCGATGATCCGGGTATGCCCAGAAGCACGGATGAGAATGTGTCTGATGTCGGGATCACCGCGATCAGGCCGACCATCAGCGCCAGCCCCGAGACGGGCTCCATCCCGTACATGAAGGGCAGAACCAGTGCCAGGCCGGCAATCCCGCCAAGCCCCGGCAAGACGCCGATGGACAGGCCCAGCAGCACGCCGGCGATCAGATACATCAGTTGCGAGGGCTGAAAGATCAGGGTGAAGGCCTGACCGATATGGGGCAAGGCTTGCGCAAAAATATCCATTCCGCTCTCCGCTGGATGGGCTTTGGCTTGGCCCGCCCGGCAGGATCAGGTGCCGGGCGGGATCTGCGGTCGGGAAAGGGTCACTCCATCGTGACGCCGTAATCCTCTTTCAGCCAGTCCAGCACGTACTGCTTGGCCTCGGGCGTGATCGAGGTCGCCTGCCGTGTGGCCTCGATCGCGGCTTCGCCGGTCATCTGCGCATAGGCGCCCAGAACCTCGGTCGCGGATGCCTGGAAGCCCTCGGCGTCGATGATCTGATCCAGCGCGGCGGTATAGGCATCGACGATTTCCTGCGGCGTGTCACCCGGAACGAAGATGGTCTTCTGGTTGGCGAAGCCCGCCACGAAGAAGGCTTTATAGGCATCCCACGCCACGCCCTCGATCTCGCAGGCGGCGGTCGCCTCGCAGACCTCCTTGAAGCTGGGCAGGTCGGGGAAGGTCGGATCACGGACGATATTGCCGTCGTCATCCAGCGCGCCCCAGGTAAAGATCGGCACGGCCAGCCCGTCATCGACCAGCGGCTGCACATTGGCCAGATAGGCCGAGCTGGTCTGATAGTCGATATTGGCCTCGCCGCGTTCGAACATCAGCCGGCCATCGCCGCGCCCTTCGATGCCAAAGACCGGATCGACCGTCAGCCCCAGCATCTTGAAGGCCAGAAGCGGCACCAGGTCCAGCGTGGTCGCACCCTGGCTACCGTAAAGATAAGGCTCGTCCGCCAGGTCATCCATGTCGCCATCGAACCGCTCGCCCAGATCGGGCGGCAGATAGACCACCCCGCCCGTGGCCGAAGCCAAAAGTGGCGTCCAGTCGTTATACTGATAGCGCACGCGCGGATCGCCCAGCAGATACGGGAATTTGGTCGAGCCGGAATCGCCAAAGATGGTCAGCCCGTCGGTCTTGGACATCTGACCCTGAAACCAGTTCGCCCCCTCGGTCGAGCCGGCACCGGGGCGATAGCGAACCACCACGGTCGGCCCGCCCGGCAATGCCCCCGACAACAGCGGCGCATAGAAGTTGGCCCATTGCGACGAACCGCCCGATTCCGAGAAGGGAATAGTGTATTCGATGGTCTTGCCGCCAAAGTCCTGGGCGCTGACCGACTGCGCAAGGCCCGCGATCATGCCGGCCGCGATTATGGTGGTGAAATTCGGTTTCATATATTTCCTCCCTTTGGATCGCCGCGCGGTCCCAGATCATCCCCCGATCTGGTCGCGAATTTACCCGGCGTCACCAAAAACAATGTCAGCACAAATTTCATAAATCAAATTCATTTATGGAAACGTTTCATGCAAATTTCTTATTTTTGGCTGTCTATTCGCCGCGTTTTCCGCCGCGCAGGCCGAACAGCGCCGCGACCACCGGCGCACCCAGGATTACAAGGGTGATCCGCATCAGATGATGGACGACGACAAAGCCCAGGTCTGCGCCTGCGACGATGGCCAGCACTGTCATCTCGGCCTGACCGCCCGGTGCGAAGGACAGAAAACCCTCGATCGGAGAGGCAAAGCCAAGCTGCACCACGATCTCGGTAAAGATGAAGGCCAGCAGCGCCAGGATCACCACGAACACCAGCCCTGCCAGCACATCCCGGCGCAATTCATTCAGCGTGACGCCGACATAGCCCACGCCGATACCGATGCCGATGAAGAACTGCGCGATCAGAATTGCCTCGCGCGGGGGGCGGTGTTCGATCACACCTGACAGCGACAGGATGGCGGTCACGATCATCGGCCCCAGGATCGCGGCACCGAACAGGCCGACACGCTCGCCCAGTTTCCATCCGCCGATGGCTGCGGCGGCCATGATCGCCAGTTCCGTCCAGGGCAGATCGGCGGCGGCGGCCCCGATGGGCTGGGACAGCGGGTTGTCAAAGACAAAGATCAGCACCGCCGGCACGATGGTGACGATTACCAGCACCCGCGTGGCATGGATCAGCGACAGCGCGCGGACATTGGCCCCGGCCTCTTCCCCGAACATGACCATGTCCTGCAACCCGCCCGGCATGGCCGCGAAATAGGCCGTCGGCAGGTCATAGCCGCAAAGCCGGTGGAAATATGGCACGCCGACCAGACCGATCGCCGCGACATAAAGCGGCACGAAGGCGACCGATCCGATCATATCCGGCAATTGGCCGATGACTGCCGGGGTGATCGAGGCCCCGACCGCCACGCCAAGGATCGTCCGCGCCGCCTGTGACACGGGCTTTACCCCGCGCAGCGGCGCGCCCAGCAGCGCCGCCGCCAGGCAGGCGAACATCGGGCCGAACAGAAATGGCAGCGGCAGGCCCAGCCACCAGAAGACAGCCGTGCCCAGCCCCGCCAGCAACAGGGTCATGCCACGATGCAGAAGGGCGCGGCGGGATGATGAAAACGAATCTTGACGCATTTGTATCCGATTGTATACATCTGGATGCATGAAGGAAAAGAACAAAATCTCTGCCTCTGAAAAAGAATCGGCGCAGCGCCCCTTGCAGGGCGATACGGCCTATGAACGGCTGTGTGACGAAATCAGGCTGGGCAAGCTGCCGCCCGGCGCACGGCTGACCGAGACCGAGATCGCGACGCGGCTTGCCATCAGCCGCACCCCCGTGCGCGAGGCGATCCGGCGGTTAGAGGCCGACGGTCTGGTCGATCATCAGCCGCGAACCGGCGCCGTCGTGCGTAAGCTGGACTATCCCGAAATCATGGAGCTGTATGAAATGCGCACCGTGCTGGAGGGCACGGCGGCGCGGCTGGCGGCACGGGCGGCCTCGCCTGTCGAGTTGCAGGAATTGCAGGCGATCAACGACGAAATGGCGGCGGCCATGGATGATCCTGCCGCGCTGGTGCGGCTGAACCGGCAGTTCCATCTGCGCCTGCAAGACGCCGCGCGGAACCGCTTTCTGCTGAAATCCATGGCCTCGGTCGAAACGACGCTGATGATCCTTGGCCCCAGCAGCATGGAAACCCCGGACCGCGCCCGGCAGGCGCTGGCCGAGCATGACGCCCTGTTGCAGGCGCTGACTGCCCGCGATGGCGCCGCGGCCGAGGCTGTCATGCGCAATCACATAGAAAACGCCCAGTTGGCCCGGCTGCGCCTGTTGCGCCGCGCTGACAAGGAAACAGATGATGACAATTGACGATCCTGCGCGGCTTGGCGCTGAAACCTGGGATGTGGTGATCGCGGGTGGCGGCAATGCCGCGCTTTGCGCCGCGATCGAGGCCGCCGAAACCGGCGCTCGCGTGCTGATGCTGGAAGGCGCACCGCAGCCCTATCGCGGGGGCAATTCGCGCCATACCCGCAACTTTCGCTGCATGCATCACGGCGCGCTTGGCCCGTTGGTGGAAACCTATGACGAGGAGGAATTCTGGCAGGATCTGCTGCGCGTGACCGCCGGCAAGACGGATGAGGGGCTGGCGCGACACGCCATCCGCACCTCGGCCGAGTGCCTGCCATGGATGCAGGATCATGGCGTTCGCTTTCAGCCTTCGCTGGCTGGCACCCTGTCGCTGGATCGCACCAACGCCTTCTTTCTTGGTGGCGGCAAGGCGTTGGTCAACGCCTATTACCTGACGGCGCAGCAGCTTGGTGTGTCCGTCGTGTATGAGGCACAGGTTCGCCATGTGGGGATCGAGGGCGCGCGTGCCACGCATATGCAGGTCGAGATGGCGGGACAAAGCGTTCGGGTGGTTGGCCGCACCTTTGTTCTGGCCTCGGGCGGGTTTCAGTCCGATATCGACTGGCTGGCGCGGGCATGGGGGCCATCGGCGCGGAACTTCCTGATCCGGGGCACGCCGTATAATCGCGGTGTCGTGCTGCGCGATATGCTGGATCAGGGCGCCATCAGCGTTGGCGACCCGACGCAGTGCCACGCCGTCGCCATCGACGGGCGCGCGCCGCAGTTCGATGGCGGCATCGTCACCCGGCTTGATTGCGTGCCGTTTTCCATCGTGGTCAACCGCGATGGCCAGCGTTTCTATGACGAGGGCGAAGATGTCTGGCCCAAGCGTTACGCGATCTGGGGCCGGCTGGTGGCGGCGCAGCCCGATCAGGTTGGCTATTCCATCATCGACAGCCGCTCGATCGACCTGTTCATGCCCTCGGTCTATCCGCCCATCGCGGCTGACAGCATTGCCGAACTTGCGGGCAAGCTGGGCCTGCCGGTGGATGCGCTTTCCGCGACAGTGGCTGGTTTCAACGCCGCCTGCCGCCCCGGCGATTTCCACCCCCAGGAACTGGACGGGCTGGCGACCGAAGGGCTGGATCCGCCCAAGACGAACTGGGCGCGGCCCATCGAAAAGCCGCCCTTCTATGCCTATTCTCTGCGCCCCGGCGTGACCTTCACCTATCTTGGGCTGAAGGTCGATCAGCGCGCCCGCGCCACCGGCCCCGACGGGCCTTATGACAATATCTGGAGCGCCGGAGAGATGATGGCAGGCTCGATCCTTGGTCAGGGTTATCTGGCAGGGTTCGGGATGACCATCGGCACCGTCTTTGGTCGCATTGCCGGACAGGAGGCCGCCGCCCATGTCTCTTGACGTAACTTTGCAGACCGATCCGGGGGCGATCTCGACCGATCCGATCCAAGAGGCGCGGCGCCAGATCGAAATCTGTAACGCCTGCCGCTATTGCGAGGGGTTCTGTTCGGTCTTTCCGGCGATCACCCGCGACAAGGTTTTCGCCTCGGGCGATATAACCCAGCTTGCCAATCTGTGCCATAACTGCCGGGGTTGCTATTACGCCTGCCAATATACGGCACCGCATGAATTTGACCTGAACCTGCCGCGCGCCCTGGCCGCCGCCCGCGTGGACAGCTGGGAGCGTTTTGCCTGGCCGGGCGGGCTGGCGCGGCTGTTCCAGTCGCGTGGCGAGGCGCTGGCCGTCGCCATGGTCATGGGCTTTGCGCTGATGTTCCTGATCATCGCGGCGCTGCCGGGCGAAGGCGCTGGTTTCTATGCCTGGCTGGGCCACAGCGCCATGGTGGCGATCTTTCTGCCGGCATTTCTGCTGCCTCTGGCGGCCATTGCGATCGGGTTGCGGAAATACTGGCGCGAGGTCGGTGGCCAGCGGATTTCCGTGGCCGATGTAAAGGAGGCGCTGTTGTCAGCGGCGCAGTTGCGAAACCTGTCAGGCGGGCAGGGGCAGGGCTGCAACTTCGAAAAGGCCGAGGCTTTCTCGGATGCCCGGCGTCATTGCCATCAGGCGGTGATGTATGGCTTTCTGCTGTGCTTTGCCGCCACCTCGGCCGGGACGGTGCTGCATTATGTCTTTGCCATGCCCGCGCCCTATGGCTTCTGGTCGCTGCCCAAGCTGCTGGGCGTTCCCGGTGGCATTCTGCTGGTGATCGGCTGTGCCGGCCTTCTGGTGCTGCGCGCCAAGGCCGATCCAGACCTGGGTGCGCCGGGGCGCGCGTCTGGCGAGCGTGGCTTTATCTGGCTTTTGGGTCTTACCGGGCTGTCGGGGTTGCTGCTTTATGCCTTGGGCGGCACGGCGCTGACCGGCGTGATGCTGGCCTTGCATCTGGGCAGCGTGCTGGCGCTGTTCCTGCTGACGCCCTATTCCAAGATGGCGCATGGCTTCTATCGGCTGGCCGCGCTGATCCGCGAGGCGCAGGACGCGCGTGCAAGGGGGTAGGCGGAGGGCGGGGGGCGGCTACAATGCCTTGTAGATCAGCCCGGCGGCGATCACGAACAGCAGCACCATGATCAGCCGATCGAACAGCTGCGGTGGAACGTAACGCACCAGCCATCCGCCCACCGGCATCCCCAGAAACAGCGGGACACAGGCCGCTATGCTGATCAGGAACCGCTGCCCGTCCAGCACGCCAAGGCTGAACAGCGTGGGCAGTTGAACGATGGCCATCGCGCTGAACAGAACCGAGATGATGGCGATGAACTGCCGCCGTTCCAACCGCAGTGCGTGCAGGAAGGTCATCGAGACCGGCGCCGAGATCCCGGCCGAGCCCTGCAAAATACCGGCCAATACACCGACCGGCAGAACGATGCGCCGCGCCACCGCGAAATCCAGCCCCCAATCGGGCTTGGCCAGACGAAACCCGATATAGACCAGGGCCAGCAGGCCGACCGTGATCGACAGGATATCCGAGGGCAGATTGGCCAGCAGGACCGATCCGATCAGCGCCCCTATCCCCGCCCCAACGGCCAGTTGGATCAGAAAGCCCCGCTCGGGCAGGGCGGCGCGGTATTGCCAGACCTGCCAGATGTTCGACAACAGGGCCGGCAGCACAAAGACGGACACCGCATAGGGCACGCCGAAATAAATTGACAGCAACGGGATCACGACGACCGGGGTTCCGGCCCCGATGGCCCCTTTCAGAACGCCACCAAGCGCGAATGCGATCATCGCAACGACAAGGCTCTCGACCATTTTGCCTGTTTTCCCCCGTTTTCGACCTGCCGGGTGGGCCGGCATTGGGGATGGACTAGCGCCGGAAAGGGTGTGGGGGCAATCCCTTGCCGGCGATAAGTACAGATGTTCATTCAATATAAGAACTCTGCCACTTTTGTCTGATATTGCCTCGTTCCGGTGATCTGAGAATCTGTTGATCGACATGTAAGATAGTGAATTATAATCATTATATTTCACGGAAATTGGTCGACGCCTGCTGTTTGCAGCTATTCCGGGGCAGAAACAGATGCTGTATTGCTGTGCATTATAATAGCCAAATCTTATGAAGCGCCGTCAAATTTGAATATGCGAAGCGGAAACTGACCGACTAGGTTGCGCGGACCGTCCACAGGAATGGGGCTGATCCATTCGCCGGACAGCAGGGAGGAAGCTGACCATGATTTCGATCCGTGATCTGACCATCGCCGCCGGCCTGGCCGTCGGTATTGCCGCGCCGTCCGGTGCCGCTGCGCAGGAACTGAAATTCGCCAATTACACCGCACCGACCCACACCATCACCGCATCGGTGATCGACAAGCTGAACGAGGCCGTCAGCGCCGCCACCGATGGCGCCGTCACCGTTCGCGGCTATCACGGGGGCGAGCTTGGCTCGGGCCCGGCCGATCAATATGTGCGCGTGGTGCAGGGCGTGGCCGACATGTCCTGGGGGCTGCCCGGTTATACTTCGTCGCAATTCCCCAAGACCATGATCGTCGAAATGCCCGGCATATTGCCGCTGGACCAGCCGGCCTATCCGGCGCTGCTGCGCGCCTATGACGACAATCTCGCGGGCGAGTTCCCGGCCACCATTCCGCTGGCGCTGTGGGGATCCGAGCCGAATATCTTCATCATGAAATCGGCGCAGATTCGCACTCCGGCCGACCTGAAGGGCCTGAAGATCCGTGTTGCCGGCTCGACCGCGGGCGAGGCGATCAAGGCTTTGGGCGCGACCCCGGTGCAGATGCCGATGACGCAGGTTTATAACGGCTTGCAAACCGGTCTGATCGACGGCGCGATTTCGGGTGTTTCGACGCTGATCGACTTCAAGCTGGACGAGGTCGCAGACAGCCTGACCCTGGGTGCGAATATGGGCCGGCTGACCTTCTATACGGTGATGAGCCAGGCCAGCTATGACAAGCTGTCGGACGAGGCCAAGGCGGCGCTTGACGCCATCGGCGGCGAAGAACTGTCGAAATCGGCCGAGGATGCCTAGATGACCACCGCCAATGCCGCGCTGGAGGCCGCCCGTGCTGACAGCCGCAACACGGTTATCGACCTGACCCCCGAAGAGGTCGAGGCCTTTGCCGCCGTCCTGACGCCGGTGACCGACGCCTATGTCGAAGCTGTCGGCGGCGCTGATACGCTGACCGCGATCCGGGGCGAATGATGCTGCCCGCGCTGAGGGCGTTCACGGACAGGCTGATCAGCCTGTCCGCCTGGCTGGGCACGGTCGCGCTGCTGTTTCTGGTGGGCGTCGTGCTGGTGGATGTCGTCGGCCGGTCCTTTGGCAGCCCGCTTTATGGTGCGCTGGACATGGAGACCATGGCCTTCGTCATCGTCGTATTCGGCGGCATGGCGCTGTGCGACAAGCAGGGCGGACATATCTGTGTCGACCTGTTCGAACGCTATTTCTCGCCCCGGCTGAACCATCTGATCGACATCGTGGTCGATCTGCTGGGCGGGGTGATCTTTATGGTCATTGGCTATGCGGTGATCAAGGCCGCGCAGCTTAGCGCGATGCTGAACCTGCGGACCAACCTGCTGGGCCTGCCTCTGGCATGGTTCCAGTGGGCGCTGGTCGCGCTGGCCTTGATCACCGGCCTGGCGCTGCTGTTGCGCGCGGCCGAGTTCATCATCACGGGTCGGTCCGAACATGAAGTGAGGCGTGTTGAATGAGTCCCGTTGCCATTGCCCTGACCGGCGTATCGCTGCTGCTGATCCTGCTTGCCTTCCGCATTCCCGTGGCCTTTGCGATGTTCCTGATCGGGTTCGTCGGCATCTGGGCACTGAACGGGTTGAATGCGGCGCTTGGTCTGCTGGCATCCGAATCCTTTACCCTGTCATCGAATCCCGAACTGATCGTCATCCCGCTGTTCATCCTGATGGGCAATGTGGCCAGCATCACCGGGATGAGCCGCCGTTTATACGAGGCCGCCTATGCCATCATCGGCCAGATGCGTGGCGGGCTGGCTGCCGCCACGGTGATCGGCTGCGGCGGGTTTGCGGCGCTGTCGGGGTCGTCGGTCGCCTCGGCGCTGACGATGGGCAAGGTCTCGCTGGCGGAAATGGACCGCTATGATTACGATCCGCGCCTGTCCACTGGGGTGGTGGCGGCGGGGGGCACCCTGGGCATCCTGATCCCGCCTTCGACCGGCTTTGTCATCTATGCCATCCTGTCCGAACAAAGTATCGGCCGGCTGTTTCTGGCCGGGGTCATTCCGGGGCTGCTGCTGCTCAGCATGTTTCTCGTGACGATCTGGGTTCTGTGCCTGATCCGGCCGCAGATGGGGCCGCGTGGTCCCGCCACGACCATGGCCGAGAAAAGCCGGGCGGTGTTCAACGCGCTGCCGATCATCGTGCTGACACTACTGACCATCGGCGGCATCTATGGCGGGTTCTTCTCGCCGGTCGAGGCCGCAGGTGTGGGCGCCGGCGCGGTGGTGATCCTGGGCTTTGTGTCCCGCACCCTCAGCCTGGCGCAATTGTGGCAGGCGACGCGGGACAGCATCGTCACGACGGCATCGGTCATGCTGATCCTGATCGCGGCACATATCTTCAACCCGTTCCTTGCGCTTAGCCATATCCCTGATTTCGTCAAAGAGGTAATCACCTCGCTGCCGCTTGGGACCATCGGTACGCTGATCGTGATCCTGCTGATCTATATGGTGCTGGGGACCTTCCTTGAAGGTTTCGCCATGCTGGTGCTGACCCTGCCGATCTTCGTGCCGATCGTGACGGGTCTTGGCATCGACCTGATCTGGTTCGGCGTGCTGGTCGTGCTGACGCTGGAAATGGGGCTGATCTCGCCGCCCGTGGGGATCAACGTCTTTATCGTGAAATCGGTCGCGCCCAAGGTGCCGCTTGGCCAGATCTTCGTCGGCGTCATGCCCTTCTGGGTGGCGATGCTGGTGACGCTGGGGATTCTGGTCGCGTTGCCGCAGCTGTCGCTGTTCCTGCCAAGCCAGATGATGCAATGACCATTCGCCGCGCCGGGGCTAGTTTGCCTGTGGCGCGGCGGGCCGCAGATCTCCCAGATCGCCAAGTTCGCGCCTGAGGCCGATCACCACGCCCCGCATCCACTGATGCATCGCATCGGCATGAAAGCGCGGCGGCCAGACCAGCGTGATGTCGAATTGCCCACGCACCGGGCAATCGACGATCCGCAGCCCCTGACCGATCTGATGCGCCAGCCGGCGCGGCACCGTCGCCACCAGCGTCGATCCCTGGACCAGCCGCGATACCCCGGCCGGACTGGGCACCATCAGCGCCGGGCGCAGCCGGTGCCCCATGGCCTGCAATTCCGTGATATAGGGCGAGACCCAGTTTCCCTCATAGGTGATGTCGATCAGGTCCAGCGACAGATAGTCGTCGATGCTCAGCGCCGTGTCGGCCTTGGGATGGGCGGGGTCCAGCAGGCAGACATAATCCTCGCGGCACAGCCGGCTGACGTAAACGCCGGTCTGCACCGTGGGTCGCGGGCCGATCAGCAGATCGGAATCGCCGCGCAGCATACGTTCCGGCCCGGTGCCGCGCGCGTTTATCACCACCAGCTCGATCCCTGGCGCATGTCGGCGCAGCTCGCGCACCAGAAGCGGCACGATCAGCAACCGCTCGTAGTAATTGCAGGCCAGCGTCAACCGCTGGCGGGTGCGGGCCGGGTCAAATTCCTCGGGGCGGGCCAGGCGGTCCAGCGTCGCCAGCATCGGCCGCACCTGCTCGATGATCTGCCGGCAGCGATCGGTGGCGATCTGCCGCCCCTTCTCGCGCACGAAAAGCGGGTCGTGAAAGGCGCTGCGCAGCCGCTCGACCGTATAGCTGATGGCGGATTGGTTCACGCCGATCTCTTGCGCCGCAGCTGTGAACGAGCCGGAATCATGCACGGTGCAAAGCGTCCTGAGCGTCGCGAAATCCAGGCTGAGAGGGTCGGCGGCAGGGCGTGTCATCACGCTGTCCATCAATGGATTTGATGGGCATGATAAAATGCATCGCATTGATGCATAGTCAAGCGATTGCTAGCGTGAATCAGCCAGCGAGAGGGGGGAAATATGCCGCTAGCACCTGTGAATGACGACATCAGCTTTGATCAACTGACGCTGGATCCCTATCCGATCTATCGCCGCATGCGGGCCGATACGCCCGTGGTCCGTGTTCCGTCGGTCCATCGGACCTTTCTGGTCAAGGCGGCGGATACCAAGATGGTCAAGGACGACCCCGAGTTGTTCAGTTCGGACGATCCGCGCACGCCGATGCAGCCGGCCTTCCGTGCCCATACGCTGATGCGCAAGGATGGCGCCGACCATTTGCGCGAACGCAAGGCGATGATGCCCGCGCTGACGCCCAAGGTCATCCAATGCGAATGGGCCCCGCTTTATGAAAAACTGGCGGTCGAATATCTGGACCGGCTGCCCAAGGAAGGCCCGGCTGATCTGTTCACCGACCTTTGCGGCCCGGTCGCCGCGCGCATTCTGGCCCATATCCTTGGCATCCCCGAGGCGACGGATGAACAGATGATCCGCTGGTCGCAGAACCTGATCGACGGATCGGGCAATTTCGACTGGCGCCCCGAACCGTTCGAGGTCACCGACAGGGCCAATGACGAGATGAACGCCATGTTCGACAAGGTGGTCGACCGGGTGCGGGCCGAACCCGATGCCTCGGCTTTTTCGGTCATGGTGAATGCCGATGATCCGATTCCGCGCAGCCAGATCTATTCCAACATCAAGATCGCCATTGGCGGCGGCATCAATGAACCGCGCGATGCGCTGGCCACGCTGGTCTATGGCATGCTGACCAATCCCGACCAGTTGGAACAGGTCCGCGAGGGCGACGATTGGGGCAAGGCCTTTGAAGAGGCCGTCCGTTGGGTTGCGCCGATTCAGGCCAGTTCCCGTCTGGTGACGCGCGACACGCAGATCCGCGGCTTTGACATCCCCAAGGGCGACACGGTGATGACCATCCAGGCATCGGCCAATCGCGACGAAGAGGTGTTTGGCGACAATGCCGAGGATTTCATAGTCTATCGCGACAAGAACCAGCATCAGGCATTCGGCAACGGTCCACATCACTGCGCAGGTTCCCATACGGCGCGCCGCACCGTGGGCAAGATCATGGCGCCGCTGCTGTTCGAGCGGTTCCCGAACATGCGCCTGCCCGACCCTTCGGCGGTCATGTGGCGCGGATTTGGTTTCCGCGGCCCGATCAACATGCCGGTCATCATGGGCTGACCGGCCCTCAACCAGCCAGACTTAACGCCAGGGAGAGAACACCAATGGTGAAAGTGACCTATATTGCCGCTGACGGAACCGAAACCACGGTCGAGGGCGACGAGGGCAGCAGCGTCATGCATGCGGCGGTTGCCCATGATGTCGACGGGATCGTCGGTGAATGTGGCGGCTCGATGATGTGTGCGACCTGTCATTGCTATGTCGACGATGCCTGGATCAGCAAGACGGGCGAGCGTCAGCATGACGAGGATGACATGCTGGAAGGCGCCGCCAGCGAGGTGCGTGCCAATTCGCGCCTGTCCTGCCAGATCAAGCTGACCCCGGCGATGGACGGCCTTGTCGTCCATATGCCGGAAGAACAGTTCTGATCGGGGTCGGTGGCCATGCTGCAAGGACCGGTCGTTATCGTCGGTGCGGGGCAGGGCGGGCTTCAGGCCGCCGCCTCGCTGCGCCAGCTGGGCTATGGGGGGCAGCTGACGCTGATCGGGGATGAACCCGGTCTGCCCTATCAGCGCCCGCCACTGTCCAAGGCCTATATGCAGGACGGCAAGCCCGAGGCGCTGGCCCTGCGCGCGGCCGAGTTCTATGCCTCGAAGGATATCCGTTATCTGCCCGAAACGCGGGTGACGGTGATCGACCGGCAGGGCAGCCGCGTGGTGACCAGTGCGGGCGAGCTGCCCTATGAGCATCTGATCCTTGCCACCGGCGCCGGCAATCTGCGCCCGCCGATTCCGGGGCTGGACCGGGCGATGGATCTGCGCACGCTGGCCGATGCCGACCGGCTGCGCGACCGCATCCAGGGCAAGCGCCGCTTTGCCGTGATCGGCGGCGGCTTCATCGGGCTGGAATTTGCCGCCGTGGCCCGCAAGTTAGGGCATGATGTGACGGTGGCCGAGGCCGCGCCCCGGCTGATGTCCCGCGCCGTCTCGCCGCAGATGTCACAATTGTTCCTGGACATGCATCGCCAGATTGGCACCACCGTTCTTTTGGGCGATCCCTGTGCTGCGCTGGATCCGCGCGGTATGGCGCTGGCAGGTGGCGCGCTGCTTGAGGCGGATGACGTTCTGCTGGCCGCCGGTGTGCGCCCGCACAGCGCCCTGGCCGAGGCCGCGGGCCTGGCATGCGACAATGGCATTGCCGTGGATGAGCAGCTGCTGACTTCGGATCCGCAGATTTCGGCACTGGGCGATTGCGCCAGTTTCCCCGATGCCCGCAGCGGCCGGCGTGTCCGGCTGGAAAGCGTTCAGGCGGCCACCGATCACGCCCGCCACATCGCCGCCCGGCTGACCGGCGGAACGCCCGGCGCCTATGCCGCGCTGCCGTGGTTCTGGTCGGATCAGGCGGATTTCAAATTGCAGATCGCGGGCCTTGCCCAGCCCGAGGACCGGGCCGAGCAGATGGCGGATCAGATCGTGTTCCGTTTTGACGCCGGGGACAGGCTGACGGCGGTTGAAACGGTGAACAATGCCCGCGTGCATATGAAAACGCGCAAACTGCTGGGGGCCGGACAGCCCGTCACCGCCGATATGGCACAGGCATTGTTGGCCTGATCGGCTTGCCGGGTGGTCCTTAGACGACCATCCCGGCCCCGATCGCGGGCTGGCCGATCAGCTGTGCCAGCTGATCCAGCCCGTCTTCCAGATCGCTCCGGTCCAGCGCGACACCAAGCGAGACCCTGACGGCGTGGACGGGTTGTGCCCCGGTGGCAAAGGCCGCCGAGGACACGACCGAAACACCGGCCCGCACCGCATGGTCCGCGAAATCGGCTGCGCGCCAGTGATGCGGCAGGTGCAGCCACAGGTGATGCCCATGGGGGTCGGCGGCAAAGTCGCAGCCCGACAACACCCTGCGCGCCAGCCGCTGCCGGGCGACGTTCTCGGCCCGGACGGCCAGCGCGATCTGTTCAAGCCGGCCATCGACGATCCACCTGCCTGTCAGCGCCGCCATCAGCGGCGGCGCCATCAGCACGGTGGCGCGCAGTGTGGCGGCCAGCCGCAGGGCCTCGGTCGGGTTGGGGGCGACGACATGGGCCACGCGCAGCGTCGGCGTCACGCATTTCGACAGCGAGGCGATATGCCAGCACCGTTCTGGTGCCAGTTCGATCAGCGATGGCAACCGGGTGGGTCGCAGGGGCGCATAGGGATCGTCCTCGAAGATGGTCACCTGATGCTGCCGGGCCAGCGCGACCAGCGCGCGGCGGCGGTCCGCGGGCAGGGTGGCCGTTGTCGGGTTGTCGATGCTGGGTGTCACATACAATGCGCGAATTGTATGGCTGCGGCAGGCACGGTCAAAGGACTCGGGCAGCAGGCCATCCGCGTCCATGTCCAGCGGGACCAGGTTCAGCCCCTGCTGCGCGGCAATCGCCTTCAGCCCCGGATAGGTCAGCGCCCCCGTCGCGATTGACTGACCGGCGCGCAGCAGCGTGGCGCATAGCGCCGACAGCGCCCCTTGCGCGCCTGCCGTCACCAGCACCCGGTCGGCCGGGATCGGTCCGGTCCGCGTTTCCAGCCAGCGCGCGGCGGCCTGGCGGCTTGGCGGCGTGCCGGTGCTGTCCTGATATTGCAGCGCCATCAGCCCTCGGGGGGCATTCAGCAACGCCGCCAGATCCTGCGGGATCAACTTGCGAAAGTCGATGGATTCAGGCTGCGGCGGCACGTTCATGCTGAGGTCGATCAGCCGCCCCTCGCTGGCCATTTCCTCGCTGACAAAGGTGCCACGCCCTGCCTGCGCCGAGATCAGCCCGCGCCGCCGCGCCTCGTTGAAGGCGCGCGTCACCGTTGTCAGATCGACGCCCAAAGCCTCGGCCACGGCGCGCTGCGGCGGCAGGCGATCACCCGGCATGACCCGCCCGGCGCGGATATCGGCATCCAGCGCCTCGACGATGCCCAGATATTTCAGCCGCGCGGGCGCGGATCGCGGAACCCACATGTGATTTCTACCTTCTGCATATGCGTCTTATGTATTGTATGGGCATTGACATGTCAAATCCATACAATATATACCATACGCATAGCGAAAGCGATTCTTCGCCCCGATGGGCGAGCGCTGGCTGAGACGGGGGTTCAAATGGAAGCGACGATGACCGAAGAACGTGATATGGGCCTTGCGCTGCGCCGCGGCTTTTTCGGACGCTGCCCGACCTGCGGGCAGGGGCATATGTTCAAGGGCTATCTGGCTGTGGTTGACGAATGCGCGCATTGCGGCGAGCCATTGGGGGCCTATCCGGCGGCCGACGGGCCGGCCTTTTTCACCATCACAATCGTCATGCTGCTGCTGATTCCGATGATCGGCTTTACCTGGGTCGTGTTCCGGTCCGACCCGGTCACCATGCTGCTGGTTCTGGGGGGCATCACCACGGTGATGACGCTGGTGCTGCTGCGCTACGTCAAGGGCGCGTTCATCGGCTATCTGTGGGCCAAGGATGAACAGGACCAGGGCGCATAAGCCAGAGGGTCGCCCGACAGGCGGGCATCACGCCAACATCACGGCGCGCCTGCCCCTTTTCAGTCAGACCGCAGGGTCGGCACGCCCATGACGATCTTGCCGCCATGGGCGGTCTGATCACCGACGCGCATGACGCCGCGCCCGTTGATCTTGACGCTGCTGGATCCTTTCACCATCGGATCTGGCAGCGGTGGCGTGCCCGGACAGCCGCAATGCCCGCCCTCGACCGCCAGCGGAATGCCGTTGAACCTGACCAGAGTTTGCCCCGGATTGATCACCGGGCCGCCGCCATGGACCGGGCAGGTATGGGCATGGCCGACAAGGGCGATGGGCTTGGACATCTGGATCCTCGTTCACTGCAAGGCCGATCACCTCATCCATACAGCAAACCGCATCGCGCGAAAATACCCCCGGTCCTAGAACCTGACCGAGGCGCTCAGCACGGCGTTGAACGGCTCTGCGATCCGGTTGCCATAGGCGTTGGTGCCGATGGACGAGCTGTAATAGGTCCGGTCAAAGACATTTTTCAGGTTCAGTTGCAGGTCCACGGGGTTCCGCGCCTGAATGGTATAGGTCGCGAACAGGTCGACCACGCCATATCCCGGCAGGTCATAGTCATTGGCCGGCGTCGCAGTGCGGGCGCTGGCGCCACGGATGCCGCCCCCGATCTTCAGCTGATTGCCCGAGGCGCCGATGGCCCCGAAATCATAGGCCAGAAACACCGATCCGGTGTGACGCGGCACGTTGACCAAACGGTTGCCGGCATAGTCCGGGTCATCCTTGATCACCGCATCGGTATAGCTGTAGCTGGCGATCAGGCTTAGCTGGTCGGTGATCTGGCCGGCGATGTCGGCCTCGAACCCGCGGACGCGAACCAGGCCAGCGGCGCGAACCACGGTTTCGTCGCCCACAGTTTCGGAAAAGGCCACGTTCTTGCGGTCGGCGGTATAGATCGCGGCATTGGCGGTCAGCCCGTTTGCCAGTTCGGCCTTGGCGCCGATCTCGAAAGAGGTGCCGCGTTCGGGTTCAAGGGCGCCGATATAGCTGCCGACCGAGCTTTGCGGCCTGAAGGTCTTGCCGAAATTGGCATAGAGGGACAGCTGCGGCGAATGCTTGTAGACCAGACCCAGATTCGGCAGCCAGACATCGCCGTGATTGTCGGTATTGACGACGAAGGGGCGGCCCTTGCCTGCCATCAGGTCATAGTTCTGATAGCGCAGCCCGCCTATGACGATCCAGCGGTCGTTCAGATGGATGTTGTCCTGAACATAGATCGAGCCGGTGCGCAGCTGTTCTGTCTGATCGCTGTCGCTGTCCGATACCGTGGTGCAGGTGCCGACATTGCCATAGGCCGGATCATGGATGTTGAAGTCCCAAACCGGATCGCACCGGATCATATCGGTGCGCAGCGTATCCTCATTGTCATAGGACGCGCCGAACAGCAGTTCGTGCCGCAGCCCGCCCAGTTCGACCTGCCCTGAAATATCGGCCCGCAGCGCATGGGCATACATCGTCGATCCCTGCGTCGCGTCTATGCGGCGGCGGACATTGCCGGTCGCCGCGTCAAAGTCCAGAACGCGGGCCTGATTGTCGGAATAGGTGTTGCGGCTATAGGCATAGTTCAGCGACAGATCCCAGCCATCCGCCAGCTGATGCGCCGCCGTGATGGCCAGCCGGTCGGTCTTGCCTTCGGTGATGTTGAAAGGCTCGTCAAAGCGGATCGAGGGGTCGACGTCGACAAAGCGGCCGTTCACCTCGTCATAGATAGTCCCCCGGTCAAAGGGCTGGCTGTAATCCTGATGCAGATAGGACAGCGTGACCGAGCTTGTGTCATTGCGCCAACTGATCGAGGGGGCGATTGTCCAGCTGCGGCTGTTGCCGAAATTGCGCCAGTAATCCACGTCGCTATAGCCGGCGATCATGCGCCAGGCAAAGCCGGTGCCCTCGATCGGCGCGGTGTAGTCAAGGCTGGCCGAGCCGCCGCCAAAGCTGGAGCCGCTGACCGTGGCCTCGCCCTCGGCCGTGTATTCCGGCTTTTTCGTGATGACGTTCACCACCCCGCCTGGATCGAGAATCCCATACAGCGTCGAGGCCGCGCCTTTCAGCACCTCGACCCGTTCGGTCGTCAGGTTGAAGCTGCGCGGCAAGATGGATTTCAGACCATCGGTCAGGATCGAGCCATCGCGGTTGCCGCCAAAACCACGGCGAATGACGGAATCCTGCGTGCCGCCCAGGGTATTGGCCTGGGCGATACCGCTGATATTCGCCAATGTCTCATCCAGCGTGAATGCCGCCTGATCGCGGATGACGGTCTGACTGACGACATTGACCGCTTGCGGCAGGTCCAGGATCGGGGTTGGGCGCAATGTGACCGTGGCGCTTTCCAGCGGCTGATAGCCTTTGGTCGCCTGACCGGCGGCGTCGGCCGTCAGGGTCAGCTCCTCCAGCAGTACGGTTTGCTGGTCGGATTGCACAGCCTGGGCCCGCAGCGATGGGGAAAGCGCAAGTCCGGTACAGATCGCCAGTCCGCTTGCCATCAGGCATCGGCCCGACGAAACCTTGTGCGTCATTGTTGTTTTTCCTTGTCACAGCGATGTCATTTTGGTGACGACTCACATTCCCGACTGTAGTAGTAAAGAATTAAGTGATGCTGCGATGCCCAGAAATTGCTGCTGTTTCGGCCAGAAAGGCAGGTTTCACCCTCGGATCCGTGCCTGTCAGGCGGCTTTGCGCCGAAATTCCGACGAAAAAAGTTGACTACTACATCCGCGCTCTGTCTTTACGCCGTGATGTTGATTTTCGGAACCAGCCCATGACGATTCCCACCCCGCCCCTTGAGACCCGCGAACTTGGTGCGGGCTATGGTGGAACTGCGGTGCTGAAGCAGGTCTCGTTACTGGTCGCGCCGCAGCGGATGACGGTTCTGGCGGGGCCGAACGGATCGGGTAAGTCGACCTTGCTGACGGCCTTGGCGCGGCTGTTGCGGCCGCAAAGCGGCGCGGTTCTGCTGGACGGCCAGCAGATCGCAAGCCTGCCGACGCGCGCTGTGGCACAGCGATTGGGACTGTTGCCGCAGAACCCGCTGACGCCCGAGGGGCTGACCGTGCAGGATCTGGTTGCCCGTGGCCGCTATCCGCATCAGGGCTTTCTGCGGCAATGGTCCAAGGCGGACGAGGCCGCGGTCACCAGCGCCATGCGGATCACCGGGACGACCGAATTTGCCGATCGCCCCGTCGAAAGCCTGTCGGGTGGCCAGCGCCAGCGCGTCTGGATCGCCATGGCATTGGCGCAGGAAACCGGGATCGTGCTGCTGGACGAGCCGACGACCTATCTGGACCTGCGCTATCAGGTCGAGGTGATGGAGTTGCTGGCCAGTCTGGTCCATCACCATGGGCGCACCATCGTCACGGTGCTGCATGACCTGAATTTCGCCCTGCAATTTGCCGACCGGATCGCCTTTCTCAAGGATGGCCAACTGGCCCGGATGATCGAGGATCCGACCGATTGCGACGCTGATCTTGTGCGCGCCATCTTCGGCACCGAGGTCGTCGCGCTGCGCCATCCACGGACCGGCCTGCCGGTCTTTGTGCCCGCAGGCCGGATCGGATGAGACAGGCGCGCTCGCTTGGCCTGGGCCTTGGTTTCGGCCTGATGACGCTGGTTCTGGCTCTTGCCTGCCTGCGTGCGGGCATGGGGCCTCGCCCGGTTGCGCCGGGCGAGGTGATGCGCGCGCTGCTGGCCTTTGACGCGCAGAATTTCGATCATCAGGTGATCTGGCGGTTGCGGCTGGCGCGGATCGCGGCGGCCTTGGTGGTCGGAACCGCCCTGGGCATTTCCGGCCTGATCCTTCAGGCCCTGCTGCGCAACCCCCTGGCCGAGCCGCATGTTCTGGGACTGAATGCCGGCGCGGCGCTGGCCGTCGTGCTGGCCTCGTCGCTGCCGGCCGCGTTGCGTCCGGGTCTGGGCATGACGCTGATCGCCGCCTGCGGCGCGGGCATGGCCTTTGCGCTGGTCATGCTGCTGGCCTCGGCCGGGCGGACCGGGGTGACTTTGGCCAAGGTGACCTTTTGCGGCATCGCCGTGTCGGCCCTGGCCGGGGCCCTGACCTCGACCATCCTGATCTTGAACGAGGAGACGCTGGCCGAAATGCGGGTCTGGCTGGCCGGTGATCTTGCCGGCGCTGGTTTTGACCGGCTGATCGCGGCGCTGCCCCTGCTGGTGGCGGGGCTGGCGGCGGCGATCTGGCTGGGGCCAAAGCTGAATGCGCTGGCGCTTGGCGATGCCACGGCCAAGGCGCTTGGCGTGCCTTTGGGCTGGTCGCGGGCGGTGGGGCTGGCCGGGACGGCGGCGCTGTGCGGCGTGGCGGTATCCATTGCCGGTCCCATCGGCTTTGTCGGGCTGGTGGTGCCGGGCCTTGCGCGGCGGCTTGCGCGGGGGGATCTGCTGCGCGCCCTGCCGCTGGCCGCGTTGCTGGGCGCGGCGCTGCTGCTGGCGGCCGACATTGCCGCCGGCCTTCCAGGCACATCGCACGAGATGGCGACGGGCCTGATGACCGCGCTTGTCGGCGCCCCCGTTTTCATCGCCATCGTGTTGCGGGTGATCCGATGAGCTGGGTCATCCGCCAGGGCAGGCTAAGCCTGCGTCTGTCGCGGCGCCGGTTGCTGCTGGGGCTGGGGCTGGGCATCGGGGTTGCGCTGCTGGCTCTGGCCATGTTGCCCCTGGGCAGCCATCAGACCGGCCCGGCCGATCTGATGGCGCTGCTGCGTGGCACGGCCTCGGACACGGCTTCGGACACGGCGCGGATGATCCTTCTGGACCTGCGGCTGCCGCGCATTCTGCTGGCGCTGCTCAGCGGGGCGATGCTGGGATTGGCCGGCGCGGCCATGCAGGCGCTGACCCGCAACGGCTTGGCCGATCCGGGCTTGCTGGGCGTCAAGGACGGCGCGGCGGTTGCGGTGGTGGCGCTGATCCTGTTGGCGCCGCAGGCACCGATCGCATGGCGCCCGGCTGTGGGCATGGCTGGCGGGCTGGCGGCGGCGCTGCTGGTAGTGGCGCTGGCCCGGACGCTGTCGCAATTGCGCTTTGTGTTGATCGGGATCGGGCTGTCGTGGTTTCTGTCGGCGGGGCTGGCGGTGCTGCTGATGACCTCGGATATCCGCGATGTGCAGACCGCGATGATCTGGATGGCTGGCAGCCTGAACGCCGCTGACTGGCAGGCCGTGCACATTGCCGCCATTGCAGCGCTGGCCGGTGCCATGCTGCTGTTCGCGACCGCGCGCGATGCCGATGCGGCGGCGCTTGGCGATGCGGTCGCGGCCGGGCTGGGCGTGCGCCTGCGCCGGCTGGCATGGCTGCGTTTCACCGCACCGGTGCTGTTGACCGCCGCCTGTGTCTCGGTCGCGGGCGGGCTGGGTTTCGTCGGGCTGATCGCGCCGCATCTGGCCCGGCTGACACTGGGCGGAGGCCAGGCCGCCCATCTGGCCGCCAGCGGGATGATCGGCGCGGCGCTGGTCCTTGGTGCCGACAGCATCGGCCGGCTGGCCTTTGCCCCGCTGCAACTGCCCGCTGGCATCATCCTTGCCCTTGTCGGCGCCCCGATCCTTGTCGTGCTGCTTTGGGCACGCCGCAACCAGCTGTGAGGAAACATGAAATTCCTGATCGCCCTGATTTTCACCTGTCTGGCGGTGCCCGCGCTGGCGCAGGACATGCGCCAGATCACCGATGATGCCGGGCGCGATGTGGCCGTGCCGGTGCGGCCGCTGCGCATCGTCTCGATGCATGATCTTGACCTGACCATCCCGTTGATCGAACTGGGCGTCATGCCGGTGGCCAGCCATGGCCGCATGGGGCTGAACGGCATCGCCTATCTGCGGTCCGGCGCGATCCTGACCGGCGTGGATTTCGACAATTCCGACATCGCCTATATCGGCTCGGTCAATGCTGATATCGAGGCGGTTATCGCCGCCCGGCCCGACCTGATCCTGACCGAACCGGGCCGTGCAACCCCGGTCGAGCAGCTGGAAAAGATTGCGCCCACGGTGGTGATCGACAACACGCTGGACGGTGCACCCCATATCTATCGCCGGCTGGCCGACTTGACCGGGACCGAGGCGCGGCTGGCGGTCCTTGAACATCGCTATCAGGCGCAGATCGCGGCGTTGCAGGCGGCGGTCGACAGCCAGCAGATCAGCGTGTCGGTCATGCAGGCGCAAAATGGCAAGGTCGCCGCCTGGCACACCTATCGCGCCCTTGGGCGGGTGCTGCGCGACGCCGGGTTTCGCTTTCCGGCGCTGATCGACCAGATCCCACCCGGCGAGCGGATCGAGATCAGCGCCGAGCGTCTGCCAGAACTGGATGCCGACTATATCTTTGCCCCCTATCGCAGCGATACGGGCGGCAAGCCGGCCGATGAAATCGCCGCGATGGAGGCGCTGTTTCCCGGCTTCTGCCAATTCCTGTTGGCTTGCCAGGAGGGGCGTTATATCCTGATCCCACGCGAGGAGGCGATCTCGAATTCCTATGCGGGACTTGCGTTGATGGTGGCGGTGGTGCAGTCCCATATCGCCGGCAGGCCCCAGATCACCCGCCCCTAGCCGGACGGTGAATTCTGGTTTGGACCTGCGATGACCCAGAAAGAACTTCGCCCCAGGCGTCATCACGGCACCGACCGGTTTTCCGACCGCCTGCGCAAGCGCCGCGCCAGCCTGTCGCCCAGTCTGCTGAACGTGCTGGATTATATCGACGGCAATCGTCACGCCGTGCTGGGCAAATCCGCGCTGGAGATCGGCTTTGCCGCCGGCACATCGGATGCGACGGTGATCCGGGCGATCCAGACATTGGGGTTTCAGGGCCTTGTCGACCTGAAGGACACGCTTGAAGCCTGGCTGGGAGAGACAGATTCCCCGGTTGAAAAGCTGGCTTCGACCGCCACCGAGATCGGCCGCAATACCGATGCCGCGATCGACTTCGTGATCGCCGATCAAAGCCATGCGATCCAGGCGATGTCGACGGACCGCAACCGTGCGGCGATGGCCAAGGCGGTTGGGCTGCTGCGCGGCGCCCGGCGCATCGGCCTTTTCGGCATGCAGGCCTCGGGGATTCTGGCCAGTTATGCCGCGCGGATCTTTCAGCGCCACGGTTTCCCCAGCTATGCGCTGAATGCCTCGGGCATATTGCTGGCCGAGGAATTGCTGGAAATGCAGTCGGGCGATGTGCTGGTGATGTTGGCGCAAAGCCGCGCCCATCGCGAAAGCCAGACGGTGATCGCCGAGGCACAGCGGCTTTCGGTGCCCATCATCATGCTGCTGGGGCGCGAGGATTCGGTTCTTTGCAAGGATGCTGCCGTCGTGCTGATCGTCCCGCGCGCCAAACGCGATCAGTTCGCCCTGCATGCCCCCGCATTGGTCACGCTAGAGGCGATGGCCCTGGCGCTTGCCTCGGTCGAGCCGGACCGAACGCTTGCCTCGCTGCAACGGCTGGTCGACCTGCGCGGTCAGATTCGCCCAACCCGCCGTTAGGGTCGGGCGCCGCTGGCCCCGCCGTCAGGCCATCGGCAGGCTGATCTGTTGCAACAGCCCCCTGGGCGACAGGTTGCGGATGGCGATGGTGCCGCCGAACCGCTCGATGATTTCGCGGGCAATGGCCAGGCCCAGACCCGCGCCCGGCAGGGTCTTTGCGCGTGAGGGATCGACACGAAAGAACGGCTCGAACACCTGACCCAGCAGATCGGCGGGAATGCCAGGCCCCTGATCGCGGATGGTGACCTGCGCGTGATCGGCGGATTGTGACAGCGCGACCTGCGCGCCACCACCATGGGTGGCGGCGTTCAGGATCAGGTTGCGCAGTGCCCGCTTCAGCGCGATGGGACCGGCCCGGACCTGGGTTGCGGGCATCGGGTCCATCCGAAGGCGATGGCCCAGTTCCGCCATTTCACCGACGATTTCCGTCAGCAGGATGTCCAGCCGCAGGGGTTGGGTGTCGGCGGTGCTGGCTTCCTCGCGCACCAGCCGGATGGCGCTGTCGGCAATCTGGTCAAGCTCGGCCAGATCGGCCAGCCATTTGTCGCGGTCGGTGTCATCCTCGATGAACTCGGCGCGCAGGCGCATCCGGGTCATCGGGGTTCGCAGATCATGGCCGGCGGCGGCGACAAGGCGCATCCGGCTGTCCATCGCATGCGCCAGCCGTTCGGACAGGCGGTTCAGGGCCTGCGCGGTGGCCCGCACCTCGGCCGGGCCGGTTTCGTCCACCTTGGACAGCGTCGCATCGGCGCCGATCCGGCTGGCCGCGCCTTCCAGCAGCTCCAGCGGTCGGGTCAGCCGCCGCGCGGCATAGAAGGACAGCGCCCCAGAGCCGGTCACGATCACCGCAAGCCAGACCGCCAGGCTTCGCCATTGATTGTCGGGCGCGGCGGGGTCGGGCACCGGCGTGATCAGCCAGCCCCCGCCATCCAGCGCGACCGAGGCGGTCAGCGTGCCTTCGCTGCCGGTGCGGTTGACGATGGCGCTGCGCGGCGGCCCGGTCCGGTCCAGCGCGCGGGTCAGAAAGCGGCTCATCCGTTCCAGAACCTCGCCCCCGGCTGCGGGCTGGTCCTGCACCGTGCCGCCGGCCTGGCGCAGCGCCTGTGGCGCGGTCTGGGCCAGTGCGGCAAGCAGGTGGATCTGCCGGGCGATCGGCTCGATCGTGGTTTCGGGCGGGGGTGGTTGCAGCGCGCGACTGGCCGCGAAGGTGGCAAGCCCGACGACCGCCAAGATCGCCGCGATCAGCAGGGCCGTGATCCGGGCGCGCAGCGAGGTCATCGCGCCACCACGCTGGCCGTCACCGGCAGAACCAGCTGATAGCCGCCATTGCGCACGGTCTTGAACACCGGCACATCCGTCTTGTCGCCCAGCTTGCGGCGCAGCCGGCTCATCAGCACGTCGATCGAGCGGTCCAGCGGATCGCGGTCGCGGCCCTGCGTCAGATCCAGCAGCTGATCGCGTGACAGCAGCCGGCCGGGCCGTTCCAGAAACACCCGCAACAGGTCGAACTCTGCCCCGGTCAGCTCGATCTGGTCGCCATCGGGACCGTCGATGCGGCGCTGCTCGACGTCGATGCGGAAATCGGCCATGGCATAGCGGCGCAAGGGTTCGGTCTCGGGCGGCTCTTGCGTGGCGCGGCGCAGAACCGATTTGATCCGCGCCACCAGCTCGCGCGGGTTGAAAGGCTTGCCCAGATAGTCGTCGGCACCGATTTCCAGCCCGATGATGCGGTCGACATCCTCTTTCAGCGCGGTCAGCATGATGATCGGCAGCCGTGGATGGCGGGCCCGCAGGTCGCGGCAGATATCCAGCCCCGAGCCATCGGGCAACATCACGTCAAGCACGACCAGATCGGGCATGGACTGGGCGATCCGCGTTTCGCATTCGCGGCGGCTGGCGGCGGTTTGCACACGGAAGGACTGGCCCGTCAGATAGCGGGCGGTCAGGCTGCGGATTTCCTGGTCATCATCGACGACAAGGATCAGGGGGGCGATCTGCATGGCGGTGTCATTCCCGTTTTCCAGACTATAGCCGCATCGGACGCGCCCAAGGCAGGTAGATTTGTTGCCGAATGTTGCCGAAGCGGGGCCGGCAATCTTCGGATACAAAAAGGCCGGGGCTGGCAACCTTTCGATACCTCGGGGACCAATGCCGGATACGCAATGGCCCCAGTTTCGCCGCATCGACCTGACAGAAAAGGAATAGTTGCGATGAAACGGATGCTGACAAGCGGCCTGCTGGCCATGTCGCTGATCGGGGCGGTGGCTCTGCCGGCACTGGCACAGGATGGCCGCATGCCTTCTGCGCCGATGACCGTGGCGAACATCACAGAACGGCTGGCCGCGCAAGAGGCCCAGCTGGGCATCAATGCGGCACAGGCCCCGGCATGGCAGGCCTATCGGCAGACGCTGCTGGCCTTCGCCCAGACCGCCCCGCAACAGCCCGGAACCCGGCCGCAAAGGGCGCAGGGCGAACGCCCACCCGCGCCGCCGGCAGGCGCGCAGGCGCCCCGGCAGGGTCAGCCCCGCGCCTTGATGGCCGAGGTCATGGCCGGACAGGCCATCGCCCATGGCGCCAGCGGCGATGCGCTGCAACAGGCACAGGCGCTGCAAAAGGCGGCCGCAAACCTGCGAACCGTCCTGTCGGACGCGCAGCTTGCCCGGCTGATCCAGGCCGAGGCCCCGCCGGCCCCGCCTTCGGGTAAGGCCCCGCGCGGCTGAGCGGCCGCAGCGCCACCACGCGCCGGCCCTTCGGGGCCGGCACATCCATTCGAACGAGGAACCCGGAATGAACCGTCATATTGCCGCCATCAGCGCCACCCTGCTTGCCCTGATCTTTGCGCCCGCCGCTTTTGCACAAAGCCACACGCAACCCGCGTGCCATGGCAGCCGGCTGGACTGCGCCCAGCAGCAACCTGCCGCTAACACCAAAGCCGCCCATCCGAACGCCGCCCATCCCAAAACCGCCGCGAGGCCCGCGCCGCAAGAAAATCGGCCTCGGCAGGCAACGGTCCGGGCGAGTGCCCCCCGTGTCGGCGACAGCGGCAGGTCGGGCCAGCCGATCGAACGGGCGCGAAACAGCCGCTTTGACGCGCCTCCTCGTGGGCAGGAATATCGCGTGGTCGATGAACATCTGGTGCTGGTCGACAGCAACAGCAAGCAGATCGTGACTGTGTTGGGGCGGCTTGGTAATCTGCTGAAATAGCACGGAACCGTGATCCCTTGGGTCGGCATCCTGCCGGCCCGGCGGCTCGACATTGCCTGTCATTGCTGCTTTTGTGCCCGCCACGCTGATCGGTGCCACCCTTGGCTGGCTTCCCGCCGGATCACGATTGACGACACTGTGGACTTGCGGTCGACGGATCGCGCGCCAACCAATCCCCACAAAGACCCGGAGACCGTAATGATGAATCGCGCCAGCCGCCTGTTGACCGGGCTCGTGATGCCTTTGTGCCTGTGCGGCCTTGTTCTTGGTGCCCCGGCCATGGCGCAGACCCCGCCCGATGCGGGCGGGGCCGCTGCCCGCAAGGCAGGCGTCATTGCCCTGACCAGGACCGAGGTGCCGCTGAAGGTCGCGCTGACGGGGCAGGCGGCGGCGGTCGAGGATGCGACCGTGCGGCCGCTGGTCGGCGGCATCATCACCGGCATTCTGTATGAACCGGGTCACGAGGTGGAACAGGGAGCGCCGCTTTTCTCGATCGACGCGCAAAGCTATGAGGCCGCGCTGGCCTCGGCTCAGGCCAGTCTGCGCAGCGCCGAGGCGGCGGTGCCGGCGGCACAGGCCACGGTCGACCGCTATCAGAAACTGCTGGGCACGGGCGCGACTGGCGAACAGCTGGAAACCGCGCAGATGACCCTGGCGCAGGCGCAGGCAGCCGTCGCCGTGGCCGAGGCGGCGGTTCAGGTGGCGCAGATCGACCTGGACCGCGCCACGATCCGCAGCCCGGTCGCGGGCGTGCCCGATGTGCCCGGTGTGTCCATCGGCGACCTGGTCACGTCAGGGCAATCGGATGCGCTGACCACGGTGACGGCGCTGGACCCGATCAACGTGGACCTGTCCGAGGCCAGCGCCCGCATGCTGGAAATGCGCGCCCGCATAGAAAGCGGCGCGGTCAAGCCGGGCGACCGGCTGGAGGTGTCGCTGATGCTGGAAAACGGGCAGGTCTTTGCCGGTCAGGGGACCTTGTCCTCGGTCGGCAGCCGGGTCTCGACCTCGACCGGGACGGTTCGGGTTCGGTTTCGGTTCGACAATCCTGACCGGCTGATCATGCCGGGCATGTTCGTGCGCGCGACGCTGACCCTGGGCAGCACGCAAAGCTTTCTGATCCCGCAGATGGCCGCCAGCATTGGCGCCGATGGCGACCTGACCATCTGGACGCTGGATGGCGAGGATCGTGCGGTTGAAACAAAAGTGACACCCATCGGGTCCACCGACAGCGCCTGGATCGTGGCCGAGGGGCAGGAGGACGGCACCCGTCTGCTGGTCGACAATATCGAGAACATGACGGGCGGCACCCAGATCGACCCGGTCGCCGTGGCCGTTTCGGCGGCGGGGCTGATCGTCGATGATGTCGCAACGACGGGCGGGAACTGATCCATGGCGCGTTTCTTCATCTATCGCCCGGTTTTCGCCTGGGTGTTGGCCATCGTCACCATGCTGGGCGGCGTTCTGGGCATGCAAAGCCTGTCGATCTCGCAATATCCCGAGGTCTCGCCGCCCACTGTGCGCATCTCGGCCAGCTATAGCAGGGCCTCGGCCGAGGCGGTGCAGAACTCGGTCACCACGGTGATCGAGGATGCGCTGACCGGGCTGGAAGGCATGATCTACATGACCTCCAGCTCGGCGCGGGGCAGTTCATCGGTCAGCATCGTCTTTGAACAGGATGTCGATCCCGACGACGCGCAGACCGAGGTGCAGAACAAGATCCAGCTGGTCCTGACGCGCCTGCCCGATGCGGTGCAGGATGCCGGCGTCCGCGTGTCGCGGTCGACCTCGTCGATCCTGATGGTGGGGGCGCTGGTCAGCGAGGACGGCACCTATAGCTCGATCCAGCTTGCCGATATGCTGGAAAAAAGCGTGACCGGCGCCGTCCAGCGGGTCGAGGGTGTCGGCTCGATCAACACCTTTGGTTCCGGCTATGCGATGCGGATCTGGCTGGATCCGCAGCTGCTGACGCAATATGCGCTGGCGCCTTCGGATATCACCGCCGCCGTGCGGTCGCAGAACACCACCGTCGCGGTGGGCAGCCTGGGTAACAATCCGGCCGTCGAGGCGCAGCAGTTCACCGTCGACATCACCGCGCAAAGCCAGCTGAAAACCGTTGATGATTTCCGCAATATCCTGCTGCGGACAGGCGATGCCGGGGCGCAGGTGCGTCTGGGTGACGTGGCCCGGATCGAGATCGGGCAGGAAAGCTATGGCTCGGACAGCCGGTTCAACCGGCAGAACGCGGCCGGATTTGGCATCAACCTGGCAACCGGCGCCAATGCGGTCGAAACCGCCAGTGCCGTGCGTGCGATGCTGGACGGGATGGCCAATGCCTTTCCCGAAGGGGTCAGCATCGAATATGCCTATGACACCTCGCCCTTTGTCGAGCTGTCGATCGAAAAGGTGATCGAGACCCTGATCGAGGCGATCGTTCTGGTCTTTCTGGTCATTCTGATCTTCCTTCAGAACTGGCGGGCCACGCTGATCCCGACGCTGGCCGTGCCGGTCGTTCTGCTGGGCACTTTCGGGGTGCTGGCGGTGATGGGCTATTCGATCAACACGCTGACGATGTTCGCCATGGTGCTGGCCATCGGCCTGTTGGTCGATGACGCCATCGTCGTGGTCGAGAACGTCGAACGCATCATGGAAGAAGAGGGCCTTGGCCCGGTCGAGGCCACCGAGAAAAGCATGGGACAGATCACCGGCGCGCTGATCGGCATCGGGCTGGTGCTGTCGGCGGTGTTTCTGCCCATGGCCTTCATGTCCGGCTCGACCGGGATCATCTACCGGCAGTTTTCGGTCACCATCGTTTCGGCAATGGTGCTGTCGGTGCTGGTGGCGCTGGTGCTGACGCCGGCGTTGTGCGCCACGCTGCTGCGGCCACGCAAGCATGGCGGCGGGGTTGCGCCGGCACGCTGGTTCAACCGCAATTTCGACCGCATGAACAACGGCTATCAGCGTGTGAACCGGGGCATCCTGCGCCGCCCCTTCGCGGCCCTTGTGGCGCTGGCAGCCGTGGCGGGGCTGGTGGGCGTGCTGTTTCTGCGACTGCCCTCGTCCTTCCTGCCGCAAGAGGATCAGGGTGTGCTGATGACGATCATCGACCTGCCCGAGAATGCCACCACGCCGCAGACGCTGGCCGTGGTCAAGCAGGTCGAGGATTATCTGCTGGATCAGGAATCGGCCGGTGTTGACGCGACCTTTGCCACCCTGGGCTTTGGTTTCGGCGGCTCGGCGCAGAATACGGCCATGGTCTTTGTCCGGCTGAAGGATTTCGACCTGCGCGACGGCGACGAGACGCTGGCCGCCAGCGCCATCGCCGGCCGGGCGAACGCGCATTTCATGCAGACCATCCGGCGCGGCTCGGTCTTTGTGCTGCAACCGCCGGCGATTCAGGGCATGGGCACGACCTCGGGCTTTTCCATGCAGCTGATCGACCAGGGCGCACGCGGCACGGCCGCATTGAAGGCCGCGGCCGACGATCTGGTCGCCGCCGCCGAGGCCGATGGCCGCGTCACCAATCTGCGCGGCAATGATGCGACATCGAAAACCGCGATGCGCATCGACATCGACCGGCAGAAGGCCGACAGCTTTGGCCTGACCCTGTCCGAGGTCAATGCCATGCTGGCCACGATCTTTACCGGCACCGATGTGAACGACTTCGAGATGGAGGGCGAGCTGCGCCCCGTCATCGTGCAGGCGGACGCCCCCTATCGGATGCAGCCCGACAATGTCCGCGACTGGTCGGCCCGCAATGCCCAGAACGAGATGGTGCCCTTTGCGGCCTTTACCACGCTGAACTGGGAAACCGTGCCATCAAGCCTGGCGCGCTATGGCGGCACCCTGGCGATGGAAATTTCGGGCTCGGCGGCCAGCGGCACCAGCTCTGGCGCGGCGATGGACGCTATGGAGGAATTGGTCGCACAGCTGCCCGGCGGCTATGGCGCGGCCTGGACCGGTCTGTCCTATCAGGAACGGCTGTCGGGCAGCCAGGCGCCGATGCTGTATGCGATTTCATTGCTTGTTGTGTTCCTGTGCCTTGCGGCGCTGTATGAAAGCTGGGCGGTGCCCCTGTCGGTCCTGCTGGCCGTGCCGGTGGGGATCTTGGGGGCGTTGCTGGCGGCGCTGCTGTTTGGCCAGTCGAATGACGTCTATTTCAAGGTCGGTCTGCTGACGACCATCGGGCTTGCCGCCAAGAATGCCATCCTGATCGTCGAATTTGCCGAGGATCTGCAACGCGAGGGCCGAAGCCTGATAGAGGCCACCGTCGAGGCCGCCCGCCAGCGGTTACGCCCGATCCTGATGACCTCGCTGGCCTTCATCCTTGGCGTGGTGCCGCTGGCCACCGCAACGGGGGCCGGGGCAGGGGCGCAAAACGCCATCGGCATCGGTGTGCTGGGCGGGATGTTCTCGGCCACGGTTCTGGGCGTGTTCCTGATCCCGGCCTTCTATGTCTGCGTGCGGATGATCGTGCCGCAAAAGCCGCTGCGGACCACCCCCGCCGTCCAGCCAGCGCCTGACGCGGCGGCCTGACCCGGCCCGTCCGGCCGCCACCTTCTGCGGCGACCGGGCGGATTTCAGGCCGTCTTGCCCGGCTGTCCGGTGGTAATCAGGTCGGTGCGCACAAGCCGCTGGTGGTCGGCGGCACCGGATGCCTCGATCTGGCCCAGCAGCAGATCGGCCAGTTCCCACCCGGCCTGCCGGCGCGAGAAATGCGAGGCATGGACGCGGCTGCCGACATAGCTGGCCAGATTGGTGCCTGATCGCAGCGAAAAGCCGATCCGGTCGACGCCGTCCCCGATCCTGTCGCGGACACCCGCACGCGCGCCCAGAAAAGCCAGCTCGTTCGCGCAGACAAAGGCATCGGCGCCGTGATCCAGCAACGCACCCGCTGCCTTGCGGGCGGTATCGGCGGCCAGTTCGGCAAGCTGGCGCAGCGCGGGATCAGGGGTCAGCCCATATTCGCGCAGGGCCTGTTCATGGCCGCGGATGCGCTGGCGCACGAAGGTATGGCGCGGATCGCCGTCGATCAGTGCAATCCGCCGGTGACCATCGCGCAGCAGCGCATCGGTGCCCTGCCAGGCGGCAAATTCATTGTCGATGTCAAACCATGGATGTTCGGACAGCAGTTCCGTGCGCCCGAAGGTGACAAAGGGAAAGCCCACTTCCAGCAGGTATTTGACCCGGTCGTCCTGCAATCGGGTATGATCGAGGATCATCCCGTCGGCCAGCCTGCCGCGCACCACCTCTTGCACCTGTTCCAATGCCTGCGCCCCTGTCTCGACCGGCACGGCGCGGACCGCGTAATCGGTGCCGGCAAAGCGCCGGTGAATGCCGCTCAACAACCCGACCGAGCCGGAATCGCCCACCTCTTCTTCTTCCGAGAAGCCCAGGAAGGCCATTGCGACAAGCGTTTTTCCGGTTCGCAGCTTGGCCCCTTCCAGATTGCGGACATAGCCCATGCGGTCGGCCGTCTCGCGGACCTTGCGCACCATGTCCTGACTGATCTTGTGGCCATCCTTCAGCGCCCGCGCGACGGTCGTGACCGAGACGCCCATTTCGGCGGCAATGGTCTTTAACGTGACGGCTGCGCCCTGAGGTCGTGCCATGGTCATCCTTTCAGGGCGGCCACCTGCGGCGGTTGATCCGGCAGATGCGAGGCCCGGTTGCGCCGCGCGGTCAGCAGGCGCGGGCGGCCCGGCAACAGCGTGATGCAGTTGTCGGACCAGACTGTATCGCCTCCGTGGTCCCACGTCACCCACAGCGCAGGTCGGTCGCTGGACAGTTCGACCTGCGGGGTGCCGTCGCCGGCCTGTCGGGGAATGGCACGGATCTGTGGTTGGCCAAGGTCATAATCCTTGGGGCGTTTCGGCAGATAGTCGTTCTCGCCCTGATGCGCGGCCTCGGCATCGCTCCAGTCGAAATGCAAAAACGCATCCTCGGCCAGGGTGCCGGGCGCGAACCGCGCCACCTGGGTGGCGCGGTCGGTGGGGCAAAGGGTCTGCCAGGCGCCAAGCCGCGTCATCGCGCCGCCGAAGCGGACAGCGCGTGCCTGCACCTGGATCCGCACCGGCAGGGGCGTATCATTCACCGCCCACAGCACGATGTCGCCTGTGGCGGGGTCGGGCTGGGCGGTGACCAGCACTGGCTGATAGAAGCGCCGGGTGACATAATGCAGCGCCTTCCAGCCGCCGCCATATTCAAGGCTGGACCAGCTGGCCACCGGCCATGTGTCGTTCAACTGCCAATACAGCGTGCCCATGCAGCGCGGCTTGTTTGCGCGCCAGAACTCGATGGCGGTTTTCATCGCCAGCGCCTGACTGATCTGGCTAAGCCAGGCCATGTCCTGAAACCCGTCGGGAAAGCGGAAATAGCGTGCCAGCGTTTCGACGATGCGGCTGTTGCCGCCGGGATTGCGCTGATGCACATCCATCACCCGCGAGGATACGTTGCGGTCGGAAGGGTCGGTAAAGCTGTCGATCAACCGGTTCGAGGGGAAGGACTGGAAGCCGAATTCCGAACAGAAGCGCGGGCGGACATTGCGATACTGTTCGAAATCCCTGGCCGAATGCCAGACATCCCAGAAATGCATGTCGCCCGAGGTGTCGTCATGCCAGCCATCGGCAAAATTCAGCGGCCCGACCGAGGGGCTGGATGGCCACCAGGGGATATCCGGTGCCTCGGCCCGCATGGCCTGTTCCAGCGTGTGATTCAGCCGGTCATACATCGCCAGATAACGGTCGCGATCCTTCTTGCTTTCGTCGAACCAGGTCAGCGCGCCGAGCAGTTCATTGTCACCGCACCACAGCGCCACGCAGGGATGGGCCGACAGGCGGCGGATCTGCTGGCAGGCCTCGGCGCGCACCTCGTCCAGCCAGCTGCTGTCGGCGGCGGGGTAAAGGTTGCAGGCAAACATGAAATCCTGCCAGATCAGCAGCCCGCGTTCCGAGCACATCTGGTAGAACCAATCCGGCTGATAGGTGCCACCGCCCCAGATGCGCAGCATGTTCATGTTCGCCGCGACGGCGCTGTCCAGCAGGTCTGCCACAGCGGCGGGCGTCGCGCGGGCGGGCAGGGCATCCGCCGGGACCCAGTTCGCGCCCCGCATGAAGATCTCGCGCCCGTTCACGCGAAAGGCAAAGCGGTGGCCGATCTCGTCGGCATCGGTCAGAAGTTCGATCTGGCGCAAGCCGATGCGCAGGTCGCGCTGTTCATCCCCGATCTGCACCCGCAGGTCATACATCGCCTGCGCGCCATGGCCGGCTGGCCACCACAGGCGCGGATTGTCGATGGTCGCGGCCAGCGTCACGCGGGTTTGGCCCGGCCACAGCTGCACCTGGGTCGTGACCTGCTGGGCGTCGATCAGCAGCGCTGCCTGTGTGGCAAGCGGCTGCGCGGCATCGACGATCAGATCGACCTCGACCCGGACGCTTCCCTTGGCGTGATGCTGGCGGATCATCACGTCATCCAGCCGCAGGGGATCGGCCTGGCGCAGCCGGATACCGCCATAAACGCCAAGCGGGCTAAGCGCGATGTTCCAGTCCCAGCCCGCATCGCATTGTGGTTTGCGCAGGAAATTGTAATGCGGCAGCCGGTTGTTCCAGAAGATATGGGGCACCGGAAAGGGAAAGGCGGCGGCCTTGTCCCGCGCCGCGGCCGAGTTCGACAGAAACCGGATCGCCAGCCGGTTGCGCCCCGGCACCAGCGCATCGGTGACATCCAGATCATGCCGCAGGAAGCGGTTGCCCAATTGCCCTACCTGAGCACCGTTCAGCGTGACCAGCGCCTGACAATCGACGCCGTCCAGCACCAGCACATGCCGCCCCGTCACCGGACCGGCCAGGTCAAAGTCGCGCTCGGCCAGCCAGTCGCTTTCATGGACCCAGTCCAGCTCCGGCTCGCGGTCGCGCCAATAGGGGTCGGGGATCAGCCCGGCGGACAGCAGCGCCGAATGCACGTCGCCGGGAAAGTCGATCGTCAGCCGCTGGTCACCGCCGATGCGCGACAGGCGCCATCCGGTATCAAGCGCCAGATCGGCCGAGATGGACTGAATCTGCATGGCAATCTTCCCTTGGACTGGCAGGCACCGATCACGGCGTCGCGGCCAGACAGATGCCTGTTTGGCTGGACGTAATGCGGGTTCGGCGGTGTTGAGTAAGATACAACGATAAACCTTGAATACATGCCGCTTTCATTGTCTGTCAATCCAAAAAGTTTAACGTTGTATCTTCAGCCTTCCGGCTGGTTGCCAAAACTCTGGCCTTGGGCGATCAATATGGGCTGGTCCAGAGAAGGCCCCAGTCATGAGATTGAAAACCCTCGGCGTGCCCCTGGCGGATCGTTTCGGCGGCGCCACGGATCCTGCTTTGGCCAGGCGATATCTTAGACGCCGGCTTTCATATCTGCACCGATCGGATTGATGAGGACTGGCTGAGGCTTCTTGCCGATCAGGAACTGGCGACAGCATTGCGGCAACGCATGGCCCCGCCCGCCCGCGATTTCGTCAAGCTGGCCGAAAACCTGGATCGCGCCTGTTTCGACGCCGAAGATTCCGGGGATGAGGGCAGGTCGGCGATTTTCTTTGCGCTGGCCAGGCTGGTTTCGGCGCTGGCTTTCGCATCATCGGCCGTCACACCCGGCGATTATGCCGAGGCGACATATGAGGCACTGATGGCGATGCCGGATCCAGGACAGGCTGCGCTGGGCTTGCAGCGCGACCTTGATCGGCTGGCTTGATCCGATTGACCCGTCCGGGTTCAGTACATGACGCTATTCAGGGTGATCTCGACGGGCGAGCCGGCGTCAAGCTGGGCGCTGCCTCGGGCCAGCAGCCAGCCATCGCCGGGGCGTTCCAGCCGCGCAACGATCCGCAAGGTCGGCGAGGCGGCCGATGCGGTCAGGTCGGGCGAGGGGGCAAAGGTAAAGGCGATGGCCTTTGATCCGCCGTCGCTGTTCATTTGCATGGTGGCGTCAAGCTGACGGGCGCTGCCCTTGATAGCGGGATCCTCGACATAGATCTGGATCTCGCCTTTCGGAATGTCGGCGCCATCGGCAAAGACCACCGTGCCATGGATGTCGGGTGATTGTGCGGCGACAACGGTGGCGGCAACTGCCGCAGCAGCGGTTCCGGCAGCCAGCAGAATTGCGCGGCGATCGGTCAGACGTTTCATCACGCTTCCCCTTTCGGTTGCGCAGCCTCCCGGCGATCCGGGTGCAGGGCCACGCGGAAAAGGCGGAGGCGCGTGGCCGCGCCCCCGCCCGATAGTGTCAGACGATATAGAAGTCCTGCGCCGTCATATCCAGATTTCTGCCGACGATCGCGAACACGACGGCATCAATTTCACCTGAGCCATCGGCATCGTAAGACAGGGTGCCATCGGCCGAGTTATAGATGATGCGGTCGTCCTGATCATGCGCCAGGCCCGTGGTGTTCTTGTGGAACGCCTCGCGGGTCAGGGCGCCGGCGCCGCCCAGTTCGGCAAAGATCGCGTCGTCCAGCAGGATCAGATCGTCGGATGTATTGAAGTCCCGGATCCGGTCGATATTGCCATCCCCAAGCTCGGTCGAGAAGCGGAAGGAATCCTCACCCGGCCCGCCGATCAGGATGTCTGCCCCTAGCCCGCCATCCAACAGGTCGCTGCCATTGCCGCCGCGCAGCGTATCCGCGCCGGCCTCGCCGGGTTGGGCCGGTGCGGGCGGGAACTCGACCGAGACATTCAGCGTATAGGTGGAACCGGCGGGCACCGACTCGGACCAACCGCTGCCCGGCGCTGACGGTGACCAGCTGCCTTCGAGGATATAGTAGGTGCCGGTTTCCTGAACCACAAAGACCGTGCTGGAATCCCGCCCATTGGTCGAACCGGGATCGCCGCCGCCATCGTCGTTCTGGGCGACGACATTGCCCTCGCTGTCCAGCAGCCTGACCCAGCTGTCATGAACGTTGGGATCGGCAATGCCGTCGATGTCGATGGTGATGACGGTGCCAGCGGCCAGCTCGACCCGGTAATATCCGCCCTGGCCGTTGCCGGTGGCATTGACGGTCGTGTGCAGAACGGTGGTTGAATCGAAGATATTGGGATCCTCGGTCAGCGAGAAGTTGTTCGAGATGTCGAACGCCTCGTCGATAGAGTTGTTCGTCGCGTCAGCGCCAAGCGTGGCATAGCCGCTGCCCATGCCGGGCCGTGGCACGGCCTCGCCCTGATCGGCGAAATCACCGAACAGCGTATCATCGCCGCCGCCGCCGTTCAGATTGTCGGCGCCGCCCTGTCCGGTCAGCACATTGGCCGCGCCATTGCCCTTGATGTTGTCATCAAAGCCCGAGCCAGCCAGATTTTCGATCGAGACATAGGTGTCGCCGGCCGATCTGCCCTTTGCCAGATCCAGCCGGACCCCGGTGGTGGCATTGGCATAATCCGCGGTATCGCTGCCGGCCCCGCCTTTCAGCGTGTCGGCCCCGGCCCCGCCGGTCAGCGTGTCATCGCCCGAGCCGCCCGAAAGCTCGTTTGCCCCGGCGTTACCGATCAGGTGGTCGTCATGGAACGACCCCACGGCGTTTTCGAAATTCGCCAGGATGTCATGGCGGATCACCGTGCCACGGCCGACGATCTGCGCCGGCCCGTCGCCATCGCCGCCAACGGCGGTGCCATTTTCCAGGTCGATGGTCACGCCGGCCGAGCTGCCCGCATAAACGACCGTGTCGGTCCCGTCGCCACCATCCAGATAGTCCTGACCGGCACCGCCGATGATCGTGTCATCGCCGCCTTCGCCATACAGGATGTCGCCGTCATTGCCGCCATCCAGGATGTCATTGCCGCCGCGCCCGTTGAACACGTCACCGCCACCACGGCCAATGAAATGGTTCGCCGCCGCCGTGCCGATGAACCGGTCGATGCGGTCATCGGACCCGATCAGGTTCTCGATGCTGTAGAAAGTGTCGCCCGAGGCGGTGCCGCCATTGGCAAAGTTCCGTTCCAGGTTCACGATCAGCTGGAAGGGGCTTTCCATGCTGAAATCGACGGTATCAGAGCCCGCGCCGCCGATAAACACGTCGACGCCGTCCTGCCCGCGCAGCACATCATCGCCATCGCCGCCATCCAGCGTGTCGTCGCCGGCGCCGCCCATGATGGTGTCATTGCCGCGCCCGCCATACAGCGCGTCATTGCCGTCGTCGCTTTCGGTCTGATCCTCAAGATCCTCGACGTCGATGGTGTTGTTGATGTCGCGGCTGGCAAGGGAATCGCGGCCACCGATGATCAGGTCATCGCCGTCCAGACCAAAGATCCGGTCGCCACCGGCGCCGCCATCCAGCGTATCGGCGCGCCGGGTGCCGACCATGATGTCGGTCGGGGCGCTGCCGCCGGGCGTGGTCCCGCCACCGCCATCCACAGGTGGCACGCCCGAGCCGTCGACATAGATGATATTCTCGACATTCGCGATATTGCCGACATCCAGCCCCTCGGTCAGGACATAGACGGTATCATTGCCGCCGCCGGCCAGTTCGCGGACGACGTCATCGGCCGAGTCGACGAAATAGACATCGTCGCCGCCATTGCCGGCCATCCTGTCGCCACCGGCCCGGCCATCCAGGACGTTGTCGCCATCATTGCCGATCAGGATGTCGTCATGGCTGCTGCCGATCCCGGTCTCGATGTAATATTCCGTTCCGTCGGCATTGTGCCCGGCAAAGATCGCGACATTGTTGCTGTGGCCATTCACGCTGGAGAAATATCCGGCCCGCAAGTCAAGGATCGTGCCTGCGGTCGAGCCGGAAAAGTCGATCGTGTCATTGCCGCCGGTGTCGTGGATGACAAAGCCGATATCATGCTGCATCCCCGACGAGGTCAGCAGATAGCCATAGACCGTGCTGTTGAACCCATATGTGTCGTCGCCCGTATTCAGGTTGATCGTCTGATAGGTCCGCACGCCGTTTTCATCGACCGTCGAGAAGAACCGCCGGATCACCGCCTCGATATCGGCCATCAGCGGGGTCGAGGCCGACCAGCGCGTATCCTCGCCGACATCAATCCCGTCGAAATAGGACATGACGCTGTATTGCTGCCGGTCATAGGTCCATGTCGCATTGTTCAGATAGTTGATCTGCACGCCGCCGGGGCCGCTGTAATTGTAGAGGCCGGGGTGGTTCAGGCCAAATTCATGGCCAAATTCGTGAATGAAGCTGTCGAACACATAGCCGCCAATATCGGTCTTGTTCGGCTCGGTATCGTGGAATCGCTGGCCGACGCTGACATAGCGGTTGGCGGAATAGGCGCTGCCGTCGTCTTCCTCGCCCAGCTCGGGGCTGACGACCTCCATCCAGTCGGTTTCGGGGTCGAATGCGGTATCGTCGACAATTTCGAAGGTCAGCGGCGTGACCTGCGACCAGACCTGCAAGGCGCCGATGGCGGCGGCCTTGTAGTCGGGATGGTCGTTCAGCCCGGTGACATTGATCCGCAGCGTCCCTGCCGCGATCGCCGGCGTCAGGTCGCGGTTCAGGGCGCCGAGATAATCGAGGAAGGCGTCGTAGTCCTCGCTTTTGCCATAGGGGTTATCGGGCGTCTGGTCGTTGACCCACCATTGATCGGTGGTCTGCGTCGAGGATGGCATTTCGAGAACTCCCTATTGTAACAACCATAAGTAGTTATGATGGCACAGCTCTTTGGCTGCCGGCGGGGCGCCGGCATTGCATGTTCTGTCTGATAAGCTTGTCACCTGCGCCAATAATGGGATGGCATGTCAAACCTGTCCACGATTTTTCGGCGACCGATTTTTGATAAGAAAATACAATAAATCATGTGCTTATTTGAAATACAAAGACTCGAAGGCGGATTTCTGCTTATTTTCTGACGGTGCAGGTCAGGCCGTCGCCTGCAATCGTAAATACCGTGGTCCGGCCTGCGAGCCGCCGTGAAAATCAGGCCTGTTCGCTGATGAATCCGATCAACCTTGCGGTGAAAATTCGTGCTGTGGCGCATAATTGTCGGGTTGGTGCCGCATCGCGGGCAGGGCGGGGCAACGGCCTGGGTCCTGCCCGGCGATTCGATTCCGCAGATCAGCCGGAATCATCCGTCCTGCTGACAGAAAAACGCCTGCCGGGCAAAGGCTCGGCAGGCGTTGAGGGGTATCAGTGCAGGGTCGCGTCGGCCTTTGGCCCTTCGCCGACCGCGCCCAGCTTGCTGCCAGCGCGGCCGATATGATTGCCGACCAGCAGCCCGTCATCATTGGCGCTGACCTTGACCGTCTGGCCGTCCAGCACCTCGCCCGACAGCAGCATCTCGGCCAGCGGGTCTTGCAAGGCGCGCTGGATCACGCGCTTCAGGGGGCGGGCGCCATAGACCGGGTCATATCCCTCATTCCCCAGCCACTGCATCGCTTTTTCGTCCAGATCCAGCGTGATCTTGCGCTGTGCCAGCCGCTGTTCCAAGAGCCACAGCTGGATGCGGACGATGCCGTCCATGTTCTCGCGCGTCAGGCGGCGGAAGATGATGATCTCGTCCAGACGGTTCAGGAATTCGGGGCGGAAATGGCCGCGCACCGCCTCCATCACGTCCTTGCGGGCTTCGGTACTGTCGGCATTGTCTGGCAAGGTCGACAGCGCCTGCGAGCCGAGGTTCGAGGTCAGCACGATCAGCGTGTTCTTGAAGTCCACGCGGCGGCCCTGGCCATCGGTCAGTTGGCCGTCGTCCAGCACCTGCAACAGCACGTTGAAGACGTCGGGATGGGCCTTTTCGACCTCGTCGAACAGGATCACGGCATAGGGGCGCCGACGCACGGCCTCGGTCAGCACGCCGCCCTCGTCATAGCCGACATAGCCCGGAGGCGCGCCGATCAGGCGGGCCACGGAATGCTTTTCCATGAACTCGGACATGTCGATGCGGACCATCGCGTTCTGGTCGTCGAACATGTATTCGGCCATCGCCTTGGTCAGTTCGGTCTTGCCCACGCCCGTCGGCCCGAGGAACAGGAAGCTGCCAAGCGGCCGGTTCTCGTCATTCAACCCGGCCCGCGCGCGGCGCACCGATTTCGAGATGGCGGTGACGGCCTCGGATTGCCCGATCACGCGCTTGCCAAGGATTTCTTCCATCTTCAGCAGCTTCTCGCGCTCTCCCTCCAGCATGCGGCTGGTGGGGATGCCGGTCCAGCGTTCCACGACTTCGGCGATCTGCTCGGGGCGGACGGCCTCTTCGACCATCATGCCATCGGTGGCATCGCTGCCTTCGGATTCCGCCAATTGCTTTTCCAGACCGGGTATAACGCCATAGGAAAGCTCGCCCGCGCGGGCCAGATTGCCTTCGCGCTTGGCCTGGTCCAACTCGGCACGGGCCTTTTCAAGCTGCTCTTTCAGGCCACGCGCGCCTTCCAGCTTGTCGCGTTCGGCCTGCCAGCGGGCGGTCATTTCGGCGCTGCGCTGTTGCAGGTCGGACAGGTCCTTTTCCAGCCGTTCCAGACGGTCCTTGCTGGCGGCGTCATCCTCTTTCTTCAGGGCTTCGGCCTCGATCTGCATTTGCAGGATCTGGCGGTCCAGCGCGTCCAGTTCCTCGGGCTTGCTGTCGACCTCCATGCGCAGACGGCTGGCCGCCTCGTCCACAAGGTCGATGGCCTTGTCGGGCAGGAAGCGGTCGGTGATGTAGCGGTTCGACAGTTCCGCAGCCGCGACCAGCGCCGCGTCAGAAATGCGGACGCCGTGGTGAAGCTCGTATTTCTCCTTGATGCCGCGCAGGATGCTGATCGTGTCCTCGACCGTGGGCTGTTCGACCAGAACCGGCTGGAAGCGGCGGGCGAGGGCGGCGTCTTTTTCGATATACTTGCGGTATTCGTCCAGCGTGGTGGCGCCGACGCAATGCAATTCGCCCCGCGCAAGCGCAGGCTTGATCAGGTTGGCGGCGTCCATGGCGCCATCGGTCTTGCCCGCCCCGACGAGGGTGTGCAATTCGTCGATGAACAGGATGATTTCGCCGCTGGCGGCCTCGATTTCCTTCAGGATCGACTTCAGCCGTTCCTCGAACTCGCCGCGATATTTCGCGCCGGCGATCAGCGCGCCCATATCAAGCGCCATCAGCTTCTTGTTCTTCAGGCTTTCGGGCACGTCGCCGTCGATGATGCGCAGGGCAAGGCCCTCGGCGATCGCCGTTTTGCCGACGCCGGGTTCACCGATCAGGACCGGGTTGTTCTTGGTGCGGCGCGACAGAACCTGCATGGCGCGGCGAATTTCCTCGTCGCGGCCGATGATCGGGTCGATCTTGCCCTCTTCGGCGGCGGCGGTCAGGTCGCGGGCGTATTTCGACAGCGCCTCGTAACCATCCTCGGCACCGGCGGTATCGGCGGTGCGGCCCTTGCGGATGTCGTTGATCGCGGCGTTCAGCGATTGCGCGGTGACGCGGCCGGCGGCCAGCGCGTCCTTGGCATTGGTGTTGGTGATGGCCAGCGCGGTCAGGATGCGTTCGGCCGGCACGAAACTGTCCCCGGCCTTCTTGGCCAGGTTTTCGGCCTCGTCCAGCACGCGAACCATCGAGGGATCGACATAGACCTGACCATTGCCGCCCGACACTTTCGGCAGCTTGGCCACGGCCTGATCGACCGCCTGCTTGACGGCGCGCGCATCGCCGCCGGATTTGTTGATAAGGTTGGTGGCAAACCCCTGATCGTCATCCATCAGGGCCTTCAGCAGGTGTTCAGGCATGACCCGCTGATTTTCATCGCGAATCGCAATGGTCTGCGCGGCCTGCATGAATCCGCGAGACCGCTCAGTGAATTTTTCCATGTTCATGAGTGGAAGCTCCTTTCAAATGCCCCCGCAGTCGTGGCGCCCATATAGGCACGCCCGGTGGCGGGTCAGGTAACGGAAATGGGTCTGACAGAACGGGGTTTCAAGGCAGATTGTTCCGTCTTATAAGCGGTTCGTTTGAAAAAATTGGGGGCGGATATGGATGACCGGCTGATCGTGGCGCTGGACGTGCCGAATGCCATCGCAGGGCTGGAGCTTGCGGGGAAGCTGGGCGATGCCGTCAGCTTCTACAAGATCGGGCTGGGGATGCTGACCGGGGGCGGGCTGGCGCTGGCCAATGAGTTGAAGGAAGAACACGGCAAGCGCATCTTCCTCGACATGAAGCTGTTCGATATCGGCGCGACAGTCGAGGCGGCGGTTCGTGGCCTGGCCCAATTCGATCTGGATTTCCTGACCGTTCATGGTGATCCGCATGTCGTGCGCGCGGCCAAGGAAGGCGCGGCGGGCAGCAATATGAAAATCCTGGGCGTGACTGTGCTGACGTCACTGGACCGGGCGGATCTGGATGCCGGGATGATGCTGCCCGGCGATATTCACGAGATCACCGTGGAACGGGCGGCGCGGGCATTCGAGGCCGGGGCCGATGGCATTATCTGTTCCCCGCGCGAGGCGGCGGCCATTCGTGCCCTGCCCAATGCGCGGCTGATCGTGACGCCGGGGGTGCGCCCCGCAGGTGCCGATCTGGGCGATCAGAAGCGGGTGGAAACCCCGGCCAGCGCGATTGCGGCGGGGGCCGATCATATCGTTGTCGGGCGGCCGATCTGGCGGGCGCAGAACCCGCGCGCCGCCGCCGAGGCAATTCTGGCCGAGATGGCCTGAAATCCACGGCGTCCGGCCGGGATCTGGCCGGGCGCGGCTGACGCGGTTGCGATCAGGTGGCGATCAATCGGCAGCGTGGCCGTTATCGACCAGCCATTTCCGCATCATCTCGATCTCGGATTCCTGCGCGGCAACGACCTCTTCGGCCAGTTTGCGGATTTCCGGGTCCTTGCCATGTTCCAGCACGATCCGGGCCATGGCCACCGCGCCTTCGTGATGCGGGATCATTCCGCGGACGAAATCGACATCGGCATCGCCGGTCGGCTCGACCATCATGTCCTCGTGCATCTGGGTCATCGCCTCGGTATAGGCCGAGGTTGCATCGTCCGCCGCGCTGGTCATGTCTTGGCCGGCATCGCCACTGTCCTGGGCATAGGCGCCAAAGGCCAGGGCGAAGAGGATCGGGCTGAGGGTGGCGACGGCGGCGGTTTTGCGTTTCATGATCTGCCTCATGTTTTGACTGGCCCGAGATGAGCCCGGAACCCTCATCCGCGCAAGCCACAGGGCTGTCACGCAGAGTCACATTGCTGACATACGCGCCAGCGTCACCAACGTGTCGCCATATCGGCGCTGGTCGATTTGCACCAACGGGGCGGGGATGATGGGCGCGCGCGATTCCTCCCATACGATCAGGGCGTTGGGGGCGATCCAGCCGCCGGCCAGCGCCGAGGCGATGGCCTTTTCGCCCAGGGCCTGCCCATAGGGCGGGTCGAGGAAGATCAGCCCGTAAGGTGCGCCGCGATTCTCGCCCAGTTCGGTGGCGTCGCGTCGCCACAGGTCGGTGATGCCCATGGCTCGGGCTTTCTCGATATTGCTGCGGATCAGGGCGCGCGCCTTGACCCCGTCATCGACGAAGGCCACGCGGGAGGCCCCGCGCGACAGCGCCTCTAGCCCCAGGGCGCCGGTGCCGGCGAACAGGTCCAGCACGCGGGCATCGGGGATCGGGTTGCCATGGGTGCCGTTGATCAGCAGGTTGAAGATCGATTCCCGCACGCGGTCGGTGGTGGGGCGCAGATGGGCGCTGGCGTCGCCCTCGCCCAGTTCGGTCAGTTTCAACCCGCGCAGGGTGCCGCCGACGATCCTCATGGCCGATGTCGCCGGGGGGCAGTCTGCCCCCCAGCCCCTTTGGGGCTTCCCCCCGAGGATATTTGGATCAAAGCGAGGGTCATTTCAGCAGGGCCTTCAGGTCGGGGGCGGTTGCGATGGTTTCGGGCGGTGCGGTGCGGCCGGCCTCGATCAGGCGCTTGCCGACCATATAGGCGCGGGCGTCATTCAGCGCGTCGACGGCGATCAGCTGGCCTGCGCGGAAATACCAGACCGAGCCGGATTGGTCGGTTTCACCGGGGCGGGTGATGGTCTGGTCATAGCCGCTGTTGAGGCCCGCGATTTGCAGTTTGGCGTCGAACTGGTCGGACCAGAACCAGGGTTTTGCGGCATAGGGGGTATTGGCGCCCAGGATGTTGTCGGCGGCGGCCTCGGCCATGTCGATGGCATTGCCGACGCTTTCCAGCCGGATGCGATCGCCGTTTTGCGGGAAGCTGGCGCAATCGCCTGCGGCCCAGATATGCGGATCGGATGTGCGGCAATGGGCATCGGTGGCGATGCCGTTGTCGATCACGAGCCCGGCGGCGGCGGCCAGATCGGTGTCGGGGGTGATGCCGATGCCCTGGACGATCACCTCGGCGGGCAGGTGGCGGCCATCGGCCAACTCGACCCCGGTGGTGCGGTCGGTGCCGGTGATCCGGGTCAGGGCGGTGTTTTCCAGGATCGTCGTGCCATGGGCCTGATGCAGGGCCCGGATCATGTCGGCGGTCGGCGCGGCGGCGACGCGGCCAAGGATGCGCGGGGCCGATTCGACCAGTGTGACATCGAGGCCCAGCTTGCGGGCGACGGCCGCACCCTCCAGCCCGATATAGCCGCCGCCGATGACGATCATCCGCGCGCCGGGCCGGATCAGCGGGGCAATGGCGGTGACATCGGCAAGGCTGCGGATGGTGAATGTGCCCGGCAGATGGCCGCCCAACGCGGCGGGCAGGCGGCGCGGCGTGGCCCCCAGGGTCAGGGCCAGCGCGTCATAGGGGTGGCTGCCCTTGTCGGTGGTCAGGATCCGCTTGGCCGGGTCGACGGCGGTTGCGGTTTCGTCAAGGCGCAGGTCGATGCCGTTCTCGGGCCACCAGTCCTCGCCCCGCAATATCAGCCGGTCCAGCCCCATTTCACCCAACAGATAGGCCTTGGACAGCGGCGGGCGTTGATAGGGGGCGACGGGTTCGGTGCCGATCACCGTCAGAGGCCCGTCATGCCCCTTGGCGCGCAGCCGTGCCGCCATTGAGGCCGCTGCCTGTCCTGCCCCGACGATGACGATGCGCATGGTCTGCCCCTGCTGGTCTGATCCCCGGCCGCACCCTATAGTCGCCGCGAATCCGTTGCAATTCATGGAGAGAGCGCGATGACGATCAAAGCCGGTGACAAGCTGCCCGAGGGCGCCTTGATGCGTCTGGACCAGAATGGCCGCCCCGAAACGGTCGGGATGGACCAGCTGGCACAGGGGCGGATCGTGCTGTTCGGTCTGCCGGGTGCTTATACCGGCACCTGCTCGACAGCGCATATACCCAGCTTTATCCGCACGGCCGACCAGTTCCGCGCCAAGGGCGTCGAGCGGATCATTTGCCTGACGGTGAATGATGCCTTTGTCGCTGATGCCTGGGCCAAGGCGACGGGCGCAGACAAGGCCGGGATCGAGATTCTGGCCGATGCCGATGGCAGCGTGACCCGCGCCATGGGGTTGGCCTTTGATGCGCCGCCGGCGGGTCTTTATGGCCGTTGCCAGCGTTGCGCGATGTTGGCCACCGATGGCGTGCTGGAGGTGATCCAGATCGAGGATTCGCCCGGTCAATGCACCATTTCGGGTGGCGAGGCGCTGCTGGAACACGCCTGAGCCTGTCCACTGATCCAGGAAAGGCCGGCCGGTTTCGGCCGGCCTTTTTCATGCGTGGTTCTCAGTCGTTGTGGCGCTCCAGCGCGCGGCAGGCTTCGATGATGGTTTGGCGCAGCCAGCGATGTGCGCGGTCGTTGCGATAGCGGGGGTGCCAGCCGATGTTGATGTCGGGCGGGGTCTGCTCGAAGGGCAGGGGTGCGGCGACAAGCCCGGCCTTGTCATCGGTGGCAAGAATGCTGGGCAGGACGGCGATGAAATCGGATGATCGCAACAGCGCCGGCGCCAGCACATAGCTGGTGATCGAGACGCTGACGCGGCGTTTCCTGCCCAGATCGTGCAGCAGGCGGTCGACGGGGCCGGTAAAGCTGCCCTCGACCGGGGTGACGTTCAGCTGCGGCAAGCGGCAGAAATCATCCAGCGTGATGCGGTCGCCCAGGTCGGGATGGTTTTTGCGCCAGGCGACGCAATTCGGGCTTTGCAGCAGGCGCGTGGTCTGAAAGGCCGCCGGGATCCGGCTGGCGGCGGTGATGGCAAGGTCCAGCTTTCCGGTCTCGGCCTCGGTCACCATTCTGTCGTGATTCAGCGCGCCAGTGGTGATCCGCAGATGCGGCGCCTGCGTCGTGATCGCGTGAAGGACCGGCGGCAGGATCACGGCCAGCGAAACGTCGGTCGTTGCGATGTGAAAATGCCGATTGCTGGTGGCCGGGTCAAAGGCGGTTTCCGCAAAGATCAGGTCGGACATATCCTGCAACAGCATCCGCAGCGGCTGTTGCATGGCCTGCGCGCGGGGGGTGGGCACCATGCCATGCGCATTGCCCACCAGAATATCATCACCCAGCAGGTCGCGCAGTCTGGCCAGCTGTGCCGACAGGGCGGGCTGGCTGATGCCAAGGCGGCGGGCCGCCGCGGTCACGCTGCGTTCGCCAAGCAGCGCATCCAGCGACACCAAAAGGCCCAGATCAGCGCGTTGAATATCCATTCAGATTATCCTGACTATACTGGCAATCAATTTTCATTATGAACACAAAGCCCCTATTTCTCCAGCCATCGCAACATTGCACCTGAACCGGAGATCCCGATGTCCACCAGACTTGCCATTGCCGCTGTGCTTGCCGCCCTTGCCCCCGCCGCCGTTCTGGCCGACAGCGTCACCCTGACCGCGCCGAACAGCGGCGCGACCTTGCAGGGCGAGGCGGTCGATATGAGCGTTTATTTCACCGATGGGGCCGATGGCGCCTATGAGGTTGTCGCAACCTATGTCAGCGATGCGGCACCCGGCGAGCCGCAGCACCTGATCATGGCCTTGGGCGAGGGGGACGATGTCAGCTTTTCGCTGCCCGGCCATGCCGGGACGCTGTATAATTTCCAGCGTGACGGCGGCATTTTGACCGTGACCGGCCAGGCGACGACCTTTGCGCCGCTGAACGGCAGTTGAGCCCCCGCAAAGTCACCGAAAAGGCCCGCCAGATCGTCGTTGGCGGGCCTTTTCATCAGGTTACATACTGGCCAGTTCTGCTTTGGCAGCGGCGTATTCGCGGGCCAGGCGGTCGATCAGGGCGGCTGCGGGGACCACCTCGCGCACCGCGCCGATGCCCTGGCCCGAGCCCCAGATCGTGCTCCAGGCTTTTGGCTTGGACGAGCCCTGGGCGAAATTCATGGTGCTGACATCAGCATGTTCCAGATCGTCCGGGTTCAGCCCCGCATTGCGGATCGAGGGCGCGAGGTAATTCCCCGAAACCCCGGTGAACAGCGACGAGGTGACAATGTCCATCGCGCCGGAATCGACGATCATCTGCTTGTATTCGGGCTGGGCGTTCGCCTCGGTCGTGGCGATGAAGGGGCTGCCGATATAGGCCAGGTCGGCGCCCATGGCACGGGCAGCCAGCACCGCGCGGCCGGTGGCGATGGCGCCAGACAGCAGCAGCGGGCCGTCGAACCATTCGCGGATCTCCTGGATCAGCGCGAAGGGCGATTGCGGGCCGGCATGGCCACCGGCGCCTGCTGCCACCGCGATCAGGCCGTCGGCGCCTTTCTCGATCGCCTTCTTGGCAAAGACGTTGTTGATGATGTCGTGCAGCGCAATGCCGCCGCAATCATGGGCGGCGTCGTTCACCTCGGTCCGGGCGCCAAGCGAGGTGATCCAGATCGGCACGCGGTAGCGGTGGCAGATCTCGATATCGCGCTCCAGCCTTGCATTGCTGCGATGGACGATCTGGTTCACCGCAAAGGGCGCGGCGGGATGGTCGGGATTGGACTGGTTGTGGCGGTCCAGCTCTTCGTTGATGCGGGTCAGCCAGGCTTCCAGCTGGATGGGATCGCCGTCCTTTTCGCGGGCGTTCAGCGCCGGAAAGCTGCCAACGATGCCGGCCTTGCATTGCGCGATCACCAGATCGGGATTCGATACGATGAACATCGGTGACGCAACCACGGGGATGCGCAGGTTTTGCAGAATCGGTGGCAGCATGAAGTCCCTCCCTTGACGTTCGCGTCAATATGCGAGGGGCGCGCGCATTGGGCAAGGTGTGACGCAGGGGCAGAAAGACCGGCAATGCGCCACAAAATCCCTCAGCAATTGCCGCTGAAGATCCAGGTGTTTTCCAAGGTCCGCAGTTGCAGGTTGCTGGGCTCGGCACCGTCGCAGATCATCACCCCGATATTCTGGCGCAGATCGGCCTCGGTCAGCTCCATGCCGGCACTGCCGCTGAACCTGCCGCCGCCGTCATTGTCGATGTTCATCTCGTTCGCCGCAGGCGGCAAGGGCGCCAAGAAGGGCGAGGCAGGAAAGTTGTCTTGTCAGACGCATGGGGCGCTGCGCGTTGATATGCGCGATTAGCTTGCCAAGATTTTGCGGCTGGCAAGGGTGCAATGACTGGAATGGTTTCCGGCAATTGCCGCGGTTGTGGCGATTGGCAAGGCCGGCTGGCTGGGGCAGAGTGCCATGACACCGCGACCGGAGGATCCGATGACCACATTTCGTCACCCTGCATGGGCCGCCGCACTGATCCTGCTGGCCGGTCCGGCCCTGGCACAGGACAGCGCCCCTCGGATCGCCGTCATGTCGGCCTTTCAGCCAGAATGGGTCAGCCTTCAGGCGGATCTGGAAGGGGCCGAGCGACAGGTGATCAACGGCTCGGAATTTGTGACCGGGCGGTTGGGCGGCAAGGATGTGGTGCTGTTCCTCTCCGGCGTGTCGATGGTGAATGCGGCCATGACAACGCAGCTGGCGCTGGATCATTTCGACATCTCGGCCATCGTCTTTTCGGGCATAGCGGGCGGGGTCGATCCGGCGCTGAACATCGGTGATGTCGTGGTGTCCGAACAATGGGGGCAATATCTGGAAACCGTGCTTGCGCGCGAGACTGACGGCCAGTTCGCCATTCCGTCCTTCATGGAATCGCCCTTTCCCAATTACGGCATGATCTTCACGCGCGAGATCAGCGTTGCCTCGGATCGGGGCGAGCCAGAGCGGCATTTCTGGTTCCCCGCCGATGCGGCGATGCTGGAAACCGCGCGGGCGGTGGCGGCCGAGACCGATCTGGCCGAATGCAATACCGAGAATGCCTGCTTGTCGCAGCCGCCGCAGATCCATGTCGGCGGCAACGGCGTGTCCGGTTCGGCATTTCTGGACAATGCCGGGGTTCGCGACTGGATTTTCGGCACCTTCCAGGCGCAGGTGGTCGACATGGAATCGGCGGCCGTGGCGCAGGTCGCCTGGTCGAACCAGGTGCCGTTCATCGCCTTTCGGTCGCTGTCCGATCTGGCGGGCGGCGGCGAGGGCGAGAACGAGATGGGCGTGTTCATGTCGCTGGCCGCCACCAATTCGGCCGAACTGGTCAAGCGGTTCCTGACCGCGCTGCCAGCGGAATAAAGCGGGTGGCGCGGGCCTTTCTAGGCCCGCTCGGCGATGACGCGGATGGCGGCGTCGATCCCACCGGGGCCATGGGCAATGCCAAGCGCGGTCATCCCCGCCTGCATCGAGGCCAGCGTGCCCAGCAGCATCGGCGCGTTGGCATGGCCCATATGGGCCACGCGCAGCGCATTTGCGGGATCGGCCGCGCCCAGCCCGACGCCAAGCGTCACGCCAAGCCGTTCGGTCAGCCAGGCGCGCAACTCATCTGCCTGCGGCAACTGCACCGCCGTCACCGCATGCGCCCGGCATTCGGGATCGGCAACCACCAGCCGGATCGCCGGATTGCCCGCGCCCCATGCATCAAACGCCGCCCAGCAAGCCCGCGCCAGCGTTTCGTGCCGCGCCCAAGCGGCCTCCAGCCCTTCTTCCTCCAGCAACATCCGCAGCGCCTCGTCCAGCGCATAGACCAGCTGGACCGGCGGCGTTCCGCCCCAGAATTGCCAGGCGGCATCCGTCGTTGCACGGGGGTGCCAGTCCCAATAGGGCGTGGTCAGCCCCGTCCGCCCACGCCGCACCACCCGGTCCGAGAACCACGCAAAGCACAGGCCGGGCGGGCACATCAGCCCCTTCTGGCTGGCGGCGATCAGCACATCGACGCCCCAATCGTCCATTTTCATCGGCGCGCAGCCAAGCGAGGCGATGGCATCCACCACCAGCAGCGCGGGATGATCGCCCATCGCCGCCTTCAGCGCCTGAATATCGGCCCGCGCGGAACTGGCCGTATCGGTCTGGCAGACGCAGACCGCGACAATGCCGGCCGCATCGGGGCGGGCAAGGCGCTCGGCCAGGCGGGCAGGATCGGGCGGCGCAAGGCCGAAATCCATCGCCTCGACCGCCACGCCCTGCCGGGTCATCACATCGGCCCAGCTGCGCCCGAAATGCCCCGATTGGATCACCAGAACGCGGTCGTCGCGGTTGAACAGGTTCGACGTCACCGCCTCCCACCCGGCATGACCATTGCCGATATAGGGTGCGACATGGGCGGCGGTGCCGGCGAGTTGCTTCAACCTGGCCACAACGTTCTGAACGACGGCCAGCACTTCGGCCCCATAGATGTCGGGCGAGACCCGATGCATCGCCCGCAGCACGCGGGCGGGCACGGGCGAGGGGCCGGGAATGGCGATGATCGGGTGGCCGGCGGAAAGGCTCATGTCGGGGACCTGACTTGTTTCCGGCCATCGCTAAGCCTCGGGCGCGGCGGCGTCAACTTGTGGCGGACCACTGCTGCGGCGTGACCGTTGCGGTCCTTGCCACGAAACATCCGGCGCTTGGCGTGGGCCTTGCCTTGCCGCCATGCGCCTGCCTGCGCTAACAGAAGGGGCATCGCGTTTGAAACGGACGGGCATGAGCAGACGAACCGACAGAAAGCCCGGCCTGTTCGCCCGGCTGTGGCGCGATTATCTGCGCCAGCATCGCGGGGCGATGGCCCTTGCCTTCGGGCTGATGACAGTCGAGGGATCGACCCTCGCCCTGATCTCGTGGATGCTGAAGCCGCTGTTCGACCGGGTTTTCGTCGGCAAGGAAGCCGGTGCGATCTGGTGGGTCGGCGGCGCGATCTTTGGCATCTTCCTGCTGCGCGCCGTTACGTTGGTGGCCAGCCGGTCGCTGCTGACGCGGATCTCGCTTGGCATCTCGACCGAGATGCAGCGCGACCTGCTGGCGCATATCCTGACGCTGGACGGCAGGTTCTTCAGCCGCAACCCGCCCGGCGCCCTGATCGAGCGGATCCAGGGCGACACCATCGCCGTTCAGGGCGTGTGGTCGTCGTTGCTGACCAGCGCGACGCGCGATGCGATCTCGCTGGTGGGGCTGTTCGCGGTGGCCGTGGTGATCGACCCGCAATGGACGCTGGCGGCGCTGGTCGGTGTGCCGATCCTGATTTTGCCGGCGGCGGTCGTGCAGCGCTATGTCCGGCGCAAGATGCGCCAGAACCGCGTCAATGCCAGCGACCGCGCGACCCGGCTGGACGAGGTGTTGCACGGCATCAATGCCATCCGCCTGAACCGGGCCGAGCAGGCGCAGGTCGACCGTTTCGGCCAGATCGTCGGCCGCATTCGCCGCGCCGAGGTCAAGGTTGCGGCCACCAGCGTGGTCATCCCGGCATTGACCGATATCGTCACCGGCATCGGCTTTGTCGCCGTTCTGTTTCTGGGCGGCAGCGAGGTGATGGAGGGCGAACGCAGCATCGGCGAATTCATGTCCTTCTTTACCGCGCTGGCCCTGGCCTTCCAGCCGATGCGCCGGCTTGGCGCGACCGCAGGCATCTGGCAGACGGCGGCCGCCAGTCTGGAACGTATCTATCAGGTCTTCGACACGCCGCCGACGATCCGGTCCGGCCCGCGCATCGCACCGCCGTCCGATACCTCGATCACGCTGGAAGATGTGTGGCTGTCCTTTGACGACCAGCCGGTGCTGCGCGGCCTGACCTTCACCGCCTTGCCGGGCCAGACCACGGCCCTGGTCGGACCTTCGGGGGCCGGCAAGTCGACGGTGTTCAACCTGCTGACCCGCATGGTCGATCCTGACCGCGGCCAGGTGCTGCTGGGGGGCGTGCCGGTTCCCGAATACGACCTTGCCACGCTGCGCGACCAGTTCTCGACCGTCGCGCAGGAAGCCGCGCTGTTTGACGAAACCCTGCGCGAGAATATCCTGATGGGCCGCCCCGATGCCGGCGATCAGGACGTGACCCGTGCCATAACCGCCGCCCATGTGGCCGAGTTCGCATCGGGGCTGCCCGGCGGTCTGGACAGTCCCGCCGGGCCACGCGGCTCGAACCTGTCGGGCGGCCAGCGCCAGCGCGTCGCCATCGCCCGCGCCGTGTTGCGTGACGCGCCGATCCTGCTGCTGGACGAGGCGACCAGCGCGCTGGACACCGCCAGCGAACGGCTGGTGCAGGACGCGCTGGACCAACTGTCCCAGGGCCGCACCACGCTGGTCATCGCGCATCGGCTGTCGACCATCCGTCAGGCCGACAAGATCGTCGTGATCGAGGCCGGCAGGGTTGTCGAAGAGGGCACGCATGCCCAGTTGATGAACCAGGGCGGGGCCTATGCGCGGCTCGTCCGGCTGCAATTCGGAGAAGACTGACCGGCATGACCCGCACCATCATCCGCATCAGCGGCGAGGATCGCATCGAGTTTCTGCAAAACCTCGTCACCAATGAAATCTCGCACGGCCCCGCCTGGTCGGCGCTGCTGACCCCGCAGGGTAAATATCTGGTCGATTTCCTGACCGTCCCTGATGGCGACAGCCTGTTGCTGGATGTGGATGCCCGCCTGTCCGACGACCTTCTGCGCCGCCTGACGATGTATAAGCTGCGCGCCAAGGTCGGGCTTGAACAGACTGACCTGACCGTCGCGCGCGGCACCGGCCCCGCGCCTGACGGTGCTATAGCCGACCCGCGCCACCCGGCGCTTGGCTGGCGGCTGTATGGCCGCGCGGGTGATGACGGCAGCGATTGGGATGCGATCCGTGTCGCCAACACCATCCCCGAAACCTTGATCGAGTTGATCCCCAACGACACCTACCCCTTGGAGGCCGGTTTCGAGCGCCTGCACGGCGTCGATTTCCGCAAGGGCTGCTATGTCGGGCAAGAGGTCACCGCCCGGATGAAACACAAGACCGAATTGCGCAAGGGTTTGCGGACCCTGCGTATCGAGGGCGCGGCACCCGTGGGCACCCCGATCCTGATGGCTGACGGGCGCGAGGCCGGGACGCTGTTCACCCAATCCGGCGGTCGGGCCATTGCCTATGTGCGGTTTGATCGGTTGGGCGAGGGGATGCAGGCGGGCGAGGCACGGGTGCTGCCCGATTGACGGCGCCCACACCGCAGTGATTTGTGCGTCTTTCATGTCTTGCCATTGCCGGTTGGCCCTTCGATCATAACGGCAGCTTAGACACGGCTTGTTTTAAAGATTGGATCTTTCAGGTGGCACAGCGCATTGAACAGCCGCCCCAAGGGGTCGCTTGGCGCGACCTGGCGCGGGTTTCCCGTTATCAGTTCGTTATTGAGCTGGCATTGCCACTGCCTTGGCTGCTCGCCTCGATCTGGCTGTATTCCGGGCCGTTCTGGCCGCTTGGCCTGATCGCCAGCTTCTTCTTTTTCCTTTGCTGCCTGCGTCTGAATCACGAGGCGATCCATGGGAATCTGGGCCTTGCCCGGCGGTGGGATCATGCGGTGATGCATGGTCTCAGCGCGCTGATGCTGGGCTCGAACCACGCCGATGCCTTTTGTCACCTGCTGCACCACAAGGACACGCTTGGCGAGGGCGATCATGAAGGCCATTGCGCCGATATGCCGGCCTGGAAGGTGCTGCTTTACGGCCCTCGTTTTCCGGTGGACCTGAACCGCGCGGCCTGGCGGCAGGGTGGCGCGCGCTGGCGGCGGCGCGTCGTGATCGACTGGGTCCTGATCGTCGCATTTGCCGGTCTGTGTCTTGCCAGCGGCCAGCGTGGCTTGCAGTTTCATGTCGCGGCGATGGCGATCGGGCAATGTCTGACTGCCTTCTTCGCGGTCTGGATCACGCATCAGGGGACAATCGGCACTGGCCTTGCCGGCCGCAGCCAGCGCGGGCCGCTGGCATTTCTTGCCTATCACATGTTCTATCATCGCGAGCATCACCTGTTTCCAAAGGTGCCGGTCAGCCGGCTGCCCGATCTTGCCCGGCGGCTTGACAGCACCGTGGCAGGCTATGCGCAGCAGCGACTTGCGGTAGTGCCCTTGTCCCGCGAAAGCCGGCGTGGCCACACCCAAGACGGTGGCGGAAAGCTGTTGTAACATCGGCAAAGACGCCAATGATCGGCCTGCCAACCATGCCCGCTGACCAACCAGCCCACCGCAAGATCATCCATATCGACATGGATGCCTTCTATGCCTCGGTCGAGCAGCGCGACCATCCCGAGTTGCGCGGCAAGCCGGTCGCGGTCGGTGGGGCGGCGCTGCGTGGCGTCGTGGCGGCGGCCAGCTATGAGGCGCGGGTGTTCGGCGTGCGCTCGGCCATGCCGTCGGTCACGGCGGCGCGGCTGTGCCCTGACCTGATCTTTGTGCGCCACCGTTTCGATGTCTATCGCGCCGTCAGCGCCCAGATCCGCGACATCTTTGCCGACTATACCCCGCTGGTCGAGCCGCTGTCGCTGGACGAGGCCTATCTGGACGTGACCGATCACCTCTGGCCCGGCCAGACCGCCACGCAGGTCGCGCGCGAGATACGCGCCCGCATCCACGAAACCACCCGCCTGACCGCCAGCGCAGGCGTCAGCTACAACAAGTTTCTGGCCAAGCTGGCATCCGATCAGAACAAGCCCGACGGGCTTTGCGTCATCACGCCGGAACGCGGGCCGGATTTCGTGCTGGCCCTGCCGGTGGGCAAGTTCCACGGCATCGGCCCGGCGACGGCCGGGAAGATGCAGGCCATGGGCATTCAGACGGGCGCCGACCTGCGCGCGCAGCCGCTGGAATTTCTGCGCGCCCGCTTTGGCAAATCCGGGCAATATTACTGGAACATCTCGCGCGGGATCGACCACCGGCAGGTGCGGCCAGACCGTGTCCGCAAGTCGGTGGGGGCCGAGAATACCTATTTCACCGATCTGATGACGCTTGCCGAGGCGAATGACGCGCTGGTCCCGCTGGCCGACAAGGTCTGGCGTCATCTGGACGCCCGCGAGTTATGCGGCCGCACGGTGACGCTGAAGGTCAAGTTCGCGGATTTTCACCAGATCACCCGCGCCCGCACCCTGCCGCGCCCGGTCGCATCACAAGCCGAAATGCTGGCCATCGCGGGCGAGCTGGCCGCGATGGTGCTGCCCGATGCACGCGGCGTTCGGCTGTTGGGCATCACGCTGTCGGGTTTCGATCACGAAAACCCGGTCGAGCATGTGCAGCTGCGGCTGTTTGACGAATAGGCGGGCCGCCACAGTGATATGGGAACCCGTCAGGTTCAGGTGATCCGCATGAACAGACCAGCCATCAGCTTTGCGCGCTCTGCCAGGCTGTCGATTTCGATATGTTCGTCAAGGGTATGCAGCCCTTTGCCGCGCACGCCGATCGAATCCAGCGTGGGGATACCCATTGCTCCGGTGAAATTGCCATCAGATCCACCACCCGCGCTTGCCGCCGTCAGGTCAAAGCCGATCTCGGCAGCGATTTGGCGACCCAGATCATACAGCGCCATCGTGCCCGGCTGACCGGGTTCCCAGACCGGCCGCGTCACCCCGCGCGAAACGGTGAAAGTCACGCCGTTCTGTTCCCCTTGCAGCGCCTGAATGGCCGCAACGCCGCGATCCAGATCGGCTTGCGTCTTGGCCATGCTTAACGCCTCGGCCCGGCATTCGGAACTGACGCAGTTCACCCATTGTCCGGCATGGATCACGCCAACCGAAAAGGTGCAATCCTCGGTCGTCATCGCCTCTATTTCCAGCAACTTGCGGGCCATGGTGGCGATGGCGGAACGACCATCCTTCAGCGCCCAACCCGCATGGCTGGGCACGCCCTCGGTCAAAAGGTCATAGCGCGCAATGGCATAGCGGCCGATCACCGCGCCGCCGTCTTCGCGCGCGGGTTCGGGGACCAGAACGGCGCGTTGGTGCCGGGCCTCGTCCTCGATCAGGCCGCGCGTGGCGGGGGTGCCGACCTCTTCATCCGGGGTGAACAGGAAGGTGACGGGCAGCGGAGTTTGCGACCCGGCTCGCATGATCTGGCGCATCGCCTCCAGCGCGGCGAAATTACCGCCCTTCATATCCATGATGCCAGGGCCCCATGCGCGATTTCCCTCGCGCCGGAAGGGCAGCTTTTCCAGCGTGCCGACCGGATGGACCGTGTCGAAATGGCCCGAGACCAGAATCCCCGGCGCCCCCTGATCAGGATGAGGAAACCGCGCCCGGATCGAGGTGCCAAAGCCCTTGCTGCCGGGAACAGTCTCGACCGTGGCGCCGGCCTGCGCCAGATCGCGCGCGGCCAGTGCCATCATCCGGCTGACCGCCGCGCCGTCCCAGGTGGGGCTTTCGCATTCGACCCAGGGGCGCAGCCCTTCCAGCATCGCATCGCTGTCAAAGGGCAGGTTCAGCGGGTTCATGCGGCATCCTCCAGCGGCAGGCGCCGTTCGATGATGCGGGCATAGATCGAGGCACCGACCGGCAGCACCGCCGGGTCCAGCACAAAGCCGGGATTGTGCAGCGGCATGGTGCCGGAATGGCCGATCCGGCCATAGGCGCCGGGCACCACCTGCAACATGTCGGCGAAATCCTCGGACCCGGTCGCGGGCTCGTCATCGTCCGAGATCAGGTCAGCGCCGACCACGTCGCTGGCCGCGCCGATCCATTCGGTCGCCAGGTCGTCATCGTTCATCAGCACGTCAAAGACATTGCGCAGATCAACCTCGATCTCGACCCCGTAAGCCTGCGCCAGCCCGGCGCAAAGTTCCTTGATCCGGGTTTCGACCATGGCGATCACCTCGGGCTTGAAATAGCGGATCGTGCCGGCCAGCGAGGCAGTTTGTGGCACCACGTTATAGGCGGAACCGGCATGGATCTGGGTGACCGACAGCACGCAGGTATCCAGCGGCGGCAGGTTGCGGCTGATGATGGTCTGCAACTGGCCGACCAGCGAGGATGCGATCACCAACGCGTCGCGCGACTGATGCGGCATGGCGGCATGGCTGCCCCGGCCCTTGACGCTGATGTCAAAGAATGACGCCCCGGCCATCGCCGCCCCCCGGCAGATGGTGGCGCGGTTGACCTGCCCGGTGGGGGCGTTGTGCATGTCGTAAACCTCGTCGACGGGGAAGCGCTGGAACAGCCCCTCGGCGATCATGCCGCGCGCACCGCCCAGACCTTCCTCGGCCGGCTGGAAAATAAACACGGCGGTGCCGTCGAAATTGCGGCTGCCGGCCAGATATTGCGCCGCACCCAGCAGCATTGTCGTATGGCCGTCATGGCCGCAGGCATGCATCTTGCCGGGCGTCTGCGAGGCGTAATCCAGCCCCGACGTTTCGGTGATCGGCAGCGCGTCCATATCGGCGCGCAACCCGATGCGACGATTGCCCTGACCGCGACCGCGCAGAATCCCGACCACGCCGGTCTTGGCGATGCCTTCATGCACCTCGTCAAAGCCGAAATCGCGCAGCTTGGCGGCCACGATTCCGGCGGTGCGGCTTTCCTCGAAGCCGATTTCGGGATTGGCGTGCAGATCGCGGAAGATCGTTTCCAGCTGCGGGGCGGCGGCGTTGATTTCAGGAAGGACGGGCATTGGACACCTTTGTCATTTCACGGAAGTTCTGAAAGTCCCATTCGCGGCCGGGGGCGGCCTCGATCAGGTCGCTGGTATAGGGATCGGCGGGATGTTCCAGCACCTCGGCGGCGGGGCCTTGTTCGACGACCCTGCCGCGCTGCATCACGATCACATCGTCGCAGATCTGGGCGGCGACGCGCAGGTCATGGGTGATGAAGACGATGGCGATACCCAATTCGTCCTGCAACTGGCTTAGCAGGTCCAGCACCTGTGCCTGGACCGAGACATCCAGCGCCGATACGGCCTCGTCCGCGACCAGCACGTCGGGGCGCATCATCACGGCGCGGGCAATCGCGATCCGCTGGCGCTGACCACCCGAAAACTGGTGGGGATAGCGGCGCAGCGCGTCCTCGGGCAGGCCGACGACGCCCATCAGCCGGGCGGCCTCGGCCAGCGCCTCGGCGCGCGGTGTGCCATAGTTCACCGGCCCCTCGATCAGGCTGTCGGCGATTTTCCAGCGCGGGTTCAGCGACCGCATGGGGTCCTGAAACACCACCTGCAATTTCTTGCGATGCGGCCGCAGCGCGCCGCGCGACAGGGTGGCGATATCGGCACCGTCCAGCTCAATCCTGCCAGACGTCGGGTCGATCAGCCGCATGATGCAGCGCGCAACGGTGGATTTGCCCGAGCCGGATTCGCCCACGATCCCCAGCGTACGGCCACGGGCCAGCGTGAATGAGACATCCTTGGCCGCATGGGCCTGCGGCAGCTTTTTCAGGATGCCGCCACCGCCATAGATCTTGTTCAGCTTCTCGACCCGCAGCACCACCTGATCTGACCCAGGCCGTGGCGCACGCGGCGACAGGCTGGGAACGGATCGCAGCAATTCGCGGGTATAATCGGCGGTGGGGTGGCGCAGCAGCGTCTCTACCGGGCCGCTTTCGACGATCTCGCCATGTTTCATGACATAGACCGTATCGGCGATTTCGGCGACGACGCCCATGTCATGCGTGATGAACAGGACGGCGGTGCCGTGATCGGCCTGCAATTCGTCGATCAGCTTCAGGATCTGCTGCTGGGTGGTCACGTCCAGCGCGGTTGTGGGTTCATCCGCGATCAACAGAACGGGTTCCAGCACCAGCGCCATGGCGATCATGATCCGCTGGCGCTGGCCGCCCGACAACTGATGGGGATAGCTGCGGAAGATGCGTTCCACATCGGGCAGATGCACATGTTCCATGATCTCGATGGCGCGCTGGCGGCGCTGGGCGGCGGACATGCTGGTATGCAGTTCCATCACCTCCATGATCTGATCGCCGACCCGCAGAACCGGGTTCAGCGCCGTCATGGGTTCCTGAAAGATCATCGCCACACGGGCCGCGCGCAATTGGCGCATCTGCGCCTGAGTCAGGGGCAACAGGTTCTGCCCTTGCAGGTTGATCTCGCCCGCCGCGACCTTCAGCGCCTCGGGCAGAAGCCCCATGATCGCCAGCGAGGTCACCGATTTGCCCGAGCCGGATTCGCCCACAAGGCAGACCGTCTCGCCCTGCCGGATGGTGACGTTGATGCCCTTCAGCACCTGCGGCTTGCCCGGCGTGTCAGGCAGGTCGATGGTCAGATCCTCGGCCGAAAGGGCCACGGCGGCATCGTCGAAATTGCGCGTCTTGAACAGCATCTGCGTTATCCCGCCCGTTTTTGCAGGCGCGGGTCCAGCATGTCGCGTGCCGCGTCGCCCAATAGGTTGATGGACAGGATGCACAGCGACAGCATCAGGCCCGGCCACATGATCAGTTCCGGCTTGATGCGGAAATACATCCGTCCCTCGGCCATGATATTGCCCCAGGTCGGCGTTTCCGTGCTGACGCCGGCGCCCAGGAAGGACAGGATCGCTTCGGTCAGGATCGCAGAGGCGAGGATATAGGTGCCCTGCACGATCAACGGCGCCAGCGTGTTGGGCACCAGATGGCGGATCAGGATCTTGGGCATGGATGAGCCAAGCGCGATGGCCGCCTCGACATAGGGTTCCTCGCGCGCGGCCAGAACCACCGCCCTGACCAGCCGGACGACGCGGGGGATTTCGGGAATGGTGATGGCCGCGATGACCGAGCCGACCGAAGGCCCGTTCAGCGCCACCAGCGCGATGGCCAGAAGGATCGCCGGGATCGCCATCAGCGCATCCATCATCCGCATGATGATGGCATCTGCCGTGCGGAAAAAGCCCGCGATCAACCCGATGACCAGCCCCAGCAGAACGGATACGACAGCCGTGGCGATGCCGATGGCCAGCGACAGCCTGCCGCCGATCAGCACGCGCGACAGGATGTCGCGGCCGAAATTGTCGGTGCCAAGCGGGTGGCTCTCCATCGGGCCTTTCAGGCGCATCAGCGGGTTCATTGTCAGCGGGTCATGCGGCGCAAGCCACGGTGCCAGCAGGGTGGCGCCAATGATCAGCACCAGCACCACGGCGGCGATCTTCTGGCCAAGCCCCAGATGCGGCAGGCGCAGCACGCGCAGGACCGGCTGCATTGCCGAGGCGGGTTCGGGCGTCTGTGCCATCAGTAGCGGATCCTCGGGTCAAACAGGGAATAGCTGAGGTCGATCAGCAGATTGACCAGCACATAAAGAAAGCTGGTCAGCAGGATCATCGCCTGAATGACTGGATAATCCCGCGCAAGGATCGCATCGACGGTCAGCCTGCCGATGCCGGGGATGTTGAACACGGTTTCCGTCACCACCACCCCGCCGATCAGCAAGGCAAAGCCGGTGCCGATGACGGTCAGGATTGGAACGGCGGCGTTCTTCAGCGCGTGACGGAACAACACCCGACCCTCGGGCGCGCCCTTGGCGCGGGCGGTGCGGATGTAATCTTCGCCCAGCACCTCCAGCATGTTGGCGCGTGTCATCCGGGCGATCAGCGCGACATAGATCGTGGTCAGCGTCAGCGCCGGCAGGAAGGCGTTTTTCAGAAACGGGCCGATCCCGGCGCTGATCGGCGTATAGCCCTGAACCGGAAACCAGCCCAGTTTCAGCGAAAAGATCAGGATGAAGATATAGCCGATGACAAAGACCGGCACCGAAAAGCCCAGAACCGAAAAGGTCATCACCGCGTAATCGGCGGCGCTGCGGTGCTTCCACGCCGCCAGCACCCCCATCGGCACGGCCAGCGCGACCGACATCAGGATGGTCAGCAGCGCAATGGCCAGGGTCGGCCCCATCCGGTCCGCGATCATCCCCGAAACCGAGGTGCGCGAGATCAGCGAGGTTCCCAGATCGCCTTGCAGCAATTGCCCGACCCAGGTGAAGAACTGGATGTGCAGCGGCTGGTTCAGGCCCATTGCTTCACGGATACGCTCCAGCTGGGCGGGGGTGGCCATGTCGCCGGCGATGATGGCGGCCGGGTCGCCGGGCGTCAGTCGCAGCAGCAGAAAGACGAATACCGCGACCAGCAGCATCACCGGTATGACGGCCAGAACGCGCCGGATAAGATAGCCAAGCATCAGCAAAGGGCCCTTGTGTGATCAGGTCGGTGAGGCAAGCGCATGCGCCACGAATGGATGGCGGGCAGCGTCGGGCGACAGGGGGCGGTGCGACCGCCCCCTGATGGGGCCTGGTCACTCGGCCTTTTTCAGGTTCCAGAAGACCGGCACGGGCGAGTTGATCATGTCAGTGATCGTCGCGCGCCGGGCCTGGGGCAGGCTGTACTGTCCAAGCGGCACCAGCAGCACGTTTTCCAGCGCGCGTTCCTGCACCTGCTCGGCCACGGCCTTTTGCGCATCGGCATCGGCTGCGGCGATATAGTCACTCTTCAACTGTTCGATCGCCTCGTCGTTGGGCCAGCCGAACCAGGCATCATTGCCGCGTCCGTTCAGCATCGGGTTCGCGATCGGGTTCGAGATTTCCGGCACCATCCAGTTGGTGATGAACATGTTCCAACCGCCCTCGGACGGGGCCGCCTGACCGGCGCGGCGGGTCACCAGCGTCTGCCAGTCCATCGGCTGCATGTCGACGGTAAAGCCCGCATCTCGCAGCATCTGCGACACCACGACAGGCTGCGTCGCCAGTGCCACCAGGTCGGTGGGCGCCATCAGCACGACCGGCGTGCCGTCATAGCCCGCCTCGGCCAGCAGGGCCTTGGCCTCTTCGGCGCCGCCACCCTGGGTCAGGGTTTCGGCATCGGCCTCGCTGCCCAGGGGGGTGCCGCAGCCCAGAACTGCGCCGCAGATCTGGTAATATTCGGGATTGCCGATCATCGCCGCCAGAACCGGTTCTTGCGAAATCGCCTTCAGCGCCGCCTGACGCACCTTTTCATTGTCAAAGGGCGGATGCAGGAAGTTCATCCGCGCCATGGTCTGCATCCCGGTCGGTTCGCGCACCTCGACCGCGATATTGGGATCGCCCTCCAGCAGGGGCAGCAGATCGACCTGCATCTGTTCGATATAGTCGATTTCGCCACCAGACAGCGCGTTCACGGCGGTCTGGATGTCGGGCATGTTGACCCATTTCACCGTATCGACGTTGACGGTCTTGCCACCGGCCATCCAGTCAGCCGGTTCGCTGCGCGGCACGTAATCGGCGTTCTTGGCATAGGTCACGCTGATGCCGGGCTGGAACTCGGCCTCGACAAAGACGAAGGGACCCGATCCGGTATAGTCGGTGATGGCCTGATCGGCCGGGGTTTCGGCCACGCGCGCCGGCATGATGAATGGCGGCAGGGCCGATTGCTTGGACAGCACGTCCAGCATCGGCACGAAAGGTTCATTCAGGGTCCAGGTGACGGTCTTGTCATCCGTGGCCTCCAGGCTGGCGGTGCGGTCCATGATGACCTGGCCGCCGGCATCCTTCTGTGCCCAACGCTTCAGCGAGGCGACCACGTCGGTGGCGGTCACCGGCGCGCCGTCGTGGAATTTCAGCCCGTCGCGCAGCGTGAAGGTATAGGTCTTCTGATCGTCCGAAACGGCCCAATCGGCCATCTGGGGCTGTGGTTGGAACTGGGAATCCTGGGCCAGCAGCACATCATAGATCATATAGGCATGATTGCGGGTGATATGGGCGGTGGTGATCACCGGGTCCAGCACGCGCAGGCCGGAATGCATCACCGCGGTCACCGTGGTTTCAGCCCATGCCACGCCGGTCAGAACCGACGAGGCGACAAGGGCGGCAGTCAGTCGATTGAACATGGGAAACCTCTCTGTTGGGTCGTCCGGGGGGTGCGCTGGCCGATCTTGGGCGTCAGCCTGGCGCGGCAGTTGCGGGAATGGGGGTCGGCGGTGCGCCCGGTTCGGTCCGCAAGCCGGGGCGCAGGTGGCGGAAGGGCAGGGATGCGGGGCTGATCGGCATGGGGCCGGGGGCGATGCAGGTCAGGATCGTCTCGGCGATGCCCTGAAAATCGGCGCGGAAATGGACCGAGCTCTTGACCACGAGGATCGCCATCTCCTCGTGCGGGATTCCCAGAAAGCGGAACATCTGCCGATCGGCCATCTGGGCCTTTTCCGTGGTGACCGCGACGCGAACGCCGCCGATGCGCAGGCAGGCCGATGGCCCAAGCTGCAAATGCGCGCCGCCGTAAAAGGGGCCGGTTGCGTGGCAGGTGCCGTCCGACAGCCGCTCGACGGTGAAGCGCCCTGCAAAGGGCGCATCACCCGGAATGCCGGATTTGCCGCCCAGTTCGATCTGAATCTCGGCCCCCTCGCCGGCGGTATGGGCGGCGGCGGCGGCGGCCGGGTCGACGATCAGCCCGATAGCTGCGCGCGGCGCATCACAGGCAACCAGCGCCCGCAGCATGCCGGTGGTATCGGAATCGCCGCCCGCGCCGGGATTGTCCTGGGTATCCGCGATGACGATGGGGCGGCTGGCGGTCCGGGCCAGCCGCATCGCTTCGCGCACGCCGGGTTCGGGCTGGTAGGCGGTGCCGTTAAATTCGGGCTCGGCGGCCTCGACGGCGCGGGCGATCTGTTCCGCCGCCGCCCCGGCCTGTGCCGGCGTCGCGCCATAGGCCACGACCGATGGCCCGCAATCGGCGAAATCGGCGGCGGGAAAGCCCATGAACAGGGACGCGCTGTGAACCCCGGCGCGCGGCTCATCGGTCAGCGCATACAGCCGGCCACCGGGCTGACCAAGGGTCGATTGCCAGGCAATCGGGATCAGGAAATCCACCTGCCGGAAGGCCTTGGCATTGGGGGCACCGTCCAGCAAACGCTGCAATTGCTGTGCGGCGCGGGTGCCGGTTTCGGCCATATCGACATGCGGATAGGTGCGAAAGCCGACCAGAACATCCGCCGCGTCGACCATCTGGCGGGTGATATTGCCATGCAGATCCAGCGCCACGACGATGGGCACATCCGCGCCCACGGCCTGCCGCACCCGCGCGATCAGCGGCCCCTCGCCATCCGGGGCACACTCGGCGACCATGGCGCCATGCAGGTCCAGAAACACCCCGTCGACCGGACCGGCGGCGCGCAGCCTGTCGATGATCTCATCCGTGATCGCATGGTAGCATTCCGCCGTCACCGGGGCCGAGGGCACCGCGCCTGCCCAAATCAGAGGCACCAATTGCCAGCCCGCTGCCTCGCCAAAGGCGACGGCCCCGGCCACAGGCAGGTTCACGTCGCGGGCGCGGGCAAGAATCTGATCGCCTCGCGACAGCGGCAGATAGCCGCCACCCTGCACGAAGGCTGCCATATCCGCCGGGCTGGGCGCGAAAGAGTTGCTTTCATGCACAAAGCCCGCAATCGCGATCCGCGGCCCACCTTGGGGCGACCTGACGTCAGTTTTTGCCATGATGTATTGCGCAGTGATACAGTTGCATTGCATGGTGAGTTTATGAGCATGCATTTTCACCTGTCAACGCCGAGGTTCGCATGAGCGCGAAATCAGCCGGGCAAGCGCGCCGGGATTCCGAAGATTCGCTGTTTGTGCAGTCACTTGGACGGGGGATGCACGTTCTTGCGGCGTTTCGCGGGGCCGAAAGGCCGTTGTCCCTGGCCGAGATCGCGGCCCGCGCCGGCATCACCCGCAGCGCGGCGCAGCGAATCGTCCATACCTTTCGGCAGTTGGGTTTCATGCGTCCGGCCGATAACGGCCCCGGCTTCCTGCTGGATCTGGGCGTGCTGGATCTGACCTATGATTACCTGCGCCTGAACCCGCTGCTGCGAAAGGCAAGTCCGGTGCTGCTGGAACTGCGCCGCAACGTCCGCGAACGGATTGACCTGTCACTGTTCGATGGTCAGCGCATGGTCTATGCCGCCCGCATGCAAAGCAAGCGCGAGATGTTCTTTGCCACGCTGGTCGGAAACACGGTGCCGACCTACTGCACCTCGGGCGGATGGTCGGTGATGGCGATGCTGCCCGATGACGAGGTCGATGCCCTGCTGCGAAACGCCGATCTTCAACCGCTGACGCCGCGCACCCTGACCGACCCCGCCGCCATTCGCGAACAGATCGCCCTTGCGCGCGAGCGTGGTCACGCGCTGGCCGAGGAACAGATCCTGATGGGCGAGGTGGCGCTTGGTGTGGCCATCCCCGACACCGATGGCCGGCCGGTTGCGGCGATCCACGTCGCCGGCTCGCTGTCGGAATGGCAGCCCGAGGAATTTCGCCGCGTCGTTGCCCCCCTGGCGTCCGAGGCCGTGCGGGCGATCATCTCGGGCTGAAGCGGCGCTGAACCGTTCAGGTCAGCGGGTATTCCTCCAGCAGCGCGGCATATTGGGCGCCGTGCATGTCGCGATCGGCGGCCGAGCCCTGGATGACGGGACGGGGCAGGCTGAACTTGATGACGCGCAGATCGTCGATATCGAACCGCTTCAGCAACTGTTCCGGCACCTGATACAGCTGTGCCACCGTTGCGCTGGACAGCGTGTTGCGAACCCTGGCGAACACCTCGGGGCGGTCGCAGAAAATGTCGATGGTCACCCAGAACGGCCCGGCATTCTTGGACCGCACCTTCAGCACCAGATCGCCCAATGTGCCCTGATCTCGATTCTGCGTCATGCCGGCACCTCTGCCCCGATTTCCGTCAATTCGATGCGGAACGCCGTCATCGGGTCGTCCAGATGCATCACATGGTTCAGCGCGAATTCATACAGCGCACCGCGATCCGTGGTGGCCGGTGAATAGGGAAAGGCGAAGGTCGGCAATTCCTCGTCATCGGTCAGCGGATAGTGCAGCACGAAGGGGTTGATCAGCTTGCCGATCTCGCCGGCCTCGGCCTGGCTGCGCGCGGTGATGATGCCCAGAACGCCCAGTTCGACCGGGTCGCCCGTGCGATTTTCCAGCGACCCAAGCGCGCCACTCGCCCCGATCAGGCGAAATTCCAACTGGTAATCGGCGGTGGTCAGGCCCATTCGCGTTTCGATTTCGGCCAGCAGGAAGGCAGTCAGCCGGTCGATCCAGGCCTGGGCGTTGGCGACATAGTGCTGGTTGCGCAGGATGGCGAGGATTGTGGTCTGATAGCCGGCGATCCGCGCCCCTTCCAGCTTGACCGTATAGGGGCCGGGAACCCAGCTTGACCCCTCGACCCGCACCCGGCGGTCGTCCAGCGCGGAATAGCGCGCAGCCGTCACGTCCAGATACCCGCCCGGTTCATACAGGCGGAACGGGTCCGAGTTTTCGTAAAGCATATGGGCGGAAACCGAATGCGGTGTGCAGGCGGCGGTTTCGGCCATCGGCTCGACCGTAAAGCCGGTCTGGTCGAAATCGACCATGATGACGCCGGATGTCGGGTTGGTCGAACACAGCGCCCCGCATTCGGCGATCTTGGCGCCATGCCAGGCGCCGCCGGCGGCATCGCCGCGCGACAGGGGCAGGGCGGCGATGGTGGCGGTGTCGGTGGTGCGCCCGGCGATGACGATATCGGCGCCAGTGGCCAGCGCGGCCTGAATATGCTCGGCCCCCGCCAGCGCCACGATATTGCCCAGACGGTCCAGCTCGATTTCAGGGGCGGGGGTCAGGGGGTCGATGCGGCCATCTGCCAGGGCATCGGCAACGCGGGCGACGGGCTGGCTGGAATACAGCCGCGCGATCTTCAGCGACTGGCCCAACTCGCGCGCCAGTTCCACGGTGATCTCATACATCCAGTCGACGGTGGAATCGGTGCCGCAGGTGCCGGCGGTGCCGATGACCAGCGGCACGCCGGCCTGGGCACGGGCCTGCATCAGCGTCCGCCATTCGGATTTGGTTGCCGCGCGGGAATATTTCGACACCCCCGCGCCAAGGCTGAAGGGCCCACTGTCAGTGGACCCTCCGTCGATACAGATGATGTCGGGACGCATCGCCACCCCGCGCGCCAGCGCCTTGCGGTCGAAGCCCAGTCCAAGAACGCCCGAAGGCACCAGAACGCGAGTCGGCATGTCAGTCCTCGTTCAACGTAGGGTCGGTTTCCGGCAGCGCCGGCTTTTTCAGCACCCGGCGCAGGAAGATGGGCGCGACGAAACCCAGGATCGCGGCAATCCACAGCCCGATGGCGATAGGCGAACTGAACAGATAGGTCCAGTCCCCGTTCGACAACACCATGGCGCGGCGCAGGTTGTCTTCCATCGCATTGCCCAGAAGGATGCCCAGGATCACCGGCACGGTCGGGATATCAAGCTTGCGCATGATATAGCCCAGGACGCCGAAGCCCACCATCATCAGCATGTCAAAGCTGGACCCGGTCAGCGAATAGATCCCGACAAAGGCGATCATGGTGACGCCCGGCAGCAGGATCCAGGCCGGAACCGACAGGATGTGGACAAAGACCTTGACCATCGGCACGTTCATCAGCAGCAGAACGACGTTGGCGATCAGAAGCGAGGCGATCAGCGACCAGACGACCTCGGGCCGTTCGGTGAACAGCAGCGGCCCCGGCGTGATGTTCAGCGTCAGCAGCAGCGCCAGAAGCACCGCCGTCGTCCCCGAACCCGGCACGCCAAGCGTCAGCATCGGCACCAGCGCGCCACCGGCGGCGGCATTGTTGCCGGCCTCGGGGGCGGCCACGCCCTTGGGATTGCCCTTGCCGAAGGTGGATTTGTCGCGGGCCACCGATTTCTCGGCCATATAGGCCAGGAACGAGCCGAGCGAGGCCCCCGCACCGGGCAGAACACCGGCGAGAAAGCCGATACCCGTCCCGCGCAGCATCGCACCCGAGGTCTGCCGCAGCATCTTCCACGGCACCAGAATCTTGCCCAGCTTGACGCCGATGGCGCTGTCCTTGCCATGCGATTCGATGAACAGGAAAATCTCGGCCACGGCGAACAGGCCGACGATGGCGACCAGGAAGTCGATCCCGTCCATCAGATGCAGCTCGCCAAAGGTGAAACGCGGCATGCCGGTGGTCTTGTCCATACCGATCATCGCCAGCGCCAGCCCGATCGCGGCCGCCAGCGCCGCCTTGGCCTGGTTGTTCGATCCGATGCCGCCAAGCGTGCAGAAGGCCAGCATATACAGGGCGAAATATTCGGCCGGGCCGAATTTGAACGCGACGCGCGCCAGATAGGGGGCAAAGATCATCAGCCCGATGGTCGCCAGAAAGGCCCCCACGAACGAGGCCACGCCCGACACGACCAGCGCCTCGGCGGCCTTGCCCTGCTTGGCCATGGGATAGCCGTCAAGCGTGGTCATCATCGCCGGCTCATCGCCGGGAATGTTCAGCAGGATCGAACTGATCCGCCCGCCATACATGGCGCCATAGTAAACCGAGGTCAGCAGCACCAGCGCGGAAATCGCGTCCAGCCCCATCGAAAAGGAAATCGGGATCAGCAGCGCCACCCCGTTTGACGGCCCAAGCCCCGGCAGCGCGCCGATGATCGTGCCGACAAAGGCGCCGATGATCGCCAGCAGCAGCGTATAGGGCGAGGCGGCGATTTCAAAGCCCATCGCCAGATTGGAAAGAATATCCATGGTTCAGAATCCCCAGCCCTGGGGCAGGCCACGCAGGCTTAGCCCAAGAATGACACGGAACAACACCCACAGCCCGATCCCCAGCCCGACGCCGGTGATCGCGGCGCGCAGCGGATGGCCGCCGATCTGCCAGCTGAGGATACCGGCGGCGATGGCGGTCGGCAGGATGAAGCCAAGCGGCGTGATCGAATAGGCATAGGCCACCAGCACCACTGTCGCGATACCAAGCTGCACCAGCATCGGCCCGGCCGGCCATTCGGCCTCAGGGTCGGGACGCAGGATCATCACGATCGAGCACAGGATCATCACGCCGGCAATGATATAGGGAAAGACACGCGGCCCAACCGGATCGGACATGAAGCTGGTCTCGATGCCACTGGCGCTGAGGATATACCCCAGCGCCAGCACGATCATGACCGCTCCGAAGACACGGTCGCCACGGATCATTGCAGCAACCCGATCTCTTTCGAGATTTCCTGAATCTCGGCGATATTTTCGGCGACGAAGGTTTCGAACTCGGCGCCGTAAAGGTCATAGGGCTCCAGCCCGTTCTCGACCATCACGGCCTTCCACTGCTCGCTTTCGCCGACCTGCTTCAGCGTATCGACCCATTTCTGATACTGCTCGTCGGTGATGTCCTTGGGCACATAGATGCCGCGCCAGTTCATCGCGGTGATGTCGACGCCCTGCTCCTTGGCGGTCGGCGCATCGTCAAAGCCCGCGACACGTTCATCCGACAGCACCGCGATGGGGCGCACATCGCCTGATTTGATGAACCCGGTGATTTCGGACAGATCGCCCGTCATCGCCTGGGCAAAGCCACCGACCGTCTGGGTGATCGCATCGGCGCCGCCATCAAGGCCGATATACTTGACCTGACGCGCCTCGGTGAAGCCGGCCTTGTCCAGCATCATCAGCACCTTCAGATGATCAAAGCCGCCCACGGCCGAGCCGCCGGCAAAGGCAACCTTCGAGGGATCGGCCTTCACCGCCTCGACCAGATCGCCAAGCGTCTGGAAGGGGCTGTCCTTGGCCACGACGATGACGCCGGGATCGCCGCCGATGCTGCCGACCCAGCGAACCTGATCAGCGGTCGCGCCGGCAAAGGCGTTCTGTGCCAGCCGGGTCGTCGTCGCCGACGAGGCTGCGACAAACAGGGCCGGATCATCGCCGCGATTGCTGACGACCTGGGTAAAGGCTACGCCACCACCGGCACCTGCCAGGTTGGTGACCTGCACCAGGTTCGGGACGATGCCCAGCTCGGTCATGATCTGGCCGATCTGGCGGCAGGTGAAATCCCAGCCGCCGCCGGGGTTGGCCGGCGCGATGCATTCCTCGGCCACGGCAGGCAGGGCTGCGCTCATCATCAGCGCGGCGATGGCCGCACAGGTCCAGTTCTTCATAGAATCCTCCCATGGGATGCGCCAAAAGGGCGCAGTCTTGCGGGGGGCAGGATTTGATGAAAAGCTGACACGAACCTGTCATGGATTGCCGAAAAGTTGATCAGATGAGATTCCTGCTGGTCGAGGACAGCGATGATCTGGCCACCGCTGTCGCATCGCGGCTGGCCATGGACGGTCATGGCGTCGACCGCGCGGCCAGTCTGGGCGAGGCGAGGGATTTTCTGGCCGCCGCGCCTTATGACCTGATCCTGCTGGATATTTCGCTGCCCGACGGTGATGGTCGCGATTTTCTGGCGCAGGAACGGGGGGCGCGGCGCGATATTCCCGTCATCATGATGACCGCCAGCGCATCGGTCAGCGACCGGGTCGCCACGCTGGATCAGGGCGCAGATGATTTTATCACCAAACCCTTCGATTTCGCCGAGTTGCAGGCCCGCTGCCGCGCGGTTCTGCGTCGCCGTCAGGGCGTCGTGGACAGCCGCCAGCACTTTGCCGGGTTCATTTTCGACGCGCTGGCCGCGACCCTGACCGTGGGCGACGAGGTCCGCGAACTGCGCGCGCGCGAATTGCGCCTGCTGGAGATCTTGCTGTCGCGCCCTGGCCAGACCTATTCCAAACCGCATCTGATCGACCGGCTGTTTTCCTTTGACGAAGAGGTCAGCGACAATGCGATCGAGGTCTATGTCGGCCGGCTGCGGCGCAAGCTGGAGGGGTCGGGTGCGCGGCTGGAAACGCTGCGTGGCGTCGGCTACCGGCTGATCCCGGAATGAGGCGTGGCCCGCCCAGGGCGCAGCCGGCGCGGCTTTCTCTGCGCCGGCGTCTGGCCTGGCAATTCGCGGCGCTGTCGGCCTTGCTGGTCGTGGCGTTGTTCTTTTCCGTGCGTTTCGCGGCCGAACGCGCCTCGCGCGCCAGCCAGGATGCGGTGCTGGGGGCTGCGGTGATCTCGGTCGGGGACGGGATCAGGGCGCAGGATATGGGGCTGGCGCTGGACCTGCCCTATGCGACGTTTTCAATGCTGGGGGCGATGGGGGGTGAACGCATCTTCTACAGCCTGTCCATCGGTCCCCGGCTGGTGACGGGCTATCAGCAATTGCCCCAGCCCAGCCAGCGCCCCGGCGACCTGTCCCCGGTCTTCTGGAGCGCGGATTACCGCGGCAGCCGGCTGCGGCTGGCGGCAATCACCCGGCGCGTTCTGCTGGAAAACCGGATAGAGGAAATCACCGTCGTCCTGGGCCAGACCCGATATGGGCAGGCTGTGATTGCCCGTGATACGGCGCGCAGCGCGGTCTGGATCGGGTTGGCCATTCTGGCGCTGGCGGGGCCATTGGCGCTTTGGGCGGCGCGGGCGGTGATCCGCCCGGTCGACCGCCTGGCCGAGGCCGTCACCCGGCGCGGACCCCATGACCTGCGCCCCTTTCGCCATCCCGCGCCGCGCGAATTGCTGCCGCTGGTGGGCGCACTGAACGGGCTGATCGCGCGCCTGCGCACGGCCCTGCAACTGGCCGAAACCTTTATCTTCGAGGCCGCCCATCGCATCCGCACGCCGCTGTCACTGGTCAGGACCGAGGCCGAGATGGCGCTGGCCGAGACATCGGATCCGGGGACGCGGCAGCGGCTGCGCCGGATGATCCGGGCCATCGGGGAAAGCAGCCGCTCGGCCAACCAGATCCTTGATCATGCGATGGTGCTGTACCGCAGCGACCAGTTCGACGCCGCGCCGGTCGATTTCGCGGCTTTGGCGGGATCGGTGCTGCGCTCGGTCCAGCCGGTCGCCGAAATGCGCGAGATCACCATGCATGCCGAAGGGCTGGATCTGCCGCGCATGGTATCGGGCGACGGCCGCATGATCGAGGTGGCCTTGCGCAACATTCTGGACAATGCCCTGAAATACTCGCCCGACGAAGGTGAGGTCTGGATCAGGCTGGAGGCGACCGAGGACCGGATCGCCCGGTTGTCGGTCTGCGACCGGGGCAGGGGGCTGCCGCCGGATCAACCCGATCTGACGGCGCGTTTCCTGCGTGGCAGTAATGCCGGCGATGTCGTGGGGTCGGGTCTTGGCCTGACCATCGTGGCCGAGGTCGCTGCCGCACATGGCGGCAGCTTTTCCCTGCAACCCGGATCGGAGAAAGGCGCATGCGCAATCTTGTCCCTGCCGCTGTCGCAGCCCTGACGCTGACGCTGGCTCAGCTGATGTTCGCGGCACCCGCCCAGGCATTCGATATCGAGGAACGGCGGCTTTTCGGCAGCGGCGACCGCGAGATCGCCGTCTTGTCCACCACCGACCTGGCGGCCATCGACATGGTCTTGCAGGATTTCGTGGACGGCCATCCCGATATTCGCATCCGATATGATCAGGCATCCAGCATGCAGGTGTTCGGCGCCATTCATGATGAGGGCGCGATCTATGATCTGGTGATGTCCTCGGCCATGGATTTGCAGATGAAGCTGGCCAATGACGGTTTCGCCGCCCCGGTCCTGCCGCGCACCGGAAATCTGCCGCTGTGGGCGCGCTGGCGCGACCAGCTGTTTGGCGTCGCGCTGGAACCGGTGGTGACGCTGGCCTCTCGCCGGGGCTTGGGCGATCTGCCGGTGCCGCGCACGCGCCGCGACCTGATCGCCATGCTGCGCGAACATCCCGATCTGCTGGGCGGGCGCGTCGCCACATATGACCCGGTCACATCCGGCGTCGGCTATTTCCTGATCGCGCAGGACAGCCAGAACTTCGAGGGCTTCTGGCGCCTGGCCGAGGTGATGGGTCGGCTGAATGCGCGGCTGTTCTGCTGTTCCGTCGAGATGATCGACGAATTGCGCGAAGGCCGCATTACCATCGCCTATAATGTCGTGGCCAGCTATGCCGCCCGTTATACGCCCGAGGATCCAGACCTGATCCGGCTGGCCTTCGAGGATTACACCTTTGCCATCGTGCGCTCGGCCTTTGTGCCGTCAAATGCCCATAATGCGGCGGATGCGACGACATTGCTGTCCTATCTGCTGTCCGGCCCGGCGCAGCGCCAGATCGCGGCCAATGCCGGTGTGGCGCTGATACCGGGCACAGGCCCGGAACCCGGCCCGCATCTGCGGCCGATCCGGCTGGATACCGGGCTGCTGGTCTATGATGACCAGCTGCGGCGTGCCGGATTGATGGCCGAATGGAACGCTGCGCTGGTCCAGCCCTGACCGGATGGATGGCGGGCTGTTGCGGGCAGGCAGCCTATTGCGCGGCGGTGCTGGCGGCCTGGCCGCCATCCTGGCCGGTCAGCGCCTGCCAGGCATCGTAATGCGACAGAAACACCTGGCCGTTCAGCTGCGTCAGCAGATGCGAGCGTTTCAGCCGGTCCATGACAGGGCCTTTCACCTCGGACAGGTGAAAACCGATGCCCATGGCGCGCAGGCGTTGATTGATCGCCTCCAGGCTTTCCAGCGCGGAAAAGTCGATCTCGTTCATGGCCGAGCAGATCAGCACCACATTGCGGATCGCGCAGCCCTGCGTCACCCGGTCCTGAATCTGATCCTCAAGAAAGCGGGCATTCACGAAATACAGGCTTTCGTCGATGCGCAGGCTCAGCAGGTCGGGCCGTGTCTCGACCCTGTGGCGGTTGATGTTGCGGAAATGATGGGTGCCTGGAACCAGCCCGACCTCGGCCATATGCGGGCGCGAGGTCTTGTAAAGATGCAGCCCGACCGAGATCAGAACCCCCGCCGCGATCCCGATCTCGACCCCAAGGCCAAGCGTTAGCAGGATCGTCGCGGCGACGGCGGTGAAATCGGTGCGCGAATAGGCCCAGGTCTTGCGCAGGATCGAAAAGTCGACCAGCGACAGCACTGCGACGATGATGGTCGCGGCCAGCGTGGCATCGGGCAGGTAATAGACAAGCGGCGTCAGCGCCACGGCGGCGATGGCAAGCCCCATCGCGGTAAAGGCCCCGGCGGCGGGCGTTTCAGCGCCGGCGTCGAAATTCACCGCGCTGCGGGCAAAGCCGCCGGTCACCGGATAGCCGCCGGTAAAGGCCGCGCCCAGATTGGCGGCGCCAAGGCCGATCAGTTCCTGATTGGGGTCGACGCGCTGGCGGCGCTTGGCGGCCAGCGTCTGCGCCACGCTGATGGATTCGACGAAGCCGATGATGGAAATCAGGATCGCGGGCAGCAGCAGGGCGCGGATCAGGTCGGGTGACAGGCCTGGCATGGTCAGCGGCGGCAGGCTTTGGGGCACATCGCCCACGATGGACACGCCCCGGCCCGCCAACCCGAACCCCCAGACCGCCACGGTCGTCGCCACGACGGCGATGACGGGGCCGGCTCTGGTTGCGAGATCGGCGGCAAAGGCCGGCAGACCCATCCGGCGCAGGAATGGCTTCAGCCCCTTTCGCACCCAGAACAGGAAAGCCGTGGCCGCCACGCCGATGACCAGCGTGATGGGGTTGATCCGTCCCAGCCCGGCGAACAGCGAGGCCAGCATCTCGATCAGCGTATGCCCACCGGCCTCTACGCCAAGAATATGCTTCAACTGGCTGGTCGCGATCAGGATGCCCGATGCGGTGATGAAGCCCGCGATCACCGGATGGCTGAGGAAATTGGCCAGAAACCCCAATCGCAGCAGTCCCAGCAGCAGCAGGAACCCACCTGACAGAAATGCCAGCGTCAGTGCCGCCACCGCATAGCCCGCCGTGCCTTGCTGGGCGATCTGCCCCACCGCCGACGCCGTCAGCAGCGACACCACCGCGACCGGTCCCACGGCCAGCGCCCGCGAGGTGCCAAAGACCGCGTAAAGCATGATCGGCAGGATCGAGGCATAGATGCCGGCCTCGGCAGGCAGGCCCGCCAGCATCGCATAGGCCAGTGATTGCGGGATCAGCATGATCGTCACGATCACCGCTGCGATCAGATCGCTGCTCAGCGCCGATCGGTCATAGCGCCGCCCCCAGTCGAGGATCGGCAGATAGCGGGCGATTCGTTGAAACATGTCCCTTTGGTCTGTGGTTTCTTGGGTCCTGGTGGCGGGCTACAGCCCGTTGATCGGCACTTTCAGCATCGGCCGACCGTCCTTGTCGCGTGGAATTTCTCCGGCGCGCATGTTCACCTGAAGCGAGGGCAGGATCAGGCGCGGCATGTCCAGCGTGGCATCGCGTTCGGTGCGAAAGCGGACAAATTCGTCCCGCGTCTTGCCGGCGCCGACATGGATGTTATGCGCCTTTTCTTCGGCCACCGTTGTTTCCCACTGAATCTCGCGCCCGCCGGGGGCGTAATCGTGGCACATGAACAGCCGCATCTGGTCGGGCAGGGCCAGCACCCTCTGAATGCTGTCATAAAGCGTGGCCGCGTCGCCGCCCGGAAAATCGGCGCGGGCCGAGCCGCCATCGGGCATGAACAGCGTATCGCCCACAAAGGTCGCATCGCCCATCACATGCGCCATGCAGGCCGGCGTATGGCCAGGGGTAGCCATGGCGAAACAGTCCATCTGGCCGATCCGGTAGCTGTCGCCATCCTTGAACAGCCGGTCGAACTGGCTTCCGTCGCGCTGAAACTCGGTCCCTTCGTTGAAGATCTTGCCAAAGGTGTCTTGCACGACAAGGATCTGGTCGCCGATGCCGATCTGACCGCCCAGCCTGGCTTGAATGTAAGGCGCGGCAGACAGGTGGTCGGCATGGACATGGGTTTCGATGATCCATTCCAGCGCCAGATCGTTATCGCGGATGAAATCAATGATCAGGTCTGCGCTGTCATAGGTGATGCGGCCGGCGCTGTAGTCGATATCCATGACCGAATCGACCACTGCGCAGGCGTTCGAGCCCGGATCTTTCACGACATAGCTGATCGTGTTCGTCGCCTGGTCGAAAAAGGCGGTGACATCGGGCCGGATCGTCAGGTCGACGGGGTAGTTGCTCATCTTGCGGTTCCCTCGGATTGGCTGTGCAATAGCCGATGTTCAGCGGTGGCAGGTGCGGATGCCCAGGATTGTATAGACCGGGCAGCTGCCAAAGGCTGCCGTGCCCAGCAGAATGATCGCCACCACGATGGCCGTCCAGTGCAGCCAGCCCGCCGCAAGGCTGCCGCCGCCGAACGCCAGAACCAGCAGCACGATGCCGATGGTCGCGCGCAGCACGCGGTCGAGATTTCCCATATTTGGCGTCATCGCACCCTCATTGGCGAATCAGGATGATACCTTCATGCCACAAAGCAAGCGACCCGTCGGTGCCTTCGTCACATTTTGCCTGCCGCGAATATCGGTGTGCCCGCCTGCGCGTCGCCCGGATATGGCCGGTCAGGTCGGGCATGCAGCACTGGCAAATTGGTGTAGGGCTGGATTTGCGCGGCTGTTCGGGTCATAGGGAACGAAATTCGTGAAACGGGGCAGAGATGACCATCCATCTGTATCAGAACGATTTGCCGACCGGGCTGGATCTGGGGCCGGTGGTGGCCATCGACACGGAAACCATGGGTCTGGATCATCGCCGCGACCGGCTGTGTCTGGTGCAGCTGTCCTCGGGTGATGGCGATGCGCATCTGGTCCAGATCGCGCGCGGCCAGACCGAAGCGCCGAACCTGACTGCTCTGCTGACCGATCCCAAGGTCCTGAAGCTGTTTCATTTCGGCCGTTTCGACATTGCCGCGCTGGAAAGCGCCTTTGGCGTGGTCACGGCGCCGGTCTGGTGCACCAAGATCGCATCCAAGCTGATCCGCACCTTTACGGATCGCCATGGGCTGAAATACCTGCTGAGCGAGCTGGTCGGCGTCGATGTCAGCAAACAGCAGCAGACCAGCGACTGGGGCGCCCCTGACCTGAGCAATGCGCAGCGGGAATATGCGGCCTCGGACGTGTTGTATCTGCACAGGCTGAAGGAGGCGCTGGAAAGCCGGTTGCAGCGCGAGGGCCGGATGGGGCTTGCGCAGGCCTGTTTCGATTTCCTGCCGACGCGGGCGCATCTGGATCTGCTGGGCTGGGGGGATGAAAACGACATCTTCCATCACTAGATGGGGGTCGGATCTTTGCGGGCAGAACCGGGGGCGCTTCGCCCCCCGGACCCCCAGAGGATATTTGGATCAAAGCGAGGGGCCGCGATTTGGCTGACTATATCGAAACGGCGCGCCGGGTGATCGAGACCGAGGCCTTGGGGCTGGCGCAGCTGGCGCAGGGTCTGGGGTCTGATTTCGATCGGGCGGTCGAGCTGATCCTGGCGGCTAAGGGCCGGGTGATCGTGTCGGGCATGGGCAAGTCGGGGCATATCGGGCGCAAGCTGGCGGCGACGCTGGCCAGTACCGGGACGCCGGCGCAATTCGTGCATCCCGCAGAGGCCAGTCACGGCGATCTGGGCATGGTCACGCAGGGCGATGTGGCCGTGGTCCTGTCCAATAGTGGCGAGACGCCGGAACTGGCCGATCTGATCGCCCATACGCGGCGGTTTTCCATCCCGCTGATCGGGGTGGCCTCGCGCCCGGAATCGACATTGCTGCGGCAGGCGGATGTGGCGCTGGTTCTGCCGGCCGCGGCCGAGGCCTGTGGCACCGGGATCGTGCCCACGACCTCGACCACGATGACCCTGGCCTTGGGTGACGCGCTGGCCGTGGCGCTGATGGAGCATCGGCAATTCACGCCCGAACATTTCCGCACCTTCCATCCGGGGGGCAAGCTGGGGGCGCGGCTGGCCAAGGTGGGCGATCTGATGCATGCCGACATGCCTCTGGTATCCGAGGATGCCGCCATGGCCGATGTGCTGCTGGTGATGAGCCAGAAAGGCTTTGGCGTTGCCGGCGTCACCGATGCCGGTGGCCGATTGAGCGGGATCGTGACCGATGGCGACCTGCGGCGGCACATGGACGGGCTTCTCAGCCACAACGCCGCCGAGGTGATGACCCGCGCGCCCCGCACCATCGCGCCCTCTGCCCTGGCCGAGGCCGCGCTGGCCGAGATGCAGGCGCGCAAGATCACCTGTCTTTTCGCCGTTGAGGCCGGGCGCCCCGCAGGGATCGTGCATATTCACGACTGTCTGCGCGCGGGCATCGTCTAGGCCATGTCGCGCACTCGCATCGTTCGCTGGTTGCGTGTGCTTTTGCCGCTTGTCGCGTTGGTGATCCTGTCGACGCTGTTTCTGCTGTCGAAAGAGCCCGGCGATGAGCCCTCGATCCCCTATGCCGATGTCGATGCCGAGGACATGGCCCGCGATCCGCGCATGGTGGCGCCGGAATATGCCGGAGTGACCGCCGATGGCGCCGCCATCACCCTGCGGGCCGATCAGCTGCGCAGCGATCCGGACGGGCAAGGCGGGGCCGAAGGCGTGCGCATGACCTGGCGGGCCGAGGACGGGCTGGCCGCTGACATGACCGCGCCGGCGGCCAGCGTGGCGGATGGCAGCATCCGGTTAAGCGGTGGCGTGCGGGTGACGACATCCTCGGGCTGGGCCGTGACGACGCCTTTGGTCGACAGCGCCACCGATATGGCGCTGATTTCTGCACCCGAGGATGTGCAGGCCTTTGCGCCGCTGGGGCAGCTGTCTGCCGGGGCGATGCAACTGGCGCGCGATCCCGAGAATGGCGATCACGTCTTGAATTTCACCGATGGCGTTCGTCTGATATACCAGCCCTGACCTGCCGAGAGGATCCCGCCGATGTTGCGCCCTGCCCTGATCGCCGCCCTGTTGCTGAGTGCCGCCCTGCCGGTCGCGGCACAGAATGTCGCCTTTGGCGGGATGACGGCCGATACCAGCGCGCCTGTCGAGATGTCGGCCGATAATCTGAGCGTCAATCAGGCCGATGGCAGCGCGGTGTTTTCCGGCAATGTCATCATCGCGCAGGGTGAGATGAAGCTGAGCGCCACCGAAGTTACGGTGATCTATGCCGAGGGTGGACAGCAGCGCATTCAGTCGCTGCGGGCGACGGGCGGCGTCACGCTGGTCAGTGGGCCTGACGCGGCCGAGGCGCGTGAGGCCGTCTATCAGGTCGGCAGCGGGATCATCGACCTGTCAGGCGATGTGGTGCTGACGCAGGGTCAGAACGTGCTGACGGGCGATACGATGCAGGTCAGTCTTGCCGATGGCACCGCGCAGGTTCAGGGCCGCGTCCGCACCATTCTGCAACCGGGTGGCAATTGATGGATACGGGCGCAGTGGCGGGCATGAAAACCGGGCTGGTGGTCCGCGAATTGCGCAAATCCTATCGCAACCGGCCGGTGATCCGGGATGTCTCGGTCGATCTGGCGCGGGGTGAGGTGGTGGCGCTTCTGGGGCCGAACGGATCGGGCAAGACGACCTGTTTCTATTGCATCGCCGGGCTGGTCTCGCCCGATGCGGGGCAGGTGATCATCGACGGCAAGGATGCGACCGGGCTGCCGATGTTCCGCCGCGCGCGCATGGGCATCGGTTATTTGCCGCAGGAAATGTCGATCTTTCGCGGCCTGTCGGTCGAGCAGAACATCATGGCCGTGCTGGAGGTGGTGGAATCGGATGTCCACAAGCGCCGCATGCGGCTGGAGGAGTTGCTGGGCGATTTCTCGATCGGCCATTTGCGCAATGCGCCGGCGCTGGCCCTTTCAGGGGGCGAAAGGCGGCGGGTGGAAATCGCGCGCTGTCTGGCCTCGAACCCCAGCTTTCTGTTGCTGGACGAACCTTTTGCAGGCGTCGATCCGATTGCCGTGGGCGAAATCAGGGCGCTGGTCCATGATCTGAAATCGCGCGGCATCGGCGTGTTGATCACCGATCACAATGTGCGCGAGACGCTGGGCATCGTGGACCGGGCCTATATCCTTCATGATGGGCATGTGCTGATGTCGGGCACGACCCGCGAGATTGTCGAGGACCCGCGTGTGCGCGAGGTTTATCTGGGCGAAAGCTTCACTTTGGGGTGACCGGGTGCTGCGTTGCTGCCATCGCACCGGCCGGCTTTGCTTGTGCGGCGGCTGCGGGCAGGGATGACGCCATTGCCGGCGGCGAATATCAGCGGCCCCGTTGACAGCCGACGCGGAGTGTCACCAAATGATCTGATGGATGGCCATGTGTCATTCACTTTCGGCGCGGCCCGCTTCCCCGTCGGGGCGCAGGGTTCGCCGGATCAACCGGAGAGGAGCTATGATGCGCTATACCATCAGCGGAAAACATATCGACGTTGGCGAGGCACTGACCTCGCATGTCAAGAACGAGTTGGGCGAGGTGCTGGAGAAGTACTCGCAGCGGCCCACCGACGCGACGATCACCTTTTCCCGCGATGCGCATCAGTACCTGTGCGACGCTGTCGTTCACCTGTCCACAGGACTGACCGTTCAAGCCAAGGGCACGGCGACCGAAGTTTATGCCGCCTTCGATTCCTGCCGCGAACGCATGGATAAACAACTTCGCCGCTACAAGCGGCGGCTGAAGGACCACCACAAGGATCGCAGCGAGCCTGTTGAATTCGGGCAGGCGGGCATGTATGTGCTGGCCGCTGATGAGGATGAATGGGAATCGCAGGACAGTGGCCTGCAACCGATCATCATCGCCGAAATGGAAACGCGGGTGCCGACCCTGTCGGTCGGCGACGCGGTGATGCAGATGGAACTGGTGGGGACGCCCCTGCTGGTCTTCCGTAATGAAAAACACGGGGGCGTGAATGTCGTCCACCGCCGCGATGATGGGAATGTCGGCTGGATCGACCCCGGCAGCGGCAAATAGGGCCGCGACGACCGGCATGAACCCCTGGCCCGCACCTGCCTTGTGGCATGGTGCGGGCTGATCGCCCGAAAGGCAGGCCGAATGCAGATCAGTGACATTCTGAAACAGGGGGCCGTCAGGTCCCTGTCCCAGGTCACATCAAAGAAGCGGCTTTTCCACGAGCTGTCCGAACTGTCCCATACAGTTTATGGGCTGCCGGCGGCCGAGGTGCTGGACGCGCTGCAAGAACGGGAAAGTCTGGGGCCGACCGGGGTGGGCCATGGTGTCGCGCTGCCCCATGCCCGGCTGCATGGGCTGGACAAGGTGGCCGGGCTGTTCATCCGGCTGGACAAGCCACTGGATTTCGATGCCGTCGACCGGCAGCCGGTCGACCTGATCTTTGCCCTGCTGGCGCCGAAAAGCGCCGGCGTCGATCACCTCAAGGCGTTGGCTCTGGTGTCGCGCACGCTGCGCGACGGCGACCTGCGCGCCAAGCTGCGGGCCAATGACGATCCCATCGCCCTGCACGCCGTTCTGGCGGCGGCTCAGGGGATAAAGGCGGCCTAAAGGTTTGGCTCTGGTCCGATTCGGCCCTATATTGAGGGTCCAATCCATTGGAGGAGGGCCGAAGATGACCAAACATGTCGGCGATCAGCCACGCGATCATGGCACCGCGCGCCTGCGGGAATATACCCGGCAGGAACGCGAATCCGGGACGCATCCGGCTGTGGCCGCCCTGCACAGCCGTCCCAAGGACCGCAGCGGCGATGGCCGCAAGACCGCTGAATATGCGCGGATCGAGCGTGGCCATACCACCTGATCTGACGAGTCTTGATCAGCCGCTTCTGTCAGCCATGATTTTGGTTTCATAGCCATTTATAACCATGCTGCACCGACATTCCCGAATGGGATGTCGGTGTTTTTCATTGGCTATGCATCGCGACAGGGGCTGCCGCACATTCATGCGGGAATGGGCATCTCGGTGCCGGTCAACCGCACCGAAACCTGCCACAATCTGCGCCGCGCCGCCGCATCCTTCGCCTTGGGCGAGGCCTGTACCAGTTCGGGCGCGCCCTTTGCCTCGGTGCAGCCTGCGGGGCCGAAATATTCGCCGCCTCGCACGGCCGGATCGGTTGCCGCCCGCAGCAGCGGCAATGCACCCTCGGCTGCGGATTGGCCCACGATCCTTTCGATCAGATGCGAAACCGCCTGAAGGACGGGCTGGCCTGCGGGGCCGTTATTCATCAGGTCAGTGCGGGCGATACCCGGATGGGCGGCGGCGCTGATGACCGGCAAACCCTGCTGTTTCATCTGGGTGTCAAGTTCCAACGCGAACATCAATGTGGCCAGTTTTGACTGACCATAGGCCCCGGCGGGGCTGTATTTCCGCGCCAGTTGAAGATCATCGAAATTGATCGTTCCACGCTTGTGCATATTGCTGCTGAGGCTGACGACGCGCGGCGCCCTTGCTTTCAGCAACAGCGGCATCAGCCGCATGGTCAGCGCGAAATGACCAATATGGTTGGTGCCGATCTGCAGTTCGAAACCGTCCTGCGTTTCTTGCCGCTTTGGCACAATCGCGACGCCGGCATTGTTGATCAGCAGATCCAGCGGACGGCCATCATCCGACATCCGGCCCGCAAAGGCAGAAACCGACGCCAGACTGGCAAGATCGAGGCGTTCGAACGTGATTTTCGCATCGGGCGTGATGGCACGAATGCGCGCCAATGCCTTGGTCCCCTTGTCCGGGTTGCGCCCGGCCAGAACCACGTCGGCGCCCTTGGCAGTCAGCGCCCGTGCCGCCTGGAACCCAAGCCCGCCGGTTCCGGTGACGATCACCCGCTTGCCGTGCTGCGACGGTATGTCTTTCTCGCTCCAACCCATCATCCGTTCCTTTCGTGTTGCGTTTCTATTAGAGACCGACGGTCTGTTATTTGCGGCAAATAAAGAACCACCGGTCTCTTTACAAGAAGTATTTGCGATGAAATATGATCGGCATGGATTTTCAGCGCGCCAGAAACGACGAACAGCGCGAACAGCGCCGCCAGTTGATCCTGGCGAAAGCTGCCGAAATGCTTGCGGAAATGCCTGTCGCGGAACTCAGCTTGAATGAGCTGAGCCGTCAGGTCGGCCTCGCGAAGTCGAATGTTCTAAGGTATTTTGAAACGCGCGAAGCGATTCTGCTGGAGCTTCTGAGCGCGGAACTGAAAAGCTGGGCTGGGGTGCTGGACGATCTGCCCGTGACGGCCGGGGGAACACAGCGCCAGCGCATCGACCATCTGGCGAGCATGGTGACAGACAGCCTGACTGCGCGGCCCTTGTTGTGCGATCTTGCCAGTGCGCAGGCCGCGGTGCTGGAACGGAACGTTTCGATGACGGTCGTGCTGTCGCACAAGCTTGCGGTGCGCGCCGTGGTCGAGCGCGTCGCCGATACCTTCCGCCGGCATCTGCCCGAACTGACCCGCGAAGACGCGCTGCAAGCGATTTCGGTTGTGTTGCTGATGACGGCCGCAGCCTGGCCGCACAGCACCCCGACCCAAGCGGTTCTGGATGCATATAAGGCCGAACCAAGGCTGGCAGAACTGCATCTGGGCTTTGCCGACTATGTGCGCGGCACGCTTGAGGTCTTTCTGAGTGGAATTCTGGCAAGAAAGCCTGATGCGGGGCCGTAATCAGGCGGCATCTGGCTTGCCTTGCCAATCGCCTGCTGGACATGCCCCATAAGAAACGGCCGCCGGGCAAATGACCGGCGGCCGTTCGTAAATGCGTTTCTGGCTTATGAGCGGACCAGCTTTTCGTAATCTTCAGCAATCTCACGGGTCACGCTTCCGACCTGGAAATTATAGTCACCGATTTGCCCGACAGGCGTGACCTCGGCTGCGGTGCCCGTCAGCCAGCATTCGCTGAAATCTGCCATTTCCTCGGGCTTGATGCGGCGTTCATGCACGGTCAGGCCCTTGTCTTTCAGCATCTGGATGATGGTCTGGCGGGTGATGCCGTTCAGGAAACGGTCGGCCAGCGGGGTATGGATTTCGCCATCCTTGACGAAGAAGATATTGGCGCCGGTCGCCTCGGCCACGTAACCCTCCCAATCCATGAACAGCGCGTCGGAACAGCCCTTGGCCTCGGCCGCGTGCTTGGACATCGTGCAGATCATGTAAAGCCCGGCTGCCTTGGCGGCGGTGGGGATGGTTTCGGGGCTGGGGCGTTTCCACTTGGCGATGTCCAGTTTCGCGCCCTGCCATTTGGCGTCGCCATAATAGCTGCCCCATTCCCAGGCGGCGATGGCCATGCGCACCGGGTTCTTGCGGGCCGAAACGCCCATGTCCTCGCCCGAGCCGCGCCACATCACCGCGCGCACATAGGCGTCGGTAAAGCCGTTGGCGTTCAGAACGGCCTCTTTCGCGGCGTCGATTTCATCGGCGGTATAGGGTGAGGTCATGTCCAGCAGCCGTGCCGATTCGATCAGCCGCAGCGAATGTTCATGACTTTTGAAGATCTTGCCGGAATAGCAGCGCTCGCCCTCGAATACGGAACTGGCATAGTGCAGTGCATGGGTCAGGACATGTACCTGCGCATCGCGCCAGTCCACCAGCTTGCCATCCATCCAGATCTTGCCGTCACGATCGTCGTAAGCGCCTGCCATGTCATATCCTCGGGTTCAGCTTTGCGAATCTTGCGCGATCCTGACAAGTTTTGCCAATAAATTGCGCAAGACGGCTTGACGGCTAACAATCGAATCTTGGAAAGTCAACAAGACTGCCATATCGCTGCGGAACAAAGGGGTGCCCATGCAGGAAAAGGTGCGAATAGCCGGGCTGGGCGGCGAGAATCTGCTGTTTCTGACCGATGACCAGCTGCGCCGCGGGATCGAGGCGATGTTCTTTGCCTATCGCGCCTTCACCTCGGACCCCGATCTGATTCTGGTCGATCTGGATTACGGCCGCGCCCATCACCGGGCGCTGCATTTCATCAATCGCGAGCCGGGGCTGACGGTCACCTCGCTGCTGGATGTGCTGGGCGTGACCAAGCAATCGCTTAATCGCGTGCTGCGCACCCTGATCGAGGATGGACTGGTCGAAAGCCGCGTTGGCCGCCGGGACCGGCGCGAAAGGCAGCTTTATCTGACCGACAAGGGCACCGCGCTGGAACGCCGGCTGTCCGAATCGCAGCGGGCGCGGATGCGTGCGGCCTATCGCAACGCCGGGCCGCAGGCGGTGGCGGGATTTCGTCAGGTTCTGGAAGCGATGATGGACCCCGAGACGCGCTCGCAGTATCAGTCGATGAAGGACCTCACCGACGAGCGGAAATGACCAGCGCGGCCGACACCCATATTCTGATCGTTGATGATGACGAACGGATTCGCGCCCTGTTGCGGCGTTTCCTTCAAAAGAACGGCTTTTTCGTCAGCCAGGCCCGTGATGCACAGCAGGCGCGGCGGCTGCTGAAGGGGTTGGAATTCGACCTGATCGTGCTGGATGTGATGATGCCGGGCGAGGACGGGGTTTCCCTGACCCGCGATCTGCGCAAGACCATCGACACGCCGATCCTGCTGCTGACGGCCAAGGGCGAGATCGAGGATCGCATCACCGGGCTGGAAAGCGGCGCCGATGATTATCTGGCCAAGCCCTTCGAGCCGCGCGAATTGCTGCTGCGGATCGCTGCGATCCTGCGCCGGATGCCAGCGCCCGAATCCGCCGCACCGAAATTCCTGTCTCTGGGCTCGTTGCGCTATGACACCGAAAAGGGCGAGTTGTGGCAGGGCGACACGCTGCTGCGCCTGACCGGCACCGAGCAGGCATTGTTGCACCGCCTGGCCGCCAGCCGCGGCAAGCCGGTCAGCCGCGCCGAGTTGATCGAGGATCTGGGCCGGGGCGGCAGCGGCAATGGCAATGCCGACGAGGCCGAAAACAGCGAACGCGCCATTGACGTCCAGATCACCCGCCTGCGCCGCAAGATCGAGACCGATCCGAAGGAACCGCGTTTCCTTCAGACGGTGCGGGGCACTGGCTATATGCTGGTGGCGGACTAGCCGGCCGGCTATTCTGTTCCGATGACGGCGAATCCCACATATCTCGGTCACGATCTGACGCCCGAGGCCGCGCTGGCGCTGCTGGAATGGCAGATCGAGATGGGCGTGGACGAGCCGATGCTTGACGCGCCGGTTGATCGTTTTGATCTGCCCGATGCGGTCGAAAAGCCTCGGCGCCCGGCCGAAGCGGCTCTGCCGGGCATGGCGGCGGCCCCTGCGCCCGCGCCTCGCCCCTCGGCCGGCGAGGGGCCGGTGATCGAGGTGCTGGTGGCGCAGGCCGAGGCCGCCGCTGCGGCTGCCGACACATTGCAGGCGCTGGCCGATGCGCAAGAGCGATTTGACGGGATTGAACTGAAAAAGGGCGCCCGCAGTTTCGCCTTTGCCGATGGCAATCCCAAGGCTCGGGTGCTGATCCTGGGCGAGGCGCCGGGCGATGAAGAGGATCGCCAGGGCCGCCCCTTCGTGGGCCGTGCCGGGCAGCTGCTGGATCGGATGTTTGCGGCCATCGGCTTGGCGCGGGACGCGGTCGATGCCGAAAAGTCGCTATACATCACCAATGTTTTACCGTGGCGCCCGCCGGGAAATCGTGACCCGTCGCCCGATGAAATGGCGATGATGATGCCCTTCGTGCGGCGCCATGTCGAACTGGCGGATCCCGATTTCGTCGTGCTGATGGGCAATACGCCCTGCCAGGCTGCGCTGGGCCGTCGCGGCATTTTGCGGCTGCGTGGCCATTGGGCGCGTGCCTTTGACAAACCCGCCCTGCCGATGACCCATCCCGCCTATCTGCTGCGCAACCCGGTGGCCAAGCGCGAGGCCTGGGCCGACCTGTTGTCGCTGGCGGAAAAGCTGGACGCAGCGGGTGTTTAGGGTTCATTTCCTATTGATGGGTTAGTCCGGGCATAACGGACGGGTTTGACATGCGCTTTCTTCTACGCAGCCTTGGCGGGCTGTTCATCACCGCTGTGACCATCGGGCTGCTGTTTCTGGCAGCGTTCCAGATATGGGCGGCGCTGGAACAGGCGCGGACGGGCGGGCCGGGCGGACGGCCGATGCAGGAACAGGCCTTCACCGTCCAGCTTGTCACCCTGACGCCAGCGACGGTGCATCCGGTCATGCAGGTCTTTGGCACCGTCGAATCGCGACGCCGGCTGGAACTGCGCGCCGGCGCTTCGGGACGGATCACCTTCCTGTCGCCCGATCTGCACGAAGGCGGCCTGGTCGCGGCTGGTCAGCGGCTGGTCCAGACCGATCCATCGGCGGCCCAGGCCGCGCTGGATACCGGGCTGGCCGCGCAGGCCGAGGCACAGGCCGCGCTGGAGGATGCGCGCCGTGACGTGCTGATCGCCACCGACGATCTGGCCGCAGCCCGCATTCAGGCCGAACTGCGCCGCGCCGCCTTCGATCGCCAGCGCAGCCTGGCCGATCGCGGGCTGGGGACCAGCACCGACCGAGAAACCGCCGAGCTTGCCGCCTCTGGCGCCGAGCAGGCTGTGCTGTCGCGCCAATCCGCGCTGGCAAATGCGCAAAGCGCGGTCTCGACCGCCGAGCTGGCCGTCCGTCGCAACCAGATCGACCTGACCGAGGCCCGCAGGACGCTGGATCTGACCGAGGTGCGCGCCAGCTTTGCCGGGCGCGTCACCGATGTCGCCGTGGTCGAAGGCGGGCTGGTCAGCCAGAACGAACAGCTGGCCCAGATTCTCGACCCCGATGCGCTGGAGGTGCAGATCCCGCTGTCGCTGCAACAATATTCCCGGCTGGTGGTGGGGGATGCCGTGCTCGTGGGCACGCCCGTGCGGATCGTGCTGGATGGGTCGGCGGGGCGGATCGCAGTGGATGCGCATCTGGATCGTGCGGCCGCCTCGGTGGCCGAGGGCGCGGCCGGCCGCACGGTCTTTGCCCGGCTGGATCAGCCCGACCCGCGTTTGCGCCCCGGCGATTTCGTGACCGTCGAAATCGACGAGCCGCCCTTGGCCAATGCCGCGGTGATTCCGGCGGCGGCGGTTGGCGCGGATGGCGCGGTGCTGGTGGTTGGCGCGGATGATCGGCTTGGGGCCTATCCGGTCAGCGTGCTGCGCCGGCAGGGTGATGATGTGGTGATCGCGGTCAGCGCCGAACTGGTCGGCGCGCGGATCGTGGCCGAGCGTGCGCCGCAGCTGGGCACGGGTATTCTGGTCCGCGACGCCGCCGCGCCGCAGCCCGATCAGGGCGCGAGCCAACAGGCGCTTCGGCAGGGGGCGCAGGCCGATGGCTGAGGATGGCGGCAGCGGACGGGGCATTCTGTCGCTGTTCACGCGCCACGCCACGCTGGCCAATCTGGTTCTGGCGGTCATGGTCGTCGGCGGGCTGGTTGCTGCGCCACGGATGCGGGCGCAGTTCTTTCCCGATACGGTGATCGAGCAGATCAACATCTCGGTCCAATGGGACGGTGCCGGCGCCGAGGATGTGGACCGATCGGTCATCGCGGTGCTGGAACCGGCCTTGCTGGCGGTCGAGGGCGTCGCCGCCGAGGAATCGCGCGCCACGCAGGGCGCCGGACGGATCGAGCTGGAATTCGAGCCGGGCTGGGACATGTCCCGTGCCATGACCGAGGTGGAAACGGCGATTTCCACCGTCGACACCCTGCCCGAAGGCGCCGAGGACCCCGAAATCAGCCGTGGCGCCTGGCGCGACCGGGTGGCCGATGTGGTCATCTCTGGTCCGGTGGGCGTGGATCAGCTGGGCCGGCTGGCCGACGATCTGCTGAACCGGCTTTACGCGCGCGGCATCACCCGCGCCACAGTGTCCGGCCTGACCGCGCCCGAAACGCTGATCGAGGTCAGCATGGCCGATCTGGTGCGCCACGATCTGACGATGGAACAGATCGCACAGGTCGCGGCCGCTGCGGCCAGCGCGCAGCCGGCCGGGGATGTCTCATCGGGCGCGGCGCGGGTGCGCACCGGGTCCGAGGCGCGCGACCCGGCCTCGGTCGCGGCGCTGCCGCTGCGGCTGGCCTCGGACGGGACCGAGCTGACGGTGGGCGATGTGGCGCGCGTCACCTCGTCGGGGATGGACCGCGAGGTTGCCTTTTACGTCGGCAGTGATCCCGCCGTCGTCATTCAGGTGATGCGATCCGCCGCCGGTGACGCCATCGGCATGCAGCGCGAGGTCGAGGCCGCCGCCGCCGAGATGCGCCCGAGCCTGCCCGATGGGGTGGCGGTCGAACTGGTGCGCGCGCGTGCCGAACAGATCTCGGGCCGGCTGCAAATCCTTGTGGATAACGCCATCATGGGCCTGGGGCTGGTGGTCTGCCTGCTGTTTCTGTTCCTGAACGCGCGCACGGCGCTGTGGGTGGCGGCGGGGATTCCAGCCTCGCTGCTCAGTGCGATCGGGTTGATGTATCTGTTCGGCATGACGCTGAACATGATCTCGCTTTTCGCGCTGATCCTGACACTGGGAATCATCGTCGACGATGCCATCGTGGTGGGCGAACATGCCGATTACCGCGCCCGCAAGCTGGGCGAACGTGCGGTGGTCGCCGCCGAGCGCGCGGCCTATCGCATGGCCGCGCCGGTGGTGTCCTCGACGCTGACCACGATCATCGCCTTTGGCGGGCTGATGGCCATAGGCGGGCGCTTTGGCAATCTGATCGTGGATATTCCGCTGACCGTGATCATGGTGCTGGCTGCCTCGCTGATCGAGTGTTTTCTGGTGCTGCCCAACCATATGGCGCATGCGCTGACAAAGACCGCGCGGAACAATTGGTATGACAAGCCCTCGAAGGTGGTGAACCGGGGGCTGGACTGGCTGACGGAACGGTTTGTCCGGCCGGTGCTGGGCTGGATCATCCGCCTGCGCTATCCGGTGCTGGCGGCGACGATCGCGCTGTTCGGCTGGTCGGCGGCGGCGATGATTTCCGGGCAGGTGCCCTGGCGTTTCTGGGATTCGCCCGAACATGGCAGTGTCGCGGGCAATTTCGCCATGCTGCCCGGCGCCACGCGCGACGATACGATGCGCGTGCTGGGTCTGATGCAGGATGCCGTCGATGAGGTCGCTGGCAGGTATCAGGCCGAATACGGCACCAACCCCGTTACGCATGCCATGGCCCAGATCGGCGGCAATTCCGGCCGCCCGCTGCCGGGGGCCGATACCAAGGATGCCGATTTGCTGGGCTCGATCCAGATCGAGCTGATCGACGCCGATCTGCGCCCCTATTCCAGTTTCGATTTCGTCGCTGATCTGCAACAGGCGATGCCCGCCGATCCGCGGCTGGAAACGATCAGCTTTCGCGGCTTCCGTGGCGGGCCGGGGGGCGATGCCATTTCGGTGCGCCTGTCGGGGGCCGATGCCCAGCAGCTGAAAAACGCCGCCGAGGCGCTGAAGGCGCGGCTTGCCGCCTTTCCCGAGGTCTTGGCGCTGGAAGACAGCATGTCCTATGACAAGGAAGAACTGGCGCTGGAACTGACGGCGCAGGGCCGCGCCCTTGGCTTTACCACCGAGGGGTTGGCGCGCGAGTTGCGCCAGCGCCTTGGCGGGATCGAGGCCGCCAGTTTTCCCGTTGGCACGCGCACCGGCACGATCCAGGTCGAATTGCCGGAATCCGAGAGGCGCGGCGACTTTCTGGACCGGATGATGATGCGCGCCACATCGGGCCAATGGGTGCCGCTGGCCGATATCGTGACCGTGGGCAGCCGTGCGGGCTTTTCCACGATCCGGCGCGAAAACGGGGTTCAGATGATTTCCGTCACCGGCGATCTGTCCGAGGGCGACCCGGCACGCGCCGCCGAGATCACCCAGAACCTTGAAAACGTGATCTTGCCACAGATCGCCTCGGATTTCGGCGTCGATTACGAGGCTACCGGCCTGGCCGAACAGGAACGCGATTTTCTGGGCGAGGCGGCACTGGGTTTCGCGCTGGCCATGTTGGGCATCTATATGGTGCTGGCATGGATCTTTGCGTCATGGACGCGGCCGCTGGTGGTCATGGCGGTCATTCCCTTTGGCCTGATCGGCGCGGTCTGGGGGCATACGATCTGGGGCCTGCCCATGTCGATGTTCTCGATCGTCGGGCTGATCGGCATGTCGGGCATTGTGATCAACGATTCCATCGTGCTGATCTCGACTGTCGATGAATATGCCGCGAGCCGGGGGATGCGGCCGGCGATCATCGACGCGGTCTGCAACCGGCTGCGCCCGGTTCTGCTGACCACGCTGACAACGGTGCTGGGGCTGGCGCCGCTGCTGTATGAACGGTCCTCGCAGGCGCTGTTTCTGAAGCCCACCGTGGTGACGCTGGCCTATGGGCTGGGCTTTGGCATGCTGGTCGTGCTGCTGGTGGTGCCGGCGGCCCTGGGCGTGGGCGAGGATATCGCCCATGCGCGGCGGGGCCTGCGGCGCGGTCTGCGTGCCGGGCCGTTGCGGCTGCCGCTGACAGTCGGGGCGCTGATCGCCGCTGCGGGTTTCGTGACGCTGCTGCTGCCCGTGGCGCTGGCGCAGGTGTTGTCACTGCCCGGTTGGTGGCCGGTCGCGGCCTCGGCGGGGCAGGCGATGGCGTGGTATATGGCGGCGGTTGTGCTGGCAGTGGTGGTTGCGGGCGGGCTGGCGATTAGCCGGTCGGGTCGCAGCCCTGCATCTGCATCACCTGCTGATCACCGATCAGCGTGAATAACAGATCGGCCGGGTCCAGATCAAAGGGCGCGCCCTCGGGCGGGACCAGATCGGCACTGGCCGTCAGCCCGCCATCGGGGCCAAAGGCGGCATCGGGGACCGAGACCCAGACCTCGGGCCGGCCCGGAAACTCGACCGCCAATGCCTTGAATCCACCGGCATCGGCCAGGGTCACGTCGATCTGCATGCCGTCCTCGATCGGGTCCAGGCGGCAGCTTGGGCGCAGTGCGCTGTCGATGGGGCGCCGGTCCAGCGCGGCCTGGATCGCGGGGTCCGGCCGGTCGGCGGCAGGGGGCGCTTTCAGGGTCAGATTGGCGGGGATGCAGATGTTCTCGCACAGGCCGAATTCGACCGTGGCAGTCAGATTGATGGGCTGGTCCGGCTGTTTCGGGGTGACCTCGAAGGGCAGGACCAGCCGGTCATGAAAGCCAAAGCTGAGACTGCCGCCGGAATCAATCAGTTCGGGCGCGGGCCAGTGAAAGGTGACGTCGCCCAGATTGTCCGAGCCTTGCCAGTCAAAGCTGGGCGGGATGCCGCTGTCGCCGGGACTGCGCCAATAGGTTTTCCAGCCCGGTTCCAGCACCAGTTCAAGCGCGGCGATCCGGCGGCCCTGATCGTCTGTCCAGCCGGGCAGCAGCCGGGCCGAGGTCAGGCCGGGCGGCAGGGTCTGGGGCAGGGTCTGGGACAGGGTCTGGGGCTGCGCGATGGATGGGGCCGGCACCAACAGCGGCAGAAGCATCAGGGCGGCAAGGGTCGGGTGTTTCATGCAGGCAGGTCTAGGGTGGTTGCGGGTCTGCGCAAAGTCACATTCGCGCGCGGGGCTTGCAACAGCGGGCGCGGGTGACGATCATCATGAAGGACAGGAGAGACCATGACAGAACAGTGCACAGACCTGACCGGAAAGATCCTGATCGCCATGCCTGGCATGCTGGACCCGCGTTTCGAGCGTTCCGTGGTGCTGATCTGCGCCCATTCGGCCGAGGGCACGATGGGTCTGGTGCTGAACCGCCCCCTGCCCGAGATCGGCTTTCGCGATCTGCTGGGGCAACTGGGCATCGACACCGATGACCGCACGCGCGGGATCGAGGTCCGCTTTGGCGGGCCGGTCGAGCCAGGGCGGGGATTCGTGCTGCATCGCGTGCCCGAGGGCGGTGGCGATGTCGACGGCACGATGCGGATCGGTTCGCATCTGGCGATGACCACCACCCGCGATATTCTAGAGGATCTGGCGCAGGGGAATGGTCCGGGTGATGCGGTTCTGGCGCTTGGCTATGCCGGTTGGGGGCCGGGCCAGCTGGATGACGAGATGCTGGCGAATGGCTGGCTGACCGGCGAGGGCGCGGATGACTTGATCTTTGGCCATGACAATCAGGGCAAGTGGAATGCCGCGTTGCGGGCGCAGGGGGTTGATCCGTCGTTGTTGTCGGCTGCGGCGGGGCGGGCCTAGGGGGCTTTGCCCCCATCGCCTGCGGCGATTCCCCCAGGTTATTTGGATGAAGAAGAAGCCTGTCGCGGCGCGGCGGCGCGGCGCAGGCGGTCGTTGATTGCCGTGCCCAGCCCGTGATCGGGAATCGGGGCGACCGCGATGGCGCGGCCTTCGCGGTCGGCGCGGCGCAGCAGGTCGAAAAGGTGGGCGGCGGCCTCGGTCAGGTCGCCGGTGGGCGAGAGGCTGAAGGGGCCGGGCCGGCCGAAGGTGATATGGGTTTCGCCGGGCAGGGCGGTTTCGGCGTTCAGGCGCAGCGCGGCATTGGGGGCGTAGTGGCTGCTGAGTTGGCCGGGCGCGGTCGGCGTGTCGGGATCAGCCTGATGATGGTCGAGGCGGTGGCCAAGCGCGGCCTCGATCGCCTCGGCGGGGATGCCTCCGGGGCGCAGCAGGGTGGCGCGGTCCTGATGCCAGCCGATGATGGTCGATTCGACGCCGACCGGGCAGGGGCCGGCATCCAGCACGGCAGCAATGCGGGTATCGAGGCCGCCGTCCGGGTCGAGGACGTGATCGGCCGTTGTCGGGCTGATCCGGCCTGACGCATTGGCGGAAGGCGCCGCCAGCGGCCCGTCAAAGGCGCGCAACAGCGCCTGTGCCGCCTGGGCTGCGGGAACCCGGATTGCGACCGTATCCAGCCCCGCCGTGACCAGCGAGGCGATGCCGCTATCGGCCCGGAGCGGCAGCACCAGGGTCAGCGCGCCGGGCCAGAAGGCTTGGGCCAGTTCCATGGCCTGCGGGGGCAGGTGGGCGATGCGCCGGGCCGCCGTCAGATCGGCCACATGCACGATCAGAGGGTTGAAGCTGGGCCGTCCCTTGGCCGCATAGATGGCCGCCACCGCCGCCCCGTTGCGGGCGTCGCCAGCCAGGCCGTAGACGGTCTCGGTCGGGATGGCGACGGTCTGGCCCTGGCGCAGCAATTTGGCGGCCTGTGCGATGCCGGTTTCGTCTGAGGCGAGTCGGAGGGTCTGCATTCGTGACGCCGGGTTCGGGTTGCTGGATCCTTGGCGGGCGTTAATGTGACGCATGAAATTCGCGTGGATCGGCCCGGCCCAGTGCCTAGCCGAACGAAGGGGGAAAGACCATGAGCTATCGCGCACCTGTCGACCAGATCGCCTTTATCCTGAAAAATATCGTGCCGTTCCCCAGACTGGCCGATACAGAGCTGTTCGCCGAAGCCACGCCCGAGACGGTCGATGCGATCCTGTCCGAGGCCGGCAAGATGGCCGAGAACGAGATCGCCCCCTTGAACCGCAATGGCGACTTGACCCCGGCGCGGCTGGAAAATGGCAAGCTGCGGTCCTCGCCCGGATTCGATGCCGGGTTCCGCGCGATCGCCGAGGGCGGCTGGATCAGCCTTGCCTCGGACCCGGAATATGGCGGGATGGGCCTGCCGCAGGCGCTGAATATGGCGGTGGCCGAGATGTTGGCTGGGGCCTGCCTGTCGCTGCAACTGAACCCGCTGCTGACGCAGGGCCAGATCGACGCGTTGCAGCATCATGCCAGCGACGAGATGAAGGCCCTGTATCTGCCCAAGCTGAACAGCGGCGAATGGTCGGGCACGATGAACCTGACCGAACCGGGTGCGGGCAGCGATGTGGGCGCGCTGACCACCAAGGCCGAGCCGAATGGCGATGGCACCTATTCGATCACCGGGCAGAAGATCTTTATCACCTGGGGCGACAGTGACGTGACCGAGAACGTCTGCCACGCCGTTCTGGCGCGACTGCCGGACGGGGCCAAGGGCACCAAGGGGATCAGCCTGTTCATGGTGCCGAAATTCATCCCCGATGCCGATGGCAACCCTGGCGTGGCCAACAGCCTGAAGGTCGTCTCGCTGGAACACAAGATGGGCATTCATGGCAGCCCCACCTGCGTCATGAGCTATGAGGGCGCGACCGGCTGGCTGATCGGGCGCGAACATGGCGGGATGGCCGCGATGTTCACCATGATGAACGCCGCCCGTCTGGGTGTGGGTGTGCAGGGCGTCGGCGTGGCCGAGGCGGCCTTGCAGCAGGCTGTGGCCTATGCGACCGAGCGCAACCAGTTCGGCCCGATCATCCGCCATGCCGATGTGCGCCGGATGCTGGCCACCGCGCGGGCCGAGGTCTTTGCCGCCCGCGCCATCTGCCTGGCCACCGCCGCCACGGCGGATCTGGCGCGCGCCACCGGGGACGAGGGCTGCGCGGCCCGCGCCGCCTTCCTGACGCCGATCGCCAAGGCCCATGGCACCGATGTTGGTTGCCGCGTGGCAGATATGAACGTGCAGGTGCATGGCGGCATGGGCTTCATCGAGGAAACCGGCGCCGCGCAATATCTACGCGATGTGCGGATCACCCCGATCTATGAAGGCACGAACGGCATTCAGGCGATGGATCTGGTCGGCCGCAAGATGTCCGATGGCGGCGAGGCGGCGACGCGCCTGCTGGACGAGATGATGGATGCCGCCAAGGCCGCGCAGGCGCAGCTGCCCGATCTGGCGAGCGATGTCTGGCAGGCGGTCGAGACCCTGCGCGAGGCGACGCAGGCCATGCTGGATGCGGATCTTCAGGACCGCTTTGCCGGTGCCGTGCCCTATCTGGACGCCTTCGCCCGCGTGCTGGGGGCCTGGTTCCACCTGCGCGCCGCCCAGACCGGGGACGAGGGGCGGATCACTCTGGCGCGGATCTATATCACCCGGATCCTGCCGCGCTATGCCGCCGATCTGACCGAGGCGCAGGTCGGGCTGGCCGATCTGAACGCGATCAGCGACGACCAACTGGCGGGGGTCTTTGGCGCGTGATCCGCTATCCGCAGGAACAGCCCCCCGGCGAAGGCGAGGCCATCGCCATGGCCGAGGGCGTGCTGTGGATGCGACTGCCGCTGCCCATGACGCTGGACCATGTGAATGTCTATGCGCTGGATGATGGCGAGGATGGCTGGACCATTCTGGATACGGGGTTTGATTCGCGGCGCAGCCGCGCGATCTGGCAGGCGCTGATCGACGGGCCTCTGGCCGGGCGCCGGATCCACCGGGTTATCGGCAGCCATCATCATCCCGACCATATCGGGCTGGCGGGCTGGTTCATGGCCGATCACGGGGCCGAGCTGATGATCAGCCGCACCGCCTGGCTGACCGCGCGAATGCTGGTGCTGGACGAACAGGATCGCCCGACCCCGCAGGCGCTGGATTTCTGGCGTCGGGCGGGGATGCCGGCTGATCTGCTGGCGCGGCGGGCGGCGGAACGGCCCTTCAATTTCGCCGATGCGGTGCATCCGCTGCCTTTGGGTTTCACCCGGATCAGCGATGGCGACCGGCTGTGTTTCGGCGGGCGCGAATGGGCCGTGCATATGGGCGATGGCCATGCACCCGAACATGCGACCTTCTGGTCGCTGGATGACGATCTGGTGCTGGGGGGCGATCAGCTGCTGCCCTCGATCTCGCCCAATCTGGGGGTCTATCCGACCGAGCCCGATGCCGACCCGGTCGGCGAATGGCTGCGATCCTGCCGCCGTTTCGCGGAATTGGCCCAGCCACGCCATCTGGTGCTGCCCGGCCACAAGCTGCCCTTTACCGGCCTTCCCGACCGCTTGGGCCAGCTGATCGAAAACCATACCAGCGCGCTGGACCGCATGACCGAGGCACTGCGCCAGCAGGCGCGCACGGCGGTCGGCTGTTTCGACATCCTGTTCAAGCGCCGCATCGGTGAGGCCGAGTTCGGCCTGGCGCTGGTCGAGGCGGTGGCCCATGTCAACCACCTTCGCCATCTTGGCATCCTGCGGGCCATGGGCGAAAGCGATGGTGCCGTGCTGTGGGGGGCGTGACACGCCGCTCGCAATCGGCTATCGCAGGACCGAACCAGAACCGGAGGGGCGCATGGCCACGCATCACGAAGTTACTGAATACAAGCCGGGTGAAATGGACATCACCGAACATAAGAAGACCTTTGCCGGCTTCATCAAGCTGTCGACCTGGGTGGTTATCATCTCGCTCGGTGTGCTGGTTTTCATGGCGCTGGTGAACGCCTGATCCGTCAGGCTGATTGTCGGCAGGGTCATTTCTGACCGGCAGAGACGAATAACATGACGAAGACGGGCAGGACAGCAGCATGAAAAGACGGGCGTTTCTGGCAGGCGCGGCGGCGCTGCCCCTTGCGGCTTGCGGGGCTGATAATATCTGGGCCAGCGACGAAGCCGTGCGGGCGGCGCGTTTCGCGACGGGCGAGCCGCCCTCGGTTGCCCTGTTCACCGTCATTGGCATTCCCAAGGGCGAAGGCGGCCATTCGGCGCTGATGATCAATGGCAGTCATCGGGTGATCTTTGACCCGGCGGGCAGCTGGAACCATCCGCGCATCCCTGAACGCCATGACGTGCTGTATGGGATCACGCCGAATTTCAAGAACTTCTACATCGACTACCATGCGCGCAGCACCTATTGGGTTGCCGAAGATACGGTGCCGGTCAGCCTGGCTGTTGCCGATGCCGCCATCCGCTCGGCCGAACAGCAGGGCGCGGTCAGCAAAAGCTTCTGCGCCGTGGGCACGGGCGAGGTTCTGCGCCGGGTGCCGGGCTTCCAGGGGGCGCCCAGGGGGTTTTCGCCGATCAAGCTGCGGCAATGGTTCCTGACCCTGCCGGGCGTGACCTCGCGCAGCCATCGTGATGGCGATCCGGCGAATAACCACGATGTCCTTCTGCGTCAGAAGGACGGGGTGATCACCGGCTATCCCAGGAACTGAAGCATCGCGACCAGCGTGCCGGCGCCGGCAAGGATTGCGGCCAGCATGTTTTTCCAGATCATGCCGACGGCGACCGTGGCAATGGCCGCGACCAGCCGTGCGGGATCGGTCTGGCCCTCGGTCGCGGCGGGCCACATGACCAGCGGCGCGACCAGCGCGGGCAGCACGGCCACCGGGGTATAGCGCAGCAGCCGCAGCACCCAGGTTGGCATGACATAGCGCCCAAGCGCCCCCAGAAACGACCAGCGAATCAGGAACGTCCCGGCGCCAAGCGCCAGGATCACCAGCCAGACACCACTGTCGGAAAGCGTGATCATTGGGCTTTGCCTTTCTGCCGGCGTTCCATCCAGGCCTCGACCGCTGCGCCGGCGGCCATGCCGATTGGGGCGGCGATCAGCAGACCCGTCCCCGCCGGCATCCAGGCCAGAAGCAGCGCCATGATCACCGCGACCAGCGCCGCGACCTTATGCGCCAGCGTCCGCAGCATCGGCGCGATCATCGCCAGAAAGGTGATCGGGATCGCGAAATCCAATGCGATGCCATCGGGGATCGCCTGACCGACCGTCGCACCCACCACGCTGGAAATCGCCCAGGGAATGCACATCGCCGCCGCCGCGCCATAGAAATAGGCCAGCCGCTGCGCCAGGCTGAGGCGCGGGTTCATCTCGTAATGCTGGATCGCCAGTGCATAGGTCTGATCGACCAGCAGATAGGCCACCGCCGCCCGGTCCCGCCCCGAGGCCTTGCCCAGCCAGGGCACCAGCGAGGCCGAATACATCGCCATCCGCAGATTGACCGCAAGCGCCGACACCACCGCCAGCAGTGCCGGCACCTGATCCGACAGCAGTTGCACCGCGGTGAACTGCGAGGCGCCGGCCAGAACCAGCACCGAAAAGCCCAGCACCTGCGCCAGATCCAGCCCGACATCGCTGGCCAGCACCCCAAACAGCAGGCCAAAGGGCAGCAGCACGATCAGGAAGGGCAGCGACTGCACCATGCCATGCCGGAAACACTGTGCCGGGCTGCGTGCCAGAACGCGATCCAGCGCCGCGTCCTCGACGGGTGGGGGCAGGTCATGCGGGGATGTCGGGTTGGGGGACATGGTCAACTTGCAGAAACTGAATATTCTGCCTGAGTGTCACGCCCATCTGGCGCGCACAAGGGTTGTCTTCGCGGTTGTCTTTGCGCGCTGCCTGCGCCGGTCAGGGCCGTCCGGCCGGACCGAAGGCCCGATCATAGGCCGCGACCAGCTGCGCGGCCTTTCCCGCCACCATATCGGCACTGTCGCCCGGCCTGTAGATCGCCGAACCGATGCCGAAGCCGTCAGCTCCTGCCGCGCGCCATTCGGCCATGTTCTCGGCGGCGACACCGCCCACGGCAAAAAGCGGCACCTCACGCGGCAGAACCGCCCGCATCGCCTTCAGCCCGACGGGGCCGATCAACTCGCCCGGAAACAGCTTCAGCGCATCGGCGCCGGCTTTCAGGGCCGCAAAAGCCTCGGTCGGGGTCATCACGCCTGGATAGGACAGCAGACCGGCCGATTTCGTTGCCGCAATCACCGCCGGATCGCAATTGGGCGACACGATCAGCCGCGCCCCGGTCGCCCCGACCGCCACCACCTGAGACGGCATCAGCACCGTGCCGGCCCCGATCAGCGCCTGCGCGCCAAAGGCATCTTGCATGGCCGCGATGCTGGTCAGGGGATCGGGCGAGTTCAGCGGCACCTCGATCCGGGTGATGCCTGCCCCAATCAGCGCCTTGGTGACGGGCAGCGCCTGATCCGGTGCGATTCCGCGCAGGATGGCAACAAGCGCACGGCCGTTGTTGATCTGGTCACCTTTCATGTCGCCCCGATCTGCTGATAGGCCTGCGCCAACCCCGCCAATGCCATGCCGCCGCCATCGTGCCGGCTGGCCTGCACGCCCTGCGCCGCCAAAGCGGTGGCATAACGTTCGGTCAGCGTCGGCGCCCCGATCAGCGCGACCTGCTGGCCCAGCCACCAGCCCCGCATCGCGGCCAGCTCGGCCCCGATCAGCAGGCCCGACAGCCGCGCCCGGGCCGCATCGGGGGCCAGCCTGCCGGCCAGCCCTTCGGCACGCAACTGAAACAGCCGTGCCAGCAGCCGGTCGGCATCGCGGCGGCCCTCGGCCACGCCGTCCTGAAAGGCGGCCTCGTCCCAGCCTTCGCCGATCCCGTGCCGCAGCACCGAGGATTGCGACAGCAGCTGGAACATCTCGCCCGTCAGCGCTGTCTGAAAGCCCACGACCTCGCCCGCGCTGATCCGCGCCCATTTCGAATGGGTGCCTGGCAGCGCGATGACGCCGTCGAAATCGGGCTGGGCGGCCAGCAGCCCGGCAATCTGGGTTTCCTCGCCGCGCATCACATCGGCGGGATTGTCCTGGCGCATGCCCGGCATGATGCGCAACGTGATCCGGCGGTCCTGTACCGGCGCCGTGACCATCGCAGTGGGGGCCAGTGGCGCGGCGGGCACGTCGAGATAGGGGGCCTCGATCCAACCCTGGCGGCCGCCGACCATGCCGCAGGCCAGCACCGGCATCGGATCCCGGCCCTGACCCAGCCAGCCGCCGATCACCGACATCAGCGCGGCTTCGAAGGCGAGGGCACCCGAAAGCCCCGCCGCGCCAGGCCCTTCGGCCTTTGCAAGCACTGCGGTCGTGCCCCGCATGGCATAGGCGCGCAGGTTGGTGCTGCCCCAGTCCAGCGCGATCCAGTCCGGCATGGGCCGGCTGTCGGTCATCGGATCAGCCAAAGACATTGGCGGCGCGGCCCAGCAACATGAAGGCGCGGGCAGATCGGGTGTCGGCCAGCCGCGCCAGTTGCGCATCATCCAGCCCGCCGCCGATCCGGGTCAGCATCAGATCGAAATGGCGCAGGAAATGATGGGCGCTGTCTCGAAAGATCTCGTCGCTCTTCAGCATGGCCTGCACCAGATCCAGCGCGGCGGCGTCATGCACCGCACCCATGGCCTGAACGGTATCACCCCGCATCCCCTCGGCAAAGCGACGCCACAGCGCCGGGCGCGGGGCGTCGGGGACCAGATGTTCCATATACAGCCCGTTTTCGGCCAGCAGCGCCACCACATCCTGCGCCGAGCGGATGACGCGGGAACTGTCATGGTCGCGCAGCGCGGCCCGCAAGGCGGTGATGGTTTCCACATCATCCGGGCCTTCGGGAAAGTTCAGCGCCCGGATCAGATCGTCGGGATGAACGGCCACCGATACCGGGGCATCGAACCGCATCGCCGTCTGCCGGCCATCGCCGCCGGCCACGGGGCGCGGTGCAGCAGGCTGGGGCGCGGCGGCGGGGGCATGGGCGCGCCGGGGCGCCGCCTGGGCGGCTGCGGTCTGTGCTGCCGGTGCCGGTGCCGGATCAGTCGCCATCGCGCCGGCAGTCACGCGCCCCGCAGCATCGCGCATCTGGCCAAGCCGCAGACGCAATTCGGCGGCTTCGGCGCGCAGCGTGGCCAATGCGCCCGCCAGCCCCACGGCCATCCAGATCAGCACCACCGGCAGCAGCACCGCCAGCGCCGAGGCCAGCCGCAACAGCCCGCTGACCGGGGCATCGGCATCCGGCCCGAACAACCAGAACAGCCCGGCCATCAGCAGCCAGAGGGCGGTCAGGACAATGCCGATGGTCACGGCCTCGTCGCTGCCCAGGGCCGCGCCTATCCGTTTGCGCAAGCTCATCGGTTATTCGTAGCGGATGGACAGGATTTCATAGCTTTTCTGGCCGCCCGGCGTGACGACATCGACGCTGTCGCCCTCTTCCTTGCCGATCAGGGCGCGGGCCAGCGGCGACCGGATATTCAGCCGGCCGCGTTCGATATCGGCCTCGGGTTCACCGACGATCTGATAGGTCTTTTCCTCGTCCGTATCCTCGTCGACCAGCCCGACGATGGCGCCGAACTTGATTGCGCCGGACAGTTTCGAGGTGTCGATGACCTCGGCCCGCGACAGGATGCTTTCCAGTTCCTTGATACGGCCCTCGATGAAGCCCTGCTTTTCGCGTGCGGCGTGGTATTCCGCATTCTCGGACAGATCGCCATGTTCGCGTGCCTCGGCAATGGCGCGAATGACGGCGGGGCGTTCCTCGGATTTCAGCTGGCCCAGTTCCTTGTCCAGCGCCTGATGCCCGTTTCGCGTCATCGGTACTTTTTCCATCGTCGGCCTTTCACTCACCCAAAGCAATCAGATGCTAATCGAACGCCCCTGCCAACGGTGCTGGCAGGGGCGCATATTCAACGGCTACCCTGCATCCAAGCCAAAGGCGAATGCAAGCCCGGCCAAAGGAATTAGGCATGAATTGGCCATATGGCCCCCTGCGTCATGATTGCCCTATGCCATTTCGCGGGTTACTAGCTTGACCAGCAAATCTGAGGGAAGAGAGCCAGCCATGACGGATGAGACCCCGATCGAACGCGAGTCGATGGAATATGATGTCGTGATCGTGGGGGGCGGGCCATCTGGCCTGTCGGCGGCGATCCGGTTGAAGCAGATCAACCCCGAGCTTTCGGTCGTGGTTCTGGAAAAAGGTTCCGAAATCGGCGCGCATATCCTGTCGGGTGCGGTTCTGGATACCTCGGGGCTGGATCGGCTGATCCCGGACTGGAAGGCGAAGGGCGCCCCGATTTCGACCGAGGTGACGGACGACAATTTCTATGTGCTGGGCGAGGCCGGTCAGGTGCGCGTGCCGAACTGGCCGATGCCGCCCCTGATGTCGAACCATGGCAAATACATCGTCAGCATGGGCAATGTCTGCCGCTGGCTGGCCGAACAGGCCGAGGCGCTGGAGGTCGAGATCTTTCCCGGCATGGCCGCCAGCCAGATCGTCTGGGACGGCAACCGGGTCAAGGGCGTGGTCGCCGGCGAATTTGGCCGCAATGCCGATGGCAGCATTGGTGACGGCTATGAACCGGGGATGGAGTTGCATGGCAAATACGTCTTTATCGCCGAGGGCGTGCGCGGCAGCCTTGCGAAAGAGATCATCAACCGCCTGAACCTGTCCCAGGGCCACGAGCCGCAGAAATTCGGCCTGGGCATGAAGGAAATCTGGGAGGTCAAACCCGAGAAGTTCCAGAAGGGCCGCGTGGTTCACACGATGGGCTGGCCGCTGGGCAAGAACGCGGGCGGCGGCAGCTTTATCTATCACCTTGAGAACAATCAGGTTCTGGTCGGCTTCGTTGTGCACCTGAACTATCAGAACCCTTATCTTTATCCTTATATGGAGTTCCAGCGCTTCAAGCATCACCCGATGGTCGCGGACCTGCTGGAGGGCGGCAAGCGCGTCGCCTATGGCGCCCGTGCGATCAGCGAAGGCGGCTGGCAGTCGATCCCGGAACTGTCCTTTGACGGCGGCATGCTGCTGGGTTGCTCGGCCGGGTTGGTGAACGTGCCGCGGATCAAGGGCAACCACAACGCCATGCTGTCGGGCATCGAGGCAGCCGAAGCCGCCGCCCGCGCCATCGCCGAGGGCCGTGAAGGCGACCGGCTGACGGATTACGATCAGGCCGTGCGGACCGGCGAGATCGCCAAGGATCTGAAGCGCGTGCGCAACGTCAAGCCGATCTGGTCCAAGCTTGGCTTGTGGCCCAGCCTCGCACTGGGCGGCTTTGACATGTGGGTGTCGAACCTGACGGGCTGGAATCCGCTGGGGACGTGGAAACACGGCAAGACCGATGCGCAGGCGACCGGCAAGGCGCGCGATTTCCAGCCGATCGACTATCCCCGGCCTGATGGGGTGCTCAGCTTTGACCGGCTGACCAATGTGTCCTTCAGCTTTACCAATCACGAGGAATCGCAGCCCAGCCACCTGAAGCTGAAGGATCCCTCGATCCCGATCAGCGTGAACCTGCCCGAATATGCCGAGCCGGCGCAGCGTTACTGCCCGGCCGGGGTCTATGAGGTGCTGGGCGAGGGGGCCGAGGCGAAGTTCCAGATCAACTTCCAGAACTGCGTCCATTGCAAGACCTGCGACATCAAGGATCCGTCGCAGAACATCAACTGGACGACGCCGCAAGGCGGAGACGGGCCGAACTACCCGAATATGTGATCGCGGGGCCGGGCGGGGCGGCGTTGCCCCTCGCCAGCCCCGGCGTTACCTTGCGGCACAGCAGAACCATTCAGACGGAACGCGTGTTGACCCATTATCTGCAAAAGCTCTGGCTGACCTCGGCACTTGCCCTGCTGGTTTCATCTGCCGCCATCGCACAAGAGGCGCCTCCGCCGCCGCGCCCTGACAATCTGCAAACGGACGAACCGGCCGATGCCGCCGCGCCCGACATGCAGGATGTCATCGAGGGCGAGGCTGTCGCCGATGCGGTGCTGGAACCTGATGACGGCAAGGATGCGCCGCTGACCTTTGGTCTGGCAGGGCCGTATCTGGCCGCGCGCATTGCGTCGGTGGAAAATGATTTCATGGCGGCCGCACGCTATTTCCGGCAGGCCGTGGCCCACGATCCCGACGATCTGTATCTTCAGGATAGCGCGCTGGTCTCGATGATTTCGGCCGGCCAGATTGACGAGGCGGCGGAATTGGCCCGGAAGATGGCCGCGGCCGAGGATGGCGGGACCGAACTGGCCGGGCTGGTCCTGCGGGCCGATCTTGCCAAGGCCGAGGAATGGGCCGGTCTGCTGACGCTGATCCAGGCGGCCCAGCCCAACAGCCAGGCTGCACCGCAGGGCGGTCAGTTGCTGGACGGGATGCTTGCGGCATGGGCCAAGCTGGGCGCCGGCAATGCGACCGAGGCGCTGGCGGATTTCGAACGCTTGCGCCGCGTTCCCGGTGCCGCCGGCATGCTGGACTATCAGCTTGCCATGGCGCGCGCGCTGGTCGGCGATTACGAGGGGGCCGAACAATTGCTGTCCTCGGGTGCGGCGGGCCATTTGCAGGGTGATCTGGCCCATGCGCAGGTTTTGGCGCAGCTGGACCGCCGCGACGAGGCGCTGGCCGTGCTGGACGGCATGCCGGGCAATGGCTCCGAGCCATCTGTAGCGGCATTGCAGGCAGCACTGGAGAATGGCGAGGAAGTAAGCTTTGACGTGGTCGCCTCGCCCCGGCAAGGCATCGCACAGGTGTTTTTGACCTTCGCCACCGCATTGGCCAACGCCCCCGAGCCAGAGCCTCTGGCGCTGATCCATGCCCGGCTGTCGGGCTGGATCGCCCCGGAACTGGGCGATGCCCGTCTGGTGACGGCGCAGATTCTGCAAATGCATGACCAGTTCGATCTGGCCGAAGCCGAATACGAGGCGCTGCGCAATCTGGGCGAGGTTCGCCCGGTGGCTGAACTGACGCGGATCGACGCCTTGGCCCGCGCCAAGCGCTATGACGAGGCTGAAAAGGTCGCGCTGGCACTGACGGCCACCTATCCCGACCTCGCGCAGGCCTGGATCGCGCAGGGCGATCTGCTGCGCCAGCAGGACAAGTTCGGCGCCGCGGTTCCCGCCTATGACAAGGCGCTGTCGCTGATCGACGAAGCCGATGGTGATGCCCGCTGGTTCCCGCTTTATGCGCGCGGTATCGCGCTGGAACGCTCGGGGCAGTTCGACCGGGCCGAGGCCGATCTGAAAGCCGCGCTGGAGATTCGCCCCGAACAGCCCAGCCTGCTGAACTATCTGGGCTATTCCTGGATCGACCGGGGCGAGAATCTGGACGAGGCGCTGACCCTGATCCAAAAGGCGGTCGAGCTGTCGCCCGAGGATGGCTATATTCAGGACTCGCTGGCCTGGGCCTATTTCCGGCTGGGCCGCTATGCCGAGGCGGTCGCCCCGATGGAACAGGCGGCGCGAACCATGTCGGTGGATCCGCTGATCAACGATCATCTGGGCGATATCTACTGGATGGTCGGCCGCAAGCGCGAGGCTGAAATTCAATGGCATCGCGCCCTGTCGCTGAAGCCGACCGAGACCGAGGATGATGTCGATCCTGACCGGATCCGCGCCAAGCTGGAGCGCGGCCTTGACGCGGTGATGGCCGAAGAAGGCAGCCCCCCCGCGCCGCATCGGCCGGCTGCCCCATCGGATTCGGCCGATAATGGCAGCGCCGACGACGCCACGCGCAGCGAATGATCCAGCCGGCTCCGGCGAAGCTGAACCTTGCCCTGCATGTCACTGGCCGGCGGGCGGATGGCTTTCACCTGCTGGATTCGCTGGTCGCCTTCACCCGTATTGGCGATGATCTGCGCGTCCTGCCGGGCGGGCCGCGACTGACGATCGACGGGCCCTTTGCTGCGGGGCTTTCGGCGGACGATGACAACCTTTGCCTGCGCGCGGCTCGCGCCATGGGGACGGATGCCGATATTCACCTGACCAAGAACCTGCCCGTCGCCTCGGGCATTGGCGGCGGCTCGGCCGATGCAGCGGCGGTGATGCGCGCGCTGGCCGCGCAGGGCCATGCGCTGCCGGCTGATCCGGCGGTGCTGGGTGCCGATATTCCGGTCTGTCTGGCCGGAAGACCGGCGCGAATGCGCGGCGTGGGCGAGGTGCTGGACCCGGTTCCTCCCCTGCCTGCGCTGCCCGTGGTGCTGGTCAATCCAGGCATCCCCCTGCCGACGCCGGCGGTGTTTGCCGCGCTAATCCTGCGCGACAATCCGCCCTTGCCGGGCCCCGACTGGCACGATGCGGATACGCTGCTGAGCTGGCTGGCCGACACCCGCAACGATCTGCAAGATCCCGCGATCCGGCTTGCCCCGGTTATTGCCGATGTGCTGGCGGCGCTTGCCGGCCAGGGCGCCGGGCTGGCGCGCATGTCCGGTTCGGGTGCGACCTGTTTCGGGCTGTTCGAACATCTGGCCGATGCCACCCGTGCGGCCCGTGCCCTTTCTGCCCGGTCCGGCTGGTGGGTCGTCGCCACCGAACTGGCGCCGGCGCCCGCGCAGGGCTATGCTGGCCCGGAAACCGGCTGAAAGGACTGACATGCTGCGTCTCGGCGTCAATATCGACCACGTCGCCACAATCCGCAACGCGCGCGGGACGCCCTGGCCCGACCCGCTGCGCGCCGCCCGCATCGCCGAGGAGGCCGGGGCCGACGGCATTACCGCCCATCTGCGCGAGGATCGCCGCCACATCTCGGACAGCGATATCGACGCGCTGATGGCCGGCCTGCGCCTGCCCCTGAACTTCGAAATGGCGGCGACCGCCGAAATGCAGACCATTGCCCTGCGCCACCGCCCTCATGCCGTCTGCATCGTCCCAGAAAAACGTGAGGAACGCACCACCGAAGGCGGGCTGGACGTCGCGGGAAATGACGATGCGCTGGCCCGCTATATCGCGCCCCTGCGCGACGCGGGCAGCCGGGTCTCGCTGTTCATCGGCCACGAACCCCGCCAGATCCAGGCCGCCGCACGTATCGGTGCGGCGGTCGTGGAACTGCATACCGGCGCCTATTGCGATTATGACACCGAAGGCCGTCTTTCCGAACGCGATGCCGAACTGGCCGCCCTGCGCGAGGGCGCGGCGCTAGCGGCCTCACTGGGGCTAGAGGTCCATGCCGGCCACGGCCTGACCTTTGACACCGTCGGACCCATCGCCGCGATCCCCGAGCTGATGGAACTGAATATCGGCCATTTCCTGATCGCGGAATCGGTCTTTACCGGCCTCGGCCCCGCCATCCGCGAAATGCGCCGCCGAATGGACGAGGCCCGTGCATGACAGGCCGCGCATGACCCCGTCCGGCTTCTTTCTCGTCCAAATACCCAATCCGACCGGGCGGGCAGGCGCATGATCCTTGGCATCGGCACCGACCTCGCCAATATCGAGCGCATCCAGGGCACGCTTGACCGTTTTGGCGACCGCTTCCGCAACCGCGTCTTTACGCCGACCGAGCTTGCCAAGGCCAAGCGCCGCAAGGACGAGGCGGGCACCCTGGCCAAACGTTGGGCCGCCAAGGAAGCCTGTTCCAAGGCCCTGGGCACCGGGCTGGCCATGGGCATCAGCTGGCGTGATATGGCCGTCAGCAACCTGCGCACGGGCCAGCCGGTCATGCACCTGACCGGATGGGCCGCCGACCGGCTGGCGCAGATGACACCCGAGGGTCATGAGGCCATCGTCCATGTCACGCTGACCGATGACCATCCCTGGGCGCAGGCCTTCGTCGTGATCGAAGCCCTGCGACGCGGCGCCAATGCTTGACTTTGCCCCCGGCGGGGGCACATGAACGCGCCACCCGCGCATATGAGGAAGCGACGACATGGCCGATAGCACCGCCACCAAGAAAGACGGCATCTGGGAAACGATCAAGACGGTATTCTGGGCGCTGGTCATTGCGGGCGTCTTTCGCACCTTGTTCTTCCAGCCCTTCTGGATTCCCTCGGGGTCGATGAAGGATACGCTGCTGATCGGTGACTTCCTGTTCGTCAACAAGATGGCCTATGGCTATTCCGCCCATTCCTGCCCCTTCTCGATGTGCCCGATCTCGGGCCGGCTTCTGGGCAGTGACCCCGAACGCGGCGATGTCGTCGTGTTCCGCCACCCCACGCGCGGCGTCGACTTCATCAAGCGGGTGATCGGCCTGCCGGGTGATACGGTGCAGATGCGTCAGGGCAGGCTTTGGCTGAATGGCGAGGCCGTGCCGACCGAGCCGGCGGGCGATTTCGTCGAGATCAAGGAAAAGCAGGGGCCGCAGGGGCTGATCCCGCGCTGTGTCAACGATCCGGTTCCCGAGGGCGGCGAATGCATCAAGCAACGCTTTACCGAAACCTTGCCGGGCGGCGTCAGCCATGATGTTCTGAACATCGTCGATGGCTGGGTCGCTGATGACACGCCGGTCTTTACGGTCCCCGAGGGGCAGTATTTCTTCATGGGTGACAATCGCGACAATTCCGAGGATTCGCGGTTCAACCCGGTCACCGGCGGCCTGGGCTTTGTCCCCGCCGAATTCCTGATCGGCCGCGCCGACCGGATCATGTTCAGCTCGGCCGGGCGGTCGCTGCTGTATTTCTGGACCTGGCGCAGTGATCGCTTCTTCAAGGCGGTCGAGTGAAACCCTCGGCCGATATACGCGCCTTCATGGGGCGTTTGGGTCACGATTTCGCCCAGCCCGAATTGCTGGTCCGGGCGCTGACGCACGGGTCGATCGCCTCGGCCACGCGGCCCGATAATCAGCGGCTGGAATTTCTGGGTGATCGGGTGCTGGGCCTGGTGATGGCCGAGGCGCTGTTTGCCGCCGACAAGCAGGCCACCGAGGGCCAGTTGGCCCCCCGCTATAACGCGCTGGTGCGGGGCGAAACCTGTGCCGACATCGCCCGCGAAATCGGTCTGGGCGACGTGCTGAAGCTGGGCCGTTCGGAAATGATGTCCGGTGGCCGCCGGAAAGAGGCGCTGCTGGCCGACGGGATGGAGGCGGTTCTGGCCGCCGTCTATCTGGATGCGGGCTACGGTGCCGCGCGGGACGTGATCCTGCGGCTCTGGGCCGACCGCATCGACACCACGCCCGACGATCCGCGCGATGCCAAGACTGCCTTGCAGGAATGGGCGCAGGCGCAGGGCATGCCGCCCCCGGTCTATGACCAGACCGGGCGTACCGGCCCCGACCACGCCCCGGTCTTTCACATCACCGCCCGCCTTACCGATGGCCGCCATGCCTCGGCCAAGGGCGCGGGCACGAAACGCAGCATTGAACAGGCGGCGGCGCAGGCGCTGCTGGACCTGGTGGATTCCCAATCATGACCGAAGATACCGCACCTGACGCGACCCCGACTGGCCCGACCGGTCCCACCCGCGCCGGCTTCGTCGCCCTGATCGGCGAACCCAATGCCGGCAAATCGACGCTGCTGAACCGCATGGTCGGCGCCAAGGTCAGCATCGTGACCCACAAGGTCCAGACCACCCGCGCCCGCATCCGCGGCATCGCCATCGAGGGCGCCAGCCAGCTGGTCTTTGTCGACACGCCGGGCATCTTCCGTCCGCGCCGGCGGCTGGACCGGTCAATGGTCGCCGCTGCCTGGGGCGGGGCCTCGGATGCCGATATCGTGCTGCTGCTGATCGAGGCCCATCGCGGGCTGACCCCCGGTGTGCAGTCGATCCTTGCTGCGCTGAAGGAAAACATGTCGGGCAAGGCCAGGGTCGCGCTGGTCATCAACAAGATCGACCGCGTCAAGGCCGAGGTTCTGCTGGCCCTGTCGCAGTCGATGAACGAGGCCTATCCGTTCGCCCATACCTTCATGATCTCGGCCGAGCGCGGCCATGGCGCCGACGACTTGCGGCATTGGCTGGCCAATGAGGTGCCGCTTGGCCCCTGGCTTTACCCCGAGGACCAGATCGCCGACCTGCCGATGCGCATGATCGCGGCGGAAATCACCCGTGAAAAGCTGACCCTGCGCCTGCACGAGGAAATCCCCTATCAGCTGACGGTCGAAACCGAGATGTGGGAGGAACGCAAGGACGGTTCCGCCCGCGTTGATCAGATCATCTATGTCGCCCGTCCCGGCCACAAGGGCATTATCCTTGGCAAGCATGGCGAGACGATCAAGGCCGTCAGCCAGGCCGCCCGCGCCGAGTTGGAGGAGTTCATGGGCCGCAAGATCCACCTGTTCCTTCAGGTCAAGGTCCGCGAGAACTGGCTGGACGAGGCCGAACGTTTCCGCGAAATGGGCCTCGACTTCCGCGACGGCGATGCCTGAGCCGCGCCTCGCGGCGGGCATCTGGGTCTCGGCCTATCTGGCCCGGTTGGGGCTGGCCAATATTCCGGCCTATGTGCTGGCCCATGGCGATGACACGGCGGGCGCGGTGCTGGTGAAATGCGCTCGGCTGGACGGCACGGCCCAGCTATGGGCGCGGGAATGGGATTTCCAGACCGACACCCGTGACTGGCGCGTGACCGAGACCGGCGCCGAGCCTGACATTGATGCTTCGATCCGGCGCCAGCGCGGTTTTGACCCTGACCTTTGGGTCATCGAGGTCGAAAGTCGCGAGGGCCGCGTTCTGCTGGGCGAAGAGGGGCTGTAGCGGCCCCTAATTCTCGCGGAAGGCGCGGGACAGGCTGTCTTCGATCGGCTTGATCAGATAGCGGGCAAAGGTGCGCGCATTCGTTTCGATCATCACCTCGGCCGGCATGCCAGGCGTTGGCCGGAAGCCGGTGATGCGGTCCAACTCTTCGATTGGCAGGTCGATCCGCGCGACATAGACCTCTTGCGCGACACCATCGGTTTCGGTTTTCAGCGCATCGGCCGAAACATAGACCAGTTCTCCTTCCAGAACCGGGGTGGTCCGCTGGTTCAGCGATGTCAGGCGCACGGCGGCGCGTTGGCCGACCTCGACCTGGTCGATATCGGTGCGGGCGATCTGGGTTTCGATCACCAGCGGGGCATCCAGTGGCAAAATCTCAAGAATTGCCTTGCCTGGTTCGATCACCCCCCCGGCAGTGTGATAGTTCATCCGCACGATCGTTCCCGAAACCGGCGAGGTGATCAGCGACCGTTCCAGCACATCCTGCGCCTTCAGCGATTGTTCGCGAACGCTGTCCAGATCCGCCTCGATCCCCTGGCTTTCATCCAGCGCGGTCTGCATGTGCTGGGTGCGGGTCTGTTCGATCTGGCGTTCGGCCTTGCGGATCGCCTCGCGGGTTTCGGCGATCTCGGCGGTCAGGCGGTCGACCTCGCCTTGCGCATCGGCAATGGCACGCGACAGCATGTTGACCTCGCTGCGGCGCACCAGCCCGCGATCCAGCAACTGACTGCGGGCGGCGTGATCTTCGCCCAGCAGGCTCAGCTGGGTCTGAACGGTGGTCAATTGCCCGGCATAGCCATCGACGCGCGACTGCCCGGCGATGATGTTGCTTTCCAGCAGCACGATTTCGCCATCCAGCTTGCTGCGGGCGGCGCGGAAGGCGGCGTTCTGTTCGGCCATGATCGCGGCAAAGCTGGGATCATCCTGATGGCTGGTCAGATAGTCGGGAAAGGTCAGCGCCTCGATGCCTTCATATTCGGCGCGCAGCCTCGCGCTGATCGCCTCTAGCCGGGCGCGACGCAGTTCCAGCTCGCGGCGGTTGGCGATGGCGGCGGTGCCGTCCAGCCGGATCAGCGGTTGGCCAGCCGTCACCGCATCGCCTTCATTTATCAGGATTTCGCTGATGATGCCGCCCTCTAGATGCTGGACGATCTTGTTGCGGCCGGTGGCGACAAAGCTGCCGGGCGCCATGATCGCAGCAGCCAGTGGCGCCCGGAACGCCCAGGCCCCGAAACTGCCGAAAGACAGGGTCAGCAGGACCAGCCCGAAGATCAGATGCCTGCGCGCCGAGCGGGGCACCCTGGCATAAAGCGCGTCGTAATTGATCTGCTCGCTCATGCTGTTTCTCCTATGCGGGGGCGGCGGGGCCGGATGGCACGGCCCCGGCCGGGGCTGCGGGTGCCGCAACCGGAGGCCGGCTTCGGGCCGGCGGCTGGCTGCCTTTCGCCAGTTTCTCAAGCATCTGGTCGCGCGATCCGAACAGCGCGATCTGGCCATCGGCCAGCAGCATGATGTTGTCCACATCCTGCAACAGCGAGTATTTCTGGGTCACCACGATCATGGTGATGCCGTCCTGCTTGGCCAGCATCATCGCCCGCGACAGCGCCTGATCGCCCGCCGTGTCCAGGTTCGAGTTCGGCTCGTCCAGCACCACAAGGCGGGGGTTGCCGAAAAACGCCCTCGCCAGGCCGATGCGCTGTTTCTGGCCGCCAGACAGGGGCGATCCGTCGGCGGCGACGATGGTTTCATAGCCCTCGGGCAGCTTGGCGATCATGTCATGTACATCGGCCAGAACGGCGGCCTGATAGATGTCCTGATCACTGGCATCGGCGCGCATCCGGGCGATGTTGTCCTTGATCGTGCCGGGGAACAGCTGCACGTCCTGCGGCAGATAACCGATGCACTGGCCCAATTGCCGCTGATCCCAGTTGCGCAGGTCCATCAGGTCCAGCCGCACGCTGCCCGATGTGGGCAGGATCGACCCGACCAGCATCTTGCCAAGCGTGGTCTTGCCCGCGCCCGACTTGCCGACGATGGCCATCGAGGTGCCGGGGTTCAGCGAAAAGGTGATCGAGTTCAGCACCACCCGCTTGGTCCCGTTCGGCACATAAAGCAGCCTTTCGACATCCAGCCGCCCCTCGGGATGGGGCAAATGCAGCCGCTGCGTGTTCAGCGGCGAGGATTTCAGCAGCTTCGAGATGCGCCCATAGGCCGCGCGTGACAGCAGGACGTTGTTCCAGCCCTCGATGGCGCCTTCGATCGGGGCCAGCGCGCGGCCTGCGATGATCGAGGCGGCGATGACCATGCCGCCGGTGATCTCGCCCTTCAGTGCCAGATAGGCACCCCAGCCCAGCAGCCCCACCTGCGTCAGCAGCCGCACCCCGCGAGAGGCGCCGGCGAAGTAGATGTTGCGATCCTGCGCGCGGACCTGTGCTGCCATCGAACCGGCGGCGTCTCGGCCCCAGATGGTCACCGCCTCGGGGATCATCGCCAATGCGTTGATGATCTGCGAATTGCGGGCCATCGAATCCAGATGCAGGTTCGACCGGCTGAGATGCCGGTTCGCCTCGGCGAAGGATGCGGCGGTGGCGCGCTGGTTCATCATCGCGATCACCAGCAAAAGCAGCGCCGTTGACATCACGATCAGTCCCAGATGCGGATGGACCAGAAAGATCGCCAGAATGAACAGCGGCGCGAAAGGCAGGTCCAGAAAGGCCAGCAGCGTGCCCGAAACCAGAAAGCCCCGGATCTGCTGCAAATCGCCAAGCGTCTGATATTCCTGCCCATTGCTTTGCAGCGACGCACGGGCAGCGGCTGACAGGATTGGTGCGCCAAGCCGGGCCGACAGATCGACCGAGGTGCGCAGCAGCATTCCCCGCCGCAGGGCGTCAAAGACCACCTGCAACAGCACGGCGCCGACGATCACCACCGTCAGCATGACCAGCGTATCGGTGGACCGGCTGGTCAGCACCCGGTCCGAGATCTGGAACAGATAGACCGGGATCGCCAGCACCAGCAGGTTGGCAACGCCGCTGAACAGCACGACGCCAAGAATATTGGTCCAGATCTGGCGGAGGCTGGCGGAAAGCGCGCCCGAGATGTCGGGTTCACGAATCCGCTTGTGAAAGGCTTTGCCAACGCCGGCCTTGCCCTGCGCGGGAACGGGCGGCAGGCGGCCCGCCTGCTGGTCAATCGTTGGGCCCGTGCCCATGGGTTTCGGACTTGGCGGATTGGGCTTCTTGCCATTCTCCTGCCAGTCGACACGCATCTCTTGCTCCAGCCGGAGATGTTCCTTCGCGCTGTCTTTTGTCATGCAAGCACCGTTTCCATCGCATCGGCTGGCACCGCAGCATCCATGCCGATCGGCTGGAACAGGGCGTCATCGCCATCTTCACTCAGCATTCCGTCGGCCAGGAACAAAACGGCTTCGCTGGCCAAAGCCGATGCCCCATCGGGCATCAAAGGCGCATCGGTCGAAACCAGTTCGGCCTGAAGCAGCAGGGCGTCGGAATAGACCTGTCCCCCGACATGGACCATCGAGTCGACGCCAAATTCGGTGATGGTCGAGGCGTTGATCAGCACGTTCGAGCCGGTGATGATCTGGATCGTGCCCTCGGCGCTTGCCTTCAGCTGGTCCAGATAGACCTCGATCTGATCCGCATCGGCAAGAACATTGGTCTGCTTGACCATGTTGACCGTGACCAGATCACCTTTGATATGCAGAACGCGAATGGCGTTCAGGTCCGCGAATGCGGGATCGTCAAGCACCGACTGGGGCAGCGTGATTTCGCCATCGGCACCGGTTGCAGCCAGCGTGGCCTGATAGCCGCCGTCGGCCGGCTGATAACCCGAGGCGCCGACCTGCACGATGGTCGAGTCATTGATCAGCAGGTTGTCATCCGAACTGACCATGGCCCCGTCCGGCCCGCTGATCATGATGCCATCATCATCCAGCATCACATTGGTCTGCGTCACCGAATTGAGGTTGATGACATGGCCGTCAATGATGATCAGGTCATATTGCTGGCCAAGCTCGGTCAGCGAGACCTCGTTCACGGCGCCATTTTCGCCCATGATCAGAAAGGTCTGCTCGGCCTGGATCGTCACCGAGACGACCTCGTTGTCCGATACAAGGTTATATTGCTCGACCCAGTTGACGCTGATCAGGCTGCCTTCAATTGTGGCGGTCACCCAGTATTCGGGTGCCTCGCCATCGCCCTGCCGTTCGGGAACCGGATTCGAGAAGCTGGCATAGCTTGAATAATTCAGCCCGATCGTTGCATCGCCCGCGGCCGAGCCACCGGCGACCTGTCCCGTCACGGCGTCGACATCGCTCCAGATATTTGTCTGGCTGATGACGGTATAGCTGTAGACATCCGCACCGACCGCCACGACAGGCGCGGTGATCCAGGCCGAGGTGATGTTGGACTGGTTGACAAGGGTGTTGTTGCCCAGGACCAGTTCGTGCTGTGACTCGGGCTCGTCCTGTTCGGCTGTCTGGCCACTGACCGTTTGTGGCCCGTCGTGATCCGTGCCGGCGGATGCGGTTTCGTCCTCGTCGTTGTCCTCGTCCTCGTCCTCGTCCTCGTCGTTGTCCTTGCGGAACTCGGGCAGCAGGGCGTCGATGTCGGGGCGTTCCATCACCGGCACGCCGTTCAGATAATTGCCGGTGACCTGATCGCCTTGCTGGGTGAAGATTTCTGCGCCGTCGATTTCATGGACTGCCGGGTCGATCAATGTGCCCGATATGGCCGCCTGGTGAAACGCCTGTGCCATCGCCAGAAAGGCGCCTTCGCCTGACGGTATCGAAAGCGTCGGCCCTGCGGCCAGCAAATCTGCATGGGCCAGCATCCCATCCAGCTTGGCCATGATCTGTTCGGGTGTGGCAAGCGGGCCGGCAAAGGCTTCGGCATTCAGGCTGTCATCGTCGATCAGGATATTCTGCTGCACGATGACCACCGCGACCGAGCCGGGCGGGGGCAGGATCCACTTGATGATCGGGATCTCGGGCACCGGCATGTGCGGTGGGGGCGCGGGTGCCCATGATTGGGATGTTGGGGCAAGGTATGGCAAAACCGGCTGGCTGGCCGCCGCAGGGGCGGGAAGCCCAAGATCGGGGCCGCTGCGGATATAGGCCGCCTCGGTGGCCAGCCCGTCTTTGGCGACGGGCGGCGGCGTATAGCGAACCAGAGGGATATAGCCGTCCAGGACAAACGGGGCTTCTGTGGAAATGTCGGCTGGCTCGATCTGGCCGGGATCTGCATCGGCCTTCAATGCGGCCATCCGGTCATATTCGATCCGCATGCGGCCCTGTTCTTCGGCCAGCTGAAACAGCCCGATGAAATGCCAGATCGCCTCGTCTGCGGCATGAATTGTCAGCATCTGAACCACCTTAGAAATTAAAGTGCGTTCGGCCGCGGAACCGAGCGACGATTGGAAAACGTGATCCTGCGCGGGACGAACCCGCGCAGGATCATTTCACGGCTGTGCCTAGCTGAGGTCGTCGTCGCCCACGACCGTCGAGCTGAGATCGCCGCCGACCACGGTCATGTCGACCGTATTGCCCAGAATGTTGGCGCCCATCACGATGTTCTGGTTGAACGCCGTGGTGTCGACCAGGGCATCAGCCGAGGCTGACGATGTGCCGGTGACGTAACCGTCATCGCCATTCCCCGAACCCCAGCTGCCGGCATCGGCATAGCCGCCATCACCGGTCATGATCTGCCCGCCAGAACCGCCGTTCCCGCTGTCGGTGTTGATACCATCACCACCATAGGCGATCCCGCCAGTCGACCCGGCAGCACCACCGGCTCCCCCCGTCGTGGCACCGGTCGCGCCGCCATATCCGGCGCCGCCGGCTGCGTCACCGCTGCCTTCGCCTGCGCCATCGGCAGAACCACCTGCACCACCAAGTGCCGCGACAAGACCCAGACCGATGCCACCCGCATCGCCCGAGGTGCCGTCGCCGGCATTCGCTGCGGCGCCAGCCAATGCGGCGCCGATTCCTGCGCCCATGCCGCCGTCGCCGCCATCGCCGCCCGCGGCGCCGTCACCGGTATCGCCGGTCCCGCCGCCATCGCCGCTGTTGCTGCCATCGCCGCCATCGCCGCCCATGCCGCCATCGCCGCTGTCGCCGCTGTTGCCGCTGTCGCCGCTGGTGCCGCCATCGCCACCCTGGCCGAGGCCGCCGGTGCCGCCCGGTCCGCCCGGTCCGGTCGGTCCGGTCGGTCCGGTCGGTCCAGTCGCGCCGCCAGCGCCGCCCGCAGCGCCGTCGCCGCCATCGCCAGTGTCGCCGCCATCACCGCTGTTGCCGCCCGCGCCGCCGTCACCGGCATCGCCGGTGCCGCCGCCCGCGCCAAGGCCAAGCGCCGCAGCCAGGCTGCCAGCACCCGCATCGCCGCCTGCGGCATCGCCGCTGAGGCCTGCACCGACACCGGCAGCAAGGCCACCGGCATTACCGCCATCGGCCGAACCGCCGAGGCCGACACCAGCACCAAGACCCAGAGCACCGCCACCGGTTCCGTCACCGCCTGCGGCATCGGCATCACCGGCGTCGCCGCCCGTAGCATCGCTGCCACCGGCATAACCTTTGCCGCCATCGGCATGGGCATCGCCATCACCGCCATTGGCATCGCCTGCCGCGCCGCCATTGCCGCCGTCATTGGCCGCGTCGATGCCGCGTTCCGCCGTTGCCGTGCCGCCGTTGGCGCTGCCATTCTGGTTGAACGCTGCATTGTTCGAGACGGTCGGGCTGTCCAGCGTATCCTGGTCATCCAGATTCGACGACTGACCGATGACAAAGGCATTGTTGCCGTCACCGTTCATCGACTTGTTCAGCACGCCCGAGAAGTCCATGTCATGCGTGCCAATGTTCATGTTGCCGTCACGGTTGATCAGCAGATCGCCCATCGTGCCGCCGGCATTGTCCAGATCGACATCCGCGAAGTCGTCGTCCGATGGCTCCCAGCCATCAAGGTCCAGGCCGACGCTGACATTGGTTTCAACGTTGGTTTCGACATCGGTGCTGTTGTAGGATTCGTTGACGGCCTTGTTATAGGCCGTGTTATCAGCATCATTCGACGCATTGTTTTCCGCGTCATTGGCGGCATCATTCGAGGCGTTGTTGTCGGCCGCATTGGCCGCCGCGTTTGCAGCCGCGTTCGATGCATCATTGGCGGCCGTATTCTGCGCCGCATTGGATGCTGCCGTCTCGCTGCTGCTGCTGTTCGAGTTCGAATTGCCGTTCTCGTTGCTGTTCTCGTTGCTTTGATACTGTTCCTGGCCCTGACCTTGGCCTTGGCCCTGAAGCTGACCCTGGCCTTGCCCCTGACCCTGACCCTGACCCTGGCCTTGACCTTGGCCCTGACCCTGGCCTTGACCCTGGCCTTGATCCTGACCCTGGCCCTGGCTCTGGCTGTCATCCGCCGGGTCGGCGGGGACAACCTCGGACAGCAAGGCAAATTGGTTCATGTTACGATTGTCAGCCATTTACGTTACTCCCTTGTCCGGGCGGGTCCGGCCAATCATTCACAAGCACGCTTGCCCGCCCTGTTTGTCGATGGGGATCCAGCAAGCCGCCTTCGATCGCCGAGCAAATGCTCACCGTCAGAACGGCACGACCGTTATCGCCTTGCTGCTGAAACCGGACATCGTGCCCCATCTTGCGGCGTCCGGCCGTGCTGCCAGCGGAAGAACCCGCTTGAACGGCACCTTGACAGAATAGGTTAACGGGTCCGCCGGGGCATAGCCGCACAAAGAGGCTAGGCAGGCCGGGATCAATGGTCAGGGGCGACCTGCCACGCCAAGTTATCCCGCCATGGCCCAGAGGCTATATGGCGCTGGCCTTTGGGGTTAGCCCGTTCGGCTAGGTCAGCCAGGTCGATAGGATATGTAATCAAATAAAAATCTTCTGAATTAGAATAAAATATGCCTTTTTTCTTTAAATAATACGAAGACATGATATGGTTAGATAAAACATAAAACTTGAATGATCTGAGCGCGGCGTTTTTGGGTTGCCGATTCTTCATTGCCGCAGCTTGGCCAGCAGGGAAACCAATTATGTCCGTTATGCCCCTCGACGGTGATTCGCTTGCTTTATATGACAATCGCGCTGCTGCACTTGCCGAAGTGGTTTTTGTGGGAAGTCAGTTCAATTTCTCGGGCAGCCTAATTGCTGCCACCAGTCAGGAACTGGGACAGATCACATCGACGGTGATGCATTCATTCCAGGATTTTCGCAAAGCGGTGGACGAGGCAGAATCTCGCCCGGCAATCGCGATTCTGGACGAGCCGATGATGCGCGGGCTGGCAGAGGCTGATCTGGAGTTTCTTTTCGGCCTCGGCGACGTGACGCTTGGTTTGGCTTTCTGCAACGAATGCTACGCGGTCGACTGCTATCTTGACGATCGCATCCGGCTGCGGGCGACCAGCATCTTTCCGCTGAATGTGCGGTTGGATATCTGGCTGTCCATCGTCAAGCTGGTGGCGCATGGCGGGAACTACATCTGCCCCGAGGTGATCGCTGCCGGGCGGATCGCGCCGGCGACCGAATCAGTGGATGATTGCGGCCTGACACCCCGGCAGCATGATGTCTTGCGGCTGGTCGCCGACGGGCAGTCGAACAAGCGGATCGCGGCCGTGCTTGGCCTGTCGATCCATACGGTCAAGCTGCATCTGCACAATGCCAACCTGCGGCTTGGCGCCCGCAACCGGACCGAGGCGGCGATGCATTACCGGGCGATGTGCCCGTGACCGACCAATCCGCGTCACCAACGGCTGCGCCGGCGCCGGAACCCGGTCTGGATGCGATACTGCTGCGCGTCGGTCGGCTGAACTATGCATGGAGCAATACCGAAAGCCTGCTGGTTCATCTGCTTTCGGGGCTGACCGGCATGCAGAGCAACGCGGCAGTGATCGTGTTTCTGTCGATCAATTCGACCCGCGGCCGGATCGAACTGGTCGAGCGATTGGCAAAGCAGCTGCTGCCACAGGATGACAAGCAGCATCAGCTGCTGGACCTGATGGCGCGCTTTTCCCGGTTATCCGCGTTGCGCCACCGCTATAACCACAGCATCTGGTCTTTTCAGGAGGATGGGTCGATTTCGACCATTCTGATGCGAATTGCCGATCGGCGGGACAGGATCCGCATGGGGCGCAAGCAGCAATTGGATGACGATCAGCTTGCACAGCTGGATCAGGAATTGGAGATGATGTCAGTGCTGAACCGCGACATCTGGAAATTTTTGCAGCTGCACGCATATCCCGTCGAATGATCAATATGAAATTTCTGCCCGACTCGCCGAAATTGGTCAGGTAAAACTAATTCTGCCTTTGCGGGTCGTCGCGCGAAATAGTTGTTTCGCACTGGAATTGATCGCGCAGCGGTTGATTTTCACCCTCGCCAAATGGCTGGGCGCCGACTTGCAGATATAAGATATTCAGATTCTTCAAATCCGCAATTTCGGACTTGTTCCAGATTGCGACGGCTTGAGGGCGCTGGCCGAACGGCCTGAAAGCCGGTGGATGCGGCGGCCCCGGAATGCGATCCGGGGCCGCATGACATAGCGTTTCCTCAGGCTTCGGGGCGGCTGATAACGCGGTTCCAGCGGATCGAGGACCACAGCGAGATGCCGATCAGCGCGGCGCCACCCAGGCCGGTGATCACCTCGGGGATTTTGACGAAGGATTGCAGGAACATGATGACCGACAGCGCGATGATCGCGTAGAAGGCGCCATGTTCCAGATAGCGATATTGGGTCAGCGTGCCTTTTTCGACCAGCATGATGGTCATGGACCTGACATACATCGCGCCGATGCCCAGGCCGATGGCGATGATGAACAGGTTCTGGGTCAGCGCAAAGGCCCCGATCACCCCATCGAAACTGAACGAGGCGTCCAGAACCTCAAGATACAGGAACGCGCCCAGACCGCCCTTGGCGCCGGCTTGCAGCATCTCTTGGCTGCTGTCCAGAAGGCCGCCCAGAACCTCGACCAGAAGAAAGGTCACCAGGCCCCAGATCGCGGATTTGAAGAAGATCTGGGATTCGACAGGGTCAAGAAAGCGGGCAAAGATCAGCACGGTGACCAATGCGATGGCGGCCTCGATGCCGCGAATGGTGGCGTATTTCTGCATCCGGCGTTCCAGCCAGCGCACCCAATGCACGTCCTTCTCGTGATCGAAGAAGAAGCTGAGGCCCACCATCATCAGGAAGGTGCCGCCAAAGGCCGCGATCGGCAAATGGGCGTCATGCATGATGCGGGCATATTCCTCGGGCTGGCTGGCGGCCATCACCATGGCCTGCCATGGCCCGATCTTGGCGGCGATGACCACGATCAGAAGCGGAAAGACGATCCGCATGCCGAACACGGCGATCAGGATGCCCCAGGTCAGAAAGCGGCGCTGCCAGGCCGGTGTCATGTCCTTCAGCTTGTTGGCGTTGACGATGGCATTGTCGAAGGACAACGAGATTTCCAGAACCGCAAGCACCGCGCAGATGAAAAAGATCCCCAGCGTTCCGGTGACCGTGCCGGTCATCTGCCAGCCCAGAGCCACGCCAAGGGCAAGCCCGAGTGCCGTGACGATGAAGGCCCATTTGAAATAATGCATCATCCCATGTGCGGGTGCTGCGACGGATTGCGATCCGTTCGACATGTCGGAATCATCCCTGCGGCTTGTTCGAAAACAGTGCCGACATCACGGACGTGCCGCCACGTCCGCCAGAGGGGCCCGGTCACCAACCGTTATCCGCCAGATGCGGACGCGATCTACATACGCGATCGGGGCTCCGACTCAAGGTCCGGCGGTGCGGGGTTGCGAAAAAAGGGCGAAGGCAGCCCGCCGGCCTATTTCGCCAGGGGCCGGAACGCCTTGATCCGGGCAGGGTCTGTCTCTATCCGGGCGGCGCCCAGCAGGTCCAGACAATAGGGCACCGCGGCGAAAACCGCGTTCAGACAGGTGGCGATGGCCGATGGCTTGCCCGGCAGGGTGATGATCAGCGTCGCATCGCGGCTGACGGCCGTTTGACGCGACAGGATCGCGGTCGGAACCTCGGCCAGCGAGGCGCGGCGCATTTCCTCGCCAAAGCCCGCATATTCACGTTCGGCCACGTCCATCACCGCCTCGGGCGTCTGGTCGCGCGGCGCAGGCCCGGTGCCGCCGGACACAAGGATCAGGTCTGCCCCGCCCTCGACCAGTTCGCGCAGCTTGGCCGCAACACCCTGGCGACCATCCGGTATGATATGGCGGTTGATGTCCATGGGCGAGGTGATGACCTGGCGCAGCCATTCTTCCGCGCCGGGGCCGCCCTTGTCCTCATAGATGCCGCTGGCGGCGCGGTCGCTGACGGTGACGATGGCGATGCGGGCCGGGCGGGTCATGGGCAAGCCTTTCTGTGAGACAGGTGTATTCTGGGCAGACCGGGCGCAGAAGGAAAGGGGCAGGGGCGTGTCAGCCGGCGATCGCGCAAGATAGACTGTGTTGGCGGTTTGACCTAGGCTTCCCCTCGCCGTGGCATTCGGGTGAATGGTGGAAAGCCGCAAACGACGAGGACCATCATGACCAAACGCTTCAAGATCGGCGATCATGTCAGCTGGAATTCCGAAGCAGGCCGCGTTTCGGGGCGGATCATCGCCGTGCATACCAGTGATTTCGACTATAAGGGCTATACGCATCACGCCTCGGAAAGCGATCCGCAATACGAGATCAAAAGCGACAAGACGGATCACATCGCCGCCCATAAAGGTGGCGCGCTGGACTATGCCTGACGGTCGCGGGTGATGGCCCCGTTCTATACCGTCGGCCATTCCAACCGCAGCCTTCAGGAATTTATCGACCTGATCGCCAGCGCCGGGATCGGCTTTGTCGCGGATATCCGCAAGATGCCGATGTCGCGGGCCAATCCGCAGTTCAATCAGGACAGGCTGGCCGAGGCGCTGGATGGCCGGGGGATCGGATATGCCCATATCGCAAGTCTTGGCGGGCTGCGCGGCAAGGATTGGCAGGTGCCGTTTGCGGTTAATGCGCTGTGGCGGAACCGCAGCTTTCACCACTATGCCGATTACGCGCTGTCACCCGATTTTCGCGCCGGGCTGGATCAGGTGCTGGCGTTGGGTGCGGAGCGCAGCCTGACCGTCATGTGCGCCGAGGCCGTCTGGTGGCGCTGTCACCGCCGCATCGTCGCCGACTATCTGATCGCCGGCGAGCGTCCGGTGTTTCACATCATGGGTGTGGGGCGGGTTGATCCGGCGGCGCTGACGCCCGGTGCGGTGATCCGCCCGGATGCCAGCATCGTCTATCCCGCCGAAGCCGAGGCGCCGCTTACTTGAACCTGGCGTTCCGGTTCGCGACCAGCTTCAGCCGCAGCGCATTCAGGCGGATGAAGCCTGCCGCGTCCTTCTGGTCATATGCGCCCGCATCGTCCTCGAACGTCACATGCGCCTCGCTGTAAAGCGTGTGATCCGACCAGCGGCCGACGGTGCTGACATTGCCCTTGTACAGCTTCAACCGAACCGTGCCGGTGACATGTTCCTGAGACTTGTCGATCAGGGCCTGAAGCATCTCGCGTTCGGGGCTGAACCAGAAGCCGTTATAGATCAGCTCGGCATAGCGCGGCATCAGGCTGTCTTTCAGATGGCCCGCGCCACTGTCCAGCGTGATCTGCTCGATCCCGCGATGGGCCTCCAGCAGGATGGTGCCGCCCGGCGTCTCATAGATGCCGCGCGATTTCATGCCGACAAAGCGGTTCTCGACGAAATCCAGCCGGCCGATGCCGTGTTTGCGGCCATATTCGTTCAGGTCGGTCAGGATCGTCGCGGGCGACAGCGACACGCCGTTGATCGCCACAGCGTCGCCTTTTTCGAAGGTCACTTCGATATATTCCGGCGTATCGGGCGCATCCTCGGGGTTCACGGTGCGCTGATAGACGTAATCGGGCGCCTCTTCCGCCGGGTTTTCCAGTGCCTTGCCCTCGCTGCTGGTGTGCAGCAGGTTCGCATCGACGCTGAACGGCGCCTCGCCGCGCTTGTCCTTGGCGATGGGGATCTGGTTCGCCTCGGCAAATTCGATCAGCTTGGTGCGGCTGGTCAGGTCCCACAACCGCCAGGGCGCGATCACCTTGATCGAGGGGTCCAGCGCATAGGCCGACAGCTCGAACCGCACCTGATCGTTGCCCTTGCCGGTGGCGCCATGGGCCACGGCATCGGCGCCATGCTGATGCGCCAGTTCCACCAGCCGCTTGGAAATCAGCGGCCGCGCGATCGAGGTGCCCAGCAGATACAGCCCCTCATACAGCGCATTGGCGCGGAACATCGGGAAGACGAAATCGCGAACGAACTCCTCGCGCAGATCCTCGATATGGATGTTCTCGGGCGCGATGCCCAGAAGTTCGGCCTTGGCGCGGGCTGGCTCCAGCTCCTCTCCCTGACCCAGATCGGCGGTAAAGGTGATCACCTCGCAGCCATATTCGGTCTGCAACCACTTCAGGATGATCGAGGTATCCAGCCCACCGGAATAGGCAAGAACGACTTTCTTCGGCGTGTCGGACATGGCAGTGATCCTTTTGAATTTGCGGCAGGGATAGGCGCATTCGCGGGCTGTCACAAGGGGCGGGGCGCCGATAAGCTGGCCTGCGCGGGTGCGGGTGGCGAACGGGATGGTCGGATTTAGGCATGATGGACTAGAACGGACAGACTTCAGGCAGATGGCAGACAAGGCTGAGGGCAGGGCGTCAGCTGTGCCTGCCCGGCATTCTGGTCATGGCTGGGATTGCGCTTCTGGGAATCGCATTGATGGCGCTGCTGCCGTTGCCGGCGCCGTTGCAGATGGGTGTTGGAACCATCGTGGCGCTGCTGCCCATCGTGCTGGCGCTGTATTGGCTGGTCCCGGTTCCGCGGATCTGGGACATCCACCCAAGCTGGGTGGTCATGGCGAGTTTGCTGACCTCGGCGCTTCTTGTGCTGTTCGGGCGCTATTTCGCGGGCCTGATGCTAAGCGGCCTGTTCCGCGAGGCCCCTTCACAATTCCCCATTGCGCAGACCGTTGCCACCTATTTCGGCGCCGCGCTTGGCGCCATCGCGATCATCTGCGCGCTGGCATTCGTGGTCCAGCTGGCCTCGGTGTGATGGATTCTGTTCACGGGCCTGACCGGACTGGCGGGAAAGCGGCGGTTCCTTCGCGATCTTGCGGTCTATCTGGTGGCCGTGCTGGTGATCGGCTGGACGATCGCTTCGCTTGATGGGTTGGAAGGGTTGGCCCCGCAGGCCAGCAAATGGATCGCGATCCAGGCGGATTTCCATGTCAGCCATCGCTGCCAGGACGATCAGTGGCCCGCCGGCATCACCCGCGTGGCCTTTGTCGGGGACGAGCAGGCGCTTGGCTATCAGCCAGACGGCGACCGGATTGTCGTCCTGGCCTGCCGACGCGCTGGTGTGCTGGGCGACCTGCTGCGCTGACCCTTGCCAAATCCGCGCTTTCACGGCATGGCCGATTCATGGAAAACTTTACCCAAGCCGTCCGTGCGGCCGAAGTCGCCATCCGCGAGTTGTTCGAGCCGACGCCCTTGCAGCGCAATGACCATCTGTCGGCGAAATACGGCGCCGATATCTGGCTGAAGCGCGAGGATCTGACGCCGGTTCGCAGCTACAAGCTGCGGGGCGCCTTCAACGCGATGCGCAAGGTGATGTCCGAGGTCAAGCCGGGCGATGCCCATTTCGTCTGTGCAAGCGCGGGCAATCATGCGCAGGGTGTGGCCTTTGCCTGTCGCCATTTTGGCGCCCGCGGCACGATTTTCATGCCGGTGACCACGCCGCAGCAGAAGATCGACAAGACCCGGATCTTCGGCGGTGAAGCGATTCAGATCGAGCTGACAGGTGACTATTTCGATCAGACGCTGGCGGCCGCTCAGGCATTCTCGGCCGAGAAGGGGGCGGTGTTTCTGGCCCCGTTCGATTCGGCCGATGTGATCGAGGGGCAGGCGACCGTCGCGCAAGAGATGCTGGAACAGCTTGGCACCGCGCCGGATCTGGTGGTCCTGCCGGTGGGCGGGGGCGGTCTGTCCTCGGGTGTGGCGCGCTATCTGCGCGAGAACGCGCCCCAGACACAACTGACTTTTGCCGAACCTCTGGGTGGGGCCAGCCTTCAGGCCGCGCTTGAAAACGGCGCGCCCGTGGCCCTGCCGGCGGTGGATGGTTTCGTCGATGGCGCCGCTGTTGCGCGCATCGGTGCGCTGCCCTTTCAGGAATTGTCGCGGTTTTCGAGCAGCGATGTCCATCTGGCGCCCGAAGACCGCATCTGCGTCACCATGCTGGAAATGCTGAATGCCGAAGGCATGGTGCTGGAACCGGCAGGGGCGCTGGCGGTCGATGTTCTGGGGGATCTGCGCGACATTGCCGGCAAGACGGTGGTTTGCATCTGTTCCGGCGGCAATTTCGATTTCGAGCGTCTGCCCGAGGTCAAGGAACGCGCGCAGCGATTCGCCGGCAAGAAGAAATACCTGATCCTGCGGATGCCGCAGCGACCTGGGGCCCTGCGCGATTTTCTGGAACTTCTTGGGCCCGACGATGACATCGCCCGGTTCGAATATCTGAAGAAATCGGCGCGGAATTTTGGTTCGATTCTGATCGGGATCGAAACCACGCAGCCGGCGAACCTGACGACATTGATGCAGCGGCTGGATCAGGCGGGGTTCACCTATCGCGATATCACCCGCGACATTGTCCTGTCCGAGTTTCTGATCTGATCCGCTGGCGAACGGCCGGTCAGGCATCAGGCGACCCCGGCCGCGCCGCCTTCCTGGTCATCAATGATCCGGGGCAGATCGCGCATGAACACCTGCTTTGACGTGGAATAGCAGCGGACGATCCTGTCGATCTGGATCGTCTCGATCTGACCCCTGCAAACCTTCGCCTCAAATTCCTGGCAAAGCGATCCGAATTCGGCAAAGCCGAGGTTCCAGGCGCTGCCCTTCAGGAAATGCAGGTCACGCTCCAGCTTGCCGGGATCATCCTTGGACAGGCGCATTACGATTTCCTCGACCTCGTCCACGAACAGTTCCAGCACTGGGTCGAACTCGCTGGGGCCGACCTCGTCGCGCAGCTCGATCACCCGGTTCCAGTCGATCATCACACCCTCATCCAGTCGCGATTCGTTCCGGTCCTGTTTAGCAGCGCCATATTACCGAAGGCTTAATCGCCTGAGAGGGCGCGATTTACGCGATTTTTACTGGCGTGAGGCTAATCAGGGGCATGGATGCCGCGAATCGCCTTTCAGACTCGTTATCGCCGCTTGGCCCCTCTTTTGGGCCGGGCCGGCTGGTGCTGCTGGTCGATGACAGCCGGGCGCAGCGGCGGATGTTGTCGATCCAGTTGCAGCGCGCCGGATATCGCGTGGCCGAGGCGGAATCAGGTCGCTCGGCACTGGATTTCTGCGCCCGTCAGGAACCCGACATCATCCTGTCGGACTGGATGATGCCGGGCATGTCCGGGCCTGAATTTTGCCGCGAGTTTCGGGCCCTGAACCGGAAAAGTTATGGCTATTTCATCCTGCTGACGTCCAAGACGGATAAATCCGATATCGCCTTCGGGCTGGAATCGGGTGCCGATGACTTTCTGACCAAGCCGGTTGCCGGCGCCGAATTGCTGGCGCGCCTGCTTGCGGGCGAGCGCATTCTTCAGGTCGAGGAAAAACTGCGCGCCAGCAATGCCCAGCTGCAAAAGACGCTGGATCGCCTGAACATGGCGCAAGAGGCGATGGAGCGTGACCTGCGCGAGGCGCGCAAGCTTCAGCAGGGCCTGGTCCGCGAACGTTCGGGGCGGTTCGATCAGTTCGAGCTGTCGTTGCTGCTGCGGCCGGCGGGTCATATTGGCGGGGATCTGGTCGGCTTTTTCCCGATCAATCAGGACCGGGTCGGCGTCTATTCCATCGACGTTTCAGGTCATGGTGTCACGGCCGCGCTGCTGACGGCGCGTCTGGCCGCGCATCTGTCGGGATCCATGGAGCAGAACGTCGCGCGACGGGCCGCCCAGACCGGGCTGGACGCCGTACCACCGATGGCTTTGGCCCATTTCTTCAACAACATGCTGCTGGAAGAGATGCAGACCGACACCTATTTCACCATGGTCTATGCGGATCTCGATTTTCGGCGCGGTGTGCTGCGGGCGGTGCAGGCGGGGCATCCGCATCCGCTGGTTCAACGCCGTGATGGCCAGATGGAACTGGTGGGTGATGGCGGCATGCCGGTCGGTGTCTTCGCCAAGCCCAGATTCGACGAGTTCGAGGTGGCGCTGAATCCCGGTGACCGCCTGCTGATCGCCTCGGACGGGATCACCGAGGCCGCCGATCCCGAAGGCAACCTTCTGGGTGACGAGGGCCTGATGGAGATCGCCGGCGGCCATCACGCGCTGCATGGGCACAACTTCCTGGACGCGATGTCCTTCTGCGTCTCGCAATTTTCGCATGGCGAACGGCATGATGATATTTCGGCCGTGCTGATTGAATATCGCGAGCCGGTATCGGGCAAGGCGCGCCGCGACGGCGGTCTGCTTGGCGACCGCGGACCGGCCGGCCGGGCGGATGATCCTGGCTAGCCCAATCTGCACCAAAGGGGGCGCAGGCTATTGCTGCCGGCTGCCTAGCCAGCGGGTCAGCAGCGCCTTTGATCCGGGATCGGTCAACACATCGTGCAGATCTTCCACGGGTAGCCAGACCGCCAGATGATCCGGCTCGGATGGCGGGCCCTTTCGCCGGACTGGCCTGGCCATCCAGATCGTGCAGATCTTTTCCGCCCAGTATCCATAGTCAGGCAGCCAGGCAAAGCGGCGATAGGCACCAATTCGACGGGGCGCGGCGATGGTCCACCCGGTTTCCTCAAGGACCTCGCGGTGCAGCGCGGCGATAGGGCTTTCGCCGGGGTCAATGCCGCCGCCCGGTAGTTGCATGTCGGGAAGGGGGCGCGTTTGCAGGGTCAGCAAGACCTGACCGTCGCGCACCAGCAGGCCATAGGCCCCCGGTCGGGCGCGATAGCGGCGGCCGGCTTCGGCCGGCTTGCCATAGCGAGGCATCATCTCATTCGGTCCTGTGGCGTGGGTTCAGGTCTTTTCGATATCCGTCGCGCAGCCGGGTGAAAACCCCACCCTTGGGATTGCCGGTGGATTGCCTATATTGGGCCGAAGCCCGGATTGCGCGCGGTCGCCCGCGCGATGCAGATTTCAAGGACGCATGATGAACACGATCAACCAGATTGCCTGGGACGACACCGTCCTGCCCTTCCAATTGGACCGTTCGGATATCCGCGGCCGCGTGGCCCGGCTGGACGGTGTTCTGGAACATATCCTGTCGCGGCACGACTATCCTGCTGTCGTCAGCAACCTTGTGGCTGAACTGGCCTTGCTGACGGCGCTGATCGGCCCAACGGTCAAGCTGCGCTGGAAGCTTAGCCTGCAAGTGCGCGGCAGCGGCGCGATTCGCACGATCGCCACTGACTATTACGCCCCCACTGCCGAGGGCGAGCCGGCCCGTATTCGTGCCTGGGCCAGCTTTGACGCGGATCGTCTGGATGATCGCCCGCCCTTCCAGCAAATTGGCGACGGCTATTTTGCAATCCTGATCGACCAGGGGCCCGGCACGACGCCCTATCAGGGGATCACCCCCCTTGCCGGCGGCTCGCTGTCGTCCTGCGCGCAGACCTATTTCGCCCAGTCCGAACAGTTGCCGACGCGCTTTGCGCTGTCGCATGGCCGCTCGCAATTGGCGGGCGAGGCCGAGCATTGGCGTGCCGGCGGCATCATGTTGCAGACCCTGCCGGCGATGCCGATGCAATCGGGCGAAGGTGGCAGTGGCGAGGGCGGGCTGATCGAGGCCGCCGATATCCTGCAAGGTGCCGAATCCGAGGATTGGAACCGCGCCAACTTTCTGCTGGATACCGTCGAGCCGCTAGAGATGATCGGCCCGACCGTCGCACCGACCGACCTTTTGGTGCGGCTGTTCCACGAAGAGGCGCCGCGCGTCTTTGACCCGCAGCGGGTGGAATTTGGCTGCTCCTGCACCTCGGATCGGGTGCGCGACACCTTGGCGATCTATTCGGCCAAGGATATCGGCCACATGACGAACGAGGCGGGCATCGTGACCGCCGATTGCCAGTTCTGCGGCGCGCATTACGAGTTTGATCCGAAAAGCCTGGGGTTCGAGGCCACGGTCGATGCCGATGGCAATCCGATCGAGCCGCAGGACAGGGCTGCCGAGTGACCCTGCGCTGGTCGGAAAACCTGCTGCGGCAGGCCCTGTCGGCACCGGCGGGGCCGACCTCGGATTTCGACCTGAACCCGGAACATGCACTGCCGGCCGGGCAATTGCGGCCGGCTGGTGTGCTGGTGGCCTTTCACGAGGATGACGGCCGCCTGATCCTGACCAAGCGGGCCGCGACGATGCGGCATCATCCCGGCCAGATCGCGCTGCCCGGTGGCAAGGTCGACCCCGATGATGCCGACGAGGTGGCCGCAGCCCTGCGCGAGGCCCACGAAGAGGTCGGCTTGCCCCCGGCGCAGGTCGATCTGCTGGGGGCGCTTCCGGCGCATCGCACCGTCACCGGCTTTGCGATCACGCCGGTTCTGGGCATCATTCGGGGCGATTTCACCCCGACACCCGAGCCCGGAGAGGTGGCCGAGGTCTTTACGATGCCCTTTCGCCACATTGCCGACCCGGATCGCTATCAGGTCGAGGGGCGATATTGGCGCGGCAGTTGGCGCAGTTACCACGCGGCCCCCTTTGGCCCTTATTACCTGTGGGGTGCGACGGCGCGGATCCTGTGGTCGCTTGCCAATCGGCTGGCGGCGGTCTGATGCGGATATCAGGATGTTTTCTGTCTGATCCCGCGCTTCTGGCGGTGCTGGACCTGATCGAGGCGGCGGGCCATCGGGCGCTGCTGGTTGGCGGCGCTGTGCGCAATGCCGCCCTGGGCGAGCCGATCAGCGATATCGACATTGCCACCGATGCCCGGCCTGAACGGGTCAGCGAACTGGCCGCGGCCGCCGGGCTGAAACCCGTGCCCACCGGCATCGAACATGGCACGGTCACCGTGGTTTCGCGCGGGACGGGCTTCGAGGTAACGACCTTTCGCCGCGATGTGGAAACTGACGGCCGCCGCGCTGTTGTCGCCTTCAGCGACCGCATCGAAGAGGATGCGCAGCGTCGCGATTTCACCATGAACGCGCTATATGCCACGCGCGACGGCCAGGTGATCGACCCGGTCGGCGGGCTGGACGATCTGGCGGCGCGCCGCGTGCGTTTCGTCGGTGATGCCGCGGCCCGCATCCGCGAGGATTATCTGCGCATTCTGCGGTTTTTCCGTTTTCATGCCTGGTACGGCCGTGAGGTTGATCCCGATGCGCTGGCCGCGTGCACGCTTTTCGGCCGAGGGCTGGATCTGATCTCGAAAGAGAGGATAGGGGCCGAGATGCGCAAGCTGCTGGCCGCGCCCGATCCCTCAGAGTCACTGATGCTGATGCGCGAGGCGCATTTGCTGTCAAAGAGGGTGCTGCCGGGGGCTGATCCCAGGCTAATGCCCGCGCTTGTCGCCGCCGAAATCGGGGCCGGCTACCCGCCGGTTTGGGCCAGACGGCTGGCGTTGTTGGGCGGGGATGATGTGGCGGGGCATCTGCGCCTGTCGCGAGATGAGGCCAAGACGCAGGCGCAATTGGCCAAGGCTTTGGCGGCTGATTGGTCGCTGGATGAGGCTGGCTATCGCCTTGGATCGGATGCCGGGGTCGATGTCGCGCTGATCGCTGCCGCGCGGGGGGCGGTGCTGCCTGACGGCTGGCAGGCCCGGATCGCGGCTGCCGCAGATGCAACGCTGCCGATTTCCGCCGCCGATCTGATGTCGGAACTTGACGGGCCGGCACTTGGCCGTGGCCTGCGCGCCGCCGAGGATGCCTGGATCGGCTCGGGCTTTACCTTGGCGCCCGCCGACCTGATCGAACAGGCCCTTGCGGCCGGAAAGGCACGGCCATGAGCCTGCACCGCCGTCTTGGCAATATCGTCCATGCCTTTCGCCCTGCCGATGGCCCGCCGCCGCAGACCCTGCTGGCCTTTTTCCGCTGGTCCCTGTCCGGGGCCTGGGGCGGGTTGGCATTGGCGGGCATCGCCTCGGCGCTCAGCGGTGCGGCCGATGTCGTTGCCGCCGTCCTTCTGGGGGCTGTAGTCGATGCCGTGGCCTCGGGTGATCCGGCCAGTCTGCTATCGGACAACGCGCTGCTGATCGCGGCTTTCGTGGGTTTCTTCCTGCTGCTGAGACCCGTGGTCTTTGGCCTGTCGACGGCCAGTTCCAGCGTCATCATCGGCCCGAATATCCTGCCCCTGGTGCTGTCGCGGCTGCATCGCTGGACCATGGGCCAGTCGGTGACGTTCTTCGACAATGACTTCGCCGGGCGGCTGGCACAGAAACAGATGCAGACCGCCCGCGCCGTTACCGATGTGGCGACGGAAATGGTCAATGTGGTGGCCTTCGCGCTGGCCTCTATTCTGGGATCGGCGGCTTTTCTCGTTTCGGTCGATGGCTGGGGGGCGGTGGCGCTGATCGTCTGGCTGGCCAGCTATTTCGTGCTGATCCGGTTCTTTCTGCCACGCATCCGGTCGCGGTCGGGGGCGCGAGCCTCGGCGCGGGCGATGGTCACCGGGCAGGTCGTCGATACGATCACCAATATAAAGACCGTCAAGCTGTTCGCCCATACCGAACACGAGGATCGCGCCGCCCTTGGCGCCATGGCGGGGTTCCGCGAAAGGGCGCTGGATTTCGGTGTTGTCAGCAGCTGGTTCCGGCTGTCGCTGATGTTCGTTGCGGGGGTGCTGCCGGTCATCCTGATCGGCGGGGCGATCCTGCTTTGGCGGGACGGGGCGGCGACGCCGGGCGATGTCGCGGCTGCCGGGGCGATTTCGATGCGTCTGTCGCAGATGACGGGCTGGGTCAGCATGGCACTGATGGGCATGTGGGGCAGCATCGGCGAAGTCGAGGACGGCATGCAGACACTGGCCCCGCCCCATGCGCTGACCGATGCGGACGATGCGATCACGCTTTCCCGCGTGGCGGGGCGTGTCGATTTCGACCATGTCAGTTTTGCCTATGGCCGCGAGGGAGGCGGGCTGGACGACCTGAACCTGCATATTGCGCCGGGCCAGAGGATCGGCATTGTCGGGGCCTCGGGCGCCGGAAAATCGACGCTGGTGGCGCTGCTTTTGCGGCTTTACGACGTGGAAAAGGGCGTGATCCGCATTGACGGGCATGACATTCGCGACGTGACGCAGGAAAGCCTGCGCCAGCAGATCGCCATGGTCACGCAGGAAACGGCGATGTTCAACCGCTCGGCCCGCGACAACATCCTTTATGGCCGGCCAGATGCCTCTCAGGCCGAGGTCGAGGCCGCCGCCCGCGCCGCCGAGGCGCATGAGTTCATCCTGTCGTTGCAGGACCATGCCGGCCGGCGCGGATACGAGGCCAATCTGGGCGAACGCGGGGTCAAGCTGTCGGGCGGGCAGCGTCAGCGCATCGCCCTGGCGCGCGCCATCCTGAAGGACGCGCCCATTCTGGTGCTGGACGAGGCGACATCGGCCCTGGACAGCGAGGTCGAGGCACAGGTGCAGGATGCGCTGACCCGCGCCATGCGGGGCAAGACGGTGCTGGCCATCGCACACCGCCTGTCCACCATCGCGGAACTGGACCGGATCATCGTCTTGGATCAGGGCCGCATCGCAGAACAGGGCACGCATGAAGAATTGCTGGCCATGGGCGGTCTTTATGCGCGGTATTGGAACCGCCAGTCTGGCGGCTTTCTTGTCACCGATGACGCCGAAGAGGCCGCTGAATGAGCGAATGGCACGTCGAACGGCTTGGCCGGCGCGGCGATGGCGTTGCGGTCGGTCCGGCCGGGCGCGCATTGGCGCCGCTGGTTTTGCCCGGCGAAGTGATCGAGGGCGATGCCGTCGAGGGGCGTATTGCTGGCCCGCGCATCCTGACGCCCTCGGCTGATCGGGTGCGGCCGGTCTGTGGCCATTACCGGGCCTGTGGTGGCTGTTCGCTGATGCATGCCTCGGACGGGTTCACGACAGCGTGGAAGCGGCATGTGGTCGAGACCGCCCTTGCCGGGCAGGGAATCCAGGCGCGGGTCGGGGATATGCATGTCTCGCCTGCAAGGTCGCGCCGCCGGGCGGTGCTGTCGGGCAGGCGCACCAAAAAGGGGGCGTTGCTGGGCTTGCATGCGCGGGCTTCGGATGTGGTTGTCGATCTGGTCGACTGTCATGTGATCCGGCCCCAGATCCAGTCGGCCCTGCCTTTGCTGCGGCAGATTGTTCAGGCCGGCGCATCACGCGCGGGCGAGCTGTCACTGACGGTGATCCATGGTCCGGCGGGCCTGGATGTCGCCGTGACGGGTGGCAAGCCGATGGATCCGGCCTTGTTTCAAACCTTGGCCGGTCTGGCGGAAGCGGGCGATCTGGCGCGGCTGGACTGGGACGGGCAGGCGATCACCCGTCGCCCACCTGCATTGCCCATGGGTCGGGCGCAGGTCGTGCCGCCCCCCGCCGCCTTCCTGCAAGCCACGGCCGAGGGCGAGGCCGCGCTGTGCGGCGCTGTTCAGCGGTTTGTCGGCGGTGCCCGGCGGATTGTCGATCTTTATGCCGGGATCGGCACCTTCACCCTGCCATTGGCCGAGGCTGCGCAGGTTCATGCGGTCGAGGGGTTGGCCGCGCCGTTGGTGTCGCTGGATGCGGGATGGCGCGCCGCAGATGGCTTGCAGCGGGTTACGACCGAGGTGCGCGATCTGGCGCGGCGCCCCTTGCTGGCTGATGAACTGGACCGTTTTGACGCAATCGTGATCGACCCGCCCCGCGCGGGCGCTGCCGAACAGGCCCGGCAGATCGCGGCGTCCGGGGTCAGGAAAATCGCCTTTGTGGCCTGTGATCCGGTGAATTTCGCAAGAGATGCGCGGATTCTGGCCGATGGAGGGCTGAAATTGACCCAACTGGTTCTGGTCGATCAATTCCTCTGGTCACCCCATGTCGAGCTGGTCGCGGAATTTTGCCGACGCTAGCGCGATGACGGGTGCTGTGGTATCACGGATTCATAACGATAACGCGATTCAGCGACAAAAAGGGCAGTGATGATTCTGACAAGGCGCGCAGCGATAGCGCTGGTCGGTGCAGCAGGCGTGGCGGCTTGCAGCAAGCCGAAACCCAGCCGCTTCAAAACATATGATGGTCCGCCAGTGACCCAGATCGTCGTCAAAAAGGGCGAACGGCGATTGCATCTGATCAGTGGCAAGACCGTTCTGAAATCCTATGACATTGGCCTGGGCAATCAGCCCATCGGCCACAAGATGTTCGAAGGCGATGGCAAGACGCCCGAGGGTGCCTATTTCATCGACCGTTTCAATCCGCGCAGTCAGTATCACCTGTCGGTGGGGATTTCCTATCCCGATCAGGACGATGTGGCGCGCGCACTGACTTATGCCCGCCCGCCCGGCGGTGATATCTTCATCCATGGCCGTGGCCCAGAGGGCAATGTCAAGGCGCCCAAGCTGCGCGACTGGACCGCCGGCTGCATCGCGGTCACCGACGAAGAGATCGAGGAAATCTATGCGATGCTGACGACCGGCGTGCCGGTATTCATCTATCCCTGACCCCGCGTTTCGCCCCGTCACGGGCAAGCAAGAAAAAGCCCCGGTCGCCAATCGCGGCCGGGGCTTTGCATTTTGGTGCTGTGGCGCGGCTTAGTTGCCGGTGAGCATCGTCCACCAGACCTTTTTCGATGGTTCCTGATACCAGCCCACGCCCAGTTGGGTGGCGGTCGGGTCCATGATGATGTCGCGGGTGTCGCGGGTCTGCATCCAGGCATTCAGCGTCTGAATGTCGTTTTCGTAGGATTCCGAGATATTCTCGCCGATCACGCCACCGAAATAGCCCTGACGCTTTGCCCGATCCAGCGGCGAGCTGCCATCCGAACCGAAATGCCAGGCGCGGTTCTGGGCTGCCATGTCGCGCGAATGCGCCACCGAGGCGGCGTTCAGCTGCGGGTTCAGCATCAGCGGCGACAGGCCCAGATTGGCGCGCAACTGGTTGACCTGACCCTGCACACGGATCGGAATCTCGGCGGCCTCGCGTTCGGTGATGGTATAGGCGACGGGGATCGGCTGTCCGTCCGGGCCCAGTTGCTGCGCGGTCCGGGGCGCACAGGCGGCCAGTGCCAGCGCCGACAGGACCGCGATCGTGCGGAGATTGGTCATTCTTGCTTGTCCCTCATAGGCGATTTGTTGCAGATTTACCGAAAACGGGCTGCACCTTCAAACGCAAGAATTCGTGATGCGGCAGTCCTGCAACAGCAAAAAAGCCGCGCTGCACCGATGACGTCGGTTTGATTTGCCTGACCCTTATACTGGGCGTAAATCCGCCTATATCCACCTGCCGGGCAGTAAAGATCGCAGCCATAGCGATCCATGGACGAAGGACATAGGAAAAATGAGCACGTTTCCCCCGCTGAACCGCCGTGCGTTTCTGACGACGGCGGCTGCCGGTGCCGCAGGTCTTGCCCTGCCCGCATTCGGTCAGCAGATCGACCCCTATACCGGTCAGCCGATCTATGGTGCGACCGCAGGCGCCACGCCGGATGCCGGCGCCGTCCAATATGACACGGGCCAGGACAATCGCCGGAATGTCAGCAGCTTCCACGCGCAAAGCTGGCAGCCCTATTTCGACAATCTGACCAACGGCGCGATCCTGGTCGACCTGACCTCGCGCGCGGTCCATTACTGGTCCGAGGATCAGTCGGTCTACAAGCTGTACCCGTCCTCGATCCCGGTCAGCGAAGACCTGACACGTCGTGGCCGGACCGAGGTGATCCGCAAGGTCGAAGGCCCCAGCTGGTCGCCCACGCCAGATATGAAAAAGCGCAATCCCTCGTGGCCGGATTTCGTGCCGCCGGGACCGGATAACCCGCTTGGCACCCACGCGCTGTGGCTGAGCTGGCAGTATTACCGCATCCACGGCACCCATGATACGCGCAAGATCGGCCGCAAATCCTCGAACGGATGTATCGGTCTTTACAACGAACATATTCAGGAATTGTTCGGGCTTTCGACGATCGGGACGCAGGTGCTGATCATCTGACCCGGTCCACAGTTTCTGTCGACGAAGCCTTTTTTGATCACCGGCACCATCGTGGCGCCGGTGATCTTTTTTTTGGGGCCGGCGATCTGCCGACCCCGCAATGCCTATAGCACCAGCAGCAGCCCGCCGACGATCACGCCGACGATCAGCAGGTGCACGACGCAAAAGCCCATGATGTCACGCGGCTTCAGCCCCGCGATACCCAGCATCGGCAGCGCCCAGAAGGGTTGCAGCAGGTTGGTCCAGGCATCGCCCCAGGCCACGCCCATCACCACGCGGGGAATATCGGCGCCCAAAGCCTCGGCCGCGGGCAGCATGACGGGGGCCTGCACCGCCCATTGCCCGCCACCCGAGGGCACGAAGATGTTGACGATCCCCGCGCTGATAAAGCTCCAGAAGGGCAGGGTTTCGGCGGTCGAGATGCCGACGAACCATTCCGACAGGCTGGCTGCCAGCCCGCTGCCGGTCATGATCGCCATGATGCCCGCATAGAAGGGGAACTGGATGACGATGCCGGCACCGCCACGCACGCCTTCATCCAGTGCGGCCAGCAGGCTGCGGGGGGTGCCGTGGCAGATGATGCCGACAAACAGGAACAGGAAGTTCACAACGTTCAGGTTGATGCCGCCGCCGCCCAGGAAATACATGGCCAGCCAGATCAGCCCCGGAATGCCGATGGCCCACATCAGGATGGGGCTGTTTTCCAGTCGCTCGGCCGGGGTGGCGTCGGGGCCAAGCGGGCGCAGCGCCTCGTTGCTGCCCAGCTTGGCAGGGTCGACCAGAACCTGCTCGGATTCCAGCGGCAGCATGGCGCGGTTGACCAGCGGCACGGCGACAAAGACCGCCGCAACGATGATCAGGTTCCAGGTTGAAAAGATCGTCAGCGAGGTCGAGACGACCCCGATCTGGTCGGCGGTGAAATGATCCGGCGTGGCGATGGTCAGCGGGATCGAGCCTGACAGCCCGCCATGCCAGATGACAAAGCCGGAATAGGCCGCCGCGACCAGCAGGCGATAATCCACCCGGATCTGGCGCGCCAGTTCCTTGGCAAAGATCGCGCCGACGACCAGCCCAAAGCCCCAGTTGATCCAGCTGGCGGCCAGCGACACGACGCTGACCAGAATGATCGCCGACCCGCGCGAGGTTGCCAGCCGCGCAATCCGTTCCAGCAGCGCGCGGACCGGGGGCGAAGATGCCAGAATAAAGCCCGTGACCAGCACCAGCAGCATCTGCATGGCGAATTGCAGCAGCGCCCAGAACCCGTCACCCCACATCTGGATCAGGTCAAGCGGCGCCGTCCCCTGCGTCATGATCGCGGCCAGGGCGGCGATCAGCGTCAGCACGATGACGAATATGAAAGCATCGGGCAACCAGCGTTCCATCAGGCGCGTGGCTGGCCGAGAAAGGGCTCTAAGCATCGGGTTCTCCTCACATTTCCGGTGATCCTGCGTCAACGGGAAGGTTGTGGCAACCCCGTGCCTTGGGTGTTAGCGCCCTAGCTTTCGCGGAAGGCGCGATTGAAGTAATCGGTCAGCGGCTTCATCAGATAGGTCATCGGGCTGCGTTCGCCCGTCTGGATGTAAACCTCGACCGGCATGCCGGGGATAAGAGCCAATCCGTCCAGCTTGGCCAGCTCGTCCGGCAGGATCGTGACTTCGGCGCGGTAATAGGGCACCTGCGTCGCCTCGTCGACCAGCGCATCGGCCGAGACACGCAGCAACTGGCCGTCGATCTCGGGCGTCGTGCGCGAGGAAAAGGACGAAAACCGCAGCATCACCTGTTGGCCGGGACGGACCTCGTCGACATTGATCGTGGCGATGCGGGCGCCGATGATCAGCGGGCGATCCTGCGGGATGATATACAACACCGGATCGGCCGGCCGGATGACCGAGCGTGGTGTGGTGAATTGCAGCTGATGCACAATGCCGGACACCGGGGCGCGGATGTCCAGCCGGCTGATCTGTTCGGTCAGGGCGCGGCGGCGTTCGGCCAGTTCCAGCTGGCGATAGCCAAGGTCGCGCAGTTCTGTCTCGGCGCCTTCGCGGCGCTCGGCCGTCAGTCGCAACTGCTCGATGCCGATTTCGGTCTGCCGCGTCTCGGCCTGTGCGCGCATGGCCTGCATCTCACCCAGCTGGCCATCCAGTCGCGCCGCTTCGCGTTCCAGCGCCAGAACGCGCGGCGCCTGCGCCAGACCCTTTTCCAGCAGCGAGCGCTGATCGGTCAATTCTTGCTGGATGAACTCGCGCTGCTGAGTCAGCGCACCGGATTGCGCGTCAATGCCCGATATCTGCTGCGTCACCTGTTCGGACTGTTTGTCCAGCTGTTGCAGAGATTGGCGGATCGTGTCGCGGCGGGCCTCGAACAGGCTGCGCTGGCCATCCATCATCTGCGCAAGTTCGGGATCGGCAGTGGCGGCCTCGGTCAATTCGGCCGAAAAATCAACCGCCTCGGCATCGGCGCGCTCGGCCTCCAGCCGGCCACGGCGGGCGAGGATTTCGAAATACTGACCCTCGACGATGGCCAGTTCGGTTTGCAACAACGTGCCATCAAGACGGATCAGGGTCTGCCCGGCCTCGACCGTGTCGCCTTCGCTGACCTGGATTTCCTCGATCACGCCGCCATCGGGATGTTGGACGATCTGGCGGTGCTGCTCGACCTCGACCTGGCCGGGGGCCACCACGGCGCCGGCGATGCGGGTGAACATGGCCCATGCGCCAAAGCCGCCGAACAGCAGGAAAACACCCAGAAGCCCCATGAACACGGCGCCCCGCACCGGCCAGCGGCGGGCCAGTTCGGCCTTGTCGGGTGCCTTGGCCGGCGGCGGAGGGGGCGGAGGCGGCGCGTCGACACTGCCCGGCGCGGCCGGGCCGGCGCTGGCGATGACGGCCTGCTTGACCGGCTGTATGCGTGCCAGCGGCTGACCCTTGGGCTGGTCCTGATCGCTCATGTGATGCCTCCGCTTTTGCCGGCGTTCTGGGATTGGCGGATCTGATCGGCGTTCTTGACCATGGATTGCAGCACCTCGTCGCGCGGACCAAAGGCCCGGCGCATGCCCTGATCCAGCACCAGCAGCAATTCGCATTCGGTGATCGCGGCGGGTCTGTGCGCCATGATCAGCACTGCGCCGCCACGGGCCTTGATGCTGCGGATCGCGACGTTCAGCGCCTCGGACCCCTGGTTGTCCAGGTTCGAGTTCGGCTCGTCCAGCACGAACAGAACCGGCTGCGGATACAATGCGCGGGCCAGGCCGATCCGCTGGATCTGGCCGCCCGACAGGCGCCCGCCGGCCTGGTTGATCGGCGTGTCATAGCCCTTGGGCAGATCCAGAATCATCTGATGGGCCGCCGCTGCCTGGGCCGCCGCAACGACGCGCTGCGGGTCGGCCTTGGGGTTCATGCGGGCGATGTTCTCGGCGATGGTGCCATCGAACAGGGTCACTTGTTGCGGCAGATAGCCGATCAGATTGCCCAGCACGTCGGGATCATACTGGTCCAACGTCGCCCCGCCCATGCGGATCGAGCCGGCAGCCACCGGCCAGGCGCCGATGATGGCCCGCGCCAGCGTCGTCTTGCCCGCACCAGAGGCCCCGATGACGCCAAGCGCCTGACCCGGCGCCAGCGAAAAGCTGACACCGCGCAGCGTCGGTTGCTGCTGGCCGGGCGGCACGACCGACAGGTTGCGCACATCCAGTTGCGCCCTGGGACGCGGCAGCGGGGTCAGGTCGGGCTGCGGCGGGCGGCGCGACAGCAGTTCGGTCAGGCGGGTCCAGCCATCCTGCGCGCGCTGCACCACCGGCCAGCCGCCAACCACCTGATCAATGGGTGCCAGCGCGCGTCCCATCAGGATCGAGCTGGCGATCATCGCACCCGGCGTCAGTTGCTGGCGCAGCACCAGCCAGGCACCGGCGGCCAGCATCGCGCTTTGCAGAAACAGCCGAAACGTCCGCGAGAACACCGAAAAGGTCGAGGATCGGTCGGCACCCTGCATGGCATGTTCGGTCGCCTCGGCCCGCGCCTTGCGCCAGCGGTCGAAGGCCGCGCCCCGCATGCCAAGCGATCCGATCAACTCGCCTTCATCGCGATAGAGATCGCCCATCCTCTCGGCGTTTTGCGACGCGATGGCCGATTGTTGCAGCGGCGCGCGGCTAAGCCACTGGTTCATCAGCGTGGCGATGACCAGAATGCCGCCGCCAATGGTGGCCACGACGCCCAGCATCGGATGGAAGATGAACACGGCGGCCAGAAACAGGGGCGCCCAGGGCAGGTCGAACAGGGCCAGCGCCACGGGCGAGGACAGGAAACGATGCACCGATTCCAGATCGCGCATTCCGCCACGGGTGACCAGGTCATTGCCGGCAGCGCCGCCTTCGGCCAGGGCGGCGGTAAAGACCCGCGGCTCCATCCGGTTCTGAAAGCGGGCGGCGACGCGATGCATCACCCGGTTGCGCGCGATGTCGATCAGGCCCATCAGCAGAAACAGGAAGATCACCAGCACGAACAGCGCGGTCAGCGTTTCATAGGAACGCGAGGCCAGCACCCGGTCATAGACCTGAAGCATGAACATCGGCCCGGTTAGCATCAGGATGTTGACCACGGCCGAGAACAGCCCGACGATGATGAACAACCGCCATCCTTCGGCCCGCGCCGATCGAAGTTCGGCCTTGCCGCGTTGCGTGTCGGGCGATCTTGCCATAGTGCCGTCCGTCTTGTTGTGTCCGCCTGCGCGGCCCGTCGGTTCCGATTTGCCGCCATTCGGCGGGCATCCACCGGTCATCCATAGCCGAGCTTGCCCCGGCAATGGAACAGTTCTATTCGACTGCAAGCCATTATGACAGGCCATGTCGCCGGCGAGGCGCATCATATGCGCGATGACGGGCCATCGGCACAACCAGGACAGGATCACATTGCGAACACGCCCTTGCCTTAACAAGGCCATCGCCACGCTGATGTTCCTGCCGCTGCTTGCAGCCTGCGCCGCGCGTGGTCCGGTCGACCCGCAGGCCGTCAACGACCCGTTCGAGGCCGGCAATCGCCGCATCCATGCCTTCAACAAGGGGCTGGACGCGGGGCTGATCCGTCCCTTGACCAATGCGGTCGGCCGCGACGATCAGGCCGCCCCCGCCCAGCAGGCCGCGCCCGGCACGCCTGCCGGCCCGCTGGATGCGCTGGCCAATTTCGGCGGAAACCTTTCCCTGCCGGGCAAGGTGCTGAACCAGCTGCTGCAAGGCCGCCCGGAACCTGCCCTGCGCAACAGCCTGCGCTTTGTTGTCAATACGACCCTGGGGCTGGGTGGCATTCACGATCCCGCCGGCGCCGAGTTCGCACTGACCGAGATCGACACCGATTTCGGCGAGACCCTGTATGTCTGGGGCTTTGCCGAAGGCCCCTATCTGGAACTGCCGGTCCTGGGCCCATCGACCAGCCGCCGCGCCGTCGGACGTATCGTGGACATGGCGATCGACCCGCTGGACAACTGGCTGAACCGCGATCAGCGACATGGCGCGACGGCCATCCGGGTGATCTCAAAAGCCGGTGAGCGGGCGCGTTTCGGGGACACTGTCGATAGCGTTCTGCATGAAAGTGCGGATAGTTACACACAGCTGCGGCTGCTTTACCTGATGAACCGCCGCCATGAACTTGGACAACAAGGGGCACCGGATGATTCCTACGTCATCGACCCATATGAAGCCACGGCATCGCCCGACGATGCCTATGTCATCGACCCATATGAAGACCAATAGGCGCGCTTTTCTGGCGCTGTCCGGCGCCGGCGCCATGGCCCTGGCATTCCGGCCGGGGGCGGCATTCGCGCTGGATGCCGGTCAGGCCAGCGCCATGATCGAGAACGCCGTCACCGATGTCTTTGCGATCATCAATTCCGGCCAGCCGCCGGCCCAGATCTATCGCCAGCTTGAAGGCGTCTTTTCCCGCTATGCGGATGTCGACATCATCGCACGCTCGGCCCTTGGCCCGGCTGCCCGGCAGGTCAGCACGGCGCAGTTCGCTGCCTATAGACAGGCCTTCCAGGGCTATATCAGCCGGAAATACGGCAAGCGTTTCCGGGAATTCATTGGCTCGAAGATCGAGGTGACGGGTGCGCGGCCGCTGAAAAGCTTCTACGCCGTTACCTCGGTCGCCTATCTGAACGGGCGGGGGCCGATGCAGGTGGAATGGCATGTCTCGGACAAATCCGGTCGCGTGCTGTTTTTCAACCTGATCATCGAGGGCGTGAACATGCTGGCGACCGAACGCGCCGAGATCAGCGCCATGCTGGCCCGGCGCAAGGGCGACATCGCCGGGCTGACGGCTGATCTGCAACAGGCCGGCTAAGGCCGCCATCGCCATATCAGCCGTGCCGAAATATCCTCGGGGGGTAGGCCGCAAAGCGGCAAGGGGGGCAGACAGCCCCCCTTTTTCCTACCGATGCGGTCAATCGAGACTCAGTTCCCGCCAAGAATGCCGTTCAACGCCTGGCTCAGCGCGTCATCACCACTTGCCGGGGCGGGCGCAGGGGCGGGATCGCCCACGCTGACGCTGTCTCCGGGGGTGCGCGGGGCGGTGCCGGGCTGCTGTGCCGGGGCCTGATTGTCGCGCATCGCCTCGGCCAGCGCGGCAGCCAGCGGATCGCTGGCCGAGCCGCTGGTCACGATGTTCTGGCCGCCGCTGGTGCCGACGATCATGCCGCTGCCATCGGGCGATACCGTCGACAGGGGCAGCGCGGGCAAGCCATCATGGATCTCGGTCATCACCGCCTGCCAGACTTCGGCCGGCAGGCCCCCACCGGTCACGCCGCTCAGCGGCGTGTTGTCGTCATAGCCCATCCAGACGCCAGTGACATATTGCTCGGTAAAGCCAATGAACCAGGCGTCACGATAGGACGAGGTGGTGCCGGTCTTGCCGGCGGTCTCGCGGCCGGGCAGCTGCGCCCGTCTGCCGGTGCCGTTCTCGATCACCTGTTCCATCATATAGATCAACTGGCCGGCGGCGCGCTGGCTGATGACGCGCTGGCCCATGCCGCCGGATTGACCCATCAGCGGCTGGTCATCGCCCTTGATGCGCAGCTCGATCAGCCCATAGGGATGCACCGCCGTGCCGCCGTTGCGGATGCCCGCATAGGCGCCGGTCATTTCGAGAAGCGTGCTTTCCGACGCACCCAGCCCAAGCGACGGGCCATTCGTCATATTGCTGGCAAAGCCGAAATCCTCGGCGATGCTGCGGACCCGGTCGCGGCCGGCGGCCTCTTGCAGACGGATGGTGGCGGTGTTCAGCGAACTGGCCAGCGCCTGCGTCAGCGTGACATTGCCGCGATAGTTGCGGCTGTAGTTCTTGGGCGACCACGGGCCAGAGCCGCGGACGTTGATGGTCAACGGACCGTCCAGAACCACGTCGTTGGGGGAATAGCCGGCCTCAAGCGCGGCGGCAAAGACGAAGGGCTTGAACGACGAGCCGGGCTGGCGTTTGGCCTGAGTGGCGCGGTTGAAAGCGCCGTTCACGATGCTGTCGCGCCCGCCGATCATGGCGCGCACGGCGCCATCCGCGCTCATCACCACCACGGCGGCCTCGGCCTTGCTGCCATCCTTGACCTTCTCGTCAAAGACCTGCGCCAGCGCCCGTTCTGCGGCGCGCTGAATGCCCTGGTCGAAGGTCGTCATGATTGTGACGTCCTCGGTCGTTTCGCTGGTCAGGAAGCCGGGGCCGGATTCCATCACCCAATCCGCGAAATAACCGCCCGCCCGTGCCGCTGCCGCACGGCTCAGCACGGCGGGATTGGCCTTTGCCTCGGCCAGTTGCGCATCGTCGATATAGCCCTGTTCGTGCATCAGCCGCAGGATCACGCTGCCGCGATCCTGGGCGCGTTGCAGGTTCGAGGTGGGCGCGTAATAGCTGGGTGCCTGCAACAGCCCGGCCAGCATCGCCGCCTCGGCTGCGGTGACCTCGCTGGCGGATTTGTTGAAATAGCGCTGCGCCGCCGCCTCGAAGCCACGCGCGCCACCGCCCAGATACGAACGGTTCATATAGATGTTCAGAATGTCCTGCTTGGAATATTTCGCCTCAAGCGCCAGGGCGAAGGGCACCTCTTTGACCTTCCGCCACAGGCTTGAGGCACGGCATTCTGCCTCGTATTCGGCCTCGTTCTTCCACCGGATCGGGTCAAAGGTTTCGCCCAGGCACAACAGCTTGGCCACCTGGGTGGTGATGGTCGAGCCGCCATGCCCTTCCAACGGGCCGCGACCCTCGGCCATGTTGATTCGCATGGCGCCGACGATGCCGATCGGGTCAACACCCAGATGGGTATAGAACCGCTTGTCCTCGGTCGCGATCACCGCCTCTTTCAGGACCGGCGCGATATGATCGGCGCTGACGGTGCCGAAGGTCTCGCCCCGCCAGGCAAAAACGCGGCCATCACGGTCAAGCATCGTGACCGAGCCGCGGGCGCGGCCGTCAAACAGTGCCGACGCTTCGGGCAAGCCGCTGAAATAATAGAAGGTTGCCGCGCCGATGATCAGCCCCATCACCAGCGCCAGCCGCCAGAAACTGCCCCAGACGATGCGCCAGATCAGGCTGACAAAGCCGGTCACGCCACGCGTCACCACATTGCCGCGCTGCTTCGGCGCGGCTTTGCGGCGCGTCGCTTTCTGCGGCTTTACCGGGTCGGTAAAGTCGCGCTTGTCGGCAACGGGGCTGCTGCCCGTGCGCTTGGGGGTGCCGGTGGTTCGTTTCATGCCTGCGTTCCTGCCCGGCCGATTGATCCGGCCCGATTGCACCGCAACATACAGGAAGAATCGCAAGGATGGAATGTGGCTGACCAATCCGTGATGCCGGCCGCTGGCTCAAGCCCTGCTTGTTTTTCGGGCACTCAACCGCAGGCGTGCCGCATTATCGGGCGGCGGCAATTTCTGCACTGCGGAAAACGCTGGCAATCTTGTCCCCGAGGGCCCGGCCCGGCCTTGTGACGGGGACGCAGCGGTCCTGCTGCTGCCAAGACGATGCCAATGCGAAAGGTGAGACCTGATGAGACGAACCCTTTTCCCCACCCTTCTGATCGGGGCCGCGCTGGGCGCGCTGCCGGCGCTGGCGCAGGATGCCGTGCCGGTTCCCGACAAGGGCGACACGACCTGGGTGATGGTGTCCGCCATCCTGGTGATGCTGATGACATTGCCGGGACTTGCACTGTTTTATGGCGGGCTGGTGCGATCCAAGAACGTGCTGTCGGTGCTGATGCAGGTTCTGGCCACCTTCTGCGTGATGGTGCTGCTTTGGGTCGTGTATGGCTATTCGCTGGCCTTCACCGGCGCTGGCTCGGCCGAGGATGCGGGCTTTCTGACGCCCTATATTGGCAACCTGTCGAAAGCCTTCCTGGCGGGGGTCAATTCGGGCAGCATTGCCGAGACCTTCTCGGCCGGCGTGTTCATCCCCGAATATTCCTTCGTCATCTTCCAGATGGCTTTTGCCGGCATCGCCCCCGCGCTGATCGTCGGCGCCACGGCCGAGAGGATGCGCTTTCCCGCGATCCTGGCCTTCGTGGTGATCTGGTTCACCTTCTCTTACCTGCCGATGGCCCATATGGTCTGGTGGTGGGGCGGGCCCTCGGCCTATGACGCGCCGTCGGGGCTGTTGTTCGGCCATGGCGCGCTGGACTTTGCCGGTGGCACCGTCATCCATATCAACGCAGGCGTGGCCGGTCTGGTCGCCGCGCTGGTCGCGGGGCCCCGCCTTGGCTATGGCCGCGAGTTGATCGCACCGCATAACCTGACCTTCACCCTGATCGGTGGCTGCCTGCTGTGGATCGGCTGGTTCGGTTTCAACGCGGGATCGAACCTGGAGGCCACGGGCGTTGCCGCCATGGCGATCCTGAACACGGCCGTTGCGACCGCCGCCGCAGCGCTGGCCTGGGCTTTCGGTGAATGGATCATGCGCGGCCATCCCTCGCTGCTGGGTGCCGTTTCGGGCGCCGTGGCCGGTCTGGTCGGCGTCACACCGGCGGCTGGCTTTGTCGGCCCGATGGGGGCGATGGCCATCGGCCTGGTCGCCGGTCTGGTCTGCATGTGGGTTGTTGTTTCGCTGAAATCCAGGATCGGCATTGATGACAGCCTGGACGTGTTCGGCATCCACGGTGTCGGTGGCATCATCGGCGCGATCCTGACTGGTGTGTTCGCCTCGCCCTCGCTGGGTGGTGCAGGGGTCTGGGACTATGCCGCAGGCACCGTGGCCGAGTTCAGCATGGGCAGCCAGGTCTATGCCCAGGCCCTTGGCGTGGTGATCTCCGTCATCTGGTCGGGCATCGTCAGCTTTGGCGCCATCCATCTGGTCAAGGCCACGATCGGCCTGCGGGTCGCCGACAGCGACGAGCGGCAGGGTCTGGACGTAACCACCCATGGCGAGAACGCCTATAACTAAGCAGCGCTTATCCTGAATGAAAAAGCAAAAACCCGGTCTGAAAAGGCCGGGTTTTTCGCTGTCTGCATGGTCATCGGGATGGCCGGCGGATGCCTAGGCGACGCGCGCCACCACGAAATCGGCCAGTTCATCCAGCAGATCACGGATCGCCCCGGCGGGCAGCGCCGCCAGCGAGGCCCGTGCCCGACCGGCCCAATCCAGCGCCTCGGCGCGGGCCGTTTCCATCGCGCCATGGCGGGCCATGATCGCCAGCGCCTGTTCCAGATCGCCCTCGCGCTGGTCGCCGGCCTCGATGGTGCGGACCCAGAAGGCCCGTTCCTCGGCATCGGCCATCGCCACGGCCTTGATCACCGGCAGCGTCAGCTTGCGTTCGCGGAAATCATCGCCGGTATTCTTGCCGATAGTCGCCGTGACCCCGCCATAATCCAGCAGGTCATCGACGATCTGGAAGGCAATCCCAAGCGCATCGCCATAGTCGAACAGCGCCCGCACCTGATCCCCGGAACCGCCGGCGATGACGCCGCCCGCCTCGGTCGCGGCGGAAAACAACGCCGCCGTCTTGCCGCGCACGACTTGCAGATAAACGGCCTCATCCGTGCGCAGATCCTGCGCGGCGGTCAGTTGCAGCACCTCTCCTTCGGAAATCGTGGCGCTGGCATTGGCCAGAATGTCCAAGACACGCAGGCTGCCCGTCTCGACCATCAGCTGAAAACTGCGGCTGAACAGATAGTCGCCCACCAGAACGCTGGACTTGTTGTCCCAAAGCAGGTTCGCCGTGGGGCGACCGCGCCGCTGACGGCTTTCGTCAACCACATCGTCATGCAGCAGGGTGGCGGTGTGAATGAACTCGACCGCGGTGGCCAGCTTGACGTGGTCGTCGCCCCGGTATTCCAGCAGCCGCGCGGCGGCCAGTGTCAGCATGGGACGCAACCGCTTGCCGCCGGCCTCGACCAGATGGGCGGTCACCTCGGGGATGCGCGGCGCGTGGCGGCTGCTCATTCGGGTGCGGATCAGGGTGTTCACCTGGTCCATATCCGCAGCAAGCACGCCCGACAGCCGATCCAGCGGAGATGGTGCAGTATTGGTCATATTCATCGGCGGCCCCATATTTCCCGATGTGCAATTGCCACGCCATCGACATCGGCGCAACTGCTGCCTATCGTCCCGGTAACATGAAAGAACTGTTTCGCACTACCGACCCGCTGCGCATTGCCCGTGCGCTGGACCTGCTGGAAGAGCAGGGTATCCCCGCCTTTCAATTCGATCAGCACATGAGCGTTCTGGAGGGCTCGATCGGCATTCTGCCCCGAAGGCTGATGGTGGCTGACCGTGATCATTTCATGGCTGCGGCGGTTTTGCGCGACGCCGGGCTGGATGAGTGATCTGTCACAAGATGAATTTCTGGGCGGGCGGCTGCGCATTGCCCAGCCCTTGCGCGGCTATCGGTCCGGCGCCGATGCGGTGATGCTGGCTGCGGCTTGCGGCGCCTGGCCCGGTCACAGGGTGCTGGAACTGGGATGCGGGGCAGGTGTGGCCAGCCTGTGCCTGGGCTTCAGGGTGCCCGGCCTGCATCTGACCGGGCTTGAATTGCAGCCCGATTATGCCGCGCTGGCCCAGGAAAACGCGGCGCAAAACGGCATTGACCTGCGCGTGGTCCAGGGCGATCTGGCCGCGATGCCAGCCACATTGCGGGCCGAAAGCTTTGATCACGTGATCGCCAACCCGCCCTATTTTACCAGCAGCACCGCCGCCCCCGATCCTGGGCGCAACATTGCCCGGCACGAAGATACATCGCTTGCCGGCTGGATGGATGCGGCGCTGCGTCGGCTGCGGCCCGGCGGTGCCCTGACGCTGATCCAGCGGGCCGACCGGCTGGACGGGGTGCTTGCGGCGCTGGTGGGGCGTGCCGGGGCGGTGGTGATCCTGCCTGTCACTGCCCGCGCCGGCCGCGAAGCGGGTCGGATCATCCTGACCGCTCGCAAGGGTGCGCGGACGCCGCTGCGGCTGCTTTCGCCCTTTGTCATGCATCAGGAAGTCGCCCATTTGCGCGACGGCGAGGACCTGTCACCCGCGGCCGCAGCGGTCCTGCGCGAAGGCCAGCCGATCAACCTGAAGTAATGTGAATGATTGGTGACAGAATCAATATTCTGTGCTGGACTACCCCGGTCTGAAGACAGCAAAGGGAGAACGAAATGACGGTTGCTTCTCATGTTGAGGAACTGCGCAGGAAACATAATGCTCTGTCCGAAGCCGTTGAAAGGGCACAGAAAAGTCCCGGATCCAGCGATTTGGACATTGCAGCGATGAAGCGCGAGAAGCTGCGGCTGAAGGAAGAGATCACCCGCCTGTCATAGCGATCTGACACAGTTTCAATGCAAGACGGCCCGCGGTGATCGCGGGCCGTCTCTTTTTATCATGGATTTTAGCGATCTGCGTCAGACGAAGAACTGCCCGCCATTCGCGCTGATGGTCGAGCCGGTGATGAAGCCGGCATCGTCCGAGGCCAGGAAAACCACGGCGCGGGCGATTTCCTCTGGCTCGCCAAGGCGTCCGACGGGGATCTGCGGGATGATCCGCTCGTTCAGCACCTTTTCGTCGATGGCGCGAACCATTTCGGTCCCGATATAGCCGGGGCAGATCGCGTTGACGGTGATGCCGGCCCGCGCGCCTTCCTGCGCCAGAGCCTTGGTAAAGCCCAGATCGCCCGCCTTGGCTGCGGAATAGTTGGCCTGACCCGCCTGACCTTTCTGGCCATTGATCGAGCTGATATTGACGATGCGGCCAAACTTGCGGTCACGCATGCCGGTCCAGACCGGATGGGTCATGTTGAACAGCCCGGTCAGGTTGGTATCCATGACCTCTTTCCACTGCTGCGGCGTCATCTTGTGGAACATTGCATCGCGCGTGATGCCGGCATTGTTGACCAGGACGGCAACCGGGCCCAGATCGTCCTCGACCTGTTTGATCCCGGCGGCGCAGGCATCGTAATCCGCGACCGACCATTTATAGGTCTTGATGCCGGTTTCGGCGGTAAAGGCCTTTGCCGCTTCGTCATTGCCGGCATAGTTGGCCGCGACGGTATAGCCGGCCTCGCTCAGCGCTTTCGAGATTGCGGCGCCTATGCCGCGCGATCCGCCAGTGACTAGAGCAACTTTCGACATGTTTCCCCCTCGCTCAGGTTTCCGTTGAAATCTTGTTATCCAAGCGGTCGGTCGCGCGCAAGATCATTGCGCGCAACTTTTGCGATAAGGGGTCAGTCGCGCTCCAGGCACAGGGCGACGCCCATGCCGCCACCGATGCACAGCGTCGCGATGCCTTTCTTGGCGTCGCGGCGCCCCATTTCGAACAACAGGGTGTTAAGGATGCGTGCACCCGATGCGCCGATCGGGTGGCCAATCGCGATTGCGCCGCCGTTGACGTTCACGATCGCCGGATCCCAGCCCATCTCCTTGTTGACGGCAAGGGCCTGGGCGGCAAAGGCCTCGTTCGCCTCGACCAGATCCAGATCGTCGACCTTCCAGCCCGCCTTGTCCAGCGCCTTGCGGCTTGCATAGACCGGCCCAACGCCCATGATCGCGGGATCAAGCCCGGCCGTCGCATAGGACGCGATCCGCGCCAGCGGCTTCAACCCGCGGCGTGCGGCCTCTTCCTCGCTCATCACCAGAACGGCGGCGGCGCCGTCATTCAGGCCCGAGGCATTGCCGGCGGTCACCGTCCCGTCCTTGATGAAGGCGGGGCGCAGCTTCTGCATCGCCTCAAGCGTGGCGCCGTGGCGGATGTATTCGTCCTTGTCGATCACCACGTCACCCTTGCGGGTCTTGACGGTATAGGCGGCGATTTCGTCATCGAACTTGCCGGCCTTCTGCGCGGCCTCGGCCTTGTTCTGGCTGGCGACGGCAAATTCATCCTGCGCTTCGCGGCTGATCTGGTATTTCTCGGCGACGTTCTCGGCCGTCTGGCCCATATGATAGTTGTTGAACGCGTCCCACAGCCCGTCACGGATCATCGTGTCGATGGATTGCATGTCGCCCATCTTCTGACCGGCCCGCAGATAGGTCGCATGCGGCGACAGCGACATGCTTTCCTGCCCGCCAGCCATCACGATGGCAGCATCACCGGCATTCACCTGCTGGGCAGCAAGCGCCACCGCACGAAGGCCCGAGCCGCAGACCTGATTGATGCCCCAGGCCGCCGATTCCTTGGGCAGACCGGCATTTATATGCGCCTGACGCGCAGGGTTCTGGCCCTGTGCGGCGGTCAGAACCTGGCCAAGGATGGTTTCGCTGATCTCGGCGGGGTCGACGCCCGAGCGTTCGATCACCGCCTTCAGCACTGCCGTGCCCAGATCATGCGCGGGCACATTCGCAAAGGACCCCATAAAACTGCCGACCGGAGTGCGCGCGGCGGATACGATGACGGCTTTCGACATGACAGGCTCCTTTTCCTATCCAAGCTTGCCGGCCATAGCCGGCGGTCGCAGCATAGGAAGCGGGTTCGTGCCGTGGCGTCAAGACCGGCCGCGGCTGCACAGGTCGAACCTGCACCGGAATGCCAGGCTTCGACCCGGCCCGCGGATCACCTGCCAGCGCAAGCATTCTGCGGCGCGTCTGGCCGCACAGGCACCGTCGGGTTTGCCGCAGCAGCCCGCGAATACGCGGCCGGCCCTTCACGCTCATCAGCAGTCATCGGTGCGTTGGCACACCTGCCCGGCACGGTTTTCGCAACCGTCCGCTCTAACGTTGTGCCTTTGCCGGTGGGCTTTTCCACGGAGGCGCGATGGTGGGTGCGCCAAAGTAATATCCCTGCATGCAGTCGATGCCGATATCTATCAGGAAGGCCGCGTCATCGGCGGTTTCAACCGATTCCGCGACGGTGAACATATCGAAATGCACCGCGATGGATTGCAGCGCGCGGGTCAGCACCTGATTGTCCGGATGGTGGCTGATCTCGCGGATGAACTGACCATCTATCTTGATCATATCAAAGCAGAAATCGCGCAAATAGCGGAACGAGGTATAGCCCGCGCCAAAATCGTCCAGGGCCAGGCTGACGCCGTGGCTTTGCACCTCGCGCATGAAGCGATTCACGTCGTCGGGCAGTTCCATGGCCGAGCTTTCGGTGATTTCAAGAATCAGCCGCTCGGCAATGTCGGGCGCATCGGCAATGCCGGTGCGCAGCGTCTGAATCCAGCCGGGATAGCCGATGGATCGCGCTGACATGTTGATCGACAGCCGCAACGAGCGGTCTTCGGACAGGGCCGAAAGGCCAAGCTGCAAGGACAGGCAGTCGATCTGCCGGCCCAGTTCGGTCGTTTCGGCCACGGGCATGAAGTCCTTCAGCGGGACAATCCGGCCCGAATCATCGACCACGCGAATCAGCCCCTCGTAAAATGCCGGCCGCCCGGTGCGGTCGGATTGAACCACCGGCTGATAGGCCAGCAGCGCGTTGCCCCGTGCCACCGCAGCCTGCACCGCCGGCATGGTGATTCGGCTTTGCCTGTCGATGGCGAAGTCCAGCGGCGAACCGGAATTCGACATATTGCCCCCGCTCACGTTTCAGCCTCCTGAGTCTCGTGTCTTTGCAACATGCGCATATTGGCCTAATTTTCGATGAACCCGACCTCCTTTCTGCCGAATAGGTTAATCCGCCGTGAACGAACGCTGCCCCTGGTGCGGGACCGACCCGCTTTATGTCGCCTATCACGATGAGGAATGGGGCGTGCCGGAACGCGATCCCCGTGCGCTGTGGGAAAAGCTGGTGCTGGACGGATTTCAGGCGGGGCTGAGCTGGATCACCATCCTGCGAAAACGCGACAGCTTTCGCGAGGAATTCGAAGGTTTCGACCCCGAGCGGGTGGCCAATTGGGATGCGGCGCGGGTCGAAAAGGCGCTGACCAATCCCGGCATCGTCCGCCATCGCGGCAAGATCGAGGCAACGGTGAAGGGGGCGCGGCTGTTTCTGGATATAGAGGGTGGCGAGGGGTTCACCCCTTATATCTGGTCATTCACGGGTGGCGAGGTGATCCAGAACCGGCTGGCTTCGATGGCTGACGTGCAGGCCGCCACGCCGGAATCCACGGCGATGTCCAAGTCGCTGAAAAAACGCGGCTTCAATTTTTGCGGGCCGGTGATCACCTATGCCTTCATGCAGGCCTGCGGGCTGGTGAACGATCATCTGACCAACTGCCCGCGTCATGTCGAGGTCAGGGCGCTTTCAGTTCCCGGATGACCTGCTTGGCCGCGTCCGAGGCCCAATCGGCATCACCCAGCAGCCGCGCGACCTCTTTCCCCTCGGGCGAGATCAGCACAGTGACCGGCAGGCCCATCACCCCCATATCGCGCGACAGTTTCTGCCTGGCATCGGTCAGGATGGGCAGGTTTTCGATCGCCTCTTCTTCATAAAACCTGTCGATCGCCTCGCGCGGGTTGCGTCCGGTGGCGATGGTCAGCACCTGAAAGTCATCGCCGCCCAACTCGGTCTGCAAGGCATCCAGCGACGGCATTTCCTCGCGGCAAGGGGCGCACCAGGTGGCCCAGAAATTCACCAGCAGCGCGGTGCCGGCATAGTCGGCAAAGCTCACCTCGTTGCCATCGGCATCCAGAAACACCGTATCGGGCAGATCGGTCGGTTCGGTCTCGATCAGCTTGGCCAAACCGCCCTGTTGCGCGGCCTCGAAGTCGATGGCACCGGCAAAGGCGCCATTTGCACCGAAAACCAGCGCCGTATAAAGCAGAAGCGAACGCAGCATTTGACCTCCGAAGGATCGAGGATGACCGACCAGACCAAAACCGCCAACACGATGTGGGGCGGGCGTTTCGCCGCCGGGCCGGACGCGATCATGGAACAGATCAACGCCTCGATCGGCTTCGACAAGCGACTCTACGCCCAGGATATCCGTGGCAGCCGGGCCCACGCCGCCATGTTGGCGGCGCAAGGCATCATCAGCGATAGCGATGCGCAGGCGATCCGGGAAGGGCTTCTCACGGTCTTGTCAGAGATCGAGGGCGGAAATTTCCCCTTCTCTACGGCGCTTGAGGACATTCACATGAATGTCGAGGCGCGGCTGAAGGACCTGATCGGCGAACCGGCCGGGCGCCTGCATACGGGCCGTTCGCGCAATGATCAGGTGGCGACAGATTTCCGGCTGTGGGTGCGCGACCAATGCGACGCCGCCATCGAGGGGCTGGGCGCGCTGATCCGTGCGGCACTGGCGCAGGCCGAGGCCGGGGCGGATTGGGTGATGCCGGGCTTTACCCATCTGCAAACCGCGCAGCCGGTGACCTGGGGCCATCACATGATGGCCTATGTCGAGATGTTCGGGCGCGACCTGTCGCGTTTCCAGGACGCACGCAAACGAATGAACGAATCGCCCCTTGGCGCGGCGGCTCTGGCCGGCACGGGCTATCCGCTGGACCGGAACGCCACCGCCAAGGCGCTGGATTTCGACCGGCCCATGGCCAATAGCCTGGATGCCGTCAGCGACCGCGATTTCGCGTTGGAGTTCCTGTCGGCGGCCAGCATCTGCGCCGTTCACCTGTCACGGCTGGCGGAAGAGCTGGTGATCTGGTCCTCGGCGCAGTTCCGGTTCGTGTCGATGTCGGACAAGTGGTCCACCGGCAGTTCCATCATGCCGCAAAAGCGTAACCCGGACGCGGCGGAATTGATCCGCGCCAAGATCGGGCGGATTCTGGGCGCGACCGTGGCGCTGTTCACCGTGATGAAGGGGCTGCCCTTGGCCTATTCCAAGGACATGCAGGAAGACAAGGAACAGGTCTTTGACGCCGCTGACAGCCTGATGCTGGCGCTTGCGGCGATGGCCGGGATGCTGTCGGACCTGACGGCCAATCGCGACAAGATGGAGGCTGCGGCCTCGGCTGGTTTTTCCACCGCGACCGATCTGGCCGATTGGCTGGTGCGCGAGGCGGGTCTGCCCTTCCGCGATGCCCATCATGCGACCGGGGCGCTGGTGGCGATGGCCGAGAAGAAGGGCGTCGATCTGGACGGATTGACGCTGGCCGAGATGCATTCCGTCAATCCGAAGATCAATCAGTCGGTTTATTCCGTTCTGGGCGTTCACAATTCGGTCGCTTCGCGGCAAAGCTATGGCGGAACGGCGCCCGATCAGGTGCGGGCGCAGGTGGCGCGCTGGAAAGAGGTGCTGGGATGACCAGGTTGCTTGCTCTGATCGCGCTGACCGCGCTGGCGGCCTGTGGTGTGGATGGCCCGCCGGAACGCCCGGCCGGCCATGTCGAGCAGCAATTGGGTGTAACGGTGACGGGCGATGCCCAGATCGGTGTGCAGGCGACGCTGTAGATGGATCATTTCAACTATCATCAAGGGCATCTGCATGCCGAGGGCGTGCCCTTGTCCCGGATCGCTGCGGCCGTTGGCACCCCGGTCTATGTCTATTCCGCGGCAACCTTGCGCCGGCATTTCGGTCTGTTCACGCAGGCGCTGGACTGGACCGATCATCTGGTCTGCTTTGCGGTGAAGGCAAATTCCAATCTCGCGATCCTGAAGCTGATGGGCGATATGGGCGCCGGCATGGATGTGGTGTCCGGCGGAGAGTATGCGCGGGCCAAGGCAGCGGGCGTGCCGGGCGAGCGGATCGTGTTTTCGGGCGTCGGCAAGACGATCGCCGAGATGCGGCAGGCGCTGGAAGGCGGCATCCGGCAGTTCAATGTGGAAAGCGAACCGGAACTGCTGGCCCTGTCGCAACTGGCCGACAGTATGGGGGCCGAGGCGCCGATTGCAATTCGCGTGAACCCGGATGTGGACGCGAAGACGCATGAGAAGATCGCGACCGGCAAGTCAGAGAACAAGTTCGGCATTCCGATCGCGCGTGCGCGCGAGGTCTATGCCCAGGCCGCCGCGCTGCCCGCCATTCGCGTTGTCGGTGTTGATATGCATATCGGCAGCCAGCTGACCGATCTGGACCCGTTCCGACAGGCCTATGCCAAGATGGCTGACCTGACCCGCGCCTTGCGCGCCGATGGCCATTCGATCACCCGGCTGGATATGGGCGGGGGGCTGGGCATTCCCTATCGCCGCGACAACAATGCGCCGCCCCTGCCCATCGAATACGGGCAGGTCATCCGCGAGACGGTGGGTGATCTGGACTGCGAGATCGAGATTGAGCCGGGCCGCAATATCGTCGGCAATGCCGGGGTGCTGCTGTCCTCGGTCATCTATCTGAAGCATGGCGAGGGGCGGGATTTCCTGATCCTTGATGCGGCGATGAACGATCTGCTGCGGCCGGCCATGTATGGTGCGCATCATGACATCCTGCCCGTGAACGAACCGCGTCTGGCGGCGGATGTGCAGCCCTTTGACGTGGTGGGTCCGGTCTGCGAGACGGGCGATACCTTCCAGAAGGGCGCGGATCTGCCGGCGATGATGGCGGGCGATCTGGTGGCCTTCCGGTCGGCCGGCGCCTATGGCGCGGTGATGGCCTCGGAATACAATACCCGGCCGCTGGTGCCCGAGGTTCTGGTCGATGGCGATCAATTTGCCGTCATCCGGGGGCGCCCGAGCATTGAGGAAATCCTGTCTCGCGATACCATCCCGGAATGGCTTTGACATGGTCCTTGCGTGGTAAGGAAAAGCCGGGGGCTGTCCGCCCCCGGACCCCCGAGGATATTTCGATCAGCGCGAGGGCCGATTGGGGCGCGAGGGTTGATCGCGCCCTGTGGCTGACGCGGGCAGGGATGTGGTGGGAACAGGCGGCGCGGGCCTTCTGGCCTCTGGCCGCATTGCTGGCCGTGGTTTTCGCAGGGCTGTGGCTGGGGCTTGTGGCGCAATTGCCTGATGCTGTGCTGCCCTGGCTGGCTGGCGCGGTGGTGCTGGCGCTGATCGCCGCAGCGATCCGTGGCGGGCTGCGCTTTGGTCGGGTCGGTGTCGGGGCCGCAGTGGCGCGGGTGGATGGCACCTTGCCGGGTCGGCCGCTTTCGGCCTTGCAGGATCACGCGGCCCTGGGTGGCGATGGCGCCCTGTGGCAGGCGCATCAGGCGCAGATGCGCGCGCGGGCCGCCCTGGCGCGTGCGGTGGCGCCCGATGCCGGGCTGACCCGCCGCGATCCCTTTGCGTTGCGATTGGCGGCGCTGGTTGCGCTGGTCATGGCGCTGATTTTTGGCGGTGCGGGCAATCTGGGACAGGGGCTGTCTGCCGTGGCCGCGACGCTTCGTCCGCCGGTGCAGCAGGGGCCGGACATTGCCACCGGGCCAAGCTGGGAAGGCTGGGCCGAGCCGCCCGGCTATACGCGCCGTCCGACCATCTATCTGAACGCATTGCCCGAGGCCGAGGTGCTGGAGCTGCCCAAGGGCAGCGCCGTCAGTTTTCGGCTGTATGGCGGCGATGTGATGGTCGCGCAGGATATCGGGCCCGAGGCCGGGCAGGATCCGCAGGCCCCCGCCTTTACCGCCATGCAAAGCGGCATGATCGAGGTCGCCGGCCGTCGTTTCGATGTGACGGTGCTGCCGGATGCTGCCCCCAGCATCGCGCCGGGCGATGCGCCGACGCGGCGGGCCGATGGGCGGTTCGTTCAGGACTTCATCGCCGAGGATGATCATGGTGTCATTTCCGGCGGGGCCGAGATTGCGTTGGATCTGGCCGCCACCGACCGCCGGTTCGGTCTGGCCATCGACCCCGAGCCGCGCGAGGCTGTGGTGCTGGACCTGCGGATGCCACGCAGCGCCCGGCAAGAGGTGCGGGGCCAGCTGGTGCAGGATCTGGCCCGCCATCCTTGGGCCAACTTGCCGGTGACGGTGACGCTGACGGCGCTGGACGGGATTGACCAGGAGGGGCGCTCTGATCCGATGCAGACGGTGCTGCCGGGGCGGCGGTTCTTTTCACCGCTGGCGGCGGCGCTGATCGAGATGCGCCGCGATCTGCTGTGGTCGCGCGAGAATGCCGGCCGCAGTGCCGAGATCCTGCGCGCCGTGACCTGGCAGCCCGAGGGCTTTGTTGACGAGGTGCTGTATCAGCAATTGCGGACCGGTGTTGGTGTGCTGGAGGCTGGTCCCCTGTCGCCCGAGGATCGCGACAAGCTGGCCGAGGCCCTGTGGCAGGCGGCCATCCAGTTAGAGGATGGCGGGCTTGCCGATGCGTTGGAACGCATGAAACAGGCGCAGGAAAAGCTGTCCGAGGCGATCCGCAACGGCGCAAGCCCGGATGAAATTCAGCGCCTGATGGACGAATTGAAGGCCGCGACGGACGAATATATGCGCATGCTGGCCGAACAGGGGCAGGCCGATCCGGCCGACCGCTTTACCCAGAACCAGCAGGGTCAGGTCATCACGGGCGACCAGATCCAGCAGATGATGGACGAGATTCAGCGTCTGATGAACGAGGGCCGCATGGCCGAGGCCCAGCAATTGCTGGAACAGTTCAACCGGATGATGGAAAACATGCAGGTCACGCAAGGCCAGGGGCAGGGCCAGGGCGAGGGTCAGCAAGGTCAGCAGGGTAATCAGTCGATGAACCGGCTGGCCGATACGCTGCGCGAGCAGCAGCGCCTGTCGGATGAGGCCTTCCGCGAGATGCAGGAACAATTCGGACAGGGCGGTCAGCAGGGCAGCGAAGACCTGGCACAGCGTCAGCGCGACCTGCGCGAGGAATTGGGCCAGCAACAGGGGCTGATGCCGGGGCAGGGCTCGGAACAGGGCGATGCCGCGCGGCGCAGCATGGACGAGGCCGGTCGCGCGATGGAAGATGCCGAACAGGCGCTGCGTCAGGGCGACATGTCGGGGGCGATGGAACGTCAGGCCGATGCGATCCAGTCCATGCGCGAAGGCATGCGCGCCCTGGGCGACATGCTGGGGCAGGGCGAACGTTCCGCGCAAGAGGGGCAGGACGGCCAGCAGCAGGGCCAGCAAGGTCAGCAACCCGGCGATCAGCCCGGCCAGGCGATGCGCGACGGCCAGCGCGGTCTGCCCTATGACCGGCGGGCGGAACGCGATCCCCTGGGCCGGCAATTGTCGGGCAATGGCAATACCTTCTCAAGCGGCAATGTGCTGACCGAGGGGGTTGATCCGGCCCGTCGCGCCCGCGACCTGCTGGACGAGATTCGCCGCCGCAGCGGTGAACGTTCACGCCCCGAGGATGAACGGGACTATCTGGACCGGCTGCTAGAGCGCTTTTGACCCGGCGCTATTCGGTCGGCCCGCCAAGCAGGCGATCTTGCAGCCAGACGCGCCCGTCATCCAGGGAAATCCGCCATTCCATCAGCTGCATTCCGGCCGCGCCCTGATCGGCCATGCGCGGGGCGGCGACATAAAGCAGCAGAAGCGCCGCGGCGATCCCCGCCGACCAGCACAGGCCGCGCATATAGGCCCGTGCCGCATCGCGCGTGCTGCGTCCATCGGTCGCGCCATGCGGGGTGGTGCGGTTGACGGTGGCCTCCATCGCCTCGTGCTGCGGGGCGTCGGGGGCGGGGCGTTGCGGGCTGGCATTGATGTGGCGCGAGGGGGCAGGGCCTGCTGCGGTGGCATCAAGGGCCAGCGTGGCAACTGCGGCCGTTCCCGTTTCCCGCGTCACCACGGCATCCGGGACGGTTGTGTCGGTTTCTGTATCGGCGGCGCGTTGGCGGCGTGCAAGTGCAGCCTCTTCCCGCAGCACGGACAGGACCGAATCCGAAAGCTGGCGATTCAGTCGGGGCATCGGTGTCGGTTCGCTGTCGTCCGGCCGCTGATTGCTGTCACCGCGCGTTGTCCCGGCAGCAATTCCCGGCTGGTGCCAGACCTGGCCGCAGGTCGAGCATTCGACGTTGCGGCCGGCAACCGGGATCGCATCTTCGGGTAGCCGGTATTCCGTTCCGCATTTCGGGCAAGTCAGCCTTATTTCGCTCATCCCAACCCCTCGCATTCGGCGTCTTGCTGTTCTATCAAGCCCAGGCCCGGCTTCCAAGCCGCCGGGTGCAGAAGGGGGTGCCTCTTGATCGAAATGCAGGATGCCGGCTTTGGCTATCACGGCGGTGCGCCGCTTTTGTCGGGCATGACGCTTAGCTTGCAGCCGGGATCGTTTCATTTCCTGACCGGGCCATCCGGTGCGGGCAAGACCACCTTCATGCGGCTGTGCTATGCCGATCTGCTGCCCACGGCCGGGCGGATGTCGGCCCTTGGGCAGGATATGCGCGGGCTGACGCGCGACGGAATCGCCGCATTGCGCCGCAAGGTCGGCGTCGTGCATCAGGATCCGCAATTTCTGGATCACCTGCCCGTGGCGGAAAACGTCGCGCTGCCGCTGACCATCGCAGGACAGGCGGTCGACATGGCCGCCATGCGCGACCTGCTGGGCTGGGTCGGGCTGGCGCAACAGGCGCGCGCCATGCCGGATTCGCTGTCCGGCGGTGAACGGCAGCGCGTGGCACTGGCCCGCGCGGTGATCCTGTCACCCGATCTGGTGCTGGCGGATGAACCGACCGGCAACCTGGACTGGGACATGTCGATGCGGCTGATGCAGCTGCTGATCGAGCTGAACAAATCGGGCAAGACGGTGATGGTGGCGACCCATGACCTGAATCTGATCCGCGCCACCAAGGCGCAGGTCGCGGCGCGAGTGCTGCGGATCGCGGGCGGGGAATTGCATCTGGCGGGGGCTGATCTGTGAGACTGCCAAAACTGAACAGGCGTGTGGTCAAGGGGCTGGATCTGCGGACCCTGCTGACCGCGCTGACGGGCGAGGGCGCGTCGGGCGACCGTATCGTGCCGCCGACGGGCTTTACCGCGCATCTGACACTTTTCGCCGCCGGGGCGATGGCATTTCTGGCGGTCTTTGCGCTGGCCTTGTCGCTGGCCACGGGGCGGCTGGCCGATCGCTGGTCGGAATCGCTGGCCCAGACCGTGACGGTGCGGGTTTCGGCCCCCGCCGGGCAGGTCGAGCCGCAGACCGAGGCGGTGATGCAGATCCTGCGTGGCACGCCCGGCGTGGGCGAGCCGCATCTGCTGACCCAGGACCAGATGGCCGATCTGCTGACCCCCTGGTTCGGCCCCGATGTGCCGGTCGACGCGCTGCCGGTGCCGCGCCTGATCGAGTTGCCGATCGCCGATGCCCGCGATTTCGACGCCGAGGGCCTGCGCTTGCGCCTTGAGGGCGAGGTTCCCGGTGCGGTGCTGGACGACCATACCGAATGGCGACGGCCGCTGGTCACGGCCGCCAACCGCTTGCAGGTGCTGGGTATCCTGTCGCTGATGCTGATCGCCGCGGCCTCGGCGGCGATGATCACCCTGGCGGCCAAGGCGGCGCTGGCGGCGAACGGGCAGGTCATCCGCGTGCTGCGCCTGATCGGCGCGCGCGACATCACCATCGCCACGGCCTTTGTCCGCCGCTTTACACGTCGGGCAGCACTGGGCGCGGGTGTTGGCACGCTTCTGGGCCTGCTGGCCGTGATCGCGCTGCCTGATCTGGATGACAGCAGCCAGTTCCTGACCGGCCTCGGCTTTCAGGGATGGAGCTGGCTTTGGGCTCTGCTGATCCCGCTGGTCGCGGCTGGCGTGGGCTTTCTGGCAACCCGTTGGGCCGCGCTCAGCATGTTGGGGCAGGTGCGATGAGCCGCGATTTCAGCCCGACCCCCGGCAGGCTGACGCCGTGGCAATATGTCCAGAATGTGCTGTTCTATCTGCATATCGGGCTGGCCACGGTGATCTATGGCATCTGGGGCATCTTCGTCGTGCTGCGGCGCGGGACCGAGGGCGCCAAACATGTCGCGACGACCTGGCTGCGTCACCTGATCTGGGCCGCGCGCATCCATCTGGGGCTGGTAACCGAGGTGCGCGGCACACCGCCAACGGGCGATTGTATCGTCGCGTCCAAGCACCAGTGTTTCTGGGATATCCTGTCACTGTCCCATGTGCTGCCCGATCGCGCTTTCATCATGAAACGCGAGGTGATGCGCGTGCCTATCATGGGCTGGTATGCCTATAAGGTCGGCTGCATTCCCATCGACCGCGCGCGCGGGAAGGATGCGATGAAGGCGATTTCCGCCCGGATCAACCAGCGCATGCAGGACGGCTCGCTTGGCCAGCTGATCATCTATCCCGAGGGCACCCGCACCCTGCCAGGCCAGCGCAAACCATACAAACATGGCGTGGCGACGATCCGCGCGGCGACCGGGCTGCCGGTCATACCGGTGGCGGTGAATACCGGCCTGTTCTGGCCGCGCAAGGGCTGGGGTATCCGCCCCGGCCGCGCGGTGATCGAGTTCCTGCCGCCGGTGCCAGCCGATATGCCGAACGAAAAGGTCGTGGCCCATCTGGAAGACGTGATCGAAAGCAATTCGGACAGGCTGATGGCAGAAGCGGGGTTCCGGGGATGAAATGGCTGGCCGAGGCCGATCTGGCCGAGATCTATGGGCAGCCAAAGCCCGCGTCTTTGCGCAAGGTCGCAGACCGGCTGACCGATGATTATGCCGCGTTCCTGCGCCAATCGCGGTTCTGTGCATTGGCCACCGTCGGCCCCGAGGGGCTGGATGCCAGCCCGCGCGGCGATGACGGCCCGGTGGTGCGGATCATGGATGACAGACATCTGGCGCTGCCCGACTGGCGCGGAAATGACCGGATTGATTCGCTGGCGAATATCGCGCGCGATCCGCGTGTCAGCCTGATGTTCCTGATCCGAGGCTCTGACACGGTGATCCGGGTCAACGGGCAGGCGCGGATCACCGATGATGCCGATCTGCGGCAGGCCTTTGAAAAACAGGGGAAACAGCCGCGCACCGTGATCGTGGTGCAGATTGGTGAAATCTATTTCCAATGTGCTCGCGCGGTCATGCGTGCGGGGCTGTGGTCCGGCGCGGATGACAGCGCGGGCCTGGCCACGCCGGGACAGATCCTGTCCGGCATGACCAAGGGCGAGGTGGGCGGCGCCACCTATGACGCCGAATGGCCGGCACGCGCCGCCCTGACCATGTGGTAGGGTCAGGACGACAGCTGCGCCCTCGCCGTGCCGGGGCTGACCGGCGTTAGTGCCGGATATCCCAGTGCCGCGGCCTTTCCTCACAATGGGGCGGCAGGCCGATATCGCGGCGCAGATGCGGGCTGAGCATCGTAACGGGAACGCCATTTGCACGCCTTGGCCGCCTGCGGATGATCGTTGCGATCAGCGCAAACAGGACGGTGGCCGTGCCGTGCCGCTCGATCAGCTTGTTCAAGGTCGGGTGGGGCGTTCTGCCCCGCAAGGGAAGTCTGGCAATCATTTTCGTCACCTATGGATCCGCCGGAAGGGCGGGCAATTTCTGGAAAGCTGGGGAAATAGCCGGCATGCGGACGCCATCATGTCCGCAACAGAACCCGCGATTTTGGGAATTTGACCCGAAGGCCGATCAGCGTCGGTTCAGTAGAACCAGGATGCCGGTGGACCATAGGCCGAAATCGGTCAGGGCGGTGTCAGCTGAATAATGATGCATGGTCGCCCTCCTCTCTTGTCAGGCCGTTGGAAACGCTGACAGGGTGGCTTGGCCAGGTGAACAGGGCAAGAAAAAACCGATCACGCGGGCGTGATCGGTTATGGCTGTGGCAGATGGGCCACGATGATGATGCGGCCGATGTCAGGCCAGTTTCAGCGCCGCGATGCCGGCCACGATCAGGGCGATACCGGCGATCTTCAGCGGGGCGACCGATTCACCCAGCCACAGGATGCCCAGAATCGCGACGCCAAGGGCGCCAATACCCGTCCAGACGGCATAGGCGGTGCCGGCCGGCAGGTGGCGCATGGCGGCGGCCAGCAGCCAGAAGCTGGCAGCGGCGGCAATCACGGTCACGACCGAGGGCATCAACCGCGTAAACCCGTCCGAAGCCTTCAGCGCCAGCGCCCAGACAATTTCCAGCAGCCCGGCAATAACCAGGACCATCCACGGATTCGTCATCATGCTGTGATTCCCTTGGTCCCCATGGACAGGAATTTCTGCCGCCGGTCCTTGATCAGCGCGGCCGGTTTCTGCCCCGCCAGATCTTTCAGCATGGCGGCGATTTCCTTGCCAACAGCCTGCACCGTCTCGGCCGGATGGCGCTGCGCGCCGCCCATCGGCTCGGTAATGATGCGGTCGATCACGCCCAGTTGCTTCAGATCCTGGGCGGTCAGGCGCAGGGCACCGGCGGCCTCGCGCATGCGGTCGGCATCCTTCCACAGGATCGAGGCGCAGCCCTCGGGCGAGATCACCGAATAGATCGAATGTTCCAGCATGGCGATGCGGTTCGCCGTGGCAAAGGCCACCGCCCCGCCGCTGCCGCCCTCGCCAATGATGACCGACACCAGCGGCACGCCGATTTCCAGGCATTTCTGGGTGCAGCGGGCGATGGCCTCGGACTGCCCGCGTTCCTCGGCGCCCTTGCCGGGATAGGCGCCGGGCGTGTCGACCAGTGTGATCACCGGCAGGCCAAAGCGGCTGGCCATATCCATCAGGCGGATTGCCTTGCGATAGCCCTCGGGGCGGGCCATGCCGAAATTGTGGTGGATCCGCGACTTGGTGTCGGCGCCCTTTTCATGGCCGATCACCACGCAGGGCGCATCGTTGAAACGCGCCAGCCCGCCCATCACCGCATGGTCGTCGCCAAAGGCGCGATCGCCCGCAAGCGGCGTATATTCGGTGAACAGGGCCTTGATGTAATCGCTGCAATGGGGCCGGTCAGCATGGCGCGCGACCTGCGTTTTGCGCCAGGGCGTCAGGTCCTTGTAAAGATCCTTCAGCAGCGCGGCGGCCTTCTTGTCCAGCGCGGCGGCCTCTTTCTCGACATCGACGGAATCGTCGCCCTTGCGGCCCATGGCGCGCAGCTCTTCGGCCTTGCCTTCCATGTCGGCCAGCGGCTTTTCGAAATCGAGATAGGTCATATAGCAGACTCCGCGCGCATTGATTGGCGACTATATGAGCCGCCGGGGGGGCGATTGCAACGTTGGGTGCGGCGGCAGTGCGCGCTTGATCCTGATGGTTGCGATTATGCGACCAGATCAGACAGCGCGCCGTCAGGGCCGGATTTCAACCGTGGTGCCAAGGGCGGTCGCCGCAAACAGCTCGGCGATTTCCGCATCGCTGATGGCGATGCAGCCGGCGGTCCAGTCGCCGGCCAGAACCTCGCCTTCAGGGCGCTGATTGGGCTGGCCGTGGATGAAGATGTCACCGCCGGGATTGACGCCGGCCGCCTGTGCCCGCGCCCGGTCCTGCGCGCGGGGATAGTCGATGCCAAGCGACAGGTGATAGGCGCTGCGGTCATTGCGGCGGTCGATGCGAAAAACGCCCTCGGGGGTGCGGCCATCGCCCTGCTGATGCTTGTCGCCAGCCGGCGCGAAGCCCAGCCCGATGCGATAGGTTTTCAGCACGTCACCCTGGCGATAGACCGTCATCCGGCGCTGTGACTTCTCGATCAGAATGCGGTCGACCGGGCCTGTCAGTCGGGCTTGCGGAAGGGCCGGACGGGTTGGCGGGCGCTGCGGCAAAGTGACCTGGGGTGCGTCAGGTCGGGTGCCGGGCAGGCGCAGATCCGTTTGGGGTGTCAGCGCCAGCCACAGCCCGCCCAGCAGAAGGGCGATGACCAGCAGCCGGAACAGGCGGCCAGACCGCCTTTTCCGGGGCTTGGGTGCCTTGGTCATTGCAGGTCGGCAAAGGCGGTTTGCAGGCGGCGGACCGCCTCGGCCACGCGGATGCGCGGCGTGGCCAGGTTGAAGCGCAGGAAATGCTCGCCCCCGGCGCCGAAGGTCGTGCCGTGATTGGCGGCGATGCCGGCCTGATCCTGCACGCGGGCGGTAAATTCCTCGCGGCTCATGCCGGTATCGGCGAAATCGACCCAGGCCAGATAGGTCGCCTGCAAGGGCATCGAGCGCAGGCCGGGAATGGCATTCACACCCGCGTCGAACAACTGCCGGTTCCCGTCGAGATAGCCGACCAGCGCATCGACCCAGGCCGCGCCCTGGGGTGAATAGGCGGCGGCGACCATATCCATGCCGAACAGGCCGGGCGACAGGCCAAGTGCTGCCTGCCGGCCCTGATAGGTTGCCCGCAGCGCCGGATCGGCTATGACCGCATTGCCGATATGGGCGCCAGCGATGTTGAAGGTCTTGGTTGCTGCCGTCAGGGTGATCAGCCGGTCGGCGATCTGGGGTGCGGCAAGGGCCGTCACCGTATGGCGGGGCGCGCCGGGCATGACCAGATCGGCATGGATCTCGTCCGAGATCAGGATCAGGTCGTGTTTCCGGCAGAAATCCGCGACCTGCCGCAATTCATCGCCCGACCAGACCCGGCCGCCGGGATTATGCGGCGAACACAGGATCAGCATTCGTTCCTGCCCGGTCAGCAGGCCGGCCCAGCTGTCCCAATCCATCTGGTACAGCCCGGCATCATCCTGGCGCAGCGGAAATTCGGCCACCTCGCGGCCATTGGCGCGGATGACGCGGGCAAAGGCGTGATACACCGGCGTCATCAGGATCACCCGATCGCCCGGCCGGGTAAAGGCGTCGACCGCCAGCGCGGTGCCGTTGACCAGCCCCGCAGCCGTCAGCACCCAGTCGGGCTGAACCTGCCAGCCGTGGCGTTCGGCCATCCACCAGCGAATCGCATCCAGATAGGGCTGGTTCCTGCCGGGATAGCCATAGATGCCATGGGCGGCCGTCGCCTCGACCGCCTGCTGGACGACGGTGGGGGGGCGGAAATCCATGTCGGCAACCCACATCGAGATACCTTCATCGGGCGAGACGCCGTAATAGGTCTGCATATCGTCCCATTTCGAGCAGCGCGTTCCCACGCGGTCGATGATCTCGTCGAAATCCGGCTGTGGCATGATCGTCCCCTGCAAAGCTGTCAGCCCTGCATACGCGGCTTGTTGCGCATGGCCAAGGCTTGCCCTATCTGACAAATCATGACTTTGCGCCCGATCCTGATCCATCCCGACCCGCGCCTGAAAAAGGTTGCCGCCCCGATTGCCCGCGTCACGCCCGAGATCGAGACGCTGGCCGCCGACATGTTGGCCACAATGTATGACGCGCCGGGCATCGGCCTTGCCGCGCCGCAGGTCGGTGTGTCCGGGCGGATTTTCGTCATGGATGCCACCCGCGACCCCGAGGCCGAGCCGCGGCCGATCGTCCTGATCAACCCCGAGATCGAATGGGCCTCGGACGAGAAGAACGTCTATGACGAAGGCTGCCTGTCGATCCCCGACCAATATGCCGAGGTGACCCGCCCGGCGCAGGTGCGGATGCGCTGGATGGGCCTGGACGGCAAGAACCATAGCGAGGAATTCGACGGGCTTTGGGCCACCTGCGCCCAGCACGAACTGGATCACCTGAACGGGGTGCTGTTCATCGACCACATCTCGGCGATCAAGCGGCAGATGATCACCCGCAGGATGGTCAAGCTGAAGCGCGAGAAGGCCCGTGCCTGAGGGGCCGGCCCCCGATCTGCCGGCAGATCTGCCGCCGGGGCGGGTCTTGCCGATTCTGAAGCATCCCGATCCGATGCTGGTCACGCGCTGTGCGCCTGCGGGCTACCTGACGGGGCCGGAACTGTCGCAGATGGCGGCCGATATGCTGGTCACCATGTATGACGCGCAGGGGCGGGGGCTTGCCGCGCCGCAGGTCGGCGTGCTGCGGCGCGCCTTCGTGATGGATGCGGGCTGGAAATCCGGCACATCCGAGCCGCTGCTGATGCTGGACCCGGAAATAATCGCCCGGCACGGCCCGCTGGAAACAGCCGAGGAGCGCTGTCTTTCGATCCCCGATCAGCCGGTGCAGGTGACCCGTGCCTCGCGCATTCACATCCGCTGGTTCGATCTGGCGGGCAGAATCCAGAACCGCGAGATGACCGGCCCCGCCGCCCGCATTGCCCAGCACGAGGCCGATCATCTGGACGGGCGGTTGATCGTCGATATTCCGCATATCGGAACCGGGGGTGCGACCGAATGACCGTGCGCGCCTTTGTGCCCTATGGCGACCGGCGGTTGCACATGCCCGCTGCCGCGGTCGAGTCCGTGACCGAGACGGTGCGCATGATCTGGGACGACATGATCGACACGATGGAGGCAATGCCCGGTGTCGGCCTTGCTGCGCCGCAGATCGGCATCATGCAGCGGTTGGCCGTGGTCGATGCATCCGACAAGCGCGGGCAGGCCATTCGCATGGCCAATCCCGAGGTGCTGCATGCCAGCGTCAAGCTGCGCGCCCATGAAGAGGCCAGCCCGAATCTGCCCGGCGTGTCCGCCCGGATCGAGCGGCCCCGCGCGGTCACCATCCGCTTTCTGAACGATCAGGGCCAGATCGAGGACCGCGATTTCGTCGGCCTTTGGGCCACCAGCGTGCAGCATCAGATCGACCATTTGAACGGTCGCGTCTATGTCGATCACCTGTCGCCACTGCGGCGCAAGATGCTGGTGCAGAAGTCGGCCAAGCTGACCCGCCGCTGACCGCATCCCGCTGGGCGCAGCCGTCTTGGCCCATCCAGACCGCCAAGTTCAGACTTGACAGAACCTCGGCTAAGTCGTATCCGAAAATTGGAACGTTCCAGTTGCGTCTTGAGGAAATCCGCCGAAAAATTGGAACGGTTTACTGCTTCTTGAGGAGGAAGAGTCTTATGCTGAAAGTGAAATCTCGCATTGCTGCATCGGTGATCGCCATGGGCGCGATGCTTGCGTCGGGGCAGGCCCAGGCCGAGGAAATCATTGCGGCGCTGATCGGCCCGCTGGAAACGGCGCAGGGTCAGGGGTTTGAATTCTTCGGCGAAAGGCTGTCGGAACTGACCAATGGCGAGCTGACCGTCAAGATCTTTCCCGACGGGCAGCTGGGCGGCAATACCGAGGTTTTCGAACAGCTGATCGGCGGCCAGGTCGACATCGCCGCGCTGCCGCCGGGCGAGATGGCCGAGTTCGTGCCTGAATTGCAGGTTCTGTCCACGCCCTTCCTGTTCCGCGACTTCGACCATTGGAAAGCCGTCAGCGATGGCGAGATCGGGCAGGAACTGGCCGATCTGACCGCCGAGCGCAGCGATGTCATGATTCTGGGCTATTTCGGCGGTTCGGTTCGCAATCTGGTGGCCAAGCCCGAGGTCAGCGACGCCACCAATCTGGGCGGGCTGAAGATGCGCCTGCACCCCAGCCCGCTGCTGGTCGCCGCGTGGGAGGCGATCGGCGCCACGCCAAGCGTCGTCGCCTATAACGAGATCTATAACGCGCTTCAGCTGGGCGTCATCGACGGGCTGGAAAACGAACCGGAATGGGTCCTGCGCATGAAATTCTATGAGCAGGCCAAGAACTATGTCCTGACCGAGCATGAAATCGTCACCCGTCCGCTGGTCTTTTCCAAGCTGCGGTTCGACGGTCTGTCGCCCGAGCATCAGGAAGCCGTGGCACAGGCCGCGCGCGAAGCTGCCCAGCATCAGCGCGAGATCGAGCATGATTTCGATGCCAAAAGCCGCGCCGAACTGGCCGAGCAGCATGGCATGAACCTGGTCGATGCCGATCGCGACGCAATCCGCGCCAAGGTCAGCGAGGCCATCGCGCCGGTTCTGGTGGAACTGGGGCTTGATGGTTTCGCCACCAAGATTTCGGCGCAGTAACAGGCAATCGGGGGTCCGGGAATGCAACGCTTTGCCGATGTCGTGCAAAATATCCTGACCTGGGTTTGCGCGACCCTTCTGGCGGTGCTTGGGGCACTGGTCTTTTATCAGGTCCTGTCACGCTATCTTTCCTGGATCCCCAGCTTTCTGTGGACCGAAGAAATCTCTCGCGGGCTGCTGATCTGGGCGGTGATGCTGGGCGCGGGTCTGGCCGTGTTCGAGGAAACCCATTTCCGCCTGTCGGTGATGGAAGATGTCGCCCCGCGCGCCTTTCGGCTGATCGGTCGTCTGGGGTCACTGGCCGGCGGGATCTATCTGGTCAGCTCGTCCCTGACCTTCGTTCAGCGCGGCGCCGGGCGGGTCTCGCAGGTATCGGGCCTGCCTGCCTATTGGATCTATTCCGCGCTGCTGGTGGGTGGCGTGCTGATCGTGATCGGCGCCCTGTTGCGGCTGGCCGGCATCACCAACCAAGCCGGCGAGGAGGCCTGACATGGACCCCGTTCTGCTGATGTTTCTGGTCTTTGGGCTGGCGGTCCTGGCCGGCGTGCCCATCGCCTTTGCGTTGATCCTGGCCACGCTGCCCCCGGTTCTGATGGAACCGCGCCTGACCGATGTGATGCTGTCACAGCGCATCTTCAACTCGCTGGACAGCTTTGTCCTGCTGGCGGTGCCCTTCTTCCTGCTGGCCGGCAACCTGATGAATGCATCGGGGGTGACGGACAGGCTGATCCGCTATGCCGATGCGCGGATCGGGCATATCCGGGGCGGTATCGCCCATGTGAACGTGCTGGTCAGCATGCTGTTTGCGGGGGTCTCGGGGTCGTCCACGGCCGATACGGCCGGCGTCGGCTCGGTCCTGATCCCGGCGATGCAGCGCAAGGGCTTCAGCGCGGCCTTTTCGGTCGCGGTGACGGCGGCATCATCGGTGCTGGGCACGATCATCCCGCCCAGCATCACGCTGATCGTCTGGGGGGCCGTGACCAATACCTCGGTGTCACAGCTTTTCGCGGCAGGCGTCCTGCCCGGCATCATGATCGCCGGGGCGCAGATGATCTATATCGCACTGTGGTGCCGCCGCCATCATGTCGGCACCCAGGGCATCAAGGCACCCAGATCCGAACGCCGCGCAGCTTTTCTGGCCGCTGCGCCCGGCATGGTTCTGCCGCTGATCCTGCTGGGCGGCATCCTGTTCGGCATCGCCACCCCGACCGAGGCGTCGATCCTTGCCGTGGTCTATGCCATCCTGGTGGGGGCGGGACTGTTCAAGGAACTCAGCGCCAAGGCCTTTGTGCAGGAACTGGTCAGCAGTGTCAGGTTGATGTCGCTGTCTCTGTTCTGCCTTGGGGCGGCGGGGTTCTTTGCCTGGTTGCTGACCTATTACGGGGTGCCGCAACTGATCGCCGGTTACTTCGACGATGCGCAAAGCCCGCTGCTGCTGCTGCTGGGTGTGGCGCTGGTCTGCCTGGTGCTGGGGCTGTTTCTGGACAGTCTGGTCATCATCGTGATCATCGGGCCGCTGTTCCTGCCGGCGATCACGGCGGCCGGCGTGGATCCGGTGCAATACGGGATCGTCGCCTGCGTCAGCCTGTCGCTTGGGCTGGTCACGCCGCCCTATGGGCTGTGCCTGCTGATTGCGTCGTCCATCGCCAAGATCGGGATGCACAAGGCACTGGGCGAGATGTCCAAGATCTTTGGCGTCATGCTGATCGTGCTGGGGCTGCTGATCGTGATCCCGCAGATCACGATCTGGCCGGCCATGCTGATGCGCTAGGCCGACGGATCAGACCAGAATGTCGATGGCATCGGGTGAGATGCCATCGGCGATGGCCTTGAAGTTACCGAACATTCGCCGGATCGTGGGCTGAAGGCTGTCGGCCGACATCGCCGCAAGATGCGGGGTCAGGATCACCCGGTCCAGATCCAGAAGCGGATTGTCGGGCAGGATCGGCTCGACCGAGAATACGTCGATGCCGGCCCCGCGCAACCGGCCCTGACGGATGGCATCGGCCAGATCGGTCTCGACCAGAACACCGCCGCGTGCGGCATTGATCAGGATGGCGTCGGGTTTCATCAGCGCCAGCCGGTCACGGTCGATCAGATTGGCGGTCGATGAGTTCAACTCGCAGTTCAGGGTCACGACATCAGAGGTTGCAAGCAACTGATCCAGCGGCTGAAAGCGGGCATTGATGGCGGCTTCCTCCTCGGCGGACAGGGGGCTGCGCTTGTTATAGATCACCGTGCAGCCAAAGCCGCCGAGCAGCCCGGCCAAAGCCTTGCCGATATAGCCCATGCCGATGATCCCTACCGTTCGCCCGGTCAGCGTGGTCGATGTGGCCCCCAGTTCGCCCTTGGGCCATGCGCCCTGTCGGACGGCCAGATGCCCGCGCGCGATGTTTCGGTTCACCGCAAGGATAAGGCCAAGCGTGGTTTCGGCCACGGCGGTGGCATTCGATCCGGTCGTGCGCAGCACCCGGACGCCGTGCCGGCGTGCTGCCTCCAGATCCAGATTGTCGAAGCCGACGCCCCATTTATGCACGGCTTGCAGCCGCGGAACCGCCATCATCGCGGCATCGACCGGCATGTCGCCCGAAATCGCGAAATCGGCACCGGACAGGGCGGCCATCTGATCAGCGGCATCGCGCGATGCCGCATTGGACAAGCGCCATCCTTGCGGCAGAAAATCCGCCATCCGGGCCAGACGATCGGGCGCGACGGGGTCCAGCAGCACGATATGGGTCATCGGGGGTTCAGCCTTGTCATTGCGCCAGCCGGCGTCAGATGTGGAAACGTATGCCGGGCCGCGCCAAGCCGCCGCCCTGCGCCATGACCGTGCCATCGGCCCGCCAGCAGGCCGCGCCGCTCATCATCCCGTCCGGGTCGAAGGCGATGGCGTTCATGCCACCACCCACGGTCTTGACCAAACGAACCCGGTGGCCCATCGCCGCCAATGCATCGGCCATGGGCGCATAGGCCGGTTCCAGTTCGACCTCATGCCCGGCGGTCCAGATCCGGGGGGCCTCGACCGCCTGTTGCAGGGTCATGCCATGGTCGATCAGGTTGACGATGGCCTGCATGGCCGAGGGGAAGATCCGCACCGCACCGGGCAGCCCAAGCGCCCAGACCGGCCGCCCGTCGCGCAGAACCATCATCGGCGCCATGGATGTGGGCACCCGCTTGCCCGGCTGGATCGACAGCGCCCGGCCGGGGGTGGGGTCATAGTTCAGCATATAGTTGTTGGGGATGATGCCCGTGCCCGGCACCATGAAACAGGCGCCGAACAGCCCATTGATCGTATGGGTGGCTGCGACGACATTGCCGTCGCGGTCGGCCACGGTCACATGGGTCGTATCGCGGCTTTCTGGCGTTTGCAGCGGCGTTGCGCCCGGCACGGCAACGCCCCGCAGCCGCGCCTGCGCCTCGCGCGCATAGGCCTTGGAGGTGAACAGCCCGACCGGCACATCGACAAAATCGGGGTCGCCCGAAGCCGCCTGCCTGTCCTCGAACCCAATGCGCATGACCTCGGCCAGCAGATGCAGGCTGGCGGGCGTGCCGAACCCCATGGCCGCGACATCATGCAGTTCCAGCATGTTCAGCATTTCCACCACATGCACGCCCGAGGATGCCGGCGGGGGCGGACCGGCAATGGTATGGCCGCGATAGCTGCCAAAGATGGCATCGCGCTCGATCGCGCGATAGCCGGCCAGATCGTCCAGCGTCAGATGCCCGGCATCCGGCGCGACCGTCGACAGCCGCGCCACAAGCGCCCGGCCCAGATCGCCGCCATGCAGCGCCGCGTCGCCTTGTGTCTGCACCAGCCGCAGGCTTTCGGCGTAATCGCCCATGACCAGCCGGCTGCCCACGGGCGCAGGCGCGCCGCCGGGCATCAGCAGCCGGGCGATCCCGGCATCGGCCAACAGGTCGGCGGCATGTTCGCTGATAGCGCCGTTCAGATAGTGGCTGACGGTAAAGCCTTTCGACGCGGCGCGGATCGCGGGCTCGATCACATCGGCAAAGGGCAACCGGCCATAGGCCGCCTGCATCATGCACCAGCCGCGCAGATTGCCCGGCACGGCGACCGCCGAGGGACCGATCGCATTGCGGCGGCCCAGCACCTGCATCTCACCCGGCGGGCCGTCGGGATCGGGGTCGAACATGTCGGGCCGGGCACCTGCGCCGGCGGTCGACATGGCGTCGATCACCACATGGCGACCGTCGGCCAGCCGGATATGGGCGATGCCACCACCGGCGATGCCGACCATCATCGGTTCCACCACGGTCAGCGTCAGCAGCGTGGCAACCGCGGCGTCGATGGCATTGCCGCCCGCCGCAAGCATTTCGTTGCCGGCAGCCGAGCCAAGCGGCGCATTGCTGACCACGACGCCAAGTGCGCCGGAAGCCGCGCGTTTCTCGCAGGTGAAGGGCAGGGGATTGTTCGTCATGGCGCGATTGTCGACCCGGCGCGGGCGGGATGCAAGATGCCCCGGTCGACCGCCGCGAAAGCCGAGTTGAGCAGCCCCCCGGAAGCAGGGTAGGAGGTCCGGCAAGCGAGGCACCAGAAAGGCAGGGCGACGATGCGCGTGATCTTCATGGGAACACCCGAATTCTCGGTGCCGGCCTTGCGGGCCATCGCGGCCGTGCATCAGGTCGTGGCGGTCTATTCGCAGCCGCCGCGTGCGGCGGGCCGGGGGCAGAAGCCTCGGCCCTCGCCGGTGCAGGCGGCGGCCGAGGAATTGGGTATCCCGGTGCATGTGCCGGTCAGCCTGAAAGGGGCCGAGGCACAGGCCGTCTTTGCATCATTCGGCGCGGATGTGGCAGTGGTGGTGGCTTATGGTCTGATCCTGCCTCAGGCGGTTCTGGATGCGCCGCGTCTGTGTTGCCTGAACATCCATGCTAGCCTGCTGCCGCGCTGGCGTGGGGCGGCACCGATCCATCGGGCGGTGATGGCGGGCGATGCCGAGACCGGCGTGGCGATCATGCAGATGCAGGCAGGGCTGGATACCGGCCCCGTCCTGGCCGAGGCGCGAACGGCGATCGGCGCCGAGGACAGCACCGCCGATCTGCATGACCGGCTGGCGGTCATGGGGGCGGAACTGGTGGTGGATGTGCTGGGCCGACTTCCCCTGCCGGCGGTGCCGCAGGCCGAGGATGGCGTCACCTATGCCCAGAAGATCGACAAGGCCGAGGCGCGGGTGGACTGGACCCGCCCGGCGGTCCACGTCGACCGGCTGATCCGGGGCCTGTCGCCCTTCCCCGGTGCCTGGTGCGAGATCGCGGGTGAACGCGTAAAGCTGCTGCGCAGCCGTGTCGTTGCGGGGCAGGGCGCGCCGGGTCAGGTGCTGGGCGGGTTCACCGTGGCCTGTGGCGATGGCGCGATCGAGGTCACGCTGGCGCAGCGTGCGGGCAAGAAGCCGATGGCAGCGGGCGATCTGCTGCGTGGATGGGACCTGCCGGCGCGGCTGGACTGATCTGCTGTCGCGGACCGGGCCGGGCCAGGCTGGGCTGGGGACCGGCTGGATGGTTGATTTTCAGGGCGCGCAGGACGCGATCAATCGGGGTAGAACTCGCGATGAATCAACGCCTCTTTCCGGTGCAGCAGGTCGCGCAACTCGGGGGGGATGTCGGTCGTCAGGGTGCTGCCGCTGGCCGATCGGTTGATCGCCGGGGCGGCTGACAGAAAGGTTTCGGCCGCCTCGGCATCCAGAAGGTCGGGATAGCGGGCGACCAATGCGCGCAGGTCATCGGTCAGATGTTCCTGCCGCAGCCGGTCGGTCCAGATGCGCCGCTTGCGATAGGCGCTGGCCAGATCGTCGCGGTCGATGGATCGCAGCGTGGCCAGCGGTTTGTGCAAGGCCAGCATCAGGTGGCGGTGGGTCAGAAAGCCGATGTCGAATTTCCGTGCCGTCTGGGGGAAATCCTCGGCAAGGCTTTCGGCCAGATCGGCGTCAAGCATCAGCGACAGAAAGCGCTGAAACCCCGCCTGACTGTCAGTGTAAAGCCCCGCCACTTTCAGCCGGTTCAGCCGGTGCCAAAGGCCGCCGCGCCCATCCAGCCCATAGCGGTAAAGCGACAGATATTGCCGCAGCGGATCGCGGACCGAGATGACATGCACCGCCTCTGCGCGATAGCCGTCGCGGATCCGGCCATGCTGGTGATAATGCCGTTCAGGCAGGCGGCAGGCGGCACGCAGAAAGCCGGTGATGAAGGTCGAGCCGGTCTTCTGGACGTCCAGATAGACCAGCCCTCCGAAATCAAGCATCAGGCAACAGCCGCGTCACAGGGCGCCGTGGCAATGCTTGAACTTCTTGCCCGAACCGCAGGGGCAGGCGTCGTTGCGCCCCGGATTGCCCCAGGTCGTCGGGTCGCTTTCCACAAAGCCCGGCGCATGGGCCGTGGCTTCGCCGCCCTCGGCCTCTTCGTGGCTGGGGGTCGCGCTTTCCTGCGTGGCGCGCTGCTGTTCGGCCATCTGGCGCAGCATGTCCTGACGTTCCTCGTCGGTCAGCGGCCGAATCTGAGCCAGCCGCTGCGTCACGTCGCCGCGCAAGCCATCCAGAAGGGTTTCGAACAGCTGGAAGGCCTCGGTCTTGTATTCCGACAGCGGGTCGCGCTGCGCATAGCCGCGGAAGCCCACGACGCTGCGCAGATGTTCCAGCGTCACCAGATGTTCGCGCCATTTGCCGTCGATCATCTGCAACAGCACCTGCTTTTCGATCTGGCGCATGTTCTCGGGACCGAAGGCGGCGGTTTTTTCCGCCATATAGGTATCGGTGGCCTGTTCGATACGCTCGGCCATCGCTTCCTGGTCGACGCCTTCTTCGTCGGCCCATTCGGCGATGGGCAGATTCATGTTCAGCTTTTCCCGCGTGGCCTTGGTCAGCCCATCCACATCCCACTGATCGGCATAGGATTTCGCCGGCAGATATTCCTCGACCAGATCGTCGATCAGCTGATGGCGCATGTCGGCGGCGATTTCCTCGACCTCGTCGGTCTCCATGATCTCGCGGCGCTGGCCAAAGACGGCCTTGCGCTGGTCGTTCATTACATCGTCGAATTTCAGCAATTGCTTGCGGATGTCGAAGTTGCGACCCTCGACCTTGGCTTGCGCGCGTTCCAGCGACTTGTTCACCCAGGGGTGAATGATCGCCTCGCCTTCCTTCATGCCCAGCTTGGACAGCACCGAATCCAGACGTTCGGAACCGAAGATGCGCATCAGGTCATCTTCCAGCGACAGGAAGAACAGCGACCGCCCCGGATCGCCCTGACGGCCCGAGCGGCCGCGCAACTGGTTGTCGATGCGGCGCGATTCGTGGCGCTCGGTGGCCAGAACGAACAGCCCGCCCGAATCCAGCACGTTCTGCTTGTCGCTGGCGTGTTCGGCCTCGATCCGTTCGCGCAACTGATCGGGATGGGCCTCGGGATCGGCGCGCAGCGCCTCCATCACCTTCATCTCGACATTGCCGCCCAGCTGGATATCGGTGCCGCGACCGGCCATGTTGGTGGCGATGGTGACTGCGCCGGGCTTGCCGGCATCGGCGACGATCTGGGCCTCGGCCTCGTGCTGGCGGGCGTTCAGGACGTTATGGGCGATGCCGGCCTGGGTCAGCATCTGCGACAGCATTTCCGATTTCTCGATGCTGGTGGTGCCGACCAGAATGGGCTGGCCCTTGGCATGGCCTTCCTGGATCGCCTCGATCACGGCGGCATATTTCTCGCCTGCGGTGCGATAGACGCGGTCATGTTCGTCGATCCGCTGCACCGGGCGGTTGGTCGGGATTTCCACCACGCCCAGCTTGTAGATCTCGGCAAATTCCTCGGCCTCGGTGGCGGCGGTGCCGGTCATGCCGCCCAAGCGGTCATAAAGGCGGAAATAGTTCTGGAAGGTGACGCTGGCCAGCGTCACGTTTTCAGGCTGGATCGAAACGCCTTCCTTGGCCTCGATGGCCTGATGCAGACCGTCGGACAGGCGGCGGCCCTTCATCATCCGGCCCGTAAATTCGTCGATCAGCACGATTTCGTCATCGCGGACGATGTATTGCTGATCCTTCTGGAACAGCTTGTGCGCGCGCAGGGCCTGGTTGGCGTGATGCACGATGGTCGTCGATTCGGGATCATACAGCGTCTGCCCCTCGGGCAGGATGCGGGCTGCGGTCAGCAGCTGTTCCATCCGCTCGTTGCCCTCTTCGGTGAAGGTGGCGTTGCGGGTCTTTTCGTCCAGCTTGAAATCTTCGGCCGACAGTTTGGGGATAAAGCCGTCCAGCGTGCGATACAATTCGCTGCGGTCCTGGCTGGGGCCCGAAATGATCAGCGGTGTCCGTGCCTCGTCGATCAGGATGCTGTCGACCTCGTCCACGATGGCGAAGTAATGGCCACGCTGGACCATTTCCTCGATGCTGCCCTTCATGTTGTCGCGCAGATAGTCAAAGCCCAGTTCGTTATTCGTCGAATAGGTCACATCGGCCTGATAAGCGGCGCGCTTCTCGGCCTCGGGCTGATAGGGATAGACGGCGCCGGTGGTCATGCCCAGCTGGGCAAAGACCTTGCCCATCCATTCCGCGTCCCGCTTGGCCAGATAGTCGTTGACCGTCACCACATGCACGGGCTTGCCCGTCAGCGCGTTCAGATAGGCGGGAAAGGTGGCCACAAGGGTCTTGCCCTCGCCGGTCTTCATTTCCGCGATGTTGCCCTGATGCAGGAAGATCCCGCCCATCAGCTGCACGTCAAAGGCGCGCAGGCCAAGCGCGCGGCGCGCGCCTTCGCGGCAGTTTGCGAAAGCTTCGGGCAGCAGCGCGTCCAGCGACTCGCCACCCTTGGCACGGGCCTGAAGGGCGCGCGTGGCCTCGATCAGCTGATCGTCCGTGCGGGCCTTGGCCTCGTCTTCAAGCGCGTTGACGCGCGCGACCAGCGGCCGAACCGATTTCACCTTGCGGTCATTGGGGGTGCCAAAGACCATCTTCGCCAGATTGCCGATCATGTTACCTTCACAGCTTTGGGAAAGCGCGCGGCCGGAGGGCCACTTGCCCGCACCCTCCGCCTTGCCGTATCAGGGGCCGGAACGAAAAGCGGCGGGTGCGCCTTTCTTGGTTGCGCCGGATGTATGCGCGCCCCGCCTGACTGTCAACGCCGCCGGCCCTGGTAAGGCCGGGAATGGCCTGTCCGACAAAGGATTTCCTATGCTGAAACGCACCGTAACTACCGCCCTGTTCGCGCTTGCCGTGCAGTGCGCCCCCGCCCTTGCACAGGATGCCGACACCGTGGTCGCCACCGTCAACGGAACCGAGATCACCCTGGGCGAGATGATCGTCATGCGTCAGCGCATGGCCGAGCAGGGCCAGCGCACCGCCCCTGATGCCGCGACCTGGGACATGATGCTGGATCAGCTGGTCCGCCAGACCGCCGTTGCCTCGGCCAAGGACGATGCGCTGGATGCCGCCGATCGCGCCAATCTGGAATTGCAGCGCCGGGCCTATCTGGCCAGTGCCGCGCTGGAGACGGTTGCGGAAACCGAGCCCACCGATGACGAGATTCAGGCCGCCTATCAGCAGTATTTCGGCGATGCCGAGGCCCAGACCGAATATTCCGCCGCGCATATCCTGGTCGAGACCGAGGACGAGGCCAAGGAAATCAAGGCTGAACTGGATGGCGGCGCCGATTTCGGCACCCTGGCCGAGCAGCGCTCGACCGGGCCGTCGGGCCCGAACAAGGGCGATCTCGGATGGTTCGCAGCCGAACAGATGGTGGCGCCCTTTGCCGATGCGGTGAAGGCGCTTGAGAAAGACCAGATCTCGGATCCGGTGCAGACCGAGTTCGGCTGGCATGTCATCAAGCTGAACGACACCCGCGTGGTCCAGCCGCCGGAACTGGCCGAGGTTCGCGAACAGCTGGTGACGCAGGTGCGCCGCGACCGCGTCGATGCCGAGATCGAGCGTCTGGCCGGCGGTGCCGAGGTCGAAAAGACCGAAGGCCTTGATCCCGCCCTGCTGGATGACACGGCGCTGCTTGACGTGCGCTGATTTGGGTTGTTGATCTGATCCCCACATTCACCCCTGACGGAGCACGCCATGGCCAAGGACAAGAAGAAAACCGATAAGGAAAAGCTCGGCAAGAAGGTGCAGAAGTCCGACAAGGTGAAGAAGGTCAAGGCCGAGATGGCCGAGATCAAGACAGCGGCGGCGCGTCACGTCTCGCCGCTGGCACCGGCCCATTTCCCTGATCTTCCGGTCATCGAGGGGGTCGAGTTCGCCAGCGCCTCGGCCGGGATCAAATATCAGGGTCGAACCGATGTGACGCTGATACGGATCGCGCCGGGATCGTCGATCGCCGGGGTGTTCACGCGCTCGGCCACGCGGGCGGCCAGTGTGCTGGACTGCCAGGCCAAACTGCTGCGCCCGCAAAAGACGCAGCGCGGGGCGGCGATCATCGTCAATTCCGGCAATGCCAATGCCTTCACCGGCGCGCTTGGCCAGCGCGCGGTGGATGACGTGACCGGCGCGGTCGCGGAGAAGCTGGGCGTCCCGCAGGAGCGGGTGTTTTCCTCGTCCACCGGCGTGATCGGCGAGCCGCTGCCGGCCAACCGGATCACCGCCGTCATCGACCAGCTTGCCGCCGGCCTGGATCCGGCGGGCGTGGCAGGTGCTGCCCATGCGATCATGACCACCGATACCTTTCCCAAGGGTGCCTCGGCCGAGATCGAGGGCGAGGGCGGGCCGATTCGCATTGCCGGCATAGCCAAGGGATCCGGCATGATCGCGCCGGACATGGCGACGATGCTGGTCTATATCTTCACCGATGCCGCGATCGAGCCGGAACTGCTGCAAAAGATGCTGTCGGCGCGTGTCGATGGCACGTTCAACGCGATCACGGTGGACAGCGATACCTCGACCTCGGATGCGCTGATTCTGGCGGCGACCGGGCGCTCGGCCGCCAAGCCGATCGCCCGCGCGGCCTCGGATGCCGGGCGCGCCTTTGCACAGGCGCTGGATGCGGTAATGCTGGATCTGGCCAAGCAGGTGGTGCGCGACGGCGAGGGGGCGACGAAATTCGTCGAGGTGCAGGTGACGGGCGCGGCCTCGCGCGCCGATGCCCGCAAGGTTGCCAGCGCCATCGCCAATTCGCCGCTGGTCAAGACCGCCATTGCTGGCGAGGATGCCAATTGGGGCCGCATCGTCATGGCCGTGGGCAAGTCGGGCGCACGGGCGGACCGCGACAAGCTGACCATCCGTTTCGGTGATATGGTGCTGGCCCGTGATGGCTGGCGCGACCCGGATTACGACGAGACCAAGGCCAGCATCTATATGAAGCGTCAGGAACTGATCGTCGCCGTGGATCTGGGGCTGGGCGAGGCGTCGCAGACCATGTGGACCTGCGATCTGACCCACCGATATATCGACATCAACGCCGATTACCGGTCGTGAAGATCGTTCTGGTCGCCGCCGTTCTGCTGATCGACCCTGACGGGCGGGTGCTTCTGGCGCAGCGCCCGCAGGGCAAGTCGCTGGCCGGCCTGTGGGAGTTTCCCGGCGGCAAGGTCGAGACGGGCGAAACCCCCGAGGCCGCGCTGATCCGCGAGTTGCATGAGGAATTGGGGATCGAGACCTGGCAATCCTGTCTGGCGCCCATGGCTTTCGCCAGCCACAGCTATGACGATTTCCACCTGCTGATGCCGCTGTTCGCATGCCGCAAGTGGGATGGCATCGTCCAGCCGCGCGAAGGGCAGGGGCTGGCCTGGGTTCGCGCCGAAAAGCTGGCCGACTATCCGATGCCGCCCGCCGACATCCCGCTGATCCCCCAGATCCGTATGTGGCTTTAATGCAACACTAAACCGGAACCTGCCGAAAAAGTTAACTTGGCACGATTCTGGTACGGATTGTTCATTCCTGTTTAACGAGAGTCACGGCACTGTGCTCATACCTTGAATTGAACAAGATGGTATGGACATGATTCGCACGATCACGATCGGTAGCTGTATTTCAGTCCAGGGATTGTTTGAGCGTAAGGACGCCAACGGCATGATCGCCGTTCGCGTCGGCGACAAACTTTATGTCGGCAAGCCGGTCTGACACCGGCTGACATAAATCCTTGAGTTTTACACGTTTTAAAATCTGAAAGGGCGCCGGGGAGGGCGCCCTTTCTGCTTTTCGGGAAGGCGAGACGCCAGCTTTACAGCTGACGCTCGACCTCTTCGCGTTCAAAGATCTCGATGACGTCGCCCACGCGGATGTCGTCATAATTTTCAAAGGCCATGCCGCATTCCTGACCGGATTGCACTTCCTTGACCTCGTCCTTGAAGCGCTTCAGCGTTTTCAGCGTGCCTTCGTGGATCACAACGTTGTCGCGCAGCAGGCGAACACCGGCCGAGCGGCGGGCAACGCCTTCGGTGACCAGACAGCCCGCGACCTTGCCAACGCCGGTGACCTTGAAGACTTCGCGGATCTCGGCATAGCCGATGAAGTTTTCGCGGACCTCGGCCGACAGCAGGCCCGATGCGGCGGCTTTGATGTCGTCCACCAGATCATAGATGATCGAGTAATAGCGGATCTCGACCCCCTTCTGGTTGGCGGCATTGCGCGCAGGTGCATTGGCACGAACGTTGAAGCCGATGACGGGGGCCTGGCTGGCCTCGGCCAGACCGATATCGGATTCGGTGATTGCGCCGACGCCGTAATGCAGCACGCGCACGCGTACCTCGTCATTGCCGACCTTTTCCAGCGCCTGAACGATCGCCTCGGCCGAGCCCTGCACGTCGGCCTTCACCACCACGGGCAGTTCGGCAACGGTTTCATCGGCCTTGGCCTTGGCCAGCATCTGATCCAGCGTCACCGCCGCACCAGCCGCCGCACGTTTGTCCTTGGCTGCCTGGATGCGGTAATCCGCGATCTCGCGGGCCTGCGCCTCGGTTTCGACCACGTTCAGCACGTCGCCGGCCTCGGGCGTGCCATTCAGGCCCAGAACCTCGACCGGGACCGAGGGGCCGGCTTCGTCGACGCGGTCGCCCTTGTCGTTGATCAGCGCGCGAACCTTGCCCCACTGTTCGCCGACGACAAAGATGTCGCCGCGCTTCAGCGTGCCGTTCTGAACCAGGACGGTGGCGACGGGGCCACGGCCAACATCCAGCTGCGCCTCGATCACGGCGCCTTGGGCGGCGCGATTCGGGTTGGCCTTCAGTTCCAGAATCTCGGCTTGCAGCGCGATGGCTTCCAGCAGCTGATCCAGACCCTGACCGGTCTTGGCCGAAACCTCCACATCCTGCACTTCGCCGGACATCGCCTCGACCACGACCTCGTGCTGCAACAGGTCGGTGCGAACCTTTTGCGGATTCGCATCGGGCTTGTCGACCTTGTTGATCGCCACGATCATCGGCACCTTGGCGGCCTTGGCGTGGTTGATCGCCTCGACCGTCTGCGGCATGACCGCGTCATCGGCGGCCACGACCAGCACGACGATATCGGTCACGTTCGCGCCGCGCGCGCGCATCGAGGTAAAGGCCGCGTGGCCCGGCGTATCGAGGAAGGTCAGCAACGCCCCGCTTTCGGTTTTCACCTGATAGGCACCGATATGCTGGGTGATGCCGCCGGCCTCGCCCGACACGACATTCGCGTGACGGATCGCGTCCAGAAGGCTGGTCTTGCCGTGGTCGACATGGCCCATGATGGTGATGATCGGCGGGCGCGATTCCAGGTCTTCCGACTTGTCCTCGACCGTGTGGATCACCTGTTCCACGTCCGAATCGCTGACGCGAACGGCGTGGTGGCCGAATTCCTCGATCACCAGTTCGGCGGTGTCGGCGTCGATGGCCTGATTGGCCGAAACCATCATGCCCATCTGCATCAGCGACTTGACCACATCCGAGGCGCGTTCGGCCATGCGGTTGGCCAGTTCCTGCACCACGATGGTTTCCGGCAGCTGAACGTCGCGCACCTGCTTTTCGGCGCGGGCCGACATGCCCATCGCCTTTTGCTTGGCACGTTCCTGCTTGCGCTTCATCGCGGCCAGCGACCGCTGACGGCCGCCTTCGCCACCAGCCAGCGCGTCGTTCAGCGTCAGCTTGCCGCCGCGGCGGTTGTCACGCTCGGTGCGGCCACGGCTGTCAGCGGCGCGATCGGCGCCGCGATCGGACCGGTCGCGGTCCGATTTGCGCGGCCCGCTGGCCGAGACACCCTTCGCCTCGGCGCGTGCGGCGACGGCCTCGACCGAGGCCTGGTCGGCAGGTGCCGGCTTTTCCGGGGTGGCGGGTTTGCGCACCTCGGCCTTCTTCTGCTTGCGCAGTTCGGCCTCTTCGGCGCGGCGGGCGTCTTCCTGTTCCTTGGCCTTCAGCGCCTCTTCGCGCTCGCGGTCCTCGCGTTCCTTGGCCTCGGCTTCGGCACGGCGGCGTTCGCGTTCTTCCTCGCGGGCCTTTTCCTCGGCGGCGCGGGCGGCAGCTTCCTCGACCTCGCGCGCCTTGGCGGCGGCAAGGGCCTTCAGGCGGCGCTCCATCTCGGCATCGGAAATGCCGGCGGGGCGCTTGGAGGCGCTGGCAGCCGCACGGGCCACGGCCTGAGAGGTCGCGGTACTGGTATCCGTTGCAGGTGCGCCGGGCTTGGGCACCACGACGCGCTTGCGCTTGGTTTCGACAACCACGCTTTTGGTGCGGCCATGGCTGAAGCTCTGCTTCACCTGACCCGAACGCCCGCCACCAAGGCCCAATGGCTTCTTACCGTCTTTATCGCTCATCTCGCGTCCAAATCCTTTCCGGCGGCGGATCCGCCGTCATGCTCGCGCAGGCCGGTCAGCCTGCCCGCATCCTTGATAATCCTGTCGGTCAGCCCACCTGGCGCAAGCGCGCCGTGTATGACATGTTCACGACCGAAGGACAAACCCAATTCTGACGCCGTCAGGCAGCCGAACCAGCGGCCTCCCTCGGGTGTCCACAGCTTTCCCTTGCCGCGCTCCGAGCCGTCGCTGGCTTGCAGCAGAACCTTGACCCGTCCGGCGGCCAAAGCACCTTTGACCTTTTCGAACCCGGCAATTGCATCGCCTGCCTTGCGCGACAGCGACACCAGTTCCACCACGCGCCGCGCCAGGCCATCTTCGACCTGGTCGGCCAGATCTTCGGGAGCCTTGACCGGGGCCTTAAGCCCGCGGGCAAACAGCCCCTTTCGGACGGCCTTGTCGATCTCGGCCCGACTGGCCGTGACCCAGATCCCGCGACCCGGCAGCTTCTCGGCCAGATCCGGCACGACCACACCGTCCGGTCCCGCGACAAAGCGGACCAGACCCCGTTTTGGCTGAACCTCGCCGGTGACGACGCAGCGCCGTTCGCTTGGCGCGTCGCGGTCCTTGTCCCGGCCCCCGCGGCTCATCGTTCAGGAACCCGAGGCGTTAAGCCCCGGCCTCCGCGCTGGTTTCGCCTTCGGTCTCGGGTTCTTCCTTCGGTTCCAGTTCGGTGGGGTCAACCCAGCCCAGCATGACGCGGGCAGTCATGATCATGGTTTGCGCTTCTTCAAGCGACACGTCAAAGGGTTCAAGCAAGCCATCATCCTTGACGCGCTGTCCGTCAACCGTCGTCCAGCCGCCGGCCAGTTCCCAATCGGCACAGGTGGCAAAGTCTTCCAGCGTCTTGACGCCGTCCTTGGCCAGTGCCTCGACCATCTGGGGAGTCAGCCCCTCGAATTCAATAAGGCTGTCTTCGGCACCAAGCGCGCGGGCATTTTCCAGCGCGGCGCGGTTCGCGGCCTCCAGCACGTCGCGGGCGCGGGCCTGCAATTCGTCGGCCGTATCTTCGTCCACGCCCTCTATCGACAGCAGCTCGTCCTGATCGACGTAAGCCACCTCTTCCAGATTGGTAAAGCCCTCGGCAACCAGAAGCTGAGCGAAGAATTCGTCCAGGTCCAGCTTGTTCATGAACAGCTGGGTGCGTTCGTTGAACTCGGCCTGACGGCGCTTGGATTCCTCTTCCTCGGTCAGGATGTCGATATCCAGGCCGGTCAGCTGGCTGGCCAGACGCACGTTCTGGCCGCGACGACCGATGGCCAGCGACAGCTGTTCATCCGGCACGACGACCTCGATGCTGGTCGAATCTTCGTCAAAGACGACCTTGGTGACCTCGGCCGGTTGCAGCGCGTTCACCAGGAAGGTGGCCTGATCGTCATTCCACGGAATGATGTCGATCTTTTCGCCCTGCAATTCGCCGACAACGGCCTGCACGCGGCTGCCGCGCATACCGACGCAGGCACCCACGGGGTCGATCGAGTTGTCATAGGAAATCACGGCGATCTTGGCGCGGCTGCCGGGATCGCGGGCAACGGCCTTGATGTCGATCACGCCGTCATAGATTTCCGGCACTTCCATCTTGAACAGCTCGGCCATGAACTGCGGATCGGTGCGCGACAGGAAGATCTGCGGGCCACGGGCCTCGCGGCGCACATCCTTGACATAGGCCCGGATGCGGTCGTTCGGGCGATAGCTTTCGCGGCCGATCTTTTCGTTGCGGCGCAGGATCGCTTCGCCACGGCCCACATCGACGATGATGTTGCCATATTCCTCGCGCTTCACCACACCATTGATGATCGTGCCGGCGCGGTCCTTGAATTCTTCGTATTGGCGGTCACGCTCGGCCTCGCGGACGCGCTGCAAAATGACCTGCTTGGCAGATTGCGCGGCGATGCGGCCCAGTTCGACCGGGGGCACCTGTTCCTGAAACACGTCGCCAACCAGGGGCAGGCCGGCGAATTCCTCGACCTTTTCGCCTTCGCGGGTCCAGAAGCTGGCCGGATCACGCGATTTTTCGAAATAGGGCTTCGCCTGCTGCGGCGTGAACTGCGCCTGGTAATTCTCGACTTCTTCCTCGTCCACGACGGTGCGGACGCGGGTGAAGGTGGCATTGCCGGTCTTGCGGTCGATCTTGACGCGGATGTCCATCTCGGCGCCGTAACGCGACTTGGCGGCGCGCGCGAGGCTGTCTTCCATCGCCTCGATGACCAGCTCGGGCTCGATCATCTTTTCGCGGGCGACGGCCTCGGCGGTTTGCAGCAGTTCAAGCTGGTTGGCAGAGGTGATTGCCATCACTTACTCCTTCACTGAGCCGGCGTCGTCCTCGGCGCCGTCTTCGGTTTCTTCGGTTTCGATCTCGTCAAAATGGGTCTCGTCGAGATTGTCGATCTCGATGCCCGCATCTTTCTTCTGGCGCAGCATTTCCCGAATCAGATCATCGGTCAGCAGCAGCTTGGCATCGCTCAGCAGGTCAAAGTTCAGCCCGATGGTCTGTTCCTCGCCGGCTTCCTCGATGTTGACCAGAACCTCGTCGCCCTCGACCCCGGCCAGCACGCCCTTGAACCGCTTGCGCCCGTCGATGGGCAGATTCGTTTCCAGCTTGACCTCATAGCCCTCGAAGGTCGCGAAATCCTTCAGCCGGGTCAGCGGGCGGTCGATACCGGGGCTGCTGACCTCAAGGTTGTAATTGTCCTCGATCGGGTCCTCGACATCCAGCGTCGCGCTGACCGCGACCGAGATATCGGCGCAATCATCGACATTGATGCCGCCTTCGGGGCGGTCGGCCATGATCTGCAAGGTGGCGGTCTTGCCGCCCTGCAAGCGCAGGCGGACCAGTTCAAAGCCCAGATCCTCGATCACCGGGATCAGAATCTCGGCCAGGCGCCGGTCGATGGCGGTCTTGGCGATCAGGTCGTTCGACTTGGTCAGGTCACTGGACATGGGTGTCCCCAGAAATGAAAAACGGGCCATCAGCGGGCCCGGTCGTCTTGGTCGGTGGGGCAGGTTTTGGAAGCCTGCACCGCTGTTAACGGGCTATATAGGCCTGTACTACGGCAATTGCAAGCGGCGCGTTACCACCTAGGCGGTGCCGGGTTGGCGCAGGCTGTCCATGACGCGAACCAGCTCGGTCGCGATCGGGGGTTCGGACAGGGCGTGGCCGGCAGCGCCGACGATCCGCAATTCGCACCGGTCCCATCCTTCCGCCAGTCGCCAGGCGCTTTGTGGCGGGCAGACCATGTCATAGCGCCCCTGGACGATCACTGCCGGCAGATGTTCGATCAGATGGCGGTCGCGCAGCAACTGGCCCTCGTCCAGAAAGCAGCCATTGACGAAATAGTGGTTTTCCAGCCGGGCGAAGGCGCGGGCATAGTCCACCGGCGCAGAGGTCGAGGCCGACGCGCTAAGTCCGGCCAGCGCGTTTTCCCAGATCAGCCAGGGCATTGCGTAACGAGCCTGGCGGGCGGGGTCGTCATCAAACAGCCGGCGGTGATAGGCGGCGATCATGTCGCCCTGTTCGCTTGGCGGAATGACCTCGCAGAACCGCGCCCAGAGATCGGGGAAGAACCGGCCCGCCCCGCCACCATAAAACCAGTCAAGCTCGGTCCGCATGCCCAGGAACACGCCGCGCAGCGCCAGCGCGGTCACCCGGTCGGGATGGGCCTGTGCATAGGCCAGCGCCAGGGTGGCGCCCCAGCTGCCGCCGAACAGCGCCCATTGGTCGATTCGCAGCAGGTCGCGAATCGCCTCGATGTCAGTCAGCAGATGTGCGGTCGTGTTGGCATGCACGCTGGCCGAAGGGCGCGACCGGCCACAGCCCCGCTGATCGAACAGCACCACCCGATAATGTCCGGGGTCGAAAAAGCGGCGCATGAACGGGCTGCACCCGCCGCCCGGCCCGCCATGCAGCACCAGCACGGGCTGCCCTTCGGGGTTGCCGCATTGCTCGACATAGATGTGATGGCCATCGTCGCGGTCGATCATGCGCTGGTCAAATGGGCGCGCATCGGGGTAAAGCCTCCCCGCCGTCGCGCCGATTTGTCCTGCCAATCTGTCCATATGCGCAGTATAGATCGCCCGCGAGCGACCCGCCAGCCGAAGGAGCCGTGATGAGTGACGACAGCATGACCATACCGGGCGCCCATGCCCAGGGCAGCAGCGTTGATGCCGCCGAACTGGCGAAATTCGAGGCGATGGCAGCCGAGTGGTGGGACCCGAACGGCAAGTTCAAGCCGCTGCATATGCTGAACCCGACGCGGCTGGACTATGTCGTCAGCCGCATCGCCGCGCAGTTCGGCCGCGATCCGCGTGCGCCTCGGCCGTTCGAGGGGCTGCGCCTTCTGGATATCGGCTGTGGCGGTGGTTTGCTGTCGGAACCCATGGCGCGATTGGGCGCCGATATCGTGGGTGCCGACGCGGTGGAACGCAATATAGCGGTGGCCAGTCTGCATGCGGAACAGCAGGGTCTGAAGATCGACTATCGCGCGACAACGGCCGAGGCGCTGGCCGAGGCGGGTGAGCAGTTCGATGCTGTGCTGGCGCTGGAGATCGTGGAACATGTAGCCGATCCGGCCGCATTCGTGGCCACTTGCGCGGCGCTGGCCCGGCCCGAAGGGGCGCTGATCATCTCGACCCTGAACCGCACGCCGAAAAGCTTTGCCGCGGCGATCATCGGCGCAGAATGGATCATGCGCTGGCTTCCAAAGGGCACGCATGAATGGCACCGCTTTATCACGCCCGAAGAACTGGCGGCGATGATGTCGGCGGCGGGCATGCCGGCGCTGGATCGGCGCGGCATGGTCTTTAACCCGATTCGTTGGGATTGGAGCCTGTCTGACCGTGACCTGTCGGTGAACTATATCATGACGGGCGCCAGACAGGCCGGATAGGCAGCTTGCGGTTCAGCCGTTCGGGTCGCCTTCCAGCCGCAGGCGCAATTCGCGCAGCACAGGCAGGGTGGCGCGCACACGCTCGGGTCCGATGTCGCGGACGACATCGGCGATCAGCGGCATGAAGGCGGCAATGGCGGCGTCCCGCGCCGCGCGCCCTGCCGGGCTGATCGCGACCAGCTTGCGCCGCGCATCGTCCCAATCGGGGCGGATATGGACATGGCCAGCCCATTCCAGCCGCGACAATGTGTTTGTCATCGCGCCGCGCGTGACGTGGAAAGCCGCTGCCAGTTCGGCGGGGGTGCGTTCCTCGTTCATATGGGCCAGCAGGTTCAGAACCGAAAAATGCGAAATCTGCATGCCGCGCGGCAATGCCTTGCTGATCAGGTTGCGCGACAGCTGGTCAGCGATCAGCACCTCGGCGAACAGGCTTGCGGCCAGACGGTCGGGCGCCCGGTCGTTCTGCTCGGTGGTTGGTGCGGATGCGGTTGTCTGCGAATCGGAAGGGGGCACGGCGATCTTGGCGTTCGGGGTCAAAACGGGATGGGCGACCGTGCCCCGCGGATGCCCTTCAGGTCAAGCGTGGTGATGAATGGACCTTGCGTTCCGCCCTGCGACATGGCGTCGAACGCTGCCCACCATGCATGTCCCGCCGATTCGGATGTTTGCCTGATGTGGCGCTGGTTGCCGCCGCCGGCAGGGCCGCATGGTGGCAGGCGAGGACTGGCCCCGAACTGAAGGTCGGCGCAAGCGCCGCGCCGGTGCCAGGCCCGCAGCGACAGCCGGCATCGAATCCGCGGCTGATCTTTCCGTCAACTGGTCCGGCAATGCAGCCTTGTATCCGAAATATGGCGGTTTGCGGACGCAACCAGATCCGCCTGCCGCCAAGGCCGTCAGCTGTCAGCGGTCAGAGGCAGCGTCAGCCTCGGTCGCCAGCAGCGCGTCCAGCCTGCCGGCCCGTTCCAGCGCCTGAAGATCGTCATTGCCGCCGATCGGCAGCCCGTTGATGAAAATCTGCGGCACGGTTCGGCGGCCCTCGGCCCGCTGGGTCATCGCGGCGCGCAATTCGGGCTGGTTCGATACGTCGATCTCGTCAAAGCTGACCTGCTTTTCACGCAGCAAGGCCTTGGCCCTTTGGCAAAAGGGGCAGGTAGGGGTGGTGTAGATTTCGACATGTGCCATTGCGGGACCGTTCCATTCACAAGTTTCCCCCTATCTAATGCGCCTTCACCGCCCGCGCCACCACCGCGACCGAAATCGGACCCGAGCCGGCTGCCCGCAATGCCTCGGCCGCCTGGGCCAGGGTGGCGCCTGATGTCATCACGTCATCGACCAGCAGGACGGCCCGCCCCTCGATCCGTGCCGCATGGCGGCGGCTGACGGTGATGCTGCCGGCCACATTGGCAAAGCGGTCGGACACGCCCTTGTGATCCTGACCTTCGGTATGGCGCGTGCGGTGCAGCAATTCGGGCCGGTGCTTCAGGTCGAAGGCCTGCGCGACATGGGCCGAAAGCAGCTCCGACTGGTTGTATTTCCGGCGCAGCAGGCGCCAGGGGTGAACGGGCACCGGCACCACGACCATGCCCGGCCTGATCAGGGGGCGCGCCGCCCGCGCCAGCCAGTCGCCAAGCGCAGGCGCCAGATCGGGTCGATCCGCGTGTTTCAGCGCCAGAACCAGCTGCCGGCCGGTCCCGGAATAGACCAGCGCCGCCCGGCCATGCCGCCAGGGTCGCGCCATGACCATGCAATCGTCACAGATCATCTGTGCATCGACCGGCCGGTCGCCCGCTGCCTCGCCATCGGCGGGCAGGGGCGCGCCGCAGCGGCCACAGGCGGGGCCGGTGATGAAATGCGCATCGGCCCAGCAGGATCCGCACAACCCACCCTCGGCCGAGACGGGATCGCTGCATGACAGGCATTGCGGCGGATAAAGGATGCGCAATGCGCCTTTCAACATCCCGCTTAGGCCCTTATGTTGCATCGTCATGCATGCCCTTTCCCATCCTGACCGACCGGCATTGACCGACCGCACCGCCCTGGCCCGAAACCGGGATCGCGCGAACCGCGCCGGCATGGCCGATTTCCTGCATCGAATCGCTGTCGATGAGGTCAAGGATAGGGTCGGTGAGGTTAACAGAACCTTTCGTGACATGGCGATTGTCACGGGCCATCCGCAGCTTTGGCAGCAGGCCTTTCCGCAGGCGGCGATCATCGCCGATACGCCGGCGCTGGATCTGCCCCCGCCGGGCAGTCTGGACCTGGTCATTCACGCCATGGCACTGCATTGGGCCGACGATCCGGTCGGCCAGATCATCCAATGCGCGCGCGCTCTGCGTCCCGATGGGCTTTTCATCGCCGTCTGCCCCGGAAACCAGACCCTGTCCGAGGCGCGACAGGCCCTGGCCGAGGCCGAGGCCGAGGTTGCCGGCGGTCTGTCGCCGCGCATCCTGCCGATGGGCGAGGTGCGCGACATGGGCGCGCTTCTGGCGCGTGCCGGGCTGGCTTTGCCGGTCGCCGATCTGGTCAGCCAGCGTGCCAGCTATCGCGATCTGATCCATCTTGGCCATGACCTGCGCGCCATGGGCGAGGGTAACGCGATGGCCTCGCGCCTTCGCCGCCCGACGCGCCGCGAGGTCTTGGGCCGTGCCGCCGCGATTTATGCGCAGCGTTTCCCCGACCGTGATGATCCCTCTCGTATCCGCGCGACCTTTGATCTGGTGTTTTTGACCGGTTGGGCGCCTTCGGATAACCAACAGAAACCCCTGCGTCCCGGCAGCGCCAAGATGCCGCTGGCCGACGCGCTGAAACAGATAAGAGACAGCGAATGACGTCAGCACATGCGCCAGCCGACCATCCCGCGATAAAGCCGGGCAAAACCGGCATCCTGATTGCCAATCTGGGCACGCCGGACGGCTATGACTATTGGTCGATGCGCCGCTATCTGAACGAGTTCCTGTCGGACCGTCGGGTGATCGATTATCCCGCCTGGAAGTGGCAGCCGCTGTTGCAGGGGATCATCCTGACCAAGCGGCCCTTCACCTCGGGCGCGAATTACAAGCTGATCTGGAACGAAGAGCGGAACGAAAGCCCGCTGATGACCATCACCCGCGACCAGACCGAGGCCCTGCGTGCCCGCGCCGCCGCCGAATGGGGCGATCAGGTGATGGTCGAGTTCTGCATGCGTTACGGCAACCCCTCGACCCGCGAGGTGCTGGACCGGATGATTGCGGCGGGCTGTCGGCGGATCGTGTTCCTGCCGCTTTATCCGCAATATGCGGGGGCCACTTCGGCCACGGCCAATGATCAGTTGTTCCGGGCGCTGATGGAACAGAAATGGCAGCCTTCGGTGCGCACCTGCGATCCCTATTTCGACCGGCCCGATTACATCGCCGCGCTGGCGGATTCGGTTCGGCGCGTGCTGGGCGATCGCAAGCCGGGGCGGCTTGTGGCCAGCTATCACGGGATGCCGAAACGCTATTTGACCGAGGGTGATCCCTATCATTGCCAGTGCCAGAAGACCTCTCGCCTGTTGCAGCAGGCGCTTGGCTGGCAGGACGGGATCATCGACACCACCTTTCAGTCGGTCTTCGGCACCGAGGAATGGCTGCGCCCCTATACGGTTCAGCATGTCGCCCATCTGGCGCAGCAGGGTGTGGGTGATATCGCCGTCATCTCGCCCGCCTTCGCCGCCGATTGCATCGAGACGCTGGAAGAGATCAATGGCGAGATCCGCGAAAGTTATGAACATGCCGGCGGGAAGGATTTCACCTATATCCCCTGTCTCAATGCTGATGCCGCCCATATCGAGGTGATGATGGGCATTATCCGCGACAATATCGGCGGCTGGGTCAGCCCGGCTTAGGGTGGCGAAGCCGGGGGTTTCACACCCCCGGACCCCCGTGGGATATTTCGGCACGGATGATAGGGTGATGTCGGGTCAGACCGGCATCGCCGTTGTGTATTTCGTTTGCCGCAGGACGAAATTGGTGACCGTGCCGCGCACGATGCCCAGGGCCAGCATCCGGCGCATGATGAAATGTTCCAGCCCCTCGGGATCGGCTGCCACGATCTTCAGCAGATAGTCCGAGGTGCCGGTGATTGTCGCGCATTCGATGATCTGGGCCTCGTCCTGCACGAAGCGGTCAAAGGCGGCCAGCGAAACCTCGCGGTGATCCAGAAGCGAGACCTGGACATAGGCCATGGCATGCATTCCGGCCTTGGCGGGCGGAACGATGGCCACCTGTCGGGTGATATAGCCCTCGTCCATCAGGCGTTTTACCCGCCGCCAGGCTGGTGAGGCCGACAGGCCGGCATGCTCGGCCAGCGTCTGGTTCGACAACGTGGCATCGCGTTGCAGCAGGCGCAGAAGGCGGCGGTCGGCATCATCGAGATCGGGCAAATTTATCCTCTGATCTGGCCTGTTTGGGAATATTTATTCCAGATTTTGCGCCATAACCTGCCAATCGGCAAGAAATTTCACCCGTATCAGGTAGAATATAGGCAAGGAGGATCCGCCATGCCCAAATCGACCGAATATGAGGCCAAGACGCCCGATGAGCGGGGCTTCATCGCCTATACCGCCGACGAGGATGCCGTCTGGCATGACCTGATTACCCGCCAGTTGCCTGCCGTGGGCGAACATATGGCGCAGCCCTATCTCAGGGGGTTGCAGCTGTTGGACATGCCGGTCGACCGCGTGCCGCAATGCCCCGATATTTCGGCGCGTCTGGGGGCTTTGACCGGTTGGCAGGTCGAGCCGGTGCCGGCGCTGATCGGTTTCGGAAAGTTTTTTGGCATGCTGGCCGATCGGACCTTTCCCGCCGCCAGCTTTATCCGCAAGCGCAAGCATTTCGATTATATCGAAGAGCCGGATATCTTTCATGAGATCTTTGGCCATACGCCGCTGTTGACCGACCCCGCATTCGCGGCCTTTTCGCAGGCCATCGGTCAGGCCGGAACCCGCTGTGACAAGGCGGATTACAGCTGGCTGATCCGGCTTTACTGGTTCAGCATCGAATTCGGCCTGACGCGCGAGGAGGGGCGGCTGAAGGCGCTTGGCTCGGGGCTGGCAAGTTCCGTCACGGAACTGCCCTGGTCGCTGTCAGAGGGGCCAGAGCATCGGCCCTTTGACGTGATCGACATTCTGCGCACGCCCTATCGGATCGACATTCATCAGCCGGTCTATTTCGTGATCGACGATCTGTCGGACTTGTTCGCGGCGGCAAAACGCGATCTGCTGGCCGATATCCGAGAGGCGCGGGGCCTTGGGCTGCATGCGCCGAAATATCCGCCCAGGGACGCGGCATGAAGGAGGCAAGGATGAGCAGCAGCGATCTTTTCAGCAATGAGTGCGAACCCTGTAAGGGCGGCGTGGCGCCGCTGGCCGCTGAAGCGGTCGGCGTGCTGATGGCGCAGCTTGAGGATTGGGTGCTGTCGGATGACGGCACGACTATCCGCCGGCGGTTTGCGTTCAAGGGCTTTCTGAAATCGGTCGAGATGGCGAACCTGGCTGCCTGGCTGGGCAACAAGCAGGGGCACCATCCCGATATCAGCTTTGGCTGGGGTTATTGCGAGGTCGCCTTTACCACGCATGAGGCCGGCGGGCTGACCCGGAACGATTTCATCTGCGCCGCCAAGCTGGACACGCTGGTTGCCTGAGGCGGCCGATCAGCCCTTGCCCTTGAAGGCGACCAGTGCCGGGCCAAGCTTTTCGGTCATTGCAGCGTAAAGCAGCTGCAAGGCGTTCAGCGGGCGGATCATCACTTCGAAGTCGACGATCCTGCCGTCCGCGTCAAAGCGGATCATGTCGATTCCCTTCAGCGATTTGTCACCGACGCGGGCGCTGAATTCCAGCACCACGCTGTGCCCGTCGTCACCGGCAAATTCGCGGTGATAGCTGAAATCCTCAAAGACGGTCAGGACGGTTTGCAGGGCAAGGGCAAGCGCAGGGGCCGATTCAAACCCGCGCAGCACGGTGGGCGAGCGGAACACCGCGTCAGGGGCGGTGATCTCGGCCAGTCGCGAAAGGTCGCGCGTGGCGATCATCTGGTGCCACAGCCGCAGTGACGCAAGAACGGCGGGGTTCAGGGGCAGGTCGGTTTTCAGCATCGGTGTTCCTTCGGTATGGGAAAGGGATCAGATCGCGGCGGCCAGCGTGACGCCCTGATGAATGGCGGTCTTGGCATCCAGTTCGGCTGCGACATCTGCGCCACCGATCAGGTGCACGGTCCGCCCCGCATCAAGCAGCGGCTGGAAAAGGTCGCGCAGCGGATCCTGACCGGCGCAGATGACGATATGGTCGGCGGGCAGGGTTTCGTCGCGGCCGTTAACGGTAAGGTGCAGCCCTTGATCGTCGATCCGGCGGTAGGTGACACCGGAAACCATCTGCACGCCTTTCGCCTTCAGCCCGGTGCGGTGGATCCAGCCGGTTGTCTTGCCCAGATCCTTGCCCGGCTTCGATGACTTGCGCTGCAACAGCCAGACCTGCCGGGGCGAGGGATGAGGATGGGGCGGGGCAAGGCCTCCGGGCTGGGTATGGTCGGGGTCGATGCCCCATTCGGAATAGAATTTCGCGAGGTTCAGGCTGGCGCTGTCGCCGGTATGGGTCAGCCGTTCGGCCACATCAAAGCCGATGCCGCCGGCGCCGATGATGGCGACGCGCGGGCCGATGCTGTCGCTGTCGGCCAGCGCCTGAAGATAGCTGACCACCTTGGGGTGGCCGATGCCCTGAATGTCGGGCAGGCGCGGGGTGATCCCGGTGGCCAGCACGATCTGGTCAAAGCCGCCCAGATCCTGCGGGCCAACACGCCTGTTCAGGTGCAGCGTGACGCCAAGCCGGGCGATCTCGGCCCGGAAATAGCGCAGCGTTTCGTGAAATTCCTCTTTGCCGGGAATGGTCTTTGCGATGTTGAACTGGCCGCCGATCTGATCGCCTGCGTCGAACAGGTTGATCTTGTGGCCGCGCCCCGCCGCCGTCGTGGCAAAGGCCAGACCTGCCGGACCTGCGCCGATCACGGCGATGGATTGCGGTTTCGTGGTCGGTTCGATGATGATCTCGGTCTCGTGGCAGGCGCGGGGGTTGACCAGGCAGGATGTGACCTTCAGCGCGAAGGTATGATCAAGACAGGCCTGGTTGCAGGCGATGCAGGTGTTGATCCGCCCGGCCTGGCCATTGCGGGCCTTGGTCACGAAATCCGGGTCGGCAAGAAACGGTCGCGCCATCGAGACCATGTCGCAGGCGCCATCTGCCAGCAATTGCTCGGCCAGGTCTGGGGTGTTGATGCGGTTGGTGGCGATCAGCGGGATGCCGACCTTGCCCATCATCCGCTTGGTCACCCAGGCAAAGGCGCCGCGCGGCACCTTGGTTGCGATGGTCGGAATGCGGGCTTCGTGCCAGCCGATACCGGTGTTGATGATCGTGGCGCCGGCGGTCTCGATCGCGCGGGCCAGGTCCACCACCTCGTCAAAGGTCGAGCCGCCTTCGACCAGATCCAGCATAGACAGCCTGTAGATGATGATGAAATCGGCGCCGACGGCCTGACGTGTCCGGCGGATGATCTCGACCGGAAAGCGGATGCGCTTGGCATGGGAACCGCCCCAGTGATCGTCGCGCCGATTGGTGCGGGCGGCGACGAATTCGTTGATCAGATAGCCTTCCGAGCCCATGATCTCGACCCCGTCATAGCCGGCTTGGCGGGCCAGAACGGCGCATCGGACGAAATCGTCGATGGTCGCCTGAACCTCGGCGGTCGTCAGTTCCTGCGGCTGGAACGGGTTGATCGGGGCCTTCAGTGCCGAGGGCGCGACCAGATCGGGCTGATAGGAGTAGCGGCCGAAATGCAGGATCTGCATGGCGATCTTGCCGCCCTCGGCATGGACGGCATCGGTCACGATGCGGTGGTTGGCCACGTCCCGATCACTGGCCATCATTGCCCCGCCGGGCATCGGGCGCCCGCGTTCGTTCGGTGCGATCCCGCCGGTGACGATCAGCCCGACGCCGCCTCGGGCGCGTTCGCCGTAGAAAGCTGCCATGCGCTGAAATCCGTTGGGCATTTCTTCCAGGCCGACATGCATCGACCCCATAAGGACGCGGTTCTTCAATGTGGTGAAACCCAGATCCAGCGGGCTGTTCATCAGCGGAAAATGCGTCATCTCGGGTGCCTCCTCGGGGTTCCTCGCCGGGCAAGAAGGCCATACGACCCGCATTTTTGCAACTGGTTGCATAATGGGTGGCTGGTAACGTTGCGTCGCAGCGGCTAGGACAGGCCATGTCGCTGCCCCATGCCCTTTTGACCGCGCTGACCGAAAAATCCGGTTCCGGGTTGGATCTTGCCCGCCGATTTGACAAATCCATCGGCCATTTCTGGTCCGCGACCCATCAGCAGATTTATCGAGAGCTGGGGCGTCTGGAACAGGCCGGGCTGATCAAGGCCGAGCCGCTGCCTGATTCGCGGGGACAGAAGAAGATCTATCATGTCCTGGCCGCCGGCCGTGACGAGTTGCGGCGCTGGATTCCGCTGGCCGAGGATAGCAGCCCCTTGCGCGATGCGCTGATGGTGCGCCTGCGGGCCGAGGCGTCATTGGGGCCGGCGGGGCTGGAACCTGCCTTGCTGCACCGGCTTGCGGCGCATCGGCAAAAGCTGGCGCAATACCGCCAGATCGAGGCCGAGGATTTTCCGCACGGCTCGGGTGATCGGGCGCAGGCCCTGCAAAAACTGGTCCTGGAGGCCGGGATCAGATACGAAGCCGGATGGATCGAGACGCTGGAACAGGCGCTGGTGATCCTGCGCCGGGACGACCCCGGCGCGCGGGATTAGGGGCCGACTGCCCTATATCGAACGGGTGACGCCGCCATCAACCCGCAGGCTTTGGCCAGTGACATAGCTGGAATCATCGCTGAGCAGAAAGGCGGCGGCCTTTGCCTGTTCCTCGACGCGGGCGATGCGTTTCAGCGCGGCCATTTCGGCGAATTTTCCGACATCGAGGCTGTCGGTAAAGCCGGGCAGCAGGCAGTTCATGCGGATATTCTCGGCGCCGTAGCGGTCGGAATACAGCTTGGCAAAGGACGAGACGCCGACGCGATACACGCTGGAGGTCGGAAACATCAGGCTGGGTTCAAAGGCCGAATAGGTGGTGATGCAGCAGATCGAGCCGCCGCCCTGCGCCTGCATCACCGGGGTGACCATCCGGGCCATGCGGATGACCGGCAGCAGGACCATGTTATTGGCGCGCTGCCAGTCCTGGTCGCTGATCTCCAGCAGATCGCCCTTTGGCGGGCCGCCGACATGGATCAGCACCGCGTCGATGCGGCCATAGCTGGACATCGCCAGATCAAAGACCGCCTGAAGATCGTCAGCGTCCTCGGCCCGGCCGCGATAGGCGACCCCGCCCAATTGCGCGGCCAGCTTTTCAGCACTGTCCGAAGGCGACATCAGCGCCAGTTGATAGCCCCGCTGATGCATCTCGCGGGCGATTGCCGCGCCCATGCCCCTGCCGCCGCCCACGATCAGGCAAACTTTCGTCTCGCTCATCCCGCTTTTCCTTGCCCTTTTCCGGGGCGTCGAATCGGCCCCTTTGCCATGCTTTGCCCCCGCCCAAAGGCGAAAACGGCCGCGCCCAATGGGGCGTGACCGTTTCATCATAGCGATCCCGGCGCAGGGGGAAAGCCGGCCCTATGCAGGCTGCGCGCCGCCATGTCGCGGGGCAATGGTGATGCGATTGCCCCAGGGGTCGGTGAAGCCGTCGCCACCCAGACCGGTTGCGCGATCCGGCTGCGCCGACAGAACCAGTTCTGCCAGCCCGGCGGTATCGGCACTGCGCGGCCCGGCGCCACGGCTGTTCCAGATATTCGTCGCCAGATGATGATGATACCCATCCGCCGCATAGAAGCTGGCCCCCGACCGGGCCGCCATCAGATCCAGCCCCAGGGTGCCGGTATAGAAGGCCTCGGCCATCGGAATGTCGCCCACTTGCAGATGCACATGGCCGATAACCGTATCATCCGGGGCCCCGGTCCAGTCACCCTGCGCCTGCATCAGGCCGGGGAAATCCAGCGCCGAATTGGCCATGACGACCCGCTTGGCATCACCTGTCCCCTCGAAGGTCCAGCTATCGCGCGGGCGGTCGACATAGATCTCGATGCCGTTGCCCTCGGGGTCGTGCAGATAGACCGCCTCGCTGACCAGATGGTCGGCGGCGCCGTCAAGATGCTGCTCCAGACCGCCGGCATGGCGCAGCCAGCGCCCCAGATCCTGACGCGCGGGCAGCAGGAAGGCGGTGTGATACAGACCGGCCTCTTGCGGGTGGCTGCGGGCCTGCGGATCGCGGCGCAGCTGGACCAGCGCGCGGTCGCCCTGGCCAAGGGTCAGCAGCTCGGCATCGCCGCTGATGCGGTTCAGCCCGATGACGCGCTGGTAGAAATCGCCGACCCGGTCCAGGTCGCGCACCGTCAGCGCCACATGGCTGACCGAAAGGGAAGCGTCACTTGTCGCCATCTTCATTCTCCTTGCTGTGCCGCGATTGCGGTTGCGTCAGTCTTTCGTCGCGGCCAGTGCACCGCCACCCAGAAGGGCCTGCACCAGCAGCGCCACGGCCCAGAATGCCGGATATTCCCAACCGCCCCCTTCGTTGTTGAACCAGAAGCCGTTCGCCCCATGCCCCAGGACCGCCGCGCCCAGCAGAACCGGGATCAGCGCCAGCGCCACAAGGCTGGTCTGAAAGCCCAGGATCAGCGCGATCCCGCCCAGCAGTTCGGCCGCGATCGTGGCATAGGCCAGAACGCCCGGCAGCCCGAGCGAGGCGAAATATCCCGCCGTGCCCGACGGCGTGAACACAAAGATCTTCAGCCCGGCATGGGCCAGGAACAGCACCCCAAGGGTTACCCGCAGGATCAGCGCGGCCTTGTCCGCCCCGCGTTCGGATCCAAAGCCAAATCCGGTCAGCACATTGTTCATCTGTCATCTCCTCATACATGCACGCATCGGTGCGATTTGTCGTCGGCAAACAGATAGCGCCTTGTTATTGTCTCGATAATGGCAACAGTTGGATAGTTACTGTCGCCAAATGGGGGATAATGTGGAATTTGCCGACGGGATCAGAACCTTTGTCGCCGTGGTCGAGGCGGGCTCTTTTACTGCCGGCGCGCAGCGATTGGGGATTTCGAACAAGTTGGCCGGCAAGCAGGTCGCCGCGCTAGAGGCACGGCTGGGCCGCAGCCTGCTGTATCGCACCACGCGGGCGCTGTCGCTGACCGAGGATGGCGAACGCTGGCTGCCCCACGCGCGCGAGGTTCTGGCCGCGCTGGATCAGGCCGAGGCCGCGCTGCATGATCCGGGCCGCAGCCTGTCGGGGCGGCTTCGCATCACCGCCGGCACCACCTTGGGCGAGCTTTGCCTGGCCGACGCAGCCCGCAGCTTTGTCACTGAAAATCCGCAGGTGCGGGTCGAGATGGTGCTGAATGACGGGCTGACCGATCTGGTCGCGGGTGGCTTTGATCTGGCTGTGCGCATCGGCATTCCACGCGATTCCAGCCTGAAGATGCAGCGGATCGGCCGCACTACCCCGGCCATCGCGGCCAGCCCGGATTATCTGGCCCGGCATGGAACACCGCAGCGTCCCGCCGATCTGGAAGGGCATCAGGCCATCATCGACCTGAATGAGGAAACGCCCGGCCGCTGGCCCTTGCGGGATGGCGCGGCCGAGGTGGTCATCGCGATGCAAGGCCAACTGTCTGTCAACAGCGCGGCCATCGCGATCGGCGAGGCGATCCGGGGGCATGGTCTTGTGCGCGCGCCCGACATCTTCCTTGCCCCCTATCTGGCCAGCGGCGCGCTGGTGCCGCTGCTGACCGAATCCAGACTGGGCGAGCGGCCCATCAACCTGCTGACTCAGCCGACCGCATTCAGGCAGCGAAAGATCGCCGCGTTTGCCACGGTTCTGCGCCGGCATCTGGACGCGCTGGCCTGAAAGGCCGTCGGCGCCGCGACCACCTGCATTCCGTTAGCGCTGGTCAGGTCGCTGCGGCGTATTCCGCCTCGCTGACATGTTCCAGCCAGTCGACCGTGCGGCCCTCGCTGACTTCCTGAACCGCGATATGGGACATGGCGGTCTGGTGCGATGCCCCGTGCCAGTGCTTTTCGCCTGGCGCAAACCAGATGACGTCGCCGGGGCGCAATTCGCGCAGCTCTCCGCCCCAGCTTTGGGCCAGGCCAAGGCCGGTGGTGACGATCAGCGTCTGGCCGAGGGGATGGGTATGCCATGCGGTGCGCGCGCCGGGTTCGAAGGTGACAAGCGCCCCCTGCACCCGGTCCGGGGCTTGTGGGTTGAACAGCGGATCCAGCCTGACGGTGCCGGTAAACCAGTCGGCGGGCCCCTTGGCCGATGGGGTGGTGCCTGCGCGGAAGATCTGCATCCTGCTCTCCTTTCCTGGTGGCGGGGATATGGGCCAAGCTTGGCATGTCTGGCAGGGGATCGCCAAGCGTGACTAAGCGCGCGGTTCCGAACACCGTCGCGCGAGCGGCGGTTGAACGGCGTGGCGCCTGCCCCCAACTGGAATCGCAGTCGATAAACGGGGGATTGGCATGCAGGGTATTTCGCGGCGTCAGGTGCTGCTTACCGGATCAGCGGCGCTGGCGGCGCCGGTATTGGCCTCGCGTGCCGGGGCGCAGCAGGCGGATCTGCGTGCGGTCTCGGCGCAGGCGGCGGGGCTGGGGCAATTGCGGGCGCTGGTCATTCACCGCGATGGTCAGCGGCTGCTGGCGCAGGCCTATCGTGGTCCGGCGGTGGACCGGCCGGCGAATGTCAAATCGGTGTCCAAGACGATCCTTGCGCTGCTGACTGGCATTGCCATCGACCGGGGCGTGATCGACGGCCCCGATCAGCCGGTTCTGCCGCTGTTGGGGCGCGACCCGTTCGGCGATGCCCGCGACCGGCTGACCGTGGGCGATCTGTTGACCATGCGGGCAGGGCTGGCCAGCACCTCGGGGGCGAATTACGGCGCCTGGGTGTCCAGCCCCGATTGGGTCGATTATGCGCTGCGGCAACCGCTGGAGGACGCGCCCGGCGGGCGCTTCATCTATTCCACCGGCGGCTGGCACATTCTGGGCGCGGCGCTGGCGCGTGCTGCCGGTGACGATTTGCATCAGCTGGCCCGCGACTGGCTGGCCGGCCCGCTGGACATTGCCATGCCGCCATGGATCCGCGACCCGCAGGGACGTTTTCTGGGCGGCAATGACATGGTGGTCAGCCCCTTGGGCCTGGCCCGGATCGGTGATCTGATGCTGAATGGTGGCCGGGTCCAGGGTCGGCAGGTCGTCAGCGCGGCCTGGCTTGAAACATCGTGGCAGCCCCGCGCGCGATCACCCTTTTCGGGCGATGACTATGGCTATGGCTGGTTCCTGACCCGCTATGCCGGCAGGGATGCCGTTTATGCGCGCGGATATGGCGGACAGATGCTGGCTGTGGTCCCTGATCTGCGGCTCAGCGTGGCCATCACCTCGGACCCGAATCTTCCGGCGCGGGGCGAGGGGCATTTCGGCGACCTGCGCCGGCTGATGGATCAGATCGTGGCGAGTGTCTGAGGCAGGATCCGCCCGCCGTCAGCCCATGATCGCGCGCTTGGCCAGGTTGATGAACTGGGCGCGCTCGGCATCTGACAGATTGCCCAGAATCTCGGCCTGCAAGGCGGCGACCATCGGGGACAGCTGCATCAGCAGCTTGTGACCTGCCGGGGTCAGCGTCAGCCTGCGGGCGCGGCGGTCGTTCTCGTCGATCTGACGCGCGACCAGACCCTTCTGTTCCAGCCGCTGCACAACCCCGCCAATCGTTGCCCGATCATAGGCGATCATGGTCGCAAGACCTGCCTGATCCGTGCCGGGGTGCAGGTTCAGCATGTCCAGCGCCGCGAATTGCACCGATGTCAGGTCATGACCTGCTTCCTTCATCCGATCCTGAAAAATGGCCGTAGAGCGCTGGTTCAGGCGGCGGATCAGATGCCCCGGCAATTCGGTCAGATCAGAGGTCGATGTCATGGCATCCTTCCGGCACTTAATATGCATACATACTATATTGACAGATCGGGCGGATGTCCAGTATCTGGTAGTAAGCATGCATATCATTTGTGGAGGGGAAGGATGCAATATCATCAAAACGGCTTTCGTGCCGGTGATCCGTCGGTATTGCCTGCGGCGGATGATGCGGCGGTGCGGGCCGACAAGGTCGATGTCCTGATCGTGGGCTGCGGTCCGGCGGGGCTGACGCTTGCGGCGCAGCTTTCGGCCTTTCCCGGTATCGTGACCCGGATCACCGAGCGGAAATCCGGGCCTTTGCAGGTCGGTCAGGCTGATGGGGTGGCCTGCCGCTCGGTCGAGATGTTTCAGGCCTTCGGCTTTGCCGACCAGGCGATGAAAGAGGGGTATTGGGTCAACGAGGTCGCCTTTTGGCGGCCGGTCGAGGGCACCGCCGGGTTGGCGCGTGCCGACCGCATCCGCGATGTCGAAGAGGATCTGTCCGAGATGCCGCACTTGATTCTGAATCAGGCGCGCATTCATGATTTCTATCTTTCCGTGATGCGCAATTCGCCCCGCCGGCTGGTTCCAGACTATGACCGCGACCTGATCGGGCTTCAGGACTCCGGCGACCCGGACTATCCGGTTCTGGCCCGGTTCCGCTGTCTCGACGACGATTCCGGCCGGGTCGAGACGATCCGCGCGCGGTATGTCGTGGGCTGTGATGGCGCGCGCAGCACCGTGCGCGCGGCCATGGGGCACGTCTTGAAAGGCGAGGCAGCGCGTCAGCTTTGGGGCGTGATGGATGTGCTGGCGGTGACAGATTTCCCCGACATCCGGCTGAAGGTGGCGATCCAATCCGCCGATCAGGGCAGCATGATGATCATCCCGCGCGAGGGCGGCTATCTGGTCCGCATGTATATCGAGCTGGACGCGCTGCATGGCGATGAACGCGCCGCCGACCGCAAGATCACCCCGGATCAGTTGATCGCAAAGGCCCGCGCGATCCTGTCGCCCCATAGCCTTGAGGTCAAGGAAGTGTCCTGGTGGTCTGCCTACGAGATCGGCCAACGTGTCTGCGATGCCTTCGACGATGTTCCGAAGGCCGAGCGTGGTCTTCGTCAGCCGCATATCTTCATTGCCGGTGATGCCTGCCACACGCACAGCCCCAAGGCGGGGCAGGGCATGAACGTGTCGATGGCCGACAGCTTCAATCTGGGCTGGAAACTGGCTGCCGTTCTGAACGGGCAGGCGGGGCCGGCGCTTCTGGATACCTATTCGGCCGAGCGTCAGGCCAAGGCGAAGGAACTGATCGACTTTGATCGCGACATGGCGCGGCTGTTCAGTGCCCGCCCCCGCAATCCGGCCGAGGCCTCTGTGTTTCAGGGCTATTTCAAGAAGCACGGGCGATATACGGCCGGGGTCGAGACGCGCTATGACCCCTCGCTGATCACGGGGAATGACCGGCATCAGGCGCTGGCCTCTGGTCAGATTGTCGGCAAGCGGTTCCATTCGGCGCCCGTCACCCGGCTGGCCGATGCCCGAGTGATGCAGCTGGGTCATGCGCTGCTGGCGGATGGTCGGTGGCGTCTGATGGCTTTTGCGCCAGCGGGTGACGAAGGGCAGCCCGGCGGTGCCATTGCGACCCTGTGCCGGTTCCTGGACCGTGATCCTGCCAGCCCGTTGCGGCGCCATACGCCCGCCGGGGCCGATATCGACAGTGTCCTTGACCTGCGGGCCGTGTTCCAGCCAGACCACCGGCAGATGCGGCTGGACCGGCTGCCATCGCTGTTGCTGCCGGCCAAGGGGGCGCTTGGTCTGGTTGATTACGAAAAGGTTTTTTGTGCGGGCAGCGCGGGTGCAGGGGCCGACATCTTCGACATGCGGGGCATCGACCGGCAGCGCGGCGCGCTGCTGATTTTGCGGCCCGATCAATATGTTGCCCAGGTCCTGCCACTCGACGCATTTGACGATCTGGTCCGGTTCTTCGCGGGTTTCATGCAGTTGCAGAACGTCCCGGAGATGGCGATGGATAATGGTTATTGACTATAACTATTATCCATCATACCAATATGACGGGAAGAGGGGGAATCATGTCGCAACCGGATGAACAAGCCGAAGATGGCACCGCGCGGATCATCGAGGATACGGTGCTTGGCGGGCTGATCGGCTATCGGCTGAAGCGGGCCTATATGCTGATCCAGCCGCGGGCCCATGCCGTTCTGGCCGAGGAAGGTCTGCGCGTCGCCAGCTTTTCCTGCCTGTCGATCATCATCGACAATCCCGGCATCGTTCAGTCCGAACTGTCCGATGCCTTGCAGATCGAACGCTCGAACCTTGTCGTCGTCATCGACGAACTGGAACAGCGCGGGCTGATCTCACGCAAGCGGGTTCCCACCGACCGCCGGCGTTACGCGCTGACGGCGACCCTGCGCGGTCGCCATATGCGCGACCGCCTGACGAAAAAGACCCATCTTGCCGAAGAGGTGATCTTTGGCAGGCTGAACCAGGAAGAACGCGCCCAGTTCCTGCACCTGCTGGAACGGCTGGAGGGACGGCCGGCGCGCTGACCGCAAGACATCGGCGCGCCGGATGAGGAGATCCGGCCGCTTTGTGACCCAAGGAGGAAGCCCATGACAACGCGCATTGCCGCGACCCTGTTCGCATGTTCGATTTCCGTGCTGGCGGTGCAGGCCTCGGCCGACACCATCCGCGCCACCAGCGCCTTTGGCCCGAACCACGCGGCCGCCAAGGATGTCTATCCGACGATCTTCAGCAAGCTGGAAGAGCTGACCGAGGGCCGCTGGACCGGGCATGACACGCCTTCGGGACTTGTCGCCCCGAATGAGATGTCGACCGGTCTGCGCGATGGCGTGACCGAGTTCGGCCCGTTGCTGATGCCCTATTTCGTTGCCGAATATCCCGAATCCGGGCTGGTCTCGGAACTGTCGATGCTGGGGTCCAGCGCGCAGGTCGTGTCCGCCACCGTCACCGAATATATCGTCACCTGCGAACCCTGTCAGGCCGAGTTCACGCGCAACGGTCAGGTCTATCTGGGCTCGGATACGACGCCGATCTATCAGTTGCTGACCACCAAGCCGGTTCGCACGCTGGCCGATATGAAGGCGCTGAAGGTGCGCAGCGGTTCGCCCTTCTATGCGGCCTATATCGAGAAGATGGGCGGCGTCGCGGTGCAGATGCCCTCAAGCGAGCTGTTCGAAAGCCTCAGCCAGGGTGTCGTGGATGCGACCTTCAGTTCGCCGCACGAAATCATCGCCAACCGGCTTGGCGACGTGATCAACTATGTGACCGAACTGAACGAGGGCGTGTTCAACGGTGCCGCCGTCGCCACCGCCAGCAAGATGCTGTGGGACCGGATGGATGCGCAGGACCGTCATGCGCTGGCAACGGCCTCGCAATACGGGCTGGCGGCGGGCGTCGCGGGTTTTGACGCGCAGGTCGCCGAGGTCAAGGCCGGTGACGAGGTCGAATTCATCACCCCCGATCAGGCCGTTCTGGATGCGCGCGACGCCTATAACACCGAACGCCTGGCAGGCGCCGCGGCGATCCTGGAACAGCGCGGCGTGACCGATGCCCAGGCCAAGATCGACCGCTATGCGGCGCTGATCGAGAAATGGGAAGGCCTGATCACCCCCGAAATGACCCCCGAGGAACTGGGCGCGCTGCGTGAGCAGGAAATCTGGTCCGGCGTCGATTTCGCCACCTACGGCCAGTAAGCTTCAGGCACGCGCCGGCTGACCGGCGCGTGCCCTTCGCCAAAAAACCCCCGCATTTTCTGGAGGATCGGATGCTGAAACCGATCGAAACTGCCATTGCGCGGTTCAGTATGGTCATGGGCGGCCTGGTGTTGATCGCGATGATGTTGCAGGTCGTGATTGATGTGCTGATGCGCAGCTTTCTTGGCGCAGGCTTTCCCGCCACCGCCGATCTGGTCGGCAAGTATTACATGGTCGCCGTCAGCCTGCTGCCGCTGGCCCTGACGGAACTGAAGCGCCGCCATATCGAGGCGACGATCTTTACCCAGAACCTGACCGGAACGCCGCTGCGGCTGGTGCAATTGTTCGGCTTTCTGGTCTTTGCCGCGGTGCTGGCGGTGATGCTTTACGGCTCGACCAACGAGGCGCTCAGCAAGATGGCCAGCGGCGCCTATATCGAGGCCGGCACGATGCGCTTTGTGACCTGGCCCAGCTATTGGATCCCGCCCTTTTCCTTCGGCCTTGCCCTGATCGTCATGCTGATCCGCATCTTTGAGGTGCTGACCGGCCGCTTTACCGACGGCGATCACGATCCGCTGGAAGAGCTTCAGGCCACGCAGGAGGAGGCGTGATGGAACCGATCACCATTGGCATTCTGGCATTGGTCGCGCTTCTGGCGCTGATCGCGCTGCGCGTGCCCATTGCGGCCTCGCTGATCGGGGTGTCATTCGTCGGCATCTGGGCCGTGGCCGGCCTGCGACCGGCGCTGTCGATGCTGTCGACGATCCCATATACCACCTCGGCCAGTTGGACGCTGTCCTCGATCCCGATGTTCCTGCTGATGGGCTATATCGCCTATCACTCGGGCCTGACGCGCGGGTTGTTCGAGGCCGCCCGCGTCTGGTGGGGCTGGTTGCCCGGCGGGCTGGCCATCGCCTCGCTTGCCGGTGCCTCGGGCTTTGCGGCGGTGTCGGGGTCATCGGTCGCCTGTTCGGCCGCCATCGGCCGGATCGCGGTGCCCGAAATGGCGCGACAGGGCTATGACCTGCGCATCGCCACCGGCTCGGTGGCAGCAGGGGGCACGATCGGCGCGCTGATCCCGCCCTCGATCATCCTGATCCTTTACGGGATCCAGGCCGAGACCTCGATCAACCAGCTGTTTCTGGGCGGGCTGTTCGTGGGGCTTGCCTCGCTGGCCTTCTATATCGCTGCCGTGCTGATCGTCTGGTGGCGCAATCCCGAAAGCCTGCCGCGCGCCCAAGCCTATACGATGGGCGATCGCTGGCAAAAGACGGCCGAGATCTGGCCGGTTCTGCTGCTGATCGCAGCGGTGTTCGGCGGGCTGTTCAGCGGCTTCTTCACCGCGACCGAGGCCGGCGCTTTCGGCAGCTTCGTTGCCATCCTGATCGGGCTGGTGCGGCGCTCGCTCAGCTGGAAGGGGTTCAAGGAAAGTCTGGTCGACACACTTTTGTCGGGCGGGGCGCTGTTCATCATCGCCATCGGCGCCAACCTGTTCACGCGGCTTGTCGCCATGTCGGGCCTGTCGATGCAGATCAGCGGCTTTGTCGAGGGGCTGGGGCTGGGCACATTCGCGCTGCTGCTGGCGATCGTCGTGATCTATCTGATCCTTGGCATGTTCCTGGAACCGATCGGTGCGCTGCTGCTGACGCTGCCGCTGTTCCTGCCGATCCTGGCCCAGCATGGCGTCGACAAGCTGTGGTTCGGCCTGCTGGTCGCCAAGCTGCTGGAGATCGGGATGATCACGCCGCCCGTCGGGTTGAACGTCTTCGTCATCCATTCGGTCGCGCGGGATTATGTGCGGCTGGAACAGGTTTTCGCCGGGATCGTGCCGTTCATTCTGGCCGATCTGGCGCTGGTCGCGGCCATGCTGGCCCTGCGCGGCTTCATGTAAGGAAAAGGGGTAACGAAATGGATATTTCGGGACAGATTGCACTGGTCACCGGCGGCGGCAGCGGGCTGGGCGAGGCCACGGCCCGGCGGCTGGCCCGGCAGGGGGCGCGGGTTGCCGTGCTGGACCTGTCGGCTGATGCGGCGGCGCGGGTCGCGGATCAGATCGGCGGGATCGGGATCGCCGTCGATGTGTCGGACCCCGCCGCTGTCGAGGCTGCCTTTGCCCGCGTCGCGGCCGAACTGGGTGTTCCGCGCATCGTGGTGAACTGTGCCGGGATCGGCACGGCGGGTCGCATCCTGCCGCGCGATGGCGCGCTGCCGCTGGAAGCCTTTGAACGCACCCTGCGGGTGAACCTCTATGGCAGCTATGTCGTGCTTAGCCATGCGGCGCGTGCCATGGCCGGGGCCGAACCGCTGGACGGCGATGGCGCGCGGGGCGTGATCATCAACACCGCATCCGTGGCCTGGCAGGATGGCCAGATCGGGCAGGCCGCCTATGCCGCGTCCAAGGGCGGCATCGTGTCGATGACCTTGCCGGCGGCGCGCGAACTGGCGCGGTTCGGCATCCGGGTGATGGCCATCGCGCCGGGCCTGTTCGAAACCGCCATGAGCGCCGGCCTGCCGCCCGAGGCGCGCACCGCGCTGGAAGCCGGGCTTCCCTTTCCCTCGCGGATTGGGCGCCCCAATGAATTTGCCATGCTGGTCGAGCAGATCGTGCAGAACCCGCTGTTGAACGGCGAGGTGATCCGCATCGACAGCGCCGTGCGGCTGGCCCCCAAATGACCGTCCTGAAGGAGACAACGATGTCCGAACATGCGAAATATCTGACCACCGAACTGGACGGCCAGATCGCCACCATCACCATGATCCGCACCGACAAGCGCAACGCCATGAGCGATGGGCTGATCGCCGCCATCGAAAACGCCTATGCCACGCTGCCCGAACAGGTGCGGGTGGTGATCCTGACCGGGTCGGGCGGGCATTACTGTTCCGGGCTGGACCTGTCAGAACATGTCGAGCGCTCGGCCGAGCAGGGCGTTTATCATTCGCGCAAGTGGCATCAGATCATGGACATGATCCAGTTTGGCGGGCGGATCACCATTTCCGCCATGCAGGGCGCCGTGATCGGCGGCGGGCTGGAACTGGCGACCGCGACCCATGTGCGCATTGCCGAGCCGTCGGTGATCTTCCAGCTGCCCGAGGGCCGGCGCGGTATTTTCGTGGGCGGCGGTGCCTCGGTCCGGGTCGGGCGCATTCTGGGCGCCGACCGCATGGTCGAGATGATGCTGACCGGCCGCAAGTATGATGCCGATGACGGGGTGCGCCTTGGCCTGGCCCATTACAGCGTGGCCGATGGCGAGGCACTGCCTCTGGCCCGCAAGCTGGCCGCCGACATCGCCGGCAACGCGCCGATGTCGAACTATTTCATGGTGCAGGGGCTAAGCCGCATCAGCGACATGTCCCATGCCGAGGGCCTGTTCACCGAAAGCCTGTGTGCCGCGCTGGTCCAGACCACGCCCGACGCGCAAGAGGGGCTGCGCGCCTTTCTGGAAAAGCGCGCGCCGGTATTCCGCTGACCTGCCAGAACCGGAGGATCGAGATGGAACATATCGAACTGCCGCCAACCACGCCCGAGAACTTCCGCGAGCGTGCCGAATGGGCAAGAGAACGCACCCTGACGCATTATCTGCCGCATCGGGTCGAACGCGAGGACCGGGCCGATGGCACCATCCTGCTGCGCTCGGGCTATCCGCTGCCTGATCATGTGCGCAACACCGGCGAATGGTTGCATATCTGGGCGGAAAAGGCGCCAGGCCGCGTCGCCGTTGCCGAACGCGAAGGGCCGGGCTGGCGCAATGTGACCTTTGGCGAGCTGTTGCCGATGGTGCGCCGGGTGGCCTCGGGGCTGCTGGCGCGCGGTATGGGGGCCGATGACCGCATCGTCATCATGTCCGGCAATGGCGTTGATCACCTGATCCTGTCGCTGGCCGCGCAATATGTGGGCGTGCCGGTGGTGCCGCTGGCCGAACAGTATTCGCTGATCCCCGATGCCTATCCGCGCCTGACCTATGTGCTGAACAAGACGCGCCCGCGCATGGCCTTTGTCGATGACGCGGCGCGTTATGCCGGCGCACTGGCTTTGCCGGAACTGGCGGGGGTCGAGATCGTCGCCGCCCGGCCGGCAGACGGTGCCAATGGGCAGACCCCCATGGCCGACCTGCTGGCGCATGAGGTGCATCCCGATCTGGACAGGGTCCATGCCGGTATCGGGCCGGATACGCTGGCCAAGATGATGTTCACCTCGGGGTCCAGTTCCGACCCCAAGGGCGTGCTGACCACGCATCGGATGCTGTGCGTCAATCAGGTGCAGATGTATTCGGTGATGCCCTATCTGTCGGACGCGCCGCCGCGCATCACCGACTGGCTGCCCTGGAACCATGTCTTTGGCGGCAATCACAACGTCAACATGACGCTGGCCCTTGGCGGCACGATGCATATCGACAGCGGCAAGCCGACCGGCAAGGGCTTTGCCACCACGCTGGCCAATCGTCAGGCATTCCCCGGCACGCTGGCCTTCAATGTGCCCATTGGCTACGTCATGATCGCCGATGCGCTAGAGGCCGATCCAGCCCTGCGTCACCGGTTGCTGAAGGATATCGACCTGATCTTCTATGCCGGCGCCTCGCTGCCGCAGGATGTCTGGGACCGGATCGAACGCGCCATGATCGAGGTGCGCGGCGGGCTGCCGATGATGGCGTCCAGCTGGGGGCTGACGGAAACCGCGCCCTCTTGTGTGGCGGTTCACGAGCCCATCGGCCGTTCCGGTGTGATCGGCGTGCCGCTGCCGGGGGTGGAATTAAAGCTGATCCCGGATGACGACATGCGCTGCGAGATCCGCGTGCGCGGGCCGAATGTCATGCCCGGCTATTTCGAGGATCCCGAGCGGACAGCGAAAGCCTTTGATGAGGAAGGATTTTTCATCACCGGCGATGCGGTGCGTTTCGTCGATAATGACGATGCCTCCCTGGGGCTGATCTTCGATGGCCGCGTGTCCGAGGATTTCAAGCTGGGCACCGGCACTTGGGTTCAGGCCGGCGCGCTGCGGATGACCGTGCTGAAGGCCCTGGCGGGGCTTGTGCAGGACGTGGTGATCTGCGGCCATGACCGGGGCGAAGTCGGGCTGTTCGTCTTTCCCGTCCCCGGCACCGCGACCGATGACAACACCACACGCGGCGCGGTCACCGATGACGCGCTGAAAGCCCGGATCGAGGCGGCGCTGCGGGCGATGAACGCGGGCGCCACCGGATCGGCCAAGCGCATCACCCGTGCGCTGATCCTGGCCGAGCCGCCCTCGGTCGAGGGGCAGGAAGTCACCGACAAGGGCTCGCTCAACATCAACAAGATCCTGACCCGCCGGGCCGATCTGCTGGAACGGCTTTACGACAACGAAGACCCGGCGCTGATCCGCGTCTGAAAGGGGGACAAGATGAACAAGATCGACTTTGAAAAGATCCGCGCCATCGACTTTCACACCCATGCCGAGGAAAGCTGTGGCTGCCATGCCGATGACGGCTATGACGACCTGCAATCGACCATGGCGAAATATTTCGGCGCCCCGTGGAATCATCCGCCGACCATCGACCAGACCGCCGACCACTATCGGCAGATGAACATCGCGGCGGTGATCTTTCCCGTCGATGCCGAACGCGAGACCGGCTATCGCCGATACAACAATTACGAGGTGGCCGATGCCTGCGCGAAACATTCGGACATCCTGATCCCCTTTGCCTCGATCGACCCGGCCAAGGGCAAGCTGGGCGCACGCGAGGCCCGTGATCTGGTGGAAAACCACGGCATTCAGGGGTTCAAGTTCCACCCGACGATGCAGGGCTTCTATCCCAACGACCGCAGCGCCTATGTCCTGTACGAGGCGATCGCCGAAAGCGGCAAGCCGGCGCTGTTCCATACCGGGCAGACCGGCGTGGGCTCGGGGATGCCCGGTGGCAACGGGATGCGGCTGAAATATTCGAACCCGATGTATATGGACGATCTGGCCGTCGATTTCCCCGACATGCCGATCATTCTGGCCCATCCGTCCTTCCCCTGGCAGGAAGAGGCGCTGTCGGTCGCCCAGCACAAGCCCAATGTCTATATCGACCTGTCGGGCTGGTCGCCCCGGTATTTCCCGCCGATCCTCGTGCAATACGCCAACACGATTCTGAAAAAGAAGATGCTGTTTGGCAGTGACTGGCCGATGATCGCGCCTGAAAAATGGCTGGACGCCTTTGACAAGGCCGATTTCCGCGACGAGGTCCGCCCGCTGATCCTGAAAGAAAACGCCATGCGACTGCTGGGTCTGACGGCCTGAACGGCTGACCCCGACCGCCTGCGGAACGCGGCCCGGCCGCATAGCAAACCCAAGGAGGATATGATGACTTCACTCAGGACGCTTTGCGTCACGGGGGCGGCTGCGCTGACGGCGCTTGCCGTCACCCTCGCCATGCCCGCCATCGCGCAGGAAGCCGCGCTCGCCACTGCGCCCGATGCCGCGCCCGCGGATGATCTGGTCGTCACCTTGCTGGGCACGGGCACGCCGGCCTTGCATTCCGACCGCTTCAGTTCCGCCAATCTGGTGCAGGCAGGCGGGTTGAACCTTTTGTTCGATGCCGGGCGCGGCGCCACCATCCGCATCAAGCAGGCCGGGCTGAATATCGGCCAGATCGACGCGACCTTTCTGACCAATTTCCATTCCGATCATGTCAACGGATTGGCCGATGTGTTCATGACCGGCTATATCCGCGTGCCCTATATCGGAACCCGGCAAGAGCCGTTTCAGCTTTATGGTCCGATCGGCACGCAGAAGCTGGCCGATGGGCTGCGGATGACGCATCAATGGGATATCGACACGCGCATCCTTGATGAACAGATACCCGAGCCAGCGACCCGGATCGAAGCACATGAAAGCGAAAGCGGCGTGGTGTTCGAACAGAACGGGGTGAAGGTCACGGCCTTTCCGGTCAAACACGGCGACAAGATCGAAAACGCCATCGGCTATCGCATTGATTATGGCGACAAGTCGGTGCTGATCAGCGGCGATACCACCTTTGATCAGAACGTGGTGGAATTCGGCAGGGATACTGATCTTGTCATCCACGAAGTCGGCATGGCCGTCCAAGACATGATGGACAGCCCCGCCGTTCAGACCGCATTGGCCCATCACACCAGCCCCGAGGATGTCGGCCGCGTCTTTGCCGCCGCGCAGCCCGATTTCGCCGTCTATTCGCATATGGTGCTGATGGGAAATCCGCCGGTGGATGAGCTGATAACGCGGACACGCACGACCTATGACGGGCCGCTGGTGATCGGCAAAGACCTGATGCAGTTCCGGCTGTCCGATCAGGGAACCTCTATCCAGGTCCTGAAAGAGTGAACGGAACACAGCCATGAAACAGCTTTTCCTTGGCGCGACCGCCCTGATCCTTGTCGCCCCGACAGCTTTGGCGCTGGATTGGACGACACCCTGACGCCCAAGGCGATGGCTTGACCGGCCGCCCCCGGCGACCGGCGACCGGCGGCATGACGCTGCGTGGCCTTGGATCAAACCAGAGGAGAATCCCATGACTTTATCCAGAACGCATTGTGCCATCTGGGCTGCCGCCGCGCTTGTCGCCCCCGCCCCGGTCGCCGCCCAGCAGGAGGCACCCGAAGCCGCCCCCGAAGCCAGCGCCGAGGCCGCGGTATCCGGCGATCTGGTCGTTACGCTGCTGGGAACCGGCACGCCGACGCTTAGCGAAACCCGCTTTGGCGCGGCCAATCTGGTGCAGGCCGGCGGGCTGAACCTGCTGTTCGATGCCGGGCGCGGGGCCAGCATCCGGGTGGCGCAGGCAGGCCAGACGCCGGGCACGCTGGACGCCGTTTTTCTGACGCATTTCCATTCCGATCACGTCAACGGCTTGTCAGACATCTATCTGACCGGATATTTTGTGGGCGCCACGCTTAAGGGTCGGACCGAGCCGTTCCAGATCTACGGCCCGACCGGCACGAAACAGCTGATGGACGGGCTTCAGGCCGCCCATAGCTGGGATATCGAGACGCGCCGCATCGACGAGGGCACGCCCGAGGCCACCGCACAGGTCGTCGCGCATGAGGCCGATGAAGGCGTTGTCTTCGAACAGAACGGCGTCACGGTCACCGCCATTCCCGTCAATCACGGCCAGAACATGTTTCCCGCCGTGGCCGCGAGGATCTGATGCAATTCGTTCTGTCAGATCAGGGTAATACCATCCGCGTCATTGAAAGGTAGCATCATGAAACGCCTTGTCCTCTGCACCACTGCACTGATCCTCGCGGCCCCGGCGGCCTTCGCGCTGGACTGTGATGACCGCCTGACCCCCGAGGCCATGGGCCTGACCGGCGTGACCTTTACCGAGGTCGCAGCCCTGCCCGCAGGCGATGAAAGCCCCGCCGCGCAATGCCGTATCCGTGCCCGCACGGCGGAACGGACGGGCAGCGACGGCAAGCCCTATGCCCTGTCCTTCGAACTGGCGCTGCCCGACGACTGGAACGGCGATTTCGTTCATCAGTTCAACGGCGGCAACGACGGCGCCGTGGTGCCGGCGACGGGCGGGCGGTTGACCGGCACGGGCGAAACCTCGGCCCTGGCGCGTGGCTATGCCGTGGTCAGCAGCGATGCGGGCCATGACGGCAAGGCCAATCCCGATCTGGGGCTGGCCGGCGGCGCGGCCTTTGGTTTCGATTTCGAGGCGCGGCAGATGTATGGCTATAAGGCGGTCGCGGTCCTGCAACCGCTGGCCTTGCAGATGGTCGCGGCCTTCTATGGCCAGCCGGCGGGGCGCAGTTATGGCATTGGCTGCTCGAATGGCGGGCGGCATGCGATGGTGGCGGCGGCGCGCATGCCCGATGCGTTTGACGGGTTGCTGATCGGTGCCCCCGGCTTCAACCTGCCGCGCGCTGGCATCCAGCATGCGCTGGATGTGCAAAGCTTTGCCAAGGTGAATGCTGATATAAGACAGGCATTTTCACCGGCCGACCTGCGACTGGTGGCTGATGGCATCCTGGCCAGTTGCGATGCGCTGGACGGGCTGTCCGATGGGCTGGTGAATGACACCGCCGCCTGTCAGGCCAGCTTTGACATCACGTCGCTGCAATGCGCCGAGGGTCAGAACTCTGCCTGCCTCAGCGCGCCGCAGGTTCAGGCCCTGCAAACGATTCACGCCGGGCCGCGCGGCGGGGATGGCCAACAGCTTTACAGCGACTGGGCCTGGGATCCGGGCATTGCCGGGGCTGACTGGCGGTCGTGGAAGCTGGAAAGCACGATTCCGCCCTGGGACAACATGCCGATTATCGCGGTTATGGGCGCGGCCTCGCAGGCGCAGATCTTTACGGTGCCGCCGACCCGCGTGGGCGGCAGCCCCGCCGATCTGGTGCAGTTCCTGCTGGAGTTCGACATTGCCGCACAGGCCGGCCGGATCGAGGCGACCGACGACCAGTTCCCGCAATCGCCGATGCAGGTCATGGCACCGCCGGGTGCCGACGATCCCGAACTGGCGGATTTCCGCGACGCGGGCGGCAAGATGATCCTGTATCACGGCGTGGCCGATGCGGTCTTTTCGGTGAATGACACGGCCCGCTGGTATGACCGGCTGAACGCCAATAACGATGGCGCGGCTGCCAGTTTTGCGCGGTTCTACCCGATGCCCGGCATGAACCACTGCGATGGCGGCCCCGCGACTGAGGTTGTCGACCTGCTGACCCCTCTGGTCGAATGGGTCGAGGCCGGCACCCCGCCCGAGGCCATCACCGCCGCCGCACATCCCGAAAGCGCCGACCTGCCCGAGACGCTGCAAGGTGCGACCCGGCCGCTGTGCCCGGCGCCTCAGGTTGCGCGCTATCAGGGCGGGGACGAAAAATCTGCTGCCAGCTTCCAGTGCAAGTGAGGTCGCGATGACACCCTTCAAAGCCCCCGTCGAAGATATCCTGTTCAGCCTGCACCAGATCGCCGGTGCAGGCAGCCTGCCCGATTGGGACAGCGCCCTGTCGGCCGAGATCATCAGCCATTTCGCCGGCTTTGCCGAAGGCGTGCTGGCACCGCTGAACGCCCCCGGCGACCGGCAGGGATGCGCGCTGGAAAACGGGCGGGTGCGGATGCCCGATGGGGTCGGCGCGGCCTATGCGCAACTGGCGGGCGATGGCTGGCAGGGGCTGACAGCGCCAGAAGAGTTCGGCGGGCAGGGAATGGATCATCTAACCGCCGCCGCCGTGTCCGAGATCTTCTCGGGTGCGAACCATGCCATGCAGATGGTCACCGGGCTGGTTCCTGGTGCCGTCTCGACGCTGCTGGCCCATGGATCACAGATGCAGCAGGCCGCCTATATCCCCAGGCTCGCCTCGGGTGAATGGCTGTCGACCATGTGCCTGACCGAGGCCGAGGCCGGATCGGACCTGTCGCGCATCCGCACGCGGGCTGTCCCCGATGGCGATGGCTGGCGGATCGACGGGCAGAAGATCTTCATCTCGGGCGGCGATCAGGATTTGTCGCAAGGCATTCTGCATCTGGTGCTGGCCCGGACCGGCACGCCCGAAGATGGCGTGCGCGGTTTGTCGCTGTTTCTCTGCCCATCGGAAACCGAGGCGGGCCGCAATCACATCAGCGTCACCCGGATCGAGGAAAAGCTGGGTCTGCATGCCTCGCCCACCTGCCAGATGGCCTTTGAGAATGCTCGGGCGGAACTGATCGGGCAGCCGGGGCAGGGGCTGGCGGCGATGTTCACCATGATGAACCATGCGCGGCTGGACGTGGCCTTGCAGGGCGTCGCCCATGCCGCGCGCGCCCATGACATCGCCTCGGCCTATGCCGCCGAGCGCTGGCAGGGACGCAAGCCAGATGGCAGCCCGGCGGCGCTTGCGGATCATCCCGATGTGCGGCGGATGCTGGACGAACAGCGCGATCTGGCCGTAGTGTCGCGCGCGATGTGCCACCTTGCCCTTGTCGAGATCGAACGGGGCCAGCGCCCCGCGCTGGTCGAGTTCCTGACCCCTCTGTGCAAGATCCACGCGACCGAGGCCGGCATTCGCGCCGCCGATCTTGGGATACAGATCCTTGGCGGCTATGGCTATCTGGAAGAATACGGCATGTCGCAGATCTGGCGTGATGCACGGATCACGGCGATCTACGAGGGCGCAAATGGCATTCACGCGCTGTCCCTCGCCACGCGCGGGTTGCGGCTGAACGGCGGCGCGGCCATTGCCGAATTTGCCGCGCTGGCGCAGGAACTGGCGCCTGGTGATGACCTGCTGCGGCAGATGGCCGGTGCGTGGCAGGACCGGGCGCGACAATTGGCCGGGGCGTCGGACGTTCGCGCCGATGCCCATGGTTTCGCGATCCAGACGGCGGCGCTGCTGGCGCAGGCGATCCGGTCGCGGTTGCGGGCCCTGTGACACCGCAGGGCAAGTGCGGACACTGGCCTGCGCGCTGACGGGGTGGGACATGCCTGCCCTTGCGCGACGCGGACAACCGTTGGATGCTGCGCTCCATGACAAACCTGCATCCTGAATTTTTCCTGCGACTGTATTTCACCCAATCCGAGATGATGGGGCCGGGCAAGGCCGCGCTTCTGGATGGGATTCAGCGGACCGGCTCGATTTCCGCCGCCGGGCGCGAATTGGGAATGAGCTATAAGCGCGCCTGGATGCTGGTCGAGGCGATGAATGCCATGTTCCGCGAACCCGTGGTCAGCAGCGCGCGCGGCGGACCGGGTGGCGGCGGGGCCGAACTGACGCAGACCGGGGCGCAGGTGCTTGACCTGTTTCGCCAGATCGAAGCCAGCGCCGCCGAGGTCAATGCCGACCGGATCGGGCAGATGAAGGCGCTGTTGGCCGATATTCCCGAAGGAAAATAACGCTTGCCCAATGGCGTCGGTTGGTTATGTTCGACGAGACATAACCATGAAAGGCCGCTGATGATGAAACCACTTCGCCCGCTTTTTGCGCTGCCGCTGTTCATTGCAGGTCTGGCCATGCCTGCGATTGCCGAGGATGTGACGGTCTTTGCTGCCGCGTCGATGAAAACCGCACTGGACCCTGTAGCCGCGGCCTTCCAAGAGGCGACCGGCAATACCGTGGTGATCAGCTATGCCGGTTCGAATGCGCTGGCCAAGCAGATCCTGGAAGGCGCGCCGGCCGACATCTTCATCTCGGCCTCGGTGCAATGGATGGACGAGGTCGAAAAGGGTGGCGAGGTGCAGGACGGCGCGCGTGCCGACCTGCTGGGAAACGCGCTGGTGCTGGTCGCCCATGATGCCGCTGCCCCGGCTGTCGAACTGACCAGGGAAACCGATCTGGTCACCTTGCTGGGTGAAGGCAAGCTGGCCATGGCACTGGTCGATTCGGTGCCCGCCGGCCAATACGGGAAAGAGGCGCTGACCTCTTTGGGGTTGTGGGACGCGGTCGCGCCTTCGGTCGCGCAGGCCGATAACGTGCGCGCGGCGCTGGCACTGGTTTCGACGGGCGAGGCGCCCTTTGGCATCGTCTATGCGACCGATGCGGCGGCAGATCCGAATGTTCATGTGATCGGTACCTTCCCGGCCGACAGCCATAAACCCATTGTCTATCCGGCTGCCCTGCTGAAGAATGGCGCCGATGAGGCTGATCGTGCCTTCTATGACGCGCTCAGCGCGCCCGAGGCCGATGCAGTCTTTGAAGAACAGGGCTTCACGATCCTAAACTGAGGGTCTGAACCAACAGCCTGAACTGGCGCCCGAAACCGAGGGATTGATGACAGACTGGCTTAGCCCCGCCGAGTGGGACGCGCTGCGGTTGTCGCTGCGCGTGTCGATCTGGGCAACGGTGGTCAGCCTGCCTTTTGCGTTGCTGGCCGCGCATGCGCTGGCGCGCTGGCGGTTTCCCGGCCATGGGTTGCTGAACGGCATCGTGCATTTGCCGCTGGTGATGCCGCCAGTGGTCACCGGCTATCTGTTGCTGCTGACCTTTGGCCGGCGGGGGTGGGTCGGTGAATATCTGGATCAATGGTTCGGGATCGTCTTTGCCTTTCGCTGGACCGGCGCGGCGCTGGCCGCCGGGATCATGGCCTTTCCGCTGATGGTGCGCGCGATCCGGCTGTCGATCGAGGCGGTGGACCCACGGCTGGAACAGGCTGCGGGAAGTCTTGGCGCCAATCGCATCTGGGTCTGGTTCACGGTGACGCTGCCGCTGATCCTGCCCGGCGTCATCGCAGGTGCGATTCTGGCCTTTGCCAAGGCGATGGGCGAATTTGGCGCGACGATTACCTTTGTGTCGAACATCCCCGGCCAGACCCAGACCCTGCCATCGGCGATCTACAGCTTTCTTCAGGTGCCAGGGGGCGAATCCTCGGCAGCGCGGCTGGTCATCATCTCGATCATCGTGGCAATGGCGGCACTGATCCTCTCAGAGTGGCTGGCGCGCCGGGTCGCGCGACGGGTGGCGGGCCAATGACGGTTTCGGTCAGGCTGGCGCATGCCTTTGCGGAATTCTCGGTTGATCTGGATTTTCAGGCCCCGCCCGGCGTGACCGTGCTGTTCGGCCCCTCGGGGTCGGGCAAGTCGACGGTGCTGAACGCGGTCGCCGGCCTTCTGCGCCCCGATGCGGGCCGGATCGCGGTTGATGACATCGTTCTGACCGACACGGCACGGCGCCTGTTCGTGCCGCCCCATCGCCGCCGTCTTGGCGTGATCTTTCAGGACGGGCGGCTGTTTCCGCATCTGACCGTCCGGCAGAACCTGCGCTATGGCCGCCGGTTCGCACCGCGCGGACCCGGCAGCACATCCGAGGCGTCCGTGGTCGAGATGCTGGGCATCGGCGCACTTCTGGATCGCGCGCCCGCCACGCTGTCGGGCGGTGAAAGGCAGCGTGTCGCCATCGGCCGGGCCTTGCTGTCGGAACCGCGCCTGATCCTTGCGGATGAACCGCTTTCCGCGCTGGACGGGGAACGCAAGGCCGAGATCATGCCTTATCTGGAGCGGCTGCGCGATGAATTGCGTGTGTCCATGCTGTATGTCAGCCATTCCTCGGCCGAGGTCGCCCGCATCGCCACGACTGTCGTGACGATGGATCGCGGCCGCATCACCCGGATCGGCCCCGCCGCCGAGGTGCTGTCGGACCCTGCGCTTGCCGGGCGCGGGCGTGATGCCGGTGCGGTGATCGAGGCGCGGATCACCCGCCATCACGACGACGGCGTTACCGAACTGGATGCTGGCGGCGTGCCGCTGTTTCTGCCGCACCTGCCCGCTGCCGCGCCGGGCGACCGGATGCGGCTGCGGATCGCCGCGCAGGATGTGATGCTGGCCCACGACCGGCCCGAGGGCTTGTCGGCGCTGAACATGCTGCCGGGGCAGGTGGAAAGCCTGCGCGACGAAGGCGATGTGGTGCTGGTGCGGCTGACCACGCCCGCAGGGCCGATCCTGTCGCGGATCACCCGCCGCTCGGCCCGGCAACTGGGCGTCGCCCCCGGCGCGGCGATGACCGCTATCGTCAAGTCGCTGTCCCATGACCAGGGCGATATCGGCGCGCCGCTTCACTGACCTCTCTGCCGTGTCATGCGCCTTTGGTCTTGGGGGGGTTCCCGCAAAGGCCTGTTCGGCGGCGTATCCCTTGCACCTATGTCGAATTGGCCGGTTCGGGTGGCGGGATATATTTTGACGGAAATATCGAATCCGTGACGTCGCGACCCGGCCAGACCATCGGGCGTCACGCGGAAACCCACGGCAATGGCGGTCACCCGGCCGCCCATCAGGAGGAGAGAGATTTGAACAAGGTAGAACATTTCCGCACCAAGGCCGCGCCGTTCAAGACCCGCTATGACAATTTCATCGGCGGCAAGTTCGTCGCCCCCAGAAAGGGCCGCTATTTCGAAAACAGCTCGCCCGTGACCGGCAAGGTGCTGTGCGAGATCGCCCGTTCCGACGCCGATGATGTCGAGGCCGCGCTGGATGCCGCCCATGCCGCAAAGGATGCATGGGGCCATGCCAGCCCGACGGTGCGTTCCAACGCCCTGTTGAAGATCGCCGACCGGATGGAGCAGAACCTGGAACTGCTGGCCACCGCCGAGACCTGGGACAATGGCAAGCCGATCCGCGAAACCATGGCCGCCGATCTGCCGCTGGCCATCGACCATTTCCGTTACTTCGCCGGTGTGCTGCGCGCGCAGGAAGGCGGCATCAGCGAGATCGACGCCGATACCATCGCCTATCACTTCCATGAACCCCTTGGCGTGGTCGGCCAGATCATCCCGTGGAACTTTCCGCTGCTGATGGCCTGCTGGAAGCTGGCCCCGGCACTGGCTGCGGGCAATTGCGTCGTGCTGAAGCCGGCCGAACAGACCCCTGCCAGCATCATGGTTCTGGCCGAGCTGATCGCAGACATCCTGCCGCCGGGCGTTCTGAACATCGTCAACGGTTTCGGCCTGGAGGCAGGCAAGCCGCTGGCCTCGAACCCGCGCATCGCCAAGATCGCCTTTACCGGCGAAACCTCGACCGGCCGGCTGATCATGCAATATGCCAGCCAGAACCTGATTCCGGTCACGCTGGAACTGGGGGGCAAGTCGCCCAACATCTTCTTCGCGGACATCGCCAACGAGGATGACGATTTCTTCGACAAGGCGATCGAAGGTTTCGTGATGTTCGCGCTGAATCAGGGCGAGGTCTGCACCTGCCCCTCGCGCGCGCTGATCGACGAACGCATCTATGACCGCTTCATGGATCGCGCGCTGAAGCGGGTCGAGGCCATCGTGCAGGGCGATCCGCTGGACCCGGCGACGATGATCGGGGCGCAGGCTTCCAGCGAGCAGCTGGAAAAGATCCTGTCCTATATCGACATCGGCAAGCAGGAAGGGGCCGAGTTGCTGACCGGCGGCGAACGCGCCGTGCTGCAAGGCGATCTGGAAGGCGGCTATTATGTCAGGCCGACCGTGTTCAAGGGCCACAACAAGATGCGGATCTTCCAGGAAGAGATTTTTGGCCCGGTCGTTTCCGTCACCACCTTCCGCGACGCTGACGAGGCGCTGTCGATCGCCAATGACACGCTGTATGGCCTTGGCGCCGGTGTCTGGAGCCGCGAGGCCAATACCTGCTATCGCTTTGGCCGCGCGATCAAGGCCGGCCGTGTCTGGACGAACTGCTATCACGCCTATCCGGCCCATGCGGCCTTTGGCGGCTACAAGCAGTCGGGCATCGGGCGTGAAAACCACAAGATGATGCTGGATCACTATCAGCAGACCAAGAACATGCTGGTCAGCTATAGCCCCAAGAAGCTGGGCTTCTTCTGATCCGGTCCTGTCGGATCCAGGGGCGGCGCGGGGTTTCTTGCCCCGCGCCGCCATCACGCATTTTCAACCGATGAGGACGGACATGACGAGCACCCGCCATGACAAGGTGACAGCAACCCCCGCCGCATTGGACCTGCTGGCCCAGATCGTCGCTGATCATGGGCCGGTGCTGTTTCACCAATCCGGTGGCTGTTGCGACGGGTCCTCGCCGATGTGCTATGGGCAGGGCGATTTCCTGATCGGCGATCAGGATGTGCAGATGGGTGAAATCGGCGGCATGCCCTTCTATATCTCGAAAAGCCAGTTTCAGGCCTGGCAGCACACCGATCTGATCATCGACGTGGTCGAGGGGCGGGGCGGCATGTTCAGCCTGGACAATGGCCGCGAGCGGCGCTTTCTGACCCGCTCGACGATTTGCGTGCCGCCGGCGGCAGGGCAGGGCTGACAGCGGCCAGAAACAACAGGTCGCATCTGCGGATGGCCTATGGCGGTGGGCGCGGGCCGGTTTCGGCCCGCGCCTTGTTATTTCCCGGCGACGTCGTTGGGGTGTTCGTTCAGGTCATTACGCCCCAGCAGGCGGCGCATCAGCACATAGAACAATGGCGCGAACAGGATGCCCAAGGCTGTCGCGGCAAGCGTTCCGCCCAGCACCGTGGCACCGATGGCGTTGCGGCCGTTCGACCCGGCCCCGGATGACAGAACCAGTGGCAGAACCCCAAGCGAAAAGGCGATCGAGGTCATGATGATCGGGCGGAAACGCTGGCGCGCTGCCTCGACCACGGCCTTGAACAGCGGCACCCCCGCCTGCGATTGTTCTCGGGCGAACTCGACGATCAGAATGGCGTTCTTGCCTGTCAGGCCGATCACGGTCAGCAGCCCGACCTGGAAGAACACGCCATTGTCGAACTGGCCCAGGAAGGCCCCCAGCAGGGCACCCAGCACGCCGATCGGCATGACCAGGATCACCGCCAGCGGGATCGACCAGCTTTCATACAGCGCGGCAAGGCACAGGAACACCGCAGCCAGCGACAGCGCATAAAGCAGGGTTGTCTGGTCGCCGGATTCGCGTTCTTCCAGCGACAGGCCGGTCCAGGCAGCGGCGAAACCGGGTGGAAGCTGGCTTACCAGCCGCTCGATCTCGGCCATGGCCTCGCCCGAGCTGACGCCGGGCGCCGGGGCCCCCTGGATCTGCATCGACGGCACGCCGTTATAGCGGCTAAGGCCCTGCGGCCCGAAGGTCCATTCCCCCTCGGCGAAATTCGAGAAGGGCACCAGACCGCCGCTGGCATTGCGCACCCGCCACTTGTCCAGATCCGAGGGCACGGCGCGGCTGTCGGCCTCGCCCTGGACATAGACGCGCTTGATCCGGCCGCGATCGACGAAGTCGTTCACATAAAGCCCGGTCCAGGCCACTTGCAGCACATTGGCGACATCGGTGGCGGTCACGCCCATCGCGCCGGCCTGCCGCCAGTCGATGTTCAGCCGATATTGCGCCGCATCCTCCAGCCCCGAGGGCCGGGCCTGGGTGATCAGCGGGCTTTGAGCAGCCATGCCCAGCAGTTGATTGCGCGCCTCGACCAGTTGTTCGTTGGACTGGCCGCCGCGTGCCTGAAGATAGAAGTCAAAGCCCGAGACGTTGCCCAGTTCGATGACCGAGGGCGGCACGATTGGGAACACCATGGCGTCGCGGATCTGGCTTAGCGCGCCAAAGGCCCGCCCTGCCACCGCCTGCACCGACTGGTCAGGACGCGGACGTTCGGACCAGTCCTTCATCCGCACAAAGGCCATACCGACGTTCTGGCCCTGACCGGCAAAGCTGAAGCCGGTGACGCCGAACATCGCCTCGACGTTCTCGGACTCGGCGTTCAGGAAATAGTCCTGCACCTGTTCGATCACGGCGGCGGTGCGCTCGGTCGTGGCGCCGGTCGGACCCTGGATCAGGACGAACATGATCCCCTGATCCTCGTCCGGCAGAAAACCCTCGGGCGTGCGCATGAACAGCAACACCATCGCGGCACCCAGGCCGGCATAGACCAGCAGCGTGCGCAGCGGCCGCCGCACGATATAATTGACCGAGCTGGTATAGCCATGGGTGGTCTTGTCGAAGCCGCGGTTGAACAGGCCGAACAGACCGCGTTTCTTGCCATGCGAGGGCTTCAGCATCGAGGCGCAGAGCGCCGGCGTCAGCGTCAGCGCCACGACCACCGACAGGCCCATGGCCGAGACGATGGTGATGGCGAATTGCTGATAGATCACCCCGGTCGAACCACCGAAGAACGCCATCGGCACGAACACAGCCGACAGGACCAGTGCAATGCCGATCAACGCGCCGGTGATCTGGCCCATGGATTTGCGCGTCGCCTCGCGCGGGGACAGGCCTTCGTCCTCCATGATCCGCTCGACGTTTTCGACCACGACGATGGCGTCATCGACCAACAGACCGATGGCCAGAACCATGGCCAGCATGGTCAGCGTGTTGATGGTGAAACCGAACAGCGCCATGATGCCAAAGGTGCCCAGCAGAACGATCGGCACGGCCAGCGTCGGGATCAGCGTCGCCCGCCAGTTCTGCAAGAACACGAACATCACGATAAAGACCAGAACGATGGCCTCGATCAGCGTCTTGACCACTTCCTCGATCGAAATCTCGACAAATGGCGAGGTGTCGAAGGGGATGACGTAATCGACGCCTTCGGGGAAGAATTCGGCGAATTCCTCCATCCGTTCCTTGACCCGCTCGGCCGTGTCCAGCGCGTTCGCGCCCGGTGTCAGGCTAAGCGCCATCCCCGATGCGGGGCGCCCGTTATAGGTCGCATCGGCGGCATAGCTTTCGGCGCCGATCTCGATGCGGGCCACGTCCTGCAACAGAACCAGCCCGCCGTTTTTCTCGGCGCGCAGCACAATCTGGCGAAATTCCTCGGGCGTGGAAAGCAGCGATTGCGCCGTCACCGTGGCGTTCAGCTGCTGGCCCTCGACCGCCGGCTGGCCGCCGAATGCGCCCGCCGAAATCTGCGTGTTCTGCGCCGAAACCGCGCCGACCACGTCCGAAGGCGTGATCTCATAGGCGGCCATCTTGGCCGGATCCAGCCAGATGCGCATGGCATATTGCGCACCAAAGACCTGGACGCTGCCGATGCCCTCGATCCGGCTGAGATCGTCGACAAGGTTCGCCACCATATAGTCGGACAGGTCGGTCTGATCATAGCTTTCATCGCCGATCAGGCCGATCACCATCAGAAAGCCCGAGGTGGCCTTTTCGACGGTGACGCCCTGGCGCTGCACCGGTTCGGGAAGCATCGAGGTGGCCTGCGACAGCTTGTTCTGCACCTGCACCTGGGCGATGTCGACATCGGTGCCCGTCTCGAAGGTCAGCGTCGTCGTCGACGTGCCCGCCGAGGTCGAACTGGAGGACATATAGCGCAGCCCGTCCAGTCCGGTCATCTGCTGTTCGATGATCTGGGTGACGGTATTGCTGACGGTATCGGCCGATGCGCCCGGATAGGTCGCACGGATCGAAACCGAGGGCGGTGCGATCTGCGGGTATTGCGCCACGGGCAGGCTGAGGATCGACAGGATGCCGACCCCCATGATCAGGATCGAGATCACCCAGGCGAAAACCGGACGGTCAATGAAGAAACGGGCCATGGTTCAGCTTTCGATGATCCGGGATGGGATTAGTTGCCGGCGCTTTCGCCGGATGCTTCGGCGGGGGCGTCGGTTCCGGCTTCGGATCCTGCCTCTGCCGGGGCTTCGGTTTCCGCCTCGGTGGCGTCAGGCGCTGCGTCAGCCTCGGCCGGTGCGGCGTCAGTCGCTGCGGCAGCAGCGTCGGCTGCGGGTTCGGCCTGCCGTTCCTCGGGGGTGACGGTCATGCCGGCACCGATGCGCTGAAAGCCCTCGACGATCAGCCGTTCGCCGTCGTTCAGCCCCTCGCGGACGACCCAGGTATTGCCCCGGTCCTGCACGATATCCAGCATCCGTTCCTCGACAACATTGTCGGCATTCACGACATAGGCGACGGGGCGGCCGCGACGGTCACGGGTGACGCCTTCTTGCGGGGCAAGGACGACGCCCTGGATCTCGGCCTGCGGAATTTCCGCCAGCACATACATGCCGGGCAGCAGCAGGTTGTCGGGATTGGGGAATTCCATCCGCAACGTCACCACGCCGGTGGTTTCGTCCACATGCGGCTCGGCTGCGGTCAGCGAGCCGGTATGTTCATAGCTGCTGCCATCGGCCAGCAGCAGCGTGACCGTGCGGTCCACGCCGTCGGGCAGCGCGGCCTGCGCGCCCTGACGCTGCCAGCGAACGATTTCAGCCGCCGATTGGGTCACATCCACGCGGATCGGGTCGATGCTGCGGATGACCGCCAGCGGTGTCGCCTGGCTGGCCGTGACCAACGCACCTTGCGAGGTCTGGGCAAGGCCGATGACCCCGTCCAGCGGTGCCGTGATCGTAGTGCGGTCAAGGTCGATCTGCGCTGTGTCGACCTGCGCCTCGGCGGCCTTGACGGCGGCGTTGGCCGCATCGCGTGCGGCGATGGCGCTGTCCTCGGTCTGCTCGCTGGCCACGCGACGATCGCGCAATGTTGCCACACGCTCGGCCTCGCGCACGGCGGCATCTGCCTGGGCCACGGCTTGCGCCAGCGAGGCCTGGGCCTGTGCCATCGCCGCCTCGTAGCTGCGTGAATCGATGCGATACAGTGGATCGCCTGCGGCGACGACGCTGCCTTCGCTGAACAGTCGTTCAGTGATGATTCCGTTGACCTGCGGGCGCAGCTCAGCCTCGGCCGAGGCTAATGCGCGGCCCGGCAGGGTCGAGGTCAGCGTCACGTCCTCGGCATGCAGGGTCACGACGGTGACCGCAGGCGGCGGGGCTTCGCCGCCGGCCTGCTGCGCGGCGGTTTCGGCCGCCGAAAGGGTGAAGGCGGCAAGGGACGCCACAGCAAGAATGTTCAGAGATGACATGGTTTCCGCCAGCAGCAGCTTGAAAATATGACAGGAACGTTCCGGCCGTTGGCAGCTTGCCGGAGCGGGGGTTCCGGCAACTTAGGGTGTAAATGCAGGGGCTGCAATTCCCGAATGGTAATTTTACGCCGGTCACAAATCCGTGACAGCGATAACCGCAGCGGCAAAAAACGAGCCGCCGGGACGGGCTGAACAATATCCCGTCACGGCGGCTGGGGAGGGGTATCTGACAAATACCTGGAAGGAAAAAGTCACTCGTTACTAAATCTGTTCCTGCATCTGGACAAGACGCCGCACGGGGATCACGGCTGGGTAACGATCACTCTTCACTTCACGGTTTCCACAATACGACGGCACTGCGGATGCGTATATGCGTGTTATTACCTAGGTAGATTTGCCTAGCCCGGTCGCGGTGCCAGCTTGGCCTTGCAGTTTCTGCCGGGCTTGGGGATTCTGGGCGGACCGCGCATCTGGACGCAGGAGAAAACATGGCCAGCCCCGACACCACCCTTTCCGGCGACGCGCCAGCAACCCGGAGCGAGCCACCGCTGACCTCGCTGTCCCATGGCGGTGGCTGCGGGTGCAAGATCGCGCCGGCGGTGCTGTCGCAGATCCTTGCGGGGACGCCGTCCTTCCCGGCCCCGCGCGATCTGCTGATCGGCAACGAGACCGCCGATGACGCCGCGGTCTATCGGCTGAATGACCAGCAGGCGTTGGTCGCGACGACCGATTTCTTCATGCCCATCGTCGATGATCCGCATGATTTTGGGCGCATCGCCGCGACCAATGCGATTTCCGATGTCTATGCCATGGGCGGGCGGCCGATCATGGCGCTGGCCCTGGTCGGCATGCCGGTCGACAAGCTGTCACCCGAGACGATCGGCAAGATCCTGTCGGGCGGGGCCGAGGTCTGCGCGGCGGCGGGCATTCCGGTGGCTGGTGGCCATACGATTGATTCGGTCGAGGCGATCTATGGGCTGGTTGCGCTTGGGCTGGTCCATCCCGACCGGGTGCGCACCAATGCGGGCGCGCGGCCGGGCGATGTGCTGGTTCTGGGCAAACCCATCGGCGTGGGGATCCTGTCGGCGGCGCTGAAGAAAGGCGCGCTGGACGATGCCGGCTATGGCCGGATGATCGACACCACCACCCGGCTGAACACGCCCGGCCCGGATCTGGCCGATCTGGACGGCGTTCACGCGATGACCGACGTGACCGGATTCGGCCTTGCCGGGCATGCGCTGGAAATGGCGCGGGGATCAGGTGCCGAATTGCGGCTGGACTGGGCTTCGGTCCCGCTGATCGACGAGGCGCGCGGATTGGCTGAAAGGGGCTTTGTCACCGGCGCATCCGGGCGGAACTGGGCCAGCTATGGACAGGGTGTCAGGCTGGGCGAGGGGCTGGATGCGACAGATCGGGCGCTGCTGACCGACCCGCAGACGAGCGGTGGGCTGATGGTCGCCTGCGACCCCTCGGCGCTTGATCGGGTGCTGGCGATCTTTCGTGATCACGGCTTTGACAGGGCGGCCGTCATTGGCGAGGTGGCACCCGCCGACACCCCCGGCGTGACCGTCCGCTAGCGCCCTTCTGCCCGACCTGTCCGCAGGGCATGGCGCCGCCCCTTGGCTGGTGCTACGCCCATGCGGGATGCAGCGAGTCGGGGAGGGGCATGCATGCGGCAACATTATGACGTGGTCGTCATCGGCGGTGCGGTGATCGGCTCGGCCGTGGCCTATTACCTGATGGCCGATCCGGGGTTCAAAGGCAGCGTGCTGATCGTGGAACGTGACCCGGCTTTCCGTCAGGCCTCGACCTCGCTGTCGGCGGCGTCCATCCGCACGCAGTTTTCCAATGCGATCAATGTGAAGATCAGCCAGTATGGCGCGCAGGTGATCCGCGATTTCGGCGACCTGATGGCCGTTGGCGATACGCGGCCCGATCTGAATTTTCACCCCGGCGGCTATCTGTTCCTGGCCGCAAACGAGACCCAGGCCGAAACGCTGCGCCTGAACCATGTCGTTCAGCACGACTGTGGCGCCGATGTCGTGCTGTGGAGCCCGGATGAACTGGCCGAGGCCTTTCCTCATCTGCGGGTCGATGATGTGCTGCTGGCATCCTATGGCCGCTCGGGCGAGGGGTGGTTCGACAATTCCGGGCTGATGAACGGATTTCGCGCCAAGGCCCGTGATCTGGGTGCCGATTATGTGGTGGACGAGGTTACCGGCATTGCCCGGCAGGGCGGGCGCGTCACCGGCATCACGCTGGCCAGCGGCGGCCAGGTCCAGGCGGGCACCATCGTCAACGCCGCCGGCCCGCGCGCGGCGCGGGTGGCGGCGATGGCCGGGTTGGCCATCCCGGTCGAGCCGCGAAAGCGCAGCGTTTTCGTCTTTGACTGCGCCGCCACGCCCGAAGGCAGCGCGCGGCTGAACCATGGCCGCCTGCCGCTGCTGATCGACCCAAGCGGCGTCTATGTCCGGCCCGAGGGGCGCTTCTTCCTGACCGGCTGCCCACCGGTCGCCGACCCGGCCGTCGATTGCGACGACTTCCAGCCCCGCCATGAAGAGTTCGAAGAGATCATCTGGCCGGTTCTGGCCGAACGCTCGGCGGCCTTCGAGGCGATCAAGCTGGTGAACATGTGGGCGGGGCATTACGCCTTCAACACGCTGGATCACAACATGATCGTCGGACGCCATCCCGAGGTGGAAAATTTCATCTTCGCCAACGGTTTCTCGGGGCACGGGCTGCAACAGGCCCCGGCGACCGGGCGCGGGGTGTCGGAACTGATCGTGCATGGCGGTTTCCGCACGCTGGATCTGTCGCCGCTTGGGGTGGAACGGATCCTTGAGAACCAACCGTTTCTGGAACGCGCGGTGATCTGAGGCGGGGTCGGGGGGCTGCAACTGGCTTCGCTGTCAGCTTTGGTGCCGGCCGAACATGTTCCAGATGCGGCGCCTCTCCGGCTGTGGCTGGTTTCGCCCCATCCACAGCTGCGCCCCGCGCCTGCCGCCTTGCAGATGGCTTGCGCGGTGACGTGATCACCGGCGCAGATGCGCTCGACAACGCGGATGATGTGATAGGCAGAGGGGATCTGGGGCCGCTTGGCCCGGATCGCGCTGGACGGGTCGTAGTCGCGCCACAGGCCGGTGCTGTCATGGCAGGCTTGCGCAAAGGTCAGCACGCGGGTGGCGCGGTCCGATGAAGAAAGCGCGGGATCAAAGGTTTCGAAGGCAAGGGCCGGGGTGGGGCAGGTGAACCAGCCGGTGAAATGCAAGCTGGCCGGTTTCTGTTCGTTTCCGGTGATCTGCATGATCGACCACAGCAGATGATCCCACCTGACGGGCTTGGCGAAAAAGTTGATCTGGGTGGGGGCCAGACGGCACGGCTGGACGCCCAGACCCCTATCGTCGGTGCGCCGGTTCAGAATGTCCCGTTTGACAGATCAGCCCGTCCCCTTGGCGGTGGCGCGCATCGCATCGGACTGTTCCTTCAGCGTTTCCTTGCGCATTGCGGTCGACGCATCTTTTGACAGGCGGGGCCTTTCAACCATCACTGGCGGCACACTATCGTGCCAGAGCCTGCCCGCCGCAACCTCCCGACGCCCCGACGCCCCGGTGGGAACCGGGACTGCGGGCAGGGCGGCAGGTCTTAGCGATCGGGTGCCTTGATATGTTCGTGCCGGTCGCCCTCGGGCAGGTCGAACAGGCCCTTGCCCCATTGGGCTGCCTGCCATTCCTGCTTGGCATGGTCGATCTTTTCCTCGCTGGACGCGACGAAGTTCCACCAGACATAGCGCGGCCCGTTCAGCGTCGCCCCGCCAAGCGCCATCAGCCGCGCGCCCTGCGGACCGGCGGAAACGGTGATCTTGTCGCCGGGGCGGAAAACCATCATCCGGCCGGCCTCGAATGTCTGGCCCGCGATGGTGACCGAGCCTTCGGTGATATACAGCCCGCGATCCTCGTGATCATCGGGCAATGGGAACCGCGCGCCGGGGATCAGCGTGACATCCAGATAGAAGGTTTCCGAATACAGCGTCGCCGGGGCCTTTTCGCCATAGGCATGGCCAAGGATCAGCCGGGCGGTGACGCCCTCGGCCTCGAACTCGGGCAGGGTTTCGCGGCCGTGATGTTCAAAGATCGGGGCCATGTCCTCGCGGTCTTCGGGCAGGGCGATCCAGGTCTGGATACCGTACAGGCTGTGAGGGCCCTGGCGGCCCGTGCTGCTGGTGCGTTCGGAATGGGTCACACCCTTGCCCGCCACCATCCAGTTCACTGCGCCGGGCAAGATCACCTGATCGGTGCCGATGCTGTCGCGATGGTGGAAATCGCCGCTGTAGAGATAGGTCACGGTGCCCAGTCCGATATGGGGATGGGGGCGCACGTCAATGCCCTGTCCGGTCAGGAACTCTGCCGGGCCGGCCTGATCGAAAAAGATGAACGGCCCGACCATCTGTCGTTTCGGGGCGGGCAGGGCACGTTTGACCTCGAAACCGCCAAGATCGCGGGCGCGGGGGATAATCAGCGTCTCGATGGCATCGACGCCGATTTCGTCGGGGCAACCGGGTTCAAGCGCGGGGTTCCAGCTCATGACGGGTCCTTTCGTTCCTTGCGTCACGGTAATTCGCGATTTCGGACGGCGCAATCTAAGAAGGGTTCGTGATTTGCGAACGCCGCATCCGCGCGGGGCGTCTGGACAACGCGCGACGCCATCACCACGATACCACCACCAGCAAGGAGATTCCCGATGCCCACACTTTACTACGCCCGAGGTGCCTGTTCGCTGGCGCCCCATATTGTGCTGGAATGGATCGGCGCGCCCTATGACGCCGTCCGGGTCGACTATGGCGCCAAGGAATTGCTGGCGGTGAACCCTTCGGGCGCGGTGCCGACGCTGCGCGAGGATGATGGCTGGCTGCTGACGCAGGCCGGCGCGATTCTGGAATATCTGGCCGCGAAACACCCCGAGGCCGGGCTGAGCGGCGGCGAATCCCTGCGCGACCGGGCCGAGGCGCATCGCTGGTCGTCCTTCTTTACCAGCGACATGCATGCCTCGTTCTGGCCGATCTTCATGCCTTATCGCTATACGACCGATGCAAGCGACGCTGCCAAAAAGGCCGCGGTCGAGGCCGGGCAGGTGCTGGCTGACAAGCAGTTCGCGGTGCTGAACCGGCATATGGAGGGGCGTGACTGGGTGCTGGGCGCAGGGCGCGGGCAGCGCTCGGTCATTGATGCCTATGCCTTTCCGATGATCCGTTGGGGCACCAAGACGCTGCCCGGCGGGTTGGCCGAATACCCCAATGTTCTGGCGTTGCATGACCGGATCGCCGGGGATGAGGCCGTGCAGCGGGTTCTGGCGCGCGAGGCGGCGAAGTGACCACTGGTATCCATCACGTCACCGGGCTGACCCGCAGCGTTCAGAAGAACGTCGATTTCTATGTGGGCTTTCTGGGCCTGCGGCTGGTCAAGCAGACTGGTGGCTTCGAGGATGCCGAACAGCTGCACCTGTTCTATGGCGATGCCCTGGGCAGCCCCGGTTCACTGATCAGCTTTCTGGTCTGGGAATCCGGCGCCTCGGGCCGGATCGGCCATGCGCAGGTGGGCGAGATCGCCTTTGCCGTGCCCCCCGCCAGCATTGGCGACTGGCTGCAACGGGCGATGGCCGCGCGTGTGCCGGTCGAGGGGCCGATGCGCGAGATGGGCGAGACGGTCCTGCGCCTGAAGGATCCCGACGGGATCATCGTCAAGCTGGTCGGCCTTGACATGCCCGCCGCCGCCCCCTTGCCCGACCCGATCGCGCCGACGCGCATTCGCAGCGTCACCATCCTGACCGAGAATGCCGATGCCACGGCTGCCTTCGCCGAACGCTTCGGTTATCGCACCGCCAGGACCGAGGGGACGATCCGGCGGATGGTCTCGGACACGGATGTGATCGACATTCGCGATGCGCATGGCTTCTTTCCGGGCATTCCGGGGACCGGGATCTTCGATCATGTGGCCTTCCGCGCCCCTGATGCCGATGCGGTGCGCCGGATGCGGCTGGACCTGCGCGACCATGACGGGCTGACCCATGTTCATGACCGCAAGTATTTCCTGTCGCTTTACGTCCGCGAACCGGCCGGCACGCTGTTCGAATATGCCACCGACGCCCCCGGTTTCATCGTGGACGAGCCGGCCGAGCATCTGGGCGAGACGCTGCTGATCCCGCCCCATGACGCCGCCCGTGCCGAGGAATTGAAAGTGATGCTTCCGCAATTCGCCCTGCCCGGCGAGGAAAGGATGCCCATGCGCGACCTGCCTTTCATTCATCGCTTCCATACGCCGGACGAGCCCGACGGCTCGACCATCGTGCTGTTGCACGGCACCGGCGGGAACGAGGCCGATCTGATGCCGCTGGCCTTGCGGATGAACCGCCACGCCACCCTGCTGGGGGTGCGCGGACGATCCACCGAGGAAGGCATCAACCGCTGGTTCCGCCGCTATGACGCGACGACCTATGATCAGGCCGATATTCGCGCCGAGTCCGAGGCATTCGCGGGTTTCGTCGAAGGCGCGATCCGGGGCTATGGGCTGGATGCGTCGCGGATGACCTTCCTTGGCTATTCCAATGGCGCGAACCTGTTGGGGGCGATCATGCTGTTGCATCCCGGCACCGTGCGGCGCGCGATCCTGCTGCGCGGGATCGAGGTGCTGGACGAACCGGTGCAGGCCGATCTGGCCGGAACCCGCGTTCTGATGCTGAACGGCGCGCGCGATCCCTTTTCCCGGATGGCGCCGCCGCTGGAACAGGCGCTGCGCGCCAATGGCGCCGAGGTCGATGCCCGCACGCTGTCCGCTGGCCATGAACTGACCCCGCAGGATCTGACCGCCGCCGCCGAATGGCTGGCCTGACGGGCAGGTATTGCAAAACCTGAAGGAAGGAAGGCGAGGAATGTCTGACATCACCATCACCAAAGAAGAAGGCGAGGGCCGCAAGGGCCGCTATGTCGCGCGGATCGAGGGGGTCGACGCCGAGGGCGAGATTACCTTTACCCATCGCGGGCCGGGCGTGATCAGCGCCGACCATACCGGCGTGCCCGATGCCATGGGTGGCAAGGGCGTGGCCAAGGCGCTGCTGAATTTCATGCTGGATGACGCGCGGGCGAACGGCTTTCGGATCATTCCGCTTTGCCCTTATGTCCGCGCGCAATATGCGCGCCATGCCGAATGGTCCGACCTGTTCACCACCAAGCCGGGCGAAGATCCGTAAGGCGCCCGCCACTTTCCCCGCGCGACCGCAGCGGGCCAACAGCCGCCCGGTTTGCTGCCGGGCGGCTGACTTGTCTTGCAGGTCTTGCAGGTCTTACAGGCTGGCGGCAAAACCCGCCATGAACGCGGCCAGTTGTTCGCGCGTGGCCTGATCGGTCAGGTTGCTGTCCTTGTCGAACAGCGTGCCGGCGCGGGCAACGATCATCCGTCCCTCGAACCACGGCTTTGTGCGCAATGTACGCAGGACCGGCAGCCAGTGGTTCTGTGCCATGACCGTGCCGAACCCGCCGGGCGAGGCCCCCAGAACCGCGACGGGCTTACCCTCGAACATCTTCAGCCCCGGTCCGCGCGACATCCAGTCCAGCGCGTTCTTGAACACGCCGGGAATGCCGTTGTTATATTCCGGCGTCACCAGCAACAGGGCATCGGCCGCAGCCAGCTGGGCCTGAAGGCGCTGGACAGATGCGGGCAGACCCTCGGCTGCCTCCAGATCCGCGTCATACAGCGGCACCTCGCGGATCGAGCCGATCTCGACCGTCACCGATGCTGGCGCGACCTCGGCTGCCGCGCGCAGAAGCCCCGCATTGAACGAGCCGCGCCGAAGGCTGCCCGAAAGGCCAAGGATTGTCTGGCTCATGATGTGAACTCCGATCTGGTTGGCGCCATGTGAACCGGCGGGCCGGGTCGCGTCAACCTGTGCCATAAAGGGAAAAAGGGCGCCCGTTGCGGGGCGCCCTGAAGATTGATTGCGGATGCGCGGGTCAGTCCAGGGGCTTCAGATTCGCCTCGATCTGTGCCCGGCGCGGTTCCAGGAATGGCGGCAGCGACAAGCCTTCGCCCATGGTTTCCTGCGGCTCGTCCACGGCAAAGCCGGGGCCGTCGGTCGCGATCTCGAACAGGTTGCCGCCCGGTTCGCGGAAATAGAGGCTGCGGAAATAATACCGCTCGACCTCGCCAGAGCTGGGGATGCGGAACTCGCTCAGCCGTTTCGCCCATTCGTGGATCGCCGGCACGTCCGGCGTGCGGAAGGCGACGTGATGGACCGCACCGGCGCCCTGCCGGGCAAAGGGCAGGTCGGGTTGAACGGCCACATGCAATTCGGCAGCCGGGCCACCGTCGCCCATCTCGAACACATGCACCTGACCCACGCCATCGGGGCTGGCATAGTCGCGGACCCGGCGCATGTTCATCACCTGGGTCAGCACCGCTTCGGTCGGGGCCAGTTCGGCCACCGAGATGGTGATCGGGCCAAGGCCACGGATCTGGTGTTCGGCGGCAACCGGACTGCGATCCCAGGGATGGGTTTCGCCGGGCTGGTCTGCGGTCAGGCGGAAACGCTGGCCTTCAGGATCTTCGAAATCCAGCGTGCCACGGCCGTCCAGCGTGCCGATCTGGCCCACGGTCAGCTTGTTGTCGGCCAGGCGGCCGGCCCAGAAATCAAGACTGGATTCGTTCACCCGCAGGCCGGTGCGGCTGATCGAATGGGTGCCGCGACGCTCGGCCGCGACGGGCCAGTCGAAAAAGGTCAGGTCGGTGCCGGGACTGCCCGCACCATCGGCGAAGAACAGGTGATAGGCGGATGTGTCATCCTGGTTGACGGTCTTTTTCACGCGGCGCAGGCCCAATGTGTCGGTATAGAACCGATTATTGCCAGGCGCATCGGCGGTGATCGCGGTCAGGTGGTGAATGCCGGTAAGGTCCATGATTGGTCTCCTTGTTGTTGCCACCAATTTCGGCTTCGACGAGGCGAAACGCCAGAGACCGGTTTGCGAAGGCGGCGTTCGGCAATTGCGAACGTCAGCCATCGCGCTATGTTCGTGCCATGCGATATAGTCTCGAAGAAATCACCACTTTCCTTGCCGTCATGGAACTGGGCACCGTCACCTCGGCGGCGGCCCGTCTGAACCTGTCGAAATCGGTTGTGTCCAAGCGCATCTCTGATTTCGAGACCGCTGTTGGCGCGGCGCTGTTTCGCCGCCACGCAGGCCGCATCGCGCCCACCGAGGCCGCCTTGCGCCTGGCCGAGCGGTTGCGCCCGGCGCTGGCGGAACTGACCGCCGCCACCGAAAGCGCGGCCTGGGGCATGGATGGTGCCGCGCCCCTGCTTGGCAGCCTGTCCATTGCAGCCCCGATGAGCTTTGGCACCATGTATCTGACCGCCAGCCTTGCGCGCTTTGCCGCCGCGCATCCGGCGCTGGAATTGCGCATCGACTATGATGACCGCACCCGCGATCTGGCGCGCGAGGGGTTCGATCTGGGCATTCGCATCGGCGATGCGCGCGACAGCGCCCTGATCGCCCGCAAGCTGTGTGAGGATCGGCAGGTGGCCTGCGCCAGCCCCGACTATCTGGCGCGCAATGGCGTTCCGACGACGCTGGCCGATCTGCGCGATCATCAGGTCATCGGCTACAGCCACATGGCCGATACCCAAAGCTGGCAGTTCCGGCAGGGTGGGCGGATGATCTCGCCTCAGGTCGGTGGCCGGCTGAGCCTGAACAATGGCGAGGCGATGCAAGAGATGGCCATCGCCGGGCTGGGGCTGGCGATGCTGCCGGGTTTCATTGCGGCCAGGGCGTTGCGCAAGGGGCAACTGGTGCAGGTGCTGCCGGAATTCCAGACGCGGGCCTTGCCGATCATGGCCGTCTGGCCCCCTGTCAGCCCCTTGCCGGCCAAGCTGCGGGCGCTGGTCGACCATCTGGCGGCCGATCTGGCGGATGGCGAAGGCTGGCGCATCGTGACCGAGGCCGAGCCGGGGACGGTCCCGCCCCCCGCGCCGAAACCGCAGCTTCCGCGGGCCGGCCGAAAGGGCTGACAGGCCGGCTTCTTGTGTTGTCGCCTGCCAGGGGCATAATCGCGGGTGACATCGTCATCCGGTTGGGAAAGGGCAGAACATGCGCGCCATCGTCATTCATGCGGCCAGGGATTTGCGGCTGGAAGAACGCGATGCGCAGCCGCCCGGCAAGGGCGAAGTTGCAATCCGGCTGGCGACGGGCGGCATCTGCGGGTCTGATCTGCACTATTACAATCATGGCGGCTTTGGCGCGGTGCGGCTGAAGGAACCGATGATCCTGGGCCACGAGGTCGCCGGCCGGATCGAGGCGCTTGGGCCGGATGTTTCGGGCTTGGCCATCGGCGATCTGGTGGCCGTGTCGCCCTCGCGTCCCTGCGGGGCCTGCGCCTATTGCCGGGTCGGGCTTCCCAATCACTGCGAGAATATGCGTTTTTACGGATCGGCCATGCCGTTCCCGCATATTCAGGGGGCGTTCCGGCAGCAGCTTGTCGCCCGTGCCGATCAATGCGTGCGGGCCGAGGGGCTGACGCCGGGGCAGGCGGCCATGGCCGAGCCGCTATCGGTCTGCCTGCATGCGACAAGACGGGCGGGCGAGGTGCTGGGCAAGCGGGTGCTGATCACCGGATCGGGGCCGATCGGGACGCTGTGCGTGCTGGCCGCGCGCGCCGCCGGCGCAGCCGAGATCGTCGTGACCGATCTGGCCGACAGCGCGCTGGCTTTCGCCCAAAAGGTGGGGGCCGAGCGGGTGATCAATACCCGCACCGATCCTGATGCGCTGGCCGAATATCGCGCCGGCAAGGGTTATTTCGACATCTTGTTCGAATGTTCCGGTGCCGCGCCGGCGCTGGCGGGCGCGATTCCCGCGATGCGGCCGCGTTCGGTGATCATGCAGCTTGGGCTGGGCGGCGACATGACGCTGCCGATGCAGGCGATGACGGCAAAGGAAATCGACCTGCGCGGCTCTTTCCGCTTTCACGAGGAATTTGCCATGGCCGTGCGGCTGATGCAGCAGGGCCGGGCCGACGTGCAGCCGCTGATCTCGCACACCCTGCCGCTGGCCGAGGCGGTGGCCGGGTTCCAACTGGCCAGTGACCGAAGCCAGGCGATGAAGGTGCAGATCGCCTTTGACTGACGCCTTGCACCCGGCCGGGATGGGCAGGGCCAGGGGCGGGGCAGGATCAGCGGCGGGGCAGGGTCAGTCTGGGGCCTCGAAATCCAGCCGGTCGGGGCGATAGTTGAACAGCTCTAGCCGCGCGGGCTTGCCCTCAACCAGCCGCAGCGCGGTCAGGCTGGCCGGACCGACGGGGATGATATGGGCCGGCTGCAATGCCAGAAAGTGATGCAGCAACGCCCGGATCACCCCGCCATGGCAGACCACCAGCAGATTGGTGCAGGGGGTTTGCTGTTCGGCCGCGATCGCCCCGGCCACGCGGCCGACAAAGGCCGGCCAGCTTTCCCCGCCGGGTGGCGAGGCGGTGCCGGCGCGCCAGCCCAGATAGGCGGCCTGATCCCTTGCCGTGATCTCGTCGATGGACAATCCTGTCCAGTCGCCGACCCCGATTTCCCGCAGATCGGCCGTCAGCCGGGCATCGCTGGCGCCAAGCCGGTTCGCGGTTTCCGCCGCGCGGGACAGGTCGGATGCGATGGCGCGGCAGGGGCCGATGGCCTGGATGACCGGGCGCAGGGCATCGGCCTGTTGCCGGCCCAGATCGCTCAGCGCGATGTCGGCCTGACCTTGCAGGCGGCGGGCGGCGTTCCATTCGGATTGGCCGTGACGAACAAGCAGCACACGCATCAGCCGATCCTTTCGCCATCGGTGCCAAACCAGCTGTCGGGCCGGGCTGGCAGCACGAATTGCACCGTCTCGCCGATCCGGGCATCGGGTGCGGTGTCGGTGATGGCGGTCAGGCGCAGCGGCCCGGCCATCCCGGTCAGCATGACACGCCCGGCAATGCTGCTGCGCTCGACCAGTTCCATCGGCAGGCTGTGCGGGGTTTCATCGCGGCCCACCGCCACGGCCTCGGCCCGATACATCGCCAGGCAATCATCGGCCGGGGGCTGCACCGGCATATGCCGCCCGCCGACCTTGTAGCCCACGCCGTTCTTCTGCACCGGGATCATGTTGTTGGGCGGCGTGCCAACAAAGGTCGCGACAAAGGCGGTCTGGGGTTGCTGAACCAGATCCTCTGGCGTGCCAAATTGCTGGACGCGGCCGTCATTCATCACCGCGACATGGGTGGCCATGGTCATCGCCTCGATCTGGTCATGGGTCACATAGACCGTGGTGGCGCCGGTTCTGCGATGCAGGCGCATCAGCTCGGTCCGCATCTCGACCCGCAGCTTGGCATCCAGATTTGACAGCGGCTCGTCAAACAGCAGCACGCCGGGGCGCGGGGCGATGGTGCGCGCGATGGCCACGCGCTGTTGCTGCCCGCCCGAGATCTCGTTCGGGAAACGCCCTGCCAGCGGGTGAATGTCCAGCATGCGCAGCACCTCGTCGACGCGCGCGGCACGTTCGGCGCGCGGCATCTTCATCACCTTCAGCGGCCACTCGACATTGCCGCGCACCGACATATGCGGCCACAGCGCATAGGATTGAAACACCAGCCCCGAATTGCGATGGGCCGGATCGACCGACCAGTTCCTGTCGCCGTCGGACACGGTCTGACCGTCAAAGACGATCTGGCCCGCGCTTGGCAGTTCCAGCCCCGCCAGCATCCGCAGCAGGGTGGTCTTGCCGCAGCCCGAGGGGCCAAGCAGCACCAGAAAGGCACCGTCAGGAACCGTGATCGAGACGTCCCTGACGGCCTCGACGGCCCCGAAACGTTTGTGCAGATTGCGGATTTCCAGCATGTCTTACCCTTAATTCTTCAGCCAGGGCTGGGATTTCGATTGCAGCCGGTTGGCCAGCAGCGTGGCGCCGATCGACAGCACCAGGATCACCACGGTGATCGCATTCGCGAATTGGCCGAACCCTTCCGAGGCATAGCGATAGGCCAGCACTGACAGCAGCGGCATGGTCGGCGTGAACAGCAGCACGACCAGCGACAGATCGCGGATGATCTTGACGAAAATCAGGATGCCGCCCGCCGCCAGCCCCCGGATGGCCAGCGGCACGGTGATCGCCGCCATCCTGCGGGCAAAGCCTGCGCCGGTCATGCGGGCGGATTCCTCCAACTCGCCGCCGACCTGCTGGATCACCGCCCGCCCGGTCTGGACCGAAAAGGGCAACAGATAGGCCGTGGCGGCGATGACGAGCAGCGCAAAGGTGCCGTAAAGCGCCGGAAAGGGGCCGATCGGGGCGCCGAGATAGGCGATATAAGCCGCGCCAAAGGCGATGCCGGGCACCAAGAGCGGAAGAAAGCTGATCTGGGTGATCGCGGCCGACATCCAGCCGCTGCGATGGCGCGCGGTGGTATAGGATGCCAGCAGGCCGATGAACATGCCGGTCGCAGCCACGGTCAGGCCAAGGGCCAGCGTGATCGTCAGCGCCCGGACGATATCGGCATTGTGGATGATGCCGGGAATGCCATGGGCAAAGCCCGCATCGCTGCGCCCGATCCAGTAATGCAGCGTCCAGTCCGAGAACAGCCTGGACGATGACGGCGCGAGGCTGGAGGCGATCAGCACGATCACCGGCACCACGGTCGATGACAGCAGGAACGTCATGGCCAGCCCGAACAGGGGCCAGCGGGCGGCGCGCAGGGCGAACCGCTTGGCCCGCCCGCCCTTGCCGGTGATCGTGGCATAGGATCGCCGGCCCGACACGATGCGGTTGCCCGCCCACAGAAACAGCGCCGAGACCAGCAGCAGCATGATGCCGATGACATAGCCACGGCCGACCTGCCCGACCTCGATCATGCCGAACAGCCGCGTAGACAGGGTCTGCATCCTGACCGGCAGGCCCAACAGGGCGGGCGTGGCGAAATTCGATACCGCGCCGGCAAAGCACAGCGATCCCGCCGCCACCAGTGCGGGCATGGTCACCGGCAGGATGATCCCCAGCAGGATGCGCCGCCCCTTTGCGCCGGCGATCTGGGCGGCCTCGACAAGGTCAGAGTTCACCGTTGCAAGGGCGGCGGCGATGATGGTGAAAGCCAGGCTGAAATAATGCAGCACCAGCACGATAAGTGTCGGCAGCATGCCCCAGGCAAGCCAGTCGGGGATCTGAAGGCCCATGCCCTGCAACCAGCCCATCTGGCCGCCGATCCGGTCGTTGCGAAACAGCGATCCCCAGGCCAGCGCGGCCGCGAATGAGGGGATCATGAAGGGCAGGGTGGCCATCACGCCGATGGTTTTGCGAAAAGGCACGTCGGTCATGACCACCAGCCAGGCCAGAAACCCGCCCAGAAGCACGCAGCCTGCCGCGACAACGACCCCGATGATCAGCGTATTGGCCAGCGGCTTATAGAACAGGTTCGACGACAGCCGCCCGGTCAGCACATCGGACCATGCCTTGATGGTGTCGGGTTGCAGCGTAAACAGCAAGGTCCGCAGCAGCGGCAGGATGATCAGCGCGATCAGGATCGCAAGCACCACGGCTTTCAGCACCGTGCCCTGCCGGAACAGCACACGCCGTCCTTGCCCGCTGATGGCAGCATCGGCCATGAGGGTCGTCCTTTGTCTGGGTCGAGGGTTCAGTCTGTGTCAGGGGCGGGTCCGTTGCCAGTCCGCCCCTGACGCACCGGGTCGCGTCAGGTGGCGCGCTATTGCAGCGACAGCACCAGATCCCCGATCTCGGCACGCATGGCGGCGGTCTGGGCGGGGTCGATATGCCATGCGGTAAATTCGTCCAGCGGCACCGCATCCGGGTGCGGGGGGATGTCGCTGCGGGTGACGTAATCGCCCGCCACATAGAAGGGGGCCAGCCCCGCGCCGCCGGTATCGGTCTCGTCGCCCATCAGAAAGTCGATGGCCAGACGCGCCGCTGCCGGATGGGCGGGATTGGCCGCCAGCGCCAGAACGGCCGGAAAGACGATGCCCGGTGCCGGCGCCACCTGATTGGCGACCTGCAAGGCCCAGCCTTCGTCCTGATTGTCGCGGCGGTCGGAATAGCTGGTAAAGCCGATGGGCGGATTGGCCTGCCCCTTTGCCCCCACGGCCACATTCACATCATCGGTCGAGCCGACAAGGATCACGTCATTGGCGAACAGGTCGATGATGAATTTCTCGCCCGCATTCGCGGCATCGCCCAGTTCGATCGGCTGGCCGAACTCGTCCTGATAGGCCTGGGCCATCTGATCGGCGCGCAGCACGACTTCCGTCATCAGATCCAGATAGTCGCCGCGCTGCAAGGGGTCGACCATCACCACCCGGCCGCGCCAGTCCTCGCGGGTCAGATCCCACAGGTTGTCGACCGGCGCGCCATCTGGATTGGCTTCCTCGTTATACATCAGCACCTTGGTCGACAGGCGCTGCGCCAGCAGCGGCGACTGGAACTGCGGCGGGATGCGGTCGGCCACGCGCGGCGGCACGTAATTGGCGATGATCCCGCTGTCCAGCAGCGCCGGCAGGACCACCGGCACATCCGAGATATAGATCACATCGGCATTGGCCACGCCCGCCTGTGCCTCGGCCTGAAGCCGGGCGATCTGTTCCGTCGACGAGATGTCGAAACCTTGCAGGTCGATGCCGGGATAAGCCTCTTCAAAGGCGGCCTCGACCCGGCCTATGCGGCTGGTGAAGGAATAGACCGTCACGCTGCCTTCCTGTTGCGCCAGGGGCAGCAACTGGTCGGGGGTCATCGCGTCCAGATCGTCCTGGGCGAAGGCCGCCGAAGACAACAGGATACAGGCGGCGCCAAGACGCCGTGCCGTCAGAATCGTCATTTCATCCTCCCTTGGGACGGGTTCGCCTATTCAAACCGCTCGATAAGGTGTCCCAGCCTTTCGAGCTTTTTCAGTGAGGTATCCTTTGCGGTTTGGCCGGCGGCGATGATGATGGCATTGCAGACCGTCATCGGCACCGTCAGCGTCTGGAAAGCGTCGGGATCGCCCGATCGCGGGGCCGCCAGCAGGTGATCGGGGCGGGGCGACAGCAGCGCCCCGGAATTGCCCGAGATGACGATGCTGGCCGCGCCGGCCTCGTGTGCGGTCTGGATCAGCGCCGCATAGGCGCGGGGCGGGCGGCGGAAGGCAAAGGTCAGCAGCGCATCGCCAGCCTGCATGCCCAGGGCCTGTTCGGCCAGGCCGCGCGGGTCGGGCGTCATGTGATGCACATCCTTGCCAAAGCGGCGAAAGCGTTTGGTCATCATCAGCGCCAGGACCTCGGCATTGCCATAGCCGTAGATAAAGATGCGCGGCGCCGCCATCATCAGCCCGGCGGCATCGGCGATCTGATCGGCGGTGATGAAATCCTCGATCCGCGACAGGGCCTGCGCCTCGGTTTGGGCGAGGCTGCCCAGAATGGTGCCCGCCGGTGTTTCGGCAATGGTCTTTTCAAAGCGCGTCGCCGGGTCGCGTGTGGCGATGAATTCCTCGCGCAGCGCGTCGCGAAAGGCGGCATAGCTGTCAAAGCCCAGCTTGCGCACCAGCCGCGAGGCCGTCGCCTCGTGGACGCCGACGATCCGGGCCAGATCGCTTGCCGTGCCCAATGCGGCCGTGGTCGGGCTTTCGATCACCGTCTCGGCCAGCCGCCGTTCATTCGGCGTCAGATGCGCAGCCTGTTGGGATATCTTTTCGATCAGCGACATTGTCAGCCTTTCTCCGTTGCACAGAGATTTGCACGGGTCGAGACGTTTTGCAAGACAAATTGCAAAACGATATTTCCACTGCATGAATTTTTGCGGCTCTTGGCCGGGTGATCTGCGCAATCCTTGGCGCGATCATCAGAATGTCATTTCCCCCTTTGCCCGCAATGCATAAGAGGAAAGCATGGAAATCGTCGTCATCACGACAATCATTGCATCGCTGTTCCTGGTCATCGGCCTGGCAGAACCCTTGGCCATTCGCCTGCGCCTGCCCTTCAGCGTCGTTCTGGCGCTGATCGGGGTGATCATCGCGACCGGCGCGGGCTTTCTGTTGCAGACCGAGTTGACGGACGCTTTCAACGAACAGGCGGCGGCGATCCTGACGCTGCCGATCCGGTCCAACGTCTTTCTGTATATCTTCCTGCCGACGCTGATCTTTCAGGCCGTGATCGAGATGAACCTGCGGCGCATGGCCGATGACTGGGTGCCGATTCTGGTGCTGGCCGTCGTCGCCGTTCTGATCGCCACGTTTTTCGTGGGAACCGCGCTTAGCTGGACCGGCGCGATGCCCTTTGCGGCGGCCTTTCTGATCGGTTCGATCGTGTCGACCACCGATCCCTCGGCGGTTGTCGCGATCTTCCGGTCGCTGGCCGCGCCGCGCCGGCTGGCCCGCATCATCGAGGGCGAAAGCCTGCTGAACGACGCCGCCGCCATCGCGCTGTTCTCGCTGTTCATGGGTCTGGTGATGACTGGCGTGCCCGATCCGACCATCGGTTCGGCACTGATGCGGCTGCCGGTGCTGATGCTGGGGGGCGCGGTGGTCGGCTGGCTGGCAGGACGCCTGGCCGCCGCGATCATCGCCATGGTGGCGGAACATGAGTTGGCGGTGATCTCGATCTCGATCGCCTTGCCCTATCTGGCCTTCATCGCGGCCGAGGAAAGCGGCTATGCCTCGGGCGTGATCGCCGTGGTGGTCTCGGCGATGACGCTGAACATCCTCGGCCCCGGCCGCATGTCCCCGGCGATCTGGGCCAATCTGCGCCAGACCTGGTCGATCCTTGCCCATTGGGCGGGGGCGCTGATCTTTATCCTGGCGGCGCTGCTGATCCCGCGGCTGCTGGGCGATGCCGGGCTGGACGATCTGCTGCTGATCGGCGTGGTCATCCTTGCGGCCTTTCTTGCGCGGGCGGTGATCCTGTGGGGGGTGCTGCCGATCCTGCGGATCATTCGCCTGTCGCCCGAGGTGCAGCGGCCCTATCGCGTGGCGATCCTGTGGGGCGGCCTGCGTGGGGCGGTGACGCTGGCGCTGGCGTTGGCGGTGACCGAAAGCTTCCGCGTGCCGCCCGACATCAAGCGGCAGGTCGGCATTCTGGCCACCGGCTTTACCCTTTTCACGCTGTTCGTTCAGGGCACCACCCTGCGGCGGGTGATCTCTCGCCTTGGTCTCAGCAAGCTGTCGCCGCTGGATTCGGCCCTGTCCAATCAGGTGATCGCCGTGGCCTTGCAGCGCGTGCGCGAGGATATGGCCCAAACCGCCGAAAGCTATCGCCTGACCCGCGAGACCGTCCGGTCCGAGGCAAAGCGTTTCGCGCAGCGGCTGGACAAGGCCGTATCCCGCGCCGAGGAATCCGAGGCGATTCTGGATCGTGACCGCGTGACCCTGGGCCTGATCGCCATGGCCGGGGCCGAGCGGGAACTGATCCTGCGTGCCTTTCGCGAACGCCAGATCTCGGCCCGCATCCTGGAAACCGTGCTGACCGAGGCCGACCGCGTGATCGAGGGCGCGCGCGCCGGTGGCCGGCTTGGCTATGCCCGTGCGGCGCGGCGGATCTTGCGGCCCGGCCCCGGCTTTCGCATCGCCCTGATGCTGCACAACCGCCTTGGCCTTTCGCGCCGGCTGGAAAAGCTGACCGCCGACATGTTCGAGGTGCTGATCGCGCAGCGGCAGATCATTGCCGAACTGCATGGCTTCATCGACCGGCGGATCCGCCGCATCCATGGCCGTCGCGTGTCGGACCTGCTGCACGAGATGCTGGAACGCCGCATGGAAGAGATCGAACAGGCGTTGGAAGGGATGCGCCTGCAATTCCCGGATTTCGCCGAGGATCTGGAACGCCGCCTGATCCGCCGCACGGCGCTGCGGCTGGAGGAACGCGAATATGACTCGTTCTTCGAGGACGGGCTGATCGGGACCGAGCTGCACATGTCGCTGAACCAGACCATCGCCGGACGCCGCGCCAGTTCCGAGGCGCGCCCGCATCTGGACCTTGCCGTGCAGAAGCTGGAACTGGTGCGCCGGATGCCCGCCTTCGAGGGGCTGGACGATGCCACCCTGCGGCCGCTGTCACGGGCCCTGGTTACGCGCTATGCCGCGCCGGGGCAGGTGATCCAAAGCAAGGATGCCCATGAACGGGCGGTCTTTTTCATCTCGTCCGGCGCGGTCGAGGCCGAAACCGCCGGGGTGAAGCACCGCCTTGGGCGCGGCGAGATGTTCGGCCAGATCTTCCTGCTGATGAAGAACCCCCTGCGCACCGAGATCAAGGCAATCGCCCCCTCGACCCTGCTGAAACTGGACGAGGCCCGGTTCCGCAAGCTGCTGCGCCGCAGCCCCGCGCTGCGGCAGGTGGTGCGCGATGGCGCCATCAAGCGCGGCGTCGATCCCGACAGTCTGGATATCGGCGCCTGAGGTTATGCGCCTTGGCCAAGGGCTGTCCGCAGCACAGGGGCCAGCCGGTCCAGCGCATAGGGTATCGACAGGGGCGACATGAAGCTGAGCGCGCCGGTCAGTTCCGGGTCGGCCCAGACCGAGCGCCCCTCGCGCGCCAGCCGGGTCTGCTGATAGACGGGCATGTCCTGGATCCGCTGCGCGGTGTCGGGGTCGACCAGCCACAGCACCGCGTCCAGATCGAACAGGTCGATCCGTTCCGGGCTGACCGAGAACTGACCGTTCGGCTGCACCAGTGCGTCAAATTCCGGCGGCGTCTGAAGGCCCAGCTTTTTCAGCAGCAGATTGGCCCCGGCATCGCTGCGATAGCCGACAAAGTGATCATCGGTGTAAAAGCCGATGGTTGCCGATTTGCCGGCAAATTCGGGGTTCTCGGCGGCAAGCATAGCGATGCGCTGATCGACGGCGGCGATAGCGGCATCGGCCTGCGTCTCGGCGCCGGTTGCCTGGGCGATCAGGCGCAGCTCTGCCTGCCAGGGGGCGCTCCAGACCGGGAAACCTTCGGGCGGTCCGATCACCGGGGCAATGCCGGACAACAGCTGGTAATCCGACGCTGACAGGTTGAAGAAGGATGCGACGATCAGGTCGGGCTGCTGGGCATAGACCCATTCGATGTCGACCTCGAACCCGTTCTGCACCTCGGGCGTGGCATTCAGGGTCTGGCGCGTTTCCTCGGCCCAGATCCATGTGGCGAAGGGATGGCCGCCGAACCATTCGTGGACCCCCACCGGCGCAAGACCAAGCGCATACAGAAAATCCTGTTCGTGAAACCCGATCGAGACGATGCGTTGCGGTGCCGCCGCGATCGTCGAGGTGCCAAGCGCATGGGCCACCTCGCGCGGCCAGCCTGACGATGCCCGCAGGATGGACGGCATGGCAAGGCCGGTTCCGGTCAGGGTCAGGAAGAGGCGGCGATTAAGGGTGATGGGGGGCATGCGTCGTTCCTTGTTACATGGGCAGGACCAGCGGCGAGCCGTGCAGCGGATCCGCGATGACGCTGGTATGCAGCCCGAACACCCGTTCCAGCACCGCCGGGGTGATGACCTGCGCGGGCCGGCCCTGGGCAATGACCTCGCCCTGCCGCATGGCGATCAGGTGGTCGGCAAAGCGGGCGGCAAGCGAGATGTCGTGCAGCACCATGACAATGCTGCGCCCGTGGTCCCGGTTCAGGCGGCGCAGCAGCTTCAACAGGTCCAGCTGGTGCCGCAGATCGAGAAAGGTCGTCGGCTCGTCCAGCAGCAGCCAGTCGGTGTCCTGCGCCAGCGCCATGGCAATCCAGACACGCTGCCGCTGCCCGCCGGACAGGTCGCTGACGCGGGCCTCGCGCAGCTCGGATACAGTGGCGGCCTGCATTGCTCGCTGCACGGCATCCCGATCGGTCTGGCCGGGCGGGCGGAAGGGCCGCAGCCAGGGCGTGCGGCCGCGGCCGACCAACTCGCCCACGCGGATCCCCTCGGGCGCGATGGGCGATTGCGGCAGCAGCGTCAGGCGGCGGGCGATGGCATTGTTGCGCAGGGTGGCGGTATCGGTTCCGTCCAGCAGAACCTGCCCGGTCTCTGCCGGCACCAGCCGGCCCAGGCCCCGCAACAGGGTGGATTTGCCGCATCCGTTCGGCCCGATGATGGCGGTGACGGTCGCCGACGGCAGGCGCAGGCTCAGATCGCGAATGATCGCTTGCCCGCCATAGCCAAGGGTCAGATTGCGTGCCTCAAGGCTCATGCCGCCGTCCTTTCCGTATCGTCGCGCCACAGCAGCCAGATCAGCCAAGGCGCACCCATCAGACCGGTAAAGACCCCCGCCGGCAGCAGCGCCAGCGGCGCGCTGAGCGTTACCAGCAGATCGGCCAGCAGCATGATCAGCGCGCCGATCATCGCCGCCCCGATCAGGTCGGGACCGGTGCCATTGGCCAGCCGGCGGGCGATCGGCCCGGCCATCAGCCCGACAAAGCCCACCGGGCCGGTGACAGCGACCCCGGCTGCGATCAGCCCCGCCGCCAGCAGGATCAGCAAGGGCCGCGCGGCCTGAACGGGAATGCCAAGGCTGCGCGCCAGATCGTCGCCCAGTTCCATCCGGTCCAGCGGCCGTGCCGCAAGGGCTGTGGCGATCAGCAACAGCGGCAGGACCGCCCAGATCAGCCGCGCCTGCGGCCAGTGCCGCCCGTTCAGCGAGCCGGTCAGCCACAGCATCGCATCCCCGGCCAGGGTGTCGCTGGCCCGGCTGAGCAGCAGCCCGGTCAACGCCCCGGCGGTCAACGAGATGCCGATCCCGGTCAGGATCAGCCGGCTGGTCTCGGGCGCGCGCCCGGCCAGCAGCAGCAACACAAGGGTCGCGACGACCGCCCCGCCGGTGGCGCCGAATGTCACCGCAAGCCCGTTCGCCCCGGCCACCAGCATGGCGACTGCGCCAAGTGACGCCCCCGCCGTCACCCCCAGCATTTCCGGTGCCGCCAGCGGATTGCGAAACAGCGACTGGCTGATCGCCCCGGCCAGCCCAAAGGCCGCGCCCGCGCCAAGCGCCGTCAGCAGTCGGGGCAGGCGCAGGTCATGGACCAGAAACCAGGCCTTTGCCTCGGGGCCCTGCCGCAGCACCTGCGCCAGATCGCCGAAGCTGACCACGATGCGGCCAAGGCAAAGCGCGGCGAGAAAGGTCGCCATCAGCGCCGTGGCCAACAGCAGATACCGGCTCATCGTGCCACCCGTCCGATCAGCGCCAGAAAGGCCGGCCCCCCGATCAGGGCGAGGATGATTCCGGTCTGGATCTCGGCCGGGCGCGCGACGACCCTGCCGATGCTGTCGCAGATCAGCAGCAAGGCACCCCCCAGAGGGCAGGCGACGGCCAGCCCCGGCAGGATAGAAGGACCGACCAGCATCCGCGTCACATGCGGCACGATCAGCCCGACAAAGCCGATCGGGCCGGCCAGTGCCACGCTGCCCCCGGCCAGAAAGGCCACGGATACCAGCGCCAGCCCCGCCGTCATCTCGGAGCGCACGCCAAAGCTGCGGGCCGTGTCGGCGCCAAGCGCAAGCGCGTCAATCTGACGTGCCAGCAACACGGCGATGGCCAGCCCGGCCGCCACCAGCGGCCAAAGCCAGCCAAGCCGGTCAGCCTCGCCGCCACCAAGCGAGCCGATGGTCCAGAACCGGTAAAGGTTCCGGGTGTCCTGATCCAGAAGCACGATCGCTGAAACAAAGGCCAGACACAGCGCCGACACGGCCACGCCTGCCAGCGTCAGGCGCAGGATGCCCGCGCGGTCGGCAGCCCCATCGCCGCCAGACCCGCAACGCCCCAGCACGAAAACCGCGATTGCGGCCAGACCGGCGCCGCAGACGGCGGTGGCGGACAGCCGGAAGGGATGGCTCCATCCCAGCAGCCAGACGGCCAGCACGACGGCCAGCGCCGCCCCTGCGTTCACGCCGAGAATCCCCGGATCGGCAAGCGGATTGCGGGTGATCTGCTGCATCACCAGACCAGCCGCCGCCAGCGATGCGCCGGTGACAATGCCGGTCAGGCTGCGCGACAGCCGCATGTCGACGATGATCGCATCCGCCGGACCGGCCGCACCGGCGCCGAATGCCCAGGCCCATATCTGGGCCAGCGGCAGGGCGCGCGCGCCAAGCGCCAGCGAAACCATCGCCGCGGCGCAAAGCAGCGCGATTGCCAGAAGGATTGCAGGCCAGTGTCGGATTCCAGCACCCGTTTGCCGTTCAGGTCATCATCTGGCTGGCTGTATGGCTGGCCCGGCAGATGTATGCGGGGGGCTGTCGCCAGTCAAACGGAAAGCGGTCGCGGCGTGATCTGTTGACATTGCGCCGCTTGTCGCGAATAGACATCGCGATAAGGTTAAGCACCCAGGTTTCCCCCCAGGTATTCCGCCGACCGGTCCGCGCCGGTCTTGCCGTCGCAATACCCAGAGGGACCCTTTATGCGCCGCCATTCCCCGAACGCCGCAGCCTGTTGCGGGCTGATCCGTCTGTTCAGCCAGACGACCGCCCTGATGTCCTTGCCCCTGCTGCTGCTGCCGATGCAGGCCTTGGCACAAGAGGCACCGCAGGAAGAACCCCTGCTGCTTCCCGCCATCGTGCTGCAAGCCATCCCCTTCACCGGCGAGATCGACGGCTATCTTGCGCCCGGCACCGAAACCGGCGTGAAATCCGGTGTGCCACTGGAAGAGGTGCCGCAATCCATCTCGGTCGTGACCTCGACCGAGATGGAGCGGCGCGCCCCCGTGCAGGTCGAAGATGCGATCAAATACACGGTCGGGGTGAATGCCTCGACCTGGGGCACCGATGACCGGTTCGACCAGTTCTCGATCCGGGGCTTTGATCTGGGGTCGGGGGCGCTGTATCGCGACGGGCTGCCGCAGAAGGTGTTGGGTTTCACGGCGTTTTCATCCCATCCCTACATGCTGGAACGGGTGGATGTGCTGCGCGGGCCTGCCGGCGTGCTTTACGGGTCCAATGATGCGGGCGGCATGGTCAATCTTGTGACCAAGCGCCCGGTTTTCGAACGCAAGGCCGAGGCGCGTCTGGGTTATGGCAGCCATGGCACGGCCGAGCTGGGCTTTGACTATGGCAATGTGCTGGATGCGAACAACACGCTGGCGGGCCGCATCACCGGCCTTTGGCGCGACGGCGCGACCGAGATCGACAATTCCGAGGATGACCGCGCCTTTCTGGCCGGAGGCCTGACCTGGGCGCCAAGCGATTACACGTCGCTGACGTTGCTGGCGCATGTGCAGAAGGATGCGCGCAGTCCGAACAACTTCTTCCCGATCGCCGGCGAGGATTACGACACCGCCTGGGGCACGCTGCCCGATGATTTCGCCTATCGGGCCTCGCCCTATAACGATTTCCAGACCGAACAGCGTTCAGTCGGGCTGGAGTTGACGCATCAGTTTTCACCCGATCTGATCCTGAACTCGCGCATGCGCTATGCCGATCAGGACACGGATTACCACCATCTTTACCGCGATGGCGCCAGTGCGGCCGGGATCAGCTATACCGCGTTCCGGCAGGACGAATCCGCGAAAACCTTTGGCGCGGATCTGAACCTTGAATGGCGGCGGGCCTTTGGCGCGGCGGAAAACAGCCTGACCGTGGGCATGGATTATCAGCATTCGCGGGTCGATGCGGATCAGTATTATCAATTCGCTGCCTATACGATCAGCTTTGCCGATCCGGTTTTCGATTTCCCCGTCACCGACCCGGCCCTGTCTGGCCGCAGCCGCACGACCTATACAGAAAAGGGCATCTATCTTCAGAACCATCTGAAGCTGGGGCAGGGCACGACGATCACCGCCGGCCTGCGGCGCAGCTGGCTGGAAAACCGGGCCGAGGATCTGCTGGCTGGCACCCAAAGCCGGCGCAAGGACGCCGCGACTACGGGCATGATCGGGCTGACCCATGCCCTCGGGAACGGCCTGACGCCCTATATCAACTATTCCCAGGGCTTCATTCAGAATGCCGGGATCACCATCGACGGCGACCCGCTGGACCCGTCGCGCAACAAGCAGCTAGAGGCGGGGCTGCGCTATCTGGCGCCCTCGGGCGACCTGATGCTGAGTGCCGCCGTCTTTGACCTGCGCAAAACCAATGTCGAAGATTACTATTTCGACGAGGCCGGCAATATCGACTATGTCCATTCGACCCAGGTGGGCGAGATCCGGTCACGCGGGATCGAGCTGGAGGCGCGGGGCCGCCTGACCGGCGAATTGCAGGGCGTGCTGGGCTATACCTTTCTGGACAGCGAGATCACCGAATCCGCCGATCCGGCCAAGCTGGGCAAGGATAACGTGATGTCGCCGCGCAATCAGGTCTCGGTCTGGCTGGATTGGGATGCGGCGCGTTTCGTGCCGGGCCTGACGGTCGGCGGTGGTGTGCGTTATCAGTCGGAATCCTATTCGACGCAGTATAACGGCCGGGTGACGCCCTCGCATACCACGGCGGATCTGGCGATCCGGTATGAGCGTGATCAATATGCGCTGGACCTGGGTGTCACCAATCTGTTCGACCGGGAATATTATGGTGTCTGCTATGACGGGGTCGGCTGCGCCTCTGGTGAGGGGCGCAAGATCAACCTGACGCTCAGCAGCAATTTCTAGGGCGATATGGCGGTCTGTGACATGGCGCGGGGCGTCGCCGATTGTGGCGGCACCCGCTGGTTCGATCTGGCGGACAGCGCGACGGGCGCGGTCCGCCGCGTGTTCCTGTGGCTGCCCCCCGGCGATCCGCCCGACAAGGGCTGGCCCGCGCTGTGGATGCTGGATGGCAATGCGGTGATCGGCACCGCCGTCGATGCGATGCGTGCGCAGGCCTTCTGGCCCGAGGGCACGAATATCGGCTGGGGTGCGCTGATCGCCATCGGCTATCCCACCGCGGATGCCTATGACCCGTTCAGGCGCAGCTGGGATCTTGGTCCGCCACCGGGCCAGGCCTATCCGCCCTTCCACCAGGGCGGGCCCGAGGTTCGCACCGGCGGCGGCGCGGAAATGGCGCGGTTCCTGCTACAGGATGTCAGGGCCTTCCTGTCCGCTCAGGTCGCGCTGGACCCTGACCGGCAATCGCTGTTCGGCCATTCCTTTGGCGGGTTGTTCGCGCTGTGGCTGCTGTTTACCCGTCCCGAGGCCTTCCGCACATGGATCGCCGCCAGCCCCGCAATCACATGGGAGGACAGCTTTCTGCTGGGCCATCTGGAGGGATTCGACCCTGCCGGCCGCGATCTTTCCGTGCATCTGTCGGCTGGCGAATGGGAAGGGGATCAACTTGCGCCCTTTCAGCGCAACCGCGCCGAGGCCGCCCGGCGGCTGGAACAGAAAAAGCAGACCCGCACCGTCCAGGCGGCGCGTCAGATGGCCGCGCGGCTATCCGATATGGGCCTTCGCGCCGAATTTCAGCTTTACGCGGACGAGACCCATATGTCGGTGCTGCCCACGGCAGTCAATCGCGCGATCCGCTGTGCCTTTTCGCTGAATTAAAGCATCGGCGGCTGCGGGGATGATCGCGCCTTGATCGGGGCGGGGCTTCCAAAATGCGGCGCTTCAGGCTAGCTACGTCGCTTGCGATGCCCGGACCAGACCGGCGGGCGGTGCGATTGTGGCGGACAGGTATGGAACGCATGGAAAAGTCGGTGTCTTGTGACGCATCGCGCCTTAGCGTGGCGCCGATGATGGACTGGACGGATCGTCACTGTCGGGTTTTTCACCGGAGGATGTCACGCCGTGCGCTGCTTTATACCGAAATGGTGACGGCCCCGGCGGTGATTCATGGCGAGCGGGCGCGGTTGCTGGATTACGACGCGGCGGAACATCCCCTTGCGCTGCAACTGGGCGGGTCCGACGCGGATGAATTGCGCGCGGCCACGCGGATCGCGGCGGATTGGGGTTATGACGAAATCAACCTGAACGTCGGCTGCCCCAGTGATCGGGTGCAATCGGGATGTTTCGGGGCCGTGCTGATGAAAACCCCCGATCTGGTGGCCGAATGCGTGGCGGCGATGATCGCGGAAAGCCCGGTCGAGGTGACGGTGAAATGCCGCATCGGCGTGGATGAACAGGATCCCCATGAGGTGCTGCCCGCGTTTCTTGAAAAGATGCAGGGCGCCGGCGTCAGGCGCATCGCGATCCACGCCCGCAAGGCGTGGTTGCAGGGGTTAAGCCCCAAGGACAACCGCGAAATCCCGCCGCTGGACTATCCGCTGGTCCATGCGATGAAGGCGCAGTTTCCGGCGCTGCATCTGTCGATCAATGGCGGCATCGAGACATTGGAGCAGGTGCGAGATCACCTTGCGGTCATGGATGGCGCGATGCTGGGCCGGGCGGCCTATCACCGGCCCTGGGACGTGCTGGGGCAGGCGGACCGGCTGTGGGGCGATACGCCGCCGCTGGACGGTCCGGTTGATGCGGCGCTGGCGATGCGGCCCTATATCGCCCGTCATCTGGCGGCCGGCGGCCGGCTGCATCAGATCACCCGGCATATGCTGGGGCTGTTCCACGGCCTGCCGGGCGCGCGCAACTGGCGTCGGGTTCTGTCCGAGGGCGCCTCGCGCGGGGGGATCGAGGTGTTCGATGCCGCGCTGGCCCAGATCACCGCGCCGTCGGAACCGGTCGAGCCAGCCTGACCGGCGTGAAAGGCGCGCCGTATCCGCCTAGTGCGGGCCGCAAAGCGACCGCCGATAGGCGTGATCGACAACATAGCGCTCGCCCTGCAACACCAGCTGGCGCCTGGCGATGGCTTCGCTGACATAGGCGATCTCTTTCGCGATGCGGTCATCGTTATCGACCCTTTGCCGCACGATCATATAGGGCTGGCCGCGTGGCCCGATGATCAGCGTGGCGCCGCCGCGATGGCGCACGAATCCCTTGTCATCGACCGGCATATCGCGATCCTGCGTCACCTCGGCGATGATCGAAAAGTCGATGAAGCCATCGCGCCCGACCCGCAGCGTCGGCCTGATCGAGGTGACCATCGGCGCCGATACCCGGCCGGCACCACCAATCTGCCCCGGATCGCGCAGGCCCAGTTCATGCGCAAGGCGGCGGTCATCGTCGATGGCCAGCGCAAGGGCGCGGGCCTGCCGGCGCACTTCTGCGGCGTTGAGCGGCAGGACGGGCGATACGTCAAAGCGCAGATCCGACAGCGCCAGCCCGACGATCGGGGCGGTGGGCAGGTCCGGGCGGTTCCATTCCAGTTGCCGTTCCGAGACCACGTCGATATCCTCGGGATAGATGCCGCGACGGCGGAAGGCGTCGATCAGTTCTTCGCGATAGCCATGGCGATCCTCGCGGATCAGCAGGCGGTCGGCGGTGATCATCGCCCGCAGATAGTCGGAAAACCGGATCGAGGCAGGCGGGCAGTAATCCAGCGCCCGGATGCAGATCTCAAGGAAATGGCCGGCGGTGGCGGCGGCGATCGTCTGGACCTGCTCGATCAGATAGCGGTCGACGGCGCTGCCTTCGGGCGCGGCCAGATCCAGCAACGGCTTGATACGCCGGTGCAGTGACCGCAGAAACGCCTCGAACACGGCAGATGACAACAGCCCGCCGCGCGCGTGGGGGCTGATGGTCGCGTCCTCATAGCGCGGCAGATCGGCCGTATCGCCATCGCCGCCCAGCACCGTCCAGCCGATATCCAGCGTGCGCAGGCCCGATTTGCGCACCAGCCGGCCCAGTTGCGGCGCAAGGCTTCGCAGAAAATCGTTCTTCAGAAAGCTAAGCCGGGATTCGCGCAGCAGATAGGGCAGATAGCTTTGCCTTTCGAACCGGGACAGCAGCGCGACGGTATCGGCCACGGCCTCGTGAAAGGCAAAGACATCGGGATGAACGGGCAGGTCGTAATCGGGGCGCAGCCCGTCGATCAGGGCATGGGTGACCTCATGCGCGATCACATCGCTGGACAGGGCGGTAAAGCGGATCAGCCTTGCATCGGCGCGGCTGCTGTCCGGGCCGGCGCGGTCAAATCCAAAGCCGATCTCGGCGCGGCTGCGGTCGTAATAGGCGTTCAGCGCCTGTTGGGCAAAGGGCAGCAGGCGCAGCGGCGGGCTGACCCCGTCGCCCCAGAAGGCCCAGGCAACGGGCCGGCCAAGCGCGCGGCGAAACAGCTCGTATGTGGCCATGGCGGTGAAATAGACATTGCGGCAATGGGTTTCGGGATCGCCCTGGTCAAAGCCGAAATCGTCGCCGTGCCGCCGATCCAGATCGGGATAGCTGCGGCGGATCATCGTTGTGCAATCGGTCGCATCGACCTGAAACAGCTTGCCTGAGGGGCCGGGGGACAGTTCCTCATGCGGGATGTCGATCCATGACAGCGCGCCGTCGCAGGCGCGGATGGCGCTGTCGACGGTATAGACCTGACCACGCCGCAGCCTGTGGGGCTGGTTGCCCAGCAGGTCATAGCAGGTCGCGGTCACGCCGGCCTCGCGGGTGATCTGATCGGACAGCCGACAGCGGGGAACGCCGCTCATCCGTCACACCCCGGCCAGGGGAAAGGGCCGGTTCAGCCGCGACGGGTCGCAGAACACGCCCGAGGTCTGCCCGCTGCCCGGCATCAGATCGTTGATCCGCAGGCAAAAGCTGGCATTGGTCAGCGCCGTGGCCGGCTGCGCCAGCAGCTGACTGACGGCGCGGGTAAAGACGCCCTGCACGGGGTCGCCGTTCTCGATGGCCTTCTGGGTCGCGGCAGCGGCGCTGAACAGCACATGATTGGCCCCATCATATGGCCCGCCACGGGACGCGGCTTCCATCGGTGCCGTCAGCGGACGATTTCGCGCCACCCGGTTGCCAAGCCGCAGGACGCCCATGCTGCGCGGCGTGCCTGGCAGGTCCAGCTTCGTGGCCGTGCCCGAAAAGCAGCTGTCCAGAAAGACATAGCAATCGGCCTGCGGATGCAGCCCTTGCAGGATGGCGTGGATGTCGTCGTCGATGATGGTATGGGCCAGTTGCCCGGTCAGGCCCTCGCTGGCATTCGAGGCGATGATGGCCTGGTCAAAGCCGGTCGTCTCAAAATCGTCCTCGGTGCCGAGAATCGTCTCGATCTTCATGCCATGGCCCGAGAAATGCCAGACCAGCGTGTCGCCCGCGCCGCTTTGCGCGACGAAATCGCGCAGCGCGGCAATGATCTGGTCGCGACCTGTCAATTCGGGCTGTGCCAGCTGTGTCACGTCAAAGCCGCGCGCATGCAAGAGGTCGCGCCAGGTGTCGGAATCGCGGACGCAGCCAGCCAGACGGGCCATCTGCGCATAATCGTTGATGCCGATGGTCAGCGCCCTGCGCGCGGGCTGACGGGCGGATGCGGGTGCCGCAGGGCTTGCCGGCCCCGTTGCTGTGCCGGTGGGCGTGTTGGGCATGGCGGCCACGGGTGCCGCCGCCGGCGTGGGCGTTGCGGCCAGGTTCAGATACAGCCGCACCTCTTCGGGCAGATCCAGCCGCAGCGGGTCCGCGCCGCCGGATCGCTGGCCGGCCAGATCGGCGGGGAAGGGGGTGATGCGGCCCTCGTCGGCCTCGCCCCGGATCAGCGCCATGACCGACCACATCGTTTGCTGATCCGTGTCAAAGCCGCCATGCATCACCGCGCCCGAGGCCAGCCGCCGGGGTGTCCCCTCAGGGGTGGGCGAGAACACCATGGCCTTGCGCGTCTCGCCATCGCACCAACGGCACATCAGGGCGATCAGCTGCCGGTCGGCCAGCAGATCCTTTTGCAGGCCGCTGATCGGTTCACCGAAATGGTCCTCGAACCCCCGGCTGACCAGATAGAGCAGCGATTTTCCGTAAACCCCGGCAACGGTATCGGCACGCTCGGCCGTATCCTGCATCGCATAGATGCGGATTTTCAGTTTCTTGCTGCCATAAGCGGCCAGATAGTCGCGATACAGGCTGTTCGTGGCGGCCGGGGCCAGCATCTGAAAGCTGGCGGGCACAAGACCCTCGTCCTTCAGCCGCCCAAGGAAGGGCAGCAGGACGATGGCACCGGCGCTGTGGCCGATCAGGTCGATGGGCGGGGCCGCCGAGCCGGCAAAGGCGCCCTTCAGCCGGCGTGCCAGCAACGTCAGCCCGTGTTGCAGCCCATCGGCCGAACACATCATCGCGCTGCGCTTCATCACGTCCCAGACCGGCTGGCCGGTGGCGTGAACCAGCCGCTCGATCGCGGCATCGCGGGCCTCGCCCCACCACTGGCGCCCATCGCGCCCGCCGTCGCCGCCCAGCAACTCTCGGATCAGTTGCAGGATCGTCGTGGCAGCATCGCTCTCCCAGATGCAGAAGACCGGATAAACGTCGTTGTCCAGCCACCATTGCGCAGTTTGCCGGGCATGGGCCAGGGCCTGCGCCTCGGCCACCAGGCCGCCATGGGCATAGATCGCCAGCCGCCGGCCGGCGCGCGCGCCGATCCACAGCTTCGCGGCCTCGGCAATGGCTTTGACATCCGAAGCCGAGGTGTGTAGCGGGCCGCGCGCCGAAAGCTGGCCAAAGCGCATATTGATGACATGCAGCTTCAGGTCGACGGCCTGCGCAGGCGGCCGGGTGCCATCGCCGCGTGCCTGCCGCCGGTCCAGTTCAGTGGCCGAGCCGGGTTTGCTGATGGTGCCGAACCAGCGCAGAAGGTCATCGACGACATCACCCGCCCGCCGGACCTGATGCGGCGCCTGGTCCTTTGCCGCCACGCGGCTGGCCAGCAGGTCGGCATAGGCGGCCTCGACCGCGTCACGATCGAACAGGCTGGTCAGTTCGTCGGGCCAGTCGCCCTCGTGCCGGCCCGGCAAGGGCGGCTGGCCGGCGGGAGCCCCGACCCCGTCCTGCAAGCCCAGCAGCACCCGCGCCAGGCTGTCGCGAATGGTGTCGCCATCGGCGGGATCGGCCGGGCAGATCGCAACGCGCACCCTGGCAACACCCCGATCCGCGTCGTCGCGCCCGCCAAGATAGCGCAGCACCGCCACCCACCCCGAGGGCAGCACCAGCAGATGCGGCAGTTCATCGTCCCGGCCGAAAACAGCGCGCTTCTGTTCGGCGATGATTTCCGCTGCCGCGCCTTCACCGTCCAGCTTCCGTGCCAGTTCGGCAAACCCGCCGATCCGATCAAGCGGCTGACCCGGCTCGATCTGGGCCAGCACGTCGTCAGCGGTGGTATAGGCATTGATCCGGGCGAAGAATGCCTCGATCTCGGGCAGGCTGCGCAGAATGCGATATTCGTCGGGCTGCGGCATGGATGTGAACCTTCGCAGAGGGATACCCTTTGTCAGACAATATGCATCATTGATAATCGTAAATCAAAAATAAATAATGATTAGCTGCATGGGGTTTGGGGAATATCGCGCCGTTGACGATTGTTGACGGACGCGGAAGGTAATGCTATTTTTGTTATAAATATCGCATTCTTCTCTGGGGGCTAGGTCATGGCCAGAGTTAAGGTTTTCGCGACTTTTATTGCATTTTTTCTGATAGTTGTGGCGACAGGCGCACAGGCTCAGGAAAATGCGGATTTCTGCTTGGATGATCTGGCGGATTTCGCAGAGCTGGCTGAAACAGATTCAAATATATCGCCGGAAGATATACGAAACAGGCGGCTGATTTGCGCCGATGTGGCAGCGATTGATCAGATGCTGGTCTATAATCGTTTCGGCTCGCATAATCCGTTCGGAATGATCTTTGCGTTGACCCGCGATCTGATTCCGGCATCCGAGGGGCCGCAAGACTGTGCCGAAGACAAGGGAATGCATGCCCGCCGCAGCGATCTGCCGGCGGGTGAGGTGCGGCTAAGCGATTGCAAGCGCCCCCGGCCCCTGACGCTGCGGGCGAATGTCGGTGATGTGCTGCATGTGCGGGTGCGCAACCTGCTGCGCATATCCGCAGCCGATGGTCGGCCCGACTATTCGCAGACCTTCTGCCGCCAGGCTGGCGAGCCAGCCGATACATGGCGCGCGCGGCTGCGGGCGCTGGTATCCGAAGGCTCGGTTTCCGCCGATGCGCTTCCGGGTGGCGAGGGGGCCGTTCTTTCCGATGCGGGCGGGGCCGACAAGCTGGTTGCCGCCATGTGCGCGGCCGGGTCCGATCAGCAGTCGGCCGAGCTGGTGACGGGCGATACCCCGACCGATTGGCCCCGCACGCGCGCGATTTCCTTTGTCATCGACGGCTTGCGGCCGCTGCGCGACCCGCAGACCGGGCAGATCGACCCGGTTTGTCTGGGCCTGGGGGCGCTGACACCGGGACAGGAGGTTGCCGATTGCTACTGGCATGCTGAACGCGAGGGGCCGTATTTCATCAACTCCACCGCAGCTTCGGCCGGGGGCGAAGGCGATGGCGGATCACTGACGCATGGGTTGTTCGGCAGCCTCGCGGTGGAACCGCAAAAACCCGATGCCGCGCCGACGCAATGGTATCTCAGCCAGACATCGAAGGCGGGGTTCGATGCCGCATGGACACCTAATGACGACACGGCGCAGCCCCATGACCGGCTGGCCATGCTGAACTATGAGGCGCAGGCCGATGTCGGGGGCGAGACGCTGCCGGTGCTGAACATCCTGAAGGATCTGGGCAATGGGCGGCAAGAGATCGTCCATAACGCGCTGAACGCCGTGATACGGCCTGCGGGCGGGCAGGCGTTTCGCGAATTTACCGTCGTTTTCCATGACGAGCTGAAAACCTTCTATACCCGCAATTTCGAGGAACTGGGGCGCTTTACCCAATTCGAGGGCGTTCGCGACGGTTTCGCCATCAATTATGGCGCCAGCGGTCTGGGGGCGATGATCCTGGCCAATCGCAAGGGCATCGGTCCGGCGGCCGATTGCATGGAATGCCTGTATGAAGAGTTCTTTCTGGAAAGCTGGGCCAATGGCGACCCCGCCTTGCTAGAGGAATATCTGGACGATCCCTCGAACGTTCACCATTCCTATCTGAACGATCCGATCGTGTTTCGGAACTACCATGCCGGGCCGAAGGAAACCCATGTTTTCCACCTGCATGCGCATCAGTGGTTTGGCGGCAATGACGATGCGCGCGGGGCCTATCTGGATTCGCAGACAGTGGCGCCGCGGCAGGGCTTTACCTATCGCATCTATCACGGCGGCCAGCGCGATTTCCGCCCCGGTGCTGCCACCGCCGATCCGGGCTGGTGGCAGACGCTTGGTTCGGGAAACCGCAACCGTACGGTGGGCGATTCGATCTTTCATTGCCATCTTTACCCCCATTTCGCCCAAGGCATGTGGGAGTTGTGGCGCGTTCATGACGTTCTGGAAGATGGCTCGCGCAAGCTGCCGGACGGGCAGGCCGAACCGGGGCTGTCGACGGAACTTCTGGCGCGCGAAAGCGATGGCACCTTGCTGCCGATCATGGCGCGTCAGGGATCGGTCGACGCGAATGGCGGCTATGTCGCCGATGCGCAGGGCACGCCGGTTCCAGCCGTGATCCCGTTGCCCGATATGGCGGCGCCCCTGCTGCCGACCTATAGCAGCGGCGATGGCGAACCCGAGGTCGCCACTGACCAGGCCGTGCCGGGCTATCCCTTCTTTGTTGCCGGTCAGCCCGGCCACCGGGCGCCGCAGGCACCGCTGGATATCGCGACCGAAGGTGCGACGGCGGATGATCCGGGGGCGCTGTTAGCCGGCGCCTTGCCGCGCCACCGGGTTCAGGCGGATACGACCCGCGAAACGGGTGTCACATTCGATCTTGGCGATCTGGCGCTGGATGTGGGCACGGACGAGGACCGGCGCCGGCAGATCGAGGACGGTTTATACCGCGCGACGGCCAAGATGCTGGCCATGGGCGATTTCACCGCCCATCTGGCCGAAGCGAGTATCGACCTTCTCGATCAGAATGGCGAGCCGCTGGAACAGGCGGCGATGGGCTTTCATCATAACGGGCAGGTCGATGGCCGGGGGCTGAAGCTGCGCGATGCCCATGGTCAGCCGACCAGCTATGACCCGCAGGCCGGCGGTTACCTCAGCCGGGCGGCGAATGTGCCGCAGGATGGGGCGCAACTGGCCTTCCCGGTCAATGGCGCGCCGCCCAAGCCGGGCGCACCCTTCGCCGATCCCTGCGGCGCGCCGGACAGTTTCGCCGGGCGCGACCCGTCCGAGCCCTCGGGTGGTTTGCGGTCCCTGTCGGAAATGCTGATGCGACCTGATCCCTTCGCGCCTTACCTGGCCGATTTCGTCACCGATCCTGCGGTTTCGGGTTTCCGTCGCTATGCCGCCTCGGCGGTGCAGGCAGATATCGTGACGAACAAGGCGGGGTGGCACGATCCGCAAGGCCGGTTGAACGTGCTGACAACCGAGTCCGACCGCTACAAGACGCTTGGCCCGACCGCGCGGGAAGAGCCGTTCTTTTTCCGCGCCTATTCCGGCGAATGCATCGAGTTTCGCCATACGAACGAACTGCCCAAGGATCTGGAACTGGATGATTTTCAGGTCAAGACGCCGACCGACACGATCGGCCAGCATATCCATCTGGTGAAATTCGACGTGACCTCGGCCGATGGCTCGGGCAACGGCTTCAATTACGAGGATGGCACCTTCGCCGCCGATGAACTGGCCTCGCGCCTCTGTGCATGGGGCAAATCGGGCAATGCCGAGGCCGCGACCCTGCTGGGCGATCTGGCCGGCAAGGTGCGGGCCGCGTTGCAGGCGCGTGATGCTGCCGGTGCCGAGCCATTGCCGGAACTGGCCGAAGGGACCAGTTTCTGCGACTGGCCCGTCGTGGCCGAACATCGGCTGTGGCAGCTGAAGCGCGGCAAGTTTCCCTTTCTGTTCCAGACCACGGTGCAGCGCTGGTTTGCCGATCCGATCCTGTCGATCGAGAATGGCGATCCTGATGGCGAAAAGGCCGATCGCACCATGCGCACTGTCTTTACCCATGATCATTTCGGTCCATCCTCGATCCAGCAGCATGGCTTCTATTCGGCGCTGGTGATCGAGCCGAAGGGCAAGACGGTCTGCCCCGGTCGCACGTCAGATGGCGATCAATGCATGGAAATGGCGGGCAGCGACGGTCTGGCCATTGGCGGCCCGGGCGGTGTGGGCACGCATAAGATCGTGACGGCTGGCGATGACCCGGAACTGCACCCCGACTATCGCGAATTCGCGCTGGCGGTTGCGGATTTCGCCCTGCTTTACGACCCCACGGACAGCAGCCGCGACGATCTGATCGCCGCGGCCGGCACCATGCCCGATGGCACGGAACTGGCTGGACCCTTGGCCGACCACGCCACGCCCAAGGGTCTGGCCACGTTGGTCTGCGAGGCGCAGCACCGCGACAGCGCGGCGGGAACGACGGCTGATTCCCCGCTGGAACTGTTGTGTGGCAGCCATGTCGAGCGCGCGCTGATCGCGGGGAACCCGACCCTGATCGAAGGGCTGAACGTGCCGCCCGCGCTGGTGGCCCGTGCCCTTATTGATCCGGCGGATGTGCAGGGGTTGCGCCGTCATTTCGCCTTTGTCCGTTATCGCGCCGGGCATGGCGAGGGTTTTGCCCGCCCGGTGAACGCGCCTGCGCGGCCCGAATCCATCTCGGTCGATCATCACGATCCCTATCTGGTGAACTATCGTGGCGAGCCTGTGCCGCTGCGCATCGGCGAGACCGGCGACAGCGCCGCCGAGGCGGAAGAACCCGAGGAACCCGAGGAACCAGAGGAACCAGAGGAAGCAGAGGCCCAGGAAAAGCCACGGAATGACGCGGCGCTGCCGCCGACAAAGATTGGATTTACCCTTGAGCAGGCAGACGAAACGGTGGGCGCAGACCCTGATGCAGGCCAAGCTTCGGGCATGGCTAGCGCGCGCAAGTCGGCTTTTGATTGCTATGCCGGTCTGGACGATGGCGTTCTTGCCCAGTTCCGCCGGCGCGATCCGGGCGCGGTTGGCTTGGCCGGCGATCTGGCCGCGCCGGGGGGCAAGCAGCATTTCGATGCGGCTTTCGAACAGCGCATGGCTGATGCGGCGGCGGTTCTGGATTGTTCGATCAACAGCCAATCGCCCGATCCGCGCGGTAATCTGGGCCATGTCTTCCGGTCCGAGCTGTTCGGTGACGAGTTGCAACCCGACAGCGCCAGACCTGCCGAACCCGCGCCTGCCGGGCTGGACGATGCTGGCCGTCAGGCGGCGGCGGGCCTGCTGCGCAACCGCGATCATGGCGATCCGGCCACGCCGCTGTTGGAAACCTATTCGGACGAGCGCGTTCAGATCCGCCTGATCCAGGGCGCGCAAGAGGTTCAGCACACCTTCAACATCGAGGGCCTGCAATGGCGCCGGCAGATCGACCAGAAATACCCCTCGAACTCGGCGGTGCTGGACAGCGACCTGCCGGGCGAAACCTGGTGGCAGGCCTGCCACCGCGAGGGGCGCAAGGGCCTGGCCCGCGAACATGACCGGTGGCGCGAGGGGATGCTGCCCGACCCGATGTCGCCGCTTTGGGCCGATCATACGCGGATGGTGGCCAGCTGCGACAATCTGGAGGGCTTTGTTGCCGCGCAAGAGGTGGGGATTTCCGAACATTTCGAAATACCCGCCGCGCCCAGCAAATATGCCGTGCAGTACCGCCAGGGCGAGATTTCGGCTTCGCCCGCGCCGGGAACGTTGGAACGCACGGCCAGCCTGGATTATCTGTTCCATTTCGGTTCGCAGGACGCGATCTGGAACGGCGCTTGGGGGTTGATGCGGGTCTATGAATCCGCCAACGCTCGTGACGAGACGCGGCGGTTGGAACAGGCGGGCACCGCGCCTGACTGCGAAACCGATGACGCGGTAGCGGCAGAAAACTGCCCCGTCAAACTGGCGCTGAAGCCCCTTGATGCGGCCCGGATCGCCCAGCCCTTGCCCCGTAGCAGCGAGATCATGGCAGGGCGCGGCATGGAGTGCCCGGCCGATGCGCCGCTGATCGAGGCCTATGCCATTGCCATGCCCCTGCCGGGCGGGCAGCAATATGCGTCATGGCAGGATGGCTTCGGCGATCCCAATGCGATGGCGCTGATCCATGTGCCGAAATCGCTGGTTGCGCCATGGCTGACGGGCGGCGTGCCGGGCGATCAGATCGCCGGCCTGCAAAGCGCGGCCATGGCCTATTTCCACGATGAGCCCATGGTGATCCGTGCCAATGCCGGTGACTGCCTGAAGCTGTCGGTGGTGAATGCGCTGGTGTCGCAGCAACCGGATCTGGACCGCTGTGATCGCGGCAGCACCGATCAGCAAGGGCAACTGGCCGATTGTCTGGGCGATGCCGCCATGCCCCGGATCGTTTCGCTGAATGTCGAACCGAATTGGGAACAGATCGGCGGGGACGAGTCCGGTCCGGGCGAGTTCCGCCAGACCGACCGCATCGACATTCGCCCGTCGGCCCGGATCGCGATCACCGCGCCCGTTTCGATGCTGACGCGGGGCGGCGACGCGAACCTGCCCTTTGGCGTGAACCAGACCACGTCCGAGCCGGTGGGTTCGGTCCAGGTCTCGGATTACTATCTGGGGCTGCTGCGCGTGGACTGGCAGCTTGTGGATGCCTTGATGGACAGCGCGCCTTTCCTTGCCGAGGGGGCTGTGCCGACCGGCCTTGAACCCAACATCAGCAATGCCGTCCAGCAATGCGCCGCCCGCAATCTGATCGGTGATGGCCTGCCCGAATATGCGCTGGAATCGCGGGCCGAGGCGCAGGCCATTCTGCGCGGAGAGGATCCCGAATACTATGTCCTGACCGAGGTGCCCGTGCGTGGTGCCGCCGCCCCGGCCGCGCGTGCCAATCAGGTCGGCTGGTTCCCCATTGCGCTGCTTGGCCAGACCTATTGGGGCTTTGTGCAGCAAAAGACGCGCCCAACGCGCCCGCTTGGTGCCGAAACGCTGGAAAACGTGGCGCAGATGACCGTGGATTGCGCTGCCGCGCTGATGTCGGTCAAGGGCGTGGCCCAGCAATCCGGGCTTCCGGCCTCGTTCCCGCAGGAACAGGCTGCGCCGGTCAGCGCTATCCCCTATGCCTTTGGCGCGGTGCCGCTGAAGCCGGTTTCCGACCTGTTCAACCAGTTGACCCATGGCCTGTTCGGCGCGCTGATCGTCGAACCCGCCGGGGCCAGCTATCCAGGCCGGCCGAACGGTTCGGGTGAATATGCGCCGCGCCGGGTCGGTGTTCTGGGAAATGCCCATCACGGGCGCGGACATAATACGGTGATCGGATTCCCCGATGCCTCGGGTCAGCCACGGGCGGTCCGCGAATTTGTGCTGTTCTATCAGGACGGAATGAACCTGTGGGACGAGGGCAGCGGCAATCAATGGTGGCCGATCGACGCGGGGCCGGGCGATGCCGCGCTGCCGATCATGCGCGACTGTATCGTCTGCGACGACAGCTATGACCTTGGCGAAAAGGCGGTCAGCTATCTGGCGCCGGCCTATCACCGCAGACTGCGTCAGGCGCAGGGCGTCACGGCCGAGGCGAACAGCGACCTGAATGCCTATGCCTTCGATCCCGATTTCTATGCCCAGAAGGATTCGCTGTCCTCGAACTCGCTGCGGCTTTGGGCGCGGCCGGGGGATGAGGTGATCGTGCGCGTCGTCCATCCCGGCGGTCGGGCGCGGCAGCGGGCATTCGTGACCGTCGGCAATGACTATGACGACCTGTTCCCCGGTTTCGGCTTTCCACATGCCGGCCTGCTGGCGCCGGGCAAGTCGATCGCGGCGTCGTTCTCGGCGCCGGTGCGGTCGGGCTGCTATATGTGGTCGGACGGGCCGCGCATGATGGATGCGTCAGGTGCCTGGGGCTTGCTGGATGTGCTGACGGCCGAGGGGGCGACATCATGCGGCTTTCTCGACTGATCCTCCGACCGCTGGTCGCGATTGCCCTGCTGGCTTTGGGCGCGGCGGCGGTGCTGCCGCAGCAGGTGCCCGATCCGGGTTTCGGCGGCGGGGTCCAGGTGCGACTGACGCTGAGCGATATCGCCGGCACGCCCATCACCCAGCCCATGGCGGGCCAGCCCTTTCAGGTGGATGTCCGGCTGGATGATCCCGCCGGCGCAGGCCCGGTCCGCGATGAGCATCTTAGCGGCTGGATCCGCCCCGTCGCGGCGTCGAACAGCCAATGCGCCGATGCGGCCCGGTCCTATTTCGTGACCGGGCGCGACCTGCCGCGTGGCAGCACGGATCTGGATCGCTCGCTGTTCGGGGTCCGCCATCAGGACGGCACCATTTCGGTTCTGGATTGGGAACAGTCCATCGCATCGGCCAATATCATGGCCATGGTTCCGCTGCCCGATGCGCGCGGCCCGCTGGTCGGGCAGGCCGATGCGTTTTCCTTTGTCGCGCAGACTGGCGATGGCGGTCGCATCCGCGTGCCCGCCGCCATTGGCAGCCAGCCCGAGGCCTTGTCGCCCATGCCCGGCAAAGGCCCGGTGCTGACCAGCGCAAATGGCTGGATGGCGCGCGGCGCGGTGTTGCAGCCGCCGTCCGAACGGGACTCGATCAGCCTGCCGGCCCCGGTTCTGGCGCTGGCACCGGGTTTCGCCGATCCTGACGAGGGGCGCCATGATGGCGTGCTGGCGCTGCTGCGTGGCGGAATCGCGGTTCTGGCGCAGGATGATGGCCGCACCCTGCCGCCGGTGACAGGGCCGGGCGATGCAGTGGCCGCCGCCCATGCGATACAGGCCGATGCGGTTCTGTTCGTGAATGGCAGCGATCACCTGACGGTGGTGTTTGGCGGCGCGCACAGCGTCTCGGCACCGCTGGCCGTGCCGGCCTCGCGGATAACCGCTTCCCCCGACGGAGATTTCGCAATTGCCTGGTCGCCGGATTCGCCGGGCTTCTCGGTCGTGGATATCGCCACCGACTCGGTCGTGCAGGCGGGCGCATTGAACCGCGCGCCGCTGGACCAGAACCTGCGCGAGGTCGCATTTGCCAGGGATATGGCGGTGCTTTTGCTGGACCGGCTGGATATGGCGCTGGTGGTCGATCTGCCTCAGGTCCGCATGGGCGAGCCTGTGGCGATCCGGCCTGTGCGGATCGGGCCGCCTGTGGGTGATCTGCCCGCCGGCGCCGGCCCCTTCCTGATCGAGACCCGCCGGGGCCATGAAGGCGGCATGGTGCTGGTACTGCATCCCGATCTGTCCACGGCTTTCCCGGTGATGCGCGACAGTGCCGGCAATGCCACCGCGCCGATGAACGGCTTTCGCATCGCCGGTGGCCGGCCATTGTCGCTGGCTGAACTTGCCGGCGGTCTGCGCGAGACCGAGCCGGGGCGCTATCGCGCAGCCACCGTTCTTGGCCATGGCGGGACGTATGAACTGGTCGTGTCGGGCGGGGTCGGCCGCTTCACCGCCTGCGCCCGGTTTCAGGTCGAGGGCGACGAGAAGCCGGGCCTGACATTGCAGTTGCTGGCAGGCGCGACGAGGAATGCAGGGCAGGCGATGACGCTTGATCTGCGGCTTGTCGACCCAGAGGGCGTGGCACAGCTGTGGCCGGGTGAATTGCCGGTGCTGTTGCAATCGCTGGATGGCGGCTGGCGTGATCGGGTTCTGGCACAGCCTGCCGGCGCCAATGGCCACCGCGCGCAGGTGGCGGGCATGCCGGCCGGTCAGGTCAGCGTCAGTTTTGACATGGCGCTGCCCGCCGGGATCACGGTGATGCCCTCGACTATCGAGGTATCGCGATGAAACCGATGGCTGCCCTGCTTTCTGTCACAATGTGTTGGGGCGCCATCGCTGTGGCGGATGAACCGCGCGCGGCCGCCCTGCCGGTCGAGATGCAGGTGACGCCGGCCAGCGGGGTCTTGCCGGATGCCCCGGTCATCGACCAGTTCGGCAAGACGATGCGCTTTCGCGAGGCCGTGGGCGATGGCGCCTATGTCCTCAGCTTCACTTATACGCGCTGCACCGAGATTTGCGGCATGGCCGACCTTTATCTTAGCGACATCGCCGAGCGGCGGGCGGCGCTGCCGGCGCCGGTCCGGCTGGTCACACTGACGCTGGACCCGGCGCGCGACCGGCCCGCCGACCTGCTGGAACGCCACCAGATCTTTGACAGCCCCGATAACTGGCTGCGGCTGACTGGCGATCCTGCGGATATCATGCCGCTGCTGACCCGGTTGGGGGTCTGGGACGGCACACCGCTGGAAGATCACAAGCTTTACGTTATCGTTGGCCATGCCGGGCGTCAGCAGATGGCCCGGCTGGAGGCCAGCCCCCTGCTGCCCGATCAGATCTATGATCTGGCGGTCAGGCTGATGCAATAGACCGGACCGATGCGGGTTCGCAGCATTCTGTTCGCCTTGCTTCTGCTGCCCTCGGCCGGATCGGCGCAGCAGGCCCCTGATGCGCTGATCGCACGGGGCAAGGCGTTGTATCAGGGCGAGGGGGATACCGGCCTGTCGGTCATGCTGGGCGCGCGGGCGGTTCCGGCGGGTGGCATTTCCTGCGCCGGGTGCCATGGTGCCGATGCAGGTGGCGGGGCCGAGGTTCAGGCCGGCCCGCCGATCGACTGGCAGACCCTGTCCGGGACGCGCGGCTATACTGTTCAGGCGCTGGCCACGGCGCTGATCGCGGGTCAGCGACCGGATGGCAGCCCGCTTGGCCGCGCCATGCCGCGCTTTGCCCTTGCTGCGGATGGGGATGCGGCCGCGCTTGCGGTCTATTTGCAGGCGGTGCCGGGGCTGCAACGCCAGGGGGTTGCAGCCGATGCGATCACCTTCAGGTTCACGCCAGCCACCCCCAGGGCAGAGAGTTTCCGGCAATCATTCGAGGACGAGATCGCCCGGCTGGCCCCCAATGGCATCTTTGGCCGGCAGATCCGCCTGACCACGGATCCCCGGCAACCCGCCATCGCCAGCCTTGGCGAAATCCAGCCGGGCAAGGCCGGCGCGGACATGCCGGATCTGTTCCCTCTGGCGACGCTGCTGGGGGACGAGGATCCCATGCAGATACGCGGTGGCTTTGCGCCGCTTTCGGCCCAGATCGCCGCTGCGATCGCCCAGGCCGAGGCGCTGCAAGTCCTGTCGGTCCCGCCGATCGCCGATCGTCTGCGGCCCTTGCTGGCGACCTACCCGGGGCTTGGCTTTGTTCAGGACGCCGAAACAGTCGATCCTGACCAGCCGATCTTTGTCATTGGGGCCGATATGCTGGGGCAGGTTCTGGTCACGGCGCCGGCTTCGCCCATCTTTGCGACCATCGACGATCTGGCCCTGATCGCACCGCCGCCAAGGGGCTGTGTCGCCGCAACCGATCCGCGCCCGGCCGATACGACGGGGGCGGGGGCGGGGGCGGGGGCAACGCTGGCGCGCTATGGCCGGGTTGCAGCCGAGGTGCTGGTCCAGGCGGTTCGCAATTGCGGACCTGATTGCACCCAAGGAAGGCTGATGGCCGGGTTTGATGCGGTGCAGTTGACCGATCCCGGCTGGCCGGCGCTTGACTACGGCCGGCACCGTCTGACTGGCAGTGTCGAGGCGATTGTCTGGCAGGTTTGCGGCGGACGGGCCCGACCCGCCGATCCACCGGCCGGCCGCGGCGGCTAGCCGGCCGCCTGCGGCATTTCATGCGCCCAGGGCGGATTGGCCCCATGGCGCGAGACGGTGATCGCGGCGGCCTGCGCGCCAAGGGCCAGCGCTTGGGTCAGGTGCTGTGCTGTCAGCGATTCCAGCGCATCGACCGCCAGTATCCCCTGCTGGGACAGGCTGGCCAGAACGCCCGCGTTGAAGGTGTCGCCCGCGCCGATCGTATCGGCGACTTGGGTGCGGACCGAGGGGGCAAAGACCGTCTCGCCCGCCCAATGCGCCCGTGATCCGACCGAACCGCCGGTTTGCAGCACGACCTTTGGGCCAAGCGCCAGCACGGCGCGGGCGGCGTCTTCATGCGACTGGCCGGGATGCAGCCATTCAAGGTCGTCGCCCGACAGTTTGACGATATCGGCCATGGGCAGCATTCGCGCCAGCCGGGCGCGATAGGCGGCCTCGTCCTGGATAAAGAAGGGGCGGATATTGGGGTCCAGCATCACCGGCAACCGCCCGCTTTCGCGCGCAACCAGCGATTCCACAGCCGCGCCGCAGGGGTCGGGCACCAGGCTGATGCCACCCGCGAACAGCGCCGTCACCTCGCGCGGAAGGGGCGGCACCTCTTCGGGGCGCAGCATTCGGCCGGCCGAGCCCTCGTCATAAAAGGAATAGCGCGCCTCGCCCCCCGTCAGGGTGACGAATGCCAGCGTGGTCAGCCGGTCGGTGCGCGGGCACAGGTCGATATTCACCGCCGCCTCGACCAGCGGGCGCAGCAATTGTTCGCCAAAGGGATCGCGCGAGATCGGCCAGAAATAGGCCGTGGGGATGCCCAATCGCCCAAGCGCAACGGTGGTGTTGTAAACCGCACCGCCCGATAGTGGCCGGTAATGCCCATCCTCGGGCACCATGTCGATCAGCGATTCGCCCGTGCACAGGATCATGATGCCCTCTTCCCGTTGATTCAGGGGTATGTTAGCGCCGGACAGATTTGAGAAACAGCCCTGATGGGCCGGGTTCGCGGCGTTCAGGCGGAAAATCGAAGGCTCCGCCCTCAGGCCCGGCCCGGATAGGCCGCACAAGCGGCTTGGGCCAGCGCTAATAGCCCTGGATGATGTAATCGCCGTTGCGGTCGACCTGCACCGGGCTGCCAATCCCGCCCGAGGGGTCGAACTGCACATAGCCACCCTCATTCGCGGCCCAGATCAGCGCCATGATCGCCAGCGCGGCCGCGATCACCGCTGCCGCGATCTTCCACGCCGAATAGGGGCGTTCGCCCTGCACCCGCCCCGACTGTCCATTGACGATGAAGCGATAGCTTTTGCCGTTGTATTTATAGGCGGCTGTCCAGACGGGCAGCAGGATATGCTTGAACGTCTCGCCCGAGAAATCGCTGCGGATCTGTTCGATGCGCTGCTCATCCCCGCCAATGTCGCGGCGGGCATCCATCATGATCACGCCGGCCATTTCCTGCCGTGCGATGCCGTGACCGTCCGATAGCGGGATGGTGTAACGCTCGGCCTCGAAACCGGCCAGGTATTCGGGGCGATACTCGACCAGATGCGACAGATCCCAGGGCGTCAGCCCGTCGGTAAAGCGGCGCGGCAGGGATGACGAGGCCAGGACCAGCACATCGTTGAAATCGCGCGCCACCTGACCGGCGCTGCGGCGCCAGCGGATGCGGCGGACCTGCTGGGGCACTTGCTGGCTGCGGCCGTTCACCTGCTGGGTGACATAGACGGTTTCATAATAGTAATCACCGCGCTGGCCGGAATATTCCGACCGGGTGCGGGCATCAAAGGTCCAGAAGGGCGAGTAAACACCGGTCATTTTGCGCCCCCGCCTTGCATAGGCCAGCAAACCCGAGGGCGCGAACCACAGACTGCCCATCCAGTCCTCCAGCGCGGACCGGGCCTGCGCCTCGTCCAGCACAAAGGGCAGCACGCCCTGCGGCTTCAACTGGCGGGTGGTGCCGGTATCGGTGACGACGGGCGTGGCGCAAAAGGGGCAGTCGGTGGCGTGGCTGTCGCCGTCGATCTCGATCTTGGCGCCGCAATTGGGGCAGGACAGGGTGCGGATTTCCTGCACGAAGGCGCTGTCCTGATCCAGTCGCAGGCCCTTGTCCAAGGGGATCTCGACCAGCCCCGGCGACTTGTGCTGCGCATCCCATTGCAGCGCGCGTCCCGTCGAAGGGTCACGCAGGATCGCCGCCTCGCCATCCGCGCCGCCCTGCTTCTGGCGCGCGGGCGCGCGGGACTGGCCAGCGCCGATACGCTGCGAATGGCCGCAATAGTCGCAGACCAGCATTTCTTGCCCCGGCTGAAAGCGCAGGCTGGCCCCGCAGTTTTCGCAGGGATAGCGGTATTCGGATTGCGGCGTGGGCATTGTGGGGGGCTGCTACGACTGCGGCGGGGTGGGCGGGACCGGCAGGGGCGGCGGCATATTGGTGAACAGCTGCGCCAGTTCGGCCACGTCATCGGCGGGTTTCCAGCCATCCTGTCCCGGCGTCCAGACCAGCGTTTCGCGGGTAAAGCCGCCCTCGGCGGCCAACCGTCCCAGATGGCCGCGCCCATAGGGCCCCTGCGCGGCACCGTCTACGGCAATGTGCCAGACGGTTTCGGATTGGCGGGGCGGCATTGGCGGGGGCGTCGCGCCCGCGGCCTGCGCCGGACGTGCGCCCCACGGCCCCATTCCCGCACCCATTCCCGCACCCATCGCCATGCCCATGCCAGCCCCAAGGCCCGCGCCCAGGCCGGCACCGGCGCCGCCGGGATTGGTGCTGGCATTCAGCATCGCCTCGCCGGCTGCATATTGGCTGAAACGGTCCAGATCGCCGATGATTCCCATGCTGGTGCGCTTGTCCAGCATCTTTTCGACCTCATCCGGCAGGCTGATATTCTCGATATAAAACTCGGGGATGGTCAGGCCATAGGCGGCGACGGTGGGGGCGATGGCCTTGGCCACCATCTTGCCCAGCTGTTCAGTATTGGCCGCCATGTCCAGCACCGGAATGCCCGAGCCGGCGATCATGCGCGAAAATTCCTGCACGATGATGTTGCGCAGCTGAAAGCTGATCTCGTCGCTGGTGAATTCGCCATCGGTGCCGACGATCTCGGCCATGAATTTGGCCGGATCGCTGACCCGCATGGAATAGGTGCCGAAGGCCCGCAACCGGACCGGGCCGAATTCAGGGTCACGGGCGATGATCGGGTTCTTGGTGCCCCATTTCTGGCCGTTGAACCGGGTCGTGTTGATGAAATAGATTTCCGATTTGAACGGCGATTTGAAGCCGTGATCCCAATGTTGCAGCGTCGTCAGGATCGGCAGGTTGTTGGTTTCCAGCAGGTAAAGGCCGGGACCGAACACATCGGCCAGCTGCCCCTCATGCACGAAAACGGCTGCCTGGCCCTCGCGCACGGTCAGCTTGGCGCCGTATTTGATCGCATGCCCGCGTCGTTCGAACCGCCAGACCATCGTGTCGCGGGTGTCGTCGGTCCATTCGATGACGTCGATGAATTCGCCGGAAAGGAAATCGAGAATGCCCATGGGTGGCTCCGCTTGTAACATGTCGCAGGTCGAACCGCTGATTGGTCCGAAGGTTCCCCGTCAGCCTGTGCCGTCAGCTTGCGCAGGCGGGGGGCAGGATCCAGTCCTGTATCTTCTCACTTCCGATGAAGTCGGCATAAATGGCAATGACCTGGCCTTGATCGTCGAACAGGCGCGCAACCGGATAGGCGCCATCGCCCCAGCCCGTCGCCACGGCGGGAAAACGGGTGCCATCGGGCAGCGACAACAGCCGATAAAAGACCTGATCGCCCATCTGATCAGGATCGGCAAAGAAATTGTCGTAAAGGTTCAGGTCCCGGCGGCCATAGTCCTCGGCCATGGCGCTGATGGCATTGGCCGTCTGTTCGGACAGGAAGGCACCGGTGCCGCTGGCGACCAGCATGGTGCCGCCTTCCTCGCCACAGGCAGGCTTCATGTCGGAAAAGATCAGGGCTGCAAGGGCGACCGCGCCCTCGTCCGGTTCCAGCAACACCACGAACTCGGCCTGCCTCTGCGGGACCGGCATGAAGGGCAGGTTGTAGTCGGCATCATAGGTCAGCGGATCAGCACCGATGATCCGCGGCCCCTCGGGGGTGAAACTGCCGACCGAAACGACCTTTCGCGGCTCGCCCCCGATGTCCAGAAACCAGTCGACCACAGGACCGGCCCAGCTTGCCACCGGCAGGCAAAGCAACGCCAGGGTCGCGGCGGCGAGGACAGAGCGCGGCGCAAGGCGGGTCATTGGACCAGTTCACGCGCGATCTGGCGCACGATGGGGGTGGCCTCGGCCTCGGACATGCCGGGGCGCAGGCGCGGGTCATAAAGGATCCGCAGCAGCAATTCGTCATGCAGGGTCAGCAGGGCAAATTCCTCGTCATCATTGAAGATCGAGGGCCGCGCACCGGGGCTGTCATTGGCCAGGCCCATACCCTGCGCCAGCTCTTCATGGATGCAGGAACTGCGCAGCCGTGGCGGCAATTCGGCGCGGATCAGCGCGACGGCGTTCACATAGCTGGAACCGGCGCCGCGCGAATAGGCAAAGACAGTGCAGAAATTGCCGGGATCGAGGTCGCGCAGCGCGGCGATGTCGGCGGGGGGGATGCCGGGGATGATGCGGGACAGATGGTCACCGATGTCCCGGCGCTCATCCTCGGTCAGGATCAGCACGGCGAAATTGCCGCCATCGCCCACAAGTCCGGCATCATGCCCCGAGACGCGCGCCAGACGCGAGACGAAGGCCGCGATCTCTGCCCGGTCGCGGCGTTGGGTGGCAATGTCGCTGGCGGCGCCCCAGGCGATCTGCATGGCGACGGGGGCTTGCCAGCGGCGCAGTGGCGCCTTGTGATGATCGGCGATCAGGCGCTGGCCGTCGCGGCCATATTCATCGCGCAGCGCGATCTGGACGAAGTTCCGTGCAAGGTCGTCGGCGGTAAAGGGCGCATCGGCCGGCGCGCGGTCGGTCCGCAGCTTGCCACGGGCCAGCAGCCCGGCCTCGGTCGTGGCCAGATAGCGGCGCAGATTGTCGCCAGCGGCGCTGTCGCCTTGCTGTGCCGCCGCATTGGTGGCGCGGGCGCGGTCCGCGCGTGCCTGCCTGATCCGGGCTTGCCGCATCGAGGCCAGTTCCTCGGCCGTGGGCGCTGTGGCCTCGTCTGAGATGGTGGGATCGGGGTCGGCGGGTGGCGGATCGCCGGCATCCGAACAGGCGGTAAGCAGCAGCCCCGCCAGCAGCAGGGCGCCGAGCCTCAGGGCCGGAAGGGGCTGGGGTCTGGACAGAAGGGCAGTCATCCCGGTCCTCAGGTCGTGGATTGGCCGGCAGGGAGGCCGCCCGAGGACGGGCGGGCGGCGGCCAGCGTATCGCGCAGCTCTGTCTCCATCTTTTGCAGATCGTCCTCGGCGGCGGCGCGGCGGGCGCGGCCCTCGTCGGCGATGCGCAAGGAATCCTCGATCGTTGCGATCAGCTCGGCATTGGCGGTCCGCACGGATTCGATGTCAAAGACGCCGCGTTCCATTTCGGTGCGGATCTGGGCATTGGCCTGGCGCAGGTTCTGGGCGTTGCGGGTCAACAGCTCGTTCGTCAGATCGGTGGCGTCCCTGACCGCGCCCGCGGCCTCGGCGCTGCGCTGGATGGTGACGGCCTGCGCCAGTTGGGTTTCCCAAAGCGGCACGGTATTGACCAGCGTGGAATTGATCTTGGTGACCAGCGACTTGTCGTTTTCCTGCACCAGGCGGATCGAGGGCAGGGATTGCATCGTCACCTGACGGGTCAGCTTCAGATCATGGGTGCGCCGTTCCAGATCGTCGCGCAGGCTGCGCAGATCGCGCAATTCCTGCGCCTGCATCACCTCGTCGCTGCCACCCGCAGACGCCAGCGCGGCCTGTTTGGCGGGAATGTCGGTTTCATCCAGCTCGCGCAGCTTTTCCTGACCTGCCGCGATGTAAAGAGCCAGTTCGTCATAAAAGGCCAGCGTGCGTTCATAGAGGACATCCAGCGACTTGATGTCGACCAGCAGCCGCTGTTCGTGGTTTTCCAGATCCGCGGTGATCTTGTCGATCTGCGTCTGCACCTGTTCGTAATTGGCGACAAAACGCGAGAAAGGCGCGGCACGGCCCATCAGCTTTTCCCACCAGCTGCGATCACGGCGCATGTCCAGTTCATTGACCGAAAAGCCGCGAATGGTGGTGACGATGTTGCGCAGGCTTTCGCCGGCCGGGCCGACATCCTTGTTCTTAACATCGGCCAGCATCTTCTGGCTGATTTCCTGCAAGCCCGCCTGGGCGCGACTGCCGAAATTCACGACCGAGCCGGTATCGCCGATATTGATCTCGCTCATGCGTTTGCGAATTTCCTCGGCCAGCGGGGCGGGGGCGTCGGTCAGTGGGACGATCTGTTCGGCGGGCTCGGGCAGCACCACGGCGGTCAGCTCTTCGATGTCGCTTGTCGCGGCTTCGGCGCGCTTCTTGCTGTCGTTGCTCATCGGCCGGTCCTTTTGCTGTTTCGGCGGTCGCAGCGCAGCATAGGGGGAATTCCCGCCGGTTCAACAAGAAGGCGGATCAAAAGGAAGCGGGGGCTGACTGCCCCGTTGCCGGCCGGTTCTTGAACCGGTGGCGAACAGGCCAGCAACCCCCGTGTGTATTTAGGCACGGCTGATGGATCAGGCGGCCTTCTGCTGCTGTCCGAAGCGGCCATAGAAGGACTGGCCCTTATCCGCCATCTCGCGCAGCAGTTTCGGTGCCGTGAAGCGCGCGCCCTGTTTGGCGGTCAGCTTGTCACAGATTTCCACCGCGCGGGCAGCGCCCAGCATGTCGAGCCAGCTGAACGGGCCGCCCGACCAGGGCGCGAAGCCCCAGCCCAGGATGGCGCCCACGTCGCCTTCACGGATGTCCTCCAGCACGCCTTCTTCAAGGGCGCGGACGGCTTCCAGCGATTGGGCGAACATCAGGCGGTGCTGGACTTCGGTGACATCGGGCTGCTCGCCGGCTTGCGGCCAGTTTTGCGCCACGCCCGGCCAGAAATCGCCGCGCTTGCCCTTGTCGTCATAGTCATAGAAGCCCGCGTTCGACTTGCGGCCCAAGCGGCCCGCGTCATAAAGCTTGAAGATCACGTCATCGACCGCGCCATCGGGATAGGCGTCGCCCATCGCGGCCTTGGTCGCCTTGGCGATCTTCACGCCCAGGTCGATCGAGGTTTCATCGACCAGTTGCAGCGGGCCAAGCGGCATGCCCATCAGCTTGGCGGCGTTTTCGATCAGCGTGGGGCTGACGCCTTCGCCGACCATGCGGATGCCTTCGTTGATGTAAGGGATGATGCAGCGATTGGCATAGAAGAAGCGGGCGTCGTTCACCACGATCGGGGTTTTCTTGATCTGGCGGACGAAATCCAGCGCCTTGGCGACGGCGACGGGGCCGGTCTGTTTGCCCTTGATGATCTCGACCAGCAGCATCTTGTCGACGGGGCTGAAGAAGTGGATGCCGATGAACTGCTGGGGGCGCGACGAGGCCTTGGCCAGATCGCTGATCGGCAGGGTCGAGGTATTGGTGGCGAAGATCGCGTCAGCCGGGATGACGGCCTCTGCTTTCTTCGTGACCTCGGCCTTGACGGCGGGGTCCTCGAACACGGCCTCAACGATCAGATCGCAGCCTTGCAGCGCGGCGTAATCGGTGGTGGCGGTGATGAGGGCCAGCACTTCGGCCTTCTTGTCCTCGGTCGATTTCTTGCGGCTGATGGCCTTGTCCAGCAGCGCTTCCGAGTAAGCCTTGCCCTTGTCGGCCGAGGCCTGTTGCGCGTCGATCAGCACGACCTGAATGCCGGCCATCGCGCTGACATAGGCGATGCCTGCGCCCATCATGCCTGCACCAAGGATGCCGACCTTCTTCACTGTCTGGTCCGGCGCCTCGGGGCGGTTCGCGCCTTTTTCCAGCGCTTCCTTGTTGATGAACAGGCTGCGGATCATGGCGGTGCTGCTGGGGTTCATCAGCACATTGGTGAACCAGCGCGCCTCGATCTTCAGCGCCTGATCAAAGGGCACCATCGCACCTTCATAGACCGCCGAAAGCAGCGCCTTGGCTGCCGGATAGACGCCCATGGTCTTGCCATGGACCATGGCATTGGCGCCCACGAAGGTCATGAAACCGGCGGGGTGATAGGGTTCGCCGCCCGGCATCTTGTAGCCCTTGGCGTCCCACGGCTTGACGATATCGGCATCGGTCGCTTGCAGCACCCATTCGCGGGCGGCTGCGACGGGATCGGCAACGACCTCGTCGATCAGACCGGCCGATTTTGCCTTGGCGGGGTCGGAAAGCTTGCCCTCCAGCAGGAAGGGGGCGGCGACCATGGCGCCCATCTTGCGGACCAGACGGGTGGTGCCGCCAGCGCCGGGGAAGATGCCGACCATGATTTCCGGCAGGCCGATCTTGGCCTTGGGATTATCGGCCGCAAAGATGCGGTGCGTCGACAGCGGCAGTTCCAGCCCGATGCCAAGCGCGGTGCCGGGCAGGGCGGCGGCGATGGGCTTGCCGCCTTTCAGGGTCTTGGGGTCCATGCCGGCGCGTTCAATCTTGCGCAAGACCCCATGCAGGCCCATCACCAGATCGAACACGGCCTGCGCACCGCCTGACTCGCGCATCGAGCCGATGACATTCAGGTCCATGCCGGCGGCGAAATCCTTCTTGCCGCTGGTGATGACGATGCCCTTTACGGCCTCATCAGCCAGCGAGTCATCGACCAGCCGGTCCAATTCGCGGATACCGGCCTCGGACAGCACATTCATCGACTTGCCCGGCACGTCCCAGGTGATGATGGCGACGCCGTCGGCGTCTTTCTTCATGGTGAAATCGGTCATTGATCCATCCTCCCCTTACACACGCTCGATGATGGTGGCCGCGCCCATGCCCGACGCGATGCAGAGGGTCGCCAGACCCACATTCTTGTCCTGCCGCTCAAGCTCGTCCAGCAGGGTGCCGATGATGATCGCGCCGGTGGCGCCAAGCGGGTGGCCAAGCGCGATCGACCCGCCATTGACGTTGACCAGCGAAGGATCGACCTGGAAGGCCTGCATGAAGCGCAGCACGACCGAGGCAAAGGCCTCGTTCACCTCGAACAGGTCGATGTCGCTGATCGACATGCCGCTGTCGCGGAGGATCTTTTCGGTCACGGGCACCGGGCCGGTCAGCATGATCGTGGGATCGGTGCCGATCTTGGCGGTGGCGCGGATGCGGGCGCGGGGCTTCAACCCGTAAGCCTTGCCGAATTCGGCGTTGCCGATCAGCACGGCACCGGCGCCGTCCACGATGCCAGAGGAATTGCCCGCGTGGTGGATGTGGTTGATATGGTCGAGATGCGGGTATTTCAGCATCGCCACCTTGTCAAAGCCGGGCATCACCTCGCCCATATCCTTGAAGCTGGCCTTCAGCTTGCCAAGGTCGTCAACCGTGGTGCCGGGGCGCATGTATTCGTCATGGTCCAGAATGACCAAGCCGTTCTGGTCGATCACCGGAACGATGGATTTGGCGAAACGATTATCGGCCCAGGCTGCGGCGGCGCGGTTCTGGCTTTCAACGGCCAGCTTGTCGGCGTCTTCGCGGGTGAAGCCGTATTCGGTGGCGATGATATCGGCCGAAATACCCTGCGGCACGAAATAGGTTTTCATCGCGAGGGACGGATCAACGGCAATCGCTGCACCATCGCTGCCCATGGCCACGCGGCCCATCATTTCAACGCCACCGGCGATATAGGCCTGACCGGCCCCGCCCTTGACCTGGTTGGCGGCCAGGTTCACGGCCTCCATGCCAGAGGCGCAGAAGCGGTTGATGGCGAGGCCGGGGATCGACTCGTCCAGATCGGATGCCAGCACAGCGCTGCGGGCAAGGCAGCCGCCCTGTTCCTTGACCTGGGTGACATTGCCCCAGATGACGTCCTCGACGGCATGGCCTTCCAGGTTGTTGCGGTCCTTGACCGCGTTCAGCAGACGCGCGGACAAAGCCAGCGAAGTCACCTCGTGCAGGCTGCCATCCGGGCGGCCCTTGCCGCGCGGCGTGCGAACGGCGTCATAGATATAGGCTTCAGTCATCGGTCCTCCTTTACGCCCGGTCGGACGGGTTGCCGGGCATCAGATCGTAAGGGTGTTTCCAGCCGGGCAAGGCGCTGATCGCGTCCAGCCAGCGATTGATATGGGGCCATTCGGCACGGTCGAAACCGAAGGGCTCGGGGTAATACAGGTAACCGCAGCAGGCGAAATCGGCGATGGTGGGGGCGGCACCCGCCACCCATTCGCTGCGCGAGAGGTGGTCGTTCAGGATCGTATAGGTGGCCTTCAAGCGGCCCTGCTGAAAGGCGATGACCTTGGCGGGCCGCTTGGCCTCGGGCAGGAAGTTCATCAGGAAGCGGGTGGACCCGGCGACGCCCGACAGCTTGTGATTGTCGAACATCAGCCAGCGCAGGGCTTCGTTGCGATCCGCGCCCAGAAACTTGCCGGTCTTTTCAGCGATGTGAAGCTGGATCACGGCGGATTGGGTCAGGGTCAGATCGCCCTCGCGAAAGACCGGGACCTCGCCCATTTCATTCACGGCGCGAAAGGCCGGGCTGCGCGCCTCGCCCGCAAAGAAATCGACATAGACCGGCGCCCAGTCATAGCCCGCCAACTGCATCGTCAGCGCCGCCTTATAGGCATTGCCACTTTCGCCAAAGCACCAGAGTTGCGCTGTCATGTGCGTTTCCTCCCAGACAGGGGGGGGGGGGGGGGGGGGGGGGGGGNGCGGGGGCTTGCGCAGCCCCCGCACCCCCGCGGGATATTTCCATGAAGAAGAAAGGCATCGGTTAACCCATCCGCAACCTTTCTTCCGTAACGTCAATCTTGCGGTACAGGCTGGGAAGCCGATGACCGCTGAAGGAGAAAGCCCCGGTTCGCGCCATTGATGCCGATGGCCGTGCGCGGCCGGGGCCGGCCCTTCTTCTTCACTTAAATATCCCCGCCGGAGGCATCCTGCCTTGCCGCCGGGGATGACGGATCAGAACTGATCTTCGGCCAGCGTCATGACCGGTTCGGCGCCCGAGTTGATGCGCGCCAGATGGGTGGCCGTCATCGGCAGCTGCCGCTTCATGTAATAACGGCCGGTCGCCAGCTTGGTGTTCAGGAACCCGGCATCGCCCTCGCCCGCCGCCAGCATGGCATCTGCGGCCACGGCCATCCGCGCCCACATGAAGCCCAGTGCGGTATGCCCGAAAAGATGCATGAAATCATAGCTGCCGGCCAACGCCGCATTCGGGGTTTTCATGCCGTTCTGCATGAAGAACATGCCGGCGGCCTGAAGGTCTTTGGACGCGGCTTTCAGCGGCTCGATGAAATCGGCGGCCAGATTCTCGTTGCCGCCATGTTCCTTGCAGAAGCTTTTCACCATGTCAAAGAAGGACATGACCGGCTTGCCGCCATCGGCAGCCAGCTTGCGGCCCACCAGGTCCAGCGCCTGCACGCCGTTTGCACCTTCGTAGATCATGGTGATCCGGGCGTCGCGGACGAACTGGCTCATGCCATGTTCCTCGATATAGCCATGCCCGCCAAAGACCTGCTGGGCCAGCACCGCGCTGTCAAACCCCTTGTCGGTCAGGAAGCCTTTGATCACCGGCGTGAGCAGCGAGATCATTCCCTCGGCCTCGGCATCGCCGGTATGGGCGCGGTCGATCATGTGGGCGCCCCAGAAGGTCAGCATCCGCGCGCCTTCCAGGAAGCTTTTCTGATCCATCAGGCTGCGGCGGATGTCAGGATGCACGATCAGCGGATCGGCCGGGCCGTTGGGGTTTTCGGTGCCCGTCACGGCGCGGCCCTGAAGCCGGTCCTTGGCATAGGCCACGGCGTTCTGATAGGCGGCGACGGCCACGGCATAGCCTTGCAGGCCGACGCCCAGACGGGCCTCGTTCATCATCGTGAACATGGCGCGCATACCCTTGTGCAGGTCGCCCAGCAGCCAGCCCCGCGCCCCGTCATAGTTCATCACGCAGGTCGAATTGCCGTGGATGCCCATCTTGTGTTCGATATTGCCGACCGAAACCTTGTTGCGCTCGCCCAGGCTGCCATCCTCGTTCACCATGAATTTCGGGACGATGAACAGCGAAATGCCCTTGGTGCCTTCGCCGCCGCCCGGTGCCTTGGCCAGCACCAGATGGATGACGTTCTGCGACATGTCGTGATCGCCGGCCGAGATAAAGATCTTCTGACCCGAGATCAGATAGCTGCCGTCGCCCTGCGGTTCGGCCTTTGTGCGCAGCAGGCCCAGATCGGTGCCCGAATGCGGCTCGGTCAGATTCATGGTGCCGGTCCATTCGCAGCTGACCATCTTTGGCAGATAGGTCTGCTTCTGCTCGTCGGTGCCATGGGCATGGATGGCGGAATAGGCGCCATGGGTCAGGCCCTGATACATGTTGAACGCCATGTTGGCCGAGACGAACATCTCGCCTGTGGCCACGCCCAGCAGGTAGGGCATGCCCTGGCCGCCATATTCGGGGTCGCAGTCAAGCGCGGTCCAGCCGCCTTCCTTCATCTGCTCGAACGCCGCGCCAAAGCCGTCGGGGGTGCGTACCACCCCGTTTTCCAGCTTGCACCCCTGCTGGTCGCCGGACAGGTTCAGCGGTGCCAGAACCTCCTCTGACAGCTTGCCTGCGGCTTCCAGGACCGCTTCGGTGAATTCGCGGTCCAGTTCGTCATGTCCGGGCAACCCCGATTGCGAGACGTTCAGGACGTCGTGAAGGATGAACTGCATGTCACGGGTGGGCGCATTATAGATGGGCATGGGCTATCCTGTTTGCTGTGTATTGCCGGTGGCGCGGGCGAGGCGCGCTTCCGAATCGTCTATCGTTGTCTTCAGATCGGCGATGGCATCGCGAAGCTCGGCATATTGCCGTTCCATGTCGGTCAGCCTTTCCCGCGCGACCTTGATCGTGGCTGCGATCTGGGTCTGGTTGTGCTGGCCGGGTTCATACAGTTCCAGCAATTGCCGGATCTGTTCCAGGCTGAAGCCGAAGCGCTTGCCACGCAGGATCAGCGTCAGGCGGGCGCGGTCGCGTCGGTCATACAGCCGATGCTGGCCACGGCGTTCCGGGAAGATCAGCTCCCGCGCCTCATAAAAGCGCAGGGTGCGCGGCGTGACGTCATAGGCGTCGCACATCTGGCGGATCGTCATCAACTGTTCTGACATGTCTTGCGGCCTTTCACGGGCTGCGGCTCCTCTGGGACGGATATAGCCCAAAGTTTACGTTCGCGTAAGCGTAACGCCACGTCACGACCTTGCCCGAGCCGCAGTCCTTTTCACCGGGGCGGGTCGATCAGTCCGGTTTCTTCAGGCTTGCGGCTGTTTCGTCGCGCAGCGCTTGCAGGTCGATCTTGGCCGTTTCCAGTTCACCGATCTGCCGGTCCAACTGCGACAGCTGGTCATCGGCCTTTTGCAGCCAGACCTGAAGCTGCTCGCGCGTGCCCTGCTTGCCATAGATGTCCAGCCATTGCCGAATCTCTTCCAGCGAAAATCCGAACCGCCGGCCGCGCAGGATCAGGGTCATGCGCGCGATCTCTCGCGGGCCATAAAAACGGGCGCGGCCAACCTTCTTGGGGCTGAGCAACTCGATATACTCGTAGTAACGCAAGGTTCGTGGCGTCACGTCAAAGCGCGCGCACATCTCCTTGAAACTCAGCAGTGGCTCATCCGACATTCAGGCCCTCCGAACGCAATGCTTCCCGAGGGTAGAAAGTTTCCCACAACATCACAACCGTTCCGTTGAAGCTGACGGTTCCGGTCAGGCGGGGGCTTGTCGCGGCACCGCAGGGCCGGGTAAGCCGATGGGACGGGCAGCGGATGGAACATGCGATGACGGAATACGAACAAAAATCAGAGCGCGCGCAGCAGGCCCAGCAATTCATGCAGGCACTGCCTTATGCGCGGGCGCTGGATATGCGCGTCGATGATATTGGCAACGGCTCGGCCACGATCTCGATGCCCTGGGCCGATCATCTGGTTGGCGATCCCCATACCGGGGTGATCCATGGCGGGGTGGTTTCCGCGCTGATGGACACCTGCTGCGGGGCGGCGGTGCTGGGCCATCCGGCGGTGAAATCGGCGACGGCGACGCTGGATCTGCGCATCGACTATATGCGCGCCGCCAAGCCGGGCCAAAGGCTGCGCGCACGGGCCGAATGCTATCACCTGACGCGCTCGGTCGCCTTTGTGCGGGCGGTGACGACGGATGAGGATAGCGATAACCCGGTCGCCACCGCCACCGGGGCCTTCACCATCGAGGTGCCCACCAATGGCTGAGCGCAATGAACCACTGGCCCAGATCAAGACCCGCCGCAATTCCGCGCTTCAGGCGCTGGTTGCCGGGGTGCCCTTCATCGGCTGGCTGGGCATCAGTTTTGACCGGCGCGGCAATGAACTGACGGCCGTTCTGCCCTTCGATGACAAGCTGATCGGCAATCCGCTGCTGCCGGCGCTGCATGGCGGGGCGACGGCGGCCTTTCTGGAAATCACGGCCATTATCGAGCTGTCCTGGACCTCGTCATGGGCCGATCTTGAAGCGGGCCGTCTTGCACCCGATCCGGCGGATCCCCGCAGCATGCCGCGCCTGCCCAAGACGGTGGATTTCACCGTCGATTACCTGCGATCCGGTTTGCCTCGTGATGCCTATGCACGGGCGCGGGTCGTCCGCGCGGGCCGGCGCTATTCCAGCGTGCAGGTCGAGGCATGGCAGGATGATCGCAGCCGTCCCTTTGCGCAGGCAACCGGCCATTTCGTGATGCCGCAGGATGGCTGAGGCAAAGCCCGGCGGCAAGGTCGACAGCGCACCGTTGACCAATCGCCGGGTGATGACGATCGCGCTGCCCATCGTTCTGTCGAACGCGACCGTGCCACTGCTGGGGCTGGTCGATACCGGGGTGATAGGCCAGCTGGGGCAGGCGGCCCCGATCGGGGCTGTCGGCATCGGTGCGGTCATCCTGACCTCGATCTATTGGGTTTTCGGCTTTCTGCGGATGGGCACCTCGGGGCTGGTGGCGCAAAGCCACGGCGCAGGCGACGAGGCCGAGGTCGGCGCCCATCTGCTGCGCGCACTGGCCATTGCCGGGGCTGCCGGGCTGTTCTTCATCCTGTTCCAGTTGCCGCTGTTCTGGGGGGCTTTCCAGCTGGCCCCGGCCACGCCGGAGGTCGAGGCGATGGCCCGCGACTACCTGACGATTCGCATCTGGGGGGCGCCTGCGACCATCGCGCTTTACGCCATCACCGGCTGGCTGATCGCGATCGAGCGGACGCGGGCGGTGCTGGCCTTGCAGCTGGTGCAAAACGGGCTGAATGTCGTGCTGGATGTCTGGTTCGTCCTCGGGTTGGGTTTTGGTGTGGCAGGGGTGGCCTGGGCCACGCTGATCGCCGAATGGGCCGGGGTGGCGCTGGGGCTGTGGCTGGCCCGCCATGCGGTGCGCGCAGCCATCGCCAAGGCGCGCAACGCCGCGACACTGTTCGCCCGTGACAAGGTCAACCGGCTGGCACGGGTCAATGGCGACATCATGATTCGCTCGGTCATTCTGCAAGCCAGCATCACCAGCTTCATGTTCATGGCGGCGGGTCAGGGCGATGTGACGCTGGCGGCCAATCAGGTGCTGCTGCAATTTCTGTCGATCACCGCATATGCCCTGGACGGCTTTGCCTTCGCGGCCGAAAGCCTTGTCGGTCAGGCCGTAGGCGCGCGCCGGCCCGACCGCCTGCGCCGCGCCGCCATCCTGACCTCGAAATGGGGCGTCGGCGGGGCCGCGGTGCTGGGGGCGGTATTCCTGCTGGCCGGCCCCGCGATCATCGACCTGCTGACCACCTCGCCCGCCGTCCGGGCCGAGGCGCGGATCTATCTGCCCTGGCTTGCGATCGCGCCCCTCGTCGGTATCGCCAGCTGGATGTTCGACGGCATCTTCATCGGCGCCACCCTGACGCGCGAGATGCGCATCGCCATGATCCAGTCGGTCGCCGTCTATGTCGTGGCCCTGCTGATTCTGCCGCCTCTGCTGGGCAATCATGGCCTCTGGGCGGCGCTGATGGTGCTGAACACCATGCGCGGGCTGACCATGGCGCGGCTTTATCCCCGCGCCGAAATCGCCGCGGCCTGATCCATCAGCCGTGTCCAAATATCCTGGGGGGTGAGGAGCGCCGGGAAAAGGCCCGCAGGGCCTTTTCAGCGACGAGGGGGGCAACGCCCCCCTGACCTGTCAGGCAGGACGGGGCGCAGCCGCTCAGCGTGCCTCGTCGATGACCTGGCGCTTGGCCTCGATCATCATCGCATCCATCTTGGCGCGGATGGTCGCGGCATCCGCCTTGCCTTCCAGATCGCCGGCCAGCTTGCGGAACACGTCATCATCGCCCGGTTCCTCGAAATCCGAGGTCACGACCGTCATCGCATAGCTGCGCGCGGCATCGCCGGTCTTGCCCAGCAGGTCTGCCGCCCACTCGCCCAGCAGGCGGTTGCGCCGTGCCTCGGCCTTGAAGCGCAGTTCCGCGTCATGGGCGAATTTCGTCTCATATGAACGTTCGCGGTCGTCAAAGGTGGTCATTGGGGCCTCCTTGTTGGAATTTGGCACCTGATATGCCCATTGCCGCGCGATGCCGCAAGCCTTATTGCCCCGGACCCCGGCTATGGCCTATAGCGCGAAGATAGGGCGACACGCGAAAGGACAGGCACGCAATGGCACCGCGGCGCAAGAAAATCTACGAAGGCAAGGCCAAGATCCTGTACGAAGGCACCGAGCCGGGCACCTTGATCCAGTATTTCAAAGATGACGCCACCGCCTTTAACGCCCAGAAAAAGGCGACGATTGAAGGCAAGGGCGTGCTGAACAACCGCCTCAGCGAGTTCTTCATGCAGGGCCTGACCAATATCGGCGTGCCCAACCACTTCATCCGCCGCATCAACATGCGCGAACAGCTGATCCGCCAGGTCGAGATCATCCCGCTGGAAGTGATCGTGCGCAATTTCGCCGCCGGCTCGCTGTCGAAGCGCCTGGGGCTGGAGGAAGGCACCGCCTTGCCGCGTCCGATCGTCGAATACAGCTTCAAGAATGACGAACTGGGCGATCCGATGGTCAGCGAGGAATATATCGTCGCCTTCGGCTGGGCCGGCCAGCAGGATCTGGACGATATCGTGTCGTTGGCGCTGCGGGTGAATGACTTCCTGTCGGGTGTGTTCTTCGGCGTTGGCATCAAGCTGATCGACTTCAAGATCGAGATCGGCCGCATCTGGGATGGCGATTTCATGCGCCTGATCGTCGCGGATGAGATCAGCCCCGACAGCTGCCGCCTTTGGGACGTGAAAACCGGGCAAAAGCTGGACAAGGACGTGTTCCGCCGCGATCTGGGCAATCTGACCGACGCCTATACCGAGGTCGCCCGCCGTCTGGGGCTGATGCCCGCCAATACCACCAGCCTGTCGAAGCCGACTCTGATCAACTAAAAGGACCGCCGCCAATGAAAGCCCGTGTCACCATCATGCTGAAAGACGGCGTTCTTGATCCGCAGGGCGAGGCGATCCGCCACGCGCTTGCGGGGCTGGGCCACAAGGGCGTCAGCGGCGTCCGGCAGGGCAAGGTGGTCGAACTGGACCTGACCGGCGGCGACCCCGCCGCCGCCGAGGCCGAGGTCATCCGCATGTGCGAGGGGCTGCTGGCCAATACCGTGATCGAGAAATACAGCGTCGAGATCATCTAAGCCCGGTCGCATCGGTCATATTGCCTGCTGACAGCGACGCAGCGTCGGCAATGTGACCGTTGCAATTGGCCAAATAATATCGCCCTATACCCGGACGATGCAGACAAACACGCCCTCAGATTCCGCCCCGGTCATTGAAATCCGGGATCTCCACAAGGCCTATGGCAATCTGGAGGTGCTGAAGGGCGTTTCGCTGACCGCGCCGCGTGGTCATGTGCTGTGCCTGATCGGCTCATCCGGGTCGGGGAAATCCACGCTGCTGCGGTGTTGCAACCTGCTGGAAAACAGCCAGCAGGGCGAGATTCTGTTCGCGGGCGAGTCGGTGCGCTGGAAGGGGCAGGGGTTGCATCGCCACCCCGCCGACCGGGCGCAGGTGACGCGGTTTCGCACCAACCTGTCGATGGTGTTCCAGCAGTTCAACCTGTGGTCCCACATGACCATCCTGCAAAACGTGATGGAGGCGCCGGTCACCGTGCTGGGCGAGAACCCGGCCGAGGTCGAGGCCCGCGCCCGCGCCCTGCTGGACAAGGTGGGCATCGGCGACAAGGCCGACAGCTGGCCCGCGCAATTGTCAGGCGGCCAGCAACAGCGCGCCGCCATTGCCCGCGCGCTGTGCATGCAGCCCACGGCGCTGCTTTTCGATGAACCGACCAGCGCGCTGGACCCGGAATTGCAGCAAGAGGTGGTCAAGGTCATCAAGGATCTGGCCGCCGAACACCGCACCATGATCATCGTCACCCATGACATGCGCCTTGCCGCCGATGTCGCTGACCATGTCGTGTTCCTGCATCAGGGCCTGATCTGCGAGGAAGGCCCGCCCGCGCAACTGTTTGGCGCACCCAGGACCGATCGGCTGCGCCAATTCCTCAGCGCCACCATGGCGACTTGAAAACAACGACCAACAGGAGAGTGAAAAACATGAAAAAACTGATGCTTGCCGCCGCTGCGCTGGCTTTGACCTCGGGCATGGCCCTGTCGCAGGATGTCGTGCGCATGGGCACCGAAGGGGCTTATCCTCCGTATAACTTCGTCAATGACAGCACCGGCGAGGTCGACGGATTCGAGCGTGAGTTGGGTGATGAGCTGTGCAAGCGCGCCGAGTTGAACTGCACCTGGGTCAAGAATGACTGGGATTCGATCATCCCGAACCTGGTCTCGGCCAACTATGACACGATCATGGCCGGCATGAACATCAACGAGGAACGCAAGCAGGTCATCCAGTTTACCCAGCCATATACCCCGGCCATGCCCTCGGCCTATGCCGCGCTGGCTGCCGATGCCGATATCGAGGGCGGTGTGGTTTCCGCGCAGACCAGCACCATCCAGGCCGGCCATGTCGCCGAATCGGGCGCGACCCTGCTGGAATTTGCGACCCCCGACGAAACCGTCGCCGCCGTCCGCAATGGCGAGGCTGACGCGGTCTTTGCCGACAAGGACTATCTGGCGCCGTTGGTCGAGCAGTCGAATGGCGAGTTGGTCTGGGTCGACGGCCATGACACCGTGCCCCTGGGCGAGGGCATCGGCATGGGCCTGCGCCAGTCCGACGCAGAGCTGAAGGACAAGTTCGATGCCGCCATCACCGCGATGAAGGATGATGGCAGCCTGAACGAGCTGATCAAGAAATGGTTCGGCGAAGACGCCATGCTGTTCGAATGATCTGACACTAGCGCCGCTGCCGGTCCTGACCGGCGGCGGCAGCCAGCGGGTTTTCCCCCATGTTCGCCTCTTGCTCGGATCCGTCTGCCCTTGAAGGGTTTGCCTGGCTGATGTGTTATCTCACATCGGGCACGCATTTGCTGTTCTATGCCAGCTTCGGAACCGTGCTTTTATTGCTGGCGATCACCGCGCCGATCGCGCTGTTGTTCGGCTTTGGCGGGGCGATGGCCTCGCGTTCGCGCATTGCGCCGCTGCGCTGGCTCGGCAAGACCTATACGGCGATGGTGCGGGGCGTGCCCGACATCATCTTTTTCCTGTTCGTGCCCATCGCGCTGGATCAGGGGCTGGAATGGCTGCGCCACCAGGCGCTGTGCGACAGCAGCCAGCCGGTCTGGCAGGGCAATGATTTCGTGGTCTGCGCGGCGGCAAAGCTGCCCTTGTCGACCAGCCCGGAATGGGTGCATCAGACCTATGGTTTCGCAACCGCCGTCGTGGCCTTCGCTGTGGTCTTTGGCGCCTTTGCCGCGAACGTGCTTTACGGAGCCATGCAGGCGGTGCCGCGCGCGCAGCTGGAAACGGCCGAGGCCTATGGCATGTCGCCCCGTCAGGTGACGCGCCGCGTGCTGATCCCGCAAATGTGGAGCTATGCAATCCCCGGCCTGTCGAATCTGTGGATGATCCTGATCAAGGCAACGCCGCTGCTGTTCCTGCTGGGGGTCGAGGATATCGTCTATTGGGCGCGTGAGCTGGGCGGGACCAAGACCAATGCCTTTACCTATCCGCATCCCGACTGGCGGCTGTATTACTTTCTGGCGATCCTGGTCTTTTACCTGCTGATGACCTGGGGTTCCGAAAAGATCATCGGCCGGCTGACCGGTCGACTGTCGCGCGGGCAGGCCACCTTGGCGGGCGAGGCGATGCGCAAGACGGGTGGCGCATGAGCTGCGCACAGACCTTTTCCGACTATGCGCTGCGGTCAATCGGCTTTGGCGAACGGCTGCTGCCGCGCAGCGATTTCGACCTGTGCCAGCAATTCGTGCTGATCGGTTCTGGCCTGATCTGGAACGTGTATTTCGGCATTCTGGCGCTGTTCATCGGGTTTTTTATCGCCAATGCCGTGGCTTTGGCCAAGGCCAGCGCGAACCCCTGGCTGCGCAAGCCGGCAAACGGGTTCATCTTCCTGTTCCGCGGCAGCCCGCTGTTCATCCAGTTCTTCCTGGCCTACGAGGCGCTGGTCCTGCTGCCCCGCGCGGGGATCGAGATCTTCGGCATGACCGTCGCGACCAGCTGGCTGACGAAAGCCTGGGCCGGGGCGCTGATCGTGCTGATCCTGAACACCGCCGCATATTCGGCCCAGATCTTCCACGGCGCGCTGCAATCGGTGCCAAAGGGCGATCTGGAGGCCGCCGATGCCTATGGCATGACCGGCTGGAAGCGTTTTCGTCGTATCGTCTGGCCGACCATGTTGCGGCTGGCCTGGCCTGCCTATACGAACGAGGCGATCTTTCTGTTTCACGCCACCACGCTGGTGTTCTTTTCCAGCTTTCCGGCGTTTCAACAGCGCGGTGACAGCCTGTATTATGCCAGCTATTTCGCCGACAAGACATTTAACCCCTTCGTCGCCTACCCCATCGTCGCAGGTTACTTCATCCTGCTGACCTTGTTGCTGATTTCCGTATTCGGCATAGTGAATCGGCGCCTGAACCGGCATCTGCCCGGCGCGGTGACAGGGCGCATGAAATATCGACCGCAACTGATCAGGTGACATATGGACTGGCTGAGGGAACACCCTGAGGTCAAGACGATCCGAATTGCCGCTGCCGACCTCAACGGGGTCGCGCGCGGAAAACGTGTGCCCGCCCGCTTTGCCGAGAAGGTGCTGACCGAAGGGACCAAGTTCCCGTATTCGGTGCTGAACCTCGACATCTGGGGCGAGGATATCGAGGACAGCCCGCTGGTCTTCGAATCCGGCGACCCCGACGGTATCCTGCTGCCGACAGAACGCGGCTTCCTGCCGATGCCCTGGCTGGACGCGCCAACCGCGCTGTTGCCCTTGTGGATGTTCCATCCCGATGGCCGCCCCTATGACGGCGATCCGCGTCAGGCGCTGGCCCAGGTGGTCGCGCGCTATGACGCCGCAGGTCTGGTGCCGGTGGTCGCCACCGAACTGGAATTCTATCTGATCGACGATTCCGGCCGCACCCTGCGCGTTCCTCCCAGCCCGCGTTCCGGCAAGCGTCGCACCGGGGGCGAGGTGCTAAGCCTGCGGGCGCTGGACGCGTTCGACCAGTTTTTCAGCGCGCTGTACGACGCCTGCGAATCCATGGACATCCCGGCCGATACCGCCATTTCCGAGGCCGGGCCGGGCCAGTTCGAGATCAACCTGATGCATCAGGCCGACCCGCTGAAGGCAGCCGATGATACCTGGCTGTTCAAGATGCTGGTCAAGGGTGTGGCGCGACAATACGGCTTTGCCGCCAGCTTCATGGCCAAGCCCTATGACATGTGGTCCGGCAACGGGATGCATATGCATTTCTCGATCCTGACCAAACAGGGCAAGAACATCTTTGACAATGGCGGCGACGAGGGAACCGAGGCTTTGCGTCATGCGGTCGGCGGCTGCCTGCGGGCCATGCCCGGCTCGACCCTGCTGTTTGCGCCGCATGAAAATTCCTATGATCGGTTGGTGCCGAACGCCCATGCGCCCACGGGGATTGGCTGGGCCTATGAAAACCGCACGGCGGCGATCCGCATCCCCTCATCCGGCCCCAAGGCCCGCCGGATCGAGCATCGCGTGGCGGGGGGCGATGTGAACCCCTATCTGACCGTCGCCGCCATCCTCGGCGCCGCGCTGAACGGCATCGAGGAAAAGCTGGAGCCACCCGCCGCCTTCCAGGGCAACGCCTATGATCAGAAGCTGGCGCAGCTTCCCGGCACCTGGCAAGAGGCCATCGACGCCTTTGCCGATTGCCCGGACATCAAGCGCATCTTCCCGGATCATCTGATCGAGAACTATCTGATGACCAAGCGCCAGGAACTGCATTACATGGCCGAACTGTCGGACGAGGAAACGGTCGAGCTGTATCTGGACACTGTCTAGGCTAAAGCGGCGCGGCGGCCCGACCTCGCCTTGAAAAAGCGGCGGCGCTGGATCACAGCGCCGCCTGCAACATGACCACCGAAATCGGGCGGGTCGCGATTCACGGGCGGCGGCCGACTGATCTGATCAGGTCCTTCGCAGCCGTCAGTGGTCTTTCAGCACATAGGCATCGCTGGCGCGCAGGCGGGTCAGATGCCGGTCGACGAAATCGGCGGGCACGGCATCGCGCACGCTGCGGCGCGCGGCCAGCTCGCGGCGCCAGGCATCCAGCCGGGGCAGATCCGCAAAAAGACCCAAGGGGGCCACTGTCTCGATCGCGTCGATCTGGCGGAAGGCCGGGGCATAGACCGCGTCAACCGCAGAAAAGCGCTGACCGGCGAAGAACGGCCCCTTCACCTCGGGTTCAAGCACGGCCAGCCGGTCGCGCAGCGCGGTCAGCGCTGCATCGAACCCTTCGGCGTCTTTGGCTTGGCCCAGTTTCCACAGATCGCCCAGCACGCTGCCGGCATATTCGATCCATGACCGCTGACGCGCGCGGTCCAGCGGATCGTCGGGGAACAGCCGGTCACCCGGCAAGGTCTCGTCAAGATAGGCCAGAATGACCGCGCTTTCGAACAGGATCGCAGGGTCATCGCCGTCGCGTTCAACCTTCAGCACCGGCACCTTGCCAAGGGGAGAGATCTGAAGGAACCAATCCGGCTTGTTGGCGAGGTCGATATAGGTGACCTGGAAATCGACGCCACGTTCCTTCAAGGCGATCACGGCGCGCTGCACATAGGGGCAGGTCGGAAAGCTGATCAGGGTAAGCCGTGGCAGTGCCACCGCCCCGGCTTCGGGGACGGCGCAGACGCCGCCCTCGCAGGTTGCCGCAGCATCGCCAAGGGGGGTGAGGGGGCTGGTCATTCAGATGTCTCCGTCTGTTCGGATTGCACCTTGTTCAGGGCTTGCAGAAACGTATCGGCTTCCTGCGCGCCTGACAGCCCATATTTGCCGCCCATGACGAAAAAGGGCACGCCCTGGATGCCAAAGGCCCGTGCCTGCGCCTTGTCATCGGCGACGTCCTTGGCGAAATCACCCGATTCCAGCGCCTGCCGGGCCGCCGCCCGATCAAGCCCGATTTCAGCCGCAAGATCGGCCAGATCGTCGATTCGGCCGACATGGCGGCCATCGGTGAAATAGGCCTTGAGCAGCCGTTCCTTCATCTCGGCGCCTTTGCCCTGGGTCTGGGCGAAATGGATCAGTTCATGGGCCTTGCCGGTATTGGTGATCTGCACGGCGTCCAGATCATAATCCAGCCCCTCGCGCGCGGCGAGGCTGGTGACCTGCGCGCTCATCTGCTGGACCTGCTGGGGCGAGGCACCCAGATGTTTCGCCAGATAGTCGGCCTGCGTCCCCGGATATTCGGCGGGCGCGTCGGGGTTCAGTTCGAAACCGTGCCAGGTGATCTGCACCGGTGCGCCGTCGAAACGGTCAAGCGCGGCTTCCAGCCGCCGCTTGCCGATATAGCACCAGGGGCAGGCGATGTCCGACCAGATGTCGATCTTGAAGGGGGCGGTCATGGTGTTCTCCTTCATCCGGGGTCAGGCTGCGGCGGGCAGGTTCAGCGCGGCCTTCAACTGGCCGCGATCCAGCCGCGCGCCAAAGACGGGCGTGCCGATGTCGAAGGCGCTGGCGGCGCTTAGCCGGCCGGCATCCACGGGGTCAAAGCCAAGGCGGTCGATGAACCCCGCCACGGTTTCGCGCGCCTGCGGATCATCGCCGGCGACCGCCATGGCGCGACGCTCGGCGTCGCCCTTGGGCCGGGCCTCGCCATCTATCTCGTGATAGCCCATGTGGTTGAAGCTGCGCACCAGCCGCGCGCCGGCCAGATGGTCGGCGACGACCTCGGTGCTGCTGGGCGCACCTTCAAATTCCGGCAAAACGCCATCGGTCGGTGCCCAATAGTTCATCGCATCGACCACGATCTTGCCAGCCAGCGCGTCGGGGCGCAGGTTGCGATATTTCGACAGCGGCAGGGCCAGCACGATGATGTCGCTGCCCGCGATCACCTCGTCAGCATCGGATGCGATCGCGCCGGGGGCCACGAATTGCAGCACCAGCGCGATCTCGGTCGCGGGGCGGGACGAGGCGACGCGCACCTGGTATCCCGCCGCAAGGGCGCGCCGGGCAATTGCCGTGCCCACGCGCCCCGCGCCAAGGATGCCGATCACTTTCGGTTCGGTCATCTTTTCCTCCATCATGCGGTTTCGGGCTGGGCATCGGCCTTTTCGGCCAGCGCAGCGTCGACCAGCGGTTTCACCTTCGTCCCCAACAGCTCGATCGAGCGCAGGAAGTCTTTTTGCGGCAATTGACCCAGATCCATCTGGAAGAAGTGCCGATCATGCTTCATCGCGCCATGCAGCGCCAGGATACGGTCTGCGATTTCCTCGGGCGAACCGACGAACAGGGCGCCTTTGCCATTGGCATCGCGATCGTAGCCGGCGCGCTGCGGGGCCGGGAAGCCGCGGATTTCGCCAATGGCGCGGAAAGCCTCGTGATAGTGGTTCCACCACAGTTCTTTGGCCGCGTTCGAATCCTCGCCGACAAAGCCGGGGCTGGCGACCGAGATGCGGACATCGGCGTTGGGCACCTTCACCTGCTCGACGGCCTGACGGTAAAGCTGGGCCAGCGGGGCAAAGCGTTCTGCATCGCCGCCGATGATGGCATAGCTGACCGGCAGACCGGCAATCGCCGCGCGAACGGTCGAGTTGGGGTTGCCGCCCGTGGCCAGCCAGATCGGCAGCTTGCCGTTTACAGGGCGCGGCACCACCAGGGCATCATCCAGCGACGGGCGGAAGCGGCCTTCCCAGGTGATCCGGTCCGATTCGTTCAGCCGCAGCAGCAGGTCCAGCTTTTCGGCATAAAGATCGTCATAGTCATTCAGGCTGTGCCCGAACAACGGGAAGCTTTCGGTCGAGGAACCGCGCCCCGCCGTGATCTCGGCCCGGCCGTTCGACAGCGCGTCAAGCGTGGCGAATTGCTGATAGACCCGCACCGGGTCATCGGTCGACAGCACCGTTACCGCGCTGCCCAGAAGAATGTTCTTCGTGGTCGCAGCCGCCGCGCCCAGAACCACGGTCGCGGCCGAGGCAGGCATTTCATAGGTGTGGTGTTCGCCAATACCGAAATAATCCAACCCGACCTGATCGGCCAGTTGGATCGCCTCCAGCAGGTTGCGCTGCGCCTCGGCCGTGGTGCCAAGCGCGCCGGTTTCAGGGTCGCGCTGCACATCGCCAAAACTGTAGACGCCAAGTTCCATATCAATCCCTCCTTGCATCAGCGGGTGCGAAATTTTTCTGCGATCCGCTGGTATAAATTTGTAACTTGCACCTATATTGATACTGAAAACCACGATGCAAGTAGGCACATCCATGTTACCTGATGCCCATCAGACGCCCCCCGGCACTGGCCCTGCCGATGATGCCGCCAACGGCCCCGGCCTGCTGGATGCCTGCGTCCCCGTGCGCCTGATCCTGAACCGGATCGGGGATAAATGGTCGATGCTGATCGTGATGGCGTTGTGCGGCGGGTCGCTGCGGTTCAATCAGCTGAAGCGCGGCATCGACGGCATTTCGCAGCGGATGCTGACCCTGACCCTGCGCGGGATGGAGCGTGACGGCCTGATCACCCGCACGGTCATTCCGACGACGCCGCCGCGCGTGGAATATGCGCTGACCGATCTGGGCCGGTCGCTGCGCGCGCCGGTCGAGGTGCTGGGCCAATGGGCGATCACGAACGAGCCCGCGATCGCTGCGGCTCAGGCGCGGTTCGACCGCGAGAATGGCTGAGGATCAGCCGACAACGATATCGTCATACTCCCGATGGGTGCTGTAGAACCGGCCCATGAAGCTGCATTTCAGCACAGCCTTGCGCCCGGATGCCCGGATCAGGTCAAAGACGCCGGTGGCCAGCTGGGTGCCGATGCCGCGACCGGAATAGGCGAAGGGCACCTCGGTATGGGTCAGAACGACATTGCCGTTTTCGTCGATCCGGTAATAGGCGGCGGCGATGTCCTCGCCATCCAGCGCCAATTCAAAGCGGTGTTCCGCGGGGTTGTCGATCACGGTGTCCGGCATCATTATCCCTGTCCTTCATCCTGAGGGGTCACGGGTTCAAGACCCAGATGGTCGACCAGTTCCCGCGCCGCCGCAGCCCCCGCGCGATTGGCCCCGATGGTCGAGGCCGATGGCCCATAGCCGACCAGATGGATGCGCGGATCCCTGACCACCTGCGTCGCCAGTCGCCCGCCCATGACGATGCCGCCATTGTCCTCGCGCAGTTGCAGCGGCGCAAGATGATCCAGCGCGCTGCGGAATCCCGTCGCCCAAAGGATCACGTCCACCTGTTCCTCGCGCCCGTCGGGCCAGCGAATGCCGGTGGGCGTGATCTGCGAGAACATCGGCTGCCGGTCCAGGACGCCGCGTGCCTCCATCGCGTCGATGGCGGGGGTGCGCGGAATGCCGGTGACGGACACGACCGAGCCGGGGATCAGCCCGCGCCGCACCCGATCCTCGACCAGCGCGACGGCGGCGCGGCCATCCTCGGGGGTGAAATCGCCGCGATGAAATTCGGGCGGGCGGCGCGTCACCCAGATCGTGTCGGCCACGCGCGAAATCTCGTCCAGCATTTGCAGCGCCGAGATGCCGGCGCCGACGATGGCAACGCGCTGCCCGGCAAATTCATCGGCCGTCTTGTAGTCATGGGTATGCATCTGCCGACCCTGAAACAGCTCGCGTCCGGGGTAATAGGGGATCTGCGGCATGTCCCAGGTTCCGGTGCAGTTGATGATGCCGCGGGCCGAGAAGGTCTCGTGATCGGTTTCCACCCGCAGCCGGTCGCCCCGACCGCAGACCAGCCGCACGGTCACCGGGCGATAGACCGGCAGGTGAAAGCGTTCCTCATAGGCCTGGAAATAGGCCGGCACGGCCTCGGCCGCGCGCACCTCGGTCTGGCCGGGGTCAAGCACCTCGGCAAAGCCCATGCCGGGCAGGTCATGCAGGCGGTTGATCGTCTTCATGGTCAGCGAGGGCCAGCGGAACTGCCAGGCGCCGCCGGCACGGGGTGACTTGTCCAGCAGCAGAAAGCCCTTGCCGCCGACCAGACCCAGGCGTTGCAGGTGATAGGCGGCCGACAGACCGGCCTGACCGCCGCCGATCACCAGGATATCAATCTTGTAAGCAAGCGCGTTTGTCATTTCCCCTGTGTGTCACAGGGTGCGCGCCACTGCTATCGGTAAAAAACCGACGGGCCCTGCGGTCAGGCCTGGCCTGTCGGTCTTGTGCTTTCGCGGATCAGCAATTCGACCGGCAGCATCTGTTCATCGGGGCAGCTTTGGCCGTCGATCAGCGCCAGCAGGCTGTTGGCGGCCTGACGGCCAAGCATGGCGCGATACTGCCTGATCGTGGTCAGCGGTGGCAGGGCATAGGCCGACATCTCGATATTGTCGAAACCGACGATGGACATGTCCTGCGGCACGTTCAGCCCGCCGCGCACAAGGCCGTTCAGCAGTCCGATCGCCATCTCGTCATTGTCGCAGAACACGGCACTGGGGCGGGTGGCCATGGACAGGATCTGCTCGGCCGCCGCGTGGCCCGATTGCAACGAGAAATCACCCGGAATCACCCGATCCTCGGCGCCGGCAGACAGGCCTGCATCGGCCAGGCCAATCAGCACACCCGCGCGTCGCGACGTGGTCAGCGAGTTTTTCAGCGGGCCGGTCAGGTGCAGGATGTTCTGATGGCCAAGCCCCGCCAGATGCGCGATGGCCAGCCGCCCGCCCTCGGCATTATTGGCCAGCACGCGCGGCGCAGGCAGATCCTCGATCCACTCGCAGGCCTGCACCACGGGCGGGCAGTTGGCGTGACGGAACAGCGCAGGGTCAAGCCCGCCATCCAGCACGATCACCCCGTCCGAATGCGAACGCGTCAGATAGGTGCCGATGGCCTGTTGCGCGGTGCCGCCGGTCGCGGTCGTGTCCAGCACCAGAAGGTTCAGCCCCTTGCCGCGCAGCACATCGGCGATGCCCGACAGGATGACCGAGAAGAACGGATTGGCCAGTTTCGGGACCAGCGCCAGCACTGCGCCGACCTGCTGCTGACGCAGGTTCCGGGCGGTCACGTTCAGGGTATAGCCGGTTTCGGCAATCGCATCCTCGACTGCGCGGCGGGTGGCCTCGGCGACGATTGCGGGGTTGGACATGACCCGGCTGACGGTGGCCACCGACACACCTGCAATCCGTGCAACATCATGAATTCTGGGCGGTCTTTTCGCGTCGCTCACGTCGGCCTGCCGATTGGATCTGTTCTGTCTTGGATAGCGCAAAAAAGAATGTTGTAAACCTTTTCATTCTGTGACAGTTTTCTATGAAACCGATTACATGAACAGAATCGGTTCCGGGGGGAGTTCCGGGGGGAAATATGAAAACGATCAAGGGTCCTGGGCTGTTTCTGGCCCAGTTCGTCGGCACGTCTGCGCCGTTCGACAATTTCGACGCCATCACGGGCTGGGCCGCCGGTCTGGGCTATCTGGGCGTGCAGGTTCCCTCGGGCGAGGCGTCGCTGATGGACCTCGATCTGGCAGCTGGTTCGCGCGGCTATTGCGACGACCTGCTGGGCCGTGCGCGCCAGAACGGCGTCGAGATCACCGAACTTTCGGCCCATGTTCAGGGGCAGCTGGTCGCCGTGCATCCGGCCTTTGACGAGGCCTTTGACGGCTTTGCGCCGGCGGCCCTGCGCGGCAATCCCAAGGCACGGCAGGTCTGGGGCGTCGAGCAGGTGATGAAGACCATCGACGCCTCGGCCAATCTGGGGCTGGACCGGATGGCGGCGTTTTCGGGCGCGCTGGCCTGGCCCTATTTCTACCCCTGGCCGCAGCGCCCGGCGGGCCTGGTCGAGGCCGCATTTGATGAACTGGCCGCTCGCTGGCGTCCGATCCTGGATCATGCCGAGGAAAAGGGCGTCGATATCTGTTTCGAGATCCATCCCGGCGAAGACCTGCATGACGGCGTCACCTTCGAGATGTTTCTGGACCGGGTGGACCAGCACCCCCGTGCGCGGATGCTTTACGACCCGTCGCATTATGTCTTGCAGCAGCTGGATTACCTCGACCACATCGACATCTATGCCGAGCGGATCGGCATGTTCCACGTCAAGGATGCCGAGTTCAACCCGACCGGGCGGCAGGGTGTCTATGGCGGCTATCAACCCTGGATCGACCGGGCGGGCCGGTTCCGCAGCCCCGGCGACGGGCAGGTTGATTTCAAGTCGATCTTTTCCAAGCTGACGCAATATGATTTCGACGGTTGGGCCGTGGTCGAATGGGAATGCGCGCTGAAACATCCCGAGGATGGCGCCCGCGAAGGGGCTGGGTTCGTGCGCGACCACATCATCCGCGTGACCGACCGTGTCTTTGACGATTTCGCCGACGCTGGCACCGATGAGGCGGCCAACCGGCGCATGCTGGGGCTGGAGGGTTGAGCATGGAACGGCATATTCCGATCAGGCTGGGCATGGTCGGCGGCGGCGCAGGCGCGCTGATCGGCAATGTCCATCGCATCGCCGCGCGACTGGACGGGCAGTATGATCTGGTCGCTGGCGCGCTGTCCTCGACCGCCGAGAAATCCGCGCAAAGTGCCGCAGCGGTGGGCATCGCAGCCGACCGCAGCTATGGCGATTTCGAAGAAATGGCACGCGCCGAGGCCGCCCGTGACGACGGCATCGAGGCCGTCGCCATCTGCACGCCCAACCATCTGCATTTTCCGGCGGCCAAGGCGTTTCTGGCGCAGGGCATCCATGTGATCTGCGACAAGCCGATGACCGTTTCGCTGGATCAGGCGCGGGAACTGGCGGAACTGGTGCGGACCTCGGATGCGCTGTTTGTGCTGACCCATAACTACTCTGCCTATCCGCAGATCCGTCAGGCCCGCGCGATGATCGAGCGCGGCGATCTGGGGGCTGTCCGGCTGGTGCAGGTCGAATATGCGCAGGACTGGCTGACCGAGCCTTCCGACAGCAAGCAGGCCGAATGGCGTGGCGATCCGGCGAAGGCCGGGGCAGGGGGCGCCATCGGCGATATCGGCACCCATGCCTTCCAACTGGCGCATTTCGTCACTGGCATGGCGCCCGATCAGATTGCCGCCGATCTGTCCAGCTTTGTCCCCGGCCGCAAGCTGGACGACAACGCCAATATCCTGATGCGCTATGCCTCGGGGGCGCGGGGGATGCTTTGGGCCTCGCAGGTCGCACCGGGCACCGAAAACGGGCTTAAACTGCGGGTCTATGGTGACAAGGGCGGTCTGGAATGGTCGCATGAGGTGCCGGAAACGCTGTGGTTCACGCCCTTCGGCCAGCCCGCGCAAAAGCTGCGCCGCAATGGGCCGGGCACGGCGCCGGGGCTTGGCCGGCTCAGCCGCACGCCGACCGGCCACCCCGAGGGCTATCTGGAAGGCTTCGCCAATATCTATACCGAGGCCGCTCTGGCCATCCGTGCCCGTCAGGCCGGGCAGGCCGCGCCCGAGGGGCTGGCCATGCCGGGCGTCGATGACGGGCTGGAGGGGTTGTTCTTCATCGACGCCTGCATCCGCTCTAACGCGCAAAACGCTGCTTTCGTGAAGGTGATGAAATGACTGACGCTATCCTTGAACTGAAGGGCGTAACCAAGTCCTTCGGCCCCATCGAGATCCTGCACGGCGTCAATTTTGCCCTGCGCCCCGGCGAGGTTCACGCCCTGATCGGCGAGAACGGGGCCGGGAAATCGACCACGATGAAAATCCTCGCCGGATACCTGTCCCAGACCGGGGGCGAGGTCATTCTGGACGGCAAGCCGATCCAGTTCACCGGCTCGGATGAGGCCGAGGACCTGGGGATCATCATGATCCATCAGGAATTCAACCTGGCCGAACATCTTTCGGTCGATCAGAACGTCTTTCTGGGCCGCGAATTGAAACGCGGCTGGCTGTTGGATCACCGCAGCATGCGGGACCGGACGGCGGAGCTGCTGTCGCGGCTGGAAAGCCGGGCCGATCCGGGCACCCGCGTCAGCCAGATTTCCGTGCCCGACAAGCAGATGGTGGAAATCGCCAAGGCCCTGTCGCGCAAGGCCCGCGTGCTGATCATGGACGAACCCACCGCCGTTTTGACCGAGCGCGAAACCGAAGTGCTGTTCCGTCAGGTGGAACGCCTGCGGGCCGAGGGCGTGGCGATCCTTTATACCTCGCACAAGCTGGGCGAGGTGAAGCATATCGCCGACAGGGTTACGGTGCTGCGCGATGGGATCATGGTGCGGTCAGACCTGATCGCAGACGTGACCGAGGATGACATGGCCACCGCGATGGTGGGCCGGGAACTGTCGGACCTTTACCCGCCCAAGGTTGCGCGGGGCGCCGAGCCGATCCTTGAGGTTGCGAATGTCAGCGTGCCGGGCGTGGTCGAGGATGCCAGCCTGACCCTGCACCGGGGCGAGGTTCTGGGCATTGGCGGTCTGGTCGGATCGGGCCGCACCGAACTGGCCGAGGCGATTGCGGGCCTGCGTCCGCGCAATGGCTCGGTCCGGCTGAAGGGGCAGGAACTGGCGCCCGATCACGTCTCGCAGGCGATGGCGGCGGGGCTGACCTATCTGACCGAGGATCGCAAGGGCGCGGGCCTGCTGCTGGAAAAATCCCTGCGCGAGAACCTGACCCTGCCTTTGCTGGAAAACTTTGGCCGCCCGCTGATCGACCGCAAGCGCGAGGAAGCGGCGCTGGACAAGGCCATCGCCGATTTCGCCATCCGCGTGCCTTCGCGCGATATGGCGGTGGGGGACCTGTCGGGCGGCAACCAGCAGAAACTGTTGCTGGCCAAGACCCTGCTTAGCAACCCGGACGTGGTCATCATTGATGAGCCGACGCGGGGCATCGACATCGGCACCAAACAGCAAATCTATAACCTGATCGCCCAGCTTGCGGCCGAGGGCCGCAGCATCATCGTCATTTCCTCGGAAATGCCCGAGCTGATCGGCCTCGCCTCGCGCGTGGTGGTCATGCATGCGGGCCGCATTCAGGGGGAATTGTCGGGCGAGGCCGTGACCGAACACGGTATCGTGCGACTGGCGATGGGCATGGAGCATTTGGACAAGGAGCACGCGGCATGAGCGCGGCAAGTATCTCGAATACCGGCGCCACCCGCGCCCGCAAGATTGATCTGCGCGTCATCGGGCCCCTGGTGGCGCTGGCGGTGCTGATCCTGATCGGGGTTTTGCTGAACCCCAATTTCCTCAGCTATGCCAACGTGACCAACGTGCTGGCGCGGTCGGCCTTTATCGGCATCATCGCCATCGGCATGACCTTCGTGATCACTGCGGGCGGGCTGGACCTGTCGGTCGGCTCGATGGCGGCCTTTGTCGCAGGGTTGATGATCATGGTCATGAACCTGCTCAGCGCCAGTATGGGTGACAGCATCGGGGTGATCCTTCTGGGCATCGCGCTGGCACTTGGCGCGGGTCTGGCGGCGGGCTTCATCAACGGCATCATGATCACAAGGGCCGGGATCGAGGCCTTTATCCTGACGCTTGGCACCATGGGCATCTATCGCAGCCTGATCACCTGGCTGGCCGATGGCGGCACGCTGTCACTGGGCACCGGCCTTAGCGAGATGTATCGGCCGGTCTATTACGGCGGCATCTTCGGGATCAGCTGGCCGATCATCGTCTTTGCGGCCCTGGCGATCATCGGTGAAATCGTCATGCGCCACACCGCATTCGGCCGCCATTGCGCCGCCATCGGGTCGAACGAAAAGGTCGCCCGCTATTCCTCGGTCCATGTGCAGCGGGTCAAGCTGGCCACCTATGTGCTGCTGGGTCTGCTGGTCGGCGTCGCGGTGGTCATGTATGTGCCGCGCCTTGGTTCGGCATCCGCCACCACCGGTCTTTTGTGGGAACTGGAGGCGATTGCGGCCGTGATCATCGGCGGCACCCTGCTGAAGGGCGGCTTTGGCCGGGTCTGGGGCACGGTGGTCGGCGTTCTGATCCTGTCTCTGATCGGCAACCTGCTGAACCTGACCGATTTCGTCAGCCCCTATCTGAACGGTGCCATCCAGGGCGTCGTCATCATCCTGGCCGTCGTCTTGCAGCGCAATACCGGCCCCGCCCGCTAACCAACCAATCCCAAGGAGGAGAAACCAGATGAAGAAAACCCTGATCGCTGCTACCGCCCTGACCGGCATTTTCGCATCGCCCTTGATGGCCGAGACCATCGGTGTCTCGATCCCCGCCGCGACGCATGGCTGGGCCGGCGCGCTGAACTTCCACGCCGAGCGCACCATCGAACGGCTGGAGGAAGCCAATCCCGATCTGGATTTCGTGCTGACCACGACGTCCAGCCCCAGCCAGCAGGTCTCGGATATCGAGGACATGGTGGCCACCCGCAACATCGACGCGCTGGTGGTGCTGCCCTTTGAATCAGAGCCGCTGACGGCGCCGATCCAGCGTGTGTCGGAAGGCGGGGTCTGGGTCACGGTCGTTGATCGCGGTCTGGCACAGGACGGGATCGAGAACCTGTATGTCGCGGGCGACAATGACAGTTTCGGCCGCACCGCAGGCACCTATTTCGCCGAAGCGCTGGATGATGGCGCCAAGATCGTGGTGATGCGCGGCATTGCCTCGGAAGTCGACAACGAGCGTGTGGCGGGCTTTGAAGCGGCGCTGGAAGGCTCGAATATCGAGGTTCTGGCCATGGATCACGGCAACTGGAACCGCGACACGGCCTTTGGCCTGATGCAGGATTATCTGTCGCGCTTCCCGGAAATCGACGCGGTCTGGGCTGCAGATGATGACATGGCGGTTGGCGCGCTGGCGGCCATCGACCAGGCCGGCCGCACGGGCGAGATGATCGTCGTCGGCGGCGCCGGGATGAAGGAAATGGTCGCCCGGATCCGCGACAATGACGCGACTGTGCCGGTGAACGTGACCTACCCGCCGGCGATGATTTCGACGGCGATCGAGATGACCGCGCTTGGCATCACGGGCGCGGCCCCGGTCAGCGGCGATCTGATCCTGGCCTCGGAACTGATCACGCCGGAAAACGCCGAGAACTTCTATTTCGAAGACAGCCCCTATTGATCGGCTGATCCAAGATCGGGGGCGGCGCCGGATGTGGCGCCGCCCCCCTCCGGCCCGCTGGTTGCGGTGCCGCTCACCGATCTGGAATCGGTAACCTTCGTCGCGAGATCGCTGCCTTTGCAGTGTCGACCGGCTGTCATCCCATCCCAAACCACCGTTGCAGGAGGAGAATTGACCATGTCGTCAAATCGAACAGACTTGCCCGCAGATCCCGGCAGGCGGGCGCTGGCGAAGGGCGCGGCAGGCCTTGCCGTATTGGGCGCGGGTTTTGCGGGTGCCGGATGGGCTGTGGCGCAGGAACCCGCCCCGCCCGAGGCGTTGAAGGGCAATATCAACCATTCCGTCGCCCGGTGGAGCTTTGGCGACCTGTCGCTGGCCGAGCTGTGCAATCTGGGCAAATCGGTGGGGCTGAAGGCCATCGACCTTTGCGGTCCGGCGGATTGGCCGGTGCTGAAGGAACACGGGCTGGACAGTTCCATGTGCAACGGCGCGGAAATCAGCCTTGAGGCGGGTTGGGCCGATCCGGCGAACCATGCCGAACTGATCCGCCGCTATACCGACCATATCCGGCTGGTGGCCGATGCGGGCTATGCCAACCTGATCTGTTTCAGCGGCAATCGCGGCGCGATCAGCGACCAGCAAGGTCTGGAGAATTGCGTCACCGGCCTGTCGCAGATCCTGCCAGCCGCGCAGGATGCGGGGGTCACCCTTGTCATGGAGCTGCTGAACAGCCGCGTCGATCACCCCGATTACATGTGCGACCGCAGCGCATGGGGCGTGGCGTTGTGCGAAAGGCTGAACGCGCCGAATTTCCGGCTGCTTTATGACATCTATCACATGCAGATCATGGAAGGCGACGTGATCCGCACGATCACCGAGAATCACCAATGGCTTGCCCATTACCATGTCGCCGGAAATCCGGGCCGCCATGAACCGGATGACAGCCAGGAACTGAACTATCCCGCCATTTGCCGGGCGGTCCGCGACAGCGGCTTTACCGGCTATGTCGCACAGGAATTCATCCCAAGCGACCCCGCCCCCGACGCCGCTGCGCAGGCCCTTCGTCAGGCCGTGCTGACCTGCGACGTCTGACCGACATCAAGCCATTTTTCAGGAGGAAAGCCAGATGGCAGACAATATGCATTACGACGCGATCGTCGTCGGATCGGGCATCAGCGGCGGTTGGGCCGCCAAGGAACTGACCGAGCGCGGGCTGAAGGTTCTGATGCTGGAACGCGGCCGCAACATTGAACATCTCACCGATTATGTGAATGCCGACAAGGAAGCCTGGAACTATCCCCACCGGGGCCAGGCGACCGTCGAGATGAAGGACAACTATCCGGTCCTGCGCCGCGACTATCCGCTGAACGAGGCGACCTTTGGCATGTGGGCCAATGAACAGGACAGCCCCTATGTCGAACAGAAGCGTTTCGACTGGTTCCGCGCCTATCAGATGGGCGGTCGGTCGTTGCTGTGGGGGCGGCAAAGCTATCGCTTTTCGGATATCGACTTCGAGGCGAATGCCCGCGAGGGCATCGCGATCGACTGGCCGATCCGTTACGCCGACATCGCACCGTGGTATGATCATGTCGAACGTTTTGCCGGTATCTCTGGCTCGAATGAGGGGCTGGAGCAGCTGCCCGACGGGCAGTTCCTGCCGCCGATCCCGCTGAACATCGTCGAAAAGGACGTGGCGGCGCGCATTCAGCAGGCCTTTGGCGGCACCCGGCACCTGATCAACTCGCGCTGCGCCAATATCACCGAACCCAAGCCCGAACAGAACCGGGTGAACTGCCAGTATCGCAACAAATGCTGGCTGGGCTGCCCCTATGGCGGCTATTTCAGCACCCAATCGGCGACGCTGCCGGTGGCGATGGCCACGGGCAATCTGACGGTCAGGCCGTTCTCGATCTTGCGGCAGGTGATCTATGACAAGGACACCAAACGCGCAAAAGGGGTCGAGATCATCGACGCCGAAAACAACCAGACCTATGAATACACCGCCAATATCATCTTCCTGAACGCCTCGTCCTTCAACTCGACCTGGGTGCTGATGAACTCGGCCACCGATGTCTGGGAAGGGGGCTTGGGGTCGTCGTCCGGGCAGTTGGGCCATAACGTCATGGACCACCATTTCCGTGTTGGCGCCGAGGGCCGGGTCGAGGGCTATGACGACAAGTATTACTTCGGCCGTCGTCCGGCGGGCTTCTATGTCCCCCGCTTCCGCAATATCGGCGAGGACAAGCGCGACTATCTGCGTGGCTTCGGCTATCAGGGCTCGGCCAGCCGTCAGGGCTGGCGGCGCGAGATCGCCGAGCTGAACATCGGCGCTGATCTGAAGAATGCGCTGTCGGTGCCGGGCGACTGGACCATTGGCATGACCGGCTTTGGCGAGATGCTGCCCTATCACGACAACACCATCTCGCTGGACCCCAGCAAGACCGACAAATGGGGTCTGCCGGTTCTGTCGATCAATGTCGACATCCGCGAGAACGAGCTGAAGATGCGCCGCGACATGCAGCAGGACGCGGTGGAACTGTTCGAGGCCGCCGGCGTCGTCGATGTGAAACCCACACAGAGCGAATATGCGCCGGGCATGGGCATTCACGAAATGGGCACGGCCCGCATGGGCGCCGATCCGGCCAGCTCGGTCCTGAACGCGCATAATCAGGTCTGGGACGCGCCCAACGTCTATGTGACGGACGGCGCCTGCATGACATCGTCGGCCTGCGTGAACCCCTCGCTGACCTATATGGCGCTGACCGCCCGCGCGGCGGAACACGCCGTCAACGCCCTGAAAAACGGAGAGTTGTGATGAACCGCCGCGAACTTCTGTCGATGATCGCCGCCTTTACGGGTGCGGCGATGGTGGGTGCCGAGCGCGCCTTTGCCTATGACCCGACCACCACGGGGCCGAACCTGTTCACCCCCGAGGACGCCGCCTTTCTGGACGAGGTGGCCGAGGTGATTCTGCCGGCGACCGACACGCCGGGCGCCAAGGATGCCGCTGTGGGCGCGTTCATGACCGTCTTTGTCAGCGATTGCTACACCGCGCCCCAGCAAGAGGCCTTCCGCGCCGGGATCGAGACGCTGAAAGCCAATGCCGAAGCGCAGACGGGCAAGGCCTTTCTGGACCTGACCCCGGACGAACGCCGCGCCTTCCTGCAACCCATCGCGGTCGAGGCCCAGGCCCAGGCCAGGATCGTGGGCGAGGCGACGGCGGCGATGAGGGTCGATATCGCGCAGCGCGTGGCCGAGGGCCAGGTCAGCGATGAGGACCGCGCGGCTGCGGCGGCCGGGCTGCCGGCGCTGCACTGGTTCACGCCGATCCAGCAATTGACGCTGATGGGCTTTTTCACCTCGGAAGTCGGGGCGACGCAGGTGCTGCGATACGAGGCGGTGCCGGGTGAATATATCGGCGATCTGCCTTACGCCGGCGAGCCTGCCTGGGCCACCTGAGTTTCCCCCGCGGCCCCGGTTCTCCCCACTGGGGCCGCACCTTCTTTATCCGAGGACATCATCATGACATTGAACAAATTCCTGATCGCCGGTCTGGCGACCTGCGCCATTGTCGCGCCCGCCGTCGCGCAAGAGGAAACCCCCGAACAGCGTCGGGCCAAATCCGAAGTCACCGAAATCTGGGAACCCGTTCCCGCCAGCGTGGCCACGCCCGAAGGCGCACCGCCCTCGGACGCCGTGGTGCTGTTCGACGGCTCGGGGCTGGATGCCTGGGAATCCGTCAATGGCGGCGCGGCGGAATGGCTGGTCGCCGATGGCGCCATGTCGGTGGCGCGCGGCAAGGGCGATATCCGCACCAAGGAAGGCTTCTGCGACGTGCAGTTGCATGTCGAATGGCGCTCGCCCCCCAATGATCAGGGCCATGACGGCCAGGATCGCGGCAATAGTGGTATCTTCCTGCAAGGCCTGTACGAGGTGCAGGTGCTGGATAGCAGCGACAACCCGACCTATGTGAACGGACAGGCGGGCTCTGTCTACAAGCAGCATCCGCCGCTGGTGAACGCCTCGCGCGCGCCGGGCGAGTGGCAGACTTATGACATCATCTTCACCGCGCCCATCTTTGCCGAGGATGGCAGCCTGCGCCGTCCGGCTGCGGTGACGGTGCTGCAAAATGGCGTGGTGGTGCAGAACAACGCCCAGATTCAGGGGCCGACTGAATGGATCGGCTATCCCAGCTACAAGGCCCATGATTGCGCGCCCATCGGGCTGCAAGACCATGACGCCGATGTCAGCTATCGCGATATCTGGGTCCGGCCGCTGTAAGACCGGGATCGGATGGCGAAACGGCCCCGGTGCAAACCGGGGCCGTTTTCATATGCGGCTTACATATAGGGGCCGAGCGCCAGCGCCCGCCCGGCGGCGCGATGCGCCTTGGTCCGGGCCGGGCCGTTGCCGCCCTTGTCAGGGCCGCGTCACATCCGCAGGCAGGTTCGCGGTCAGAAAATCCCCGCCGGTCTTGACCACAGCCGCGGCGTCCAGCGGCTGATCATGCTCGACGATATACCAGTCCGCGCCGGCAGCGTCGGCGGCCGGCAGGATCGTCGCCCAATCCAGCGTGCCCTGACCAAGCGCCTTGAAGCCGCGCTCGTCCTCGGCCTCGCCCTGGGGGGCGTTGTCCTTGGCGTGAACGGCAAAGACGCGGTCGTCAAAGCGGCCCAGATATTCCGCCGGGTCCAGCCCGCCGCGTGCAACCCATGCCAGATCCAGCTGGGCCATGACGTCGGGGCCGGCGGCCTCGAGCATGATTTCCAGCGCGGTGCGCCCGTCGAACTGGGCCATCTCGAAATCGTGGTTGTGATAGGCCAGCACCATGCCCTGCGCCTTGATCTGTTCGTTCAGCCCGGCCAGTTCCTCGCCAAGCGCAACCCAGCCCGCCGCGTCCTGGGGGCGTTCTTCCTCTTGCAGATAGGGCACGACGATGACGCTGTTGCCGATGGCCTTGTTGAAGGTCAGGACCGCATCCAGATTGTCGCGCAGGTCAGCCAGCTGGGCATGGGTCGAGATCGCGGTGATGCCATGGGCATCCAGCGCCGACTTCAGCGTCTCGGCATCGGTATTCTGCATGCCCACGGTTTCGACTGCCGTGATGCCGGCGGCCTGAACGGCGGCCAGCTGTTCGTCAAGCGTGCCATAATCGCGCAGCGTGAACATCTGGACCGCGATGGGCAGCTCGCCCGTGTTGCGGTCCTGGGCAAAGGCAGGAGCGGTCGTGGTCAAGACCGCCAGCAGCGATGCGCCGGCCAGAAGCCCGCGCAGGGGCAGCGTGGAAAATGTCATCCGAATCTCCTCGTTGATGCATCGCCTCCTCCGGGGACGCAACGTCAATGTAAAGGATTTCATCTGCGATGAAAAGGATTACATGCGGGGATAGGTTCGGCATATGCGCTGAAATCTGCCGATTGGGATTGGTCGTCCTTCATGTCATCGGACGCGCCGGCGCAAGGCCGCGATCGCGGGCCAGCGCGTCCAGATCGGCGACGACATTATCGGTCAACGGGATGCCTTGGGCGCGGCGCAGGGCTTCGGTGCGGACTTCGGGTTCGCCGGGCATCAGCACCTCGTCCACGCCGGCGGCGCGGGGCAGGGATTTGATGCGGCGATTGAACTCGTCCATGCGGGCCTGAAAATCGGTCAGGGCCATGAACAGATCGGGCCGGATTGCAAAGAACAGATGCCCCACATTTTGCGGCTCGGAGTGATCGAAATACAGGCTTTTTACATCGCCGCCGAAATTCGCCCCGGTGAAGGCACCGGCAAGCAGATCCATCATCGTGCCCAGAACCGAACCCTTGACGCCACCAAAGGGCAGGCAGACGCCCTCGAACGCCTTGGCGGCATCGGTCGTCGGCTGGCCGTCGGCATCCAGCGCCAGCCCCTCGGCAATCGGTTCGCCCCGCATCGCCGCCAGACGGATCTTGCCCCGCGCGATCACGGTCATGGCCATGTCCATGACAAAGGGCGCCGATGTTCCGCCGGGGATGCCGGCCGCAATGGGGCTGGCCCCCAGAAAGGCCGAACGCCCGCCCCACATCGCGATTGCGGGCGAGGAATTGGTAAAGATCATCGAGATATAGTTCCGCTCGATCGCCTGAAGCGCATAAAGCGCACCCATCCCGAAATGGGTGGATCGTGATACCCCGACCAGCCCGATCCCGGCATCCGCCGCCAGGTCCATCGCCGTATCCATCGCCAGATGCGAGGGCAGGAAGCCCATGGCGTTATCCGCGTCCACATGCGCCACGGCACCGGCGACCTTGGTGACCTGCATCTGCGGCCGGGAATTGACCAGCCCGCGATCAAGCCGTTCCAGATACATCGGCATGCGTGACACGCCATGCGAGTCCAGCCCCCGCAGGTTGGCCCTGACCAGATCCGAGGCCACCACGCGGGCATCTGTCTGGGGCAGGCCGGCCGAGGCAAAGGCCGCGCTGGCAAATTCGACAAGAGAACTGGCGGCAAACTGTATTGTGGCGGGCATGATCCGTGGTCCCCTGCATCCTGTTGATCGGCAGGCCAGGCATGGCGGCGACCAACTGCCGCGCCGCCGGGTCTGGCCCAGCCTGCCGGATGATTGTCATTTCAGCAGCGGAAATCAAGGTTTTTTGAATTAATAAAGCCAATTTTGGCGTTTGACGAAGAATGACGGTCCCAAGGCCGCGCCATGTGCCTGATATCGAGGCCGTTTGTTCCGTCCCTGCTGATTGGCCGGATTGGCCGATCTGGGCGGATCAGACAGCATGAGGCGTCATTTGGTCATTTTTGTCTATAAACGCAGCAGGATTGCATTTTTAGCGCAGCGTTGGCGGATCGGCCCTGACCTCGGATGACCAGCTCCATGCCATCGGCAGTTTGCGCTGCAACGCGTCCGACAGGTGGCGGCGCAAGAAGTAAGAGGCCTCGACAACCTCGCCGCGTTCAAGCAGCGCGATGATTTCCAGATGCTGCGATGATTGCACCAGGACACGCTGCCGGTCGACGCGGGCGCGATATTCCATCAGTCGCCGCATTCGGTTCACGCGCTCTAGCGCGCTGACATAAAAGGGGTTTCCTGACATCCTGATCAGTTCCTCATGGAACTCGGCGCCATTTGCCAGCAGACGTTCGGCCGGGATGCGCGCTATGTCGCAATCCAGCATGGATTCCTGAATCCGGCGCTGTTCATCGAGGGCCCTCCTGTTGATCTCGAATCCCGGTTCAAGCATCGCGGCAGGTTCGATCGTCATGCGAAACCGATAGATCTGGTCAAAAGCCTCGGCTGTCTTTGCGACCGGCAACAGGCGCCAGCCGTAACCCTCTTTCCGCTCAGCCCAACCTTCGCGTGCGGCGCGCGCGAGAATGTCGTTCAGCCGTGACTTGGTGATGCCATAGCGTTGCCGCAGGCTTTGCTCGGTGACGTTTTCGGATAGCTGATCGGTCAGCCAGTCTTCGGCAAGACGTTGATATTCCTCGTGATCATCACTTGCCTGGGCCGAGGCGCTGTCGATGGCGGATTGTGGGATCTGTTCCATCACGAAATAGCCGCGATTGGGTTCGCGCTGAAGGAACCCGGCCTGTTCCAGCAGCGCCAGCGCATCCCTGACGGGCGTGCGGGAAACCTGATAGCGATCTGCGATCTGCTGGGTTCCGACGCGCGCCCCGCGTTCGATCGTTCCGGTCAGAATGTCCTGTGCCAGACGGTTCGAGATCCGCGTCGCCAGTTCGCTGCCAGCCATCGTCATCCCCTCTCAAATCTTGTTCTGCCTGGCGCGAGGCCACCCACGGCGGCGGCGGCCAGCAGGTCGCCTAGGCGCGAATCATCCGATCCATGATCTTTTCAAAAGCCAACCAGTTCAAGCGCGGCCCGATGGCCGGCTGCGCCGCGCCAGCCGAATATTCCTAGCCGAGGTCACGTCCGTAATTCGATGAAACAACAGAGAAATAGCACCCTGCCGCCGCGTGTCCGACGCTTTCAGCCGCATGCGATGAAATTTTTTATTGGCTTTTTATGTCGATAAGACCAATAAAGGCACAACCCCGGCAGCATCGCCGGAATCTGTGGGAGGAACAGACATGCGGATCAGAACCAACTTTGCGGCCGTGGCGGGCCTTGCCATTGCCGGTCTCGTGCCGGCGGCGGCTGCGGCCGAGGATTTCAAGCCCGAGAACCCGGAATGCATCGCCCCTTCGGCGCCGGGGGGCGGGTGGGATTTCATCTGCCGGACCACGGGGAAATTTCTTCAGGAACAGGGGCTGATCACCAGCACGATGCAGGTGTCGAACATGACGGGCGCGGGTGGCGGGGTGGCCTATGCCTATGTCGCCAAGGACCGCGCTGACGATGACAATCTGATCGTTGCCGCCTCGAACGGCACGACATCGCGGTTGGCGCAGGGCGCCTTTCCGGGTTCGACGCCCGATGATGTGGACTGGCTGGCGACCTTTGGCGCCGAATATGGCGCAATCGCCGTCGATGCCGATTCCGAATATACCGATCTGAAATCGCTGATGGATGCGGTTGTCGCAAACCCCTCGTCAGTCGCCTTTGCCGGTGGCTCGGCCGTTGGCGGCTATGACCACATCAAGCCGCTGCTGCTGGGCAAGGCCGCGGGGGTCGAGGATGTGCGCAAGGTCAAATATGTCGCCTTCTCGGGCGGGGGCGAGGCGATGACCGCGCTGCTGTCGGGCGCGGTGCAGGCGGTGTCCGGTGATTTCTCGGAAATTCGCGGCTTTGTCGAATCGGGCGATATTCGCGTGATCGCCGTTCTGGCACCAGAGCGTCTGACCGGCTTTGACGACCTTCCAACGGCGAAAGAGCAGGGATACGACGTTCTGGGCGCGAACTGGCGCGGGCTGTATATGCCCAAGAACGCCTCGGATGAGGCAAAGGCCTTCTGGTCCGATGCGATCCGCCAGATGGCGGAATCGGCCGAGTTTCAGCAATACCTGATCGACGCTGCCATCGAGCCGTTCAACAATTTCGGCGAGGATGCCGACAAGTTCGTCGCCGAGAACATCCAGCAGATCACCGAAATCTCGAAGGAAATCGGCATCATCCAGTGATCCGATGCCAGTCGGCTGCCCCCGGACGGGGCAGCCTCGGTCTTACCCACGGGAGGAAATGATGAGTGATCGCATCTTCGGCGGTATCGGGCTGGTGGTGGCCGCGTTCTATATCTGGGCCGCGACCATCATCCCTGAAAGCTTCATGGCCGACGCCATCGGCCCAAAGACCTTTCCGATCATCATCGGGGTCATCCTGGCGATCTGCTCGGTCGTGTTTCTGATGCGGCCCGACCCCGAACCGGAATGGCCCACGACCGGAAGTCTGGCCGAGATCGCTTTGGCCGCCCTGGTGATGATGCTGTATGGCATGCTGCTGCCCGAACTGGGTTTCGTGTTCGCTACCATCCTTGCGACGGCCTATCTGACCTGGCGGCTTGGCACCCGTCCCGTCGCCTCGCTGATCACCGGGATCGCCACGTCGGTTGGCATTTACGTCGTCTTTCACCTGATCCTGGGTTTGTCGCTGGCCAAGGGGCCGTTCGGTTTCTGAGGAGGGAATCATGGAAACTCTTGCATCTCTTGCGGATGGCTTCATCGTTGCCTTCACGGTTCAGAACCTGTTTCTGGCGCTGCTGGGCTGTTTTCTGGGCACGTTGATGGGCGCGTTGCCGGGGCTTGGGCCGGCCAATGGCGTCGCCATCCTGATCCCTATCGCTTTCTCGCTTGGGCTTGGCCCGACCCCATCGCTGATCCTGCTGACCTCGGTGTATTATGGGGCCATGTATGGCGGACGGATCAGTTCGATCCTGCTGAACATTCCCGGCGATGAACCGGCGATGATGACCTGTCTTGACGGCTATCCCATGGCCCAGCAGGGCAAGGCGGGCGAGGCGCTGTCGCTTTCGGGTATCGCATCCTTTGTCGGCGCGTTCTTCGCCACATGGGGGCTGGTGCTGCTGGCGCCGCAGTTGGTCAAGGTCGCGCTGCTGTTCGGCCCGGCCGAGTATTTCGTGCTGTTCACCCTGGCCTTTGCCACGCTTGGCGGCATTTCCTCGACCAATCAGGCCAAATCCGCCTTTGCCGCGGCGCTTGGGCTGGCGATTGCCATGATCGGCGTCGATACCCAGACCGGCGTTCAGCGGTTCACCTTTGGCGAGATGCATCTGTTCGACGGTATCGACTTTCTGATCGCCATTGTCGGCCTGTTCGCGTTAAGCGAGGTGTTCATCTTTCTGGAACATCACCGCGGCGGCGCGGCGGGCAAGGCCGGGGCCATGCAGATCGGCTCGCTCATGCCGGATATGGCCACGCTGAAACGCTGTGTGCCGACCATGGGACGCTCGACCGTCATCGGCTTTATCGCGGGCGTGTTGCCCGGCGCCGGGGCCTCGCTTGGGTCATTCCTGTCCTATTCGCTGGAAAAGCAGATCGTCGACCGCGACGGCAAGACCTTCGGCAAGGGCGATCCGCGCGGTGTCGTGGCACCCGAGGTCGGCAACAATGCCGCATCCGGTGGCGCGCTGGTCCCGATGCTGGCGCTTGGGGTGCCAGGATCGGGGACCACGGCGGTCTTGCTGGCGGTTCTCTTGTCGCTGAACATCACGCCCGGCCCGCTTCTGTTCACCAACAATCCCGACGTCGTCTGGGGGCTGATCGCCGCGCTGTTCATCGGCAACTTCATGTTGCTGGCGCTGAATATCCCCATGGTGGGCCTGTTTACCCGCGTGCTTCTGGTGCCGACGCGGATCCTGATGCCCGTGGTGGCGATGATTTCCTTCGTGGGGATCTATGGCATCTCGGGGTCGACCTTCGACCTGACGCTGATGGTGGGTTTCGGTCTGCTGGGCTGGGTGCTGCGCAAGCTGGACGTGCCGCTGGTGCCGGTTATCCTTGGCATCCTGCTGGGCAACCAGATGGAGGTGAACCTGCGCCGCGCGATGACGATTTCGGATGGCGACTGGACGGCGCTGTTTGCCAGCCCGCTGGCCATCGGGCTGTGGATCGTCGCGATCACCGGCTTTGTCCTGCCGATCATCCTGGGTCGTCGGATCAAATCGGGGATCGAGGCGCAGCGCCCGCATGAAGCCGTGTCGGATGGCGACTGACGGCATCTTACAGACAACGCCCGGCCCCGCCATTCGGGGCGCGTGGGCATCCCGGCAACGATGGGCAGGACTGTCCCGCCCGCACCCCATCACAGAAGGAAAATCGAATGCGCATCATGACCCTGCCTTGCGACGGCATCGGCCCGGAAATCATGACCGAGACGCTGAAAGTCGTCGCGGCCGCCAACCGGAAATACGACCTGGGCCTGACCTTTCAGGAAGAAGAGGTCGGCTTCACCTCGCTGAAGAAATACGGCACCACCCTGCGGCAGGACGTTCTTGACCGCGCTCGGACCGAGTTCGACGGCATCATCCTGGGCACGCAGTCGCATATGGACTATCCGCCGGTGGCCGAGGGCGGGCGCAATGTCTCGGGCGGGTTCCGGGTGGGGCTGGATCTTTACGCCAATGTCCGCCCCGCGCGGTCGCGCCCATCCATCCCGAACAAGGCGCCCGGCATGGATCTGGTCATCATGCGCGAGGCGACCGAGGGGTTCTATCCCGACCGCAACATGTTCAAGGGCGTGGGCGAGATGATGCCCGATCCCGATATGGCGCTGTCGGTTCGCAAGATCACCCGCCACAGTTCGATGCGGATCTGCCGTCAGGCGTTCACGCTGGCGATGAAGCGCAACAAGAAAGTGGCGGCGATCCACAAGGCCAATTCCTTCCTGATGACGGATGGGCTGTTTCTGGAATGCTTCCGCGCCGTCGCCGCCGATTTTCCCGAGGTGCAGACCGAAGAACTGATCGTCGACGCCTTTGCCGCGCTGCTGGTGCGCAAGCCCGAAACCTATGACGTGGTGGTTGCGACGAATTTCTATGGCGATATCCTGTCCGATCTGGCCTCGGAACTGTCAGGGTCTTTGGGGCTGGCGGGTTCGATAAACGCCAATGCCGAAACGGGGCTGTGCTGCGCGCAGGCGCAGCATGGCTCGGCCCCCGATATTCAGGGGCAGAACGTGGCCAACCCGACCTCGCTGATCCTGTCGGCGGCGATGATGCTGTCCTGGCTGGGCGAACAGCGCGGTATCCAGAAGCTTCAGGATGCGGGCGCGGCAATAGACCGGGCGGTCGACAAGGTGGTCGATGATCCGACCCGCCGCACGCGCGATCTGGGCGGTCAGGTCAATACCGACCAGTTCGGCAGCTTCGTCGCCGAGGCCGTCGCGGTGGGCTAAGCCTGCCGTCCCCTGCTTCACCAGCGAAAGGTTCGCCCCATGACCAGCACCCCACGCATCGCACTGATCCATGCCACGCGCGTGGCGATCCAGCCCATCGAGGCGGCCTTTGCCGCGCATTGGCCGCAGGCGCAGATCTTCTCGATCCTGGAAGAGGCGCTGTCGGGCGATCTGGCAGCCGGGCGGGCATCGCAGGCCCAGCTTGACGCACGGATCCTGCGGCTGGCCGACTATGCGCGGGATCTGGACCCGGCCGCGATCCTGTTCACCTGTTCGGCCTTCGGCACCGGCATCGAGGCCGCCGCGCGGCTTGCCCCGATCCCGGTGCTGAAGCCGAACGAAGCGATGTTTCAGGCCGCCATTGCCTTGGGCGGGCGAACGGCCATGCTGTATACCTTTCCCCCCGCCGCTGATGGTTTGAAGCAGGAATTTCACGACGAGGCGGCAAGGATCGGCGCGGATGCGCGGATCACGCCGATCTTCGTGCCTGGTGCCCTGGACGCGCTGAAGTCGGGCGATGGCGCGCGCCATGACCTGCTGATTGCCGAGGCTGCGGCGGGGCTTGCCGGTTTTGATGCCATCATGCTTGCGCATTTCTCGATGGCTCGGGCGGCGGTCGAGGTTGGCGGCGCCACTGCGCTGCCGGTTCTGACCAGCCCGGAATCTGCGATTGCGAAGCTGCGTGGCCTGCTGGGCGCGGGCGCCGTTGGAAAGGGTGCTGCCTCATGCTGATCGGCGTCATTGCGGATGATTTCACCGGCGGCAGCGATATCGCCAATACGCTGGCCAAAGGCGTTGCCCCTGAAGGCGGGTTGCGAACGGCGCAATATCCCGGTGTGCCGCAGGGATCGGCGGATCCGTCGGTCGAGGCGGCGGTGATTTCGCTGAAAAGCCGCTCGGTCCCGGCGGATCGGGCCGTGGCCATGTCCCTGGCTGCGCTGGATTGGCTGTTGGTGCAGGGCTGCGAACAGATCGTATTCAAATATTGCTCGACCTTCGATTCCACCGATCAGGGCAATATCGGCCCTGTGGCCGAGGCACTGGCGCGGGCCATGGATGCGCGCGCGGTCGTGGTCTGCCCGGCCTTTCCGGGGGCGGGGCGCACCGTCTATCAGGGGCATCTGTTCGTCTTTGACCGGCTGCTGAACGAAAGCGGGATGCAGGATCACCCGCTGACGCCGATGACTGATCCCGACCTGCGGCGCGTGCTTGGCCGGCAAAGCGATGCGGGCATCGGGCTGGTGCCGCTGTCGCAGGTGACGGCCGGTGCCAGTGTTATCCGGGCGGCGCTGGACGGGATCGCGGCGCAGGGGCAGGGCTTTGCCGTTGTGGATGCGATATCCGATGCCGATCTGCTGGAAATCGGTGCGGCGCTGGACGGCGTTTCACTGTTGACCGGGGGCTCGGGCATCGCGCTTGGCTTGCCGCGCAACTTCATCAGGGCGGGCAGAGCGCAAGGCGGGGTGCAGGACTTTGCCCCGGCGGATGGACCGGCGGTCATTCTTGCGGGCTCTTGTTCGGGGGCGACGCGCGGGCAGGTTCGGGCCCATGCCGCCGGCCACCCGACCCTTGCGATCGACGTGCCCGCGGTAATGGAAGGCCGCGTTACCGCCGCTGATCTGGTGGCGTTCGTGGAAGGTCATTCCGGGCGGGCGCCGCTGGTCTATTCCTCTGGAACGCCCGATCAGGTGGGCGCCATGCAGCGGCGCTTTGGCCGCGAACAGGTGGCGGACCGGCTGGACGCGCTGTTTGCCCAGACAGCGCGGGATCTGGTCGCGCGCGGCTATCGTCGGATCGTCGTGGCGGGGGGCGAGACCTCGGGCGCGGTGGCGCAGGCGGTGACAGCGACATTGGGCGCGCGGGATATGCGGATAGGCCCGGAAATCGACCCCGGCGTGCCGATCCTGGGCCTGGGCCAGGCAGATGGCGCGCCGGTGCTTCTGGCGTTGAAATCGGGCAATTTTGGCGCCGAGGATTTCTTTGCCAAGGCCCTGCGCATGATGGAAAGACGGTCATGACCGATCAGGAACGTCAGGCGCGGTTGCAGATGGCGGATCTGTGCAGGTCGCTGTTTCAGCGCGGGTTTTCGGTGGGCACGGCGGGCAATGTCTCGGTCCGGCTGGACGATGGCTTTCTGGTCAGCCCGACGAATGTGGGCCTTGGCGATCTGGACCCCGACCGTATCGCCCGGCTGGACGCCAATGGCCGGCATCTCGCGGGGGACAAACCCACGAAAGAGGTGTTTCTGCATCAGGCCTTTTACGATACCCGGCCACAGGCGGGCGCGGTCGTGCATCTGCATTCGACATGGGCCACTGCCCTGTCCTGCCTTGCCGATACCGACCCCGACGACTGCATTCCGCCCTTGACCCCCTATGTGGTCATGCGGGTGGGGCGGGTCAGGCTGGTGCCTTATGCCAAACCCGGCGATCCGGTAATGGGCGACCTGGTCCGCGCGCTTCAGGGACGTCACGCCGCCGTGCTTCTGGCCAATCACGGGCCGGTGGTCAGCGGCACGGACCTGTTTTCCGCCGTTGCCGCCGCAGAGGAGTTGGAGGAAACCGCCCGCCTGCTGGTTGCGCTGCGCGGCCAGAAGCTGCGTTTGCTGACGCCAGCGCAGGTCGCAGACCTGACGGCCAGCTTTGGCCCCGCCTGAGGTTCCGATGCAGGCGGAAACCTTCATCGACGGGCGGCGCCTTCGCCATACCGATCTGCGCGGCGTGCTGGGCGACCGGCTGCCGCGCCTGCCTTATGTGCTGCGCCTGCTGGCGGAAAATCACCTGCGCGAAACCGGACAGACCGGCCCGCTGTTGCAGGCGCTGGATGCCTGGCTTCAGCGACGGCCCACGGGGTTCGAGTTCAGCTTTCGCCCCAACCGCATCCTGATGCATGACACGACCTGCACCCCGGCGCTGGCCGATATCGCCGGGTTGCGCGATGCGCTGGCCGAGGCGGGGGGCGATCCTCGCGCGCTGACACCGCAATTGCCGGTCGAGGTGTCGGTCGATCATTCGCTGGCCGTCGATATCCGGGCCGAGCCGACCGCCAGCCGCCAGAATGCCGCGCGCGAGATTGCCCGAAACCGCGAACGCTATGCCTTCATGAAATGGGCCTCGGCCAATATGGCGGGGGTGCATGTCAACCCGCCCGGCACCGGCATCATGCACACGATCAATCTGGAACAGCTGGCAAGCGTTCTGGACATCGGCGCGGATGGTCGGGCTCATCCCGATATGCTGCTGGGGACGGACAGCCATACGCCGATGATCAACGGCATCGGCGTGCTTGGCTGGGGCATCGGCGGGCTAGAGGCCGAAAGCGTGATGTTCGGGCAGGCCACGGCGCTGGCCATGCCCGAGGTCGTTGGTGTGCGGCTGGATGGCGCTTTGCCGGGGGGCGTGCTGTCGACCGATCTGGCCTTGGAAATCACGCATCGCCTGCGCCAGATCGGGGTGGCGGGCAGCTTTGTCGAGTTTTTCGGGCCGGGCGTGTCGACGCTGTCCGCAGGTGCGCGCGCGGTTATCGCGAATATGGCGCCGGAATATGGCGCCTCGACCGGGTTTTTCGCGGTGGATCAGCGGACGGTCGATTATCTGGAACAGACGGCGCGGCCAAAGCGGTTGACCGATGCGATCGGGCCGGTGTTTCGCGCCATGGGCCTGTGGTTCGACCCCGTTCAGGCACCGCATTTTGACCGGGTGCTGGTGATCGACCTGTCATCCCTGTCGCCCACAATTGCCGGGCCGCGCCGCCCGCAGGACCGCATCGCCCCGGCACAGGCGCGCAGCGGGATCGAGCAGGCCATTGGCCGCAAGCTGACCGATCCCGATCCCGATCCCGATGCGGCGGGCGCGGTGCCCGATGGCGCGGTAGGGATCGCGGCGATCACCAGCTGCACCAACACCTCTGACCCAAGATTGCTGATCGCGGCGGGGCTGCTGGCGCGAAAGGCGCGGGCGCGCGGATTGTCGGTGCCGGGCTGGGTCAAGACCTCGCTGGCGCCGGGCTCGCCCTCGGCGCGGGATTATCTGGCGCGGGCGGGGCTGCTGGGCGACCTGTCGGCGCTTGGCTTTGACATTGTCGGTTTCGGCTGCACCACCTGCATCGGCAATTCCGGCCCCTTGCCTGCGGTGATCGAGGGGGCGCTGGAACAGGGCCGCGCGATCTGTGCCGTGCTGTCGGGCAATCGCAATTTTCCCGGTAGGGTGCATCCGAAGCTGGACCTTGGCTATCTGGCCTCGCCGCCGCTGGTCATCGCCTATGCCATCAAGGGCAGGGTCGATGGCGACATCCTGAACGATCCGCTTGGGCCGGGGCGCGATGGCAGGCCCGTGCGACTGGCCGATATCTGGCCTGACGACGCCGAAATCGAGGCCGCCATGCAGGCGGGTTTTCGTGCCGGTGACGTGCCTGCGGCCTTTGCAAGGGCGGCTGGAAACCCGGATTGGGACGCGATCGACAGCCCGGTCTCGCCGCGTTTCCCCTGGGATCCGGCATCGCGCAACCTGCGCCGGCCGAAATTCGCGGCCTTGTCCAAGACATCGCGGCTTGGCCGGTATCAGGCCGCGCCGCTTATGGTTCTGGGCGACGACATGACGACCGACCATATCTCGCCTGCGGGGTGGATCAGCCCTGACAGCGAGGCCGGGAAATGGCTGGTCGAACGTGGCGGTGACCCGAATGACCTGAACGTCTATGCCGCCTATCGTGGCAATTGGCAGGTGATGCTGCGCGGGTTGTTCACCAACAGGCTGGCGCGGAACCATCTGGCGCTGGACCTGCCAGCGGCCTGGACGCTGCTTGATGATGGTGCCCGGATGCCGGCCTATCTGGCCGCCGATCTGCTGGCAGGTCGAGGGGTGCCGGTCGTGATCCTTGCGGGTGAACGCTATGGCATGGGGTCCAGCCGGGACTGGGCCGCGAAGGGCGCGGCCCTGCTGGGATGCCGCGCGGTGATCGCCCGCAGTTTTGAGCGTATTCACCGCACCAATCTGATCGGCATGGGCGTGCTGCCCTTGCAGATCACAGATGAGATGCAGCCCGCCGGTGCCGGTATCAAGCCATCTGATCGGTTCGGGATCGACCTGCCAGATGCGGCGCTGTCACCCGGCATGGCTGTGCCTGTGCGCTGGTCGCGATCAGGGGGGGACGCGCATATGATCCAGTGCCGCGCCGCCGTCGAGACCGGGCAAGAGGTCGATCTGCTGCGCGCGGGTGGTGTGCTGTCATCAATCCTGCGCCGCATGCTGGCGCAAACGAAGCGTTGACGGCGATGAAACGAAAACGCCCCGCCGGAAGGGGCGGGGCGTCGCGCTGTGGTCTTTGGGGGCGGGCTTATTTCGGGATCTGGGCGGTGATGCCCTCGACGAAGAAGTTCATCCCCGACAGTTCCTCATCCGTGGCCACCTGACCCTCGGCCAGCCAGTCGCTGCCATCCTGCTTTTTCAGCGGTCCGGTGAAGGGATGATAGGCGCCCGATCCGATCTGGTCGCGCAGGGCCTCGGCCTCGGCCTTGACCTCGGCGGGGACGGCATCGGTGATCTCGCCGATCTCGACCTCGCCATCGCCGATCCCGGCCCAGGTGCCCTTGGATTCCCAGGTGCCATCCAGAACCGCGCCCACACGTTCGATATAATAGGGCGCCCAGTTGTCGATGATCGAGGAGACACGCGGCGAGGGCTTGAAATTGGCCATGTCGCTGGCCTGACCAAAGCCGATGGCGCCGGCTTCCTGTGCCTTGGCCAGCGGCGCGGTCGAATCGGTGTGCTGAAGGATCACGTCCACGCCTTCGGCGATCAGGGCGGCGGCGGCATCGGCCTCTTTCGCGGGGTCGAACCAGCTATAGGCCCAGACCACCCGCATATCGACATCGGGGTTCACCTTGCGGGCGTGGATGAAGCTGGAATTGATGCCCTGAATCACCTCGGGGATGGGGAAGCTGCCGATATAGCCGATCTTGTTCGACGTGGTCATCCGCCCGGCAATGGTGCCCATGACGGCGCGGCCTTCATAGAAACGCGCGTCATAGGTCGAAAGGTTCTCGCTGCGTTTGTAGCCGGTGGCGTGTTCGAACTTGATGTCGGGGAATTTCGCGGCGACGTTGACCGTTGCATCCATGAAGCCAAAGCTGGTCGCAAAGATCAGCTTGTTGCCGGCCAGCGCCAGCTGGGTCAGGGCGCGTTCGGCATCGGCACCTTCGGGAACGCTTTCGATGAAGGTGGTTTCGACGCGGTCGCCGAATTCAGCCTCGATCGCCTGGCGGCCCAGATCGTGCTGATAGGTCCAGCCGCCATCGCCCACCGGGCCGACATAGATAAAGCCGACCTTCAGCGGTTCGTCCTGCGCCCAGACCGGCGATGCCAGCGAAACCGTCGCGATTGCGGCGACACTGGCGATAAGTTCTCTGCGGTTCATCGTCTCTTTCTCCTGTTGGGTCTGCGTCTCAGCGCAGTGCGTGAAAATTCTGGCCAAGCGATCCGGGCGCGCCCAGCCCTGCGCGGCGGCTGTATTTTTGCAGCGCCGATATCACCACGAGAACCAGGATCGTGGCAAGATAAGGGGCCATGGACAACAGTTGCACGGGCACATTCGCCCCGCCGGCCTGAAGCTGCAATTGCAAGGCGGTGACGCCGCCGAACAGCCAGGCGCCGGCCAGAACGCCCGGCGCGGTCCAGTTCGAGAACACCACGATGGCCAGCGCGATCCAGCCGGCACCGGCGGTCATGCCTTCCGTCCATTGCAGCACGATGGCGATAGAGATGAAGGCGCCGCCGATCCCCGCCATGGCACCGCCAAAGGCGATGGCCATGATGCGGACGCGGCGCACAGGATGGCCCAGACCATGCGCGGCATCGTGGTTTTCACCGACGCCACGCAGGATCAGGCCGGGGCGGGTGCGGTTCAGGAACCACCAGATCACCGGCACGGCCAGCAGGCCCAGCCAGATCACCCAGTTCAGCCCCAATGGGCCGGACGCCATGGCCGGCGCCTTGACCCCTTCATAGGTCTTGCCGAACAGCGCCGCCAGACCCAGCCCGAACAGCGTCAGCGCCAGACCCGACGCGACCTGATTGGCCAGCAGATATTGCGTCAGCAGCGCGAATACCATCGACACGGCCGCCCCCGCCACCGCCGCCGCGACAAAGCCCAGTACCGGGCTGCCCGTCGCCACCGCCATTGCAAAGCCGGCCAGGGCGCCGACGATCATCATCCCTTCGACGCCAAGGTTCAGCACGCCCGTGCGTTCGGTGACCATCTCGCCAAGGGCGGCAAACAGGATCGGGGTCGAGGCCGCCATCAGGATCGGCAGGAATGTGGACAGGTCGATCATGCCAGCGCCCTCAAGAACGGAAGTTCGATCATCAGTGTCGCGATCAGGCTGGCAGCGAAGCCAAGCGCAAAGATTGCCCGCAGCGCGCCCGGAACCGGCTGATCGGGATCGACACCGGCCCATTTCTCGCCCGCGCGGGCGATCGTTTTCCAGACAGGTTCGGAAATCGCAACGCCGATGTCGGCCAGAACGTCCAGCTCGGCCATGGTGCCGATCACCAGCAGCGCAAGGATCACCAGAAAGCCGATACCAAGCCAGCTGTTCGCCGCCAGCCAGCCGATGATCGCGCCCATGGCCAGCCCGATGGCGGCGAAAAGGGCCGCGGATCGTGCGTTTGGCTGGGTGTCGCCCGTCATGCCGCGACCCTCCGTTCCACGCGGAACCGCGTCAGCAGATCAAATCCCAGCAGGAAGAACAGCAGCATCCCCTGAAAAACCTGAACGGTCGCAGCGGGAAGCTGCATCGTCAGCTGTGCCAACTCTCCCCCGATATAGGTCAGCGCCAAGAGCAGTCCGGCCAGTAGGATGCCAAGCGGGTTCAGCCGCCCCAGAAAGGCCACGATGATCGCGGTAAAGCCATAGCCCGATCCGAAACTTTCAGTGATCTGGCCGGCCGGGCCTGCCACCTCGAACAGACCCGCCATGCCGGCCAGCGAGCCGGACAGGCCAAGGCAGAAGGCGACCAGCGTTTCGGGCCGGACGCCGGCGAAACGGGCCGCGCGCGGGGCAAGGCCCGAGGCGCGGATATGCAGGCCCCGGATATGGCGGCTCATCAGCACCCAGATGGCCAGCACCGCCAGCGCTGCCGCGACCACGCCCCAATGCGCGCCCGTGCCCGCGATCAGTTCCGGGTTCGAGGCCGAGGGATATTGTTGCAGGTTGCGAGAGCCTGGAAAGCCGAAGCCTTCGGGGTTTTTCATCGGGCCAAAGGCCATCCACGCGGCGACCTTTTGCGCCACATAGACCAGCATCAGCGAGACCAGAATTTCCGAGGCGCCGGCCCAGTTGCGCAGCATGGCCGGGATCATGCCCCAGGCCCAACCGCCCAGGGCGCCGGCGGCGACCATGGCCGGAAACAGCCACCAATGTTCGCCGGGATAGGCTGCCAGCGCAACCGCAGCACCGCAGATGCCGCCGATGATATATTGCCCCTCGGCCCCGATGTTCCAGATGCCGGCGCGAAAGCCCACCGCCAGCCCCGAGGCGATCAGGATCAGCGGCGCGGCCTTGACCAGCAATTGCGGCCGCGAATAGGCCGAGGCCTGACCGAACAGCGGATCCCAGAAAATCGTGCGGATTGCGGCCACCGGATCATAGCCCATGATCGCGAACAGAATGCCGCCGGTGATCATCGTCGCCAGAACCGCAAGGATCGGCGTGGCGATCTGCCAAAGGGGCGCGGCCTCGGACCGGGGAACCAGCCGGATCATATCTGTGCCTCGGCCATGCCATGCGCACCGCCCAGCATCAGCCCGATCTCGTCCAGGGTCAGGCTTTCGGTGGGGCGCGGATCGGACAGGCGGCCTTCGTTCAGGGCGCAGAAACGGTCGGAAAGCTCCATCAATTCATCCAGATCCTGACTGATGACGATCACCCCCGCGCCAGCCCGCGCAAGGTCCAGCAGCGATTGCCGCACGGCGGCGGCGGCGCCCGCATCAACGCCCCAGGTTGGCTGGTTCACCACCAGCACGCGCGGGGCTTGCAGTACCTCGCGTCCGATGACGAATTTTTGCAGATTGCCGCCCGACAGCGCGCGGGCCGCCGTTCCGGGGCCGGGGGTGCGCACGTCGAAATCCCTGATTACCTGTTCGGCATAACCGCGCGCGGCAGCGCGGTCGATCAGTCCGTTGCGGACCAGCGACTTGCGCCCCGAGGCGGTCAGCAGCGCGTTGTCGGTCAGGCTGAAATCGGGCACCGCCGCGTGGCCAAGACGATCCTCGGGGGCGGCCAGCAGCCCGGCCATGCGCCGCGCCTCGGGCCGGGCCTGAGACAGGTCGCGCCCCTCCAGTGTCACCGACCCGGCAGGGCTTCGGGTTTCGCCCGACAGGACGGAAAGCAATTCCTCTTGCCCGTTTCCGGCCACCCCGCCGATTCCAAGGATCTCGCCAGAACGGACCGAGAAGGTTATGTTTTTCAGTGCCGTCCCTTCGGCCGTTGCCGCAGAAATGGAAATATTTTCCGCATGCAGCAGAACCTCGCCCGCAATCCGGCCCGAACGGTCGATATCGCGCATCTCGCCGCCGACCATCATCGCCGCCAGTTCGCGTGCGGACAGGGCGCGGGGATCGCAACTGTCCACGACGCGGCCAGCCCGCAGGATCGTGGCGCGGTCGCAATGGGTGCGGATCTCTTCCAGCTTGTGACTGATATACAGGATCGCCGTGCCCTGATCGGCCAGCTTGCGCAGCGTGGTGAACAGCAATTCGGCCTCTTGCGGGGTCAGAACGCTGGTGGGTTCGTCCATGATCAGCAGGCGCGGATTCTGCAACAGGCAACGAATGATCTCGACCCGCTGGCGCTCGCCTGCGGACAGGGTGGCGATCCGGCGCGCCGGGTTCAGGGGCAGGCCGTATTCATTGCTGACCTGCGCGATGCGTGCCGACAATTCGCGCCTTGCGGGCGGGTTCTCCATGCCGAGGGCGATGTTTTCGGCCACGCTCAGCGCGTCGAACAGGGAAAAATGCTGGAACACCATCGCCACGCCGGCGGCACGGGCGGCGCGCGGATCGCTTGGCTGATGCGTTTCCCCCAGCAGCGTCATGTGCCCCTGATCGGGCCGCACCAGGCCATAGATCATCTTGACCAGGGTGGATTTGCCCGCGCCATTCTCGCCCAGCAGCGCGTGAATCTCGCCTCTGGTTACAGCAAAGGACACATCGTCATTGGCGCGGACGCCCGGATAGGACTTGCCGATTCCCTCTGCCTGAAAGACCACCTGCTCGTTCAAATTTGTCCCCTTGGTCAAATCCCTATCTGCATAGCGCGGAATTCCGTGTTCAGGCAATTGCACAGTTTGGCAGGTCGGGGATAGTGTCGCGCCATGCCCGATAAATCACCCCGATTCATTCACCTGCGCACGCATTCCGAGCATTCGCTGCTGGAAGGTGCGATTCCCGTGGCCAAGCTGGCGAAACTTGCGGCAGGGGCAGGAATGCCCGCCGTGGCGCTGACCGACACGAATGCGATGTTCGCGGCGCTGGAATTCAGCGTCAAGGCGATGGATGCGGGGGTGCAGCCGATCATCGGGTGCCAGCTGACACTGGCTGCGGCGGCCACCGGCCCCGTTGTCGCGCTGGCGCAGAATCAGGCGGGCTGGCTGAACCTGATGGCGCTGAATACCGCGCTGTATATGCGCAAGGATGGCAGCCTGCCGCATGTGACGCTGGACGAATTATGCGCCCATGCCGACGGGCTGATCCTGCTGACTGGCGGGGCGACCGGCCCGCTTGGTCAGTTGATCGCGCAGGGAAAGCAGGCCGATGCCGAGGTTCTGGCCGACCGCCTGGCCGAGGCTTTCCCGACGCGGCTTTACATCGAATTGCAGCGCCATCCCGCGCAGAACGATCAGTTGATGGCTGCCGAGGCGGCCAGTGAGGCCGGGCTGATCCGTCTGGCCTATGACAAGGCGCTGCCGCTGGTGGCCACGAATGACGTCTATTTCCCCAAGCCCGACATGTACGAGGCCCATGACGCGCTGATCTGCATCGCCGAAAAGGCCTATGTCGATCAGGTGCAGCCCCGCCGCCGGCTGACGCCGCAGCATTATTTCAAATCGGCCGAGGAAATGGCCGTTCTCTTCGCCGACCTGCCCGAGGCGCTGGAGAATACCGTGGAAATCGCCCGGCGCTGTGCCTTTGCAGTGTCCCGGCACAAACCCATTCTGCCCATCTTTGCCGATGACGAGGTCGAGGAACTGCGCCGTCAGGCGAAAGAGGGGCTGGCCGCGCGGCTGAAGGTGATCCCCCATGCCGTCAGCGTCGAGGATTACGAGGCGCGGCTGGATTTCGAACTGGGCATCATCGAGCAGATGGGCTTTCCCGGCTATTTCCTGATCGTGGCCGATTTCATCAAATGGGCCAAGGATCACGATATTCCGGTGGGTCCGGGCAGGGGGTCGGGGGCCGGGTCGCTGGTCGCTTATGCGCTGACCATCACCGATCTTGACCCTTTGCGTTACAGCCTGCTGTTCGAACGCTTCCTGAACCCGGAACGGGTCAGCATGCCGGATTTCGACATCGACTTCTGCATGGATCGCCGGGAAGAGGTGATCCGCTATGTGCAAGAGAAATACGGCGCCGACAAGGTGGGCCAGATCATCACCTTTGGCGCGCTGCTGTCCAAGGCTGCCGTGCGCGATGTGGGCCGGGTCTTGCAGATGCCGTTCGGGCAGGTGGACCGGCTGTCCAAGATGATCCCGGTCGAAGGGGTAAAGCCCGTCAGCGTAACCAAGGCCCGCGCCGAGGAACCGCGCCTGCGCGAGGCTGCGCGGGAAGAGGTGGTCAAACGGCTGCTGGATTACGCCGAGCAGTTGGAGGGGCTGTATCGCAACGCATCCACCCATGCCGCGGGCGTGGTGATTGGCGACAGGCCGCTGGATCGGCTGGTGCCGCTGTATCGCGATCCGGGTTCCGACATGCCGGCCACGCAATTCAACATGAAATGGGTCGAACAGGCCGGGCTGGTGAAGTTCGACTTTCTGGGGCTGAAGACGCTGACGGTCATTCAGAACGCCGTCGATCTGATCAACGGTGGCGGCCGGCCACTGCATGTCGCTGCCGATGGGCGCGAATTGTATCAGCCGCCCGAGGGTGCGTTGAACCAGATCAACGCCATCCCGCTGGATGACAAGGCCAGCTATGACCTGTTTGCCAGCGCCCGGACGGTCGCCGTGTTCCAGGTGGAAAGTTCGGGCATGATGGACGCGCTGCGCCGGATGCGGCCCACCTGCATCGAGGATATCGTGGCCTTGGTGGCGCTGTATCGTCCCGGCCCGATGGAGAATATCCCGACCTATTGCGAGGTAAAGAACGGCGCGCGCGATCTGGAATCGCTGCATCCCAGCATCGACCACATCCTTGCCGAGACGCAGGGCATCATCGTCTATCAGGAACAGGTGATGCAGATCGCGCAGGAAATGGCGGGCTATAGCCTTGGCGGCGCAGACCTGCTGCGCCGCGCCATGGGCAAGAAGATCGCCGAGGAAATGGCCAAGGAACGGCCGAAATTCGTCGACGGCTCGGTCGCGAACGGGGTCGATTCCAAGAAGGCGGGCGAGGTTTTCGACCTGTTGGAGAAATTCGCGAATTACGGTTTCAACAAATCCCACGCGGCGGCCTATGCCGTGGTCAGCTATCAGACCGCCTGGCTGAAGGCCAATCACCCGGTCGAGTTCATGGCGGCGGTGATGAACTGCGATATCCACCTGACCGACAAGCTGGCCGTCTACAAGCGCGAGGTCGACCGGATGGGGATCGAGATCGTGCCGCCCTGCGTCAACCGCTCGGCGCCGAAATTCACCGTGCAGGACGGGCGCATCCACTATGCTCTTGGCGCGCTGAAGGGCGTGGGCGTGGACGCGATGCGGCTGATCCACGAGGCGCGGGTGACGCCGGATGGGGGTGATCAGCCGTTCCGCGACCTGAACGATTTCGCCCGCCGCGTCGACATGCGCCGGGTGGGCAAGCGCGCGCTGGAGATGCTGGCCCGTGCTGGCGCGTTCGATCTGCTGGATGGCAACCGCGCGCGGGTGTTGAAGTCGCTGGACGGGCTGGTTGCATGGTCGGCGGCGGTGCAGGAACAGGCGGCGTCAACGCAATCCTCGCTGTTTGGCGGGGGCGAGGATCTGCCGCCGCCGCGTCCGCCCATGGCCTCGGTCTGGTTGCCCACCGAAAAGCTGGGCGAGGAACACAAGGCCATCGGCTTTTATCTGTCGGGGCATCCGCTGGACGATTATCTGACGGCGCTGCGCCGCAAGAAGGTGCAGACGCTGGCCGAGATCACCGCCGAGGCCGATGGCGGGGCGATGGTGGCAATGATCGCGGGCACGGTCGCCGCGCGGCAGGAACGCAAATCGGCCAAGGGCACACCCTTCGCATTCGTCAGCCTGTCCGATCCGACGGGCCTCTATGAGGTGACGGTCTTTTCCGATCTGCTGACCAGCGCGCGCGACCTGCTGGAACCGGGCGAGAATGTCGTCTTGCAGGTCAAGGTCGAGCCGTCTGGCGATCAGGTGAAGATGCTGGCCGGTTCGGTGACGCGGCTGGAAGATGCGGTGGCCGATGCCGGGGCGGGCAGCCTGCTGGTCGAATTGGTCGAACCCGATGCCGCGATCCGCGTGGCCGAGACGCTGGCCCGGATCCAGGACGAGATCAAGGCCGGCTCGCGGGCGCGGGGTACGATCCGGCTGCGGATCAAGGATGGCCCCCGGCTTGTCCAGATCGAGGTGGCGCAGGATGCGCCCGTGAACACCCCGGCGCGGCAGGCGCTGCGTGCGGTGCCGGGGGTGCTGGACGTGATCGAGGAATAGGGCTTTCTCGTCCGCTCGCGCTGGATTAGCGTGCCGTAGGTGATCATTTTTAACGAGGGATGTTATGCAGGCTCCGACAATCAGGGTAGGCGGGGAACCCGCGGGTGATGGCGATGTGACGCGCTATGTCTCGCCCGAGGTTCGCGACAAGGGCTGGTTCAACGCCAATCGCCGGATCATCTTTGTGAACGGCATGGACAACACCCCCAAGAATCACGCCACCAGCTGCTACGAGCTGTCGCTGATGATGGGGGCCAGCGTGCTGGGGGTCTATAACAAGACCAATGGCAAATGGGCTGATCTGGGCCAGTGCATCAAGGACAAGGTCACGCTGAGCGCGGTTCAAAGCCAGGCCATGATGTCCTTCGAGGGCTGGTTTGCGGTCGTCGACACCGCCTATCGCGCGGCCAAGGCGGCCAATCCGGCGCTGAACAAGACCGATTTCGTCGGCAGCCTGATCGCCGGGAACAAAGCGGCCCATGCGTTGTATGCGCTGCTGGTGGGGCAGGGCGGCACCGGCACGGCGGTGGAGATCTACTGCCACAGCCAGGGCAATCTGATCACCTCGAACGCATTGACGGCGGTGGCTCTGGCCAAGGGCCTGCCGGCGATTGCGGGGATGCAGGTCAACAGCTTTGGTTCGCCCTGCCGTTACTGGCCTCCGGGCATTTCGCGGGTGAACAACGCCTTTACCTTTGACGGGGTCAGCTTCCTGGATCTGCGCATGGACCTGACCAGCAGCAAGGTCGGCTTCAAGGTGGCCCATGGCTTCCTGGAATACGCCAAGCATGACGGCGAATTCGTGGTGAACAGGTTCCGTTGGGGGGGCTGGGGCATGACCTTCAGCCTGAACGAAAAGGCGCTGGCGCAATTCTGCGTCGAACAGGGCGACAATGTCCGGCGCCTGCGGGCGATCTTTGACCGGCTGGAAAGCGCCCATCCGACCGACAGCGACGATGTGGCCGTCGCCTATGTCAACCTGCTCAGCGATGTGCGGATCGCGCGGCTGAAAACGCTGAGCCCCGAGTTGATCGCCCAGCTGGAGCGTCTGTTGAAAAGCGGTATGGCCTTCGGTGATGAACGCGCGGCCGTCGAACGGCTGCGGGCCGCCTGATCCGGCGCGACAGCATCAGGCGACGGCACCAGCCGGGCTGACAGGTCTTAGCCCGGCTGACCCTGATCCTCGCTTTTCGCGGCGGTCCCGGCCTCGCGGTCGGGAGCACAGGTCGCCCAGTTGTCATCGGGCGCAGGCGTGGGCAGTTCGTTCCATCGCCAGCTGCGGTGGATATGGGACTTGGCGATCATCAGCCCGGTGATTGGCGCGGTCAGAAAGATGAACAGGATGATCAGCAGCTCGTGCCAGCTGTCATGTTCGCCATAGATCGCAAACCACAGAATCGACGCCACAAGCACCGATCCCACGCCCACCGTGGCGGCCTTGGTCGGCGCATGCAGTCGCGTCATCGGATCGGGCAGCTTGACCAGCCCATAGGATCCGATCAGCCCGAAGGTGCCGCCGATGACGATCAGCGCCGCAATCAGGATTTCCGCGAATTGTTCCATTCTTCCGGTCCTCTTACTCGATCACGTCGCCGCGCAGGATGAATTTCGCATAGGATACGGTCGAGACAAAGCCGACCATGGCGAACAGAAGCGTGGCCTCGAAATACATGGCAGTGCCGTGCAGGATGCCAAACAGCGTCAGCAGCGCGATCATGTTGATCGTCATCGTGTCCAGCGCCAGCACCCGGTCGCTGACGCCCGGCGCAATGACCACGCGATACAGGCAGAACAACTGCGCAAGGCCGAAACAGGCAAAGGCGAAATTCAGGGCATATTCGATCATTCGAAGATCTCCTTCAGCCGGGCCTCGTAGCGGGTCTTGATCTCGTCGCGCACCGCATCGGGATCGGGGGCGTGCAGGCAATGGACCAGCAGCGCGCCACCTTCCTCGGACATGTCGCAGGTGACGGTGCCGGGGGTCAGGGTGATGGTGCCGCCAAGGACGGCGATCGCCTCGGGGGCGGTCAGTTCCAGCGGCACATTGATCCATGCGGGCTTCAGGTCGCGATTGCGTTTGAACAGCACGATCCGGGCCACCTGGATATTGGCGACGATGATGTCCCAGACCACCATTGCCGCATAGACCAGAAACTTGATCGGCCGGCGGATGCGTGGCCGGTCGGGCCAATAGGGCGCGATCAGCGCCGGAACCACGATCGACAGCAGCACGGCAAAGACCAGCGACCCCCAGGCAAAGCGGTTGACCAGCATCATCCAGACCAGGATCAGCAGGATCGACAGCAACGGATGAGGGAACAGGCGGCGGAAGATCATTTCGTGTCCTCCTGCATATGCAGCACCGGTTGCAGATAGCTGTTCGGATCATGCAGCTGCGCGGATGTATCCGCCAGATAGCTGGTCACCGGTCCCGCAAATATGCTGAGCAGCGCCAGGGCGCTCAGCAGCACGCCCACCGAGGCAAAGGCCAGTGCCGGCGAGGCAGAATCAGCCACGTCCTGAATTGCTTCGTCGGTTTCCAGCTTGGTCGGGATCGGCCCTTTTTTCGGGCGCGGGCCCTCGTCGCTGTCATTGCCCGGTTCGGGGTCCAACTCGTGCGATTTCCAGAAGATGACCGATCCGGCGCGGCCAAAGCCCACCAGCGCCACCACCGAGGTGGCAAGGATCACCGTCCAGATCAGCGGCATCCAGGGATCGGCCATCGTGGCCTGCATGATCAGCAGCTTGCCCACGAAGCCAGACAGCGGCGGCAGGCCGACGACCGCGATGGCGGTGGCAAAGAACAGCGCCGATACAAGACCGGTATTGGCGATGGCCGGGCGTTGGCGCAGCCAGATATCGCCGCCGCGCCGCGCCCCGATCATGTCGACCACCAGAAACAGCGCGCCCGCCGCCAGCGTCGAATGGATCAGGTAATACATCGCCGCCGTAAGCCCCGGCTCGTCAAAGCGGGCGACCGCGATGGTCAGCGTGCCGATCGAACCGATGGCCGCATAGGCCGCCATCCGCGTCAGGCTGCGCGTGCCCAGAACCCCCAGCTGCCCCAGCAGCAGCGTCACCAGCGCGGCCGGCAGCAGCAGGTCGGTGGCGATGGTCTCGATCACCGTGTCCTGCGGAAAGACCAGCGTGAAAAAGCGGATGATCGCATAGATGCCGACCTTGGACATGATCGCGAACAGTGCCGAGGACGGCCCCGGCGCGTTGGCATAGGTCGAGGGCAGCCAGAAATGCAGCGGCACCAGCGCCGCCTTGACCGCAAAGACGATCAGCAGCAGCACCGCGCCCACGCGCAGAAGGGCGGTGTCATCGGCCGGCATCGCCGCCACGCGCACCGCCAGATCGGCCATGTTCAGCGTGCCGGTCGAGGCATAGATCGCCCCGAGTGCCGCAAGAAACAGGGTCGAGCCGGCAAGGTTATAGCTGATATACTGCACGCCCGCGCGCAGCCGCATCGGGCCCCCGCCATGGATCATCAGGCCATAGCTGGCGATCAGCAGCACCTCGAAAAAGACGAACAGGTTGAAGGCGTCGCCGGTCAGGAAGGCGCCGTTCAGCCCCATCATCTGAAACATCCACAGCGCATGGAAGTGCCAGCCCTTGCGATCCCAGCCCGAGCCGAAGGCGTAAAGCTGGACCACCAGCGCCAGGAAACCGGCCAGCAGCAGCATCATCGCGGACAGCCGGTCCAACATCAGCACGATGCCGAAGGGCGCCGCCCAATTGCCAAGGCGATAGACATAGACCTCGCCGCTGGCGGCAAGGATGTTCAGATACAGCGCCACTCCCAGCAGGCACAGCGACCCGATGATGCCGAAAGTCCGCTGCAACAGCAGATCGTGCCGCATCCACAGGATGATCAGCGCGCCAAACAGGGCAGGCAGCAGAACCGGGGCGATAATCCAGTGGTTCATGCTTGGCTACCTTTTTCCGTCTCGGCCGGGGCCGGCTCGTCCGTGGTGTCGACCAGATGCAGCGGCGGCATGCGGCGGTCATCCTCGGGCATGTCGATATAATCGTCGCCCCCCTCGATAAAGGCGCCAAGCGCCATCATCACCACCACGGCCGTCATCCCGAACGAGATGACGATGGCGGTCAGCACCAGCGCCTGCGGCAGCGGGTCGGTATAGCCGCTGATGTCGCCGCTGTGGTCGCGCAGGATCGGCGGCTGGTTCACCACCAACCGGCCGGACACGAACAGGAAGGCATTGATGGCATAGGTCAGCATGGTCATGCCCAGCACGACCGAAAAGCTGCGCCGGCGCAGGATCAGATAGACCCCTGCGGTGGTCATCGCGCCGATTGCGGATGCGACAAGCATTTCCATTACTGCGCCTCCTCTTGCCGGGGTCGAAGGCCCTCGGGGTCAATATTGTCCATCGGCTCCAGATTCACCGTGCCCCCCGCATGCCGCGAGATCCGCGACAGCGAGTTCAGCGCCAGCATCACCGCCCCCAGCACGCACAGGAACACGCCAAGGTCAAAGCCCATGGCGGTGGCCAGTTCGAACTCTTCCAGCAGGGGCAGTTTGAAATAGCCGTAATCCGAGGTCAGGAATGGCCGGTTGTTGAACCAGGCGCCAAGGCCGGTCGCCGCCGCCGCCACCACGCCCACGCCGATCATGGCGTGATAGGGAATGCGCTGACGGTCCTGCGCCCAGGCATAGCCCGAGGCCATGTATTGCATCAGGAACGCGATGGCGACGACCAGGCCGGCGATGAAGCCGCCGCCCGGTTCATTATGGCCCCGCAGGAAGATAAAGACGCCCACGACCAGCGAAATGGGCAGCAGCATCCGCGTCGCCACCACCAGCATCAGCGGATGGCGATCGCCGGCGCGGCGGTAATCGCGCACCCAGTTGCGCAACCGGCGCGAGGATTTGCCCTGCAACAGCGTTTCCGTCAGGGCAAAGATGACCAGCGCGGCGATGCCCAGAACGGTAATCTCGCCGAAGGTATCATAACCACGGAAGTCGACCAGAATGACGTTGACGACATTGTCGCCTCCGCCCTTCTTGTAGCTGTATTCCAGCATATAGCCCGAGATCGTCTCGAAGGCGAAACCGCCTCGCATCATCGCATAGGACAGCGCGCCAAAGCCGACCCCGGCCAGTGTGGCGATGAAGGCATCGGTGCCGCGCCGTCGATCGGTCGATTCGACGGCGGTGCGCTTGGGCAGATAGTTCAGCGCCAGCAGCAGCAGAATGACCGTGACGATCTCGACCGAGATCTGGGTCAGCGCCAGATCGGGCGCCGAGAAATAGGCAAAGCCGACCGACACGATCAGCCCGACGATCGCCACCAGCACCAGCGCCAGCAGGCGATAGCGGTGGAACGCCACCATGCAGCCCGTGGCCACCATCATCATGATCCAGCCGACTGCTGGCACCAGTTCAATCGGCAGCATCGGTCGTGCGAACGGGCCGATGCTTCCCGTCGACCAGGCCAGCGCGCCGCAGGCAACGGCCGTCATCGTGAACGCAGCCAGCGCGCGCGACATGGTCCCGTCAGTGATGCCATTGGTCAGTTCGCGCGCGCCGCGCACCGTCCAGCGGATGACGGCGTGGAACATGGCCTTGGCCTCGGGGTGGGGGCCTGCCTGCCACAGCGCATAGATCGCCGGATAGACCGTCAGCAGGATCGCACCGCCGGCGATGGCGATCATCGACATGATCAGCGCCGCGTTCACGCCGTGCCACAGGTAGATATTTGATTGCTGCGCCTCGCCCGTCACCGCGCTGGCCGAGGCATCGACCAGCCACCCCGCCATGGTGTTCGGAAACAGCCCGATCAGAATGACCAGCGACACCAGGAATGCCGGCCCGATCCACATGCCCAGGCCCGGATCATGTGGCTTGTGCGGATAATCGTCGCGCACCGGCCCAAGGAAAACATGCACGATGAAGCGGAACGAATAGGCGACCGAGAACAGCGCCGCCATCGTCGCGACCACCATAAAGACCTGCCGCGCCTGTTCCAGATGGCTGGTCTCGTACAGCATCATTTCCTTTGACAGGAAGCCGTTCAGCGGCGGAATGCCCGCCATGGACAGCGCCGCGATGGTGCCGATGGCGAAGGTGATCGGCATCAGCCTGCGCAGGCCTCCAAGTCGCTGGATCGAGCGCGTATGCGTTTCGTGATCGACGATGCCTGCGGTCATGAACAGCGCGGCCTTGAAGGTCGCGTGGTTGATGATGTGAAACACCGCCGCGATGGCGGCCTCGGGCGTGCCAAAGCCCAGCAGCATCGTGATCAGACCCAGATGGCTGACGGTTGAAAAGGCCAGCAGGGCCTTCAGATCGTCCTTGAACAGCGCGATGAAGGCGCCGATCAGCATGGTCACCAGGCCTGCGGTCGAGACGATCCAGAACCATTCCGGCGTGCCAGACAGCACCGGCCACAGCCGCGCCATCAGGAACAGCCCGGCCTTCACCATCGTGGCGCTATGCAGGTAGGCCGAAACCGGCGTCGGCGCGGCCATGGCGTGCGGCAGCCAGAAATGGAACGGGAATTGCGCCGATTTGGTGAATGCGCCCAACAGAATCAGGATCAGCGCCGGGAAATACAGCGGGCTGGCCTGAATGGCGTCCTTGGCCAGCAGGATGTCACTGATCTCATAGCTGCCGGCGATATTGCCCAGAATCAGCATGCCCGCGATCATCGCCATGCCGCCAGCCCCGGTCACGGTCAGCGCCATGCGCGCGCCCTGCCGCCCCTCGGGCAGATGCCGCCAATAGCCGATCAGCAGGAAGGAGGACAGCGATGTCAACTCCCAGAACACAAGCAAAAGCAGGATGTTGTCCGACAGTACGATGCCCATCATCGCGCCTTGGAACAGCATCAGATAGGTATAGAACTTGCCGATCGGATCGTGCCGCGACAGGTAGAAGCGCGCATAGGTGATGATCAGCAGCCCGATCCCCAGGATCAGCGTGCCAAACAGCAGCCCCAGCCCGTCGACGCGGAAGCTGGCGGCAAGCCCGATCTGAGGCAGCCAGGAAAAGCTGGTCGTGATGACCTCGCCGCGCATGATGGCCGGGATATGCAGCAGCAATCCGATAAAAGCGACCAGTGTTGCGGTTCCGCAACTGATCGCCGCCACGTTGCGCCCGGATCGGATCAGCAATCCAGGCAACAGCGCGCCGAAAAAGGGCAGCAAGGCAATAAGAGCTGGCGACATCAGATCGTCTTCCCCGTTCGCTCGTGACGTTATTTTTGTTGTTAACCCATCTCTTGCGGGCATAGTTTGTGGGAGTCAAGCAACCTCTGGGCTGTGCCGTCATTCGGTACTGGCCCTTGTTTACCATGATAATTCTTGCGGCGAATCGTGGATTGGTTATATGACCTATTCACTTGTTTGCGGTTTGCCCGCGTCGACGAAGTTTATCTGCGTCTGAAAGGAATTTGAAATGCCTACCAGTGATACGTTCAAGGTTATCTATCTGGGAAATCTCCCGATTATCGACCCGGTGGAGGGGACGCGAACCCGCCCTGATTTCGATGCCGAGAATGCCGGCCAACTGGTGAACCGGAACTTCACCTCGTTCACCAATGCCAGCGTTCAGACCTTCAGTCCTGGCAGCTATAGCAGCAATGACGGCGGTGGCTCGTCGGCGGCCAACCTCTCCTATAACCAGGATAACTCCCGGGGTAACGATACCTTCTATATCACTGATGCGAACGGCAATACCGTCCAGCACACCTTTGATGCGCTTGTCCAATACAATGTCGTCGTCACCTATGCTGACGGCACCACGGCGACCGGGCATTTGAACGTGTTTCAGGACACGGCCGGCAACACATGGGCCGCGCCCCCCAGTATCTGGTCGGCCGACGCCCTGTTGCTGGAAAATGCCCCGATTCAGGGGATTCGGATTACCGGCGTCCATGACAATGACGCGAGCGGGATGTACTACAATCGCGAGTACATTGAGGACATCGTCACGGTGCCCTGTTTCGCGGCGGGCACGATGATCCGCACCCCCGACGGCGAGGTGCCGGTCGAGGGGCTGAAGGTCGGCGATCTGGTGCTGACTCGCGACCACGGCGCCCGGCCGATCCGCTGGGTCGGTTCGCGCCACTTCAGCGCCGCCGAGCTGGATGCTGAAACCCGCCTGCGCCCGATCCGCATTTCTGCGGGCGCGCTGGCCCAGACGACGCCCGAGCAGGATCTGATGGTTTCGCCTCAGCACCGCGTTCTGGTCCGGTCGCGCATCGCGCAGCGCATGTTCGGCACGGACGAGGTTCTGGTTGCCGCCAAGCAACTGGTGATGCTGGAAGGGATCGACGTGGACGCGGCCGAGGGCGGTGTCACCTATCATCACGTCATGTTCGACGAGCATGAGGTGGTTTTCTCCAACGGCGCCGAGACGGAATCGCTTTATGCCGGCGAACAGGCGCTGCGGTCGGTTGGCCAGGCGGCGCGCGACGAGCTGTTCGCAATTTTCCCCGAATTGCAGGGGGATGAACGGCCGGCTGCGGCACGACCGCTGGCCTCGGGCCGGATGGGGCGCAAGCTGGCCATGCGGCATCGCCAGAACCGGGTCGCCTTGCAGCGCAACTGATTGGCTTCTTTTCGCAATCCATGAAAGCCAGGGTCGTTTTTCGCGGCCCTGGCTTTTTTCATTGTAATGTGGCGTGACGCACGGGCCTTGTCCGGTTTGCGATCGGGGATGACCGGGCCGGCAAGGCGCTTTCCTCGTCCTGGTGAATGGCGCAAGCTTTGCGGACAAAGGCTCTAGGCGATGTTCGCGTTTCGTGCTAACCCTTTGAAAAAGGAAAAAAGAGGGCAGAGATGCGGGTTCTGGGCATTGACCCTGGTTTGCGGAACATGGGCTGGGGGGTGATTTTCGTCGATGGGCCGCGTCTGCGCCATGTCGCCAACGGTGTCATTCGGTCAGAAACGGGTGAACTGGGTGTCAGGCTTCTGGCCCTGTATCGGGGGCTGCGGGCGGTCATCGCCGAACATGCGCCTGACGCAGCGGCGGTTGAGCAGACTTTTGTGAACAAGGATGCGGCCGGCACGCTGAAACTGGGGCAGGCGCGTGGGATCGCGCTTCTGGCGCCGGCCGAGGCTGGGCTTTCGGTTGGCGAATACGCCCCGAACGCGGTCAAGAAAACCGTGGTCGGCGTGGGGCACGCGGCAAAGGAACAGGTGCAGCATATGGTGCGCATGCAATTGCCTGGCGTCCACTTCGACGGCGCCGATGCGGCGGATGCGCTGGCCATCGCGATCTGTCACGCCCGCCATTTGCAGGGCCGCAATATCCGGGTGGTCGCATGATCGGCCGCATCGCCGGGGTGATCCTGCACCGCGCCCGCGATCATGTGCTGATCGACGTGCGCGGGGTCGGCTATATCGTCCATGTCAGCGAACGCACGGCGGCGGCCCTGCCGCCGGCCGGGCAGGCAACGGCGCTGTATACTGATCTGCTGGTGCGCGAGGATCTGCTGCAACTGTTCGGCTTTCCCACCATGCTGGAAAAGGAATGGCACCGGTTGCTGACGGGTGTGCAGGGGGTTGGCGCCAAGGTCTCGCTGGCCATTCTGGGCACGCTTGGACCCGAGGGGCTGGCCCGCGCGATCGCGCTTGGCGATTGGTCCACGGTGCGCAAGGCGCAGGGCGTCGGCCCTAAACTGGCGCAGCGCGTGGTGCTGGAACTGAAGGACAAGGCCCCCGCCATCATGGCCATTGGTGGCGATCTGACGGTCGAGGCCGAAGGTGCAGGTGTGCCGGCCATCGAGGCCGACACACCTGCCGCGCCCNCGCGCCCTCGTGCAGCCGTAACCGCGCAAGCTGCGGCCGAGGCATTGTCGGCGCTGTCGAACCTGGGCTATGGCGCCTCCGAGGCGGCAATGGCCGTGGCGCAGGCCCAGACCGAGGAACCCGAGGCCACCACGACGGCGTTGATCCGGGCATCGCTGAAGAAACTGGCGCCGAAAGGATAGGGTCATGGCCGGCAACGCACGCACATTCATCCTGATGGCTGCAATGACAGCCCTGCTGATGGGGCTGGGCTGGATGCTGGGCGGGCAGGGCGGCGCGATCATCGCGCTGGTTTTTGCCGGGGCCACGAATGTCTGGGCCTGGTGGAACAGCGACAAGGCCGTTTTGCGCCAGCAGAATGCCATTCAGGTCGACAGCCAGTCAGCCCCCGAACTGGTCGATATGGTCGCCGCCCTCGCGCAGCGGGCGGATCTGCCCATGCCGGCTGTCTATGTCTTGCAGACCGAACAGCCCAACGCTTTCGCCACCGGGCGCAACCCCGAAAACTCGGCCGTGGCGGTGACGCAGGGGCTGCTGGCCAATATGCCGCGCGATGAACTGGCCGGCGTGATCGCGCATGAGCTTGCCCATATCAAGAACCGTGACACGCTGACCATGACGGTAACGGCGACGCTGGCGGGCGCGATTGCGATGATGGGCAATATGCTGCTGTTCAGCGGCGGGCGCAGTGACCGGGGCGGTGGACTTGGCGCGGTTCTTGCCATGGTCATCGCGCCGCTGGCCGCTGGTCTTGTGCAGATGGCGATCTCTCGCGCCCGCGAATACGAGGCTGACCGGGACGGCGCTTTGATCAGCGGCCAGCCGCTTGCGCTGGCGAATGCGCTGGCCCGTATAGCCCAATTGGCGGGCCGCACCGTCAATATGCCCGCCGAACGCAACCCGGCCTCGGCTGCGATGTTCATCATCAACCCGCTGCATGCGCTGCGTGCTGATCGGTTGTTCGCGACCCACCCGCCGACCGAAGAACGCATCGCGCGGTTGCAGGCGATGGCCCGTGGACGGTGAGAGGGGGATGAGCCAGCCCGACCCGACCCTGCGCCCCGAACGACTGGATGGCGAGACCGAGGACCGCGCCCTGCGCCCACAGGTGCTGACCGATTTCGTGGGTCAGGCCGAGGCGCGGGCCAATCTGCGCGTCTTTATCGACAGTGCCCGAATGCGCGGGCAGGCGATGGATCACACGCTGTTTCACGGCCCTCCCGGTCTGGGCAAGACCACGCTGGCGCAGATCATGGCGCGCGAGCTTGGGGTCAATTTCCGCATGACCTCGGGGCCGGTTCTGGCGCGGGCGGGCGATCTGGCCGCAATCCTGACCAATCTGGAAGCCCGTGACGTGCTGTTCATCGACGAAATTCACCGCATGAACCCGGCGGTCGAAGAGATCCTTTATCCGGCGATGGAGGATTTCGAGCTTGATCTGGTGATCGGTGAAGGCCCCGCCGCCCGCACCGTAAGGATCGAATTGCAGCCGTTTACGCTGGTCGGCGCAACCACGCGGCTTGGCCTTTTGACCACACCGCTGCGCGATCGCTTTGGTATTCCGACGCGGCTGCAATTCTATGAGATCCCCGAACTGGACCTGATCGTCCGCCGGGGTGCCAGCAAGCTGGGGATCGAGGCCGAACCCGAAGGCACGATGGAAATTGCCCGCCGCGCAAGGGGCACGCCGCGCATCGCCGGGCGGCTGCTGCGCCGGGTGATAGACTTTGCGCTGGTCGAGGGTGATGGCCGCCTGACCCGCGCGATCGCCGATAACGCGCTGACCCGGCTTGGCGTCGACGATCTGGGGCTGGACGGGGCCGACCGGCGCTATCTGATGCTGATGGCGGAACATTACGGCGGCGGCCCTGTGGGGGTTGAGACCCTGTCGGCTGCGCTGTCGGAAAGCCGCGATGCCATCGAAGAGGTGATCGAGCCCTATCTGCTGCAACAGGGCCTGATCGCGCGCACCCCGCGCGGCAGACAACTGGCCCCACGCGCCTGGCGGCACCTTGGCCTTGATGCCCCAAGAACGGATCTGTTTGATGACTGACCTCTCACCGGAAATCGCCGCCAAGGTGCAAGACAGCTTTGATCGCCAGACGATGATGCAGACCCTTGGCGCGCAGATGACCCGGATTGCCGCCGGGCAGACCACGATTGTCGCACCGATCCTGCCGACATCCTTGCAGCAACAGGGCGCGGGCCATGCCGGGTTGGCCTTCAGCATTGGCGATTCGGCGGCCGGTTTCGCGGCGCTGACGCTGATGCCCGCGGATGCCGAGGTGATGACGGTCGAGATGAAACTGAACCTGATGTCACCCGCCATTGGCGACAGGCTGGTGGCCGAGGGCCGCGTGATCCGCGCCGGCCGTCGGATCATGGTGGTCGCCGCCGATGTCTGGGCCGAAAAGGATGGCAGCCGCAAACATGTCGCCATGATGCAGGGGACGATGATCCCGGTGTGACCATCCGGTCAGCCGCCGGCGGATCAGGTCCGGCAGGTCTGGTGCGGCCGCATCAGCGCCGCCGCACCCATTTCCAACCGTTGAGCATCGGGCGGATCAGATCTTCGTTCTTCCAGATGCGATAGAACAGGATTACCCCGATATGCAGCAGCACCAGCAACAGTATGACATTGCTGCCGGCCTCGTGCCAGCCGGGTGCCTTGGTTGCGATGTCGCTGCCCACAGCGCCGGCCAGCGGCCCCACATTGATGAAGTCCTCGGGGTCCGAGATCAGCCCGGTGCCGACCTGCCAGAACAGTGCAAGCAGCATGGCGATCACCGCCAGGGCGCCAAGCGGGTTGTGGCCGGGCCAGTTGCTTGGCTGGCGGCTGAACATGTGCCGCAGATAGTCGCGGATCGCGCCGGGGCCACGGATAAAGCTGGAAAACCGCGCCGGTTCCGGCCCGATGAACCCCCAGATCACCCGAAAGACCAGCAAGGCCAGAATGGCATAACCCAGCACGAAATGCAGGCTCATGTCATTGGGGCCGAACTTGCCCAATAGCCAGTTTGCAACGACCAGGCCCGCCAGCAGCCAATGGAACCCGCGCAGAAGCGGGTCCCATATCCTTACACGTTCGGGCTGGCTGGCCCTGCCCGGCTCATTTCTCACGGTAGTCGTCATGACAGGCTTTGCAGGCACCGCCCAGCTGTTGCAGCGCGGGGCCGATGGCATCCTGGCCGCCGCCGACCGCCGCGCCGGCACCTGCCGCTGCCTCTTGCAGACCGGCGAATTTGGTGGCGAAATCATCGCTGTTTGACCAGATCGCCGGCAAGGCCTCGGTTTCGACACCATCATCCACCGATGTGCCCTCGATGAACAGGGCGGGCAACGAATACTGGCTGAGCGCCTCGATATTCGCGCCGGCCTGAGTGGCCGCAGCGGCATCATAGGCGATGTCGCCCTTGGCCATGCCGGACAGCGTGCCCATGTTGATCGACAGCATTTTCATGAAGCCTTGCCGCGCCTCCAGCGCGTCTTCGGCTGCGTCTGCATGGGCAAGCATGGGTAGCGCCGCAATCGCGGCTGCGAGGATCAGTTTCATCATAACCTCCTGACAGGCGGCCCCTCGGCCGTCCGGGGCAGTGTGGCAAAGGCCTTGCTTTCGATCAACTGCAAGCTGGCCTCCGCCGGAAATGTGACCATTATTCAGGGCGGATGGCCGCAAACTGCCGTTCCATCTGGCGGCGGATGCTGACGGCCTGATTATCGGGTGCGTCGATATCGGCCCAGCCCAGCACGGCACCGGCCCCGACGTCGCGCTTCAGCCTGACCCCATGGGCCAGCCCGATCGGCAGCGCGCCCTTGGTCAGCGAATCCTGGGCCTGCATCAGCCGGCCCCAGACGGTAAAGCCGCCCTCGCCGTCCAGCATCTCGCCCGCGCGCAGGTCGCGTTTGGCCACGGCAACGACATCGGCGGTGAAATCGCGGGTTTCGCCCGTCGGCTCGCCGCGCAGCGCGGCGCTGGCCACGCTGACCGGCAGTTCCAGCCCGATCAGATGCGAGGGACGATACAGCGAGGCATAGCGCCCGCTGCGATCCGTCGCGACCTGATATTCGCCAAAACAGCGCCGCACGTAATCCGCCCCCGCGCCGGAATCATCGCCGGCCTCGAAGGTGACATAGACCCCCCACCGCAGATCACGCGCAACCGGTGATCCGTCGCGGTTCAGGCTGGATACGACCTCGACCATGCCGGCGCGTTCCAGCACGCCGCCATCGGCGCGCGGTTTCAGCAGATCGGCCAGATCGTCGGTGCCGGCAGGGGGGAAGGCCAACCCGTCCCGCGGCGCCGCCAATCCCGATGCATTCGAGATCGCGGCCATTTCCAGCGCCGATTTGGTGCCGTCGAGGAATGAGTTGAACATCTGCGGGTTCATCCCGCCCGTCGCAGCCTGCTCGGGCGTCAGCCCATAGTGATCCCAAACCGTATCGGGGGTCGAGCCGGCATAGGCCGGCAGGTATTTCGTGCCCTTGCCCGCCGCCACGACGCGAAAACCGCAGGTGCGCGCCCAGTCAATCATTTCGCAGACCAGCGCGGGCTGATCGCCATAGGCCATGGAATAGACCAGCCCGGCCTGGCGGAACCGTTCGGCCAGATAGGGGCCGGCCAGCACATCGGCCTCGACATTGACCATGATCATGTGCCGCCCCTGTTCGGCCGCCAGCAGCGCATGGCGGATGCCGGCGGCGGGAATGCCGGTGGCGTCGATGATCACCTCGATGCCGCCGGCGCGGATCAGCGCCTCGGGGTCATCGGCGACGCAGATCCGTCCGTCGCGCAGGGCGGTGCCGAAATCGGGCGCGATGGCGGCATCGACATCCCAGCCCGTCGCAGTCAAGGCGGCACGCGCGCGGTCGGGCGACAGGTCGGCCAGCCCCATCAGATGCATCCCCGGCACATGCCGCACCTGCGCCAGAAACATCGAGCCGAATTTTCCGGCCCCGATCAGCCCCACCCGCACAGGGTTTCCCGCCTGCTGTCGCGCCATCAGTTTTGCGTAAAGGTTCATGCCGGGGCCTCCTCATCCCAAACCACGGGCAGATTGCACGGCAAAGCGACCGAAATGCAAATGCCGCCCAAGGTCTCCCTTGCGCGGCACTGGCTATGCGGTCTTGCGAAAGGTTCAGGCGTACAGGTTCTGCACGCCGACCTGTTCATGGATCTGGTTCACCGTCTGCTGGTTCAGCCCAAGGCCCTGCGCCAGCGCGTGCAGGTATTCAGCCTCGGCCCGGCTGTCAAAGTCGATGGCCATCAGCGACATCAGATAGACCTGCGCCTCCAGCCCCGAGGGCACGTCGCGCGCCAGCGCCTGCGCGTCGACGGGCATGGCCATCTGTTCGCGGATGAACTGGCGTTCGTCGTCATCCAACTCGCCCAATTCGCCCAGAAGGCGCTGTTTCTCGGCATCGTCGATCTTGCCGTCGGATTTGGCCGCCTGGATCATCGCGCGCAGCATCAGGCCGGCGACGGCGTTCTGTTCGGGCGTTGGCGCGACCTCGGGTTCATTGCCCGATGACAGCGAATCGTTGAACAGCTCGCCAAAGCTGGCGTCGTTATTGGATTGCGATCCCTTGCGCGACAGCGCGTCGGCAGCACCCGCGCCGGCCGCGCCACCCAGGATCGCACCCAGCACATCGCCCAGCCCGCCGCCGGTGCTGGTGCCACTGGTGCCGCTGCGGCTGGTGCCGGTGGATGTCTTGGATCCGCCAGTCAGCTGGTCCAGAATGCCCCCCAGCCCGCCCGAAGCCGAGCTGCTGCCACCCCGGCTGTTGCGGGCCTGATTGGTCAGGTTGTCCAGAATGCCGCCCAGCCCGCCCTGCGCGCCGGTCGAGTTCGGCCCGCCATAGCGTCGCCCGCTGCCAGCACCGGCGCTGCCGCCGCCTAGAACCTGCCCCAGCATATCGCTGAGCCCGCCCGAACCGCTGCGCCGATCGCCGGAATTGCCGGTATTGTTACCCAGCAGATCGCCCAGGATGCCGCCGCCGGTCTGCCGGCTTGAGGTGGTTGTGGTGCTGCGGGTGCCGCCGCCTTGCGCGTTTTTCATCACCGCGCCGATCCCCTTTGCAAGCATCACACCGGCCGCCACGCGGGCGAGGGTCTTCATCAAGCTCATCGCTTCCTCCTGCTTTGTGCAGCCGTTTTTGATCAGGCAGCATCTATCCGAATTTGAACGCGATCTGGCCGGGCAGGGTTCCATCACGCGGGCTGGCTTTCCTGCCCTTGATTTTTCCCCAATGGGCTTATACATCGCGGCGGATGTTTCAACCGGGGTGCGGACCGCCAACACCCCGCGATAGGAGGCCCTCATGGCAAAGGCAAAGTTTGAACGTAACAAACCGCATGTCAACATCGGGACGATTGGTCACGTTGACCATGGCAAGACGACGCTGACGGCTGCGATTACGAAGTATTTCGGCGAATTCAAGGCCTATGACC